>JBMNJO010000026.1:0-14549 GCA_050951725.1 Syntrophomonadales bacterium | reverse complement strand
ACCACGTTACTCCGGAAAAAATGAGCGTGTTAGCCGTCCTGCCCTTCTCGCACGTGTACGGTGAGATCTGCTGCCTCTGTTGGGCTGCCTGGACGGTCGGCACCATGATAATCCTGCCCCGCTTTGACGTCGACGAGATGTTCGACACCCTTAATAAATTTGATCACATTACCTACTGGCCGTGTGTCCCGACCATGGTGCAGGCTCTGTTCTATCACCCCCGGGTTAACGAAATCGACTGGCACGAAAAAATCCTCTATACCGGAACCGGTGCGGCTCCGGCACCGTTGGCACTGATCAACAAATGCCGCCAGCTGGACTTTTCCTTCCATGAAGGATACGGAATGAGTGAAACTACCGCTCTCGCTATCAGCACTCCCTACAACGGCCTTAGACCCGGCAGTACCGGGGTCCCCTATACTGACGTGGACCTCCGCCTGGTAGACGAAGACGGCAACGACGTCCCCCTGGGCCAGCCAGGAGAGATCTGGATGAAGAGCCCCTATGTCATGAAGGAATACTGGAGAAAACCTGAAGAAACAGCTAGTGTGTTCACCGAAGACGGCTGGCTTAAGAGCGGTGACGTGGCCTACATGGACGAGGATGGTTATGTTTACATCGTTGACCGGACTAAAGACATGATCATCGCCGGCGGGTTCAACATCTATCCTCGCGATATCGACGAAGTGCTCATGTCAAGCATCCCAAGGTTGCCGACGCCATGGCCATCGGGGTCCCCGATGAATACCGCGGTGAAAACGTAAAAGCATTTATTCAGCTGAAACCAGGGGTCGAAAGCGCAACTGCTGAAGAAATGATCGCCTTCTGCCGCGAACACCTGGCCGCCTACAAGGTGCCGCGTTTAATCGAATTCCGCAGGGAAGCGCTGCCGAGAACCAACACCGGTAAGGCGCTGCGGCGGATCCTGCGCGATGAGGAGATCGCGAAGTCGAAAAAATAGGATACTTAGAGTGACGATAAGAAAAAGGCTACCTGGATAACAGGCAACTCGGAACGCACACCATACCCGCTTTCAGGTTTAAGTACCTGGAAGCGGGTTATTTGTGATGCGGCCGGCCGGTACGGCGGTGGGCCGGGTCCCTCCTGCCCGATAACGGAGATGGCTTACCGGGCGGCACCCAGTGGCCATCCTTTTTGGTGCAAAAGTCGCCAAAACTGTTTTTCGAATAAAGCTTTTCCAAGTACATTATGGTAATATATATAGAAAGTGTATCGTCATTTCCCGGTTGATAACACAGCAACGAAGCACAAGTTTACATGCCCAAGTCACTTCAATTGACCAACCACATCGCACCAGCATCCATTGCCAATATCCTCGCAACCTTTATCCGCACAATCCATCGCTTAACTACAGGATTTGTACGCAGAGGGGAGGGTGTATTCTGGTTTCCCGGTGGCGATCCGGCAACGCATAAGAAGGAATCATTATCTCTACCTGAATAATCCCAAGCAAGGTCTTCATTTGGCTGCCTGCTTTGCTGGTCGGCAAAGCACTGAGCTGTATAGGAATGCGGTTCGGGGAAGCAGATCTCAAAATGAACAATCCGGAACCCAAAAGCAACAGCCTCATATCACATTCTGCCTCCAGGATTTTTATCAACCATCAGGATCAGGAGATGATGTGGCGAGAGCTTCATCAAAAGCCTGAGCTCCGTGAGGGTTTGCGCCGGGAGATTCGGGATTCATGGGAGCGCAGCTACTGCTATGGTGTTGATCCCGAGAGAACCAGCGCTATTCATCTGACGCAGCACGAATTTGTCAAAGCCCGCCAGGAATCGGAATACCTTATGGAGACTGCTTCATCGGTAATGGGGGGGTTGATGGAGTTTATTGCCGGGACCGGCTTTGTCCTGGTGTTAACCGATGCCAACCTTTGTGTACTCTCGGTTATGGGAGACCGACAGTCGTTGAACGAAGCACGCGGCGGAGGACTGGTAGAAGGTACTATTTGGCCGGAGGAACTGGTCGGAACCAATGCGAGCGCCTTGGCGGTTGCTCTGGCCCGTCCCATATCAGTGGTTGGTTATGAACACTTTTGCCGCATCGCCATCCCGGCTGCCAACTGCGCCGCACCAATCATAGATGGTGGAAAGATTATCGGGGTATTAGGGATGGAGGCTCCCTATTGCCGCTTTAACACTCATACTTTGGGAATGGTAATGGCTTCGGTCAAACATATTGAATCAAAAATGGTCTTGGAAAGAGCCACCAAGTATAACGAGCACCTGATTGAGTCGATGTCGGAAGCGGTTATGGTAGTCGACGACCGCAACGCCCTGTCATACATCAACGAAAACTGCTGCCGCTTGTTCCGCAGAAAACGCGCCGAAGTAATCGGCCAAAACATCTATGACGTTTTGGGTCATCATCCCGATAATCATTATTTTGTCAGCCTGGCAACCGGGCGTATAGCCACCAATGAAACCGTGATGCTGAACGTTGGTCAGGAACGGATTAAATGCCACGTGACCTGCAACCCGCTCAATTATTCAGAACCTCCCTGTATAGGGACCCTGCTTATAATACGGGAAAGTAAACATGTCGACCACATGGTTCGCAGCTGGATTGGCAGCAATGCCAAGGTGACATTTGCAGATTTGGCCGGGGAGAATCAAAGCTTCCTGGAAGTCAAAAAACTGGCCATGGCTGCCTCCTCATCAAACTCTAATGTGTTACTCCTGGGAGAAAGCGGGACCGGGAAAGACATGATTGCCCAGGCAATGCATAACGCCGGTCCGCGAAAGAATAACCCTTTTGTGGCCATCAACTGCGCCGCACTGCCCAAGGAATTGATCGGCAGCGAGCTTTTTGGTTACGAGGAGGGGGCTTTCACCGGTGCCAGAAAAGGGGGCAACATAGGCAAGTTCGAACTGGCGGACCAGGGTACCATCTTCCTGGATGAGATAGGAGATATGCCTCTGGACCTGCAGGCTTCCCTGCTCAGGGTACTGGAGGAAAAGAGCATTATGCGCCTGGGAGGAAACAAGCTTATACCGGTCAATGTCCGGATTATCGCGGCGACCAACAAGGACCTGGAATCGGAAATAAGTCTTAGAAGATTTCGTCGTGACCTCTACTACAGGCTCGGAGTAATACGGATTACCATTCCCCCTCTACGGGATAGACCGGATGACGTTATAATGCTGGCCCGGTACCTGACTCATAAGATATGCCAACGATTGAACAAACCGCCTTACATTGTGGCACCGGACGTCATTGAAGCCTTTCTGCGATATCCCTGGCCGGGAAATGTCAGGGAGATGCAGAATGTGCTTGAAGGCGCCATTCAGCTGTCAACTCAGCCGGTTATCACCTATGAGATGATCAAACGCTATCTCAGTCTGCCGCCAAAATCCCTGGTTGAGGCAGAAACTGAGCTGGATAATACCGAAGCTGAAGTATCAATCAGTTCCCTGGAGAGGATCATGGTCAAAAAATACCTCCACAAGTTTAACAATAACAAAAGCAAGACCGCCAAGGCCCTGGGTATATCGCGCAAGACCTTATACCGGTGGATCAAGGAATACGGTATTTCTGATTAACCGATGCGGTGCAGGCTGGTGACGCGTTGAATGTGACCGAAGTATGGTTCTTTGATCACTCACTGATGGGAAAAAGAATTGTCCTTCTGTCACACTGAACGCATTAAGATGGTTTCAAGCTTGCCTTTGCTGTGTTTCTAATGATGCTTAATGATACACAACCCTTTGACTGGTGTGGCGCCAGGAAACATGATTGACGCATTTTAGCTGCGTCTAGCGAGATCTATTGTGTCGAAATTCTGAGGAAATAAAAAATTCTGAATAAATTGATCAATGCACAACAACCCCTTTATCTGAATACCCGAAGCGAAGCGATGCCCCTCTGTTGCCGAGTCGATTAATGTCAAAACAGGAAGCCGCAACCGATTTGGCATACGAATTGCAGTTATGCCTATTGAAACCAAGGAGCAACAGACATGTGCAATCGGTAACGGAGGTGATGCTTTCGGAGCTTCGCATTCTGTCAGGTGAAATTGGTATCGTAATTGTTTATTCAAAGAGGGGGTTTAAAAATGATTTTGACTGAAGAGATTCTTGCACGACGGCCGTGGATCAAGCAGTATGACTGGAAGGTGCCCTGGTCCTTCAATTATCCGAAATTTCCTGCCTGGCATCTTATTCGTAATGCTTCGAATGGTGTTCCTCATAGACCTGCTACCTGGTTCTATGGTACGGAAATGACTTATCTGGAACTATACCGGGCTTGCATACGGCTGGCCAATAAATTGATTGAACTGGGGGTAAAGAAGGGAGACCGTATTGGGATTTTACTGCCCAACTCCCCGCAGTTTAACCTGGCTTACTGGTCTACGCTTATAACCGGAGCAGTGGTGGTAAACCTGAATCCGCTGTACACCTATGAAGAATTGAAGGGTATTGCTGCAAATACTGGCATAACCGGGCTATTCACTTTCGATTTGGTTTTACCTAATGTAAAGGCCTTATGCAAAGCGGTTGATATTCCACTGGTTATTGTAACGAGGCTCAGCGATTTCATTAACGGGGCCGGAATCAGCACTCCCGAAGAACTGGGTCTTGAGGAAGGCTGGCATCATCTCTCCCGGCTGCTCGAGCAGAGTACCAATAACATACCACCCCGTATTCCGATTGCCCAGGATGACCCGGCGATAATTCAATTTACTGGAGGCACAACCGGTGTTCCTAAAGGGGCAGTCCTGACCCAGGCTAATGTGGTGGCAGCAACGGTTATAGTAAGCAGATGGGGCGGGACGACTATTGATGACGTTCCTCTCGACCGGCGTTGGGTTTTCTGCACCTTGCCATACTTCCATGTATATGGCGAGGTTTGCTGCATACTGTATTGTGTGTTCACCTGCGCCACCCAGGTTATCCTTCCCCGGTGGGACACCAATGAGGTGGTAGCGACACTCAAGCAGCATAAGGAGATTGTCTATTGGCCATGCGTACCAACTATGCTGCAGGCGGTGCTTGACCATCCCGAAGCATGGGATCTGGATCTTAACCTTAAAACAGATTTTGTCGGCACCGGAGCCGCGCCCTGCCCAAAAGAACTGATTGAGAAGGCCCTGGACTTTGACATCTATTACAGTGAAGGCTGGGGTATGAGTGAAACCTTTGCCCTGGGCATTTCCAATCCGGTACAGGGACCGAAGAAAATCGCGAGCTGCGGGATACCAATGCCGGATTATGATGTCCGCTTGGTAGATCCGGATACCCTGCAGGATGTGCCATTGGGTGAACGCGGTGAGATCTGGATTAAGGGCCCTACCGTGATGAAAGAGTACTGGAATAATCCGGAGGAGACAAAGAGGTCTTTGATTGATGGTTGGCTTCGGACCGGTGATGTGGCCTATATGGATGACGAGGGCTATGTCTTTATCGTGGATCGCACCAAGGACATGATCATCGCTGGTGGTTATAATATTTATCCCCGTGACATCGATGAGGTTCTGTTCAAGCACCCCAAGGTCAAGGACGCCATTGCAGTCGGTATCCCTGATGAATACCGGGGAGAAACAGTGAAGGCTTTTGTTCAATTGGTGGAAGGGGCAGAGGTAACCGCGGAAGAACTCACAGCGTTCTGCAAGCAGCACCTGGCAGCCTATAAGGTTCCAAAACTTTTTGAGTTTCGGGCCCAGCTCCCCAGAACCGATACCGGCAAGGCTTTACGGCGCAAATTACGGGAAGAAGAGATCGCCAAAATGAATAAATAGATTAGTTTTACCAAATTATCATTTATTTATTTGTGAAAACAGTTATTATTATATATAGGAACAAGATTACTAAGTGCCTACATTATGGAAACTAGCATTGGGATTCAGGTTGCCTTTGCGGTTTAGCATGAATAATCACATAACCTGGTGTTTCTATAAAAAGCACGATCTTAATACGCATCTACATTCCCGCTACCAGGTTGCATTCGAGCGACGAAAGGGGGTGTCAGGGGAAACAATCGTCTGACGACACAGTGTTCGGGCAGCAACTTTTATTAGGACAATACGAAACGGGAGGTAGAACTGGTGAAGAGAAGAATCAAAAAAGTAGCAGTGCTTGGTTCAGGTACCATGGGGAGCGGAATTGCCGCGCAGTGTGCAGCTACGGGTATAAGAAGTTATCTTCTGGATATCGTGCCACCGAATCTCAGCGATGCAGAAAAGGCCAATCCGGCAGCAAGGAACAAGATTGCCGAGGCCAACAAGGGCAATCTTCTCAAGTCCCGTCCAGCCCAGCTGTATGACAAAGCCGATGCAGATTACATTACTGTCGGCAACATGGAAGACAACCTTGAATGGCTGAAGGAGTGCGACTGGATAGTAGAAGCAGTCCCGGAAAACCTGGCGATCAAGAAAGATGTTCTGAAGAAAATTGAGCCGTTCATCAAGCCGGGAGCCATCGTAAGTTCGAATACCTCTACCATTTCAATCACCCTCATGGCTGAGGATATGCCCTTAGAATTCAGAAAGAACTGGCTGGGGACTCACTTCTTCAACCCGGTCCGCTATATGAAACTTTTGGAAATCATTCCGGGCAAGGATACTGATCCCGAAGTATTACAGTTTATGGCGGATTTCGGTGAGCGGGTTCTGGGTAAGAGCATCGTATGGTGTAAAGATACCCCAGGATTTATCGCCAATCGTTTCGGCAACCAGGGTGGACCGTCCATAGGCCGGTTGATGAAAGAGCTGGACCTGACCTTCTCGGAAATCGATGCGATTTGCGGTCCGGCAATCGGCAGACCCAAAACCGGTTCCTTTGGCTTGATGGACCTGGTTGGACTCGATATTGCTGTAAACGGTACCCAGTCAATCCAAAGTGTACTGTCTGATCCCGCCGAGAAAGAACTTTACGAGGTACCCGAGTTATTCCTCAAGATGAAAGAAAAGAACATGCTGGGGAACAAGACCAAAGGCGGTTTCTACAAGAGAGTCGGCAAAGAAAAACTGATGCTGAATCCTGAAACCTTCGAATATGGACCCCAGAAACCTGCGGAGTTCCCGAGCCTTGACAAGGCCAAAGCTGCCAGGAGCCTGCCGGAAAAACTGGCTGCATTCTACGAAGGTGACGACAAAGCAGCCCAGCTGGTCTGGAAGATGAACAGCGGCACTCTGCAGTATGCAACCAAGAAGATACCCGAAATATCCGATGACATAGTCAACATTGACAACGCTATGGAGTGGGGTTACAACCATCAGGCCGGTCCCTTCAAGATGTGGAACGGACTGGATCTTCCGAAGTATGTAGCTCGCATCGAGGAAGAGGGCGGTTCGGTAGCTCCCTGGGTCAAAGAAATGTTTGACGCCGGAATCACTGCCTTCTACAAGTCGGAAGACGGCGTTGATTATTACTATTCCATTCCGGACAAGGCTTACAAGCCTGTGCCAGCCAACCCGAAAGCGGTTAATTTCCTCAAGCTCAAGCAGGACAACAAGGTTGTATTCTCTATGCCCGCTGGAACCCTTTATGATATCGGCGATGGCGTAGTCTGCCTGCAGTTACATTCAAAGAACAATGCAATCTCAGAAGATCTGATCGCGGCCATGGAAGCAGCCCAGGCTGAACTGGCCAAGAACTGGGAAGGTATGGTCATTACCGGCGGCGGCAAGAACTTCTGTGTCGGAGCAGATCTGACCGGTGTAGTCCAGGCTATTCAGACCGGCGCCTGGGATCAGTTGGATGCAGCTCTCAAGCGGAACCAGGATGCCATGATGGCGAACAAATATTCACTCAAGCCCGTGGTAGTGGCTCCTTATGGCCAGACTCTGGGAGGCGGCTGTGAGATTGTGCTGCAGTGTGCTGCCGCTCAGGCAGTAGCTGAGACCTATATCGGTTTAGTTGAAGTGGGAGTAGGCCTGCTGCCCGCTGCCGGCGGATGTAAGGAAGCAGCGTTGAGAGCGATAGCAGCAGTGCAGGGCATTCAGGGGCCCATTCTCGTGGACCATATGATTGCTCCTTTCCAGAATATGGCTACAGCCAAGGTTGCTACCAGCGCCAAGGAAGGTAAGAAACTGGGATACCTGAGACCTACCGACGGCATATCCATGAACCCGGTACTCCAGATCGCAGATGCCAAGAAACAGGTACTGAGGCTGATCGAAGACGATTACAATCCACCAGTCAGCAGACCCGTTCCGGCTCCCGGTAAGAATGACACCGCACTGCTGAAACTGGGCGTAAAACAAGCCGTTCTGGCAGGCATGGCCAGTGAATACGATTGGTTTATCGCCTGCAAGATCGCGGATGTTATGGCTGGCGGTAATGTTGTAAAAGGCGCCATGATTACCGAGCAGTACTTCCTGGATCTGGAGAGAGAAGCGTTCTTGAGTCTGTGCGGTCAGCAGAAGACCCAGGACAGAATCATGTCCCTGCTGAAGACCGGCAAGCCGTTGCGCAACTAGGGTTTGGTTAGGTATTAAAAAATCGGGGAGGTAAGACAAGTGAGAGAAGCTGTTATCGTATCCGCAGTACGCACTGCCGGTGGTAAGGCTCCCAGGGGGACCTTAAGAGACACCCGGCCCGAGTTCTTGGGAAAACTTTGTATGGAAGAAGCCATTAGAAGATGCGGACCGAATTTTAAGGCTGAAATGATAGACGATGTAATCTGGGGCGCTGCTACCCCGGAACAATCCTGCGGTATGAACACCGCCCGGATAACTGCTCTTTATGCAGGAATTCCGATAACTGTACCCGCTACAACCGTAAACCGTTTCTGCTCCTCAGGCTCTCAGGCCATTGCCTTCGCGGCAGAAGGAATTATCGCCAACCGCTGTGATATCGTATTGGCCGGTGGGATCGAGCACATGAGCATGGTGGCTATGGGCGGTGTTACCAGACCCAACCCGGATCTGGTTTTGGACCCCGAGGTGTCCAAGGTTTATACAAGCATGGGCCAGACCGCTGAGAACGTAGCCAGTCGCTATGGCATCAGCCGTGAAGACCAGGACCTCTTTGGCTACAACAGCATGAAGAAAGCTTCTGCTGCTGAAAGAGCGGGCAAGTTTAAAGATGAGATCGTTCCCGTGCCGGTCAAGATAACCACACTGGGACCAGATGGCAAGCCGGTGACCAAGGAAATCCTTTATGACTATGAAGAAGGCATCCGGCATGATGTATCCCTTGAAGGGATGGCCAAACTTCGTCCGGCCTTCGTCCCCGGCGGTACTGTAACTGCGGCCAACTCCTCTCAGACCACTGATGGTTCCGCGGCCGTTATAGTGATGGAGAAACAAAAGGCTCTCGAACTGGGAATCAAGCCCCGACTGAAATTTGTGGGCTTCGCGGTGGCTGGCTGCGGACCGGATGAAATGGGTATCGGCCCGGTATTTGCAATACCCAAGGTTCTGAAGCGGACCGGCCTGGAGCTCAAGGATATCGGTCTGATTGAGCTGAACGAGGCATTCGCTTCCCAGTCCCTGTACTGCATCAGAGAAGCAGGACTGAACCCGGATATCGTCAACGTCAACGGCGGTGCCATTGCTCTGGGACACCCGATGGGTGCAACCGGAGCCAAGCTGACCGCTACCCTGATGTATGAGATGGAGAGACGGGATGTTAAGTACGGTATGGTAACAATGTGCATCGGCGGCGGCCAGGGTGCAGCTACCATATTTGAACTCATTAAATAAGAGATTCGGGAAACTCTTTCCCTGAGATTATTGGCCCAGAGGTGGGGGGACCCAGCCAAGCGGGTCTCTCCACTGGTCATTTTATCGGTTTTACCAGTTCACAAAGAAGGAAGGTTGAGACATGGCCTACAAATACGCTTATAACACCAGAGATATTAAATTCATTCTTAAGGAATGGCTCCCGGTAGACGAGATACTGGCCTATGACCGGTACAAGGACTATTATACCAAGGATGACTTTGATACCATTATCGACCAGGTCCGCAAGGTAGCAGCCGAGGTTATTGCTCCTACCGCGGAAGAGGGCGATGACATAGGGGTCCGTTATGAGAATGGTCAGGCTTATATACCCCCTTCGTTCCATGCCGTTTACCGCTTTATGCAGGATAATGGCTGGGGTTCCAGCAATATTGACGATAACGCTGAAGGCGCTCTGCCGCACGTTTTGAATGGCTTTTTGCTAGAGATTGAGGCAGCGGCTAACCCGGCTTTCATGCCCTATGTGGGAGCAGGAAGCGGGGCGGCAGCAGTTATCCAGCATTTCGGAACCGAAGAACAGAAACAGAGATTCCTGCCCAAGATGTTTGATGGCACCTGGTCCGGAACCATGTGTCTGACCGAGCCGACTGCCGGTTCAGACGTTGGGGACCTCCTTTCCAAGGCATATCCTACCGATGAGCCGGGGATTTACATGCTCAAAGGGCAGAAGATATTCATAACTGCTGGTGACCGTGATGATGTCGAAAATATTATCCACCTGTATCTGGCCCGGGTAGAGGGCGCAGCGCCCGGAACCAAGGGGCTCTCACTCTTCATCGCCCCCAAATACTGGGTGAATGAGGATGGCACCCTGTCGGACAACGATGTTCAGTGCGCCGGGGTAGAACACAAACTGGGACTTAAGGGGTCAGCCACTGCAGCTCTGGTAGTGGGCGAGAACAACAACTGCCGGGGCTGGATACTGGGAGATCCGCCGGATGAGAATGGCAAGGGTCAGGGTATGGCCCAGATGTTCCAGATGATGAACGAGGCCCGGGTTGATACCGGCCGTCTGTCGACTGCTGTGGCTGCCAATGCCTATTGGAATGCAGTTGCCTACGGAAGAGAGCGCGTTCAGGGCCGTCTTTTGACTAATCCCAAAGCTGGTCGGGTTACCATCGACAAGCACGAAGATGTCAAGAGAATGTACCTCCTGAACAAGGCTACCACTGAGGCCTGCCGGGCGCTTCTGGGCAAGGCTTACTACTATGAAGATGTTCGTATATATGACCCCGATCCTGCTCGCCGCGACTGGGCTCAGAGGAATCTGGACATGATAACCCCGCTCTGCAAAGCTTACCCCAGTGACGAGGCCTGGATACTGACCGCCGAATCACTGCAATCCTACGGCGGATATGGCTACTGCGAAGATTACCCGGCAGCCAGCGCCACCCGGGACTGCAAGATCTGGTCCATCTGGGAAGGGACCAACTTCATTCAGTCATTGGACCTGATAGGTCGTAAATGGCGGCAGAACAAGGGTCAGGACTTCGCAAACACTCTGAAACAAATATCCGATTTCATCGCCGAGAATAAGGGCAAGATCGAAGGTTTCGACCGGGAGATCGACCACCTTGAAAAGGCATTAAAGGCATACTGGGAGATCCAGGGAGCAATACTCCAGTTTATGACCTCCGGCAAGGTTGGTCTGATGCCGGTTTATGCCCGCCGGATTCTAACTGCTACCTCCCAGCTCTACTGCGGTTACCTCCTCCTTGATCAGGCCAAGATCGCCCTGCAGAGGATGGCGGAACTGGGTAAAGATCACTTTGACTACAACTTCTATCTCGGGAAGGTTTTCTCGGCTCGTTACTACCTCAACAATGTTGTGCCGAATGTATGGCACATCAGTGAAATCATCAAGATTGGTGATATGTCAGTAGTTGAAGCTCCGGATGAAATTTTCGATTATTAAGAATTATTAGAAGGGTGTATCACCACTTACAAAGAAATACTTTGTTGTGGCATCGTTTTGTCACTGTTGCATGTCACTGACTGGAATAATGATAGCCTTCGCCCCTGCGAAGGCTATCAACATCTTAAAAAGGGAAAGGAGAATTGATTGTGAGGACCAAACAGGAGTATATTGACGGACTTCGCAAAAAGAACCCCAACCTTTGGTTCAACGGGTCAAAACTGGACCGGCTCGATCCCATGCAGGAAGGGGCTATCAATGTCATGGGGCTCACCTTCGATGCCGCATTCGATCCGGATTTAAAAGACCTGTGTACTGCAACCTCGCACCTGACTGGAGAAACCATCAACCGGTTCAACCATATCCACCAGAGCCCCGATGATCTCCACAAGAAGCAGGATATGACCCGCGCGTTATGCAATCAAGTGGGCACCTGTATTCAAAGGTGTATGGGAGTCGATGCTGCCAACGCTATCAATGCCGTTTCCTTCGAAGCAGCCAAGAACCCGAACAAGGCTACGGAATACCATCAGAACTTCCTCAAGTGGCTGGAATACTTCCAGACAAACGATCTGGTAGCGAGCTGTGCCCAGACTGATGTTAAAGGGGAAAGATTAAAAAGGCCCGCCCAACAGACAGACCCTGACCAGTACCTGCGGGTGGTAGAAAAGAAGAGTGACGGGATCGTGGTTCGGGGCTGTAAGGTCCATATTTCGGAGGCTTCTATATCCGACGAGATCCTGGTGGTACCCAACCGCGCTCTGATGAAAGACGAAACGGATTATGCCGTATGTTTTGCTGTTCCATCTGACCATCCGGAGATCAAGCAGGTAGTATCCTTCCATAACCCAACCAAGAGAGATTATCTGAGAGGTCCGAAGAGAACTGGTTATACTGATTCCTACATTATATTTGATGACACCTTCATTCCCTGGGAGCGGGTATTCCTGTGCGGTGAAGTGGATCATGGCGGAATAGCCGCTTTATTATTTGCCCTGTTCCACCGCCACAGCTATTCCGGCTGTAAACCTGCCTGCCTCGACTTTATACTCGGCCTGGCGGCGGGTGCGGCTCACATCAACGGCATCGAAAAAACCCCACATGTCAGGGCCATGCTCTCTGAACTCATAATGACAGCCGAATTGGGATACGCGGCTGGCTTTACCGCTTCTTCGTTGGGCAAACCTGAGGTTTATATACCTGGATACGGTCCGGTCCCCTATGGTCCCGGCAGCTATATCCCGAATTCCATTTACGCCAACGTAGGAAGGTGCCTGACGGGAGAAGCTGTTTTCCACGAGCAGGAGATCCTCTGTAATATCGCAGGGGGAATCCCGGCCACCTTCCCAACTGAGAAAGACCTGCTCAATCCAGAACTCAAACCCTTCCTGGAAAAGTATATCAACCGCAATCCCAAGATACCCGTAGAAGACCAGTGGAGATTCTGGCTGCTGTTTGTTGATGCCACCACCTCACATTCCGCCGGTTCCGGAAACTACGGGAACTACCACGGCGGAGGCTCCCCAATTATGGAGCAGATTGCCATCACCAGCCAGTATGATATCAGGAAGAGAAGAGATACCGTCTACAAGATGGCTGGCATGTCGGTAGTTGCAGATAAAAATATCAAGGTAATGGGTGAGTAGGCAAATACGATATACAGTTCTGAAGTAACACAATTATCCAAGCCCCTGACTAAAAAGTTCAGGGGCTTTACCTATTTCGGGGACACCTTTTATTTCGCAAGGTGTTCCCGAAATAGTAAAAACATTTAGTAAGGTGTCCCCAAAATAGCTAAACATTTAGTAAGGCTCCCGAAAATAGCAAAATAGAGGGGTCCCCCAAAAAGCTCGCATAAAATTGGGTTCGTAGAACCACAACTGTCAAAATAGAGAATTTTGCAAAATCCAGGATCTTAGAACCTTTGCTGCCAAACTTGGGCAACGCATAATCCTTCTGACCGAAGGCTGCCAGGATTGGAGGCAGCACGCGATGAGGGAAACTCAGCGTTCTTTGTTCAGTTGCGGCGACAAATACCCGATCAAACCCGGTGTTGTTTACACCGTTTCTGGTTCACAAAGAGTTCATATCTTTGCCATGCTTTTATCATGAATAATGGGTAAATTAATAACAGCTTAGTGGAAGGGGGTGAAAAAGTGAGAAGAGCTTTAGTTTTTGCAGTAGCTCTGATCATGGTGGTTGGTGCAGTATCCTTTGCCTGGGCAGGGGATGCCTCGACCAAGAATGCTAACCAGGCTAATGTTCCGCAGTTGCAGATCAGCGATGCCCAGAAGGCAAAGCTGACTTCGCTCTGGACACAGATCCTTGAAGTGAAGAAGGAGATCCTGAAGGATAATCTGAAAAAAGGGGTTATTACCCAGGATCAGTACAATGCAATGGAAAAACGATTAGACGCCCGGTTGGAGGCAATTAAATCAGGGAAATTCACCCCGGGGATGCGCCATAAGATGCACAAGGGCATGAGTCCCGACAAGGACCGATGCCCGCAGGGCTGTGCCCGCTGGCAGCAACCCCAAACACAAAGCTAAAGCAGGGAGCAGGTCTTTACCTGCTCCCCACCAAACAACGGGAATTCTTAAAGGATCCCCTCAGCGACAGCATTCTCAATCCAACTCCGAATTTCATCACGGACTCTTTCAAATTCAGCAAGGATGACCTCTTCGTTTCCGCTGACAGCCGCTGGGTCCGGAAAACTGTGATGGATCATGGCCCTGGCATTTGGTAACCAGGGGCAGCTTTCCCGCGCACTGTCGCAGACAGTTACCGCATAATCAATATCAGTGTCCGTGAATTCCTCGATGCTCTTCGAACGGTGTCCACTCAGATCCACCCCGATTTCTTTCATGGCTGCGATGGCAAACGGATTGACCCGCAGTGGCTCTGTTCCCGCACTGAAGACCTCATAAC
>JBMNJO010000025.1:0-173022 GCA_050951725.1 Syntrophomonadales bacterium | reverse complement strand
TATGATGAGGTCATGCGGTATATCAATGCACTGTATGATATCGACGAGCATGACCGGATATTCTACTTCCAGAAGGGAACTCTGGGGCGTGCTCTCAATGAGGCGGCCAAGGCTGCCGGCGTGAAACGGATCCGTGTTCATGATCTCCGCCATTCTCATGCTGCCTTGCTGGTTGAGCTGGGTTATTCCATCGTGGCTGTGGCCGAGCGCCTGGGTGATACCGTCGAGGTAGCCATGTCTACCTATGCACATCTGTATCCAAACAAGATGGAGCAGGTTGCTGCTGATCTAAATCGGCATGCTACCATCAAAAACGAAACTCCTTCAGCGGTCGTTTTGGATCTCGAAAAAGTAGAAAAAGAATTCTCAAAAAATTAGAAAAAAGGATCAAAAAATTAAAAGTGGTACGCTTTTGGTACGTTTTTATAAAAATTAAATCCGGAACACCAGGTTTCATGCTGGCTTCCGGATTTTTTGCTGTTATTCCCACTCTATTGTTCCCGGCGGCTTGCTTGTTATGTCGTAGGCCACCCGGTTTACCCCCGGTACCTCATTTACGATACGCCTGGATATGCGGTCCAGGAGTTCGTAGGGGAGTTTCGCCCAATCAGCAGTCATGGCATCGGTACTGTTCACCGCACGGACTATGATCGTGTAAGCATAGGTTCTTTCATCTTCCTTGATGCCAACGCTGCGCATGGAAGGCAGAACCGCGAAATACTGCCAGACCTCCCGGTCCAGGCCGGCGTCCCGAATCTCTCCGGTCACAATAGCATCAGCTTCCTTTAGAATCGCCAGTTTTTCATGGGTTATTTCTCCCAAAATCCTTACGCCGAGACCCGGACCTGGAAATGGCTGGCGCCAGACGATCTCCGACGATAGCCCCAGTTCCTCACCGATCTTTCTGACCTCATCCTTAAAGAGAAACCGCAACGGCTCTACCAGTTCAAACTCCATATCATCCGGCAGGCCGCCCACATTGTGATGGCTCTTTATGGTGGCGGCAGTTTTGGTGCCGCTTTCGATCACATCAGGATAAATGGTGCCCTGCACCAGGAAGGGAATATTCCCCAGCTTACGAGCCTCATCCTCGAAAACCCGGATAAACTCGTGCCCAATTATCTTCCTCTTTTGCTCGGGGTCTTCTACGCCCGCCAGTTGGCTGAGAAATCGGTCACTGGCGTCTACATGCACCAGATTCATCTTCATCTGAGTTCCGAAGGTGTCCACCACCTGTTCGGCCTCACCCTTCCGCATCAGCCCGTGGTCAACAAAGATACATATCAGCTTATCCCCCACTGCACGGTGTACCAGGGCCGCCGCTACTGAAGAATCAACACCTCCGCTCAGGCCGCATATAATCCGCTGATCACCAACCTGCGCCTGGATCTGCCTTACCATTTGGTTGATAAAACCCTTTTGGTCCCAATCTCCACGGCATTTGCAGACCTTATACAGGAAGTTCTTCAAGATGTCGTTACCAAATTGAGTCTGATGGGCCTCAGGATAAAACTGAACCCCGTAGAGTTTACGTTCGGGATCAGCCATGCTGGCTACCCGGGTGTTGTCAGTCTTCCCAGTCACTGTGAAGCCTGGCGGCACCTGGTCAATAGAAAGGCCGCGGTTCATCCATACCTCAATCTCTCTCGGCAGGCCATCATACAGGATCGAATCCTCAGGGTACAACACGCTTTGGCCGCTTTCCCTCAGTTCCGTACTAACTGTCCCACCGAGTTCTTGAGTTAGGAGCTGCATCCCGTAACCGATACCGAAAACAGGTATCCCGGAAGAATAAATCCGGGGGTCACAGTGCGGTGCCTCGGGCATTTCCACACTGGCCGGCCCCCCGGACAGAATAATCCCTTTAGGCCGCATGGCCAGCATTTCCTCATAGGAAATATCGTAGGAACGCACCTCACTGTAGACTGCAAGTTCTCTGACCCTTCTGGCAATAAGCTGATTGTCCTGTCCTCCAAAGTCTAAAACAATTACCAGTTCAGTCTCCATGTATCCACCCTCTATTCAGAATATACTCTTTTCAGAGTTCATTTATTTGGATCTCCCGCAATGTTATCGGGATCAAGAATACAAACCATAGGCAGGTTTCGGTACTGCTCAGCGTAATCCAGTCCGTAGCCAACTATGAAATAATCGGGGATAGTAAACCCATTGTAATCGGAAACCACTGGTACCTTACGCCGGTCAGGCTTGTCCAGAAATGTACAGATCTTCAGGGTCCGAGGGTTTCGGCCTTGAAAAATCTCCGAAATAAACTTGATAGTGATTCCAGTATCGACAATGTCCTCGACAATCAGGACGTTTTTCCCCTCGATTGGATGCTCCAGATCCTTCCTGATATGTACTTCACCTGAGGATTCAGTAGATGAGCCATAACTCGATAGGTCCACAAAATCAATCTTAACCGGTATGTCCAAGTGACGCATGAGGTCAGCCAAAAATACAAAGGCCCCCTTTAAAATGCCAACCATCAGAACCTCTTCACCGGCGAAATCGTGGCTTATCTGGGACCCCAATTCTTTTACCCGTTCCTGTATTTGCTTCTCAGTTAGGAGAACTTTCATGTTTGTCAAGCGCCTGTATTCCCCCTTTCAAAATGGATTATAGCAACCCCGATATAGGGTGTCAAAGTGAATCACGGAGACTCTGAATGCAGGAGGTGACGCAAAGGGTCAGACCCCTTGTATCATTAAAGGTATTCACCGGGGCGGTTGGCAGGTGTTTTGAAGCAGGGTAGAGCTTCCCTGTCCAATCCCTTGCTGTCTTGGGGATACCACTAAACTATTTCGGGGACACCATATAAAATTATTTGCTCCGCCGCGGCGGAGCAAATAATTTTATATGGTGTCCCCGAAATACCTAGTCTACGTTCGGTTTTTCGATCGGTATATTCTCGTTGAAGTCTCTGAAGGATACCGTCATGTTAAGGAACGTCTTATCATTGTTTTTACTGGTGGCTGCAAGCGTCGCTTTGCGGACCAGTTTTTCTTTTACGTCAATATAAATATTGTAGTCAAAGGCCCGCCAGAGAATTTCCATCAGCTCATTTTCGACACTGGGTTTGCAGTTCACAATCAGACACTTTCGGCCATCGACGTTTTCCCATCCGGTCTCCTTAATCTCACCGATGTTCTTGAAGTTGAAATTGGAGAGTGGGTCCAATTCAGAGATTAAGACCTTGGTGGAATCAGTCTGGTTATCCTTAATAACCAGCCAGCGTTCAGAGAACGAATCCCAGTTATAAATGGCCTGATCAAAATGATAGATGTCAACTGGTGTTTTTACCATCTCCCCCTTGATATGAATGTTGCCTTCAGGGCTCTTCTCCCCCTGTATCTTGCTTATCTCCTCCCTTCTCCCTTCAACTATAAGTGCTGACTCCAGGGAATATCTAAAACTTTTGGCAGCCGCTGTCCTATCGAGGGCCTCCGTTAATAATTCCTGCGAATTTATCTTGCTCGCCTGGTAGGTATTAAACACCCAGTAGAAGATGCCCCCCAAAACCGCTACTGCAACCAGTGCGGCTATTAACCACCACCTTTTCATCGGTCACGCCCTCTTCTTTTTTGCTACATTCTATTATGAGAGAAAAAGGTTTATGACCTCTTGCAGCCCGGGTTTCTCCATGGCGTTTCGGAGGGCCTTTCTTTACGCGGAATTCATATTTTGCTATAATTTTTCCGTATTTATACCCCAAGGGGTTTGATTTGGAGGATTGAAAAAGTGTTTGAGTCATTTGAACAGGCCAGGGAATACTGCGTCAACCATGGTATTCAGATGGTCGATTTCAAGATGATCGACCTTTTGGGACGATGGCGACACCTGACCATACCCGTAGGCCGGTTTACCGAAAAGATATTCGCAGACGGAATCGGCTTTGACGGTTCCAATTACGGGTTCGCTCCCGTAGAGAAAAGCGACATGGTTTTCATCCCTGACCTCTCCACTGCTATTCTGGATCCTTTCGTCGGAGTCCCCACCCTGTCCATGATCGGCGATGTCTATGTTATCGACACTCCCCTCCGCCGCTTTGAGCAGGATCCACGGACTGTTGCCATTAAGGCTGAAGAATACATGAAATCCACCGGCATTGCTGATGAAATGCGGACTGGCCCCGAATTCGAGTTTTATGTGTTTGACCATATAAGCTATCAGGTCAAGCCCCAGATCTCCGGGTTTGAGATTGATGTGACCCAGGCGGAGTGGAACAGCGGTGAAGGCCGCCCCAACCTGGGCTACAAGATACCGGCCAAAGGCGGTTACCACATCACCCCTCCCATGGACGTTCTCTACGATCTTCGCAGCCGTATGTGCATGTTGTTGGAGGAAAGAAATGTACCCGTCAAGTATCACCATCACGAGGTGGGAGGTCCGGGACAGCTGGAGATTGAGGTTGAGTTTGGCGGGATGAGAGAGATGGCCGATAAGACTATGCTGGTTAAGTATATAGTTAAAAACGCGGCCTTTGCCGAGGGAAAAACCGCCACTTTTATGCCCAAGCCGCTGTTGGCCGAAGCCGGGAGCGGGATGCATGTACATATGCATCTTTTCAAGGAAGGTAAGCCTCTTTTCTACGATGCTAACGGCTACTCGGGACTCAGCGAAATTGCCTTGAACTTTATAGGCGGTATACTGCACCATTCTCCGGCTCTAAGCGGTTTTACCGATCCCAGCACCAACTCCTACAAACGGCTGGTTCCCGGCTATGAAGCCCCGGTAAGCATATGTTTTGCGACCGCGAATCGCAGCGCGGTGATAAGAATTCCCGCCTACGCCACATCACCAGACCAGAAAAGGTTTGAGTTCCGTCCCTGTGACGCTACCTGCAATCCGTATTATGCTTACGCTGCAATCCTGATGGCGGGACTGGACGGGATAGAGCAGAAAATTGACCCGGTTGCGGCAGGGTTTGGTCCCTATGATGTAAATCTTTATAATCTACCCCCGGAAGAACAGGCCAAAATCAAGTCTATGCCTACTACTCTGGACGAGGCTCTTGATGCCCTGGAAAAGGACAACCAGTTCCTGCAGAAAGGCGGCGTATTTTCGCAACGCCTGATTGAGATATGGATTGAGAAGAAGAGGCAGGAAACCAAACAGTTGAAGCTCACCCCGCACCCCCTGGAGTTCAGTCTCTACTACGACCTTTAGGAATATTGCATCATGGGGACAGACCCCGTGATGCAAAATGCATCATGGGGTCTGTCCCCATGATGCATTTTGCATTTTTATACCTGATAGAAACAGACCCCGATCAGGCCGGGTCCGGTATGGGCTCCCAGGGCCGGACTGATATTGCCGAAGACGACTTCCCTGACGTTGGGCAAACGCTGCAATCGCTCCTTCAGTCGCATGGCCTCCTCACGAGCGCCTCCATGGACCACCGCCAGCTTAACAGCCCCATTCTCCACCGCTCTTTCCACCAGTTCGGCCAGTTTATTGATGGATTTAGCCCTTCCGCGGGCTTTAAACGGGGTGTAATACTTGCCCTCATCATCACAGGATATTATAGGTTTGAGTCCCAAAAGATCCCCCAGTACTGCCTCTACCCGGCCGATACGTCCGCCACGCCGCAGGTACTCCAGCGTCTCCAGGACATAATAAATGTTTATCTTAGGTCTGAGCTGCCTCACATTTTCCAGCACCTGTCCAAAGTCCAGTCCTTTGCGGATATCCCGGGCCGCCTCCCAAACCTGAAACCCCAGGGCCATACCCAGAACCTTGGAATCAAACACCTCAATATGCAGGTCTTTGAACTCCTGTGCTATCATCTTCACCGCATCATGGGTTCCACTGAGTCCGGCGGAAAGATGAATGGCCATCACCTTGTTAAATCCCTGATTTTTGATCCTCTCCAGGACCTCTCTGATCTCACCCAAGCCGGGCATAGCAGTCGTCGGGATCCTGTCCGGCATTTGTGCGTAAACCTCTTCCGGCTGAATGTCCACCCGGTCTGAATACTCTTCGGTCCCGTAAATAATCTTTAATGGCAGGACATGAATCGAGTATTCCTTGATCACCTCAGGCGGTAGGTCGCAGGCACTATCGGTCAGCAGAGCAATCTTATCCTTCAAATTACTTCCCCTTTGTAGAAAACTTTGTCTCTTAATCCTAATATGTAAAATCAATTTGGACAAGGTAAACTCTTATCCGACCGAGCCTAAGCAGCCGGTGTTGCCCATGCAGGACCCAGGGAGCGAACGGAATTTGCCGCAGGCCCGCCCCCTCGCATCTGGTGCCGAACCCAAGGCCTGCGGCTAATTCCAGTGAGCGGACGTTGGGTCCGAATGGAGCAACACCCTGCGAAGGTGAGGGCGGAAAGCAGCCGAGTGACAGGACGTCACGAGCCCGTCTTTGAGACATGGACGTCGAATAGACGGGGTGCTGCTTTCCGACCGAACCTGAGCAGCCGGTGTTGCCCATGCAGGACTCAGGGAGCGAACGGAATTAGCCGCAGGCCCGCCCTCTCGCAACATCTCCGGGCAAGGAAAAGCCGGGGAGGATCTCCTTCCCCGGCTCTTTGATAACTCGCTCCCAGGTTTGCTTACATGGGGGGCATTCCGCCCATGCCGCCGGGCATAGATGGTTCTTCTTTGGGAACCTCGGTTACCAGAGTCTCGGTGGTCAGCAGCATGGCGGCAATGCTGGCCGCGTTCTGCAGAGCGGAACGGGTAACCTTAACCGGGTCAGTGATTCCGGCTTCAATCATGTCCTCGTACTCTTCGGTCAGGACATTGTAGCCCAATGCCGGGGTATTAGCGGTTTTCACCTTTTCTACTACTACCGAGCCTTCTTTACCCGCGTTGTTGGCAATCTGGCGCAGGGGCTCTTCCAGAGCCTTCTTCACCAGGTTTACACCGGTCAACTCATCACCTTCAGCCTGCACGGAATCTACTGCATGCACGATATTCAGCAGGGCAGCGCCTCCACCGGCCACGATACCTTCTTCAACCGCGGCTTTGGTAGCGGCCAGAGCATCTTCGATGCGGTGCTTCTTCTCTTTCAATTCAGTCTCGGTGGCAGCACCAACCTGGATTACGGCAACTCCGCCAGCCAGTTTGGCCAGTCTCTCCTGCAGTTTTTCCTTATCATATTCGGAGGTGGTTTCTTCGAGCTGCGTTCTGATTGAATTGATGCGGTCCTTGATATCCTTGTCGGAACCGGCACCATCTACGATAATGGTCTCTTCCTTCTTGACTGTGACCTGACGAGCCCGGCCCAGCATATCCAGGGTTACATTCTCCAGCTTTACTCCCAGGTCATCGGATATCATTTCGCCATCGGTAAGTATAGCAATATCCTGCAGCATGGCCTTTCTGCGTTCTCCAAAGGCCGGTGCCTTGACCGCTACGCAATTGAAGGTCCCTCTCAGTTTGTTGACTACCAGGGTAGGCAGGGCCTCACCCTCAACCTCTTCAGCAATGATTACCAGAGGCTTACCGGACTGGACCACCTTCTCCAGCAGGGGCAGGATTTCGCCAATCGCGGCGATCTTCTTATCCGTAATCAGGATGTAAGGTTCATTCAATACTGCTTCCATCTTATCGCCATCGGTAACCATGTACGGAGAAATGTAGCCGCGGTCAAAGTTCATACCTTCCACGACTTCCAGGCTGGTTCCCACGGACTGGCTCTCCTCAACCGTGATAACTCCGTCCCGTCCAACTTTCTCCATGGCATCGGAGATCAGCTCACCGATTTCTGGATCGGATGCAGAAATTGCAGCCACCTGGGCAATTGCTTTCTTGGTTTCTACCGGTTTCGATATGTTCTTCAACTCATCAATGGCAGCCGCGACTGCTTTCTCAATTCCCCGTTTCATGATCATGGGATTGGCACCGGCTGCTACGTTCTTAAGCCCTTCCTTGATCATGGCCTGGGCCAGAACTGTAGCGGTTGTGGTACCATCACCAGCTATGTCGTTGGTCTTGGTCGCTACTTCTTTGACCAGCTGACATCCCAGGTTCTCAAAGGGATCTTCCAAATCTATATCCCTGGCAATGGTTACACCGTCATTGGTAATAGTGGGAGAACCAAATTTGCGTTCCAGGACTACGTTCCTGCCCTTGGGTCCCAATGTGACCTTAACCGCATCAGCCAGGGTATCGACGCCTTTCTCAAGTGCCCGCCGGGCTTCTTCCCCAAACTTCAGTTGCTTGGCTAACATATATCGTGACCTCCTCTTTTTTCTATTGGAATTACTCTAGAGTTGCCAGTATGTCTCTCTCCGAGAAGATTAAGTACTCTTCGCCATCAATCTTGATTTCTGTCCCCGCATACTTGGAAAAGATGATGCGGTCGCCCACCTTTACTTCCATGGGAACCTTCTGACCGTTATCCAGCAATCTTCCCGTACCGACTGCCATAACCTCTCCTTCCTGCGGTTTCTCTTTGGCGGTGTCCGGCAGTACAATGCCGCTCTTGGTCCTTTCTTCTGCCTTCAGTACCTTTACTACTACTCTGTCACCTAATGGTTTGACATTCACCGATATACCCCCTTCAAGCTTTTTGCTTTTATTGTTAGCACTCGTCAGTTGCGAGTGCTAATTTTCATTTATAATAATAGGCAAGAGTTTTGTAGAATCGCAAATCTGACAGTCAGGCATTGGGGTTAATTATTCCCAATTAATATTCTGTACCTTGCAATTTCTTTCTATACCTTCTCTTGCCTCATTATTTCAACTATGTCCACATTCCCCGGTTTGTCCCAACAGGATTTCGAGTCCGTGTCCCAATGAATCCTTTATGGCCTCCAGCGACTCCCGCACCCCCTTCGGACTGCCGGGGAGATTTATTATCAGGCTTTTGCGTCGTATCCCGGAAATGGCCCGCGAAAGCATGGCCCGGGGAGTCTTTTGTAAGCCATAGAAAAGCATCGCGCTGGTAATCCCCGGTGCGGCTTTGTTGATAACCGACCAGGTGGCCTCCGGAGTTACATCCCGTTCCGCAAACCCGGTTCCCCCTGAAGTCAAAACCAGATTTAGCTTGAGGGCATCGCACATATAAATCAGCTGCTCCTGGATCATGCCCCGGTCGTCCGGGACAATATGGTAGTATTCCACTGTCCCCAGGTCCGACAGCATCTCCTTTATAACTTCACCGCACTGGTCCTCTCTTTCCCCTAGAGACCCCTTGTCACTTACTATAAGTACACCAATGGTAAACATCGCTTCCTCCTCCAATCCACGTATAATAATCTCTTTTCTCTCTAAGTATTCCCCACCGTGATCGGATCACCTACCCTGACCATCCCGCCTTTCAGAACCCGGGCGAAGATGCCTTCCCGAGGCATTACACAGTCGCCGACCTGCTGGCGGATAGCACAGCCCCGGTGACATTCCTTGCCGATTTGGGTAACCTCCAGCTCCACACCCGTTCCCACCACTAGGCGCGTACCTATCGGCAGTGACCATACATCGAGACCCTCAACCGTAAGGTTCTCGGCAAAGTCGCCAAAGCCTATCTCAATCCCCCGGTTCCTCATCTTCTCAACACTGGACAGAGAGAGCAGACTCACCTGACGATGCCAGGGCCCGGCGTGAGCATCACCTTCCAGGCCATGTTCTGCCACCAACATCGCCTGGCCGATATCACTCTTCTTCTCTCCTTTTTCCTCACTGGTACAGACCGCCAGAATCCGGCCCTCCATTTACAGGTCCCCCCTCTTTTGATATCCGCTCTTGCCTCCCGACTTCTCCAACAAGGCTATACCTTCAATCCTCATCCACCGGTCAACCGCTTTACACATATCATAAATTGTCAGGGCTGCTACAGAGACTGCGGTCAACGCTTCCATCTCCACTCCCGTCTTGCCAGTGGTTTTAACCCGCGATTCGATCTCCAGACAGTTTTGCTCCCGGTCGAAACTGAAGCTGATGTCCACTGAGGTAAGGAAAAGCGGGTGGCACATGGGTATCAGACTGGACGTCTGCTTGGCCGCCATAATACCGGCTACCTGAGCCACTGCCAGCACATCACCCTTCCTTATACCACCCTCTTCAATAAGTTTCAAGGTAGATGGCTGCATATATACCCGGGCTTCGGCGCGAGCCTCGCGTTCAGTGTCCGGCTTCCCCGTCACGTCAACCATTCGGGCCCGGCCTTCCTGATTGATATGAGTCAACTCCAATTATATTATCCCCCAATCTGGTACATCTTGCGGTTCCTGCTCCCCCAGGCTTTCTCACCCATGGCATGTCTCTCCGGCTTGGAGAGTATGGTTTCCATGAAAATCTGCTTGATTTCCTCTTCCTGCTTATTACCCCGCAGGGCCTCTTTAAGGTCTCTTTCTCTGCCGTCATACAAACAGGCCCGGAGTTTGCCGTCAGCAGTAAGGCGCAGGCGATTGCACTCTCCGCAGAAGTGGTTGCTCATCGGCGATATAAAGCCCACCGATCCCTGACCACCCTCCATTTCAAAATACTTGGCCGGGCCGTTGCCGCGGCTGATCTTTCCCGGCTTTAACGGAAAGTGTCTGTTAATGATATCAAAGACTTCGGAATTCTTAAATATGCGATCCTGGTTCCAGTATTTGACCTCCCCCACGGGCATAAATTCAATGAACCGGATATGAAGGGGAAGGTTGTATGCCAGCCGGCAGAAATCAAGGATCTCATCGTCGTTGAAACCCCTTATCACCACCGTGTTTACCTTTACGGGGTGCAGCCCCTCGGCCAGGGCCCTTTCCAAACCATTGATAACCGGCTCGATGTCCCCTCTCCGGGTAATATACTGGTAGCGATCATTTTTCAGGGTATCCAGGCTGAGATTTACCCGGGTCAGGCCTGCTTGCTTCAGTGGGGTTACCAGTGAAGATAACAGGACCCCATTGGTGGTGATGGCCACATCATCGATAGCATCAATCCGGGAGATGGCGTGAACCAGGTCAGGTAAGTTACGCCGGATCAGGGGCTCCCCCCCGGTAAGCCTTATTTTCCTGATACCCAGTTCTGTGCTGACCCGGACCAGGGTTTCTATCTCTTCGAAACTTAAGATTTCCCGGTGATCCTTCAGGGAAATGCCCTCTGCAGGCATGCAGTAGCGACAACGCAGGTTGCAGCGGTCGGTAATGGATATGCGCATATAATTGATGTCTCTTCCTAACCGGTCAAGCATGTTGTCTCCTCCATTCACAGCGTTGCGCTGATTTGTTGCTTCAGCTGCCGCTCCTCCACATGACCTGCCCCGACAGGTCCAGGCTGTAACCCCCATAGGCAAGGGTTTCAGAAATAAACTCGGGGTCAGCAATCGCCTGGTACAAGGCCTCCAGGGTTTCCTCGTCAACCAGATCTCTCAGGATACATACGTCATACCTCTCGGAAGCTACGGGTACAAATTCCAGTCCCAGGGCCTGACAGCTGGCGTATATCCCCAGGCTGACATCAGCGGTGTTATTGCTGACCGCCGCCGCTACCGCCAGATGGGAGAATTCCTCCCGTTCATAGCCGTTTATCTGTCTGGAGTCCATCCCCTTTGTCTTGAGGAGATAGTCCAGGAGGATACGGGTTCCGGCACCCTTCTGCCGGTTAACAAACCGCACCTCCGGTCGGGCCAGGTCATCCAGACCCTTGATACCCAGGGGATTCCCCGGTTTAACCATCAGTCCCTGCTCCCTGGTCACCAGGTTCACCAGTACCAGGTTTTCACCCTGGAGATAACGCTCCAGGTAACTTATATTGTATTCACCGGTGGCGGTATCCAGGAGGTGGATCCCCGCCAGGTGGGTTTCCTTTCTTTTCAGGGCCATAATCCCGCCCATGCTGCCCACATTGGTAGATGCCAGGCGCAGGTGGTGTTTCTTCCACAGGATATTGCCCAAGTAGTCCAGAGCCAGGTCATGGCTGCCGATAGCCAGAAGAGTCCGGTCCACCACCTCCAGGGAACGGTTAAGGTTGATATTGACTTGGTCACCCGCCTGATGACCTTCCAGTCCTCGTGGTATCACCAGGACTCCATCTGATTTAACCAGACTGGAGGTAGCTCCAGCCCCCCGGTTGCGGGGAAAAGCCAGGTACTCTGTGCCTACCCGGGCCAGGTTGACATGAACAAATTCGTCAACCCCCATGCTGGAGGCCAGCTTGCGGGCCAAACGGGCCGGGAGGACATTTGGTCGTGGCGGTGTCAGTCCCTGCAGAGCGTAGATCAGAGGCTGACCGAATATTTCAAAGACCAGCGCTGCCGATACCGGATACCCCGGTACCCCCAGAACCGGTTTCTGTCCCAGCATCCCCACTATGGCCGGTTTTCCGGGCCTGGTTGCCAGGCCGTGCAGGATCAGCTCGCCGATTTCATCAATAACCTCGGCTGTGTAGTCCTCCCGTCCTGCCGAGGATCCGGAGCAAACCACCACCATATCGGCTTGCAGGGCCGCCTTTCGGATGGCTTCCCGCAGAACCTCCCGATCATCAACGGCTATGGGCTGACGAAGGGGCAGAGCCCCCCACTTCTCACACAGTCCAGCCAGCATGCGGCTGTTGGACTCGGTTACCTCCCCGGCCCGCATGGTCTCCTGACCTGGTTCTACTATCTCCGTACCCGTTGGTATGATCGCCACCCGCGGTTTCCGGACCACCTTTATGGTAGTGACCCCAGCGGTCAGGAGGGACCCAATCTCGAACGGTCCCACCGGAAAAAGAGCCGGGATAATCATTTGGGTGGCAATCAGGTCCTCCCCCACAGAACGCACGTGCTGCCAGGGAACCGCCGGAGCGATAATCTCCGCCGTGTTCTCATCCTTGTAATTGACATCCTCGATCATGATAACCGCATCGAATTCACCCGGTACCGGGTCCCCGGTATCGACCTCCACAAAATGCTGGTCCCGGTTTAAAAGTATCGGTGAGGTCTCACTGGCCCCCAGGGTATCACGCGAACGGACGGCAATCCCATCCATGGCCGAGGCCGGGTAATGGGGAGAGGATTTGCGTGCTCTGACCGGTTCGGCGGTAATCCGGCCCAGGGCCTGCTGCACCTCAATCTCTTCCTCCTGAATCCGGAGGCCTTCTCCTGCCTGCAAGCGCTTCATTACCAGGGCCAAAGCCTGATCCAGGGGCATGTTCTCAATATAGACCTTACGAGCCATTAAATAACCTCCGCTTTTGCAAGGATAGGAGTCCGTAATGAATCCTGATCCCTTAAGTCAGGAATAGTAAATCCAAGGTGGTTAAATTTTTTTAGTACCTATTATTTGAAGCTGCGTTTCCCCCGGGCCATCAGCTGCTTGCACGGTTCCAGGGGTTTTCACTGCTTATCCAGGCTGGTACTCAAAACAGGTGTACGGTTACGGTTTCCCCCTTGTTCAGGCCCTGTTTATGACTGGGGATATGGATAAACCCGTGGGCTTCTGACATAACCCGGATCAGCCCGGATTTACCGTGTACCGGAATCGCCCTTAATGTCTCGCCGCTGTTATCCAGCTTGACCCGGACAAAGTCGTCACGTCCCGCCTGGGAAGCAATGTTGTCAGTAAGGCTGGCCACTCTTTTGTTGTGCATCCGATCCGGCATCAGCGGTCCTACCAGGACCTCCAGCACCATAAGCGCAGAAACCGGGTGCCCCGGCAGTCCGATCACCAGTTGGGAGCCGATCCTGACCGCCAGAGTAGGCTTCCCCGGCCTGATAGACAAACCATGAAAAAGCAGTTTAGATTCGGGAAAGGAGAGCAGGACCGTCAGGCTCAGGTCACGGGTGCCCACGGAACTCCCTCCGGACATGACTACGCAGTCATTCTCCGCCAGTGCAGCGGCGATGGTTTCCTGAAGCCGGTTGAAGTCATCAGGAATTACTCCATAGTAACGGAGCTCTGCTCCCCAGCGTGCTAAAGCTGCCCCCAGTACGTAGGAGTTAACATCCCGTACCTGCCCGATTTGCGGTGTGGTGCCAACCTCTACCACCTCATCACCGGTGGATATGATGCCAAACCGCAGGGGTGACAAAACCGGAATCCTGGTCATACCCAGGGCCGCCAGCACCCCAATATCCTGGGGTCGCAATGGTCCCCCCGCAGGGAGAACCTCCTCACCGGTTCGACAGTCTTCGCCCTTCCTGATCACGTTTTCACCCGCCGCAACCGGTCTGTTGATAAGAATTGTGTCCTGGCCAAGTTTCTCGGTATACTCCACCATTACCACCGCATCAGAACCCGCCGGCAGCATGCCTCCCGTAGGAATCCATGCGCACTCGCCGGTTGTAAGCTCCATTTCCGGCTCACAGCCCATCGTCACCTCCCCGGCCAGGTTAAGAAAGGCGGGGATGGTCTCACTGGCCCCATAAACATCTGCCGCCAGGACAGCATAACCATCTACTGTAGAACGTTGAAAGGGAGGCAGATCCTCTTTGGCCAGCACCCCTGCTGCCAGGGTCCGGCCCAAAGCCTCCTTCAAACCAACTGTCTCCATGGCAGGTTGAGGCCAGTTCCTGCTAAGTATCTGCTTGGCCTCTTCCAGCGATAACACATTAAAAAACTCTGCCACATTCAGCCTCCGTTGCTGTGACTAAAAACCATCCGGCGACTCACAGGTAATAATAACTCCGCTTTTGTATGATTAGAAACAGCCCAGTTCACATGACTTGATCTTGAGTTTAAGTTCATCACACAACGGCCCTATTACCCAGGGAGAAACCTTCATCTCCTCAGCTACCTGACGGGCCAAAGTACAGCTGATCTTCCCATCCTTGGACACTTCTTTGAGTCGAGCCATTATTTGATCCCGGTTCTCCATCTCTTTATTCAATGCTTACACCTCCAAAAAAGGCACCGTGAAAGGTGCCTTTGGTTTTCTCCTTTCCCACAGGAGGCATGCCGGTTTCCCTGAGCATACCCTATCGTTCAACCTCACCATAGCCTTACCGTAGGTCGAGGTGAATCGGAGACTATTATATTTCCACAGTTCTCTTTAACTTAATTGGTATTATACTATAATGATTCAGATTTCAACAGAGTTCACCGTTCCTCTGCAAACACAGGAAAACCAGCGATCCCGCTGTTCCGGGACCTGCTCCTGAGTGTGATTATGGTTATTCTTGTTAATTGCCGGCGCGGGGTCACAATACTGCCCGGATATGGTAGTATTAAGGGGAAATGGCTTATGGTGAGGGGAGGTGCCCGTGTTTGGGTTACATGGCCTGGCTCATTATTGGTATCGTTTGCGGTATCATTGAAGTTGCAACCATGGGTTTCTGGTTCCTGTGGCTGTCTTTGTCAGCTCTGCTGCTAAGTCTTTTGGCCTGGCTGAACGTTGTTACCTCATTGACTGCTCAGGCTATTGTATTTGGACTTATTACTATCTTTTTTATTATCGTCACCCGGCCTCTGGTGGTCAGGTTGTTCAAGACCAAAGAAGTAAAGAGCAATGTCGATGCCCTGGTAGGATTAACGGGGGTAGTGACCATGGAGATAGTTCCCCCGCACTCCGGTCAGGTTAAGCTTCAAGGCGAGATTTGGACAGCCCGTGCTGACCAGCAATTAACTCAGGATTCCCTTGTAAAGGTTAGATCGGTAGAGGGTGTAACGCTGTACGTTGACCCCGCTTAGAGAATAATATGGAGGTGTTTAATTTAATGGATTGGTTTGTTTGGGCGCTAATAATATTTGTCCTGCTGGTCCTGTTTCGCTCGATTCGGATTATCAGCCAGTCAACGGTTGGCCTGGTCGAAAGGCTGGGAAAATTCCACGGCAAGGCGGAGCAGGGCATAAACATTATTGTTCCGATTATTGACCGCTTCCGGGCCATTGTTGATCTCCGTGAACAGGTGATTGACTTTCCCCCACAGCCGGTTATTACCAAGGATAACGTTACGATGCAGATTGACACTGTTGTATATTATCAGGTTACTGATCCTTTCCGTTTTATCTATGAGATTGCTCACCCCCTGGCCGCCATTGAGAATCTGACGGCGACTACACTGCGTAATATCGTAGGTGACCTGGAACTCGACGCTACCCTGACCTCCCGCGATGTAGTGAACAGCAAGCTGCGCCAAGTGCTGGATGAGGCTACTGATAAATGGGGCATCAAGGTTAACCGGGTGGAACTGAAGAATATCAACCCGCCCCACGACATCCAGCAGGCGATGGAGAAACAGATGCGGGCCGAGCGGGAAAAACGCGAAGCGATCCTGAGGGCCGAGGGCCAGAAGACCGCAGCGATCCTCACTGCTGAAGGTCAGAAACAAGCAGCCATCCTCCAGGCAGAGGCCAAGCGTGAAGCCTCCATCAAGGAAGCCGAGGGTATAAGGCAGTCTACCATCCTGCGGGCTGAGGGTGAGGCCGAAGCTATTCTCAGTGTACAGAAAGCTTTCGCTGACAGCCTGGTTATGATAAGGGAAGCCGGAGCCGACGAAAAGGTACTGGCCCTCAAGTCCCTTGAGACCTTGAAAGACCTGGGCAACGGCACCGCCACCAAGCTGTTCATTCCGACTGAACTGGCAGGTCTGGGCGGAGCCCTGGGCGCCTTGAAAGAGATCTGGGAAGACAAGGCGGAACCGGCTAACGAGTAAAATCGTCTCATACCTCAAGCAGAAGAACGACAGCAGAAAAGGGCTGAGAACTTCAGCCCTTTTTTTGGTTCCCTGCGAAGTCAAAGATTCGTAAAAGGAACCAGTATAATCGTGTCAGAGTCCAATCAATTACATATCTTCATATAACCAACCGTCAAAGGAGTCTATGAGGATGACCCTACCATCAACACTTAAAGGCATTTTATGTGTAGTGGCCGCTGCCATTCTGTGGGCACTCTCAGCTATAACAGCCAAATTTCTGTTTAACTCCGAGGTCAGTCCCTGGGACCTGACCCAGATGCGGCTGGTGCTGTCGGCTCTGGTTTTGGGTATTTATCTGGCATGTCGCAACCCTGCTTCGCTGAGGATAGACCGCAATGATCTGGGATACATGGTCATCTTTGGGATTATGGGTGTATCGGCCATGCAGATTGCCTACTTTTTTACCATCAGTCAGACCAATGTGGCCACTGCGGTATTCCTGGAATACCTGGCACCCATAATCATCCTGGTCTATGAACTCCTCAATGGGCGGGAAACCCCGTCCTGGAACCGGATACTTCCGGTGGTTATCGCCACCATTGGAGGGTTTTTGATCGTGAAAGGAACTACCGGGCAGGGGATGGCTGTGACCCCGATTGGCCTGGTGAGCGGCATCGGTTCGGCCTTCGCCTTTGCTTTCTACATCCTCTACTCGCGCTACGGGCTGGCCAAATACTCCTCGTGGACCCTCCTTTTCTGGGGTTACACCATCGGCGGGCTGGCCTGGACCTTGAACGGATGGCCCTGGGAGACCTTCCTGACCTATCAGGGATCAACCTGGCTATACTTTTTGTACATAGCCATCTTCGCAACTATCATGCCGGCGGGATTATTCTTTAAAGGATTGACGATGCTGTCACCGGTAGCGGCCGGGGTGACCAGTACCCTGGAACCAGTGGCCGCAGGTGTTCTGGCCTTCCTGCTCCTCGGTGAGGTTCTGACCGGTATGCAGTTAATGGGTTCACTTTTGATCATCATAGCCATCACGGTGATTCAGTTGAAGGGGTGAATCGATAGACCTGGCTCTCGGTCACCAGTGCCTGCAGCCTGACATCCCATTCTGCAGGACAGGTGTCCTTTACAAGCTGAAGATCGAAGGCGATTCCGCAGGTGAAGGCAGTTGGGTTCAGCAGCGGAAGGAAGCGGTCATAGTAACCCTTACCGTACCCCAGGCGGTAACCCTGATGGTCAAACACCTTTCCCGGAACCAGAACCGCCTCAATCATCTCCGGCGGAAACGGCTCTCCTTCTGGTTCCCAGATGCCAAACGGTCCCGCTTTGGTTCTGTCCCAGCCGCAGAACTTAACCGCCTCCAGGTGGCTTCCATTTACTCGTGGCAGGATGATAGTCTTACCTGCCATCCACTCCTCCAGCCAGTATCCTTTAACATCCGCCTCCTGCTTAATCGCGGCATAAGCCATTATGGTCGAGGCCTTTTGGAGCTCAGGGATCTGCCGCAGGTTGGAGCAGATGAGCCCGCTCTTGTGATCCACCTCAGAGGGCTCCTGGGCCGATCTTAATCCTCCTACCTGTTTCCGCAGGTATTGGCGTTTTGCTGATAAGCTGTCTTTTATCATAAATGCAAACTGGATTCCCCTTTCATCGTGAGACAAACAATCGGTTTTGTCCCTGCGAAGTCTGGCGGCGAATATTTATTGATACGAACCCGCGAAATATAACATTTCGCAGGGGAATCAAGCACAGCCGGTTAGTCTCCCCGCAATACGTCAGGTCCTGTTGCATTCCGGGAACGATGCCAGTAAAAAACTACGGCGATAATAAGAATCCCCGCTGCCACCACCTGAGCGATGCTGAATCCCGCTGCTACTATCAGGTTCTCCCGGAAGAATTCGACTGCAAATCTCAACAGGGCATAGCCAATGATGTAAGTCAGGAACACCTGACCCTCAAAGCGCCGACGCGGGTAAAGCCTCAGGAGATAAGCAAACAGACCCAGGGAGAGCAAGGCACTGTAGAGCTGAGTGGGATGCCGGGGTACCAGGTCCAGTCCTGGAAAGATCACACCCCATGGCACCGTGGTCGGGGTTCCGAAACAGCAGCCATTCAGAAAACAGCCGATCCGGCCAAAAGCGTACCCCAGGGCCAGATAAGGTGCAAACAGGTCGATCATCCTCCAGAACGAAAGCTTTTTAACCCTCATATAGATGATGGCGGCAATGGCTCCCAGGATAAAGGCCCCATACCATACCAGTCCCTCGTTGCGAAAATCCAGTATCTGCAGCGGATTAAGCCGGTAGTAATCCCAGTCATAGAAAAAAACATAAAACAAACGGGCCCCTATCAGTCCGGCCAGAACCGAAATGATGGTCAAATCAAGCACAGGTTCCTCGTCTATACCTTCTTTTTTGGCCTTTTTAATGATCAGGAACAGGCTGATCGCCACTCCCACCGCCATCATAAAGCCATAGGAGTAAATTGCAATATCGCCAATCCTAAATAAAACCGGATGCATATAGACCCCTCCGTAACTGTAAAATTATCCACAGGTTCAAAGTCCGCTCTTACGCGGATGACCCTTTTGGGGTACCGATACTTTAGTTTCCTAAAGTGCCCGTAAGGCCGAAAATCAAGTTACTCACAGACTTATCCACATTATCCACAGGTTTTCTTCACAAGTAATCCCGAATGGGGATATGCATTGAGATCCAAACCGGCAAAGTCCCCCTCCAGATACTGGTAATAGCCGGCGGAGGCCGCCATGGCCGCATTATCGGTACAGAGCAGGGGAGGCGGCATGTTCACCGCAATTCCTTCTTTGCCAGCTTCAAAGGTAATTCTCTCCCGCAGCCGGGCATTGGCTGCTACACCCCCAGCCAAAAGGATCTGCTTGACCCCTCTCTGTCGGGCAGCATTTACTGTCTTTTCCACCAACACATCGACTAAGGCCTCCTGAAACTCAGCCGCCAAATCATTGACCCCGGCCGCTTCCCCGTTCTTTTTCAGTTTATTCCACAGGTTGATAGTCGCGGTTTTCAAACCACTGAAGCTGAACTCATAATCATTGCGATCCAGAAAAACGCGGGGCAGGCGGTAAATACCAGCCGTCCCTGACTGGGCCGCTTTCTGTACGGCCGGTCCTCCCGGGTAGCCCAGGCCTAAAAAGCGGGCTACTTTGTCAAACGCCTCCCCGGCAGCATCGTCCCGGGTCTGTCCCAGGACCTCAAACCGGCGATGTCCCCCCATATAAAGGAGGCTGGTATGACCACCGGAAACCACCAGACATACAGCCGGAAATACCGGCGGTTTATCCGTCAGGAAGTTGGCATAGACATGCGCCTCCAGATGATTGACCCCGATCAGGGGCTTGCCCAATCCGTAGGCATAGGCCTTGGCAAAGGAAACCCCCACCAGCAGGGCCCCGATGAGGCCAGGGGTATGGGTAACCGCCACCGCATCAATCTGCTGCCCGGTAATGCCGGTCTCTCTCAATGCCTCATCCACCAGCGAAGCGATGACCTCGATATGCTTGCGGGAGGCCACCTCGGGGACTACCCCGCCATAACGCTGGTGAACTTTGATCTGTGAGGCCACCAGGTTGGTCAAGATCCGGTGACCATTCTCAACCACTGATACTGCGGTCTCGTCACAGGAGGTTTCAATTCCCAGAATCCGAATATCCTTCATTGTTGCATAAACCCTCTCTAGACCTGCCAGGAGCGGTCATCTAATTCATTTATTGTCGTAGGGGTAACCGTAATTCGATTCCTCTGCAAAAACCCTGAATGATGCTGTTTGAATGCATTCAAGCATCCGCGTCTTACTTTCAGCAGGGTTACCTAAATATCCCTGGCCATAATAAGGGCATCCTCACCGTTATCAGAATAATATCCCCTGCGTAAGCCGGCCTCTTTGAAACCCATACGGCGGTACAAGGCCAGGGCCGCATCATTGGAGGGCCTGACTTCCAGGGTAACCGAAACCACTCCGCTGGCCTTCACCAGGGCCAGGGTGTTGGTTAACAGCAGTTCTCCGATCCTTTTACCCCGGGCCCGGGGATGAACCGCCACATTGGTAATATGCCCTTCATCAAAGATAAGCCATATACCCGCATACCCCTGGAGAACAAAGCCCTCCTGGGCCACCAGATAATGGGCCAGAGGGTTGCGCAGCTCGGAGAGGAACGATTCCCGGGACCAGGGAACCGGGAAACAGAGTTTTTCGATCTCCAGGATCTGGTCAACGTCCCTGTGTCCCATCTTTCTGATTTTCAGTTCCACATCTACCCTCTCCTTCTGCCCGGGCCCTCTTGATCTCGGCCTCTGACTGCCTGACGTAGGTGGGAATAAGGCTGAACAGATCATCAAGCTGGCCACTCAACCACCTGCCTACCGCCAGGTTGCCCACGGCAGATACCCGGGGCAGCCAGTATTCCGGCGGGCTTATTAAGGCCTCCCCCAAAGAATCAATCAGTACCGGTCGGTACTCGTTTACCCCATCTCCCAAAACTGTCACGCTTCTGCACCCTGTCTCTTCCATCAACTGGTGGGCCATTTTGATCAGGTTATCCGGTGACAGAGCCAGGTAATCAGTCAGTCTCCTGGCCGAAGATGTCCCTCCCTGATAAAATGCAGCGTAAACCTCGCCCTTGCGGGCATTAAGTATCGGGCAGATCAAATCCGGTCTCCAGCTTACATTGTGCGCGATGGCATCCAGGGTTGGTATCCCGATTAACGGTTTGCTCCTGGCTAATGCCAGGCCTTTGGCGGTTGCCAACCCGATGCGGAGACCGGTAAAGGACCCGGGACCGGTAGTAACTGCGATGGCATCCACATCATCCAGGCTGTACCCGGTCTGTCGGAACGATACATCGATCATCTCCAGCAGGGTCCGCGAATGTTTGTATCCGGTGTTGGCTACAGCCTCGTAATATACCTTCTTATCATCAACCAACGCCACGCCCGCCACCGGGGTAGCAGTATCAATACTCAAGATCAGCATAGGTTGCTCAAGACCTCCAGGATCTGTCCGCGATCAGCAGGAACAGTTATCTGTACCAGGCGCGGCGAATCATAATCATCATCCGTAATCTCAATCTCAATTATTATGTCCCCGGGTTCCAGGGCCTCCGGAGAAGGCCATTCAATCAGGGTGACCCCGTCGCCGTAATAGGATTCCTCCCATTCGTCGCCGTCCTGGTCCTCACCCCCGAGCCGGTAGAAATCCAGGTGATATATCGGCAGCCGTCCCAGATAGATCTGCATAATGGTGAAGGTGGGACTGGTTACCATTCCCTCAAAACCAAGTCCCCGGGCTATCCCCTTAACCAGGGTGGTCTTCCCGGCACCCAGATCTCCCCGGAGCAGCAGCCGGTCCCCGGGCTTGAGTTTCCCGGACAGGGTCTTCCCCAGGGCTATCATCCTGTCACTTGTTTCCACAACTACCTTCAGAGTCTTCATGCTTTCAATCCCTTTTGTTTTACCTCCTGGCGGATCAGTTTAAAATCCTCCCACACCGGTCTCTTCAGGCTTTCATTTCTCAACAGGGCCGCCGGGTGATAGGTCGGCATGATCATTATTCCCTGGCGGGTAAACCATCTCCCCCTCACGATCGTTATCTTGGCCTTGTTATCCACCACGGTCTGAGTGGCCAGGGCCCCCAGACAGATAATCAGTTTCGGTTGGGTCAACCGGATCTGGGCCTCCAGGTACCCCCGGCAAATCGCAATTTCATTGGGGTTAGGCAGCCTGTTGCCCGGAGGGCGGCACTTAACCACATTAGTTATGTAAACCTTGGACCGGGTTATGCCCGCGGCTTCCAGGATACGGTCCAAAAGCTGACCAGCCCGGCCCACAAATGGTATCCCCATCTCATCCTCACTCTGGCCGGGACCTTCCCCCACCAGCATAATATCTGCATCCGGAGGACCGCTGCCGAACACCACCTGTTTACAGCTATCCCGCAAGGGACAGAGACGACAGCTGCGGGCTATTTCCTCCAGCTCACTCATTTGCGTAACGTCGTTGTATCCTTCATTCTCATTTATTCCCGTCAGAAAGGGAATGTATTTTGCCGGGGACTCCCTCACCATCTCCTCAAATTGTGGTCCCGTACTCCCGAATAAATTAGGTTGCTCCTTGGTCAATCTTCTCCCTCCCCAGCCCTCTCTAGTCAGACTGAAACAGCAAGACAGGCCTAAATAAAGCCTGTCTCAACAGTTAAACTAATTCTATATCTTTTTGCGTAAAGGTTCCAGAAACCTTTAATACTTCTTCTGCAGCAATCCGTTACTCGCCCAGCACCCGATAGAAGTCGGTAAAGGCTCCGGTCAGTCTCCAGAAGGATACTCCCGGCAGGTTGTTTTCTACTGCAACCGCATACTTCTCACCCAGGCTGACCGCGTTCTCATACCAGACCCGGTGCTGGTGACCATTCTCGATATAATCGATGTAGGGTGTAAAGCTCTTCTGGTCAAAATTCATCGCCCGCTGATAAGAACTGTTCAGCAGATCATCCAGGCTGGTTTGATAAAAGGTGCTCTTGGTCCCCCGGGTAAGGTTCCAATCCCGCCCATAGGTACCCAGTGCCAGGATCACCTTGTCACGGGGAACCCGGTTCAGGGCATAACTGGTGGCATCCTCAACCCAGTCGATGGGAGCAGAAGCCCCTGGTGTGCTGGTGGTATAGTCATAGGCCATGATAATCATATAATCAACCGCCTGTCCCACCGCCGCATAGTCGAACCCCGCATGCCATGAGCTTCCCTCCACCTTGGCAGGTGCCGCCGCTGAAAGCGTAAGGTTTTTGGCATGCAGTGCCCGGCCCAAATCACTCATAAACAGCGAAAAGTTGTCCCGATCCTGAGCTGGTATCGCCTCCAGGTCGATGTTGATTCCATCGTAGCCAAACTGGGCTGCATGGGTGGTAAGGTTGTCAATCAAGCGCTGCCGGTTCTGGGGACTGCTCAGCAGTGAATGGAGCTTCTCCCGTCCAGCCGCGTCCCATCCCATCAGCATAACACTGGCATGGGTTTTAAGACCGTTCTGGCGGGCCCGGTCGAGAGCAGCCTGGCGCCTGGCAGCACCGTTGTTATCGGTCCAGTATTCGTAAAAGAGGTTCCCCTGGCCATCGGTCTCCAGCCAGCGGAAAATAACGTCGGTCAGGGACTGGTGGTCCAGTTCCTCCGGGGTCCCATAGTAGAAATACCCCATTACCCTGGGGGCAGGACCAAAGTTGATCAAGACCATGTTCTGTCTGGCCTTCCACCCTACAGTGGCACCCATCCGCTCGGCAAAGAATCTAACCGGCAGGTAGGTCCGCCCCTCGTAGATGAAGGGAGCCACATCAAGATTTACCTGACTGCCGTTGACCAAAGCCATATAGCTGCCGATCACAAAGATAAATTCATTGCCGCCACAGTTAATGGTAACCTTGCGCCCGTAAGGATCCCAAAGGGCCTCACCTTTGACCGCAGGGTCTTCCACTATGTAACGGACCGGCAGCATGGTTCTGCCAGATACGATCTTACCTCCCGGTGAAAAGCTGCGCAGCTCGCCATTGATCTTGATCTGCACTGCCTCCCCGGCGGCTGATTGGTGAGGTGCGACTCCCAGGATCACAAACACCATAAGTATTCCGATTAAAAATTTTTTCAAAAGCATCACCCTCCCGCCATATGCAGTTCGACACAATTGCCGGCAACCCTTGAAGCAATTAATTCCAAACCCGGATGCAGGATTAAGGGAAGGCGATGTCAAATTTAGAATTGGGTAATTAGTTTCCCAAATTAAAACGGGGGTGTAGGTATGGCCCGCAAAATTGTAATAAAGGCTGTCTCCAATTCGCCACAGGATAAGGATGAGAATTTCAGGCTTACCGACGAATGGATCTGCATAGCAAATGAGGGAACTACCACCGAAAACATGGAAGGCTGGATACTGTGTACCTGGAAGCCGGACGGCAGGCACTATAATCACTTTTACTTCCCGGCGGAGATTCATGCTTACCGGATGAACTTCAAGCCCGGTCAGCTGATCTTTATCATGACCGGCAGCGGCAGGGACACCTTTTTGCCGGCTATGGAGGGACACCCGGGGCAGTATCACTTCTTCCTGGGCCTTGATCACTTCATATGGAACACGCCCAAAGACAAGATCAACCTCTACAGTTTCAAGAAAGATGGTCAAAAGGAAATCTATGAACTGGTGGCCCAGCGCGAGATCAGCGGCTGATGGCGGGCCTCTTTTCCAACTGAATCTTTACCGTAACACCAAACCCGGGTATGAACCCGGGTTGCGTTTATTCTTGTTGACAACACAAATCCCTGCTTTCCTGCCAGAAATGTTTTTCAACAAAAATCCTTAAAAAGGGGTTTTCTTATTTACAAAATGCTTTATCATAATAAAGGGACAATCCTTTATCAGGCTAAAATCCAACTTTGGAACGGGAGGCATTATTGTGAGGTTGTTGAAAAACAGAAGGTTAACATTTACGGTCCTGCTGGTTTCCATCCTGGCATTGTTGATGGGCGGGTGCGGCACCCAGCAGGCGGCACAGAATGAGAATGAACCGGTCAAGTTCAAGATCGGCCACTGCACCTGGGTTGGCTATGGCCCTCTGTACATAGCCCAGGAAAAGGGCTTCTTTGCCAAGTACAACATTGAGCCGCAGATGGTTATTATCGAGGACGAATCCCAGTATGCGGCGGCCCTGGCTGCCAACCGGATTCAGGCCCTGGGAAATGTGGTGGATCGTGATGTCATCCATTACGCCAACGGGGTGGATGCCAAATTTGTCTGCGCCATGGACCAGTCCTATGGGGGCGACGGAATAATTGCCTCGGGGGACATAAAAACTGTTAAGGATCTGGAAGGTAAAACCGTGGGTCTGGACAAGGCCTCAACCAGCTATTTCTTCTTCCTGGCCGTGCTCAACCAGTATGGAGTCGATGAAAACAAGATCGATATCCAGGAGATGACTGCCGGAGACGCCGGAGCAGCCTTTGTGGCCGGTAAACTGGATGCGGCGGTGGCCTGGGAGCCCTGGCTGACTCAAGCCAACCAGCGCGAAGGCGGCCATGTTTTGATTTCCAGCCGTGATTTCCCCGGTTATATTGTGGACGTTATCTCGGTCCGCCAGGACTTCATTGATCAATACCCTGAAGCCGTGTTAGGCCTGGTTAAAGCCTGGAACGAAGCCGTTGATTATTATAAGGACAACCCGGAGGAAGGCAACCGGATTATGGCTGCAGCCCTGTCCTTATCCGAACAGGATATTGCTGACATGGCCCAGGGAGTACAGTTCATGGGGACCGAAGAAAACAAGAGCTTCTTTGACGAAACCAGGGCCACTGATTCTATCTACTATATCACCGAACTGGCCTCCCAGTTCTGGACTGAAAAGGGAGTCCTCCAGGAGAAGGTAGAACCGGCGGAGGTTGTGGTGCCCCGGTTTGTGCAGGAGGCCGCCCAGTAGTCTTATACGATGAGTATGGCTTGACTGGCGTCAGGCTATCAGACTGGCCCGGGGCTGATCTATGATCGCGATAGAGGCTGCGGCCTGATCCGGTAACGGTACAGGTCGAAGCCCCGGCAACAGAACAATTATTAAAATGGAGAAAGGCTTTCTTGCAGAAGGCCTTTTTTCGGGAGCAGCTATGGAAGCAAACAACAAATCATCATTTAATATATTCCGCCTTGAACCGCGCAGCTACATGATATTGTCGGTAGTATTGATCCTTGGCGGCTGGTGCCTCTTATCCTTCAGCGGTCGGGTCAACCCCATTTACCTGCCTTCCCCCTGGGATGTGGCGAAGGCCTTTGTCTCACTGCTGGAGGAAGGGGTTTTGGTCCCGTATACCCTGGCCAGCCTCTACCGGGTATTGGTCGGATTCCTGGTCGCAGCCGCCCTGGCTATCCCTTTGGGGATTGTGATGGCTACCAGCAAAAGAGCGGAGGCTTTCTTTGAGCCGTTTATCGATTTTGTACGTTACCTCCCGGTAACCGCTTTGATTCCCCTGATGATCCTTTACTTTGGGATTGGGGATTTTGAGAAGGTAGCAGTCATCTTTGTGGGGACCTTTTTTCAGCTGGTCCTGATGGTCCAGGACACGGTTTCCGCGGTGCCCGGCGAACTCCTGCATGCGGCCTATACCCTGGGAGCCAGAGGCGGGGCGGTCTACACCCGGGTAATTTTGCCCGCTTCCCTCCCTGGTATAATGGACAGCCTGCGGATCTGCATGGGCTGGGCCTGGACCTACCTGGTGGTGGCGGAACTGGTGGCCGCCAATTCCGGACTGGGTTTTATGATTCTAAGGTCACAGCGTTTCCTGCAGACCGACCGGATCTTTGTAGGTTTGCTGGTGATTGGTTTACTAGGGGTTGCGACTGATTATCTGTTCAAGACACTATCCAGGATACTGTTCCCCTGGTACGAAAGGTTGGGACACTAAATGCTGCTGATCGAAGGAGTAAACAAGGTATTTAACACCGGGGGCAATCAGGTTTTTGCCCTGCAGGATATTAATATGGAGGTAGAGTCACAGGAATTCGCGGTCATCGTGGGTCCCAGCGGGTGCGGCAAAACCACGCTCCTAAGAATGGCCGCCGGCCTGGAGAAGCCAACTGCCGGCAGGATGACCCTCTATGAACGGGCTATCAGCGGACCGGGGGCCGACCGAGGTATGGTCTTTCAGGCCTATACCCTGTTTCCCTGGCTGACGGTGGAGAATAACGTGGCCTTCGGACCCCGCCAGCGCAGAGTGCCGGAGAAGGAGGTCAAGTCTGTCGTTGACCACTACCTGAACGTGACCGGACTGACCAACTTCAGAAACCTCTACCCCAAAGCATTATCAGGAGGCATGAAGCAGCGGGTTGCGATTGCCCGGGCATTGGCCAATGGACCGGATATCCTGCTGATGGATGAGCCCTTCGGGGCCCTGGACGCCCAGACCCGGGTGGTAATGCAGGAACTGCTCCTGCGGGTCTGGGAGGAAGACCAGAAAACTGTATTATTCATAACCCATGATATCGATGAGGCTATCTTCCTGGCGGATACCATCCATGTTATGACCCGCCAGCCCGGGACCATCAAGAAGACGATCAAGGTTCCGCTCACGCGTCCCCGGGACCACGGTATCCTCCTGACCCCGGATTTTATCTCGCTGAAGAAAGAGATCGTGGATATGATCTGGGAGGAAAGCAAGCAGGCCGCCGAGGAAGTGGCCAATTCAAGGATAAAGTAATGGCAGCAACTCGTTTTGCCGTCCTGTAATCAGAGGCTGCGACCTAATATTTGCGATGGCATCATGGCCGCACACTATTGAGCAACGGTTTGCGGGTATCTGCACACAGTGCTTCCGATGGCACACTGCGCTTCCTGGCTATTTCTGAAACTGATTCGATATAGAAAAGTCTTTGCTATTCTTGATTTTACATTCCCCTTGTTTGTCCTACCTTCAGACTAATACTTATTCCTTGATCAGCTGGGGTTCAGTGCCTACAATCTTGTACTGCCGTTCTTCGACCACCTCACCGTTGGCCCTGGTTTTACGGAAGGTGATCAGATCATAACCATCACTGGTCTTACTGTGTTCCTTCTCATATATAAATCGCTCCCCATTCTCAATCCGCTCCAGCGTCCCCAGCCAGTAGGGGCAGTTGTTCAGGAACTCATCATACTTCGTGTATTCTGCGAGCAGTTTGTTCGAGGCCTCCACATTGATATTGGCCAGTTCCTTCTTTACATGCTCCGCACTGACCTCGGCTGACCGGCCGATGGACCTCAGATACTCCCGGGCCTGGACCTCCTGCTGCTTTTTCAGTTCTGCGTAGTCATCATGTGCCGATAAAACCCGTGCGTGCAGGTGGAGGGGAAACATCTGCTTCACCGATTCCCCATAACCCGAACCATCAAGCGGTTCCTGGTACTTGATCAGGGCATATCTCCCCTGCCGGTCTCGGAAAAAGGTCATTACGGTTGGAATAGCCCCGCTGCCGCTGACCTTGGTGAAGATCCCGTTCTCGAAACCAAAAACTCCCAGGCTGGCGATGGTGTATACCTTTACAGTTTCCGTGCCCTCCTGGACGGAGAGGATGATATGGCCTTCACTGACGAATTCTCCGTCCTTGTAGGAATTGCTCCGGGACTTGATCGCGTTGGCTACCGCTTCATCGAGGTTATCAGTCAGGTGAAAAGGATTGGATCTGATTCCGAACACGAGACCCAGGGAATCGGCCACCTCATAAAACCCCGCTCCCTTATGGGTGATTAACACCTCTTTGGTGTTCAGTTCCTTCCCCTTTTCATCCAATATAGCCACGTACACCGCTGTGTTGCGTTCCGTTGCCGCTTGACCATCCTGGCCAATTGGTGACCAGTAAACGGTAGTACCATATGGCACTCTCAGGCTGCGCACACCTTTGGTGAAGCCGGTATCACCCTCGGTGAACAGAACCCCGTTCTGGGCCGAATAACTGACAGTGTGGCCCTCCCCCATACGCTCCGCAAGAATTCGGATACCCGGGGTACTGGACATCGTCGGCGTGTATCGCTGGGGGAAAACATACAGCCGGAAGTCGAGTTTGTTCAGGAAATCCTTGAAGGTACTGATATCCCTGGAGTACTCCCACAGCTTGAGGGGGAACTCCTTCTCAACATCTCTCTTGGTAACCACAACTAGATCCGGTGCCCCACCGGAAAACTGGCAGGTAAACGTGATCAACTCTACATTCTCAATCAACGCGAACATCACTACCGCATTACTGCGAAGAGTCCCCAGCACCTGGTCCCTGATCAGTTCGGTCTGGCGGAAATCATAGTTTACGGTTACCCCGTAAGGAGCAGCGTCGGTCTTCAGGGAGACCTCCTGGCGCCAGCTGGAAAGGGGGAGCAGGCTGATAATATTCACTACCTTGCTGTTGTTTCCCACATACGGGGTCCGGTGTTCCAGCAGTTTTTCGGCATCGTAGGAGGATATCGACCCCGATGCCGGATCCTTGTCAAGGCTGCTGGTCAACAGCAGGCCTCCCAGCATCGCTACGCATAATACCCCCAGTAAGGCTATAGCCTTCCTCTGGCCTTTAAATATTTCCGCCATCTTAATCATCTTCAGCCTCCTCGCCATGTTATTATGGTCATCAACCATACCCAGCAGCCGGGGCGCGAGGTTGGCTGACGGGAAGCCCTCCAGGACTGTCAGGAGAGCCTGACCGTAACTCCGGTGCTCAGCGTTATCCAGCACCGACAGCACGTAATGGTCAGTCGCCATCTCCATGTCTTCCCGGATACGCTTGAAACAGTACCAGATTACCGGGTTAAACCAGTGTACGATCTGCAGCAGGATCAGCAAATAGTTCACCAGCACATCCTTGCGCCGGTAGTGGGCCATCTCATGCAGCAGTATATACCGGATAGCATCGTCAGAGAGTCTTTCCGTGGCTGGAGTTAAGAGGATCCGGGGATGCAGGATGCCAAAAAGGGAAGGGGTCTCCACCGCTTCCTGCACCACCAGGGTCAGGCGGTCGCCGGTTCCCATCTGTGCCTTACAGGATTCAAAAATATGTGCCAACCGGGCATCCGGTTCCCGGCAGCCCCGGGACAGCCTGCGGTTAAGCGCATAGCAGGTTACAGCCAGCCAGAAGGCCATAAAGCCCATGCCCGCAATCCAGATCCAGGGCAGAAAATCCCGGGCATTGGGTGTTGTCTGGTTCGGTGGGATGAACACCGGCATAGGCTGTACTTCAGTTAATGACCCGACAGTAACTGGAGGGGTTATTGCCGGCCCTTGCTCATGATATGTATTATTCGTCATGCTGTCCGCTGGGATAACGTCCGGCACGAAGTTAAAGAGGCTTAATGCACTGGCCGGGCCAAAAGGCATAATCAACTTCAGAATGAGCACCATCCAGATGAGGTAATGCCACTGAGGATTCAGCCGATTCTTCAACACCGCCTTCAGTAGTATAATGATCAGCCCTGCTACCGTGGCATAGAGTGAGGTCATCAAAACGGTGTGCAACACATCAGCCACCGCTACACCTCCTCATCCAGCAGTTTTTTCAGCTTCTCCAGCTGTTCGCGGGATATCCTTTGTTCCCTGACAAAGCTGGCCAGCATCAGGTTCACCGATCCGTTATACATCTTTTTTAGGAATGAACTGTTGGCATAGGCCCGGTACTCCTCGGCGCTGACCAGGGGAGAATAGAGGAAGGCCTTGCCTTCGGTCGGGTCCGCCTTGATGGCCCCTTTAGCCACCAGGCGGGTGATCAGGGTTTGAATGGTCTTGGGTTTCCAGTCCGAGCGGGGAAGGAGCCTCTCCACTACCTGTGAACTGGTGGCCGACCCCAGTTCCCAGAGGACCTTCATCACCTCTAATTCAGATTCCGATATCTGTGGTACCTTGCCCATGTGAACCTCCCCGTGGACTACAAATGTAATCTTATTTTAATATTACAGATGTAATCCATGCCGGTCAAGTGGAAAATGCCTGCCGGTACAAAGGACTTCATAAAACCTTAACAGAGCCGATAAGACGCGTTGTGGATATACAACCGGCTGATCCCTTAGCCTGCAAAATGCTCTGGGCTTTTCCGCGAGACAGCCTTTTTCCATAGTTAGATCCTAATATCACAGGTTGTTAAAGTGAGTGGATACCCCTGATACCTATTAATATATTCCAGATAAGTTGTGAATTTGGTACATATAACAGGTTGATCTCTCTGTGCTAAATTGGAGTATAATTATAGGAAATATAATGAAATACTGGTTTCCACGGAAGCTGTCGCCCGCAATATGAAGGAAACCGAAAGGAGTGGTCTATATGAAGCGTAGTCATCTGTTATGTTATCTTATGGCCTGCATCTTGACGGTTACTTTGACCGCACCCTCATTTGCTGTAGGTATTGATGAGGTCAGGGTGGAAAAGCCCGTGAAAAATGTGATCCTGATGATCCCGGATGGTATGAGCACTGCGGCGGTTATACTAGCCCGCTGGTACAATGGAGGAGATCTTAATCTCGACAGTATGGCTTCAGGTTTGGTCAGAACCTATTCCTCTGACGCACCTATTGCCGATTCGGCTCCGGCGTCCAGCGCCATGGCCACCGGCTACAAGACCCATACTGGCTTTATCGGGGTTCTGCCTGATGTTAACAGCATGCCGGGACTGGAGAAACTGGACCCCGCAAAGCGGCGCAGACCGGTAGCCAATATTCTGGAGGCCGCCAAACTCAGCGGACGAGCTACGGGAGTAGTAGCCACCTGTGAAATCATGCAGGCCACCCCGGCCACATTTACCGCTCATTATCCCGACCGCAAGGCCTATGATATCCTCTCCAAACAACAAGCCTATTCGGGAGTGGATGTAGTATTGGGTGGAGGCACAGATTACTTTAAGCCCGCCGGGCGTTCGGATGGCAATGACCTCTATTCAGTCATCAAACAGGACTACCAGGTAGTACATACCTCGGCGGAGATGAACCGGGTAACCTCCGGGAAGGTGTGGGGCATGTTCGCACCCTCAATTATGGCCTATGATCTTGACCGTGATGCCTCCCAAGAGCCCTCCCTGGCCGAAATGACCAAAAAAGCCATCGAACTGCTCTCCCAGGATGAGGACGGTTTTTTCCTGATGGTCGAGGGAAGCAAGATCGACTGGGCAGCCCACAGCAATGACCCGGTTGCTCTTGTCTCTGACTGCCTGGCCTTTGATAAAGCGGTAGGGGTGGCCCTGGACTTCGCCAAACAGAACGGTGAAACGGTGGTTATCGCCGCGACTGATCATGGAACCGGTGGCATCTCTATCGGTAACTCGGCCACTTCATCAACCTATGATGAGATACCGCTTAATGACATCATAGCTCCTCTGAAAAAAGCCACCCTGACCGGGGAAGGTCTGGAAAAGGTGATGGCTCCCGACCGCAATAACGCCGTTGAGGTGCTGGCCAAGTATTACGGGCTCTCCAACCTGACCAGTGATGAAATTGAGGCTGTTAAAGAAAACACCTATTATGGTTATCTGGGATATACCGTAGGTCCGATGCTGGCACAGCACTGTGGCATCGGTTTCACCACCGGAAGACATACCGGTGAGGACGTCACCCTCTATGTATACGCACCGCGAGGCGTTGATCAATTAACCGGCACCGTCGAAAACACAGATATTGCCCGCTACATGGAAATATTAATGGGCCTAAGCCTTGATGATACCACGAAGAAGCTGTTTGTCCCGGCCCGCAAAGCATTTGAGGCCCAGGGTGCCAAGGTTGAGTTCGACACCACAGATAAGAAAAACCCGGTCTTGACAGTAACCAGGGGTGAGACCATTATCAAAATGCCCGTTCATACCAATATCGCCTATGTCAATGGAGCAGCCGCCGAACTGGAAGGAGTAGTGGTATTTGACGGCGTCGGCACCACTTATGTACCGCAGGGGGCCCTGGAACTGCTGCAATAGGTTCCCGACATTGTAAACTGGATGTGGACACCTGCAATATAAACAAGGCCCAGAGGCGCTGTTTTTTGCCCTGGGCCTTGTTTTATGTCCTACGGGAGCATATCCTCCCATCCACAGCAGGCATAGAAGGCGGCGATCACTTCCCGGAACTCGGACGGAAGTGAACTCACCACCCGGTCCTTGATATAGGAAGGGATCTCCCTATAGAAGGCCTCCGCAATGCCCCCGGCAATAGCCGCGATGGTATCGCTGTCACCACCAATAGAAATGGCGTTGCGGATTGCATCCTCGTAATCGGTTGACTCCAGAAATGCAACGATCGCCTGGGGAACGCTCCCCTGGCAGGAAACATCGAATTCATACCCATCCCGGATTTTGTCCAGGGAAAAGTTCAGGTCATATCCGAACTTCCCTTCTACCAGCGCCTTTATCGAAGCCTGGCTCTCACCCTGCAGGGCCCAGAAAACACAGGCCGCGGTTGCCTGGGCCCCCTTTATCCCCTCCGGGTGGTTATGGGATACCTCCGCACTTTCCCGGGCCTTGGTCAATACCATATCCAGCGAGTCATAAAAGCACCCCACCGGACTTATCCGCATTGCTGACCCATTGCCCCAGCTATTATAAGGCAGGCTGATATCATCCGCGGCCCACTCCCGGAAACTGCCGCCATAGCCGGCATTCGGGTACCTCCGGTACCACTTGCGGTAGCAGAAGCCAAAGTCCAGATCATTGAGCAGCGCATCCATGGTGGCGATGGTCATCACCGAATCATCAGTAAAGCGGGATCTATGAGAAAATAGCTCAAACTCTTTGGATTTGTGATTATGCCATTCAAAAACCGAACCGATGAAATCACCGCAAATCGTACCAATCATCTTGGATAACTCCTTTCAGTCAGGCAGAGCTGTTAACGATGTTCACAACACGGCACATTACTAAGAAAGGGCTGGTCCATTTCCTCTCCCAATTCAGACACCGATTATTGTCAGATGTTACACCGGTCGGTTTATTCTTAATAACCGGCGATCACTCCGTCTGCTACCCTATCTCCTCATCTTATGCTGACCCTTTAGGCAATCAACAGCCAGCAGCCTTGTTTACGATATTATATCGTTTGCGGGAATTGATATTAAAGGATTTATTGACATAACAAAACCTCCCTGTTCGCTCTTTGATTGATACAGTCTTTTAACGTACTGCAATGCTTACACCCAACAATCAGTGGTTGAACCTACCCGGTTAAAAATATATACTCAATTTAGAATATTATAAACAGTATGGATGGAGGTATATTGATGGCCAATTCACAATTCCCTGATCTGGAGCGCCGCTGGTGGATTAAGAATTATGATCACGATGTTAGGCCTACCCTGACTTGGCCCCGTTTCCCCGCCTATGAGATTCTAAGGATTTCGGCCAACATAGAGCCGCACAAGGCAGCCATCGATTACTATGGAAACAGAATCAGTTACTGGAACCTGCAACTTCAGGTTCATCGCCTGGCCAATGCCATGATTGAAGCGGGAGTCAAAAAAGGCGACCGGATCGGTCTCCTCCTGGCGAACTCCCCCCAGTTTGTAATTGCTTTTTGGGCCTTGCTGCACACCGGAGCCATTGCCGTCAACCTGAACCCCATGTACACCAAGGACGAGCTTAAAGTTATTGTAGACAAGTTAGGAATATCCGGTCTGATTACTTATGACGTGGTTATACCGACCGTCAAGGCCTTATCCCAGGAAACCGACATCAGTTTCATACTGGTCACCAAACTCTCCGATTACATGAAGGATACTGAGTTGAGCACCTCCCAGAGTCTGGGCCTGGAACCCGGCTGGCATCATTTCTCCGAGTTTATTGCCGCCTGTGACAATGAAGCAGCCCCCGCTCTGCCCATCAAACAGGACGACCCGGCGGTGATCCAGTTTACCGGCGGAACCACCGGCACTCCTAAGGGTGCGGTTCTCACCCATCGCAACATGGTCTGTTCCACCTACACCTATAACGAGTGGCTGAAGCCCATTATCGATATGTACCCGGTTCCCCGGCGCAACTTCATGGGGGTACTTCCTTACTTCCATGTTTACGGGGAGATCTGTGCCAACTGCTTTTCGGTAGTCTGCCGCGCCACCCAGATAATACTGAGCAGCTTCAATGTGGACGAGGTGATGGACACCGTAGCCCGGATCGGCGATATCCCCTACTTCCCAGCGGTTCCCACCATGATCACGGCCCTGGTCAACCACCCGCGGGCCAAGGAACTGGGACAAATCGTAGGGATCATGAACAGCGGCGGGGCTCCGCTGCCGGCCGCCCTGATCAAAAAGGCCAATGACCTGAATATATTTATCGTTGAGGGCTGGGGGATGAGTGAGGTCACCTCCTTGGGAATAAACAATCCCTATATGGGGGTCAAGAAGCCCTTAAGCATCGGCCTGCCCCTGGTCGACACCGACGTAAAGATCGTAGACCCGGCCACCGGCCTCAGGAAGTTCCGCAGGGCCAAACGGGCGAGATCCACATTAAATCGAACCTCATCATGAAAGGCTACTGGAACGAACCCGAGGAAACAGCGAAGATGATTGATAAGGATGGATACCTCAATACCGGCGATGTGGCCTACCAGGACGAGGATGGCTATATCTTTATCGTGGACCGGACCAAGGACCTCATCATATCAGGGGGCTACAACATCTATCCCCGCGAAATAGATGAGGCCGTGCTGCAGCATCCCAAGGTTAAGGATGTCATCACCATCGGGATTCCTGACGAGTACCGGGGTGAGATCCCCAAGGTCTTTGTCATGCTGGAAGAAGGGGTCACTGCTACTGCTGAAGAGATCATAGATTATTGTAAGGAGATACTGGCACCTTACAAGGTACCTCGGGCAGTTGAGTTCCGGAACGAACTCCCCCGCTCAGCCGTGGGCAAAGCCCTGCGCCGGGTACTGCGGGATGAAGAACTGGCAAAGATGAAGCAGGCTTAAGGATGTGCCCCGTCCGGTCGGCTGGACGGGGGCAACGTGACTCTCCCGGACAACGGGGAGAGAAAAGGAGTGTTCTGCACTGGGAAAACACTCCTTTTTCATCCCCGGCACTTGTCAAGCATAGAGCAGCCTATTTTCGCATTGCGGGAGCAAACAAGAAAACTCCTGTAAATCCTCCCATGCTGTCAATAAACACATCACTGATTTGACCACTCCTGCCGGGTACGAAGACCTGGTGCAGCTCATCAGTTACCGCATACAACACGCAAATCAGCACTGCCACAATCAACGGTCTCCATCCGGTCATCCCGTTTTTTTGCAGGGCCCGCGCTGACAGAAATCCCAGGACCATATACAGCGAAAAATGAGCGAGCTTGCGCACTACATGGTCCAGGTACGAATTATCCATCGCACCGGATCCGAAAACCGGAACCAACTGATTGATAAACCCCAGAAATACCTGGGTGATCTTCGTACTGAGCCCTGCCGATTCTGTGGCTGACTGCGCGGAAAGAAAGAAAATCAGCATCATCCACAGGATAACCGGAATCCAGGGGGTTATTTGAGACGGAGTCTTTTTCATAAATAAAAACTCTCATTCTGGTCCAACGGACACTGTTATTATTTCTAATAATGTTGCCCTCATTATATGCATGATAATCCAACGTGGCAATGAAAACGATTTTTGCGACCATCATCAGAAAGAAGAACGCCCCTGGTCAGAGAGATACAAAAGGTATCCATGTTCTAAGGATTTCGGCTCGTAGTGTGATTATAAAGCAGGTATTTCCAGGCTTGAGGTTCCTCAGGACCAAATCAATCTTTTGAGCTATGCAGCTTTCCTACATGATATAGGCAAGATTGAGATCGACCGGGAGGTGCTTAATAAAGCGGACTCTTTGAGCCAGGAGGAATGGGGAGAGCTTATGCAGAACCCCCAATGGGGGAGTGATATAGTAAAGGCCGTCAGTCAGCTGCAATCAATAGTGCCAATAATCAGGCACCACCATGAGAACTATGATGGAACGGGGTATCCTGATGGCCTGGCAGGAGACGACATTCCGTTGCTGGCCAGGATTATCAGGGTGGTAGACAGTTATGACGCCATGATTTCTCACCTTCCCTACAAGAAAGCGCGCAGCATTCTTGAAGCTATTGAAGAACTGAGGTCCAATGCCGGGACGCGGTTTGATCCCGACCTGGTAGAGCATTTCCTGGAAATCATTAAGGTGCAACTCAAATCTAATAAACTAAATGGCCGGATATAACCGAATCTCATTCATAGCTCCAGCAGCAATTCATGAAACTCTGCCTATCGACCTTCCCGCATGTAAACTCATAATCACTCTGTTATTCTGAATTTGCAAGCGGAGGCAGTCCGGGGCTATATTTTACTGCGTCCGGCGTTTTCTTATGTCATTGGTTACAGCTTGGAACCTTTATCAATACTTTGACATCTCATCGTCAAGTTTGAATTTTTTGGTCTCCTTTTTCTTTCTCGTCTGCGGTCCCGCCTTCCGGGTCCGCATATAGAATATACTTATATCCCGTACCTTCGCTGTGCGTGGCTTTTTCTTCTTCGGCATACGGAATTACCCCCCGCAGGGTTTGGTTACCCTCGTATTTCTTACCTGTGTACAATCCTATTTAACCTTTTAATTACTATTACTGCAATACATGCTGCTTAGACTGCCTTACTGGGCCCTGGTTGTTAACAGGCACGAGTTTAGTTTTGAACAATGATGCCTCCGACAATAAAAGCCGAAAATTATGCCCCCAGATCGGCAATACACATCGCCGTTCCGGAGGCCAATGATATTTCCTGGATTCAGAATCTCAGAGGTCACAATCACCACTTGTCCTCGTCCCGGGTCCATTCCGCCGAGATCCGCTGGCGGCTTCTGATTCGCCAGTCCGGACCGGCCAAGGTTACCACCCGCGAACCGTAGATACGGGAGGTTAAGGCCGGACCGAGGCGGGAACTCATCTCCTTCCCTGTCAGATTGGTGGTGAACACCGTATCCCGGTGGCCATAACGATGGTCGATGATGGCATAGAGGGTAGCCAGTACCCATTCAGTGGCCTTCTCCACCCCGATATCGTCGATAATCAGCAGGTTTACAGTGCGCAGGATTCCTAGCAGCTCAATCTTTTTATCCTCCTGCCAGAGTGAGCGCCGGATACGGTCCAGCAGGTCGATGGACTTGATACAGACTACTGTCCGGTCGGCGCTGGCAGAACGGGCCATGGCCAGGGCCACCTCTGTCTTGCCGCGTCCGGGAGGTCCGTTCAGCAGCAGGCTCTTACCCGTGACACTCGACTCCAGAAATACTTGCGCCATCTTTTGAGCCTCCTCCTGCCCGTGGCGGGGCGCTAACTCAGCAAGATCCGGCCCTGGTGATTTCGCCAGGTTCAAATCGCCGAAAAACCGGTCCAGTTCCTTCTGCTTCCTGGCCACCCGTTCCAGCTCATCCTCCACAGGCTCTGGAGCACACCGGCAGCGCGACCTTTCCATGATCAAAATCCTTTCCGGACTGATGGAGGTACGCTCACGAATCTCCCGGCCGCAATCCGGGCAGCATCTTATGTACTGACGAACCAACTCATAATCGGGAGGAAGCTCAGGCAGTGCCTCGGGTCCCGAATCATGTACCTGTCCTTTATCATCAAAATTCCAGGTGTCAATCAGGCCGTTTTCAACCTTCATATCTGTCATATCGGTAACGTTCAACCGGATCAACCTCCTCTCTCAACTGTGCAGCATAGGAAATAAAACCTGTCCCATAAAATCCGGATCTTCGTTTCACGAGAATTGACTTGAGGTAGATCAAGGGTTTCTCAATCTTGGCTGTTGCGGCAGCCATTGCCAACTCATGGATGGCTGAAAGGACCCCCTCGAAACCAAACTCATTGTACAGGCAGCCAATAAACGGGTAATCCCCTTTCGCGGACGTAATCCCTTCAATGCTCCGGAAGTTCTGTACCAGTTCCCTGATCAACTCCCGGCTGCTTACAGAATCGTCACTGGTCTCGTTTGCGTTAGCAGACGAGTGTTTAGTATGTTTATAGTTTTGTTTTTTTATGGACGGCCTGGAACCCACGCCAAATCGGGGTTTTGGGGCATTAGTCCGGTCACCGTGCGGGGAATTATTCCCGGGATAAAGACTCACCACCGGGGATTTATTCCACAGCACATCTCCCGCCTCCGCCCCCGGGTAACTATACGGGGATTTGTCCCCCGGGTTCGGCCCTACTGCTGAGGTGTCTGTGTTTTCCAGATCCGGTGCAGCCTCATCACAGGATTCATGACTTGATCGGCAGTGATCATCCTTTCCCGAGTTAGGCATCCGGCGGCGGGGTCCGCCCTTTGGGGATGCCAATCCCACAATGGTATATTTGCCCAGCCCTTTGGCCGGTTGAGTCGGGGTATACAGTATGAGTCCCTTTTCCACCAACAAAGCCCGCGCCCGGTCCAGGGTCTTACGGTCACTGATCCCGGCCTTCGCGCGCAGCACCTTGCTGGAGACCTCGAACCCCTCTTCCCAAAACAGCTTGTTGCCCATATGGAGCAGGAGCATATACAGCATGCTTGATGAACTGTTGAGCCTGTTGGGCCAGTCTTGCTCGTAAAAGGCAGTCATCTCGTTAAAATAGTTAAGCAGCTTCGTTCCCTCCTTTATGCCGGCATCCGCCTCCACTATCCCGACGTCTCTTCCCCTGCAAGCGGGTCCTTCAAACAGATGCCCCTCTTCATTTGGCACCTGCCGGTCGTAACCCTGGGGCAAGAAACGCCGCACCTAATACCATCAGGGACCACCACCTTTGTCGGTTCAGCGGGTCGCACCCCGAGCATAACATGGGCATTGTTTGGGAAACGTTTGCGGTGTGTTTGATTTGTATGCAAATTTCGGGAATGTAAGATTGTGGAAAACCCAGGTCTAACGGGGGTTTGGTGTGTTTTTAAGGTTTCGTTTGTTAGGATTCCATTTGCATGATGTTAGTTCCTTGTTTGCAAAGTTGATTTCCCTGTGAAAAGTAATAACTCGTAAGTTTGAGGTTTTCGCAGGGGAATCAGAGTTCAATATAGATAAGAACATATGGCGGGTAAGTTTTTGGGCAGGCAAATAAAAAGGCAGCCATTTTGCCGACTGCCTTTATATATACAGCTTACTGCTTCCCTTAGCGGTGGTGACCGTTGCGATGCCGGTTATGGTTGGATGCCTGCATCCGGTCACAGTTGTTGTCATAATTTCTGTGCTTCATATACTGTGGGCACTGATCACAGTTCATCTGCCTGGTGTTATCGCAGACACATGACGCCGGATTCCCTTCACACCAGCAATAACTCCCGATTGCCTGATTTACTGCACCCTGGGGAGCGTTGGCCTCATCAGTGACAGTGGTCTGAGTCACTGGGTCTGCCGGTTGGTCGACCACAGCCTCAACCGGGGTCGCCGGTGGTGCAACTGCCAGCGAAGTACAGGACCACTGATCGTTATTGTAATTTGCTTGTGACCCATCGTTCGTTGGATAAGCAAAAACTGTAGTAGCCATGATTCCGATCAGGAAGACCAGAACAACCAAAATAGGCAATTTCTTCTTCACCGTATCCACCTCCTACATCTTTACTCTAAGCCTTATCTGCAGGAATGTCATACGGAAAATATTGTCCGTCCCCTTTAGGGATTCTGAATATAAACATCAACCAGGCTGTAGACCTCTTCATTCAGTACCTTTTTAAATTCCGCCTGGTTGGGAACCGGCCGCTTGATCATCTGCATGATCTTGGCAAGCTGCGTATCGGTGTTGATCGGTTTCCCGTATAGCTCCACCGCATAAGCAGAGAAGTCCCGGATGAACAGGTCAAACATCTGGTTCAGGATCTCATCGCTAACCTCCTCAATCCGGGCGCTCTCAATGATCAGCTGGCCATACGCCACCATGGTAAACAGCTCTCCTACCGCCAGGAGGTAATCGAAATCCTTGAGCTGATTGGCAAGCCCCGGTCCCGATACCATTAGATACTCCTTGTAGGCCGCAATCTGCTCCAGGAACACCTTAACATTCGGCAGGTGAGCCACCGTGTTATAAGCAATATTATAGTCATGGAACTTGGTCTTGGCATAACCCCGGGTCCGGCCCTGGCGGAACAGGAAGTCTTCGTTCCGATTATCCGTGATCCTGCCAACCTCCTCGAACTCAGCCGGCATAAACATATAGCTCGGAATCAGCTTGATAATCAGGGCCATATTCACATGGCGGGTTCCTTCAAGCTTCGGGAAGCCAACCAGTTCCACCACCGCCTGCTCGAAATAGGTGTCCTTTTCAAAACCCTTGGCGGCAATAATATCGAAGAGGTGCTCATGGACCTTCTCTCCCTGCATAGCCACCTTCATCTTCATGATCGGGTTATAGAGGAGATACCGCTTGTCATTCTCACTCGCCACCCGCATGTAGTCGGTAGCCCGGAGGCCGAACAGCTTCATCCCCATGATCCGCAACCAGGCATCAGTAAAGAGCCGCTTTACGTGGGCGAAATCGGTGACTCTCTTGCCGTAAAGCTTCCGGTGATAAGCATGGTTCAAGGCCTCATAAAATGAGTGGGTAACAATGCCGGTGGCACCGGAACCAATGTTGAACTTGCAGATATTGATGGTGTTCAGCATATCGTCCCAGGCTTTCTGCCCCCGGGAGAGGATATCAGCCTCGGTGATTGGATAGTCATGCAGCGCAAACTCCGCCACATACTGCTGGTTGCTGTCTATTATGTTCTTAACACACTCATAATTCGGATGAGCCGAGTCAACCACAAAGAACACATACTCATCAGTGCCGTCAATCTTGCCGAATACCGTTATAGTGCTGGCAACATTGCCGTTTCCTATGTAGTATTTGGTGCCGTTAGCAAGGTAGGTCCCGTCAGCCTGCGGGTAGAGTTTCATCTCTGAGGAATAGATGTCCGCACCATGTTCCTTTTCCGATAGGCCAAAGGCGCAGAGGGCATTATCCTTTAACCTGGCAGCAGCCTTGTGTTTGGCCTCCTCGTTATCCCCCAGGAAAACCGGGTCCAGACCCAGGGTTGACACATGGAAGGTGTACCAGTAGGCGGCGCCGTAAAACCCGCATATCTCCGAAAACTCATACATCCGGTAGGTGCTGTAATACTGGTTGGGATCAGAACCATATCCCTTGGGAAGGAAAAGCGTCTCGAAGAACCCCTCCTCGGTCACGAACTTCTGGAAATCTTCACAGAACTCACGCGCATGATACTGCTCTTTCTGCCTGGCCAGTCCTTTGGCTTCAAACCAGTCGATCATCTTCAGCATGATTTCTTTGGATCGCTCATCAGGGTAGTTCCGGTCACGGTACTTCTTGGGATTCAATAACAAGCTCATACCCATCCCCCTCTCCATTATTAAGACGTGCCAATTATCTTATTAGTGGGAATTCTATAAAGTAATTATACCATGCACAAAACTTTCAGACTCGTAATATACGTCTGAATGTCAACGAAAAAGTTTACCACTAATGGCCTGCCAATGATACAATACGCGGCAGTCGGCGCCGAAAAGAAGGAAATCGACAGCATCCACAGGTTGACTGGGACCTGCGGTGCTGTTTGAGGGGATAACAATTCAGCCCGGCAGGATAGTCGCCTGCCGGGCGACAAATCAAGCCCCCAGCAGAACCTGGTCAAACGCAAACAAGGCTTCGTTTATTTCAAAGATACTGTAATTGCCCTCTGTAATGAAGTAGTCAATCAATTATCGTTCAATGTCAGAAAGCAGTCTTTTGCTCAAGATATAAGTCTCTTCATCATAGACGACCAGATAAACCAGCATATCGTGACTTAGCAGGAACTCACCGATGGCTGCAATGGCAATCTGCAGTGCCTCGTCTTTGGGGTACCCATAAATCCCCGATGAGATCAGCGGAAAAGCAATCGATTCACATTTATACTGCAAAGCCAGTTGCAAGGAGTTGGTATAGGCATTATGTAACAGCTTGGCTTCGCCCGAACTGCCGCCCCGCCATATGGGACCAACCGTATGTATAACGTACTTGGCTAGCAGGCGATAGCCGCCGGTTATAACGGCTTCACCAACATTGCACCCTCCAATGCGGTTGCATTCCGCCTGCAGTTCATCAGCCCCGGCGGCTGAAAAGATCGCACCGCATACCCCTCCACCCATTCTCAGCGCAGTGTTCGCCGCGTTGACGATGGAGTCAACCTCCATCTTGGTAATGTCATTGCGGACTATTTTTAACGGCATGGTGAACCCTCCCTTCGGTTGATAATAGCATGAACTAGCGGCTAGTAGGCCGCTGCTTTTCTCAGTCCTCATCTTTTTTGCGTTTTTGGGCCAACCGATTACATCATCGTTAGCCCTGACAGACCCGTTTTAATAAACAATAGCAAATTACCCCAAGGATATTTTCTTCGTAATTCTCCAAATTGTGGGTTAAACGAATCCTTATTGAAGGCATCCAAATAACCAGAGCAACCTTACACATAAACTTAGCTGGATCCGTTCCGTTCCCTAACCCACGGACTTAGATTGATAAACAGTTTTCGGATCTGCTCCTTGTCCATATCAATGCTCAATACATATTCAAGCAGTTCCTCCTGCCGGGCCTGTCCCAGGCTCAGGCGGTAGAGGGAGAGTATCTTGATCAACCGGTCATATTTTACTTGATCTTTGCTCAGAGGATACATGGGTACTATCCGTTCAATCTTAACCGATGTATCGCCGGGCAAGCACCAGAAGGGTACCAGTTCGGGACAATCGTTATTTTTCTCATCCCGGTTGGCTTGCTCAAACATCTCACGCCAGATATCCTCCTTAAAACGCATATTTCCGTATTTTTTGGCTATGTTCTGCCGGATAGCCAGACATTTGTACCGATTGATGCGTCCCTCCCGCTGTTCCAAGTCTATGGGATTGGAGGGCAGATTCCAATGCACGATCTTGCGACAGTAGAAATGAAAATCCAGCCCTTCTTGACCAATAGAGGTGGTTGCCAGAACAAACGGACGAAATGGCGAATTAAATGCCAGCCTCAGACTTTCCTTGCGTTGAAGGCCCTTGTCCGCTCCCTTCATGTCGTAAAAGCCGGCGGCATAACCGGACCGCATCTTAATAAATCTGGGCTCATCCTGTTGGCGCCCGCTGCCATGGGTCTTCGCTTTCTTCATGCGCTCCCGAAATTTACGATAGGTGTCAACGTTGTAGCTGGCGGTATGGGTTGTAAAAGCTGTATTCATTCGCTCACACAGCACTTCTGATCTTTTATTTCGGTCGACATGCCAAAGTCCATTGTCATCAACAAGCATGTGGGCATATTCATCGAGCACCGCCTGCAGATTACCATCGACACAGTAACGAAGTACGCTCTTCCAATGAGGGTCTTTGTCTCCGTAGCACAGCTCAACAATGGACGTTGCTTCCTGTGAATTAAAACGGTTGATGAGGGTTTTGGCCAAGCGTACAGATAACCGCGGCGAATTCTCCTGCTCCGTTCCGAACAGCCGCATTGCACACACCGCAGGTGAAGCCATGGCCATTGCGACCAAAACATCCACTAGATCGCGAGGTTTTCGCCCCAGGACGAGATTATCCGCATCATCGAGTATGCAATTCAGGGCGGCAAAATGCTGATCCAGAGCGTTGTTATCGTCCTCGGGCTCGTTCCCCTCGGATTCATCAGTTTTGGGGTTCCAAATGTACTCCCCGCCGTTTAACCATTCTCTTATCGTTGCCTCATTCCGGTCAAAAAGAACCGGGGCAACCGAATACCATCTTTCATCATGGCCTATCTCGTCGTGTTTCGGTTTAAACGTTATGGCTTCCAACATCTTTTCAATTCTGCTGCGTAGTTGTGCTTCGATCTCTCTTCGTGTAAACTTGGCATTCAGGCAATCAATCGGATTGTACAGCCTAGCCAGGGTCACACAGGGATAGAGTAACCCCATCAGATTCATATTGACCGGCTGACCATCACGTACGGTGAATTTAAGGCGCGGTGCCGGAAATCGCACCTTTTTCCGCGGCGGAAAATAGCTGCGGTTTTCCCCTTTGGGATTGTCAGTTTTTCTAACCAGTTTTCCCACGGTTAACCGCTCAGCTTCATACGATAGTACAGCTGCGATGGCGCGCGGAACCATTTCCCATGATGAAAACACAAGAATCTTGGAAAAGTCCTTTATCTTTGAATATGGTCCCCCCGGTTCATAGTACGTTTTCGATGGAGGAATCCAAATCAGGTGCTCCGCTCCAGGAGGCAAAGCCTCTTCCTTCAGACTCTTTAGACGGGCGTTGGTATCAGGCAGCTTTTCATACCGGGCTATCAGATTTTCATTTATCCATAATTCAGGCTTGCGGGCGGCCGATATTCGGTTGGGATTCTTCTTAAAATAATCGAACACCTTGGTTTTAAGCTTGTAGTGTTCCATAAACGAGAATATATACGGAGCCGATTTGACGTACTCAACCGGCACATATTCGTTAAGACCTAGCTCCTGGAGCAGTTGATAAGCTTCCATATAGGACAAAACATCCTTTTCCGAAATCTCCAAAGCGCATTTGGCGGTTTCTATATCAACCAGCTTCTCCGCTCCTGGAACCGACAAACGCTCCGTCCTGCAGATTCCCTGGTATAAGGCATTTTCCGCCTGATTCTTCCTCGCGGACAGGATTGTAATTTCCTGAGTTTCCAGTTCTCTCAGGGAAACCGAATAATTGCTCCACACCTGGCGAAATTGTTGTTTCAGAGTGGGGTTACTTTCGAAAAGAAAATCAATAACCTGCATAAATTCACGGTAGTGTTCGTCAATGCCACTTTCATTGATCTCTTCCAACGTTGAGTATAGCTTGTAAGGAGTGGCGGAGAGTAGCAGGACTTTAACCTTCTGATTGTCACGCTTGTCGGCGTTGAAAAATCGCCGGGCCAGCATGGCGGCTTCATCATCCGTATCTGTTCTGATTAACTCGGGGAAGCGTTGGAACTCATCCATTATCACCAAATCAGCGTCAATCAAACCAACACTTATCTCGGCCATCATCCGGCGCAGACGGTATATCATCTGATTGGAATCATCCTGCTTTTTCCTAAGAGAGGTTATTCGTTTGCAGAGATCAAGCAAATCAGGAAGCAGGTCGTCATCGGTCTCAAAGTAACGGTCAATGTTTGTCAAAACTGTTTGCAGGTACCTGCCATCACTGGCTCGCTCACAATCGCGAACCCGTTTTTCATACAAGTCCCTCACCCATGTCCTCCAACTTTTTTCAGCGTTACCCATCATCAGTAATTCCAAGGCCTGACGGTAACCGGCCAGTTCTTTATGCCGGCTCAAAATGGCGAAAATCAAGGCGCGTTCCTGCACGCTCCCGCTGCTGCCGGTAATGTTGAATGATGTGCCGGGAGTCAAAGGAATGAGTTGCAAATAGCTATTACGTTCCACAGCAGTTATTTCGTCCTCGAATATCTTCAGATGCTGCATGGACAACCTGGTATCGGTAAGACTTTCGATTCTATCAGTGTTCTGTATCCTGAGCCGAGCAAGATTCTGTCCAGCTATGCTCTGGTTGGAACAGACATAGACTACCTTGAACAGGTTATCACGGAGAGACTGCTGGTGGTACAAGGCGGTTTTTGCAATTACCCCTCTGGCAATCAGAGTCTTGCCAAGTCCAACCTCATCGGCGACCAGTACGCGGTTACGGCCACTGGTTAGCAGTGTAAAAATCCGTTCCACGGTCGCCCTCTGAAAATCTTTCAATCCGGAGAGGATCTGTCTTTCCCTGACAGCTAAATCGCTCATTAATTAATCCTCCTGCTCGCCCTGAGAAATGTTGAAAAAAGTACCTGGAACTCCGGAGGGACGATCTCGTTGCTATCCAATCGCTTGATAAGCAAATCGATTTCCTGCAGTCTTTCGGGAGATTGGGCGGCTGCCCGCAGCATGTTTTCGTAGATAACCGGCATTGTGTAACTCTGAAGGTTCAGGCTTTTTACTCCTATGTCCTTATATTCAAATTGCTCCAAAGACGTCAGCAAATAATCGTCAGCCAGTATAAAGGCAATATAGCGCAGGAATGTATTACGATCCTTTATCAGATGTTTATAGACTGCGTTATCCCTTTCAGGCGGAATCCCTTCAGTATGAATCTTAATAATGCGCTCCAAATAGTCTTCACCCAGTCTTGCTGTTACCACGTAAAACTCACCCAGCTGCAACAGTGATAAACCGGTAAGAACCGTGATCGGCTCAATTGGGGCAGGAGTACCGCCCCCGAGAGAAGCAATTTTCAGCTCAATGTCTTGCGCCATAAAGGCTTTATCGAACTCAATTGCCACATCGTACCCGCCGGTACTGGCAGTAACCGACGCTTTTGAGCGAGATTGACAGAGCCGCTTAATAGCTTTTTCAAGCTTCTGCTGTACATCGTCTTCTGTAACCTCTATCGGCGGTACGGCCTCAATTCGCTCGAACGGATTGTGCCGATCATCTTCCTGGCCGTTTCGATTGAATAGCTCGTCAATGATTTGGGAAACACGAAATCCCCATTTTTCATACTTCAAGCGCAGAATAAACTCAACATTGCCGTTCCAGGCGCTGCTTGAACAGTTGGCTGAACCAACATACAATACGTGCTCGGTATTTTTACTCCTAAAATAAAGCTTGGCATGTATGTCCTGTTTCTGGAGATCAGCGATAGTATCCGGTTCGCTGAGAGCCTCTTCCCCGTCAATCACCATCTCCTTCAGGCAATAGCACGGAAAGCTTTGCAACAGGTCATTAGTCAGCTTGGAGATTTCCGTTCGACGGGTAATGAGTGTTTTTTGGGAATTGGAGAGCGAGAGGCCATTCATTTCAAGAACAGTACTCTGGCTCAAAAACGGTGAAATCACAAGCAAGTCATGATACGTGGTAAACAGACCCGCCGACTCCTTATCGTAGCCGTTACCAATACCCAGCGGTAAGAAATCAAAATCTACAAAATGCCGGTCACCGGTCTGAAAATTAACGTAGGGTAGTTCGTTTATCAGCGCAGCAATCCGCCGTTTCTTTTTGGCATCGGTAATCAGTTGACGCAGGTATTGGAGAAAATCAATCAGGGGCTTGGTTTTACCTGTTGATCTTGCAGCGGATTCGCCTTCCAAGACGACGGCAACGTCCCAACTGCGATCAAAGGTGAGGTTGCGGCTGAGTATCACAAATCGATAGAGTGGCAGACCCTTTTCGTTAATATATTTTATGATCCAGACCTTCGGGTGAAACGACTTGCCATTCTTCAGTGCAACCTGAAACACACTGCTTTCCAACAGGGCAAAAATGGGATTCCCTTTGCTCGGAACCTTGATCTGTCCACCCTCGCAAAACAATGCAAAGTTTTCCGCACTTTTGCGAACACCTTCAAGAATAAGTAAAGGGTTTTCCAGGAGGGTGCTATCCATTTGTTCAGAGAGGAAAAGGGCAATCGGCACGCCCAAGAGGGTTTCCAGATCGAGTGAATAGGTCGTTCCTACGGCAAATTCGCACCTGAATCCCGGAGGTGGAGCCAAAGCCTTTCCATAGTCCAGTCTGTCCTCAGTTAGCCTGAACATCGCTATCACCACCCTCCAACCCGTTGACAATATCAGCGATCAGTCGGCGGGCGTTGCGGAACCGATACTGAAGTTTTCCTCCCCCCAGCCATACACCTTCTCTCCATCGATAGACCCCGGGATTCTTCAATTTGGCCCGTTCCTTGCCCTTGAGTTGGATTTCGCGCTTTATTATAAGGTCGTCCATTGCAGAAACGTCACCATCTAAAACTGCCTGCTTCCACTGTTTTACAAAAGGATATATCCGTACCCGGTTGCGCCCGCTGACTGATAAACGGACAAACGGCTCAGATACATTGTAGTTCTGAATAAAGCCGGCAGTCACTCGTTCATACCATTCATCCCAGGCTTCGTTGGCATCCTCATTTTCGCCGTTGGACAGAATAATGTTGTAGCGGATATTTGCGCCATATATGAATTCCGAGAAACGTACGGCCATTTCGTAATCGCTCCTGATATCCTCAGGAAGGTTTACGATCCCTTTTATCATTGATATATCGTCATAGTCCTTCACTTCGTAGCTATTGCTGCGGAGTACGAAGGCCAGCAGTGTGTTTTTGGAGTGCTCGGAACTAATGATCTTGTCGCGCAGGAATTGCGCTTCATCCTTGGTAAGATCAACTGTCACCCTTTCGCGCCAGTCGGGTGGAGGTATCGGAGCCCGCCAGAAGGTGCCGATACTACCGGAACTAATGCCTGTGTCATCAGTGCCTTCTCCGCGGTCTGCGTGTCCCGCTGACGTTATCCTGGCTTTGGTTCGATTCAATGCGCAGACTGCGTGTGCATACTCATCCAGTGATAACCTGACTGGGCTGCGGAAGATACCGTAAGTATAAAGACCATTCCAGTAGATACTGGAGGGTTTTTTCTGAAGCCGTTCTCCGGAGCGTCCACCGATTACACCTTCGGCGTTTCCTTTCTTCAACTGGCTTATCAGAGCTATTTCTTCCTTGGCGAGACGATCAAGCAGAGCCCTGGGAGTGAGGTTCCTCTCGCGTTCCAGTTCCATCAATGTGTAGGGCACGATGAGAAAATATTTGGCTCTCGTCTGTACGGTTGAAGTCCCCGGAAATAATACGTCGGCAAAACCGTCACGAATTACACCGATTCCCAACTCATCTACCGCTTCAGCGGCATAGAGCAGGCTGAGCACTGACAGTATCCTATTCTTATCACGGCTTCCCAAATCGATCCAGCCAATCTGAACCGGTTGCGGCATAATGACTAATCACCCTTCTGTGAAAGCTAAAAGTGTATTTTTTATTGAATTCTGACTGCTTCCATAAATCACACCTGTCACTTCGTGGATGTAAGTAGTATTGAAAAAACAGCTTTGAGAACTTTGTAAAACTAGCCTCCTTTCCTTAATTGTACATTTGTGCCAGTCACTCCTCTAAAGTCCATAGTGGAAAATTAATAGCACTTTAAACGTTAGTTCTGCATTTTACGCTGATTGTTTCATGACTAAGTGACATCACCATGTCAAGACGCAGAAAAATATTTATACCCAAATTATGTTGGCAAGGAAAGCAATAATAAATAAACTATTTACAATATGTAACATGGTTGTAGAAAATTATAAACACAGGAGTCGCGTCACGATATTAGATACATGGAGTCTTAAGGAAAGGTGGGTGTCGATGAGTAATTTTTCGTTTCTTAACGACGATTGTCCATATTTGGCCTCCTTAGGAAAAGAAGCAGAGAAAACATTATACACAAATCCGGTCTCAGCATTTAGTATATCTGAGAATGTTTGCAGAACAACTCGCAAAGTTCATCTTAAATGAGGAAGATCTCTCCGAACCGGAAACGCCAAACCTGTATGAAATGCTCTCGCTTTTGGATAAGCACTCTAAACTACCAAGAAAAATAAAAAGGAGTTTTCATTCAATCAGGGATGCGGGTAATGCAGCCGTTCATGAAAAATCCGGGACATGGATTAGTGCGGCAGCCCAGTTGGAATCGGCTTACGACATCGCTACATGGGCATATAAGCAATATATCATGGCTGGTTTTAAAAGAAAGCCATTCGCACTTCCCCTCCCACCTCCCGGCATCGATACTCCCGTATACAAACCAAACCTGGAAAACGCAAAAATAATACCCACAATAATTGGAATCGATTTTAGTGGGTCAAAAGAAGCGGGAAAACATATTTGTATCACGATTGCATCGCCCGGCAACGGAGTACTAACAATCAATAGTTGCGAACGCCTTTGTGACATGCCAGGTGGTACCCAGGAACTTGATCCCAGCATGGCATTCTTAGTTAGTTTAATTGCGAAACAATCGAATGCTTTGGTCGGAATAGATTTTCCATTTTCCAACCCCAAAAGTGTTATAAAAGAAAACACCTGGGAAAAATATGTTGCAAATTATGCTGCTAAATTTGGCGATGCAGATTCGTTTAGAAATACATATAGTGAATTTTCGATGAAACTGTTTGGCCATCCTGAGGTTAAACGTCAAACCGATAAGATAACAAAAACCCCGTGGTGTCCATGGAACCTTAAATTGTACAAGCAAACCTACAATGGCATTTCTAAAGTACTGTTTCCGCTTATACGGGACGACTTGGCAAGGGTTTTACCCATGCAGATGCCGGCTCCTAAAAAATCCATAGTTATTGAAATATGTCCCGCTTCAACTCTAAAGGATCTAAACCTATACAATGAATATAAGGGCAACAAACAAGTACATAAAGATAATCGAAAAAGGCTATTGGAGGGATTACGGGAAAGAGCAGTGCATATTCCAATAGAATTGGGCCCGATGCTGATAGGAGACAAAGATGGAGACGGAATAGACAGCATTGTTGCCGCCTATGCAGTGTGGCGAAATTTAAGTAAACTGACTTCAGTGGACGTTGATCCAATTTACAAATTAGAGGGAATGGTCTATGTATAAGCCTCACTATCCTTTGCATTTATACGGTCCCTTTTGCACCCAAGCCCAAAATGTCTTAGACTATTCGCTATAGGGTGTTGCCAAAATTATGCTGGATCGGAAGGGAAGGAAATGTCAGACTACATCATAACCTACTCGCACGTCAGGTTTTATCCGGTAAAACCGGTGAAAGAGGATATATACATTGAGGATATCGCCCATGCCCTGTCACTCATGACCCGAGCCAACGGGCACTTCCGCTGCTTTTACTCCGTCGCCCAGCACTCCCTCAACTGTTACCGGGAGGCTGTAGGCCGCGACTGTTCAAAGAGAATCCAGTTGGGGTGTCTACTCCACGATGCCAGCGAAAGCTACATATCCGATATAACGCGACCGGTTAAACTTCATTTACCTGAATATGTGGCGATCGAGGAAAATCTTCAGAACACGATTTATGACCGTTTTGGGCTGGGTGATTTATCAGCTGAGGAAGTAAGGGAGATGGACGAGATAGATGATGTCCTGCTCTATTATGAGTTTGAGGCCTTAATGGGTTATCAGATATTCGATTCCCCGCCGAAGAGAACTGCAGAATATGACTTCGCCCAGCGGGATTATGCCAGCGTTGAGAAGGAGTATCTTTCTGTCTTTGCTGCGCTAAGACGGTAGCGGTTATTTAACTAGGTTGTGCTTCCACGGAGTTCGAATGCATTTCTTATTTGGTTGATCAATAGATAATTTGTTACCATATATTATAGGTTTAATATTTAGGAGATGAGGGATGCGTTAATGGAAAATGAGAATTCTGCAGATCGGCAACAGGTTTACGAATGCTCAGTTTGTGGTTACCTTTATAATCCTACGGTCGGAGATCCCGAACATGGCATTCCAGTCGGTACGCCTTTTGCTGAGCTTCCGCCTGACTGGGTATGCCCGGTCTGCGGAGCGGGCAAGGATTTGTTTAACAAATCAGGGGCTTCATCTGCACAACCCGTTAGCAGTTCCCCAAACCCAGTAAAGGAGTATAAGAGTCAGGACCTCATCGTTTACTGGTATCCACAGGCCTGTTCCCACGCCGGTAAGTGCTGGGGAACATTACCCGAAGTATTCGACACCAAGAAAAGGCCGTGGGTTAATTTATCCGGCAGCGATGCCGAAACGATTATTCGTACCATTGACAAGTGTCCCAGTCGTGCTTTGCAGTACAGTTTGCCGGAGGGTTCCTCGGTAGATCCCAATCTGGCCAAAGGGCCAGGTTCCAGGGATTACAAGATTGACCCCGCCGCCGCTGGCAGGATTCGAGTGATCAGGGATGGCCCTCTGCTGGTCGAAGGTCCCAACCAAATCTTTGATGCAGGTGGCAATCTTATCGGGGAAGCCGATCGTTTTGTACTCTGTCGCTGCGGAAAAACCAAAAATCCACCTTTCTGTGATGGCAGTCATATTCCGGGTCGCGAATAGACCTAGATATGTTGTGAAAAAGTCCAGTGCGGCGACCGTTGGGTCCGAATTGAGCAACACCCTGCGAAATCGAGGGCGGAAAGCAGCCGAGCGACAGGAGGTCGCGAGATAAGTCTCTGAGGCATGGATGCCGATTTGACGGGGTGCTGCTTGGAGTCCGAGATAAGCAGTTGGTGTTGCCAATGAGGACCCGGGAAGCAAACGGACTTTTTCACCAACTATCTAGTAATCCAGGCTGGTATTCTGCACTATTAAATCAAGCCAAGTCGTAAACCCCGACTTGGCTTGATTTGGTGAATGATATGGTTTTAAACCCCGCTGTTCTCCTTATTAATAGGTCTCAGCAAACACCTCGAAATAAGCCTGGGGATGAACACAGGCCGGGCAGTGCTCCGGTGCTTCTTCTCCCTCGTGAACATATCCGCAGTTCCCGCATTTCCATAGGGTCTTGGCCTCTTTCTTGAAAACCCGACCCTTCTCAACATTGTCAGCCAGCTTCTTAAACCTGGTTTCATGCCTGGCTTCCGCTCGCGCAATCGCCCGAAAAGCTTCAGCTATCTCGGGGAAGCCTTCTTCCTGGGCAATCTTCGCAAATTCCGGATAATCAGTGTTCCACTCTTCATATTCGCCGTTGGCGGCAGCCTTCAAATTTTGCAAAGTTGTCCCCTGGGAAACCGGGAAACCACCCTCAATCTCAATAACAGCCGGCAGATCGCCTTCAAAACCGGCGAGCAGAAACTTGTAAAGGCGTTTGGCATGTTCCTTCTCATTGTCAGCCGTTTCAATAAATATATTTTTGATCTGCTTATAGCCCTCTTTATCCGCTACCGAAGCGTAAAATGTGTAACGGTTACGGGCTTGTGACTCACCGGCAAAGGCTTTCATTAGATTCTCCGCAGTCTTGGTGCCATTTAATTTCATAACCTGCGCCTCCTTTTCTTTAAGAGATTTGGCTCTTTCTTGCCATCTGGCAATTACCAACTATCCAGATAGACGCCCACAAAATCCCAATTGACTTGCATTATTTTGTGCCACTTAGGCGGTTGTAATACAGAAAGTATCGATTAGCCCGAATCAGTGCCGCAATTCAGGATAACCTGCCGGTGGATAAGCGTAAAACCGTTCTCTATAATGGCTGGTTATTATATAATTTAACTATTAATATATGGGAAAGAGAGGTATCTCCTTTATGGTTGCCAATAGATGGGTTGTAACCGGACTTATTCTTACGATATTATTGGTCGGCATTCTGCTGCTGGTTAATTTCGCCCGAAAAGCTGAACCCGTCAGTGATAATCGGGGTGATTGGTTAACTGAGTCGTGGATAGCACATAGAGGTCTGCACGACGATAAGACGCCGGAAAACACGATAGCTGCCTTTTACGGGGCCATTGAGAAAGGCTGCCCGATTGAACTGGATGTCACGCTGACCAAGGATGAACAGGTGGTGGTATTCCATGATAAGAAGCTGAAGCGGTTATTCGGTGTTGATGGAGATGTGCTTGATATGACTTATGATGAGTTGGCCAAGTTAGAGTTTCCCGGCTCAACTGAGAGAATACCTCTGTTCAGCGAAGTTCTTAAGGTGGTAGATGGCCAGGTCCCGCTGCTTATAGAAATCAAAAATGAGGGTGCAGTGGGTGAACTGGAACGTTTGACCTATGAGGAGTTAAAAGACTATAACGGCCAGTATGCGATCCAGTCATTCAACCCTTATTCGGTCAAGTGGTTCCGGACCAATGCTCCTGATGTGTTACGCGGTCAGCTCGCGGGGAGTTTTATTGTCAGCGATTATGATGTCGAGAACGCGGGAACTACCCGCCTGCCATGGTACAAGAAGTTTGTACTGTCCAATATGTTGATGAATTTCGAAAGCCGGCCCAACTTTATTGCCTATGAGATCAAAAATGACGGCTATAAGGCGTTTAAGGGATTAAAGAAACTGGGGGTCCCGGTTTTAGGCTGGACGGTTGACAGCCAAGCAACCTACCAGAAGGCAAAGAACGAGTGTGACAACTTAATCGTGGATACCTTTGATTTGGAGTAGTTCCTACTTAGAAAAACTGGCATTAACTATTGCAGTCAGATAAACTCTAAAGGGTGCGCCTATATGTGGAGACGCACCCTTTATGCTCTATTGGGGAATATACTTGATTGGTTGCTTCATTGGGAATCGGTCAGGAACTCCACACTCTGCGTCTAACCAGGTATGGCTAACGTTTTACTGTTTTCTTCTTTTCCTTATCCTTCCGAAGGCCTCATGCCAGCCAGTCTTCTGACGTTTTCTTTCCTTGACTTGACGTCATATTGTGAGGTTATCGCGATCTGTTCCATAATCGGCGACCCTCCGCCATGGTATTGTCCATAGCCCTTGGACCCGGCCGAATGAGAACAGGTAAAATCGATGAATTGGTACCAGAACTTGATCTGATCGTCAATCGGCATCCGGGGATTGCGTTTGAGGTACTTCTCCAGGAGGTCCTTGGTTTCCGGGTTGGTAAAGTCTCTTTCATACGGGAAGGTGGCTGGCAATCCACCAGCGATGTTGCACAGTATTTCCTGTTCACGGAATACTGCTTCTCCGGTCAGGCATCTCCCTACATTGGCATAAATGGAATGGGGGATATAACTGCCGGGTCCATACGGAACCAATCCCTTCCCGGGCATATAAACCTGAGGTGAACCCAGGTGTGAAGAGGTAAAACCAGCAGCATAGCCCAGTTCACCAGTCAGGATAAGTTCGGACAGCTTGGCTCTAAAATGCGGGGTTTTCTCAATCCCATTGATTTCGGCAGCCAGGCTGGCCATCCCAATAATGTAGTCGAGGGTAGCCGGTTTACACCCGGAATAGCTGTGACGATGGAAAAGAGCGAATAACAGGGCTGCTATACCACCATGCTGGGTTTCCCCGCACAGGAAGACCCTCTCCCAGGGAACAAAGGTGTCTTCGAAGATGATGTAGGAATCCGTATAACCGCCGATAAAGCCTTTATGATACACCTCTCGTTGGAAGTAGTTATGGAAGCTCACAACCTGTTTAATCTGAGGATGGTCGGAGGGTATGGCAAAGCAGACTGCGTATTGCTTTTCCTCCGGCAGTAGTGCGCGGTTAGGCACTACTAAGATTTCATCTGAAATCGAAGCCTCGGAGATGTGGACCTTGCAGCCCCGCACCACTATGCCATCAGCATTCTCCGATACGACATGGAGATACATATCCGGGTCGGTCTGCTGGGAGGGCCTTTTTAGCCTCTCACCTTTTTGGTCGGTTTGAGCACAACTGCCGACCAGGTCGTTCTTCTGGAAGTATTCCAGCCACTTGAGGAAGTTGGCATGATAGTCGGTTTTCCGATCCGGGTTTTTACTGGCTTCAAAGGATACACAGTTGATAGCATTGGCGGCGTCAGTTCCCATACATCTTTGGATACATCCCCCCACCAGATTGCCCAGTTTTCTCGTCATATCCTGTTTCTTATGCAGATCATCAATATTCTGGTGGATATGAGTGAACCGGTTGATGGTTTCTCCGGTCAAATGGGAGGTGGCTGTACACAGGTCCTTATATTCCGGATCCATAGCGGCCTCGAAGGTCGTCCCCATTACATTGATCGCCGGAAGCTGCATGGGGTCAAGGCGATCAATCTTTTTCCCGTTATAATAGAGGTTCGGGTTCTTTTTCTTCAGGTCTTCAATATATTGCTCTTTGGTTCTCATCGGCAATCCTCCTAACTATGAATGGAATCGTTGAGCGGAATCTTGTCCAGACCATACGGAGTAGCGTACCGCATCACCACTGGGTAACAGCCTTGAAACCAGGCAAGATAAAACAACCCACCTCCTTCAAGTCAGGTCCTTTGAAGCCGGTAAGAGCATAGGAAATTGTTGTGAAAGGTCTCGGTAATAGGGTGTTGGACAAACCCGGAATCTGCTTGAGAAGTGCCTGTTGACATAAATCAGGTGTACTTCTTAACCTCAGGTAAAGAAGTTTGGCCGCACTGGCTCTGCCAAAAGAATATAGAACATCCCCATGCCTGGGTCACCAGCTTTCAATTAACCTTTGATATGAGCCTTTGGTTATTTCAACCATTTTTTATAATATATCAATAAAAATGGTGGATGGAAAGCCACTTATTGACAATAGTCAGAGATATTAGATTTTGTTAAAGATTATGATTAATTCTGCTGCAAGTCCAACGTATCTTACTATCTTGCACTCACAGGGTTATAAACGTTGGGTTTGGCTGCCCAAACAGACCTAAGCGGCGGGCTTAAACGTCCCCTGTCACGCCCTTTCGATGCGGCTTAACCTTCCGAATATATTGACTATATTGTCGCTTCAAATGATAATAAGGCCAGCGATGTCAATACATACCAACGGAGGGGGGAAGATACATGCATAACGCAACCCGAAACATGCCGGTGTGGCGTGACAGTGATCATGATTGGGATGGAGGATTCAAGCAATACCTGGCGGAGAACAAGACCCTGGCTTTCATGATCCTGAAGAACGCACCAATCTTTAAAGACACCACAGCACTTACCCAAAAGAACGTTAATGGAGAGTGGGAGTCGCTCACCTGGACGGAGTTTGGGGAGCAGATTACGGCTTTGGCCAAATCCCTTATTGACATGGGGATCGAAGCCGGTGATATGTGCTCCATATTCTCAGTCAATTGTTCAGAATGGGCGGTTTCCGATTTGGGGATTCTGGCCACCCGGGCCGTCTCAGTGCCCATCTACGCAACCAACTCCAAGGAGGAAGCAGAGTACATTATCAACGACGCGGAGGTTAAGGTTGTATTCGTCGGGAATCAGGAACAGTACAACAAAGCCCGGCAAATTATTGCCGACAACAGGTATCTGAAGTACATTGTCGCCATGCAGGACAACATCGAAATCTCCGGAGATAACAGCGTTTACCTGAGCAAGCTCATTGAAAAGGGGAGACTTCTCAATAACGGTAAGGAGTTTGAGGAAAGGCTCAATAACGTCGATCCCGATGATATAGTCACCATAATATATACCTCAGGAACCACCGGCAATCCCAAAGGGGCCGTACATACTCACCGGAGCTTTCTGGCCGGGATTTTTCCTTCGCTGCGTTACCCTGAGGCCGGCCCCCATTACGTTTCCCTTTCAATCCTGCCCTTGTCGCATATATTTGAAAGGCTGTGGTCCTACGGCTGCATGAGCATCGGGGTGCAGATCGGTTACTGTCCTAACCCGACGGATTTCCTGGAATACATGGTTCACTTCCGGCCTCATTTTATGACCAGTGTTCCGCGGGTATGGGATAAAGTATATGGTACCATTCATGCCGGGATGAAAAATGCGGGCGGTTTGAAATACAGAATGTTTGAATGGGCCAAGGGAGTAGGTATTCAGGCTTATCGGAATGACAGGTACGGCCTCAAGTACAAGATCGCGGATAAACTGGTATTCAGCAAGATACGAACGATGCTGGGAGCCGAAAACTGCAATATCTATCATGTGGGCGGGTCGGCCTTTGCCCCTGATGTCAATGAGTTCTTCCAGGCGATTGGCATAAATATCGCCATGGGCTACGGCTTGACCGAGTTTTTCCCGGTTTGCGTCGGTTACCGGGATAACGCCATCCCCGGGTACTGCGGGTGCCTGCTCTCCATGGCCCAGGTCAGAATCTCCGACGAGGGAGAGGTCCAGCTTAAGGGTGGCATGTCCATGACCGGATACTACAAGAACCCGGAAGCGAGCCAGGCGGTTTTGACCGAGGACGGATGGTTCAAGACCGGGGACATAGGCGAGTTGTACCATAAAGAGAAAAACGGCGAGCGATTGACATACATCAAGATAACCGACCGGATAAAGGAACTCATCATCACCGCCGGTGGGAAGAATATCTCACCGCAGCAGATTGAATCCCTCGTTGGCAATGAGGTGTTTATCTCCCAGTTTGTCTGCATCGGCGAAGGTAGAAAGTTCCTCTCGGCTCTGGTGGTGCCCAACTTCGTCATGCTGGAAGATTACTGCAAGAAGAATAATATTGAGTATACTTCACCGGAAGAGATTATAAAGAATCCGGCGGTTTACAAGTTCTATGAAGGTCTTATCGAAGAGAAGACCAAAACCCTGGGCCAGGTCGAGAAGATCAAGAAGTTCGTCCTGCTGCCCCAGGAGCTGACTCAGGAGGCCGGTGAGCTGACCCCGACCCTTAAACTGAAGCGGAAGTTTATTGACCAGAAGTATAAGCCTTTGATTGATAAGCTGTACGAGGAATAGAATGACCAAATATCAAAAGATTTTGCCGGCGTTCAATAACAAGGGAAAAGATTGACACTGTGCCTTGGGTGGTGCGCAATCTATTATAATTAAGAGGAAGTGGGATACAGCTGTCAACAAAGCTGCATAGTGACATACATACATGCCAGTAATTCAACTTGGATGAAAAGCACTATGAAAAGATTCCTGATATACAACAGAATCGTCCTTCTGGTAACTGCAGCCATCATTCAGTTGGTGGTGATGGTTGAGGTTATCCTGCGCTTTAATCAGTACTTTGAGGTATTCTACGGGGTCAATATTTTTATCGGGGCCCTGGCATTCATCTGGGTTCTCAACAACAAAAGCAATCCGGCCTACAAGATCGCCTGGATAGTACCCATCCTGCTGTTTCCCATCTTCGGCGCGCTTTTCTATTTCTTCTTCGGCGGCAATAGAACCGGCCGGCGGGCGAGAGAGCGAATGTGGCCGATCCTGCGGCATACAAAAGAAGCACTGGGCCCGGACACCGGCTGTCTGGAGTTGATTGAAGGTGAGGATGCTGATGCGGGAAACCAGTCGCGGTACATCCAGCAGTACTCTTACTATCCACCGTACCGCAATACCGAGGCCGAGTACCTGCCCAGCGGCGAAGTCAAGTTTGCCCGGTTGATGGAGGAACTGCAGAAGGCAAAGCGCTTCATCTTTTTGGAGTACTTCATCATTGATGAAGGTTATATGTGGAAAAGCATCCTTAAGGTACTTAGGGAGAAAGCCGCCCAAGGAGTCGATGTTCGGGTCATCTATGATGATGCCGGGTGCCTGGCCACCCTTCCGTACCAATACGATAAAATTCTGGAAAGCACGGGCATCAAATGCGGCGTTTTCCATCCCTTGATCCCACTGCTGTTGAGGAGACACAACAACCGGGATCACCGCAAAATTGCAGTAATCGACGGCCACACCGGTTTTACCGGAGGTATAAACCTGGCGGATGAATACATCAATAGATTTGAGAAGTACGGCCACTGGAAGGATGCCTCCATCATGATCAAGGGAGATGCCGTGTGGAGCCTGACGGTCATGTTCCTATCCATGTGGGATTATGTCAAAGGGGTTAAAGAGAACCCATGGCCTTATCAACCCGAACAGGATATGAGCATTGCCTTCGCCAGTGATGGTTATGTGCAGCCATTCGGGGACAGCCCCCTGGACGATGAACCGGTCAGTGAACTAGTATACCTGAATCTTATCAACCGGGCCAAGCGTTATGTCTACATCACCACCCCCTACTTGATCATTGGCCATGAGATGGTGACTGCCCTCAGTCTGGCGGCGAAAAGCGGGGTTGACGTGCGTATTATTACCCCCCACCACCCTGACAAGTGGTACGTGCATACGGTCTCCCGGTCCTATTATCGTACCCTGGTGGAGAGCGGGGTCAAGATCTATGAGTACCTGCCGGGGTTTATCCATTCCAAGACCTTCGTGGTTGATGACGATTACGGGGTGGTAGGAACCATCAATCTGGACTTCCGCAGTCTTTACCTGCATTTTGAGTGCGGCATCTGGCTCTACCGCTGTCGTTGTATAGGGGACATAAAAAGGGATTTTGAAGAAACCCTGACGGTCTGCCAGGAGATCACGCTGGATGATATCAGGAGGGTTCACTGGTCAAAAGCCCTGCTCATGACTATACTACGGTTGTTTGCACCGTTGATGTAAACTCGGTGATGCACGGGGACAGTCCCCGTGCATCATACGCAATCAGAAACCTGAGGATTTTGTCTTTGCCTTGAATTCGCCGACCAAACAATGTTAATAGAGACTTTTGTCTCATCTGCCGCGTGTCACCATTGATCACAGTGATGTATTGCAATGCCTATTTGCTTACTGCAGCAATTGCCTCTATTTCAATTAGAGCGCCTTTGGGCAGCTCAGAGACCTCCACACAGGACCTGGCCGGGTAATTGTCCGTAAAATAGCTGCCATAAATCTCATTAATCGCGCTAAAGTCATCCATATCTTTGATATAAAGGGTGACTTTGACCACCTGGCTCAAATCACTGCCTCCAGCCTCAATTACCTTCTTGAGATTCTCCATGGCCTGCTCGGTTTGAGCTTTGATATCCGATGAAACCATCTCCCCGGTTGCCGGATCCAATGCAATCTGTCCCGAGGTGTAGATCATATCTCCTGCCTGGATAGCCTGGGAATACGATCCAATGGCCGCGGGTGCCTGATCTGAATTAACAACTCGTTTTGCGTTCGGGTTGGAGCAGGCATTTAAAAACAGAGCCATCAGGAGCAATAGAGCCACTATTAGAAATCTTTTCAACTTATCACCCTCCCCTCTTATTTATACCAGACCCGTTGGGCCGTCAGGGACTGGTACTTCAATTGACCAGTCCCCGGCAGATCTCATACTTATGTATTTATTGCAGAGCGTCTTTCAACAATCCCTCTCGCTTCAATAAGGCCTCGGTTGAGGGTTCCCGCCCGACAAAATTCTTAAACAGAATCATAGGATCAACTGAGGCTCCCTTGGATAAGACTTTATTCCGAAACGCTTCGCCGGTCTTTCGGTCCATTATGCCGCTTTGCTTAAACACGTCGTAGACATCGGCTTGCAACGCGTCTGACCAAATGTAACTGTAATAGCTGGCAGCATAATCGTCACTATCAAACAAATGAGTAAAGTTTGTACTCTCGATTTCTACGGGCTGGGGAGATACGTAACGAATATCCTCCAGGATTTGATTCTCAAAGTCTTCTACCGAAATGTTAACCGGCTCAGTTATGGTATGCCAGCCCATGTCCAGCAGCGAGTACTGCAGCTGGGCCATAAATCCACCAGCATTTAGTACAGTACGCATTTCACTTAAACGATCGATGGTTTCATCAGAGAGTGGCTTCCCGGTTTTGTAATCACGGGCAAAAAGGTGGAGAAATTCTTTCTCATAAGCCCAGTTTTCCATAAGGGTTGAAGGGAGTTCCGCGAAATCCATGGCAACTCCCAGGGCGGAAAGGCTTGCATAGTTGACGTCCGACAGCATAAAATGCATTCCATGGCCGAATTCATGGAAAAAGGTGGTGACATCGTAGAAGGACAGCAGGGATGAACCATCTTCCCCCGGGACGGGGAAATTATAAACCAGGTTGATCAGAGGAAGTACATCCTTCCCATCATTCTTTTCCTGAGACCTGAAAGCGGTGGCCCAGGCCCCTTCACCCTTCCCTTCACGGACAAAATAATCGAGATAAAGAATTCCCCGTAAACGGTCATTCTCGTCATACACTTCGTAGGCCTTTACTTCGGGATGGTAAACCTGAATCTGTTCATTTTGAACGAAGCGCAGGCCATACAGTCTTTTCGCCAGCTCAAATACTCCCGCTTTAACCTGATTTAATTCAAAATAAGGGCGCAAAGCCTCTCTATCAAAACTGTATTTCTCCTGTAGCAATTGAGAAGCGAAATAGGAAAAATCATAGCTGGCCACTGGGCCTTCAAAACCCTTGTTCCAAGCATACTCCTCAATCATTTTGATTTCTTCCCGAGCGGCCGGTAAAGCCACGTCCACCAGTTCGTTCAGAAAACTCATTACCGCCTCCTTGTTTTCGACCATCCTGCTCTGCAAAACGCAGTCCGCATAACTGGGGACACCTAGAAGTTTAGCCTTTTCCAGTCTCAGGTTAACAATTTCCTTCACGATCTCCCGGTTATCCGTTTCCGGAGTCATCATTCCAATAGATCTGAAAATCTGGTCCATTTCCCGGCGTTTTTCCCGGTTATCGGCACGGCTGAGAAATAAAGATACGGTAGGATAATCCATGGTGAAGCACCATCCATCCATTCCTCGGGATTTGGCCTCCTTATAAGCTTCTTGCACCAAACTATCAGGCAAGCCCTGCAGGTCTTTGGGATCAGTAATAAGCAAATATCCGGCACTGGTGTCTTCCAGCACGTTGGAATAGTATCGGTTGGAGAGACTTTCCAGGCGGCTGTTAATCTGGCGCACCCGATCCTGCTGTTCTGCAGTCAAGTTGACCCCATTATTAATAAACAACTGGTGGTACTTCTCTAAAAGCGTCAACTGCTCTGGAGTCAGATCCCGGGTGCTGGCCTGCCGGCGGGCCTGGGACACCCGGTCAAAGAGAGCTTTATTGAAGAAGATATCGTTCTTATGGTTGGAGAGGAGCACCAACGCTTCCTCAACTACTTTTTGCAGCTCATCAGTGTTCGCAGCGTTATAAAGGACAACTATTATATTGCCAATCTCTTCACTCATGTTAAGTCTTTCCAAGGGTTCTACAGTGTTGGCGAAACTCGGAGCCTCCGGGTTATGTATAATATCCTCAATCACCTGCCGTTCCACGGCCATTGAGTATTCCAGGGCCGGGATAAAGTGCTCCGGTTTAATCTCTTCCAACGGTGGAGTCAGAGCGTCTGTGCTAAGGTACCTCAGCAGCGGATTGGGGCTCTGGCTCAGATCACCGATGTAAACGCTGTTGCTTTCCGGGACCCAAAGCACCGACATGCCCATCTGCTCAGCTATGGCACGTAGAGGCAGATAGGTCCGGCCACTAATAAGGTGGGGCTGTACCCCTTCTGCGGAGAGTTTTTCCGTACAGTTCTCTCCGTTTATGTATACCTGGATTTGCGGGGCTTCCACGGCCTTAGCAGTGTCGACCGCCCAGGTGCTGTTGGTTCCAGCAAATAAGGCCAGGATAACCAGGATTACAATAATGCAGCTAATACGACTGTTTTTTCTCATCGTCAATGACAAAATGATTAACTCCCCTCTATTACGAATTGTTACAACTCAAACAATCACCAAAGGACATGTAGATATTGAGACTATCGCGCTGGAATCTCCAAGAATTCTGTTCCGCTAATTCAGTGGCTGGATGACATGTTTATGTCCTGCTTGAGGTCACGAACGGCGTATGACAAAACCGTGTCCAGGCTTCTAAGATAGTCAATTCGTTCCGGCGAGCCATTCGCTTCCGACTCCACCTGTTTCTTAAGCTCCTCCCGTTTGATTAAGGCCCGCTGGTACATTTCCTGAGTTTGGGGCTGGACCTTCTTCTTCCGCAGGGTTATGTAGAATAGGTATCCTGCGACCGCAAGTAGGCCCTCGAATAGATCGAACACAACCCACAGGTCGTTCGCCACCAGAGAACGGCCCATATCTTCAGGCTGGCGCAGTTTTCCCAGTTTCCGGGACCTGCCGGTGCCAAAGGCGTAGACGGCTCGAAAAGTAACGTATTCCTCAGGACTAACCTGCATTGCTGCACGCAGTACATTGACGATCCTACTGTCAGCAAACGTCCAGTTCGGATTGCGCTCAGCCGCATCGACCTCGGAAATCACTTCCTCGACCGATTGCAACGCCTTAATTGAAGTAAAATTCAAGTCCGGGAACAGCATATGAATCCCAGCCTTCATCCTTATTTGACTATACAGTTTATTAATACCACGATGACAACAAAAAACCCTCCCAAGTTGGGGAGGGTTTAAAAACTAAATACCAGCAACTGTCGGCCTTACACCACCTGGCTTACTGCAGCCCAACTGGTAGTTCTATCCGTTATCGGAAGCCGATCCAAAAAAGGCATCTCAGATGGGGTCTATGGTGAGCTACTCCCAGGTTTCACCACGTATATAAGTATGATAAAGTTCAGCCTGTTAAATACAAGGATCTTGTTCGACTAATTTGTCGGCGGATGCAGGAATTGAGCGAGTATTGGTTAATCCATCTATTATTGGGCCGGTTCGTGCCAGTTGGCGTTAACCGGAAAATGGGAAAGGGGAGAAAGTGATGTCTAAAGAGGACGTAACAAAGTTTTTGGATTTAATGCGGGAGAATAAGGATTTGGGTGTTAGACTGGCTCAGGCGCTGGACTCGGGTGATATTGAAGCTCTGGCCAGAGAGAGCGGTTTGGAGTTTACCGAGGCGGAGCTGCGTGAACAACTTGCAGCGACAGAAAGCAATACGATTAAGCTCTCGGACGGTGAGCTGGCGGCTGCGACTGGTGGGCATCAGCGACATTTCTACGTCTTTTGCATCACCTGTAATAAGCGTCTCCATGATGGTCTGGTTACACCGGTAGGAGCAGCAAACATTACAGGTCGACACCTGAGAGATTTTCCGGACCATTGGACTGATACCCGCAATGATTTAGGTTTATAACCGGCATCCTGTATGATTAACAACAACGAAAACATCAGGCGCACAAAGCCAAGCCCATGCGCCTGATGTGATAAACAGTCCCTTCTGCCGGCTTATTTACTACCCTTCCTTCATGAGCCTGACATCTTCAATAAGTCCTTCAGCTTCAGGCGGGTGCCGTAATGAAGCACCGCCGCAGAGTAAATTCTTATCGAAAGCCAGGCGATGAAAACAATCGTGATTGCCAAAGCAACCAGGGATGCTCCAATCTGCCAGGCCGGAACATCAGCCGCCAATATCCTGCTGGGCATGGAAAAAGGTGCAGAAAACGGGATGATGGATGCCAGAACTGATACCTGGCCCTCGGGTGCTAACAGGGAAAAGTACCCCATATAGAACGCCGCCAGAGCTATCATGGAAATTGGCATTATCGACGAGTTAACATCTTCGGCCTTGCTGACCGTTGCCCCGGATACCGCATTCATCATCGCGTAAAGTGAGTAACCCAGAATGAAATACACCACAATCATGGCCACGCTAAAGGGTGTGAAGCTGGAAAGATCCAGGGTTTGACCCGCTATGGCAAAGTTCTCCGGGAAGGTCAGTTTGTAGGTCAGCACCCCGACCAATACCACCAATGATAGCTGTATCAGGCCCAGGATTCCCATCGCGGCACTCTTGCCCAGAATTATCTTTGATGGTTTGGTTGCTGTCACCAGCAGTTCCATTACCCGGGAGGTCTTTTCCGAGGCCACCGACATGGCCACTCCATAGCCATAAAAATAGATGGCAAAGAACAGCAGCAGGCTCATAACAATGCTGGAAATCTGGCGGTTCATCTTCCCCTGCCCTAATTCGTTAACATTGAATGAGACCTCCGATTGTACCAGGGCCGATGTTTCAGCCGGCACCCCGGCAGTCGTCAATAAGTCAGTCACAAAAATGCTCTTAATAACCCGGCTAAGGACAGCGGGATCAGCGCCATCACCGGCTTGTTTCACATAGTAATCGAATGCCGGCGCCCCATTGTTCGCCGCCAGCACCAGCAGCGCACATTGCTCATCTGCTTTAACCTTGTCCTTTAGTGCATCAACGTCATTAGCAGCTGCCGGTTCGAACTCAGTATTCGGGAAAGCCAGGCCGAGCTGTTTCAGATCCCCTTTCAAGATATCCCCGGAGTCAACCACATAAACAATTCCCCCGGACTCTTGGTCAACCTGGGCCCCCTGCTCGGTTTTGTCTTTATTGTCAAAGTAGGTGATTATTGCCGGCAAGCTGATCACTACCACCGTCAAGAGCAGGGTGATTACGGTTGAGACGATAAACGACTTTTTACGTGTGTTTTCCCAGAAAGTGTAGCGTAAAACGGTCAAGAATTCTTTCATTATTGTTCACCAACTTTGTCAATGAATATCTCATGCAGAGAAGGTTCCCGGATTTCAAACTTATCCAGCCTTATCCGGGAGGACATGATTTTATTCAGCAGGCGGTAGGCCTCGGCATCAGATTTGATGGCCAGCTCGTAACCCGCCGCAGTCCTGGCTATCAGCTTCATTCCCAGATCGTCGATGAGCCTGTCTATTCCCTCGCCGCCACTGACGTTGAGATTGGTCCTGCCATAGCCGGCCTTAATCTGTTTCAGATTGCCTTTAAGGACTGTGGCTCCCAGCTTTGAGGATAATAATATCTTCACAATAGTCCTCAATGGAGTGCATCTGATGACTGGACATAATAATGAACTTACCCTTACCAACCAGCTCATAAATTACCCCTTTGAACAGATCAGCATTAACCGGGTCCAGACCGCTTAAGGGCTCATCGAGAACAATTAATTCCGGGTCGTGCAGCAGCGCGGTTATGAATTGAATTTTTTGCTGATTACCTTTGGACAACTGCTCTGCTGTGGAATTGGCATATTCTGATACTTTGAGCCGGTCAAACCAATAGCCGATAGCTTTTTTTACCGCTTTGCCGTCCATGCCCCGCAGTTTTCCGAAATAGGAAAGCTGGTCGACGATTTTGGCCTTGGGATATAAGCCCCTTTCCTCGGCCAGATAGCCAAAACTTACGGTTTCCCTGGTAACCGGGCGGCCATTCCATTGAATCAGGCCCTCGTCCTTTTTCAGGATTCCCAGGATCAGTCTAATAGTGGTGGTTTTGCCTGCCCCATTTGTTCCCAGTAAACCAAAGACACTGGGGCGGTCAATTTGAAAAGAAATATGATCAACGGCCGTATTGTCGCCGAATCTTTTTACCACGGATGATACCTCTAATGCCATTTCTGGCGCCCCCTTTTAAGCCTGTCCTCACAAAAATGGGACAGGAACGCTGTCTCCGTGTCCCATTATACTTTGAATCCGCTGCGTTGCCTGTCGTCAAATATTGGTGTGATATCCAGGATGCGCCCTGCTTGTTTTGCCGATTAATAAGACCGCATTTATGCTCCCGAAAAAGGGGGCAGGGCACACCTAAGGGCCGCAGCTTGCCATGTTTCCATAAGAAAGCCCGGGAGCCAGGGCCCGGGCTTTCTTAACCGGTTAACTTTCTTTTAAGTTTGATTCCCCTGCAAAAAGTCATAATTGGGATGTTTGAATGCATAAATATTCGTCGCTACGCTTCGCAGGTAAAAAAGTTCAGCCATGGGACAGGGACCCTGTCCCATTGTTAGTTCATTACCTTCTTGGGGAAGAACATGGTCATGTCGGAAAGGGGTATGTGCAGCATATTCTCTGGATTGACGAGGGCCAAAACAACAACCTCTTCACCGGAATACTCCTCTTTGTAGGAACCAATGACACAGATGGTCATCATTACCCCATTGAGGTAGACACTGAATAAATCTCCCCTGTTCACGTTATCCCCCCCATATGATACCATCCACCAGGGCTTGCTTAACCCGTGATCTCACCTCAAGCGGGTGACCATCAAAGATCACGATATCGGCTTTTTTGCCTGGCTCGATGGATCCTAATTCTTGATCCACGCCCAGTATATGAGCGGGATTCCATGTTAGTGCTCTGATGGCGGTCTCTTCGTCCAATCCCTCTCTTACCGCCAGGGCCGCACAAACTCCCAGGTATTGAATTGGAACCACGGGATGATCGGTTATCAGACAGAACTCTATCCCTGCCTTTTGCAGGACCTGGATGTTGCGGAAGGAAACCTCCCTCATTTCAACCTTGGCCCGGTTGACCAGGAGCGGTCCCAGGCATACCGCCACTTTGCGGCGGGCGATCTCCTCAGCCACCAGATGGGCTTCGGTGCCATGCTGCAGGACCAGATCGATGTTGAATTCATCCTTGATACGCAAGGCGGTCAGGATGTCATCAGCCCGGTGGACATGCAGCCAGAGCGGCATCTCCCGGCGCACCACCCTGATCAGAGCCTCCAGCCGAAACTCCTCTTTGGGTTGGAGTCGCTGCTTCTTTTCACTGTGTTTGAGCGCAGTGTACAGGGCTTCGCGCAGGAGGGCGGCATTACCCATCCTGGTTTTGGGCGTCTTGTTCTGGCTGCCGTAGGCCTTCTTGGGGTTCTCCCCGAGAGCGGCCTTCAAACCCCAGGGGTTACAGTAAACCATATCCGAAAGAGTAGGAGACCACGACTTGAGCAGTACCGATTGACCCCCGAGCACATTGGCGCTTCCCGGGTGTACCATTAAACGGGTTACTCCGCTCCTTACAGCGTCATCAAATGCCAGATCTCTGAGGTTAACCCCATCCAGGGCCTGCAGGTATGGTGTAACGGGGTCAGTCGTCTCGTTTATGTCATCGCCTTCGATGGAAAATACCTCTTCACCAATGCCAACATGACAGTGAGCGTCGATAAAGCCCGGAGTTACGTAACACCCCGCAGCATCTATTACGGTGGCGGAAGGAGGGATGGCTGTATCCTGTCCGACTTCCTTGATGGTGGATCCTTGAATCAGAATAACGCCATCTTTAATTGTTCCGTTCTTGACTGTGACGATAGTACCGCCTTTGATCGCTATCAATAGCTGTTCTCCTCCCCTTTTGTATTGTATGACTCAATCCAAGGGCCGGTTCGCGTTTAGGCCCTCCATTATTTTCATGGCTAAAGTTCCTAACCAGCTACTAGCCTTTATTTCAAAGGCTCCCTGCGGACACAACTCCTGGCAGCAGAGGCACTGAATGCATTTATTTCCGTCAACCACAACCCCTTTTCCGCCCGCCTCAGGAGTGATAGCCTGTACCGGGCAGGAATCCCGGCAGATGTTGCAGCCTGTGCATTTGCGGGCATCGCAATAAGGCAGGTGTTTAAGTCTCTGCATGACAAACCGGGTAATTCCAGGAGGATTCAGCTCAAACCACAGGTTGGTAGGGAACTTGAATTTTTTCGTCACCGGCAAGTTGAGCCTGTCCCCCACCAGTGAATACCCGGACAGGCTGGAACACAATCCTCTATTTTCCGCTTCCTCGAGATAGCGTACCCGACTGGGGTCCAGGCCGATGGCCCGGCAGCAGACCGCATCCACCAGGACCGGATTGACCCCAGCCACTATCAATCCGATGTTAACCGGACTGCCTACTCCAGGGCCATTCCCTTCCATCCCCACCACGCCGTCAACAATGTTGAGCTGGGGGGTAAAATTTTGGATAATATCCACCAGGAGGCGGCTGAAATCCCGGGCCGATGGAGCCTGGCTGTGATAATCCGCCTTGCGCGAGCCGGGAACCGAACCGTACATATTCTTGACCGCCCCGGTATACAGGGTGGCACTGTGGGTCTTGAGTTTGGGGAGATTTATGATTACGTCGGCCTCCACCACCGGACGGGCCACCTCCAACTCCGTAAGGAAGCGACCCGTAACCGGAACGCGCTTGCTCCCGGCGGTGTCAAAATTAACGGCGGTGATGCCGAGTTCTTCGCAGACTTTGGTCATACCGGAAACACGGAGCGAGCGCTCGGTAGGATAGTGTCCCCCCACCAGTCCTCCTGAGCTGTCGCCGACCATCACCCTGGCACCCAGGGCCAGCACCCTCCGGGCCACTTCCCTTACCAGTGCCGGATGAGTTGTTACCGCCGCCTCCGGTTTCCGGGGCGCGAGCAGGTTAGGTTTAAGCAGCACCAGGTTTCCCGGCTTTACAATCCCGGCCAGGTCAATATTCTCAAACACCTTGTCCAACGCGGCTGCCACCTGGGCTTCCTCATATGATTCACATCGAACTACTGCTACTTGCGAGGTCACGATGATCTCCTCTCTGCCTGATTCAGCATTTCTTTTTAATGATTACTCATCTTCTGCTTTAATAAAACTCCGGAAGGCATACGCATTTCGTACATCTGCCAGCAGTTATCGCAAGCCTTACCTTGAGTCGAGCTGCCTCTTTTTCCCGGCCGCCTCCACCAGCCCTTGAAACAAGCGGGCTGACAGCTCATCCCGCATAGCCTCGGGATGCCACTGTACTCCCAGGATCCAGCTTCTTTCCGGGAATTCCACGGCTTCCACCACCCCATCCCGTGCCCGGGCGGTTACGCTGATTCCCGGCGCCAGGCTGCCGAGGGCCTGGTGATGAAAGCTGTTCACCCTGACGGTTTCCCGCTGAAACAGCTGGTACAGAGTACTGGCCTTCTCCAACAATATATCATGAAAGGGATGATTTCTGGGAGCACGTTGACGGTGGGCTATTTCGGAATGCAGATCCTGAATCAGGGTCCCTCCCAAGACCACGTTTAAAACCTGAATCCCCCGGCAGATAAACAGGGCTGGTTTATCCCTCTTTATAATACCCCTTATCAGTTCTACCTCGAAGCGGTCCCGCCGGGGATCAATCTCACCCAGTCCTGGCTGAGGCTCCTCTCCCCAGAACGCCGGGTCGATATCGTCGCCCCCGCTCAGTATGTAACCATCGCAGACCTTAAGGTAATGATCCATCACCTCAGGTGAATCAGCCGGCGGCAGGATCACCGGGGTTCCTCCCGCACTCTCCACCGATTCCCAGTACCCCGGCCGCAGGTAATACCTGTAGCCGCCTTCATCGAAACCGCAGGTTATGCCAATCAATACCCTCACTACTCTCCACTCTCCCCGGAAAGGTTTCTAATCCATTTTACGCTACACACCCGGCCTGCATACCCGGAGTGAATCAAGGGGACAGTCCCCATGATGCATAATGCATCATGGGGACTGTCCCCTTGATTCACTCAAAAAACAGGCTTTTTGAGCCTGTCTTTGTTTCTTATTCAGTTTAATTCAGATCCTGGATACCAATGCTGATCTCCAGAGCCTGGTTGACCTTGGCCATCAGCTCTTCGTCCAGGAAGGCTATCCGCTGTTTGAGACGCGCCTTGTCTATGGTCCGGATCTGTTCCCCCAGGATCACGGAGTCTTTGTCTAAACCAAACTTTGCGGCTTTAAGTTCAACATGAGTAGGCAGCTTCGCCTTATTAATCTGTGAAGTAATAGCCAGGACAATCGTTGTCGGGCTGTACTGGTTGCCAATATCATTTTGAACCACCAGCACCGGCCTGATTCCACCCTGCTCAGAGCCAATAACCGGGTTTAGTTGAGCAAAGTATATTTCGCCTCGTTTAATCAGCAATAAAATCACTCCGCAAGTTTTTGTAGACCTCTGTTTAACGCTTCATGATCCGTATTAAAAGTCTCTTCAGCTATTGCCTTATTAATATCCCCCATTTCGGTATAACCCTTGCGTAGTTGTTCACGTAATACCATTTTTTTGCGTTCATTGATATATAACCTTATCGCCTCACGGACGATTTCGCTCCGGTTCTTCCTCTCCTCAACACTCAACAAATCCATCTCCGCCAGCAGTGAATCAGGCACACTTACTATGATTTTTTTGGACGCCGGCAAACGGAGCACCTCCCATCCCGTATGTACAGAACGACAAATTAATTATAGCCTTTCAACGTTTTGACCGGCAAATCCAATAATTTCATGGCTTGTCGTTGACGTACACACGGGGCACGCGGGAGTTGAGCAGACAGACTACTTCATAGTTGATGGTCCCGATTATCTCTGCCAGCTCATCAGCTGTAACCTGATCTTCCGGTCGCCCAAAAAGGATCACCTCATCGCCGACCTGGATGTCATCAACTGCGGTGACATCGAACATACAGTAATCCATACATACCCGTCCGATCAGGGGAACCCTTTTCCCCCGGACCATGGCCCAGGCACGATTGGAGTAGGCCCGAATGTAGCCATCCCCATAACCAATGGGTACGGTAGCTATTCTGGTGGGCCTGGAAGTTACGTAGGTGCAGCCATAACTGACCATGGTTGACTCAGGAACCTCTTTCACCATCACCACCCGGCTTTTCAGCCTCATGGCCGGAATCAAAAGGAGGTCGCTCTCCCGCTCGAGGGAAGATTTCAGGCCATAGAGATTAATGCCCGCCCGCACCAGATCATAGTGAGCCTCGGGATAGTAGGCTATCCCTGCGCTATTGGCTGCATGCCGGATGGGTATCTCAATACCTGATGACTTCAGGGCCTGCAGGAATTCTGAAAACCGCTGCAATTGGAGCTTGGCGAAGGTTTGTTCAGGGCTGTCGGCGGTAGCCAGGTGAGTAAATATCCCTTCCACTGTCAACCCTGGAAGACCACAGATACGGGTGACGGTTTGGACCGCCTCCTGGTCGGTAAAAAACCCGGTCCGTGACATCCCGGTATCTACTTTTATATGGACAAAGGCTTTCTTGCCTCTTTTAACGGCCGCTTCCGAGAGCAGTTCGGCGCTTGCCAGATCGAAAATCGTCTGCCGGAAAGCATATTGCACCACCGCATCCAGACCTGAGGGCGGGGTGTAACCCAGAATCAGCACCGGGGTTTTAATGCCGCTTTCATGCAGGTGAAGGGCTTCGTCGAGCAAAGCCACTCCCAGGAATTCAACTCCCTGGTCGACGCAGACCTGTGCCACCTCCAGGATGCCATGTCCGTAGGCATTGGCTTTCAGGATGGCCATAAACTTGGTGGAAGCTTTGGTCAGCCTCCGGAGCTGCTTTATGTTATGTGCTATTGCGTTTAAATCTATCTCTGCCCAAGTCGGGCGCAAGCTATTCATATCTCATCCAACCAGCGCTTTCGGACATCATCACCAGTGACTATCCCCGCTAGCTTATTATTGTTTACCACCGGTACCCGGTTTATGTTTTTTATGGTTAATCGGTCACTGGCCACATATCCCGGCCTCTCGGCCTGTTTGTTGTTTACTGTCCCGGTCACAATGTCTCGGACTCTCATCTCTAACCCTCTCCTCCACTCACAACTCTAAAACTCGTTTTCAAACCCTTTAATCACCTCAGGGAGTGCCCGCACCAGGTCACCGGCCACCAGGCCTCTCTCTCCCCGGGTTTCCTTGACCAGATCCCCCGCCTTGCCGTGCAGGTAAGCCCCAATGGCGGCAGCCGTGTTGGGGCGAATACCCTGCGCAATAAGTCCGGTTATCACCCCGGTCAGGACATCGCCGCTGCCGGCGGTAGCCATACCCGGATTACCAGTGACATTCAGATATGTTTCCCCACCTGGCTCGGCCACAATCGTACCTGAACCCTTCAAAACCACGGTAACTCCCCATTTGGACGCAGCCTCCCGTGCAGACTCCATGCGGCGTGACTGCAGTTCTGCCACTGTGGTACCCTGAAGCCGGCTCATTTCCCCGGGATGAGGAGTCAGGACAATCGGGATCTGCCGGTTTTCCAGCACACTCATATCCTCGCCGAGAGCGTTAAGGCCGTCAGCATCGATTACTACCGGAACACCCGATCTCTCCAAAACAAAGCGTACTATGGCCTTGGCCTCCGGGTACCGCGACATACCGGGGCCGATGGCGCATACCGATACCGTGCCCAACAGGTTTTCAATCACCGGCAGGGCCTCCAGGGCTATCGACCTCTGTCTGGTCTCAGCCAGAGGTGCGGTCATTACCTCCGCCAGACCACCCTCGACAATGGGCAGCAGGCTTTCCGGCACCGCAGCCGTTACCAGGCCCGCTCCTACCGCCAGGGCCGATGCCGCAGACAGCATCACCGCCCCGGTCATCCCTATGGACCCGCCGATCACCAGGGCGTGACCGTATGTTCCCTTATGGGTGTCCCGGGAACGTGGGGGAAAGAACCCTTTGATAAGGTCCTCGGTCAATAAATTGGTCTTGAGCGCCTTCTCGGATAGTATTCTGGACGGGATCGAGATATCGGCCACAGTTACCCGGCCGGCATAACTGCATCCTGGTTCCACCAAAAGACCCAGCTTGGGCAGGGCCATGGTTACCGTCCAGGAAGCCCGTACGGCTTCACCTTTTACCCGGCCGGTATCGGCCTCCACACCCGAGGGTATATCAACTGCCACAATCGGCTTCTGTGACTGATTCATGATTGAGACTACCTGGCTGTCGAACTCCCGGAGTCTTCCCCGGAAACTGATGCCGTAAATTGCATCAATAATCAGGTCCGCAGATAGTGAAGATATTAACAACCGGTTTATCCCTTCGTCATCTTTCAAGGGATACAGCCGGGCGTCCATTTTCCTCAGGATCTCATAGTTAACCAGGGTATCGGGAGTCATCTCTTCCGGGTCTCCCAACAGGAATGTATCCACCTGGGCTCCGGAGTTAAGCAGGTGGCGGGCGACAACCAAACCGTCCCCGCCGTTGTTGCCTTTCCCAGCAACAATTACCACCCGGCGAAGGGGCTTGTTTTCCAGGAATGATTCCGCAACCTCTACTACCCGTATGCCTGCGTTCTCCATCAGGATCAGGCTCGCTATTCCAAACTCCTGGGAAGCCCGGCGGTCAATCCCCCGCATCTCTTCAGCACTTACAATCTTCATTTCAACCCTCCTTATCCCCTGCAATGGCAAAAGCCACAGCCACGGCATAATTGCCGGCATGACTGAGACTTAAATCTATGTATTCCATGTTCAAATCCTCGGCCCGGGACAGGGCCTCCCCCTGCAGTCGGTAACAGGGACGTCCGTCAGGCCCATTGCTGACCTCCACCTCATGAAATCTTATTCCAGAGGCAAAGGATGGGTGAAGCTTGCGAAAAGCCTCCTTGGCTGCGAAGCGGACTGCGTAGGAAGGGAAAGGGTTGGCTTTGGACTCGCAGTATTCTATTTCCCCGGCAGTAAACACCCGGGAGCAAAAGCGGGGGGTCCTGCTTATCGCCACCCTTATCCGATCTACCTCAACCAGATCTGCACCAACCATATTCGTTAACCTCAAGTAATTACTGCTTATTTAATTATTCATCAAACCCTGGCAAAATAAAAGCCCTGCTGCTTACGTCAACAGGGCAGGGCTAACGGTTTCATCATACTTTCTTAAGTTCCCTCTTCTCTCCATCGGAAAGAACCTTGGTCACGTCGAGCATAATGAGCAGACGGTCCTCCAGTTTACCCACTCCGGTGAGGTACTCCGCGGTCAGTCCCCCAATCACTGCTGGAGGCGGTTCGATACTGGTGAGGGGCAATCTCAGGACCTCCGCCACCTGATCGACGATAATGCCTACGGTTTTACCTTCAATATCAACTACAATGATGCGCGTCTCATCGGTATACTCGGCCATAGGCATATTGAAGCGCTTCTTAAGGTCAATTATAGGAATAACGCTCCCCCGCAGATTGATTATCCCCTCGACGAAAGCCGGAACCTGTGGGAGCCTGGTCGGAGCAGTCAGGCGGATGATCTCCTGAACCTGAGTAATCGGTACCCCGTACTCACATGTATTTTCTCCCGCTTTTAAAGTGAACACCACCAGTTGAATTTCCTCAGCCATAGATGCACCCCACTTTTTTGTTGTTGTGGTTCCAACTGCATAAACCACCCGGAGATTTTACCCCGTTACAACCTGTGTTTGAAGGTTATTCCTTGGCACCATAATTCTTTGTAAAACAGCACTTACTATGGAAATGGCCGCAATTGGAACTATTAACCTCATTAGGTTGATACATTCGCTTCCCCACCCATCTTATCCTGCTGCTTCCGACAAACAGGGGGCCCTTCCTGAGCTTGGAGAAATCAAAAAATGGCCTCTGCTCTCCCCGCATCTTTAATTTTTCGGCACTTTTCAATCATTAAAAGGTTTTGACACCCCCTTGGCGAACCTTCTATAGATACAGGCATTTTTAACCCTCATAACCGGAGGATGTCTTGCTTAATTAATAATTGGGGGTGATTTTAGCTGGGTTTTCTCGAACGATTATTTGGTAAGAAGGAAGACAAGGAGACTGCAATAACCCTCATTAAGGAATATGTTGATGCCCACGTAGAATCCCTGATGGCGAACTGGATGTATTTGCAGGAGGAATTAAGCGATTTCACGGAAGTGGAGCGCAAGGAAATCCTCAAGGATGAAATGAACAAGATAACCCGTTCCGCAGGTGATGCTCTCAGAAGTCAACAGATAAAAGTCCCGGCCCACCTCTTTCAAATCGTGCGAGAGGAGATCAACGATAAGATCATCGAGTTTGCCCGGCCCCATATTACCCAGTTTGTGTACAGTTACCGTCGGCCATATCTGATGTGGCCGCACCCTGTAGATATACCTTTAAAAGATCTGGAGAAACTGAAAGCCACCCTGAAAGAAAATGGCATCACCCTGGAAATGCTGAACTACGATCTAACGGAAGACCGGATTCGATCCCTGCTGATTCAACATGACATCAGGCGCAAACCCGAGTTTCAGAACACTGAGACCTGGAGCCGAAACTTCAGTTACTCCCATGATGACCTCATTCTCTTGGGAGAGGTACTCAAGGCCAGGAATATCAGGGTTCAGGGGGTAGAGCATGTAAGAGGGGACCTTTGGATCATGGTGAAGCAGGAGATGCTCAGGCAGCAGGACAGCCAGTTCCGCAAATCGTTTCTCGCGGCCAACCCGAATCTCCCAGAAAAACCATCCCCCAAGGAATGGGCATCAGCCTATGCCAGGACTCTGAAAAATGACTTTGATTACCTGGCCTACGTTGAACGAATGGCGCGCTTGTCAGGAACGGTTTTTCAAAAGGGGGAACTGGAAAAGCTGGTGAGGGCTGAGTTATCCGGGAATACCTCCTATTCTCCCGGCAGATCTCCCAGTATATGAAGGATTCTGAGTTCCTACGGCGAATTATTGAAGCAATAATCAGAAAGAGACAAAGAGGCCAACCCGCCAGGTGTGGGCTGGCGAGGTTGGCCACAAGGTTAAGGGACTTTCATAATTTAAAAACAGGGCTTATCCAATCTGCCGTTCATACCAGGCTCCAGGCCTGATTTCTCCGAATTCCGAAGAAAAATCACGAACGGTTTCGGTGAATGCTTTTACCAGGGCTTCGTGGCTCATGGACCGCAGGTCTTCGCTGATTTCCACGAGGATGAAGTGATAAGCCTTGTTTTCTCCGTTGTAGATCTGACAACTTTCCCAGTAACGCTGGAACTGGTTCGATTGTCTGTCCACATACTGCACGTTGACCCGCACCGGGGAACCGCCATGGACTGAGATATTCCGGGTCTTGTCCTTCAGCTTGTTGCTGAACCAGTTGATCATGCTGTATGAAGCCGGTTCGGTGTATGAAACCCTTATCTCTGAACCATGGGTATCGCCATTTCTTATGGCATGAAAAGCTATATGCAGGTATGGTGCAATTACCTTATCATCAGCACCCAGAACCTCCATGTGCCGAAGGATCCGGTGCATCGTATCCCGATATTCGCAAATCGCATCCATGTTCCTGGGATTCGCGTGACGGTTGAGATCATATTTCTGCGATGGGCTGGTGCTGATTATTCCGGAACAACCGGAACGTTTACAGATGTTTTCCACCATTTCCGCAGTATAATTGTCAGAGTCGGCGTAAACGGCCTCACAGTGACAATGGACATCCTCGCGTCCCAGGCGGTACTTGATGTATACCCGGTTAATTGCATCGTCTTTTCCCTTGATGGGAGTTCTTCCAAACTTCTTCATCCTTAGGTAGCTTTCATATAGTGTGATTACGCTGATCAAATCTTCCTTGAGAACTGTTTCTTCGGGCATGATGTCGCCTCTGTATACCCGGCAGAAAACGCAGGCCTCCTCCATCCGATGTGCCATTTCGCCGATTGAGCGGAGATCCATATACTCGGAGTATTGAGCCGAGTTACGAGGGCGAATCTTGTTACGGCAGATCCTGGCTTCTTTTGCGATCTCTTCAATGTTGGGCCGTTCCCAGCGCACCATCAGAGCCAGATAACAGTACTGCATGTCAGCAGAAAAGACATACATGATTGAGAGGGAGTTCTTTGCTTTACCATTTACGGCCCGATGTTTAATCATGATATACGGGTTATCGATCCAGTTACCCCACCCGGCCCAGCCGCGCACTGAATAACTAAGACCGCCGGAAAAGACCGTTTCACGAAGTCTTTGCGGGAAACCGCTTTGGATCTTCCATGCCAGGGGACTCTGAGAATATTTCATCGACTTTTCGTTCTTATAATCGCTCATAACTTCCAGGATGAATTCCCTGATATTCTCTGTCATTAAAAGTCCTCCTTTACATCTAATCCCGGTGATCAATACTTCCACTCTGCTGAGCGAACGTTAGGTTGTCCATTGGAATCCCTAATCGTTTGCTTAACACATCCGGCCTTTCATCCATAGTACTTGCAATTTGCGTGCCAACTTAGCTGGTCAGGCAAAAATTTTGTCGAAAAATGCGGTAAAATAGCCCCTGTCAGGGAATCACCGACTGGACATTCATAACCACACCAGGGAACCCTGGTTATTATAATGTCTCGAAGATGTAACATCCGCATCTGTCACTGCACTAAAAGATTACAGTTTGGTGACACTAATTATGTTACATAGGGTGACATGTGTTAACAGTTTGGTTGCACTGCATTGCGGTACATGATAAAGAAATGTCTTGAAGAATGGCTATATTATCTTAACCTGGGGGAATTACCTCATTTGCGATAGTGTAACAGAATTTGCCGCCACTTCCGTCGAACATGTAATGGCAATGTAACAGTTTTGTGAAATATCTTGCAATGTTAACATGTTGGTTACAAGATGTTAGTTTTGTATCCCGTACTTTTTCAATTTACGGTACAGGGTGTTGCGAGAGATACCAAGGACCGCAGCAGTTCTGGTGACATTCCCGCCGTTGTCATCCAGTGCGTGTATAATCCTTTCTTTCTCTCTCTGTTCCATGGCTCGTTTACGATTTTCCCGGGCCAATGATTCATGAGCTACAGAGATTACTGAACGGGGGCCCCATTCCCAGCCATCACTCCGGCTTTCCCGGTTGGGGCAGGTAACTTCCTGGGGCAGGTGGCTTACGGTTACATGTCCATCCTCAACCATCAGACTGGTCCTTTCCGCAACATTTTGCAGTTCACGGACATTACCCGGCCAGTTGTAGGCACAGAGGCATTTTATCACTTCGTCATCAACATGATTTATATCTTTCCCCATCTTTTTGCACATGTCGTCCAAAAAGTACCGGAAAAGGACAGGGATATCACCCCGGCGATCACGCAAAGGAGGGATCGCAACCTGCATGACATTCAACCGGTAATATAGATCCTGCCTGAACCGGCCCTCGGCGACTAGACCCAGCAAATCCCGGTTGGTGGCCGCAATGATCCGGACGTTAACCCGAATCAGCTTGTCGCCGCCTACCCTCATAATGGCTTTTTCTTGAATAGCACGAAGCAGAGTGGCCTGTTGCTCCAGGGGCATGTCCCCAATTTCGTCGAGTAAAAGGGTGCCGCCATTAGCCAGTTCAAACTTCCCCGGCCTGCCTTCCCGCTTGGCTCCGGTAAAAGCCCCTTCGTCATAACCGAACAGCTCACTGCCCACCAGTTCACGGGGAAGGGCGGCACAATTTACTGCGACAAACGGTCCATTACGCCGGCTGCTACCATTATGAATTGCCTGGGCAAAGACTTCTTTTCCGGTCCCGCTCTCACCCTGCATGAGGACATTGGAACTGGTGCGGCTCGCAATCTTTGCCAGCTTGATAACGTTTTTAAGCGACGGCTCCTGTCCGATTATGGAATCAAAGGTAAACCGCGCTTTGGCTCCTGTCATCCGGGCCACCAATTGCCGAACCTGAGCAATGGGACGCAGAATAATTGTAGCCCCGATGACCTGTTTTTCACGGTCAATGATCGGTTTGCCAATTCCGGTGGCGTGACTTGAACTCTGTCTGTTATCCGGGATGAACTCGAATTCACATTCCTGCCCTTGCTCCAGGAGCCGCTTTATTTCTTCTCTATGATCGTGGATCAGTTCCAGGGCGTCACTTCCTACAATATCTGCCGGGCTGGAATTCAGAATCTGTCGGGCAGCGAGGTTAGCTTGCTGTACATATCCGTTTTTGTCAAGGACAATTACCCCTTCAGCCAGGGCTTCAAAAACACCATTTAATTGGCTGTGAAGAACGAACTGACGTCTATACTGCTCTTCTTTCTGCAGATGTATCTCAATCGCCTGGGCTGCTGCCACCACCATCCCCAGCGTATGGCTATGTAAACTGCTGCTCGGTCCAAAGATGCCGAGGATTCCCTTCAAGGTGTTATCCTGTAGGATCGGTGCTGCAGAACAGGTCCAGCGATGAAACTTGGCTGAGTAGTGTTCAGTTCCGGAAATTTGGATCGCCTGTTTTAACAAGGCAGTAGTGCCAATGGCATTGGTTCCCACCTCATTTTCGGCCCAAACTGAGCCGATCTGGAAGCCCATGGCCCTGACCTCTTTCAAAGTCTCCGGGTTACCATTAATCGCTACAACACAGCTTTCCTCATCGGTAAGTACAACAACCAACCCCGATTCCTGGACGAATTGTAACATCCGCTCCATATGTGGACACGCGACCGCTCTTAAGCTCCTAGTCTTATCCATGATCTCGTCCATCTCGGTTTGGGTTTTTACCCTGACCGTCATGTTTTGATACGGGCGAATCCCAAACTTGCGACATCTTTGCCATGATTCGGCAACTACCTGTCTTACTTGACCAGGTGAGACATCTCTTTTATCCGTTGTGTTCAGCCAAGTATCCCGATAGGGGATCTTCGCGATACCTCGATTCACTTTGATATCCTCCCTCTGCCGACATCATTCGTCATTTTGACACATATATTATATCCCTCGTAGCCTCAAATGCCAATCAATGTAATTAATTGTAATTCAACGGGAGGGAATATTATGATCGTACCAAATTGTCACAATCATCCCAATCCCATTTTGCACCTCCCCTTTTCGTCATCCAAAAAAAGGCCGCTGTTATTAAAGGGCGGACCAGTAACGAACCATCTGTTGGCGGTTGATGTTTGATCACTGTATAATACTTACTAATATATAACCGGCTTTAACGAGACAGGAGCACAGTATGGATAAAAGGAAGGTACTGTTCGTCTGCACTCAGAACTCAGCCCGGTCACAGATGGCCGAAGGGCTTTTGCGCTCTATGTACGGGGACCGTTATGAGGTCTTCAGTGCGGGAACAGAGCCACTGCGGGTCAATCCGTTTGCCATCGCAGCCATGAAAGAAATCGGGGTGGATCTGAGTGGACACCGTTCGAAGAGCATCGAGGAATTCACGGACACTGATATTGATTATGCGGTAACTGTCTGCGACAGTGCGCGGGAAAGCTGCCCCTGGTTACCAAATGCCAGGGCCATGATCCATCACAGTTTTCCGGACCCAGCGGCTGTCAGCGGAAACGAAGAGGTCATCCTTGCTGAATTTGAAAGAGTCCGTGATGAAATTCGGAGTTGGATTGAGAATGCTGTCGCTGAGGGGATCCTTTAAGAATTCCCGTTGTTTGGTGGGGAGCAGGTAAAGACCTGCTCCCTGCTTTAGCTTTGTGTTTGGGGTTGCTGCCAGCGGGCACAGCCCTGCGGGCATCGGTCCTTGTCGGGACTCATGCCCTTGTGCATCTTATGGCGCATCCCCGGGGTGAATTTCCCTGATTTAATTGCCTCCAACCGGGCGTCTAATCGTTTTTCCATTGCATTGTACTGATCCTGGGTAATAACCCCTTTTTTCAGATTATCCTTCAGGATCTCCTTCTTCACTTCAAGGATCTGTGTCCAGAGCGAAGTCAGCTTTGCCTTCTGGGCATCGCTGATCTGCAACTGCGGAACATTAGCCTGGTTAGCATTCTTGGTCGAGGCATCCCCTGCCCAGGCAAAGGATACTGCACCAACCACCATGATCAGAGCTACTGCAAAAACTAAAGCTCTTCTCACTTTTTCACCCCCTTCCACTAAGCTGTTATTAATTTACCCATTATTCATGATAAAAGCATGGCAAAGATATGAACTCTTTGTGAACCAGAAACGGTGTAAACAACACCGGGTTTGATCGGGTATTTGTCGCCGAAACTGAACAAAGAACGCTGAGTTTCCCTCATCGCGTGCTGCCTCCAATCCTGGCAGCCTTCGGTCAGAAGGATTATGCGTTGCCCAAGTTTGGCAGCAAAGGTTCTAAGATCCTGGATTTTGCAAAATTCTCTATTTTGACAGTTGTGGTTCTACGAACCCAATTTTATGCGAGCTTTTTGGGGGACCCCTCTATTTTGCTATTTTCGGGAGCCTTACTAAATGTTTAGCTATTTTGGGGACACCTTACTAAATGTTTTTACTATTTCGGGAACACCTTGCGAAATAAAAGGTGTCCCCGAAATAGGTAAAGCCCCTGAACTTTTTAGTCAGGGGCTTGGATAATTGTGTTACTTCAGAACTGTATATCGTATTTGCCTACTCACCCATTACCTTGATATTTTTATCTGCAACTACCGACATGCCAGCCATCTTGTAGACGGTATCTCTTCTCTTCCTGATATCATACTGGCTGGTGATGGCAATCTGCTCCATAATTGGGGAGCCTCCGCCGTGGTAGTTCCCGTAGTTTCCGGAACCGGCGGAATGTGAGGTGGTGGCATCAACAAACAGCAGCCAGAATCTCCACTGGTCTTCTACGGGTATCTTGGGATTGCGGTTGATATACTTTTCCAGGAAGGGTTTGAGTTCTGGATTGAGCAGGTCTTTCTCAGTTGGGAAGGTGGCCGGGATTCCCCCTGCGATATTACAGAGGATCTCCTGCTCGTGGAAAACAGCTTCTCCCGTCAGGCACCTTCCTACGTTGGCGTAAATGGAATTCGGGATATAGCTGCCGGGACCATAGGGGACCGGACCGTATCCAGGTATATAAACCTCAGGTTTGCCCAACGAAGAAGCGGTAAAGCCAGCCGCGTATCCCAATTCGGCTGTCATTATGAGTTCAGAGAGCATGGCCCTGACATGTGGGGTTTTTTCGATGCCGTTGATGTGAGCCGCACCCGCCGCCAGGCCGAGTATAAAGTCGAGGCAGGCAGGTTTACAGCCGGAATAGCTGTGGCGGTGGAACAGGGCAAATAATAAAGCGGCTATTCCGCCATGATCCACTTCACCGCACAGGAATACCCGCTCCCAGGGAATGAAGGTGTCATCAAATATAATGTAGGAATCAGTATAACCAGTTCTCTTCGGACCTCTCAGATAATCTCTCTTGGTTGGGTTATGGAAGGATACTACCTGCTTGATCTCCGGATGGTCAGATGGAACAGCAAAACATACGGCATAATCCGTTTCGTCTTTCATCAGAGCGCGGTTGGGTACCACCAGGATCTCGTCGGATATAGAAGCCTCCGAAATATGGACCTTACAGCCCCGAACCACGATCCCGTCACTCTTCTTTTCTACCACCCGCAGGTACTGGTCAGGGTCTGTCTGTTGGGCGGGCCTTTTTAATCTTTCCCCTTTAACATCAGTCTGGGCACAGCTCGCTACCAGATCGTTTGTCTGGAAGTATTCCAGCCACTTGAGGAAGTTCTGATGGTATTCCGTAGCCTTGTTCGGGTTCTTGGCTGCTTCGAAGGAAACGGCATTGATAGCGTTGGCAGCATCGACTCCCATACACCTTTGAATACAGGTGCCCACTTGATTGCATAACGCGCGGGTCATATCCTGCTTCTTGTGGAGATCATCGGGGCTCTGGTGGATATGGTTGAACCGGTTGATGGTTTCTCCAGTCAGGTGCGAGGTTGCAGTACACAGGTCTTTTAAATCCGGATCGAATGCGGCATCGAAGGTGAGCCCCATGACATTGATAGCCCCTTCCTGCATGGGATCGAGCCGGTCCAGTTTTGACCCGTTGAACCAAAGGTTGGGGTTCTTTTTGCGAAGTCCGTCAATATACTCCTGTTTGGTCCTCACAATCAATTCTCCTTTCCCTTTTTAAGATGTTGATAGCCTTCGCAGGGGCGAAGGCTATCATTATTCCAGTCAGTGACATGCAACAGTGACAAAACGATGCCACAACAAAGTATTTCTTTGTAAGTGGTGATACACCCTTCTAATAATTCTTAATAATCGAAAATTTCATCCGGAGCTTCAACTACTGACATATCACCAATCTTGATGATTTCACTGATGTGCCATACATTCGGCACAACATTGTTGAGGTAGTAACGAGCCGAGAAAACCTTCCCGAGATAGAAGTTGTAGTCAAAGTGATCTTTACCCAGTTCCGCCATCCTCTGCAGGGCGATCTTGGCCTGATCAAGGAGGAGGTAACCGCAGTAGAGCTGGGAGGTAGCAGTTAGAATCCGGCGGGCATAAACCGGCATCAGACCAACCTTGCCGGAGGTCATAAACTGGAGTATTGCTCCCTGGATCTCCCAGTATGCCTTTAATGCCTTTTCAAGGTGGTCGATCTCCCGGTCGAAACCTTCGATCTTGCCCTTATTCTCGGCGATGAAATCGGATATTTGTTTCAGAGTGTTTGCGAAGTCCTGACCCTTGTTCTGCCGCCATTTACGACCTATCAGGTCCAATGACTGAATGAAGTTGGTCCCTTCCCAGATGGACCAGATCTTGCAGTCCCGGGTGGCGCTGGCTGCCGGGTAATCTTCGCAGTAGCCATATCCGCCGTAGGATTGCAGTGATTCGGCGGTCAGTATCCAGGCCTCGTCACTGGGGTAAGCTTTGCAGAGCGGGGTTATCATGTCCAGATTCCTCTGAGCCCAGTCGCGGCGAGCAGGATCGGGGTCATATATACGAACATCTTCATAGTAGTAAGCCTTGCCCAGAAGCGCCCGGCAGGCCTCAGTGGTAGCCTTGTTCAGGAGGTACATTCTCTTGACATCTTCGTGCTTGTCGATGGTAACCCGACCAGCTTTGGGATTAGTCAAAAGACGGCCCTGAACGCGCTCTCTTCCGTAGGCAACTGCATTCCAATAGGCATTGGCAGCCACAGCAGTCGACAGACGGCCGGTATCAACCCGGGCCTCGTTCATCATCTGGAACATCTGGGCCATACCCTGACCCTTGCCATTCTCATCCGGCGGATCTCCCAGTATCCAGCCCCGGCAGTTGTTGTTCTCGCCCACTACCAGAGCTGCAGTGGCTGACCCCTTAAGTCCCAGTTTGTGTTCTACCCCGGCGCACTGAACATCGTTGTCCGACAGGGTGCCATCCTCATTCACCCAGTATTTGGGGGCGATGAAGAGTGAGAGCCCCTTGGTTCCGGGCGCTGCGCCCTCTACCCGGGCCAGATACAGGTGGATAATATTTTCGACATCATCACGGTCACCAGCAGTTATGAATATCTTCTGCCCTTTGAGCATGTAAATCCCCGGCTCATCGGTAGGATATGCCTTGGAAAGGAGGTCCCCAACGTCTGAACCGGCAGTCGGCTCGGTCAGACACATGGTTCCGGACCAGGTGCCATCAAACATCTTGGGCAGGAATCTCTGTTTCTGTTCTTCGGTTCCGAAATGCTGGATAACTGCTGCCGCCCCGCTTCCTGCTCCCACATAGGGCATGAAAGCCGGGTTAGCCGCTGCCTCAATCTCTAGCAAAAAGCCATTCAAAACGTGCGGCAGAGCGCCTTCAGCGTTATCGTCAATATTGCTGGAACCCCAGCCATTATCCTGCATAAAGCGGTAAACGGCATGGAACGAAGGGGGTATATAAGCCTGACCATTCTCATAACGGACCCCTATGTCATCGCCCTCTTCCGCGGTAGGAGCAATAACCTCGGCTGCTACCTTGCGGACCTGGTCGATAATGGTATCAAAGTCATCCTTGGTATAATAGTCCTTGTACCGGTCATAGGCCAGTATCTCGTCTACCGGGAGCCATTCCTTAAGAATGAATTTAATATCTCTGGTGTTATAAGCGTATTTGTAGGCCATGTCTCAACCTTCCTTCTTTGTGAACTGGTAAAACCGATAAAATGACCAGTGGAGAGACCCGCTTGGCTGGGTCCCCCCACCTCTGGGCCAATAATCTCAGGGAAAGAGTTTCCCGAATCTCTTATTTAATGAGTTCAAATATGGTAGCTGCACCCTGGCCGCCGCCGATGCACATTGTTACCATACCGTACTTAACATCCCGTCTCTCCATCTCATACATCAGGGTAGCGGTCAGCTTGGCTCCGGTTGCACCCATGGGATGTCCCATGGCGATAGCGCCGCCGTTTACGTTGACGATGTCCGGATTTAATCCTAAAGTCCGGATGCAGTAGAGCGACTGGGAAGCAAAGGCTTCGTTAAGCTCAACCAGGCCGATGTCCTTGAGTTCCAGGCCGGTCCGTTTCAATACCTTGGGCACCGCAAATACCGGGCCGATACCCATTTCATCCGGTCCGCAACCGGCTACCGCGAAGCCAACAAATCTTAGACGCGGTTTAATACCCAGTTCAAGAGCTTTTTGTTTTTCCATCACCATGACAGCTGCTGATCCGTCAGTGGTCTGGGAAGAGTTGGCAGCAGTTACGGTGCCACCGGGTACAAAAGCCGGACGGAGCTTGGCCATCCCTTCAAGGGATACATCATGCCGGATACCTTCTTCATAATCATAAAGGATCTCCTTGGTCACCGGCTTGCCATCCGGGCCCAGGGTTGTGATCTTGACCGGCACAGGTACGATCTCATCCTTGAACTTGCCAGCTTTTTCAGCGGCAGAAGCTTTCTTCATGCTGTTGTAGCCGAAGAGGTCCTGATCTTCACGGCTGATGTTGTAGCGGCTGGCCACATTCTCAGCGGTCTGACCCATGCTGGTGTATACCTTGGATACCTCGGGATCGAGTACCAGATCCGGGTTGGGTCTGGTTACACCGCCCATGGCGATCATGCTCATGTGCTCAATGCCGCCCGGCCAGTACTATGTCGGCGCGGTTAGCAATGATACCCTCGGCTGCAAAGGCAATAGCCTGCGAACCCGAGGAGCAGAAACGGTTGACGGTTACTGCAGGTACGTGTTCCGGAATCCCGGCATAAAGAGCAGTTATCCGGGCGGTGTTCATACCGCAGGATTGTTCCGGGGTAGCAGCGCCCCAGATTACATCGTCTATCATTTCAGCCTTAAAATTCGGTCCGCATCTTCTAATGGCTTCTTCCATACAAAGTTTTCCCAAGAACTCGGGCCGGGTGTCTCTTAAGGTCCCCCTGGGAGCCTTACCACCGGCAGTGCGTACTGCGGATACGATAACAGCTTCTCTCACTTGTCTTACCTCCCCGATTTTTTAATACCTAACCAAACCCTAGTTGCGCAACGGCTTGCCGGTCTTCAGCAGGGACATGATTCTGTCCTGGGTCTTCTGCTGACCGCACAGACTCAAGAACGCTTCTCTCTCCAGATCCAGGAAGTACTGCTCGGTAATCATGGCGCCTTTTACAACATCACCGCCAGCCATAACATCCGCGATCTTGCAGGCGATAAACCAATCGTATTCACTGGCCATGCCTGCCAGAACGGCTTGTTTTACGCCCAGTTTCAGCAGTGCGGTGTCATTCTTACCGGGAGCCGGAACGGGTCTGCTGACTGGTGGATTGTAATCGTCTTCGATCAGCCTCAGTACCTGTTTCTTGGCATCTGCGATCTGGAGTACCGGGTTCATGGATATGCCGTCGGTAGGTCTCAGGTATCCCAGTTTCTTACCTTCCTTGGCGCTGGTAGCAACCTTGGCTGTAGCCATGTTCTGGAAAGGAGCAATCATATGGTCCACGAGAACGGGCCCCTGAATGCCCTGCACTGCTGCGATCGCTCTCAACGCTGCTTCCTTACATCCGCCGGCAGCGGGCAGCAGGCCTACTCCCACTTCAACTAAACCGATATAGGTCTCAGCTACTGCCTGAGCGGCAGCACACTGCAGCACAATCTCACAGCCGCCTCCCAGAGTCTGGCCATAAGGAGCCACTACCACGGGCTTGAGTGAATATTTGTTCGCCATCATGGCATCCTGGTTCCGCTTGAGAGCTGCATCCAACTGATCCCAGGCGCCGGTCTGAATAGCCTGGACTACACCGGTCAGATCTGCTCCGACACAGAAGTTCTTGCCGCCGCCGGTAATGACCATACCTTCCCAGTTCTTGGCCAGTTCAGCCTGGGCTGCTTCCATGGCCGCGATCAGATCTTCTGAGATTGCATTGTTCTTTGAATGTAACTGCAGGCAGACTACGCCATCGCCGATATCATAAAGGGTTCCAGCGGGCATAGAGAATACAACCTTGTTGTCCTGCTTGAGCTTGAGGAAATTAACCGCTTTCGGGTTGGCTGGCACAGGCTTGTAAGCCTTGTCCGGAATGGAATAGTAATAATCAACGCCGTCTTCCGACTTGTAGAAGGCAGTGATTCCGGCGTCAAACATTTCTTTGACCCAGGGAGCTACCGAACCGCCCTCTTCCTCGATGCGAGCTACATACTTCGGAAGATCCAGTCCGTTCCACATCTTGAAGGGACCGGCCTGATGGTTGTAACCCCACTCCATAGCGTTGTCAATGTTGACTATGTCATCGGATATTTCGGGTATCTTCTTGGTTGCATACTGCAGAGTGCCGCTGTTCATCTTCCAGACCAGCTGGGCTGCTTTGTCGTCACCTTCGTAGAATGCAGCCAGTTTTTCCGGCAGGCTCCTGGCAGCTTTGGCCTTGTCAAGGCTCGGGAACTCCGCAGGTTTCTGGGGTCCATATTCGAAGGTTTCAGGATTCAGCATCAGTTTTTCTTTGCCGACTCTCTTGTAGAAACCGCCTTTGGTCTTGTTCCCCAGCATGTTCTTTTCTTTCATCTTGAGGAATAACTCGGGTACCTCGTAAAGTTCTTTCTCGGCGGGATCAGACAGTACACTTTGGATTGACTGGGTACCGTTTACAGCAATATCGAGTCCAACCAGGTCCATCAAGCCAAAGGAACCGGTTTTGGGTCTGCCGATTGCCGGACCGCAAATCGCATCGATTTCCGAGAAGGTCAGGTCCAGCTCTTTCATCAACCGGCCTATGGACGGTCCACCCTGGTTGCCGAAACGATTGGCGATAAATCCTGGGGTATCTTTACACCATACGATGCTCTTACCCAGAACCCGCTCACCGAAATCCGCCATAAACTGTAATACTTCGGGATCAGTATCCTTGCCCGGAATGATTTCCAAAAGTTTCATATAGCGGACCGGGTTGAAGAAGTGAGTCCCCAGCCAGTTCTTTCTGAATTCTAAGGGCATATCCTCAGCCATGAGGGTGATTGAAATGGTAGAGGTATTCGAACTTACGATGGCTCCCGGCTTGATGAACGGCTCAATTTTCTTCAGAACATCTTTCTTGATCGCCAGGTTTTCCGGGACTGCTTCTACTATCCAGTCGCACTCCTTCAGCCATTCAAGGTTGTCTTCCATGTTGCCGACAGTAATGTAATCTGCATCGGCTTTGTCATACAGCTGGGCTGGACGGGACTTGAGAAGATTGCCCTTGTTGGCCTCGGCAATCTTGTTCCTTGCTGCCGGATTGGCCTTTTCTGCATCGCTGAGATTCGGTGGCACGATATCCAGAAGATAACTTCTTATACCCGTAGCTGCACACTGCGCGGCAATTCCGCTCCCCATGGTACCTGAACCAAGCACTGCTACTTTTTTGATTCTTCTCTTCACCAGTTCTACCTCCCGTTTCGTATTGTCCTAATAAAAGTTGCTGCCCGAACACTGTGTCGTCAGACGATTGTTTCCCCTGACACCCCCTTTCGTCGCTCGAATGCAACCTGGTAGCGGGAATGTAGATGCGTATTAAGATCGTGCTTTTTATAGAAACACCAGGTTATGTGATTATTCATGCTAAACCGCAAAGGCAACCTGAATCCCAATGCTAGTTTCCATAATGTAGGCACTTAGTAATCTTGTTCCTATATATAATAATAACTGTTTTCACAAATAAATAAATGATAATTTGGTAAAACTAATCTATTTATTCATTTTGGCGATCTCTTCTTCCCGTAATTTGCGCCGTAAAGCCTTGCCGGTATCGGTTCTGGGGAGCTGGGCCCGAAACTCAAAAAGTTTTGGAACCTTATAGGCTGCCAGGTGCTGCTTGCAGAACGCTGTGAGTTCTTCCGCGGTTACCTCTGCCCCTTCCACCAATTGAACAAAAGCCTTCACTGTTTCTCCCCGGTATTCATCAGGGATACCGACTGCAATGGCGTCCTTGACCTTGGGGTGCTTGAACAGAACCTCATCGATGTCACGGGGATAAATATTATAACCACCAGCGATGATCATGTCCTTGGTGCGATCCACGATAAAGACATAGCCCTCGTCATCCATATAGGCCACATCACCGGTCCGAAGCCAACCATCAATCAAAGACCTCTTTGTCTCCTCCGGATTATTCCAGTACTCTTTCATCACGGTAGGGCCCTTAATCCAGATCTCACCGCGTTCACCCAATGGCACATCCTGCAGGGTATCCGGATCTACCAAGCGGACATCATAATCCGGCATTGGTATCCCGCAGCTCGCGATTTTCTTCGGTCCCTGTACCGGATTGGAAATGCCCAGGGCAAAGGTTTCACTCATACCCCAGCCTTCACTGTAATAGATGTCAAAGTCCAGGGCCTTCTCAATCAGTTCTTTTGGGCAGGGCGCGGCTCCGGTGCCGACAAAATCTGTTTTAAGGTTAAGATCCAGATCCCATGCTTCGGGATGGTCAAGCACCGCCTGCAGCATAGTTGGTACGCATGGCCAATAGACAATCTCCTTATGCTGCTTGAGTGTCGCTACCACCTCATTGGTGTCCCACCGGGGAAGGATAACCTGGGTGGCGCAGGTGAACACACAATACAGTATGCAGCAAACCTCGCCATATACATGGAAGTATGGCAAGGTGCAGAAAACCCAACGCCGGTCGAGAGGAACGTCATCAATAGTCGTCCCGCCCCATCTGCTTACTATAACCGTTGCTGCCACCACATTAGCCTGGGTCAGGACTGCCCCTTTAGGAACACCGGTTGTGCCTCCAGTAAATTGAATTATCGCCGGGTCATCCTGGGCAATCGGAATACGGGGTGGTATGTTATTGGTACTCTGCTCGAGCAGCCGGGAGAGATGATGCCAGCCTTCCTCAAGACCCAGTTCTTCGGGAGTGCTGATTCCGGCCCCGTTAATGAAATCGCTGAGCCTCGTTACAATAACCAGTGGAATATCAACCGCTTTGCATAAGGCCTTTACATTAGGTAAAACCAAATCGAAAGTGAATAGCCCGGTTATGCCAGTATTTGCAGCAATACCCTTCAATTCTTCATAGGTGTACAGCGGATTCAGGTTTACCACCACTGCTCCGGTTATAAGCGTAGACCAGTAAGCCAGGTTAAACTGCGGGGAGTTGGGCAGTAAAATCCCAATACGGTCTCCCTTCTTTACCCCCAGTTCAATCAATTTATTGGCCAGCCGTATGCAAGCCCGGTATAGTTCCAGATAAGTCATTTCCGTACCATAGAACCAGGTAGCAGGTCTATGAGGAACACCATTCGAAGCATTACGAATAAGATGCCAGGCAGGAAATTTCGGATAATTGAAGGACCAGGGCACCTTCCAGTCATACTGCTTGATCCACGGCCGTCGTGCAAGAATCTCTTCAGTCAAAATCATTTTTAAACCCCCTCTTTGAATAAACAATTACGATACCAATTTCACCTGACAGAATGCGAAGCTCCGAAAGCATCACCTCCGTTACCGATTGCACATGTCTGTTGCTCCTTGGTTTCAATAGGCATAACTGCAATTCGTATGCCAAATCGGTTGCGGCTTCCTGTTTTGACATTAATCGACTCGGCAACAGAGGGGCATCGCTTCGCTTCGGGTATTCAGATAAAGGGGTTGTTGTGCATTGATCAATTTATTCAGAATTTTTTATTTCCTCAGAATTTCGACACAATAGATCTCGCTAGACGCAGCTAAAATGCGTCAATCATGTTTCCTGGCGCCACACCAGTCAAAGGGTTGTGTATCATTAAGCATCATTAGAAACACAGCAAAGGCAAGCTTGAAACCATCTTAATGCGTTCAGTGTGACAGAAGGACAATTCTTTTTCCCATCAGTGAGTGATCAAAGAACCATACTTCGGTCACATTCAACGCGTCACCAGCCTGCACCGCATCGGTTAATCAGAAATACCGTATTCCTTGATCCACCGGTATAAGGTCTTGCGCGATATACCCAGGGCCTTGGCGGTCTTGCTTTTGTTATTGTTAAACTTGTGGAGGTATTTTTTGACCATGATCCTCTCCAGGGAACTGATTGATACTTCAGCTTCGGTATTATCCAGCTCAGTTTCTGCCTCAACCAGGGATTTTGGCGGCAGACTGAGATAGCGTTTGATCATCTCATAGGTGATAACCGGCTGAGTTGACAGCTGAATGGCGCCTTCAAGCACATTCTGCATCTCCCTGACATTTCCCGGCCAGGGATATCGCAGAAAGGCTTCAATGACGTCCGGTGCCACAATGTAAGGCGGTTTGTTCAATCGTTGGCATATCTTATGAGTCAGGTACCGGGCCAGCATTATAACGTCATCCGGTCTATCCCGTAGAGGGGGAATGGTAATCCGTATTACTCCGAGCCTGTAGTAGAGGTCACGACGAAATCTTCTAAGACTTATTTCCGATTCCAGGTCCTTGTTGGTCGCCGCGATAATCCGGACATTGACCGGTATAAGCTTGTTTCCTCCCAGGCGCATAATGCTCTTTTCCTCCAGTACCCTGAGCAGGGAAGCCTGCAGGTCCAGAGGCATATCTCCTATCTCATCCAGGAAGATGGTACCCTGGTCCGCCAGTTCGAACTTGCCTATGTTGCCCCCTTTTCTGGCACCGGTGAAAGCCCCCTCCTCGTAACCAAAAAGCTCGCTGCCGATCAATTCCTTGGGCAGTGCGGCGCAGTTGATGGCCACAAAAGGGTTATTCTTTCGCGGACCGGCGTTATGCATTGCCTGGGCAATCATGTCTTTCCCGGTCCCGCTTTCTCCCAGGAGTAACACATTAGAGTTTGATGAGGAGGCAGCCATGGCCAGTTTTTTGACTTCCAGGAAGCTTTGATTCTCCCCGGCCAAATCTGCAAATGTCACCTTGGCATTGCTGCCAATCCAGCTGCGAACCATGTGGTCGACATGTTTACTTTCCCGTATTATAAGCAGGGTCCCTATACAGGGAGGTTCTGAATAATTGAGCGGGTTGCAGGTCACGTGGCATTTAATCCGTTCCTGACCAACGTTCAGCATCACGGTTTCATTGGTGGCTATACGCCCGGTTGCCAGGCTGACAAAATAATGATTATCGGGATGATGACCCAAAACGTCATAGATGTTTTGGCCGATTACTTCGGCGCGTTTTCTGCGGAACAAGCGGCAGCAGTTTTCGTTGATGTATGACAGGGCGTTGCGGTCGTCGACTACCATAACCGCTTCCGACATCGACTCAATCAGGTGCTCGTTATACTTGGTGGCTCTTTCCAAGACCATTTTTGATTCAATATGTTTGACCGAAGCCATTACCATTCCCAAAGTATGAGTGTTAAAGCGGCAATAGGGAGCCTCCATCCCTAATACCCCGATAATCTTTCCACCATCTATGATTGGTGCGGCGCAGTTGGCAGCCGGGATGGCGATGCGGCAAAAGTGTTCATAACCAACCACTGATATGGGACGGGCCAGAGCAACCGCCAAGGCGCTCGCATTGGTTCCGACCAGTTCCTCCGGCCAAATAGTACCTTCTACCAGTCCTCCGCCGCGTGCTTCGTTCAACGACTGTCGGTCTCCCATAACCGAGAGTACACAAAGGTTGGCATCGGTTAACACCAGGACAAAGCCGGTCCCGGCAATAAACTCCATCAACCCCCCCATTACCGATGAAGCAGTCTCCATAAGGTATTCCGATTCCTGGCGGGCTTTAACAAATTCGTGCTGCGTCAGATGAATAGCACTGGTTCTCTCAGGATCAACACCATAGCTGTAGCTGCGCTCCCATGAATCCCGAATCTCCCGGCGCAAACCCTCACGGAGCTCAGGCTTTTGATGAAGCTCTCGCCACATCATCTCCTGATCCTGATGGTTGATAAAAATCCTGGAGGCAGAATGTGATATGAGGCTGTTGCTTTTGGGTTCCTGATTGTTCATTTTGAGATCTGCTTCCCCGAACCGCATTCCTATACAGCTCAGTGCTTTGCCGACCAACAAAGCAGGCAGCAAAATGAAGACCTTGCTTGGGATTATTCAAGTAGAGATAATGATTCCTTCTTATGTATTGCTTGATCGCCACCGGGAAACCAGAATACACCCTCCCTTCTACGTATAAATCCTGTAGTTAAGGATGGATTGTGTGGATAAAGGTTGCGGGATATTGGTAATGGATGTTGGTGCGATGTGGTTGGTCAATTGAAGTGACTTGGGCATGTATATTTGTGCTTCGTTGCTGTGTTATCAACTGGGAAATGACGATACACTTTCTATATATATTACCATAATGTACTTGGAAAAGCTTTATTCGAAAACATTTTGGCGACTTTTGCACCAAAAAGGATGGCCACTGGGTGCCGCCCGGTAACCATCTCCTTTATCTGGCAGGAGGAACCCAATCCACCGCCGTACCGACCGGTCACATTATAAATAACCCGCTTCCAGGTACTTAAACCTGAAAGCGGGTATGGTGTGCGTTCCGAGTTGCCTGTTATCCAGGTAGCCTTTTTCTTATCGTCATTCTAAGTATCCTATTTTTTCGATTTCGCGATCTCCTCATCGCGCAGGATCCGCCGCAGTGCTTTACCGGTGTTGGTTCTCGGCAGTGGTTCCGTACGGAATTCGATTAAACGGGGCACCTTGTAGGCGGCCAGATGTTCGCGGCAGAAGGCGATCATTTCTTCAGCAGTTGCACTTTCAACCCCTGGTTTCAGCTGAATAAATGCTTTTACATTTTCACCGCGGTATTCATCGGGAACCCCAATGGCCATGGCGTCGGCAACCTTGGGATGCTTGACAAGCACTTCATCGATATCACGAGGATAGATGTTAAACCCGCCGGCGATGATCATGTCTTTAGTCCGGTCAACGATGTAAACATAACCATCCTCATCCATGTAGGCCACGTCACCGCTCTTAAGCCAGCCGTCTTCGGTGAACACACTAGCTGTTTCTTCAGGTTTTCTCCAATATTCCTTCATGACATAAGGGCTCTTCATCCAGATCTCTCCTGGCTGGCCCAGAGGAACGTCGTTGCCGTCTTCATCTACCAGACGGAGGTCCACGTCAGTATAGGGGACCCCGGTACTGCCGGGTCTAAAGCCGTTGTAGGGAGTGCTGATAGCGAGAGCGGTAGTTTCACTCATTCCGTATCCTTCATGGAATGAAAAGTCCATCTGGCGGCATTTGTTTATCAATGCCAACGGTGCCGGAGCCGCACCGGTTCCGGTATAAAGGATTTTTTCGTGCCAGTCGATTTCGTTAACCCGGGGGTGATAGAACAGAGCCTGCACCATGGTTGGGACACACGGCCAGTAGGTAATGTGATCAAATTTATTAAGGGTGTCGAACATCTCATCTATATCAAATCTGGGCAGGATTATCATGGTACCGACCGTCCAGGCAGCCCAACAGAGGCAGCAGATCTCACCGTACACATGCGAGAAGGGCAGGACGGCTAATACGCTCATTTTTTCCGGGGGAATGCGGTCTACCGCGGCCTGGCTCCAAAGGACACAGCTCATTGCACCGGCAATTATATTATACTGGGTCAGTACTGCGCCTTTCGGAACACCGGTAGTTCCTCCGGTGTACTGGATCACCGCGGGATCATCCCATTTGATATCGACTATGGGAGGAAACTGCCGCTCAGTGGTTTCCAGCAGCTGCGAGAAATGCAGCCAACCTTCTTCCAACCCAAGCTGTTCAGGGGTGCTGACCGGGGTATTGAGCATGAAGTCAGAGAGCCTGGTTATTATAACGTTAGGGATTTTTAATTCTTGGTTGAGTTCTTTTATCACCGGAACCAGGGGATCGTAGGCGATGACGCAGCTCAAATCAGCGTCTATAAAAAGGTACCTTAACTCTTCCTTAGTGTACAGAGGGTTGAGGTTTACGACTACGGCCCCGGCCATGAGAGTCGCCCAGTAGGCAATGACGAACTGAGGACAGTTAGGCATCAGGAAACCAATCCGGTCACCCTTTTTTATTCCCTGTTCCACAAAAACATTTGCCAGGCGGCAGACTTTTTGATATAAGTCGCGATAGTTGATGGTCGCTCCGTAGAACCAGGTAGCGGTCTTTTCAGGGTTGTATATCGCGGCGTCGCGGAAAAAATAATACGCATGTGTTTTGGGATAATTGATAGATTTTTGTGCTTTCCAGTTGTATGACTTCGTCCAAAAACGACTTTCGTAAACAGATGCCATTTCGATACCTCCAAATTCATGTTATTGTTGCTGCTATCACTCGTATGACTAAACCCCAAATCACTCCTTCCAACAGAGCAATTACACAAAGAAGGCATTTTGTCTGCCGTTTGCGTAATGCGTGCAATTAATTAAGGAAGGTCCAAAATTGTTAAACCTTTCTCTTTAGCCCCCCTTAACGCGTTTTGGACCCAATTTTTAAAATTGCAATATTTGTGCCAGATAACATCAAAAATTTTAATTATTCGCCAATACCCGCAATTTAGGCACTTATTGATAATAATCAATTGCTGGCTTATTCCGAATAATAGCGGTAAAGTATCATTGAGACTCTCATCAAGTCTCTTGAGAGTCTCAATGATACTCGAGGAACAAGCCATACTATGTACGCATGATCGTGAGGTGTAGTTATGCTGGAAACTGCCGAAAAAGGGATACATATCTGGAAATCGCTGCGGGAAACCGGAGAGTGCCCGGGAATTTCAATTTCCCGGGAGGTGCGTGACTCATGGCAACGCAGTGAAGGATATCAGGTGAACCCGTATAAGACATGCTGTGATGTAGTGCTGACTGATATTGAGCTGGGATTGCGAAAGACCAGCAATCGAACCCTGCTCACGCATGCCATCGCTATGATGGCCAATTTGCGAGAGTACACGGAAGGGTCAGGATATCTTTTCAGCTTGAGCGACAACAGGGGATATATTCTGGCCCGCGCCGGGGACCGGGAAGCCATGGAATATGCAAACGGCATCAATTTGATCGAAGGTTCCGATTGGTCGGAAAGGGTTATGGGCACCACTTCGGGGGCGGTTGCCGCCATCGAACGCAAACCGATGCAGTTGATCGGGTATGAGTACTGGTGCAATCTTACTCCCTTCGTAATTAGTTCCTCGTGCCCTATTTTTGACCTTGAGGACAAACTTGTCGGGGTGTTGACAGTTGGCGGACCATATCACCCCATTAACCGCCACACCATGGGAATGGTAGTGGCAGCCTCCCGGGCCCTGGAAAGGCAGATAGCTCTGCAGACTGCTTTTGAACATAGTGAGATGCAAAGCCTCTATAAGACAACTATTATGGAATCAATGTCTGACGGGGTAATCGCCCTGGATTGCCAGGGCCGGGTCATACTGATGAACAAACTGGCCGCTTATAACCTGGGAATCGACCCGGGTCCCAAGTTGAACAGAACTCTGAGAGAATTGATGCCCCCGAATAATGAGCCGTTCTTTTCCGCTATTTCAGATAACAAGGAGCTTAGCAGACTCCTTGAAATACAGCGCAGGAATGACCGGATAAAACTGACCGTAAGCTGTACTCCACTGGTAAGCAAAAATAAGAAGATTCTGGGCACGGTGGTCATTCTACAGCCGATTCATAAATACAAACGCATGATAGAAAAAGTATCCGGGGCTCATGCCACCATCACCTTCGACGATATAATCTGGAACAGCAGGGAACTGAATTACACGTTAAGATTGGCAGAAATCGCTGCAAAGTCTGACTCCAATGTCCTCTTGCTGGGTGAAAGCGGGGTAGGCAAGGAAATGTTCGCCCAAGCCATTCACAATGCCAGCAAGCGCTGCGGAGAGCCGTTTTTTGCCATCAATTGTGCGGCTCTGCCCCGCGAATTGATATCCAGCGAGCTTTTTGGCTATGAAGAGGGAGCTTTTACCGGTGCTCGCAAGGGTGGAAATCCCGGTAAGTTTGAACTGGCTGACCAGGGCACTCTCTTCCTGGACGAGATTGGCGAAATGCCCCTTGATCTGCAGGGTTCCCTGCTGCGGTTCCTGGAAGAGGGAAAAATAATGCGGCTCGGCGGACGGGAGCTCATGCAGGTAAATGTTCGGGTGATCGCTGCCAGCAATAAGAATCTCAAGGATGAAGTAATGAAAGGCCATTTCCGTCTGGATCTTTACTATAGGCTTAAGGTCATCGATATTGAAATACCTCCTTTGCGCGAGAGGAAAGATGATATTCCGGGTTTGGTTGAACACTTCATTAAAATAATCGGACCCAAATTGGGCAAAGAGATTAATCGCGTTGACCCGGAGGCAATGGAGGTACTTATCGCTTACGACTGGCCGGGCAACGTCAGAGAGTTGAATAACGTATTGGAACGGGCCGTCAACATTGCGAGCGGAAATGTGCTGACAGTAGATGCGCTCCCGGCGGATATAAGAAAGGACACTATTAAATCCCCGGCTCTCTGGAAAAAGAACCTGGGCCAGGACGAAATTGAAAAACAGATGATCATCAACTCCCTTCAAAAGAACCATGGCAACCGGGAATTGGCGGCCAAGGATCTGGGAATGTCCCGAGCAACAATATTTCGCAAGATAAAGAAGTATGCAATTAAATAAGCAGCCTGCCGACTTTTATCGTCGGCAGGCAAGAGTCTACCACAGTTCAGGATGGTTATAGCCGCCATCCATCAAGGAAGATCAGCTATCAGCGCAGTTCTCACACCTTTACAAACAGGTTCGAGCAAATGCGGGCCGGCTGGATTTGCTTTTGCACCGTCCATTCCGGTAGATAAAACAGTAGTCCGGTTAAATTACTTACCTTTGAAATCCGGTTTTCTCTTTTCCAGGAATGCATTCAAACCTTCCTGCATGTCTTCAGTAGCAAAACACTCAGCAAATAGTTCTCTTTCAATCTGCAGGCCGGTTTCCAGATCGGTTTCAATCCCCAGGTCCATGGCTGTCTTCGCAAATTTTAGAGTAACAGGTGACTTGGCCATAATGGCCTTGGCCATTTTTTTAACCTCATTCATGAGCTCTTCATGAGGTACTACCTTGTTTACCAGGCCGATTTCATAGGCTCTTTTGGCATCGATTGGTTTCCCGGTATAAACCAACTCCTTGGCAATCCCCATACCTACCAGTCGGGGCAATCTCTGAGTACCGCCGCCACCCGGAATAATTCCCAGGTTAATCTCGGGTTGCCCGAATGAAGCCTTCTCAGAAGCAATTCTTATATCGCAGCACATAGCTACTTCACAGCCCCCGCCAAAGGCAAAGCCGTTCACCGCAGCAATGGTTGGTTTTGAAAAGTGGGCAATAACCTGCTGAGCCTTGTAACTCTGGTAAGCCAGATCGCGGGCCTGAAGAAATGTATGGGTTGACATCTGGCCAATATCAGCACCAGCCACAAACGCCTTGTCTCCAGCACCGGTTATAACAGCCACTCTAACCTCGTCATCGTCTTCCATCATTTCAAACACCTGTTTTAGTTCTCTGAAGACCTGATCATTTAATGCGTTGAGCACCTTGGGACGATTGATAGAAATGGTTGCAATACCGTCTTCTTTTTCGACTAAGAGTACCTTAAAATCGTAATCCATTTATTTCACTCCTTCGTTGCTATAATAGGTTTAATACGATAACCTCTTCAACTTCGTTTATTGCCAAATCGGTATGTAATTGAACCGCCGCGTGTGGGTCAACGCATTAATTCGATTACAGCAATGGGTGGCACTCTCCGCAAAACACATTCAAGATAAAGTCAAACGGGCCACTGAATCAGCGGCCCGTTTTTGGCTAATTTCTTAGGTTAGGGCATCATCATTCCGCCGTCAACCTGTAGGCACTGCCCGGTTACATAGGCTGACTCATCACTAGCAAAGAAGAGAATGGAATAGGCCAATTCTTCAATTGTTCCAGGTCTTTGCAGAGCATTGGCTTTTGCAGATATTGCTCTGATTTTCTCAGGAACTGCCAGGAACATAGCGGTCTCAACCGATCCGGGAGCAACCGCATTAACTGTGATACCCTTGGGTCCCAGTTCTTTGGCCATGTTTCTGGTAAAACCAACCAATCCGGCTTTGGTAGCTGCATAGTTGGCCTGACCAGGGTTTCCAAAACGGCTGACGGAGGATATGTTTACTATCTTGCCGTAACCCTTTTCCCTCATAAGCGGCACAACCGCTTTGCAGCAATAGAAAACGCCTTTCAAGTTAACATCAAATACCTGGTCCCACTGCTCTTCGGTCATTTTGTGGAATATAGCGTCGCGGGTGATTCCAGCGTTGTTAATCAGGATGTCAACGGTCCCGAAAGTCTCAACGGTTTTTTGTACCATTGCGTCCACCGATGCTTTGTTGGCTACGTTACATACCACGCCGAGCACCGTTCCACCCATGTCTTTAATCTTTTGTTCTGCTGCCTTTACCTCGTCCTCTTTGAGGTCACCAATGACTACTTTCGCGCCTTCCTGAGCAAACTTGATGGCTACCCCTTCGCCAATTCCGTTAGCTCCTCCTGTGATGATAGCTACTTTGTCTTTCAAACGCATGCAATACACTCTCCTTTTCGCATAGTTTTTACTACGAATAGTATTCCGCATTCTTTAATTTCAAGATACAACCCAAAAAAACCTTCTAACGATCTTAATTTTCTCCAAGGTTGTCGAACAAATGCGGAAAAAAGGTGAAAAAAAACAGGGGATGACTCCCCTGTCCTTTTTATACTGGTTGTATTGATCAGTGTCCTGCTTCTGCCGGGGGCAGGATACCCGCCTTGCGGCAAAGGGTGATCAGGGTAATAATAACTGCGAGAACACATCCACCACCCAGGAGTGCAGTCAGACCCCAGGTCACCGAACTGCTCACTACAGCAGACGATGCCGCGGCTGCTATCGCCGCAGGATCAGTCATACCACTCTGTACTGCAGCTCCGATAGCTTTCTCTGCTACAACCGGAATCTCAATAAGAGCAACGGTGAAGTACGCAAAAGCAAAGTTGTTACAAACCATCGGCAGTACTTCTCCCAGGGCAGCGATTACGAAAACAGCTATCCAGACCAGTAGCAGTGTTGCTGCCGGATCGCCAATGGATTGCTGCAGTGGAGTAAGAGCGGTGGCCAACAGCAAAGCAAAAATCAGACCGGAAATAGCTCCGACGAAAATAGTTGGCAGATTCTTGATATCTGCACCCATCAGGAAGAAGGAAATCATGATAAAGAATGCGGGCCAAACAGCATGAATTCCAAACAGACCCATGATGTAGACACCTAGTACAACGCAAGAGGCAATGATGAGCCCCAAAATGATGTGTGCCTTAAGACTAATTAGTTTTGCCTGATCCAACTTACACCCTCCCCTTCATTTTGAAAGATTTGACATGCCTACAGAAAACTCCAGCCATTGTCCCTTACCAATAAATACTCGACTTAATGAATTGTATTCTGTAAGTCTCGTATTATGAATAAAATGGGACCACGACTAAAAACTTTGTCTGTCGAGCATCCCCCCCTTTACAATGAAGTCTAGTTACTTATTGGATAGGCTCTTTTAATAATAACACATGTACTGTTGGAATCTTCAATTTTTTTTGTACTTGTCTGAGATTTCCGCAGATACAGTGTCCAGTGAGCAGTTTCTGTAAAGAGCCTTCACCAATCGTACGAATGCAAATGCTGTGCCAACTAAGATTGTATGACTGTTTTCTTAATTTACTGGCATATTCGGACTAAATCATAAAAGTTGAACCTTAAAACAAATATCACTCTGTGTATTAGTCTTAAACAGGTTGTGTCGATATGACACAGAGGTGTTGCTGTTCTGTCTCATATGGTGCATCTTACTGTCGCTTCACTGTAGAAGATTTTTTTGGGTCGCGTTTCAGTTCAGGCCACTACATTCTAAAATACGCCATAATAGATAAAATACCCTCCAATCCCGAACAACAAGAATCCACAGACTAAAAGAATGCCTCTGTACGCCGTGTCATTAAAGAACCTGCGCCCCCCAGACACAGCGAGGCCGATCATAACATACCAGACAAAATCGGAAAGAACATGTCCAGTAAAAAAAGAAGCCATTCCTGTAAACCCTGTTTTGGTGGCCATAGTAATATATCCCAAGCCAACGGTAGCCCACCACAAAATCCAATAGGGGTTGGCAACGCTAACCAGGATTCCCAATACGACCAGTCTCATCCTGAACCGGCCAGACTTGTCATGACCAAATGCGGTATTGTTTTCAGTATCACCTTCGACAGCGCTCTGGTTTGAAGGCAAAGACACCCGCCTGGACAATACATCCTTGATCATTCCCCAGCCCATCCAAAACATAATGACTCCGCCAAATATCGCCAGCCATTGGGGGATACCAGAGCTTAATGCCCCGGCCAGACCCATCACCAATGCTATCACCAACAGGAGTTCAAGAATGATATGGCCCAGTACGATAAGCGGTGCTGCTACCATACCATGGCGTGCACTCTCCCCGATGGTGACGGTCAATAAGGGGCCGGGCATCATGGCCCCGGAAAGCCCGACAATAAATGCGGTTACAAATAGTCCTGCAATTTCCATATTGTTTACACTCTGTAAATTGAATTCCGTCAGCTGATGGTCGCAGTCTGTTTATCAGGCAGAACCCCCTTGAACAGCTGCGAAACCTCCGCTTCGGTGAGTATCCTGCTGATCTGAACTGAGGTATCCTTGATCAGATCGATTTCCCGTACAGTGGTCAAAGGCTTCCAGCGCTTGTTGAATACCACCCTGACCACCGGCTGGGTCGGCTTTTCTTTATTGGTATCAACGACCACAGCAATCTCTCCCGAACTCAGCGTAACCACGCTTCCAATCGGGAATTCAGCGATATTAGAAATAAGGACTTCCAGTATAGTTGGTTCAAACTGAGTGCCGGACATGCGGCGCATTAGAGAAATTGCCTGGTTGGTGGAGAACGCTTTACGGTACGGTCTGTCAGCTACCAGAGCATCAAACACATCCGCAACCGAAACAATTCGTGAATACGGGTGTATCTCCTCCCCGCGCAGGCCACGCGGGTAACCCTGGCCATCCCAACGTTCATGATGCTGGAAGGCTATATGAGCAGAAAGCAGTGACATCTCACGATTGGCACGCAGAATCTCAAACCCAGTTTCTGAATGACGCTTGATCTCATTGTATTCTTCGGGGGTCAGTTGCCCCGGCTTGTTAAGCAGTTCCTTGTCCAGGCGGGTCTTGCCAATATCATGGATCAGCGCTCCGGCACCTAATTCCTTAAGTTTTAACTGGTCAAGTCCCATTGACAGTCCGGTTATAATTGACAGGACACACACCTGAACCGAATGACAAAAGGTATAATCATCGTAACTCCTGATATCAGAAAAATTCATCAGGAGATCACGATTGCTCAGAACTTCGTCGATAAGATTGTTTACCGTCTCTTGAACGGTTTTGAGGTCAATCCGTTTCTTGGTCTCAAAATTTCTGAATACCTCTCTTACTGTTTTCACTGATTCCAATCGAGTCTGCTCGGAGATTATATCCGGTGGTTCTTCAATCTCCTCGAACATATCGTCTTTTATTATGATAGAGCCGATACCATAATCCCTGAGACGCTGGATATAATTCTCATTTAACACCATTCCCGAAACCAGAAGGGGACGACCTTCAGTACTGTAGATGGTCCGCCCTACTTTCATTCCGGGTTCCACATACTCCAAACTGACCCTGCGCATATTAACCCCCTCGAGATAACCAAATGGTTACCTATCGGACAACAACGGCTGCGTAAACTACAAAATGTCAATAATAGTGCGTCTGGCGACCAACCAATGCAAGAATTCTTTTTTTTGCGTACAAATCCTCCCTGACCTTTCCATTTTGCTTTTTGGGCCTCTATCACGATCATTGGTCAATAAAGTTGCTGGATACATGACAGGATCATTTAACAACCGAAGTTTTTTCGGTAAGATTCATAAGACGCTTTTCATGCTTGACGATATTAATTAGATTGCTGCGATTGAGGTCATCTACCACAAATAGCTTCCCTTGTCCGACCTCGGCCAACCTTTCCAGAAATCGGCGGTTGGCTTCGACCCCTATACAAAGCAGCCTGATCTTGTTCTTCGCTATGCGGGCAGCCGCTTCCAGGGCATCCTTCTCGGGATCAAAGCTCCATAAGGGATAATTCGGCAAGCCGTCAGTTATTAAAACCAGGGTTGGATTGTGGACCCGGGAGGATGATATCAAGTCAACAGCAGTTACTATTCCGTCTGCCAAAGGAGTCATACCTCCAGGTCGGATGCGCTTCAATCCGCGAATCAAGTCCTGCTGGCGCCTGGTAAACGGAACAACTATATGGGACCTCATCTCCTGAAAGGTAACTACCGCCACCCTTTCCTTTCCGGTAAGGAGCAGGTGTTCCGCAAGGTAGCAGGCCGCCTGGCGCTTTTCACCGGACATACTGCCGCTGGCATCAATCAGCAGACAGATATCCACTGGCACATAAGAACGCTTCCGGTAGATATACAGGTCGTCCTTGGAGATCTTTAACCGTCCGTCATTCCTCATAAGGCTGTTTTTCCTGGCCTGAATAACCGTCTCCGGAACAGCTAAATCTCCGGTCCAGGAACGGGTGTTCAACCTGATGGTCTTGTTTCGGTTGACGAATTCCTGGCTTGACATCTTCTGCGAACTACCGCCCATTTTTTGGTGACGTCCTGAACTGCCCGGGGCGTGCCTGATCTTGCGACGCATCTCAGCTTCCAGCTCGCATTTGTGTTTGATTAGATACTGCTGCATTTCCTTGCCGTCTTTAGTCAAAACCGGTCCCAACCAGGTATCCTTAATCAAACCCAATTCTTTCAACTGTTCAGTATACTCGTTAAGGTCGCCCCATTTGCGCTTCTGGTCGTTTTGGGCGTTTCGCTTAAACAAGTTGGTGGAAAAGGTCTCAACAAAATCCTCCAGGTCCTCTATGCTGCCGAATTTCTCTGCCAGTTTCATTACCAATTGATTCTGGTTCTCCTTCATTAACTGGTAATTGGCATTTTTAAACTTTCTCCAGGGTATGGGGATGCTTGCGCCGCCTTCCTGTTTCTCTTTGGGCTTGGCCATGATGTGTGAAATCCGTTTAACCTTACCCAGCTCAAGACCGGCTTCGGTAATGGCCTCTTCTGCTGCTTCGGCAATCGGCAGGATTATACCGTACTTATCACTGCTTAATTTGCCAAGTATCTGTACATAATTGGCGCCGCGCTGCGGGGCTTCAAGCGGCAGGGCCTTGCCGGAAACCAGGTCCCATACGAGGCCCTTACCTCCTCTGGTGGAAACCTGCAGCTTCATGGCATAGTCAATCATGTATTCCAGTTTTTCATCTTCAGCAGCAGTAAGACGGGGAATCTCCATGGTGATATAGTCTTCTATGGCCGACCAGATCTTGAGTCCGACCGCGCATGGGTCAAGCACACCCGGCTTGTGGAATACATTAAGGTTAACCACCTTTTCCGGCTCAATGTATTCCAGTAAAGTCTGACCGGCATCCTGATTGGTAAAAATCTTGACGTGCCCTTTAAGAACTGTACCTACTTCGTGCACTTTGAGACTTGCTACACAGCTTTCACCAAGCCGTACCCCTTCACCCTTCTCAAAATACATGTTGAGGTAATTACCAATCGATTTGGCGGTATTGTACGCGTCCTGTCTTTCCTCATGACTTCTGCCATTGGTCACAATTCTCCCCTCCATCAGAAGGTGTTTCAATAATCGGGATTGACTTTCTGAAAGTCCGCTCCTACCAATGTGTGAAACAATCGGATCAAGGACAGCAACGGACAAATGCATCGCACATATTGTTAATATTTACTATAACACGGGGAAAAATATCTCTGATGCGCACTTGTGTTCCCCCTGTGGATTACCGCAGTTTAAACTGGTTGAGTGCGTGAAATGTGCGGGAGCTGTTTATCGCGGCATTGACAGCAATCACTGTTCCATTAATATCCATTGACGGGTTTATCCTGATTATAGTGTATCTTCCTCTTCGTGTCAGCGTAAAATCCTGCCAATAAACGCATTGATTTCATTGTACCCTGAGCTGCAGTTACCAAGTCAATAGCCATCTGTATTATTGGCGGTCTCCTATTGCCTGAGTCTGCTCTGACGGGAGGGGTAAAAACATGAATCCGAAAAAGGAGCCGCCCTGTTACATAATAAGCAGGCGGCTGTTTAAGCATGAATCCTGTGGTAAATGCACACAGGAAATTTATTCGATTGGTTTATATGTAGGTATCATTCCGGTAAGTTTATTTCTCATAGGGGGTTACGACCCACTTAAGCACGTTGTCCTTCTTGTTGCCGAACACATCATATCCTTTGATAATGTCGTTCAATGGGGCACGATGGGTAATCAGCGGATTGGTATTGATCTTCCCGGATTGGATCAGGTTGATCAGTTCCGGAATCCGGTTGGCGTTAACCAGACCCATACTGATCCTGATATTTTTGATCCACAGAGTGTTCATCGGCAGAACCTGCGGCTGCTCAAATACCCCGATTATAGATACATTGCCGCCTGGTCTGACCGCATCCAGAGCCAATTCGTATGTCCCCTTAGCGCCTACAGCTTCAATGCAGCGGTCAGCGCCCCGGCCACCGGTCATTTCCCGGATTGCTTCAGCAACATTGACCTTGCCCGGATTAAGACCAATATCCGCATACCCGTTCTTTACTGCGAAGTCCAGCCGTTCCTGAATCATATCAACAGCAATAATGCGAGACGGTCCCCACAGCCTGGCAGTAGCCATTGCACAGTTCCCTACTGGACCTGTGCCCATCACGGCCACGGTATCACCCGGCTCAATGCATGCTTGTTCCGCGCCGAAGTAGCCAGTGGATAAGATATCCCCCACAAAAAGGACATCTTCCTCAGTCAACCCATCGGGAATGCTGTGCATACCTAGGTTTGCATGAGGAACCCGAACATATTCCGCCTGGCAGCCATCAATCATGTAACCGAAAATCCAGCTTCCAGTTGTACAATGAGAATAAATGCCCCGCACACAATAGAAACATTCGCCACACTGGGTTACACAGGAGACCGCTACCTTGTCTCCCACCTTTGCATTTCTTACTGCCGGCCCAACTTCAACCACTTCACCGCAAAACTCATGGCCGATGATCCTGGGAGCTTCCACTTCGGGCATTCCGCCATGCCATATGTGAATATCCGTCCCACATATGGTAGAGGTAGTCACCCTGACAATAGCGTCGTCGGGTTCAATTATTTTGGGAACGGGAACATCCTCCAGACCTATCTTTTCAGGTCCGCGGTACACCAATGCTTTCATAGTATCTGCCACTTTAACGACCTCCCTAATTATTTTGGATAAACTACATGAAACCCGCTTGCACATCACCTCTTTTTGTTTCGATTCTTGCTCCAAAACAAAAAAAGCCAATGTCCTTACAAGCATTAAAGGGTCTTCCGTAAGAACACTGGTCTTTTTTGAAGCCACCATTAAGGTTTCTTCTTAATCCACCAGGATTATTATGAAGTTTTGATTAATACTATTCGGTCAGTTTGCGGTCAAACACGACGACATGCATCCAGAAGTCGTTCTCCGGTTCAACGTCATAAACCTGATGAAGGGCCTTGGCATTCAAAACCTCCTCAAAATATGGATTATTATCAATCGAATGCTGTTTGGCAACCTGCATCCGCGCCGCCCGGACAACCTCCTTTCCGGCCGGGGTTTCAACTATGTATCGTTCCGGCTCGGTAAGAAACCTCTCCCCTCTGATAACGAGCATATCGTCCCAGATGACAACCTTGGTATGGTCCACTCCCTTTCCCAGTTTAGCTTTAAAATACTGTTCCATATAAATTTTGAGTTCATGCTGCAGCTGTTTTCTTTGTTGTTCGTTGAGTCTCTTTCTATCACTGGTATATCTAATGGTGTTCTCTCTCTCCAGCGTCGCCACTGCATTTCACTCCCCTCTTATAACAGACCCTTCTTATATAGATCAAAAAAACCAATATTTTGTAGCCAGAATACTCTAATTCAATCACAACAAAATATTGGTTCTTCGGAGCCACCATATGTAAGGTTTCTCCTTATCCACCCTACAATATCCATATTGCCCTATAATATTACAATATTATAATAATGGAATTGTCATTGTTCTAGCAACTACTTTCACAAGTAAATTCTTAAAATATTGACCTGGATATTTATCCTACTTGTTTATTCGGCATATTGCTTGCGTATTAGATTTATCTGAGCTAATAACAGCATTTTGAATTGATGGCTCATATTGGGATAGTTGGATTTTCAAATCATACATTCACTTAGGAATCCGGCTGCAGCTATCATCCGTGGATCTCTTGTTTACCAGCCGCGGCTGCTGCCGCCGCCCCCACCGGAACCACCACCGCCGCCGAAGCCGCCTCCTCCGCCGCCTCTACCGCGCAGAAGCATACTGAAGAGCATACCAGTTATAAAGCCGCCCAAAAAACGGTGATCCAGCCACAGGAGGATGAAGGCTCCAATGACCAGCAATACCACCGCCCAGGGAGGTAATGATTCATCGGCATTACTGGTAGATCCGGCCGGGTACGGTGCGGTGTGAGAACCTACCTCTACCCCGTACTCCTGCTCTACCTCACTGATAATGGCCTGGTAACCCTGGAGAATTCCGCGGTCATAGTCCTCCTGCTGAAAAAGAGGGATCATATGCTCATCCTGGATACGCCCGGTCTTGCCATCGGGCAGTGCTCCCTCCAGCCCGTATCCCACTTCAATGCGCGACTGCCTCTCCGCCGGCACTACCAGAATCAGGACTCCGTTGTTCTTCTCTTTGTCACCCAGTCCCCATTCGCGGAGGATCCCCAACGCAACTTCCTCCAGCGGCTCGTCCTCCAGGCTGCTCAGGGTCACAACCGCGACCTGCGCACCGGTTTCTTCGGCCAATTGGCTGCTGGTATTTATAATGTAGGACCTGGTTTCAGCTTTCAGGACCTGGGCCTGGTCCAAAACATAGAATTCGGATGTGGGCTGGGGGATGGCAGCCAAAACCGTCCCCGCTGATCCGAGAAGGAGGCAAAGCGCTGTTATTATTGATAAGATGGCCCGCATCACGGACCATCGATCTGATCTGTTGTGACTGAGTATTTTGGAGGTCATATTAATCCCTCATCACTAGAATTCAACTTGGGGAACCTTTTGTGCGGAGTCATCAGCTTCAAAGTACTCACGAGCCGAAAATCCGAACATCTTCGCCCATATCACTGTGGGAAAACTTTTGACCCTGGCGTTCAAAACCCGTACCGCTTCATTGTAATCCCGACGTGAGGTGGCGATACGATTCTCAGTTCCGGCGAGGTCATCCTGCAGCTGCCGGAAGTTTGCATCGGCTTTCAGGTTGGGATAGTTCTCCACCACCACCAGCAGGCGCGATAATGCACTCGACAGTTCTGCCTCTGCCTCTGCCTTCTCGCCCACACTTCCGGATCCTACCAGACGGCTGCGGGCATCGGCTATCTCATTCATGATGTCTTCCTCGTGGGCTGCATATCCCTTTACTGTGGCTACCAGATTAGGGATAAGGTCAGCACGTCGCTGCAGATTGTTCTCCACCTGACCCCATTTGGCGTCTACCGATTCATTTAAGGCCACCAGGCTGTTGTAGCTGCTACCCATGATGAGTGCCAGAATAATAAGAACAACCGCCGTGATTATGATCGGCTTTTTCATGTTTCAACCTCCTCGTTCCCATTTTGGTTAGTATAATACAGTAAGAGACCTATTTGTTCCTTAATCATTTTATAATAGTTGCATACCTTTGCCTATAAAATTGTCCTGGGAGGTCTGCAGGGTGTTAAAAGAATTGGATGCCTTAAAACAAGGAATGCTGGAAGCTGGTTATATCTGTGATGACAACGCTGCTGTTGTTCTGTTTTTAGCCCAGGCTCTTTCCAAGCCGATTCTGGTTGAAGGTCCGGCCGGGGTTGGCAAAACCTCAATAGCCCAGGCTTTCGCCCGAATGAAAGACGTACCTCTGATAAGACTCCAGTGTTACGAAGGTATTGATGAAGCAAAGGCCATGTATGAGTGGAACTACAAAAGACAGCTCCTGCATATTCAGGCAGTTGCCAATCAATCCCTGGATGTGACGGAAGTTGAAAAGCAGATCTTCTCGGAAGAATTCCTTCTCACTCGACCCCTGCTCCAGGTAATCACCAGTGAGGAGCAGAGTTGTCTGTTGATCGATGAGATCGATAAGGTTGATTTTGAGTTTGAGGCCATGCTTTTGGAGTTGCTCTCCGAATTTCAGATTACCCTCCCTGAACTGGGAACCATAAAGGCCCGCCAGATCCCATTTGTGTTTTTGACTTCCAATGCCACCCGTGAATTGTCGGAGGCGTTAAAGCGGCGCTGTCTTTATCTTTATCTGGATTTCCCTTCCCAGACCATGGAAGAGTCGATTTTGAGGCTGAAGGTACCGAATCTCAAACAGAGTCTGGCCCGGCAGGTGGCTGAGTCCCTGCAGGACATCAGAAAACTCGAGCTGAAGAAGAGTCCCAGTGTTGCTGAAAGCATCGACTGGGCGCTGGCCCTGGTGACGATGGGTATAGCTGAGCTGGACCGGAAGATCATTGTGCAGACGCTCAATGTATTGCTGAAGTATCAGGAGGATATTGATCAGGCCAAGGCCCGGATTCCGGGCCCTCCCCAAGTATCCCCAATAGTTCAGTAGGTGTGTAAAGATGGGCAGCATTTTCGAAAAAATACAGGCATTTATCAATGACCTCCGGGGAAGCGGGATTCCGGTTGGCTCCAGCCATCTGGAAGACTGCTATCGTGCCCTTACCCTGGTTGACTGGTCATATGAACCCGTATTCTATTCTTCGCTGTTAAGTACACTCCTCAAGGAATCGGCCTTGCTCCCGCTCTTCGATGAAATATACATGAGGCATTTTCATCCCTTCCCCGCTAACCCGATTAAAAGGCTGGGAGCACTGCAGGAGATGATGCCGGAACTGCCCGCCAACCATAAAGGTCACGGCGAAGGAAGAGATGCTACCGGAGAATCCGGACAGTCCGGAAAGCCATCACCGCGAAGAAGGCCTCCCCGGGTACCTACCTGGGAATGGAAGGACCCGCTGTCTCAGGATTTTTACAGCATAACCCCCCGGGACCTGAAACGCATGGAAAGCATGATCCCCCTGCTCGCCAAGCGGCTGGTTTCAAAGGCAGTAATAAAAAGGCGTCGGGAGGAGAGCGGCATCCTCGACCATCGCCGCACCCTGCGTCAGAGCATGGCTACCGGGGGAGTGCCGGCGGAGATCTTCGTCAAGAAGCGGGTTCGCCAAAAACCGGTGATCTTCGCTCTATGTGACGTATCCCTCTCCTGCTTGCATTTCAGCGCCTTCTCCCTGGCCCTGGTCTATTCTTTGGAAAAATTCTTCCGGCAGGTCCGCTGTTTTGCCTTTGTCGGGGAGACCGAGGAGGTCACTGCAATCCTGAGGAAAGAACAGGCTTACAACCTGCGGGCACAAATACTATATAATACCAGGGTTACGGGTGAATCAGGCCGCACCGATTATGGGAGCTCGCTGGTAACCTTCTTTGAACGTTACGGGCATGAACTCTCGCATAAGAGCTATGTACTGATCTTTGGAGATGCCCGTTCCAACTGGTTCCGTACTGAGCCTCAGGTTCTAAAGCAGATTCGGGACCGGGTTAAGCGGGTCTACTGGTTCAACCCGGAGGCGGTCAGCGAATGGAACACCGGTGACAGCAGTATGAGCGACTACCAGAAATATTGCAGCAAGGTGTTTCAAACCACTAACCTGGATGAGTTGATGAAAGCCCTCACCGAACTGTAATCCTGGGAAGCTCATTACCCCACCTCCAATGATATCCCGGTCGCATCACGGGAACCTGACCCTTGCCGCATTCCGTTAGTTAATATGCATCCCAGTCACCATGAAAACTCAGCCCTGGCGTAGGGTGAATAGATTCTTTTGGGCAGGATACGCTAACCTTAGCCAAACCAACCGTTTCAAGGAGGTGTATTCAGGATGACTGTTTCCAGTCAGATTAAGCAGACCTTGTCGAGTTTAAAGAGTGCCCAGGCCAGCCTGGAATCGTTTGCCCTGGAGACCCAAAACCAGCAAGCCAAACAACTCTTTGCCAACGCCGCCCAGCAGACCAAGAGTATCGTCGATTCCCTGGAACCAAGAATCCGGGAAATCGAAAGCCAGGAACCCCAATACAAAGGATTCTAATCGCATTGCATCACGGGGACTGTCCCCGTGATGCAGTGATGCACGTGATGCACTGCAGGAATATAACGGGGGCAGGTTAAGCACAATATTGGGAGGATCAGGTTGGCAGGTGACGTGAAATGACCGTAGCTTCGCAGGTTAAGCAGACGGTTGCCAGTCTCAAGGGGATACGTGCCACTCTGGAGAGCATGGCAGCCATAGAGAAAACACCTGCTGCTCAGCAACTCCTCTCATCGAACGCGGAAAAGCTGGGCACTATCATAAACAAGATGGAGCAGCGCGTTGGTGAATTGGAGTATCAGGAACCGCAGTACAAAGGTTTCTAATTACAGGTAAGGGGAAAGATCTGTGCCGGAATGGTTGATAATAATAGCTCGCTCCGCCGGGGTATTCTTCCTGGTCTGGTTCCTGGTCCGTCTGCTGGGCAAACGGGCCATTTCACGTCTGACTCTTTTGGATCTTATAATTCTAATCGCCATCGGGGTCATGGCCGCGGCCTTGTCACTGGATCTTGTCCCGAGTCTGGTAAACGGCTTGATACCGCTGGGTGTCTGGATCGTTTTGCCGATCGCGCTCTACGCGCTTTCCTTGAAGTTCAAAGCCGTCCGGGACCTGTATCAGGGCAAAGAAACGGTTCTGGTAAGTCATGGTCGGGTATTGGAAAACAAACTATTGGAATCCCGCCTGACTCCCGAAGACTTTTTGGGACTACTGCGCCAGAAGAGCGTCTTCAACTTCGCTGATGTGGAGTTTGCGGTACTTGAACCTACGGGCGATATAAACGTGCTGCTGAAGAAGGAGCAGCAGACCTTAACCCCCAGAACCATGGGCATTAAGGTGGCCGAGGAGAGCGTACCCCAAACTGTAATCCTGGATGGCAACATAATGGATGAAGCCCTGACCGCCATGGGCCTCAACCGCAACTGGCTGTTAACGGAAATCAATAAGGCCGGAGTGGCAGTCGAGAACATTTTTATCGCCCAGGTGGATTCAACCGGGCAGCTTTACCTCGACCTTTTTGATGATGCAATCCAGATTCCGAAACCCACTATCAGGGAGATGACGCTGGCTACTCTGAAGAAGTGCCAGGCTGACTGCGAAGTGTTTGCCCTGGGAACCAGGGACACCAACGCCAGGGCCATGTACGGGGAAGCCGCCAACACCTTGAATAATATCATCGACGAACTGGAACCACTTCTGGCCAGGTAATGGGTTACATATGCCTACACCCTATAATGCCCGGACAGCGGCAGCACGTTAGGAGGCCTCAAGATGTCTGAAAAAGCCAAAAAAAAGCTGACTCCCACACAACAGGAATACCAGGACTTTGCCCAGGCCCGGGAACCCAAACGCTCGGTACTGTTCAACTGTGTGAAAGCCTTCTTTGTTGGTGGAGGCATCTGTCTTCTGGGCCAGTTTATCCAGGACTTTTTTATCTGGAACTTTGACTTTACGGAGAAAACCGCCGGCAGCCCAACAGTGGCCGTGCTGATCCTCATCTCGGTGATTCTGACCAGTGCCGGGGTCTATGACCATTTCGGGCAATGGGCTGGTGCGGGTACTGCGGTACCGGTTACCGGGTTTGCCAATTCCATTGCCTCAGCGGCGATTGAACACCGCACCGAAGGTTATGTCCTGGGCGTGGGGAGTAACATGTTCAAGCTTGCCGGCTCGGTCATAGTATTTGGCGTTTTTGCGGCGTTTGTTGTGGCCCTGATCAAAACCATTGTTACCATGTTGGGAGGGGGCTAGATTGCTGAAGGGACACCAGACCTGGGTCTTTGAAAAGAACCCGGTGATTGTTGCCACAGGAACGGTTGCCGGACCTACTGAGGCCGGGGGCCCGCTGGCCCGCGACTTTGACCTTTTACACGGAGACCTTTGGCTGGGGCAGGAGAGCTACGAAAAAGCGGAGAGAAAGATGTTGGAGGAGGCCTGTGAGCAGGCCATATCAAAGGCGGGTATCCAAAAAGAGGATGTCCAGTTTTTTCTGAGCGGTGACCTGGTTAACCAGATAACCCCCAGCAGCTTTACCGCCCGTACCCTGGCAGTTCCCTTCCTGGGCCTGTTCGGGGCCTGTTCTACCAGCATGGAATCACTGGCTGTGGGTTCGCTGATCGTCAGCAGCGGCTCCGCTCAGCATGTGCTATGTGCGGCCGTAAGCCACAATGCCACGGTAGAAAAGCAATTCCGTTACCCCACGGAATACGGAGGACAAAAACCTCCCACGGCCCAGTGGACGGTTACCGGGGCTGGTGCTGCGTTGTTGTCCGATCAGGGCCAGGGCCCCCGGACCACGTCAGCCACCATCGGCCGGGTGATCGACATGGGAATATCGGATCCCTTTAACATGGGGAGCGCCATGGCGCCAGCCGCAGTGGACACCATAACTGCACATTTTCGTGATCTAAACCGTGATACTGATTACTATGACCTGATCGCTACCGGAGATCTGGGCCGGGTAGGGCATGGGATCGCCCGGGACCTGTTGAAGAAACACGGGGTAAAAATCCCGGATGACCGTTTCACTGATTGCGGCATCCTGATCTACAGCGAAGACCAGCCGGTAATTGCCGGGGGCAGCGGCTGCGGATGCTCGGCCATAGTCACCTATGGCCATCTTATCAACCGCATGCAGAAAGGTGAACTCAAGCGGATACTGGCAGTTGCTACCGGCGCTCTCCTGTCTCCGCTGTCATACCAGCAGAAGGATTCCATCCCCTGTATTGCTCATGCCGTAGCCATTGAAATAGATCACTAGGAGTGATTCTTTTGGAGACGTATTTCTGGGCCTTTTTGGTTGGCGGATTAATCTGTGTCATCGGCCAGCTGATGCTTGATGTGGCAATGCTGACTCCATCTCATGTCATGAGTATCCTGGTGGTTTCAGGAGCTGTTCTGGGTGGCCTCGGCCTTTATGAACCATTGATCGAATTTGCCGGTGCCGGGGCAACCGTCCCCATAACCAGCTTTGGCAATTCGTTACTGCATGGCGCATTAACAGAAGCTGAACGCACCGGGCTGGTAGGAATCCTGACCGGGATTTTTGAGGTGACCAGTGCCGGAATTTCATCGGCCATTATCTTTGGTTTTATCGCTTCCCTATTCTTTAAATCGAAGGGATAGAGAGGGTTAGTATGAGAAGAATTGTATCATTAATGGTGTTAATTTCGATAACCCTGCTGGCGGCCGGTTGTGAACAGAACTCCCCACCCATAAAACCACGGCCGGAACATAAGCCCAGGGCCAATCAGCAGATATCTATCGACCCGCAAAGAGCTGCTGAGGTTAAAGCCACGGCAGCAAACGCCAAAGAAATTGAAGACTGTACCGCGGTAGTGGTCGATAAAGACATTGCCGTAGCCATAAAAGTCAGCGGATTCGACCGCCTGCGTATCAAATCGATCCGTGACCAGGCCAGACAAAGGGTTAAGGCGAAAAATCAGGGTTTTCACGTTTACCTGAGCAGTGACAAAAAACTTTTCAAACAGCTGCAACAGCTGGAAAAGGAGGCGCAAAAATCAGAGACCCTATCACCAACTGATTTTCGGGCCAAGGTAAGCAAGGTTATCAGTGACATGTGACCGGTCGGCTGCGCATGCCCTCGTAAAACATGTCATCCTGGATTGTATAACGATAACCGCTGTCAACTGTTGACGCTTCCCGGTCCGAAACAGAGAAGCGCTCAAAATCTTCCTTCAAATTGTCCAACCTACAGTTCAGTATCCCGGTATTCCGAAACCAGTTCCGGGCGTTCCTTAAGAAACCTCACCAGTCGGGCGAGCTCTTTCAGAGTTGACGGGTTGAGGGTATGTTCGATCTTTTCCGTCTGATCCAAAAGCCCCTCGGTGACCCCTAAAAGCCTTAAAAAATCCTCCACCACCTGATGGCGGTACAACAGCTCTTTCCCCAGTTTTTTACCTTTGCGGGTGAGTATTATGTAGCCATACTTCTCATAGTCTACCATCCCCTGTTCAGCCAGTTTCTGAATCATTTTGCTGACCGATGGCGGCTGAACATTGAGAGCCGAGGCGATTTCGTTGACCCTGGTGAATCCAACGTCCCTGGACAGGCGATAGACCATCTCCAGGTAGTCCTCCATTGAAGCAGTCAGAATATCGTCGTCTCTTTTCATCAATTCGCGGAAGGTAAAAAACTCTTCATCCTCCTTCACAGAACTCACCTGCTTCCCGGCTTTTTAAAAGTATATGCAACCAGGTATTCAAAAGTATAAGCAAACCACGGAACTGACCAATAGGCTAAGCTCTGAACCGGCGCACATAAAAACACCGGCCAGAACTGCAGCAGTGCTGGCCGGTCACGAAAAAGTTATATACTAACCCAGGAGGTAATCAATTTTATTCCTTTTTCTCATTCATCTTGGCAATTTCTTCATCACGGAGCAGTCTGCGCAGGGCCTTGCCGACAGCGGAGCGCGGCAGTTCGTCCCTGAACTCAATAAACTTGGGAACCTTGTAGGCAGTCAAGTGCTGCCGGCAGAAGTCGCGGAGTTCATCCTCAGTGGCTGTCTGGCCCTCTACCAGCTGGACAAAGGACTTGACAGTTTCACCGCGGTATTCATCTGGAATACCCACTGTGATGACATCTTTTACCTTGGGATGTTTGAACAGGACTTCATCAATATCACGTGGATAGATATTGAATCCACCCGCGATTATCATATCCTTGGTACGGTCGACGATAAACACATAGCCATCCTCGTCCTGGTAAGCAATGTCCCCGGTCCGAAGCCATCCATCCCGCAGCTGGTTGGCGGTCTCTTCCGGGTTGTTCCAGTATTCCTTCATAACCGTCGGGCCTTTGATCCAGATCTCACCGCGCTCACCCTGTTTTACATCCTCCATGGTATCGGGGTCAACCAGTCTGATGTCATTATCCGGGTAAGGAACCCCAATACCCAAAGGTTTCTTGACCCCCATGACCGGGTTGGAAATGCCGAGGGAGGTGGTCTCACTCATGCCCCAGCCCTCACTGAAGTAGACATTGAGATCTTTGGCCTTTTCGATCAACTCCACCGGGCAGGGCGCCGCCCCGTTATTGACGAAAATGAACTTCCGTCCCAGATCCATCGCCTGGGCCCGGGGATGATTCAGGAAGGCAGACAGCATGGTAGGAACCGCCGGCCAGAAAGTTATCTCCGGAATGGCCTCAAGAGTGTCGATCACTTCTTCAATCTCAAAACGAGGAAGCAGTATCATGGTAGCCGCCGAATGCAGGCCATACATCAGGCAGCAGATCTCTCCGTACACATGGAAAAGCGGCAAAACCGTGAAAACCGTACGTCTCTCGATCTGGACGGTGTCGATTATGGAAGCCCCCGCCATTACCACCTGGAAGGTAGCAGCGACCAAGTTACCCTGGGTCAGGGTTGCTCCCTTGGGAGTCCCGGTGGTTCCCCCCGTGAACTGAATTAACGCCGGATCGTCTTTTACCAGAACCGGACGAGGGGGAATTTTATTGGTGCAGTTGTTTAGGAACTCGGAAAAATGGTACCAGCCATCCGGCAGCCCAAGACTTTCCTTGGTACTGACCCCGGCACCATTGACGAAATCGGTAAGCTTGGTGACCATGACTATCTTAACATTGCATTCCTCTGCCAGTGGTTTTACCATTGGAATCAATGCATCAAAAGTTATGATAGCTTTGGGCTCGGTTATGGTCAGACAGTGTTTAAGCTCAGGGTAAGTGTATTGGGGATTCAGGTTGACGACAATCGCACCTGTATTGAGAATCGTACAGAAGGAAAGCACAAATTGAGGACAATTGGGCAGGAGTATTCCTACCCGATCGCCTTTCTCAATCCCTAACTCAATAAGGCCATTGGCGAAACGTGCTACCATGAGGTACAGTTCCCAGAAGGTGATCTCGGTCCCGTAAAAATACGTAACGGCCTTATCCGGATGAATATTGGCTGTATCCCTTAGTATCTGATATGCAGGAATATTGGGGTAGTTAATTGACCAGGGGAATTTATAATCCACGTGGCGTAGCCAGGGCCTCTTTTCCAACAAACTTAACATTAACAGACCTCCATTCACTATTATTCGGTATACCTGGTTGTATTCACAGGCTATCGAGGTAAATCACCAAGCTGTACTATTTCGCCCCTCCCTTCTTAATGGCCGTTACAGTGTCCTTTTTCTCTTGTCTTTTTCTGTTCGGACAAAATACCCTATTCCGTTTATTTATTTGATTCGGCCTATTATTTAAATTCTGTCTATTTTATTAATTTGCAAAATTCGTGCCAGGTGATAGCGTTCTTTTGCTCCTATGCTCATTTATATAATTGATCCCAATATTCAGGCCTCTGATGGATGAGTATTAAATAGGTGAAGGCTCGTCGACAGGTGTATACTGTTGCAACCTGACACGTTGTTTGGCACACTTTGTTTACTTCTCAGGCTGCTTGTGATATACGGAGCGTGATATGGTTGCAAAACACCAAATAGCCGCAGGTGGCCTGCGGCTATTTGGTGTGCTTGGACAGGTTGTATCATGTAAGTCGGTAGTTTTCAAGGATGAATGCGAGGTTTCCTGGGTCAATATTTTCACGAAGTTGTTAAGCTTGGTCCGCATCCGTTATTAACTATATACCGCCCGTACATTATCCGCAATATTTTTATTAAAATTATTAGTATCTATTTTTTTAATGCGCTCAATGTTGGGAATATTTATTTCCGTTTCCACAGGCACGACATTCAGGATTCCGCGCCACTCTTACCTCGTCAAACGTACCGTGCAGACCGTCAAAGACCAGCAATCGGCCAGTCAACACCTCGCCTGCACCCGATAAGTATTTAATTGCTTCCAGAGCCTGCAAGACCCCGATGATACCCGGCACCGGACCCAAAACCCCCACCCGTGAGCAGTCGCAGAAAAATGAATTCCCGGGAGAAAAGCAGCTTAGGCATGGCCCTTTAAAAGGAATTATGGTTGTCAGCTGTCCATAAAAGCGGATAGCACCCCCATGAACCAGCGGGGTTTCTATATCCAGGCAGATCTGATTCAGTAAAAGCCGGTCCTGCAAGTTGTCCAGGCAATCCAGAACAATATCAAACTGGGCAAGGACATCATGAGCCGAATCCTGCTCCAACCGCTGGTTAAACGCCAGAATCTCAATCTCCGGATTGAACAGGGAAAGCCGCTCTTTTACCGTGTTAACCTTGGCCCGGTTGATGTCATCCGGCCGAAACAACACCTGGCGGTTGAAATTGCTGGTACTCACCACATCATTGTCCATTATACCGATTGTCCCCGCTCCAGCTGCCGCCAGGTACTGTGCGGCCGGGTTTCCGAGCCCTCCCATGCCGACAATCATCACCCGCCCTTCGGTTAAGGCTTGCTGGCCTTCCGGTCCAAATCCATCGACAATAACCTGACGGCTGTATCTTGAAGAAGCGTTCAACGATGTTCCTCCTTTTTGTCATTCAAGCATTTACAGGTATTCAGGTATTAATTCTATTTTGCCCCACAGCTTGCATTCACTAGCCACAATAGAATGTTTGACGGAATAAATGGCAATGGGCAGGCAGGGCAAACAAAGCTAATAATGGATTGTTCTTGGAGCTGGCCCTATATAATAACATTGATGCCGACAGTTGCCGTTGATGGACAAGAATAGTATAATTAATGGTAATTATTGTCTAGCCAGAGCCCCCGCTGAGTGAGCGGGGAGCTCGGGTCTAATGGCTTTCTGGCCCCCATCTGTACCCGTCCTCTAATGGGGAAAGATAGGTTGGTTATTAACAGGAAGCTGTAAAAAGTTATGGGGAGGTTAGGAGATGAAAGTAGCGGGAATTGACAACATCTGTGTAGTAGGTGCCGGTAATATGGGGCACCAGATTGCTTTATCAGCAGCCCTCGCCGGTTACAAGGTTAAGGTAACCGATGTCAGCCAGGAAATCCTGCAAAAGGCTGAACAGTTTGTCGACAAGTATCTGCCGGACCGGGTTGCCAAAGGTAAGATGACTGAGGAAGTCGCCGCACAGGCACGGAATAACGTTTCTTTCACGATGAGCCTGGAAGAAGCCGCCCAGGATGCGGATCTGGTTATCGAGGCCATAATTGAAAAACTGGATATTAAACATAAGCTGTTTGCCCAGTTGGATCAGATATGCCCGCCGCATACCATTTTGGCCACTAACAGTTCCTTCATTGTAAGCTCCAGGATAGCCCCCGTTACCAAACGACCTGATAAAGTATGCAACATGCACTTCTTTAATCCCGCTCTGGTTATGAAACTGGTTGAAGTGGTAAAGGGACCTCATGTTTCCGATGAGACGGCCAATACGGTTATGGAAGTCAGCAAGAGCATGGGCAAGATTCCGGTACTGCTGAATAAAGAGATATACGGATTCCTGGTGAACCGGATTCTCGGCGCTATTAATAAGGAAGCATTCTACCTCTATGATATGGGAATTGCATCCTACCAGGACATCGATACCGCAGTAGTTTATGCCTTAGGCCATCCCATGGGCCCCTTCAGATTACTGGACTTGACCGGAATCGATTTGAACTACTATATCAGCACCGAACGTTACCAGGAAACCGGAGACCCAGAGAACAAACCTTCCCCGATTGTTGTAGAAAAATTTGTGAAAGGGGAATGGGGACAGAAAACCGGTAAAGGATTTTACGATTATACTAAGAAATAGATTAATAGAGAAGCATATCAATATTTTTAATTGTAGGGGGTATCATAATGGAATTCACCAAGTTGGTAGTTGAGAAGAAGGATGGTTATGTGGTAGCGGCGATCAACCACCCACCGGCCAATGCCATGGCCCAGGGCGTTCTGCTGGACCTGAATGCCCTGCTCGACCAGTGTCTGGAGGATGATGAGGTCAGAGCGATCGTCATTACCGGGCACGGGCCCAAACTGTTTTCCGCCGGAGCCGACATCACGGAATTTGCCAACTTACAGGCAGGCGGCAAACCCCAGATCAACGGTGTCGATGTCTACTTCAAGATCGAAAAGTATCCCAAGCCCATAATCGCAGCTATTCAGGGTGGTGCCTTCGGCGGCGGTCTGGAATTGGCAATGGCCTGCCATATCCGCTATATGTCGGCCTCCGCTCAGGTAGGACTCCCCGAAGTCAAGCTCGCGATCCTGCCGGGATGGGGCGGCACCCAGCGCCTGCCTCGCATAGTCGGCAAAGCCAAGGCCCTCGAAATGATGCTGACCGGTGACTTCATTGGTGCCGAGGAGGCCCTGCAGTGGGGTCTGGTAACCAAGGTATTCCCTCGCGAAGAGGTTCTGGCCGAAGCTGAGAAATTTGCAGCCCGGCTCGCCAAAGGCGCACCTATCGCCATGAAAGCCATACTGAGAGCAGCCAACGAAGGTCTGGAGCTGACTGTAGAAGAAGGAATCAAAATCGAACAGGAAGGCTCCGCCGCCTGCTTCGCCAGCGAGGATGCCAAAGAAGGTTCGATGGCCTTCCTGCAAAAGAGACCCGCTGTGTTCAAAGGGAAATAGATCAGTCTCCGGTAAAGTCTTATTATTAAATAAACATAGTATTCGGAAAAACCGCCACCCGGTATGTGGCGGTTTTTCTCTTCCCTCCGGCCTGCAGATGGTCCCTGGAATTCATTTCATTTCGCATTTTTTGCTAATTTCCATATAACTCGACCTAATTCTGTAATGATATTTCGGCATTCATGCAGGAATTTGATGGGGATTGGCGAAATTCAACACTACTATAACTAGAATTCACCAACGCGTTTTTAGGGGGTTTTACATATGAAGGGACCATCCAACAATGGTCAGGTGGTTGTTATCACCTCAGGTAAGGGGGGCGTGGGCAAGACCACAACCGTAACCAACGTCAGTATGGGGCTGGCTAAGATTGGGTGCAAGGTTGTAGCCATGGACCTGGATATAGGTCTGAAAAAGCTTGATCTGATCATGGGCCTGGAGAATCGTGTCATCTACGACATCGTTCAGGTCATAGAAGGCGAATGCACCCTGAAACAGGCTCTGGTCAAGGACCGCCGGTTTCCAAACCTATTCATGCTGCCGGCTGCTCAGACCAGGAACAAGGACGATATCACCGAAGACCAGATCATTAACCTGTGTCAGGAATTAAAGAAGGAATTTGATTTTATCCTTATCGATTGCCCGGCGGGGATCGAGCAGGGCTTCCGCAACGCCATCGCAGCCGCTGATTGGGCGGTGGTGGTTACTAACCCGGAGGTTTCTGCAGTCCGGGATGCCGACCGCATAATCGGCATGTTGGAATCAGCGTCGTTTAAGGATATCAAACTGGTGATTAACCGCATCCGGCCGGAAATGGTCCGGGATGGTGACATGCTGAGCATAGACGATCTTTTGAATCACCTGTGCATTGATTTGATTGGTATTGTTCCTGAAGATGACGGGGTGGTAATATCCACCAACACAGGAGAGCCTATTCTCTTGAACCCGCGTTCTCTGGCAGGACGTGCTTTTCAAAATATTGCTCGTCGTTTTACTAAAGAAGAAGTCGCTTTCCTAGATCTGAATCGTACTGATTCATTCTGGGACCGCATCAAAAATGCATTCTTCGGTAAACAAGTTGGCTAGAGGGAGGAAGTGATTGTTATGTTGGATTTTGCTCGCAAGAAAGGGAGTGCCACCAGCCGGAGTAAAGCAAATGATCGCCTGCATACGGTTCTGGCGCATGACAGAATTGGAACCTCTAGCGGTGTGATGGAACAGATGAAAAAAGAAGTTATCCAGGTTATTCGTAAACACATTGATGTCGATGAACCCGAGGTCAATCTTACCTCCCGGGGCAGGCAGTCGGTACTGGATATAAACATTCCTTTAAAAGGCAGGTAATATAGATTTGGCAGTTGTAGAGATTAAAGGACAAAACGGCGGCTTGATTTTTGTTTTCCGTCCGGGCACCGTGGAGGAATACATTTCTGAACTTAAAAACCGTTTTGCCGTCAATCCTTTGCTGTTCCAGGGCTTTTCGGTCACCTTTCGAGGAGAACCGTTAAAAAAACTTACTTCAGAAGAACTGAGTTCTTTGCAGAGGTTATGCCTTGACCATGGATTGACCCTGGCCGTTCCGCATGTATCCAAAACTGTCCGGGAGCGGGATGCCGGGGTCAAGGATATCATAATCAAGCGGACTTTGCGCAGCGGGCAGAAAATAACCCATAATGGCTCCGTAGTCATTATGGGGGATGTCCATGAGAGCGCCGAGGTGATTGCTTCCAAGGATATTATCGTGCTGGGACGCCTGGAAGGTGTGGTTCATGCTGGCTGTTTCGGTGATCTGTCAAGCATTGTACTGGCTTTGAAGCTCATGCCCCGCCAGGTAAGGATAGCTGATAAGATTTCACGACCACCCAGTGACAGCGGCCCCAATGAACACCCGGAAATGGCCTACATAGAAGACGGCAATATCTGTGTCCGGGAATACAGAATCCCCATATCGAACAGAAGGAAGGCCCTGAACTGAGGCCTTTTAAGATTTTATTGACGCTAAAATGGCCACCATAAAATCAGAGAATAATGAGTTTAGCGGATCATGTTGGAGTGCTTGATCCTTTTTGTTGCGCTGTTATTCACCCACATTTTGTTGTCGCAATTCGGTGTTCCCTGACAGCAGGAAAAGTACCTGGATTTAGCTAATAACAGGAATATAAGAACAACCGGGCCACGTTCGTGGTGTCGCCGGCAATTACGAGAGAAGGTGAATTGTATGGAATCAAGGATCAGCGATCTCCTGGGACTCATCTTCAGGTTTCCTGTGCCCTGGATCCTAACCGGGGCTGGTATCTCTACGGAAAGCGGTATTCCCGATTTCCGCAGCCCGGGAACCGGCCTATGGGAGAAGATGGACCCTATGGAGTTTTCCTCAGTGGAAGGGCTGAGGCGCAATCCGCGAGCCTTTTTCACTCATGGATTGGAGACCATCAGCACTGTAATGAACGCCCAACCAAACACCGGGCACATAGTTCTGGGAAATCTGCAGCAGGCCAGGCTTATCGGGCCTATTGTCACCCAAAACATTGATGATCTTCACCGTAGAGGCGGTGCCTATCATTTTTACGAGGTCCATGGTCATTTCCGCACCGCATCCTGCATGAGCTGCCGTAATCAGGTGCCGATCAGCGAGATTACCAGTCAGGTAGAAAGGGGCCAAATACCACCGGTCTGCGGTTTCTGCGCTGGTATCCTGAAGCCTGACGTCGTACTTTTTGGAGACATGATGCCCGCGGATTACCAGGAGGCATCCCTGCTGGCCAGCAAATATCAAAACATACCCAAACTGATGATTGTCATCGGTTCCAGCCTGACGGTTTCACCTGTGAACTACCTGCCCCTGGAATTTAACCGCATGGCAATCATCAACAACACGCCCACCCAGATGGATTACAAAGCTGACCTGGTTATACGCAAGCAGATCGGGGAGATTATGGGTAATCTCTGGAATGAGATCCTGGCACTCAATGAAGGTTTAGCTCCGGAACCCATTCCCTATGGTTTTGACTGTGGCCACCTGATAGCTTACCTGGATAATGAGATGCGTTTCCTGGATAATCAGAAAGGACGCATCAATATCTCCCAGGACAGCCTGACTCGCCATACCGGCTACATCCGGGCTGATCTGGATGCGGCCCGCCGCATAATCACGGCTTTCCCCACAGGTGGTCGCCAACCCCTGGAAAAGGCCATGCTGCAGTTCTACCTGGCAGAGCTGGAGAGGATGAACCAGCAGTTTGAGGCCTGGCTGTCGGAAACCGGTATCGTTCCCCAACCGGGACAATCCCGGTTTAACAAGCTGCTAAAGGACAACTTCAAAGATTATGTCAACGCATTCATCACCTACACCCAAGAGACCAGCCCGGATCGGGATATAGCTGATATGATGGCTGCCCGGGCAGCGGGTTCCTATGGTTTCTGGTCCTTCAGCAATCAGACACTGGGACTCCCCGCCGCGCCAAGGGAGGAATGGGAGCGCTTACGGCAGGTTACCCGGGAAAAAGGGGTTAAGCAGGACCTGGATCAACACCTGCAGCTCTTTCAATCCTGATACCTATTAAATAATGAGGATAACATAATATTATGCTGTTACAGGCCTGAATAATCAGGCCTGTTTTATTTCTTGCATCCTGCCGCAAAATGATGTGCCATCCCGGTTCTTGTCAACCCGCCACATAAACCGTCGGCTTGTCGCTCTCTGGAAAAAAGAATGCATTCCCTTGTTTACCTGCCCATCACAACACACCGACTTGCCTGTGCAGTGGTAACCGCTGTATAGTTTGGGTCAGGTTGGACAATACTTGATTCAAAGGTCTGCCCTGCAGGAAACGGCAAAGGCGGTCCGCATGGTTTGATAACCATGCAATAATCGGAAGGAGATCAAATGCATCGCATTAAACCTTTTACAAAAAAAGCCGGCGAACAGAACAAAAGTGAGAACAAGTATACGGTAATAATCCCAATTGCCAGCAAGAGAAAACCCAAACCGGCTGAAGGCATCCATGATCCGGAACTGGCCAGAGCTATTGAGTCACAGTTTTACATGATCCTGCCCGACGTACCCCCGGCCAATGCTTCCATAGAACCACCCGAAAAGTAAACAGAGTTACAGGGTGTTTGCCGTCTCTCTTTGGCCAATCAAGGAACGGATTTGTGTTAAAGGTGCAGTTCTGTTAAAACGCGACACGTGTGCCAACACAACTGCACCCCCCTTACACGTGTGACCGGCCGTTGGTCGCGGTTACCGGGACCGGGCCTGTGTTTAGGACCATTTCCGGAGCAGGTCTGAAAACTTGTCGAGGTTTTCCTGGACACTCTGGTCCTTGACCAGGTCTTCTCCCAGGCAGTTGGCCAGATAATTGGTGAGGACCAGTACCCCTACCTGAGAAATGGCCGCTTTTACTGCGGTAAGCTGCACCATGATATCCTTGCAATCGCGTTCCTCATCAACCATTCGTGAAATTCCACGCACCTGTCCTTCGATTTTCTTCAGGCGGGCCTGTATGTCCTGCCGGCATTCATTCCGGTCGCCATTCACCTTCATTGTATCGCTCCCCTATACCCATACCAGGTATTACACAATTTTATATAGCACCACATCTTAATTCTAATGGTGTCCGCTGGCTGGTGTCAAATTTGGGAGTTGGCCGCTGACTCCGGGTATCTGGCTCTCTTTACAATCATCTATACCTATTGGGGTATATGGCATCGAACTGGTTCGTACTTGGGCCAACGCAGGACTTGATGCTCCCGCCTTTGGATCTTGCCTGCCGGTTACAGGTCCATGTTTTCGATATCAATCGCTGCCAGGATCTCCTTCAGCTTCATCATTTCCTCTTTGCTTAAGGTGATGCCCTTGCTCATGCGCTCATGGTCAGGGTCCCATTCACGGATGTCAAACTTCGGATTTCGCTCGTTCCAGCTGACCAGATTGACCTCTTTCTGCCAGCCTCTTGCACCTTCTGATAAAACCCCCAGGCTCTTTACAATTTCAAACTTGACTTCTGCCATATTATTTCCTCCTCTTGATTCGCCCTAATTCTGCTATTATATCCAATTGTACCCTGAATGCTGCCGATTGTGCACAGCATTACAGGAAATTTCTATCTAACCTTCGCTTTCATCCTCGCCACTGGAACGATATGGAAATTTTGCTCATATCCTATACTGGGGAAAGCCACTGGAACTGTCTCAGAAAGGAGGGCATCACACTGCCATTTCTCGCCAGTAGAAGGTTCACATGCCCATGCTGTGGCAGGGTTTTAGGATTTGACGATTTCCTTGAGCTGGGATTGCCTCACGACTTCCGCTTTGGCTTGATCAACCCGTTTCTTTTAGGATTCTTCCCCTGCTGCGGAGGAAGAGGATTCTTCTTTTAACAATGACCGATGGTTGGTTCGCCTAAGCACTACTCATCTGTAAACCGGTTGAAAGGCCCTGGACCCCACCTCCAGTATGGTTTTCCCCCTTCACCACATCCAGGATAATCTTAACCGTTCGGCACTTGACTCCCCCACAAATACAATTGGCACCTGGACAGACTGAACCTGTCAAATCTCTTGAATAGCCAGGGTAAGTTTTGGCAGGACTCATGCTTAGGACTTCTCAAGAGCAGAATATAATTATATGCTATTATCATGGACTTGCCATAGCTGTTGGCGGTTCAAACAAAAATAATGGAGGCGTTTGAAGAGATGATTGCAAATATCGCTACCTTGAAAGCAAAACCCGGCATGGAAGCTGAACTGGCTGAGATCCTGAAATCGTTTGTTGCTCAGGTATCAGACGAGGAAGGTACTCTGGTCTATACCCTGCTCCAATCCAAGAAGGACCCCACTGAATTTACTTTTTTCGAGGTATATAAGGACAAGGCCGCTATGGAATTGCATGGCTCGACCCCTCATTTCCAGGAGATCATGATGAAAAAGATAGTACCCTACCTGGGCGACAAAGCAAAGATGAAATTCTGTGACGTAATTGCTGAAAAGGGATAGTGGGTTTAAGCAGCGTTTCTCGCCTTGAAAACCTGTCCTGTAAACATTAATCAGTCAAACAACTAGACGAAGGAGTTGTACGGATGAACGTATTTGATCTCATGAGCCTGAAGGGCAAGACCGCAGTGGTTACTGGCGGGTCCATCGGTCTGGGAGCACAGATGTGCACATCTCTGGCCGAAGCCGGGGCTAATGTGGTGGTAGCTGCCCGCAAGGTTGAGCGCTGCGCCGCCCTGTGCGAAGAACTGGAGAAACTGGGAGTTAAGGCCCTGCCAGCAGCCTGCGATGTGGGTAAACCAGAAGACCGTCAAAACCTGATTGACCTCACCGTTAAGGAATTCGGCAAGGTGGACATATTAGTCAACAATGCCGGGATAACCTGGGCTGCCGACTCCCTCTATTACCCCATGGACAAGTGGGAAAGGGTTTTCAACATAAACGTAACTGGACTGTTTGATCTTTCAGCTATTGCCGCCCGGGTCATGAAGGAAAATGGTGGAGGAAAGATCATCAACGTCGCATCGATTGCGGCCTTCGTGGGAAGCGAACCTGAGATGCAGGACACCATAGCTTACCAGGCCAGCAAGGGAGCGGTAGTTGTACTTACTAAAGACCTGGCTATAAAATGGGCCCGGTATGGAATCAACGTTAACGCCATAGCGCCCGGTTACTTCCCAACTCATATGAGCAGTGGTCTGCTGGAGATGACCAAGGACAAAGTTCTGCCGCGGATACCCCTGCGCAGGTTCGGTGGAGATCATGATATGAAGGGACTGATCCTGCTTCTGGCATCTCCTGCGTCAGATTTTATCACCGGACAGACCTTTATCATCGATGGCGGCATGACCTGCGGCTAGACCGCCAGGTGAACCCGCTCACAACATGCACCCTGATTATAGACATAACGGCGTAAAATTGATCAAAATCCCGTATCACTGAGGTGGTACGGGATTTTCTTTCGTTCGTCTATTTCAGCTGTTGGGCAAAGAACGTTTCTTCCTCCAGAAATCGTTCTGTTCCAACGCAACACACAAACCCTTTCTAGTTCCTCTCTGGGTTGGAGTTGTTAATGGCCCTGGTAGTAAGATCATTTTCAAAGTATATGCTTGTGCTGGGTAAGGCCACTGTAACTCCTTCATCTTCCAAGATGCTCATTATCTTCAGGTTAACATCTTCCTTTACCTGCAGGAATTCTTCCCAAACCGTAGTCTTGGTAAAGAACCACAGGAATATATTCAGGCTGCTCTCCCCATAGGAGTCAAAATTGACAAAAATGGTTTCCTGGTGAATGTCCGGATGGCTGCGCAGCATTTCCCTGATGTCGGTAACGCATTTCTCGATCTTCTCTCGGGGAGTGCTGTAGTTCACACCCAGCATGAAAGTAATCCTTCTCTTATCCATGCGGCTCCAGTTGGTTATCGGTTCGCTGGCCAGCGTGGAATTGGGTATACTAACAACCGCCTGAGCAAACGTGCGGATTTTGGTGCTGCGGAAGTTAATGTCCTCTACAACCCCCTCCACACTGGGGGTTAAGATCCAATCACCCAATGAGAAAGGTTTGTCCGTTAGGATCACAAAGCCCCCAAAAAGATTAGCCAGGGTCTGTTGAGCCGCGAGAGCAAAAGCCAACCCTCCTAACCCCAACCCGGCAATAAGGCCATTGATGTCATAATCCCACTCCTGCAGGATAATGCTCAAGGCCAGGACTACTATTATGAATTTCAAAACCCTTGATAAAAATGGCAACAGGATCTTGTCAATCTTAAAAATAGCCAGGTTTCCGGTTTCTTCAGTCGATTCACAGACAAGCCCCACCAGATTCCAAAGGCCGAAGGATACAAGAATTATCACTATAGAACGATAGAGTCGGGAGATGAGAACATTTGTCTCCACACTGAGCGGCAGATAAGCCAATGCCAGATAGATACCCAGGGCTGCGAAAAACAGCTGCAGGGGTTTTTCATAAGCCATAATCAGGAGATTATCCAGCCCGATGTGGGTTTTGTCGGTTATCTTAAGCAGCAGGTTAATGATCTTCTGCACAAAGAACTTCCTGAACAGATAGATCACCAGGAAAATAACCAATGCGATACCGATATCGGTTAGCCATGGGAGCAAGGTCTCAATGGAAAGGGGAATATAATTGTTTGTCGGGATGAATACATCCAGTATTTCTTTCAATTCCAATCACCTTTTCTATTTTCCCATATTACACACTAATAATGAAAGACTTATTGGCGCCGCGGCATATTCTTCGACGAAATAAGAGCCCTGCGAAAGGCATCCCCGAGTATAACCGCGTTTGCGCGCTGGGAAACCTTTCACGCTGCAAATAAATGGCCTCAATGGCAGGATTTTATTTCCATTTGGCGAAACCCCTTAAGTAATAATCTGGCCGGAGGTTGAAACATGGCTGATCCCTATCTTAAACTTGTTATCCCCGGTAACGATTACACTCTGGAAATAAGCGAAAAGAGCCCGGGTAACCTGCTGCTGGAAATGGTCCCCAACGGGGATGACCAAAAGGACGGCGGCTACGTAGAAGTGCAAAGCACTATCCTGCTCGAGATGCTGAGCAAAATAGTGGGGAAAAGAAGTATACTTTAACTTATGACCGTTAAGCCCGTCGCAAGCCGATGGCCGGATTTGAACCGGCGACCTGCTGATTACGAATCAGCTGCTCTGCCACTGAGCCACATCGGCATATATCGTTACCTTATACATATTAGCAACTTGCAGAACAAATTTCAAACGGAATTCATTTGCTTCCCGAAATCCGCATTTTACCGGCAATTCACCAAGCCCCCAACTTATCTGATGGGCCGAGATCTTTGGGAATAATAATATTTCCCAAATGGGTTAATTAGTACTATCTCTTTTGGTTTTTCTTTCCTATAATATTCGTAGTGATTAATTTCGTTTGAGCAAATATAATCACGTTATGTCGAATGATGGTACTATTGTTCCATCCGTCCAGTACTACATCTGAAATAATCATCACGAGGGAGGTGATCGGGCTAAAAATCTTTAATTGGAAGACCTATTTCTAACGGTTTCTCATTCCCCGATGCATGGTACCGCAGAACAGATGGCCGCTAAACCCCTCAATAGCTGTTCTTTATTCGTGCTTAAACGTTGATCGCCTATACAAACAAATGCTCCCCGCCATGGTATTTGGGTCTGAGATGAGTCGTTCGCAGGAACTACACGTGAGTACGCAATGTTGCCCACGACCAGCAGACAAGCATATTCACAACGACTTAATCTCTATTCAAAAAAAGGAGGGCGACTTTTATGAAATTTAAGCCGATGGAACGAATTTGGGAAAAGCACTATCAGAACGATTTCATCCTGGGTAAGGACGTACATATGGGAAAGGATCCCATAGTTCAGCACCTGGTATACAATGCTTATAAGTTCAGGGACAAACCCGCCATCATATATTACGGAACAGTAATCACCTGGATGGAGTTTAAGGACCTGGTATTAAAGGTCGCCGGGGGTCTGCAAGGCCTTGGTGTTAAGAAGGGTGACCGTGTATACTTGGGATTGCAGAACTGCCCGCAGTTTTTGTTTTCCTATTGGGGGGCACATGCTATTGGGGCTATTGTGGTTCCCGGCAGTCCAATGTTTAAGAAGGGTGAGCTGCAATATGCTTTGAATGATAGCGGGGCCAAGGTTGTTATCATCGAAGACGGTCTCTTTTCCATTTTTGAAAGCATCCGTGATCAGGTTCCTTCCGTTAGCGCAGTGGTGGCGACATCACTTGGCGAATACCTGCCGGAAGTGCCTACCCTGCCTGTCCCCGACGGACTTGTCGCTGTAAACCCTCAGTGTTCAAACGCCATCAGCTGGAAAGAGTTCATAGGCGGCGATCCGATTGAGCGCCTAGAAACATTGGACCTGGAAGACGTAGCCCAGCTGCAGTATACCTCTGGAACTACCGGCTATCCCAAAGGAGCGATACTCGTTCATAGAAATATCCTTTGGAAAGCAATAATGTACTCACACAATGCGGCCTCTGTGGATGATATAAACCTTGCCGCGCTTCCCCTATTCCACATAACAGGTATGACCGGGCATATGCTGTCTCCAGTGTATGTCGGAAGCACAATGGTCGTCCTGGCTCGGTTTGACCCGCTGACAGCTCTGAAGGCTGTCGACATGTATAAGGTTACTTCTTTTGGTGCCATAACTACCATGAATATCGCATTAATTAACCACCCCGATGCCGACAAATATGATTTGAGTTCCTGGAAAATGGCCTGGATGGGCGGAGCGCCGTTGCCGGAGGCTGTTCAGAAGAAGTATTTCGATCTTGGCATCCGTTTAGCCGAAGGCTATGGGATGAGTGAGACCGTGGCCACGGTTTGCCAGACCATGCCCCGCTGGATTAAGCCGGGAAGTATTGGGGTACCGTTCTCCGGGGTTGACATTCGTATAGTAGACCCGGAAGACAATGATAAAGATATGCCCCTGGGAGAAGAGGGCGAACTCTGGATCCACGACAACAGTGTGGCAATTGGATATTGGAACAAACCCGAAGATACTGCTGAAACCTTTCCGGAGAAAGGTTGGGTAAAGACGGGGGATATCGCCAGAATCGACGAGGACGGATTTGTTTGGCTCTGCGGTCGTCTCAAAGAGATGATCAAGGCCTCCGGTTATAGTGTGTTCCCGGCCGAGGTTGAGGAATACCTGTACAAACACCCGGCCATAGCGGAGTGTGCTGTTATTGGAATCCCCCATGATTATCGCGGAGAAGACGTCAAGGCATTTGTGGTATTAAAGCCTGACTGGGCAGGAAAAGTCACCGAAGAAGAACTGGTTGCATGGGCCCGGGAACAGATGTCAGTTTACAAGTATCCCCGTACCATAGAGTTTCGCGATTCTCTGCCCAAAGGCGGAACTGGCAAAATACTGCGTAAAGAGCTAAGAGAAGAAGAAGCCGCCAGACGCGGTTAGCCGATCGGACACTTATGCAGGAAAAACCGGGGACATGGTCGTGCCATGTCCCCATTTTATTAGTGCAGCCTTTCATAACCCACTACCGTTAAAGAAATCCCAAACTAGGTGTCCCCATTTTTGTTCTTGGAATCCTTCCCCAGAACATGACGGGTTCCACTGTAGAGACCAACGGCAGAGAGTCCGATTACCAGACCTTCTATGACCGCTATGGCTATTGTTTCATCTGGTGTGCGCAGCCCGATTCCAGCTAATAAGCCCAATCCCACTGCCAGTAAGGGTACATACCGGTTTGAAAGGCCGGCCCTCTTGGCTACCTCTGCCAGACCGTTAATAACGGGTATCGCCAATGTAGTGAAGTATTCGTGTGACATCTTTCAACCCTCCCAGACTTTAGGTAGTACATCTTATGCCTGGGTTGCAGGGTTGTTAACTAAAAGATCGAGTTCAGGTAATTACTGGCAAATGATTGTCCAATGCCCTGGTATCAAGCCAATTACAAGCTGCCCGCCAATTTCGAGGATGACTAAAGAGTCGTCAGTTCATTGCTTTTCTTTCTGCAAGTGCTCCTGATAGTTCAGGTGTACGAACCGGCACACATCGCCCTCGACTTCTACCACGCTGATGGCTGCGTTATGATGATAATACTTTCGGAAACAGTTTAGATCCTCCCCGTGGAGGTGGCAGCCCAAAGCCATCAAGGCCCCACCATGAGTAGCCAGCACCACAGTATCATCGGGGTGGGCCTCTATTACCTGGTTGAATCCTTTTACTACCCGTTCTGCGAAATCAGTAATCCGGTCGCCCCCTGATATATCAGCGTTAATCGGGTCTTCAAGCCAGGTTCGGTAAACCTCCTCGCCGAACTTCTCCCGTATCTCCTGCGCGGTCAGCCCTTCCCAATCCCCGAAGTTTATCTCTCCGAATTCAGGGATAACCTTAACCGGCAGCCCGTGAGGACGGGCAATTATTTCTGCCGTCTCGCGGGCACGTACCAGATCGCTGGAGTATATAGCTGTGATATCCTCATCCCGCAGTCGTTCGGCAACCATCTGGGCCTCCTGTCGTCCTTTATCACTCAGGGGTACGTCCATTGTGCCCTGATACTTTCCTTCGGCATTCCAGATGGTAGATCCATGTCTAACGAGAATTAAACGCAAATTTAGTTCCTCCATTCGGTTGGTTGACCATTATTTTCAAGCCAGATTCCGCTGCGTACGAAAACCCAAATTACGCTGTTTGAATGCATAAATATTAAGGTGCCGGTTGACGCAGCATGGCAGCAACACCCTGCGACGGTGAACGACGAAAGGGGGCGAGATCCATGGACGGGGCTAGAGGGCCACTGAACATGGACGTGAATTGACCCAGTATCCCTTTCGTCGTAAGACAAGCAGATGGTGTTGCATCATGCGAAGTCCAGCGACGAATATTTATGCATTTAAACTTACGAATTATAACTTTTCGCAGGGGAATCAATCCAGGATGATTATATCATAATGCCGAAATCCAAGCTTCTGACCGTTCTCCAAAAGTACTGGAATATTCCTGAATATAACCTGGCTTGTTAATGCAACATTCTAATGTGGAGTCTTGCCAAGCGTTTTATGAAAGGAGGTGACGCTGTGGAAAAGATCAGCCGCACATCCGAGCCTATCAGACGGGTAAAGTGTGTTGTGGATTCCTGTTACTTCTATCAAAGTGGAGACCAGTGCGTGGCGGAAAGTATCGAAGTCAAACCGCCCAATTCCTCCAACACTGAGGAAACAGATTGCAACACCTTCCGCCCCAAGACAGGTTTTTAGCATTGAGAGGCAGGCTATCGGCCTGCCTCTTTTAACCTCTTATTATGCCAGTCCTGTGCGAAACCCGGGCTACATCCGGTGAAACTACGTTTACGTTAACCTTGTTCCTCAATATCTGTTAACAGGTACCTCCCCAGTTCCATCTCAACCTCGGGAGCATCTGGCCTAATAATGGGCATCACCTGGCCCTGGCGCAGAAAAACGCTGTGCCCACGGGTGATGTAATATCCGTCATGCGGGGCGGTTTCTCCTGGTCTAAGCTGGTTCATGCGTTTGCCTCCATTCGCCTTAATTTAGAACTATTATTACTCTCCGAATTCACTTTAACTCACATTGCAACAACACATCTTTGAGATCCGGCCCCAGGAACTGGTGACCATAGCGTGTGCACGTTCCGCGCTAAACATACCGCTTGAGATCAGCCGTCTCCCGATACTCACTGCCCGGCTTTGTGGTAACTTCTATCGCGAAAACAAGGGTAAATTGCTATAATTTAAGAAAGTTTATACAATCGTTATCTATTTGAAATGAGGTGTTCAAAATTAAGGCATTATTTCTTCGCGATGGTCTGAAACTGTCCCTGGAAGAGACTGAAAAGCCTACCATTCAAGACGGCCATGACATGATAGTAAAGGTCACTGCCGCTTCGATCTGCGGAAGTGACCTTCATTTTGTCACTGGCGAGGTCCCAATGACACCCAATTTTATTATCGGTCACGAGGGTGTGGGTGTGGTTGAAGAAGTTGGTCCTTTTGTTAAGAATTTTAAGCCCGGCGACCGGGTCTGTATCCCCGGCGGGGTAGCTTGCGGCATCTGTCCCGAGTGCCGGTCAGGCAGATTCTACGCCTGTGAAAAGGATCTGATGTTTGGCGCAGGCAAAAACAAAGGGGATCTCCCCGGGGTGCAAGCCGAATACACCAGGATCCCGTATGCTGACATCAGTGTGGTTAAGATTCCGGACAGCGTTTCGGACAGGCAGGCACTTATGGTCGGAGACGTGCTTTCCACCGGTTATATCGGCGTTACCTATCGCCCTCCACAGCCGGGAGATGATATCGTCGTTTTCGGAGCAGGTCCGGTAGGCTTATGTGCCGTGGCTTCGGCCAAGCTGTTCAGTCCTGCCCGGCTCATCGCGGTTGACCTCGAGGATAACCGTCTGGATATGGCCCTGAAAATGGGGGCCACTCACGTTATAAACCCCAAAAAGACGAAAGCTGCCCGGGAGATCAGGGGCATGACCAACGGGGTTGGAGTACAGCTGTCAATTGATGCAGCGGCCACTCCACAGACCATTGATGACTGCCTGGCATGTACTGCCAAAGGTGGTTTCATCTCTATGATTGGCATGAGTCCTTTCAATGTTAACGTTGCCCTTCTGAAGCTGTTCTACAAGAACTTGACCATGGTATCCGGCTACACCTCACTGCATGAGATGAGCCGCCTGCTTAAGCTGATTGAGTATGGCAAGATCGACGTTACTCCGCTGATCACCCACGAGGTAACTTTGAGCAACATACTGGAGGGCTACCGGATATTCGGCGAACGTCTGGATAACTGCATCAAGGTAATGGTAGTCCCTGATTAATCTTGATCCGAACCGATTATTGCACAACCGCAACCGAAAAAGAATCCCGTATCACTTGATTGGTACGGGATTCATATCTTAGGTTAATGTCCTCTCGTCTTATACGATCCGTTTACCCCTTATCGCAGCCTGAACCTTGTCGAGCAGCGCAAAGGTTGTTGCAGGCTGCCTATAAGCAAGATGCCGTCTTCTGCTGCCTTGATAGGGTTGCGTTTCAGCTACATCACTTTCTTAAGCAGTTCTGCCAGGCGCGGATTCCCTACCTCCTCCAGATCGTATCTTACCCTTACTGCCGGTTTATTCACATTTATTATCCGGCGCAGGTCGATAGGAGTACCTATAACCACCGTCTCCGCCGGTGAGCTGTTGATGGTTTCTTCCAGTTCTTTAATCTGGGTTGCGCCATAACCCATGGCAGGCAGGAGTTTTTCCAGGTGACTGAATTTTTCAAAGGTCTTCTTGATGGAACCCACCGCAAAGGACCGGGGATCGATCAGTTGAGCGGCTCCCAGCTTCTCGGCGGCAATTACTCCGGCCCCATATGCCATTTCCCCATGGGTGAGGGTAGGACCGTCTTCCACCACCAGGACATTTTTGCCCTTTATCAGTTCCGGTTCATCAGCTGTTATGGGTGAGTTGGCCAGAATGATTTCAGCCCCCGGGTTGTTAGCAGCTACCGCGGCCTTCACAGCCTCCACGGCTGCCGCATCAGCTGAATCGACCTTGTTGATAATGGCAACATCGGCCCGGCGCAGGTTGGACTCTCCGGGATGGTATGAGGTCTCATGGCCAGCACGGTGCGGGTCCACCACTACAATGTGCAGGTCAGAATTATAGAAGGGCAGGTCGTTGTTGCCCCCATCCCACAGGATTATGTCCGCTTCCTGTTCCGCCTGGCGCAGGATGGCTTCATAATCGACCCCGGCGTATACAATCATGCCGATATCGATATGGGGTTCATACTCTTCTCTTTCCTCAATGGTACACTTATGCCGGTCCAGGTCTTCATAAGTGGCAAATCTCTGGACCACCTGCTCTTCGAGCTTCCCGTAGGGCATGGGATGCCGGATCACTGCTACCCTCTTTCCGGCCTCCGTCAGTATCTTGCCCACGTAACGGGTGGTCTGGCTCTTTCCGCTGCCGGTTCTTACTGCGGTTACCGCTACCACCTTCTTGCTGGACTTGACCATGGTCTTATCCGGACCCATGAGCCAGAAATCCGCCCCCAGAGCATTAACCAGTGAGGCTTTGTGCATAACATACATGTGGGGAACATCGCTATAGGCAAATACCACCTGATCCACTTTCAGTTTCTTGATCAGTTCCGGCAGTTCTTCTTCCGAATATATAGGAATTCCCTCAGGATAGCCCTCACCAGCTAATATGGCCGGGTAACGCCGTCCTTCAATGTCCGGTATCTGGGTGGCGGTAAACGCCACTACCTCATAGGCGGGGTTCCCTCGGAAATAGGTGTTGAAGTTGTGAAAGTCCCGTCCAGCTGCCCCCATAATAAGTATCCGTTGTTTTTCCACTGTCATCTCTCCTTTTTCAGTTGGCTCCTTCCAGTTGTAACGGGCCATGCCCGGGAGTATCAATCAATTGTGTTGGTTATAAAGGACCTGTCGCTGGACATCACCTGGATGTCGGTACGCCGGTTCCAACCAAGGCGCTGATAAAACCCTATTGCTTCAAGGTTTTCATTGAATACGAACAGGTGAACCTTGTGGGCACCCTGTTTCTCGAGTTCCCTGCAAACCGTATCCATCAATATACGACCCAGGCCCTGCCGGCGCTTTTCCGGGCATACCGCGAGATGGTAGACATAACCCCGGCGACCATCAAAGCCCCCCAGAACGCTGCCCACCACCTTGCCCTCATCCCTGATCAGAAAACAGGTGGTTGGGTTCCGGAGAATAAAGCGACGGAGCGACTCCAGATCATCGCCTTTCCCCAGCCCGACACCATCAATGGTCCGCCAAAAACTGGTTAAATCCTCCAGATCCCCAGGTATTACTGTCCGTATTTTTGCCTGAATAGCCTCCATAATAGTTCTACCCCATAGGGAGTTTTTATTGCATGACCAGGGCCATGATCGCCTTCTGGATATGTAGTCGGTTCTCGGCCTCGTCAAAGACAACCGAATTGGGTCCGTCCATCACCTCATCGGTGATCTCCCGGCCTCTTTTGGCCGGCAGGCAGTGCATCACGACAGCATCTGGTTTGGCCAGATTCAGCATCTGCTGGTTGACCTGGTAGAGGGCGAAGTGTTTCTCCTTCTCCAGCGCTTCTTTCTCCTGCCCCATGCTCGCCCATACATCGGTATACACCACATCTGCATTCTCGATCGCCTCCCGCGGATCCTCTACCACCCACAGGCGGGCGCCGGTTTCCTGTGCATCCTCTTTAGCCAGCTTAATGATCCTTTCCTCAGGTTCATACCCTTGCGGACACGCTACCACCACATCCATGCCGGTCTTGGCTCCGCCAAACAGCAGGGAATGCGCCATATTGTTGCCGTCTCCGATAAAGGCCAGCTTGATGCCCTGAAGGGTCCCCTTATGTTCCAGTATCGTCATCATGTCCCCCATCACCTGACAGGGATGAAGGAGATCAGTCAAGCCATTGATAACCGGGATGCTGGCATGTTCCGCCAATTCCAGGACCTCATCATGACTGTAGGTCCTGATCATGATCCCGTCGAGATAACGAGACAGGGTAAGTGCAGTATCCTTGATGATCTCTCCCCGGCCAATCTGCATATCATTGGGACTCAGGAAGAGCGGATAACCACCCAGCTGGTACATCCCCACCTCAAATGACACCCGGGTCCGGGTAGACGGCTTCTGAAAAATCATGCCCAGAGTCTTGCCCGCCAGCACCTGGTGAGGCTCCCCCGCTTTCTGCATCTTTTTCAGCTTAAGGGCAAATTGCAGGATGTAAGCTACCTCTTCCCGGGAATAATCATGTATGGATAAAAAGTCCCTCCCCTTGAAATCCGGGTTCATATCTAAGGCCATCTGTTCTTTGTCCCCTTTCAAATTTATAGTCACGAGTACAGTGATCCTCAAGGCCCGGACAATGCTCTATGTACAGCCATTTAAACACCAGTTCCCTATATTATCACATCGACTGATGTATTATGCTTCGGCCTAAGAATTCCACTCCGCCAGGGACCGCAGCAGGATATCCATCGCCATATCAACCTCGGCTGGAGTTACGTTCAGCGGGGGTACAAACCTTAACACCCGCGGCCCGGCAGAAATCAGCAGGAGTCCATTCTTAAGACAGATGCTGACCAGATCCTTAACCTCCACCGAAAACTCAATACCCAGCAGGAGTCCCATCCCTTTGACGGTGACCGCCCGCTCATCCTTTTCCGCTACGGCAGCCAGTCTATCCCGCAGATAATTACCGATGGCCCCAACCTGGTCCAGGAAGGAAGGCTCTGATATGATCTCCACCACCTTCGAACCCAATGCACAGGCCAGGAGGTTACCCCCGAAGGTGGAAGCATGGTCCCCGGGAGCAAACCCGGTTGCCGCCTCGTCGGTGGCCAGGAGGGCACCGATGGGAAAACCGCCCCCCAGAGCCTTGGCCAGGGTTACTATGTCCGGACGGATGTTGTAATGCTGGAAGGCCATCATCTTTCCGGTCCGGCCTACCCCCGTCTGGACCTCATCCAGGATCAGGAGAATGCCCTCTTTGCTGCACAGCTCCCGTAATCCCTGCATAAAGGAAACAGTGGCCGGGTTGATTCCTCCCTCACCCTGTACCGGTTCCACCATAACCGCACAGGTCTCGCCGGTAATCAGGGCTTTCACCGAAGCCAGGTTATTGAATTCAGCGTACTCGACTCCCGGCAGCAGGGGTTCAAACCCTTGCTGGTACTTGGTCTGCCCGGTAAGGGCCAGAGTTCCGGTTGTCCGGCCATGGAATGAGTTCTGGAATGCAATTATCTTATAACGTTTTTCACCCCGGCGGTAGAAATACTTGCGGGCCAGCTTGATCGCCCCTTCATTGACCTCTGCCCCGCTATTGGCGAAGAAGGCTTTATCCATACCCGCAGCCAGGCAGAGTTTCTCTGCCAGTTCCACCTGGGGCTGGTTCCAGTAAATATTGGAACAGTGCCATAGCCTCTCACCCTGCTCCTCCAGAACCGCAGTTAGTTCCGGGTGGGCATGGCCCAAGCCGCAGACCGCAATCCCCGCCATAAAATCCAGGTACTTCTTGCCTTCGGCATCCCATGCCCAGCTGCCCTGGCCTTTAACCAGAGCGATGGGACTGCGCCCGTAGGTGTTCATCACGTATTGTTGGCCTTTATCAATAATTGTCTGGTTACTCAAATCAAAACCCCCTCTTCATAACCCTGCCGATACCCGATGAATCGGTCCCCTCATCCATTCCCAGTCTGGTCCGCAGGGAAGACACTTATCCTTGAACGACCATGGTCCCGCTCCCCTGGTCAGTTAAGACCTCCAGCAGTATGGAGTGGGGAACACGCCCATCTACGATGTGGGTGCGGGCTACCCCGTTTTCCAGGGCATGCATACAGCACTCCACTTTGGGGATCATTCCCCCGCTGATTATGCCGACATCTATCAGATCAGGTATCTCAGATACTCTTATACTGGAGATCAATGTGGACGCATCGCCGGGATCGGTCAAAACCCCCGGGACATCGGTCAGCAGGATCAGCTTGTCGGCCCCCAGGGCCACCGCGATCTTACTGGCAACATGATCGGCGTTGATGTTGTAGGTTATGCTGCCCGGTCCCAAGCCAATGGGAGCAATTACCGGAATATACCCGGCCTCCACCAGGGGCTTAAGCACACAAGGATTGATCTGGGTAACCTCTCCTACACACCCCAGGTCCTCGGCACCGTTCATCTGCACCGCCTGAATCAGGGAACCATCTTTGCCGGAGAGCCCGATAGCCTTACCGCCGCAATCGTTAATCCCGGCGACGATCTGCTTGTTGATCTTGCCGACCAGGACCATCTCCACGACTTCCATAACCTCAGGATCAGTCACTCGGAGCCCCTTGACAAACCGGGTCTTGATGCCGAGCCGGTTCAGCATGTGGGTGATTCCGGGCCCCCCACCGTGGACCACCACCGGATTCATCCCTACATATTTCATGAGCACCAGATCCTGCATCACCGCATTCTGCAGTTCCGGATTCCCCATGGCTGATCCCCCGTACTTTACAACCACGGTCCGGCCATAAAACGCCTTTATGTACGGTAATGCTTCTACTATTATCTGGGCCTTTTCAAGTACCGAAACCATTTGACCTCCTCCTGTTTTTCATTTTTTTCCGGATGGATCTCAGCTCCGGTAGCTGGCGTTTATCTTCACATAGTCATAGGTCAGGTCGCAACCCCAGGCGGTAGCCTGACCATGGCCCTGGTTAAGCCCCAGTTTTATCTTCACTACCTCCCCGGCCAGGTCTTCCCGGGCCAGTTCTTCATCAAACGGCAGTCCGCTCCCGTTCCGGGCCACCTGCTGCCGGCCCAGCCAGATATCTGTAGTGTCCGGATTGAAGTCCGCCCCGGAATAACCGGCCGCACAGATTATCCGGCCCCAGTTGGCATCCTGCCCATAAACGGCGGCTTTGAAAAGATTCGACGCGGCGATGGCGCGGGCCATAACCCTTGCATCCCCGTCACTCTTCGCATTTGCCACCTCCACCTCGATCAGCCGCGTCGCCCCTTCCCCGTCCCGGGCGATCATTTTGGCCAGGGCAACCGTCACCTGTTCCAAAGCCTGTTTGAACAGTGAATAACCCTCGCAAGCGGTACTTTCTATCACCTCATTCTGAGCCTGGCCATTAGCCATAATCAGGGCCATATCATTAGTGGAGGTATCGCCGTCAACACTGATCATGTTGAATGAAACAGCGGTTGAATCCCGCAGGGCCTGACGCAGGCATTCGCTGGTTATGGCCGCATCGGTGGTGATAAAGGCCAGCATAGTTGCCATATTGGGATGTATCATCCCTGAGCCCTTGGCCATTGCTCCAATCCTGACGGTCCGGCCTCCGATTTCGAACTCAACCCCGGCCAGCTTGGGATAGGTATCGGTGGTCATAATCGCCGCGGAAGCATGATCTCCCCCGTCAGCAGACAGGCTGCCGCAGGCCTCTTTAATCCCCTTCGCTACCCGGTCCATAGGGAGATTTACCCCGATTACCCCGGTCGAAGCCACCAGGACCTCCGTAGGCCGAACATTCAGCTCCCCCGCCACCAGCCGGGCCATCTGCCGGACATCCTCTTCTCCCTGGGCACCGGTGCAGGCATTGGCATTACCAGCATTCACAACCAACGCCCGCACAGGACCGTTCTCCACCACACGCCGGCTGTAACCCACACAAGCCGCTTGCACCTTATTGGTGGTAAAAACCCCGGCCGCCTGGCAGGGTGACTCCGAGTACACCACCGCCAGGTCCCTGGTATGCTTCTTTATACAAGCCTCAACCCCCGAAGCCATAAAACCCCGGGGAAATGTTATTCCCTCTTGCAGTACCTTCAAAACATGAATCCCCCTCATAAATCCCTCTTATTAGCGTTCCCCAAACCAATGATCCTCTACGGGTATATACCCGGGTTTTTCAGAGCCTCGGATTCACTAAGTCCAAAGAGCAGGTTAAAGTTCTGGACCGCCTGTCCGGCTGCGCCCTTGGTCAGGTTGTCAATCGCGCTGATCACAATAACCCGGCCATTGTCTGGATTAACATGCACCCCAATATGAACATAATTACTGCCATAGACCCACCTGGTCTGGGGATAGTTCCCTGCCGGCAGCACCTTGACAAACCTTTCATCCCGGTAGGTATCCTCCAGCGCAACTCGTATCTCATCCGGTGCGGTTCCCTGAGTCAGTTCAGCATAAGCGGTGGTCAGGATGCCCCGGCTCATCGGCACCAGGTGCGGAGTAAAGGTAATGGCGACCTTCTCACCCGCCGCCATACTCAATTCCTGTTCAATCTCCGGAGCATGACGGTGAGTCCCTACCCCATAAGCCTTGAAACCTTCGTTGACCTCACAGAAGTGAGTGGTGCGGCTCAGGCCCCGGCCGGCCCCTGAGACTCCCGACTTGGAGTCCACTATAATCCCCCGGGTGGAAATCAGCCCGGCTCTCAGTAGTGGTGCCAGGCCCAGGATCGCCCCGGTAGGAAAACATCCGGGATTGGCGATAACCCTGGCCCCTTTGATCTCGTGCCGGTAAATCTCCGGCAGCCCGTAAACCGCTTCAGCCAGAAGGTCCGGGCGCTCATGTTCCAAATGATAGTGCTTTTTGTAGGTCTGGACATCCTTTAACCGGAAATCAGCCCCCAGATCAACACATTTGAGGCCGCTCTCCGCCAGTTCCGCTACAATCGGTACCGAAAGCCCGTGGGGCAGAGCCAGAAAGGCTGCCTCAGCCTGTGTTTTCACCATATCAAGATCAGTCTCCTGCAGGGTGATATCAACCAAGCCGGTCAAGCTGGGATAGACTTCGGAGATCTTTTGTCCAATGTTGTCGACGCTGGTGATTGCCACCAGCTGTACCTCTTCATGAATGGAGAGAATCCGGACCAGGTCGGCCGCCGCATAGCCATCCCCAATTATTGCAACTCTAATCACGTGGTACGCCTCCTGAATGTGCTATTTAATAATTATACGTTTGGATGCATAAATTTGCAACGATTTTTTTGGCCTTGTTTTCCTTTTAACCTCAAGTATACCCCGGGAAAGCCCTTTGTCACTACCAAAGTCCCCGAATAGAAGACTAATGAATTAGAACCGCCTATATGGCCAAATTAAGTGGGATCGACAGTTCCGGAGATTCCTGCTTCGTGGCCTCCTCTCTCCGTTTGGGGATTTGGGGCAGCCTCCGTGTTCCAAAACTCACGCCCTAAAAAGGGAAAACCCCGGAGGTTTCTCCGGGGTCAAAGCTCTGCGAAAGAATTTGCGGCGCACCTGATTTCCTGATCGTAATTCTTCCATGATACCTTATTAAATTAGTCAGCAGTTATGTTGTAAGTATTCCGATTACTTCTCCTTGAACTCTGGCTTTCTCTTTTCAACGAAGGCCGTCATTCCTTCTTTCTTGTCCTCGGTAGAGAAGCTTATTGCTATGAGGTCCTGCTCGATCAACTGCCCTCTATCAATGTCTACCTGCATTCCTTCATTAATTGCCTGTTTGGCAAAACGGACTGCCAGCGGTGCATTGGAGGCAATCTTCAAAGCCAGTTTCTTGGCCTCATCCATAAGCTGATCCGCAGGTACCACGCTGTTTACCAGCCCAATCTGCAGGGCTTTGTTGGCATCGATCATGTTACCGCTATAGATCAGTTCCTTGGCCATGCCAGTTCCGATCAGACGGGGCATTCTCTGGGTTCCGGCGAAACCCGGAATAATTCCCAGACCAACTTCCGGCTGGCCGAATTTGGCCGTTTCCGAAGCGATTCTGATGTCACAGGCCATCGCCAGCTCACAGCCGCCACCCAGAGCGAAGCCGTTTATGGCAGCGATAACCGGCTTGAGCATCTTTTCGAGCTTGTTTATTGCGCCCTGACCCAAAGCCGTAAAGGCTTTTCCCTCCACAGCATTCTTGGCCAGCATGGCTACAATGTCGGCCCCGGCAACAAAGGCTTTTCCGGCGCCAGTGACAATGAGAACCTTGACCTCGTCATCCGCCTCAACCAGATCAATGGCCTGACTCAGTTCTTTCAAGGTATCATCATTTAACGCATTGAGGGCTTTAGGACGGTTAACCGTCAAAATCGCAAGGGGACCGTCCTTTTCCAAAAGTAGATTGTTAAACTCCATTCCTTCTTCCTCCTTTCTGATTCACCGCCTCCGGGAAACCCGGCTATGTCATTCTGGTTATTAGTAATATTCTAACTATAGTGACCAAACCCTTCTTTTTTGTGGGCCAAAAACGAAACAATTCGACCACATTCGACACAATGGTCCCCTTCAAGGCCTTCCAATTTTACCCGGTATCCCTGCCTTTTTCCTCCCTCCCCCTCCTTAAATCTGACATTTAATTAAATAGGTTTAATTTAAAAAGGCTTATTTAAATAGGATTTTAATTAAAGGGGGGGGACGAGTCTAGTTGGGAGGTGGAGGAGAAGTATTATAGCCCCCTTACAGAATATTAGGATTTAGACATTAAATAAAAGGCTTTAATTAAAAGCAGGACTTGATAACTATTAAAAGACTGAAAGGCTTTTATAGTTAGACAATACCTGTTAAGGTATTGACAGAAAACTTTTTATCTGCTATAATTAAGATAGAGGATAGATTACTTGATATATCAACTTTTAATTAAAAGTCCGTTAGAACGCATTTTGTGGCGTTTGGTGAAGTATTAATTATGAAAACAAGAAAAGAAATAAAAGAAAGAAAAGAAACAAAAGTAGAAAGACAACTTAAAGCATATAAACCTATAAGTAAGAATGGAGGAAAGGTTAAAGAAGTGTTTGATAGAGCAGTTGCTTTAACTATAGCTGGTAAGAAACCTAATATGGCTCAAATCCATAGAGATGTTGGATATAGTGAAAAGTCTTCTTTATGCTTAAAGGCAATGCAAACAGCTACTTGGAAACAATTAAAGGATACAGTTCCAAAGAATGAGATAATGGCTAAGTGGTGTGAATTAGCATTTGAACAAGATGATAAGAGAGTTAATGTTGCGGCTTTAGAAAACCTTGGAAGAATACTTGGATTATATGAAGCTAATAAATTAAAAATAGAAACATTTAATGAAAAGACTAGCGAGTTCTTAGAAGAAGTAGAATAATGAAAAGAATAAACGACGAAGCTCTTTTAGAAAGAATAGGATTTAATCCACATAAAGGACAAATACCTATTATAGAAGCAATTAAAGACCCAACAAAAAGAGATTTTGTATTGGTTTGTGGAAGAAGATTTGGAAAAACATTTGTAGCGGCTTATGCTGCTTTTAGAGAATTGTTAAAACCAAATAGGAATATATGGATTGTAGCACCAACATCTGATTTAACACAAAAGACTTTTTCATATGTTCTTAGGTTTTTATCAAAAATATATGAACCAGGAGATTTTAGTATAAAAACTAAGCCTTATACAAAACTTACAATGGCTAATGGAACTTGGCTTGAATGTAAGACAGCAGATAATCCAGTATCACTTATTGGAGAAGAGTTAGACTTGTTGATTATAGATGAGGCGGCGAGAATAGCTCCAATGGTATATGAAAGAGAGTTGGCGGCTACAACAATGTCAAGAAAAGGTAGAACTATATTTATAAGTTCTCCTAAAGGAAAGAATTGGTTTTATAATAAATATAAATCAATAGAAAAGAGATGAGAATGGATTTGTTTGGAACGCACCAAGTAGTGATAACCCAGAGAATTCTCCAGAAGAACTAGAAAGGATAAAGAATACTTTACCAGAAGCTATTTGGAAGCAAGAGTATTTAGCACAATTCGTAGATAGTGGAGCAGAAGTATTTAGGAACATTAGAGAAATAGTATTAGATAAAGAGTTATGTTACGAAGAACCAATACCAACTCATAGATATATTCTAGGAGTAGATATTGCAAAGTTAAACGACTGGACAGTTCTAACAATGTTAGATAAACAATCACATAAGGTTGTAGCTTGGGATAGATTTCAAAGAGTTGATTACCCAATACAGAACAATAGAATAGCATCATTAGCAAAGAAGTATAACAATGCTAGGATTATTCTTGATAGTACGGGTGGTGGTAAAGTATTAAACGACTTCTTAACAAGAGAAGAAGGACTAATTATAGATGATTTTAACTTTAGTAACAAAAGCAAAATCAATCTTATTGATAAGCTTGCACAGTATATAGAAAATAAAGGTGTGTTTATTCCTAATGAGCCAGTTATTATAAACGAATTAGAAGTGTTTGGATTAGATTATACAGATGGTGGAACACTAATATATTCTGCTCCGGTTGGGATGAACGATGATTGTGTTTGTTCTCTAGCATTAGCAGTATGGGGACTTAATTCAACAAAGGTTAGAAGAGAAGCTCCACCATATATAGGAGCAAGAAAAGAAGAGAGAAAAATAGAGAAGATTAAAAAGAAGAAAATTCATAGATGAAAAAAGAGGCAAGGATATTACAACAAATAAATGAGGAGATAGCCGATTTTAAGAAACCAATTCCAATGGACGAAAGTGGTAGTTGGATGTTTAACCAATTGGAAACAATAAACCAAGCTATTTTATATACTAATGGTAAATATATAGATGGGGATATTGATGAAGATGATTTAAAACTTTATTTCTACAACATTACAAGACAAGCTGTTGGTACAACTGCTAAGGCAATAGACCTAGATACAAAAGATATTTTATTAAAGACTGAGCCAGGAGGAGATTATATTAAGACTTGGTTCTTACAAAGAGATGTAAAGTATTGGTTAAAGAAACAAGAGTTTGGAAAAATACTTAATAGAATATCAGATGAGTTACCACAGTTTGGAAGCGTAGTATTAAAATATATAAATGGAAAAGCAGAGTTTGTTAATCTTAAAAACTTTATAGTAGAACAGAATGCAGATTGTTTAGATTTTTCTAACTATATTATAGAACAACATCTTTATACTCCAATGGAGTTTAGAAGAATAGCAAAAGAGCTTGACTGGGATAAAGACAAGGTTAATAAAATAATTAAAGAGTATAGAAAAGGAAACAACCAATACATTAGAGTTTTTGAAAGATATGGTGAGGTGGAAGATGACGATGGTAATTGGGATTATAAGAAAGTTATCTTTGCAGATGTTCCAAGCAATGTTCAAGACGTTAAAAGAGATATAGTAGAAGTGTTTAGCGGAGAGATATTATTTGAAACATTAGTAGAGAAAAGTCCATACGAAGAATTCCACACAAACAAAATACCTGGTAGATGGCTTGGTGTAGGTGTTCCAGAAATGATTAGTGAAAACCAAATAAGAGTTAATGAAATATTAAATCAACAAGTTAAATCTTCTTACTGGAACACTTTAAGATTATGGCAAGGTAGAGATACTGGTGTCGCTAGAAACTTAATGAAGGAAGCAGAGAATGGAGATGTTCTAGATGTAGATGAGTTTATTCAACCAGTTGATATGCAAGATAGAAATCTATCTCACTTTATAGCAGAGATGAATATGATTGAAGCTAATGCTCAATCTCAAACATTTACAACAGATATAATGAGAGGAGAGAGAACTCCAGCTGGAACACCACTTGGTTCAACTCAATTATCAGCAAGTCAAGCAATGAGCTTCTTTGATAAGATGAGAGAGAATTACGCACTACAATTAAAATCTTTCTTGTTTAATTTCGTAATCCCTGGACTATCTGATAAACTAAACACAGAACACGTTATAAAGATTACAGGAGAGGATTTAGATAAGCTAATAGAGATATGTCACAATAAGATAAGGAAAGACAGATTGTTATCATATGCTGTGAAGAATGGTACAATCCCAGACAATAATGCGTTAGAATTATTAACATCATTAACTGAGAATGAAATAAGAAAGAACGGAGAGTATCAATTAACTGTTGATAAAGATTATTACAAAGATATAGAATACGATATTGATATTGATATTACTGGAGAAAGTCAGTCAGCAACAGTTAAAGCACAAGCATTATTCGCATATATACAAGCAATATCAGTTGACCCAACACTAATAACAGACCCAGAAAAGAAAAAGGTTGTTAGAATGTATCTTGAGCAAGTTGGAATAAATATGGGAGATTTAACATCATCAGTACCACAACAACAACCACAACAATTAGGAATGGCAACACGTGGAGCTGGTGGGGGAATATCTGCACCACAAGGAATGGAGGGTGTTGAGGGAACAGTAACTTTATAAAACTATGTACGAAGAAAAAGAAACACTACTAAAGGAAACAAAGCAAAAGTTAATAAGGGAAATTGCTGGTTCTGCAACAGGACAATCTTTAAGGGAAGAGTTGGTTGACATTATGTCTGAATTATCAGATGTAAGAAATATTCCAGAAGAGGTTGTAATGGGAGAACAAAGCAGATTAGTAGCTGATATTATAGGAAGAAGAGAGGCTTCTAAACATCTATTAAAGCTATACAAAAAACTAATACCTCTCAAGGAAAAGAATATAATTAAACAACATAAATAATTTTTGAGGGATGTCGTCTCATAACAACGCATTTTGGATTATCAACCATTAAATAGATAAATATATGACACAAGAACATATTGAGGAAACCATAGAAACCAAGGAAGAAGAAATCCTTACACCAGAAGAAGTACAAGAAATTGAAACTTTAGATGGTAAAACAGATAGCGAATTAACTGATTTACAAGTTAAGAATAAAAAGATATATGCTCGAATGAAAAAAGAGCAAGAGGAAAAGAAAGCATTAAGAGAAGAAAATGAAAAACTAAAAGCAGAAATTATGGAACTTAAGAAAGAACCCGTTAAAGAAATTAAAAAAGAAGAAGTAACGGAAACCAAAGAAAGTGACCCAATAGAATTTGCTAAAAAAGTTAGATTATTATCTACATTAGATGATGAAGAAATCTCTTATGCTCAAGTATTATCTAAAGGACTTGGAAAGTCAGTTGAGGAAGTAATAATTAGCGAAGATTTTAAATTATGGCAAAGCGCCCATAAAGAGAAATTAACAAAAGATAAGAATAATTTAAATCCTAGTAATAGAACAGAAAGAACTGAAAAGGAAGACGAGTTCTTCAAGAAGTTCTCTTCTAATTTACCAAAAGGATTTGAAATAAAATAATATGGCAAAAGATTTTGAAATTAAACAGCAAGGACCTGGATTCAGAACTAGAGTTGCTGAAATAGCATCTACAACAGTTATTGAACCAGGCGACTTAGTTACAATGACATCTAACTTAATTGTTAAGGCAGATGCGAATAGTACAGCATTAGCTTACGCAATAAATGGAAGCGCAGCAGGAGAAACATCAATTGAAATTACTGAAGGAAATGATTTTACTTTAGTTGGAACAGGAGATGCAGTATATAGCGAAAATTATAGAGGAGGTTTAGTGGACTTAGTAGTAGATAATGGAACTCAGAAAATTGATGTGGAGCAACAGTTCAAAGAAAGTACTCCAAATAATTGGAGCAGAAGATTCAGGAACAGTTGGCTCAGCTTCAGGTATTGAGGTTAGAATTAACAAACCTTTATTTTAAGAATAATTAGATAATATAATAAGATTATGACAACAATTGCAGATTATGTAAACTTAGCAATTAAAGGTTTACAAGAACCTTTTAGACTAGGACTAAAAGCAAATCTAGAAAAGTATTTAGATGTTGATTTTATTAACTTTGGAAGTTCAACAGAGTATGATAAAATTTATTCATCTTTAGAATCTGTTTCTGGATTTAGAAAATTAGGTGAAGCAGAAACACCAGACATTAAAAGTTTAGAGCAAGGATATAATACAACTATTTCTGCAGAAAGAGGTGGTTTAGGAATGAATGTTTCTCAAACAACAATGCTTAGAGCAAAGGATGACACAACAAAGATTGATGCATACCTAATGGAACAAAGAGACCAATTACTAAAAGCAGCATCTCACGCTTTAGTAACAGACGCATTTGCACCATACAATGAAGCATTTAATTCAACAACTTACTTAGCTCCAGATGGAGTTTGTTTATGTGGAACTCACACTTATAATGGTGGTGGAACATTTACAAACGCAAAAGCAGATGAGTTTAGTGAAGACGCTATTGATTTAGCTTGGGAATACGCAGGAGATTTTACTGACCAAGCAGGAAAACCTATGCCTCTTAACTTTACAGCAATATTAGTAAAGAAAGGAAGTGCAGTAGCAAAAGCAGCTAGACAATATTTCGCATCAGGAATTAGTCCAGTGGCAGTAAACGATGTAAACATTTACGAAGGAGAAATTAGAGTTATTGAAACTCCTTACATCACACCTGCAAACAAGAAAAACTTCTTCTTTATTGATACAAACATAATGCCATCACCAGTAATTTTAGATGTAGTAGAATATCCTACATTCCAAGAACCAATGAAGCAAGCAAACGAATCTATTACTTCTAATATCACAGGATACTGGAGAAATGGAATTGCATTTTTACCAATTAATATTCTTGGTTTTAAGGGAGAAGCTCTTTAAGATTAGTAGATAATTATACTGTTTGGGTGAAATTCCCTTACTAATGGGGTTGGGGCGAAAGCCCCTATATCCCCATTATAAAAATAATAATAATATTATGGCACACAAAAAAGAATTTATAAGTACTGGAGGTGGATTCTCTGTATTAAACGATGGAGTTAAGACAGAAGTAATCGCACAAGATGGTACAATTAAAGGAGAAATTAAGGAAGCATTAGCACAAGGAAGTATTTACATTGGTGATTCTTCTGGCATTACTTCTGAGTTAAGCGTAAAGACAGATGGAGGAATTTTAATTGGTAATGGAACAACAGCAGCAGTTAAGACATTAAGTGGTGATGTTACAATGACTAATGCTGGAGTAACATCTATTGGGGCAAAGAAAGTTGTAACAGCAAGTATAAATGACGGAGCGGTTACATCTACACAGTTAGGAGAAGCAGCTGTAACAGCATCTAAACTTAGCTATGAAGTAGTTGAAGTAACAGTAGAAGCTGAAGAAAATGCAGGAACAGCACCAGTAACAGCTGGTTCTATAATTCTAGGATATTATCCAATATCTAATCAAGACCAATTTGTTGATAGCATAGCTGTATCTGAAACAACACTTACAATAACATTGGCGGAAGCAGCAACAGCAGACAACGTATTCAACGTAGTATTGCTAAAGGCGTAATTAACTAACAACTTTAATTGGTGGGGGTTTAAAAAGCCCCTACCAATAAAGAAATAAAAAAATGAAACTTGAACAAACAATATTAGATATAAACGATAATGTAGCACAACAAAGATATAATGAAACTGTTTACAATGAAGATGGTAGCGAGTCTCAAAAAGTATCTTCAAAAGATTTAACATTAGGAAACGCTATAATCGATTCAGTACTTATACAGATTGATAGCGAAAATATAAGCGAAGAAGACCACCTAAGAAGATATGGTATTTATCTGAAAGTAAAAGAGGGTAACTCAGACTTTACAGAAGAAGAAATATCTCTTATTAAGAGTTGTATAGTTAAAAGATATGTACCTTTATTTGCAGGACAATTACTAACATTAATAAACGAATGATATGCAACTATATAAAAGAGGAAATGCTTGGCTAACAGCCGAACAGTTAATAGAATATAATAAGAGGCTAGGAAGCGTTTTAAGCGAAGATAAAAGAGAAGATGAGGTATTAGTCGCAGAAGAGATTAAAGTGGCTCAGAACGCACCACAGGGCTCTACAGACGATGTTGTAGATAAGATACCAACCAACTTTATGCAATTAAAGAAATATGCAAAAGAAAGAGGAGTTGATACTTCAATTTATAAAACTAAAGAAGAGATTTTAAAACAATTATAATATGGTATTAAGAAACGACAGGGGAAGACAATACTCTCTAGCATTCTCAAGTTTAACATCAGTTGATTTAAGTTCAACAGATGCAACATTTAAAGAACCAGTTCAATTATATATTGGAACAACTGGAGATGTTAAAGTTGATACACCAGAAAGCACAGGAGTAACATTAAAAACAGTTCCAGTAGGAATACTTCCAGTAATAGTAACAAAGGTTTACAAGGATGGAACTTCAGCAAAAGAGATTATAGCTTTAAGATAGGTAATACACTTATACCTATCTCTTGGTGGTTTGGTTTTTGTAGTTTTCCAGACCATCAAAATGTAGGTATAAGTAAACAAACAATATGCAAATAAGAAATGACACCGATACATTCAACTCTCTTTACCATGATTGCTTATTTAAGTGTGGTCTTTCTGCTACAGATACAAATATTTATAAGTTTGAAGACTTTGTAAGAGAAGCTAATAATTCTTGTAGTAAAATAGAAAGCTGGATTTGGAGAAATACTGGAGAGTGGGAATACGACGATTCTAATTATACAGATTTTCCAATAGCAACAAGAGATTTACAAGATGGAGTACAAGACTATTCTTTGCCAATAGATGTTGAAAGAGTTGATAGATGTGAGATAACTTTAATAGATGGCTCAAAAAGAAAATTAACATTGTTTGACAAAGGACAGATTGATATATCATTAGATGAGTTTGCTGGAGAAAAAGGAGAACCATTGTTTTATGACTTACTTGGCAACTCTTTATTCTTATACCCAGCACCAGACTTAACTAAAGTTCAAGAAGATGAAGGATTAGAATTATATTTTAGTAGGGGGATTGATAAGTTCTTGGTAACAGATACAACAAAAGAACCAGGATTTGCTAAAACATTTCATCAATTAGTGTCGCTAGATGCAGCAATAGCTTGGTGTAATATACACGACCAATCTAAAATACCTATTCTATCTAGCGAAAGAGATACTATAAAAGAAGAATTAGAAAACTTTTATGGTAAAAGAAGTAGAGAAAATAGAACACAAATAAAGAGAAAGTATAATAATAATAAAAGAAAATAATATGACAAAAATTGAATCAACGGATATAAAAGTTTATTTATCAGGAGGAGCAGATAACTCTGACCCTAATGCAAGTTTAGGTGGTGCTATTTCATCAACTGAATTAGTAGATAATCAACTACATAATTTATTTGCTAAAGTAAGTGCGGCAGAAGCATTATCTGGTAGCACAAAATATAGAGGAATATATGTTAAAAACGAAAATGGTAGTGGTTTAACATATGAAGACATAAAGGCATACATAGCATCTCAAACAACATCAGAAGATACATCAATAGAAATAGCGGTAGCAACAGAAGCAAAAAATACAAGTGTTCAAACAATAGCTAATGAGGATACAGCACCAACAGGTCAAAGCAGCTGGGTATCATTAGAAGGTGTTGATAATGGTCAGGATATGGGAGACTTAGAAGATGGTGATTATCGTGGACTTTGGGTAAAAAGAATAGTAACAGCAGGAGCAAGCAGCTTATGGTGATGACTTCGGCTGACTCTTGGAACTCGCGGTGAAACTACAGCTGTATAATATAATGATAGGAAATAGTTCAATAGGAGAAAAATCAATAGGAGATACAAGAGAAATTCCATTCATAGTTTTAGCAATCAGAACTATTAAGTGGGCAATAAATAATTCTGTATCAAAAACAAGCACACTATTGTGGAGTATTTTTAACATAGTTAGTGGATTAAAAACATTGAGATGGAATATAAATAACTTTATTTCTTCTATTAAGACAATATCTTGGGAAGTTTATCAATATGTATTAAAGACTTCTACGTTGTTATGGGATGTTTATAGTTATGTTTTGGCGACCAAATCTATTAAATGGAATATAAACAACTTAATAAATAAAACCATAACTCTGATATGGCACATTAAAGAATTCGTGGGTAAGATAATCACTCTTAAATGGAGTATAAATAATTTAATAGAACCAAAAATAACTACAATTAAATGGTGTATAAATAATTATGTATTACCATTAACAAGAACTTTAAGGTGGACAATGTTCCATTTTGTAGAAAAAATAACAACTTTAAGATACGAAGTCTGGGCTTATATCGTAAAGATAACAACTTTAAGATGGGCTCTAATAGACCTTTGGACAAGAAAGATAAAGAATATAACTGGTGATTGGACTAATCGTAATAAAAATGAATAACCTATGTACAAAAAATTAAATTATGCTATAGGTGATGTAGCTTCTACAACAGCAATAAACGCAACAACATTAACCTTAAAAGCAGGACATACAATTACAACAGATATTGGAGAAACAAATAAGTTTGTTGCAGTATTTTATGATGGAACAAAAAGCTCTCCTTATCAAGATACTAATAGAGAGATAGTAGAAGCTTATAGAACTGATACAAATGACTTTGTGATAGCAAGAGCAAAAGAAGGCACATCAGCAAAAGAATGGGTTGAGAATGATAAGTTTATGCTTATTGCTAGTGCTGGAGTATTTAATGAATATGAAACAGAGATAGCATCAAAACAAGATGCTTTAGGATATATAGCAGAAAATGCAGCCAATAAAAAGACTAGTCTAACAGACAACTCTGATACTTATTACCCAACACAAAAAGCAGTTAAAACAGCATTAGACGCAAAACAAGACACATTAACTTTTGGCATAGCAAATACAAATGCAGTTAAGATAGACGATGCTTTTGTAGCAGATAATGACTATGCAAAGTTTACAGCTAATGGAATAGAGGGCGTTCCTTATTCAACAGTATTGAGTGATATTGGTGCTCAAGCCGCACTAGGTTATACTCCAGAAAATGTAGCTAATAAAGAAACAATAGCATTAGATACATCAACTACAAAATACCCTTGCAATAATGTTGTTAAAGAAGCAGTAGATGCAAAGCAGGATTCACTAGGATATATAGCAGAAAATGCAGCTAATAAAGTAACATCATTTCAAGCCACACCAGATGACACTCATTACGCTTCAGAAAAATTAGTTAAAGATAGTTTAGACGCAAAATTAGCAATAGCAAGTAAAGCTTCAAGTGCTGAAATAAACACTGGAACAGATGAAACAAAATATATAACACCAGATGCACTTAGCAGGGTCTAACGCTTTTACAAAAACAGTACAACAAATATGTGTAGATTTTGGAACAGAACTAGCAGTAGAAGAAGGAGTAGGTTATATAGTAATACCAGCCGAATGTAATGGAATGAACCTTATATCAGCAAGAGCAAGAGTTGGAACAGCAGGAACAACTAATGCTTCAACCTTTGATATTTATAATGTAACAGATGTCACATCAATGTTATCATCAGCAATATCAATCGCTTCAGGAGCAACAAGTGGAACAGGAACAGTTGATACAGCTCACGATGATGTAGCGACAGGAGATATAATTAGAATAGATTGCGATAGTATTTCTACAACTCCACCTAAAGGTCTTATAGTAACATTAGCATTTAGACTTATATAATATGGATTACGATTTTATCACAACTTGTAATTGGACAGCAACAGGAACTTATACATTACAGGCTTATCGTGGAAGTAGTACAAATGTAGCTTCTTCTTATACTATTTATTACAGAAAGAAAGGAACTTCAACTTGGAGTTCAACTACAAATGGACAAATAAGTATTACATCAACTGGAGAATGGGAAGTTGCTAATAACTGGAACAAGTCAGGTAATGATTGTTTAACACATTCTTATTGTGGAATTACAGCAATAAATAAATGTACTGATGTTTATTTTAACGAAACAACTTTGGAACAACTGTTGGTAATTATTTTCTTTATACTTGCTGGCATGGCTGTACTTCCTTATCCTCAATGCCTTCTGGATTTAACTTGCCTACTGGGATAACAAGTGTTGGAGATTATTTTCTTGTACTGCTTGCTGGTCATGGATTGTACTTCCTCTATCCTCAATGCCTTCTGGATTTAATTACCTACTGGGATAACAAGTGTTGGAAATATTTTCTTGCTCTTGCTGGTATGGTTGTACTTCCTTAACCTCAATGCCTTCAGGATTTAATTACCTACTGGGATAACAAGTGTTGGTAGTTATTTTCTTTATTCTTGTTGGTATAATTGTACACTTCTTAAAGCAGATGGATATACTGAAGATATATACTTTAAATATGCTGCTTCCAATGCATTTGGAGGAACTTGTCCAATAACACCAGATAGTCCAACAGCAGGTTCAAGTGTAGCAGTTAATAGACCACCAGTAGTAGCACCAACAGTAACAACTCAATCAGCAACAGATATTGCAACAACATCTTTTACAGGAAATGGAAACATAACTGATACAGGAGGAGAGAATTGTACTCGTAGAGGATTTTGTTATAAAGTAGGAACATCAGGAGACCCTACAACAAGTGATAGTGTAGCTTATGATGACGGAAGTTTTGGAACTGGTGCATTTACAAAATCAATTACAGGATTAACAGCAGGAACATCTTATAGAGTTAGAGCATATGCAGTAAATAGTGCAGGAACAGGTTATGGAACAACGGTACAAGTAACAACATTAAAAGCTTTCAAACCTAGAACAATGTGGTTTTAATAATATGAGCATAAACATTAAACAATTTATAATGGGAATACTACCAGCGTCATACTTTCTATGGACAGACCAGTTCACAGGTGCTTGTATTATACTTTTCTTACTTATAATACTTGATACAATAACAGGAATGAGGGCGGCAAAAAAGTTAAAGATATTTAGTTCAACAATAGCAGTACAAAGAACAACAGAAAAAGCAAAGAACTATTTAACAATTCTTATTGTAGGATATTTAGTAAATGTATTCTTTATCAATATAAGTATTGATGGTTATGTGGCGGAGTTTTTGATAGCTATGATTGGAGGGTTCTTACATTATGCTTTCATCTTATTCGCTGGTTTTTTAATAGGGGTAGAGGGATATTCTATATTAGAAAATCTAGCAAAGATGGGGCAAAAACTACCTAAAAAGATAATAGAAGAGTGGAGTAAAAATATAAAATAATGGCAAACGACAATACATTTAGTATAACAATTGACAGTTTCGAGGGACTAGCCCCAGCATATTACTCAAACGATTGGAGTGTTTATGGTAATAAAGGAAGTGCTAACGACTTAAAAGATGTTGATATATCAGACCCTAATGTTTTAACACAAGGTCCTTCTACTTCTCCATTAACAAGTGGAACACAAGCAGGAAGTGTATCAACTCTAATAAGCTCAATAATGAAAGGTGCAGTTTCTAATGATACAACCTTTGCAGTAGGTGGAAATAAAGTTTATAAAATATCAAATACAGCAGTAGCTTCAACTGGTGGTTTTCCAGCAACGATTGATAAGGATGGTGTAACTGGAGAAACAGCAACAGATATAGTATTTTACAAAGATTATCTATATGCATTTTATAATCATTCAGGTTCTGCTGGAGATATTGCAAAGATTACACCAGGTAGTGGAACAGTAGATGCAACTTGGGGTAGTGTAACTGGAGGAGGAACATTGACAGATACACCACATTATGCTATTGTAGCAGGTAATGATATGGTAGGATTTACAGATGGAACTTATGTAAGAACAATAGATGGAACTACATTTGGTTATGATTTAGATTTACCAACAAACTCACAAGCAGATACAATTACTTGGAATGGTGATTACTTTTTAATAGGAGTTAATAGACCAAATGTTAGTGGTGCTAACTATAATCAATCAGCAATATATTTCTGGGATGGATATGCAACATCTTGGAATGTACCACCAGTTCCAGTTTCAGGAAAGATAGGTGCATTATATACACATAATGGAACAACTTATGTTTGGTGGAAAGATAATAATGGAGTTGGTGGTTGTAACTTTGGGTATCTTAATGGTTCAGTTTTAACAGTTATTAATAGATATGATGGCTCACTCCCTAATCAAAATCAAGTATCAGACTATTATGGATTTATTACCTGGGCTTCTAATGATGAGATATTTGTATGGGGTGCTGGTGATAATGAAACACAAGTTAAGTTCTTTAAATACTTAACAGCACCACACAAAACAGTGGGTTCAATAGCTTCACCTTTCGGAAGCTTACTAATATCTTCTACTGGAGATGTTGGAGAAGTTCCAGTAACTCAATACTACCTATCAAAAGAAAGTGGCATATCATCAAGCTCATATTGGAAAACAATAGTATATAACTTAATGTCACCATATGGAATTGCAGTAGTTAATAATATAAAGATATTGACAGAAGAGATGGAAAGTGGTGCGGTATTAAATACTAAAATAGTTTATAATCAAGGACAAGAAGAAAAACAATTAACACAAATACTAGGAACTAGTGATAAAGTACATCACATAGTTCTTAACACAGCAATACCTTTAATAGATTTTAGATTAGAATTGGATTGGAGCTCGGCGACCAAACCTGTAAAAATTAGAAATATATATATTAGTGGTATTTATATGAACAAAAATGGAACTATTTAACGAACCAATAATACAAAAGAAAACATTATGTGATGTTATCAAGAATGATAATGTTATTACAAACACAACAATGGTTGGTGGTAGTTTTAATGGTGGTAAAATAACAATAGGAAGTGGTAATAATATATTTACTGCAAATAAAGATGGCATCTTTTTAGGAAGCTCATCTTTTGATACAGCACCATTTAGTGTAAATATGCTTGGAGATGTTATTGCTAATAGTATAATTATAACTGGTGGTTCATTAGATGGAACAACAACTATTGGTGGTAGGTTATGTTCAACAGTAGCTGAAGCAATAGACGCAAACGGACACTTTATAGATGATAGATTTGATACAGATAGTAAAACAATTTTAAGTGATTTTACATTCGGAACTTCTGGGGCATTACAAATAGGAACTTATGAGAATGGTGTTAGTGGTGATATTAGAATAAGTCCAAACGGAATACTTGGAAGAAATAAAGATGGTGATACAACATTCTCAATAAATGGAACTACTGGAGATGCAACATTTGGAGGAACATTGGTTGCCGCATCTGGAACATTTGGAACAGTAACTGCTGGAATATTGAGTGGTGTTGAAATATCTGGTTCAACTATAACTGGTGGAACAATTCAAACATCTTCTACTGGACAAAGAGTAGAAATAGCAAGTTCTAATAACACACTAACATTTTATAATGATGATGATGATTGTCACACAGCTTGGTGGTGGAGATAATATGTCACATGCATTAAGGGTTAATTTAGATTCACCAACAACAACAGGAGTAGATGTTCGTTCTTCTCAAGAATATGATATAGGGTTTCAATATGTAGCTTCTGGTAATTATCGAAGTGTTGGTACTAATATACAATTAACTGGTGCAACTAATACTGGAATAGGAGTTAATATAAATCACGATGGAAGTGGTGGAGAAGGAATATTTATAGATACAAGTAATGGTGCAGATGGTGTTGAAATATCAAATAGTGGAAGTGGAAACTCTTTAAAAATAAATAGTTCTGCTGGGCAATCTATAAATATAAATCATTCTGCTACAAATTATAATGCAATAGAATTAACAGCTTCTGGAAATTATGACGCACTACTTATTAACTCAAATTTAGGAAATGGAAAGAGTGCTATTCATACAAATACTTATACTGGAGGTTGTGCATTCTTTGAATCAAGTGCTGGCGACCCAGCAGTAACAATTACACACTCTGCAAATACTGGAAACCCAGCATTAACAATAAATAAAAGTGGAACAGGAAATGGAATATATTTAGAGAAGAATAGTCGCGGAAGTACAATATCAATTAACCAAGACGATGCAACAAACAATGATTCTGTTGGAATAGAGATTGATGTTTACAATGGAGTATATCCAACAAGGGCATTAGCGTTTAATTTTTACGGGAACTTAAGAGCTTATGCATCATCATTAGGTTCATTATCAGGAGTTATAAGAGTTAAACACGGTGGTAGTATTGGTTATATTCCAATTTACTCATCTTATTCATAAATAAAATATGGCATACACAGGAACATCAATAGTAGATTATTTAAAAAGTATAGGGCAAGATTCTAGCTATAGTGCTAGGAGTGCTTTAGCTTCTCAATATGGTATAACAAATTATACTGGAAGTGCAGACCAAAATCTAGCATTGTTAAATAAGTTGAAAAACAATAGTGGTTCAATTCCAACAATTACTCAACCTAAAACATTAGAAACTTCTAACACGGCCCAAACTTCTACAAACGATTTACTAACAAATGCATTAGCAGAACTTCAAAAAAGATTAACAACTAACATTACCCCTAAAACTACATCAGATATAAAAGATACACCAATAATACCAGAACAATCGCTAGATATAAAATCTCCAGCCCTAACAACAACAACTGCTGATAGTATTAACAGTATGATACAGAAAGAACAAGAAGCTTTAGCAGCAAAACAAGCATCTGCACAAAAAACATTATCTGATGCAGGATTATTAGGAACTGGAAATACATTACAAGAACAATTATTAACTGGTTATCAAGCCAATGTTCCAGTATCACAATATCAAACTAAACTAGCTGAAGCTCAAAATCGATATGGTGTTATAGAAGCTTTGGATGAATATAAATTACAAGGTGAAAAGGTTGCTCAAGCTAAAGCAGCTATAGAAAATCTTGATTTACAAAGACAAGCAGAACTAGATGCAGCCCTTAATAGACAAGCATCAATGAATTCTATTAGTGCTGAACAACAAAGAATAAATCAAAAATATGATTCTCAAAGAGCTAAGCTTGTAGGTGATTATAATATAGAAGCAGCAATACTTGCAACTAAATCTAATAATTTAACTGAAGCAAATAAGTTAGTATCTCAAGCAGTTGATGCATATACTTCTGACATAACAGCAGAAATAAATAGATTTAATAACTTCTATTCTATAGCTTCTGACTTTGTTTCATCTTTATCAAGTGAAGAAAAGAGTGTATTAGATGATGTTAAAACTCAACTAATAAATAAAGAAAGAGAGGAGAAAGAAAGACTTGCAAATGTTCTTAATCTTAAATTGGAATATCCTAGTGCTGGAATTGAACCAACAGATACATTAGAACAAGCAGTTATTAAGGCTGCAAAAATAAAAGAAACTGAAGTTAGTGCAGATGTTCAAAAACTAAGAATGCAATATGTTAATGCTGGAATATTAGAAACAGACACAGAAGAACAAGCAATAAATAAGGTTATAAAATACCTACAAGAAAATCCAGAATCAACAGCTCGATTAAAATATATAACAGATGACTTGGGAAATGTTAGAGTGTATGATGAAAGTTCTGGAACACCAGTATTGATTAATATATTAGAAGGAGCTGGTCAAGGAAACCCACAAGTTAATATAGCTAAAAATTATACAGATGGAACATACATGAATGTAAAGGGTGAAGACGACAAAGTTTCTTATGAGGGATATTATGATATGTTAAACACCTTTAAACAAATGGGTGGAGGAAATATAAATACATTTTATTCATTGTATCCAATGAGTGATTATATGGACGAAGGAAATATTGCAAAATGGAAATCTTTTGCACATTCAAATAAAATAGATGAGAGTGAAGATGTTTTTAGTCTTCCATTAACAAGACCTGAATAAATAAATAAATTATGGCAAATTTTTTAGAAATATTACCGCCTTATCAAATGCTAAAAGGATTAGCATCGTCTTTATCTGCTAAAAAATTACGAGCAGAGGTAGACAAAGAAGAAGAAAGTATAAGAAGGAGAAGGAGTGAGTTGCTGTCTTTAGCTGAAAAGGAAACAGACATATCAAAAAAGAAAGTATATTTAGAAGAAGCAATGAACATTAAGAACTATTCTTTAGAATCTCTTAATAAAGTATTAGCTGATGCTCCAACAACAAAACAAATACTTGCTAGTGCGGGAGAAACAGTATTAATGATGACTGGTGGTTCTGCATTAAGATTATTAAAGAGTGGTTACAAGGGAGTTCAATCATTTAAAGGAGCTTTTAAAATTGGTAGGTTTGGTAGTTCTGAAAATAGAGCTGCTATGGCTGTAGATAAATTAAACCAACTAATAACAAAATCTCAAAAATTAGAAAAGTTTCAGAAGGCCTCAACCATAGGAAAAACATTACAAGTTGGAAAATCTATTGCTAGCTCTACAGCAGAAGGTGCTGCCTTTGGAACTTTAGCCGAAATATCAATAAATAAAGATGCCACAACAGAATCAATTTTACAATCAGCAGGAACTACAGCAGTTCTTGGTGGTGGTTTAAATGTTTTAGGTAGAGGTCTTGGAGTAGGAATGAAAGCTTATGGAGAAAAAGTTTCTCCTAAAGTTAAAGAACTATATAAAACTATTAAAACTAAAATAGATGATTATGCCCAAGGAAAAGAATTGTCTAAAACATCTTATGATAAGGTGGCTAGTTCTATGGATTTAAATAAAAGCATATCAAGAAATATTGCAAAGAAAACTATAAACTTTTTAGATTATTCTGAGAAGGGTGTTGCAAAGTTTTTTGACAGATTTGACCCAATAAAAATAATGGAAGACGCTATATATGAAGCTAAGGGCAAACCATTAACTAAACAAGAAAGAGTATATGTTCAAACAAGATTACTTAATGGTAGAGTTGACGCAAAGACAAATGAAGAGCTTAATAAAATATCTAAAGAAGTTGATGCTATTTTTAAGGGTGATAGTCAATTAAAAAAAGATTCATCAGTATATCTTAAAGCATTAGATGATGTTGATAGGGCAAGGAATGGACAATTATTAGAAGTTGTAGATGGAAAAAGTGTTAGTGTTTCTGAAGAACAAGCTGTAAAAAGACTAGAAGATATTTATGGAGATTTTGTAGCTACAAATAAAATAGACTTACTAGAAAGTGCAAGGAATATTTATAATCGTGAGACTAATTTAGAGTTAGAAAAATTAAGAAAATCTGGTATTTTAGATGACGCACAAATAGCTGCGATGAAAGAAGCGCATCCAAACTTTATTCCTCATAATGTTATTTTTGACAAGATTGAAAAATCATATATTAAAAGTTCTCTTAACGTTAGTGAGAGTGGAATTAAAAAAGCATTTGGTTCTATTAGAAAAATAGAAGACCCTTGGGAGGCTATGGCTGCAAGAAGACTATTAATAAATAGAAAGGTTGCTCAAAATAATTTAATGAAAAGCTTAACAAAAAATGGAGAGACCTATGGGCTAGATGGCTTTAGACCATTACAAACATCAAAGAGTGTAAAACTTAAAAACACTTTTATAGAAGAACTTAAAAAATTAAAGACATTAAAAGAAGATTTAAAAAGGCAATATAAAAGACTTAATAAGGAAGATAGAAGAATACTTTCAAAGATAAATAAATTAGAGGATGATATTAATAAACTTAATAAAGATGCGTTAAACTCTTTTTTAAAACAAGAAACACCAGAAGAAGCTAAAAAGCTTATAACACAATTAAAAATAAAAACAACACCAACTATCGTTAAGGATGGTGGGGTTGGTGTTCGTGGCGGAAAGGCTAAAACAAAAATTATAGAAAGTGGTTCTTATAATGAGGTTAAAATAACTGCAAAAAATACAAAAGAATTAAGAGATGTTTTATCTTCCGCTAAAATAAAAAAATCAGACATAGAAAATATTTTAAAAAATATAAAAAAGGGGGAATATAAAACTGGAAGCATTATATTGAGCCAAAAAAATGTTGGTGGTAAGACAAAAGATTATGTTGAAAATCTTATAGATAATTTAAGAGGATTAAAAAATAAGGAGCTTGAAGGTATTAAATCTAAAATATCTATAACAGAAAAAAGATTATCAAAAGCCGAAGAGTTGAAATATTTAGGAGAGAAAGAAATTGATAAGACTATAAATGATTTAATTTTTTTAAACAAAGAACTTAAAGACAAGTGGATTAAGATACAATCATTATCTGCTAAAAAACCTAAATCTGGTGAGACAACAATCAATCTTTTTAATGATGGAATAAAAGAAACTTGGGTTGTCCCAGAAGATATTGCTATTGCTGTTAAGGGTACAGATGTTATTCCTCCAACTGGGATACTTAAAGCATTATCTACTGTTAATAAGATATTTAAACAATTAACAACCCAACTAAATCCTGAGTTTGCTATTCCAAACTTTGCTAGAGATAGACAAACAATGATGTTAACAGCTGATTCTATAATACAAGAAATGGCAACAAGGACAAAAGTAACCCCTAAAGAAGTTAATCTTTCATCAAAAGAATTGCAAGAGTTATTATTTAAAGAGGGTGGAATTGGGGCTAATGTATATAAAGATGGTGATGAAGCTATTTTTAAAGAATTAGAAAAGACTGGTATTGTTAAGTTTTTTAAAAACGCAGAAGATGCCCTGTCTGCACTATCGGAAATTAGTGAACAATCAACAAGAACAAAAGTATTTGAAAAAGCTTTAAGGAGTGGATTAGACACAGATGTGGCAGCACTTGTTTCGAGGGATGCAACTATTGATTTTGCTAAAATGGGAACAGTTATGCAAACATTAAATCAAGCGATACCATTTTTAAATGCTAGGGTGCAAGGTTTTTCTAATCTTGGTAGAGTTATAAAGAATGACCCAGAGATGTTTATGAGGACACAAATGCTAACATCAGCTTATCCTGCAATAGCCTTACACAAATGGAATAACCAATGGGACTCTTATGCTAATATCTCTCAAGAAATTAAAGATAAGTATTGGGTGATAGTTCATAACGAGGTAGAGACAATAGATATGAATACTGGTGAAAAGATTTTAATACCTCAATTTATAACCATACCAAAAGCAGAAGGTCAAGTATTGGCAGCTAATCCAATCCAATATTATTTAGAAAGAGCTTCAGTTAAAGACCCAAGGGGTGTTATGGAAATGATTGTTGACACAATTGGTTCTGCTAGTCCAGTTGAATTCCAAAGATTTACACACAACAATCCATTAATAACAGCAGTTTCTCAATTTGGTCCTACTGGAACATTGTTAGCAGGAGGAATATCTGGTAAAGACCCATTTTTTGGAACTGATTTAGTTCCAATAAATAAACAAGGAGAAACTGTTGAAAATTATCTAAAGTATAAAACAAGCACTCCAGAATATCTTAAAAATATTTCAAAGATATTCGCCAACCCAGACGAGAATGGAAAATCTAGAGGGGTTAATATGAGTCCAGCTTATCTTGATTTTATTATTAACTCTGCTGGTGGTATCCCTCAAGTATTAAGTAATATAACAGACTTAATATATAGTGCTGCGAGTGGAAAAGATTTATCATCTAAAAAGACAGATACGGCTTTTGGAACTGCGACTCAAATGCCAATATCAAGAAGAATTTTTAGGGAAGCTAGTCCATATTATTCTCCAGAAGCAGAAGGTGAAAAAAAATATACAAAAGAAGTTGAGAAAGATGCTAAAACTCAATCCATATTAAGTAAGGAAAAGATTGATAATGCGGCTAAAGATTATTTAAAAGCATACAACGATAAAGAATCTTTTCCGGATAATGAATCGTTAATAGATTATTATAATAATTACATATTAGGCTCTTATAATATGTCTGACGAAGAAAGAAAGTCATTTGTAAAAGAAGTTAATGAAAGGATTATAGGTATTGCTAGTGGAAGTATTGGTCAAATAAATGTAAACCAATCGGTAGATGTTAGGGCGACTCTTCTACTTAAGAAATATTGGGACATATTAGATTCAGAGGGTGAAGAAAAAGCACAAGCATTTTGGAAAGAGGCACAAGATAAAAAAATATTAACAAAGGATGTTATGAGAAGGATAAACGAACTCCAAGAAGATAGATAACAACCCCTCTCAGAAGCCACAGAATGCGTTGTAAGCGATTTTAAACAGAAAGACGAGTATTATATCAACTCGTCTTTTTTGTCCTCTTAAAACGCAAAAGAGGATACATTGTGTATCCCCTTATATTAAGGATAGATTATTCTACCCTATTTTTTTTATAGACTGTTTCCCAGTCTTGGTCGTCTTCATCAGGGTCGTCAAATAACTCTGATATAAACTTTTCAAGAGGCATCTGTTTGCCATCCCAATAAATGAAAGTTGTTTGTTTATCTTTTTTTGGCATAAATCTTCACCTTTGGTCTTACTCCTTGCAGATAATCTTGTAAGGCACATAGATATAACTCCGGGTGCTTTCTTAAAAGATTATTCTCTCGTTCTCTAATCAATTCCTCAAGGCACATCTTGCCTTGGTTATGGCATTTTCTACAAAGATAAATAATATTATCTTTGTCGTTGTTATGAAACACTTTCCATTTAAGGATATGATGCTTGGTTAATGTAGTTTTTCTTCCACACACCGGACATACTCCATACATTTTAGACACCTCTTACTGCTCAGGACGAACCCTCATTGCAGATTTTAAAGAACTGTGAGTAGCTGGGTAATGCTCCCAGCGAATACTTTAACTACTCTAAACCTTTAGCTTCGCAGTCTTGACACATCGCTCCTTTATTCCCCCAAAAATGACAACCATATATCACCTTACCACAATAAGCACAAATAGTATGCTCCCAAACTTCTATATCTAATTCCTTACACAACTTTTTAAACTCTTCTATGTCTTTTCCTGTTGAAAAATCATTCCAAACAATAAGTTCTGAACCTTCTTGAACATCATCCTTATATCCTAAGTCTATTAAGTGAGATATAGTACATCGTTCACCAGCCACAACTCCTACAATGTTAGGAACTTTACATATCTTTTCTCCAAAAGCATCATAAGAATCTTGATATAGTGGTATTTTTATTACGAGGTCTTTTTTATTCTTTGTTATCTTCATATTCATTTAAGATTATGTGTAACATATCTATCATACCTTCAATAGCCCCATTTTCCCTTCTTATTCGGTCATCTTTATCTGGAAAGGTGTCTATTGATAATTCAAGGTGCTTGATAGCTTCTTTTATTTCTTCTCTAATTGTCATAATAAATTAAATATTTAATAGTTTTATAATCCGTACTTCCTCTCAAAATCATCACCTTTTAATTCTCTACCACTCCATCTACCAATTCTAAATCCACAATCTTGACATCTAAATTCTGATATTCCATCATATAAATGTTCGTCTGGAATATTTTTTGAGTAGAAATACTCAATACTTATTATATTTTTACTTCCACATTTTTTACATTTTTTCATATTGTTTTCCAACCATAATCAGAGACAAAGAACATAGCCCCGTGCTTACATTGCTTCTTAGAGTTACCAATTATATTAAATAACTTCCTAGCCTTATTATTTGTATGTAAGAAATCGGCTAACCATTTTATAAAATCATCTTGTTCTTCTTCTGTCCAAGTATATTTAAGATACCAATCCTTAGATCTTAAAATCTATCTCTTCTGGATTAGCATTAACTCTTGAACACATCTCGTTTAAAATTGTTTTTAATTCTTCTGGCATATTTTTCATAGTGGGCTGGGGTGGAGTTGCACCACCGTACCTTACATAGAAGGACAAACTGTTTCCAACCCTTACACCACCCAAACCACAGCTATAAATGGTAGTACGAAAAGATAACATCAACGATTATTTTAGCTATCTTTACAATTGTCCCTAATCGTAGGCGCTCTGGTTTACGAATGAGTAAAAAACTATCTCACTTCCTTACTTACATCTTATCAGATTTTTAGTTTTCTGTCAAGAGGTTTCTAATATATTTTGTTATCTGAGCTAATACTAATCCTATAAATGTTGTTAATTCAACACTTAAATCAAACATTCCTAACTGACTAGCAATATAATCTATTCCATATGCAACAGACATAAGTGCTGTTGACCATAATAATGTTAATAATCTATTTTTTAATTCTTTTTTCATATATTTAATAATGTTAATAATAATTTTCTATACTCGTCTGGTTTAAACTATACTGTAAATTTCATTTGTTCATATAGAGAACCGCTAGATTTATAGCAATGCTAGAAAGCCAATATAAACTTAACGCCCATTTATTATCTACTAGTGCTGCGACCATAAGCACCCCATAGAATACTAATAATACTATAATTAAATTATGACTAATCATTTCTTAAATGCGTTTAATAAAGCGGTTAATAATGTCTTCAATAGAGTATTCTTTTCGCTCGACCTCTTTTAATACGAAGTGTCCAAGCTTCCCAGACTGCGATATAACCACTTGCAATAGTGTTAAAATAATCTTCTCCAATCCATTGCCAACCACCCTCTCCTGTCTTATCACCCCAAGAGTTAAGGACGCCTATATATTTTTTACCATTTATAAGCTTCGCCTTACCTACGAATAACCAGTGCCCCCATTCAGCAGTCTTTGGTGGTGTAGGGAATGCGGTTAACCAAGTTCCATTATTCTCACCACTAACACCTATCACAACCCCCTTATTATCTCTTAATGCAATAGCTACATTATCTATTGAAATCTGTTTAATGTTCTTATATGAAATGGATTGTGCACTTTTTGCATCTTGCCTTACAACATCGTTAATGTTAGAAGTATCTACCATTTCTTCTTCACTCAATGGTTTTCCATCCTTGTAAGATGGTAAGAAAGCTTCTCTTGCCGAGCCTTGATTGTATATAATCTTACAAATATCTCTACCCCTTGAACCACCCCCTGGTAAAGCTACTTGTGAATAGAGAAACTTTGCAGACCTTTCTTCAAATGTTTTACTATAAAGAGCTTCTAATACTTGTGTGTAATAAGAGAACGCTTGCCCTCCACAACTTTTTGACTCTCCCTGTGATTTAACTGGTATTTTAAAACCTAATTCTTCTTCTATGTCAAATCCTTTATTCCAATCAAATGGAGTAGATGCACTGCCAACGAACTCAAAATCTCTATTATCTTGTATTGATTTAAATGCTCCGTTTTGTATTTTCATTTTAATGTGTTCTCTTTATCTTTATATCTTATCTGTTGTCCTAGAAACCATTTACCACAATCTTGACATTGTAATCTTTGTTTCATAAATGTGTTTGTAAACATCCAACCCCTTTTTTGTATATGATTTTTACCACACACTGGACAGATAAACTCTGGACTTACATTAGCAACTGGATGATTATTCATATATGGTCTGAGTTTAAGATAAACATTTTCCAATAATACAACATCTTGTTTGTTGTACTTTAACATATCTTTATAAGCTTTATTATCGCCAGCCATACACTTCTTCCATAAATCAAACCCCTCGTGTTTAATCTTTCTTCCAATTCCTAAATAATTTCCCAAGTCATCTAGCTTATTACTATTAAACTTAAACTTTTGTCTTGCTATTTTAAGTGTGTCTATTGTTTTATATGGTGATGGTGGAGTTAATCCATACTTTGCAAACATTCTATTGCTCCATTTAATATCAAACCCATCTCCATTATGTGCTATTAGTATGTCGGCATCATCAAACATATTCCATAGTTCTTTTATGAACTTATCCTCACTCTTAAACTGATTTATGGAAACTGCATTAACCTTTCTACTTCCAAGTTCTTTATATGCAAATGTTAATATGCGACCCTCTTCAACAAACTCTATAACATCTTGTTCATACTTTTCCCAAGTGTATGAGATGTTGGGAGATGTTTCAATATCAAATAATATAGTTTTTAATTTATTCATAATATCTCTTTAAGTTTGGTAATATTGAACCCCGCAACATACTTTCCATTATTCTCTACGATTGGTAGTTTTAATTCTCCAACTTTTGGAATAATATCGGTCAAAGCTTCTTGGTCTATTGACACATCTATCTCTTTATATTCTACGTTAATAATCTTAAGATACGATTTTAATGCTTGGCAGTATGTGCAACTAGGTGATGTGTATATTGTCATAAGTTTTTTGCTTTATCATCATAATAAATATCTGCCCCGACCTTTCTATCACCCATTACTAATGCGTGATACCTTACCTTATTTTTACTCAACCAATAAACTGTCTCTGCTCTATACCAATCTGGTCTTGCTGTGTATATTATTATGTGATTTGTTAGGTATAGTTTATTATTTTTATCTATGTTCTTTTGGATTGGCTCGGCGAACAACATTTCTTCTTCTGTCCAGCAATCACCTTTACAAAGTGTGCCATCTAAGTCCATTGCTATTAGTTTTTTATTCATATCCAAAAATAACCTATATTCTCCCCAAAGTATTTCCAGAAGGATTGAATATTTTTATCTATGTTTTTAAAACTACTCTTATCTACTTTTTTAATTAACTTTAATGTTTCTTTATACACTTTAAATCTATCTTTATTAAAATATTTATCACAATACTCTAATTCATTTTCACAAAACTTTTTAATTGCTGGAATAAATTGAGAGAAGTATTCATCCATACCCCAATAAATTCTATCATCATATCCACGAACTACTCGTTGATATGCCCATTTAATTTCTTTTATCATAAGTTTTTTATTATATCTTTTATGTAATCTTCTTTATTATTAAATAATCTTGCCTCGACTCTTGGATTATCTTTATCTACTTCTGTTGGATAATTGCAATTAGATATTATTATATTATCATTATCGTCAGGTATTATATTATATTTTACCAAGCTATCACAGAAGAACTTATCAACAATACTTATAACATTATTCTTGTCGCTTCTTCGATTAGAGCCCTTATAATACTTGTAGCTGATATATAACTTATCTTTTACCTTAACATCGCTTAGAACGTCTCTCATAACCTCTGAGAACGTGTCTTTAAGCATATTACTAACCACAAACTTCCAGTTCCTATATTGATTAAGATTAAGACTATACTTTTTATCTTTCTTTGTTTTTCTAGGTACTATAATATATACTGGACAATCTATTTTTATCATATCTTTATCTTACCATACTCAACTATGAAGACACCTTCAACTTCTTCTGGTCTGTTTATGTAGTGTTGATAACCCTCTTTAAGTTCTTCTTCACACATATCATCAAGAAGATTGTTCCAGAACATATAAGCTTCTTGCTTTGTTTTAAACTTTTTTTTCATAATACTTTTTATGTCTTAAATAAAAATCAATATCTTTTCGTTTAAACTTATAGTTATTCTTGACTAAAAATCTTATTGTTTCGTTTAAGAATTTCTTCTTATTGTCTTCACTTATCATCTCAATATGCTTTGAGTGGCACTTTCTACATAATGGATAGGCGTTTAATGGACTATTACTAACTCGCCCAAGTATGTGGTGTAGTTCTGGGTTAGGTCTGTTGCATTTCCAACAGGTAGTTTCAAAGATGAACTCTGCTCTTGTTTCTTCTGTAAAATTATTCTTCATATTGACTATCGCTGTAAATAGTCAACCTACTTCTTTTTCTTTTCTTCCACTATTGGCTCAACTATTTCTGGTGCAAAAATTGCATTTATTAATTCGTTAAATGCTCCTACTTCCGAGCCATTTAGTGTTACTCTTGATAAGAAAATTTGTAAGTTCTTTTGTTGTTCTTGTGTTAATTTCATATTATTTATCCCAACAATGTTTACTTTCAGACCAATGGCGAGTTCCCTCCTCTTCCAGAAGTCTAACAGTAGCATATAGTTGGTG
>JBMNJO010000024.1:0-385244 GCA_050951725.1 Syntrophomonadales bacterium | reverse complement strand
TAATTAATAGTTGAATCACAACTCTGGTTTTGAGATGATTTTCTCGATAGAGTGGAGTTCGCCGCACGTTCCCCTGAGGTTCTATCCTCGCGCTGTAGACTGGCGCCTCCGCTTTACGGGATTTTACGAATGAGCTGGATGTTGACTGGCTTTTTAGCCTTTTCTCCGTATATCGCGCTAGGTTGTAAGCTCGTAAAGTTAGGAGAAACACTCTCAAATATTACCGGAGGTGTTTACATTGATAATCGGTATTGATATCGCTAAACGCAACCATGAAGCTACTGCAATTGATGATGCAGGGTCAGATCCTGGGCAGAATCACTTTTGCCAATTCCAATGCCGGTGCAGCAAAGCTCTTGGATTTCATTGCCAGGCTAAAGTCCGAAGATGAAAAAGTCGTGTTTGGCATGGAAGCGACCGGTCATTACTGGCTTGCCATTTACTCCTATCTGGTTGAAAGAGACTTTGATGTCTTTGTCATCAATCCTATTCAATCTGACAGTCTCCGCAACTTGTTTTATCCGGAAAACGAAAAATGACCAACGAGATTCCTTTATCATTGCTGAGATCATCCGCTTCGGCCGCTATACCGAAACGCAACTGTCAGATGAAAACACCCTGGCCTTAAGGCAGCTTTGCCGTTATCGTACTTCCCTGGTGGATCAGACCACGGAGCTTAAGCTGCAAAGCAATCGCTGTTTTAGATCAAATCTTTCCTGAGTACGAAACCCTTTTTGCGAACATCTTCGGCGTTAGTTCCAAGGCCTTATTAATGGAATACACCACCCCGGACGACATGTTAAGTGTCAGTGCTGAAAAGCTGGCTGAAGTAATTGACAAAACAAGCCGGGGAAGATTTAAACTGGAAAAGGCTAAAGAGATCCAAGAAAAGGCTCGTAACTCTTTTGGCATTACCATTGCCATCGATGCTTTCGCTTTTCAGTTGCGGCAGCTCATCGAACAAATCAAGTTTATCGAGGAGCATATCAAAGAGATCGAAGACCATATTAAAACCTACTTTGATACCCTTGATTCATGCCTTCCGACCATTCCGGGCATTGGCATGATCACGGCTGCCATCATTGAAAGTGAAATTGGCGACATTAATCGCTTTGCCAGTCCGGAAAAGCTGGTTGCCTTTGTTGGCATTGACCCCAGTGTTAAACAGTCCGGAGATTTTACTGGCAGTCAAAATCGGATGTCTAAACGAGGGTCTCCCCATCTTAGAAGAGCAATTTGGCAAGCCGCTGTCCGGGCCGTGCAAGTTGATCCGGTACTTAAAGCCTTTTTCGAGAAAAAAACGTTCCGAAGGCAAAGCCTATGGTACTGCCATTGGGGCTGTAGCCCGTAAATTAACCTATATTATTTTTGTTATTATGCGGGACAAAAAAACATATGTCCCCATGGCTTGATTACATAAAAAGCCTCCAAAAATTTAATAAATATTGTTGACTTTATATAGCTGGTCTACAATTTTTCGGCATAAATCCATGCTCCATCTTCGGATGCGCGCCCTTACATTTTTTACCGTGGGCTCGTGCTCCTCAACCTATTGACCAGGGTGGTCATTAGCAGTAGAATTAAATCATGACCAGTATGGTCAAATATTTATTTTACTAATTGACGATGGCGGTGATTATCATTTACTCAAAATTCAACAGCCTGGAACCGGAGAAACGAGCACGCATTATTAACGCGGCTCTAAAAGAATTCGCACGAAATGGTTACGAAAAGGCATCTACAAATGAAATCGTTAAGGAATCATATATATCGAAAGGATCATTATTCAACTATTTTAATAGTAAAAAGGAACTGTATTTATTCCTGCTTGATTATGTGGCTGAGATAGTCGAAAAAATCTACGCTGAAGTAGATTGGAGTGAGACGGATTTTTTTGAAAGAATGCGGCAGCTGGGGTCGGTTAAATTTAAAATCTATAAAAAGTTCCCCCAGGCATTTCATTTTTTAAAGTCTCTGGCCAATGAGGATGCTGCTGAAGTGAAATCTGAAATTAAAAAAAACTGGTGAAGATATCATCGCAAGCGGTTTGGAAAGAGGTTATCAAAATATTGATTTTACAAAATTCCGGGAGGATATCGACCGCGAAAAAATGATCAATATCATTAACTGGACCATGCTGAGTTTTGCCGAAATGTATATGGATAAGGTCGATTCCATTGAAGATGTGGGCATGGAGGTTCTCAGTGAATCGGATGCATATTTTGATATTTTGAAACGGTGCTTTTATCAAAAGGAGGAGCAATAACATGTTTATTGATGTTGCGAACTTGAAGAAGAGCTACACCACCGGGGTGATCAAAACCGATGTGTTAAGGGGAATCGAAATGAATCTGGGAAAAGGTGAAATCGGTGTCATCCTTGGTCCATCGGGTTCGGGAAAATCCACTCTTATGAATATTATCGGCGGCATTGACCGCGGCGACAGCGGCAAGGTGACCGTGGACGGAACCGAGATCAGCAAATTGAGCGACGATGATCTGACCGAATATAGACGCGAAGAGGTGGGTTTTGTTTTCCAGTTTTACAATCTGGTTCCCAACCTTACTGTGGGAGAAAACATCGAGGTGGTATCAAACATCAGCAAATCCCCGTTAAATGTGGACGAAGTATTAACGGCGGTGGAAATGCTGGACAAAAAGCACCGTTTCCCCAGAGAGCTGTCAGGCGGTGAACAGCAGCGGGTCTCTATTGCCAGGGCCATCGTTAAAAATCCCAAGCTGCTGCTCTGTGACGAGCCAACGGGAGCACTGGATTATCAGACATCCCGCAGTATCCTGAAGCTGTTGCAGGTGGTGAATAAAAAGTTCGGAACCACGATTTTGATGATAACACACAACGCGGCCATTGCCGATATGGCAAACAAGGTCTTTCGGCTGAGAAGCGGGGAGATCGTAGAAGCTTCTGTGAATCAGACGACGGTTGCGGCGGAAAGGATTGAGTGGTAATGGCACTGGAGAAAAGAGTTTTTCGCTTTTTGAAAGAAAACAAACTGCGCTACCTGAGTATACTTGCGCTGATTATCCTGGGGAGCTATACCTTTGTTGTGGCTGCCGGACTTTCCCAGAATCTTTCTGCCCTGGTCACGACCTTTACAGAGGGGCATATGCAGGAAGATCTGTCCTTTAGAGCAGACGTTGCTGTTCCTGATCCTGACCTCGCGGAACTGCAAAAATCGGCTGACGCCATCATCGAGGAGTACATGAGCTTTGACGTTGCCCTGTCTGATACGCTAACACTCAGGCTGCTCAGTCAAACTGAGAAGGTAAATATTCCGGCTGTCACCGAGGGGCAGGCGCTTTCAGGGCCGGGAGAAATTCTCCTTGATCCTGCCTTTGCCGAAGCCAACGGCTACCCGGTGGGGAGTCAGATAGAAGCCGCGGGGAAAACCTTCACGGTGGCGGGCTTTGTGTCCCTGCCCCACTATATTTATCCGCTGAAGAACGTGAATGATATCGTGTATTCGCCCAATGATTTCGGGGTGGCGGTTATAAGCCGTGAGGAATTTTCCGACATAGATAATGCTGTAAGCACTTATTCGGTCAGGTTCAATGACAGGACCCCGAGCCTTAAGGAGCAGGCGGTACAGCTGCGGGAGAGTTTACAGGCAGAAGGCATAACCGTGTCCGACTGGACTGACATTATGGACAACAAACGGGCCAGAATGGTCTGGGCCTCCATAACCGGTATGAAAACCATGAGCGTACCGCTGCCGGCCGCAATGTTTCTTCTGTCCTGCTTGATCATCGGCATCATGTTCTGGCGCATGATCCGCCAGGAATCGGTGATCATCGGGACCCTTTATGCCCAGGGTTACCGGCGGCGGGAGTTGATGTGCCACTACATGTCAATCCCGCTGCTGCTGGCTTTGGCGGGCGGAGTGATGGGAACGGTGTTGGCGCTGCCCTCTATCGGGCCAATGGTTATGGCCATGGTTACCTATTATAATGTTCCTGTTCCGGGCATTCAGTTAAGCTTCATAAATGCCTTGGCCGCCATACTGACACCTGTGCTGTTTTTAGGCCTCAGCAGCTATCTGGTTATATGTTCAGAGCTGAAACGTGCTCCGGCGGAGCTTATGAAGGGAGACCGGCAGAAAACCAGGGTCAACGCCCTGGAGCGGGCCTTTAAACTGGAACGGTTCAAGTTCAACACAAAATTCAAGCTGCGGGAGCAGTTCAGAAGCATCTCCCGGCTGGTGTTTCTTTTCCTGGGTGTTACCAGTGCTTCTGTCTTGATGCTCTTTGGCTTCACTCTTATGAACTCCATGAACCATGTATTCAACACCTCGGACGTATATCAGTTCGAATACGAATATGCCTTCCGGGATTTACAATTCGGTGAGGCGCCGGAAGGGGCGGAGGCCTTTAATGCCGGCAAGTTTTATCCTGAAAACAATGAACAAATTGAGTTTTATATCACGGGAATCGAGCCTGATTCAACCATCGTGACTTTAAAGGACCGGAAAGGAAATCCTATTCCCAACGATCAGACCAATATTACGAAGTCTTTGGCCGATCGGTTGGGCATTGAAGCCGGGGACACTGTGACCTTCATCAGCAAAGAGGACGGCAAGCCCTACACCTTTCATATTGACGCTGTTGCTGATTCCTACGTTGAGCAGTTTATCTATGTGCCGATAACAGAGTTCAATGAACAGATGGGGCTTCCGGGAAACAGCTACAGAGGGCTTTTCAGCATGATCAAGCTTGATATCCCTGATGAAAAGCTGTCGGGCATGAAGTCCATGAGTGAACTACCGAATGCAATGGATGAATTTATGGGACAGATGAATTCCATGGTGGCCTTGATGACGATTGTCTCCAGCATTGTGGCCTTAATCATCCTCTATCTGGTCACATCGCTGATTATCGAGGAAAACAGGAACACCATCTCCCTTTTCAAGATATTTGGCTACAGGCGCCGGGAGATCCGGTCCCTGATCCTGGACAGCTCCACCTTTGTCATCGTGGCCGGATTTATTTTGGGAATTCCTGCAGCGGCGGCATCAATGGGTGCATTGTACGGCTATCTTGGCAATATGATCAATTTAGTGCTGCCGGCCATCGTCAGCCCCCTTTATGTGCTGATATCTTTTGCAGCCATCATGCTGACCTATCAGCTCAGCAAACTGTTGTGTTCCAGGAGCGTGGAAGCAGTTTCCATGAGCGAGGCCCTAAAAGCAGGAACGGAATAAGAAAGACGCAGGCCTGTGACCCAGAAGGGTATGCCCCGATGGGCTACGCGTCCACTTCGATATAATTTATGCGCCAACAGCGTAGGGGCGGCTATTAGCCGCCCGCCCCATTTTACCACCGCACCCCTGTCCGCTTTCCGCTTCCTTCTCCGAAAGCTTACTCCTTCGGGCGCGTAACTCATGCGGGAACGTAATACGTTTCCCTAGTATAATCAAGTCAATAATTAATAGTTGAATCACAACTCTGGTTTTGAGATGATTTTCTCGATAGAGTGGAGTTCGCCGCACGTTCCCCTGAGGTTCTATCCTCGCGCTGTAGACTGGCGCCTCCGCTTTACGGGATTTTACGAATGAGCTGGATGTTGACTGGCTTTTTAGCCTTTTCTCCGTATATCGCGCTAGGTTGTAAGCTCGTAAAGTTAGGAGAAACACTCTCAAATATTACCGGAGGTGTTTACATTGATAATCGGTATTGATATCGCTAAACGCAACCATGAAGCTACTGCAATTGATGATGCAGGTCAGATCCTGGGCAGAATCACTTTTGCCAATTCCAATGCCGGTGCAGCAAAGCTCTTGGATTTCATTGCCAGGCTAAAGTCCGAAGATGAAAAAGTCGTGTTTGGCATGGAAGCGACCGGTCATTACTGGCTTGCCATTTACTCCTATCTGGTTGAAAGAGACTTTGATGTCTTTGTCATCAATCCTATTCAATCTGACAGTCTCCGCAACTTGTTTATCCGGAAAACGAAAAATGACCAACGAGATTCCTTTATCATTGCTGAGATCATCCGCTTCGGCCGCTATACCGAAACGCAACTGTCAGATGAAAACACCCTGGCCTTAAGGCAGCTTTGCCGTTATCGTACTTCCCTGGTGGATCAGACCACGGAGCTTAAGCTGCAAGCAATCGCTGTTTTAGATCAAATCTTTCCTGAGTACGAAACCCTTTTTGCGAACATCTTCGGCGTTAGTTCCAAGGCCTTATTAATGGAATACACCACCCCGGACGACATGTTAAGTGTCAGTGCTGAAAAGCTGGCTGAAGTAATTGACAAAACAAGCCGGGGAAGATTTAAACTGGAAAAGGCTAAAGAGATCCAAGAAAAGGCTCGTAACTCTTTTGGCATTACCATTGCCATCGATGCTTTCGCTTTTCAGTTGCGGCAGCTCATCGAACAAATCAAGTTTATCGAGGAGCATATCAAAGAGATCGAAGACCATATTAAAACCTACTTTGATACCCTTGATTCATGCCTTCCGACCATTCCGGGCATTGGCATGATCACGGCTGCCATCATTGAAAGTGAAATTGGCGACATTAATCGCTTTGCCAGTCCGGAAAAGCTGGTTGCCTTTGTTGGCATTGACCCCAGTGTTAAACAGTCCGGAGATTTTACTGGCAGTCAAAATCGGATGTCTAAACGAGGGTCTCCCCATCTTAGAAGAGCAATTTGGCAAGCCGCTGTCCGGGCCGTGCAAGTTGATCCGGTACTTAAAGCCTTTTTCGAGAAAAAACGTTCCGAAGGCAAAGCCTATGGTACTGCCATTGGGGCTGTAGCCCGTAAATTAACCTATATTATTTTTGTTATTATGCGGGACAAAAAAACATATGTCCCCATGGCTTGATTACATAAAAAGCCTCCAAAAATTTAATAAATATTGTTGACTTTATATAGCTGGTCTACAGCTGGAATCCAAGCAGTGATTCTCGTAAAAACACCCATAGTTACCGCTTACCCTACGGGTATGGCAAATACTATAACTCTGGTGCTGTAGATTATAGTATTGGTACTAGGGGCGTAATGATCAAATTACCAGCATTACTGCCGGTACAATCGTCATTGGTGGTTGAGTATATGGTAACCAGTGGTAATACGAGACCTATTAACACTCAATACGGTATCTGGCATGTGGCGGCTTAGGAGGGAGAATCATTGGAGATAAATGAAAATGGTCTTATCTATGAAATACAGATGGAAAACGGGGTTGAGGTGGCCAGATTCATCAAGTGTGCCTTCCTGCGGCTTGATATATGCTGCGCGGACACAGTGGTTGTTAATCAGGAACTAAATGTAACCATCGCCTACTTGGACTACGAGGGTAATCCCCAGGTTAACAGCGAGGATATTACAGTACAGGTAATTATAGAGGGTGAGGTTGTTGCCGAAAAAACGATTACCCCTATCAACGGGACTGAGAATCTGGTCCTGGAATTTGCCGGTCCCGGAGAATATCGAATCAGCGCGATAGGGAACTGCACCTGCGAACCCGCGGAAAAGAAGGTGATCGTCAATGGCTGAGAAGCTAGTGGTGGCTAAGACGCAAAAGCACCTGGCGGCTGAAGCGGAGGCGGTCAAAATATCCGACAGAGCGGCTAAAATAAAAGCCTTAACGGGCAAGGCCAACAAGGATGTGGTGCTTACTGATATCTATGAGCAAAATAAACTTATTTTAGAGTTTCAAAACGAAATACTGGGACTATTGAGAAACAAATAGTACCTGTCAAAGATGTGTGAGCCGCAGGGCTCTTTTTTTATTGCTATAACCAAGGAGGAAAGAAAACGCATGAAAAATGCCATTAATACAATTCAAATTGCCCTTTCGGCCTTTGGCGGCTGGCTGGGCTGGGTTTTGGGAGGCTGGGACGGCTTTTTATACGCACTGATTACCTTTGTGGTTATCGATTACCTGACCGGCGTCATGTTGGCCATACTGGAAAAACGCCTTTCCAGCGAGGTAGGTGCCAGGGGCATCTTTAAGAAGGTGCTGATTTTTGCCATGGTGGCAGTGGGACACATTATCGACGCCCAGGTAATAACAAACGGTAGTGCTGTCCGTACCGCGGTCATCTTCTTCTATTTATCTAACGAAGGGATCAGTATTCTGGAAAACGCAGCCAAGATCGGCCTGCCTATTCCGGAGAAACTCAAACTGGTTTTGGACCAGCTGAATAAGGAGGAAAAGATTAATGGCTAGATTATGTTTCGACTACGGTCATGGCGGCAATGACCCGGGTGCAGTATATAAAGGAAGAAAAGAAGCCGATGATGTGCTGAGCCTAGGTCGGGCCGTAGCAGCAGTGTTGAGACGCCATGGAGTAATCATCGATGAGACCAGGACGGCTGATGTTAGTGTAAGCCTGAAAGCTAGATGTGATTTTGAAAACAAGGGTAGCTTTGATTACTTCATATCCTTTCACCGTAATGCTTTTAAACCGGAGGCGGCTGCCGGTGTAGAAACTTACACTTATTTAAATCCGGGAGCCAAGTCAAAGGGGCTGGCCGAAAAAATTCAAAGCTCCCTGGTGGGGGTCGGTTTTGCAAACCGGGGGGTTAAAACTGCTAATTATCAAGTATTAAGAGAAACCAAGGCTCCTGCAGTTCTAATTGAAATCGGCTTTATTGATAACAGCCAAGATAATGCACTGTTTGATGCCAAGAGAGATGAAATTGTCAAAGCAGTTTCTGGCGCTATCCTTTCCCAACTGGGGTTAGCATACATAGAAGAAAACAAGAATGGTCTGGAAGGAGCTTTGGAGGTGTTGGTAAGAAACGGCATACTTAAAACCCCTGAATATTGGCTGCAAAATGCAAGAAAAGGCCAGAGCGTAAATGGCGAATACGCCGGGATGCTGATTGAAAGAATGGCCGAGTACATTTCATCCCTATAACCTTAACGATTATTACCTAAAAGAACTATCCTTGAAGCATTAGCTCGGCTTTTACTTCTTTAATAAAACCTAAAAACTGATTCCAAATCGCCGGGTGATTGATTTCACCCGGCATTTTTTGCTTTAACCCTAAGCTACTGGTACTCAAACCGCCCTTCGTTGTCCTGTGGATTGTGAGGGAACGATTCACGCCCTTCGAAGAGAGGAACCGATATGAACGGCTTGCAAAAAGAGCGGATTGCTCTTCTTCGCGCCGAAGGTAAGAGTTACACCAAAATAGCCGATACCTTAGGTTTATCGATAAACACGGTGAAGTCTTACTGTCGCAGAAACAATCTGGGCGGAAATGCTACTATAATGTCTGACTCTGTGGACGGTACATTTTGCTGCCAGTGCGGAGTGCCGCTTAATCAGACCATCGGGAAGAAGCAGAAAAGGTTCTGTTCGGACAAGTGCCGTATGGCGTGGTGGAATGCCCATCCAGAGGACGTTAACCACAAAACCATCCGGTCATTTACCTGTCAGACTTGTGGCCAGTCCTTTGAAGCGTATGGCAAACGAGAGCGCAAATACTGCTCCCGCGCTTGCTACGGCAGGTCGAAGGCGGTGCGGCATGAATAGTAAGGCATTAGCAGTCATCTACTATACAGCCACTATGGCAGTTTTAAAGAGATGGCTTGCAGCAGGCATTATCCGAGAAGATGAATTGATTAAAATTGAGGCAACTATCGCTCAAAAATACGGGCTTTCCGAGCGCAGCATATATCGCCAAAACACTTGATAATATGGGCTTTTGGAGCGAATATGTCATAGCGAAAGGAGGTCATTATGGAAAAGATAGTTACGAAAATATCCCCTTCGGTGCCACCAATCCCTGCTAGATTACGGGTTGCCGCCTATGCCCGCGTATCATCCGGAAAAGATGCGATGTTACAATCTCTGGCAGCTCAAGTCAGCTACTACAGCAAACTCATTCAGCAGCGCTCGGATTGGGAATATGCTGGTGTATACGCCGATGAGGCACTGACAGGAACCAAAGACACTCGCCCGGAATTTCAGCGTCTAATTGCTGACTGCAAGGATGGCAAGATTGACCTGATCATTACAAAATCGATATCACGTTTTGCCCGCAACACGGTAACACTGCTTGAAACAGTGCGAGAGCTAAAACTGCTCGGTGTTGACGTTTATTTTGAGGAGCAGAATATTCACTCCATGAGTGGGGATGGCGAACTTTTGCTAACCATCCTCGCATCCTATGCTCAGGAGGAAAGCCGTTCGGTTAGTGAGAACTGTAAGTGGAGGATTCGCAAGCGGTTCCAGCAAGGTGAGATTGTAAACCTGCGTTTCATGTACGGGTATCGAATTAACAATGGTCAAATTGAAATCGATCAGGAACAGGCCGAAATCGTTCGAATAATCTACGCTGATTACGTAAACGGTCTGGGATGCGATCGGATTGCTGCCAGGCTGCGGGAAATGGGTGTGCGAACGTTCAGCGGCAGACAGTGGACAGCAAAGCGAGTCCTGGCCATCCTAAATAACGAGAAGTATTCTGGCAACGCGCTGCTCCAGAAAAAGTATGTAGCCGACCACTTGTCAAAGAAGCTGGTTTATAACCGGGGAATCCTGCCAAAGTACTATGCCGAAGGAACCCATCCGCCGATTATAGACCCTCTCATCTTTCAAAAGGCGCAAGAAATCATGGCCCTTCGCCGGGAGAACAGAAATGTCAGACAAAACCCGGCCAACCGTTACCCATTTTCAGGCTTAATCTTCTGCCCTCGCTGCGGCAAGAACTATCGGCGGGTAACCTACAAGGGGCATGCAGCGTGGAACTGTTCCACCTTCGTCAATTACGGCAAGGACGTCTGCCCAGCGAAGCAAATCCCGGAACCAACCCTAATTTCGCTGACCGCTGAAGTTCTAGGTCTGGCGGAATTTGATGAGGTGGTTTTCCGATCCCAGATCAAGCAGATGCTGGTGCCGCAAGCAAATAAGGTCATTTATATTTTTCAAGACGGTCATGAAGTTGAAACCACTTGGCAAGACCGGTCACGCAAATCAAGCTGGGACGACAAAAAGAAACAGCAGGCGCGGGAAAGGACGCTTGCCTACCAAAGGGGAGATTTGAAGTGAAACCAGCTCGATCCGTTACTGTCATACCACCAACCATAAACCGCTTTGTGCAGGAAACGACTGGTGTGGCCACAAGAAAAAGAGTAGCTGCATATGCCCGCGTTTCAACAGATTCTGAGGAACAGCTTACCAGCTACGAAGCCCAGGTAGACTACTACACCAAGTACATCAACGAACGTGCTGATTGGATATTTGCCGGAATCTACACCGATGAAGGTATCAGCGCCACCAATACCAAAAAGCGCGATGGATTTAAGCAGATGGTCGCCGATGCACTGGACGGAAAAATCGATCTGATTGTTACCAAATCAGTCAGCCGCTTTGCGAGAAATACAGTTGATTCTCTGGTTACGGTTCGCCAGCTAAAAGAAAAAGGCGTTGAGGTTTATTTCGAGAAGGAGAACATTTACACGCTGGACAGTAAGGGTGAGCTTTTGATCACCATTATGTCCAGCTTGGCACAGGAAGAAAGCCGTTCAATTTCTGAAAATGTAACCTGGGGCCAACGCAAACGTATGGCTGATGGGAAAGTAAGCATGCCTTATCGTCATTTCCTTGGCTACGAAAAGGGGGAAGATGGCTTACCTAAAATTGTTGAAAAGGAAGCGGAAACAGTGCGGCTGATTTACAGAATGTTTCTTGAGGGCAAAACGCCTTCAGCCATCGCCAAGCACCTTGGCAATCTGGGTCTCCCATCTCCAGCCGGGAAAAAAACCTGGCAAGTGGCGACAGTAATAAGCATTCTGACTAACGAGAAATACAAGGGTGACGCTCTGCTGCAAAAAAGCTTCACGGTAGATTTTCTCACTAAAACCACCAAAGTCAACGAGGGTGAGGTTCCTCAATACTATGTGCAGAATAGCCATCCTGCCATTATTGAGCCAGACGAATTTGATGCGGTGCAGCTTGAAATGGAACGGCGTAAAAAACTCGGTAGGCCAGTCAGTTGCCATAGCCCATTTTCAGCTAAAATCGTTTGCGGTGACTGCGGCGGTTTTTACGGCTCCAAGGTTTGGGGTTCCAACACCAAGTATCGGCGCACGGTATGGCGGTGCAATAACAAATATAACTGGGATAAACCATGCCAAACACCGCACGTTACTGAAGATGATATAAAGCAACGATTTCTGACGGCATTTAACATGCTGATTGGCAACCGCGATGAAATACTCGCCAACTGCCGCCTTGCCCAAGAAGTCTTATGCAACTGCACAGAGATTGATGCTGAACTAAAAGGACTCCAGCGGGAAATCGATGTGGTAGCTGAATTGTTGCGAAAGGCCGTTTATGAGAACGCCCGTATCGCCCAAAACCAGGACGAGTTTAATGAACGCAACAACCGCTATTGGGAACGCCACCGTATAGCAACGGAACGTTTCAACCAATTAGAAGAAATGAAGCGAGAGCGGCAGGCTAAAAGCTTATCACTTGGAACCTTCATCCGCGAACTGGAAAGCGGCCCGTCCGTGGTCGAGGAGTTTGACGAGCGACTTTGGGCGGTAGCAGTCGATACAGTCACTGTCACCAAGGACGGCAAGTTGCACTTTCGCTTTAAAGATGGCACGGAAGTATGATAGGTGCTTTAAAGGAATCCTCAAAAAGCGTACAGGGCTTCGGCTTTGTAGGCTTTTTCTTTTCCAATGACCGGGCTTGACTGTTTGCACACCCCTCTGGAAAATGCACACCCCCTTTGCACACACCCTGCTAAAGTTCAACGATTACCTCCTGGCGCGATGACAATAAGTGGAAGGATTTCCTCTTATCAAAAGAGAATAACCCACCAAAAATCGAGAAAGCCGCTCTGCAAAACGCATGAACGGCTTAAAAACAGGCCTTTCAGGCAATATAAAAACCACCTACAGATAAAATTCTTTTTATCAATAGATGGTAGATTATCTGGTGGAGGCGGGGGGAGTCGAACCCCCGTCCGAAAGAACGACAGAAACAGTATCTCCGAGCGCAGTCCGTGTTTTGGATTTCGCTATCCGGACGCCCACGAACAGGCTTCCCTCAAGCTATCCCTGTAAATTTCCCCTTAAAAGCCCCCAGAGAGAAGAGCTTTCAGGGTACCCTAACTAATTGACGCCCTGCACCAGGCCGTTAGGAATCCTGGCCGGACGAGCGGCATTAAGCCGCTAGTGCGTAATTATCGTTTGCAGTTATTTTTTTTTGTACCTTTTTAACGAGCTGGCACCAACTCGGCTCGCTGCTCTTTCCACCTTTTCCCCCGTCGAAACCATTACGCCCCCTTATTTATATGCTCTTTCTTTAACAATGCGATCAATATCGCGTTTGGCGTCTCGTTCGGCGATGTCCTGGCGTTTGTCATGTAGCTTTTTACCCCTTGCCACACCAATAATTATTTTGGCCAGGCCATTTTTAAAGTAGACTCTTAGTGGAATCAGGGTGTAACCTTTCTGTTGCGTCAGACCGTAAAGCCGGTTTATTTCCCGGCGTTGAAGCAGTAGTTTTTTGGGCCGCTTCGGCTCGTGATTGAAACGGTTGCCTTGCTCATAAGGACTGATATGAAAGTTTATGACCCAGGCTTCCCCGTCCTTAATCTCACCATAGGCGTCCTGGAGGTTGGCCTTGCCGGCCCTTAAGGATTTGACCTCGGTCCCCTGCAGGACCAATCCGGCTTCCAGGGTATCATCAATATGATACTCATGTCGGGCCTTACGGTTTTCAACTACTACTTTGACGTTTTTCTCCTTCATCCGGTTCACCCCGAAAAATAAACCCTCGCCCCGATGGTAAAGATCCACCTGTAGCCAGGGTTTGATGTCTGCTGTCTTCGACTACCATTATATAACGTGAAGTATACTTGGTCAAGGACTGCAAATACCGGTTCAACTATGGTATTTCTTGCGCTGTCTCGCACCATTCCTGGGTAGGTGTTCAGTCAGTTCGAAGTCCAGTTTGGCCTCCTCTACATTTACCTTGACCAATTCCACTTCGACCTCATCACCAATCCGGTACACTTTCTTGGTGTGGTTACCCACCAGAATCAATTGCTGGTCATCAAAAACATAGTAATCATCAACCAACGATGATATATGAACCAATCCCTCTATTGTATTTTCCAGTTCTACGAAGAAACCAAAGGCGGTTATCGATGAAATCACTGCCGGGAACGTCTCACCGACAAACTGCTTCATGTACTGGGCTGCCTTGATATCTACGGATTCGCGTTCAGCTTCCTCAGCCTGCATTTCCCGCGAGGTACACTGTTCGCCCGCCGGAGGCATCAGACTCTCCCATTGGGCCTTCTTTTTTCCGGACACCGATCCCTTTTCCAGCATGTGGGTCAGGACCCGGTGAACCAGCAGGTCAGGGTACCGCCGAATCGGTGCGGTAAAGTGCAGGTAATAGGGTGATGCCAGGCCATAATGTCCCAGGGGGATTGGCGAATACCGGGCATGTTTCAGGGAGCGGAGAATCATGGTGGATACTATCCGCTGCTCAGGCTTTCCTTTTACGTCGTTTAGAACCTGCTGGAGTACCTCCGGTGTAATCTTCTTTTTATTGAGTCTACGGTTAAAGAGGGCCAGAATGCGAACAACATTGTCCAAATCCTCATTTTCTGGTTTCTCGTGTACCCGGTAGAGAGTGGGCAGCTGCATCTCATTGCAGTGACTTGCCACCACCTCGTTGGCTCGAATCATGAACTCCTCGATTATCGACTCGGCGACATCCTGGTTTCGCTTCTCGATAGCAACTGGAAGTCCTTGTTCGTCCAATATAACCTTGGTTTCGGGAAACTCAAAATCCAGAGAACCCCGGTTAGACTTGCGCTTCCGCAGGATATCCGCCAGTTCCCGCATGGTTGTAAACATATCAATGTAGTCACGGTAGCGCTCCATCAAGCCTGGTTCCTGATCCTTAAGGATTCGGTTGACATTGTTGTATGTCATGCGCTCATTGACCCGGATAACCGACTTAAAGATCTCGTAGTCTATAATGTCTCCTTCGGGATCTATATCCATCATTACAGTCATTGCCAGGCGGTCTTCTCCGGCGTTGAGGCTGCAAATGCCATTGGAAAGACTCTGGGGCAGCATGGGTATCACCCGGTCGACCAGGTAAACACTGGTTCCCCGGTGGTAGGCTTCCTTGTCAATAACACTGCCTTCCTTCACATAATGAGACACATCCGCGATATGAACTCCCAGGCGGTACCCGTTATCCAAGCGGGTAATGCTGACGGCATCATCCAGGTCTTTGGCATCGTCACCATCTATGGTTACCATGTCGAGGTTTCGCAGGTCGCGACGTCCTTCAATCTCTTCTGGAAGCACCGCCATTGGTATAGCCTGGGCCGCCTTTTCCACCTTTTTAGGGAAGAATTCGCTGAGGCCATATTTCTTTACAATGCACTTTATGTCTACACCTGGCTCTCCCTTGTTGCCCAGTACTTCCACGATCTTTCCCTCGGCAAATTTATCCCGGTCAGGCCAGGCAGTTATCTTCACCAGTACCTTCTGTCCTTCTGTTACTTTGATCTTCGTACTTTTGCGGGTGTTTATCGGGTACAATAACCGGGGATCATCAGGAATCACCTGAGATATGGCTTTCCCCTTCTTAAAAGTGCCTACCACTTCCTGATTGGCGCGGTTAATCGCTCTGATTACCTCACCTTCCGGCTTCTGCCCCGGGTGGTGCTGGCGCTGGTTGACTCTTACCATGACCCGGTCCCTGTGCATAGCGCCGTTTAGGTCGCGGCCATATATGAATACATCTGGCTGATTGGGGTCATCAGGTAATAGAAAGGCAAACCCCTTTGCATTTACCTGCAGCGCCCCTCGCACCAGGTTCATTCTCTCCGGAACTCCATACTTGTGTTTACGGGTTACTACAATATCCCCATCCTTCTCCATGCGCCCTAGTAATGCCGAGAATTCGGCCTCATCCTCGACTTCCAGGGCCGCTAAGAGTTCCTGATAATTGAGGGGACGATAGGAGTCCTGTTTCATGTATTTCAGGATACTTTCCCTGGTTGATATCATTCATTCACCTTCCTGATCGATTGTAGATCCTATAACTGATTCTCTTTCAACTAAGATTTTACCGCATGGGCTCTTTTTTAAGCCCGGCCTTCCTAGTATATAATTTTGCCCGGGGGGCCGGTAATATAAACAATTGACCGTTTACCGGTGATGGTGTACACAATCAAGATTTTCGCTTGTTATATTCCATTAAGCATTCCCTTGATAAACCCGTCAATTTCATTTCCTAACAACTCCAGCTCGTCCCCCATGGTAGCAACGTGCGGCGACCTCGTCAGGTACAGGTGTCGCATCCTGCCTGGTGGTAACCTGTGTGCCAGAACGCTGTAACTCCGGGGATCTACCAGCTCATCCTTGGCCCCCTCCACCACCAGCACCGGGATATCAATATGCTCCAGCTTTTTGATAACCACTTTGACCAGAGACTGCATGCTAATGAAGGCTTGTAATGGTATACAATCATATGCAAACCGTCCCCGGTTCTCCATTTCCCGGTCTTCATCACCGATATACTTCGGTATATAATGGCGGAATACCCTCACGATTCGTGCCCATTTGCTCTTCCAGTCACGAAGTATTAATGGAGGGTTAATGCATACTATCCCCCTTATTCCATCCACCCGTGCCCCCAGTTCCAACGACAGCAATGCTCCCATCGACAGCCCGATCACCACCAGCGGGACTGGCTGTTGCAGAAGTTTTTTGGCCAGGGCCTCGACCTCCTGGTACCATTCCGTCCAACGAGTCTGATTCAGATGTTTAGGAGTTCTCCCATGACCGGGCAATAATGGTGCATGAACCGAATAACCCCGTTGGTGAAGAAGTTCGCCCAGGAGTCTCATTTCTGAGGGTGAGGCAGTTAAGCCATGAATGAGAATACAATTTGCGCCGTCGCCAATCAATTCCAACGGCATGGCCCGTGGATCTATATCAAGCATAGAATCTCCCCAAACATAAGTTATTGGTGGTGGCTTTCACTAGAAGTATAACAACTCGCTATTCAGATTCTACTACATTAGCAAGCACTAATCACTGCTAATCTCCAGCGACTTCTACCGGAACGGCACCCGAGCAAACTTCATCGGAAAAAGAAAGACCCCACGCTTTGAAAAACGGGGGCCTCATGAACCATATTATATTTTAGGTTAGTCTCTACTAGAGTTCGTCTGGTATTCTCATTCCGAAGAAGGAACGATATACGAAGAACAGAGCAATCGCCAGGAATACCAGTCCGACTGTCGGTGCTATATCCCGGAAAGTCGGGGAAATAGCAATTTCCATAGCCAGCAGGCCAAACAGCGTGGTGAACTTGATAATCGGGTTCAAGGCAACTGAAGAGGTATCCTTGAACGGGTCACCAACGGTGTCACCAACAACAGTGGCCTCGTGAAGCGGAGTACCTTTTTCCTGCATATCCACTTCAACAACCTTCTTAGCATTGTCCCATGCACCACCAGCATTAGCCATGAATACTGCCTGGAACAGACCGACTATGGCTATGGCAATCAAGTATGCTACAAAGAAGGAAACCGCATCGTTGTTCCCGCCACTCGGAGCCGACAGGCATGCAAATGCCAAAGCGAAGGAGAACAGCGCCAGGAATATATTGAACATCCCGCTTTGAGCATACTGCGTACAGATCTTAACAACCTCTACGGAGTTTGCGGTGTTAGCTTTAACACTGGCCGCTTCGCCAAGGTCGATATTGTTTTTGATGAACTGAACAGCTCTATAGGCACCAGTGGTAACCGCCTGGGTTGATGCACCGGTAAACCAGTAGATTACTGCACCACCGGCGATAAAGCCCAGCAGCGTGTACGGGTTAAGCAGGTTCAGGATAGCTTCTGGCTGTACCTCCAAAACCTTCTGAATAACCAGGATCAGCGAGAATATCATGGTGGTTGCACCAACAACCGCGGTACCAATCAAGACCGGCTTGGCAGTTGCTTTAAAGGTGTTACCAGCTCCGTCCTGAGCTTCCAGATAGTATTTCGCTTTGTCGAAATCAGGCTTGAATTTGAAATCCTTTTCGATCTCTTTTTCAATGCCATCGATTTCTTCAATCAAAGAAAGTTCGTAAATCGACTGGGCATTGTCGGTAACCGGGCCGTAACTGTCAACCGCAATGGTAACAGGTCCCATACCCAGCATACCAAAGGCCACCAGACCAAATGCGAAGATGGAAGGATAGATCATGATGGCTTCCAGTCCAAATGTACTTGCATAGTAAGCACCAAACATAAGGCCGATAAATATCAGGCCAATCCAGAATCCACTGAAGTTACCTGCAACCAGACCTGACAGAATGTTAAGTGAAGGCCCACCTTCGCGAGATGCTTTAACAACCTCGGCTACGTGGGTTGAGTTCGGGCTGGTAAAGATTTTGGTAGCTTCCGGTATCAAGGCTGCACCCAGAGTACCAAAGCTGATGATGGCTGCCAGTACCGCCCAAATAGCCTGCAGTTCTGCCGGTGCCGAAGATGTCGGTCCCAACATAAAATAGCTGGCTACAAATGTTCCGGCAATCGCCAGGATAGAGGTAATCCAAACCAGACTGGTCAAAGGCTGCTCGAAATCGAAATCATCTGATTGGCCAAATCTGCTCTGGCTAACCGCCCGGTTGATATAGAAAGCTACGAAAGAAGCAACAACCATCAAAACACGCATTACGAATACCCAGGTGAGCAAGCTGGTCTGCAGTGCAATCTGGTCTGCGGCCGGGAGAGCATTTCCTACCGCCAGTACGATAAAGGTAACAACTGCAACACCAGTAACACCATAAGTCTCGAAACCATCCGCAGTCGGTCCTACACTGTCACCAGCGTTGTCACCGGTACAGTCGGCAATAACCCCGGGGTTTCTGGGATCGTCTTCTTTAATGCCAAAGACGATTTTCATCAGGTCAGACCCGATATCAGCGATCTTGGTGAAAATACCACCGGCAATACGCAGGGCACTTGCGCCAAGAGATTCACCGATAGCGAATCCAATAAAGCTTGCTCCTGCCAGTTCACGAGGAACAAACAAGAGGATAATCAGCATCATGATGAGCTCAACACATACGAGAACCATCCCGATGCTCATTCCAGCGTCCAGAGCAATGTTCAAAAGCTTAAGAGGTTTTCTCTCCAAAGCGGTAAATGCCACCCTGCTGTTGGCCAGGGTATTCATGCGGATTCCATACCAGGCAACACTGTAGGAACCGAGGATACCTATAACGGTCCACATCAGGATGAATAACACCGAACCCATCGGCATCTGCGAAAGGAACCCAAAGTAGAAAGCGACACACACACCGATAAAGGCAAACAATATAGCCAGGAGTTTCCCTTGTTGAATTAGGTAGGTCTTACAGGTTTCATAGATGGTTTGTGCCACATCAAGCATAGACTGATGGGCAACATTTTGCTTAACCTGTACGAATTGGTACACGCCAAACAGCATCCCCAGTACACAAACTCCAATACCGTAGTAAAGCAGTGTGTTCTGGTCTTGCGATAAGACCGGTAGTACGAGATCTGCCTCACCGGCAAACGCCACTGCTGGCGTCAGCAGCAACACGGACAGACTGGCTATTCCACCAAATACAGCCTTGACCACGGTCCGGTACTGCCGTCCAATGTAGCAGGCCAGGAAGGTCAAGAGGAAAAGAACCAATCCGACGGATGCCACATTGATGTAGTTCATTATATTTGGTTCCATGGTACTTGTATCATCCTCTCCCATATTAATAATGCTTATGACTGCAGGTGTTAAGCTTCGATTTTATAACAAAGCCAGAAGCAACGTCAGCGTCATAAACAGAACTGCCAGGATGGTGGATAGCTTTTCAAACAGCTCATTAGCAGCCTTATTCTTACCGAATATAGCTTCTGCCCCCCCAGCTATACTACCCGAAAATCCTGCGCTCTTACCCGACTGCAGCAGCACGGTCGAGATCAATCCTAAAGCAACCAAGATGTCTAGGATTGTGACCAGAGTCTTTACCAAAGTCTCACCTCCCGTGCGGGAACTCCCTAAAGACCACATAAAATTTTAACATAAGCTCGGCCATTCAGTAAACCAAAACATTAATACTACCGGGACTGTGCAAAGACTTCTTTGCCCCGGAACACGCCTATGGCGTCGAGTTCTTCTTCGATCCGAAGCAGCTGGTTGTACTTGGTTACGCGGTCGGTTCGAGCAGGTGCTCCAGTCTTAATCTGACCCGCATTGGTGGCCACAGCAATATCCGCGATGGTATTATCCTCGGTCTCCCCGGAACGATGAGAAATTACACAGGTATAACCGGCGCGCTTGGCCATTTCTATGGTGTCCAGCGTCTCGGTCAATGTTCCAATCTGGTTGACCTTGATCAGCACACTGTTGGCTGCACCAACCTTAATGCCTTGAGCCAGCCTTTGTGTATTGGTTACAAAGAGGTCGTCCCCTACCAACTGAGCCTTATTGCCCAATTTCTGAGTCAAGAGTTTCCACCCGTCCCAGTCATCTTCGGCCAGGCCATCCTCAATGGAGACAACTGGATACTTCTTGATCCATCCTTCCCAGAATTCTACCATTTCCGCGGAACTAAGCTTTCTGTTTTCACCCCCCATCCAGTAATATCCGTCACGGTACAGTTCGGTCGCCGCGATGTCCAGGGCCAGGAACATGTCCTGTCCCGGCCTGAAGCCCGCTGTCTCGATGGCTTCCAGGATCACCTCAATTGCAGCTTCATTGGAAGGCAGGTTGGGGGCAAACCCTCCCTCGTCTCCCACTGAAGTCGTCAACCCCTTTTTCTTTAACACTTTTTTCAGCTGGTGGTAAACCTGGACTCCCATGCGTAAGGACTCCTTAAAGTTTTCAGCCCCCGCCGGGACAATCATAAATTCCTGGATGTCAACATTGTTATCAGCGTGTTTTCCGCCATTTAATATGTTCATCATTGGAACTGGCAGTTCTTTGGCATTAACACCTCCGATGTACTGGTAAAGAGGCAGGGCCATGAAGGCGGAAGCCGCTTTGGCAATCGCCAGGGACACCCCTAGAATGGCGTTGGCTCCCAATTTGCCCTTGTTAGGTGTACCGTCCAGGCTGATCATCAGGCGGTCGATTCCTACCTGGTCTACGCAATCCATCCCTACAATTTCGGGAGCAATAATGGTGTTGACATTTTCAACCGCATTTAATACCCCTTTGCCCATATAACGTTCCTGGTCACCGTCCCGCAGTTCAACTGCCTCATAGGCCCCGGTCGAGGCACCAGAAGGTACTGCGGCTCTCCCCATGGTTCCGTCTTCCAGAACAACGTCCACTTCAACGGTTGGGTTGCCTCGGGAGTCGAGTATTTCCCGGGCATAGACATCGGCTATCAGGCTCATATTATACATCCCTTTCATCATTTTCAGTATTTAACAAGATACAAACAATAAGTTAGGTCAGTACTTGTCCGCAGTTAGTATACGTCTTTCGGACAGGGACAGGGTATTGTCCTTTATTCTACAATTAAGTTTACCCCAGTCATCTCCTTGGGAATCGGGAGATTCAGAATATTTAACATGGTTGGCGCAATATCCCGCAGACTCCCCCTCTCCCGCAGCCGTTTTCCCCGGTAGGCCTCACCTACCAGGATAAATGGCACCAGATTAGTGGTATGCGCGGTATGCGGCTGTCCGGTTTCTTCGTCAGTCATAGTCTCAGCATTGCCGTGGTCAGAGGTCACAATGGTTACCCCCCCGGCTTTCTGGACGGTCCTCACCACCTCACCCAGGCACTGGTCCACCACTTTGATAGCTGCTATTGCTGCATCCATATTCCCGGTGTGACCAATCATGTCAGGATTAGCATAATTAATGATCACCACATCGTATATCCCTTTTTCAATCTCTTGTATAACCCGTTCCGTCACCTTAAAAGCGCTCATTTCCGGCTGCAGATCATAGGTAGCCACCTGAGGAGACGGAATAAGAACCCGATCCTCATTGAGATTAGGCTTTTCTACTCCGCCGTTAAAGAAAAAAGTGACATGCGCGTATTTTTCAGTCTCAGCGATTCTCAATTGTCTGAACCCCTGCTTGGAGAGATACTCACCCAGGGTGTTGTGAAGGTTCTGTGGCATGAAGGCCACCGGAGCCTTGATGTTCACATCATACTGCGTAAAGCAGACGTAGTATACTTCTGGATGTCGCACTCTTTCAAAACCCTTGAAATCACGATCCACGAAAGCCCGGGTGATCTGACGGGCACGATCAGCACGGAAATTAAAGAAGATAATTCCATCGCCATCCTTAACCAGCCCCACGGGGTCCCCGTGGTCATCTACTACCACCGCAGGTTCCATAAATTCGTCAGTCGTCTCTTCCTGGTAGGAGTTTTCAACAGCTTCCCGGGCACTCTTTGCCTGTTTACCTGTGCCTGCTACCATGGCTTCAAAAGCCCGCTGGCTTCGTTCCCATCTTTTATCCCGGTCCATGGCATAATAGCGCCCCATGACTGTGGCAATTTTCCCGGTGCCAAGTTTGTTCATGGTGTCCTCCAGGGACTCTATGTAAGTCAGGGCACTGATCGGGGGGACATCCCGACCGTCAAGAAAGGCATGCAGGTAGACTCTGGTGAGTCCTTGCCGCTGGGCCATTTCCAGCAGCGCAACGATGTGGTCCAGGTGGCTGTGGACTCCACCATCCGAAACCAGACCCATCAGGTGCAAAGCGCCATTATGATTCAGAGCATATTCCATGGCTTTTCTTAATTCCCGGTTTTCGAAAAACGTCCCTTCGTGAATCTCCCTGGATATGCGGGTGATCTCTTGATAAACCGTACGGCCAGAACCGATATTCAGATGACCCACTTCTGAATTGCCCATCTGCCCCTGGGGCAGACCCACTTCCAGCGCCGAGGCCTCCAGGACGGTATTGGGATAATCCCTTTTCAAAGCCTTAAACACCTGGGGATCAGCCTGGGCAATGGCGTTTTTTTCACAGGAACCTTTCTCTCCCCAGCCATCCAGTATTACTAAGGTCAAAGGTCTAGATATCATAAATCTTACTCCCATTTCTACCTGGGACATGATCCCGATTAATAGTTAATAATTTGTGAGAACACCTTAGGATCCAGACTGGCTCCCCCCACCAGGGCCCCGTCCACATCATTCTGACTCATCAGTTCCTTAATGTTGGCAGGCTTGACACTCCCGCCATATAGTATTCTGATCTGCTCGGATTTGTCCGAACCCCATTCTTCCTTGATGATATCCCGAATAAAGCGGATCATCTGCTGGGCATCGGAGGCTGTAGCATTCACTCCGGTACCAATAGCCCATACGGGTTCGTAGGCTATCACCATCTTTGGCTGAGAGTCAATCCCCTGCAAACCCAGCCGGATCTGCCGCCCTACCACTTTTTCAGCGTTCCCGGCTTCTCTTTCCTCCAGGGTCTCACCCACACAGAGGATAGGAAGCAGTCCGGTTTCCAACGCCAGTTTCAGCTTGTCGTTAATCACCTGGTCAGATTCCTTCATAATCTGCCGCCGTTCCGAGTGTCCGATCAATACATAATCACACTCCAGGTCTAACAGCATAAGAGGTGAAATCTCTCCCGTGAAAGCACCCTCGCGGGCCGAAAACATGTTCTGAGCCCCATATTTGATCCGACTCCAGCTTCTGGCTTCTTTAAATACCGATAAGCAGGTAAAAGGAGGTATTATGGCTGCTTCAACACCTTCATTCAAAGGTATGTTGTTCAACTCTTTTATGTAGTCATATGCCTCCTGAGTAGTCTTGTGCATTTTCCAGTTTCCAGCAATAAGCGGCCGGCGCATATTTTCACCCCACCATTTGTTGTCCAAAATCGCAGCTTACGAGGCCCGGCAGCCGTTTTCCTTCCAGGAATTCAAGAGTCGCCCCGCCTCCAGTGGAGACATGAGTAATCTTGTTCTGCAGACCAAGATTGTAAACGGCGGCCATCGAGTCGCCTCCACCAACTACACTAACCGCAGACGCGGACGCCACCGCCCGGGCTACTCCATTGGTACCGGAACTGAAGGCTTCAAACTCATAGACTCCCATCGGGCCGTTCCAGAATACAGTTCGAGCCTGGTCTATATACTGCCGATAGAGCTTAACCGTTTCCGGCCCAATATCCAGTATCATCCAGCCCTCCGGAACCTGTTCTACCGGTACTACCCGGTGTTCGGCATCTTCCGCGAAGTGGTCCGCGACTACAACATCAATCGGCAGGAGCATTTTGGTGTCACGCTGTCGGGCGATTTCCATAAGCTCACGGGCCGAGTCCAGGAGGGCCTCCTCAAATACGGATTTGCCTATGTTCAAACCCCGAGCTTTGAGGAAAGTATTAGCCATTGCGCCTCCTATTATTAATACATCCATGTTTTCCAGCATGTTTTTTAAGAGGGTCAGCTTGTCGGCTACTTTGGCTCCACCAACGATTGCCGTCCTGGGATTCTCAGCCCCGTTCATCACCTTGCTCAACATGGTGACTTCCTTCTCCAACAGGAATCCAGGAATCGAGGGTAACAGTTCTGCAACCCCGGAAATGGATGCGTGCGCCCGATGGGCTGCACCAAAGGCATCATTCACATAGATATCAGCCAGTTCTGCCAGTTGCCGGCTGAACTCGGGGTCATTAGCCTCTTCGCCGGGATAAAACCGGACGTTTTCCAGGACCATTATATCTCCCGGGGCCATGGCCTCAATCGCTTTTTTTACTGCGGGACCTACGCACTCATCTACCTTAACCACTGGCTTTTTCATCAGATGACCAAGATGCTCGGCTACTTTGTCCATCCGGAATTCCTCGACCGGTTTACCTTTGGGTCTTCCCAGATGGCTTACTGCTATAACCCGGGCCCCCTGGTCCACCAGATAACGCAGGGTAGGTAACGATTCTCTTATTCGGGTATCATCTATGATGTTACCCTTTTTGTCCGTAGGAACATTAAAATCAACCCGCACCAGGACGCGCTTGTTGCGCACGTCCACCTCTTTCAAGCTCTGCACGCGAAATGCACCTCCGTTATAACCCTTTAGCCGCCATGTAGCAGACAGCGTCTACAACCCTGCAGGAATATGCCCACTCGTTATCGTACCAGGCTATTACCTTGACCATGTTATCTCCCATGGCCATGGTTAAAGGTCCATCGACCACTGCCGAGTGGGGGTTGCCATTGTAATCCTTGCTGACGAGAGGCAGATCGGAAAACTCCATGATCCCGGCCAGTGCATTTTGACTTGCCTCCTGTAAACTCTGATTGACTTCTTCTGCCGTAGCGGACTTGGACAATTCCACTACCAGATCCACAATTGATACATTAGGAGTAGGAACGCGAATGGCCATCCCATTGAGTTTCCCGGATAGCTCCGGCAGAACCAATCCTAAAGCCTTGGCGGCTCCGGTGCTGGTAGGTATCATGGACAGTGCGCCGGCACGCGCCCGCCGCAGGTCACTGTGTTCCAGGTCCAGGATTCGCTGGTCATTGGTATAAGAGTGAATTGTGGTCATAAGTCCTTTGACAATACCAAAATTGTCATTGATCACCTTGGCTACCGGTGCCAGGCAGTTGGTAGTACAGGATGCATTGGATACCACATGATGCTTGGCTGCATCATACTTGTCGTTGTTTACTCCCATAACCAGGGTAAGATCAACGTCAGTGCCCGGTGCAGTGATCAGCACCTTTTTTACCCCGTCGCGCAGATGGATCGCTGCCTGATTACGTTTCCTGAACTTTCCGGTGGCCTCGATTACAATGTCCACTCCTTCATCACCCCAGGATATCTTGGCGGGGTCTCTTTCGGAGAAAAACCGGATTCGATCAGCCCCCACCTGCAGGTAGCCATCCTCCGCTTTAACCGCGTGGTTAAAGATGCCATGCACAGAATCATACTTCAGCAGATGGGCACTGGTCTTGGCATCCCCTATGTCATTAACGGCCACTAGCTGGACATCATCCCGGTCCTGTATGACCCTGGCCACCAGTCGCCCAATCCTTCCAAATCCGTTGATTCCAACCTTCAACATCAATCATTGCCTCCTTTCCAAAATTGCCCGGGCCGCTCCCTCATCCGTAATGAGGGTCCCACGTCTGCGGTTGGTCAAAACCGCTTCTATGGCCCGAGCTTTGTTACTTCCTCCAGCAACTGCTACAACTATTGGTATGTTCTTTAGGTCAGACAACTCAAGACCTATACCGGTTACGCTGTAAACGATTTCCCCCCGAGCATCAAAATAGTAACGAAAGGCTTCGCCTACCGCCTGCTGATCCTCCAGTATTCTTAAGGCATCCTCAACCAAGCCGCGTCGACTGGCCATTTCCAAAGCCGAACCTATTCCGTGGATTAAGAGATCACAACTTTTCAGCTGTGTCACTATCTCCGCAATCTGGTTATTCGCCAGGAGACTCTTCATGGTCGCCGCATCAAGGTTATCGGGAATATGCAGGAGCCGGTAGTGCCCGCCGATCGCCTCCGCGATGTGAGCTGCGATGGTGTTAGCCTGTTCTTCAACCTTTTCTCCCAGTCCTCCACGGGCCGGGAGCACCAAGACATCATGTCTGACTGCCCCTGGAGGGATGGCATTGCCCATCTCAGCCAGAGTAGCGCCGCCGCTGACAGCAACAATATTCACCTCTGGCAGAACCTCTTTAAGGTAGCGGGCAGCCGCCCTTCCCAGATCCTTTTTGGCATAAGGGTCGTAATATGAATCTCCAGGCACAACAATTACCGCATCCAGCTTTAACTTTTGCTGCAAATTAGAGGCCAAGGAATTCAGCCCATCCAGATATGGAATTACCTCATCAACCATATGTACCAATTCCAGACCGTGATTAGTCAGCATGATTCCGCCCGGGGTTATCTCCAAAGCGCCTTGTTCTTTTAACGCTGCAATCTCTGAGCGGGCTGATCTTTCAGAGCAGCCTAGACGTATAGCTATCTGCCTGCGCCCAACCGGCTGGTTGTACAATACCTCTCTTAATACGCGGTAGCGGAGTCGAGCCTCGGCCATGGCCTCAGGAACCAGCCTTTCCAGATTGGCTATCAGCCTATCCATTACTCCTCCACCCCCTCTTGAACCAGCCCACCTGGACAAATCAGTCCCAGCAACTATAATAATGACTCACATTTTTATTTATTATAACACAATTACCTCATGCGATAAGATATAAGTCGATTTTTCTTTTTTCAGAGAATGACCAAACAGAGCGGTTATTCAGCGAAAAAGGAAGGTCCTTGGGACCTTCCTTTTATTGGCGTCTTTAATTGTCAGTAAGCGTTTAAAAGTTAACGCTTGGAGTATTGAGGAGCTTTACGGGCCTTATGCAGACCGTATTTCTTTCTTTCTTTCATTCGTGGGTCGCGGGTTACGAAACCGGCCCGGCGAAGCTGTTTTCTAAGTTCGGGATTGGATTTCACCAGGGCCCTTGCTATGCCCAATCTTACTGCACCCGCCTGACCAGATACTCCTCCGCCATGAACCCGGGCGATTACGTCGAATCTTCCGGCCAGTTCGGTTAAAACCAGGGGTTGCATAACAATGAGCCGCAGGGTTCGGTTGGGGAAGTAAGTCTCGAATGACTTACCATTGATAGCAATGTTTCCATCTCCGGGTAAAAGACGTACCCGGGCTACTGCTGTCTTTCTTCTTCCTGTGCCTAAATATTGAACCTTCGTAGTCACTGCTCTACCTCCCTATCCTCTCAATTCCCATTGTACTGGTTGCTGGGCCTTGTGAGGATGGTTAGACCCTCTATAGACCTTGAGCTTTTTGAACATCTGCGCACCCAAACTCGTATGCGGTAACATACCTTTGACCGCTACTTCCAATGCCCTTTCCGGCTTCTTCCTCATCAGAGTCTGATAATCCACCTGTTTTAATCCACCCGGATACCCGGTATGGTAGGTGTATTTCTTGTCGATGAGCTTGTTTCCGGTCAGCTTGATTTTCTCGGCATTGACAACTATAACGAAATCCCCGCAGTCAACATGGGGAGTGAATGTTGGTTTATGTTTTCCTCTTAGAATTGCTGCAATTTCAGCGGCTAGTCTACCTAGTGTTTGATCGGCAGCATCAATGACATACCATTTTCTTTCCTGGTCTTGTGGCTTAGCCATAAACGTTTTCAAGCAGTTCCCTCCTACCGATTTAGCACACCTGACACGGGGCGGGGTCAGGCAATTTTCCGTCATTTATTAATGTTACAGTTTCAATCTTTGATTGTCAATAGATACCTAATTCTTTAGCGCAAGCTTGGAAACTCTCCCTCTCGGGGCGGACATGGGGACGGTTCTTTTGCCTGCCCCTAGTAATCGACCCTTACCAGATACAGACCCTGTGCGGGAGCGGTGGGTCCACACTTTTGCCGGTCACCTGTTTCGATAACCTCCTTGAGCTCGTCCAGGTTCATGGCCCCTCTTCCTATTTCAATTAGCGTACCCACCAGGTTCCTAACCATACGATAGAGAAAACCGTCTCCAGTAATCTCGAACTTAAGCCATGGGAAACTGTGTTCAGTTGTAAACTGGAAAACCGTTCTTACGGTTTCCTGCACATTACTGCCTCGAGCCATAAACCCTCTAAAATCATGTTTTCCGATAATACAGCGGGTTGCTTCCTGTAACAGGAGCAGATCCAGGCTCCGTGTATACTGGTGAGCGTACCGGCGGTAAAAGGTATACCCTTCCCTGGCCTGGTAAACCAAGTAGCGATATGTCTTACATCGTGCCTGATAACGGGGATGAAAATCAGCTGCTGCCTCTTCACTGTGAATGACCCTAATATCAGAAGGCAAAAAGGTGTTGATGGCCTGCTGGTACCGGTGGGGAGGTATTGCAGCTTGGGTATCGAAAGCTACGACCTGGCCCAGGGCATGCACCCCGGCATCAGTCCGCCCCGACCCCGTCACCCGAACCTCTTCCCTGGTCAGTCTATTAATAGCCTCCTCCAACACCTGATCAACTGTTCTGAGTCCTGGTTGTCTCTGAAAGCCGTGGAAGCCGGTCCCATCATATTCGACCACTAACTTAATGCGCATCTGAAATCTTCCCCTTTACCTGGTCTGATGATCAGTTTCGAACACAGCCTTCGGGATATGGTTGCCTGGGTACCGAAATGAACCGGAAAACCCACTGCTACAGCTATAGAGATTGTCATAGCCCCGACACGATTACAAACAATACCACGATGGTCGTCACCGTAATAACACCATAATCGGCAGGGGACATAACCATAACGTGCAGTCTGGTGCGTCCCTCGCCACCAGTGTAACAACGTGCTTCCATCGCTAATGCCAGTTCATCCGCCCGGCGAAAGGCCCGGACAAAAAGGGGCACAATGATGGACACCAGGTTGCGGGCGCTCCTTAACCATCCTCCCCTAAAATCAGCCCCACGAGATATCTGGGCCCTGGTGATCTTATTGCCTTCTTCAAAGAAGACCGGGATAAACCGCAGTGCGATAGTCATTATCATTGCCAGCTCATGGGCGGGGATTCCTATCTTGCTGAATGGTTTCAGGATCCTTTCCAGACCATCGGTCAGCTGCAGGGGTGAAGTAGTAAAGGTAAGCAGCTGGGCCAGAACAATAACCATAAGCAGTCGATAGGTCATCAAGGCAGCCATCTGTACTCCGACATCCGATATGGTTATGAACCACCACCGGTAAATCACCTCACCAGGAACAAAAAAGATCTGAAAGGCAGCGGTGATTACTACCACTATCAATAATGGCCGGGTGCCGCTCCAGTAGACCCTTACCGGTACCCGGGCTGCCAGGATAAAGGTTCCCGTCAGAAATGCCGTAATCAAGACCCCCAGAAGAGTGTTGACTCCAAGGACTGCGACCATTGCCACCACTACCAGGTAAAGCTTGGTACGGGGGTCCAACGAGTGAACAAAGGACTGGCCTGGTATGTATTGTCCAAAGGTGAACGAATTCATGACAGATTCCTCAGTGCCCGGTCGATTTCCCTGGCGATGGCTGCCTCTCCTATTTGTCCCGTATCCAGGTGAGGGAAGAATTTTTTAAGCTCATGTAAGACCTTATTCATCGGAGGCAGCCGAAAACCCAATTCACTCAGTTCTTCTCCCGCTTGCAGTATCTCCCGGGGTGAACCTGATCTTACAATCTCGCCAGCGACCAGAACCGCTATCCGATCACACGTCTCGATAATATCTTGAACACGATGAGAAACCATAACCACCCCTATCCCCAATTCCTCGCGCAATTTATGAATCAGGGCAAGGAGAGCCCTTCTGCCTTCCGGATCGAGTCCTGCTGCCGGCTCATCCAATATGAGATACTTCGGTTTGAGCGCCAGCACCCCGGCTATAGCAACCCTTCTCTTCTGACCCCCGCTGAGAGTTTGCGGCTGGCGCTGGGAGTACTTACTGAAATCAAGGTCCAGTATATTCATCGCCCATTTGACACGATTTTCCACCTCGGGACCGTTAAATCCCAGGTTTCGTGGTCCGAAGGCGATATCTTCATAAACACTGTTTGCAAACAGCTGATCCTCCGGGAACTGAAAAACCAGGCCCACCTTTTGCCGGAGCCTGGTCAATTCCCGACCTCGCAGTCGGGCCGGGTCCTCCTCATCAATAAGCACCTGACCCTCACTCGGGTGCTGGATCCCATTCATCAACTGTAAAAGCGTGGTTTTGCCAGAACCGGTTGGCCCAATTATCCCCAGCGTCTCGCCTTCTCTGATCTCCAGGTTTATGTTTTTTAAAGCGATCTTTTCCCAGGGAAGCCCCCGAGCGTACCGGAACCCTACCTTGGAAAACCGAATTGACATATTTTCACCTAATCCAGAGCAATCATCTATGAACGTTATAAGGGAATATACTCTTTATTCCCTCACCAGTAACTGTTGTATCATTTTCACTACCTGCTTCCCCTCAAGAGCCAGGGGGAGGTTGTGGCCCCGCTTTCTCAACTCCTGACACAAAAGGACTATTTCCGGCGCTTCCAAACCCCAGTTAGGAAGATCACCCGTCCTGGTCAGGACCTCAAGCGGTGAACCGGTCATAACCAGCTTGCCTTGGTCCAAAATTACTACCCGATCAGCAGTGGTGGCTTCCTCGACAAAGTGGGTAACCAAGACGATCGTGGTACCCTGTTCCCGGTTAAGCTCAAAAAGGGTGTGCAATACTTCATCGCGTCCCTGCGGATCAAGCATAGAAGTCGGTTCGTCAAGGACCATGTAGCGTGGGCCAAGTGCCAGGATCCCCGCTATGGCCACCCTCTGTTTTTGTCCCCCTGACAGCAGGTGGGGCGGGTATTTGATGTAATCCGTCATCCCTGCCACCGACAACGCCCATCTAACCCGGTCGCGGATCTCATTCGCCGGCAGTCCCAGGTTCTCAGGACCGAACGCAACATCCTCTTCCACTATACCGGCTACCAACTGGTTATCCGGGTTCGAAAATAGCAGGCCTACCTGCTGCCGAATCTTGGATAAGTTTTGGGGATCACGGGTATTTAGTCCATCGACCACTACGTTACCGTTCGATGGTATCAACAGCCCATTCAGCAGCTTGGTCAGGGTGGATTTACCCGAGCCGTTTCTACCCAATAAGGCCAGGAATTCTCCTGGCCTGATCTCCAAGTTAATATCTTGTAGAACGGGTGATTCCAGGCCGGGGTAATTAAAGCTTACCCCTTGAACCTCGATCATCCTTACTTCACTAACTCAATTATCGCCATGGGTGCACCGTCACCCTTGCGGAATCCAGATTTGATGATGCGGGTGTAACCGCCCGGCCTATCATCATATCTCTTGGCCAGGTCATCAAACACCTTGCGGACCACTTTCTCATCCGTCAGATATGACAAGGCCTGACGTCTGGAGTGCAGATCACCTTTTTTGCCCAGGGTAATGACCTTGTCGGTTACCCTTTTGATCTCCTTGGCTCGAGTTTCGGTGGTGGTTATCTTTTCATGGGCCAGCAGCGAGGTGACTGAATTCCTAAGTAAGGATCTTCTGTGGTCACTTCTTACTCCCAATCTTCTGTATCCCAACTGTGCTTCCCCCTTCCCTGCTAGTCTTCGGGCTGTTTAAATGAGAGTCCCAACTCTCTCAACTTTGATTCGATCTCGTCCAGGGATTTCTGTCCCAGATTCCTGATTTTGCCCATTTCTTCACGGGTCTTCTCCACCAGGTCCCCCACAGTATTGATACTGGCCCGTTTCAGACCGTTAGAGGCCCGCACTGACAACTCCAATTCCTCAATGGGCATATCCGGAATTTTGTCCTTCTTCTCTTCTTCTTTTTCCACCAGTATCTCGACTTCAGTATGACCATCGTCCATTTCCGAAAACAGTTTGAGGTAGTTGACTAGAATCTTGGATGCCAGACTAATGCCTTCTTCAGGCGTAATACTGCCATTAGTCCATACTTCAAGCATCAGGCGATCATAGTCAGTAATGCGTCCTACCCGCGCATTCTCCACCGTAAAGTTGACTTTTCTTATCGGGGTATAGATGGAATCAATGGGAATAACCCCGATAACCTCGTCACCTTTCTTTTTCTGATCCGCACTTACGTAACCACGGCCTCTTTCGACAGTCAACTCCATAACCAGTTCGGCTTCATCATTCATGGTGGCAATATGAAGTTCCGGGTTTAGAATCTCAACCTCAGCATCCCGCTCAATATCACCGGCCACCACAGTCTTTTGGCCCTTCTGCTCAAGCCGCAGAATTTTGGGTTCTTCACCTTCATACTTCAGAACCACCTGTTTAAGGTTAAGAATTACCTCGGTGATATCTTCCATAACCCCGGGTAGGGTTGAGAACTCATGTAGTATGCCGTCGATTTTGATTGAACTTATGGCTGCACCCGGGAGTGAGGACATGAGTACCCGGCGCAGTGAATTACCCAAGGTAATCCCATAGCCTCTTTCCAGCGGTTCGATCACAAACTTGGCATAATGGGTATCCGTATCCTTTTCAACACACTCTATCCTAGGCTTTTCAATTTCAAGCATCTTTCACCCTCCTTCGGCTGGATTTAATACAGCCTGAACCTATCGGGAGTAAAGCTCAACGATGAGGTGCTCAGCTATGGTCGCCTCGATGTTTTCCCGTTTTGGAAGTGCCAGGACATGGGCCCTCAGATTTTCAACATCAAGATCCAACCACTCTGGAGGAGTTCTATACGCAGCTTGAGCCTGTATCTCCTTGAACTTGGGAGATTCTTTGCTGCGACTTCTTACTTCTATTTCCTGTCCCTGTTTAACTAAAAACGAAGGGATATTAACCTTTTTCCCATTAACAGTGAAATGCCCGTGACTAATAAGCTGCCTGGCTTCTTTGCGAGAGGCTGCCAGTCCCAATCTGTACACAACGTTGTCCAGCCGTCTCTCCAAGAGAATCAGGAGGTTTTCCCCCGTGATGCCGCCCTGGCGTTCCGCTTTATCAAAGTAATTACGGAACTGCTTTTCCATGACCCCGTAAATTCTCTTAGCTTTTTGCTTTTCACGAAGTTGTAATCCATACTCTGTCGGTTTCTTAGGCCTACCCTGGCCATGCTGCCCAGGTCCGTAGGGTTTACGGTCTACAGCGCATTTTGGAGAATAACACCTGTCGCCCTTAAGAAAAAGTTTTTCCCCTTCTCTTCTGCACTGGCGGCAAACCGAGCCAGTATATCTTCCCACTGATTAAAAACCCCCTTTAAACCCTTCTTCTCTTTGGTGGTCTGCATCCATTGTGCGGTATGGGCGTAACGTCCTTGATAACGCTAACCTCGAGACCAGCCGCTTGCAGGGAACGAATCGCGGCCTCACGACCAGATCCGGGTCCCTTAACATAACACTCAACTTCCTTCATTCCATGTTCCATAGCTGAACGAGCTGCTAACTCTGCTGCTTGTTGAGCCGCATATGGAGTGCTCTTACGTGAGCCCTTAAAACCGACGGTTCCCGCACTGGCCCAGGAAATTGCATTGCCCTCTCTGTCAGTGATGGTAATAACAGTATTATTAAAGGTCGATTTGATATGAGCAATGCCGAAGTCGATGTTTTTTCTTTCCCGTCTTTTAATCCTCGTAGTAGCTCCTCTACGCGCCATTTATTGCTTGTTCCTCCTTTACTTCTTCCTCTTGGCCGCCACAGCGCGGCGTGGGCCTTTGCGGGTTCTGGCATTGGTTTTGGTACGTTGCCCGCGTACCGGAAGGCCGCGGCGATGCCTCAGTCCCCGGTAACACCCGATATCCATAAGCCGCTTGATATTCATGCTGACCTCACGGCGCAGGTCTCCCTCAACCTTGTGGTTCTTGTTGATGACCTCTCTTATTTTGGCAACTTCTTCCTCGGTTAAATCTTTAACCCGGGTATCAGGATTTATACCTGTTAAGGCCACTATCTTGCGGGCCGAAGGTCTCCCAATCCCGAAAATATAGGTAAGTGCTACCTCTACTCTCTTATCACGAGGCAAGTCAACACCAGCTATTCTTGCCAAATCTTTTCACCTCCACTAACCTTGTCTTTGTTTATGCTTGGGATTCTCACAAATCACCATGACTCTGCCCTTGCGCTTGATAATCTTGCACTTTTCGCACATGGGTTTTACAGATGGTCTAACTTTCATCCAAGGGCCCTCCTTTATTTGAACCTGTATACAATTCGGCCACGATTCAAGTCATACGGCGAAAGCTCCACCGTGACCCTATCTCCTGGGAGAATTCTTATGAAATGCATCCGCATTTTACCGGAGATATGAGCTAACACTTTATGCCCGTTATCAAGTTGAACGGTAAACATAGCGTTTGGAAGTGGTTCAATCACCTTACCCTCAACCTCAATGACATCCTCTTTCGTCACAAAGGGACCCTCCTTCCCTGTTTTCCTCCTGGTACTCTGACCACGAACTCCGCACCAGTTTCCGTAAGCGGTGGTTTTCCAGGACTTCTCCTCGTTCGAGGATAGCAGTTATTTCGGGTAACCCCCTATTGATCACTTGAAGATGCTTGATGTTTTTTATTTTGGGATTATCCACTTTCCTCAGCTCACCATCCGCCAACAGGACAAACCTGTCATTAATAACCTTAATAATAACAAAAGGCTTCCCTTTATCCCGACCAGCTTTGGAGACAACTAGCCTGCCGACTAATTCATCCATCCATGTAAGCACCTCCATTACTTGCGGGTCAGAATCTCCGGCCCATTACTGGTAATGGCTACGGTATGCTCAAAATGAGCCGAATAACTGCCATCTTTGGTATATACAGTCCAGTTATCAGGTTTAACCAGAACTTCATATCCCCCGACATTAACCATCGGTTCAATGGCAATGGTCATACCTTCTGCCAGCACCGGTCCCCGGTCCTGCCGGCCATAGTTTGGAACTGGTGGGTCTTCATGCATCTGCCTACCGATGCCGTGTCCTACGTATTGTCTGACTACGGAAAAGCCGGCCCTTTCTACGTAACTCTGTATGGCGTTTGAGACCATACCTAACCTGGCCCCTACCTGTGCCGCTTTGATACCCTGATAAAGCGACTCCTCGGTGACCTTTAGCAATCGCATTATCTCAGGATCGACCTCTCCAACCGGCACGGTAATCGCCGCATCACCGTGCCATCCATTTACAATTGCTCCCAGGTCTATGCTCACGATGTCGCCTTCTTTTAAGCGACGTTCACCTGGTATCCCGTGAACAACATCTTCATTGACTGAAACACAAACTGACGCTGGAAACCCATTGTACCCCTTGAAGGAGGCCTTCGCTCCCCGATCAACAATATATCTTTCGGCAAAATGGTCAAGGGCAGCGGTGGTTATGCCGGGCTTAACCAGCCCGGCTAACCTTTCCAGGGTATCAGCAACAATGAGGCCCGCTTGTCGCATGATCTCCAGTTCTTTTTTGGTCTTAATTATTATCATAAGACTCCAGTGCTTTTTTTACATCTTCCCAGACTGCCGACCTGGCGCGGTTACCATCGATGTCTTTGACAACACCTTTTTTCGAATAAAAATCGAGTACCGGGTTAGTCTGCTCCGCATAAACCCTAAGTCTTTGAACCGCAGTCTCTTCCTGGTCATCGGCTCTTTGGAACAACGGCTCGCCACACTTGTCACATATACCTTCCACCTTAGGAGGGTTGAACTTGGTGTGATAGACGGTGTTGCATTTCTTACATGACCGGCGTCCTACGATGCGTTCTACAATAATTTCGTCCGGTACAGCGATGTTTACTACCACTTCAATCTTTTTGCCCAGGCTGTCCATTATTCCATCAAGAGCTTCAGCCTGCACCACAGTGCGCGGAAATCCGTCCAACAGGAAACCTTTGTCGCAATCAGGTTGGCTTAGTCTTTCTTTTACAATACCAATGGTTACTTCGTCAGGAACAAGTTTACCGGCATTCATGTATTCCTGGGCTCTTTTACCCAGTTCAGTGCCCTGGCGAACCGCATCCCGGAACATGTCTCCAGTGGAAACATGGGGGATTTTAAAGTGTTCAACAATTGTTTCGGCCTGTGTACCTTTACCAGCGCCGGGAGGTCCAACCAAAATGACGTTCATCTACTTCATCTCCTGTCCTATTTAACAAAACCTTCGTAACTCCTGAGCAACAAGTGAGCCTCTATCTGTTTCATGGTGTCTAACGCCACCCCAACTACGATTAGAAGTGCGGTTCCTCCAAACCAGATATTGGTCAAACCGGTTAAGGCGATTACAAAGTTGGGCAGTATTGCTACAAAAGCATAGAATACACCGCCTGCCAGCGTAAGCCTGCCCAAGACCTTATCTATATGCTCTGCAGTTGGTCTCCCTGGACGTATCCCCGGTACAAATCCACCATACTTCTTTATGTTATCCGCCACGTCCATAGGGTTAAAGACCACAGCGGTATAGAAGTAGGTAAAGAAAATAATCAACAAGGCATAGATTGTGTTATACAAAGGACTTCCAAAATGGAAATAGGTATTCATCCAGTTGTTGAAACCTGAGTTTTGGAACCAGGAACTAATGGTACCTGGAAACATCATTATCGACATAGCAAATATTATCGGTATAACCCCGGCAGTGTTCACCTTCAGTGGTAAAAAGGTACTCTGTCCGCCATAAACTTTTCTGCCCACAACCCTTTTGGCATACTGTACCGGCAGTCTGCGCTGGCCCTCATTCAGGCCTACCACCGCAGCTATCATTACCAGGGCAATTACCACAAACAGCAACACGCTAAAATAGCTGGCGGTTCCGGCTTGCAGATACTCAAAAACCCCGGTCACGCCGCTGGGGATACGAGCTACTATCCCGGCAAATATTATCAGTGAGATTCCGTTGCCGATCCCTCTTTCTGTTATCAGCTCACCAATCCACATCAGTAATGCTGTACCTGCGGTAAGGCAAATTGCGATCATCATATACGATACAAAACCCGGGTTTTGAACTACCATTTGCCCGCCAGTCCCCGTGTAACGACCCAGGGCAATAGCGATACCGATGGCCTGAATGAATCCCAGAACAACTGTACCGTACCGGGTGTACTGTGCAATCTTCTTACGGCCTTCTTCCCCTTCTTTGTTGAGCTGCTCCAGCTTGGGAATAACAACCGTTAACAGCTGCATTATGATAGAAGCGTTAATATAGGGGGTTATGCTCATGGCGAATATGCTGAACCTTTGGAACGCCCCCCCGGAGATTACATCGAAAAACCCCAGAAACTGGTTCTTCAGCAATTCACTCAGGGCATCCGGGTTGATTCCCGGAACAGGTATATGAACTCCCAGTCTAAACACCGCAAACATTAAGAGGGTGAACAACACCTTTTGCTTAAGATCCCCGATTTTAAACGCTTGCTGCAATGAACCAAGCAACTAAATCACCTCAATCTGGCCACCCCTGGCAGAGATTTTGCTTTCCGCCGCTTGACTGACTTTATGGGCCTTAACTACCAGCCTTTTGGTCAGTTCTCCGTCGCCTAGAATCTTGACCCCATCCTGAGCTGATTTTATCAGACCTTTTTCTCTCAGCAGAGCGGGAGTCACAACCGTGTCATCATCGAATATTTCAAGTTCTTTCACATTAACAATGCTGTAAGTCTTTTTAAATATGTTGGTGAACCCCCGTTTGGGAATCCTCCGTTGTAAAGGCATTTGCCCGCCCTCAAAGCCTGGTCTTACTCCGCCGCCTGAACGGGCCTTCTGTCCTTTGTGACCTCTGGTCGATGTCTTGCCATGACCTGATCCCGTACCCCGGCCAACCCGTTTCGGCTTGTGAACGGCGCCAGCAGGAGATTGCAAATCATGAAGTTTCATCATTAACCTCCTCAAGCTATAACTCTTCGACCGTAACCAAATGATGTACCTTGTCAATCATCCCCCGTATCTGGGGAGTGTCTTCCTTGATCACGGACTGGTTCAGTTTTCTCAGCCCTAAGCTCTTTATAGTAGCTCTCTGGGATTTAACAGATCCTATAGTACTTTTCTCCCAGGTTATTTTGAGCATTTTACCCAAAGCAACTACCCCCTAGCCTATGATTTCCTGGATGGTCTTACCCCTTAACCGCGCCACCTTATCAGCTTGTTTCAGCGATTTTATTCCTTCTATGGTAGCCCGCACCATGTTATTGGCATTGGAGGACCCCAAAGACTTGGTCAAAATGTCCTTCACCCCGGCGGCTTCCAAGACGGCTCTGACTGGCCCACCGGCTATAACTCCTGTTCCGGGAGCTGCGGCTTTTAACAGTACCCGTCCGGCTCCAAATACTCCGATAACATCGTGAGTGATGGTAGTTCCTTTCATGGGAACTTCTATCATATTCTTTTTTGCGTCTTCAACGCCTTTTCGGATAGCTTCCGGAACTTCACCCGCTTTACCCAAGCCGGCACCAACTTTTCCTTCACCATCGCCAACAACGACTACGGCACTGAAACTAAAGCGACGACCGCCCTTTACGACCTTGGCTACTCTTCTTACAGTCACTACCTTCTCGATAAGCTCCGGTGCGTTTTGTTCCCTTTCGATCGTGGTTCCCTCCTTTAGCTAAAATTTTAGCCCGGCTTCTCTGGCCGCTCCTGCCAGGGCTGCGATTTTTCCGTGATACTTGTAACCATTACGGTCAAATACTACTTCCGAAATCCCTTTCGCCAGAGCCTTGTTGGCTACAGCTGTTCCAACGGCCTTGGCTGCGTCCATCTTGTTTCCATCCTTAATGCTGTCCCGCACTTCCGTTTCCAGGGTTGACGCTGCTACCAGTGTGTTATGGTTAACATCGTCGATTACCTGGGCATAGATATGATTCAGGCTGCGAAAGACGCATAACCTTGGTTTCTCGGGAGTGCCCTGCATTTTGCGGCGGATTCTCTTATGCTTTCCCGTCCGCAGTTTATTGCGACTCGGCTTATTGATCAATTCCGTGCCACTCCTTTCTCCCTTTATTTCTTACCGGCCTTTCCAGCCTTACGTCTGATCTTTTCGTTTTCGTACTTGATACCTTTGCCCTTGTAAGGCTCAGGCCTGCGTACATCTCTTATGGTAGCCGCCATGGTGCCTACCTTTTCTTTGTCAATCCCTTTGACAGTTATGCGGGTTGCTGCCGGGGTTTCAAACTCAATTCCTTCGGGTGGTTCAAACTCCACCGGGTGCGAGTAACCCACGGTCAAAACCAGCTTTTTACCCTGAAGCGCTGCTCTGTATCCGGTACCGACTAATTCTAGCTTCTTTTCAAACCCTTTTTCAACACCATGAACCATGTTGGCGATCAGGGCCCTGGTTAAGCCATGCAGCGACCGGTGCTCCTTGGCATCACTGGCTCTAGTAACTGACAGCTGGTTGCTTTCCTGTGATACTTCTATACCATTGGGGATATTCCAATTCAAAACACCTTTTGGACCTTTAACTGTTATGCTTCTTCCTTCACCCAAGGTTACCTCGACACCAGAGGGAAGGTCTATGGGCCGCTTTCCTATGCGTGACACCTTGCTTAGCCTCCTCCGTTACCAGATATAACAGACGACCTCTCCACCTATTCCTTCTTTCCGTGCCCTTTTGTCTGTCATCAGGCCACGGGAGGTGGAAATGACCGCTGTTCCAAATCCACCCAGGACTCTGGGTACATCATCTTTGTTGACATACACCCGTAATCCCGGTTTACTGATCCTTTTAATACCCGTAATAACTTTCTCGCGGTTGGGACCATACTTCAGATAGACACGAATTATGCCCTGTCTTCCGTCTTCGATAAACTCGAAATCCTTGATATAGCCTTCGTCTTTCAGTATGGTAGCAATCGCCAACTTCATCTTCGATCCTGGGATCTCAACGGTTGGATGTGAGACCATGTTCGCGTTCCTCACACGAGTCAGGAAATCGGCGATAGGGTCTGTCGTGACCATAGTTCAACCTCCTTCTATTACCACTACCAACTGGCCTTGGTTATGCCTGGTATTTCGCCCCGGTGGGCCATCTGCCGGAAGCAGATACGGCAGATCCCGAACTTGCGCATATAGGCTCTCGGTCTCCCGCATACCCGGCACCGATTATATTCTCGAACCCCGTACTTGGCAGTTCTCTTTTGGCTTGCAATCATTGATTTTTTTGCCATATCTTCCCTCCTTACTGTTCCCTGAAGGGCATTCCCATTAATCTGAGAAGCTCCCGGGCCTCTTCATCAGTGTTGGCAGTAGTTACTATAACCACTTCCAAACCACGAATTTTATCAATTTTGTCGTATTCGATCTCTGGAAATATCAGCTGCTCTTTTATTCCCAGGCTGTAATTCCCGCGACCGTCAAAAGCCTTGGGGGATACTCCCCTGAAGTCCCGCACCCGGGGCAAGGCCACGTTAATCAACTTATCCAGGAATTCATACATGCGTTCCCCGCGCAGGGTTACTTTGCAGCCGATCGACATACCTTCTCTTAATTTGAATCCGGCAATGGAAGCCTTGGCCTTGGTAATTACAGGCTTCTGCCCGGAAATGGTTCTGAGATCAGCTACCGCCCCATCAAGAGATTTGGGGTTCTGTATGGCTTCACCAACCCCCATGTTAATTATTACCTTTTCTATTTTGGGTACCTCCATAGTGTTGCGGTAGGCAAATTTCTCCTTGAGTTTAGGCACCATTTCGCTGCGATATTGCTCTTTCAGTCTAGCCACGCTTAAGCCTCCTCCTCGGCCTTATTCCAAAACCTCGCCGCATTTCTTGCAGCATCTAACCTTCTCACCATTGGCCAGTATTTTGCTTCCAATCCTGGTCGGTCGGTCGCACTTGCCACAGACCAACATCACATTGGAGGCGTCAAGTGCTGCTTCGATGCGGAGGATTCCACCCTGCGGTAATGCACGGGTCGGTCGTTGGTGTTTCCTGACTCTGTTAATACCTTCCACTATCACTTTTCTGTTATCAGGAGTGACTTTCAGGATCTTGCCTTTTCGCCCGGCATCCTTGCCGGCCAGGACCAATACGCTGTCACCCTTCTTTAACCGAATTTTCTGGCTCAAAAGTACTCACCTCCGCTCTACAAGACTTCGGGGGCCAGTGATACTATCTTCATGAAGTTGCGATCTCTTAATTCCCTGGCAACCGGTCCGAATATTCTGGTACCCTTCGGGTTGTTATTGTCATCGATAATCACTGCTGCATTCTCACTGAATCTGATGTAGGAACCGTCAGGGCGACGGATCTCTTTACGGGTGCGGACTACTACCGCCTTAACGACGTCACCCTTTTTGACTACTCCCCCGACACCGGCCTCTTTCACAGAAGCTACAATGACATCTCCAACAGTGGCATATCTTCGGAGGGATCCCCCCAAAACCTTTATACACATAATTCTTTTTGCGCCTGTATTGTCGCCGACACGCAGCATCGTTTGAGGCTGGATCACTGCGGCAACCTCCTTTCAGCCATCTATTGTAAGGTCTTGGCTTTCTCCAGTACCTCGACTACTCTCCACCTCTTGTCTTTGCTCAAGGGGCGGGTTTCCATAATTTTAACCAGATCCCCGATACTGCACTGGTTATTCTCATCGTGGGCTTTGTATTTCTTGCTCCGTCTAATGGTCTTCTTGTATAGACTGTGCTGCACCACGGACTCAATGCGCACGGTTACGGTTTTTTCCATCTTATTGCTGACTACACGACCAGTTTTAACCCGGCGTTGTACCCTGTCCTCAGTCACCATTCAACCTCCTCTAGGCCCTATGTCCTTGAATTTCCCGCTGTCTCAACACCGTCTTGGCCCGGGCGATGTTTTTGCGGACCTCCCCGAGTCTCATGGGGTTATCCAACTGCCCGGTGGCTAATTGAAATCTAAGATTGAATAGCTCATCTTTGTAATCTCTAACTTTCTTCTGCAGTTCTTCAGTGGTCATTTCCGCCATCTTCTTAGCCTTCACCAGCCTCACCACCCATTTCGTCTCTTTTAATAAACCGGCATCTGACCGGTAGTTTGTGGGCTGCCAATCTCATGGCTTCCTTAGCTACCTCTTCACTTACTCCAGCCAGTTCAAACATAACCCGACCAGGTTTAACCGGTGCTACCCAGTGTTCAGGGGAGCCCTTACCTTTACCCATACGGGTTTCTGCCGGCTTCGCTGTCAATGGCCGGTCAGGGAATATCTTAATCCAAACCTTACCCCCACGTTTCACATAGCGGGTAATGGCAATACGAGCCGCTTCTATCTGGCGGTTGGTAATCCAACCTGGGTCCAGGGCCTGAAGGCCATATTCACCATAGGTTACAACATTGCCCTTGGTAGCTTCACCTTTTATGAATGGCCTGTGTTGCCTTCTATATTTCACTCGCTTGGGAATAAGCATTATTTTTGTTCCTCCCCTCCAGCCTTCACCGGAGGCCTGCGTTTGGGCTGCGCCATAACCTCACCACGGTTAATCCAGACTTTTACGCCAATCTTACCGTAAGTGGTGTTAGCTTCCGCAAAACCATAATCGATGTCGGCTCTAAGTGTATGCAGGGGTACTCTACCCTCGGCCTGCCACTCGGTACGAGCTATTTCAGCCCCGCCAAGGCGCCCGGATACTGCTATTCTCATACCTTTAGCTCCTGCACGCATGGTCCGCCCTACTGCCTGACGCATCGCCCGCCGGAAGGCGATTCTTCTTTCCAGCGAAGTAGCCACGTTCTCGGCAACGATCTGGGCGTCCAGTTCCGGCCGTTTGATCTCAACAATATTGACGTTTACATTCTTGCCGGTCAACTTGGCTAATTCTACCTTTAGTTTTTCAACCTCGGTTCCACCGCGACCAATCAGTATACCAGGTTTGGCGGTGTTGATCGAAACCTTGACCCTGTTACCGGTTCTTTCGATCTCAACTGTGGAGACCCCTGCGGCGTAAAACCTTTCCTTGATAAACTTGCGTATCTTATAGTCCTCATGAAGGAGTTCGGTAAAATCCCGGTCTGCATACCAGCGTGAATCCCAGTCTCTGGTAACTCCTATTCTAAAACCCTTGGGGTGAACCTTCTGCCCCACTAAATCACGCCCTTTCTTTGACCACTACGGTTATGTGACTGGTGCGATGCTTGATCATGTCACCCCTACCGTAGGCCCTGGGTTTAATTCTCTTTAAGCTGGGTCCCTCATCAACATAGATCTCTGATACATACAGGTCGTCAGAATCCATGTCAAAATTGTGTTCGGCGTTAGCTACTGCCGAATTCATCACTTTCACTATCAACGGAGCTGCCTTTTTGTTGGTATACCTAAGAATCGCTCTTGCCTCGCGTACATCCTTGCCCCGGATTAGATCCGCAACCTGCCGGGCCTTGAACGGAGATACTCTTATATACCTAGCTATCGCTCGTGCCTGCACACCAATACCTCCCCTCAGTGCCTTCTACTGGTCTTTTCCGATTTCCCAGCATGTCCTCGATAGGTTCTGGTGGGAGCAAATTCCCCCAGTTTGTGCCCTATCATGTCCTCGGTTACATAAACCGGGATATGCTTGCGGCCATCGTGTACAGCCAGTGTGTGCCCGATCATCTGAGGCATGATGGTGGAACGGCGAGACCAGGTTTTGATAACGCGCTTCTCACCTTTATCGTTCATGAGTTCGACCCTTTTTAGCAGTTTTTCGTCGCAATAGGGACCTTTTTTAACAGATCTGCCCATTCCAGCTTGTAACCTCCCTTTCAGAGCTACTTGCGTTTCTTGACTATCATATTATCTGACGGTTTCTTTTTCCTGGTTCTGCCGCCGATGGCGATCTTGCCCCAGGGCGAAACCGGGTATTTTCTGCCAACCGGAGCCCGGCCTTCTCCCCCGCCATGGGGATGATCAACCGGGTTCATAACTGATCCCCTAACCGTAGGACGAAAGCCTTTCCAGCGATTCCGCCCGGCCTTGCCTACAGACACATTCTCATAATCAAGGTTCCCGATCTGCCCGATGGTTGCCCGGCATTTTATATGAACCAATCTCACTTCTCCAGAAGGTAACCGTATATGAGCGTAGTTTCCTTCTTTAGCCATGAGCTGGGCAACTCCCCCGGCCGAGCGAACAATCTGACCGCCCTTTCCGGGTTTGAGCTCAATATTGTGTATCAGGGTACCGACGGGAATGTTGACCAGCGGCAGTGCATTTCCTACCTTGATATCGGCGTCTGGTCCTGACATGACCTGGTGTCCGACTTTTAAACCGTTAGGGGCCAGGATATAACTCTTTTCACCATCAAGGTAGTGAAGCAAAGCTATGTTGGCGGACCGGTTAGGATCGTATTCGATTGCGGCTACCTTGGCCGGAACTCCATCCTTTTTGCGTTTAAAATCAATTACCCGGTAACGGCGCTTATGCCCACCACCCCGGTGTCGTACCGTAATACGTCCATTGGCATTTCTTCCCGCCTTTTTGTTAAGAGGCGCTAACAGACTTTTCTCTGGTTCTTTCTTGGTCAGTTCCTCATAACTCAGGACTGTCATCTGCCGTTTGCCCGGTGATGTTGGCTTGAATTTCTTAATGCCCACTTTTGATTCCTCCTTAGGTGCCTTAAGGGTTACATTCCCTCGAAGAGTGTAATCCTGTGACCGGGCTTCAGGGAGACTACAGCCTTTTTGCGACTGGGCCTACGGCCTTCAAAGCGCCCCATTCTCTTCATCTTGCCCTGCACATTCATGGTGGTTACGCTGTCCACCTTAACCTTGAATATCTCTTCTACGGCCTTTTTAATCTCAACCTTGTTCGCTCGTTTGTCAACCAAAAAGGTATACTTGTTATCCGCCAGCAGGTTCATGGTCTTTTCTGTTACTACCGGCTTGATGATGATATCTCGAGCTTCTTTGGGCATCAACCGTAAACCTCCTCTACCTTGGCCACGGCATCTTTGGTTATCACCAGCTTGTCGTAGGCCAAAAGATCATAGACATTCATGAAATCGGCTCTAACCGGCTTTACCCCTGGAATGTTCCGGGCTGACTTCGCAACATTGATATCGCCATCAGCGGTAACCACCAGAGCCTTCTCCACGACGTTCAGAGCATCCAGGACCTCAATCATACGCCGGGTTTTGGGCTCCTCAAAGCTTAATTCCTCCACAACCACAATATCGCTGCTGTTGAGTTTCCCGGACAACACGGATTTTAAGGCCAATCTCCTGACTTTCTTTGGCAGTCTAATTGAATAATCGCGCGGATGGGGTCCAAATACCGTGCCTCCACCCCGCCATATCGGGGAGCGCCGGCTGCCAACCCGTGCCCGGCCCGTACCTTTTTGGCGCCAGGGCTTTCTTCCACCACCCCTGACATCTCCACGGGTCCTGGTGGAGGCGGTCCCTACCCGCCGATTGGCCAGTTGAGCCTTTACAACCTGGTGAATTACAGCCTCGTTAGGTTCTATCCCAAAAACACTGTCACTTAAGTCTATTTCACCAACCTGGGCTCCTGCCATATTGAATACTGCTACCTTAGGCATGATAGTAAACCTCCTTCACCCTATGCCTTCACTGAATTCTTTATTGAAAGCAGGCCCTTGCGAGGACCCGGTACTGCACCCTTAACCAGGATGATATTCTTCTCCGGGTATACCTTTACTATCTTGAGTTTCTGTACCGTGACTCTCTCTCCGCCTAACCTGCCAGGCATCTTCCGGCCTTTGAAAACTCGGGCCGGCCCTTTGGCGCCGAGTGAACCTGGACGGCGGTGATACTTGGATCCGTGTCCCATCGGCCCACGACGGAAATTATGGCGTTTAATACCGCCTGCAAAACCCTTACCTTTGGAAACTCCGGTGACATCTATCAAGTCACCTTCCTGAAACAGATCGGCCTTGATTTCCTGTCCGATCTCATATTGATTCGCATCTTCAACTCTGAATTCTCTTAACCATCTGGTAGGTTTAACCTGGGCTTTGTTAAACTGTCCCCGGTCAGGACGGTTAACTTTTTTGTCCTTTACTCCTGCAAACCCCACCTGAATCGCATTGTAGCCGTCAGTTTCCGGGGTTTTTTTCTTCACTACAACACAGGGACCGGCTTCGATAACAGTAACAGCCATTGCCTGGCCATCATCGGTGAAAACCTGAGTCATTCCTACCTTCCTGGCTAGAAGTCCCTTCTCGACTGCTCTTAACACCTTTTCTCCCTCCTAAATCAGCTTCCATAATCCCTGGCTTAGAGTTTAATCTCTATGTCTACACCGGAAGGCAGGTCCAGGTGCATGAGGGCATCTATGGTTTTCGGATTGGGATCTAATATATCTATTAACCGTTTGTGGGTCCTCATCTCAAACTGTTCCCTGGAATCCTTATTCACGTGTGGTGACCTCAGAATGGTATAAACACTCCTCTCAGTCGGAAGCGGTACCGGTCCTGAAACCTCAGATCCATTCTTTTTGGCGGTATCCACGATTTTTTGGGCTGACTGGTCCAGCAGTTTATGATCAAATGCTTTCAATCTAATTCTGACTTTTTGCTGACCTTTCACCTAATGGTCCCCTCCTTAAAACTCCTGTCATGTACACGGCTCCGGGCGTACTAAGGAGAAAGGGACAATTGCCCTTTCTTCCTTGTCTATACTCCACTCGATCCGTTTCTTTCCCCTGGAATGTTGTGGTCTTAGCCTGAGGACCAACTTCATTCCAGCACTACTAACCAACCAAGCAATATCCCCGTAAGTCTTTACAGCCCGTGCCGGAACTCCTGACAGTGCATCCGTTGTTCCGTATACTATTCGCTGATTCCGGTAACTACTCCGGCACCTACAGTTCTTCCACCTTCACGGATCGCAAACCTTAACCCCTCTTCTATGGCTATGGGAGTTATCAGTTCGATCGCCATCTGGATGTTGTCGCCCGGCATTACCATCTCTACTCCTTCGGGCAGAGTGATTACTCCGGTTACGTCAGTGGTGCGGAAATAGAATTGCGGCCGGTATCCCGGAAAGAACGGGGTATGTCTGCCACCTTCTTCTTTGGTCAGCACGTATACTTCGGCGTTAAAATTAACATGCGGCTTGATGGAACCGGGCTTGGCCAGTACCATTCCCCGCTCGACTTCGCGACGGTCTACCCCGCGGAGAAGGGTGCCGATGTTGTCTCCAGCCTGAGCATAGTCGAGGAGCTTTCTGAACATCTCGACTCCAGTGCAGACTGTTTTGCGGGTGGCGTCTCTCATCCCTACAATCTCCACTTCGTCTCCTACCTTGACCTGGCCTCTTTCTACCCTGCCGGTGGTTACGGTGCCTCTGCCGGTGATGGTGAATACGTCCTCGATCGGCATCAGGAAAGGCTTGTCTACAGCCCTCTCCGGCATTGGTACATATTCGTCCACCGCATCCATCAGTTCCCATATGGCCTTACAGTTAGGGCATTCCCGCCCCCCGCAGCCGCATTGCAGAGCTTTAAGGGCTGAACCCTGGATAACCGGGACGTCATCTCCGGGAAACTCGTATTCATTCAAGAGGTCTCTTACTTCCATTTCGACCAGTTCGAGGAGCTCTTCATCATCGACCATGTCGGTTTTGTTCATGAATACAACGATATAGGGTACACCAACCTGCCGGGCCAGAACGATGTGTTCCCGGGTCTGAGGCATAGGACCATCAGCGGATGATACCACCAGGATGGCTCCGTCCATCTGGGCCGCTCCGGTTATCATGTTCTTGATGTAGTCAGCGTGCCCCGGGCAGTCCACGTGGGCATAGTGCCGATGCTCAGTCTCATATTCCACGTGGGAGGTGTTGATGGTTATTCCTCTTTCTCTTTCTTCGGGGGCCTTGTCAATCTCTTCATAAGAGGTAGCTTTGGCGCTTCCTTTCGTAGACAAAGTAAGGGTTATCGCTGCGGTCAGGGTTGTCTTGCCGTGGTCTACGTGACCGACGGTACCTATGTTTACGTGCGGTTTAGTCCTTTCATATTTCTGCTTTGCCATTACCTGCTCACCTTTCCTTTCAGTCTTTTGAAAATGTTTTAAAGGCCATATCTTTTGGCCACGATTTCCTTGGCTTTATACTCGGGTACCTCTTCATAGTTCAGAAGCTGCATACTGAATGTACCACGCCCCTGGGTTATGGAGCGAAGATCAGTTGCATACCCAAACATCTCTGACAGGGGTACCATTCCCTTAATAACTCTAATCCCCTGATTCTCTTCCATACCCGCAACTCTGCCTCTACGACCGTTAAGATCACCAATCACGTCTCCGGTGTATTCCTCAGGCACCTGAATTTCCAGGTCCATTACGGGTTCAAGCAGCACCGGTTGGGCCAGACCCATGACCTCCTTAAAGCCCAAAGCGGCTGCCATCTTGAAAGCGCCTTCGGAGGAGTCAGTCTCGTGAAATGATCCTCCCAACAAACGGATCTCAATGTCCACCACCGGGTAACCCGCAATAATCCCGGCCTGCAACGACTCACGGATACCGTTTTCAACGGCAGAGGCAAACTCGCGCGGGATAACCGTATTATTGGTCTCGTCTTTGAATACAAATCCCTGTCCTTCGGGTAAGGGTTTAATCTGCAGGATTACATGACCATAATGGCCGCGTCCCCCCGTCTGTCGAACAAACTTGCCTTCAGCCTTAGCCTTACCCTTCACGGTTTCCTTATATGCTACCTGAGGTTTGCCCACCTTGGCATTCACTTTAAACTCCCGGAGCAGACGGTCGGTTATAACCTCCAGATGAAGTTCTCCCATTCCCTTGATTATCGTCTGACCGGTTTCCGGATTGATTTGGGTCTTAAAAGTCGGATCTTCTTCACCCAACCGTCCCAGAGCCTCACCAATTTTATCCTCATCTTCCTTGGTGCGTGGTTCTATGGCTACTGAGATTACAGGTTCAGGAAACGTCATGGCCTCTAACAGAATCGGGTTAGCTTCCGTACAGAGGGTATCACCAGTTACGGTTTCCTTCAGCCCCACCCCTGCTACAATATCACCAGCATAAGCAATATCCACTTCTTCCCGGTGATTGGCATGCATTCGGAGTATTCGGCTAACACGCTCGCGTTTTTGTGTTCTGGCATTGAATGCCACATTTCCCGCTTTTAACGATCCCGAATATACCCTGAAATAGGTGAGTTTCCCGACATACGGATCCACCACTATCTTAAAGGCCAGGGCACTCAAGGGCTCTGAAGCATCACTACGGCGTACCACGTTCTCTTCGGTGCGGGGGTCTATACCAACCGCCACCGGCACCTCGGACGGCGAAGGCAGGTAATCAACCACTGCATCCAAGAGAAGTTGCACGCCCTTGTTCCTGAACGATGACCCACATAGAATTGGAACCACCTGGTTACTCAGGGTAAGCCTGCGAAGACAACGCTTAATCTGCTGGTTGTCTATTGGCTGTTCCTCCAGATACAGGTTTAGTATTTCTTCATCCAGCTCCGCCATACGTTCTATCAGATCACCCCGCCATTCCATGGCCAGTTCCATCTCTCCGGGTGATAGCGGTCTCTCCTCGATTTCAAGACCCAGTTCATCACGATGAATGAACGCCTTCAATTGTATAAGATCCAGTATACCCTCGAAACTGTCTTCTGCTCCTATCGGCAGCTGTATTGCAACCGCTTTATTACCGAGGTCTCGGTTAATCATGTTGTAGGCCCGATAAAAGTCGGCCCCAACTCTGTCCATCTTGTTAACGAAGGCTATACGCGGAACCTTATACCTGTCCGCCTGCCTCCACACAGTCTCTGACTGCGGTTGAACTCCAGCTACCCCACAAAAGATAGCAATGGCTCCGTCAAGCACCCGCAAGGCTCGTTCTACCTCAACTGTAAAGTCCACGTGGCCGGGCGTATCGATGATATTAATACGATACCCTTTCCACATACACGTAGTAGCCGCCGATGTTATGGTGATCCCACGCTCCTGTTCCTGGGCCATCCAGTCCATGGTAGCCGTGCCTTTATCAACTTCGCCAATTTTGTGTACTCTGCCTGTATAGAAAAGTATCCTTTCCGTCGTTGTGGTCTTGCCCGCATCAATATGAGCCATTATACCAATATTTCTTGTTTTTTCAAGCGAAAATGCTTCACCCATATCTTAACACTCCCTGCAGGCGACCGATCGTTTAATTACCAGCGATAATGTGCAAATGCCTTGTTGGCTTCTGCCATCTTGTGTGTATCTTCCTTCCTCTTGAAGGCTCCTCCGGTGCTGTTGTAAGCATCCAGAATCTCTCCTGCCAGTCTCTGTTCCATGGTCCTTTCCCCGCGTTTGCGAGCAAAACTAACCAACCATCTCAAGGCCAGGGCTTCGCGACGATCAGCGCGGACTTCGACCGGAACCTGATAATTGGCACCTCCAACCCTGCGAGCTCTTACCTCCAGAACCGGCATAATGTTTTTAAGAGCGTCTTCAAAGACCTCCAGCGGATCTTTCCCGACCTTTTTGCCGACTATTTCAAACGCTCCGTAGCATATCTGTTCAGCCAAACTCTTCTTGCCATCCCACATAACCTGATTTATCAATTTGGTTACGGTACGGCTGTTGTATACAGGATCATTAAGTATATCCCGCTTCGGCACAGGACCTTTTCTCGGCAAATTGCTTCCTCCCTTCCTTAAACCTGATCGCATTGATATTATGCAGCCGGCACACAGCTATCTATGGTTAAAATGACTTCTTACCTACTTTTTGGCTCCCTTTTTCGGCCGTTTGGTACCATACTTGGACCGCCCGCGGTTGCGGTTTTGAACTCCGGCCGCATCCAGGGCACCTCTGATTATATGGTATCTAACCCCTGGCAGATCCTTTACTCTTCCACCTCTGATCAGAACCACCGAGTGTTCCTGGAGGTTGTGTCCAATGCCTGGAATGTAGGCTGTTACTTCAATACCGTTGGTTAACCTGACCCTGGCTACTTTCCTCAAGGCCGAATTCGGCTTTTTGGGGGTAGTGGTAAATACTCTGGTACATACACCCCTGCGCTGCGGACAGCTCTCCAAAGCCGGTGAGTCTGATTTTTTCAGTATCTCCTTGCGCGACTGTCTGACTAATTGATTTATTGTAGGCACTTAATCCTGCACCTCCTTCCCATGTTCAATGAGTAATGCTACTGCGGCTGAGCCTACAGCAATGCCGCAGGCTTTACCCAGTTGTTCCATGCTTTCAACGTACTCTACTTCTAAGTTTCGTTCCTGGCATAATTCTATTAAAGGCCTTGTTACATGTTTTTCAGCATCCAGGGCGATGTAGACCTTTTCGGCCGATCCTTTCAGGATAGCTTTCTTTACCTGTCGGGAACCCACCGCTTTGTGACTATGATGCTGCAAACTATGCACGCTTGTTAACCTCCTTCAAAGGCTATCATCCGCAAAGTAAGATTCTTCATTCCACCAAAACAAAGAATGTCACTTTAGGCGCACTTAGATATTGTAGCATCCTGTAATTCCTATAGTCAATCAGTATCATCCAATTCGACAGCCAGATTTTTGTAACGCGAAAAACCGGTTCCTGCCGGGATCAGTTTGCCGATAATTACATTCTCCTTCAGACCGATCAGTCCGTCCACTTTGCCTTTTATCGCTGCCTCCGTCAGGACCTTGGTGGTTTCCTGGAAGGAAGCCGCTGACAGGAAGGACTGGGTATTCAGAGAAGCCTTGGTTATCCCCAGCAAAAGAGGTTGGGCAACGGCTGGCAATCCGCGCCCCCGCTCAATAACCTTCATATTCTCTTCCTCAAAGTCGGCTACATCAGTGAACGCGCCAGGCAGGAGCGGGGTGTCCCCTCCTTCCTCGATCTTCACCTTCTTAAGCATCTGTCTGATCATTATTTCTATATGCTTGTCGCTGATATCAACACCCTGCAGGCGGTAAACCTTTTGCACCTCCCGCAGGAGATAGATCTGAACGGCCCTCATGCCCTTGGTCCTCAAGATATCGTGGGGATTAAGCGGTCCTTCTGTTAATTCGTCACCTATCTCGACAAAATCACCATCACGCACCTTGAGCCGAGAACCATAGTGAACCACATAACCTTCTAACATCTCACCGTTCTCGTCAAGAATCTGAACCTCACGGCGGCCCTTGTTGTCACCCATTCTAACTACGCCGCGTCGTTCGGTCACTACTGCCTGGCCTTTGGGTTTACGTCCCTCGAAAAGCTCTTCAACACGAGGCAGACCGCGGGTGATGTCATCTCCGGCTACCCCTCCTGTATGGAAGGTACGCATGGTTAACTGGGTACCCGGTTCTCCAATCGATTGGGCAGCGATAGTTCCTACCGCTTCGCCTATTTCCACCAGGTAACTGGTAGCCATATTGCGCCCGTAGCATTTTTGGCAAACCCCATGTCTGGCTTTACAGGTCAAGACAGATCTTATTCTGACCTTGTCGATACCCAGCTTGATAATCTCTTCAGCGGCCTCTTCATTGATCTCATGATCATCAGGTACGATCACTTCGCCGGTATTCGGATTAATGATATTGCCGACCGCAAAACGCCCAATGATTCTCTCATCCAACCGTTCGATAACTTCGCCGCCTTCACGTATCTCATCTACTGATATCCCTTCGTGAGTACCACAGTCAGCTTCGCGTACGATGACATCCTGCGACACGTCCACCAACCGTCGGGTCAGGTAACCCGAGTCCGCGGTTCGAAGTGCTGTATCGGCCAGACCCTTACGTGCGCCGTGAGTTGAAATAAAGTACTCCAAAACAGTCAAACCTTCTCGGAAATTGGCCTTAATCGGCAGGTCAAGAATACGGCCCTGAGGATCGGCCATCAGACCTCGCATTCCAGCCAACTGACGTATCTGCTGGAAGTTACCCCGGGCGCCGGAGATGGCCATCATATAAACTGGATTGAAAGGATCCAGGTTAGACCTTAGCTCATCAGTTACTTTTTCAGTAGCCTCATTCCAGGTAGCAACCACCTGGCTGTGCCGTTCATCCTCCGTTATCAACCCCATCTGATAATCATTTTCGATTTCACTTACCTTTTCATCAGCCTGTTTAAGTATTTCGTTTTTGGCTTCCGGGGTTTGGAAGTCGGTTAAGCCGACGGTTATTCCCCCTTTGGTAGCATAGTCAAATCCGAGTCTCTTTATGGCATCAAGGGTACGTGCTGTAGCCTCGTTCCCATAGTCCCGGTAACACTTGTACACTATTTCGCCCAACTCTTTCTTGCTGATGACCTGGTTATAAACCGGAAAATCCGTGGGCAACGCTTCATTGAATATTATCCGGCCAACGGTGGTTTCTACAATCCTGTCATTTATCCTTACCTTGATCCTGGCATGCAGTCCGATCTCCTCGGTTTCCAAAGCCATACGGGCTTCCTCAGGAGAACAGAAGGCCTTGCCTTCACCTTTTTCACCGTCTCTCTGCAGTGTAAGGTAGTAACAACCGATAACCATATCTTGTGTAGGGGTTACCACCGGTCGTCCGTCTTTGGGATTCAGGATATTGCCGGTTGACAGCATCAGCAACCGGGCTTCTGCCTGAGCTTCTGCTGAGAGCGGAACGTGCACCGCCATCTGGTCGCCGTCAAAGTCAGCATTGTAAGCAGTACATACCAGAGGATGAATCTGCAGGGCGCGCCCTTCCACCAGTACCGGTTCAAAGGCCTGAATTCCCAAACGGTGGAGTGTAGGTGCGCGGTTAAGCAGCACCGGGTGTTCCTGGATAACATTATCCAGAATGTCCCAGACTTCGTCTTTGCCTCTCTCCATCATCTTCTTGGCCGACTTGATGTTCGAGGCTATACCCCGGTCAACAAGTTTCTTCATAACGAATGGTTTGAACAGTTCCAGGGCCATCTCCTTGGGCAACCCGCACTCGTGCATCTTAAGATTGGGTCCCACGACTATAACTGACCGTCCCGAATAGTCAACCCGCTTACCCAGCAGGTTCTGACGGAATCTGCCCTGCTTACCCTTGAGCATATCGCTCAGGCTCTTCAAGGGCCGGTTTCCGGGCCCGGTTACGGCGCGGCCGCGGCGTCCATTATCGATCAAGGCATCTACGGCCTCTTGTAGCATTCGCTTTTCATTCCGAACGATTATGTCCGGTGCACCCAAATCGAGCAGCCGTTTAAGCCGGTTGTTTCTGTTAATAACCCGACGGTATAGATCGTTCAAGTCCGAGGTAGCAAACCGGCCTCCGTCCAACTGCACCATGGGACGCAGCTCTGGCGGAATCACCGGCAGTACATCAAGAATCATCCATATGGGGTCATTGTGGGAGAGACGAAAAGCCTCTACCACCTCCAGCCTCTTAATTGCCCGGCTCCGGCGTTGACCACTGGTATTCGCTATCTCCTCTTTCAATTCCAATGATTGCTCTTCCAGGTCTACTTCCGACAGCAGTTGTTTGACTGCCTCGGCGCCAATTCCCACCTTGAATTTGTTTTCATATTTTTCGCGGTAATCCCGGTACTCCCGTTCGTTCAGCAGTTGTTTCTTGAGGAGCGGGGTATCCCCGGGATCCAGTACGATATAGTTTACAAAATATATAACCTTCTCCAGGACCTTGGGTGACATATCCAACAGCAGTCCCATGCGGCTGGGAATCCCTTTTAGATACCAGATGTGTGACACCGGTGCTGCCAGTTCGATATGCCCTAAACGTTCTCTCCGGACCTTGGAGGTCGTCACCTCAACCCCACAACGGTCACACACTATCCCTTTGTGACGAACCCGCTTGTATTTTCCGCAATGACACTCCCAGTCCTTTACTGGACCAAAGATCTTTTCACAGAAAAGTCCTTCCTTTTCCGGTCTAAGAGTCCGGTAGTTTATGGTCTCAGGTTTTTTTACCTCGCCACTGCTCCAGGATCTGATTTTCTCAGGACTTGCCAGAGCTATCTTGATGCGTTCGAAGTTGTTAACATCTAACAAGCTTAAACTCTCCCTTCTCTAGTGAGTATAAGCGGTACCTAGAATTCATCCTCAATAGTAATTAATTCTTGAGTCTCATCTTCCCCCTGTTCCTCTTCTGCGAACAGTTTCTCATCATCGTCATCGTCCTCCTCAGTTTCATCCGAACTCTTCTTGGGGGACGTCAAACGCGCAGGTCTGGGGGGTATAGGGATGTCCAACCCCAAATCTCGTGCCTTATCAGTCTCATTGATCTCTTCATCAACATCCTTTATAGCAATCTCGTGATCATCCTCCGAAAGGATGCGCACATCCAGGCACAGACTCTGAAGTTCCTTGATCAATACCTTGAATGATTCGGGAACACCGGGCTCAGGGATGTTCTCTCCTTTAACGATGGATTCATAGGTCTTCAGGCGACCCACAACATCATCGGACTTGACCGTAAGTATCTCTTGAAGCGTATAAGAAGCGCCGTAGGCTTCTAAAGCCCAAACCTCCATTTCACCAAACCTCTGACCGCCAAACTGTGCCTTGCCGCCCAAAGGCTGCTGGGTTACCAGAGAATACGGCCCTATGGACCGCGCATGTATCTTATCATCCACCAGGTGGGCAAGTTTAAGCATATAAACATATCCAACAGTCACCGGGTTATCAAACTTATGACCGGTCCTTCCGTCGCGGAGTTCTATCTTACCGTCATCACGCAGCCCGGCATCGGCCAGATTTTCAAATATGTCTTCCTCTATGGCTCCGTCAAATACCGGGGTTGCCGCATAAAAACCGAGCGCCTTGGCAACCCATCCCAGGTGACATTCCAGTACCTGACCGATATTCATACGGGAAGGAACCCCCAGCGGGTTCAATACTATCTCAACCGGTGTTCCATCAGGCAGGAAGGGCATATCCTCTACCGGAATAATCCGTGATATTACCCCTTTGTTTCCATGGCGCCCGGCCATCTTGTCGCCTTCAGAGATTTTCCTTTTTTGGGCCACATAAACGCGGACCAGCTGACTTACTCCAGGGGGCAATTCATCCCCATTTTCCCGGGAAAACACCTTCACATCCACAATTTTTCCCGATTCTCCATGAGGAACTCTTAATGAAGAATCCCTTACTTCCCGGGCCTTTTCCCCGAAAATGGCCCTTAACAACCGTTCCTCCGGAGTAAGCTCGGTTTCACCCTTGGGAGTAACTTTACCCACCAGGATGTCATCGGCGTTGACCTCGGCTCCAATCCTTATTACACCGCGTTCATCAAGATTTTTCAGCATGTCCTCTGATACGTTGGGGATATCCCGGGTAATCTCCTCCGGTCCCAATTTCGTATCGCGGGCCTCACATTCATATTCCTCAATGTGAATGGAAGTAAACACATCTTCCATCACAAGTTTTTCTGAAATCAGAATGGCATCCTCATAGTTGTAACCTTCCCAGGGCATGAACGCGACCAATACATTGCGGCCCAAAGCCAATTCACCCTGATCGGTTGAAGGTCCGTCCGCAATAACCTCGCCGGCTTCCACGCGCTGGCCCTCAGCAACGATTGGACGCTGGTTTATGGAAGTCCCATGATTGGAGCGCGCGAATTTCAAGAGATCAAAATGATCTGTGGTCCCGTCATCGTTTCTGGTCTCAATCCTTCTGGCGCTGACTTTTTTGATAGTGCCCGATTTGCGTGCCAGCACGACCGCGCCCGAGTCCTTGGCTGCTTTGTACTCGAGACCGGTTCCAACCAGGGGTGCCTCTGCTTTTATCAGGGGCACTGCCTGCCGTTGCATGTTGGCTCCCATCAATGCCCGGTTAGCGTCGTCGTGTTCCAGGAACGGAATCAGCGCTGTAGCCACGCTGAATACCTGTTTGGGCGATACGTCCATAAAATCAACCCGCTCGACCGGGGTTTCAAAATACTCTGATCCCTTGTGAACATTGACCCGGTCCTGGGTAAAATACCCCTGATCATCAATTGGGGCATTGGCCTGCGCAATTACATAATCCTCTTCTTCATCGGCCGAGAGATATATAATCTCGCCCGTCACCCTCTTTTCGGCTTTATCAACCTTGCGATACGGGGTCTCAATAAAGCCAAACCGATTAACCCGGGCGTACGTACTCAAGGAACCGATCAATCCTATGTTCGGGCCTTCAGGTGTTTCAATGGGACACACCCGGCCATAGTGAGAGTGATGCACGTCTCGAACCTGGAAACCAGCCCTTTCCCGGGTCAAGCCTCCAGGACCAAGCGCTGATAAACGTCTTTTATGAGTAAGTTCCGCCAGCGGGTTGGTCTGATCCATAAACTGAGAAAGCTGGGAACTTCCAAAAAACTCTTTGACAACAGCAGTAATAGGTCTTATGTTAATCAGCACCTGGGGAGTCAGAGTTTCAACATCGTGAATACTCATCCGCTCCTTGACTACCCTTTCCATCCGGACCAGTCCAGTACGAAACTGGTTCTGTAAAAGCTCACCCACCGACCGCAGTCTCCGGTTACCCAGATGGTCGATTACATCAACCTTTCCCTCACCCTTAACCAGATTGAGGAGATAACCAATGGTCGCGGTCATGTCGTCGACAGTAAGATGCCGGTTATCGTCCGGAATCGTAAGCTCCAGTTTCTTGTTTATCTTGTAACGCCCTACAGCCGCCAGGTCATAACGACGGGGGTCAAAGAACAGGTTGTTAAGCAGTTGCCCCGCACCTTCCACCGTAGCCAGTTCCCCAGGCCGCAGGCGCCGGTGAAACTCAATAAGTGCCTCTTCACGGTTACTGGTTGTATCCTTTTCCAGCGTACGGGCAATGGTTTCATCATTATCGTACAGTTTCAGAATATCGTCGTTGGTTTCGTATCCCAGACACCTTAACAATACGGATACTGGTATCTTCCTGGTCTTGTCTATACGAGTATAGACGGCCCCGAACGCATCCATCTCCAATTCAAACCAGGCGCCACGGTTAGGTATTATGGTGGCACCGTACAGAACATTACCGGTCAAATCCAAACGCTCGTTGAAGTAAACTCCCGGAGATTTGACCAGCTGGCTGACAACAACCCTTTCCGCTCCGTTTATAATAAAGGTTCCTTTTTCGGTCATTATGGGCAAGTCGCCCATATATACATCTGACTCTCTTAGTTCTCCGGTTTCTTTATCCGTTAACCTGACCTTAAGTTTGAGGGGAGCCTGGTAACTGGCATCACGTTCCTTACACTCCTGGACCTCATATTTGGGTTGACCAAGATGGTAGCCAACGAATTGGAGTTGAAGCTTACCTGTGTAATCTTCGATGGGGAAAACTTCCTCAAGGGCCTCGCGCAGGCCTTCCTTAAGGAACCATTCATAGGAGTTGGTCTGTACTTCGATGAGGTTAGGCAGATCTATAACCTCGGTGGTTCTGGCATAGCTGACTCTCTCTCTTTTGCCGCATTTAATGACATGAGCCATTAAGTTTATCTCACCCCTTTTCGTAATCCTAAAAGAGTGAAAAGCAAGGTGTCGCTAGTTACCTCGCTTTTTGTGCCCTGATCGGTGTGAATCTGAATATCCATACATCCTTTGACAGTTATATGAATCGCAAGTATTAATGTTATCATAGCATTTAACGGCAGTCAAGGATACTTATATGTAACAGATGAACATATTTCAATTATAACCCTATTTTTATTAAAACTATCAAGTTTAAAACTCCAATGACTACTTTTCTCTTCCGTTTTCTGCCGGGGGGCAGGGACAGGGCTATTTCGGTATTTCGGGGATACCATTCCAGGCTATTTTGGGGACACCATATTTAATAGGGAGGATTCATCCGCCAGAAAGGTTTAGCATGGTGTCCCCGAATACAAAATCCGCCAGAATAATTTACTATGGTGCCCCGAATACAAATCCGCCAGAATAATTTAGTATGATGTCCCCGAAAGAGCCAGGTCGTTGCCCTACATATTTGTGTGGACCCAAAGGGGCCGCAACCCTTTATCGATAAGGGCTGCGGCCTGTTTTTATGCTGCTGGGTTGTCAAAGTCAGGATTGTTCCCTGTCCGCCTAAACCTTGCGCTCATGAAAAAACACGCTCGGTTAAGCGTGTTTTTATCTCCATTCTGTTGTCAGCAGGATTATTTGATTTGAGCGGTTCCTCCAGCCTCTTCCAATTTGGCTTTAATCTCTTCTGCTTCCTGCTTGCTGATTTTTTCCTTAATGGGTGCGGGAGCTGAGTCAACAAGTTCCTTGGCTTCCTTCAGTCCCAGAGAAGTCAACTCTCTTACCACCTTGATCACGTTGACCTTCTTCTCGCCGATTGCGGTAAGTATTACATCAAATTCGGTCTGCTCTTCGACCGGCTCAGCTGCGGCTCCGGCAGCAGCTGGTGCAGCAGCTACAGCAACCGGAGCGGCCGCGCTTACCCCAAACTCCTCTTCCAGAGCCTTAACCAGTTCTGCCAGTTCCAATACTGTCAAACCTTTAACCAGATCAATTACTTCCTGCACTTTACTCATTCTTTATACTACCTCCTGTCAATTTTTTATTCTTATGATGCTTCCTTTTGTTCGCGTATGGCATCCAGAGCCCTTACCAAACCTGAAAGGTTGGCCTTGAGTACATAGGCAAAACCATATAACGGTGCCTGCAGACCGCCTAGGACCTGGGCAATCAAAACCTCTCTTGAAGGTAATGTTGAGAGACCCTTGATCTGGTCAACTCCGATTACATTTCCCTCCAGTATGCCAACTTTTACCTCCAGGTTCTTATGGGTCCTGGCAAAGTCAAAAAGTATTTTGGCGGGTTCCACCGGTTCGTTGGTGCTGAACAGCACGGCGTTGGGGCCTTCTGTATAGGGTACCATTTCTTCCAACCCGATGTTCTGCAAGGCAAATCGGGTCAGGGTATTCTTAACGACCTTGTACTCAGCTCCTGCAGCTTTAAGCTTGCCCCGGAGTTCATTCATTTCGCCTACATTCAAGCCCCGATAATCGGTAAAAACCACTAGATTAGCCTCTTGAAGACGGCTCTGGATCTCCTGGACTGCTTGTTTTTTTGCCTCAAGGTTTGACACTTAACTTTTCACCTCCCTTGCACGAAATAAAAAACCTCTGCACCAAGGTATAGCACAGAGGTTGTATTGTTTTCCAACCTGAGCGTTAACCTCGGCGGGGAATTAAGGCCGGGGGCCACCCGCTGTCTACAGCCAACTGATTATTTGTTTTCAGACAATCGGTTATTTGCCTTTTTGCATTACCACTATTGGGTTCATCCGGATACCGGGGCCCATAGTTGAGCACACGCTGATTGATCTCATGTATTGGCCTTTGGCTGCGGCTGGTTTAGCCTTAATCAGAGCATCAGCGAATGCATTGAAATTCTCTTCAAGGGCTTCCAGAGAAAAAGATACCTTCCCTATCGGGGCGTGAATGATAGCGGTTTTATCAACCCTATACTCAATTCTCCCTGCTTTCAGTTCCTTGATGGTACGTGCTATATCAAAAGTAACGGTGCCTGATTTCGGGTTGGGCATCAATCCACGAGGTCCCAGGATCTTTCCGAGTCGGCCCACCACTGACATCATATCAGGGGTAGCTACCGCGACGTCGAAATCCAGCCATCCACCCTGGATCTTCTCCTGCAGGTCCTCAGCACCAACAAAATCAGCTCCGGCTTGTTCCGCTTCTTTGGCTTTGTCGCCTTTGGCAAAGACCAGTACCCTGCGGGTTTTGCCGGTTCCATGGGGCAGGCTCACCGTACCCCTGACCTGCTGATCCGCGTGACGGGGGTCTACTCCCAGCTTAATGTGAACCTCAATAGTCTCATCAAATTTGGCCCGGGACAGCTCTTTAACCTTTTGCAGGGCTTCCTGCGGATCGTAGAGCTTTTCGTTATCAATCTGTTTTTGTGCCTCTTGGTAATTCTTGCCTCTCTTCATGCTCTTCCCTCCTGTGGTATTTGCGGATTATATCCTCCCACCTAGTGAAACCTGACTATTACCCTGTGATTTCTATCCCCATGCTGCGAGCTGTTCCCTCTACCATTTTAACAGCCGCCTCAATGTCGTAAGCGTTCAAATCCTGCATCTTCAGTTCTGCGATTTCTCTAACCTTACTACGACTGACCTTACCGGTCTTGGTTTTATTAGGAACCCCGGAGCCTTTATCGACCCCGGCAGCCTTTTTCAAAAGATCTGATGCAGGCGGGGTTTTCAGCACAAACGTGAAGGACCTGTCTTCAAAAACAGTAATCTCCACCGGTACTATGTAGCCGGCTTGATTGGCGGTTCTTGAGTTGTAGTCCTTGCAAAAAGCCATTATGTTAACTCCGTACTGACCCAGTGCCGGTCCGACTGGGGGAGCCGGTGTAGCCTTTCCTGCCGGTATCTGTAACTTGACCAATCCCATTACCTTCTTCGCCATTCGATGCACCTCCTTTTAGATCTTGTCTATCTGCTCGTATTCCAGTTCGATGGGAGTCTCTCGACCAAACATTGATATATTAACCCTTATTTTACCGCGGTCAGCCAGTACTTCTTTAACCACCCCTTCGAAGTTTTCGAAAGGACCGCTCTTGACTCTTACATGCTGGCCAACCTGTATGTCTATCTTTGGTTTGCCGCCAATTAAACCCATATGGCGCAAAATCTTATCGACTTCTTGTTTTTGAAGTGGTATAGGTTTGGTTCCGCTTCCAACAAAGCCGATAACTCCTGGGGTGTGTCTCACCGTAATCCATGAATCATCAGTCAAAGTCATGTCAACCATGACATAGCCTGGAAAAATTCGGCGCTTCGTGACCTTCCTTTGGCCTCCTTTGTACTCTATCTCATCCTCCTCGGGAATGATCACGTTGAATATCTGGTCCTCCATATTCATGGATTCCACGCGCTTTTCCAGGTTGGCTTTAACCTTGTTTTCATACCCGGAATAGGTATGCACAACATACCACTTGCGGTCACCTGATGTGCTGGTCTCAGCGCCAGGTTCAGATTCTTCCATATCGAGTTTTAAAAAATCTCCATCCTGAATGACGTCAACACCACCTATGCAAAGGCCTTAAACACCAAATCCAACAGGAAGCCTATTATATTATCCAAAAGCCACAAAAGACCACTTACCAGGGCTACGGCGATCAGAACGACCACGGTATACATTACCAATGCCCGGCGATCAGGCCAATGGACCTTCTTCAACTCGTTATAGACACTGGTCAGATAATCACGCGTTCTTGTCCAGAGATTGCCCACGTTAGCTCCTTGAGGTTTTTTCTTGGGCGTGTTCTTTGGAGCACCCTTAAGTGTATCCTTCGCGTTTTCCTTATTAGTATTCTTATTAATATTCTTCGTTTCATTATTGGCCACTAAATTTCACAACCTTACAGGGTTACTTGCCTTCTTTGTGAACCGTATGCTCGTTACAGAAGCGGCAATACTTCCTGAGCTCAAGTTTTTCCGGATGTTTTTTCTTATCTTTGGTGGTCATGTAATTTCTTTGTTTGCACTGCGTGCAGGACATAGTAACAGCGACCCGCATATTGGCACCTCCTGTAAAACAATCGCAACATTTAATCTATCATAACCAAAACCTGTATGTCAACATCAAAGACAGGGTTCTACACACCCTGTCCTGATTCTGCAAAGTCTTTTGCTGTGAGGTTAACAGGCTATTCGCTGATTCCGGTAACTACTCCGGCACCTACGGTTCTTCCACCTTCACGGATCGCAAACCTTAACCCCTCTTCTATGGCTATGGGGGTTATCAGTTCGATCGCCATCTGGATGTTGTCACCCGGCATTACCATCTCTACTCCTTCGGGCAGAGTGATTACTCCGGTTACGTCAGTGGTGCGGAAATAGAATTGTGGCCGGTATCCCGGAAAGAACGGGGTATGTCTGCCACCTTCTTCTTTGGTCAGCACGTATACTTCGGCGTTAAAATTAACATGCGGCTTGATGGAACCGGGCTTGGCCAGTACCATTCCCCGCTCGACTTCGCGACGGTCTACCCCGCGGAGAAGGGTGCCGATGTTGTCTCCAGCCTGAGCATAGTCGAGGAGCTTTCTGAACATCTCGACTCCAGTGCAGACTGTTTTGCGGGTGGCGTCTCTCATCCCTACAATCTCCACCTCGTCTCCTACCTTGACCTGGCCTCTTTCTACCCTGCCGGTAGTTACGGTGCCTCTGCCGGTGATGGTGAATACGTCCTCGATCGGCATCAGGAAAGGCTTGTCTACAGCTCTCTCCGGCAGTGGTACATATTCGTCCACCGCATCCATCAGTTCCCATATGGCCTTACAGTTAGGGCATTCCCGCCCCCCGCAGCCGCATTGCAGAGCTTTGAGGGCTGAACCCTGGATAACCGGGACGTCATCTCCGGGAAACTCGTATTCATTCAAGAGGTCTCTTACTTCCATTTCGACCAGTTCGAGGAGCTCTTCATCATCGACCATGTCGGTTTTGTTCATGAATACAACGATATAGGGTACACCAACCTGCCGGGCCAGAACGATGTGTTCCCGGGTCTGAGGCATAGGGCCATCAGCGGCTGATACCACCAGGATGGCTCCGTCCATCTGGGCCGCTCCGGTGATCATGTTCTTGATGTAGTCAGCGTGCCCCGGGCAGTCCACGTGCGCATAGTGCCGATGCTCAGTCTCATATTCCACGTGGGAGGTGTTGATGGTTATTCCTCTTTCTCTTTCTTCGGGGGCCTTGTCAATCTCTTCATAAGAGGTAGCTTTGGCGCTTCCTTTCGTAGACAAAGTAAGGGTTATCGCTGCGGTCAGGGTTGTCTTGCCGTGGTCTACGTGACCGATGGTACCTATGTTTACGTGCGGTTTAGTCCTTTCATATTTCTGCTTTGCCATTCTCGCTAACCTTCCCCTTTCTTATATCATTTGGGCTTACTTCTATGTTAATACCCAAATTCCTGCTTAAACTAACGGCCTCACAAACAGATAAGCTTAAGTACAAAAAAGGAAGTGAGGTATACCCACTTCCTGACCTTGCGTGGTAGCGGTGCAGGGATTTGAACCCCGGACACTGCGGGTATGAACCGCATGCTCTAGCCAACTGAGCTACACCGCCATATCGATGGAGCCCATAACCGGACTTGAACCGGTGACCTTATCCTTACCAAGGATACGCTCTGCCGACTGAGCTATATGGGCGAAATAATCATGGTTGCGGGGGCCGGACTTGAACCGACAACCTTCGGGTTATGAGCCCGACGAGCTACCAACTGCTCCACCCCGCGATGTACGACTTCGATGTTTAATTATATTCAAATTATGATTGCTGTCAATATTATGGTGGAGGGAGCTGGATTCGAACCAGCGAAGGCGGTGCCAACAGATTTACAGTCTGCCCCCTTTAGCCACTTGGGTATCCCTCCATATATTCGCTTATCTGGAGCCGACGATGGGACTCGAACCCGCAACCTGCTGATTACAAGTCAGCTGCTCTGCCAGTTGAGCTACGTCGGCTCGGTGCAACATGCATTAACTATTATACAGGCCTCAATAGAAATGTCAAGGAATGGCCAAGCAAAAACCGGTGCTTAAATTTCTTCCCGATCTTCCAGGTATTTTTCCAGCTTGCGTTTGACTCTTTGCAGGGCATTGTCGATGGATTTGACGTGCCGTTTGAGATCGCAGGCAATTTCCTGATATGACTTTCCTTCCAGGTAAGCCATTAAAACCTTCCACTCCAGGGAGCTCAGAATCTCTCCCATTTTCTTCTCAATACAGATGAATTCTTCCTTGCTGATCACTATATCTTCGGGATTGGTTATGCGAGTAGTAGACAGGATATCCATAAGGGTCCGGTCCGACTCATCATCATAAATAGGTTTGTTCAGCGACACATAGGAATTAAGAGGAATGTGCTTCTGTCTGGTAGCTGTTTTAATGGCCGTTATTATCTGGCGGGTTATGCATAATTCTGCAAAAGCCCGGAATGAAGTAAGCTTGTCTCCTTTGTAGTCGCGAATAGCTTTAAAGAGACCTATCATTCCCTCTTGGATGATATCTTCCTTATCGGCCCCGATCAGAAAGTATGATCTGGCTTTAGCTCTCACAAAATTCTTGTACTTGTCTACCAGGTACTCTGTTGCAGGTTGATCGTTAGCTTGTGCTAATACTACAATTTCTTCGTCAGGCATTTCCTCCAGTGCGTAGACACAATTTGTGTAGGCCAGCATACTCATCTAAACGCCCCCAGTTAATAATTATCCATTATCAAGTTTTCCGGGAGGCCAAACCTGTCCCCTTTTAACATACTTATTATAGTCACAAGAATCGGGAAGCGTCAACTGGTGGTCTTTATTTCCCCCTTCGCCAACGCTCCAGGATCTCTTTTATTTTCCAGTCAAGACGGTAAAAGAGGTATCGCTCCCCAGGTACCGTTTCCTTATTGTACCCCTTCACTTCTTCCAGGGCAGTAACCAGTTCTTTGTAAAACTCATGGGGGGGCATGCGCCAGGCGCCGCGACCAAATGCCACCCATTGTTCAGTCTCATCACCAGTTACCACATAGGTTTCTTTATGTGTTTTCTGGATCATCTTTTCAATTGCCTGATCAGCGGTTTTTCCGCTCCGGGTGAAAATGACTTCTACCTCGCCAACCTTCCGTTTGCTTCCTTTCCCTTTCTTGACCAGGTGGCCGTCAAAGACCAGTTTAACTTCGTTTCCGGTATAGGAAGCATAGTTGTTTAGCTTTTCAATCAGTTTTTCCCGGGCCAGCTCCATCTTCTCATCACTCAGAGCCTTAAGTTCAGGCCAGCTATAAATAACATTATAGCCATCAATAATGATTAATCTAGCCATTGGCCTCAGCCGCTGCTCGACGCTGCCTCACTATTTCAGCCAGAACAATGGCCGAAGATACGGATGCGTTAAGGGAATTAACCCGCCCCATCATGGGGATATTCACCATGTAATCACAGTTTTCTCTCACCAAACGTCTCATCCCACTCCCCTCTCCGCCTATTACCAGGGCCACGGGACCTGGAAATGACATATCAAAACAAGAAACCGGAGCCTGACTGTCGGTTCCAACTATCCATAGACCTTGATCCTTGAGTTCTTTTATGGTCCTTACCAGATTGGTCACCATGGCAACCTTAAGGTGTTCACTCGCACCGGCAGAGGCCCGCGTAACGGCCGGTGTCACCGGGCATGCGCCATGTTTGGGTATAATTACCCCGTGAGCACCCAGGCATTCAGCTGTCCTGATGATGGCACCCAGGTTCTGAGGGTCCTCAACCCCGTCAAGAAGCAGTAAAAGCGGTTCCACTCCCCGATCTCTGGCCTCGTCCAGCATATTCTCCAGCGAGAAATACCTGTAAGGCTCAGCCTCCGCCACTATCCCCTGGTGAAGCCGTGTAGAAGCCAGGCGATCGAGTGCCGCTTTGTCGTCCCTGACCACTTTTATTCGTTTATCCCGGGCCAGCTGCAGTATCGCCTGCAGGCGGTCATCGCTCTTATCCCGGGCAATATGGATCACCCTGACTTTTCGGTCAGCCTTCAGGGCTTCCAGAACACTATTCATCCCCAGTAAAATCTCACTCAAAAAGTTATCTTACCTTTCTCTGATATCGTCGCACCTGCCACAGGACTTTTCGCCTTCCCAGCAAATGCCCTCCACTTCACAGGAGGGACCCGCTTTGGAAAAAAGCAGCGGAGCCACCTTCTTCACTTCGGCGAGCATCAGTTCCGCCAATTCTCTGATCTCCCACTGTGCCCTGAGACAGAGGCGCTGGGAAAAGAAATTGTAGAGCGACCTGGTATTAAAGGTCAGCACCATCTTAGTCTCCGTCGCATTGGGGAGTATATACCTGGCGTCCTCCCGCGGCACCATTTCGGCCAGTTTTAAATAACTCTCCTGAATAAGGTTAATCTGGTTGATAAACAGTTCCCTGGCGGTCGGGTCATTAGCAATGCTAGGGGGCAATATGTACTCAAATTGGGCTTCGTTCGTATACCTCTGCGATTTCTGAGAATAGGATGCGATTCGATGCCTCACCAGCTGGTGGGAACAAGCCCGGCTTATGCCCTCAACTGCAAATGTAAAACTGGCATGCTCGGTCGGTGACAGGTGTCCAACCTCAGTGAGCATTCTGACCATTCTCTCAACCTCGGCAGGAGTGAGAGCATCCCTGAGGTTGTCTACCCCCCGGTTGGAGTAGCACATACGGGCTGCCAGGGCCACGGTCTTCTCCGGGTCAGGGGTGTGGGCAATTAACTGTACCTTCATGCCATTAATACCTCTTCAAAAATGATAGTCTATTAATACTTGCGCCGTAAAGCCGCTGGCTTTACGGCGTAAGGAACTTCAATTCTATTATAAGGCTTTTATTAAAATGTCTGACACCTATCAGAGCGTTTTTCATCCCCGCGACCTTCAGGGGTTGTTTTACTATTTAGAGCGAAATTTACTTCGCCCGGGGCCATCTATGCATAGTCGATCATTCCCAGGATTTCCTGGAGACGTTTCTCATCACCTTTGAGGTACAGGTAGCCGAAGAGTGCCTCCAATCCGGTACTCCAGCGATAATCAGCAGTGACAGCATGCCGGGGTACGGAGTGACTCTTGGCATTCCTTCCCCTCTTTACCACTGCCAGTTCTTCTTCGGTGAGGCAGCCCTTAATGTCTCGTAATATCTGGGCTTGTTTTTCCGCCTTTACCAGGTTAACAACCTCCTGGTGTATTTCCCCTATCTTCCGGGGTCGGTCAACAGTCTTGCGGCTGCGAATAGCCAGCTCAAATACTGCGTCACCCACATAAGCCATTACCAGAGGTGACATCTGATTCAGCTCAGCGACGGAAAGCCCTGGCGATGTCAGCACTTATCTTAATAACCTCCACCTGGAACCCTCCCGGGTATCCTCAAAAACTATATTTGATTTGGCCAGGGTGTCACGTAACTGGTCAGCCCGGGCAAAGTTCCGGTCTGAGCGCAGCGACTGGCGCAGCTGAAGTACATCTGCCATAAGGGCCTCTAAATCCGGTGTGGATTCGGACTTGACCCGGCTGCCTCCTTTGCTGTCCTCCAGGACGATTCCCTGACGGTTCAGAAGATCCCGCACCAGATCCCCGGTACGGTAATCCTTCTCCTGACGGGCTTGTTTCCTGAATTCTACCAGACCGAGGACGATTTCATCAACGGTACTTGCAGTATCTGATGAATCACCCTCGGATTCGAGTTCCAGTCCAATGATCGCAATCATCTCGCCCAGGATCTCGGCTGCCTGTTCCAGGGTTGGTTTGGACCTGATCTGAACCTCAGCCAGATGCTTATTTATCGCCCGGACCATGGCAAACACATGACTCAAGGCCAGGGCGGTATTAAAGTCGTCATCCATAGCCATTGTGAATTCTGCTCTCAGGGTTTCCAGTTCCCGGGACAGCTCCCGATCATCTGCTGTGATTTCCTGCGAACCCGGTTCGTTCAAGGCTTCCTGCAGCAGGTGCCAGGAGTTCCTGATACGCTCCAGGGCCTTTCCGGCCTCCTCCAGCTTGGTATCATCAAAGTCCAGGGGACTCCGGTAATGCGTAGACAGGAGGTATAACCTCACCACATTGCCGGGATACTTTGCGAGAATGTCACGCACAATGAAGAAGTTACCCAGTGATTTGGACATTTTTTCTTTGTTAACCGTTATAAAGCCATTATGCAGCCAGTAACGTACAAAAGGCTGTCCGCTGTAAGCTTCTGACTGGGCGATTTCATTCTCGTGATGAGGAAAAATCAGATCGGCTCCCCCGCCATGAATATCCAGGGTCTTGCCCAGATACTTCGTCGACATCACTGAACACTCAATATGCCACCCTGGCCGCCCCATCCCCCAGGGACTCTCCCATGAAGGCTCGCCCGGCTTGGCACTCTTCCAGAGGGCAAAATCATAAGGTTCCTGTTTTCTGGTATCTACCTCAACCCTGGCTCCTGACAGGATGTCCTCCAGGCTGCGACCGGAAAGCTTGCCATAGTCCGCAAATGAGTTGACTGCAAAATAGACATCTCCATCTCTGACATAGGCGTGGCCTTTATCAACCAGGGTGGCGATAACCTCAATGATATCAGGGATATGTTGGCTGACCCGGGGGTGTATATCCGCCTCTTGTACATGCAGGGCCCGGGCATCCTTGAAGTATTCGGCGATATAGCGTTCAGCCAGTTCGTGAGCCTCCACGCCCTCCTCGTTGGCCCGGTTTATGATCTTGTCATCCACATCGGTGAAATTCTGGACGTACATTACGTCAAATCCGCGATACTTCAGATATCTCCGGATGGTGTCAAAAACCACCAGTGGCCGGGCGTTGCCCAGGTGGATAAAGTTGTAGGTGGTCGGCCCACATACATACATGTTAATCCTGGGCGGATTTATACTGAGCAACTCTTCCTTTTGCCTGGTTTGCGTATTGTAGACTTTTATCATGGTTTGCCTCCTTCTCCAGGTGATGAAGCCGGTGTTCCAGCAGTGTTATCCTGTCCTGTAAGGCCTGCATGGCCTCGGCTATCGGGTCAGGCAGGAGATGGTGATTAAGGTCCACCTCTGAAATTCGGGCACCGTCCTTAATTACCACTCTTCCTGGCACCCCAACCACTGTGCAGTCGTTGGGAACGTTTTTGAGTACCACAGATCCGGCTCCGATTTTAACGTTGTCACCTATGGTTATTGAACCCAGGATCTTGGCTCCAGTGCTGACCACTATATTGTTACCCAGCGTCGGATGCCGTTTCCCTTTTTCTTTACCGGTACCACCCAGGGTTACACCCTGATACAGGGTAACATTGTCTCCAATAATGGTGGTTTCCCCTATTACCACCCCGGCGCCATGGTCTATGAAAAAGCCCTGCCCGATCTGGGCCCCGGGATGAATCTCTATCTGGGTCAAGGTCCGGTTTATCTGCGATACTATGCGCGCCAGGACCAGCCAGCCGCGCTTATACAGCCAGTGGGCCAACCGGTGCCACAACAGAGCATGAAAACCAGGGTAACACAACAGGACCTCCAACCGGCTGCGGGCCGCCGGGTCCCGTTCCAGCACGACATCCAGGTCTTGCTTTATGGTTTTGAAGATTCCCATTATCTATCCTCCTCCATAGTATGTTTACCCGGTTCTGACCAGATTTACGAATACAAAAAGCCTCTCGTCTGTGCAGAGACGAAAGGCTTGAGCTTTTCGCGGTCCCACTCTGCTTGAGCTGGGGCTCCACTTGTCAGTTTATAACGGAACAACCCGCAATAAAACAGCTCCAAGGTGCACTTCGCATACCGCTCGTTCCGAAATGGCTCTCAGCCCAGTGACCATTTCTCTCTTATGGGGAGCCGGTACCTACTCTTCCTCTTCATAGCTTTTATAATCTTAAGTTTGGGTTAGGATCATTATATGCAGGCAAATGCCGGGTGTCAACAATTCATTATTTTGCCGGGAGAACACCAATGGTTCCCGGTTTTAAATCAATTCTGCAATCCTTCGTCTTAATTCAGGAGTCCCCATCACCACAAAAAGGTATGGGAGTTCCGGGCCATGGGGGCTGCCGGTCAAAGCCAGTCTGATAGGCATATAGACCCGCTTGGCGGGCAGCTGCAAGGCTTTAGGCAGCCCTTTCATGAAGGCGCGGGCCTGATCCAGGTCAAACTTATCCGGAAGACGCTCGGCAAAGAGCCGCAGCATTTCCCTGACCTCAGGTTGTTCCAGCTGACTGATAGTATCTGCGTCATACCGGGGATCGACAAAGAACGGTTCAATCTCCTTCACCACATCACCAAGACAGACCAGCCGGTCCCGGATTGCTTCTATAAGAAACTCATAAGTCGCCTCATCCATACGCTCTACTCTTTCCCAAAAAGGGGATGTTTGGAGATAGGGTTTAAGCAGCTCTCCCAGGTGCTTTATGGATTTTCTTTTGATATACTGGGCATTCAGCCAGTTCAGCTTCTCCAGATCAAACACCGCCGGGTTCTTGGCCACCCGCTGTAAGCTGAATTGCTTTATAATCTCGTCCCGGTCCAGGATCTCCTGTTCACCCTCAGGGGACCAGCCTAACAATGCCAGGAAGTTGAACACTGCTTCTGGCAGGTAGCCTGCTTGCCGGTACTGCATAACTGAGGTAGCACCATGCCTCTTGCTCATCTTCTGCCGGTCCTTACCCAAGATCAGCGATATATGAGCAAACTCGGGTATCCTAAACCCCAAAGCCTGGTAAATCAGCAGCTGGCGGGGAGTATTTGACAGGTGCTCCTCAGCCCGGATTACATGAGTAATCTGCATATCATGATCATCGATAACCACAGCAAAGTTGTAGGTAGGAATGCCATCCGATTTTACGATTATGAAGTCCCCGATCTCTGAGCTGTCAAATGATACCGGCCCCCGGACCAGATCGTTGACCACCAGCTTTTCACCGGCGGGAACCCGAAAACGGACGGTAGGAACCCGGCCCTGGTTCAGTTTCTCCTCCCGTTCCTCCGGAGTGAGGTCGCGGCATTTCCCCGAATAGGCTACGATCTGGCCTTTATCGAGCATGGCCTGACGTTCCGCGGCCAACTCCTCTTCAGTGCAGAAACAGTGGTAGGCATGACCACTTCTCAAAAGCTGATCAACATAGCGGTGGTATGTATCCAGTCGCTCCGTTTGACGGTACGGTCCGTTGCTGCCTCCGACGTCGATGCCCTCTTCCCAGCTTATCCCCAGCCAGGCGAGAGACTCAATGATCTCCCTTTCACTCTCCAAAGATGATCTCTCCAGATCGGTGTCCTCTATCCTCAAGACCAGAGTTCCCTTTTGGTTCTGAGCATACAGGTAATTAAACAACGCTGAACGGGCACCGCCAATATGTAACGGTCCGGTGGGACTGGGTGCAAATCTGACCTTTATTCTATTCATTCCTGATTGATCGACATTTAAGTCGATCTTCCCTCCTCCCGAATTTTTAAAGTATCCTCCGTTGCCGGTAAGCGGTACACCTCCCGGCGGAATCAAAAAAATCACCCCGAGCTACTCGGCATCGGGGCAATTTACAGTAATCAGCATTCCACTGGCATAATGGTGATTTAGTCCCCTTTAGCTATGATTTTTGCGCCTTGGCCCAGGAATCACGCAGCGACACTATCCGGTTAAACACCAGGTTCCCGGGACTGGAGTCCACCGGGTCCAAAGCAAAATAACCCTGGCGCAGGAACTGGAATCTGAGGCTAGGTACAGCTTCGGCCAGGCCGGGTTCCACCAGACAGGAGCTTAAAACCTCCAGCGAATCCGGGTTGAGGCGGTAGCCTGAATCATCCTTTTCCTCTCCCGGGTTCTCACTCAGGAACAGGTGATTAAACAAACGCACTTCAGCCTTTACCGCATGTCTGGCTGAAACCCAGTGCAGGGTCCCCTTGACCTTGCGGTTACCTGAAGCCATACCGCTGCGGGTGTCGGGGTCATAGGTACACCGCAGTTCAATAATCTCTCCGGTTTTATCGTCTTTTATCACCTGCTCACATTTGATGATATAAGCGTGCTTCAATCGCACCTCTTTACCGGGTGAAAGCCGGAAGAACTTCTTCGGCGGGTCCTCCATAAAGTCCTCCCGTTCGATATAAAGAACCCTGGAGAAAGGGAGTTTCCTTGAACCCATAGCCGGATTCTCCGGGTTGTTTTCCGCATCAAGCTCCTCCACCAGATCCTCAGGGTAGTTTTCGATAACTACTTTGAGAGGACGCAGGACAGCCATCACGCGGTGTGCCTTCTCATTCAAGTCCTCCCGAATGCAGTGTTCCAAAAGGCCAATATCAACCGTGCTGTTGCTCTTGGCCACACCGATCCGCTCGCAAAAGTCGCGGATAGCTTCAGGAGTTACACCTCTCCTGCGTACGCCTGATATGGTGGGCATCCGCGGGTCATCCCACCCATTAACATGCCCCTGCTCCACCAATCCCCGCAGGATGCGCTTGCTCATAACGGTGTGGGTAAGGTTAAGCCGGGCAAACTCTATCTGCTGGGGGCGGTCCTTAAGGTTCAAAACCTCCAAAGGCCAATCGTACAGGGGACGGTGATCCTCGAACTCCAGAGTACAGATGGAATGGGTTATCCCCTCTAAATAGTCCGATAACGGGTGAGCATAGTCGTACATCGGATAAATACACCACTTATCACCGGTACGGTGGTGGGTCTGGCGCAAGATACGGTACAGAACCGGGTCACGCAAGTTTAGATTAGGGGATGCCATATCAATTTTGGCCCTTAGTACACGGGACCCATCCTCAAACTCCCCGGCGCGCATACGCTGGAAAAGGTCGAGATTCTCTTCCACTGTCCGGTCTCGGTAGGGGCTGTTTCTGCCGGGCTCTGTTAAGGTGCCCCGATATTCTCTGATCTCCTCAGCTGAAAGGTCACAGACATAAGCATGTCCAAGCTTTATCAGCTGAATCGCAAAATCGTAGAGCTGTTCAAAGTAATCAGAGGCAAAATACAGCCGGTCTTCCCAGTCGAAACCAAGCCACCGGACGTCTTCTTTTATCGACTCAACGAACTCAACCTCTTCTTTGCTGGGGTTGGTATCATCAAAGCGCAGGTTGCAAAGGCCCTGATAGAGGGCTGCGGTACCAAAATTAAGGCAGATTGATTTGGCATGCCCAATATGAAGATATCCGTTGGGTTCGGGAGGAAACCGGGTATGAACCCGTCCCCCATTCTTACCATTTTTTAAGTCCTCGTTAATAATAGCCTGAATAAAATTGGTTGATCCGGGATTAATCATCGCCATTTTATGGTTCTCCCCTAAAACTTTTTGTGAGGGATTACATTCTGGTCATCCCTATATAATCATAAACCAACACCACGTCGTTATTCCATGTCGAACCCTAGATATCATTTTAAAAGCACACTGGCCTGGGCGGCGATTCCTTCTCCCCTGCCGGTGAATCCCAGTCCTTCAGTGGTGGTTGCTTTTACGTTTACCCGGGAACCATCGATCCCCAAAACCTCTGCCAGACGTCCTTTCATCTCCTCCAGGTAGGGTGCCAGCCGCGGCCGCTCAGCAATCACAGTGCTATCGATATTCACTATCTTTAACCCCTGATCGGCAACCATTCCCGCGACCCTTTCCAGGAGGATCATGCTGTCAATATTATAAAATTCCGGGTTGTTATCAGGGAAGTAATAACCTATATCACGCAGGCCTACAGCGCCCAGCAGTGCATCGCAGATAGCATGCACCAGGACGTCAGCATCGGAATGGCCCTTAAGACCCTTGTCAAAGGGTATACTTACCCCGCCGATTATCAGTTTCCGTCCCTCCACCAAACGGTGGACATCATAACCATTGCCGATCCTCATGTTCTCCTCCCCGCCGAGCAGTCCCTGAGCAATGTACATATCGTCTGCGGTTGTAACCTTAATGTTGCGGTAATCCCCGTCAACCACCCGGACCGGGCCGCAAAATCTTTCATAGATTACGGCATCATCAGTACCCACAAAGCCCTGGACGAAGGCTTCCCGGTAGGCCTCTTTAAGCTTGGACGCATGAAATACCTGAGGAGTCTGTATCTGGTAAAGGCGGGAACGATCCGGTGTGGCCTGTACGTAGCCGTCGGGTCCCACCTCTTTCAATGTATCCTTGCTGGGAACACCAGGACAGGCAGCATCAAAGGCCCGGGCCGCCTCAATAACCCGCAAAGCCATCTCTGATGACACCAGTGGCCGTGCTCCATCGTGCACAGCCACCAAATGCAGACTATCATCAAGGGCCTTCAATCCGGCCCACACTGAATCCTGCCTTTCCGATCCTCCCGGTACGACGCGCTTTACCTTCTGATAACCAAAATGGTCCACAATGTCGTGCTTCATCCTGGATACTTCCTGGGGGTGGGCAACAATTATAATTTCTCTGATATCGGACAGCTTTTCAAAGATGTCAAGTGAGTACTTGATTACCGGTTGACCCCTGAGCTCCAGGAATACCTTGTTAACCTGGCTTAGCATGCGTTTCCCCTGTCCGGCCGCAGCTAAAACCACGCCGGTATCACCCAAAGAGATTCACCTCTTGCAGTTTCTGCATAGTCTGATTGATGCGGCTTCCTTCTTTGGACTTCTTGGTAAAGATCATGCGGCCAGCGGCAGTTTGAAATACACTGGTCACCATTACTTCGATCTCCTGACCAATTTCCTCCTGCCCGTTCTCAACCACAACCATAGTCCCATCCTCAAGGTAACCAACTCCCTGGCCATCCTCTTTGCCTTCTTTGATGATATTGACCTTCATAGTCTCACCAGGAAATACGATGACCTTAACGGCATTAGTCAGTTCATTAACATTCAGGACCTTGATCCCCTGTAATTCCGCTACCTTGTTAAGGTTGTAATCATTGGTAACAATACTGGCGTCCAAATCCTTACAAAGCCGCAAAAGTTTCATGTCTACTTCTCGTTCGTCAGGAAAATCTCCTTCATATATCCCAATTTTCATCCCCGGGTGTTTCTGCATCTTGCTAAGTATCTCCAGTCCCCGCCGCCCCTTGCTGCGCCGAATATAATCAGAAGAGTCAGCGATGTGGCGCAGTTCTTCTATGACAAACGCAGGAACTACCAGTTGACCCTCAAGAAAACCAGAAAGAGCCACATCATAGATGCGGCCATCGATAATGGCACTCGTGTCCAGGACCTTATCATTCCTGTATAGAGCCAGTGATTCTTTCGAGTTGGCCGAGCGAAAGAGATTCATGAAATCGTATGCTTTTTTACGTCCTATGTTCAGACCTAGAAATCCGCAGGCAAAGAAGGATACAAACTTGATATACTCTCCGGCTATGTCGATTACTACAAATGGGTATCCCAGAATGAACCCTACTGTAATTCCCAGCAGCATCCCCAGCATTCCGCCCAGGAGCACCTCGACTGAGGTTCTTTCCATGGCCGCATTAAAATAGTCCCAGCCCTTTTTGCAGTAGAGCACAGTAAACCTGAGAAGAATAAGACTTCCCATGGTCGCCCCCAGCCCTATTAAGAGAATTACTCTCCAATCCCCGCCAAGATAACCCTGGCTCATTACTCCAATCCAGGTCCCAATAAGAACCGATATTAGAATGAAGAATACTAAGGTTCGTTTATTCATTGTTATCACCTCCATTCCCTATTGTTCTTATTTTCTGGCAACATTATGCAGTAGCTCAAATTTTCCTCCAGAAAAAATGGTTGGTCTTCCCTTAAGCACTGTCCACTTAACCGCGATTATGTATTTTTTTGTCATTGCTGCAAAATTGACATTGGCTTCGAGCCAAAGATATAATTAGTTTGAACCGAGACAGGTAATTCTTTGATGGAAAAGGAGGTTTCCTTTTCGTGAAGGACTTGATTTGCGATGAGTTTCAGAATAAAGTAAACGATCTTCTTATTCGCCATCACAGCATCCTCGACGTCTTGTCCAAACTTGCCGAATCAACAGCCCGGATTAACCGGGGAGTATGTAAATCGGTAAATGATTGCGGTTGTCTTTCCATTGAGGCCAAAAAGGCAGCAATCCCCGAGGAATGTGAATCCATCGATGAGATGAAAAGGTACCTGGATGCCCATGTCCGCGGTCAGTTATGTCCCAACTGTGAGGAAGTTCTAATTAATGAACTGGGAAAAAACCTCTTTTACACGGCGGCGTTATGCAATATACTGGGGCTTAACCTTTATGACGTATTCATTCATGAATACAAAAAGGCCAGTGCCCTAGGTATCTTTAACCTAACCTAGAACTGTACAGGAAAAGAGGTCTGCTCCTTCTAGAAGCAGACCTCTTTTTTCATCGTATACCACGCGCTAATAAGCTATTAAACCATATAGTCGAGAATCAGTTGCTCCTGCATCCTCTTCAGTCCATTCTTGATCGACTTGGCCCGGACTTCCCCAATCCCTTCAACATCATCCAGTTCTTCTATGGTTGCTTGCATAATTCGGGGAAAATCCCCAAAGGTTCCAACCAGGTTCTCTATTATCTGGGCAGGGATACGCGGCAGCTTCTGCAGGATCCGATACCCCCGGGGTGCTACCTGCATGTCGAGCACACTGGCTGAGGTGCCGAAGCCAAGGGTTTTAGCGATAGTTATTGCATCAGAGACATCCTCTTCAAAAGATTTCATGATAGTGGAGAAGATATCCTGTGCTGACTTGTCCGGAAATCTCGAGTAATCCCGGATCATAAGTAAAGCTTCCTCTTCCACATTGGAAATCAGTTCATCAAGCTGCATTTTGACCAAACGTCCTTCATTGCCCAGCTCGATTATGTAGTTTTCTATCTCCTGTCCGATGTTTAGCACCATCATGCACCTCAGGAGGGCCCGGCTTACCTCGGAAACCATCACCATATCCTCAAACTCAGTCCCACCCAGCCTGACGATGTCCTTTTCCAGGACTGCACGGTACTTTTCCAGGGTCTGTAACGCCTGATTGGCCTTGACCAGAATGGCTCCAATCTCATGCAGGACATAACTCTGCGCGCCTTTAAACAACGTTACAATACTCCTGCGTTGGGATATAGCAATTACCAGTTCCCCGGTCTGTCTGGCTACCCTTTCTGCGGTACGGTGTCGAATTCCGGTTTCGGCGGAAGGTAAAGAAGGATCAGGAACCAATTGGGTATTGGCCACCAGAATCCGTGACGCATCTTTATTGAGAACAATCGCTCCGTCCATTTTGGCTAATTCATATAGATTGGCGGGTGTAAGTTCACAATCCAGACGGAACCCACCACTTACCAGATCCAGAACCTCGGGGGAGTCTCCAACTACCAGCAGGGCTCCGGTCCTGGCCTTAAGGATGTTCTCCAGCCCCAGGCGAAATGTAGTTCCTGGTGCGACCAACTGCAGTGCATCTTGAAAACTGCCTCTATATATGGCTTCGTCCTTCAACTATCCATACCCCCGTTACCATCGATATACCTCAAGGCCTCTCCCAGGGTTTCCACAAGAGAGATGGAAAGACCTATACTGCCTACATCTTCTCTCCCGATCTCTTTAGGTGTCAAAGCTCTTGAGAACCCCAGTTTTACAGCTTCTTTGAGCCTCAAATTCAGATAAGGCACCGACCGGATCTCACCGGATAAACCCAGTTCACCGATTATTATCCCCCCTGGCAGCATCGGCCGCTCATAGTAGCTGGAAGCTATAGCCAGGGCTATACCCAGATCAGTAGCCGGGTCCTTAAGGTTTGCGCCGCCGGCTACCTTGATATAAATATCCTTATTCCCTAGTTCCAAGGCCCCCCGCTTTTCCAGGACCGCTGCCAGAAGGGCCAGACGGTTGGATTCGATGCCCGACGCCATACGTCGAGGGTAACCGATCGAAGCGGTTACTACCAGTGCTTCAACCTCAACCAGTATAGGTCTGGTGCCCTCAAAGCTGGCCACCACCGTTAATCCGGGGAGGCTGTCCCGGTGCTCCAGAAAAATACGGGAAGGATTATCAACCTCCACCAATCCGGTTCCCGACATCTCGAGAATACCAATCTCATTGGCTGGTCCGAACCTGTTCTTAACCGTTCTCAGAATGCGGTAATAGTTATTATTATCTCCTTCAAAATAGATAACCGTGTCAACCATATGTTCCAACACTTTGGGTCCAGCGAGTGCACCATCCTTGGTCACATGCCCTACCAGGAAAAATGGACGATCGGATGTCTTCGCCAGTTCCATGATTCTTCCCGCGCATTCACGCAGTTGAGCAACACTTCCCGGTATGGACCCTATCTCGGGAACATGTACGGTTTGAATGGAATCGACAATAACTACATCCGGGTTGATCTGTTCCAGATAACCGGGAAGAAAGGAGAGGTTCGACTCATTCAGGACATAGATGTTAGCACCGCTGGCTTTCAGTCGGTCAGCCCTCATTCTGACCTGTCGGGCAGACTCCTCCCCTGAGAGGTATAAGACTCGCCGGCCGCTTCCCCCCAGTGAATCCGCGGTCTGCAGAAGCAGGGTTGATTTACCGATGCCAGGATCTCCTCCCAGCAAAGTAATACTGCCGGGAACTATTCCTCCCCCCAGGACCCGGTCCAGCTCGTTATTGCCACTGGAAAACCGCGGAACATCCTCGGTAATCAGGCCGGTTAACTCCAGGGCTTCCCTTCTGGATGCCGGCGAGGGTTTGCGGTTCTTATCAACCACCTCTTCAACCAGGGTGTTCCAGGAGTTACACCCCGGGCACCTGCCAATCCACTTGGGCGAATGGTACCCACATTCTGAGCAGAAATAAAGTGTTCTCGGTTTCGCCATGCTGACCTCTTGGGTGTCTTACCCTACAAATCGGTAATTTGTATCCATCAATTACTATTCATTCTAGAATTTTATTGTATAAAGTGCAAAAAGAAAAGGGCTTTTAGCCCTTTTCATTCTTGCGCACTACAACATGGTCTTCTTCTATATCCACCAGCACCTTGTCTCCTGTCTTGATATTGCCTTTCAGAATCTCCTCCGAAACCTTATCTTCAATCGTTCTTTGGATGGCACGCTTCAGTGGTCGGGCACCAAACGCCGGGTCATAGCCTTCCTTGATAATCTGTTTCTTCGCGTTCTCGGTCAGTTCCAGTTCCAGCCCCTGCTCGTTAATCCGGGCCTTGACCTGATCTACCAGGAGTTCAACGATTTGTCCCAATTCATCTTCGTTGAGGCTGTGGAATACAATTATTTCGTCCAGTCGGTTGAGGAATTCCGGTCTGAAAACGGACTTCATCCGTTCCATGATCCGGTCTTTCATCTTCTCATAATCAATCGCCTTTTCCTCGCCGCGCTGGAAGCCAAGGGTTTTCTCCCGGCCAATCCCTTCGGCTCCGACATTAGAGGTCATGATGATTACACTGTTGCGAAAATCGACCGTGCGACCCTTGCCGTCTGTCAAACGACCGTCCTCCAGAACCTGCAGGAGGATGTTGAAGACTTCAGGGTGGGCTTTTTCAATTTCGTCCAGCAGGATTACCGAGTAGGGCTTTCTCCTTACTCTCTCGGTTAACTGCCCACCTTCGTCATAGCCAACATATCCGGGAGGAGCGCCAATCATTCTGGCCACCGCATGCTTTTCCATGTACTCCGACATATCCAGCCTGATTAAGGCATCCTCCTGACCAAACATGGCCTCTGCCAGAGTCCTGGCCAGTTCTGTTTTACCTACACCGGTAGGACCCAGGAAGATAAAGGAACCAATGGGGCGTTTGGGATCTTTCAATCCTGCGCGCGCACGTTTTACGGCCCTGGCTACTGCAGTTACGGCCTCCTCCTGCCCAATAACCCGCTGGTGGAGGACCTCCTCCAGATTAGCTACACGGGCTGATTCACCCTCTGTAAGTTTGGTTACCGGAACCCCGGTCCAACTGGAGACGATATCCGCAATATCCTCTTCCGCAACCACTCCACTGTCCAGGTTACGGCGCCCTACCCACTCTTTACGTTTCTGTTCGACCTCGGCCTTCAGTTTTTGTTCCTCATCACGGAGTCTGGCTGCCGCTTCATACTCCTGGGCATTGATAGCTTCCTGTTTTTCCTCGGTTAGCCTCTGTAAATCAGCCTCCAGGTCTTTCAGATCATCGGGTAGCACGTAGCGATCCAGGCGTACTCGCGAGGAGGCTTCGTCAATCAGATCAATTGCCTTATCCGGCAGAAAGCGGTCAGTGATATAGCGGTTTGACAGTCTGGCTGCTGCCTCCAGGGCTTCGTCGGTTATCTTGACACCATGGTGAGCCTCATACCGGTCTCTCAAACCATGTAAGATGGCGATAGTTTCCTCCATCGAGGGTTCTTCAACGATTATCGGCTGAAACCTTCTTTCCAGGGCCGCGTCCTTCTCAATATGCTTGCGGTATTCATCCAGGGTGGTAGCACCAACACACTGGAATTCTCCACGAGCCAGAGAGGGCTTTAATATATTGGAAGCATCAATGGCCCCTTCGGCAGCCCCGGCACCAACCATGGTGTGAAGCTCATCGATGAAGATTATTACATCACCAGCATTTTTGATCTCATTTATTACCTTGGTCAGCCGGTCCTCAAATTCTCCACGATATTTAGTGCCAGCCACCATTGTTGACAGGTCCAGGACCAATACTTTTTTGCCGGCTAAAACCTCAGGGACCTTGTTTTCAACAATCCTTTGCGCCAGACCTTCGACGACAGCCGTCTTACCTACCCCTGGGTCACCTATCAGAACCGGGTTATTCTTTGTTCTCCGGGACAGTATCTGGATGACCCTCTCAATCTCCTTCTCCCGGCCAATAACCGGGTCCAGCTTATTCTCCCGGGCCATCTGGGTAAGATCGCGGCTGAAGCTGTCCAAGACCGGAGTCTTTGTCTTAGTCCGGGTTTTCTTGGGATATCCTGCCGGTGGGAACGGTGAACCCTTTTCCTCGGGCATTCCCTGCTCGTTGCCGGGTTGTCCGCCCAGCAGCATAACCAGCTGTTCACGGACGGCCTCCAGTCGTATACCCATGCTTTTAAGAACCTGAGCTGCCATCCCATCTTCTTCGCGCAGCAAGGCCAACAGGAGGTGTTCCGTTCCTACATAATTCACTCCCTGGAACTGGGCCTCCTCAAAAGCCAGGTTCAGCACCCGTTTGGCCCGGGGCGTTATAGGAAGCTCGCGGAGGGGAACTTCCGACCACCCTCCGGTCTGAGTACCGATAACATTAGTGATCTCTTCTCTGATTTTTTCCAGGTCTACTCCCAAATTGAGGAGTGACCGGGCACCTACGCCCTCACCTTCCTTGATTAATCCCAACAGTATGTGTTCAGTCCCCACTGCCGGGTGGCCCATTTCGCGGGCCTCTTCCTGAGCATGTAGAATTGATCGCTGGGCTCTTTGCGTAAATCTTCTAATCATTAATTATCCCTCCTGTCCAGTTTGGTTTTGTTAAGAGTATTCTTTATAACCTGGGCTCGGATTATATCGCGCTCGGTGGTTTCCATCTTTCGTCCCCCGGTCGCCTGCAAGTGCGCTGGTCTAATGGCAACTATCAACTCGTTTATGATTTGACGGGGTATCGGAGGAAGGATTTTCAGGTCCACCCCCAAAGCAACATCAGACAGCAGTGCCAGGGCTTCGTTGGAGGTAATCACCCGCGCATGGGTAATTAACCCGTAGGAACGCCAGACCTTATCCTCCAGTTGATGCTTCATCTCCGACTGCAATCTCTCCCTGGTATTTCTCTCCTGCTCCACAACGTGCAGTGTGACCGTCCACAGATTATTGATAATATCCTCTTCAGTCTGACCCAGAGTTATCTGATTCGAAACCTGATAAAAGTTGCCTAACGCCTCCGTGCCCTCCCCATATAGACCGCGAACTGTCAAACCAAGCTGAGCGATGTTATTGAAAACGGCTCCCTTCTGATGGGTCATGGTAAGAGCTGGCAGATGCAGCATAACCGAGGCCCTCATTCCTGTGCCTACATTGGTAGGGCATGAAGTCAGATAGCCCCACTGATCATCAAACGCATATTCCAATTCTTTTTCCAGCAAATCATCGATGTCATCCGCGTACCGGTAAGCCTGATTAAGCTGCAGACCTGAAAGCAGGCACTGGATCCTTAAGTGATCCTCTTCATTGACCATGATGGCTATAGATCCTGCTTTATTGGTTATGATGCCGCGATAAGGAGAAACAACCTCCGCATGTTCGGGGCTGATGAGATGCTTCTCCAGGAGCATCTGTCGTTCCATATCTGATAGCTTGTTCATCGAAACCAGCTTCAGGTCAGGCGCGTTCTTCAACGCATTGTTTATCGTTTCCCATACCTTCTCCGCCACCTTCTGCTCAGACATCAGGTGAGGGAAAGGCAGCTGAGCCAGGTTGCGGGCGAGCCTGATGCGACTGGTGATCACAATATCAACCTCGGGGCCATCAGCCGCCATCCAGCTGACTACCGGACTCTTGATGAGCTCCTTCAGTGTCATCTTTAACTCACCTCGCTTCTGGTTTTTTCCAGATTCTTTATCTTATCTCTTAATTCAGCCGCCTTTTCATACTGTTCGTTAGATACGGCCGATTGCAATTGTGCCTTTAACTGTTCAATTTCACGTTGGAGCTTGACTTTACTGGCTCCCCTTTTGGGTATTTTCCCCGTATGAATGGTATTACCATGAATTCTTCTCAGGGTAGGTTCCAGCTGCTCCTCAAACACCTCATAGCATTGACTGCAGCCTAACCTGCCTTGTTGGCTGATGACCTTCAGATTGATATGACAATTGGGGCAGGACTTGCCGGTAACAACGGGTGGTTGCACCTGCCCAACATTTATCGGCCCAAATCCAAAGAAACTTCCCAGCAACTTGGGCAATGATGTACCTCCCAGATTAAAGAAGCCAACCCCTTTCTGAGCGGCACACTCTGGACAAAGATGAAGCTCTACCTGTTTCCCGTTGAATACTTCCTTGATGGTCACCGCCGCCGGTCTGGATTTGCATTCATCACAGTACATCTTTTATCCCTCCATTAGATTTATTACTGTCTTCATAATTTGGTACCTGATATAATCACGTTCATTAGTGGGCAGGTCCAGGACCTCCCGGTTAATAATGGCCTGCAGCAATTGAGCCTCCCGGCTGGTCAAGAAACCAGTTGCCTCAAGTTCTCTTATAATGTTCTCCGCCTGAACCTGAGCGATTCCTGGTCTGGCCGCCTTCTCTTCCGCTGGTATCTTGCGAATCTTTATGAACCCGCGCCCACCACGCTTGCTTTCGGTTATAAACCCCTCATCCAGGGTGAACCGGGTGCCGAGTACATAAGTAATTTGAGACGGAGCACACCGGAAAGTCTCAGCCAGTTCAATACGTTGAATCTCCACCTCATCATTGTCACTGCGCTCAATCAGTACTTTTAGATAGCTTTCAATCCTGTCAGCCAGGCTTCGCATCGACTCTGATTCCCCTTTGACTTTATTTGACCTTTCAATTCTTATTTTATTCCGTACCGCAGAAAACGCAAAGATAATAGACGGGCAAATACGACCGTCATCTTTGACTATTATTAACCTTTCTTTGATTTTCTAATATTTCCTTGCGATTAAGGGTTAATCCTGGAGAAATGAGAGACTATCCAGTTCGGTGATGGCGGGGGAAGCTCAATAGGCATGGTGATAAGGTGTTTAATCCGAGTGTACGGGCGAAGTTCAGAGGATAACCGAAGGCTTTTCAGTCAACATCTTCCCAATACAAGTCAACCTGGTCTCCGGAGTGTACCGGAGTTGTAAAGCCCGCATCAAGACCGTTAACTCTGATAATCAGGTTTCCGGAAGGCCTGGGGGTTATAGTAATATGGTTGAGCAGGTCGCTGACAATAGTCAAACTCTCCTGGAGTTTGTATTTAATCACGGCTCCATCCTCCAGTACATGGTCCAGAGTAACCGGGTTTCCATTCATATGCAGCATGGTGCCCCCTTTGGAAAGAACCACGGGTTCTTTATTGACCGTCAATTCTACCTGCGGCGGATTTTGGTCAATTTCCAGCACCTCCCTCAGCCTCGGTGCCTCCTGGATAGCAAAGCTGATCTGGTCTCCAAATTGAGCCACGCTGCTAAGGCTCGTTTCCTCGCCATTTATCCGGACCCTGTAAGGACTCCATTCCAGGAAAGTCTCCTGATCATTAACAATAAACCTAAAGGTACGCCGATCGAGGGTATCGGCATCGATTCCGAAACCAGCGAACAATTCTGTCAAGGGCTGACCCATAATTACCTCTATCTTGGCCCGGTCAGGAATTGGTTCATCCCACCCCCAGAGTTCCCCGTTAACACGTACCCGAGGTGAAACTGTGACCGGTTCCCCATTTATAAATACAGTACCCTCGACGGGTTCGATCAGGTCCTTAACCAGGACCTTGGCATCCTCACCATCCTGACCGGGTACAAACTCTACACTATCTCCCGCCTGGAGTGGGGTATCAAGGCCCGCCGGTGTGCCATTAACCTTAATAACAGGAGGTACTCCCAAAGTGCCTCTGAAGGACTTGAGAACCTGATTAACCTCAACCGTCAGCCCCATCCCAGGACGTCCGTATATATTGCTAAGACTGAATCCCGATGCTAATAGGGCGGTGGAGACTGTTATTTCCTGCAGTCCCCAGAGTGGGATTTCATGGCCATTTACCTTGACTCTGACCATAGGGAGCAAGCGGGAATTCATGGCGTTTAACCCAATCCCAATTGGGGTTATGGCCTGGGGACCAGTAAGAGCAGGGTGGTCACCTCTAATCCAGTCCAGGGTCTCCCGGGTACGAAGGCCTACCCGATTGACGGTTAACTCCAGAGCACTGGCCAAATCCTGAAGCAGTCCGGGAGTCAGACTGCCTCCGCCTACACAGATGACCGCATCCGGTGTTTTCTGGTTGGCCTTCAGGATCTCCCGAGCCACGGCGGTGGCAAGTTCTCTGATGGTTGGCCTGATACACTCCATAATTACCTCTGCTGTCTCCGTGACCTGGTTTTCCAGAACATCAGCAAAGGTCAGAGTAGTATCATTATTCAACTGACGTTTAACCATTTCAGCGGTGTTAAAATCCAGAAGGTATCGCCCCGCCAGGGTCTCGGTGACCTCATCTCCCCCTATCGGCACCATGGCATACGCACATATTTTTTCTTTCTGAACTATGGCAATGTCCGAGGTTCCGGCTCCGATATCCACCAGTGCCAGGTTCAGAAGCCTCATCTTCGGGGGTATCGCCGCCGTCAGTGCCGCAATAGGCTCCAGGGTGAGACTTTCAACCTCCAGGCCTGCTTTTCTCAGTGCGGCAAACAGGCTGTCAACAACCACCCGCGGCAGGAAGGTTGCAATTACCTCTACTCCCACCTTATGTCCCATCTGGCCAACCAGATTCTGCAGAACCTGGTCTTCCAGGATGTAATTGATCACGCTGTAACCCACGCAGAAATGACCTTGCGGCGTCTTGTCCTCACCGGCAATTTTTATCTGGGCTTTCTGGACCGCTTCCAGTTCCAGGGCTTTGATCTCTTCCCAGGTAATCTCCAGCATATGGGGGCGAGAGGCTGTTACCGTCCCGGTTGCTGTTTTTAAAGCTCTGCCGGCCGCAGCAACCGCAGCCTTTTTCAGCCTTAATCCCGTGGCTTTCTCCATCCGTTCCTTGATAACGGCAATCTCAGCGGCAACCGCCTCCACATCGTGAATCTGCCCATCGTACATTGACCGTGTTTCGTGTTCCAGGTATTCTACCGCACGAACCACTATTTCATCGGTCTTTTCCAGCAGGACACCCATTATCGAACGGGTGCCGGTATCCAGTACCAGGATCCGCTGGGGGCTTTTCTTTTTTTTGGTTTTTTGGCGGGCCATCAGATTATTCCTCTAATGCTAAATATGACACCTACTTCGATAGTTATTGGCAGTTTTCCTGCTTGTTTGACCTGGAGTATCCGTCATTGTCGAGTGATGGGACAGTGGGGAGGGGGAGAGTGTGTCTTACACCACACTTAGTACCAGCCTGGCGTTTTGATCTGCCTTCTCCTTAAGCTCCGCTGCCTGCTCAAGTATGATTGATGCTTTGTCATCGCGGCTTATGATGGCCTGATTAACTCTATCAACCACGGCTTGCAGGTTGAAGCCGGCACTGTCAAATAAGGGGGTTTTACCGAATTGTCTGAGGAAAGTATCCACCTTGGGATCATAGGATATGCCTTCGAAAGGAGTCCCCACACAGGCGGCAAATATCAGGGAATGCAGTCTCATTCCTACCAGTAACCTCAAATGGGAGATAAGACCCATCAGTTCAGTTGAAGTAAACTGGGCATCTGCGATTGTAACCGTGGACTTCATAAGACGCTTGATCTGATATGAGTATTCCAAATCAACCGGGTGCTGGAGCGGGATGAGCAACAACGGATGTCCCTTTTCCGCCAGCTTATCCAACAGCCGAGCCATCTGCTGGTCGGAAAAGGTATTCCAGTAACGGATGGATACCCCGATAATACCCTGATTTTTATCAATTCCCAAGTCATTGAGATAGGACTCAGCCCGGCTTACTTCTTCTGCGGCAGGGCGCAAGGCAAATACGGGGTCGGCGGTTACCGACATCGGAGGTCGGTGAACTCCAATGGCCCTGAGTAATTCGGCTGATGCAGCATCCCTCAGAGTTATCAGGTCTACCCGGTTGGCAACCAGCTTGATCAGCCACCGGCTTATCCTCCTGCCTACCGGACCCACACCCTGGGCATAAAAAACCACCCGGGTATTCAGCAGCTTGGCCAGCACGACAATTCCTAAATAATAGGGTATAGAGAGAGGACCCGTCACATCCTGCAAGAGGCTTCCGCCCCCACTAATCAGGAGGTCGGCCCGGGATAATTCTTTTACCAGCACCAGGGGATTAATCCGGCTGACGGCACGAATCCCATGCACTATAGCGGTTCGTTCCGGGTTTCCGGACAAAACCGTAATCTCAGTTGTTGCGTCTACTGCTCGAAGCGAGTTACTGATGGCAGTAAGCAGGGCCTCATCACCCGCATTATCAAAGCCATAATAACCTGACAACACTATACGCATGGTAACTCCTTGCCTGTTTAATGTGTAAGTATGTAAGTTTCATTTCGCTTGTTTGCACGCATAAGTATTCTTTGACATACTTCGCATTGATTTTCACATCTTTTAATCTCACGGCGAAGGGGCAGCGGACAAATTGGTTGGTAAATAGGGACATTGTATTTAATCTTGCGCGTTCCAAATTCCGCTTCCGATGTCTGGCTTCTTACCTCCAGAATGCAGAGTGTCGCAGCGATGCTGCGTCAACCAGCTCCTTAATACTTATGCATCCAAACAGGCCAGCTTAGGGCTTCAACGTAGGAATCAATTTGTTTAGGGTCAGCCACGGCGTTTTCCTTTCTGGCCCTGCCTTAATACCAACCATGCAAACCGGGGTAGGGCCAACTGCCGCTTGATCCTTTTTGGTTCGCTTATCAGTCGATAGAGCCATTCCAGTCCCAGGCGGCGCCATATTCGGGGCGCGCGCCTGACTTTGCCTGCCAGGACATCAAAGGTACCGCCAACCCCGATGCATACTGGTACCTGGAGCTCGTCCAGGTGTTGGGCGATCCAGATATCCTGACGAGGAGCTCCTAATCCAACCAGTAGTATATCTGGCCGCGCGGCCCTGATCAGATCAATAATGGTTGGGGATTCCTCATCAGCAAAGTACCCGTGATGTACTCCGGCAATCTCCAGTGAATCCTCAGCTGCGGCCAGTTTACGGGCCACCTCTTGGGCAACCCCTGGTTCAGCTCCCAGGAGAAAGATGCGCCAGTTTTTCTCCCGGGCAAGGCCCAGGATCTCCAAGGTCAGGCCGACACCGGTTACCCGCCGGCTAATCTCCCAGCCAGCACGTCGCAGGGCCCAGACAACACCAATCCCGTCAGGTGTCACCAGCCGGGCCTGTGAATATATGTCCCTCAACTGCTGGTTATGCTGCGCCCGGTATATCATCTCGGCGTTTAAGGTTATTACCTGGGATAACTCCCGCTTTTGAATCGCGTCCTCGATAACCTGTAAGGCCTTAGGCATGTCAACTATATCCAGGCGACATCCGAGTACTTCTGTCTGCTCAAGACGCAAATGACGAATCCTCCCGAGTAATTACAACTAAAATCTTAATACTTATCGCGCAGGCATGCAATTGTATAACAAAGACAGGGGCGCTCATGGTGTAACGCCCCTGCACTTATTATCCAAAGAAAAGCTCTTGTCTGTTACCTGCTGCCGGCTTGATTGATGAGTTTGTCCAGTGTCTGATCTTCTGCCTGAATCACCTTCTGCATGACCTCATAGGCGCGGACTACAGTGATAAGATCGACCATCTCTTTTACCGGGTTGACATTGGACGACTCCAGGTGTCCCTGCAGAACCCGAGGGTGGACGGGTATCTCCGCCTCCTGATCACCCATAGCAAACAAATCATCCCCAATCTTGACCAGCATTGACTTATCCGAAAATCTAACGATATCCAGGGTATTAATTATTTCGCCATCCTGGAGCACATTACCCTGCTCGTCAACCACAAAAGGTCCATCGACGTATATGTGGCCGTAGGCACCCAATACCGGTTGTCCGTTGGCATTGACGAGTCTTCCTTCAGAATCAACGCTGAAAGCACCGTTTCGTGAATAGCATATCCCTTCAGCGGTTTCAATGCTGAAAAAGCAATCTGAACCCAAGGCCAAATCAAACGAATTTCCGGTAGCCGTATACGCACCGACACTGTAATCAGTCACGATTTGCTGAACAGCGGTCCCAGTCCCCAAGCTGCCGACCTTTTGCGGCTTGCTCATGGTCTCTCCCATTCTTGTTATCAGTAACGACGGAAAGTCCTGGGAAATCACCGTGTCCTTCTTGAAACCGGTAGTGTTGGCATTGGCCAGGTTGTTGGCCAGGGTGTCCTGCCGGGTCATCTGCAGCATCATCCCGGAACACGCTGTATATAGTCCTCTAATCAAGATTTCACCTCATAGATCGTACTGGAGAACAGTCCAGGATTATTTCAACCGCAAAACTGGCCTGCCTCACATATTAAGTCCTTAAATAAAGTATCGGCTATTTCAGATCTATCTTTAGACAAAAGAAGGACGGCCTGTTTCTGTTCGGTATAACCAGCGTAACGGACCGCCGTTTTACAGCACCCTTCGGGCTGCCTGTCTTTTAGTTGTCAGGTAGCCAATATTGTTCAAGGCCCTTCCGGTTCCCAGGGCCACACAGGATATGGGATCATCGGCGACATGCACCGGCAGATTAGTTTGACTGGAGATCAGCATGTCCAGACCATGAAGGAGAGCGCCGCCTCCGGTCATAACTATTCCATTATTCAATATGTCAGATGCCAATTCAGGTGGTGTTTTTTCGAGAACTTCCTTGATCGCGTTAATGACGGCCTCAAGTACCTCCTGGAGGGCAAACCAGGTTTCCCGGGAGGTAACCTTGATGGTTCGGGGAAGCCCGGTCAAAAGGTCCCTGCCCCTCACATCCATAACGTCCTCTTTGTTCTGATATGGCGGATAGGCAGTACCGATCTGAATTTTTACTTCCTCTGCGGTTCGTTCCCCTATCAGGAGATTGTGTTCACGCCTTACGTAGCGAATGATGGCATCGTCGAACTTGTCCCCGCCAATACGGAGAGAGCTTCGACAGACTATACCTCCGAGAGACAAAACCGCTATATCGGTGGTACCCCCACCTACGTCAACTATCATGTTGCCAGTTGGATCTGAGATGTTAATCCCAGCTCCCATAGCCGCAGCCAGGGGCTCTTCAATCAAAAAAGCCTGTCTGGCACCGGCCTGCAGCGTAGCCTGCCGCACCGCCCTTTCCTCAACATCAGTAGCGCCGGTAGGCACGCAGACTATAATCCGCGGTTTGAACATCAACCGCTTGCCTACTACTTTACGGATAAAATAGGTAAGCATCTTTTCAGTCGTTTCATAATCAGCGATAACTCCGTCCCTCAATGGACGAAGCGCAACAATATAACCCGGAGTACGCCCGAGCATACGCCGGGCCTCCTCGCCAACCGCGATCACGCGGTCAGTGTCTCTATCAATTGCCACTACAGAAGGCTCCTGTAGTACTATCCCTTTACCCTTGCGAAAAACCAGGATACTGGCAGTTCCCAGGTCTATGCCCACATCCTCGGAAAAAAACACCTATGCCCCTCCTGTCAACCATTTATTGCATGTCTTCATTGCGATATACTTCGATGAGAAGGAGGATATTCCTTCATTTCCTTACATATTAATTCTTAATTCTGGTTTTGCGACATGTATTTTTGACGGGTTGCCTCCCCACCTCTAAGGTGACGTTCCGCTTTATTTCTCAACATTACTTTATTTACTTCTTCGGCCAGCTCTTTATTAATTCTGGGCAGGCGTTCGGAAACATCCTTGTGGACAGTACTTTTGGATATTCCAAAGACATCGGCAGTCTGCCTGACTGTTGCCGATGTCCGAATTATGTACTTACCCACCTTTACCGCGCGTTTGCGAATATAGTTTTGCACCGCTTTCCCCCCAGCCTTTTTTAAATGTTTATTCGGCCAGGCAGCGGCGTATTCATTAAGGTACCGCGGAAAGGCGGCTCAAAAAGTCTGCAGGGCCCCGGTAAGATTCTGAACAACCAAGTCCCGCAAACCGGTTATAGGAACCCAAAATCGCATATTAGCCGGGTTATCGCCTCACTGATAAGCGGTGTTCAGGTGGCGAATTGTGCAACCCAGACCAGAAACTTACCTGACAATCCATAAATTAACACCTGCGAGACCAATTCTTCGTCGATTCTGAACGGGTCGCCAAACCCCCGGAGATGGGTTCCAAAATACGGTCTGTCTTAATAGTCTACCCTATATAAAGCGATATCCTGGTAATAGTAGTGCAGTATCATCTGGTAGTTTTTCCCCTCCTTGGCCAGGCCATTCGCTCCATATTGACAAAGTCCCACCCCGTGACCGTTACCCATGGTGGTAACTGCAACCTCATCACCGTCTATATCAATGGTAAACTTCGCAGACGGGAGATCCAATGCCCGCCGGACCTGCTGCCCATTCATGATGGTTTTGCCCCAGGCGATCTGAGCCACCGTACCGTTTTCGTTCGACTCAAGTTTCCGCGGAATCGGGGGCGTTGCGGGATCAAGATTAAGATTTCTCTGGAACTCTTCAATTGGAATATTGAGCACCTTCCGGTAATAAGGGGACGAACTATCCCACAGACATGGAACCCCCTGGAGATAACAGTGTTCATGACCCCAGACAGTTTGCGAACTCTCGGTATGGCCCCCGCAGGTTGAGTGATATACCGGTTCGATCAGTTGTCCGTTCAGAGTGATCACCTCGCCTCTGGTGTCCATTACCGCCCGTATAACCTTATTGACCGCCCATTTATTATCAGGGTAGCGTTTCAAGTAATCCTCCGGGGTCACAAATGCCTGGCAGTGTTTGGGGTTGTCACAGATGGTTGCCTCACCTTCATGCCCGGACGTAGAAAAATACTTTTTCAGGGTATAGGTACGGGCGCAGACCGCCTGTGCTTTCAGGGCTTCAAACTCGAAACTGGCCGGCATTTCGGCTAATACCACTCCAACCAGGTAATCCTCGAGCGATATATCTTGGGTAGTCCGGTCAGCAGATAACAAGAGGCTAATCATTAATTCATCCTGCCACTTGCCTGGTTTGGTCTCGATTACAACAATAACACCAATAAGGATAGACAAAGCCACTAAAATCAAGCCAAAACGTCCTCCGGTACGTCCCCTCACTATCATCAACCTCCTTTGATTCTTCGCAATACTTTATTATGAATGCCAGGTTAGTTACAGACCTGAGGTTGCTGATACGCTCCGGTGGCAGGTGGTACTGTAAGCCGCTGCAAGAAAAATAAAAGCCCCGTAATAACGGGGTTTCCATTATATATTGTCAGTTGATGAATCGCTGCTGTTAATATTGCTACATAGCCGCGAGGTCTTTCTTTCTCTCTTCTAGTTGAAGATATTGCCTGCGGTACAACTCCATGTTTTTCATTCTCCGGGCTCTTAATAAAGTCTCTCTACGCTGCTTGCGTTCAAGACCTTTTTTCTCCACCTTAAGGGTTATGATATACATCACAATACCCAGTACGACTTTAAACATTACGTACCCTACTGCAATCAGTAGAAATACTTTTTGAAGCGCAGTCGTGTGGCAACACCTCCTCCTCCGTTCTCATACTCTGTATATCTATGTACGAGCTTTTCATAATGTCTACCCACCTAACCAGGCGGTGAATAGATCCTGTGTGGGTACCTTCGAACCAACACTTTCATGTCCGAACGTCTTCCCAGGTTTCGTTGCCATAATACGCTTTGTTAATACGAGACGCGGTTATGCGGTTAATCATTGGAGGCCTTGCCAGATTTATTCCGTATCCATTAGCCTCTTCCGTTTCTCATAGTCTTCGTATTGTTTCCGATATAATTCCCGATTCTGGAGCCATCTTTTCCTTAAAATTTTCTCTCTTTTTCTTTTAAAAGCCAGAGCCTTTTTTTCTACACGTAACGTAACCAGGTAGAGGGCGAAGAAGATGACCCCTTTAGCTAGAAGATACATTACAGCGAACAGGAGAAAGACTTTCTGGAGTAGGGTCATAAACTCCTCCCCTTCCTAAGCACCGTGTGCTTAAGATGTCTTTACTGGCCTGTTTGCTGGTACATATGATTGTGATTAACGATGGTCAGGTTGAAAGACTTGTCTTTTGGTGAGTGTATGCTAAATCTTGCCGACAAGCATAAAAGCGATCAACAATCCATAAATGGTTAGAGTCTCAATGAAGGCTAAGGTGATGAAAAGCAGGGTACGTACCTGATCAGAAACTTCGGGTTGGCGAGCAATACTTTCTAAAGCCTTTGAGCCTACATAGCCTTGCCCAAGGCTGCCGCCCAAGCCGGACAGTGCCACGGACATGGCCGCTCCTATAGCCACCGTCCCTCCCATAACTCCTCCTCCTTTTCTCTCTGTATTAACCGGACGCCAAACCTAACCCATCACCCCCTTTCCTGGTATTACCGCTGAGTCAATTCCTGAGACTTTTTAGATGATGCATTCCGGTTCCATGGGAACCATCCTGCCTACTCCTTATTGTATAATATATTCTGTAAATTTAGGTGTTAACACTATTCGCCACACTTGCGTAATTTCCTTCTTTTAAACTTACTGCAATTGAGATAGTGTCTCATTTTATTTTATGTTCACGGAAGAAATTTGATGCTGTTGGCATTTATGAATAATGTCACAAGGGGGGCGAGGGGTTTTGGGACAGGGAGAGGTTCCTCGTCCCACTGTCACCCACTAAATTATTCCGGCAAATTCATCTACCCGGAACAATTTAGTATGGTGTCCCCGAAATACAAAAAAACAAGACCGTGGGTTACACGGTCTTATCTTTAAGCTCTTCTCTTTTTTGGTGGTATTCCAGTCCTTTTTCCTCCACGCTCCTGGTGACACCATACAACAGCAATGCCAATACTAATTTTACCACCAAATAGCTCAAAATAAGTAAGAGGAAAAGTTTCTGCAGACTAGCCAATTGAAGATCCCCCTGATTACCTTAAGTTAGTAATTCCTCCTACTAATCGTTTCTCTCTAATACAATTCCGAGGTTATAATAAGCCGGGTTGCCCCGGCTTATTATTGATTGTTAGTTTCGTTCCAGTTCTGACGCCCTGATTCTGGCAATTGCCCGGAGCAATGCCATCTGAGCACGTACGTAGCTGATCTGGTCCTGTCTCTCAGCAAGTCTCCGCTCGGCACGCTCCTTGGCCGCCTTGGCTCTGAGCAAATCAACCTCACGGCCATGTTCGGCGGTCTCGGCCAAAACCTTGGCGTCATTGTCGATCACTTCCATAAGCCCACCACTGAGTGCCATATAATGGATCTCGCCATTCGGCATGGTGTATCTTAGTACCCCGATTTTCAGTCCGGCAACTATGGGGGCGTGGCTCCTCAGTATCCCCAGCTCACCTTCCATAGCGGGTACTACTAAGAATTGCACTTCCTCACTCAGTGCAATGCGCTCCGGAGTAACCACCTCAAGTAAAAAGGTGTTATCCGCCATAGACTACGCCTCCAATCGCCTTGCTCTTTCAATCACCGTATCAATGTTCCCGACCATGAAGAAGGCTGCTTCTGGAAGGTCGTCATACTTGCCTTCCAAAACTTCTGTGAAACCTTTAACCGTTTCCTGAATCGGTACGTAGATACCAGGTGAACCGGTAAACTGTTCTGCAACATGGAACGGTTGTGATAGATACCTCTGAATCTTACGTGCGCGAGCAACGACCAGTTTATCTTCGTCCGTCAATTCATCCATACCCAGGATAGCTATTATATCCTGAAGCTCTTTGTACCTTTGCAGAACCTTCTGCACACCCCGGGCGGCATTGTAATGGTCCATGCCCACGATATTCGGGTCAAGGATCCGAGAGGTTGAGTCCAACGGGTCAACCGCAGGATATATTCCCAATTCTGCGATCTGCCGGGACAGAACCGTGGTTGCGTCCAGGTGAGCAAAGGTGGTGGCCGGGGCCGGGTCAGTCAGGTCATCAGCCGGTACATATACCGCCTGCGCCGAGGTTATCGAACCTTTAACGGTAGATGTGATCCGCTCCTGAAGCAAACCCATGTCGGTTGCCAGGGTTGGCTGGTAGCCAACCGCCGAAGGCATACGGCCCAACAAAGCAGAAACCTCGTTACCCGCCTGGGCAAACCGGAATATATTATCGATAAATATCAGTACGTCCTGGCCCTGAACGTCACGGAAATATTCAGCAACCGTCAGGCCGGTCAATCCTACACGCAGACGCGCTCCGGGAGGTTCGTTCATCTGCCCGTAGATCAAGGCACACTTGGCCAAAACGCCTGACTCTTTCATCTCGTTCCAGAGGTCGTTCCCTTCACGGGTCCTCTCACCAACACCGGTGAAAACCGAATAACCACCGTGTTCGTAAGCAATATTACGAATCAGCTCCATAATAACAACGGTCTTACCAACACCAGCACCGCCAAACAGTCCAATTTTACCACCCTTGGCGTATGGGCAAATAAGGTCCAGCACTTTTACCCCAGTTTCCAGCATGGTGGTAGCCGGGGTCTGGTCGGTGAGAAGCGGGGGTTTCCGGTGAATCTCCCAATATTCATCGGCCTGAACCGGGCCCAACTCATCAACCGGCTGTCCCAGGACATTCATAATTCGGCCGAGTGTGCTCTCTCCAACCGGCACACTTATGGCCGCGCCGGTATTCATTGCAGTCATACCTCTTTGGATACCGTCTGTGGGCTGCAGAGCGACACAGCGAACAACGTCGTTCCCGAGCAGCTGCATAGCTTCCAGAGTAACCTCTATCTCGATCGGAGATACAAAACCCGGGCCCTGCATGCCGTTGTCAATTTTAACCGCGTACATCAAATCCGGCAGTTCACCAGGTTGAAAGCGTATATCTACTACGGGGCCGATAACCTGGACGACCTGGCCGTATGTTTCTTTTGCCATCCTCTACTTGCCTCCTTTTTTCAGAGCTTCCGCGCCGCCGGAGATCTCTATTATTTCACTGGTAATAGAAGCCTGCCGAGCCTTATTCATCTCCAGCGTTAGTATATCAACCAACTCTGACGCGTTTTCGGTCGCATTCCCCATAGCCGTCATACGTGCGCCATGCTCGCTGGCCTTGGATTCTAACATGGCGTGATACACCTGGCTCATCAGGTAACGAGGCAGCAGGCTGATCAGGATTTCATCTACATTAGGCTCATAGATATAATCCGGCGCAAACTTGGCGAATTCTTCTGCCTCAGCCGTGATCTCTTCTGGTGTTTCAACGGGCAATACTTTTTGCACCGTTGGAATCTGCCGCATCGCATTAACAAAGTGAGCATATACAAGATAGACTTCATCAGCCGCGCCCTCTTCGTACAGTTGGGCTATGAACTGGCCTATCTCCCTGGCCTGGGTGTAATCAAGTTTGTCACCCAGGTTAATGAAATCTCCCTGCAGGTTATATCCCCGCTTGCGGTAAAAGTCGCGAGCTTTCCTACCTACCGCCACTATGCCTGCTTCAACCGGCCTTTCGTCCTCACTGATAGCCTGGTTGGCTCGCCTAATAATGTTGGTGTTAAACGCCCCGCACAGTCCCCGGTCTGCTGTAACTACCACATAGGTAACCCGTTTAATCGGATCGTGTTTTTCCAGCAGGGGGTGCTTGGCTTGAACCGACATCGCAACCAGCCTGGCAAGAACCTCTTGTAGTTTGCCGGTATAGGGACGAGATGACTCAGCCTTCTCTTGAGCCTTTCTCAACTTGGCTGCGTCTACCATTTTCATGGCCTTCGTGATCTGCCTGGTATTATTGACGCTTCTGATGCGCCGCTTGTATTCTCTTACTCCCTTTCCAGCCATTACTTTCTCACCACCTAAGTCGCGAAGATGGCTTTGAATTCCTCAATGGCCTTCTTCAGCCCTTCTTCATCGCCTATTACCTTGGACTCTTTAATACCCTTTAGAATTTCCGGATGGCTGCTCCGCATAAACTTGATGAACTCCACTTCAAAAGCTTTTATCCTATCGGTGGGTATATCATCCAGCCAGCCATTGACACCGCAATAAATGGATACTACCTGTTCCTCAACCGGGAACGGCTCATATTGACCTTGTTTCAAGACCTCTTGCACCTTTTCTCCTCGATTCAACCGGGCCATCGTTGATTTGTCCAGGTCTGAACCGAACTGAGCAAAGGCTGCCAGTTCACGATACTGTGCCAGGTCCAGACGCAGCTGTCCGGCAACCGATTTCATAGCCTTGATCTGGGCCGATCCGCCAACGCGGGAAACCGAAAGACCAACGTTTATAGCCGGTCTCTGACCTGCATAAAAGAGGTCGGTTTCCAGGTAGATCTGTCCGTCGGTTATCGAAATAACGTTGGTTGGGATATAGGCGGAAACGTCACCAGCCTGAGTTTCTATTATAGGCAGAGCGGTTATTGAGCCTCCGCCCATTTCATCGCTTAATTTACAGGCGCGCTCCAGGAGGCGTGAGTGGAGATAAAAAACGTCTCCGGGATAAGCCTCACGTCCGGGAGGCCTTCTAAGGAGCAGCGACATCTCACGATAGGCCACCGCATGTTTGGAGAGGTCGTCATAAATGATAAGAACATCCGCGTTCTCACCTTCCATGAATTCCTCGGCAATTGCTACCCCTGCATAAGGTGCCAAATAGACCAAAGGTGCCGGCTCAGAGGCGGTAGCTGCTACGACGATGGTATAATCCATGGCCCCGGTTTCTTCAAGTTTCTGGACCACACTGGCCACGGTTGACTGCTTCTGACCAATAGCCACATAGATGCAGATCATATCCTTCTTTTCCCTTTGGTTTATGATCGCATCGACGCAGATAGCGGTCTTCCCAGTCTGACGGTCACCGATTATAAGCTCACGTTGGCCTCTGCCAATGGGAACCATGGAGTCGATAGCCTTTAGACCCGTCTGCATCGGAGTATTAACCGGTGCCCGCTTTACCACCCCGGGGGCCACCCGTTCCACTGGACGGTATTTGTCGGTATTTACTGGTCCCTTGCCGTCAATTGGCTGACCCAAAGCATTCACTACGCGGCCCAGCATGGCATGACCACAGGGTACGGACATGATAGTTCCGGTCCCCTTAACCATACTGCCTTCTTTTATGTGTGAAAACTCACCAAGTAACACGGCACCGACGTTATCTTCCTCGAGGTTCAGTACCATCCCGTAAGTGCCGCCCTGGAATTCCAACAATTCTCCGGCCATGGCATTCTGCAGACCATAGATCCTCGCAATACCGTCACCAACAAAGATGACGGTACCAACGTTGCTGACTTCGACCTCAGATTGGTAGCGCTCTATCTGCTGCTTGAGAATAGCGCTAATCTCTTCCGGTCTAATACTCATTTAATACCTCACCCCTATCTAGCTGATCTTAACTTTTTTGAGGCTTGATTTTAGCATGTCAAGTTTCTTTACAACGCTGGCATCAATAACCCTATCCCCGATGCGGACTTTGACTCCGCCGATCAATGACGGATCTACAGTCAGCATTACTCTGACCTTTTTGCCGGTCGCTTCCGACAGGGTCTTTTCCAGTTGCGCAAGGTCCTGTTCTTTAACATGCTTGGCTGATGTTACTTCAGCCTTCAGGACATTTTTACTTTCATCAGCCATTGTTTGATACTCGTCAAACATTACTCCCAGGTGATCGGCTCTTCTTTTGTCCATAACCAGGTTCAGGAAATTAAGAGTGCTCACTGAAACCCGATCCGCAAACAGCCGGGACAGGATATCTTTCTTCTCCTGAGGGGGTATAAGCACATGAAACATAAACGCTTTGAGATCCTCATTGGACATGATAACGTCCACAACTTCACCCAATTCCTGCTGGAACTCATCAATTTTTTTCTGCTCCTGGGCGATGGCGAAAAAGGCTTCTGCATAGCGCCTACCGACACTCTTGTTTAACATAGCATATCTCCCGCATCCTTAATAAAGTCCTTGACCATTGCCTGATGATCTTGGTCAGTCAAAGCCCTGCCCAAGACTTTTTCTGCGGCCATAATAGCCAGCGTGGCTGCGGTATCGCGCAATTCTGAAAGAGCCTGTTCCTTCTCCGCCTGAATTTCGGCAATTGCCTTGTTTTTATGAGCGGTTGCTTCAGCCTCGGCCTTTGATATGATCTCATTCTTTGTTTCTTCTGCAATTTGAGTGCCCCGGGCCACGATTTCCTGAGCCTCTCTGCGAGCATCAGCGAGTTCAGCAGCTGAGTCCTTACGCATCTGCTCAACTTCAACCAATAATTCCTCAGCATGTTTCAAAGAACTCTCGATAGTGTTGGTCCGCTCTTCCAACATGTTACTGACAGGATTGAAACCGAATTTATATAGTATGGCTAGCAATAGGAAAAAGTTGACTGCGGTCCACCCTATCTTTGCTATATCGGGAAAGGGTGGTACTCCTTCCTCCGATGCTAAACAGGAGGTTGCCAATCCCATTACGATAAGCATGCTCAGGAGTAGGACCGCCAGGGCTAACCATTTTCTTCTTCTCACAGGCATGTCTACCTCCATTCGTTTACGGTAAGATAGTTTTGTGGGCGATGAGTTATCCTATCGTGTTTTCTCATCGCCCAAACTACGCGTTAGACTCCCACTGTCTGCTGATGTTATTAAATCTTACCCACTAGCATGAACGCGATGAGCAGGCCGTAAATAGTTAGGGTCTCGATAAAAGCAAGTGTGATGAACAGCAGGGTTCTAACTTGGTCTGCGATTTCGGGCTGCCGGGCAATACTCTCCAGAGCTTTTCCCCCGACGATACCTTGTCCGATTCCACCGCCCAGAGCTCCAACGGCAACGGCGAGACCGGCACCAATAGCGAACATCCCTTCCATTACATTTCCCTCCTTTCATGCTTCAGTGAATGTTGCATTTCTTTTCTTCACTGATCCGAATAAGAACTATTACTGTAAAAGTTTAGTGGCCTTCACTTGTAGCTGATGAAATGTAGCTAGATGCCAGGATGGTAAACACAATAGCCTGTATTGCGCCGGTCAATACTCCTAAGGCCATCATTGGCATCGGTATTAGGAATGGGGCCATCATCAGCAGAAAGCCAATTATCATTTCTTCTCCGAAAACGTTACCAAATAGACGGAGCGTCAGGGACAGTGGACGAGCTACTTCTTCGAGGATGTTTAACGGCAGCATTAACGGCATTGGTTTGATGAAATGTCCGAAATAACCCATTTTGTGCTCTCTAAATCCGGCTATTTGCACCGTGAAAAACACAATAATCGCGAGAGTGGCTGTGATGTTCCAATCACTGGTGGGCGCCTTAAAACCATCGATATAGGCTGCCCCTGGGAGTAACCCACTGTAGTTGCACACCAGAATAAACAAGAAAAAGGTTGACAACAATGGTGCCCATTTCTTGGCCACCGACTCACCCAACATCTGCCCAAAGAAATCGAAAGTCCATTGGACTATCATTTCAAACGCATTTTGTAACCCCCGGGGGACTCTCTCCATTTTTCGGGTTGCAAAATACGCAAATAGCCCAATGATAAGTATTATGGCCCACTCGGTAACAATCAGATCTGGCACTGGCAACTTGTCCGCTATTGTAAACAGTGGCTCTGTCAAAGACAACGTTGACGCAAATATCACTACTTCCCCCCCTTTCTTTTTTGAGATTTGATATACCCGCTCAGCACCGTCCTCCAGGTCTGTTAACCAAACGTTCGAAGAATGCTCGATTACCTCGACTTACGACCAGAAAGACCAGACTACCGAGGACCATCCCCCCCAGAATACCAATAATTAAATGTAAACCTTTAAGCCAGGTAAGCAACCCTAATAGTAACGTCAGCACGGCAATTCTGCCCATATACCGGATAACTATATGTTTGGCTGCCTCCCGGGGCGGCATTTCACTGGCATTTTTCATCACCTTCAGGTTTAACCAGACTGACAGACCGAATAACACCAGACCGATCACTACACCTGTACCGTATATATTATACATCTTGTTAAATCCTCTACGCCCATCTTAGTCTCTTGGTTTGGTATCTGATCTATCCAACTCAGCCACCATTTTCTTGGCCTCGTCCAGGGCGGTGATTATTTCTTTACTGGGTGCGTATTTCCGACCGCCCTCTTCCCCTTCTACCTTATCCTTATGGTTCGCACCGTTTCTGAATGCCTGATCATACATGATTTTAAGCCCGGTTGCTACCCCCAGCAGCAACAAAATCAGCATCAAGTAAGGTGCAGTTCCAAATTTAGAGTCAAGGTAGCTGCCGGCAAAATAACCAATGGCTACTGCAGCGGCGAAGCTGGTGGCCATTGACAGGGCATTGCCCAGGGACCTGGCCCAATTACCGGTTCTCTTTGCCATAATTTCCTATTTTTCTCCCTTGGTCATTATTGACCCAAATTTGATTTCTCTATCTGACGGCAAATTCCTCTTTTTTTCATGTTTTGAATAGTCTGAAATTTACCAGTCGCTGATACGCTTATGGTACGGTTATGGTACAGATTTTTAGCATTCCTGGACACTAGTAGATTTCCCTTTCAGATATCTTAGTTTGCTTCTTTTACCAGGTAACCTTTCCGGCACAGTTTATTAATGTGTTTCTCGACCGCCTCCTCAATATCAACCTGATAGTTTTCTTCCATGACAAACATCATGGAGACTGCCGTTTGAGCCACATCCAGCAGCTCACTCATAATGACGGCGACGGTCTGTTGTTCATTTATATTTACCGTTTCCCCACTTAATCCCCTTAGCTTGCCGATAGCCTCAGCCAACTCCCCGGCTTCCTCCATAAGCTTTAACGCGGTGGACTCCAGGGTAGGCGTCAGCCGGTTGAGCCGGGGAAGACTAATGGTCTTGGTCCTCATGCTCCTCCCCCCTTAAATTTCGATTTCAACAACTTGAACTTCTGCCTCTCGAAAAATCTCCATTGCCAGATCATCCTGAAAATCACCCTGGTGTACAACCCTTATCACTCCAGCGTTGACCAACATCCGGGCACATAACATACAGGGCTGATGGGTACAGTAGAGGACCGATCCGAGAGTTGATACTCCATACCTGGCCGCATTAATGATGGCGTTCTGTTCCGCATGAACCCCCCGGCATAATTCATAGCGGTGACCTGAGGGAATGTCCCTTTCCTGTCTGAGACACCCGACATCCAGGCAGTGCTGAATCCCTTGCGGTGCCCCGTTGTATCCGGTCGCGATTATTCTTTCTTCCTTCACCAGCAGTGCGCCAACGTTGCGCCGTAGACAGGTGGAACGACTGGCTACCATCCTGGCAAGCTGAGAGAAGTATTCATCCCATGAAGGCCTTCTATTACTCATACCCGTTCCTCCTCGCCAATTGAAAGGAGCAAGCCCCAGTGTCGCCATTTGGTTGCGTCACAGTCTGGTACTTGCTCCACTAGTTCCAGTATCTTAAGTTTCCAGGTTTATATCCCGTACAGCGGGTATTTTTTACAAATGCCATCAACGATGGTGCGGGCTTGTGCCTGACTTGAAGGTTCTCTGTCATTCAAGGACAGAGAAATAGCCTTCGCCAGTTCTACCATGTCATCGGGTTTAAGACCCCGGGTTGTAACTGCCGGAGTTCCAATCCTGATTCCACTGGTTATGGTTGGTTTTTCAGGATCGAAAGGAATGGCATTCTTGTTCACAGTGATATTGACCTCTTCCAGTAATTGCTCCGCCTGTTTTCCGGTCAGGCCCTGATTCCTGACGTCGACCAGCATCAAGTGCGTATCTGTACCCCCCGAGACCAACCGGAAATTATGCTTTATAAGCTCATCAGCCAGAACTGTTGCATTCTCTATCACATTCTTCTGGTAGGCATAAAACTCGTCCGCCATGGCTTCTTTTAAGCAGACTGCTTTGGCTGCTATCACGTGCATCAGTGGCCCGCCCTGGATCCCAGGAAACACAGCCTTATCAATCTTGGCCGCCCATTCCTCATTACAGAGTATCATACCACCGCGGGGACCTCTTAATGTCTTATGAGTGGTAGTGGTTACAAAATCAGCGTAGGGCACCGGGCTGGGATGCAATCCGGTTGCGACCAATCCGGCTATGTGTGCCATATCAACCATCAGCAGGGCCGAAACCGAGTCGGCGATGGTCTTAAACATTTTATAATCAAGGGTCCGGGGGTAGGCACTAGCCCCGACCACGATCATTTTAGGCTTGGCCTGGTGAGCGATTTCCATTACCTGCTCGTAGTCGATGGTCTCCGTGTCTTTATCCACCCCATAACTGACTACGTTAAAATATTTCCCTGATAAATTAACTGGGCTGCCATGGGTAAGATGTCCGCCATGGGCCAGATTCATGCCCATTATTGTATCTCCCGGTTTCACAGCTGCAAAGTAGACGGCCGTGTTGGCCTGTGCTCCCGAATGCGGCTGAACATTGGCGTGAGCTGCGCCGAAGATGGCCTTGGCTCTCTCCCGAGCCAGTTCCTCAACTACGTCAACGTATTCACAACCGCCATAATAGCGCTTTCCCGGGTAACCCTCGGCGTATTTATTGGTCATGACCCCACCCTGGGCCGCCATTACCGCACGGGAAACAAAGTTCTCAGAAGCTATGAGCTCCAGTTTCCGGGACTGTCTTTGTTCTTCCTGGTTAATCGCCTGGGCAATCTCAGGATCTACCGGCAGTACATACCTATCGATATAGTCCATTCACTTCTCCCCCTGTTTCAGGTATTTGGTTTCAATGTCTCTTATAAGATCCAAACGTCTTTGGTGACGCCCCCCGGAATAATTTGATTCCAAAAACTGTTTAACGATCAGCTCGGCAGTTCCTGAGCCAACTACCCGCGCACCCAGTGCCAGTATATTGGCATCATTATGCTCACGGGCCGCCCGGGCAGAGAATCCCTCATTACATACCACAGCCCTAATCCCGGGTACCTTGTTGGCCGCAATAGCCATTCCCTGACCGGTCCCGCAAATCAACAGTCCCAGATCAGCCTGTCCATTCTTTAAGCTCTTAACTACCTCGACAGCAATATCCGGGTAGTCAACCGGGGCCTCACAATGGCAGCCAACGTCCTCTACCTGGTGACCCCAACCAACAATAATGGGTTTCAGGTGTTCCTTAAGGGCGTATCCGGCATGATCACTTCCAATCACTAACTGCATTCAACCACCTCATTGATTTTCAACAAGCACCGGTATTAATCCTTTAGCCTGTAATTATGTTTTGCTGTTTTCCTTTTTGATTATAAATTACCCGAATACAGAATGGATACTACCACTGGGCGCCAGATTTATCCACTTCATCCTCAGGCTGCTTGATTTCACCTGCCAACTTCTCAATCAGCATCTCAATCAATTGCTGGAGCTCGTTCCGACAGGCCCGATAAACAGCCACATCTCCGCCAAATGGATCCAGAACATCTTTATCCTGTCCCAGGAATTCATACAGGGTGAATAATTTGTCATTCTTACCGTAAATCCGGGTAAGGTAATCACGATGACTCCTGGTCATGGTCAGAATCCAATCAGCTTGTGCCAATACCGCTTCGCTGACCGGCTGGGCTTTATGATCCGAAAGGTCTACCCCGACCTCCTCCATGGCCTTCATTGCCCCTCTGGAGGCTCCCTCCCCGGAATTGGGGCTGGTGCCGGCAGTCATGACCTCAATTTCTCCTATTAACTCGGGTTTTCGATCTTCCAGGTGTTTTACGAAAAGACCTTTGGCCATTGGGCTTCGACAGGTGTTACCCGAACAGATAAATACCAGTCTCTTCATCCGTACCCCCCCTAAAGAAGCATCTTAATTGCCATCAGAATCAGCAGTATCCCACCAGCAGCCTGCGCTCTCTTGCCAATCAATTCGCTGAAATATCTGCCGCCAAGCCAGCCCAGGGCAGTCATAATCCCGGCGACGATCCCGGTGGTTATCACTGTATATAGTATTGGTACCTTGGTGGTACCCAAGCCAAATCCGACCGCCAGGGCATCCACACTAACCGATAGTCCCAAAACGAGAACCGATGACCATCCCCCCAGACTGACCTCTGGACGTTTATTGAACAATTTCTCACGAGCCTCACCAAACTTGGCTGTGGTCTCATAGCTTCCGAGTCCTTCTCTTATCATCTGAAAACCAATAAAGGCCAAAACCAGTGCTCCCACAATGGCTGCCCATTTGCCCATAAAGCTGCCTGCAGCTAGTCCCAGGTATAATCCCAAAAGGGGCATTATAACGTGCAAAGCAGCCACTGTTCCTACAAATCGTGTCCTGTAACTGCGGGAAACCCCCGAAAGCCCGAGCCCAAGTGCAACAGAAAAGGCGTCAAGTCCCAGTGCTACTGCTACCGCAAAGACTCCTATCATGTTGTTCAAGTTCTGGTATTCCTCCTTTAGTCGTATCAAACACCACGTATATCATCATGTTAGTTATTCCCTGGTTTAATTAATACTCCGCTTCACCAGAATTTATATGTATTTCGGGTCACTTGGCCAGGCAATATTTAACGGTGTTGTTCATTTTGACTCGCCATGTCGTAAACTGATTAGCTGTACCTAAGTGCACGGCCGTTACCTGCCAGAGGCAGCTTCATAAATGCGGTCGGCGACTGCAACACCCAGTCCGGTCTCTTCCGGCAGTTCCATATATAGGCAATCGATCTTCCTCTTGTCTGCCATGCGAAATATCTCAAAGAGCCGACGGCCGTATTCAGCAGAACCCCCATTAACCTGAACTGCCAGATCAAGATGAGCCGGCAGTATCTGCTGCGTTACTGCGACAATACCTACCCTCATTCCCTTGGCAACTGCGGCCTGGGCCAATTCAACCAGAGGCCCTCCGGTTTTCACAGGTATAACTTTGGCGTTAGGCCGGTAATGAGGCGTCTTGTTTAGAATACTCCTTCGGGGCCTGGGGGGTGCCGCCTTAATAAGCCCGGGAACTGCCTCTTCGAGACGTTCACGGGAAACTGCGCCCGGCCTCAAGATGGCAAAGGGTCTTCGGGTCACATCCAGTATAGTCGATTCAATCCCCCAGCCGGTAGTCCCGGCATTTACAATCCCTGCTATCTTGCCGTTGAGATCATTCTTTACATGTTCAGCGGAAGTAGGGCTTGGTCGTCCGGAAAGATTGGCACTGGTAGCTGCTACCGGTACCCCCGCCGCCTTAATCAAATCCAGGGCCACCCGGTGATCAGGCATTCTTAGGCCTACTGTCGGCAGTCCGGCAGTAACCAGTTTGGGTACTCGATCATTAGAGAATGCAACCAGGGTAAGCGGTCCCGGCCAGAACTTCTTTACCAGCAAAATGACCTCGTCGGCGATTCTGTCTACCAGTGATGAGGCCTGATCCCAGCTCATTACATGCATCAACAGCGGATTATTCATTCGGCGTCCTTTGGCCGCAAACACTCTTTGCACTGCTTTTTCATCCAGCCCATTAGTCCCGACCCCATAAACCGTTTCCGTCGGAAAGGCCACAGTCTCACCTTCCCGAATCAGGGTAGCTGCGATTTCAATAATTTTGGGGTTGGGTTTATTGGGATCAACCTTAAGGTGTAGGGTCTGCATCCGTCTTTCCTTTCATAAGAACCAGGACCCGGTCCCGGTCACCCAGGTCCTTCAAAACATCATGGCCCGACCAGTTGTCATCAATATGCTGGCAGAGCTCCTGCACCTGAGCAGAATCTCCGATCTCCAGCAAAAGGAATCCGGGGTCGCTGAGGAGCCTGTGGGCCTCGGGAAGCAGTTTCCGGTAAAATGTGAGACCTCCCGGTCCGCCATCCAATGCCTCCCAGGGCTCAAAATCACGTATCTCTTTAGGTAGTTCAGTCATCTTTTCCGAAGGTATATAGGGCAGGTTAGCCGCAATAAGCTGGAATGGTCCTCCAGTTACCGATTCTAAAAGGTCGCTTCGGCTGAAAAAAGCTCTGTTCTCAACACCGTTTAAACGGGCGTTTTCCCGGGCCACCTCCAGAGCATCCTCGCTAAGGTCGACCCCATAGACTATCGCCTGGGGGACATATTTGGCAATACTGATGGCTATAGCTCCGCTTCCAGTTCCAACATCAAGAACCTTTACCTCTCCTTTATACCCTCTCAGAAGGCGTATACTCTCCTCTACCAGGGTCTCGGTGTCAGGCCGGGGAATCAGCACCCGACGATCTACGAAAAACGGGAGCGACATAAATTCCCGCTTTCCGGTAATGTAAGCGGTTGGCACCCCCTTTACCCTTCTCTTTATCAAATTCCGGAAGACTTCCCGTTCCTCCTGGTTCGCCGGTCGGTCATGCTGTATGTAAAGGCCCATACGGTCAAGCTTCAGTGCATGAGCCAAAAGAACCTCGGCTTCAAGTCGAGGTTCTGCTATCCCCAGGCCCTCAAAGTGATTTTTGGTCCAACTTAGAAGATCCTGTACCGTCCATTCTTTGCGCAATCTTAATTCACCTGTTTTAGTTTTTCCGTCTGATCATGAGTAACCAGTCCGTTTATTATCTCCTCCAGATCTCCTTCCAGAACAGCGTCCAGTTTATGAAGGGTCAGCCCGATCCGGTGGTCAGTAACCCTGCCCTGCGGATAATTGTAGGTCCTGATTCTCTCGCTGCGGTCTCCCGAGCCCACCATACCCCTGCGGGTGTCGGCGATCTCGGCATCTTTTTCGGCCCTGGTGATCTCAAGCAGGCGCGCTCGAAGCACCCGCATAGCTTTGTCCTTGTTCTTATGCTGTGATTTCTCGTCCTGGCAGGTTACTACCAATCCGCTGGGAATATGAGTCAGGCGTACTGCTGATTGGGTTGTGTTGACTGACTGGCCGCCAGGTCCGCTGGAACAGTACAGATCGATGCGAACATCGTTGGGGTTGATCTCTACCTCAACCTCTTCGGCTTCCGGCAGGACTGCCACGGTAGCTGCCGAGGTGTGAATCCTTCCCCCTGACTCGGTTACTGGAATTCGCTGCACCCGGTGAACTCCTGATTCATATTTGAGCCTGCTGTAGGCACCCTTGCCTTCTACCACAAAGACGATCTCTTTGAAGCCATTCAGGTCAGAATAACTGGTGTCCATTACGTCGGTTTTCCAGCCCTGTTTCTCCGCATACCGACAGTACATTCTAAAGAGAGTCGCTGCAAATAAAGCAGCCTCCTCGCCTCCGGTCCCCGCCCGAATCTCCATAATGACACTCTTGTCATCATTGGGATCTTTGGGCAGGAGCAGCATCTGCAGGGACTTTTCCAGATCAGCTTTTCTTTGCTGGGACTCTTCAAACTCCTGTTCTACCAGATCACGAAAATCGGATTCCAACTCTTCCCGTAAAAGGCTTTCCGCTTCTTTAATATCGGTCAGGACCTGTTTGTATTCACGGTAGGTGTTTACGATATCGGTTAGATCGGATAATGCCTTGGTGAGTCTTTGATACCTGGTAAGGTCAGAGACCGTATCCGGCTGCGACAGCAGTTCCGAAAGCTCTTCATACTTTTCTTCCAGACTCTGTAGTTTATCAAGCATGCATGATCATCCCTCGTCTATCACTTAACTATTGGTCGGCACTACCGCCTGTAATGCCCGTAGGGCAACCTCCATCTGCGCCTCATCAGGTTCCCCGGTGGTTAGCTTCTGCAGCCACAAACCCGGTGCCATCAGGCATTTGGCCCATCCCTGGTTTGCGTAACGACTGGTCAGTTTTATCAACTCATAACCAAGGCCGGCTACTACCGGAAATACTGCTACCCGGGAAACCACCCGCCACCAGAGCGGCCCCTCCCCCAGTCCCGTGAATACAAGTATTGACAGTACCATTACTATCAACAGGAAGCTGGTTCCGCAACGCGGGTGCAAAGTTGATTGGCTGCGGGCATTTTCTACACTGAGCTGGTGCCCGGCCTCCAAAGTATGAACCGCCTTGTGCTCAGCCCCGTGATACATAAATACCCTCTTTATCTCTTGCATATGAGATATGGCTACAACATAGGCAAGAAATACAAGGATGCGAAGTATGCCTTCTACCAGATTCTGAGCCCAAACCCCGCCGATAAAATCCCGGGTAAAATGTACGACCCCTGTGGGGAAGGCCACAAACAAGGCTATCGCCAGTATGGCTGCGATGACACCAGTCCAGAATACCTCGGCAGTTGTAAGCTGCTCCTCTTCTTCACCCGCCAGAATTGCGGACCTGTTAAGACCTCGCATTCCGATCATCAGTGAGTCTATCAACACCACGCTGCCGCGGATTAATGGCCACCCTAAAACCGGGTGTTTCTTCCAAAGGAGCTGTTGGGGCCTGGTCTCAACCACAATTTCACCATCCGGCTTACGAACCGCAATCGCCATGGAATTCGGACCCCTCATCATTACTCCCTCGATCACAGCCTGGCCGCCATATTGGAAATTGTTCCCCATATTATCTCCCCTAAGAAAAATAGCAGAGTAATCTCTGCTATTTTTATTTCAGCCCGTACTTCCTCTTGAAAGTTTCGACCCTACCACCTTTGTCTACTAATCTTGACCTGCTCCCGGTGTAAAACGGGTGACATTTGGAACAGATCTCCACCTTGAGATTCTCTTTGGTAGACCCAGTCTCAAAGCTGTTACCACAAGCGCAGGTCACCGTAGTGCGAAAGTATTCGGGATGTATTTTTTCTTTCACGGTTCTCACCTCTTCCTATCCTCTTTTGCCGCGAGGATTATTATATCAATTTAACATTTAAAATACAAGATTATGCACCCGCACCAACCAGAGGATATATTGCATCATGGGGACAGTCCCCATGATGCAATGATGCACTATCTCCGGCGGGCGGGATGGGTATAAGACGCTACCCGGATCCCTTCCTGTCTGAAGACCTCTATCATCTGCCTTACTCCAATGGCTTCAGAACGTGGGGGCAGTGTGGCAAAGAACATATCAGGGTCGATGTTGAGGTTCCTCAGCTGAATCATCGGAACTCCCGTCTTGTGGACCAGCCGAATAACCTCTTCGATCTGTTCCTCGGAATCGGTAAAGCCCGGTATGGTTAAAAGATTAAGCGAGACGCAAACCCCGTTAGCATGAGCGTAAGATATAGAGTCAACCACATCCTGAAAACCGTAATTCATTGGCCGGTGATAGGTCAGATAATCCTTCTCAGAGGCTGACAGCATGGTAACCCTGATGGCATCCAGTCCGGCATCCACCAGTTTTTTTACCCCTGCAGCATAACCGGCATTGGTGTTAACGTTAATACAACCCCGATCAGTCTTTTTCCTCATAGTCTCAATCGCTGAAGCGATCAAGTCCGCATTAAGCACCGGGTCACCTTCACACCCCTGGCCAAAACTGATTATTCCTTCGGCAGCCCTTTCCAGATGGGGCAAGGCTACCTCCACAATTTCCCCGATATTCGGTTTGAACCCCAAACGCTCTTGAGGTGAGGATACTGAGGTATGCCCCTCCGAAATACACCCTAAACACCGGGCATTGCAGGCTGCAGTAGTAGGTATACCTCCCTCCCATCTCTGATAAAAGATGTTCTGTGCGGTAAAACATGAATAGTGCAGACTGCAGTGAGCCAGCTGGCGCAGAATACGATTCCCGGGAAACTGGTCCAGCCGGGACTGAACAATCTGTTCCAAATCCGGGGTATTGTAATGTACAGGATGCCATTTGCGGTGTTCATCAGTGGGTATCGCCGCTGCCATCACTTCTCCGCGCTGGCCGGCAACAGCTGTATAACCAAGGATGGGTATCTCTGCAGTATTCCGGGGCGCAGCCGTGGCTGGCAACAGGGTCCGGGTGAAGCCCTGGGGCAAAAGGCAGGCCATGACCACCGCTGCAGCTCCATGAGGAGTCTCTTCACGACAACTCACCATAGACTCTGAATCGACCCCTACTGGAAAATGACCGGGCATCATAACCAGAGAAGAGCCTTCCGGCAGGGGGATAAAATCCCTCTCCTCCGCTTCAATCCACTGCTGCCCGCTCCTTCCCAAAAAACCAAGGCGTTCATCCTCGAAGAGCGAGCCGTTTTTATCTGAATACAAAGTGCTGAACAACGTGTCCTCCCCCAATGCGGTATAGAATTCCACCCGGCCAGGCCAAAACCGGTTTTATTAACACTGGTAGATAAGTTTGGTCTCAACATTATGGCTCTTATAATACAACAAGTCCCCCGATTAAGGAAACCGGAGGACTTGTGTATCCTACGTTTGTATAGTCAGCTTACCTTAAGTATTCCAGGGGGTTCAGCGTCTTGTCGTTGTAGTTTATCTGGAAATGCAGATGTGGTCCTGTAGTTCGTCCGGTTACCCCGACCAACGCAATAACCTGCCCCTTTTTCACCTGCTGCCCCACTTTGACCAGGTTACTTGAAGTGTGAGCGTACAGGGTTTCGGCACCATTGGCATGCTGGACAACCACCGTCTTGCCGTAAACCGATCGGTTGCCGACAAAGGTAACTCTACCGGCCGCGGCTGCCCGGATCGGAGTACCTACCGGACAGGCAATGTCCAGTCCGTGATGGAACTCTCCCTTCCTCCAACCATAACCAGAGCTGATTTTTCCGAATACCGGCCAGGCAAAGAGGCTGTTTATGCTCCGGGATGGTTGCGCAGCTGTGGCAGTAGTCATATTGACCTGGGAGGGGATATTTATCATCTGTCCAATGCGCAGCTTGGAGGGATCCTTTATTTCCTTGTTGGCTGCGGTCAATTGACTGACACTGACCTGATACATCCGGGCGATTCGCCACAGGCTATCCCCTGACTTTACCCGGTACAGCCTTTGTCTGTCTCCTGGTATGTCCAGGTACTGTCCTTCCTGGATAACGCTGGTCCTGGTAAGGTTATTCATTGCCAGTATTAAATCCACGTCTGTGTTCGAATCCCGGGCTATCTCCCAGACCGTGTCGCCTTTTTTAACCAGGTATTTTCTAACCAGGCTGTCACTGGCTACTGATAACATACAGGGTGTAAAACCATCCCGAGACCATCCCGCACTTGCGGGTAACGGCCAGCTCGTCAGAGCCAACGTGACCAGCAACACCAAAGCCATGGTCCTTTTTGCCATATTTCCCACCTTCAAACAAAAATAAGGGTCAATTACCCCTATTTTTGCCCAGGCAGATGCCTTATATTCGTTTATTCCCGATTATTTCTCAGAGAATACAATAGGTGCCACCCTCAACAGATCCCGGTTGGACTTTGTTTTGCGAAGGGTCTCGGTCATGACCTCCATAGTCTCCACCGTCTGATAGTTGCCAAACATCCGTCGCAGGTTCCAGTTCAGTTCCAATTCCTCTTTGGTCATCAGGAGTTCTTCTTTCCTGGTGCCGGAACGCTTTAGGTCTATGGCCGGGAAAATCCTTCTCTCGGATAAGCGGCGGTCCAGGACCAGTTCCCAATTGCCGGTACCTTTGAATTCTTCAAATATCACGTCATCCATCCTTGACCCGGTCTCCACCAACGCAGTTGCCAATATAGTAAGACTTCCGCCTTCCTCGATATTACGAGCCGCGCCAAAGAATCGCTTGGGCTTATGCAGGGCCGCCGGGTCCAGACCTCCGGATAGCGTCCGGCCACTCTGCGGCACCACCAGGTTATGAGCCCTGGCTAACCGGGTCAGACTGTCCAACAGGATTACTACATCCTGTTTGTGTTCCACCAACCGTTTGGCTCTCTCCAGAACCATGTCTGCCACCTTGACGTGATTTTCCGGAGGCTCATCGAAGGTTGAACCGGTAACCTCCGCCTTAACTGACCGCTGCATATCGGTCACCTCTTCAGGTCTTTCATCAATGAGCAGAATCATCAATTCCACCTCAGGATGATTCTTGGTTATCGCATTTGCAATCTTCTGCAGCAGAACCGTCTTCCCAGCTTTGGGCGGAGCTACGATCAATCCCCGCTGACCCTTACCCACAGGAGAAACCAGATCGATCATACGAGTCCCCAGGTCGCTCGAAACCGTTTCCAGATGGAATCTCTCATTGGGATGCAATGGGGTTAGTGAATCAAAATGAATTCGTCGGGATGCCTCTTCCGGTGGAAAGCCGTTAACAGTTTCTACTTTAAGCAGGGCAAAAAACCGTTCATTATCCTTGGGTGGTCTTACCTGCCCGGCAACCTTGTCACCGGTTTTCAGGTCAAACTTACGAATCTGGGAAGGTGAAACATAGATGTCGTCTTGACTGGGAACATAGGCGAAGGGTCTAAGAAAGCCGTATCCGTCAGGTAGTACCTCCAGAACTCCCGAAGCCGATAACAGTTCGTTCGAGTGAGTGAGGGTTTTCATTATCTCGAAAACCAATTCCTTTTTTCGGAGCTTGTAAAAACCGACCAGGTTCAATTCTTTGGCAATCTGGTAAAGCTCCACCAGTGTTTTATTCTCCAGGTCCGCCAGGTTCAAGTAAGCTTCCTCCTCTCTACGTGCGAGATTGTTTATAACCCGTTCTTTTCCAAGCTGAAACAGGTGATACTGCAATAGAAATCAATAGTCGCTGATCATGAAGGTATCTATTATACTTTCGTATGGAAAGATTGACGCTCATACTGTTTCAGGGGCACCAAAAGACACCGAACATCAGATCAGATACAAATCTATGGGGGTAATAGGTCAAATGAGGCCGTCGACATTTCACAAATATTGATTTAGACAGGATAAATTAATTCTGAATAGATTCTCACCAACAATACTCCCAACTATACTGGTACGGGTTATAAAGGCATGGTAAACGTTTTCAATAAGGTATGCCAAAACCATAGGTCGGATAGAAGTTGGTACATGAACCAAAGTGGTACCCATGCAGCTGCCCAAATGATTCTTTTGAGCAACTGCAAGAGTCAATTGGCGAATCCTTCATGTAGATTCTTATGGATGATTTCTCCTTTTAAAGCTTACAAGCGCATCTTAATCCTATTATCCCTAAAAAGAGGTTTTTTATCAAGCTGATGCGTAGCTCGAATATGCCTGATAGTTCCTGAAGTACCTCTCATCACCAGGGTATAGGTTATGGCTCTTCTGGAAATAAACCGAACTCCCTTAAGAAGGTCGCCATCGGTAATACCGGTGGCCGAAAAAAAGACATCCTCTGACTTAACCAGATCCTCAATAGTCAGCAACTGGTTTATATCTTTTATACCCATGGATCGAGCTCGCTCTATCTCCGCTTCATCCTCAGGCCAGAGTCTCCCTTGAAAGTCTCCTCCCATACAGCGCAGGGCAGCGGCCGATATCACCCCTTCTGGTGCACCTCCGATCCCCAGAAGTATATCCACCCCGGAATCCTCATAAGCCGCAGCTACTGCGGGGGAAACATCGCCATCAGTAATCAGCCTGATACGACAGCCGGTACTCCTGACCTCTTCGATCAATTCTTCATGCCGGGGCCGGTCCAGGATTACCACGGTTACTTCCCGGATTGACTTACCAAGTGCCCTGGCAACTTCATTAAGGTTCTCTTTGACCGGAAGATCCAGACTAACTCTTCCTTTGCACTCCGGACCAACAGCGATCTTGTCCATATACATGTCAGGGGCATGCAGTAGGGATCCACGAGGAGCAACCGCCAAAACAGCCAGGGCCCCAGTTGCTCCTTTTGCGACTATATTAGTTCCTTCCAGGGGATCAACAGCAATATCTACCAGAGGAGGAACGCCCATCCCCAGTCTTTCGCCGATGTAGAGCATAGGGGCCTCGTCCATCTCCCCTTCTCCGATAACGACGATTCCATCCATCTGAACTGTGTCAAACATAGTGCGCATAGCGCTCACTGCCGCCTCATCAGCAGCTTCTTTATTCCCACGACCCATCCAGCGAGCCGCTGTCAGGGCCGCCGCTTCCGTAACCCTGGCCAACTCCAGTGCTAATTCCCTCTCCACCAAAGAAAACACTCCAATCAACTATTACCCGTGTAGCTTCCTTCCGTCCTCAACAAATCTGGCAATCCCCAAGTCAGTCAAGGGATGCTTGATCATCGCTTTTATTACCTTGTAAGGTATAGTCGCAATGTGCGCACCAATCTTCGCTGCCTCTGTCACATGCATCGGATGTCTGATACTGGCGGCTATAACCTCGGTCTCCACTGCATACTGGTCCAGAATCATGAGTATCTCGGTCAAAACATGCAAGCCATCATTTCCTATATCATCAACCCGGCCTACAAACGGGCTGATATAGCTGGCTCCGGCCCTTGCAGCCAGCAGAGCCTGATTGGCGGAAAAAACAAGGGTGGCATTGGTTCTGATGCCCTGCTTGGCCAGATAACTTATGGCCTTTAATCCATCCTCACACAATGGTATCTTGACCACTATGTTGGGGTGGAGTTTCGCCAATGCCTGGCCTTCGGTAATCATCTCATCAAAAGTGACTCCCAGAGGTTCCGCATTGACCGGTCCATCTACAATGTCACAAATTTTTTGTACCATCTGGTGAAAATCACCGTTTTCCTTGGCGACCAGACTTGGATTGGTTGTAACCCCTGCCAAAAACCCAAGTTCATTGATTTCCCGGATCTCATCGATGTTAGCTGAGTCTATGAATATTTTCATGTAACCTCCTGTGGTTTGGTCAAGATTTTTGAACTGCGATCAGGGTTATAAAAACAACCCTGGCTTCTATTCCAAAGGTAAGTTACTGCCCGCGGGACCGTTAATAGATGGGCTCGTTCCGCACTAAGCCTTTCCGGAACTGCCAAACAGTCTTATTTTTTCTCTGATCAGTTCCACGGCCGCATCCCGGCCCGGTCCCAGAAGCTTGCGCGGGTCAATTTCATTGGGGTTCTTGTCAACCTCCTGTCTCACCCGGGCCACGAAAGCCTCACGAATATTAGTATCAATATTAACCTTTCTTATCCCCATGCTGATGGCTTTGGTTATTGCTGCATCAGGAACACCGGAGGAGCCGTGCAGAACAATAGGTATGTTAACCAGTTTTCTGATCTTCTCCAGTCGTTCAAAATCCAATTTGGGTTCACCTTTATACTGTCCGTGAGCAGTGCCAATAGCTATCGCCAGTGCATCCACTCCGGTCTCTTTTACAAAAACCTCAGCCTCACGGGGATCAGTGTAGAGGCTTTCTTCTACGCTGATATCGTCCTCAGTTCCGCCTATTTTGCCCAGCTCAGCCTCCACTGAAACGCCAATAGGACGGGCCAGGTCAAGAACCTTGTTGGTTATACGGATGTTCTCCTCCAAAGGCAGCTGAGAGCCATCGAACATAACCGAACTAAACCCTCCCCGGATGCACCTTACCACCTGCTCGAAACTGGTTCCATGATCCAGGTGCAGGGCTATAGGAATCCGGGTACTATCGGCAGCTATTTTGACCAGGCCGATTATGTACTCCAGACCTGCATACTTTATCGCCCCCTGACTGGCCTGCATTATAACCGGGGCTTGTTCCTTTTCAGCGGCCATGGCAATAGCCTGAACTATTTCCATATTGTTGGCGTTGAAAGCCCCGACCGCATATCCTCCGGCTTCTGCTTTCGCCAACAGTTCTGTCATTGGTACCAATGCCATTGTTATCCTCCCTTTCGGCTCTGGATGTCAGATAAAATCAGCCTACTGAGCGTTAATGCCTGTTCCATCAGCATCCTGCCACTAAACCGTGATCTCTTGTCTGTTAACCTTCCCTGGAATCCCCGAAATCTATTATACCAAATAAATTTGTGTTATACTTTTTAAATCCTGCCTGCGATGCCTTATTAATCAAACAATACTTTGCTCTCTAGGACTTCCTTGACCATATTCCTCAAGTCTATTATGTCAAAAGGCTTTGTGATATACTTTTTCACCCCAACTTCCAGGGCCTTCTGGACAACCTCCATCTCCCCATAAGCGGTCATCATTATGATGGGTATCGTCTGATCATACTTTATAATCTCCTGTGAGGCCTCCAGACCATTCATGTTGGGCATTTTCATATCCATTAGTACAATATCAGGCGGGTATGCTTTGACCTTCTCTACACTATCTTTTCCATCGACCGCTACATTAACCTCATAGCCTTCTTTTTTGAATAGCTCCTCCAATAAACGACGAACTCCTTTTTGATCATCTACTACCAGTACTCTGTGTCCCATACCTCAATACCTCCGCCAACAATTGTGTATAGTAACTGATTCAATAATTGTATTTAATTTCCTCCCTAGAGGCCAAAATTATTTACCGTTCCCTCTTTATTCTACGGTCGATTCCGGGCTTCTATGAACCAGTGGATCAAAACCATCCGCTCTATACTGTTCTCCTCTAAGATAAAAGCGCGGAACAGCCAGAGATGCAAGGGTTCTCTTTACCGGCAGTTCCAATACATCTCCGGCTTGGATCTCAAGCCCGGAAGGTACTTCGGCGAGACAAAACTGCATAAACGTCTTGCCGCGTATGTAAATACGCTGCTTCTTAATGACTGCCGCAAGGGTTGTCCGGTTGAGGTTCAAAAAAGAGGCCGCCAGTTTTACCCCCATCTTCAACAGGTCAATCCATCCCGATGGTTTAGGCATAGCTTCCACGCCAAAACCATCAACCAGTCCAACAGGTATAACTGCTACCCTGCTATCCTTCGGCAACCTGTAGGTGCGGTAATAGCCCAGATAACTGCCCTTATTGAAATGACGAATTGCCGTGATACGGGCTTTAAAATGATAGCACTCTTTTAAGCTGACATCAGGTATGTTTTTACCGGCCGGGAACTGGCCGTACAGAATGGTCCCAATCCTCACCACATCAAGGTGCATATGCGGATGACGCAAAAAAGCACTGCTGCCACAGCAGTGCCGTAAAGGAATTGTTATACCTTGCTGCTCAAGATCTTCCAACAAGGAACGGAAGCTTTCAAATTGCCTGATGGTATAGGAGTCTTCGGTGGCTTCAGCAAAGTGAGTAAAGATACCTTCCAGTATTATTACTTCGCAGGCGTGAGCCTCTCTGGCAACTGGCAGGGTTTCTCCCACTGCCAAGCCAAACCGTCCCAAGCCAGTATCTACCTTGATGTGTATACGGGCCTTTTTCCCCACCTGTTCCGCCGCCTTTACGACCAAATCCAGATCCCCGGCCGAACCGACTGTTACTGAGAGGTCATTTTGAATGGCTGTTTTGTAATCCTCATAAAGCAGGGGTGAAAAGACCAATATGTCTTCGTTCACCCCATTATCCCTCAATTGCATGGCCTCGCTCAGGAAAGTGACACCAAACAGGTCTACTCCCAGTTTAATAAGTTCCCTGGTAACCGATACTGCTCCCAGCCCATAGGCATTGGCTTTGACTACCGCCATGAGTCGAGTCCCGGCCTGCATTTTTCGCCTTATCTCCTGCAGGTTATGGCTGATTGCATCAATATCAACCTCAATCCATTTATCAACATTGGGGGTCCATTCAATCATCGGTCAGTTTTTTCCTCCAGCTGATGACTCGTCTGACGGTCTTGTAGTAAATGGGAAGTACACAGGTCCATAACCAATAGAAAACAGGAGAGTAAACCAGGTCCCACTCGCCGATGAACTCAGTAAATGTGGCGGCAAATCCTTTCTTGAAACGGTAGAGGCCGTACAAGGGGTTATCCTCCGACAAATCACCGGAAACCCCCCGGAAATCGTACAGGGTGCACCCATTATCCTTGGCCCACTTGATCATGGTCCACTGCAGCAGGTAGTTGGGCATTACATTACGGAATTCGTTGCTTGATGCTCCGTAGATGTACCAGGCCTTGTCTCCCAGTATAAAAGCAAGAGTCCCGGCAATATCATGGCCCTGGTATTCTGCCATAAACAGTTTGGCCTTGCCGCGCTCCACCAGCTGATCCCATATCTCCTCAAAATAAGAATAAGCCCGGATCAGGAACCGATCCCGTTCTGCGGTCTCCTTCAGAATCTGATAAAAACTCTCCAGATCATGCTTGTCGGTGGTATCGCGTACAACCACCCCTTTTCTCTGGGCCAGGCGGATATTATACCTGGTTTTGGAAGCCATCTGTTCCAGCAGCTGTTTCTCGTCCGGCGCAACATCCAGGCGGAAAACACAGGTTGGCTGTACCCCCTCAAAACCCTCGGCGGTACTGGTCTTTTTGAAACCCCTGGATATAAGATACCTCTTGAAGGTTTCATCCGAATGCTCGATATCCGGGTCAATCTTGAGAAAGATCGCCCCATGCTCTTTGGCAAGTGTATGTAAACCATTAAATAGCTGGTCCAGTAAAACCTGGTCATGAATATCCGCTACCGGTCCCCGTGGAGCGTAAAAGATTGACTTGCTGATCCCTGGAATGGGCAGTTTCCTCTTTAAAATCAATATGGCAGCTTTGATTTGCCCATCATCAAATAACGCAACCGGCAGGGGCACCCATCCCATGCTCCGCTTGACCTCACCCCATTCCCGGGTCTGGAGTATGTGCCCTTTAGGGTGGGTGGATACGAAATGCTGATAGTCTTCAATTTGTGATCGATCGACAACTCTAACGCTGATCATGGTTATCCTTCGCTTTCAATAAAATGAATGTGTGAATTACGAGTTCTATGTACCCTTGTAAAGATTCCTTTGAACAAAATAACCCATTTAAGTGATATTCAGTCCTTGCAGGAAATAAAGACCTAAAGCTCGAATACTTACTACAACTTCCCAGGTTACCAGTGTTTGTAAAGTTCTCTGTGGTTTGACTTAACTTCTGTCCGAAAACTACTTCACACATAGGTAGTAGGGGGTACTCTTCCCAACATAATAAAAGCGCTTGATCAAACCTTATTACACATGCAAGTGTATCTGCAAGCAGGAGGTGATAACTTAAGGTCCCAATTTGATTATACCCAATTCTGCAAGCTTAGAGGAGGTAATGGGATGAGAGAAGTTGTTATCGTAGGTGCTGCCAGGACAGCGATTGGCGATTACTTGGGGAGCCTCAGCAGTCTTAGCGCCGTTGAGCTTGGCATAATTGCCGGTAAGGCAGCTCTGGAAAAAGCCGGGGTTAGCCCCGATCTGGTTGATGAAGTCGCGGCCGGTCACGTATACCAGGGAGGCAATAAGGGCAACACCGGACGTCAGGTGTGTCTGGGCATGGGTTGCCCGGTGGAAACAATAGGAGTGACCATCAACCAGCAGTGCCCATCATCAATGCGCGCCGCAGAAATTATCAGCCAGCAGATTCTTTTGAACAAAATCGATATAGGTATGGCTGTTGGTTACGAGAGCATGAGCAACTGTGTTTATATGGTGCAAAAAGCCCGGCAGGGGTTGAGGATGGGTGATGCACCCTTCATTGATCAGCTGATTTATGACGGTCTGAATGACGCGTTCAACAATTATCATATGGGGATAACCGCAGAAAACCTGGCTGAGATGTACAATATCAGCCGGGAAGAACAGGACGAATGGGCGCTTATGAGCAACCAGCGTGCCTGTGCTGCTATTGCAGAGGGCCGGTTTAAAGAGGAGATCGTGCCGGTTGAGATCAAGACCAAGAAGGGAACCAAAGTATTTGAGATTGATGAGCATCCCCGGGCTGATGCAAATCTGGAGACAATGGCCAAGCTGAAGCCGGCCTTCAAGAAGGATGGAACCGTCACTGCCGGTAATGCCTCCGGCTTGAATGATGCGGGTGCGGCTATTGTTATCACTCACCGGGAAAAGGCAGATGAACTTGGTCTTAAACCGCTGGCCAAGATAGTCAGCACTGCATCAGGAGCAGTTGACCCCAAGATTATGGGTCTCGGTGTAGTTCCCGCAGTCCAAAAAGCCCTGAAGTTCGCCGGGTTAACCAAAGAAGATATTGATCTGTGGGAATTGAACGAGGCCTTTGCCGCTCAGGTAATTGCCTGCAACCGCGAGCTGAAAATCGATAAGAGCATCATCAACGTAAACGGTTCCGGCATCTCGTTAGGTCATCCGGTCGGACAAACAGGAGTACGCCTTATAGTGACCCTGATCCACGAGATGAGAAGACGGCAGGTCAAATACGGAGTAGCCTCGCTCTGCGCCGGCGGCGGACCAGCGGTTGCTACGGTGGTCGAATTGCTTTAATCCGGGATATTAACGCCCCACACTTCCCCCAAAGTTTAAAGTATTCATCGCAGATTTGGGCTATAGTCGCTTAAGGGTATTCTGAATCGTACTTACCAGGGAGGAAATGACGTGTGAGTTATAAGTGAAAGAGGGTTCAGTTTGCTTGGAACTGAACCCTCTGGTATTTCTTTATCTTCTTTTTTGGGCCGCCCCCACAAAATCCCGAAAGAGAGGATGCGGGTGATTGGGTCGGGATTTAAACTCGGGATGGAATTGACAGGTCACAAACCATGGATGATCCGGCAACTCAATCATCTCCACCAGTTTCCCGTCCGGTGATATGCCACTGATCTTGAGCCCGCCGGCAACCAGCTGTTCCTTAAACTGGTTGTTAAACTCGTAGCGATGGCGGTGCCTTTCTACAATCTCCTCCTGACCGTAGGCTTCCATGGCCCTGGTGCCCGGGACCAACCGGCAGGGGTACTGACCTAATCTCATGGTCCCACCCTTCTCAATCACACTGGTCTGTTCCAGCATAAGGTCGATCACAGGATATGGGGTTTTCGGATTGAATTCCGAACTATTGGCATCCGGCATGTTACAGACATGCCGGGCAAATTCAATAACCGCACACTGCAATCCCAAGCAGATCCCCAGATAAGGGATTCCGTTTTCCCTGGCATAACCAGCAGCCATGATCTTGCCTTCGACACCGCGTTCTCCAAACCCGCCTGGAACCAGGATGCCATCTAAGCCCTCCAGCATTCCAGTCCCGCTTTTCTCCAGATCCTCGGCATAGATCCACTTTATTTCAACCAGTTCCTGGTGATGGATTCCAGCGTGGTGAAGGGATTCTGCAATACTGAGATAAGCATCCTGCAGTTCCACATATTTACCCACCAGACCGATAGTTACCTTACCCCGGGGGTTATTGATCCTGCGCACCAACTCGCGCCAGTCGGCCAGGTCTCCTTCGGAGCACTCCAGGCCGAGCATCCGGATTACAATGTTGTCCAATCCTTCCTCCGCCAGAATGAGGGGGACCTCATAAATTGATTTGGCATCTATGCATTGAATAACTGCATCCCCTTCGACGTCACAGAAAAGGGCCAGTTTGGCTTTTAGCTCCCGGGAAAGTTCCTTTTCGGTTCGACATACCAGGATGTCAGGATTTATCCCGATGCTGCGCAATTCTTTTACACTGTGCTGACTGGGTTTGGTTTTTAACTCACCCGCAGCTTTGATAAAAGGAATCAGAGTCACATGAATGTAAAGTACATTTTCTTTGCCCAGTTCACTCTTAAGCTGGCGAATAGCTTCCAGAAATGGCAGGGATTCAATATCGCCTACCGTTCCCCCGATCTCGGATATGATTACATCCACCTGGGTGGTGTGCTGGATCTGGGTTATGCGTTCTTTGATCTCATTTGTAATATGGGGGATTACCTGTACTGTCTGTCCCAGGTAGTCTCCGCGTCTTTCTTTATCGAGTACGCTCTTATAAATCTGGCCCGTGGTAACATTCGCATGCCGGGGCATGTTTTCGTCAATAAATCTTTCGTAGTGTCCTACATCAAGATCAGTCTCGGCTCCATCCTCGGTAACAAATACCTCTCCATGTTGGTACGGACTCATTGTTCCCGGGTCCACATTTATGTAGGGATCGAATTTTTGCAGTGCAACTTTAAGGCCACGGCTCTTAAGCAGTCGACCAAGCGAGGCAGCTGTAATTCCTTTCCCTAATGAAGAGACCACTCCGCCGGTTACAAATATGAATTTTGGCAATTAAAGTCCCTCGCTTTCATCTTCCAAACAACAATCCTTTGGCATTGTATCTCTTCAACCCTCAGTGGTCAATGTAAGAATAGTCCAGAACAACCACCTCCGGCAATGGGTCAGTCTCTTGACTGGATAGCTCCAGATAAGGGAGCTTGGCAACCTGATCGTAGTGCTGGATAAAATCTTCTGCCGGAACCACATCAATAGTACAGGGCGGGGTTTTATAATGCATGGGAATGGTTACCCGCGGCTTGATGAGGCTGACCACTTCCACCGCCTCATCGGCAGAAATGGTATAGGTGCCTCCAACCGGAACAAGAAGGACATCCACCTTCCCTATAGCCTCCAGTTGATCAGGGTTCAGCAGATGACCAAGGTCGCCCAGGTGACATATCACCAGATCTTCGGCCTTAAATACAAATATCGTGTTTTCGCCTCTCAGTTGGCCTCTTTTTTGGTCATGAAAGCTTGGAACCCCAAGAATCTCTATATCCCTGAACTGAGTCATTCCAGGAGAAGATATTATTTGAGGTTTCCCCAAAACCCAATCCACTGTATTATGGTCATGATGGCCATGACTGACGGTGACGAGGTCGGCCGAAATCCTGGGGATTCGGTACCCGGTTAATTCATCGAATGGGTCAGTAATTATGCTAGTATTACCTGTTTCAATTAAAAACGAAGCATGGCCCAGCCAGATTATCTTCATTATTAGCTGACCTCCTGTTGCAGCAATATCTACTGTTCTCTCAGAACCCAGTAGCCCTCCCCTATATGGTTAAGCCGGTTATCAATATTGATTCTGGTGTAGATTGAAGCCATGGTTTTGGCATCCTTGGGCTTGTTCATACGCTTAATTATTTCTTCGATCAAGTCGCGGTAAAAAACCGGACCCCCCTTTTCCTCGATGATAGTATAGGCCCAGTCAGCCTCACTCTTTTTTTCCATAAATCAACGCCTCCTTCTTACCGGGTATGATTATCATATTCCAAGATTGCTTCGCGACCTCCGCCGTTTGGTCTTCATCTCCCCTGGGCGGAGCATTGCAGGATCAGGATTTTTGTGATTCATTAGGCTTCACCAGTTTACATCCTCTCCGGAGCCGTCACCCCAAGCACAGTTAAGGCGTTTCTCACCGTGATCTTTACTGCCTGCATCAGGACCAGTCTGGCATCTCGCAGCTCAGTATCGTCGATCAATACCCGGTGGTGGTTGTAAAAGCTGTGCAAGAGGCCTGCCAGGTCGAGTACATAGTGAGGAATTCTCTGCGGAGCGAGAGTTTTGGCAGCAACTCTGATCTCTTCAGGAAACTCCGCCAGTTTTCGCAGAAGTTCCAATTCTTCGGGCTCCTTCAGGACGTTAAGGTTGGTGTTTTCCACAAGCTCGATGCCCTGAGCCTGGCTCTGCCGCAGGATGCTGCAGATCCGGGCATGAGCATACTGGGCGTAATAAACTGGATTCTCCTGGCCTTCCTTTTTGGCGAGTTCCAGGTCAAAGTCAAGATGGCTGTCAGGGCTGCGCATTACAAAAAAGAACCGGGCTGCATCCTTGCCGACCTCATCAATCAGTTCATCAAGGGTAACCAGGGTTCCAGTTCTTTTTGACATCCTCACTATTTCTCCGCCCCGGTACAGTCTTACCAGCTGCATGATAACTACATCCAACTGTCCGGGATCATAGCCCATGGCTTCCATTGCGCCTTTCATACGAGCTACATGGCCATGGTGGTCAGCTCCCCATACGTTTATTACCCAGTCAAATCCCCGTTCAAACTTGTTGCGGTGATAGGCAATGTCGGCAGCGAAATACGTGGGGATGCCGTTATTTCTAATAACGACCTCGTCCTTGTCGTCTTTGAAAAGCGTAGACTTAAACCATTTAGCACCTTCCTTTTCGTAAATATAACCCTTGTTGAAAAGCTCCTCCATCACCGCGGAAATCTCCCCGGACTCATGAAGGGTACTCTCCGTAAACCATACATCATAAAAAATCCCAAAACGACTCAGGGTATCCTTGATGTATTCTATCCTTCGTTCCAGGGCAAAACCTGTCAGTTTCCGCCGGCGGTCCTCGGTATTGAGTTCCAGGAGGCAGTCGCCGAATTCATTTATAGCTTCTTTTACAGTATCAACCACGTCCTGTCCTGCATAACCGGATTCCGGCATACTAAAGGGTTCGCCCAATAACTCCAGGTAACGGGCCTCCAATGAGGCACCGAACAATTCAATTTGATTGCCGGCGTCATTGATATAGAACTCTTTCTGCACCTCGTACCCGGCGGCATCCAGGATGTTGGCCAGGGTATCGCCGATAGCCCCGCCCCGGGCATTTCCCATATGCAGATCACCGGTGGGATTGGCGCTGACGAATTCTACCTGAACTCTCGTCCCGTTCTTTTTTGTTACCTTGCCATAGTCATCCTTCATGGCCAGTATTACCGGCGGCACTTTATAGAGCCAGTCCTGATTCAGATAAAAGTTTATAAACCCGGCTCCGGCCACCTCAACTTTCCGCACCAGAGATTCATCAAGTGATAAATGGGTCACAATTAATTCGGCGATCTTACGGGGAGCCATTCGGGCCTCTTTCGCCATAAGCATTGATACATTGGCTGCGAAATCCCCGTGATTTCTCTCGCGGGGCACCTCTATTGCATATTCGGGAATAGCTTCGAACGTCAGTTCCTGGTTATTCCGCAGGACCTCCAGGGTTCCATCTATGGCTTCCCGAAACTGCTGCTTGATATCCTCGATAAAATTCAAAAATACTACCTCCTAATTTGGGACCAATGAGTACGTCTACTGGTATTTAGGTTTTGGCTTCGCAGACCTGTTTATTACTGTCCAGGACGGGATCACTCAAATAATCCGGTCAATATTCTCCATTACTGATTTATTTCCAGATATTGAGGGTAAATTAATCATAATCCGGTTTGAAGACACTATTTAAAATGGCAAGTCCATTTGGTTAATCAGACTACTAATGGTCAGCTTGTGAGATGGATTAAATACTGTTAACCCCCGTTTTTCTATAGAGATTGATCTGATAGTAAAGGAGGAACACCTGATGCACCTCGCTCCCGGAGAGCGGGCCATCTTATCCTATTATGGCAGCTCAGCGCAGGCTGAGCTTGCGGCCCAAGAACTAAAAGAAGCCGGTTTTAGATCGGTAGAGGTTGAAAAAATACCTAAACTCAGCTTATTCAGTGATGATTCACTTAAGTCTTACGCCCTGGGCATTGCTCAATTAAGTCAATCAGTTGCTGACGTAGAAGGTCCCTGGGCTGCTGATCCTGCGCCCAACTGGACCGCAACCAGTCCCATGGAAAATCATACCTATATGATTACCCTGGTGGTCAAACAGCAGAACGCTAACCAAGCTCTATCCATCGTAAGAAAATATGCCTCTATTGTCAATTAGTAGCCAGGCCTAAACTGGGAGACGAATTTTGGGCTCCCTATTCTCTATTTCGCTCTTATTTCAATGTCCCTCTGCCTAAAACCGTTCCCTGGTAAAACAAGCTGTCCCCTTGTGACCCTTAACGGGTGGTGAACCAGCGTTCGAAAAAGGATTCCAGGGGCGTCGTGGATTGCTGGGAGATAATCCAGCGCAGATCTTCGGTGGTGGCAGTCTGGAACCGGTAGGTGGCCAGATAAGTTCTTAACACCTGTAAGACCTTTTCCTCTCCCAGTTCTTCCTCCAGCTGGTACCAGAAGTTTTCTCCTCCCTGGTAGGCGGTTCCGAGGTAACTGCTTTTCGAATCCATATCGGTTAAGCCCTGCTGCAGATTGATTTCCTTCAGCTCTGATTGGCTCTGCTGAGAACGGTATTCCACCGTCTTCAGGTACTGTCGGGCGGACCAGTTGGCCAGACCTTCATCAAGCCACGGTTCCTCTAACTGGTTATTGCCAACCATGTCATACCACCACTGATGAGCAATCTCGTGAGCCAATAGAAACGCCCGGCGCTGCTCGTCATATCCTGGTGCAAATACCTCTTCGGCCAGGAAGATCAGACCCGAGTATTCCATGCCTTGAAACCCTTTCATCGGCCCTTGCACCAGAATCAGCTGCGGACGGGTATATGAACCATAGGTGCAGCTAAAATACTTGACAGCAGCCGCTGCTCGTTCCATAACCTGGTTTTCCACGGCCGGATAACTGCCATTAAAAAAACCTGATAGCTTGATACCATCCACGGTGAGGGATGATACCTGGTAGTTGTACATAACCGCCAGAGCGAAATCGCGGGCCTTATCGGCTTTGACCAACATGGTCTGCCAGCCATTATCTTCGGCCTCGATGGAGAGGATTTCCCCTGACGCAGCCACCTGGTATGCTTCGGGAACCCAAAGTCTTACTGTATAGTCTGCACTCTGGGTATAGAAAGGATCGCCGAATTGGGTATTGGCTGAGGTATGCCAGCCCGAATCATCCAGGACATTCAATACCGGATAAAAATGGCCCAGGAGAATAACTCCGTCTTTACTGCCATAGCGGTAAGCCGCCTGGGGTATCCTGGCCTTCCAGTCCATCTCTATGGTTAGAGATTCTCCATTATATATTGGCTCCGGCAGGTCTATCCGGCAAGAGATACCGAGATCCTGCCAGGATGCGTCTGACTGGTTTACCAGAACTGATGATACCGTGAGCCACCCGGGGTCAAAACCTGAATAATAGGCTGATTGGGGGGCTGGAGTTGTCGCCTTATCCTTCAGGGCGTTGGGATAGGTAGTCAGCCATACTTCTTCCAAAGCCGATCCCGAGCAATTCCGGGAGACAATGACAGAATGTCCCCATACCTCCAGGTTGATAGGATCAATCTTTAGGTCCATATGATATGCAGTGTCCTCAGGTGACGGAAACAATTTGGTCTCAGGGGTGGGATCCGGCCTGGTGGTGATAACAGTCCTGGCGGTTCCGTACATTCCGCGCAACCACAAAAAGGAACCCAGGGCCACCACAATCAGGGTAATCCACAGCCAGGTTTTGCTCTTTCTCAACTCCTTAAACCGCCTATCTTAAGATTTGTATCCGCACCGGTCGGACGGGCTACGAAGGAAACTGATAGATACGTTCCCGGTCTTTGCGGAAATCCTGATTGAGATAGATTCGAAACTGGTCAAGCAGGCTGGCGGCTTCGGCGCGGGTTACAATGTCCAGGGGCCGGAACATACGGTTCCCTCCGATAATATCTCCTTTAATCAAACCATAGTTGGTGGCAACGTAAACCGAGTCTTTGGCCCAGAGCGGAATCTGGGCATCGTCATAATAGCCGGTGGTATAGGCCGGCGTAGGTGCGAGGTTTTCCAACCCCATAGCTTTGACCATTATGGATAGAGCTTCGGCCCGGGTCAGGTTGGAATTAGGATTAAAGACAGCGCCACTGCCTTGGACGATCCCTTTGCGGTAGGCGGTCTGAATGTATTTGAAATATGGATGGTTGTTATCAACGTCCAGGAAAAAGGGCTCTTCAACCGGTTCCCTCTGCCCCCTGCGCGTTGTCGTCAGTACCTCTGCCGGCACCGCTTCTCCCACCACCATCAGGGCCTTAATAAACTCACCCCTTCTCATAGCGATTCCCGGGTAGAAATAATCCCCCTGGATATCGAACGCCCCCAATCCACATAGAGCCTCGATGGACTGCCGCGCCCAGTGACCGCGGAGATCCTTGCATTCCTTAACAAACAGCCGCTTCACCTCCGGAGGTGATACCATGGCCAGGTTATACTCCCCCCGGTTTCTGATCCGGTCGGTTATTGTAGCACCGACAACCGTTGGCAGGTCATAGGTAATTTTCATAGTCTGGTCTTCCTGGCGGTTCTCCACAAACCCCCCGGAAAAGCTGATCAGTTCAGGATTGCTCGCACTGTAATAAAGATTGCGAGACAGAGCACGATTCATCACCACCCGGGCTGAACCCTGCCACCGGGAAACGGCCGACGGGTCATCATCGCTATACGATTCTCCTTCCAGCCGGACCTGGATGGCCCGGGTTTCACCTTCTCCCCAGGCATTGCTGTAACCATCGGATTCACCGCTCATCTCCACAATTACCAATCCTTCGTCGCGTCCCACTTCATATACTTTCTTCAGGTGCCAGTTGCCGGTCAGGTAATCAATAACGGTTTGGTGGTCGCAAACCTCTGACCCGTTGAAGAATATGGAATCCTTGACCAGCCTGTACCGTTGCTCACCAATGGTGATGCTTTCCGTCAGGTTGTCGAGAGTGGTCACCTTAACCTCCTGGTTACCCCTGGTTTCAATGCTGGTGGTAAGCTTGACGCTCCGGGTAAGCCGGTTGCCGGTGGTGTCTTCCAGCTTGTAATTCAGGGTCACCTGCTCTTCATTATCCCTGATCCGGACGGTCTCCTTGACGGTTCCCTTGAAAACCGTTGGTTCCCCGGCAAGAAACACCACTTCCTGGTACTCCTTATTGTCAGTAAGCCCCAAATCATATCCAGTAAAGGCGAAAGCCCGGGGACTGAAACAGAGGATAAAACAGACTGTCACCAACGTAAAAACCCCGATTAAGATGCTTCTTCTCTTCATAATCGACTCCTTACTCGGCCAGTATAAGGCTGGCATACTCATCACCCGACACACCATTAACTGATGCCCGCAGCAGGTATACCGGATCACCCACATTTAGTGTAGAGGGATCCTGCCCCCGACCATTCCGGACTGCCACCGCATACTTTAGCTTCAACCGCAGATTATTACCTGGTGTTGACCAGGACTCCGAGTAGGACGACCAGTTGCTGACATTACCCAGTTCCACGTCATCGGCAGTGATGGCGGTGATCGTACCCCGGCTGATACTCTCAGACGTAAATCTGATGCCATCCAGGATCATTACCGCCAGGGCCCTATCCCCTTCCGCTATCACATATACCTCCAACCCTTCGTAGTCCTCATCACCATTATAGAAACCGGAGTCACCGAACCTTTCCACCCCATCCGAGTCGGCATGGAGGAACCTGGTCTGGTAATCGTAATAAAAGTCATTGTAGCTGTAATCCCCCCGCCACTTGTGGTCTTCCATCCTGCTGGCAGACCCGATCTCAAACCGGCTGCGGTCCAGTACATCTCGTAAATACCCACGGTAGAGGCTGTACCTTGACTCGGTTCCGGGAGAATTAATCACGATCAACCGCGCCCGAATGGAATTGTCGCTCTCGCGCTCAGCAAATACTACCACATCCTCGCCGGAATTGATGGCATCCCCGTCAATCAAACGGTGGTCCCTGATCACGATGGTGCCACTGTCGTAATAGATGCGATCCGGTTCGTACTTAATGGTCAGGCTGTTCAAGGTGCCATTAACCTCCTGGACCTTTCCGGTTACCTTCCGCTCGGTATCCTCACGCACGACCAACCTCACTACTCGTTCCTGGTCGCCGCGCCGGGCAGTTACAAAGTAGGCATAATCACCCCGATATTTCTCAAGTTCCAGCAGGCTCAGTTTTCTATTGTCCACAAAGGCCTCAATATCCTGGGCTGCTGACAGGACTAAACTGTCGGTGCCCAGTCTGGTCATGTTTCCGCTCTGGTAACTGAATACACTATCAAATCTGATCTCTCCGAAAACGCTGTTAACATCGTACATCCGGGCTAGGTAGATCTTATACCCGGCGTCGTCCCTTCTCACATCAACCCGTACAATTCTTCGCTCGTTATCCAGGGTAACCTTCAGATAATCCCCGGTTTTCAGATCGTAGTAATTGGCCGATAAACCGTTTATATAGTAACGGGTAGCGCTGGTAAGGGCGTAGGTGAACGGCCGGCCATTATCATCCCTTATACTCAGCTCATCATAGCTCTTCCGGAACAGGGAGCCATAGGCGGAGTTCGCCTCTCGCGGCAAAGTTCCGGAAGACGGGTAGGTCACCGCACTCCTGATCTCTGACACCTGCGTTCCATTCAAAAAGAGCGAAACCTGTTGTCCGGCAATGAGGTCATTCAAACGGGCGGGATAACCGCTCAGGTTCACCTTGCAGAGGGGACTCAGCGGATATATGTAGTTCTTTCCGTCCCAACCAGTTACGTAGAGCCGGTTCCCGGATATGTCGAGATAATCCAGTACCCCGTCCAGGAAGCTCTGCATCCCGGAAGTGGCCTCCACCAGGAGTATCTCATTGTTCGGCCCTATCATTGCCTTAATGTTGTCACCCGTGTTCAGAAAACCGCTTTTCCCCAGATTCCGGTTCTTGCACACCAGGAAATCCCGTCCAGAGTCAACCATCATGAAGAAGCTTTGTCCGTCGTCCTGAACCACCTGGTAGTGATTGTTCATAACTCCCGGAAAGCCCCCCACAAAACTGGTGTTGCCGATGGTTCCCTGCAGGTTCCGGTAACCCTTGGCTGGCAGGTAGACCTGACTGGCCTTATCCAGCACTGCCGCCAATTCGGCCCGGGTGATAGGCTTTTTAGGATTGAATTTGCCGTCGGTACCATTCATTATCCGGGCCCCGATTATCGCTTCACAGTAAGGGATACGGGACTTGGTAAAACTCTGCCAGTCACTAAACCCGTATATGGCCTGTTGGGCCTGGCCATATACCGGCAGGTAGTTCAGGGTACGGGCCATCCAGTAGGCTGTTTCCTCCCGCGTAGCCGCGCTCTGCCAGTTGGTCTTGCGGCGTTCCTCATCGGTTATGATGCCCATCGCCTGTGCCAGGGCAACGTAATTGGCTCCCCAGGGGTTCAGGTGTCCGGCTTCGTCCCGGGGATCAACATTAATGCTCTGGGCGGCCCCTTCCAAATCAGCCAGGCGAATCAGCGTCCCCAGAACATCCTCCCTGCTGGCAGTGCTGTTCGGCCTGAACTTTGCGCCCTCTCCCCGCACTATCCCCAGAGCCGCAGCACGATAAATCGCTATCTGTGCCCAGTGACCGGCGATATCCTGGTATGAGGCATTATTAAGGAGAGAATCGCAGTAGGAAACCCCATAATAGGTTTCCGCCGCCTCAACCCCGGGTACTGTAACGGAACTGAGGAGGGTAATTATCAGCAATGAGACCAGAATTTTAACCGACTTCTTATTTCTCATTCTCAATTCACCTTACCTGCAAATTATATAGGAATCCGGCCGGCCAACCCTGGCCGTTACCTGGCCGGAGGCGGTATTGACAAAAGCGGTCACATCAGTCCATTTACGGCTGAAACTATCGTAACCGTACGCCCGAAGCGGAGTCAATGGCGACCTCCCCTGAAACCATGCCACGTTTACATCGCTGGCAAACAGGCTCATTCCGGTTTCCCTTACCGGGGACTGTATAGAAGCCAGAACGGTAAACCCATCGACCGCCTGGTAACCGTGCAGGTTAAGGGCCAGCGATTCCAGATAGGAGGGCGGAGCCGGAATAAGGAGCCATTTAACGTAGAACTCGGCATTATTTCTTCTGAACTCCTGGTACTCCACAGTCCTCAATGCCCTGAGCGGCAGGTCAATACGAAAATTATTGCTCACCACCTGGATAGTGGTGACCGAATTCTTGTCTATTCCTTCACTTGGAATCAGGAGTTCAATCTCGCTGGCCTTACGCTGAGTGGCATCAAGCAGGATTTCATAAGTGGCGTAGCGCCAGAAAGCCAGGTCTTCTCCGACGATGATCTGCAGTCTTCCATCGGCGAGTTCAATCCGGGTATTGATAGTATCTACCGTGGCCGTCGGCGGACGATTGGTAATATCAGAACTTGAGACATATATGGGGTTGTCTTTGCACGCAGTGAACTTGGAGGTTCCATCTTGGTTGATGGTGCGCAGCCAGAAGTAATAGTACCTGTTGGCCTCTATATCCTCAAACATGTATTCCGTGCCGCCAGTGGTCCCCAGGTATTCGCTGGACTCCAGATTGGAGGAGTTCCCTACATAAATCTCGTATTGACTGGGAACCGTGGAAGCAGTCCAATAGAGCTTAATAGCCCGCTTATTCCATATTCGGCCGTTAAAATCAGCAGGAACCGGGGCAATGGTCTCTTCAAAGGTAAAGCCTTCCGGCAGGATGGCCTCCGCATGATCCGGCGCCGGGTTACGAACTGATACATCGACACTGCCCTTATCATGGGGCGGGGTAATCACCGTCAACTGCGTCGGGCCGTCATAGGTAACCGCAACTGCCTCAGTCGTTCCAAAGAACACCTTACAGCCGCTGCGGAAGTTTTCTCCCTTGATTACAACTTCAGTTCCTCCCAGAGTAGTGCCCCGGTCAGGACTGACTCCTGTGATGAGTGGTTCGCTCTCCACCCGCAGATAGGTAAAGCCGTCCAACTTAACCGCGCTGCCGTAGTCAGTGGTATTTATAACCGTTACATCGACCTTGCGCTGGTCTTCATCAGCTGCCAGGATTACCGCGGGAGTACGCACCACTATCCGGGTGGATGATTTCTCGATCACCGGTGCTGCCTGGCCGCCAAAGTACACCTCCAGCCGGTCAGCAAAATTGCTGCCGGTAATGGTCACATTGGTTCCACCCTTGGAGCTGCCCTGGGCGGGATCAATACCGGCAATTACCGGTTCAGCAACTGGTGACACATACTCGATCGTATAATCCGCCTGTCCCCCGTCAGGGTTCTTAATGCGCAGGATACGGGTGCCCGTACGCTCGGCGGGCGGTATGATCACTCTGATCTGGGTATCACTAAGCACCTGGATGTTTTCATAAACCGCGCCATCCATGGTAGTCTGTCCGGCCAGGGAGGTGAAAAAGGTCCCTCCCGGGTTGCCCAGCAAGACATCGGTCCCGGGAATAACAACTGAATTCGCCGGGTTATTGGGATCAGGTTCAGACCTCTCCTTCACGAACTGGGTGCCAATGACCAGTCCCCAGCTGCTGTGATGCCGGGAGAACTTGTCAGGAACCACCTTGGTGATCTTCGGTTGGGAGGCCACATAGGTAAATGCCCCACTCATGGTGTAGGTACCAGTATCCGGATTGGTAAGGGTGACATTGACTTTTCCCCCGCCGGGATACGCCGGGGTGATTACCCGGACCTGCCGACCCTGACTGCGGGTTATGGTGTCGTCCTTAATAACGAAAGCCTGATGGCCTCCAAAGGTAACGGTGGGCCAGGCAATTATTTTATTATCCTGGTCCCTGTCTACCCGGAAATCGTTGCCGCTGATCACCACTTCCAGACCGCCGGTCGATGACCCCTGGTTGGGTTGGATGCTGTGAATAACCGGTTTGCTGGAAGGAATCACGTAGGTAAACGCCTGCCGAGCGGTGGCGGTACCTCCGTCGGGGTTTACCACCATCACATCTGCCGCACCCGGGCTTACCCCAGCGGAAAGCGGTGGGGTCTTGGCCCGTATCCGGCATCGGCTCCAGACACCGAAGTCCGGATCATATTCCAGGAATTCCACCTGCACATCAGCAGCCGGACGCCCTCCGATATACAGTTCCAGCCCCTGGTGGAAATCATAACCCTCCACCAGGATATCAACTCCGCCGTTTACTGAACCTTTGTCTGGCCGTATGGCGATATTGTCCCCATCAATATCCTCGATGCGCGGCCGGCTGCTTGGCAGCTGCAGCTCAAACCGGGCAGCAGCTGTTGCCATACCGGTATCGGGGTTTCTGACCTTTATTTCGTAAAGTCCTGGCGGCAATGGATTTCCCGTTGCATCGTTGGCCGGAACCGGAAACGTTATCATCCCGCTGTTGATCACCTTCATCTGGTGATCAACCTGGGTAAGGACCTGATCGCCAAATATTATCTGAGTATGAGGATCAATGGAGAAGTACTCCCCGAAAACGGTTACCATGGTCCCTTTTTGACCGTGTTTGGGAAAGAAATCAGTAATTCGGGGCAGGGTCAACACCCGGTGGTACATAAACCCTTCCGGAAGAATGTCCAATCGTATTCCTTCAGGGGAGACGTTCATAACCTCAACCGGGGTCCATTCTTCCACCCGGGCCCCTGGAGGTGTGGTTACAATCAGCTTGTGGTTGGAATCAGTTATCTGTTTAATCGGCGCTATGGCTCCATCTATGGTTACGATAACCCCGTAACCGGTGGCCGGGTTATAGATCTGTGACAGGAAACTGCTGTTGGTCACCGTGATAGCGATCTCTTCGCCGCCTTCAACATCACCCTGATTTGGCTGGACAGTAATGTTTGCCGGGGTGCCGGTGACCGGTCGATACTGAAATCCCTCCGGAAGTGAGCTCCAGCCCTTATCGACATTGATCACATACACATCCTTCTTTCCCGCTGTAACTCCAGGGGGGACCTTAAGGGTGATCCTGGTTCCTTCTGGACGGTTGTCATAAGACTCGAGCTTACTCCCATCAGCCCCTGCCACTCGATAATCGGGATCCACTATCAGTGTTAGTGGAAGGTCACTCCCAAAAACCACCTCTTTAAAGGAGGAATTCTCGATAAGACTCTCCATAGCGGCCCTGGTTTCCTCGCTGCAAACCACCTTATCTCCGATTACCACCCCGGAGCCGAACATGAATTGACTCCCGGTAACAGTAACGTGGTTTCCCCCGGTGAGCGGTGCGATGCCCGGGCTGACAGCGGATATCACCGGACTGCTGACATAGGTGTATTTTCCGGCTGCGGATTTGTCATCAGTGTTTTGTATTACTACATCTACCTCACCCCGTTCCGATGTGGTAGGAACTGCTACTCTTAGAGTAATCAGTGTTCCCTTCCCCGGGGTGAACCCTCCCCTTTCGGTGGACAGTATAGCGGCGTTTCTTCCATCAAAGGTCACCTTTACACCTTCATAGAAATTGTAGCCCTTAATCAGAACCTCCTGAGAGCGTAGATTTGGACCCCAATCAGGGGTTATTGCAATAATCTCCGGTTCAGGGTATACACGGGTTACCGTTAGGGCTCCCGGCAGGGAATCAACCTCTTGTAATGGATAATAGGTCTCGTCAATGCACCGTTTCCATTCCCCGCCATCTTTGTAGAAAGTGTTTTCATTGATGTTGACTTCCACGTTAACCTTCTCGCTGGCCTTGTCTCCCAGCGGATAGAATCCACTTTCCGCAGTAATGTACTGAATATTGCCTACCGTGTTGAGAGCTGTGATAGCAGCAGCTACCCCACCGGTAGTAACCTGGATGACCCTAACAATACGAAAATCCTGCCCGTGGTAGTATCCAGGCTTCTCTTCGATAAGTTTGAGCTGATTAACCCCTGCTGCTTCAAGATCTGCCAGTTCAATATTATTCGGGTCCCCGATACTTACTTCCGTCCCATCTGACAATTCCAGGTATTTGTTTGAATCCGACCAGCGGAAATAACTGAAATACTGGCCCTGCAGCTGGATGGGGGTTGGCTGGTCAAAAGGAATACTGTTCGGAGAAACAGACTGCAGATCCAGATACTGTCCATGGGTTGAATAAAAATACAGGTTGGGCTGCTGATCATAGATCAAGTCAGTCTGGCTGCTGTCCACGATTTTGACAATGGCTGCTCCCTGTCGGCCTTGATATGAAGGGGGAACTATAACCTCAAATGCGGTCTTGCCCGCGGGCAGGTACTCTGGAGGTTCAACGGTTTCGCAGTTAGTCGCCACGGTGGTATGCCCACCAATCTCAAAGGCCACCGTCATCGTCTGGTCAAACCTCTCTCCGACCACGATTACCCGGTTTCCGCCGTTAACCGGTCCGTGGTTGGGTAATACCTGATCCACTACGATGCCGGTAGGTACCACTTTGATAGTAAGGGCGTTTTTATAGATTGCTACCCCCTGGCGCACCCCTTTATCCCATACCTCGATCTTGAGATCGCGGTTGCCAGGCTGGGGATTTGGAACCTTAACCCTGACAGAAGTGGACTGAACGGTTACCTTCTCCGCCTCTACCCCGCCAATATACACTCGGGTATTGGTTGGGTCATCATTCAAGAAATTGGCCCCGCTCAAATCAAGGTTGGTGCCAACAAATATCGGGTTGGGATTAGGATAAAACGTGGTTATGTAGGGGCCAGGCACGTTGTAGTAGGGCGAGTCGAACCAGGGACTTGAGTACCCACCAACATTCTCGACTTTTATCTGCACTTCCTTACCCCGAAGTATATCAGTTACTTCTATATAGATACCGCCTTCTGTCTTATCCTTATTCAGGGGACCGGCAGCATCGGCGAAGTTGCCGAACTTAAGCGCCGAACCATCAGGAGTGTCTTTTTCTTTGAGGTAAACCTTATCAACCCAGTCAAAATAACCGCCCTCGATTTTGAGGTAGGTCTTCTTGTCTGCCTCATTTTGCGATGGGTTACCGGCGTCATCGTATTTCTCAACAGTGGTAAAGGGGTAACTGTGGGTAATCTCCGGTGTCTTCATATATTGAAACGGTTTCGGTTTGGGAGCGGAGGATCCACTGTTGTTGCTCACTACCAGATTATCAACCTGTTTAATCCCGGTAGCATCAACAGCATGAGGTGGAACTTTGACTATCAGCAGGCTGGGAGTTGCCAGAGTTATGGCAGCACCATCCAGCGATACTATCTCTGCTCCCATCTGCAGTATGACCCTGGTATCACCATCATTCAAATCCGTCCCGTAAATCATGATTTGCCCGCCATCGGCAGGTACTACAGCCGGACTTACTGTCGTGACTGCAGGCGCAGCCGCCCAAACCGGCATAACGGGAAACAGTGTCATTATCATAACCATCAGAAGCAGAATTGATATGGTGCGGCGCATCTGGCGCAACCTCCCCGGATAGAATGTCACAAGAACTCAAGTTATGTATCGACGACTCTTAGGTGAAAGTTTAGTCCATAATCGTGTGCTTAGAGAGAACCAGCCATTTTCGTTGCGGTTATCCTTGCTTTTTCGCGCCTTTTTGTCCATTTGAACAACCCGCCAACCTTGTTTCGACCGTTTGTATTGAATGCTCCACTGTCAAGTTTAGCTTGGATGAATAGGAACATGAATGATTGCTAAGCCGGTCTTGCTGGAATCCTCATCATATCGGGTATAATAAGAGAGTCCATCCAATGTAATGCTTATATAATGGAGGATTTTTATGCGGTACCGATCACTGGGCAGCACCGGCTTGTGGGTTTCGGCTGTTGGCTTTGGCGGCATCCCTATTCAAAGGGTTGATGAGGATATGGCCGTTCAACTGGTTAATCGGAGCCTGAACCTGGGCATTAACTTTTTTGATACCGCCCGGGGCTATACCGACAGCGAAGCCAAGCTGGGGCTGGTTTTGCGGGAAAGACAGTCAGAAGCCATCATCGCCACCAAATCAATGGCCCGAACCCGCGATGAAATGGAGTCAGATATAGAGAAAAGCCTTAAGGCCCTGGGGACCGAGTACATAGACCTTTACCAGGTCCATAATGTAAAGGATAACCCCACCCTGGACCAGGTACTGAATCCCGGAGGGGCTATGGAAGCCCTCTTGGAGGCCAAAAAGAGCGGGGTTGTGAAACATATTGGAATCACCAGCCACATAAAAAGCCTTTTAATAGAGGCGCTTAAAGCCAGTGTCTTTGAAACCATTCAGTTTCCCTTTAACCCAGTTGAGCTTGAAGGGGTTCCCGAACTGCTGGAGATGGCGTCGACACAGGGAACCGGGGTTATCATTATGAAACCGCTGGCCGGGGGCGCCTTTAAACACGCCAGCCTCGCATTGCAGTTTATTCTGGAGTACCCGCCGGTCTCAACCGTTATCCCCGGTATGGATTCATTGCAGCAGGTCGAGGACAACGCCTTTACCGGTTCAAGATCAGATAACCTCTCACCGGCAGAAAGGGAGGTTATCCAGAAGGAGGCAGACCAACTCGGATCTACGTTCTGCCGTCGCTGTGAGTACTGTCAGCCCTGTTCCCAGGGCATAGACATCCCAATGGTGTTTCTCCTGGACGGCTACTATACTCGTTATGGACTGACTGACTGGGCCAGGGAGCGCTACCAGGGCATGAAGGTCAAACCTGATGTCTGCAGCGAGTGTAAAGAATGCGAGGAAAGATGCCCCTATAACCTGCCGATAAATCAGATGCTGGTCGCTGCCCGAACCCGCCTGGAATAAGGCACCCAGGCCGAACCCCGTCTCGAAGCCGCTCCAACTGGCTGCCCATCCCCAATCTGCTATCTTATCACCATCCAATCCACTCATGCTTTTTGAATATTCAACTTCTGATTGACACATTCAATGTTGTAATATTAGTATACAAACAAAGGCATTGGATGGAGGGTGAATGGGGTGGAATTATCCCCAGCATTTAAAGGAGGAGCACGTGCGCAAGATACCGATTAACGAAGCAGTAGGTCTAACCCTCTGTCATGACATAACTCAGATTGTCCCCGAGCAGGTAAAAAGAAGAGCCTTTAAACGTGGACACGTAATTGAAGCTGAGGATATACCAATTTTACTCAATCTGGGCAAAGAGCATATATACGTCTGGGAGGATGATGAGGGGTTAGTTCATGAGGATGAGGCTGCATTGGCCCTCGCCAAATCCGCTGCTGGCCAGGGTTTGACCATGACGGAGCCCAACCAGGGCAAGGTCAATCTCGTGGCCAGCATTGATGGCCTTTTAAAGGTGCGGGTGGAGTCCTTAAACCGCATAAATGATATTGAAGGTATAATTCTGGCCTCCCTGCATAATAACCGGGTAATTAAACGTGGTACGGTGGTAGCCGGAACCAGGATTATACCGCTCGCGATAGAAAGTGCAACACTCGCCCGGGCCAAGAAGATATGTGCTGATGACGGGCCGTTGCTGAGCATTAAACCTTTTCGCCCGCTCAAAGTCGGACTTGTTACTACCGGTAACGAGGTTTACCAGGGACGTATAAAGGATGGTTTCTGCTCAGTAATCAGCCAAAAGATAAGCGATTTTGGAGCATCTCTGATGCGACAGGTTATTGTTCCCGATGATCCCGATGTCATTTCCAGTGAAATAAGGCAGCTGATTGCAGACGGAGCCGAGCTGGTGATGGTAACCGGGGGGATGTCGGTTGATCCTGATGATACCACCCCTACGGGAATCCGCAGGTCCGGGGCCCAGGTTGTGTTCTATGGGGTGCCAGTTTTGCCGGGCTCAATGCTCATGCTGGCTTACCACGGGGATACCCCGATCTGCGGGCTTCCAGGCTGCGTGATGTTCAACGGCACCACCAGCCTCGATCTGATTCTCCCCCATCTTGTGGCGGGTGAACGCTTGACCCGCTCGTGGGCGGTTAGCCTCGGACACGGCGGATTGTGCCAGGAATGCCCTGAATGCCATTTCCCAGACTGTGCATTCGGAAAGAGTTGATAACTTCTCGAAGGAGATAAGGGAATGCTCACTGATATCGATTACCAAACCGCTCAAAAAGAGCTTTTGCAGCAGGTCATTCCGGTTGCTGCCCAGGATATTCCATTGACAGAGGCCTTCGGCCGCATAACCTGCCAGGATTTGATCGTACCCTTCCCAATACCCTCCGGTCCCCAGTCGGCAACGGATGGCTTCGCTCTTAACATCGCCGATCTTGATGGTGCAGGCCCACTCCGAATAGTAAACCTGAATTATACTGATATCGCCGATTATCAACTGCAAAAAGGAGAAACGGTGCCCGTCAACACGGGTTTCCGTGTCCCCCGGAATACAGGAGCGGTGATTCCCCATGAGCGAGTTGTCTATCAAGGAGAGTATATATTAATCAGAAACAGCTTGAAACCAGGCAGCAACATTAAGCAGGCAGGAGAGGATTTTCAAGCCGGTGATTTGTTGGCTGTGTCCGGTAGTCGTCTGACCGCAGGCTTAATCTCCGCCGCAGCAGCATGTGGACTAACCAGCGTTTCCGTTTATCGAAAGCCCAGGGTAGGCATTCTGAATCTCAGTCCGTACCACAGTTCCAAGAGAACAGATAATAGCATCGGCCTGCTTCCCGACAGCAATGGACCCCTGTTGGCATCCCTAATAACCCGTGACGGCGGAGAGGTCAAGTGGGTGGCAGACCAGGGTGATAAGAACCTGGCTGAAATAAGTACTGACACTGACCTGCTCCTGACCACCGGCGGGACTTACGCCAAAGGAAAAAGTGAGGCTCAGTTGCTGTTGGAAGAGTTGGGGGCCACCATACTGTTCTGGGGAACCAGGATTCAGCCGGGTGGACACAATGGATCCGGTGTTTTTGGCTCCCGGCTGGCAATCTGTCTGTCAGGAAACCCTGCCGCCTGCGCGGTGGGCTATGAGCTCCTGGCAGCGCCGGTTATGCGCTGTTTCCAGGGCCTGAGTCCTAACCTGTCGCGTATCCCGGCTACCTGTGTTAATAATATTTCAATAACCAAACGCACGTCGCCGCGCTTCTTACGAGGCCGCGCAGCCTGCGGTCATAATGGATGGGAGGTCGAGGTTCTGGCTGGACAAAAAGCCAGCATGATCCGGTCTCTCCTCGACTACAATGCACTGATCGAGATCTCCCCAGGAACATCTCAAATCACACCCGGCACGACGATTGATATAATTGCGGTTGGCCAGCTTTGTTATCAGGTGTAACCGTCACCGGTACCTTGGTAATGGTCCTGTAGGTGCAAATGAAGATGCAAATTATTCTCCGATAGTAGCGGTAGGGGGCTGCAAAACAACTACAACTGCCATGGCATTCGCAGGGGCACAATATAGGTGAACGTGGCTGCCGCTGCGAGTCTACTGACACACAACTTGTCTCCCTTTCCCAGTCAGTTTTAAACGATCCGCAGCTGCTTTAGCTTCCGGGTGGTAGGGTTCCCTTCTTTTGTCCAACCCCTGACCTCGTAATACAAGGGCAGCATGGAGGGCAGATCGACCTTGCTGTCAGTACATGCGGGATCTATTGGTTCACCTGTGAGCCGCGAAGGTAAGGTATCATCAGAAGCGGTAAACCCCTCGCGGATATTAAACATCCGTTCCATGTTAAAAGCGCGCTCACCCAGCTGCAGGAACCTCCCGGTAGTCATCTTCATTCCAGTAGCCAGGCGGATGGCTTCGGCATGAGGAAAGAGAAACAGGCTGTTAAAGGGCATAGCCCCCGGCAGAATATTTCCCAGTTTTCCGAGCAGAAACCGGCTGCCTATCATCGAACTTCCCAAAAGCTTAAGCGCTGCTCCTTCAGGTTTCATTCGATAAATCACGTTCGGTACCAGGGTAAACGAGGTGAACAAGCAAGACCCGGCAGCAGAAATGGCTTCCATGCCATTCTGGAAAAGAACTGCCAGGGCCGGTTTGCCCTTACTGGTTTGAGGGTTTATGAATAACGGTCCCAGTGCTTCCAGGAACACCAGGTACCCGGCATTCAGGTGACACCCGCCCCGGTTGGCCGTGGCGTAGCCCAGACCCATTCCCACTGCTTTACGGGGATCATAAGCTGCCAGTTCCAGTCCCTTGCTGTGAATGGCAAACTCCTGTCCACCGTATTTTGCTGCTAAGGCCTTGACTCCGTCAGCCAGATCACTGTAGTCACCCTCCCGGTAAGCAATTTTGTTTATGACCTCCGTAATCCCGGCAGTTTCCCCGAAATGCAGGCCAAAATCTTTTATGCCCCGTTCTCCCAACTCCATGGCAAAACCCAGAACACCACCCAGGGAAATGGTGTCGAGCCCTAAGAGATCGGCTTGGTGATTCCACATGTTTATCATTTCGAGATCGGCGTTTTCCAGGTTGGAGCCCAGCATTCCCAGAGTTTCATACTCCGGGCCCTTGACCTCCTGACCTCCCAACATCACCCGGCGTTCACACCTGATAGGACAACTCAGGCACCCCGAGTTCCGGGTCAGGTACTTCTCGGCCATGTGTTCCCCGGAAATCTCATCCGCCCTGTCAAACCTGCCCCGCTGGTAGTTACGGGTGGGCAGAATCCCGGCAGCATTCATCTTCTTGACGAAGTTGGCAGTACCATAACGGGGCATGATCTGTCCCGTACTTTCATGTCCCTGTAAGAGCTTGATCCACTTGCGGTTGAATTCACGGAAGGGTTCACGATGGGCCAGAGGGATTTCGTCTTTTCCGAAGGCGACCAGGGCCTTAAGGTTTTTACTCCCCATGACCGCCCCCACTCCACAGCGCCCAATCACCCGCTCCCCGGAAACCGCACAGGCGTACTTGACCTGATTCTCACCGGCTGGACCGATGACCAGGGTTCCATATCGATGATCAAATCGTAACCGGGTCTCTTCAGTATTCAGGCCCCATAGTCCGGTGGCATCCTTGATTTTGATCTCCCCGTCAATTATCTCGATAAAGGACGGCTTTTCGGCCTTACCCCTGATGATGAGGCCTTCGAACCCGGCCCGGCGCAGCCTTACCCCAAAGGTCCCACCGCAGTTGGAGGAGGCAATCCCCCCGGTCAGTACGTTCTTGGTGGTAACGTTGAAACGGCTGGAAGAAGGTGCTCCCGTTCCGGTAAGCGGTCCGGTATTAATAATAAGGATATTTCCGGGGGACAGGGGATCGACCCCTGATGGGAGTTCATCGTAGAGGATCCGTGTGGCTAGGGCCTTCCCACCAAGATAAAGCTCGAAGTATTCCTCAGACACCGGGTAACTATTTATGATTCCAGTTGCGAGATCTACCTCCACATAACGTGGCAGTTCCATCCTATCACCTTCTTTCTCCCTCTTCGAACGACTCTGATCCTAACCCGATAGTAAGCGCTAACGGCTTTGCCTGTCAATATTTTCTAGTCCCCGGGAGGGGGGTTCCAGAAGGCTGACGACACCGTAATTCGGGGACACCATACTAAATTACTCTGGTAAAATAGTTATTGTCTTACCCTACAGTTTGAACTCGAAAGGAATCAGAACCACCATGAACAAACAACCCACTTCGCGCAGCTGTATACTCTGCGGCCGGGAAAACAGCATCGGACTCAGGATGAACTGGTATAACGATCGGGAAGCGCAAAAGGTAATTGGCCAGGTGGTTATTCCGGAGACATTTAATAACGGCTACACCGGATTGACCCACGGGGGAATGGTTGCGGCCCTGCTTGATGAAACTGCTATCCGCGCCACCTGGATTAACGGAGACTTTGATAACGTGATGACCACCAAGGACCTGCAGATCAACTACCGCCGTCCCACACCGACCAATACCACCTTGACCGTGACCGGTTGGGTAATAGAACAGACGGAAACCACAGCGGTTGTAGCCAGCATGATTCAGGTCCCGGATGGAACGGTTACTGCCGAAGGGAAGGCAACCGCAGTTAAACTACCGGACCATTTCCGGAATTCGGTGGATATCGAAGCAGACCGGAAGTACTGGCGGGTAGAGTAGAACTAAGCTTTGCCGGTTTGATAAAAAAAGATTCCTTGGTACAAATAACCCCGGGATACGAAAACACAATCATATCCCGGGGTCCGTCTGCAGCATTTACCGTTTAATCGCTTCCTCTTCCTTGAGGACTTCACGTATGTTTCCTGCACTCCGCCGGGCGGCTACAGAATTCTATATGGCGGAGATACTGGTAATTTCTCGGGTGATGCATGTCGACCCTCGGAAGATAAGTTGCAACCCGCCTTGAGCCCGGTATAAACATACTTAGGAGGTTGCGATTTCCATAAACCTCAGTATTGATATCCTTAACGATATGTCTCACACGTTTATTTCCTGGCTTCCTCCCGCAGCACCCGTTTTAAGGCCTTGCCGACAGCTGACCGGGGCAGTTCGTCACGGAATTCAATGATCGTCGGCACCTTATAGGGTGCCAGCCTTTCTTTGCAATACGCTCTGATCTCCTCAACAGTCGCGGTCTCCCCTGGTTTAAGCTGAATAACAGACTTAACGGTTTCCCCCCTGTACTCGTGGGGAACTCCAATCGTCATTACATCCAAAACCTTGGGATGCGCAAAGAGAACCTCATCAATTTCCCGGGGATAAATGTTAAAACCACCTGCCAGGATCATGTCTTTAGTGCGGTCCACAATATAGACAAAACCATCCTCATCCATATAACCAACATCACCGGTCCGGAGCCACTCTCCATCTACAAAGGCCTTTTCTGTCTCTTCCGGATTGTTCCAATATCCTCTCATGACCAGTTTCCCTTTGACCAGAATTTCTCCCGGTTCTCCCGGAGGGTAATCCTCTAAGGTTTCCGGATCCACAAACCTGAGCTCTGTATCCGGGTCAGGAACGCCGCAACTGCCGGTCTTTTTCACACCAAAGAACGGAGATGTCGCCCCGCGGGCTGAAAGTTCACTCATGCCCCAGCCTTCGGCCAGGTTTATATTCTGGTCTCTCATCATGTTGAAAAGGGATTCGGGACAAGGTGCACCCCCGGCATGAACGTAGCCTATTCTGCGGCTCAGATCCAGTTCTTTGGCACGGGGATGATTGAAGACGGCGGAGAGCATGGTGGCTACTCCCGGGAACATAAAAATATAATCAAATTTCGATATGGTCTCCATGACTTCGTCAACCTCGAACCGGGGAAGAAGGATAAGGGTAGCAGGAATGGTTGCACTCAGCGTCATTATCATCGCAGGCTGCTGGCAGGTAATTTGGAGATACTATTTAACCCTTATCAAATTTCAGGGGCGGCTCCAACTCGACAGCATACGTCCGCGTACTTTATCGGTAGTATAAAGATCGAGTTGGCCGATTGCCGCCCCATCTGCGCTGATCATTGGGCCTTCCTGACGTGCCCGGTTGCAATGAAGGCAATTGCGTTCCTACAGGCTGGCGTGGATACCCCCATCCACAGGTATGTTAACCCCCGTTATATGGTTGGAGGCTGCCGAACACAAGTAGACAGTAGTTCCTTTAATGTCTCCGTATTCACCAACCCGGCGCAAGGGAGCCATACCATAAAAGTATTCTTTTCCGCCCAGGTTTTCCCAGTGTCTCTTGGTCATATGGGTCTCATAGGGCCCGGGGAGTATACCGTTGACATTAATTTTATAAGGGCCCCATTTTACGGCCAAATCCCTGGTCAGCTGGATGACGCCAGCTTTACTCACGTTATAAGCTACGGTATCCTGCTGTTCGGGGGTAGTTCCGCGTAATCCGGCTATGGAAGCAACATTGACTATTTTGCCCCCGCCGTGCTCCTTCATGTTCTTGCCGGCCCGGGTGCACAGCCGAAACAGCCCGTTCAAGTTGACATCCATAACCCACTGCCACTTGTCCATTGGAAAATCAAACGAGTCAGCACCCCAGGTTACACCGGCATTGTTGACCAGGATGTCCACCTTGCCGAATTCTTTAATCGTGGTCTCTACCAGGTTATCACAGTCTTCGAGTTTGGCGACATCACAGCGAACCGGAAGCGCCTTGACTCCCAGCTTCACCAGTTCGTTAGCCAGCTGTTCACAGCGTTCCACCTTTCTGGCAGCCACTACAACATTAGCCCCACACTCGGCCAGTGCAAAACACATCTCATTGCCGATGCCGATAGAGCCGCCAGTTACAATCGCCGCCTTCCCTGTCAAGTCAAACAATTCTTTAACATTCACAAGCATGTCCTCCTTTTAATGTCCAGAATCACTGGTAAATCTTAACCAGCACCCAATGAGGAACAGGGCACTCCATATATATTGTGTGCAAAAATCATGCCAAGGTGCGAATAACCCGGAATAAGCAACACGATGCCGCAATTTGGGGGTCTCCAGTTCACTTAAGTGAACCGCCAAACGGCTGCCGCGTATATAAAATACACCCCTGTCTGTGTCAAAATTGCTCGATGAGAGTTAATTGAGCTGTGAAAGCCTGGAATAAGAATACGGTGCCTGTTTATCCGGAGGTCCCTGATGGAAGGTGATTCAATTCCCATCAGAAGAGTTCGGGAAGGTTCTTTTGGGGAAGAAGTCGCGATTATCAGTGACCGATGATCCGCAAAAGGCAGGCCTCGAATCTCTCGTCATCTGCTCTGGTTCTTTTTTTCGGTCCCTTGGTTCTGCCGCCGGAGCGACGGGATTTCGCTTTGATTTCCCGCTCTTCCAGCAGGAATTCGATTCGCTCGGGTCGGTATTCCCGCCCAACAGGACTTAGACAGCGGGCGCCTTTGCCGAGGGCCATCGCCGCCAATCCCCAGTCCTGCGTAACCACCACATCTCCGGCCCTGGTCAGGTTGATCAATTTAATATCAGCCTCCTGAGCATCGTTCCCCACCACCACGTGATGGTCAGAGGTGATGTTGTGGTTGAAGCTGGCCACAGTCCACACTGGTATCCCAAATTTTTGTCCCACCGACAGACAGGTCTGCAATACTGACCGGGGGCAGGCATCTGCATCTACCAGAATTCTCAATAAACAACCTCCGTTATCCAGCCCGGTTATTACCGAACGAATCAACCCTTTTCATCCATGTCTTATCCTGTAGCTCGCGACAGCCTATTGTCTGTTGATTCCCACGCGAAGTCTGGTGATGAAATTTTATACGCCCCAAACCTGCGAGTTATAACCCCTGACCGGTAAATCCGACATTAGATATTATGAAGGTTTATCCAGGTCAGCACCCGTAACAGGCGTTTGATCGGTCTTTTCCGATAATTTTTCAGGGAATGCCACATGTTCCATGAATAAGGCCGCCGCCAGACCTACAAGAAAACCGTTTCCCAAAAGCGGTCTCAGAGCCACCGGGAATGTATCAACCGCACTGGCGGGCAAAAATGCAACCAGGGTGGCCAACAAAAGGGGCAGTCCAATGACCAGCAGAGTATCCAGGGATGGTTTCTCCATAGACATAAAAGCCAATAGAAGTCCGGTTGCCAATTGGATAGACATGATATAGATCATGAGTACCGCCACTACTACGGAAGGGATCATGGCGATGAACCCCATAAAGGCTGGTAAAAAGGCTGCTATCAACAGACCCAAAGCAGCCGGGATCAGAGCGTACCGGGAAGCACAGCTGCTGGATACAATCATCCCCGGACTGCCGGAGAAATTCACCGGACCAATAACCCCCATCAGCCCGGAGAGGATATTGCCGAGACCGGTAACCGACAACCCCCGGGTTATTCTGGCCCCCATATCAGGCGGTTTGATCATCACCCCCACTGCTTGAATCGACCCCAGATCATTGATAGAAAGGGCCAGGAAACACATGATAAACGCGATAAACACTGCCGGGTCGAAAGTGAAATCAATCCCCGGATATCCTGGAGCAACCAATCCCCAATCTGGAGTTGTCAGGGGGCTGGCCTGGCAGCCAAACAGGGCCAGGAAGGCTAACCAGCTAACTATAAGTGATCCCAAAACCAAGGTGGATTTCCAGATACCGGATAGAAACCGATGCGCTATAAAGGTTAATACGGTCATCCCCAGAGCAAATCCCAGACTGGCCAATGGAGTTACCGCTGTCTCCCCTGCTGTAATAAGATTCAATATCGTAGGAATAAGAGTAACTGCGACCAGTAGAAGGATTACTGCTATCACCCGCGGTGTAAAGAGCCTCACCAGTCTCCCAAACAGGCCAGTAATGGCCAGCAGCACAATAAAAGCCCCGCCTAACAAAATGGAGGAGTAGATGGCATTAAAACCGTTGGCCTGACTGGCTATTATCCCCACCAGTAACACGGAGGACGGCCCCAGGACCACCGGAAGACGGTGCCCCCATAAGATCTGTAAGATGAGGGTTATTCCTGACACCAGAGCTAATCGCTGCAGGTACAGCACCTGGCCGGCAACATCTGTGAAATGAAGGTCAGCAACCACTTTGCCCAGGATTATCAGTGGTGGAACAGCGAATACGAACCACTGCAGGCCAAATATCAGCCATTGCCCCCAGGGAGGCATCTCATCCAGGTTGTACTTAAATTTCATGTCGATTCATCCCCATATCTATAACGGCAAACCGGTGCTATTGTCAGTTTAGACCATGGAGACCTGCACCTGCAAACCAGGGAACTGAGGAATCAAATCACTGTGAGCGCAAGTGCCGAGCAGCTTTCAGGCAGAAAACGTGATAACACCTATCTCCAATAAAACAGGTACAGGTAGATCATAGACATGAAAATCGAAAGCAGCATGAGGGGGCCTGTTTTTATAATGTTATATTTACCTTTACATCCAGGTATGACTCGCAAATATGCGATAAAAGAAGGCTCCAGTCAGTTTCCTGATAGGGGCCTCCTCATATCGCATACCCATAAATCTCGACTGGGTCCAAATTATAAACCTTTTCCGAAGTCACCTTGATATCCGCCCGCCATTAATCAGCCAGTCAGCTCGTCATCCTGGTTAGGCAGGTGATATCTAAGATCCTCTTGCACATACATCTGGTCATGAAAAATCTCGGTGACTTTTCCTTCCCAGGTCCGGAGTGTGACCCGGTCATCCTGCATATCCAGAATGTAATTGGGCATAACCGGTATTTTCCCATAGCCGCCGGGGGCATTTACGATGTATGTCGGTACGGCTAATCCTGAAGTATGCCCTCTCAGGGACTCCATAATATTGAGACCAGTACGGACACTGGTCTGCCAGTGCCTTGTACCCCGCACATCCTTGGCATGAAAGATGTAGTAGGGCCGCACCCGTATCCGCAATAATTCATGATTGAGCTTTTTCATCACCGTCGGAGAATCGTTGATACCTTTCAGCAAAACTGCCTGATTACCCAGGACAACTCCGGTTTCAGCCAATCGGCTGCAAGCATCCCGGGCTTCAGGGGTGACCTCCAACGGGTGGTTAAACTGGGTATTGATATAGATAGGGGGATAACGACGAAGCACATCACATAATTCTGATGTCACCCTTTGAGGCAGGGTTACAGGCGTCCTGGTGCCTATTCTCTTGATTTCCACGTGGGGTATGCGATCCAGTTCACCCAATATCCAGTCAAGGTACTGGTCATTAAGCAGTAATGCGTCCCCACCGGTAATGAGAACATCCCTTATCTCGCGATTTTCTGCAACATAGGCGATGGCATCCGATATATCACCGCTCTGCGCATGGTGGTCAATCTCACCGATGTTACGCCTCCGCTGGCAATGGCGGCAGAACATGGCGCACTGATTAGTGACGTTGATTATCAGCCGGTCAGGATACCGCCTGGTGACGCGAGGTGCAGGGGAGGTCAGGGCTTCACTCATTGGGTCAAGACTGCCCCCTTCATCCAGTTCGCGTATATCGGGCACTGCCTGGCGAAAAATCGGATTGTTCCGATAATCATCAGGTATAAGACTGAGGTAATAGGGCGAAATCGCCCAACGAAACAGCTTTCCAACCTTCTCTACCCGTTTCTTCTCTACCTCTCCCATACCAAGGATCTCTGCCAATATCCCGGCATCTCTTATTCGATTCTTAAGCTGCCACCGCCAATCGTTCCAATCCTGCTCGCTGCCGCCCAAAAAATCGAGAATCTGCTGTTTCCGGGCCTCCGCTCTATTGTGAGCAGCCACCCCGGTTTCAACAGTCTCAGCTGCTTTGATGAACGAAAACGCATCCAGGCTTAATTCCTTGGCCCTGTTTAATGCCTTTTGCCTGGTATTATCCAGAACCCTTCTTTCTCGCATGTTCTTCACTCCTTACTTCACATGGTTTTGATATAGGAATGTCACATTCGAAAAGGCCCGGTTGTCAAGATGATCCCACGGTCCGGCCTGCTATCAGCCAATGAGATCAAAAATAACCAAAGAAAAACCTTTGGTTACATTAAAGCTGTGACTCCGGTCTCCCTTTCAACGCTTACGAGGTTAGCTGACGGGTTCGGGCCTAAGGGACTAGCCCTACCGGAGTATTCCGGATTCACCCCTTTTGTTGGGTCCCCCGCTCCCTTTCCAGGGATTAAGCGATTATGACACAAGGTCATTATTCAATTATCAACATTATCAGACAGATATTACAAATAATAACAGCGGTTCGCCAAATTGAGATAATTCGGCATAAAAAATTTAATGAAGGGTCCCCCTTCATTTAACCTTAAAACGTGAATTGTCATAATTTGAAATAAAAAAATACCAATTGTTCACAGGCTCTCGAGGGTACGCATGAAATGAACCATGATATTCCGAAATTTGATTAAAAAATATCACACAAATACCGGATAAGTCAAGACCCATGCGGCTTCCATCCATAATTAACCGCCAAGAAACTTGCCCGGGAGGCAGCGTCCTGCGATAGTGAAAACCGTAAATCAGGTGCAGTAATACAGCTGTTCTTCTTTCTTAATAAGGGACATCCGCTCCAGCCGTTCCAGGTGCACGGAGATCCACGCCTTCTCAAAAAAGTCGTAGATTTCTTTCAATTGCGTCGGAGCCTTTTGATGGAATAGATGGCTGTTTACCATGTCATCCAGAGTCTGCGGGGTTTTCAGGGCCTGGAGGAGACGCTCCTCTTTCAGATATATCTGATCCAGATAGCTGTCCAGCCTTTCTGGAATCCGGTCTCTTATTATTCCCAAGTGTGACGAGATTATTGTTGAGGGCTGCATATCCTTGACTCGGTGAATGGAATCAATAAAAACATCAATATCGCTGGTGGCACCTCCATACCAGGGCCCTCCGCGCGACAAGTCAATATCCGCTGAATACAGGATGTCGTGTTGGGGAAAGTAGAATCCACAGTGTCCTGCTGAGTGCCCGGGAAGATGCACAACTTGAATCTGGGTTTGCCCAGTATCAAATATCTGTCCATCCTCAAATTCCCCATTAACCGGGCAACCATTAATGTTCATAAATTTAGCATACTCTCTACCCAGTTTTTCCTGGCCGAATTTGAGGAACGCCAACAGCTCAATATATTTCTGCCGGGATCTTACGCCGGGTGCATCCAGACTGTGAACCCATACCTCGGCCCCGGGAAAGGAGTTATGGTTAAGAACATGGTCCTCATGAAAATGGGTAGTGAGCAATAAATCAACTCCCCGAGGACCCACTACATCAACGACCTCCGGTCCGCTGCTGGAGTCAATCAATACCCGCAGGTCATCCTCCACATACAGGCAATTGCAGCGCGGGGGTCTGGCTCGATACGGGTCCTCAACGAGATAGATGTTGCCGGTAACTTTTCTTAGCATATTGATACCCCTTGAAGATAATAAGATGTTAAGGGCAGGAAGTTGCATGAAGCTGGAGAACGATTACCAGTCGCCGTTCGCTTCGACTAATTAGTTTCAGCTTAGCATAAACCCCGTCCTCCCGTAAACATCGTTGCCGGACAGCTGCTCAGGGGAATCAATCTTCGATCAGGTTTGGATCAGGCTCGATTGGTATCGTGGTGTCCATGTGCCCCAGGATGGATTCGAGTTTTTCCCCTTCCAATAGAAACTGGACTTTTTCCACTCCGGGGAGTTCGGTCAAGGTATTGACAACCGAATATATGGTCATTATTTCTCCGGCAGATCCACCCCAGTGTTTGGTCTGAAACTCTTTGGAGAAGTTTACATACGCTACCCCGTTGACAACGTTTACCGACAAGACCCTGGTTCCTTCAGGAATGGTACGGACCGATCCTTCCTCCTGAGGTCCTTTCACCAGTTCCTCAACAACCGCCGCCTCCAGGATTCCATCTTTTTTGTCTACTGTTCTGGTCTCCGGCAGCAGGTACATGGCCTCCTGGTCGCCAAAGTAGAGGGTTACGCTCTCTTTCTCCTGGGTTGGTTGGGAGCTGATGTCAGGTGTGTTGCTGTTCTCCGGGGCTCCAGCCTTTTGGTTTCCGGGTGAGGCGTTGTTAGGGTTGTTTCCACACCCGGTCAGGAATAACCCTACCATCAGCAGCAACGCAAGAGCCACCGCCGTCATACCCGGCCAACCCCGGTCTCTTTTCCTGTATTTCATAAGTATTACCTCCCCTAAATTTGTGGACTGCAGTCTATAATCAGTATAGCAGGGCATTATTTCAGGGGGGTTACTAATTGTTACAAATTGTTACTCTCCTTTGATCGCGGATTGAAGTTGCCCCTCACTCCGGGAATTTTGCCTCGAAGGTGGTTCCTTCTCCGGGACTGCTCGCAACGGCAATAGTGCCCCCATGCCGTTCCACGGCCTGACGCACAATGGGCAGCCCCAGTCCAGTCCCCCCCATGGCCCGGGTTCTGGCCTTGTCTACCCGGTAAAAACGATCGAATATCCGGGGTAACTCGGCAGCAGGGATCCCAATTCCGGAGTCTGTTACCCGCAGGACCAGGTTGTTTTCAGCCTGGTGTACCTCAACTGATACTCTGCCGCCCTGCGGTGTATAGCACAGGGCATTGTCCAGCAAATTAGTCAGCACCCGCGTAAAAAGATCAGCGTTAACCTGCCACCTGATTCCGGGGGTCACCTGCTGTATGAGGTCCACACCATTTTCGGCGGCCCGCCGCTGCATCAATGCGGTTACATGGCTGACCAGTTCCTCGATGCCGGTCATTTCTTTATGCAGCTCATAGTCCTTGTCTTCCAGTCTGCTGAGCTGCAGCATTCTGTCCACAATACGCGCCAGGCGGTCAGTCTCGGTATCAATGTCCTGCAGGTACTCCCGGTATATCGATACGTCCTCTTCCTGTCCATTCAGCAGAGACTCCGCCAGGGCCTTGATCGAGGTCAGGGGCGATTTTAATTCATGGGAGGCATCGGCCAGGAACTGCTTCCTGGTGCGGTCAGAGGCCGTCAGCCTGCTGCTCATGTCGTTAAAGGCGGAGGCCAACAGGCCCAGCTCGTCACGGCCGCGTACTGGAATCTTCTGATCCAGGTTCCCCGCGGCCACCCCCTGCACCGCTGTTGTCAGTTCATTAACCGGCCGAGTAAGGATTCCGGACAGAATCAGGCTTAGCAGGGACACCAGCAGGCCGCATAAAAGGGAAATCAGTACCATTTGGCGGGAAATGGCACCCAGGTCCTGATAGACATCATCCACACCGGCCACCAGCATGATGGCCCCCCGGCTCACCTTTTCCTCCAGGATTGGGACCGCCACATAAAGCACCTGTTCAGAACTGGCCAGTTTATGAACCCCAGTAGCGCTGGAACCGTTCAAAGCGGCCTTTATCTCACCATGTTCCAGTACCAAACCCTCCAGCCATTCCTCACTGAAGGAGTCAATCAGGACCTGACCTCTTGCATCCAGGACCACTACCCGGGCTCCGATCATGGTTCCAAAATCACGCACAGTATGAAATAATGAGGGGCTTTCCCGCAGAAAAGACTCCTGTACGGTAGTAGAGATTATTTGCGCGTGGGTTAGGTAGGTGCTCTTGCGTTCCCCGAGGTAATTCTTCTCCAACTGGATCCACAGAAAGAGATTAAACCCCGCGAGAACCAGCATGACCAGGCAGAAGTAGGTGAGGGCCAGCTTCCAGCGGATCGCGATTCTCATTATTCTTCCCCCTGAAAGAAGTAGCCCGCACCCCAACGGGTGAAGATCCAGCGCGGATTTGCCGGATCGGGCTCGATCTTCTGCCGCAGACGCCGGACATAGACATCAACTACCCGGGGCTCTCCATAATACCTGGACCCCCACACCTGCTCCAGCAGGACATCCCGCGTCAGAACCCGACCCGGATTCCGGGCCAGGGCATGCAGCAGCTCAAATTCCCGGGTTGTCAAGCTTACCTGCTCACCCTTGACTATCACTCGCTGGCAGGCGGCATCGATCTCCAGTTCGCCGGCCCTGATCATCCTGTCAAGGGCAGCTGGCGTTTGAGGGTCTACTGCGTGTTCACGGAAGGAGGGACGGCGGCGCAGAATCGCTCTTATCCGGGCGATCAACTCCCGGGTATTGAAGGGCTTGGCCAGGTAGTCATCAGCACCAAGCTCCAGCCCCACTATCTTATCAATGTCTTCGCCCCGGGCGGTGAGCATGATGACCGGCACATCACTGACGGAGCGCAGCCGGCGGCAGACCTCAAAGCCATCCATCCCGGGGAGCATGATGTCCAGTATAACCAGGTCAGGCAGGTGAGATTTTACCTTTGACAGCCCCTCATGGCCGTCATAAGCGGCCTCCACCTCAAAACCTTCACCAGTAAGGCTCCGCTGTAAACCCTTTACCAGGAGCTTTTCATCATCGATTATCAGAATTTTGGTCAAAGCGATCCCTCCGGTGCAGCTATTCGATACCCTGCCTCTATTCTAAACTGAAAAAGCATATCCAGCTAACCGGGCAAGGTGCCTTCCTCGAACTGGAGGGTAAAATTAATCGTAGTGGTGGGGTTAATATAAATGGTCAGGACCGCTGAAGCAGCAAGTCTCCTTTGTCCAGGGGTAAACGCCAGGTCAAAAGGTATCCGCTTCTTTATTAAGACGGCTATAGCCGCGTTAAGCCGGTTGATTTCGATGTTGTTGGCCTGTATCATCATTTTGATTACGTCCAGGGCCAGCAGTGATTCCAAAGATTTGTAGAATTTCGACAAACGAATCTCCTCCAGTTATATTCTATGTCAGCAGTTCGGCAATGGTTTGTGAGTGCTTATCTACAGGTACAGCATGGGTGATTACGATCCTGGAAATGCTATCAAAAAGGAAAGGAGGAGCGACCATGTCACTGGAGCAGAATACTAATGCGGCCCAAAGGAAGGTTACCGGAATCCAGCTGAACGACGGGCGGGTACTCAGCATAGAAGAAGCAATAACCGAGACCAACCGCAATCACGTTCAGGGCCTATTCGCCGGAGTCGACCGGCATGGCCAACGATACCTTAAGGTCCGGATAAACGACGAGGCCGAGGAAAACCAGGATAGCGTGTCCTTGATCTAACGTATGGAAAACAATCGGGAAAAGAAATCGCTTTTTTATTAATGGCAAAAAGCGGTTTCTTTTTCTGATGCAACGCAGCAGTGTTCCCCGCAAAAACGTATTGACTAAGTATCCAAATATATGTATAATTTGCCAATCCCTTTCTCATACTTCTAACGTCCACCCTCTTTCCATAGTACACCAGAGTGTTGATGCGGGAGGTAAGTTTGTGAAAGTAGCCATCTTTGACTTTGACGGGACCTTAACCACCAGGGATACCCTGCCCTGCCTGGGCAAAGACTGGATCAGACAGGGCCGCTCGCGGGTCAGGTACGTAAGGATCCTCCTTTCCGCCCTGCCTCACCTGATCCTGTGGAAAGCCGGTGCCTTATCCCGGGAACGGATGAAGGTCCGGGTAATGCGCAGGTTCAATAATATCTTTCGGGGCATGAGCGGTGAAGAGATTACTGAGTTTTTCGCTCTGGCTTATCACAACCTTAAAGACATCCTCAACCCGGCGGTGATTGATGAGGTTAAAGCCGCAAAAAGTGAAGGCTTCTATACCGTCCTCCTGTCAGGTGCTCATGCGGGGTTGTTGAGGCATGTTGGTGAAGATCTGGGGTTCGATTGTGTGATCGGAGTGGACCTGCCTCTTTGCAATGGCTCCTTCGACCACCGCCAGCCGGCTGCGTTCATCGACGGCCAGGCCAAGCTGGCGCTTATCCGGGAGCACCTCGCTGATCGGGAGATCGACTGGCAGGCCAGCAGGTCCTACGGAGACAGCTATGATGACCTGAAGGTGCTGGAAATCGTGGGCAACCCGGTGGCAGTAAATGCGGAACCAAGACTTGCTGGTTATGCCCGGGAAAAGAACTGGCGGGTGCTGAGCGCTAGAAATTGACACTCCAATGCCTAAATGATGCCACCCCAGTCAGATACAGCGGACCAACGCAGAAAGGTTCTCTTATTTCGTTAACCGCACCTGCAGTCAGGCTGTTACATTTGAACATACCTGTTCTGACTCCACGCTATTTAGATCCATAAACACCGTTATCTATTTCTTTCACCAGGCCAAGTTTGATCATTCGTTGCAGGTGATTTTTGAGCATGGATTTTTCCCAGAACAGCACTGGAAGTGATGGATGCTGGCGGTATATAAGGTGTTTGTCCGCCAACTGGTCAATGGTACTGGGATTGGCCTTGATCTCTCGCAGTATCCTCTTCTCCCGTTTGAGTATACGGTCACGGTACTCACTCAGAACCACACCGGGGTTATCAAATACCTGGTTTACATGACTGGTAACTACCCGACCCGGTTTCATTTCTATTATCCGGTTGATAGAATCAATGAATTCGTTCAGGTCAGCATCCGCCTCACCGTACCACGGCCCCACCCTGGTCAAACAGATATCCCCCAGAAAGACCAGGTCCTCTTCGGGAAAATAGAACGCGCAATGGCCTTTGGAATGGCCCGGGGTATGAAGAACCACGAATTTGGTGGAGCCACAATCAATTACCTGACCGTCATTTATCTCCCCGTCCACCCTCCAGGGCTCCGGCAGATCATTGGGATTCACCTCTTGCATGTCGCTTAGCTTATGACTCATCAGCTCATCCCATCCATGAACGGCCATGACTTTTTCCAGGTCTTGAATAGATGGATGTTCGGTCGGATGAAGCAGGACCCGGGCCCTGGTGAACAGTTCATTATCGCGCACATGATCGTAATGGTGATGGGTATTGATCAGGATATCAATGTTCTCGGGCTGAACTTTGTCCAGTTCTCTACCCGCCCCGCTGTCGATCAACAATCGAACGTCATCTTCAACCAGCATACAATTCCCATAGGTATATCCGTCCTCATTAAAGACAACATAAACTTTCCTGCCGACTTGAAACAGCATTTTTCCCTTACTCCTTGCGTGTTAATTATTGCTCGTCAATCATTATTGAGTTCGACACGCAGGTTTAATTCCCTTTTACTTACAGGGCGGCAGGTCGATTTTTCCATGCCTCAACTCGTATTTGGGTAAGGTCTCGGAACGGCAGGTTACGGTGTAGTAAATCCCCTCCGAGAATAGGAATTGGTACCCCTGCGATGGGTTTACAGCGATAGTTGGAAAGGACAATCTTTTCTGGTTAAGGCGAAGCAGTTATCGGTATATCGGCATGATGGTCTCTTTAAAAATCTGCGTCTTTAATCCTGAATGACCCGGAAATCCCCGAAGACCACACTGACCTCGATAAACAGGTAGTTTTCACCCTCTTTATAACCCTTGGACCGGTAGGTGTAGCTTCCGAAGTTAACCTTGGCACCGTCCGGAAAACGTGAACTGGCGAAAGCTGAATCCGCATTGATTAACACCGGAAGGTCAGATTTGATCCGGAGCTCGCCGTGGGAAAAGATTACATTAACCTTCTTGCGCTCGCTCACCTGGGAGGTGATTTCCGCGGGCAGGTCCACCTCTCCGTTGGCAAATATCAGGCTGAACTCCTGGTAACGATCGTCGATTGCCAGTTTTCCCTGATTAAAGACAATCATGTTGGCCTCGCCGATCTTGAAGCCTCCCCAGAGGATGCTTACCCCCAGGCAGATCAGGCTCAACGCCAGAATCGTCCTCGCAGCCGGGATATTGAAATGAAAGTAATGTCTCAGGATAAGAACCGCCCCGGCGATTATTAAGAGAAGGCCCAGGAAATACTCGCCTCCAGGTTTCACACCTTTTCCCCCAATCGCAAACTGTCCTTATATTGTATCCTCGCTCACTGCAGATTAATTCCGGGTTGGAGCAATAGGTTAGAATATGAAAGAGGCCTCGAAATCCGTTCCCGAGACCTCTGCACTTCTTACCGAGCATTCTTAGTCCAGAATCCTGACTGTTACCGTCCTTCGTCCCCAGAGAATGGCCTGGTCTCTGCTGTTCATAAACAGGTCCACCCGGTTCCCCTTGATAAAACCGCCGGTATCTTCGGCGATATAAATCCCGTTGATACTCGGCCAGGTGTCGCAGGTTACGTAAACCCTTGATTTCAGGGGAATTACAGACGGATCCACAGCTATGGTCCGCTTCTCCTGAGGCCAGGTCATGGTTGCCGTACGGTATCCAGTATGGGTATAAGCAGTAGCTATACACGCCAATTCCCGTCCCACCAGACCACGGCTGGCTGCAGTTGACGGGCGGGTTGACCTGGGGGTATCCAATGGAACCTTGAGCTGGTTCCCGGCGTAAATGTATTTACCTATTTTATTCAGCCGGTACATCTCATCCACCACTTCCCTGGTATTCCGGTTGGGGCAGTGGGTTTGGGCTATTTTCCACAGAGAGTCCCCGCGTTGAACCGTTACAATTTTGTAAGTTACTGCGGGAGCGGCAAGAGCATTACTAACATTAAACAATAGACTTCCTGCCAGGAACACAATCAGAAATCCGACTGCCATTTTTCGATTCTTATCCATTACTCATCCACCTCAAAATGTGCACCAGAAGGTAGAACATGCTGAGGCCTGCTACCCAGGTCATTCCAACTCCCAGGGTTCTATTGACCTGGTCAAAAGCCTTCTCAAAATTACTCGCTTTGAGCACCTTCCTTCGCCCATAATTACGGAAAGCGGTCCTCTTCTCAATTGTTCCCACATTATGCATTTTGAAGAGTCCTCCCCTCATACGGTTATTAATCTGAACCGGAATGTCTCCGGTCATGTAGTCCAATTATTTCCAGTAATTTGCTTTTAAAACACCTCAGACTTTGCCCGGCCATAACTGGTGGTACCTTGACTGTCTCCAGCATCGAAATTATTTGCTTTTGTTTGATAATTTTCTTTGTTTAATTAATTTAAAATATTTAGTTAGATTGGGCAGGATTTAGATTATATTTCTAGAAATGGAGGTTTGAGCATAATGATAATGGTGGATTGGAATTGCAAAAGAGAGGAGGATAGTGACGTTTTTCTGGTATTAAATACCGCGAAGGAGGGGTTGGTTTGATTAGTTATACCGCGGAGATATTAGAAAAAAGGCCGTGGGTAACCAAGTATGACATTGGAGTGCCGGCAGAGATTAACTTTCCGGATTTTCCTGCCCACGAGATGCTTCGTATCGGAGCCAATCTGGACGCAGAAAAGGCCGCTACCTGGTTTTACGGCACCGAAATCAGCTTTTGGGACCTTCAGCTTAAGGTTATAAGGCTGGCCAACGCATTTTTGGAGCTGGGAGTTCAAAAGGGCGATCGGGTAGGTATTTTGCTGCCCAACTGCCCGCAATTTATTATTTCCTTTTGGTCACTGATTTCCATTGGAGCTATTGTGGTAAACCTAAACCCCATGTACACGCTGGGCGAGTTAACTGCAATAGCCGAAAATACCAGCATGACCGGTCTGATTACTTTTGATACTGTTCTGCCCCTGGTCAGGCCGCTCAACCAGAAACTTGGCTTGAAACAGGTTCTGGTAACCAGACTGACTGATTTTGTTACCGGAGCAGGTGTCAGCACACGGGAAGAACTGGGCCTTGAGGATAACTGGCTTCATTTTTCACAGGTTCTAGAGAACAGCACCAACGAAATACCTCCGCCCGTTCCTATAGATCCAGAGGACCCGGCGGTAATTCAATTCACCGGTGGTACTACTGGCATACCTAAAGGGGCCATTCTTACCCACCGCAACCTGGTAGCGGCGGCTCACAGTGTGCTGATCTGGGGGGGACCAATTCTTAATCAATACCCCTTGGATAGAAGGTTCACCATGGCCGTTCTGCCATATTTCCACGTCTATGGTGAGATTGTAGCGATGTGTTACTCCATTTTGAGCACCTCAACCCAGGTAATCCTCCCTCGATTTGAGATTGATGAGGTCATGAATACCCTGGCTCTTTTCAAGGACATCTCATTTTTCCCGGCGGTACCCACCATGATCAATGCTATCATTAATCATCCCCGCGCTCAGGAACTGAACCTGGGCGTAAAGATAGGAATATTTATCAATGGTGCGGCACCCATTCCTTTGGAGGTCTTGAATAAGGCCAAGAATATGAACATCTTCATAGCCGAAGGATGGGGAATGAGCGAAACCACTTCCCTGGGAATCTGCAATCCCTTCCGCGGCCTGAAAAAAGCTCTTAGCATTGGCCCCCCCTTCCCCAATACGGATATTAAAATAATTGACATCAACACCGGAGAGGAACTGCCCCGGGGCGAAAGGGGCGAAATCGTGATACGCTCGCCGCTGGTGATGAAAGGCTATTGGAATAATCCGGAAGAAACTGCCAATCAATTGAAGGATGGTTGGCTTCACACTGGAGATGTTGCCTATATGGATGAGGATGGCTACATTTTCATCGTCGACCGTTCCAAGGACCTGATCATTGCCGGTGGATACAACATCTATCCTCGCGATATCGATGAGGTTATCTTCAAACATCCCAAGGTCAAGGACGTCATAACTGTAGGAATTCCTGACGAATACCGGGGAGAGACCGTCAAATCCTTTGTGCAGTTAGTAGAAGGTGCCACTGTCACTGAAGAGGAAATCATCAGTTTCTGTCGCCAACACCTGGCAGCCTACAAAGTACCAACCAGTATAGAATTCAGAAGTGAACTTCCCCGGTCGGGGGTAGGTAAGGCTCTGCGCCGGCTACTCCGCGACGGAAAGTGATTTCACTTCCGAAGGCAGCATCATTTAACCATATCGCTTTTTTGAATTGAGGTACTTCCTTTACTTGTCCCGGTTCAGAACTCCTCCGCTTTCGACCAGCAAAATTAGACATAATATTCATAATTCATAGTACTTTTTCGAATTTTTTATTTTAATTATAATGTTCTAAATATTTTAATTGTTCGGAAGGGATATTGCATTTGCCTCTAGAAATAGTTCCTATGCCTCAAGTATGCCATCTATTGATCCTATCTGGTTTGAAAGGGGTGATTCGTAAAAAGTACTATCGGTTGTCAGCATCACTTTTTGTTATGAGATTGGAGGTAGAATGGTTTGATAATTCCGGATGAATTGTTAGCGAAAAGGCCCTGGTTGCGCCACTATGATCCGGTTGTAGAGCCGGTAATCAACTATCCAAGTTTCCCGGCCACGGAAATACTGCGCAACACCGCCAATGTAGAAGGGGACCAAACGGCTACCTGGTTTTTTGGGACGGAGATTACTTATTGGGAACTACACATTACAGTTATCCGCCTGGCAAATAAGCTGATTGAGCTGGGCGTCAAGAAGGGTGACCGGGTCGGAATCCACCTGCCCAACTCACCGCAGTTCGTTATCGCCTACTGGGCTTTGCTGACCGTGGGGGCGATAGTGGTCAACCTCAATCCTTTGTACACTAAGGATGAGTTGCTGTTCTGTATCGAAAACACGGAAACGACCGGGTTGTTTACCTTTGACATGGCTCTCCCCGCAATCAAAGCCGTTACTGAATCCTATCAAATTCCCTTGGTTATTGTAACCCGGATAACCGATTTCGTTGATGCTGCCCCCACCAGTACCCGGGAAGATCTGGGATTGCCCGAGGGCTGGCATCACTATTCTGAGTTGCTGGAGCAGAGTCAAAACACTATTCCGCCTCGGATTCCCATCGTCCCCGCCGATCCGGCCATCATTCAATTTACCGGCGGAACCACCGGCGTCCCCAAGGGAGCGGTTCTGACCCACCGGAACGTGGTAGCGGCCAGTATCCAGTGTGAAATGTGGGGCAGCTCAGTAATTGGACGTCTGCCAACCTCCAGGAAACGCGTGCTCTGTACCCTGCCCTTTTTCCATGTTTATGGAGAGATTGTGGCCTTGTGTACCTCAGTCCAGGGTGCTTCCACCATGGTTATTCTGCCGCGCTTTGAGCCCGACGAGGTTATGAACACCATTGCAGCATTTCCGGAATACTCTTTCTGGCCGGTCGTACCCACCATGCTGCAGGCGGTCTTGTTCCATCCCCGGGCCGAGGAAATCAATATGGCTAAGCGGTTCGCCCTGATCAACAGTGGTGCTGCACCCTGCCCGCTGCCACTCATTCAGAGAGCCAACGATCTGAACATTTTCCTGTCCGAGGGCTGGGGTATGAGCGAAACCACCTCTCTGGGAATCACCCAGCCTATTCAAGGGGTCAAGAAACCTTTGAGTATAGGCATACCCTACCCTGATACCGATGTCAAAATAATTGACCTGGCAACCGGCGAGCCGGTCAAACAGGGCGAAACGGGTGAAATCTGGATCAAGTCGCCCCTGGTCATGTCTCATTACTGGAATAACCCGGAAGAGACCGCCAACCAATTGAAGGATGGCTGGCTGAAAACCGGCGACCTGGCCTATATGGATGAGGACTATTACATCTTTATTGTAGACCGTTCCAAGGATCTGATCATCGCCGGTGGTTACAACATCTATCCCCGCGATATAGATGAGGTTCTCTTCAAGCATCCCAAGGTCAAAGACGCCATCACCGTGGGCATACCCGATGAATACCGCGGGGAAACCGTGAAAGCTTTTGTGCAGCCAGTTGAAGGTGCCGAAGTGACTGCAGAAGAACTGATTGCCTACTGTCGAGAGCACCTGGCCGCTTATAAGGTGCCGAGAAGCATTGAATTCCGTTCAGAACTTCCACGCTCCAATGTAGGTAAAGCCTTTCGCAGGAAACTAAGAGACGAAGAGATTGCCAAAATGAATAAAGAAAAAGCATAGTAGAAATTGCGGGGATAGGTTACGATTCATGACTGCCTGAACCGCATCATCAGGTACCAGGGGACTATGCTTAAGAAAAGAATATCGATACAGTCGATACGAGGGGGAGTTTGGCAACTCCCTTCGTTTTTTCTTGATGTCCGCTATATGTCTGGAAGCGCATTTTCTCAGCCTGCAGGTATTACCGCTTATCCCCGCCTGTCAACCCTCACATAATTGGACTGAATTTTCTCAATATGTCGCATTACTTTGAATTGTTTATAGTCATTTAAATGTTCAAAATATTTTATTGTATTTTGGAGGAAAATCATACCTGGTTCTAGAAATAGCTTCCAATCCTATTTTTTGTATTTGTTGATTATTACGCCACGAAAGGAGGGGTTTGTGAATTATTTAGTTATTTGCCAGCATTGCTATTAACAAATGAGATTGGAGGTAAATGATTTGCTTATTCCTGACGAGTTGTTAGAGAGACGGCCCTGGTTGCGTTACTATGATCCGGTAGTCCTTCCGAGTATCAATTATCCCAGTTTCCCGGCTACCGAAATACTGCGCAACACGGCCAATGTGGAGGGGGACAAAGCAGCTACCTGGTTCTATGGGACAGAGATCACTTTTTGGGAGCTGCACATCACAGTTATCCGCCTGGCAAATAAGTTGATTGAGCTGGGGGTTAAGAAGGGTGACCGGGTGGGAATTTACCTGCCTAATTCGCCGCAGTTCGTTATTGCCTACTGGGCATTATTAACTGTGGGGGCGATAGTGGTCAACCTTAATCCCATGTACACCAAGGATGAACTGCAATTCAGTGTCGAGAACACCGGGATGACCGGTATATTTACCTTCGACACGGTTCTTCCTAATGTTAACGCCGTATGTGAATTTGTTGATATCCCTCTGGTGGTGGTCACCAGGATCACCGATTTCGTCGATGCTGCCCCCACCAGTACCCGGGAAGAACTTGGATTACCCGATGGTTGGCACCATTTTACAGAGCTTCTTGCGCAGAGCACCAACACCGTTCCTCCCCGGATTCCTATCGTCCCCACCGACCCCGCTATCATTCAGTTTACCGGTGGCACCACCGGCATTCCCAAGGGTGCGGTACTGACCCATCGCAACGTGGTAGCTGCATGCTACATGGTTGAAATGTGGGGCAGTTCGGTCATTGGGCGTTTACCAACTTCCCGGCGTTTTGTATTCTGTACCCTGCCATACTTCCATGTTTATGGAGAGGTGGTGGCCATGTGTTACTCGGTGCAGAGTGGTTCCACCCAGGTTATTCTGCCGCGGTTTGAGGTTGAAGAAGTTTTAAATACCATCGCAGCCTTTCCCGAGTTCTCCTTCTGGCCATGTGTACCAACCATGCTGCAGGCGGTGCTTAACCATCCCAGGGCCGAGGAGCTGAATCTGGCGAAGCGATTCGCCCTGATTAACAATGGGGCTGCACCCTGTCCGTTGCCACTCATCCAAAAGGCCAATGATCTTAATATCTTCCTCAGTGAAGGTTGGGGGATGAGCGAAACCACCTCCTTGGGTATTACCCAGCCCATTCAAGGGGTCAAGAAGCCCTTAAGTATAGGCATACCCTACCCTGATACCGAAGTCAAAATCGTTGACCTTGCAACCGGCAAGCCGGTCAAGCAGGGCGAAACGGGTGAAATCTGGATCAAGTCGCCCCTGGTCATGTCCCATTACTGGAATAACCCGGAGGAAACCGCCAACCAGCTTAAGGACGGCTGGTTGAAAACCGGTGACCTGGCGTATATGGATGAGGACTACTATATCTTTATTGTAGACCGTTCCAAGGATCTGATCATCGCCGGTGGATACAACATCTATCCCCGCGATATTGACGAGGTTCTCTTCAAGCATCCCAAGGTCAAAGATGCAATTACCGTGGGCATACCCCATGAGTACCGTGGTGAAACGGTAAAATCCTTTGTCCAGTTGGTAGAAGGTGCCGAAGTGACTGAAGAAGAACTGATTGCCTATTGTCGAGAGCACCTCGCTGCTTATAAGGTGCCGAGAAGCATTGAATTCCGTTCAGAACTTCCACGCTCCAATGTAGGTAAAGCCTTCCGGAGGTTGCTGAGAGACGAAGAGATTGCCAAAATGAAAAAACAACAGGAACAAGCATAGAAAAGACGGCCATATAGGGTACCATCAGTGACCATAGAGCCGAACCATGAAGAACCAGGATTCTATGCTTAAAGACAGAAAATCGTTATAGACGATACGAGGGGGAGTTGGCAACTCCCTTCGTTTTTCTCTCCATATCAGACGTATCCACGAAAGGTATCTTCTAAAGCCTCACAAGCGTTACTGCCTTGTCTATAAAACCTTCTATCTACACCTGCCAGTTAACGACGGCATTTATTCAACATTCAAGCATATATTTTTTATATTCAGGGACGTGCCCCTGACCCAACGGTGATACTGTTCCGGAAAAAGAGTTTCACATCGGAGTCACCGTTAGAAAGGAGAACCTTCTCATCGGTTGGGGCATTTAAAACCTTATTTATGCGTTGTTGAAAGTCAAAAACAGGAGGTGTTATTTATGTATTTTATACCCGAAGAAATACTGGCCAAACGGCCCTGGCTGCGTCAATATGATTACGATGCACCTGTTACAATCAACTACCCCAGATATCCTGCCTTTGACATGCTTCTTAACACGGCCAACTATACCCCCCACCGGGCAGCCACCTGGTTTTACGGCACTGAGATCACTTTTTGGGAACTATACCTGACTACCATCCGGCTGGCCAACACCTTGATTGAGCTGGGGGTTAAAAAAGGTGACCGGATAGGGATACTTCTGCCCAACTGCCCGCAGTTTGTGATAAGCTATTGGGCCTTACTGGCTACCGGGGCTATAGTTGTCAACTTAAATCCCCTGTATACCCCGGATGAGCTTAAGTCAGTCTTTAAAATGACTGGCATGAGCGGGTTAATTACCTTTGACATGGTTCTCCCCAATGTCCGGGCGGTGCTTAAAGACTATGACGTACCCCTGATTATTGTCACCCGGCTTTTTGACTACATTAATGGAGCTGGTGTGAGCACCAAAGAAGATCTCGGCCTCCCGCCAGAGTGGCACCACTTCTCCGAGCTCCTGGCAAAGAGCACCAACACCGTACGGCCCCGAATTCCCATCAAGCCCGAAGACCCGGCACTGATCCAGCTGACTGGGGGAACTACTGGCATACCGAAAGGCGCGACCTTGACTCACCATAACCTGGTTACCGCTACTCACCTGGTAGGACTGTGGGGGAGATCGGTTACAGAGAAGGTGCCCATCGAAAGAAGAGTGGTCCTCTGCACCCTGCCCTATTTCCACGTCTATGGTGAGATCTGTGCCATGAGCTATTCCATCTTTACCACCGCAACCCAGGTAATCCTGCCGCGGTGGGATATTGAAGAGGTTATGAACACCATTGCTTCGTTTCCCGAGTTTTCCTTCTGGCCCTGCGTACCCACCATGCTGCAGGCAGTGCTGAACCACCCCCGGGCTGAGGAACTGAATCTGGGGGTAAGATTTGATTTCGTAAATACCGGAGCTGCACCCTGCCCGGTTGAGCTGATTGAAAAAGGCAAGGATATGAACATATACATGAGTGAAGGCTGGGGCATGAGCGAGACTACCTCCCTGGGAATCTCCAATCCGGTTACCAATCTGAAAAAAGTGGGCAGTATCGGCATTCCTTACCCTGATGTTGATATCAGAATCGTGGATATCAAGACCGGTGAAGACCTGCCGGTGGGAGAACGTGGCGAGCTGGTCATCAAGTCACCCCTGGTCATGAAGGAGTACTGGAACAATCCGGAAGAGACTGCCAGGCAGCTTAAAGACGGCTGGCTGCGCACTGGAGATATGGCCTATATGGATGAGGACGGTTATGTGTTTATAGTCGATAGAACCAAGGACATGATCATAGCCGGGGGTTATAACATCTATCCCCAGGAGATTGACGAAGTTATCTTCAAACATCCCAAGGTTAAGGATGTAATAACCGTGGGTATCCCGGATGAGTATCGGGGTGAAACAGTGAAGGCATTTGTTCAGCCGGTGGAGGGAGTAACCGTAACGGAGGAGGAGATCATCGCCTTCTGCCGGGAAAGACTGGCCGCTTACAAGGTTCCCCGCATTATAGAGTTCAGGTCCGAGCTTCCCCGCTCGATGGTCGGCAAAGCATTCAGGAGGATCCTGCGCGATGAAGAGATTGCCAAGATGAAAAAAGGCTCGGAGTAAAGCGGATTTTCCCCGAGCTTGCTATTACATTTCACGGTTAGAGGCTGAGAACCACATGCTGATCGTGTGCCCCAGGCCGGAGAAAACTTACCCTTACAGCGTAATACAAGGGATAGATGCTTACCGCTCTATCCCTCTTTTTTTCAACCACTCGCGGACGGCGAAACCAGTTCCAAAGGCCCATGGTTTTAGCTTGGTGGGAGGGACCACTTTGATCTCCTCCAGTTCCTCTCCCATGACAATCTCCCCCTCGGCCCGCACATGGTAAGCAATTATCAGTTGGTTGCTTTCATAAAACGGGTAGAGTCCGATCAGTTCCACTATTTCCCCGTCTAACCCCAGTTCTTCTTTAACCTCCCGCAGAACTGCCTCTTCAGGACTCTCCTTTTTCTCCAGAAACCCGGTGATCAAGCCGTACATCTTGGGAGGCCATGCTTTGTTACGGGCCAGCAGCACGTTGCCATCATACTCCACCAGAGCCGCTACTACTGGCAATGGGTTGTCCCAGAACACATAGTTACAGGTCTCAGATTCGCAGGCCAGGTACTCCCGGTCTTCAATCCTGGTATGGGCCAGCCGATGGCCGCACTGCGGGCAGTATTTCATTTTTATTTTGATCATAATCATAACCTCTTCTGTAAAAAGATACCGCAGTCAAATTATAGCATAAAGATATCGTCATAGATCATGCTAATTAAGTAGTGCTGCCGTGAAAACTTAGCAATGAAAGGATAACAGGATAATGCTGTCCTTAAGATTCTACCGGGTTTACGAGACCGGAACCGATATTGATTTAGACAGATTAGAAAAGCATTTGTCCGAAAATCACAGTACCGCCAGAGCTCGCTTCTCCCGGGTCAAAACCAAATCTATCATTATGGAAGCACGTCCCCTGCTGTTGCAGCTTGACCCTGTCCAGATTCCGACCGAGTTGGGTGACCTGAAATTCCTGGTCCGTGCCAAAATTTATGATATTGGTACGATTAGCATCTGTTTACATCATGAGAATAATACCCGGGAACAGGGAACCCTCGAAAAACTGGCATTGTGCTTTGCTGGTCAGAGGGGACTTGATCATGTCTTTACCGATTTTCTTAGCTCGATTCAGGAAATCCTTCGCCCCCACCTTACATCCATAGCAGTGGATCCGGAATTCTACGAAGACTACAACCTCTTCTGGACCGAGACTCCGGACCCTGAATCCGATCCGGCGGCGGTGCTGATGGGGGAAAAAGCTGACTTCAGTCCACCGATCCGGGATGAGATACTCAAAAATTCCCTGAGCTACAGCAGTAACGACTTTGCCATTGTTTCCTGGGACACTGCCTGGCTCTGTGATCCGGAAGATCCTACTGATCTGGTGGATCTGATCGAATACGCCAATGTCCAGCTGATGCAGCTGCGGTTCTACGATACCCGGCTCTCCTTGCAGATGGATAAGATGTATGAACACCTGCAATCGGCTGACCGGATGTCAAGGTTTCAGCGTTTAAGAAAATATCATCTGATCATGAGCCAGTTGATGGAGGTACACGCGGAAATCACTGAGACTATAGAAAAAATCCAGAACCTTATCAAGATCACTGAGGATGTTTACTATGCCCGGGTTTATGCCGCAACCCTTAATGTACTGCGTACCAGTCAATGGACGGATAGCGTACAGCGAAAGCTGAATGTCATTCACCGCAACTATACCATGCTCAGTGATGAGGTTAACATCCAACACTCCAATTTCCTGGAGTGGACGATCATCATCCTCATCGCTCTGGAGTTCGCTTGGGCTATCTGGCAAACATTTGCTTAATAAGCCGATCCCTGCTTGCCTGCATTCACGATGTGCCCTATGTGGGCCGTCATTTTCTCTCCTGCTCCACATTTCCAATCGTCTTTCTGCCAATCTTGCTGTTATAATATGACTATTGACCCCCAGGAAACAAGTTATGTTCCGTTGGCGGAAAGATCCTTTGGGTAATATAATACATGCGATGTCCACTTAAGAAAGGAGGATCACAATGGCAAAAGGCAACCCGATCGTAACTATCACCATGGAGAATGGCTCCAATATTAAGGTGGAACTGCGACCCGATGCGGCCCCGATCACCGTAGAGAATTTTGTGGACCTGGTAAAACAGGGTTTCTACAACGGTCTGATATTTCACCGCGTTATTCCAGGGTTCATGATTCAGGGAGGATGTCCAGAAGGAAACGGAACTGGAGGCCCCGGTCACACCATTAAAGGTGAGTTTTCAGCCAACGGCTTCCCCAATCCGCTGAAACATAAACGGGGCGTAATCTCCATGGCCCGCACCAACCGTCCAAACTCCGCCGGTTCCCAGTTTTTCATTATGGTGGCCAATGCTCCCCACCTGGATGGGAGCTACGCTGCTTTTGGTGAGGTGCTGGAAGGCATGGAAGAAGTGGACCGAATCGTAGCCGTCAAACGTGATCGAAGTGATTGCCCGCTGGAACCTCAGCGCATGAAATCGGTAACCGTTGAAATCTCCGAGTAATGGATATTTTGCATCATGGGGACAGTCCCCATGATGCAAAAAACTTAGACCGTTCCCCGGGAACGCTGGAACAGCTTGACAACTTCAACGACTGGAATTACCGCGAATGCCAGTACCGTAGCGGTCAGGAAATCGCCGGCCGGCAGAGGTGTCAGCCTGAACGCCGTATTCAGTCCGGGAATATAAATCACCACGATGGTCAGCAGAAACGATAGCAGCATTGCCCCCCACAGGTATCGATTGTGCCTCTCCATTTTAAATATGGATCCCTTAAGGGAACGCATATTCATCGAGTGGAAAATCTCACACATGGAAAGTGTCAGGAAGGCCATCGTCATGCCCGTTGTATGGGACTCTCCATAGCCGATAAAGAAGGAAAACAGAGTCAGGGCGGCGATAAGAATTCCCTGATAAATAATGTTAAGCCCCACTCCATTGGAGAATATCCCTTCCCTGGGATCACGGGGCGGGCGTTTCATGCTGTCGGCCTCGGATCCTTCCATACCCAGGGCCACCGCCGGCACCGTATCAGTGATAAGATTGATCCACAGTATGTGGATGGGCGCAAACAGCCGTACATTAAAGAGCATAGCCACAAATATGGCCACCACCTCACTCAGGTTGGAGGCCAGCAGGAACTGAACCACCTTGCGGATGTTTTCATAAATCCGACGGCCTTCCTCCACTGCCGACACGATAGAGGCGAAATTATCATCGGCCAAGACCATATCAGCTACACTCTTGGTAACATCCGTACCGGTTATCCCCATACCTACCCCGATGTCGGCGGTTTTCAGAGCAGGCGCATCATTAACCCCATCTCCGGTCATAGCGGTTATCCTGCCTTTATTCCTCCAGGCTGTAACTATACGCACCTTGTGTTCGGGCTGGACCCGGGCATAGACCGAATACTGCTCCACCAGGTCGGCAAACTGGTCATCAGGAATCAGAGACAACTCCGCCCCGGTGATGGCTTGGCTGGCATCGTTTATAATACCCAGTTCCCTGGCTATGGCCACGGCTGTATCCTTATGGTCACCGGTGATCATGATAGGACGTATTCCCGCCTCGCGGCACTGGTTTATGGCCACAAGAACTTCGGGCCGAACCGGGTCGATCATACCGGAGAGGCCGATAAAGACCAGATCCCTTTCCAGATTCTCGGGAGAGAAGCTGTCCGGCAGATCCGGGTATTCCCGGGTGGCAAAACCCAAAACCCGCAGGGCTTTGCTGGCCATTTGCCAGTTCTGGGAGATGATCTCCTGCCTTTTTTCCTCAGTTAGCTCCTCCACGCCGCTCGAAGTGGCTATCCGGGTGCAGGCCTTTATGATCTCGTCTGGCGCTCCCTTGGTGTACTGGACATAGCCTCCTTCTGGCCTGTCGTGAAGCGTCGACATCATCTTGCGATCCGAATCAAAGGGGGCTTCGCCCCGCCGGGGCATAGTCTGCTCAAGCACGTTTTTATTCAGGTCCTTTTCCAGGGCGTAATTGACCAGGGCACACTCGGTGGGCTCCCCCAGCACGTTACACTGCTCGGACACCTGCACATCATTACACAGGGCCATGGCCAGCATCAGGGCCCTCGGTTCACCGAAGATCTCCACCACGGTCATCTTGTTCTGGGTAAGGGTGCCGGTCTTGTCCGAACATATAATCTGGGTACAGCCCAAGGTCTCGACCGCAGTCAGCCGGCGAATGATGGCATTGCGCTGGGACATCATGGTTACGCCGATTGACAGTACCACGGTAACCACCGCCACCAGACCCTCAGGAATGGCGGCTACCGCCAGACTAATGGCAATCATAAACATCTCGAATACATATTCCCCTCGAAAACCGCCATTTCTGAGGACGCTGAAAACAAATATGAATACGCAGATCGCCAGTACCCCGACACTCAAAACCTTGCTCAACCCGGCCAATCTGACCTGCAAGGGGGTTTTATCGTCAGCGGTTCCGGCGATTATGTCCGCAATCTTGCCCATTTCGGTTGCCATCCCGGTAGACACCACAACCCCCTCACCCCGGCCATAGGCGACGCTGGTGCCCATATAAGCCATATTAAATCGATCACCCAAGGGGACATCTCTGGCGTCCGTTTCTATTGCCTGACTGAATTTCTCAACCGGGACCGACTCACCAGTCAAGGATGATTCCTCTATCTTTAAACTGGCCGACTCGATGATGCGCATATCGGCGGGAACCGAATCCCCGGCTTCGATTAACACGATGTCTCCGGGAACGATGTCCTCTGATTTAACCTGTATGACTTCCCCGTCCCTTCTTATCCGGGAAAAAGATGAGGCCATTTCCTGCAGGGCCTCAATGGCCTTTTCAGCCTTGCCTTCCTGGTATACCCCCAGGGCGCCATTCAGCAGCACCACAACCAAAATGATTATCATATCGGCGGTTTCTCCAAACGCGCCTGATATTATGGCCGCAGCTATAAGCACGATTATCATTGGATCGTACATCTGCTCCAGAAACCTGGCCAGTAAAGATTTCCTTTGTGCCTCCCGCAGCTTGTTCGGCCCGAACTTTGCCAGACGCTGACTGGACTCCGCAGACGACAGTCCTTCCACTGATACCTCTTGTGAGCGCAGAACCTCTTCCGCCGGCTCCAAATAATGCTTCACGGACAACCCCCCATTAAATTGCTGCTCGTTTTGTAGTTTACCCTTCCATTAAAAAAGGCAAGACTTGTCCCTGGCTTATCTGCCCGACAAAGGTCTTGCCCAACAACCAGATTGCTCCCGGATGCTTAACATCGTGATGACGGTCGCAATTGCCGGTAAAACCGGCCGGCTACTCCCCTTTGAAGAAAAAGTGCATCATATGAAATGAGAATATCCTGCTTAGTAAATCTTGTCAACAATTTATTTTCATCTGGCCAACGGCCAGATTTCCGGCGTGAATAAGGCTAATAACGCCTGCGATTTACTCCGTCAAGGGTGCCCGATTGAGAGCGATCAGCAGTTCCACAATACCACTATAGCTCCGGGTACCAGCGGACTGTGAATTCGCTTTCAGATAGACGTCATTAATCCAATTGGAGATCCGGCTCCATGGTCCACGGTGCCTTTCCCCAAACTCACTGATGTCCTGCAGATCCCGGATTACACCCGGAGTCAGCTGATCTCTCAGGTCGATGAACATCTCCTGATCCCTCCCGTTGACGGCATTCAATACATAAGTAAGCGCCAGGAGGGTTCCTGAATACTGAAAATCGCGGTGAGGGTTCATCATACAGCTCAGATAACCCACGAAATTGGCCTCACCCTCGCGAGCAATCCCCCGCTGGTGTGCCATCTCATGACAGGCGCTGAACGGGAGCAGGGCATCGGGGATACTGGTGTTGATGTTGGCCTCACCGGTAAAGGGTATATAGAAGCCATACATACCGGTATAGCTAATGACAGCGGAGAGTGTGAGACCCTTAGGTCTGCCATACTGTCCTCCCAGCTGGGGATACCTGGCGGCCAGCACATCATACCCGGCAACCGCCTGATCCAAGACCGCCTGCCGGTTACCAAGCCGCATGACCCCATCGTCATCCTCCTCCAATTCCGACCGGAGTTGGTTGGCCTGATCCACCAGACTCTGTCCCAGACCCTGCAATTCTTCGGTAGTGACATTACTGGTATCAAGTCCGGCCATCTCGGCAAACCCGAGACGGTAATAGTTTAGCCCCCACAGCCCCATAAACGCCAGGTAAAGCAGCCCAACCACGGTTATCAAGGTTAACACGCCGGTTAGTGGACCATTCGTTGTCTTCCGGCCTTTCCGTCCAACTCCAGCAATAAGTCCGGAAACAAGCCACAAAACCAGCAGGATTATAAGGATTTCGGCCAGCGAAAAAGGAAAAACTCCGGTTGCCCGGCTCAGTATTGGAACAACCTTCTTATAAATGTTCTCTACATAAATACCCTCAACCAGGCCGGTAAAGCGGGCCAAAATCCGCACCGCCACGATTAAAAAAATCACGATTGCTGTGACCAAAATTCTCTTTTTCATGAATTCTCTCCCGGTAGACAGGCAGCCCTCTGCAGTATTCAGATATCGATGGCTGTGACCAAGACCTTAATCTCTTGGGCTTCCCTACCTTAAAAATAACTTGGGTTTCTCTGCGAAAACCGGAATCTAACCTGGTTGGCCCGGTACCCCGGTGTCGGAAAACCACCAGAGGCAAAATCCCAGGTGAAGTCTGTCGACGAATATTCAAAATCCCAATTTACTTTTTCGCGGCGGAATCACCTGGTGAAACATTATTAATCTAAGCCGGCCAAAAACCGCTATCCCTATTATACCGGCTGATACTCCGGTTTTCAGGCGAAGCCACCACCTGCTAGCCTCGGCCTATAATTTGTGGTATATTATGGCAAAGGCCATGGCCCAACCATATCCAGGTTTCATCAGATTCACAGTGGACCACCTCACATTACTGGGCTATGTATGAAAGGAGTTGTATGTTTGGTGGAAAGAAACCCTGTTGAGGCCAGCATCCTGGATATGGACGCCACCACCCTGGCCGCCAGAATTGCCAGCCGGGAATTATCTTCCCTTGAGGTTACAAATTGTTACATTGAGCACCTGCAAAGAATCCAACCCGGTATTAATTGTCTGGTGGAGGATCGTTTTGAGAAATCCCGCCATGAAGCCAGGCTCGCTGACCAGGAGTTGGCCGGCGGTTCTCCGTCGGGGAGGTTGTTCGGTGTCCCCATCAGTATAAAGGAATCATTCAATGTAGCGGGAATGCGGACCACATCCGGTATTCCTCATCGCCGGAATCTGGTGGAAGACCAGGACGCTGAAATCGTGAATCGTCTGAAACGTGAGGGTGCCATCATACTGGGAAAAACCAATACCCCGGTCCTTTGTTTCTGCCAGGAAACCGACAACAAGCTTTACGGCCGCAGCAACAATCCCTGGGATTTGAGCCGCACCGCTGGAGGTTCCAGTGGTGGGGAAGGCGCTTTGATCGCAGCGGGTGGAGCGGCGGTCGGCATTGGTTCGGATATCGGCGGCTCAATCCGTTTCCCCAGTCATTTTAACGGGGTAATTGGATTTCGCAGCGGCAACCGGCAGGTCTCCCAGGAAGGTTCCTTTCCCCATATCAGCCACCCACTGCAGGAACGCATGCTGGGTATAGGCGCTCTCGCCAAATCCGTACAGGATGCGCGTCTGATCAATGAGATTATCGCCTGCTCCCCACCCGGGCACCGTCCGCTGAATTCCTTTTTAATAAATATTCCCCTTAATCACCTGCGCTTTCCGGTAGACCAATCAACCGCCAAAACTCTCCTTGCTATTCGGCAGTTCCTGCAGGAAGGCTTCCCATTAAGTGACGAGCAACCACCTTATTATCTCGAGTCAGCCACGATGTGGCAGAACATCATGTCTATTGACGGTGCCCGTGAGATGGCGGAGATTGCCTTTGGCGAAAGCCCGAGACGTCCACTGCAGGAATACCTCAAAGAGGTATTCTCTCAGTCCTCGGACCTGCACCGCTACTTCACCTGGGCATTACTCGGCGCCAGACTGGTTAAGCCGAGCCAGCGTACTCTGCGTGAAATTGAAAGAACCATCGCTGAAGGTGACCCCAAAGTAACAGAGTACCTGGATCACCGTCTGCTGATCCTCCCTGTATATCACACCCCGGCACCCCGGCACGGTACCGTGTTTAGGGAATTGTTCTCACTTACCATGAGCTACAAGCGTTATATCCCGTTTGTGGCCTATGTCAATACCTGGGGCCTGCCGGCAGTGGTTGTTCCAGTGTCCGAAAACGAGGATGGACTTCCCATTGCCGTCCAGATAACCAGCCGCGTCGGCAATGAAGATGCGCTGTTCACGCTGGCTGCTATCCTGGAAAAGCAATTCCGGGGTTACCGAAGGTGTCCCCTGTAGCTGGCATTCTAAACAGGCCTCCCTGTGCTCGGGAGGCCTGTCGTTTTTATATTACAAATGCTCAAGGGATATTTTGAATAATCCGAAGGCCATCGGGTCCTTCCGGGTAGTTTACAGCATTGGCCGGCTGGCAATGGCCGGCTCTTGCCTCTTTTTCCCGCCAAGCACCACCCGATCACCGTTAAGGCAGGTTGGATATCCGGTTCTGGTAAGAATCCCGGGGTGGAGCCGGGGGAATCATCTCCGGATAACCCATGGCCAGTACCGCTACCACCTGGTAGCCTTCCTTCACCTGCAGGATTTGGCGCGCCGCCGGGTTAATACCTATCGAGAGCCAGACACTGCCTACCCCCCGGTCCCAGGCAACCAGGCACATGTTCTGCACTGCCACCCCAACCGTTATCGGGTTCTCCACGGTTTCCAGCGGATCCTGCGGAGGCCGGCTTAAAACAGCCACCATATAGGGTGCACCGCCGAAATCCTCCATGAGACTCAGAATGCCTTGCCTGACCGGTGGCAGAAGATCTGGATTGGGTAAGACGCTCTCTTCCATGACCTTACGATAAAGCTGGTTAAGACTGGCTGCGGGTCCGGGGACCAATCACCGCAAACTCCCAGGGCTGTGAGTTGCGATGCGACGGGGCCCAGCTGGCAGCCTCCAGGATTTCATTTACAACCTGATCGGGAATAGGGTCAGCTTTAAATTTGCGTATTGACCGGCGAGCCTTGACTAATTCCAGGGCATCCATGCAATCACTCCTTTTCCGTAACTAACCGTAACAGCGGCAAAATACACCACAGCCGCTTATCTTTATTTGTTCCCCATCAGACCGCAATTAACGCAGGAAATGGCTGTACCTTTAATGAGATGTCCCCTTGCTGGGACCTGCACCGCTACCCCAGTTTGACCGCGGTTCCACTGGCCGCCACCATCAGCATGCCTTCCCGGATAACCTCATAGTCCACATCGATACCGACCACCGCATCAGCCCCTAGACGGCGAGCTTTTTCTATCATCTCATCAACTGCAATGTTCCGGGCCTGATTGAGCTTGGCCTCGTAGGCACCGGAGCGTCCCCCAACAATATCGGTCACACTGGCAAAAAGGTCGCGGATCACATTGGCCCCCATGATCGCTTCGCCCGCCACCAAACCCAGGTACCTCTGAATGGTTCTTCCCTCAACATTATGGGTGGTTGTTATAATCATTCTACGGCCTCCTCTTTTTTTGGTAATCATAACCTGAACGGACTCAGCATGCAATTACTCAGCAAATACCAGGGTAAAATAACTGGTGGTCTCCATCAGGTCATTATTCATTATGATCCCGGAATTGGTGTGGTCCAGGACCTGACACTCCGTGATCCCCCGGTTCTCAGCCAGGCGGAAGGCCAAAGCCAGCGAAGCCGGCGAGTCCAGGTGATCATCACCCAACAAAAAAAGCGCCCCATAATCAAAGTTTTGCATATGTATCAGTGTCTGGCTGTCCTTGGCCTCCGCCTCCCGGCGGGTAAGGTAGTGGGAAAAATCCACTGATGCCACCAGGACGGTCTTTTCATTCAGGTAAGGCTTAAGCCCGGTTAAGAGCTTATCCACTTCAATGAGAGTTGCCCCATGATGCATAATCAGAGGGACAATTTTGGCCTGGGGCAGGTAGTGTTTGATAAAGGGAACCAGACTGCCTATGGAGTGTTCCCCCGCCAGAACCGTCTCATCCTGGACGGCCAGATGCTTGTCCAAAAGTCCTTCCACTACCCTCTGATCGGTATTAACCGTTCCATCAGGCGTCTGCCAATCATAAAACCCGGTAATGACCTTTCCTCCCCGGTTCTCATGGTTGGGACCGGCGATGATTATCAATTCTGGATTCTGCTCAGAAAGACCGGCGAAAAAGTCCGCGATCAGGTGACCGGCCACTAGGTGATGGGGCACTACCCCACTGACCTGGTGACCTAAAACTTCTATCGGTACTGGTTTCGCGGAACTTAGTGCATCAGCCAATTGCTGACGGGTCACAAAACTGGGATGGGCCGGGTTGGACCTTCTGCTGGTGCTGTCATATTCCACCTGCTGACAGCCGGTAAGGAGCAGCAGAAGCCCGATAAGCCCGATCCATCTCCCGATCCTGCTCATTTAACCTTGATCCTCTCCTCTGCTCCCTGAGTAAACACCCCTTGAGCGGTGACATGACTGAGTACCGGAGCCTCGGCTTTAAACTCCCCGGGAGACATCACCCGGGCATAATAAACGATTTCCTGGGTATCCTTGCTTGGATCCTTGGCCGCCGGGAAGGTCAGTTTCTGCCCCTTGATCTCGGTGGGATACGACCGCCGCACATCATCCGCACCATAATCATAGGGCCGGGGAACATAGGCCAGCCCGGCGGGCAGGATATCGACCACCTCGTACCAGCCTCCCGGAGCCTGGCCTTCAATCCCTGCGGTGACGACTACCTTCACCAGATCAGACCGTTTCAGGGAACTGGTCTTAGCACCGTTAACCAGGTATTGACGGCTTACCGAGAGTCCCTCCCCGGACACAACCTGATCAGCGCTGTAGGGGCGGGAATACTGGGCCATCACCCCTACTTTGCCCTTGACCTGGCTGAACCTGATTTGCGCGAGATTCTCGGGGAGAAGCGTCATTCTGAAAACCTCGCCGTCCTTCAAGCTGACGTGGTTGGTCTTACCATCCAGGGAATAGCTGAAGCTTACCGGCCCGGAGTCCATGTGCTGCAGGTTAAGTCTAAGAATCTGCAGCTGCTCCAGGAAGTTTACCTGCTCCGTGGCCGGGTTTTCAAGCAGGTACTGGTACAGCCGGTTCTTCTCCGGCTGGTTCAGACGGGCTGCCAGGACTGCCATCTGGGTAGTCGCGGCAACCACATCATCCTGATCCTTACCCACCTTGATCCTCAGGGCATTCCCCAGGTCCTGGCTGTTTTTCCCCAGGAGTTCCCGGTAAACCTTGAGAGCCTCGGAGCCATCCCCGATTTCCAGCAGTGCGGTTGCCAGGTTGATCCTTGACTCCGGGGCCAGTTTGGCGTTCTTTAACTCCTCTTTAATCTGGAGCAGGACCGGCTCATCCAGGGCCGCCAACCCCAACAACGCCAGGCTGTGATCCTGTCCTTCGTCCTCCAGGATTTTATAGAAATAACCGATCAGTGCCGCCTGGTCAAACTTATCCGCAGCTATGCAGGCCACCTGGGCCGACAAGGTCAGATCGCTTGACGCATAGGGCAGTATAGCTACACCCCCGTCATGCTGCTGGTATTCGACTACAGATTCTTCGTCCTCATCAACCAGATATGATTGCTCCTCCGGGAAATACTCCTGCAATAGCTTACGGGCCTCCTGCCGGGCCAGTTTCTGCTCCACCCGGCTGCCACCCAGCCAGCTCAGGTGGTACAGGCCATCAAGATACTGACTTTTTTCATAGTCACAGAAGATGACCTCGGTGGGCGAGGCTGCTCCCCCCGTTAACCCCAGTCCGTTCTTAAGCATGACGTGGTGGCTGACGGTCCGTTCCTGCAGGGATCTGACAACTGTGAAGGTCCGGGTCACCTTATCCTGGTACTTGCCGCTGGATGCGGCAACCGTAAGGGTATAATTCCCGGCTTTCAGTTGGGGCAGACTCCAGTCAAAAGCAGTGAAAGCCTGGCCCTTCCCGCTTCCCGTCACCTTTTTGCCCAGGGGGTCGGTCACGGTCATGCTATAGTTTATCTGCTGGTTCACTTTCAGTTGGTTACCATACCCCCGCAGGATTACCACCGGAGAATCCCCCACCAGATAGGTGTCGCTCACACTCATTTCCACAAAGAACGGCAGTCTTACTGGAATCTGTTGGGTGCCGCTGGTAGCCTTAAGATCAGGACTCACGGCATGATAAGTCACCCGCCAGGAGGTAAGATTGTCGGGGAGTGTAAACTCGGTGGCCGCCCGGCCATCATTCCCGGTCTCCAGGGTGGTAAACAAGACGGTATCCTGGAAATCCTGACGCTCACCGCCGCCTTCTCCACCCTTCTCAGCTCCGCCCCCTCGATAATCGGGATGGTAGTGTGATCTCCAGTTCTCCAGATAAAGATAATAATGATCCCCGTAAATGCTGCGAATCAAATCTACCTGCTGGTCCCTCAGAGCATACAAGGCCTCGTCGACCAGGTTCAGATTAATCCGGGTATTCTTAACCGGACGGTCTTCGGAATCAGTGACCCGTACCTCCAGCCTGACCTTATCCCCGGGGCGGTACTCCTTCTGATTGCTCGTAATACTGACCTTCAGGGTACGGCTCTGACTGGCAAAAGGCACACTGTAGGGGTCAGCCAGGTGATAGTTTTGGCCATCAAAGTACACCCCCTGCACGTTGACATTGGGGATGTCATCATTGGTGAATTTGAACTGGTAGCGGGGACTGCTGCCCACCTGGTATGATGTAATCCGGTCCTGGCCCTGCAGGAACAAGACCCTCCCCTCATTAACCTTAAGCTCCCGGCTGTTTTCCATTACTGCCAGGCTGACTGTTTCTCCCGGTTGGTATCCCTCTTTGGAATTCAAGTCTTTTAAATAGTAGTAGCTATACAGGGGGTCTTCAAAAGAATTGATGTAGACTCGGGCCCGGGAGGTGCGCCCTTCCTGATCTCCGGCGACGAGGTCCACGAAATAGACCTTATCCGGATCCATCGCACCTTTATACGCAGCAACCCCATCCTGATCTGTGGTCATGGTGAATTCGCCGATCAATTGCTCCGAACGCTGGTACTCATAGATCTTCACGACTTTTTTATTTATAAAATCATACCGCTGGCCGCGCTCAATCTTGTTCCATATCTCCTCATAAAGCTTCGCTTTGATCTGGGCATTGGCCACTGGCCCCCGGACATAGGCATCTTCTCCATATGCGTTCTCCTGATCGGCTGGAGTCAGATCAACATGGCGCAGCCGGGCCTTCAGGTTGTAGCTGTTACCATCCGGTTTAGCCTCGGCGGTTAGATAGACCTTGCTGGGGAATACCAGAACGGCGCTGTTCGCATTAATAGCGCCAATCTCAGGCAGGTTGCCACTTACACTGATGTACTGGTAGTAGTAGAGGCCGTAGGTGTCCTCCGGGATTTTACCCGTCAGGGAAATGCGAGCCTCACCATTCTCATCAGTGGTGATCTTTCCATTCTTACCATCGACATAATGATTCAGCTGGATTCCAGGTACAGGGGTACCTTCAAAGAAAGCGGTGTTTACCAGCAAAGTGGTTTTTTCGCCGGCCAGAATTGTCTTCTCCTCCGGTTCAATATTCAGTTTATAGGCCGGTTTATGGTAGGTCTCCACGGAGAATCCCCGCGTGAGAATGGTGGTATCACCGTGCTTTAATTCCAGGAAGTAATAACCCGGTTTCAACACCGGCAGCTTACACTGGCCTTCAAAGGTATTGGCATTGAGGGGCACCGCCTGGCTTACAATGGGAGGCTCGTTCGTCTCCCCGATGTAGTAACGACCGTAACCCCGCAGTTCCACGGTCAGGCCCTCGATCTCCGTGGTCATGCCCTTGCGCGGAGCCAAAACTCCCCAGAAATTGACTGTGTCTCCGGGCAGATAGATACCCCGGTCCAGGTACAGGTACTTCCAATAATCCTGGGTTGCCATCCGTTCTTTGGTCCACTCATTCCGCTCTCGGGCCAGCGGAACCAGGGTTTCTTTAACCCCGCTCTTTAACAGGACATAACCGGATTTCGCCGCAAAGAGATTCTCCTTAGTCTGGACCACCCCCGGGTTATCACTGCTGGTAATCAGCTGCCGGTCACCCACAAAAACCTGAACATCGCGGGCCGGGACATTTTCAGCCAGATCATTGGCCCAAAAGAGGGTTCCCTGTTCGTTTTGGGCACGATAAACCGCCAGGTCGCTGACCTGGAACCAGATCTGCCGCATGGTTTCCCCGGCCTGGCATTCGGCAATGTAATAACCGGCCGGCAGAGGCTCAGGAAAGGCGAAGTAGTGTGAGAACTGGTCCACCTTTACAAACTGGGTATCGTATCCAGCTACCTTATTCAGACCCTTTACATCCTCCCGGTAATTATTCCTCACCCAGTAAGACCAGCCAGGAATCTGATCCAACTCAGCAAGGGATTGGGCAAACTTATTGTGATCCGGGTAGCGATAAATATCAATGTGCAGAGAAGGCGGGTTGCTCCGGGCATTAAAATAAGCTGGAAAACAGGGGGTTTCCGTGGTAGAAAACTCGAGCAGGCTCTGATGCGTCTCAAAATTAAAAGCCTGGCTGGAACCGGTCGTTAGGGGGGCGGTTTCGAACTTGATAACCGAATCCTCGGCCAGCATCTCCTTGCCGTTTGCCAGAGGCAGGCCTTTTTTCAAAGTCACGGTGTAGAGGGTCTCCGGCTTCAACCCCCGGGGCACAAACACCAGGGTTTTCTTATGTTTTTCCAGTTTACCCTCCGCATGAGGAGTTATGCTGAAATACTTTTGGGCGGTCTCCAGATCGTATTCTTCATGGGTAAGGATAAACTCAATCCCGGTGTCAACCGGGACCTCGGCAGACTCATTCCGCGGCAGCTGGCCAATAACCCGGAACTGTCCCCGGGTCTGGAAGGCCCAGCTCAGTTCTTCCCGGTTATTCCCGGTGGGGTCAAAAGCCAGGCGATAAACCGTATTATCAGCCAGTTTGTCTTCAGGAACAATCCTGTACTCCCGGCCGCCGACCTTCTTCTCCAGATCATATGCAAATTCCGGGCTGACTTTAAGGTTCTGCCTTACCGTTTTGGGATTGACCGGTTCCTCAGTACGCAGGAGAAAGGCCGATTCCGGATCAATCCCGGTACTGTCCTGCTGTAGGGCGGTGATGGTTATCTCCCCGGCCTCAGCAGTTGAGGGACCAAAACAATTCATTTTCCAGGTCAGGCCCAGCAACACTACCAGGACCAGGGCTATTCCCAGGACTCCTTTCCAGTAACCAGGCTTCGAGAGGAGGTTCTGCACTCCCCTCACCAGTGATGATTCCGATTTCCCAGAACCCTCTCCAGGGCCCCCGTTCGCTTCCCGATCCACGTCTAACGGATCATTGCTCATCGCCACCATCCTCTCCCGGTAATAATTCCTTTTCAGACTGTCGGGGTAACCGTCCAAAAAGCCACAGTTCAGTTTTTACTTAAATACGCCAACGGGCAGCATTTCTTACCCCAATTCGCCAAAATAACCGGTGCCGATCAGAATCGATCAGCCCCGGTTATCCCAGAAGAACTAACTTGCATTCATCTACTCAGTTATTTATCTGCCGCCGCCATTAGTTATGGTAGTCTATGTATCATTTCCCCAAAGCTATAGCTTTTGTCCGCATTCCGGGCAGAACTTGGCACCCGGAGTAAGTTTCTCCCCACAACCGGGGCATTCCGTCTTCGCTTTCAGCTGAGCCCCACACTCGGGACAAAACTTGGCGTTGCTCTGTAAGGGTGTTTCACATTCGGGACAGGTAGCGCGGATATTCTCCCGCCAGTTTCCGGCAGCCAGTTTTTTATCTTCCTCCGACATAGCGGCGTGAGCCCAAACCTCTTCCACCGACCTGCTCGCCTGAGCAGCAGCCATCTCCACTCCCATATCCGGGGCACATTCCTTACACAAACCCTTTTTGTTATTCCAGCAGCCTTTTCGGCAGACCCAGCTCAAACAGCGCGGGCACTGAACAAAATCAGGCTTCAGCTCATTCATGGCCTCTACGAAAGCCTCATCATGGGCTTTCTCCCAGGTAGCCGAGCGCATCCGTTCACCGACGTTGGCTGCTCTGTTGAGTATCCCTCCAAATATACTTCCCGCCGTGTCCAACACCTCAGTAAGTGTGCCTGATACGGATGGTTTAAATCGGGTCCGATAGCCACTCCCGCAACGATCACAATAAAACTCAAATTGAAATCCTTTATTGGTACAAAGGTCGGAATAATTCTTGGTAAAGTGAATTCTCTCCGCCATGGCTCACCGCCTCCTGATAAATCATTCTGTTGTCATTTTACCAGAAGGCACCTTTTGTTTCGCGGTTCACTTTTTACCTAATTGTGCCAGGTGTTTTCGCCGGTTAAACGTTATGGAGCAACCCGCTAAAATTCGCAGGAATTAACGGTCCTCGGGAAGGGAATCACATCCCTGATGTTGCTCACCCCGGTTAGATACATGATAAGCCGCTCAAACCCCAGGCCGTACCCGGCATGCTTTACCCCGCCGTGTTTTCTGAGTTCCAGGTACCACCACAGGTCCTCTCTGTTTATCTCCAACTCCTCCATCCGTTTTTCCAAACGGTCAAGTCTTTCCTCTCTCTGACTGCCCCCGATCAGCTCTCCCACCCCCGGGACCAGCAGGTCCATAGCGGCCACCGTCTTTCCGTCGTCATTCTGCCGCATATAGAAGGCCTTAATGTCACGGGGATAGTCGGTTACAAAGACCGGACTATTAAAGACCTTTTCCGTCAGGTAGCGTTCGTGCTCGGTCTGCAAGTCACTGCCCCACTCTACCGGGTATTCGAACTTTTCTTTGGAACCCTGGAGAATCTCCACCGCCCGAGTATAGGTAACCTGCTCAAAATCCTGCTTGACAATGGAAAGTAAACGCTCCTCCAGGCCCTTGTCGACAAATTGAAAGCAGAACCTCATCTCTTCCGGTGCAGTTTCCATAACATAAGCAATAACATGCTTTACCATGGCTTCCGCCAGGCGCATATCATCCTGCAGGTCAGCGAAGGCCATTTCTGGCTCGATCATCCAGAACTCTGCCGCATGGCGCGCCGTATTGGAATTCTCCGCTCTAAAAGTCGGGCCAAAGGTATAAACATCCCGGAAAGCCAAGGCAAAAGCCTCGGCCTCCAACTGCCCGCTCACAGTAAGGTTGGTCTTGCGGCCAAAAAAGTCCCGGGCAAAATCGACCCCCCCCTGATCATTCAGCGGCGGGTTCTGCGCATCCAGGGTGCTCACCCTAAACATCTCCCCTGCACCCTCAGCATCGCTGGCGGTGATGATGGGGGTATGCACATAGACAAAGCCCCGTTCCTGAAAAAACTGGTGGATGGCCCAGGCAGCCAGTGACCGAATCCGGAACACTGCCGAGAAAAGGTTGGTCCGTGGTCTTAAGTGTGCTACCTCCCGCAGGAACTCCCGGGTATGCCGCTTCGGCTGGATCGGATAATCCTCGGGAGCCTCACCTTCAAGACTTACCTTCTGGGCCTTTATTTCAAAGGGCTGCCTGGCTTTAGGGGTCTCTACCAGCACCCCCTTAACCGTAACCGCCGAACCAACCCGGTAGCGAGCGACTTCCTCATAATTGTCGAGTGAGTCCCTTTCATAGACTACCTGCACCGTATTGAAATGGGTTCCATCGTTAATCGATAGAAAGCCAAATGATTTCTGGTCCCGGTTACTCCTGATCCAACCGCTGACCTCAATCTCCTTATCCACATACCGGCCGGTATCCCGCACCAGCTGACGTATCACGGTCCTTTCCATTTCCATGCCCCCGTTCTATTCGCTCCGTATTCGTCTATGGATATTATGCACAAGAAACCAGTCCGAGGAACAGGGTATTCGGGTATTTTCGCACGGGGAGGGGGCGGGCATGGGTGCGGTTCTTTTGCATCATGGATTGCGGTAGGGATGTCCGTTGCCGGACACCCCCCGCACAGATCCGTACGTGAGGTATTACCTCATACGGCTCCTACCTCGGGTTAGTGACGCGAAGTCTTTCGGATGGGTATGGATGAAGTATTCTTGCTGAAGGAATCCAAGTAGCTACCAATCGCTTGATTCTTTCCCACGTGAGATTTCGTGCTTTTTGGCTTCTGCGTCTTAGTGCATGTAGCCACGCCTTGATGACTTCAGTTCGAAAAGCATCAATTGCCGGTTTATTGCCGGGAACTGCGAAGTAGTTGAAGTGTCCCTGCACTACTGCACGTAACCATTTTCCTTGTTCGGGGATGGGGTCATGTCGTCGGCGTATGATCTCTTCCCTGACTGCCTTTACTTTCCCCTGCAGACGTTTGGCTATGGTTTTCCTACGTACTGTAAAGCGGTCGCCTTTCCGTGTCCTGCCACAGATATGTGTAAAACCCAGGAAGTCAAACGTTTCGGGCTTGCCTTCGCCGCGTACTGCCCTGTTCTCTGCTGCGAACCTTCCGAACTCAATAAGTCGGGTCTTTTCGCTGTGCAATTCCAGCCCGAATTTTGCCATGCGTTCCCCCAGTTCTTGGAGAAAGCGTTCTGCCTCTTTTCGATGCTGAAACCCCATGACTACATCATCGGCATAACGCACAATGATTACTTCCCCTGCAGCATGCTTGGTTCGCCATTGGTGTGCCCACAAGTCGAGCACGTAATGCAGATAGATATTTGCTAAAATTGGCGATATGACCGCCCCTTGAGGGGTGCCGACAGTCGTTTTTGACCACTGACCATCTTCGGATACTCCGGCTCTAAGCCATTTCCGTATTAAGCGAAGCAGTCTTTGGTCTGCGATACGGTGCTCCATGAATTTCATCATCCATTCATGGTCAATGGTATCAAAGAAGCTGCGTATGTCTGCATCCAACACCCAGTTTACCTTTCGTCTTGTGATTCCTACCCATAGTGCGTCCAGCGCATTGTGTTGGCTACGACCTGGGCGGAATCCATAGCTGAATCCCATGAAGTCCTCTTCGTATATCTGGTTCAGTATCCAAACTACGGCCTGTTGGACTATTTTGTCCTCTAGCGCGGCTATGCCGATTGGGCGTTGCCTTCCGTCCGGTTTGGGTAACCAGATTCTTTTCGAGGGCTGTGCTCGGTATCTGCCACTTTGGACGCTTTGGTGGAGATTTGTCAGGTTTGCCTCCAGTTCCTTCCCGTACTGCCTCCATGTCATTTCGTCTATCCCGGGTGCCGCATTTCGTTTTAATGCCATGTATGCATTCCGAAGCAGTTCAGTTGTGATATGGTGCATTAAGGTGGTAAACCGAAGGTTCTTGTCCCTGTGCGCGGCTTCGCGTATTCTGTTGAGTTTGGTCAATGCTTCCCCCTGTCTCTGCGTACAGCTCGCAGCCATATCCTCAGAATTTCCCTTGGTCACCGGCCTTCCCTCCAGTGCCTCCGCCATTGGTTAGCCAATTTTGTTCGGCTCCTTCTTTGGTACTATGCCGGTGTCTGACTTCTCAGCAACGTGCATGTCAGGATTACGGCCACAGGCCTTCCCTGACCGACCCGCCGTTTTTCTACCAACGGATGCTGCTGAGATCTCCCGGTTCTCGAGCATAGAGTGTCCACGCATGCCCAGGTTCTTCGACTCCGCGGGGTCAGTATGCGACTCGCTACACTTATCGCCGTCTTACCGTATTGCCTTCCCTATCAGTCCACGAGGTCGGCACCCCGGATGGGTGATTTCGGAGCTCAATGTCTGGCCTGCGTTTCCCCCTGTCAACGCTTCACGCGTACCCTCGCGGCTACCCGCGCATGACTCGGGGTCGTGATGGTGTAGCTACTCCTTTCACGTAGGGCTCTTTCATCCCCTACTCTATGCCGGTTTATCCCGGCGCTTTCGGACTGTCCCCATGGTGCAATCAGTGACGAGGGGACGTTTTGCCAAACGTCCCCTCGTCACTTTACTTATCTGTTCCGGTCTGCCGCCCGGTGAAGATAATAATTTGTGGCCTTATTATCATAAAGGCGGTCTGACAGGGTCAATCACTTCATCTACGTTAAACAGGTCTTCCAGGGTTTCGGGCTGCTTCCAGAAGGCGATCCCGTCCATATGGCGGCGGTCCATCACTATCGAATCCGGGTTATATCTCAGGTATTCACGCGGTCCTACCGCACAGAAGACGTTGAATCCGCTTTGCTGCAGATACTTGAAACGCGCATCAGTGGTCGGCACTCTGCTGCCGTAGGGATAGATATATACATCAGTCGGGCCAATCAAAGATTCAACCTCAACCTTCCACTTCTCGGTATCCTTTATCAGATCATTCAGGCTGCGCCGGGCAGTATCTATATGTCCATACCCATGGGAGGCAAACGACCAGCCGGTTTCTTTCAGGCGCTTGATAACTGCCAGTGCCTGCTCCTTTTCGGTGGCATAAGCGGGATCATTGATAGCATGGGTCTGGTAACCCAGAACCCCATTGAAGCCGGTGAGAGCGATGATGCCCTTAGCCCCCTTATACGAGAAATCCGGGTGTTCCGCCACAAACTGATCGAGAATAGTTACGATCTCAGTATCATAAGCGATGATTTCCTCCCCCTCCGGGCTCACTAGATATGCGGCGATATTGCCTTCACTATCGAGTACCAGCTTATGATTCATGCCGTTTTCCTTCATATAAGGATAGAAATTCAGGTCATCGATTGACAGGATGAGCGGCTTTTTGTTTTTGGGGAGCCAGAGCTCCTTTCTGACCAGCTCAGTCTTGTCACCGTTGGACCGTTCTTCGAATATCTCGTGGGTATCGATCAGCATATATCCCTTAGCATAAAGGGAATCAATGATCCGGTTAAACTCCCTGACGGTTACCATATACTCGTTTAAACCCCGGGCTTTGTAGTCATCATCAAAGGCCTTCTCCGGATAGACGATCAACGGATGGAAGAAGATATGCTCTATTGGGCCCTCATATAATACCAGTTCAGCGGCGCGGCTCTGATACCTGGTCAACTGCGCAGTAAGCAACGTATCTCCAGGGTAAACCTCCAGAGCTTTCTCTATTATGGAGATGGCCTCGCGCTCGTCGCTTAACCTGCTTGCGTCTTCGGCGGTAATGAGCGCCTGGCATTTCCTCAGATTGGCCGGGGTCAATCCCGCCTGGTCAACCAGATTCAGGCACGATTCTATCTCCTCATACTCCATTTTGTTACTTAAATAGTTCACAACCATTGCATCCAGCCTGGACTCCAATACACCCTCGAACCGGTCTTTAAAGAAATCATTCCCGCCGGGAAGGAGTCCAGCTGCCTGCTGATACAAATCACCCGCCTGGGTGTACTGGCCCTGGTCGAGCAGGCTTGTAAAGCGGTTGGTTTGAACACGGACGTAGGCATTCGTTCCCAACCACCCGATTAAAAGCAGCAGAGCAACCACCAGAATGGGCCAATAGAATTTCCTCCGGGTGGGGCTTATCACTACCGTAGTTTCATTGGGATTTATAATATTTGGCTCCATGCTCAATTCCCCTTTTTATGATGTAAACAAAAAACGATAGCAGTAGTGGCCTGTGGTATAAATCACGACTTTCGTTATGGTACCGGCCAACCTCGCGACAAATATTGTAAAACAATTGCCGGTTTGATCGTTTTCTGTCTAATATTAATACGACTTTGGGTTCGCATAAGTTTCATGCAATTCCTGTCATTACGGCTTGTCACCCCGAATTCTTCAAAAATTGATTCCCCCGCGAAAACTTCAACCTGACATGTTTGGTTTGCATCCAAATCTGCAAATAAAACTTTACGCAGGAGAATTAAAGCCGGAGCCTAACCTTACTGTCAGATATTTCATTGTCAAGCTGATTTATCCATGCCATAATATTCTCGTATGCCCATTAGCCAAACACCGAAGATACCAATGATTGTGGGGGAAGAGGATGAACTGCCTGGATCTCTACCAAAGCAAGCTGATCAGTGTTGACCAGGCACTTAGGTGCATCCAAAGCAATCAGGAGATTGTCTGCGCCCTGGGGGCCTGTGAACCGGCAATCCTGCTCAGCCACCTGCACAAAATTAAAGACCGGGTCGAAAATGTCTCGGTAGTAAGTGCTATGCTGCAGGGGCAATACGACTTCTTCATGAAGCCCGAAATGAAAGGTCACTTCCTCCTTGACAGCTGGTTTTATACCGAGGCGCCCCGCAAAGCTCATCCGCTGGAGACGGTATCGTATGTCCCGCTGCAACTCCACCAGTTCAGCCGGAGACGGATAGCCTACCGCCTTCCCGACATTTTTTTGGGATCGGTCTCGCCCATGGATCGACACGGCTTCTTTTCCCTGTCACTGAGCACCGTTCACGAAAAGGACTTCATTGAAAAAGCCGGTCTGGTCATCATGGAAGTTAACCCCCGTTTACCCCGTACCCATGGAGACACCAACGTTCACATCTCGGAAATTGATTACCTGATTGAGGTAGACCATGAGCTGCCCGAATACCCGCCTGTCATACCGAATGAAAAGGATTATGTTATCGGGGGCTATGCGGCTGATCTCATAGAGGACGGCTCTACCATTCAATTTGGATACGGCACAATACCAGGAGCTATAGCGCACAGCATGAGGCAAAAGAAGGATCTGGGGGTGCATTCTGAACTGTTCTCCGATCCCATCCTGGAATTATGGGAGTCTGGAGCGATAACCAACCGTAAGAAAAGCCTGTGGAAGGACAAATTTGTGACTGATATTGCCCTGGGGACCAGAAGGCTGTACGATTTTCTGGATGACAACCTGGCGGTAGAGTTTCTGCGGGCGAGCGTTCTGAATGATCCGGCCATCATCGCCCAAAACCACAAGATGGTCTCCATCAATTCAGCCCTGCAGATGGATCTAACCGGACAGTGCTGTGCCGAATCGATCGGACCTCGTCTCTTCAGCGGAACCGGTGGTCACCGGGAATTCGTCCATGGTGCTACCAACTCACCGGGGGGTAAATCCATTCTGGCCTTCACCTCTACCACCCAGGGGGACACGGTTTCACGCATAGTACCATTCTTTGAGCCAGGTACTATCGTGACTACCTCGCGGGTAGATGTGGACTATGTGATTACTGAATACGGGGTAGCATGTCTGCGCGGGTGCAACATCAGGGAGAGGGTGAACGAGCTGATCAGAGTTGCCCATCCCGATTTCCGGGATTACCTGCGCAGCGAAGCCCGGCGGCTTCAGATGTGGTAATAGAAAGGCTTAGCAATAAGCGGGGGTGCTGCCAGGCTACCCCCGCTACATTTTAAGTATTCACCGCAAGTTAAAAGGGATCATTTACTGGAGATCATGGCAGCGATAAGAAACACGAATTCCAGGTACAGTAAATATCTTCATCGTCACCTGTATTATTTCCGGGCTCTTACCGGCACCTGGATTTCGGTCAGCCACTCCTCCGGATTCTCCTTGTTCCATATCCCATCAAGGTATGATTCCCGCGGCTGCCCCACTATCTCGTAACCGTTCTCCTCAATCCACCGGTTAACCGCACTGTAGGACATACCGATGGTATTGTAGGGACCCTTGTGGATGATGCAGGCCGCCACTGGTACCCCCTCTATCCTTTTATATTTTACCTATTCCGAATCCGGGGCTGGAGCCACAACCGCCTGGCAGATCTCTACATCGATATCCTTCTCTTTATATTCGCCGTCGTGATACAAGGTAAAACAGTACTCAGGGACTGCACACCGGACATTATCCTTTTGCATAATCGCTCCCATTTCAGGGTATATCTCGTTGAATGCGTCGTAACTCGGAATCACCCTTCTCATTGAAGCCACAATCACCGCGGGAAGTTCCTTCAGTATGACATCATAACTCATATAATCAGCCTCCTGTCTCATTACTTTCAGGTAGTTCTCTACCTGCTTCAGCTTCTTGCGTTCGGATTCAATGGTTTTGGATATGAATTGCTGTTTACTTTCCAGGTAGTCAATCATCTTGTCGGTAGAGAAATCCTGCTCCAGGGCATCGATGATCTCACTAAGCGAGAACCCGATCTGCTTCAAGGCCAGTATGCGATGAAGTCGCGGCATCTGACTGGCCGCGTAGTACCGATATCCCGTGGCCTCATCCACATGGCACGGACTGAGGAGTCCCAGTTCGTCATAATACCTTAAGGTTTTGATGGTAACCTTATTCATTTTTGAGAAAACACCGATCCGGAGCATGAAATATAATCTCCTGCGCATTCGATTATAATCACATACTAAATCCTACCCCTACAGGAGAGTCAACTGCTTTCAAAAAAATTTTTATTTCTAAGCCGCCCAATTCATGGCTGCAACTTTCTCGTTAAATCCGGGCTGAACAGTTTTATTCTACAGTTGTTATAAAACCGGTCAAAAAAAGGACCGGCGCTGCGGTCCTTTAAGTAAATCTTAAGGCAAAAGCTATGTTTACCGTTTTCCTACTCGGTTTGGTATTGCTGAATTACGTTGGCAGTGTTAACAAAAACGCAGGCTGCTTCAGCCCGGGTCAGCGGGTCATGGGGTCTGAAGTAGTTGTTGTAACCCTTCATGATACCGGTGTTGGTGATAAACGCTATATCCTTACTTTCTGCCATATCTCTCGTATCCTCGTAGATGGGCATCATCATAATAGTTATCACCGGTATCTCTTTCACCGCGAAACACCTGGTAATAGCCTGGGCGACCTCCAGCCGGGTCACCGGCTCCTGGGGCTTAAACTGCCGGGACTCACCAGGCAGAATTTGATTGATGGCCATCATCATCACTGCGTCGGTATACCAAGTCCCTTCGGAAACATCCTCATAGTAATCTGTGATTACAGGTGCCTTAATGAAGTCAACATTCCCATAATCAAGGCCAAACATCCGCTCCAATACTACTGCCAATTCTGCTCGGGTCAATGACCGGTTGGGCAGAAACATTCCATCCCCGACACCATTCATAATCCCCTTTTCCACCGCTGTCATGATCTGTTGCCGGGCCCAGTGATTCTCCACATCTGAGAGGCTTGATGGCTGGCTGGCAAAGACTGCCGTTCCAATGAGGGTTACAAGCATCGCTAACGTCACAATAAAAGCTGTTGTCCTGCGCATGATACTGATTCTACCCTTTCTAATAGACTTCTACCATTAGATACGACAGAACCAGGGTTATCCTTACAAGGTGACATTTTCATAACCCCGCACAACATTGCCAGCGGTATAAGCCCCAACCCAAGACGACGACAGCTTACTTGGGTTCCCAGTAGCATCTCTTGGGAGAAACGATCTTTTCCTCCTTCTTAAGCTGCTTCATCACCTTGTCCACTTCTTTTCTGTCCAGGCCGGTCAGTTCTGTAATTTCGCCAGCGCTTAACGGCTTGCCGGCCTTGTTCATAGCCTCAAGAACTCTCATTACCGCATCCATCATTTTCACTCCTTACACATTTTTTATCCTGAGATCATTTTTGGTCCTTTGGATATATTTTATGTCCCAGGAAAAAGTCGTCAACCTCAAAGAGCCGAATCGAACAACCCAGTCGCTATAAATCCCTCGCGGAGTTGTCGGTCCCTCCTGTCTTACCCCACAGTTCGGGATCAGGTTCAAAAAAGCAACCTATCCTCGGGGCCGGTATTACGCCCCCTGCAGAGCCCGGAACTTTTCTTTCACATACTCAGGAATCGGAGCGCTCTTTTTCAGAATGGGATTGAAACATGCATAGACATTTTGGGCAGTAAACAGGATTTCCCCGGTTGCTTCCCTTACCATGGCGTACTCGGCCTTATAGCTTTTATTGCCGATTTCGGCGATTCTCAGATTGAATTCGATAACATCATCAAAAAAGGCCGGGCCTTTGAATTCAAGGTACGATGTAATCAGGGCAATATCGAACTGTGACTCTTCGAAACTGGTCATGTTTAATCCCAGGCTTCGGAAAAACTCAGTGTTGGTAACGATGATGTAATTCAGATAATTGCTGTTCATGACAATCATCTGACCATCGATCTCGGTATAACGGATTCTGATTTTGTGACTGAAATGGTACCCTTCTAACACGATGCTGCCCCCCTGGTAATTTGATTTCAATATTCCTTCCGTTCGTCCGAAATCTTAGGTTGATCGGACTGTAAACCATAATAATGGTTTTCTTCACTTCGTTGACAATTCCTGCGTGGGCAGTTATAATGACGTCCTGCAATAGATCAAATTTGTAGTTAATCACATTCGTATTACATTTGTCAAGTCTGGTAATTGTTGTTCTAGATGAGGAGGCGGCGTTTATGTCCGATATTGGCAGGTTTATTTCTCCTCTCGTAACCACCTCCAGACAGAAGGTCATCAACATGCTGGTCAGCACTAACCGGCAGTCGCAAAGACACGGTCTGGTTTTGACTGAGGAAGATGCTCTTCAAATAGTCGATGCCCGAAACGAAGCCCTTAAAACCATGGGTCGCCTTGAACTGGGCTTTGAGGTGATCAACAAGATAATAAGGCTGTTTTGCCCTTCACCTTACATTAACCAGACCGATTATGCGAACATCATCTGTGAACTGGTGGAGGCCTTTTATTACATGAAAAATGAGACCCTTGAACAAATTGGTGATGATGATCTTATTTATATCATGAGAGACCTTTTTGACAACCGTTGCTTTGGATCAATTGAGCTCCTAACCGGGCGTGAGCTGGAAAAATTGACAGCGCAGATCCGTGCTGGTCGCTACTACGGCAGGCACAATGACGAGGAGGAGGTATAGGGAATGGAATACTCCTTGGTTAAGCAATCACATTTTAACCTCCAAAATATCGATCCCAACAACTACCTGCTCTCCCTCCTGGATGCAGCACAACGGGCAGAACTGATCAGTGAAGGGGCGCTGCAGAACGTAGAGCTACAGATAACCGAGGTCCTAAGAGACCTGATTATCCGGTACAGCAGCGGTGAGAGCAGTTCAGTTCCGGTTGAAATCGCCGAGAATCTTCTCCAGTCAATCCTGTTTTGTATGGATACGGTTTGCGCTGAGATAAAAACTCCCGCCGCCTGCCTGGATGAACTGCTGCGAAGGAGCATGAAAGATATATATGAGGAAGGGCTGGCCCTGGTCAGGTCCAAGGTGTACGATGCCAAAAAGTTGTACCGAGAGGTCAAGACTACCCGAGTCTGCACCTCGCTCGTCGCCTACAATACAACTATCGATGAAACTATCCCTGGCTTCTTTAAGACCTACGACACAGCCTTTAATGCTCACGACACCACCGCCAGCATTGATTACCCTTTGGCCGGTGGCGACATTGATGCCCGGGGTGTCCTATACATTCTGCAATACCTTGAAAGATTGAAGATGGAAAATCTGTTCTGTAAACGGTTCAATGAAAAAGACATTAACCAGTTGCTTGATAACTACGGCCGGGTCTACCGCATCGATTATCCTGAGTTCCTGATCAATATCTTTGAGGTTGTCCTCACCAACTCCGTCTTTTCCGTGATGCTCGGCACAGGAGCCCACAACCTGGCTATCCAGAAAGGCCGCATCAGCCGCTTAAGAGAACGGCTGGCAGGGCTCGATACTTCCGTAATTACTGTGACCTATAAATCGGCTCTGGACAAGGTTATCGAAGAACTGGGAATAGAGGACCCCACAATGGTGGCGTATGTCCGCCAATGCGGGAATGGTTTGCTTCCCCGCTTGATCAATGCCGTGGAGCAGGACAGCTTGCAGCAGTTGATCATCCCGGTGGTGACTGGTCAACCTGAGCCCGAAATCCTGTTTGAACCAGGGACCGGTATGGATAATGAGGCCTTTCGCGTCCTGGTGAGGGATCTGCTCAGATGTGCCGGCCCGGCTGAAAAAGCCGGCCTGATCCTGTCCCGGGTCAGATCGTTAGTTGATTTCTTCGATATCTTTACGGCTGATTGCCTTTTTGACAACGATTACCCGGTCCTGTTTGCTTCGCTGGGTAACATGGAGCTGTCGATGCTGATCCGTATCGTTTTTGTTGACGAATTACGTGACAACCCGGACCAGTTCTCATTATCAACCGCCGTATCCAGCGCCCCCGGGTCAGAAACAGAATGGGTCAATCATCTGATCAGGTTCTTGCCACTGCTTGACGAAGAAAGAACGCAAGCGATTGAAGATCTGCTCAAAACCGAAACCGGAATGGATGTCTGACCGGTACCCTTCCACTGCCGCAACTGTAGGGTAAGACAATCTGCTACTTGCTACTACACTCTGCCGGCATTTTTAAACTCTCCGGCTTCATTTCCCTACGGTCATGAAAATTAATATAATTGACAATCCATTTAATTCATGTAATGTAGGAATTGTGAAGTACGTCAGAATAATTGGGGGGAGGAATTGCGTGTGAGGATTGTAGCGATCAATGGAGGACCAAGAAAATCCAAAATATCCAAAACCACTATGCTCTTTGAAGCGTTCCTGTCGGGTTGCAGGCGGGCAGGAGCCGATGTCGAGGTCATCAACCTGCGGGAAAAGAACATAAAAAACTGCATCGGATGTTATACCTGCTGGATTAAGACACCGGGAGAGTGTGTTCAGAAGGACGACATGAAAGAAATCATCAATGTTCGGGCCGGAGCAGACCTGGAAGTGTGGGCTACCCCCCTGTACATCTTTGGTCCCACTGCGATGTTCAAGAACTTTCTCGACCGGTCTATCCCAATGTATGAACCATACATAATTGAGAAGGATGGACTTTGCGCCCACCCTCCTCGTGGAGACAAGATCCCTGATAAGGTTTTCATTTCTGTGGCCGGATTCTGTGAAATGGATCATTTTAAACCCATGTCAGACTGGCTTCATTTCATGTCAGGTCGTGGTCTGGGGAAAATCAGAGCCGAAATCTACCGACCGGCAGCAGAATTTATGAGCGCTCCACCGCTGAAGGCCAAGGTGGACGAGATTCTGACAGCAACGGAAAAGGCCGGTTTTGAATTCATAACGGAAGGCAGTATCCGCGAGGAAACCATGAAGGTCATCCAGCAGGATCTGATGCCTGATAAGGCTACCTTCCTTGACCAGGCCAATAAGTTTTGGGACTGGGAGATCGACCGCTGGAGGCGAAGAAGAGAGCAAGGCCAGGCTTAGTCACCCCCACCGGATAATGGTTCTTCCTGATGATGTTTTTACGAATCAAAGGAGTTTTCAGGCCGACACTATCTTAGCTGTCGGCTTGATCTTTGCAGGTATATTATGGCAATCACTTGTTAACCCTCTAATATGGATGAATGAATTTTCTTCGATCTATCTATAATGGCTTTGTGTAACTTAATTAAGAGGATTTTATTGAAACTTTACGGATAATTCACGGGATGTTCACATTTGGGAGGTATACTTAACATGCTCAAACATTATACCTGCCTCTATGTTTGACGACTATTGCCTAACCGGCGGATTGGAGACAAAGTAACTATGAACGTTGATCGGAGTTCCCCCAGCAAAACCACTAGACCCCCGGTTGAAATCCTACGTATTGTGCTTGGTGCAATTGCAGCACTAGCTGCAGTTGCGTTGCTGGTTCTGAACATTATGGCATTCCTGGATGCCGTGGATTATTATCAGGCTATGGGCTATCCTTCTGGTGAGGTGTATAAGCAGCTGATTCCGACTCAACTCCTGCCGGGAATCTTTGAACCCCTCGCTGTTTATGGGGGCATAGCATTCCTTTTGTTCTATATTGGAGGAATGAACCGAAAGATTTCCGCCTGCCAGGCTTCGTTATCCGAGCCTGAATCCGGCAGTAACCCCGAAGAGAGCGTTGCGGAACCGGAGGTAGTCGAGGAAGAGGAAAACACTGCTGAAGCTACTACTCAAGAGGAAGAAGACAACAATCCTGAAGTAACTGTGTAACAACCGCCAATCGTGTTGATCAAGGTGCGAAATAAGAGATAGCGCCTGGGTCCAGAATTATCGAGATCCAACTTCTCCCCTTATGCTATAAATTGTAAAAATGTTTGTCCCGTACCACGTAGAACGTGATACGGGATTTTCTTGTAGTCAGTTGGCTTATAGCGGTGAATGAGATTCAGACCTATCTTGGAATATATTTTTCGTTAATCCACCGGTAGAGGTCATCATAAACCCTTCTTATTAATGGTACTTCACTGCTTTTGGCGTCAAGCAGGGTCTGAGCAAAGCCTACATAATAAGCATTGGAGGTGTTTCCATTCATTCCCAATTCAAACGCCCTGTTCATTTCCTTGTAGAACAGATCATAGTAATAGCGGGAAGTGAGTACTCGATTATCGAGTTCCAGCTCTATACCCATGCTATACCGTTTTGCCATTTCCGCCGCCCGGTCCATACGATCTTCAGGCGGGTCCTGGGTTGCATAATAGTTGGGCTGCAGGAAGGCATGAGTGAAACCGAGGTCTTGCCAGGTCTCAAACCCCGGGGCACCGAAATAGGGGATCCATACAAAGTTATGCCCGTAACCATCCACCAGTCGAGACACGCTTCGCACCAGTTCCACTTCTCCAGCGATAGTCGGGTCAACGGACTCCTTGTACCAGTAAATCCCTCCTATACTGAGGTTCGTGAAACCTGCCTGATTCCATTTCTCCATCAGTTGCTCGTAATACCACTTTACTGCCTGCAGCCGGTTTTGCAGAGCTTTTTGACTGCTAACTGTGTTCGGGGAGAAAGACAGCGGTGTTGCTCCGGCTTCCAGAATGCCAAATTCCTCCTGCTTGTTGTCTGGATAGAGGAGAGTAAGTATCACCTGCTGCCTTTCGACTCCAAAGATTTCTGAATTGAATCTCTCCATGGCTTCATCCAGGGCATGTAACTGCTGCCCTGGTGTGAAGAGGTCATCAAGATAAGACTCCCAGGAGTCTTTCGTACAGGGTATACCAGTATAGGGCATGAACTGTATGGTATCGAACATGCGCCCTTTTATCCGGCCTCGGGAATCGACATAGGCAACCAGGGGCAAAAAATCATCTGCATTCAGGTTTTTTAGCGAGGTTTTATCTCCCGTAAAGACCAGCAGGATATCCCGGAGAGTCGGGTCTTCCAAATACTTACCTGCTGAGATCGGGCTATTTTTCTCCAGGGCCAGTATGACCGGTTCCTCTGGCGTAATTACCCCCCTCACCGAAAGATGCCGCGCAAAAACATAGATATCGACTGGAAAACTCATCGTCAGGTAACGGGTTACAACTGGCGGAAATGAAAGTGACAAGACCATGTTCCCCGTCCTGTCCAGCGGGTTAATTCCATGCCGAACCTCTCCCAAACGATACCAGCTAAAACCATCTGCCGAAATAGATGCACTTAGATATTCGGGAAAGTATATACCCTGGCCGGCATCCTGCCTGAACTCCATGGATATACTGGAAACCGGCTTCAATGCCCCCAGATCAATCACAATGTCCCGGCCCTGCTGCCGTAGAAATCCCGTCCAGATGTCGCTTTTGGAGGTAAGCCCCTCCACCGGGCCGGCATAGTTTTTGTATTCAGTTGCTTGAAAGCTGGAATCAGGTGAGTGTTGAGCTACCCTATAGGTCAATGCCAGTTCTTTAGCTGGGACAGGGTCAGGAGGTACTGGCACCTTTGTGGTATTGGCCCTTTTCACCTCAACAGTAACCGGATAAGACACCCGGCCGATGTTAACGGTCAACATCCCACTCCCGGGCTGTTGTCCATACACTGCATTACTAACGGTCAAAAGCTCGGGGTTGTTGGTTCCAAGTACGGGTGTAAAGGCAAGTGGATAGTCCTCCTGAGCTATCTCAAGATTCTGGCTTTCGCCGCTGGTCAGGACCAGTTTCCCGGTTGGAGACGGCAGTCCCTGCTGAGCCTGCTCTTGGCGAAAATCCAGTACTTTCTCCATCAATACCACTGCTTCAGCGCGGGTCAGACATTTCCGGGGAAAAAACCATCCCTGGGAACCGACCATCCACTTTCTATTGGCAGCATAAGAAACACCCTCCCGGGCATAAGAAGAAATCCGGCTGCTGTCCTTGTATTGATCCCCGGGTAAGGACATCTCTTCAGTATCTCCAAAGGCCTGATGCAGGATGACTGCTGCATCCTGTCGCAACAGGGGCTGGTCCCCGCCGAATTTTTTGCCCCCTGATCCATGAATAATGTTTAGATTGGCCAGGGCCTCAACATAGCCTGTTTCGACCCTCCCAGGGGCCAAATCAGAAAAGGCGGCCTCACGGGGAAAGAAAGGCTGGACCCCAAGCGCTTTGGCCAATAGAACTGAAAATTCAAGGCGGCTTATCTCTTCCCCCGGCTTGAATTCCTTGGACAGGCCTGAAAGAATGCCTCGATCAACCAGGCTGACAATGGCTGTCTCAGCAAAACATCCCTTAATGTCGGTGAACGGGAGCACGTTCCCCTCAGCAAACGCAGTTGCCGGCATAAACCAACCAGCACAACTTATCAACAACGCAGCGACTACCACTCTTATTCTCATACCTTTACCTCCGTTACCCGCCTACAAATACTCTGGCTGACAAAGAACAAATCCCGGCAAAATCTGTATATATTAGTTAGCTTCTCCTTTCCTTTAATAAATCCTACCCGGTGAAAAGCATCCGCACCAATCTTTATGAATTTACCTTCCCTGTCCATTTTATCGCCCCAATTACTGGCACCAATCAATTATACTTATAGAGGTTGAAGTCGTATTTTGGCGACAGGTTTGAGGAAGTCTTGCCGATTTAATACTGATTCCACCGCGAAAACCCCAAATTATGCTGTTTGAATGCATAAATATTAAGGAGCCAGTTGACGTAGCATGGTAGCAACACCCTGCGAAGGCGAACGACGAAAGGGGGCGAGCCCCATGGACGGGGCGAGAGGGCCACTGAACATGGACGTGAATTGGCCCGGTACCCCTTTCGTCGTGAGACAAGCAGGTGGTGTTGCATCATGCGAAGTCTAGCGACGAATATTTATGCATTTAAACCAACGAATTATTACTTTTCGCAGGGGAATCAATATTTGACTCGGTTTCGCCCTACACGGAGGTTACTGATGTGAAAAAACAGCTCTTAATAATAGCCATCATTATTGTCCTTTGTATTTCTACTTTCATGTTAACTCATAATTTGACTCCGGTAACCGGCAAGGACAAACCCCTGGCTGTTGAGGGTGTTCTGGATTTATCCGGTTGGAATTGGGAGCAGGATGGCATGGTCAATCTGGACGGTCAATGGGAGTTTTATTGGCAGGAACTCTTAACCCCTCAAGACTTCAATACGAACAACTCAAACCCAAACAGAAATTATATACCGATCCCCAGTTCCTGGAACAAATATACAATCAATGGAGAAGCCCTTTCGGGTGAAGGTTATGCAACCTATCGATTACAGGTAAATATAACGGGTGATCAGCTTCTGGGGCTTAAACTTCCTCGAATATTTACAGCTTACAACCTCTGGGTCAACGGCGAATTAATTGCATCCAATGGTAAGGTTGGTACTAATAGAGACCAGATGGTTCCCCAGTATTTGCCCCAGGTAGAGTATTTCAAACCAGATACAAATACCCTGGACATAGTCCTTCAAGTATCAAATTATTATCATCGCAGCGGTGGAGTCCTGGAAAGACTGGTATTGGGGTCGGAGGCGCAGATCAGCCATCTTCGCACCAGTAACCTGGCCCTCGAGCTCTTTATCTTTGGATGCCTTTTCATAATCGGATTCTATCATTTTGCTCTTTACATATTCAGAACCAGAGACAAGTCAACCCTGTATTTTGGTATCTATTCCGTACTGATTGCCCTCCGGACTTTGTTGGTCGGTGAGCGATATCTTATCTGCCTTTTTCCTGATTTCAGCTGGGAAATAGCTCATAAAATACAAACCCTGGCTTTCTACCTAGGGCCACCGCTGATTTTTCTGTTTCTGAAGTCAGTATTCCCCAATGAAGTCTCGGGGAAGGCCAATCGCTTTATACAGATTTTCGGATTTGCCTTTGCCCTCCTGGTCTTGCTGACACCGGCAAGGATATTTACCCTGTTTAACCCCATTTATCAATTGTTCACCTTAATAGTTATTCCGTACGTAATAATTATTGTATTCTCCGCATGCCTGAATAAGAGGGAAGGTGCTTACCTTATCGGAGTCGGGGCTACGGCGCTTAGTATACTGGCCCTTAATGATATTGCGTTTTTGAGTATTGTTTTTAATGACGCTAACTCTTCATTCCTGCGGAGTATCATTACACGAAGTAATCTATCTTCCTGCGGGTTGCTCATATTTGTATTCGCCCAGGCCCTGGTATTGGCGCAGAAATATTCAAAGAGCTTCGCCAAAGTGGAATCAATGACCGGAGAGCTCCGGCTGCTTAATGAGGGCTTGGAGGAAAGGGTAAGAGAGCGGACCCAAGAGTTGGAAACTTCAAAAATGGAACTGGAAATAGCTTATCAGGCCGTCTCCAGGTTAGAAAAATCCCGCCAGCAGTTTTTGCAGAATATATCCCATGATTTACGTACTCCCTTAACCTCAATCCAGGGCTATGTAGAGGCCATACTGGACGGAATAGTAAGCGAGCCGGAACAGCAGAAGAAGTACTTAAAGAGGGTAATCGACCGGGTTTCAAGTATTAATTACATGGTGCAGGAGTTAACGAACCTTTCCCAGTTGGAATCCCGGCAGCTTAAACTTAACTGCCGACCGGTTCCACTAAAATCATTTATTAAAAACGTAACGGAAAAATCAAGCCTTGATTTAAGGTCTGCCAATATAACTTTCCGAACAAATGATTTCACTGCTGGTGAAGACACAGCCAACAGGATTGACCAACCGCAGGTAATGGTTGACATGGAACAAATCGATCGCGTTTTTACAAACCTGTTCAGCAATGCAATTAAGTATACTCCCGAAGAAGGCAGCATTGACCTGAACTTTGCCTTGACCAGCGACAGGAATGAGCTCCTGATTGAAGTTTCCGACACCGGTATAGGGATTCCTCCGGAAGACCTCAGTCACATTTTCGAACGTTTTTACAAGGCGACCAAATCCCGGCAGGCCAATTATAAGGGCAAGGGTTTAGGTCTGGCCATTGTGAAAGAGATTGTTGAATACCATGGCGGTAATATCCGGGTAGACAGTGAATTGGGTAAAGGCACCCGGGTTTTCTTCACCCTGCCACTCCATATGATTGACAACAGCTGATGGGAGGTAGATTTAATATTGGCAGGCGAAACCATACTGATAGTTGACGATGACGAGGATATTAGAGAAGTTATAACCCTGTATCTGGAAAAAGAAGGTTATCGTATAATATCGGCATCGGATGGCCACCAGGCTGTATACTCCGCTCAAACTGCCAATCCGGATTTGATCATTCTGGATATGATGCTCCCCGGATTAGACGGTATTGAGGTCTGTCAGGAGATCCGCAAAACCCTTAATACCCCGGTGATTTTTTTAAGCTGTAAAGGAGAGCCATTAGATAAGTCCATGGGACTTACCGCCGGGGGTGACGATTACATGAGCAAACCATTTGCCCCCGTGGAGTTAATTGCCCGGGTAAAGGCTCATTTGCGCAGAAACCGCATATTACACAACTCTAACAACTCCCATAACACGCTAAAATATCCGGGTCTAACCATAGATCTTTCAAGTCATTCCGTAGAAGTGAATGGTCAACCGATTGAGCTGTCGCCCAAAGAGTTCAGGCTATTAGCCTTGCTGGCGCAAAACCCAAACACGGTATTCGGCAGTGAAGATCTGTACCAGGAAATCTGGGATGCCGAAAGTTTCGGCGACTACCGCACCGTCATGGTTCATATCAGCAATATACGAAAAAAAATCGAGGATAACCCTGCCCGCCCGGTTCGCATACAGACTATCAGGGGCGTTGGATACCTTTTCAATGGGCAACAAGAATAATACCCGGTTTATACTCTTTCATCCCAGTATTATGCCGATACCGCGGGGTTTCTTTTTCGCGTCCAGCAGTTTATCCGACAAGATTTCAATGGTTTTGTCTTCTTCTCCATTAGAAACACTTATTACCAGGCCAGTCGGTCTCTGATAGATCGAATACTCTACATCATTTTCAACTATCTTGATTTTGAATTCCACTTGTTAGGCCCCCTTGAACCAGTACTTGTCTTTTCGACAATTATAGCATCCAGCGGGTATATCCAAGTTTAAGGAAAGCTTAATTCCGATCAAATCTTTCTTAAGTAAACTAAAAGCCGCTCACTTGTGGTAGGGCTCGTTGCGGATTATCTTGAAACTGCGATAAATCTGCTCCAGCAGCATAAGGACCGCCAGTTGATGGGGGAAGGTCAAAGGCGAAAAAGATAGGACCAGGTCAGCCCGTTTAAGCAGCTGTAAGGTAAGGCCGTGGGAACCGCCGACAACGAACACTAACCGTGAGTGGCCATAGTTTATGAGATCTTCAACTCTTGCCGCCAGGGCTTCGGAGGTCATTGACTGGCCTTTGGAATCAAGAGCGATCAGGTAGTCACCCTCCTTCAGCAAGGATAGAACCTTTTGTCCTTCCTTGCTCAATACAGCATCAACCTGTGCCGGGGAGGGATTGGGCGGGGTTTTCTGCTCCAGACCCTCAATATATTCAACACTTACATAAGGACGTAACCGGGTCAGAAAATCCTTGACCCCGGTATTGAGATACGGCTCGCGCACTTTGCCTACAGAAATAACAAGAAAGCGCATATTTACATACACCTCGAACAGACGATCAATAATGATTCCGATGCTGAAAATCATATTTCGCTGATTTGGCGGCTAAGTTTTCGCAGCCAAACTCCGCATGAGCAACACTATTTGCCCGTCTCCCCAATTAAAAACAAGAGCCTGCCAAACGTACAGCCGATACCAGTTAATTGTCTCATAAAATTAAAGAGGCAGGGAAGCTGCCTCTCATGTTTTTTGCTGTTCCTTTATTGAGTATGTCCGATCGCTCGGCACCCTCGAGATAAAACCGGTTCCGCCTTGAATTTGCGGTGAACAGGAGAAAACCGATACCACGCAACCTTCGAGTCAATCCGGCTCCATACAGCCCCCGGCTCAGTTTTCTCCATCACTGCAGAGTGTAACCTTGCAGTGGAAGTTCTTCAGCTTCTGCCCCGGCCCTCTGGCTAATCGCGTGACAGTAACCGTTGCCTGATCTCCTACCTTGCAATTAAACATACACTCCTGCAAGTCATAAGCATTTTGAACCTTTTTCCCGTTAACTGCCTGGATTATATCGTAATCTCTAAGCCCGGCTTTTTCAGCCGGTCCCCCCTTGATGGGCTTGACCGCTACCCCATAGTCTACGGGGAGATTGTAATAGGTTGCCACCTCGGAAGTCAGCTCATTAACCACCTCCAGCCCGGCTACTGGACGCTCAACCCGTCCCTTGGTACGCAAATCATTCACGACCTCCACTACCTGATTGGACGGAATGGCAAATCCCATGCCTTCAAAACCGGATGCCGAAATCTTTACCGTATTAATGCCGATAACCTCGCCTGCCAGGTTGCACAGTGCGCCCCCCGAGTTGCCTGGGTTTATAGCGGCATCAGTCTGAATCAGGCGGAATACAAATCCCTGTTCCGTAGTAAGAACCCGGTTCAAGCCGCTTACAACCCCGACAGTTACCGAGCGTGCAAATTCCGCGCCCATTGGGTTGCCAATAGCCACTACTTCCTGTCCGACCACCAAATCATCAGAATCACCAAAATCAGCCGTAGTCACTTTAACACCCGATACCTTGAGGAGCGCCAGATCAGTCCTCTGATCTTTTCCCACCAGTTTCGCGGTCTTCTGTTTTCCGTTGTGAAAAGAAACCTGAATACGATCAGCATTTTCGATAACATGGTTGTTGGTCACGATATAACCGGAAGGATCAATTACTACCCCGGAACCGTTCTTTTTAACTGTTCTTTGTGAAAAAAAATCTCCTACCTCGCCATAGCTTACTATGCTCACTACGGATGGGCTAAGGTCCCGGGCCGTCTGGACAACCGATCCACCGTTGGCGGCTGTTGCCTGGCTGGATTCACGATCAGCAAAAAGCGGTTCAACAAATTGCGCTGACAAAAAGCCGGTGGCCACCAGCAGTATGGCAGCCAAAACAATGATGATTGCTCGTTTCACTTCGTCACCTCCGTCTCAATTAGTATTCTAATGACGGTAGGCTAATATGTACTGGACGGTTCGGTATACAGCAACTTTCCTTCATTATTCGAGCAATTAGTGAACCGATTACCGCAAAAATAGTCATGGTTCGCTAAAGGATTAGCTCCATTGTTGGTGGAATATGATGGTAGATGTTGGATGTCTTTGAGGTTGATGTAAAGGAGAGAGGAAATCTTGCACCGCATGTCAAACGAAGCAAATGCCGCCTGCCATAATTTGCCATTTACTTCGGCCAACTGCGTTTCTGGTGGTTTATTAACGATAAGTCAAGAACCAAAGGATACTGATGTTGCCCTGCCTGGCAACGATAATTTTATATCGTACCTGGTAGAAGAGACCGCCCACCGGGTGAGAAATCCTCTAACGGTTGTAAAAGGTTTTGTTCAACTCTATAGGGATAACCCGCAGGACATTCCCTGGGATCTGATCCTTGATGAGGTATCAGGCATTGAAAGGACCCTGCAGGACCTGATGATTTTCTCCCACAATTACCGGCCTAAACCTGAACGGATAAACCTGAACCAGGTAGTCGCAGAGCTCTTTCCCGGTACCGAGGTAATAGCCCGTCAACAAGGGGTTTGGGTCGAACTCTATCTGGACAGATCACCAGTCAATGTTATTGCCGATTCTGAAAGGATTGCCACCCTGGTTAATCAGTTAATATTGAATTCTCTCCATGCTATGCCAGAAGGGGGGATTCTGACTATTCGTACCGTGTCCAATAAAAGCATGGCAACACTGCAGGTTACAGACAGTGGGGCAGTTGATATGGAAATGCGGAGCCGTGAAGGGAATCAGTTAAACCCCGGTTTCAGGTTGGCCATTTGTGAGCATATGGTTAAAAATCTGGGAGGTAACATTGACTATTACCGCGCAAAAAACAAAGGCACTATAGTCACAGTTACTATCCCGCGGATCACGGGCTAGTAACTGTAATTCAATCTATACTGTGTACCCCATAAAAAAGTAACCATGTTCAAAAATAATCTCCTGACACCCTCTGTCAGGAGATTATTTTTACTCCCAGTCCGGTCAATTTCTGTTCGATATCCTCGTATCCCCTGAATATATAATGAGCATTTTCGATTACGGTCTGACCGCGGGCAATCAACCCTGCCAGGATCAAGGCGGCACCCGCCCTAAGATCAGTAGCTTTTACCCGGGCACCATGAAGCTGTTTAACACCTTCAACTACCGCTGTATGTCCTTCTACCTTAATCTTAGCTCCCATTCTCTTGAGCTCATCGACCATTTGAAAGCGATTGTCAAAAACGTTTTCCACAATCACACTGGTCCCTTCAGCAATGGTCAGTATGGCCAGCATCTGTGACTGCATGTCGGTAGGAAACCCCGGATAGGGCAGTGTCTTGATATCCACCGGAAGTATGCGACCGGTTCCCTGTACCCGAATACCTCCATTGATTTGGGTTATCCGAGCCCCAGTCTCCTCCAACTTAGCCTTAATAGGCAAAAGGTGAGTGGGAATCACGTTTTCTACCAGGACATCCCCGCCGGTAACGGTCGCGGCTGCCATATAGGTCCCGGCTTCTATTCGATCCGGTATCACCGCATAACGAACCGCTCTTAGTTTTTCCGCACCTTCAATCTTTATCAGATCGGTACCAGCACCCCTGATCCTGGCACCCATGGCGCTCAGGAAGTTTGCCAAATCCACTATCTCCGGCTCTTTAGCGGCATTATCAATTATAGTCGTACCCGAAGTTACCGACGCCAGCATCATAATGTTCTCGGTAGCCCCGACACTGGGGAAATCAAGATAAACCCGCCCCCCTTGAAGGTTGGCGGCTGTAGCCTCAATATAACCATGTTCCAAATTCACTTTGGCCCCTAAAGCCTGCAGACCCTTTAAATGCAGGTCCATGGGTCGTGAACCTATATCACACCCGCCAGGCATACTTATCCTGGCTTCTCGTTTTCGTCCTAAGAGAGATCCTAATAACAGGTTTGAAGCCCGCAGCTTCTTGGAAAGATCATATGGGCTTTCGGGTATAACATTATCCGGCACTTCAATGGCTAATACCCCATCACCGGTCCATTCCGTTTTACATCCCTGATTCGTTAGGATATCCAACAAAACCTCAACATCTTTGATCCTGGGGACATTCTCCAATTCCGTCCGCCCCCGGGCCAATATGCTGGCAGCAATTATCACCAGACTGGCATTTTTGGCTCCACTGACTCTTACTTTTCCTTCTACGCGTTGTCCGCCTTCAATGACCAGGGAGTCTCGCATTTATTAACCTCCTCACCCATGGTGCATCTATACAGCAATATCAAGCCGCTGTATCGCAAGCAAATCATATTCAAATTCATCGAATGATTCTCCAGTTGCTTTAGCAAAAGATTCTTTCATGTCATAACCCTGCCCCAGGTAACCAAGAATGGCAAACACCTTATCCTCACCATATCGTTCAGCAATCAGTTCGGTGGCCTGGAGACTCTGTCCATAGGCTATGCCTTGAACCAACTGATCGAAGTTCTGTTCCAAAGTCGCAAAATCATAGTATTCCACTGATTGATTATTATACTTCGCCGGGTTGAATAATTCAAATCCGGTAATCTTCTTCTCAACATACTGGGCAACACCTTCAGTGTACCAGCGAGGATAGTTTCCCAGGGTTAAACAGTCTACCAGCAGGTGTGCAAATTCGTGAGCCATAGGACCTTCTCTTATGAATGTTTGCCTTTTATCGCCTTCGATAATCCACTCATCCGGATTTAAAATACGAATAGTACCGGCCCAATAAACTCCCATCGCTCTTTCAGCCCTATCCCAGCCAAAGGCTTCCGCCAGACTTGCTGAATCTGGGTACATAACCACCATGGTTGGTTTTGACGGTTCAAAATTAAACATCCTCACAACCGGCTCATATATCTCCTCCGCAGCCTCTGCGACGATCGGAGCGTTGTCACGATTTACTTCACCATATTTAATCAAAAAGTGCTCTGTTTTTAGTTGTTCATAGTTCCTGGTTTTAAAGTTGGTGTTCTCCCGGGACAAAAACCGGGAGCAGTTAAAGACCACCTGTTTCGGGCTAAGGCTGGTCCTCAGCCAGATAAACATCGCCAGAATTAATACAACCATCATCAGGCCCAAAAGGGGCTTGACAATATAGAAGTACCTCTCCCCAAACATAAATAATAGCCCCTCCTTCCCCGAATCATATTATACTATCAGGGCTTGACTAAAGGGGCGTCCAATTTATGGCAAGGGGGTTAAAGTAATAATGCGGCCCCGAAATGCCGCACTATTAGTCAATATTCTTTTTATACGGATTAATCAAGATACCGCAAAGGGTTCTGATATGAGCCGTTCTTAATCACCTCAAAATGGAGGTGTGATCCGGTACTTTTGCCAGTTGAACCTACCCGGGCAATAACCTGCCCTCTGGATACCTCCTGGCCTGTCTTAACCAGTATACTCGAACAATGAGCATACCGGGTCTTGAGTCCACTGCCGTGATCAATCGTAACCATCAATCCGTATGTACCATTGCGCCCTGCGGAAGTCACAGTCCCGCCGGCGGCTGCCCGAATGGAATTTCCCGTTTTTCCATCTATGTCAAGTCCAGTATGAGAGCCGCCACGGGTACCAAAATACGACGTGAGTTTGCCGGTAAGGGGCCAGCTTAACCCTCCAACATGCGATCCCCCACGGGATGCAGTCATAGTGTAACTGCTTCGGGTCCCTGTAACCACTATCCTGTCAACCGGTTTACGGGTTATGACTTCGGCCAGCACCTTGTTTTCAGTAACACGGCCATTCTTTTTGGTCAGGACATAGGTCACCTGTTTTTCTCCATTTTGGCCGCTTTGCTTGACCTGGGTGGAGGTAACCGATTTACTGGTACTTACCCGAGTTGTGTAAGGAATGACTTCGGTCTTCTTACCCTCAATAACCGATTCAACATTGACCAGAGGATTACTGCTGCTAATAAGCAGCTTCTGATCCAGCTTCAGGTCTTCTGTCTTCAGGTTATTAAGCGCCATAATATTGGCCACCCGGGTATCGTGATTTCGCGCAATCATCCACAAGGAATCGCCCTGTTTTACCGTATACTCAATCGGAGACGTGTCTCCAATTTCCAAAAGGGTCAGGGCATCTGCCGCACTCATTACCTCGCGAACAGGGAATATACCGGCTTCAACTTCGACCTCATCGGTGAAATCAGCTTTAACAATCTTCTCATTTTCATTACAATTGCTCAGACTGATCTTAAGCTCAGATAGGATCTGGTTAGCCGTGGCTTCATCCGCAACACACACCGTTGGCTGCCCATTAATCCTGATTTGAGCGGCGGAGGTTTGCAACAGGAGTGATTCCTCAATAGCTTTGGTTATTTCTGATTGACTGGCAATCTCATCTCTGGGGACCAATACCATACGGTATTGGGGCTGGTAGGCAAGAGTTATCTGGTTGCCGATTCTTTTTTCTTCGCTGGCTACCACCTTGGCGACTATACTTTCAACCTGCGCTTTATCCTGAGCAATAAACAGTTGTTTATTATTTATTGTAACTCCAACTGCGTTGGTTTTTTGTCCGGATATGATATCTACCGCCAAATATGTAAGAATACAAACCAGCCCGACAATGATGGAAATGATAACTTTTTTGTGCTTCAATATAGCCTCCATAAAATACCCTTTCTATAAAATATCGTCTTTCCTCCCGATTTGGGAATAAAAAAATAATTCTTCGAAAAAGGAGGTAATTCCTGCCTAGACAAAATAAATTAATATAACTCCGGCTGCAGCCGCTGAAATTGTGGCCAGGGCCACATTCCAGTTTCTCGAATAAAAGAGATAGAAGGCTAAAAGACCGGCTATCATGGTGGGACCATCAATTACTGCGCTGTGCATCATCCTTAGACCGGTTGCCAGGATTATCCCAATAACCGCTGCGGCAATCCCTTTCAAAACCCCCTGTAAAGCCGGGTTTTCCAGATGGGGTCTCACATACCTGTCCGCCAGGTAGGCAATCAGCAGAGCTGGAGAGATAACTCCCAGGACTGCCACCAGTCCATATCCTATGTGCCCCATGTTCAACCCTACCAGGGTGGCGGTATTGGTTGCAAACGTACCAGGGACTGTCTGCGCAACCGCTATAATATTAAACATATCATCATGGGATAACCAATTATAACGGCCAACTATTTCCAGGAAAAATAGTGGGATCATCATATAGCCGCCACCAAAACCGAGAAGCCCGATCTTAAGGAACAATAGGTATAGTTTGAGGTAGAGCATCATTCTGCCTCCGGTGGTGAAAGAAATATATACCCCAGTATGCCGGCACCCAAAAGTATGTATATCGGACTGACCTGCAACTGGTAAAAGAGCAGCATGGCCGCTAAACCTATCAATATTGATCTATACCCTCTCCAGGAGCGGTTGGCAAGATTGACCGCCATCCCCAGAATGATTCCCACCACTGCCGCTTTCAACGCCTTGGTACCCATACCCAGCCATGTGGTCTCAGCCACCGACAACAGCAGGAAGAAAAGAGCGCTGGCACAGATAATACTGGGCACAGTTACCCCCAGAACACCGGTTAAGGTGCCTCTCCAGCCTCCCATCCGGTACCCGATTATAGCTGCGGTATTAATGCCCATCGCACCAGGGAAGCTCTGCGCCACTGCCACGACCTGCAGGAACTCCTCGCTGTCAATCCCCAGCTGTTTACGGGCAATCTCCTCCAGATAAGGAAGCATGCTTATGCCTCCCCCCAAAGCCAGGAAACCTGCCTTGACAAACGGCCAGTAGGACTTAATAGTTTCAAACCTCCATTCTCCTGGCAGCCATATAAAATGTACATTCCAGGCGTTTCTGGTGCATCGAGCATGCCAGTTCATCAGGGATAGACATGTCTCCATTCTGAAAATAAGCCAGTGCTTGACAGCCGCCGCCACAATAGAATCTGGCCCAACAGTTACGGCATTCCTTATTAGCGAGCGTATTACCCGCAAATCTCTCCCGCACCGTCTTATCAAGCCCACTTCCCTGAACATTGCCCATCTTAAACTCTGGAATGCCGATGAATTGATGACACGGGTATATATCTCCTTCCGGAGTAACAGCCAGGTATTCAACCCCGGCACCACACCCGGTTACCCTCTTGGCCAGGCAGGGTCCCCGGCTCAAGTCAAGGTTGAAGTGGAAGAAGTCAATTGACCGCCCTTCCTGTTCGCTGGCAAGAATAATATCCGCCAGTTTTTCATACTGGGCGGCTATCCGGGGGAGGTGTTCCCTGGTCAGGGCCAAACCAGACTCTCCACCGGTTACAGGTTCTAGGGAAATGTGTTCAAATCCAAGGTCTGCCAGATGTAGGAAATCGTTTGTAAAATCCAGGTTCTGTGCGGTAAAGGTACCTCTCACATAGTAACTGGGTGGCTTGAGGGCCACCATATCCTTAATCTGCGGGGTAATCCGATGATAAGTGCCTTCCCCGCCGGGAAGGATACGCATACGGTCATTGACCTCCGGACGACCATCCAGGCTGAGAATAACCGCTATTCCTTCGCTGATCAGGTAATTACGAACACTTTCATCCAGACACAAGGCATTGGTGGTCAGGGTATAGTTTATCTGCTTTCCGGCCTGTAAAGCCACGGCCCGTCCATAATCAACAGTTGCCTTTACCACCTGCATATTTAAGAGCGGCTCCCCGCCAAAAAAGTCCAGTTCCAGGTTCCTCCTGGGTCCACTGCTCTGTATCAGGAAATCAACCGCCTGTTTCGCAACCTCCAGGGCCATAATTCCCGGATTTTGGCCGAAACTCCCTTGTTCGGCAAAACAGTACCGGCACCGCATGTTGCAGGCGTGAGCCACATTAAGGCAGATAGACTTGGGATAAAAATCACTGTACTCGAGGTCCAACTCTGCCCCCTCAGTAAACAGACTCCCCGCGCGGTAAGCCTCCTCAATCTCATTTCTGGTATCTGTCACGGGACGAGGCGGGTAATGTGCTCCAACCCTGGCCTGGGCCAGATCCCAGTCTCCCCGGGTATTGATTAGTTCTTGAACAAATTTATAGGCCAGGTCGTCCAAAGCATGAACCGCTCCGGAATTTACATCAAGCAAAAGATTAAGACCTTTTATCTGGAACAGGTGAACATTCGCTGAAAAGTTATAATTACGCAGGCTGATCACAGGTAATCCTCCATAAGCATTTAAACCCTACCAGTCGCAGGTAGGGTTTATCGTTTCAATTATTTGGGTTAACATCTCAGTTAGTCGAGAAAAGGCAAGCGCATCTCAGCTTTCAGGGTGTACCCCCCGCAGCGTTTATGAGCCGCCATTTACAAATCCGGGGTTATTACTTTCTGCAGACCTGATTTCCCACAGTGCATGAGGTCTTGCAGGCTGATTGACATGATGCCTGACACTCTCTGCAGTTTGTGTCCTTGCCGCTTTTCAAATTAGGCTGAACCACAGTCTTTATGTGCTTACTCACTGATTCACTCTCCTTGCAAAGGTACAAAAACCAGTATCAAAATGGAGCGGGAAAAGGGATTCGAACCCTCGACCCTCGGCTTGGGAAGCCGATGCTCTGCCACTGAGCTACTCCCGCATGTGTATGGTGCCTCAGGGCGGACTCGAACCGCCGGCACGCGGATTTTCAGTCCGCTGCTCTACCAGCTGAGCTACCGAGGCAGGCCTCCGCCAACCATTTAACATGGTGGGCGATGAGGGACTCGAACCCCCGACCTCTTGCATGTGAGGCAAGCGCTCTAACCTGCTGAGCTAATCGCCCGCTGGCGAAAATTATCATACTAAATCATAGCTGTTTTGTCAATGTTACAGCGGTTCGAAGACATCTCTGGTAACCATGGTCTGAGATCGGCCTGGACCGACTGCCAGCAACGAGTGATTTACCCCGCTTAACTCGACCATCTTATTAACATACTCCTGGGCTTTAACGGGCAGATCCTCAAAACGCCTGATCCCGGCAATATCCTGCTGCCAACCGTCCAGTTCGATATAAACAGGTTCGCACTCCTTCAGGACTTCCAGGCTCTCCGGGAACTCCCGCAGGGTTTGACCACGGTACCGGTAGGCCACGCAGATTTTAATCTTCTCGAAGCCATCCAGCACATCCAGTTTAGTGATCGCCATATCGGTCAGGCCATTAATCCGGGCTGCATACCTCATAATGACCGCATCCAGCCATCCACAGCGCCGCGGCCTGCCAGTAGTAGTACCGTATTCATCGCCCCGCTGCCGGATCAGTTCACCCATATCATCGAATAATTCAGTAGGAAACGGACCCTCTCCAACCCTGGTGGTATAGGCCTTGACCACACCTATCACCCGGTTGATCTTCGTGGGACCAACCCCGGCTCCAACGCAGGCACCCCCGGAAACCGGGTGTGAAGATGTCACATAAGGATAAGTCCCATGATCGATATCCAAGAGGGTTCCCTGCGCACCTTCGAACAACACCTTTTTACCTTCATCTATGGCTTGATTAACCAACAGTGAAGTATCTGTAACCATAGGACGCAAGCGTTCGGCATAATACCGGAACTGTTCCAAAAGATCCTCAAAAACAAAGGCCGGTCGGCCATATATTTTATCCAGAATGCGGTTTTTCTCTTCAATAAGTGCCTTCAGCTTTGTGGGAAATACATTGTCATCCAGAAGATCGACAACCCGAAATCCGATCCTGCTTATTTTATCAGAATACAGCGGACCAATCCCTCGCTTGGTGGTGCCAATTTTACGGCTGCCGTTTTCCTGAAGCGAATCAAGTTCCTTGTGATATGGCATCACAATGTGCGCCCGACTGCTGATTCTGAGGTTGCTTACATCGATACCTTTATCGCGCAAACCGTCAATTTCCTGTAATAGAATCTCCGGATCCAGCGCAACACCGTTGCCAACAACTGACACTTTATCTGGATACAGAATCCCCGACGGAATGAGGTGAAGCTGAAACTTGTAATCTCCAACTACTACAGTATGGCCGGCATTGCTGCCTCCCTGGTACCTCACAACGTAGTCAGCTTTCTCTGCCAGGAAATCAGTAATCTTCCCTTTACCTTCATCGCCCCATTGGGCTCCCACCAAAACTACCGTGGACATGGATCCACCTCCTGCGGACGGCCTTGACCGAAGTCACACCTAATCTTATCAATTGATACCATTTAAGTCAACGAACCACACGCCCGGTAAAACGGGCATCCCTTATACCTTATGCCTCTTCAACCCTCAGGTTGACTTCCGTCACAGCCTTCTGGTGCAATCTTATCCGTACCGGGTACTCTCCCAGGTGCCGAATAGGTTCCTTGATTTCAACCCGTTTCTTGTCTACATCAACCTTATACTGAGCTTTCAGGGCATCTGCAATCTCTTTGGAAGTGACAGCACCAAACAACTTGCCGCCCTCCCCGCACTTGGCATGAACCACAACCGTCTGTCCCTCTATTTTGCCCATGATCCACTTTGCCCGTTCCTCTTCCTTTTCTTTTCTCTTCTCAGCCCGCTCGTTTTTCTGTTTCAATTCCCGCAAACGAGCTTCGGATGCTTCAGCAACCAGATTCTTCGGAAGCAGGAAATTGCGGGCATAACCGTCAGATACCTGTACAACATCCCCCTGTTTTCCCAGTTTTGGCACATCTGTCAACAGGATTACTTTCATGCCGGACTCCCCCTTTTTCCATCTAGATTTCGATAATCGATCAGGGGATCAAAGACCCCTAATACGGTAATAAACAGGCAGGCCTGGGTGGGAAGGAACAACATGACCAGAGCCATAACAACCAGCAGCCACGGCCTGATCCTCCAGTGCCTGATAAAATATAAAGTGAGGCTCACACCGAAATAAAAGGCAATAGGAGCCATCAGGAATATAATGTTGGCACCAATATCATTGACCAGTTTAATGTCCCAGTGCGCTCCTGCCAACCACAATGCCAAGCCGGCAATTATAAGCCAGTCCAATTGCCAGGCCATGCGATGCATTATAAAGGGTGGACTTTCCAGTAAGCCACGACTCCTAAGCATCATTCTTCCCAGGACGATCCCCAATAATATCCTCACCCAACTCTCCAAAACATACAAGCTGGGACGCAGTACCGCCAGACTTTCCAGGAAATTGTCAAAGTATTCCTTGATAACAGGTTGGGTTAGTCCATGGGCAGCATAGTATTCATCTAACCCCGAGGCCTCCAGAGTGGGCAGAAAGATATGATTAAAGTAATTTACAAATGCGGTCTCGATAGCATGCATACTTAATTGGCTGGCCTGCAGGTAAAACTGATAAGCCCAAAACAATCCGAAGCCGATGACACCGGCCGCGAAACCACCAGCCAGCACTTTCCCCAGTGAGAACCAGCGAGTGACCAGGTAACCCGCAGCACAACCCGGCAATATTGACAACAAAATAAAGCCCGGTGATGCATGTTGCAACAATAATACTGCTACCGCCACCATAAACAATGTGATTACAGCCAAGAATCCCGGTCCCTGTCTGCCAGACACCGTAATTACTAATATTGCCAGAATACTCCATAAACCGCTCAATTGCGGCTGATACTCCAATCCAAGCCCAATAACCAGTACGACCACTAAAAAACCCAGTATTTCAAAGGTTTTGTTCACTTTTTCTTGTTCTCCAGATACGCCAACAAAGCGGAAAGATCCCCATACCACTTTTCTACTTCGTGGGCCTCGTTGATACTTAGTTTGAGCTTGCTCTCAACCTTGAAATCAATATACTGGAATTTTACGCCTACTCTTTTTCCTAAAATATAGGTAGTAATAATTATTGTGGCCAGGCAATCGCTGATAGCCTCGTCACCCGCTTTTAGGAGGCTTTTTAGCAACGCCGCTACCGATTCGACCAGCTCGGCTTTGAGCCATTCAATAGTCCGCAGATTCCTGGCAATGTCCACCTGGTTTCTTAAATTCAGAATATCCACCCCCGTCTGTCGTCTCATCTTACTTCTCTAACCTCCAGGGGTTTTCCTTCTGAACGCTCTTATTATTGGGACTATATAGAAACCGCAAGACTTATACCATCTTGCGGTTATCAGGACTATTCAGATGTAAAGGGAAGCAGTGCGATGTTTCGAGCTCTCTTTATTGCAGTGGTGATCTGTCTCTGGTGATGCGCACAGTTGCCTGTAATCCTGCGGGGCAATATCTTTCCCTTTTCAGTAATGTACCGCCGTAAGCGGGGCACATCCTTGTAGTCAATGTATTCTATCTTTTCCGCGCAGAAATTGCACGGGCGCCTTTTTTTCTTGCGTTCCTTCTTCAATCGAATACCTCCCTAGAAGGGTATTTCATCATCTTCTGCAATGTCCACTCCTCCAGGATCAACCTCTCTGCCGAGCGATTCCCAGCCATCATCCTGAGGTCGCCGGGAGTTTCCCGTACCAGATGCTTTGTCCAAGAATTTCACAGTATCAGCTTGCACATCTACCGCTTTTCTTTTTTGGCCTTCCTGATTTTCGTAGGTCCGGGTCTGCAACCGACCCTCTACAGCTACCAGACGGCCTTTGGTCATATAATTAGCGACGTTTTCCGCCAGCTGCCTCCAGGCTACAATGTCGATAAAATCGGCTGGCCTTTCGCCCGCTTGATTGGTATAGGGACGATTCACAGCAATACTAAAGGTACACATTGCAATTCCATTGGCAGTATACCTCAGTTCAGGATCTCTGGTAAGACGTCCAATCAAAATTACTCGATTAAGCATCCTTATCCTCCCCCCTATTCCTCTTTGCGAACGATCATGTGGCGTAGAAAATCGTCAGTAATCTTCAACACCCTGTCCAACTCGTTAATAGTCTCAGTTGTTCCTTTGAAGTGAGCAAGCATATACAGACCTTCACGGAAATCTTTGATTTCGTAAGCCAGTCTTCGCCTGCCCCATACTTCAAAATCCTCAAGCTCACCTTTGGTCTGGGCAATGATGTCTGCAACTCTGCTTTTTGCTGCCTCAACACCCTCGGATGGTAACTCGGGACTCAAGATGAACATCATCTCGTATGGACGCATATTGTCACCTCCTCCCTACGGACTAAGGCCCCAGGTACAGCCTGGAGCAGGGATACCATATCAGTATAACAATTGCTCCATCTATTGGCAAGCTTACAGTTGACCTCTTATTAAGAGGTTGATTAACTCTGTGGTCGGTTTTTCAATTATAAGATCCTGGTTGTAGAGGCCTTTTAAAATCGCTACCTTATCACCTTTGGCGGTAGTCTTGAACCCTATGATACAAAACATAAGCTTGTTATCCAGGGATGCTACTTTAACCAGATCCCCTTCCCTAAATCTATGGTTGGTAACGTCCCTGACGCTCACAATTATCCTCTCCCTCCCCGAAGGTCTCCTGTAACAATTATATGTTGTTGCCTAGTGATCTTGTTAACCACTCTGTTCGCCTTTGACTACCAAAATCATGCTTTTTTCAAACTTGGAACGGGGCATCATTACCTGGTGTCCACAGCCGCAGCACCGAATCTTTATATCTGCACCAATCCTGGTGACCACCCACTCCCAACTTCCGCACGGATGTTTTTTCTTCATTCTGACAACGTCGCCAAGATTGAATTTCTTAATTTCCACCCCAATCCCCCCTTCCAATCATTGCAGCTTGTGTTCTGTTGCTGGAGCGCCAAACTAAAGAGTCACCACCTTGTCAGCAGCGGACACTCGCTCCAATATGGAATACATGTTGCTTACCCTGCCAACCATCAGCTGATTCTTAAGATTATAAAAATCAAGACAAGTTCCGCAGGATAATATATCAATCCCTGACTGTTCCAATTCCAACAGGTAGTCCAGTACCTCGGAACCTTGGGATGTCAAAGTTACTCCACTGTTAATGAAGATCATCGTATTCACTGTATCCTTCATCTGCGTCAGGGTATAGAGGAAACTCTTCATGAGGATCTTGCCCAGGGCATCGTCCCCACGTCCCAGGTACTGGCCGGTGATAAGAATAACGCCATGATTGTATTCGGTCTGACCCGGTGCCGGGCCTGTTTTCTCAATACGAATATGATAGTCCTTGCCTTGTTGTTCCACATCAACATTGTAGCCCAGCCCCTGGGCTAAACGACTGACATTCTCCATCGCCGCCTCATTATCCACTATCGTGGTCACCGACTCTCCCCCTGTCTCGAGAGCCTTCTTGGTCAGGATAACCGGTTGGGGACAGGAGAGTCCTCGGGCATCAATATGGTCCTGCATTTACTCACCCCTTCACGACTTTAATATGTCCGGGTCCAGCCTGTGTCACCTGACCAACCAGGGTCAGAAGAACTTCTTTATTTCCGGCTACCCGCTCCAGTTCACGACTCCGTCCCGGGTCAACGGCCATCAACAACCCGCCGGAGGTTTCCGGTGCATACATAAGATCCAGGCGGGTCCTGTCAACCTCACCTGTTACTTCGACTCTGCCCTGCAGGTAATCCCGGTTGGCATACGCCCCGGCGGGAATAATTCCCATAGCGGCCAAGTCCTCGACCCCGTTAAAAAGAGGAAGCCTCTTCGCCCAAAGTTCAATCTGCACCTTACTGCCGGCAGCCACTTCCATCACATGACCAAGAAGGCCGAAACCCGTTATATCAGTAGCCGCATTGATCCCGACCTCCATCATAACCTCCCGGGCGGCTTTGTTCAGTTGAGCCATCGATTTGACCGCATCACTAATAAGCTTTTCCGGTGCCATCTCTCCTTTAATGGCCGTCGTTACAATACCCGTTCCCAGTGACTTGGTCATATACAGCAGGTCACCGGTCCTGGCCCCCCGGTTGGATACAACCTTACGGGGATCAATCACCCCGGTGACCGACAGGCCATATTTGGGTTCCTGGTCATCCACCGAATGGCCCCCGACTAAAACTGCGCCGGCCTCTTCGATCTTTGTAAGTCCTCCCTTTATTATCGCCCGCAGGACCGAAACATCCAGGCAATCGGGAAAACAGACGATGTTCATAGCAGTCAGGGGTTGACCTCCCATGGCATATACATCACTTAAGGCATTGGCCGCGGCAATCTGCCCAAACAGGTAGGGATCGTCCACCATGGGAGTAAAAAAATCCACCGTCTGAATCAGGGCCGTCTGCTCCGACAGCTTAAAAACACCCGCATCATCAGCGTGTTCAAACCCTACCAGCAATCTAGGGTCTGGACGCAGCTGTATTCCGGTTAACACTTGGCTCAGGGTCCCCGGACCCAGTTTTGCCGCTCAGCCGGAAGCTCTGACCATCTGGGTCAGCTTCAGTTGATCCCCAGTCAATTGTCCTCCCCCTTATCTATTCAAACTTCTGCATAAATGAACGATACGCCTTATAGGTAGCATAGATATCGGATTTGGCAGCTACTTCAAATGGTGAATGCATTCCCAGTAAGGCCACACCGCAGTCAACCACTTCCATCCCGTAACGGGAGAGAAGGTGGGCTACGGTTCCGCCGCCCCCCTGGTCTACCTTGCCCAATTCTCCTACCTGCCAGGTTACACCGTTATCGTCAAAGAGCTTGCGAATCCGAGCCAGATACTCGGGGTGGGCATCGTTCGACTCGGACTTGCCCCGTGACCCGGTATACTTGGTGAGGGATACTCCCCGTCCCACGTAAGATGAGTTAAGCTTTTCAAAAGCACTTTCGTAATTGGGATCGTAGGCCCCATTAACATCAGCGGACAAGGCATAAGAATTCCTTAATGCCCGCATAATCTCATAGTAGTCGGAGCGACCGGTTTTGTTCATAAGGTCAGCAATCGCATTCTCCAGCAGGTAAGAACGGAGTCCGGTGTTACCAACACTCCCAATCTCCTCCTTATCGGCAAAAACACATACCGCAGTGCGCGCCGGTATGGTTACGTCCAGCAGTGCCCGGTACGAGGTAAATACACATACCCGGTCATCCTGTCCATAGGCCCCGATTAGGCTACGGTCAAGACCGATTTCCCGGGCTTTTATCGCTGGTACCATCTGAATCTCGGCGCTGGCGAAATCCTCATCCTCGATATCATATTTTTCCTTAAGGATCTTTTTAACCGCCTCTTTTATCTTGTCTTTCTCGGGCCCGGGTTCCAATGGCAGGCTTCCCACCAGGATATTGAGATCCTCGCCGCCAATCCCCTCACTCATCTTCTTTTCCATCTGATCCTTGGCCAGGTGGATTAACAGATCAGTGATGGTAAAGACCGGATCATTGTCATCTTCACCAATGGCAATCTCAATTTTCTGCCCGCTCTTTTTTACGACTATCCCATGCATGGACAAGGGTAGGGAAGCCCACTGGTATTTCTTGATACCGCCGTAGTAATGAGTCTTAAACAAGGCCATACCAGCTGATTCATAGAGAGGTGCCGGCTTAAGGTCCAAACGCGGGGTATCCGTATGAGAAGCAACGATATTGAACCCTTCAGCAAAAGGTCTCTGCCCAATTATCACCGCAATAGCGGCCTTCCCTTTATGTTCCATAAATACCCGTTGTCCGGGTTTAAGCTCGCCTAATTCCTTGAGGTCTGCAAAGTCTTTTTCTTTGGCCTGCTCCTTCAAAAAAGATATCGTTTCCCGTTCGGTCTTAGCCCGGTTAAGAAACCGGATATACTCCCGGCCCAGGGCCGTCATCTCATGCCTCTCGTTTTCCGAAGCACTTATCCAAGCATTTTTTTCCACCATGAATACCTCCTCAAGTTGTATGTCCTGACTGGATACCAATTATTTTGCCCATTATTTGAAATATGCCTTCCAGACAGGGTAGCAAAAAGGATCTGTCAAGATAGGCGTTCAGATCAATCGCCGCGGGGAACCCGGTATTTGATAATGAACGGACTACCGGCATGGTCAGACCCGCCAGGATAGAAAGGACCAGGGTCACTTTCAGCGATTCAAAAGCCGCGCCCCCTATCCGATTACCCATACCCAGTATGCCCCAGCCAAATACCATGCTCAGGATATGCCATACAATCCCCAGAACCCTGGTAACCAGAAACAGTATCAGTATAAACACCAGGCCGGAAACCAACAACCGGGCAATATGGTATATCAACCCCTGGTAGGCATAAAGACTGGATTTAAACAGGGTCGAGGTCATACCGCCGATGTCATCAAACACTGGAACCGGTAAGTGGCCCGACAAAAAATTGGCGACAAAAGTGACCAATGAATAGTGGCTTTGCAGGTAATCGGTGGCCGATTCCCAGAATAAAATCGCGGCCCCTATACCCAAAACAAATGAAACTATCGCGCCTACGCTGGCAATCAGCCCCTTTTTTAATCCCGCCAGAACTCCATATAGAATCAGGACCACGAAAATGCAATCCAGCACATGGATTCCCATACTCTCTCCTGTTTACTACGAGGCTCCCAGCTATCCGGTCACGGATGGCCTTCAAGCCTCCAACTATTAGGGGAATTATACCATGGAATACTCCGGCAATAAACGCGAACCGTGGTGTCCTGGTTGACACTGGGGTTGGTCATTGATGGTTATGGTTATATTTGCGTCGAAAAAAACAACCGGCAATCCCATTGCTTGGGACGCCGGCAAAACCTTACCTTAATATTGGCGGAAGCGTGTGGGAATCGAACCCACCCACCGCAGGACCACTACGGCGCAAACTGGATTTGAAGTCCAGGCGACCCACCAGGACCGATCCGCTTCCACATGTTTTTAAGCTTGCAGGATATAACCCAACGTATATATTAACGGATTATTTTTTATAAGGCAAACCACTCCACTTACTGCTGTACAATCACACTCAGGATCTTGAAGTCGTTATGGCGCAGGGAGACGACTATTTCTTCAGCTTCAGTGGTATCGATACGCAGGATCAGGTCGTATAAACCTCTTTCCTTTTCCACCAGGACTATGTTTTCGATGCTCACTCCATGTTGGGCGATAATTCCGGTTACAGCCGCCACTGCGCCGACCCGCTCATCAACCTCCATATCGATGCGGGTGCCTTGCCGGCTGACCCCCAGTATATCGATAAAGGCATCAAAGATGTTGGTTTCGGTAATTATACCTACCAGGTTACCATCTTCCAGAACGGGTATCCCTCCGATCTGATGCTCCCGCATCAGCACGGCTGCCCTTTCAATATTGGCGTCAGCCTCGATGGTAACTACCTTCATGTTTTTGGGAATTACATCTTTGATCTTGGTTTTGGCCAGCAGATAGTTCATTTCAAAAATGCTTAAGCTGGTGGCAGAAGACGGCGATACGTTGCTCAGGTCTTTTATGGTCACTATACCAACCAGCTTGTTCTTTGCCATAACCGGCAATCTTCGCACCTGGCGTTCCTGCATAAGTTCAAACGCATCAGCTATCGAGGTATCCGGGGATACAATAGCCAGGTCCCGGCTCATCCTCTCCCTAACCTTCACAAATCTAACCCCCTTAGCCGCCTAAATAGGCCTGTTTTACCTGATCACTCTCCAACATTTCTTTGGCCTCGCCTTCCAGGACCACGCTCCCGGTTTCAAGGACATAGGCCTTATCTGCTATTGACAACGCCATACGTGCATTCTGTTCCACCAAAAGGATAGTGGTACCATTGGCATTGATATCTTTGATTATTTCAAAGATCTCTCGCACCAACAGAGGCGCTAATCCCATCGAGGGTTCATCCAGCAGCATCAGGACGGGCCTGGCCATTAGTGCCCTGCCGATAGCCAACATCTGCTGTTCTCCCCCGCTTAAGGTGCCCGCCATCTGTTTCCGCCGCTCCTTGAGCCTGGGAAACCTCTTGAATACGTTATCAAAATCCTGGGCAATGCCATCCTTGTCTTTCCGCAGGTAGGCACCCATCTCCAGGTTCTCCTGGACCGACATGGCTGGGAAAACCCGTCGTCCCTCCGGCACCTGGGAAATCCCCAGAGACACGACATCCTGGGCCGGACGCGATGTTATATCCTGGCCTCTAAAACGGATGGTCCCCGATTTGGGACGAAGGAGACCGGAAATAGTCTTCAGCGTTGTGGTCTTTCCGGCACCATTGGCACCGATCAGACTCACGATGCTGCCTTCGCTTACACTTAATGATACATCTTTAAGGGCGTGAATAGGACCATAATAAACGTTGATATTTTCGATCTTCAGCAAAGCGTTTGCCTCCTCTCCCGGGCAGTTACGTTTGCAAGGACTCCCACCCGGATGGTGTTCCGCTTCCACTACCCATTCGGCATCCCAAAACAGGGCCCTGGTTGGCAGTGAAACGATTTATGTCCCTTCCGGCCATGTCATCAGTCAGCCTGTGATTTTAATGCGGTTATCTCCGACCCGCCGGGTATATTTTATCCGGTCAAAGTATTCCAGCAGGGGAAGGGCAAACTTTCTGGAAGTCTCCCAAATGTCGCGTGCTTCGGCCAGTGAGAGTTCTTTCTTTTCATTAAAATGGCCGCATAATTTGTCCCAGGCCAGGTCCAATCCCGTGCGGGAATAATAAACCCCTTCAGCAATCTTAACTATCTTGCCGGAATCCTCCAGGTAGGAAATTATCTCCGTCGGATCGTGACGAGAACCGGCTATTTCCTCCTGAATCTCTTTGAGCCCGGGTGGTGCCAGGGGGTTTTCATCAAGCATCATCATCACTTTTTGAATAGCCTTCTCGGCGTCCGGGTCTGGTTCCAACGCGGGGCCCACGAGCTTGACATGCCTGGGATCGGCTATTAATATCTCTTTGTTTTCCAGGTGACTGAGCAGGGCGTTAAAGATCTTAACCGGATACTGTTTAAAATAGCGGCTGCGCAATTCTTCACGGGGAAAACCAGGCCGCAGGGGGTACTTTTTCCGGTAGTCTTCCAACACCCGGTTGATCTTCTGTCCAGTATCTTCGATTCCCAGTGTGCTGATGTACAACTCGCGGTTCTCCGCCTTCAAATGTTCGGCCAGTCCCTGTTCACAGAGGTCATTTAATACATCTCTGGTTTCAGTGGGACTGTGATTGATTACTGCCGCCAGCTCTTCCGCGGTCATTATCTTATCCGGGTGTTTATTCAATTCCTGTAGAGTTACTTCCCCCAGGTCGCCTTCTTCCTTAACCGCTATCTCCTCCAGTACCGCCTCGTTAAACCTCTTCTGTTTGGGGGGGTGGGGATCAATCACTATACCACCGCCAATGGTGGTCACCGGGGAGTAAAACCGGATCACAAACCGGTCACCCTTATTCACAACGACCGGCTCCTCCATCACTATCTGTACATATCCATGTTCTCCCGGCTGCAGTTCATCATGCTCCAGCAGTACCACCCGACCCAGGCACTCGTCTGTTCCCAGATGGAATCTCACCCGGGTCCAGTTTTTCAGGGAACGGGGACTGTTCTTAAGCAGGCGCAGGTTTCCGCTGATTCTGAAAGTAGGCTTGAGAAACCCCGGGGTAATAAGCACGTTTCCCCTATGGATATCAGAAATATCCACCCCCTGCAGATTTACCGCCACCCTTTGCCCTGCTAAGGCCTCTTCAACTTTGCGGTTATGCACATGGAGGGTCCTCACCCGCACCGGCAGCTCCTGAGGAAGGATCTGCAGGTTATCGTTCAGCCGGATACGGCCTGACCAGAGAGTTCCGGTTATGACCGTTCCAAAGCCGGTCATGGTAAAAACACGGTCAATAGGCAGGCGAACCTGCCCCAGGGCCGGCTTCTCCTCCACTACAACCGACAAGTCCTCAATCATCTTCAAAAGGTCGGACACGCCCTCCTTTTCGGTTGAGGAAACGGCTATTATAGGCCAGTCCTTGAGTTCGGTGTCCGCCAGGTATTCTTTTATATCATCCTCCACCATCATCAACCACTCCTCATCAACCAGGTCTTTTTTGGTAATCACAACGATACCCTGGTTGATACCCAGCAGACGAATGATGTCCAGGTGTTCTCTGGTCTGAGGCATTATTCCCTCATCAGCAGCAATTATTAAGAGCACCAGGTCCATCCCGAAGGCACCGGCCAGCATCTGCCGCACAAACCTCTCATGACCGGGGACATCTACGATGCCGGCTAACTGCCCACTGGGCAGGGTCAGCGGTGCGAATCCCAATTCGATGGATATGCCCCTTTTCTTTTCTTCTTTCAGCCGGTCGGTATCGATCCCGGTTATGGCCCTTACCAGGGCCGTTTTCCCGTGGTCTATATGACCTGCTGTTCCGATAATCAACCTTTTCATCAAAGTGCCTCCAGACCTTGGCGTAGCAGTCCTGGTATAAGTTCCAACTCTCCTGACTGCAGAGTTCTTACGCTTATAATAATGGCACCTTCCTTTATTCTTGGCAACAGGGCAGGTTCCAGGGTACGCAGCTGGTGAACCAGCTGCCCGGGGTCAAAGCCAAATCCAATCTCCACCCCATACCCGGGCAATTCCTGCAGGGGATAGGCCCCGCCTCCTACCTTGTCGTGTATCTCAACTACCTTTATCTCAGGCGGTTCATTACCATTGTGCAATTCATCCCTGATCAAACGGGCCAGTCTTTCAGCCGGGGCCTTTAACTCGGCCTTACCCCGGGTAAGCATCTGCAATACCGGATTGCTTTCCTGAGGACTGCCGTTGATATAACTGCTTAAGGTTGCTTCCAGCCCGGCGATGGTCAGCTTATCCACCCGTAAAGCCCGCAGGAGGTGGTTACGCTTCATGGCCTCAACCAGGTGTCTCTTCCCCAGGATTATGCCCGCCTGAGGACCTCCCAGAAGCTTATCTCCGCTGAAAGTGACCAGGTCCACCCCGTTCTGTAAACACTCCTGAACGGTGGGTTCGGCTTCCAACCCCCACGGGGACAGGTCGATCAGACTGCCGCTCCCCAGATCCTGAACTACGGGCAGGTTCAGCTTTCGTCCCAAACGAACCAGTTCATGCAAGGAGATTTCATGAGTAAAGCCGACTATACGGTAGTTGGAGGTGTGTACTGCCAACAACAGAGCAGTATGCTCAGTAGCAGCCTGCTCAAAATCTGAAAGGTATGTTTTATTGGTAGTGCCGACTTCTACCAGCTTTGCCCCGCTCAGGGCCATAATCTCCGGTATGCGAAAAGAGCCGCCGATCTCTACCAGTTGTCCCCGGGATACAATCACTTCCCGATCCCTGGCCAGGGTATTCAAAACCAGCATGACTGCCGCCGCATTGTTATTGACAACTAACCCCGCCTCAGCCCCGGTCAAGCTTAAAAGCATTGATTCCAGGTGCTGGTAACGTGAACCCCGTTTACCTGCCTCCAGGTCCATCTCCAGATTGGTATAACCCTGAGCCAGGCGAGCGATATAGGTCGATGTTTCCGGGGATAATGGGGCCCGCCCCAGGTTGGTATGTAATACTACCCCGGTGGCATTAATCACTCTTCGTAAACTTCCGCCCTGCAGCATTTCCAGACGGCGTATAACTTCGGTCACTACCCGTTCCCGGGCCTGTTCCCGGCTCCACTCGCGGCCGCTGTTCATGATTTCCGTTCGTAAAACGTCTAATTCTGTACGCACAGCCTGGACTACCAGATCCCGCGCACAGGTTCTTTGAATCTCCTGAACCTTTATATCCTTTAGGACCTCATCCACTGATGGCAGGTTCTGCAGTCCCAACGACTAAACCCCCTTGTACAGTCGGGTCAATATCCCACGTACACCGTGGGATAAGACTCTTAATGAATTTCCGATGGTTTTATAGGCCAATGCGGCCAGTATTACTATCCCCAGCAGTCCCAGCAGGGGATACACCGTCCCTACCAGGAACGAGAAGCTTTGAAACGCCAGGGGCAGGGCCATTGTTGCCACGATAATTAAGCACCAATTGTAACCGAGCCCGCTGAAGTCGCTGAATCTCTGAGCGAAACCATAGGTATTGGCAATGGCTGTCGTCAGGATACCGATCCAAAGCACCGCCATGTATACTGCTTTGGCCGGTCTTGATATAGCCCCTGCCACATACAGCATTGGAATTTCATAGTGTATGATCATGGGCATACACGGCAGCAGAGCATAATAGCACACCAACGCAACCAGTCCCAAAGCCAGGCCGCCGATAAATGCCCCTTGAACTCCATCGCGAAACGTGGTGATTGGCTGGTAGGCAGCCAGAACGACCATGGCCAGACTAAAGTTGTAGGCTACATACAGCACGCTGGCGAGGACCCAGTTTCCCACACTGGGGTTGACAAGATGCCCCGGTATTGCGCTGGAAGGGCTTATCCCCCCTCCCACCATTGCCGCGTAGCCCGCTACAGTTAATAATAGCAGAAATTTTATCGGGACCAAAAGGTTATAGGAGCTTACCATCCCTTTGCGCCCGGTGAACAAAAAAATCAACACTCCAAAGTAGGCCAGCATTATGCCGGTGGTTTTTGATTGATTGACGTGTTCATAAAAGACCGCCCCGCTGGCGGAGAACATTGTACATATCCCCAGAAAAAGAAAAACGGCGAGCAGCGTGTCCACAATTACACTCCACCGTTTTCCAAACAAGCTTTTGAGAACTGACTGGTAATTATCCAGTTTGTACGCATTGGCCCAAAGCAACAGCATTCCACCGAATATGGCAAACAAGGATCCAGCCAGAATAACACCCCAATATCCCGACGAACCGTAGCTCACAAAGAACTGTACCAATTCCTGTCCGGAGGCAAATCCCGCCCCGATCACCGCCCCCAAGTACCCCCAAACCACTGCTAATGTACCTTTTTTCATACTTCACCCCCTAAGATCATTTATATCGATGGGTCGTCCGTCCAATGCTGGTATAAAAACTTTTTAAGGGGTGAAAATAGTTATCAAACTGCAAGGGAGGGTTTTACAGGAATTGTTACCGGAAACAGCTAAGACAGTAGAACCTTTGTCTGTTTTTTACGAAGATCCATTCTGTTCCCGGCGAATAGAAAAGTCCATCCATAATTTACTGGGTTCTCTTAACCCTTGGCAACGCGATGTTATAGTTCTTTGCATAGGGACGGACAGGTCAACCGGTGATTCATTGGGACCCCTGGTGGGAACACGACTGAAGCAGCTTAACTACAGCGGTTTCGATGTATTCGGCACCCTGGAGCAACCGGTTCATGCGGTGAACCTTGTCAGTGTAATGGATGACATTAATGCTAAATACCATAATCCTATTATCATTGCGGTTGATGCCTGTCTGGGCAAGGCAGACCGTGTAGGATTCATAAATGTAAAACCCGGGGTTCTCTACCCGGGTACTGCTCTGCAAAAGTCTCTGCCTGCAGTAGGGGATCTTCATATCTCAGGCATTGTAAATGTGGGAGGGTTCCTGGAACACTTGGTTCTGCAGAACACCCGTCTGAACCTGGTTTTCAGGATGTCCGATGTGATAGCTTATGGCTTGGCCGGCATTAATTATAAACGATGAGCACAAATAATAACGAGCCACACCACGTGCTGTGATGAGCTCGCATAAAAATTCAGCAGGATACCTGTCAGTTTTTATAACCGATGGGAACCCGGCTTAAGCCGTGTGTTGGGTAGGTTGCGGATTCCACTTTTGAGCTTTTTCTTGAGATGTGTTATCTTCCTCGGCCAATTGCATCTTGCAATTACCCTGGAATATGCCGCCTTCCTCAACAATAAAACTCTTACACTGAATGCCGCCTTTGACGCTTCCGGTAGGAGTAATCTCGAGTCGTCTGCTGGCCAGCACTGAGCCTTCGACAGCTCCGGAAACCAGGATATTGGCCGCCAGGACGTCGCCTTTAATTCGGCCTTTATCCCCTATTACCAGATCACCTTTGATTTCCACCTGGCCCTCAACCTCTCCATCAATGCGTACCGAACCATCGGACTTGAAGTCACCCTTGAAGTATACCTTGGCGCTGATTACGGTCTCAATGCCTTCATACGGGATCCTGGCACTCTTTCCTTTAAACATTAAACACCCTCCCCCACGGTTCTATGGCAGATACATCATTGGGTCTACCGCTTTCCCATTTTTTTCGATAGTAAAGTGCAGATGAGGACCGGTACTCCGGCCCGAACTGCCAACCTTGGCAATAACGGCGCCTTTCCTGACTTTTTCTCCCGATTTAACCAGCAGGCTGGAGTTATGAGCGTAACTGGTTACGAACCCGCCGTCATGACGTATCTTAACCAGACGACCCCATCCAGCCATCCATCCAGCATGGATGACAACCCCGTCTGCAGCCGCATGGACCTTACTGCCAACAGGAGCAGCAATATCTATCCCATCATGAAACTCCCGGCTTCTCCTGCTAAAGGGTGACGCCCGCCAACCAAAGGTAGACGTTATCTTGCCCACGAGGGGCCACCGGTTTGGAATCGATCTCATCTCATCCACATTGTTGGTGACCAGACTTAATAGCTGCTGGATTTCCTGTTCTTGTTCAACAAGCAGGTTTTGAAGACTTGATACTTCGGTGGAAATTTCGGGTAAATCGCCTGGTCTTACTGATCTTGAAACCCCGCCCATGTTACCTCGAGAAGGATTGGTTTGGGGGCTTACTGACGATGGTGACCCCACCAGTTTCCTGATCTGCTCTTGTTGCTCCTCAATGCGCGCATGCTGTTCTTCCATCTCCAGGAGTTTTTCATTAAGCTCTGTAACCTGCCTCTGCTGTTCCTCGTGCTGGGCCTTGATTTGCCTGGCCTCACTCAAGGTATGCCGCGCTTGATAAATGTTCAATCCCGCGAGTAATAATAAGACCGACATCAAAACAACGGCCATAATCGCACCTGTTATTTGGCGATGGGAGAGTGAGAGCCTTTTTGCCTCGGCCCCGGAATTCGGAATCAGCAGAACGGTCAGCTTTCCGTTCTTACGCTTCTTCCTGTTATTATTCACGGGTCCCCCCTCTGTTCATGGCTGTCAAGATAGCCTGTTGTTCCTCCTCGCTTAACGGGTGAACGGATTTGAGTGACTCAACACCTTTGGCGTAAATCCTGGTTTCCGAGCGACCATGAATCCCTGTCAGAACCAATCCTGACCCCTTTTGATTGAGTAAAGCCAGCGAGAAGGACAGGTCTCCTCCAACATCAGGGAAGCCTTTGTAGCGAATCAATGCTACCCTATCAATATGTTCCGGCAGCTGTGCCTCAAAATTGGCAATTCTGCCTTCTAAAAACCCTAACCGGGCCAAGGTATCTTCCTGCTTGCGGGTCAGTTGCTGTATTATTGATTCCAGATTGCCCTCATTGTACGAATCCATCAGCGTGGAGTAGTACTTTAGCAATTCCTGGTTGGTTTTGTTCCTTTGCCTGATAATCAAACACAGGATGAGAAACACGATTATCAGGAGCAGTTGCAGCCACAAAACGTAATCATTAATGAGTGGAATCAATTCTGTCAAAGGTGTTGCCTCCTAACGCTTACCTTAAATAATATCAATGTTGTTGGGATTAGGCCAACCTTTAAATTAAAATAGACATATAGGGAGGATAAATCGTTGAACATACTATATTTCGATTGCTTTTCCGGAGTAAGTGGTGATATGCTTCTCGGTGCTCTGGCAGCACTGGGGGCTGATCTCTCGCTGGTACAAGAGGAATTGAACCAGTTCCTGCCGCAGCCGGTTGAGTTGTCGGCCAAGTCTGTGGTGGTTCAGGGAATAACAGCGTCAGATATCGTGTTAGGTAATACCTCTTCTGCTACCTTTGCCGGGCTGGTTGAGGTGACTGATATTCTGCAGCGCAGTTCCTTGTCTGCAAATGAAAAAGAGGCTGCTCTTAAGGTATTTACTCGTTTGGCGAACTGTGAGGCCCGGATCCATGGCGTGCCAGTGGATCAGGTACATTTTCATGAGCTGGGTGCGATTGATACTTTGGTTGACGTTATTGGCTTCATATTGGCTCTGCGGCAGTTAGACATCAAGGAAATGTATTGTTCCCCCCTGCCAATGCCCCGTGGTCTTGTTAAGATGGCACATGGCCATTATCCGCTCCCGGCACCGGCCACCGTCGAACTACTGAAGGGTATCCCCTGTTACGGGGTCGATGCTGGTATTGAGCTTGTTACTCCCACCGGCGCTGCGATAGTATCTACCTTATGTAAAAATTTTGGCCCCTTCCCATCCATGATTATCAGTGGAGTGGGCTACGGTGCCGGAAAATACCGTCGTTCTGATGTCCCCAACCTGTTAAGGGCTGTTTCTGGAGTGACAGCCTCACTTAGTGTTAAAGAGGAAAAGATCGGGGTGATCGAGACCAATATTGACGATATGAGCCCCGAATTTTTTTCACGTCTGTTTGAGAGATTCTTTGAAATTGATGGAGCCCTTGATCTTTCGGTACAGGACATTCTGATGAAGAAGAACCGGCCGGGGTTTAAGATCCAGTGCCTGGTACGTCCTGATTGCATCAGAACTTTTGTAGATCTGCTGCTTGATGAAACCAGCACTCTGGGAGTCCGTTACCGTTTTGAAAACAGGCTGGTTCTGCCCTGGCATTCTGAGGAGGTTATAACCCCCTGGGGTAAGGCGGTTGTCAAGGTTTGGAAAAGCAGTGATGGTTCAGTTCGAATGGCTCCAGAGTACGAATCCTGTCGGAACCTGGCGGCTCAAGCTGGAATCCCTATGCGACGGGTAATTGACGAGATTATGGGGTCATATCGCCGGTAAATCTTCATTTCTTAACTGTATGAAGACGGTATGAGTTGCTAACTCATATCAAAAACAGTCTGTTTTTGATTTCCCGTGAAAACCGGTATTTGACCCGTTGGAACGCATATTTGTTCGTTGCTGGACGGCGCATGAGCTATTGCATCCGCCCATAACAATTCGAAAGGGGATTGGCGATAGACCGGTTTTCTGCCAATCCTTGTCCTGGGGTTCGAATTTTTGCTTTGTCGTTCGCCTGCGCGGGGCGATACTGCCATTGATATCAACCGTTTGCTGAATAGTTATGCATTCAAACTTGCGGATATTAACGTTTCGCTGGGAATCATTTGCTTGACATTGAAGCCATTTATGGGGGAAATTGTTGGTATCACGGAGACTGGTCCGATAATTGGTACAATACGGTCTTCTAGTATTCTCGTATTATCTCATGCACAGCCGAGATTAACTGATCAACCTCCTCTTCGGTGTTGAAGAACGAGAAACTGGCCCGCAGTGAACCTTTTTCCAGGGTTCCCAGTGTCTTATGGGCCAGGGGAGCACAATGCAACCCCACCCTCACCGCGATATTGTAGACCTGATCCAGTATGAGTCCGACCTCAGAGGCATCCATTCCTTGTATATTGAAACTGACTACGCCTACCCGCTCGTCCAGTTCTCGTGGTCCATAGATTTCAATACGATTGGTACCGCGCAACCCGTTGATCAGATGTTCGGTAAGTGACTGTTCATGGGCGAAGATATTGTCAATACCGGTTTGCTGTATGAATTCAACCCCGGCTCCCAATCCGGCGATACCCACAGTGTTTTGTGTCCCGGCCTCATAACGGTCCGGAAGTTGGTGAGGCATCTCCAAACTATCTGATTGACTGCCCGTTCCCCCGAACTTTATCGGATCCAGCTCAATGCCCGGACTGATGTACAGTACACCTATCCCCGGCGGACCGTATAGGCCTTTATGCGCAGGGAAGGCCAATAGATCAATATCCATATCCCTAACGTCAAGTGGCAGCACACCGGCGGTTTGAGAGGCGTCAAGGAGAAAACAGATCCCCCGGTTTCTGCATATGTAGCCAATATCTCTGATAGGCATAATACCGCCAGTCACATTTGAGGCATGAACCATAGCCACCATCCGGGTATTCGTTTTTATTCGGCGGGCAATATCACTGGGATCAATCAATCCAAACTTATCCGCATCGACCACGTCCAGTTCCACCCCGATACTTTTCAGGCGAAAAGCTGGCCGCGCTACTGCGTTGTGTTCCATGCTGGTAATTATGAGGTGATCCCCCCGTTTCAAGCTGCCCAGCATGGCGAGATTCAATGACTCGGTGGCGCTTGATGTGAAGATAACCCTCTCAGGGTAATCAGCAGAGATGAATTCCGCTATCTGCTCCCGGACCCGGAGCACGGCCCTTCCCGCATTTAATGTCATCTGGTGTCCACCGCGGCCTGGATTCGCCGAACCTTCCCGAAGATAAGCCTCCATTGCTTTTATGGTCTGCGGTGGCTTGGGGTAGGTGGTAGCAGCATTATCAAGATAAATCAATGTCCTATACCTCTGAGATGGTCGTTATTTTTCCGATGCTGGTTTACATATATTCAGCACCCTCCGGCCCTTTTCCATGGGACTCGCACTTTTTGCCCATTACCCGTAACATGTGTTGACGCCATACGGGCCTCAACTGTCTCACGTATATTCGTGTGTTCAAAGATCACCTTAGAGTTTCAGCGACAGAAGTCTTCATGCCCAGCAGGTACAACCAACAATATAAATAGCGTGGTTTGAGTTATTTGCGTACTAATCATGGTTTGTTATTGTTTCACGTGAAACAATAGACTATACGCTAGCCCGTAATTTACACCTTACGATATCAAAATGTTTCACGTGAAACATAAAAAGCCTTCCAAATTCTATAGATAGAAGGCCTTTTAATCAGATCTAATTGTTCCACAAAGCGGTCGAGAATATTTCCGGTTTATAATTGGTTGTTCCTCCTGATATTTGCCCCCCTGTCTGACAGTTGGGATTCTACCAACCAACGTTTAAGAGATTTCGCAGATAACCATGAAAGTTATCCCCCAGAAAAATTTCTCGTCGCTGGGGAAGACCTTGCGAAAGTCTTTCTCCCGCGAAATGTTTTTCGGTTGCTTTATTTGTAAATGTTTCACGTGAAACATCTATCCTAAACCAACCCCAGAATCTCCATTATCCGGTTCAGTTCCTCGTCATCATGAAAGCTTACTTCTATCTTCCCTCCCGATTTCTTTTTAATTACCCTTACCTTGGTGTTTAAAAACTCCTCAAACCTTTGTTCAGCCATTAAAAGGTTGGGGTCTTTTATCGATTGTGTTACCTTACGTTTCCGGATTTCCTCAGTGCCAGCCTGTTCCGAATCGCGTACCGACAATCCTTGTCCAATGATTTTATGGGCCAGGCTGATCTGCTCTTCTTCATCTTTGATTGACAGAATGGCCCGGGCATGACCTGCCGTAAGCTTTCCATCAGCTATCATCTCCCTGATCTCTTCGGGGAGGTTGAGTATTCTTACTGTATTGGCGACGTGCGCCCGGCTCTTGCCAATTTTCTTCGCCAGTTCTTCTTGTGTATACCCATGCCGATCCAACATTTCTCTATAGGCGGCCGCTTCTTCAATCGGGTTCAAATTCTCACGTTGGAGATTCTCAATTAATGCCGCCTCCCATGCAACCGGTTCATCCATATCCCTGACTACCACTGGAACCCTTTCCAATCCGGCTAATATGGACGCTCGCAGCCTCCTTTCTCCGGCTACCAGTTCGTATTTTCCATTATCCAGCGGCCGAACCAGTAGTGGCTGTAATACCCCATGCTCCTTGATGGAAACCGCCATTTCGTCAAGGGACTCCTGGTTAAACACCTTCCGGGGTTGATTTCCCTTCACCACAATACTGTCCAGGTCAACCTCGTTTTCATTTGCCCTCAGGTTTTCACCACCTGCAAACAATGCATCCAGACCTTTTCCTAAGACTCGTTTACCCACGTTCTAACACTTCCCTGGCTAATTCTTGATAGACCTCTGCTCCCCTTGATTTCGGATCATACATCATAATCGGTTTACCGAAACTGGGGGCCTCGCTCAACCGAACATTCCTTGGTATTATTGTCCGGTATAATTCTTTTTTAAAATGCCTTTTCACCTCATCGACCACCTGGATTGACAGGTTTGTGCGGCCATCAAACATAGTGAGTACAATGCCTTCAATTTTTAATGACGGGTTTAGTCTTCTCCTGACCAAAAATATGCTGTGCATCAACTGACTTAATCCCTCCAGGGCATAATACTCACATTGTATAGGTATTAAGACTGAATCCGCAGCGCATAAAGCGTTGACAGTTACCAGGCCCAGAGATGGAGGGCAATCAATTATCACATAATCATATTTATGCTTTACAGAGTCAATACTTGCCTTCAAGCGGCTCTCCCGTTTGTTTACCGACGCCAACTCCACCTCAGCCCCGGCCAGCTGTATTGTAGCCGGAATCAAATCCAAATTCGGCACGCTGGTTCGTAAAACTGCCTTTCTGGCTTCAACATCTCTAATAAGCACATCATAAATACAAGTTTTAAGTCTACTCCGATCAACACCTAACCCACTGCTGCAATTGCCCTGTGGATCTATATCCACCAGGAGCACCTTTTTTGCCTGTAACGCCAGACAGCACCCTAAATTAATCGCGGTAGTTGTCTTACCGACTCCCCCTTTTTGATTGGCAACCGCCATTACTTTTGCCACCAGCATGCACCTCTTTATTAGTTCTCTCCACCAACTATTTCTCTGGCATCAATTAGTTCTCCTTCCAAGCGCCCGTCATATTGTGCATTTTAACTGGTTACCCCCAACCTTATAGTCAAATATACAATAATCCATAAGAACGTGTGTGCTTGTTTTTGTCAGCACCCTGCGATGGCGACGAGCCAAATGGTGCGACTCCAATAGAAATGGTACTATTGCTGCCGATCTGAATATAAACCTTCCAGTACTCTTCAGTTGTTCGATAAGCCAGCGTCAGTCAGCATACAAGGTCAGCACCGTACATTTTTGGATACCACCGTCGTATCGCAACTTTTTTGTCACCAGGATCCAAATCGCTGAATCTTTCTAATTACCTTATTTGTAGTCGGGGCAAGGCAAAACCTGCGGCGTTAATACTCGTCCCCATTATTATGGGGTTATTCGACATAATATTGGACAATTCCCTTTAAATTGTTTGAGCTACTCGCCACCCGCCACACCGGTCAATAAGATCATCGCCATTTTTCACAGAATCAAGAAACACTTGTTTTAATGAACGTTTTATTTTCAATATTTTTGTTAACGCTTTTGCCTTGAATTGCATTAGTGCTTCATTTCTTGTCGTAAATATTCATTACCAAATACTATTTTTAAGTAGCCTTGTTGGTGGTAATTGTTGCATAATGTTGGATAAGCGTCGAAAAGCCAAAGGAGGTAACTATGACAAAAACATTGCGCGGCAAGATTCTATTATCCACTGGTATTGCCTTGTTTTGCATGCAGCTAGTATTGATTGCAGTTCTGCTTTGGTTCAGCGGTGTTCAACAAGACCTTTTGGAGACAATGGAACACCAATCTCATGAAAAACTTATCCACACTATTAAGCTTTCGTATGAGGAACAACAAAATCTGGCCCGGATAGGCGTGGAAAGTGTGGCCGGCAACCCCGAAGTCTTAAAGGCCTTTGCCGATCGCGACCGCGATCAGCTTGCTCAATTATGCCTGCCAGTTTACGAGCGCATTAAGGAAATGGGAGTCAGCCAGTTTGGCTTCATTGACGAGAATCTCCATTCTTTTCTTAGGCTGCACAATCTGCAAAAGGTGGGCGATGATATATCATACCGTTCATCATTAAATAAAGCCCGCGAAACCAAACAGGTTGTGGCAGGGTTGGAAGAGGGCAAAGCTGGTTTTGGATTCCGGGCGGTAGTTCCCTTACTGGAAGATGGCCGGTTTATTGGGGCCGTTGAGTATGGATTTGACTTTGGAGAGCGTTTTGCCACAGGCCTTCAACAGAATACCGGGGCGGAGGTATTTCTTTATAAGTATGAATCAGGAGAGAGTATTTTAATTTCGGGAACATCAGAGGAAGACAAGTATCAGGTTCAGCAGGCCAATATACAACATGCGGTAACAACAGGTGCGCCGCAGCATGAAGATATTGAACAGGCTGTAGCCATTATTTACCCCTTCACAGATGTTAACGGCCGTGGGCTGGGGTATATTAAAGTTGTTCACCCCAGTGGCGCTTTAGCAACCGCCAATCAAGCACTATACCAGGCATTATTCCTGTCCCTTATTGTCTGGTTGTTGGGCCTGGCAGCTATTTACTACGTCGTATCCCGGGGCTTACGTCCCCTTGATATGGTCGTAGATACAATTGAGCAGATGAAGCTAAAAGGTTTTTCGTTTAAGTTCGATGGTGCCAGCGCAGATACCGAGATCGGTAAGATGATTACTTCGATGCAGGATTTGTCTGAACTCCTGCACAAAAGCATGCATGTGATGCAGGAGAGGAGTCTGGAAACAGCCAATTCCCTTACCAAGTTGAATTCAGAAGTAAACACCGCTAAAAAAGCTGTCGCAGCAGTCATTACGACAACCAACAGTTTTTCCGACCAGTTCAATCATGTGGTTGAAAGCACCCGCCAGGCTTCCACTGCACTGAACGAGATTGCAAAAGGCGCAGAGGAGATAGCCGGGGCGGCAACAACTACTGCTGAAAACAGCAACCAAACCAATCAAAAGGCTTTGGACACCAGCGACAAAGCGAAACGGGTAAACCAGGACATTGACAAGATGATCCAAGCAAGCCATGCAGCGGTTGAGAGTGTCTCTGTTATGCAGAGCCTGTCCAATGAGATTGGAACCATTCTGGAAGTTATACTTACAGTAGCAGAGGAAACAAATCTCCTGGCTTTAAACGCGGCAATTGAGGCCGCGAGAGCAGGGGATCAAGGGCGTGGTTTTGCGGTTGTAGCTGAGGAAATAAGAAAGCTGGCGGAAAACACCAAGGAGTCGACCCACACAATCAGTACACTCATTAACCGGATCAGCAGCAGTACTACCCAGGTAGTGGATGCAATTCAGAATATTGACCTGGCGACCACCTCAAGTGCCCAATTGGTCGGAGAAATGCTAGCCGATATATATGATATGACTCATAAGGTTGGAGGAATCAATGCCCAGATTGAAAACGTCGCTGCGGCAACAGAGGAACAAACCGCCGCGAGTGAGCAGATATCAGCTTCGATGACAGAAATAGAGAATTTCGGATTGGTGGCCCTGGAGGCCATGAAGGGTATGGAAAACAGGATTGACCAGCTCAAAGACTTTATCCAGCATACTGAAGATGCCCTGATTGAGACCAAAAAGGTTTCACAACGCTGGAGTTACTATGAGTTGAGGGAGAATTTGACGCAGCGCCGGGCGGAGCATGAGGCTTGGGTGGCCAGAGTTCGCCGATTTGAAACGGTTGAGTTCGATCCGACAAAATGCAAATTCGGGCAGTTCTTCTACAATTACCGTCCTGACAATCCAGAACTGGCACAGGTTTATGACAAATTTGAGCTGCCTCACCGCCATCTTCATGAGTCGGGACATCGGGTTATCGACCTTTATCGAGCCGGGCATCGAGAAGAAGCCGAAGAGGCTCTGAAATCGCTGGAACAAGAATACCAAAAAGTACGGGCGGTATTTGAGGAGTTCTATAGTGTCCTCGAGCGGTTATTCCTGGAAGGAACAATGACATTCTAATTGAGGCGCCTCAGTGGGGGGCGGTCATTATTTTCGCTCCCCACTGTAAATTAACACAACCCCAGCAGTAAGTTTACTCGGGTTCATTGATCAAATGTAACAACCTTTGGTTTTTCATCCTAATGGTTTTTGACTAACTGACATTCCGATTTGCAACCAGTTCATGACCTGACGCTAGCAGGGCAATACTTTGTTGGTGTGCGTAATGTGTGGGCTGTTCAGACTATTACTTACTCTCCTTAACAGAGTACCTGAAGTGATTTTGTCATTAGATTGTTTTACTCTTGGGAATCCGGATTGTAAGTTCCAGCACTTCCTCGCTTTCATTTTCAAACAGGGTCATACCAAGCCCATACTTTTGAGCCCGGGTAACGGTTTCCCTGATCATATTTACGAACGCCCGTGTATCCTTTACAGGTTCTGACACAATTCTCCTGGATTCTTTTTTTATTTCCCGGGAAATATTCTGTCTAAGAAACTCGATGGCTTCTTCCGTTTCTCTCACGTTAAGGTCGCTCTCGTAAATCATATCCAGCACCTTTAACTGCTGCTCATCGGATTCCAGTTTCAGCAGGGCCCTGACATGCCTTTCACTTATGGTATCAGGAGAAATCCGACTTCTGACCTGCGTACTCAGCTTGAGCAGTCTTAGTTTATTGGCAACCGCGGATTGGCTCCTGCCCACCTTTTGGGCTACTTCTTCCTGGGTTAAACCGAAATCGCTTATCAAACTGGCGTAGGCACTTGCTTCCTCAAAATAGTTGAGATCCTTTCTTTGCAGGTTCTCAATCAAACTCAGTGTGGCAACCTGTTTATCATCCAGATCCATTACCAAAGCCGGGATCTCCGTTAGCCCCAGCAGTTTGCAGGCTCTTAGTCTCCGTTCGCCGGCTACTAGCTCATATCCGCGGTCAACCTTTCTTACGACGATTGGCTGAATCAAACCCACTTCATGAATTGAACCCGCTAATTCCCGGATTTCCAGTTCATCGAATTCCTTTCGAGGCTGATAAGGGTTAATCCTTAAGTCTTTTACATTAACCTGTACTAATTTATTTACACTTTCGTCTCTGCCGAGCAGTTTTCCCCAGGTCTTCAAACCCGCTCACTCCATCCTCAATCAGGTTTCTTGTTATCCTTCCTATTTTATAGGCCTCTTTTTCGCCATTCCGCCTTTACGGGGATAACGGGCAGGGCATTCCTTTTCCTTACTTATAAAAACCAAGGACCTCTCCCGATCTCCGATTTTATATTTCTTCACTTTTTGCACAACTCCTCCCAGAATATCAAGGGCCTTCTCGCTATCGTCAATCTCCTCAAGGGCCCGGACTCCTTTCCAGGCCACCAGGACTCCGCCGATTTTCAGGAAAGGCAGTCCCCACTCCAATATAGTAGGCAGACCTGCGACCGCCCGGCAGGTAACCATGTCGAACTGGTTCCGGTAATCACTGTTTTGGCCCAGATCCTCAATCCGAGATCTTATCACAGTCACGTTATCTAATTCCAGCTCTGAAACCAGCCCCTGCAAAAACTGACTCTTTTTCAGATCTGATTCTACCAGAACAAAACGACTATCCGTTTCCCGGATAGCCAAGGGGATGGCTGGTAAGCCTTGTCCGCTTCCCATATCTAAAACTCTTATTCCATTTAACTCAACCACTTCGCGTAATGATTCACTATCTTTTATATGATCCCTGATCTCAACCTCGGTTGCCTGCCTGCTGATCAGATTCTGCGTTTTGTTACCATCCAGCAATTCTCTAATATATTTATCTATCATCATCTTCACTCTTTTGTCTTTTCAGTTTTTCTAGGTGTATCAACAGCACATTGATATCAGCCGGGGATACCCCGGTTATACGTGATGCCTGACCAACCGATGACGGTTTGACCCGCATAAGTTTATACCTGCCTTCGCTGGAAAGTCCGTTTATAGATTCGTAATCCAGATCATCCGCCAGACGTTTTTCTTCCAGGGCTTCAAACCTTCGTATCTGTTCATTTTGCTTCTTAATATAGCCCTCGTATTTACACTCAATTTCTACCTGTTCCAATACCTCTTCATTATATTCGCCTTCGAGCCGGCAGCTATTAATGATGTCATCCAATGATACTTCGGGTCGGCGCAGCAGTTGCCACAGGCTAGTGCTATCGCGTAGCTCACGCGATCCGTTCTCCTTAAGCATTCGGTTAATAGCCTGGTTATCGGCACTTATTGTGGTATCACGCAGACTCCCCGCCAGTCTTTGTATGGCATTCATTTTTTTTTGAAATTGGGTATACCTGGTTTCGCTGACGGTTCCCAACTGGTACCCAGTTTCCGTAAGCCGCAGGTCAGCATTATCCTGTCTTAATATCAAACGATATTCAGCTGAAGAAGTAAGCAGGCGGTAGGGCTCATCAATACCCTTGGTCACCAGATCATCGATCAGCACCCCGATGTACCCCTCACTTCGCCGCAAGATAAAACTCTCCCGTTCTTTGATCTGCAGCGCAGCATTTATCCCGGCGATCAATCCCTGGGCAGCAGCCTCTTCATACCCTGAAGTTCCATTGATTTGCCCGGCTGTAAACAGACCTTTTACCGTCTTACACTCCAGCGACAGTTTTAACTGGGTCGGTATTACATAATCATATTCAATGGCATACCCGGTCCTGATTATTCGTACTCTTTCCATCCCGGGGATACTGTGAAGGATATCAGCCTGTACATCCTCGGGCAGGCTGGTGTTCATTCCCTGAACATAGAATTCATTAACCCTTCTGCCTTCGGGTTCAAGAAATACCTGGTGGGAATCTTTATGGGAGAATCGGACCACCTTATCTTCGAAGGAGGGACAATGCCGGGGTCCTATCCCTTCTATTACCCCGGAATACAGTGGTGAGCGGTGCAGGTTATCCTGCACAATACTGTGGGTGGTCTTGTTGCTGTGCGTCAACCAGCAGGATATCTGTGGCTTCAATACCCGTGGGCTCATAAAAGAAAATTTGAGTATTCGCTTATCTCCTGGCTGCTCAATCATTTTCGAGTAATCGAGAGAGCGGCCGTCAACCCGTGGCGGGGTCCCAGTTTTGAAACGACCCAGCACCAATCCTAACTCCTTTAGTGAATCCGACAAGCGGCGGGCCGGAAACTGCCCGTTGGGGGCACCTTCATAATATAGATCTCCGATAATTATCCTTGACTTAAGATAAGTGCCGGTAGTTATAATAAGGGCCTTGGTACCGAACCTGGCGCCGGTACGTGTAAAAACCCCGGTTACTGCGTAACCTCTGGTCTCAATACCCTCGATCTCCGCCTGTACTACCTCCAGGTTAGGTTGGCTCAACAGGGTGGCGGTCATTACCTCCTGGTACTCCCGCTTGTCTGCCTGGGCCCGCAGAGCTCTCACGGCTGCGCCCTTGCCGGTGTTTAACATCCGCATTTGTATGCTGGCCTCATCTATGTTTAAACCCATCTGGCCTCCCAGAGCATCTATTTCTCTTACCAGTTGGGCTTTTGCTGGCCCCCCTATCGAAGGATTACAGGGCATTAAGGCGATGTTGTCCATGCTCAGTGTGACCAGCAGGGTAGAACAACCCATACGGGCAGCGGCTAGAGCGGCCTCGCATCCCGCATGCCCCGCACCAACCACAATTACCTCATAATCACCGGCGTCGTAGTAATTCATGTTCGCCCCCTATTTACCTATACAGAAGTCAGCAAATATCCGTTCCATCACATCTTCCTTTATTGCTTTACCAGTCAGTTCTTCAATCCACGATACTGCTCCCCAGGCATCTACCGCAATTCCATCTATCGGCATCCTGTTTTTTACCCCATTGATGGCATCCGTTACATGTTCCAGGGCCGCGTTTATCGCGTATTCCTGCCGGACATTGGCCATGATTTCCTGACCGGTTTCCCCCTGGTCAGCATGGCCGACGATCATCTCCTCCAGTGCATCCTCCAAATCAGCGACACCGGTTTCCTCCAGTGCTGAGATCTCAACCACAGGAACCTCTGAAAACATGGCCTCCACTTCATTTTTGTCTAAAACCCGGTTTTCTATATCTTCCTTGTTAATCACAACGAGTTTTCTTTTACTTTCAATCTGCTGCATTATCTCCAGATCATCATTTGATATACCGGTGGAAGCATCCACTACAAATATTACAATCTCTGCCTCCTTAAGCGCCACTTGGGTCCGCTCTACCCCGATTTTTTCAATCGAATCTTCAGTTTTCCTAATCCCGGCAGTATCCATTATCCTGACCGGAATTCCCCGGATATTAATCAGATCTTCAATCACATCCCGTGTGGTACCGGGTATTTCAGTTACTATAGCTTTATCCTTCTGTGCCAGTACATTCAACAAGCTTGATTTGCCTACATTCGGCTTGCCAGCAATTACCACATTCACACCATCCCGGTAAACGCGTGCTCTTTTGCTGCCAGCAGCCAGATTTTTGAGTTTTTCCTCCACCACCCGCAGGTGTTCCTCAATTTCCGTCCAGTCTGGGTCTCCCACCTCTTCGGGGAAGTCGATACTTCCTTCCAGCCGGGAGTTTACCAGAATCAGTTTGTCTTCCACCACTTTCAGGGCCTTGCTTAGCGCTCCTTCCAGGTTCCTGGCTGAAAGCGCCAGGGCTTTCTCACTCCGGGCCCTGATGAGTTCAATCACTGCCTCGGCCTGAACCATATCGAGGCGTCCATTTAAAAACGCTCTTTTCGTGAACTCTCCCGGTTCAGCTAACCTGGCCCCAGCCTGCAGGACCAGTTCTAAGCACTTACGGGTAGCCACAGCCCCGCCGTGGCAATTGATCTCCACCACATTTTCACCCGTATAGCTCCGGGGTTTGTCCATTCTGCTGACCAATACCTCATCAACTATAGAACCATCCACATCCCTGATATAACCCAGATTTAGAGAATGGCTCCTGAAATCCATTATCTTTTTCCCGGAACGGGCTTCAAAAATCTTTTCCAGTATCTCTGGTGAATTGTTACCACTTATTCTTATTATTGCAATACCGCCCTCGCCCTTCGGCGTAGAAATGGCAGCTATACAATCACTCAATGTTAACCTCCAAAATAAAAAAAGGCCTTTCGGCCTTATTTTTTAAGTGATATAACGACTTTCCGGTTGGGCTCCTCCCCCTGACTGAAAGTCACTATGTCTGGATCACCCTGTAAGGCCGTATGAACAACGCGTCTCTCATGTGGGCCCATTGGCCTCATCACTACACTGCGCCTTGTCCGCTTCACCCTTTCGGAGAGATTAACCGCCAGACTTTTAAGTGATTCCTCTTTGCGCATCCGGTAATCCTCGACATCAAGGATAACTCTTACTCTTTCATCCAATTCTCTGTTTACCATTAACCCTAGAATAAACTGGACTGCGTTAAGCGTCTCCCCTTTTCGCCCGATTAACAATCCCATGTCTTTGCCTGTGATATTGATTCTTACAACCCCATCCTGGAAGTCAACCCGGTCGATCTCATAATTAATTTTCATTCCGTCCAAAAGAGCTTTTAGCTTCTCGCGGGCCAGCTTTTCAGGCCTATTCTTTACATCAACCCGTACTACTGCCGGTTTATTGCCGATTATTCCTAATATTCCCCTGGTTGGTTCTTCCAAAACCTCAATAACAACATCATCTAGACCTACACCCAACTCTTCCAAGGCCAGCTTGACGGCCTCATCAACGCTTTTTCCTTTTCTTTCCAGGCTTCGCATCAGCGTTTCCTCCTTTTTCCCTTACGGCTTCGGGAACTGTATCTATTACATCATCTCCGTCACTTGTCCTTCCACTCTCTGCCACCGCTACTTGTCCCGCTCCAACCCCCGAAACAGCCAAATTGGTCCGATTTTTTTTGTAATTGACATACAACTGCTGCAGTGTATTGAGTATGTTGAACATTACCCAGTAAATTGCTAAACCAGCAGCGAATTTTAAAGCTATCCACCCTATAAACAGCGGCATAACCATCATCATAGTCTTCTGGGTCGGGTCATTCGCATCCACCGTGCTTATCCTCTGTTGATAATAGGTGGTTAGAGCCGTTAATATCGGAAGTATGTAGTAAGGATCTGGTTGTGATATATTTGGTATCCACAGGAAAGCTGCGTGTGCTGGAACAGCATACTCAAATTTGATTAACGCCTGATAGAAGGCTATAAGGATTGGCATTTGAATCAGAAGAGGCAAGCAGCCCCCAAACGGATTAACGCCCTTCTCTTTGTAGAGCTTCATTGTTTCGCTCTGTAATTTTTCGGGCTGTTCCTTGTATTTTGCCTGCAGTTCTTTCAGCTTGGGCTGGATCTCCTGCATATTCTTCATTGACTTCATCTGGGTGTTAGTCAAAGGATAGAGAACCAGCTTGATCAATACCGTGATGAGTATGATCGCCAGTCCATAGTTTGCCAGACCTGCTAAATCCGTGACCTGGTAACAAAACTGGATCAGTTCACTGAAACCATTAACGACAAATTGCCACAAATTCCTCTTTCACCTCCTGCTTATGGTACAGGGTCATATCCACCTGAATTAAAGGGATGACAGCGCAAGATCCGCCTCGCACTTAGCCATGCACCTTTTATAACCCCATACTTTTCCAGGGCCTCTACGGTATACTGTGAACAAGTAGGTTCAAACCGACACCTGGGCGGGTAAAGCCGGCTGATCATCTGGTATAACCGAATAATTCTGATAAGGATTTTTGACATCTAAAGCCCAACTCTTTTCAGAAGTTGCTCCCCTTCAGTCACTATCTCCGAAAAACCAGCATCATTAATACTGAACCGTGCTATAATGACTATATCAAATCCTGGTTTCAGTCTCTCATCTATTCTTCTTACGAAATCACGCAACCTGCGTTTCGCCCGGTTGCGGGCGACCGCGTTACCTACTTTTTTGCTGGTAATGATGCCATAGCGGTTTTTAGGTATTCCATTCCTGGCTGCATATATAACCATGAACCTGCCAACCTGCTTTTTTCCGGCCCGAAAGACATACCCGAACTCTTTGTTCTTACGGAGGGTTATATCATTATCCAGCATAGCCAACCTCGCGTAGAAAATTAAGGCCGGTTAACGGCCTTAAGCACTCAATTTGTTGCGTCCCTTTTTTCTCCGGCGACTTATAATCTTTCGGCCGCTGGATGTAGACATCCTTTTCATAAAACCGTGTAATCTTTGTCTCTTTCTTTTCTTCGGCTGGTATGTTCTCTTCATTTAGGGTTGTTTTCCCTCCCTTGAAATTCCAATGCATCTTTCATTATATTTTGCCCTTTCAGACCTGTCAAGGAAGCCTCTTATCGAAGCTCTTACTTTACTTCAATTTTATCTGAGATTCTGTTATCATGGTACTAGATTTTTGGCCGTAAAAAGCAAACCTTATACACACAATTCACAACATTAACCATCGTTTTATCCACATATAAACAGGGGGACACTATGGAGGACTATTCTTTAATCTGGGACCGTGTATTATCTCTAATCCGCGATGATATAGGCCCTACGAGTTTTGATGCCTGGTTTTCATCTACCAACTTTGAAAACTGTGACCTTAACCAATTCTGTGTTTCGGTACCCAGCATCCTGGCAAAGGAATGGATACAATCGCGCTATATGCACCTATTAAATGAAAAAATTAATATTTTTATGCAACATCCGGTTAAACTAAAATTGATAGTCCGGGCGTCACCAGCCATTGACAACTCGGGAACTCCACTTAATCCGAAATACTCTTTTGACTCATTTGTTGTTGGGAATAGTAACCGATTCGCACATGCTGCTTCATATGCGGTTGCCGAGTCACCAGGTAAAGCCTACAATCCCCTTTTTATATATGGTGGTGTCGGATTGGGAAAAACTCATCTGATGCAGGCCATTGGCCACCATATTCTCAGCAAAGACCAGTTGGCAACGGTTGTATATGCCTCATCTGAACAGTTTACCAACGAATTGATTAATTCAATCCGCGATGACAAAACCGCCGATTTTCGTAATAAGTACCGTAATATAGATATTCTCCTTATTGACGATATTCAATTCCTGGTTGGAAAAGAAAGGACCCAGGAAGAGTTCTTTCATACCTTCAATACTCTTTATGAGACCAATAAGCAGATAGTTATCTCAAGTGACCGTCCTCCTCGGGAGATACCAACCCTGGAAGATCGATTGCGCTCGCGTTTTGAATGGGGTCTTCTCACCGATATTCAGTCTCCCGATCTGGAAACCAGGATAGCTATACTAAGGAAGAAGGCCCAGATCGAATCTCTGGAAGTCCCCAATGAAGTAATGCTTTACATAGCAACCAACATCCAGTCCAACATAAGAGAACTGGAGGGAGCATTAACCAGAACAATAGCCTTTTCAAAAGTCAAAGATCAGCCTATCACCATGGATATGGCTACCGAGGCTCTGCAGGAAATCCTTCCTGCACCAGCCCCACATCGGATTACAATCGAATCGATCCAGGAAGCAGTAGCTGATTATTTCAGCATAACAATATCGGATTTGCATTCTAAACGCAGAACACGACAGCTCGCTTTCCCCAGACAGATTGCGATGTTTTTAACCAGAGAGATGACCGATCTCTCATTACCAAAGATTGGCGAAGATTTCGGAGGCAGAGACCATACCACCGTTCTTCACGCTCATGATAAGATAACCCGGGAATTAAAGACCGATCCGGTTCTGGACAAGATTATTTCCGATCTCAAGACTAAAATTGAATCTCACTGACCGGTCTGTGATTAACCAGGTAACCTGTTATCTCTTTTCAACACCCGGAAAACAGCATACAGCGGTCATTTATTATACTTTTCCACATATGAACCGCTACTACTATTACGTCTAAGTTATTATTATATTAATTACCAACCGAATCTAGAATAACTCGGAGGTGCTTTATGGAATTTTCAGTAAACAGGAATGTGCTATCACAAACAGCCTCCATCGTTCAAAGAGCTGCGGCATCCAGAGATACCGTCCCGGGCCTCTCCGGTATCTTGATAACCGCCCAAGAAGACAGATTGATCCTTCAAGCTACTGATCTTGATATGGGAATAAAAAAAGTCGTCCAGCCTATAAACGTGGTTCAGGAAGGAAGCGCACTAGTAAATGCCAAGTACTTCGCTGATTTGATCCGTTATCTGTCAGACGACGAAGTAACCATCTCCCTTGACGAGACAAGCAGTAAGCTAAATATCCTGAATGGTCAGTCATCAAGTTTTCTAAACCTTTACAATCCCGATGATTTTCCGGAAATGCCATTCAACAACGTAACCCTGATCAAGTCAATGCCCCAATCCCTTCTGAAAAACTTTATAAAGAAAACAGTCATCGCGGCTGCAGTAACTCATTTCAAACCAGTATTCACTGGAATTCTGTTCGATTTTTCCAGTGATTTCTTTACCATGGTTGCATCAGATACCCACCGACTGGCTATTATTAAAAGCGATCAGATAAAAAGTGAAAACATGGAAAAGCAGTATATCATTCCAGTTCGGATTCTGAATGATATCGCCCGGGTTCTTGAGGACAGTGATTCGGAGATTAACATTGGCCTGGCAGATAACCACATTATCTTTTATACGCCGGATCATGAATTTTCCTGTTCCTCCCGGCTGATAGAAGGCCAGTATCCCAACTACGTCCAGGTCATACCCCGGGATTATATAAATACCTTTTCCGTAGATTCTGAACGTCTTACTCAATCACTGGAGCGGGCAGCACTTCTTCCGTTCGATCCCAAGCTGATACAGTACGTTAAAATGAACTTCACTCCCGATCAACTCGTTATTTCTGCTTACTCAGAAAAGATGGGAGAAATGACCGAAATAATAACTGATTTAGAATGCCAGACCGACCAAGCAGTAGAGGTTAACTTTAATACCCGTTACCTTCTTGATGTAGTAAAATTACTTACTTCGGAGACCAAAACTATTCAGATTGGTCTGTCAGGACCGCTAAGTCCGGCAGTAATCAAAAACCCAAATGATGACAACTATACATATGTGCTGGTACCACTCAGAACAGGTTAAAGAAGGAAACAGGCCTTGTACATTTCTGAGTTATATATAGACGGGTTCCGTAATCTGGAGAGTATTTACTATGTTCCCGTTAGAGGTATTAATGTTCTGGTAGGAAACAATGCCCAGGGGAAAACTAATTTCCTGGAAGCGATTTACCTCCTGTCTTCCGGGTCAAGCTTCCGTATCGGCAACGACAAAGACCTGATAAAATTTGGACAAGACAGGTTTTCCATTCGTGCTGCCTACAATTACTTGGATAAGCAATACTCCATTGCTCTCCAATACACCCTTGGCAAGCGAAAACATATTACCATTAATAATAAAAAACATACTATTTTTGCGGATAAACTTGTAACCACCTTGTTTACCCCTGATGATCTTTTCCTGATAAAAGGTGCACCTCAGCGAAGGCGAGCGTTTCTTGATAACCTGCTAAAACACCTCTCTGTGGAATACAAAACCTATTCCGAGAATTATGAACACCTATTGAGAAGGAGAAACGCGATACTTCGGAGTTACCCGGTTAATCCAGCCATGCTTAAGGCTGTGGACGAGGTTTTTACTCAAACCGCAGCCCAGGTTATTCTTGCCCGGTTAAACATTATTAAAATACTGGATGAGATAGCCCTTCATTTTTTTAATCTGCTGGGAGGAACTGAGTTACTACGCCTGAAATATGCATTGTCTTTTCCACTCCCATCAGGTAAGGTTAAGCTCGATTCGATCAGGGACTCATTAACAGAAAACCTTTTGACGGTTCATAACCGGGAACTGCAAAGGAAAACAACCTTGATCGGTCCTCACCGGGATGATATAAACTGCTATTTGAATCAGAAGAACGCTCGTATTTTTGCATCTCAGGGACAGCAGCGCAATATTGTAGTCGCCTTAAAAATGGCAGAAATTGAGACTTTTAATAGAATACGGGGCACATATCCCATTCTTCTGCTTGACGAAGTCATGGCGGAACTCGATATTAATCGCAGGAAGATAATGCTGGACCTTTTACAGAATTCACCTTTTCAGACCTTCCTGACTTCAGTGGATATTTCACTGTTCAGCAATATTAATGGTAAAATAATTGGGTTGGAACAAGGAAGATTGCTCGACTGAAAGGAGAACGAAAGATGTTTATACACCTGGGTAGCGATCATATGATTTCGTCCCGAGATATCATCGCAATACTAAATATTGATTCATATATAAACATTTCTTTAAAGGAAATAATAGAGATAGCTATTGCCGAAAGGAACTTTCATCCAATTTGTTCACGCGAACGGGCCAAATCTCTGGTTGTAACAACGGATACCATATATCTTTCTCCAATATCTTCAATCACATTATTCAAAAGGTCCCAGACGGGAGCAAAAGGGGGCATTCAATGAACAGTATAAATCATGAAGAAAACGGCTATAATGCCGCTGATATTCAGGTTCTTGAGGGGTTAGAGGCGGTTAGAAAACGGCCCGGAATGTATATTGGTACCACTGGTTTACGCGGATTGCACCACCTGGTATTTGAGATAGTAGACAACAGTATCGATGAGGCAGTTGCTGGATATTGTGACCAGATCAACGTTACTATCAATCAGGACAACAGAATAACTGTTCAGGATAACGGCCGGGGAATACCGGTAGATATCCATCCAAAAATGGGAATATCCGCTTTGGAGGTTATATTAACCACCCTCCACTCAGGAGCCAAATTTGGAGGTTCCGGTTATACGGTTTCCGGGGGTCTTCACGGGGTGGGTCTATCAGTGGTAAATGCTTTGTCATCGGAGCTCTCTATCGAAGTTGGCCGCAACGGTGAAACTTATGTTCAGGTTTACCAAAAAGGCAGACCGGTTACCTCGTTGCAGGTAAAAGGGAAATCTGATTTTGATGGGACCAAAATAACATTCATACCGGACCCGGAGATTTTCGAAGAAATACAATTTTCCATGGATATTATCGCCCAGCGGTTACAGGAACTTTCCTTTTTGAATAAGGGCATCAGGATTGTGCTGCGGGATGAAAGGACCGATCAGGAGAAGCAGTTCTATCATACCGGAGGGATTAAGGATTATGTAGCTTACCTCAACAAGAACAAAGAGATAGTCAATGCCAGGACCATTTATTTTGAGGTAACCAAGGATGATGTGGTGGTAGAGATTGCCATCCAGTATAACAACAGTTATACAGAAAACATATATTCTTATGCCAACAACATACACACCCAGGAGGGGGGTACCCATGAGATAGGTTTCAAGAATGCCTTGACCAGAGTGGTCAATGATTATGCCAAGCGCGTTGGCCTAGTTAAAGAACAGGAAGGGAATCTGGCCGGAGAGGATATAAGAGAAGGCATGACCGCCATCGTCTCGGTTCTGGTTCGTGAACCGCAATTTGAGGGCCAAACCAAAACCAAGCTGGGAAACCCAAATGTCAGAAGCATTGTTGAGAATGCAGTCTACGAGAATGTAAGTGATTTTCTGAATGAGAATCCGACAGCAGCCAAGAAAATAGTAGAAAAAGCTCTGGCGTCACGGAGGGCCCGGGAAGCAGCCCGCAAAGCCCGTGAACTAACCAGGCGCAAGAGTGCCCTGGAGGTTTCAACTTTACCGGGTAAGCTTGCTGACTGCAGTGAAAAAGACGCCGCATTATGTGAGTTATACATTGTGGAAGGCGATTCCGCCGGGGGATCCGCCAAGCAGGGCAGAGACCGCAAATTCCAGGCTATTTTACCGCTCAGGGGCAAGATCCTTAATGTTGAGAAATCACGACTGGATAAGATTTTATCCAACGAGGAGATCCGGTCGTTAATAACAGCTATCGGCAGTGGGATAGGAGAGGATTTTGATCTCGGCAAAGCCCGCTACCACAAGATAATTACCATGACTGATGCTGATGTTGACGGCTCTCACATCCGGGTATTACTTTTGACATTCTTCTATCGCTACATGCGGCCGCTGATAGAAAATGGATATGTCTATATTGCACAACCTCCATTGTACCGCTTGCGCAGAGGATCAGAAGAACATTATTTTTACCGGGATCAAGAATTGCAGTCATTCTTAGCCCAGCAGGAAAACAAGAAATACCGTATGCAGCGATATAAAGGTTTGGGAGAGATGAATCCCGAACAGCTGTGGGAGACCACTATGGATCCGGAAAACCGTACCATACTTCAGGTATCTATTGATGATGCCATCAGAGCCGACAAAATATTCTCGGACCTAATGGGAGAACGGGTAGAACCCCGTAAGGAATTTATACAGGAGAATGCTAGAATGGTTGTTAATCTGGATGTATAGAGCTGAATAAGTAATCTTAGGTCAGCAGACATTGAATAACTTATCTATAAAAGTTGATTATAAAGACAGGTATCCGTGAAGGAACCTGTCTTTTTTACTTTGATGGCAATAATCTCGGATTACTATTGTCATAGATGCCAATCTTATTATCAACTATGTGCAGCCCGGTTTGCAGACCGGATCACATTGGCCGATGACTGTGCCATCAAGTGACTGGGACGGCCATTACTCTCTTTGAAAACCGGAACTGGGTCCCGCTTGGCAAACAGGTCATGGCTTTAAGCACATCACCTAAAGGCATTTGAGTGGGTGAAAATGTCATTGGGCTGTACTGGCTTTCCCAATAAACTTGAGCAGCTCTTCATGCAGCCAGGTGCACTGTTTCGAATAGATACGAGTTACTATGGGTAAAATGGACAAAGTAAATGTCTTTCAGAACTCAGGTAAGGCCTGTACAACATCAAAAACGGAAGAAAGGAGGACCTTAAAATGGACAAAACCGGAACCTCTCTGGCTATCAAATTTATCATGACCTTAATCGTGGCAGCGATAGCTTTTTACTTCCTGGAGCGGAATGCATGGACTTGGATTTTGGCTGTCTCGATTGTAACAACGGCTGTAAATTACCTGATAGGGGATCTGGTGATTCTCCCTAGCTATGGTAATATAGTCGCATCGATTGGGGACGGTGTAATGGCAGGTTTAGTGGCTTATATCATGAGCTTGCTCTTTACCACTTTTGACCTGACCATTACCGCAATTTTAACGTTCGGCGTTTTGATAGCCATCGGAGAGTATTTCTTCCACCAGTATTTAATCAGGAACGACGAAGTCGAATCTTCGTAAACAGACGCTGGCACGGAGGCATAGATAGGAATCGAACCAACAATCTATTTTACATTTTTTCGTCAGCTCCAAAACGCGGATACCCAATGGCCGCATCCACAATTCAGGTGCGGCTTTTTGTTGGCGTCCAAAGTAAATAAAACCCGGGAATTCCCGGGTTTTTTAAGGTTAATGATGGACTAAGAGATTTGAGAAAGTGACTGCGATATCTTGCTAATCTCGCCGGAGTCCGCGCCTGGAGAAGGTATATACCAACCTTTGCTGGTTGCCATCTGGGCTAGTTCACTCTGTGATTGTTCACACTTGTTACGCATGGTGATAAATGTCTGCCTGAGTTGGGGATTGAAGCATTCAAGGGCCATTCTGGTCAAGTCGATGGCTCCATGTTTATGCATTTCAATGCAGTCTGTGGCGATATCTTTATCTTTAAGCATGCTTTTTAACCTCCTTGCGATAAGAATTGTCTGAGATTCTGGACGTTACGACTTGCGTCCTGCGAAGCTTTGGTCAGATAATTTTTGAGGGAAGCATCGGTAGCCGTCTGAGCGTAGGCGGCAAACTTGCTTGCAGCCAGGGTTTCCTCCATTATAATTTCCCGCAGGCTGTCCAATTCCATATTGGTCAGGTTGGGCATTACCTCACCTCCTCTTACAGCAATAAATCACTATCCAATAGACTGCCCCAAGAGGTTGTACTTTATAACGGTGCTGCCGGATCCGCCTGAAGTTAAAAACACGGCCTAGAGTCAGAGCTACCTAGATTATGAGGGATAATCTGCTGCATATTTTCTCATAATAATGGTGGTATGTGTGATTCCCCTGCGAAAAGATAGGAGGGATTTTTTTTGGAAAAGGCTATTATCGTCTATGGTTCCAATACGGGTAACACTGAGACTTTGGCTGCAGCTCTGTCGGAAGAACTGAAATCAAGATTTGATGTAACCACCAGAAATGTAATCGACATTTCCCCTCAGGATATTATTAATTATGATCTTATAGTTCTGGGCTCTTCTACCTGGAACGAGGGCGAACTGCAGGATGACTTCCTGGACTTCTACGATGAAATGGACCAATTGGACCTGACGGGAAAGAAGGTGGCTGTCTTTGGCCCTGGGGACAGCAATTGGGACGAGTACTGCCGGGCAGTTGACATACTGGAGGATAAATCCAGACAGCTCAATGCCAATCTGGTGACGCCGGGGTTTAAATGGGATGGAGATATTGACGAAGAAGCCATTACAGAAGTAAAAAAGTGGGCCTCGAAGCTGCATTAAATAAAGGACATCCATCCCTTAATTAAAGGAGAAAGAGCGTCTATCCGGCGCTTTTTTTCTTTACTCTCATTCGACTGGTGACAACTGTTTAATCATCGCCGGTTATGATAGACTATGTTTGTGCAAATCAAGGCCTGCTGGTTATTAAGGCATAAATTATCTATCGTTTAAAATAATTGCAAATCTACATAGGGGGAATCATATTGAGCGCTGAAGGCTCGAGAATAATACCGATTGACATAGAACAGGAAGTTAAGAGGTCATTCCTTGATTACTCAATGAGTGTTATAGTATCCCGTGCGCTGCCGGACGTCAGAGATGGACTCAAGCCAGTCCACCGCCGAATTCTATATGCACTCTATGAAAAAGGTATGACTCCTGATAAACCACATCGCAAATCAGCCAACCTTGTGGGGGAGGTCCTGGGTAAGTATCACCCTCATGGAGATTCGGCTGTTTATGATGCCATGGTCCGCATGGCACAGAATTTCTCGTTCCGTTACCCTATGGTTGACGGGCATGGCAACTTTGGGTCCATTGATGGTGATTCGGCTGCGGCTATGCGGTATACTGAGGTCCGCATGGCACCGATTGCCATGGAAATGCTGACCGATATTGACAAGAAAACGGTTTCCTTTAAGCCAAATTACGATGACACCCGGGAGGAACCGGAAGTACTGCCCTCCAGGGTTCCCAATCTGCTAATAAACGGTTCAGCGGGGATTGCGGTGGGTATGGCAACCAATATTCCACCCCATAACCTGGGTGAGGTGGCGGACGGACTTATTCTGCTGCTGGAACAGCCGGACGCTGATATAAGTGAACTGATGCGGGTAATCAAGGCCCCCGACTTTCCTACAGGTGCGATAATAACTGGAATAAAAGGCATCCGGGACGCCTACACCACCGGTCGGGGATCTATCAAGGTACGCAGCAAGGCATCAATCGAGGAGATAAAAAATGGCAAGTACCAGATCATTGTTACCGAAATCCCATATATGGTAAATAAATCTCGTCTGGTTGAAAAAATTGCGGACCTGGTACGTGAAAAAAGAATAGACGGCATCACTGATCTGCGGGATGAGAGTGACCGCACCGGCATTCGAATTGTTATAGAAATCCGCAAGGATGTATCACCGCAGATTGTACTGAATCACCTCTACAAGCATACCCAGATGCAGGAGACTTTCGGGGTTACTATGCTGGCCCTGGTAGATTCAGTTCCTCGAGTGCTGAATTTGAAAGAGATGCTGTCCCTTTACCTTGACCACCGTAAAGAGATAATAACTCGCCGTACCGAATATGAACTGGAGGTTGCCCGAAAGAGGCTCCATATCGTTGAAGGCCTGCGAATAGCCCTGAACCATATGGATGATGTGGTCCGGCTGATACGGAATGCTGAGAATGATAGGGAAGCCCGCGAAGGATTGATGAGGGAATTCGGGCTGTCGGAAGAGCAGGCGAATGCCATTCTGGATATGCGGCTACGACGATTGACGGGGCTGGAACGTGAAAAGCTGGAGGATGAGTTCCTGGATCTCCTGGAACAGATCCATGATCTGGAGGATATTTTGGCGCGTCCGGAACGCGTGGTAGCTCTGATTAAAGAAGACCTGACAAATGTTAAGGAGAAGTATGCAGACCCCCGACGTACGGAGGTTGAGCAGAGCGAATACACCGAGGATATTGAGGATCTGATTCAGGAAGAAAGTATTGTTGTAAACCTGACCAACCGGGGTTATATTAAGAGGCAGCCGCTTAGCACCTATCGTACCCAAAACCGGGGCGGCAAAGGTCTGGTTGGCACCACCACCAAGATGGAAGATTTTGCAACAGAGATATTTGTCACCAGCAACCTGGCGACGATTCTCTTCTTTACTAATAAAGGCAAGGTATACTCTTCCAAGGCTTACAACATTCCTGAGGCCTCCCGTCAAGCCAGAGGTACACCGGCGATAAACTTCCTTTCCCTGGACCCCCAGGAGAAGGTGACTACAATTATTGCGGTCAATGACTTTCAGGAGGAACAGAACCTCCTGATGGCAACCAGGAGAGGGATCGTAAAGAAGGTTTCAACCTCTGCCTTCGAGCACATAAGGAGGAACGGAATAATTGCCATCAACCTGAGGGATGACGATGAGCTGGTTGGGGTGAAGAGAACCCGGGCAGGTGACAGGATTGTCCTGGTGGCATCCACCGGTATGGCGATAGTATTCGATGAAGGCGATGTCAGACCCATGGGAAGGTCAGCCACCGGGGTCAAGGGGATAACCCTGGATGATGGAGATACTGTAGTCGATGTTGACAAGTATAAGGAAGGGGCCGATTTGGTCCTGGCTACGGAAAAGGGTTATGGAAAACGCAGCGCCCTGGAACTCTTCCGGGTACAGAAGCGAGGGGGCAAGGGACTGAAGGCCATAAACATCTCGGATAAGAATGGTGCAGTTATTGGCGCCAAGGTGGTAGTTGATGATGAGGAATTGATGATACTTACCAGCAATGGTATTGTGATACGTCTGGCGGTCGAAGATATTTCCAAGCAAGGCCGGTACACCAGAGGAGTCGTCTTGATGAGACTTGATGAGGGAGATAGGATAGTATCAATAGCGCATTTCAAGAGCGAAGAAGAAGATTTATAATTGTTACGTAACCCGGATTTTGATAAAATTGTTTGGTAAAAAAGGGGGAGACGAAAGTGGCCCAAAAAGGAACATTAGCCGTTAAAAAGGATTTGGCCCAGGTGCTGAAAGGCGGGGTCATTATGGACGTAACTACTCCCGAACAGGCCAAAATAGCTGAACAAGCAGGGGCCTGTGCGGTAATGGCTTTAGAAAGAGTACCTGCCGATATCCGCGCTGCCGGAGGGGTGGCGAGGATGGCTGACCCTACGGTTATCCTGAGGATTATGGATGCCGTTACTATACCGGTAATGGCCAAGTGCAGAATAGGCCATTTTGTAGAGGCGCAGATCCTGGAATCATTAGGAGTCGATTATATCGACGAAAGTGAGGTACTGACCCCAGCTGACGAGAAGTATCACGTAAACAAGAAGGCATTCAACGTTCCCTTTGTCTGCGGGGCCCGTAATCTGGGGGAAGCTCTTCGCCGGATAGGGGAAGGAGCGGCAATGATTCGCACCAAGGGTGAACCGGGAACTGGTAACGTGGTGGAGGCCGTCCGCCATATGCGTCAGGTCATGGACGATATCCGCTGGCTGAAAGGGCTGCCCAAAGAGGAATTGATGACCGCAGCCAAAGACCTGCAGGCGCCTTACGAACTTGTGTTGGAGGTAGCTGAGACCGGACGCTTACCGGTAGTCAATTTCTCAGCCGGAGGCATAGCTACACCAGCTGATGCGGCCTTGATGATGCAGCTGGGAGCAGATGGTAATTTTGTGGGTTCGGGGATATTCAAGTCCAGTGATCCCATGGCCAGAGCAAAAGCTATTGTGGCTGCCACAACCCATTTTGATGACCCCAAGGTATTGGCGGAAGTCTCCAGGGATCTGGGAGAGGCCATGACTGGTGTGGACATCAAGACCCTGGCACCTGAGGAAAGGATGCAGGAACGAGGCTGGTAGGAGCTTAATCGATGGCATCCTGGCCTGAATTAAGCGGGGCTTACCGTCCACAAGAATCTTTAGTTATGATATAGTAAGGTTGTAATGTTTTATTGGGTATAATATAATACTGCAATAAGTAATATGTCGAAACATAATGAAGGGGAAAAGGAAAGTCCTACTGGCCAAGAGAACCGGTGGCTGGTGAGAACCGGTGCAGAGGCTTAACCGTTCCGCCCTGGAGTGGGTTGTGAAGAGCAACAGCGGTGATTCCGTTATCATCACTTGAGTGAGTCAGTTAACTCTGACTAACAAGGGTGGCAACGCGGGAACCTCTCGTCCCTAGATGACGAGGGGTTATTATTTTATCTGGAGGAGGGTATTTATGAACGTTGAGCAGCAGTACTTACTCTTGCCGGGGCCAACCCCCGTTCCGACCAGTGTATTGAGGGCAATGAGCAAGCCAATGATCAATCACCGGGGACCGGAATTTAAGGAGTTGATGGAAGAGGTTACCGCAGGCGTTAAGAAGATTTACCAGACAAAAAACGATGTAGTCATCTTTCCTGCTGCTGGTACCGGAGCCATGGAAGCTGCAGTTGTGAATTTTATTTCACCTGGAGACAAGGTTCTGGCGATTTCAATTGGAGTTTTTGGTGACCGGTTTGCCAAAATTGCGGCTCAGTTTGGTGCGGATGTTGACAAACTTGATTTTACCTGGGGACAGCCGGCTGATCCTGAGGTGGTAAGGGATGCCATAGCCCGGGATAAAGACCACCAGATCAAGGTGGTCCTGGTTACACATAATGAAACCTCTACCGGGGTGGTTAATGATGTCAAAGCCATTAAGGATGCTATGGGAGATCACCCGGCATTGCTGATGGTTGATGCAGTCAGCGGACTGGGGGCTATGAACCTTCCCACTGATGAGTGGGGTCTGGATGTTGTTGTCAGCGGTTCCCAGAAGGCCTTTATGCTGCCTCCGGGGCTATCTTTCATGAGTGTCAGTCCCCGGGCCATTGAGGTATCAAAAAACTGCAAAAACCCCAAGTTCTATTGGGACCTGGAGTCCGCATTACAGTATTTGCAGAAGGGTCAAACCCCCTATACTCCAGCAATTTCGCTCTTTTTTGGACTGCAGGAAGCATTGAAGCTGCTGCTTGACGAGGGACTTGATAACGTTATAAAAAGACACAGATTCTGCCGGGATCTGGTGAGGACCGGGGTGAAAGCCATGGGTTTGACCCCGTTGGCGGATGATTCCATTGCGTCCTGTTCACTGACCTCGGTGCTGGCTCCTGAGGGGATAGGGGCCAACAAAATCCGCAAGATACTTCTCGACCGTTTCGGAGTGGTAGTTGCGGGCGGACAGCAGAAGATGAATGATGTTATATTCCGTATTGGGCATCTTGGTTTTGTTCGTCCCCTTGATCTGTTGTCGGCCTTGGCGGCATTGGAGATTGTACTCTACGAAAACGGTTTTCCAATTAAAATCGGACAGGGGACAAATAAGGTACAGGAACTGTTAGTAGAAAAGGAGGAAGCTTAGTATGACGAAACCTAAGGTTTTAATATCAGAGAGGGTTTCGGAAGAGGGTTTAGCCCTGCTGCAGAAGGAACTGGAGGTCCATTTCCGGGACGGCATTGATCGCCAGGAACTGCTTGAAATAATTGGCGACTATGATGCCTTGATTGTACGGAGCGTTACCAAGGTGGATGAAGAACTGGTTAATGCCGGCAAGAAACTTAAAGTGGTAGGCCGCGCAGGAAATGGTATTGACAATATAAACGTTCCGGCCTGCACCCGCCGCGGGATCATTGTAGCCAACACCCCGGACAGTAATACGATATCAGCAGCTGAACAGACCATTGGTCTCTTGATATCCTCATCACGAAACATTCCTCAGGCCAATGCCTTTGTAAAAGGCGGCAAATGGGACCGAAAACCCTTCCGGGGAGTGGAGTTATACGGCAAGACCGTTGGAATAGTGGGCTTGGGCCGAATCGGCTCCATGGTGGCTGAGCGGTTGGCATCATTCAACATGAAGGTCATAGCCTATGATCCCTATATACCCGATGAGAGATTTGTCCGGTTTGGAGCGGAAAAGAAAAACACCCTGGAGGAACTGGTGAGGGAAGCTGATTTCATTACAGTCCATACCCCCCGCAACCAGGAAACCATGGGCATGATCGGCAGAAAAGAACTGGCCATCGCTAAAGATGGGGTAAGGGTGATCAACTGTGCCCGGGGTGGCATAATAAACGAACAGGCTCTGCTTGAAGCGCTGGAAACAGGCAAGGTGGCCAGTGCCGGGCTGGATGTCTTTGAAGAGGAACCGGCGGAAAACAATCCATTATTCGCATTCAAGAATGTGGTGGTGACCCCGCATCTCGGAGCAGACACCAGAGAAGCCCAGGAGCGCGTGGGTATTAATATTGCGGAACAGGTTATCAAAGCCCTGAAGGGAGAAATGGTTCCCAACGTGGTTAACCTGCCGACCATTCTTCGCCAGGACCTCGAATTCTTCAGGCCTTTTATCGAGTTATGCGAGGCTATGGGCAGCTTTTATTATCAGATAGAGAAAGCCCCCATCGATCGGGTGGAGATCACCTATTGCGGTGAAATCGCCAATCATGATAAGGAGATACTGACCATCGCATTTCTTAAAGGGCTGCTTACTCCCGTGCTCGCCGACCGGGTCAACTATGTTAACGCCAAAATGCTGGCTGAAGAACGGGGAATCAAGGTCTATGAAAAGAAGGGCCGCAAAGAAAAAGGTTATATAAACCTGATTAAAGCTAAAATCTATAATCACAACTATCAGCTGGATATAGCGGGAACCTTGACTGCAACCGGTGAACCGGTGATCGTGGACTTTAATGGTTACGAGACTGATATTCTGCCGGTAGGGCATGTGGTGATTGCCGCCAATGAAGACCGTCCCCGGATAATCGGGCCATTTACAACGGTCTTTGGTGATGCAGGCATCAATATAGCCATGATGCGAGTGGCACGTAAGGTTAAAGGGGACATGGCTCTGATGGTGGTCAATGTCGATGCTGAAGTGGACCCTGATACACTGGCCCGGTTGAAAGCAATCGATGGAATAAGTAACGTTAAGGTGCTAAGTTTCTAAGGAGGTAGCATGTTAGATTCCAAGCTAATAAGGGCCAATCCTGAAATGGTGGCACACAAACTGGGGCTCAAAGGCTCTAAGGCAGGATTAGACGAATTCCTTAACATGGATGAGGTACGGAGACGGCTGCTGGTGGATGTAGAAGAGAAAAAAAACTACCGCAACCGGACCTCACAGGAGATTGGCAAGCTTAAAAAGGCGGGAAAAGAACCTACCGAGTTAATGGCCAAGGTTAAGGAAATAGGGCAGGAAATCAAGGATATTGATGACAAGCTTAAGGCCCTGGAAGAAAAGATAGAGAGCGTACTTCTGACCCTGCCCAACCTTCCCCACGATTCGGTACCCATAGGTTCAGGGGAAGAAGATAACGTTGAGGTGAGAAAGTGGGGGAAACCCAGGGATTTTGATTTCGCCCCTCTGCCTCACTGGGATCTGGGTACCCGGCTTGACATACTTGACTTTGAAAGGGCCGCCAAGCTGTCGGGGGCCCGGTTTACGGTTTATAAAGGAGTCGGGGCCCGTTTGGAGAGGGCCCTGGTGAACTTCATGCTTGACCTGCATGTCGATAAACATGGCTACCGTGAGGTGTTTCCACCGTTTATGGTCAATGCTGAATGCATGCAGGGAACCGGACAGCTGCCCAAGTTTGCCGAAGACATGTTCAAGATCGAAGGGCGCGATATGTATATGGTGCCGACAGCCGAAGTACCCCTTACCAACCTGTACCGGGAAGAGATACTGAATGCTGACGATCTTCCTATTTACCTGACAGCATATACTGCCTGTTTCCGGGCTGAAGCCGGCTCTCACGGGCGTGACACCCGGGGCATAATCAGGCAGCACCAGTTCAACAAGGTAGAGATGGTCAAGGTCACCAGTCGGGAAAATTCCTACGAAGAGCTGGAAGGTATGACCCGCAATGCCGAAGAGGTACTGCAGCTTCTGGAACTGCCATACCGGGTAATAGCCTTGTGTACTGGTGATCTGGGTTTTTCAGCGGGCAAGACTTACGATATTGAGGTCTGGTTGCCCTATTACGGCGAATATCGGGAGATCTCCTCCTGCTCCAACTGTGAGGACTTCCAGGCCCGTCGGGCCAACATCCGGTACCGCCCGGAGAATCAGAGCAAGCCGCAGTACTGCCATACCCTCAACGGTTCGGGTGTAGCCGTGGGTCGGACGGTAGCGGCGATCCTGGAGAACTATCAGCTGCCTGATGGATCAGTTGTAATTCCCCAGGTACTGCGTCCCTATATGGGAGGATTGGACAAAATCAAGTAAAGCGTTTATTATATATAGACATCTGGAGTATGAGGTTTTTGAGGCCATATCCCTTCGTTGACAAGGCCAAATTTTCTGTGCTATACTTCTAGTTGCACTCAACAGGAGTGCCGCTTCTGGAGGGGTGTCCGAGCGGTTGAAGGAGGCGGTCTTGAAAACCGTTGAACCTTTGCGGGTTCCGTGGGTTCGAATCCCACCTCCTCCGCCATAACAACTGAATAACTGTGGAGAGATGGCCGAGTAGGACGAAGGCGGTCGCCTGCTAAGCGATTAAGCGGCTAAACCCCGCTTCGTGGGTTCGAATCCCACTCTCTCCGCCATTTAATGCGCGCCCGTAGCTCAGCTGGATAGAGTAACGGACTACGAATCCGGTGGTCGCAGGTTCGAATCCTGCCGGGCGCGCCATTGTTATGCGCCCGTAGCTCAGCAGGATAGAGCATCGGTTTCCTAAACCGAGGGCCAGGGGTTCGAATCCCTTCGGGCGCACCATAGGAACATATACCCCGCAATAAACTTGCGGGGTTTCTAATCACTTCCCGGACGAGGTTCCGGGTTGTACGGGCATGTACACAGGTTCCTTGACAGTAGCAGAGGCATAACCTACAATCTAAGTGCAGCTTATGTGGATTGTGATGGTGATCCTTTAGTGGATGACGAGTATATGAAAATTGCCTTGGGTCTGGCAGAATCGGCTTTGGAGTCAAATGACGTGCCAGTTGGCGCGATTATCGTGATGGACAATGAGATCGTGGCTCGAGCCTTTAATGAGAAGGAAAGAACCGGGGACCCTACGGCGCATGCCGAGATGCTGGCCATCAGAAGAGCTACCCAGCGACTTGGAACCTGGAGATTGGGTGACGCCACCATGTATGTCACCCTGGAGCCCTGTGCTATGTGTGCAGGAGCCATGTTACAGGCTCGTTTGGGTCGCCTTGTATTTGGGGCGTCAGACCCCAAAACTGGTGCAGCCGGTTCCGTTTTGGACATCCTGGACGTGCCCTGGCTGAATCACCAGGTGAAGGTGAGATCAGGAGTATTGGCGGCGGAATGCGGAGAACTCCTGAGTTCTTTCTTCAATAAAATACGGAGAGATGGCTGAGTCCGGTTTAAGGCGCACGACTCGAAATCGTGTGGGCGAGGAATCGTCCCGTGGGTTCGAATCCCACTCTCTCCGCCATATTTGAACATAAAAGGGGGTTGCGGTTTTGCGGCAATCCCCTTTATTTCAATAAAGATCAGAGCCGCTCCATGAAGAAAGCGGCTCGATGAATTTCTGATTATAATCAGCTTACTACTAACGGGCAGGTGGCGTTGTAGTTGTTGATCCAGGTGTTGCCAAAGATAAAGAACTTAAGATTATTGGGGCAGCAGCATTCAGGGTCGGGTCTGGGTTCAGGCCTGGGATGAGGGGGTCTTGGGGCAGGCTTAACCCTGGTTTCAACCTGAACTGGAGCATTTACCGGTGTAGGGGCTGGTTCCGGAGCTGGCGCAGGAGCCTGCGGCAGAGCCGTGCCAAACACAGCGGCTAGTATCTTATCGGCATGTTGAGCTACAGCGGCAATGTTTTCCGGGGTAAAAGCATTGGGCATATCAGCCATCTGTAAAACCTCCTTCCTCGATTTTTGATGTACCCTACAACTAAAAACAAACCCATCAACTATTCAGCACAAGGAACTAAACCCGGGCAAGCAGCGTTGTAGTTATTAATCCAGGTGTTGCCAAAGATAAAGAACTTAATCTTCCTGGGGCAGCAGCATGAACTGCCACTGTTATTGCCACAGCAGTCGATTCCTCCGGACCGGTTCTGATTTACCAGGGCTCCAATGATTTCACCGGCACTTTGAGCTACAGCGGCAATGTTTTCGGGAGTCATAGCATTAGGCATTTCGGCCATCAAACAGACCTCCTTCCTGAATTTGGTTTATAATATGGAACTAGTTGGATAAGTGTTCAGACCAAGGTACCAATAGAGTATGTTGGCCAAATGTTACTTAGGTTTTGCTTCTCCGGTTAGGACTTTATTGCGCATTGCCGTTTAGAGGGATATCCGGGCAGGCAGAATTGTAATTATTGATCCAGGTATTTCCGAAAATAAAGAACTTAAGCTTTCTGGGGCAGCAACACTCTGGGTCGACTGCGTGGTTGCCTTCTGGGCGTGGACTCATCTTAGCACCCCCTTATACCGTTATATAACATATTATGGATTCGAAGTTAAAAAGTTACTTTCTACATGGAGGCTTTTAACTGGATGTACTGTGACAGGTGGCATTGCGGTTAATAATTAAAACATTTCCGATCACTATTACAGTGGTGTCGCATCCGCAGTCACTATCCTTGAACAACTCGGACTTTAACAGCTCATTAATGACCTCAGGGTCAAACATTGACGGGTCGACTGGATTATCCAAAGAAAAGCCGGGTTGATGTAAAGGACAAACACGACACCTGGGGTTGGTGGAGCCAGTACCACCTGCGGGTTTACCCGGGTCTGGTTCTTCTGTTTTGGTGGTGGCTAGATAGTCCCCTTCTGCTCCGGTTTTTTGCCCGATGTATTTTCCCCGGTGCTTTTCATGCCTTACAACCTTCACTGTTAATCACTTCCTTACGGATGGCGTTGGTGGTACGCCGATAAAACGAACTAATCTAAATACATTATATTTCCAACCAGAACAATTTGTGCTTGCGTCCCGTGGATACGTGACTTTTTGCCACATCCCAGCTTTACAATGACCGGATGAAGGTTATTCAAGGAACCTGAAAGTCAAGAATACAATAATACCTGGGGGATATGATGAGTGAACATTCCTGTGTAAAATAGAACCGAGGTTTGGGGTCAAGAATCAGGCGAAAAAGGGGAAGGTTGAGGGTAACGAAGGATTGGGGTTAAACTGTAGGGTAAGACAAGTGTGGGATTTTGCGGAAGGGAGCTTGCAGGTGAGCTGTTTTGGGATGAATAAGGGCCTTGATTACATTAATGAGCGAAGGCGTATGGTAGAGGAGCAGATTCGGGCACGGGGAGTGTCTGACGAGAGAGTCATTCGTGCAATGCTGGAAGTTCCGCGACACCGGTTTGTCCCCCCGGGCCAGCAGGTGTTTGCCTATGAAGATCAGCCCCTGCCGATAGGATACGGACAGACCATAAGCCAGCCATACATAGTGGCCTTTATGATTGAAGCCCTGGGAACCGCCCCGTCTGATCGAGTCCTTGAGATTGGCACTGGTTCAGGGTATGCGGCAGCGGTCTTGTCTCGGGTTGCAGCCGAGGTCTATTCCATCGAAACCCTGGCACCACTGGCCGAAGCGGCCAAGAAAACAATAGAAGGCCTGGGTTATACTAACGTCCACCTGCGTACTGGGGATGGCACTAAAGGCTGGCCGGAAGAAGCGCCTTTTGATGCGATACTGGTTTCAGCAGGGGCCCCGGTGGTACCTGAATCACTGGTAGGTCAGTTAACACCGGGGGGAAGGCTGGTAATCCCGGTAGGAGACCGGATCGATCAGCGATTGCTGCGAATAACGCGAAATGTAAGCGGTGAACTGCAGGAAGACGAACTGGCGATAGTGCGGTTTGTCCCCCTGATCGGGGCCGAGGGCTGGTAGACTAAACCATGCCGGAAAGGATATAAGAACGGACTTCGAATCCGGTAGTCACAGGTTGGGATTAATAGATAAAGGGGTCGGCCTTATCGCCAACCCCTCTTATGTCAGGGTTTTCCGGGAATTGAATGCTCTCATGCAGTCTCTTACTGCTGTGGGGACCTGACTTCGCTCAGCCATTTCACACTGGTAACACTAAAGATTTCGCCTCAGGTAAGAGCTTGAATCTTGTGGTGACGAAGCTGAAACAGAAGTCAATTGTTTTATCATTTGGTGGTTAGGCCTGCTCTTTGGCAGCCGCCATCTCTGCCACTTCGGCCTTCAGTATCTTGCGCATAATCTTGCCTGTTCCGCTCTTCGGCAGGGAGTCGCGGAATTCGATGGTGCGGGGATACTTATAGACCGACATCTCGCCCCGGGCCCATTCCACCAGTTCCTGTTCGGTGATTTTGCCTACCCATTCCGGCTTTAGGACGACGTAGGCCTTGACGTCCTCACCCCGGTATTCGTGAGGTACTCCGATTACGCAGCATTCAGCTATCGATGGGTGGTGGTACAGGTATTCCTCAACCTCAGCCGGGAAAACGCTGTATCCCGAAGCCTTGATAAGTTCCTTGGTACGGCCGCAGATATACACATAACCCTCTTCATCCAGCTTGACGATATCCCCGGTTTTCATCCAACCGTCTCCGAGGAATGTCTCCGTAGTGGCCTCGGGTTTGTTCCAGTAACCAATCGCTACCGAGGGCGCCTTTTGCCATAACTCTCCCTCTTCACCCAGTGGAACATCCTTGGTTTCGTCTTTAAGGTCCGCTACCCGGATGTCAACCGCTACCATGGGTATGCCGATGCTCCCCAGTTTGTTGCGGTCCAGGGGATTCAGAATAGTGGCGGAGATGGTTTCACTCATACCAAAGCCTTCTACCAGGTTACAGCCGGTCATTGAACGATACTTTTCGACGATCACCGGCGGTACGGGTGCTCCGCCAGATATAAGAGCACGCAGTGATGAGATGTCGTAGTTCATAAGGTTAGGGTGATTGATCACGGCAATGTTCATGGTAGTGATGGCCAGCCAGACCGAACACTTATACTTCTGGATGGCCATCAGCAGGGTCTCGGCATCAAATCGAGCGATAAGTACCATGGTGGCGCCGAGATATACCGGAGCATTCATGCTGTTGGTCATCCCGGTGACGTGGAACAGGGGCAGGACGGTCAGATAGACATCCTCTGCGGTGGCGTTTACCGACATAGGCGCCGAGGTGGCATTGGCCATAATGTTTAAATGGGTTATCATGGCCCCCTTGGGATTACCGGTGGTTCCCGAGGTGTATTGCAGAAGGGCCACATCGCTCTTTATATCAAGCTCGGCTATCCTATCCAGGGGTTCACTGGCAATAAACTGCTTCCAGTCAATGGTATCAGGATATTCACCACCCTCAACTGCCAAACCGGGAGGTACCGGAAGGACTGGCTCAGCGGGTAAATACTCGGCCAGAGAGGTGATCACCACCGATTCCACAGAAGGTACATTAGCGCGGATGCTCTGCAGGATAGGAAAAAGAGCATCTTCCATTATCACCACCTTGGCAGTGCAGTCATTCAGGACATAAGTCAGTTCACCGCCCTTATACATAGGACTGCCGGCAATAACGATCGCGCCCAATGCCATGGTGGCATAGTAGGAGATGATGAACTGAGGACAGTTTTCGAGGGCCAGGTACACCCGGTCACCCTTGGTAACCCCTAATTTCCTTAATCCTCCGGCGGCCTTCCAAACCAGATCTTTCAGCTCTTTGAAGGTGATCTCGGTTCCGTAATAGATTATGGCCGGTTTGTTGGCAAACCGGTTCGCATTATGATAAAGATGCCAGACTATCGATTCTCTCCCGTATTCAATGGAACGCGGCCAATAATCCGGCCATACTTTTTCCCAAATCCTCTCCATCGGTTTTATTTCCACTACAAATTCCCCCTCCTCAATTAAATCGTATTTTTTTCTACGGCGTACTTCTTCACTGCCCCTCCCTTCGCCTGATTTTTGGCAACATTCTGACGTCATTGTAACATTTCCTGTTAACAGCAACCACTGAAAAAAATAGCATTTCCGGTCATTTAAAGGTGGTCAGGGTTTGGCTATCAGTGGGCGGATTAAGTCTTAATATAAATGGGGTCTTCGGCCGACAAAGCATGGCCCTCAGGTGGAGTAAGCCGTATAATATGACACATAAAAAACGAGTTGCCATTAATAGGAGGGTCAAAAGATGGGCTATAACCGGGTAACCTCAGAGATAATTGCCGAGCTTGTCAGTATTGCCGGGCCCCGTAACGTGTTAACGGGTCCGGACCAGATGTTCCCCTATTCGCACGACGAGGTCGGTGAGGACAAGTGGAGGCAGATGCCGGAAGCGGTAGTCAAACCGGAAAACACGCTGCAGATAGCCCAGATTATGCAACTGGCCAACCGGGAGTTGATTCCGGTAACCCCACGGGGAGCCGGCACCGGTCTGGCCGCCGGAGCGATCCCATTTCATAGAGGGATTGTGCTATCCCTGGAGCGTCTGAACCGGATCCTGGAGCTTGACCGGAATAATATGTTTATGGTGGTTGAGGCGGGGGTTACTACCGGTGAGGTGCAACGACTGGCCCGTGAGGAAGGGTTTCTGTACGCGGGGGACCCCTGCAGCGCAGACAGTTCTTTCATCGGGGGGAACATAGCAACCAATGCGGGCGGGAACAAAGCGGTCAAATACGGCGTAACCTCCAACCACGTTTATGGACTGGAGGTGGTGCTTCCCAAGGGAGATATCCTTAACCTGGGAGGGAAATGTCTCAAGGATGTTACCGGATATGATCTGATTCATCTGCTGGTGGGCTCAGAAGGCACACTGGGGATTGTCACCAAGGTTTACCTTAAGCTCCTGCCGCGACCCCAGTACAACGCGGTACTGCTTGCTCCTTTTAAGGATATGCACGAGGCTATCGCAGTGGTCCCCAGGGTTATGAAACAGAGCGGGATAATACCCACTTCCATAGAGTTTATGGATAATTTGTGCATCAGGTCCGCAGAAGCGTTCCTGGAAAGAGAACTCCCGAACCATGAAGCCGGGGCGTACATAATAATTGAGCTGGAAAGCACTACCCGGGTCCATTTGGAACAGGACATGGAAGCAGTGGCCGACCTGCTGGTTGAAAACGGTGCCATGGATGTACTGGTGGGGGATAATCCGGCGACCCAGGAAAGGATCTGGAAACCGCGCCGGGTTTTGGCGGAAGCTCTCAGAGTAACCAGTCCCGTTCACAGCCTGGAAGACATCGTGGTACCAATGAGTGAAATACCGGAAACCGTGGCCGAAATTCAGGTCATCGCTGACCGTCACCATATCAAAATTGCCTGCTTTGGACACGCCGGGGACGGAAATATTCACGCCACCCTGCTCAAGGAGGGTTTAACCGACACTGAATGGCCGATGGTACGGGACCAGGTGTTGGCAGAGATCTATGAGAAAGCCTATGCCCGGGGTGGGACGCTCTCCGGGGAACATGGGGTGGGGGCGAAAAGAAAGGAAGCCCTGGCAAGGTTTATTGACCCGACCAAGCTAAACCTTATGAGGGCCATTAAGAAATCCTTCGATCCCAACCTGATACTGAATCCGGGAAAAGTTTTTTGAGATAAGTAACCTAAAAAAGTGCTGGCAAGACTGATTTCGCGGGGTCATGCCAGCCAGCAGCCCGTTTTTGCAAACCTGTTTGCCCACCTGGGTATCGGGTTATGCGTCGCAAAATACTTGCGGGTGATTATCTGCAATAACCGGAAATCTGGTCCGGGTAAGTCATATGTATAACCACCTCGTGACCTACATCACACCCGTGTTCACTTAAACGCTGGCGTACTATCCTCTCTGCCAGTGCCGGAAGGTTGTTCTGCCGGCTGAGGTGAGCCAGGAATACCTGCATGGTGGATTTCCGCGGAATACCAGTCAGGAGGTCGGCCGCATCATTGTTGGACAGGTGCCCAACCTCGCTCCTGATCCTCCGTTTGAGATAGAAGGGATAAGGACCGTTTTTTAACATCTCCAGGTCATGATTTGCTTCCAGGACCACGGCATCAGCACAGGCCAGAGCCTCCTTGACCACCGGAGTAACCACTCCCAGGTCAGTTGCTATCACGTATTTCATCTGCTGGTGATAAAGACAGAAGCCCACCGGATCCACGGCATCGTGAGAGATAGGGAAGGGTACCACCTTAACCTGGCCGATCCCCAGGCTGCCGGACAGTTCCCGGCAGCAATCACTATCCAGTTTGTCTCTAAAACGCAGCATATTCCAGGTTCGGGGACGGGCGTAAACCGGCAGGTGATGCCTCCGGGCCAAAACATCAACCCCACTTATATGATCGCTGTGTTCATGAGTAATCAGTATAGCATCCAGATCCCCTGCTTTGACGCCGATGCTGGCTAGGCCACGCTCGATACGCCGGGCACTGATCCCGGCATCAATCAGGATCCGGGTGTTGCCCAGTTCAAAGAAAACCGCATTACCACTGCTGCCGCTGGCCAATATTTGTATTTGCATAAAAGATATCCTTTACCTATAATTTGATTTCTAAGCGGAACGTGCCCTAAGACTACTACGCCACAACCTGCCGCTATTCCTGCTGGAATAGAGCAAGTCGGGGATCGTCTCCGAAATGACCCTTGGTCCATATTATGGTTGACACTTGCGATTAATCGCAATACCGGGTAGAATATTATAGTCAGTCGTTGTGGAGTCATTCCGCGCGACTCCAGAAAGTAAATAAAAATAGAGTGTGGAGAGATGGCTGAGTGGTCGAAGGCGCTCGACTGGAAATCGAGTAGACGGGTTACCCCTGTCTCGAGGGTTCAAATCCCTCTCTCTCCGCCAGATAATTATCCCTTCCCAAATATGGGCAGGGTTTATTAATCAGAATTGCCGCGCTAGACGGGGAGGTAGCGGTGCCCTACACCTGCAACCCGCTGTAGCAGGGTCGAATTCCTGGCCCCGGGGCTATCTTGTGAGGTCTGGCCTGAGTAAGTGATGAAGATGTTCAGGTCCTACGCAACGGGAAATTCTGAACCGTGTCAGGTCCGGAAGGAAGCAGCACTAAGGGATCAATCTCGTGTGCCGTGGGGCAGCCTGAGCGGAGTTAACTGCTTTGGTAACGCTCGGAAGGTAGTTTCAAAGCCAGGTGCGCGGCATAAAACATATTTTAATCTATGCAGTCAATAAACCGGGGTTACCCGGTTTACTCATATTTTGGAGAACTTTAATCACCTATTAGCTCCGGAACCTCTACGTGGGATGAAGAGGAAAATCCGGCTTCACATCGAAGAATGGTTTTAGAAATAACTTCTACTGCGAGGATGGTGAAGGTATGAATTACCTCACCCTTTACCGGCAATGGCGTCCCCAGACTTTTAGTGAGGTAGTGGGCCAAAAGAATACCGTAACCGGGCTGCAGAATGCAGTGAGGGAAGGCAGGCTTGCCCACGCCTACCTGTTTTTTGGTCCCCGTGGAAGCGGGAAAACCAGTGTGGCCAAAATAATGGCCAAAGCGGTAAACTGCCCGCACAGTGAAAATGGCGAACCATGCAACGCCTGTTCTTCGTGCCAGGACATAAGCAACGGCTCTTTTATGGATGTGCTGGAGATAGATGCCGCTTCCAACCGGGGGATAGATGAGATCCGCGACCTGCGCGAAAAAGTCAGGGTTCTGCCTGCTCAGGGCAAGAAAAAAGTTTACATTATTGATGAAGTGCATATGTTAACCACAGAGGCCTTCAATGCTTTGTTAAAAACCCTGGAAGAACCGCCCGATTCAGTCATCTTTATTCTGGCTACCACTGAGGCTCAAAGAGTTCCAGCTACCGTGCTGTCACGATGCCAGAGGTACGCGTTTACCCGTCTGTCAATGACAGAGGTTATCAACCGGCTGAGAGACGTTGCCGGCGAAATGAATATAAAAGTGGCCGATCAGGCCCTTGAAGTGATAGCCCGGCGGTCGGGTGGCAGTCTTCGAGACGCCCTTAGTATAATGGAACAGTGTATTGCGTTTCGTGATAATGATATTGATGTTTCTCAGGTGATGGATGTACTCGGCCTGGTCAACCATGAGGTTCTGACCGCTATTTTTAAGGCTATACTGGAACAAAAGGTGGAAGAAGTCCTCGGTTACCTTAATACCCTGATCAAAGAGGGTAAGGAGCCGATACAGATCGCCCGCGATGCGGCATTGTGTGCCCGCGATTTGATGCAATACAGACTCCTGGACAAACAGGCCGACCTTCTGGCGATGCCGGTTAACGATTTAGCAGGGCTTATATCCGCCTATCCCAACCTGTCGGCACTTCGGATTTCCCAGGCAATCAAACACCTGCTTAAACTGGCAGATGAACTGAGGTTTAATGAAGGACAGCGATTCATCTTGGAGGTGGGTTTCCTGGAAGTTATGGAGCTTTTGGCTGATACCAAACCTAACACAGCTCCCGTCAGCCAAAGCGCCAGACAGCAGGAAAAAACCCGCAAAACCAAGCCAGGCCCAGGCAAGAACTGGGATGATATTATGGAGAAGGTCAAAGCTATTAAAGTGACAACGCATGCATTGTTGGTCCCGGCGGTAATGCTTGGTTTAACCGATGGAGTATTAACGTTGGGATACCGCCCGGAACTCAAGTTCCACCGGGATAAGATGGAGGAGAAGGCCAATCAGGAAATCCTGCAGTCGGCCCTGGTACAGGTTTTGGGACACCCAGTGGAAGTGAAGTTTGTCACCCTGGAGGATACTTCTGAACAGCCTCCGGTGGTGCGTAAAGCACTCGAGATCTTCGGTAAGGACAAAGTAAAAATAATAGAGTGAGGAGATGTTGGTATGGGCTTCGGAAACATGAGTAAGATGCTGAAGCAGGCGCAAAAAATACAGCAGGATATGGCCAAACTGCAAGAAGAATTAAAAGAGAGAACAGTTGAAGCCTCAGCCGGAGGCGGTGTAGTCGAAGTGACCGTAAGCGGGAAGCAGGACTTGCTGGCCATCAAAATCAAACCCGAAGTTGTTGACCCGGATGACATCGAAATGCTGCAGGATCTCATCCTGGCAGCGGTTAATGAGGGTCTGAAGAAGAGTCAGGAAATGGCTGCAGCCGAGATGGCCAAAATCACAGGAGGATTGAACATCCCCGGGCTGTTATAGGAGGATTTGAAGATGCGACTGGCAGCCCCGCTGGAAAAACTGGTTGATGAATTTGCCAAGCTTCCCGGAATCGGACCCAAAACCGCCCAGCGACTAGCCCTACATATAATGAGGGTTTCCCAGCAGGAGGCGGCCGGGCTGGCTGATGCCATAATCCAAGCCAAAAGTCAGGTGAAGCACTGTGGGATATGTGGATACCTGACCGACCGAGACCCGTGCACCATTTGCAGTGACCCGGAACGGGACGATTCCCTGTTGTGTCTGGTCGAAGAATCCCAGGATGTCATTGCTATCGACCGAACCGGATACCGGGGTAAGTACTTCATCCTTAATAACAACTTTCAGCTGCTGAATGGTCTGGACCTGCGCAAAATAGATTTCCCCCAAATTTTTAGCATCCTTGACACCAGGAAAGTAAAGGAAATCATCGTCGCTACCAACCCCACCATCGATGGAGAGGTAGTTGCCAGGTATATAGCGGAAACGACCAGGCCACGGGGTATCAAGGTTTCCAAGTTGGCATATGGTTTACCTGTAGGTGGAGACATCGAGTATATCGATGAAATAACCCTGAGGAGGTCCCTGGACGGGCGTAACGAAATATAAAAAATCAGCGTAATTCCCCCCGCAACCTGTAACAATTTGCCAATAATGCCACGCAAACACCTGGCATATGATGTTTGTTGAGGGGGGGTTATTTTGAGCATCTGGGACAACTTATGCCAGGTATTAAGAGGTCTGCTGGTTTTTGAGAGCGACGATGCCCTTGCCGGGTTCTGGGCGGATGAAGTTATACTGGAACATGCCAAAAGAGATTGGATAATCGCGCAAAAGATATTTGAGGAGGCCCGCCATCCCGAGTTAATTGATTATGCCATATATAATCTGAAGGCTGCCGAGAAAAAGTACATGTACCTTTTGAAACAATTGAGGACCGAGACCTATGAACCGGCAGAGTTCGCCCGTAATCAGGAGTCAAGCAGTGCCTAAATCCAGGTTATGGAGGGGTGATCACAATGTCGGATACGGTATGGGCTGTACTCATTGTCATGGTGGTACTGATACTGTTGGCCGGTCTGCTGATTAAACCTTTTCAGGTAATTAAGAAACTGGCGGTTAAGTCCGGGCTTGGGATAGCGCTTTTAATCCTGGTCAACTATGTGGGAGGATTGTTATCCTTTTCCCTGCCATTTAACCCGGTAACAGTTCTCACCGCAGGATTCCTTGGAATTCCTGGTATTCTGCTGCTGACTTATCTCCAATACATGGCGAAATAAAGAAGCCTGGGCATAATTAATTGCTTGAAAGGCGCCAACATACAATCATTTGGGTGCATTACAGAGGGGTGAACAGCCATCCCTCTGTTTTCCTTTTCACGAAAACTTAACCGAATTTTAACCAAATCTTAATTTGAATAGTAGTACGCATATGAAATAATGGCTTATATTATGGTTTTCCAATGCGCTAATTTGTGTTATATTGAGTCATATTCCTCTTTTTATGATACAATAATCTTAATTATTGTATCATTATTTATCCCGGTTGTTCGGTCAGACTGCAGCGGTCTGCCGGTAATGATTGAAAAGTCGGGCCTGTTTTCGTAAAATTAACGGTATCTGTCGTCATTTCAGGTTATTTCATACCGACAATTAATTCCATATAAAATTGGAGGAGAACAGTATGGGGAGAAATCTTAAGACCATGGATGGGAATACTGCAGCGGCACATGTGGCCTATGCCTTTACCGAGGTTGCTGCTATCTATCCCATCACACCATCGTCGCCCATGGCCGAGTTAATTGATGAATGGTCGGCTAATGGGAGAAAAAACATATTTGGCCAGGAGGTCAATGTCGTCGAACTGCAATCTGAGGCGGGAGCCGCCGGTGCGCTTCACGGTTCGCTGGCTGCAGGGGCCTTGACCACCACCTTTACCGCTTCCCAGGGTTTGCTGCTCATGATTCCCAACATGTACAAGATCGCCGGCGAATTGCTGCCGGGTGTGATGCACGTAACTGCCCGGGCCATCGCTACCCATGCCCTATCGATATTTGGTGACCAATCCGACGTGATGGCTTGCCGCCAGACCGGTTTTGCATTACTTGCCTCCGGCAGCGTACAGGAGGTTATGGATCTGGCCGGGGTAGCTCACCTGGCTGCGATAAAGGGCCGGGTACCGTTTTTACACTTCTTTGATGGGTTCCGGACTTCTCACGAGCTGCAGAAAATCGAAGTAATAGATTATGAGGACCTGGCCGGGCTCGTCGATTACGAAGCGGTGCGAAACTTCAGAAAGAACGCCTTGAACCCCGAACATCCCGTAACCCGGGGGACCAATCAGAACCCCGACGTATTCTTCCAGGCCCGGGAAGCATCCAACAGATTCTACGAAGCGATTCCCGCCATCGTGGAAGAGTATTTGCATGAGATATCAAAAATAACCGGGAGAAACTACGAATTGTTTAATTACTACGGGGCTCCAGATGCTGATAGAATAATAGTAGCCATGGGGTCAGTCTGTGAATGTGCGGAAGAGGTCGTTGACTACCTCAATAACCGGGGAGAAAAAGTTGGGGTGCTGAAAATCCACCTGTACCGTCCTTTCTCGGTTAAACACTTCCTGGATGCACTGCCCGCTACAGTCAAGAAAATTGCCGTATTGGACCGGACCAAAGAGCCCGGGGCCCTGGGTGAACCGTTATATCAGGACGTCTGCACCGCGTTCTTTGAAAAAGGCACCAGACCAACTATCGTTGGGGGCCGCTACGGATTGGGGTCAAAGGACACCACCCCGGCGCAGCTGATTGCGGTTTTTGACAACCTGAATCTGGATGAACCCAAAAACCACTTCACCATCGGAATAGTTGATGATGTGACCAATCTGTCACTTCCGGTTAAGGAAGAGATTGACACCGCACCGGAAGGCACCATAAGCTGCAAATTCTGGGGGTTAGGTTCGGATGGCACAGTAGGGGCCAACAAGAACTCTATCAAGATCATCGGTGATAATACCGACCAGTACGCCCAGGCATATTTCGCCTATGACTCCAAGAAATCAGGCGGGGTGACGGTTTCCCATTTAAGGTTTGGGAAAAAACCCATCCGCTCAACCTACCTCATTAATAAAGCTGATTTTGTGGCCTGCCACAACCCGTCATACCTGGTAAAATACGATATGGTGTCCGACCTCAAGGATAACGGCACCTTTTTAATCAACTGTGCCTACACACCGGAAGAGCTGGATAATGTTATGCCCGCGGCCATGAAACGGTTCATTGCCCAGCACAACATAAGTGTTTATACCATTGACGGAGTTGGTATTGGCGCTGAGATCGGTTTGGGCAACCGGATAAATATGGTCATGCAGGCCGCCTTTTTCAAGCTGGCCAACATTATCCCCATTGAAGATGCAGTCAAACATATGAAAAAAGCGGTTTATGACACCTATGGCAAGAAAGGCGATAAGATAATCAACATGAACCTTCTGGCCATTGATAAGGGCATCGAAGGGATAAACAAGGTGGAGGTACCCGCCAGCTGGGCTGATGCGGTTGATACACCTAAGGAAAGAACGGACGTACCTGAATTCATCGAGAAGATTCTGGAGCCGATCAACCGGCAGCAGGGCGACAAACTTCCGGTCTCTACCTTTGTCGGACGGGAAGACGGTACCTTCCCGGTAGGCACTTCGACCTACGAAAAGAGAGGTATTGCCATCGATGTGCCTCTGTGGAAAATAGATGACTGTATCCAATGTAACCAGTGTTCATACGTCTGTCCACATGCTGCTATAAGACCTTTCCTCCTTACTGAGGATGAGGTGAAAAACGCACCGGCTGGTTTTGAGAGCAAGAAAGCCATTGGCAAGGACCTGGCTGGGCTGAGCTACAGACTGCAGGTTTCACCTTTGGATTGTACCGGGTGCGGCAGTTGTGTTGAGGTATGCCCCAGCAAGGTGAAAGCTCTGGTAATGATGCCCCTGGCATCGCAGATGGGTGAAGTCGATAACTGGGAATACGCAGTCAAACTGGAACCTAAAGATAATGTAACCGGCAAAGAATCTGTTAAAGGAAGCCAGTTCCAGGTGCCGCTCTTTGAATTCTCAGGGGCCTGCGCGGGATGCGGCGAAACCCCATATCTTAAACTGGTTACTCAGCTGTTTGGAGAACGGATGATGGCTTCCAATGCCACCGGATGTACTTCAATATACAGTGCCAGTGCTCCTTCCATGCCCTACTGCACAAATAAAAACGGGCATGGCCCGGCCTGGGCGAACTCGCTGTTTGAAGACAGTGCGGAGTACGGTTTTGGTATGTATCTGGGGGTAAAACAGATCAGGAACAAGCTGGCTGGTCTATGTAAGGAGCTTCTGCAGGCGGATATTCCCGATGGCGTTAAGGAAGCTGTCAATCTCTGGCTGGCGAAGATGTTTGATGGCGAGGGTTCGAAACCGGCCAGCGCTGAGCTGATCAAGGCCCTGGAGAGCTTCCAGCCTGTAGACTCGAGACTGGAGACAATAGTAAAAGAGATTCTTGATAATAGAGAATTCCTGGTGAAGAAGTCACAGTGGATATATGGCGGAGACGGATGGGCCTATGACATCGGTTACGGTGGACTGGATCACGTGCTGGCTTCGAATGAGGATGTCAACGTGCTGGTGCTCGACACCGAGGTCTACTCCAATACCGGTGGCCAGTCATCAAAATCGACCCCGACCGGAGCAGTAGCCCAGTTTGCCGCTTCCGGCAAGGTTACCAAGAAGAAGGATCTGGGTATGATGGCCATCAGCTATGGCTACGTCTATGTGGCGCAGGTCGCCATGGGGGCCAGCCAGACCCAGCTGATCAAGGCCCTGGTGGAGGCCGAGCGGTACCCGGGACCGTCCCTTATTATCGCCTATGCACCTTGCATCAATCACGGCCTGAAACTGGGCATGGGGTGTTCCCAGCTCGAACAAAAGAACGCAGTGGCCGCAGGTTACTGGCATCTTTACCGGTACAATCCACTGCTTAAGAAAGAGGGCAAAAATCCATTCATACTGGACTCGAAGGAACCTACGGCTTCTTATCGTGAATTTATCATGGGAGAGACCAGGTACTCTTCGCTGGTATCCACCTTCCCGGAACGGGCGAAGGTATTGTTCGAGCAGGCGGAAGAGAGTGCCCGGGAAAGGTATGAAAACTACAAGAGACTGGCCAATGGCTAAGTAAAGCCCGAACCAGTAAGAGAAAAGCCCCGCAGAACCTTGGTTTTGCGGGGTTTTCTGTTTGTAGAAGTGCATCACGGGGACAGTCCCCAATGATGCATTTTGCATCATTGGGGACTGTCCCCGTGATGCACGTGATGCAATCCGTGCCGGCGACTATTTACTTCGAATTGAGCAAAACTATACCTGGCAAGGATGTTAGGTCGGCTGGCACAGCAAATACACATTTTAAGGCAAAGATAAATACGCCGCCTTAATTAGCCGAAAGCGTACAATCCAATACCGTATAAATATTTTCGACCATACTATATCCATCCAAATATCCTACGCAGCAAACCTAATTATTGTGAGGTGAAATGCCCATGCCGCAGTCTCAGGCCAGGATAGTCGAAGCCTACATAGGGGAGTACGCCAGCGGAAAGAGCGAATTAGCCGTCAACCGAGCTCTGGAACTGCGCCGGACCTCAGATGAAGTAACCCTGGTAGACCTTGATTTTGTGGAGCCATTTTACACCCTGCGGGCATTGCGGGACTTCCTGCAACAACAGGGGCTGACGGTAATCGCTTGGGGAAGAGAGGACAGCTTTGGCCTGGGTGAGACTGGCAGCCTGGTTAACCCGCCGGCTCGTTGGGTCATGTGGCGCTCAGGGCATATTATTATTGATGTGGGTTATGGGGTACATGGTGCGGCTTCACTCAATCTGGTGGAAGGAGCCCTGGAGTCTCGAGAGTTAAAGGTGTGGGCGGTTATAAACACCGGCCGCCCGATGACCTCCAATGTCAGGGATATCGTTGACTATGTAAAAAGCCTGCAGCGGGTTGATGGGTTAATAAACAATTCGCACCTGGGGGATCTTACTACGGTGGAATTTGCCCTGGAAGGCCTGCGAGTTGTCGAAGAGGCCAGCAAAATCCTGAAACTGCCGGTGGTATACACCGCCATTGAAAAAAAACTGGAGCCGAAAGCGCTGGCGGCCGGTCTGCATCCCTCGCAAATCAAAACAATCACCCGCTATATGCCCGAGGCCATGTGGTAAGAATTATTATTCGCTTTCGGCCTCAAACTAATAGAACAGGAGGTGTTCTTTATGGAGAAGCCGGTTACAGGAACCAGAAAGGTTTTTATGACCGGAAACGAAACAGCGGCCTGGGCGGCCCTGGCCGCTGAGGCAGATATCATGTTTGGCTATCCGATCACCCCTCAGAACGAGATCATGCACTACTGGACCCGGTTAGGGGCCAAGTACGACCGCGGGTTTCTGCAGACTGAGGACGAGATCTCAGCAGGCTTTACTGTGTGTGGTGCGATTATTGCCGGCAAAAAGGCATTCACGGCAACCGCTGGCCCGGGGAATACCCTGATGCAGGAACCTTTCAGCATGGCGGAGGCGATGCGTCTGCCTACTGTAGCCGTCATTCAGCAGAGAGGCGGTCCCTCTTCCGGGACTGTCATTTATTCGCAGCAGGAAGTCACCTTAACAACCTATGGCGGTAATGGCGAAGGACACCGTATTGTCTATTCAACGGCCTCCCATCAGGAGATGTACGACTATACAATCAAGGCCTTTAATTCCGCCTGGAAGTACCGGTTTCCCACCTTTGTTCTGGGGGATGGTTACCAGGCCAAGATGAGGGAACCCCTGGAGATTTACGATCCAGCAGAAAGAAATATTGAAATGATCAAGCCCAGCCCTATGGTCGGTCTGCCGGGACAGATCGGGATTGACCGCGAGCCGCAGCATCTATGCAATATATACAGCATGGAAGAAGAACTGTATGACGTGGTCCTGCAGGTGCAGGCCGAGTATGATCGGATAATTCCTGAGTTGGTGGAATATGAGTGCCGAAATTGTGATGATGCTGAAATTTTGGTGGTATCCCATGGGGTGGTCTCGCGGTCTACTGACGATGCGGTAATGGCACTGCGTTCACAGGGTATAAAGGTTGGTGCGTTTCGGCCTATAACCCTGCGTCCTTTTCCTAGTGTAAAGCTTCGGGAAATCCTGGGATTAGGGGTTAAAAAGATGCTGGTTGTGGAGTCGGCGTACGGCCAGCTGGTACGGCTGCTCCAGCAGGAGATGTATGGAGAAAACGTGCCAATAGACACGCTGCTGATGCCGGGGGTAGGGATTATTGATGCGGACATAATCAGCAAGGTTAAGAGCCTGATGCAATAAGGAAGGGGGATCATAAATGACACAACCAGCCATGCCAAAGACCTGGTATGTGCCTACCAAGCCACACAAGTTCTGCCCTGGATGTGGCCATCCCTTGATACTAAAGGCCCTGGGAGAGGCGGTTGATGAGTTGGGGATTCAAAACCAGACAGTTTACGGGTGTGATATAGGATGCTCTCTATTGTCCTGGAATTTCTTTGCCATAGACAGTACCCAAACTCACCACGGACGCACTACCCCGGTTATGGTAGGTATGAAGCGGGCCCGGCCAGAGTTGATCTGTGTAGGTTACATGGGTGATGGTGGCGGGTATTCCATAGGTTCACAGCACCTGGTAAACTCGGCAATCAGAAACGAGAAGGTAACCCTGATTCTGGCCAATAATACGAACTACGCTATGACCGGCGGGCAGTTGGCACCAACTACCCTGCCGGGACAGAAGACCGAAACTACTCCCTTCGGCCGTGATCCAGGGTTAACAGGTAATCCTACCATGGGACCGGAGATGATCAGCAGTATTACAGGTGATGGTGCCTATGTGGCCCGGGGGACAGTGGCCAAATACCGGCAGCTGAAGGGTTTTATTAAGAAGGCGCTTCAGAACCAGATGGAAGGGAACGGTTTCTCTTTTGTTGAAGCACTGTCAACCTGTCCTACCAACTGGAGAACCAATGCAAAAAAGACCTGGGATTGGTTAGAGGATGATATGGGATCTTTTTACCCGGTAGGTGAACTGAAGAGTCCATTCAGGAAGGGGGATTAGCATGGGTTTAGTTCGGATAGCCCTGGCCGGTGAAGGTGGTCAGGGGGTCCAGTCAGTTGCCGAGATCATGGCTGAAGCCGCTTATCATGAAGGAAAACAGGCCATATATATTCCCAACTTCGGTCTGGAACAACGCGGCGGAGTGTCGATAGCCTTTCTGCAGGTCAGCGACCGCAGGATTGGTGCGCCCAAGTTCAATAAGGCCGATGTGGTGGTGGCACTGAGCCAGAGAGCCATGATCAGGACTCACATATATTCGGGTCCGGATACGATTTTTGTGTATGACTCTTCTTTCGAGGTCGGGGAAGGTGACCTGCCGTCACAGTATAAGATGGCCCTGGATATACCGGCAGTTGAAAAATCCAAGGAACTGAATACCCGCGTTTTTAACGTTATTATAATGGGGGCTATACTGGAGCTGACCAATATGATCCCGGTAGAGGCGGCCCGTTCTGCCTTGGTAAAGAAACTGGGTTACAAATTCGAAAAGACCCCCGAACTAAAGGAAATGAATTTTAAAGCCATTGAGGTTGGTCAGGCGCTGGTTCAGGATAAGCTGAAAGGAGGAGTAACGGTTTGCGCAAGTTCGATGTAATGACTGAAGAAGCGAATAAGGCGATTTTCCACCTGTTTCCCGAATTATGCAAGGGCTGCGGACTTTGTAAAGAAAAATGCCCCACCGGAGTTTTGGTTTGGTCGGATAAACTGGGGGTTTACGGAACCCCTACCGTCTTTCTTAAGGATAAGGAAGGGTGTACGGGCTGCGGAATTTGTCAGACAGTCTGCCCGGACTGCGCTATCAAGGTAGAGCGCCTAAAAAAGAAGAAAGCGCATTGAGAACACCTGCCCAAGCAACAAACATCGGGTTTTATAAATGGTCCGATGCAGCAATTGTTCGGGCATTTTAACCCGCCTAATGAATATAGAGCAGAAAAAAGGATAAAAGGCTTGACTGTAGATAGAAGGGCATGATAAGATAACTTTCGCGGCGATGAGGCCGCAGTAAACTTTGGCTCCAAGTGCATATAATAGAAAGAGTCAAAGGATCCAAGACAGCCCTTGACACGACAAGGGCAGACATGATAAGATAAATCTTGCGCGCGGGAAGCGCACTGATCTTAGAAAACTAAACAGTGGAACCTAGTGCTATACAAAGCTCGAGAGAGCAAAGTGCTAGAGCCAAGTAATTTTGGCAAGCAAAAAAGACAGCTAAGTTTTTAGCTAGGAAAGAATTTTATGGAGAGTTTGATCCTGGCTCAGGACGAACGCTGGCGGCGTGCCTAACACATGCAAGTCGAACGGAGATTCAGATGAAGCTTGCGATTCTGAATCTTAGTGGCGGACGGGTGAGTAACGCGTGGGTAATCTGCCCTTGAGTGGGGGATAACAGTCGGAAACGATTGCTAATACCGCATACACTACCAGGAACACATGTTTGTGGTAGCAAAGGTGGCCTCTTAACAATGCTACCGCTTAAGGATGAGCCCGCGTCTGATTAGCTAGTAGGTGGGGTAACGGCCTACCTAGGCAACGATCAGTAGCCGGCCTGAGAGGGTGTACGGCCACACTGGAACTGAGACACGGTCCAGACTCCTACGGGAGGCAGCAGTGGGGAATATTGCGCAATGGGGGAAACCCTGACGCAGCGACGCCGCGTGAGCGATGAAGGCTTTCGGGTCGTAAAGCTCTGTTCTAAGGGACGAAGTCCTTACTTGTAAATAATGAGTAGGGGTGACGGTACCTTAGGAGAAAGCCCCGGCTAACTACGTGCCAGCAGCCGCGGTAAAACGTAGGGGGCGAGCGTTGTCCGGAATTACTGGGCGTAAAGAGCGTGTAGGCGGGTGCTTAAGTCAGGTGTGAAAGACCGGGGCTCAACTCCGGGGTTGCACTTGAAACTGGGTATCTTGAGGGCAGGAGAGGAAAGCGGAATTCCTGGTGTAGCGGTGAAATGCGTAGATATCAGGAGGAACACCGGTGGCGAAGGCGGCTTTCTGGACTGACCCTGACGCTGAGACGCGAAAGCGTGGGGAGCAAACAGGATTAGATACCCTGGTAGTCCACGCTGTAAACGATGGGCACTAGGTGTAGGAGGTATCGACCCCTTCTGTGCCGCAGCTAACGCAATAAGTGCCCCGCCTGGGGAGTACGGTCGCAAGGCTGAAACTCAAAGGAATTGACGGGGGCCCGCACAAGCGGTGGAGCATGTGGTTTAATTCGATGCAACGCGAAGAACCTTACCGGGTCTTGACATCCAACGAATCTGGTGGAAACACCGGAGTGCTCTTCGGAGAACGTTGAGACAGGTGGTGCATGGTTGTCGTCAGCTCGTGTCGTGAGATGTTGGGTTAAGTCCCGCAACGAGCGCAACCCTTGCTGTTAGTTGCTAACAGGTAGCGCTGAGCACTCTAGCAGGACTGCCGGTGACAAACCGGAGGAAGGTGGGGATGACGTCAAATCATCATGCCCTTTATGATCCGGGCTACACACGTGCTACAATGGCCAGTACAGAGAGACGCAAGACCGCGAGGTGGAGCAAATCTCAGAAAGCTGGTCACAGTTCGGATTGCAGGCTGCAACTCGCCTGCATGAAGTCGGAATCGCTAGTAATCGCGAATCAGCATGTCGCGGTGAATGCGTTCCCGGGCCTTGTACACACCGCCCGTCACACCACGAAAGTCGGCAACACCCGAAGCCGGTGGGCTAACCTTTTAGGAAGCAGCCGTCGAAGGTGGGGTTGGTAATTGGGGTGAAGTCGTAACAAGGTAGCCGTATCGGAAGGTGCGGCTGGATCACCTCCTTTCTAAGGAGTATTGAAGTTGAAATACACTTCAAAATTTTCCTAGGTCGATCGCTGGGTCTCCACTGTTTTGTTTATAAATTTTGGCTTTGGGCCTATAGCTCAGCTGGTTAGAGCGCACGCCTGATAAGCGTGAGGTCGATGGTTCAAGTCCATCTAGGCCCACCACTTAGATGTTTGAAGCCTGAAATCAGAAGCCAGAAACATATATGGAATTGGTGCCAAGCCAATTCCAACTTTATGTCTGGAGCCTTATTTTCGGTATTCAGTATGGGGGTGTAGCTCAGCTGGGAGAGCACCTGCCTTGCAAGCAGGGGGTCAGGAGTTCGAATCTCCTCATCTCCACCATTTTACTCAATCCCAATGGTTGCAAGCCGATAGGCGCAGCAAGCATTGCGGAGTGAGTTATGCCGAGCGGTTGAGCGAGGCGTGAATCGCCGAAGACGATAGTCTGAGGCGCTACTCCGCACACAAGAAGCATATCGCATAAGTGATTGCGGAGTAAGTTATGCCGAGCGAAGCGAGGCAAAATTGCCGAAGGCAAAAAGCCTGAGGCGTACATAAGACATATAAGGTTCTTTGAAAACTGCACAAGCGAAGAAACAAGAGCGCGTTTTAGGTCAAGCTAGAAAGGGCGTATGGTGGATGCCTAGGCGTCAAGAGGCGAAGAAGGACGTGGCCAGCTGCGAAAAGCCACGGGGAGCTGCAAGCGAGCATAGATCCGTGGATGTCCGAATGGGGGAACCCACCTGGTAGGAGACCAGGTACCCTGGCCTGAATAAAATAGGGTCAGAGGAGCCATACCCGGCGAACTGAAACATCTTAGTAGCCGGAGGAAGAGAAAGTAACAACGATTCCCTAAGTAGCGGCGAGCGAACGGGGAAGAGCCTAAACCGTTAATGTGAAATAGGCTGCAGCCGTTGCATTAACGGGGTTGCGGGAGTATCCGTGGTCAACCTGCAGATTGACCAAAGAGTCAAAAAATAGCTGTTTAGTAGAAGCTGGCTGGAAAGCCACACCACAGAAGGTGAAAGTCCTGTACACGAAAAGCAGCTATCTCTTGGGATACCACCCGAGTACCGCTGGACACGTGGTATCTAGTGGGAATCAGGGAGGACCACCTCCTAAGGCTAAATACTACTTGACGACCGATAGCGATTAGTACCGTGAGGGAAAGGTGAAAAGCACCCCGGGAGGGGAGTGAAAGAGAACCTGAAACCATATGCCTACAAACAGTCAGAGCACTATTGGGAGCCTCGGCTTCCAAGTGTGATGGCGTACTTTTTGTAGAACGGGCCGACGAGTTACGGTAGTAAGCAAGGTTAAGTCTAGATAGGGACGGAGCCGAAGCGAAAGCGAGTCTTAATAGGGCGTCAAGTTTGCTGCTGTAGACCCGAAACCGGGTGATCTACCCATGACCAGGGTGAAGCGATGGTAACACATCGTGGAGGCCCGAACCAGAGGATGTTAAAAAATCCGTGGATGAGTTGTGGGTAGGGGTGAAATGCCAATCGAACCCGGAGATAGCTGGTTCTCCCCGAAATAGCTTTAGGGCTAGCCTCAGATGTTTCCTAACGGAGGTAGAGCACTGGTTTGGCTAGGGGCCTTCACCGGTTACCGAACCATCCCAAACTCCGAATGCCGTTAAGGTAAGAATCTGGGAGTCAGACTGCGGGCGATAAGGTTCGTAGTCGAGAGGGAAACAGCCCAGACCGCCAGCTAAGGTCCCCAAATTAGACTAAGTGGGAAAGGAAGTAGAGTCGCTGAGACAACCAGGATGTTGGCTTAGAAGCAGCCATCATTCAAAGAGTGCGTAATAGCTCACTGGTCAAGTGACTCTGCGCCGAAAATGTAACGGGGCTAAAGTCTAATACCGAAGCTGCGGATTGTAGAAATACAGTGGTAGGGGAGCGTTCTCATCGGGCAGAAGTATGACCGTAAGGACATGTGGACTGGTGAGAAGTGAGAATGTCGGCATGAGTAAGCGAGAAGGCAGGTGAGAATCCTGCCCGCCGTAAGCCTAAGGTTTCCTGGGGAAGGCTCGTCCTCCCAGGGTAAGCCGGGACCTAAGCCGAGGCCGAAAGGCGTAGGCGATGGACAATCGGTTGAAATTCCGATGCCACCTTGTACCGATTGAGTGATGGGGTGACGCAGGAGGGTAGACGAAGCGCACGGTTGGAAGAGTGCGTCCAAGCTCGTAGGGTGTGAGACAGGCAAATCCGTCTCACGAAAAGCCTGAGGAGTTAAGGGGAGGGAAGCGTAGTACCGAAGTCGTTGACCCCAAACTGCCAAGAAAAGCCTCTAGCAAGGTATAAGGTGCCCGTACCGCAAACCGACACAGGTAGGCGAGGAGAGAATCCTAAGGCGCGCGAGAGAACCCTCGTTAAGGAACTCGGCAAAATGACCCTGTAACTTCGGGAGAAAGGGTGCCCCGTGTAGTGTAGCCATAAAGACTTGTGGTGGCATGAGGGGGCCGCAGAGAAGAGGCCCAGGCGACTGTTTATCAAAAACACAGGTCTCTGCTAAATCGAAAGATGACGTATAGAGGCTGACGCCTGCCCGGTGCTGGAAGGTTAAGGGGAAAGGTTAGCGCAAGCGAAGCTTTGAACCGAAGCCCCAGTGAACGGCGGCCGTAACTATAACGGTCCTAAGGTAGCGAAATTCCTTGTCTGGTAAGTTCAGACCCGCACGAAAGGCGTAACGATCTGGGCGCTGTCTCAACGAGGGGCTCGGTGAAATTGTAATACCGGTGAAGATGCCGGTTACCTGCGATAGGACAGAAAGACCCCGTGGAGCTTTACTGCAACTTGATATTGGATTTTGGCAGGTCATGTACAGGATAGGTGGGAGGCATGGAAGCGAGTCCGCCAGGATTCGTGGAGCCAATGGTGGGATACCACTCTTGATGTGCTGGAGTTCTAACCTCGAGCCGTGATCCGGTTCAGGGACAGTGTCAGGTGGGCAGTTTGACTGGGGCGGTCGCCTCCCAAAGAGTAACGGAGGCGCCCAAAGGTTCCCTCAGCGCGGATGGAAATCGCGCGAAGAGTGTAAAGGCATAAGGGAGCTTGACTGCGAGAGAGACATCTCGAGCAGGGACGAAAGTCGGGCTTAGTGATCCGGCGGTTCCGAGTGGAAGGGCCGTCGCTCAACGGATAAAAGCTACCCCGGGGATAACAGGCTTATCTCCCCCAAGAGTCCACATCGACGGGGAGGTTTGGCACCTCGATGTCGGCTCATCACATCCTGGGGCTGGAGAAGGTCCCAAGGGTTGGGCTGTTCGCCCATTAAAGTGGTACGTGAGCTGGGTTCAGAACGTCGTGAGACAGTTCGGTCCCTATCCATCGCAGGCGCAGGAAACTTGAGAGGAGCTGTCCCTAGTACGAGAGGACCGGGATGGACAGACCGCTAGTGTACCAGTTGTCTCGCCAGAGGCACAGCTGGGTAGCTATGTCTGGGACGGATAAGCGCTGAAAGCATCTAAGCGCGAAGCCGACCTCAAGATGAGGTTTCCCACTGGGTTAACCAGGTAAGACCCCAGCAAGATTAGCTGGTTGATAGGCCGGGGGTGTAAGTGCAGCAATGTATTCAGCCGACCGGTACTAATAGGTCGAGGGCTTGACCTAGTACACGCTCAAAATTCGCTTGTGTAGTTTTCAGAGAACCTAAGTTCCTGAACTGTGAAAACCTCGTAAAAGCTAAGCTTACCAAGTGAAATTAAAGGGCAAAGAGCCAAATGAGTTGGTTGTTAGCAAAACAGTTGGGTTTCACAGGAACATAAAAAACGAAATAAGGTTTCCTGGTGGTAATGGCGGAGGGGCAAAATGCGACCGAGCGTTTCGCCGTAACGGAGTGGAGGCGAAATGCCGTTCGAATGGGTCCCGAGGCCACGCCGAAGGAAAAACATAATTGGATAGGTCAAAACTTAATTAGAAAAATGAATAAGCTTTCCTGGTGGTAATGGCGGAGGGGCCACACCCGTTCCCATCCCGAACACGGAAGTTAAGTCCTCCAGCGCCGATGGTACTGCATTCGTGGGAGAGTAGGTCACCGCCAGGAGCTAATTTGAACTCCTTGAGTAATATTGCTCAGGGAGTTTAGTTTTTCTTGCCCAAGATTGGTGACCTACTCTCTCGAAATTAAGGAGTAAGGAAGTTCAACGCTCCACGTTGAACCAAGCGGGAAGCACGAATCTCCTTGATACCTTGAATGAGATTTGGCTCCCGCCTGGACGCCAGGATTTAATTTAAACTCCTTGAGTTATCCAGCTCAAGGAGTTTAGTATTTCTTGTTTATGGTGGGCGGAAAGGGCTTAGGGCTTCTTGGAGGGCATCATCATAACGTGCATGATCGGTGAAAAACCCAACGACTTGTATAACGACATTGCCCGGTCATTACCGTCAACAACCTGCAATATGCGGGAGGTGGCTCCTTCAGCTTCCATCCACTCAAGTGCTCTTTGAATCAGGTGTTTGCCAATTCCCTGGCCGCGGCATTGCTCTTTAACACATAGCGAATCAATTTCTCCGATGCCTTTTTCTGATATAGTCGAAACAGCGTACGCTATTAGCTCATTGCCGCGGGTAACGAGATCAACCTTCAGTTTATCGTCAAAAGCCTTGCGCTCCAGGTCGGCCTTTCTTGACTCCCAGTTACCCATGGCGAATACCGGTGAGAATAAACCGGCAACTTCAACGTGATGCTTTTTCAAATCATTCCAAAGCGGAACGATTTCGGGAAGGAGTTCTTTTCCTCCCGTAGTAATAGCATAGTCCATTTTAGCCTTAGTGCGCCTCCTATTGTTTATGAGTCAAACATTAAGTCTGTCAATCTGCAGCCAATAACCGGCTATGACCGGGAAACTGAGCGATATAAGAACGTTGTTTTAATAGAGAGACAGGAGTGTCGTCCCATTTTTATTGACGGGGGAATAAAGACTCCCGGATGGAAACGTGGGACAGCAAACCTATCCTCTATCCCATTAACTCCGTGGTACGATTGCCCCACGGATAACCTGCCAGTTCTGTTCACTGACCAGACCCAACCGCCAGAGTGCCACTCCGGATAAATTGTATCTTTTGGCGATTCCAATTCTTTTGGCCAGACTCTCCGGTGTTTCGGAAGGCAGGGATATTCCAAGTACTAATTTGTCTGCGGGTACCTCTTTGATTGCCATCTCTACCGCCTGGATCACCAGCTGGTCAGGCTCGGGTTTGGGGCCGTAATCGTAGGCCATAATTATTATTTGATCCGAAACCGCGCCCAGTGCTTTGTAGTCGTAACCCTTGTATGAGCTGTTCGGCGCATGCAGGGTTAAGGTCAGGGTCTTGTCGGCAGACTGGAGGGAGGAATATAACCGGCTCACCAGCCTGGTGAACAACTGTCGGTCTGCAGGATTGCTGCTACCGAGTCCTAATCCTTCGAAATCCAGGTTGACACCATCATAGATTTGACTCTCGGCCAGCACCGCAGAAACAAAGTTTTGAACTGCCGAATCATCGGACATCAAATTGGTTATGGTGTTATCCTTTTCTGTTACGTGTATGACCATCTCGTATCGCAAACCTAAGGTATCGGCTGCTTCCAGGACCTTTTCCCAGCTATCAGGCCTCTGCCAACCGGTATTGCTCCTGGTCAGGAGATTACCCTGGGCATCTACACTGTACCAACCTAGGGCCAGATCCCCCACCACATCCGTGTTGCCTTTATCAAACTCGGGGTATGGTTTTCCAAAGAGGTTGGTCCAACTGCTCGTGCGGCTGTCACCCAGGGCATAGAATCCGGTAATGGTCATCGCTTTTCGAGGGCTGGTAATGGTAACCTCATAGGTCTGACCGTTCCAACCCACCTGACAGCCCAGGGATTCCATAAAAAACCTCAGAGGTATTAAAGTCCTGCCGTTAATTATTATTGGAGGCCGGTCCAGACTAACCGCCTGCCCGTTTCGCCAGGCGGTCTGATTTCCAATCTGCAGTACCACAGTAATCCCTTCCCGAACTGCGGTTACCTTTTGGGAGCCAGGGTCCCAGTTTACTTCTGCATTCAGGGATTCTGCCACTGCCCTAAAAGGCACCATAACCCGGCCGTCCATAATCAACGGAGCCGCCTCTTCGGAAACAACGGGCAGACCGTCAAGATAAACCCTGATATCCTGAGCGCCCGACGCAGTGTTCGGAAGCAACACTATCATGAAAACCAACAAAACCATCGCCATTATGTACTTCTTCAATACTTGCACCCCATCTCGAAAACTCTCAGCCATCCAAAATAGTTATTAAGATATGTCTCGATTCTCCAGCAGAACTCTCCAATGTGCCGTCGCAGAATCCCCAAACAGAATCGGTATTGCGACAAACCACAATGCAGCTTTTGTAAAAAGACAAAGCTTTACCTGATGCCGTCGATTAAAAAGTGTTCGACGAACCTAGCCGGAAGTCCTGGTAAACGATCGAAGTTAGCGGTTGATTTTGTGACTGAATGACCATTGAAAATGGCCAATTTACCCCGAACTGGTATCTTTGGCATGGGTTTGTAAAAGTCGGCATTGGGGATCGGGCCGGGAAGCGACTGAGCGTCTCAAACGTATGATATGATGTGGGCAGGTATAAAACGAGTTGCAGAAGTGGGGTTAGAGTTATGAAGAAATTATTGCTGGTATTAATAGTATTTTGCGGTGCTATTATTTTGGGCGTGCTGGCATCCGGGCTGATAAAGCATGATGACGGTACGAAAAATAATAATCCGCCCCATGATGTGACGACCACCAGACCAAACGATGACCTGGATCCTGTTGATCCGGTAAAATCAACGGTTCTGCCGATCCTGGGAGTGTCTGATTTTCTGACCGACGAACAGGTTAAGAATATGAACGAGTGGCGGGAGGCAGCGGTAAAAATTGCTGAACAGTATCCGGAACAGGTGTATTGCAGCGGTCCAGGCGACGAGAAGATGGTGTGCCTGACATTTGACGACGGCCCGGATGCCGAGATAACACCCCGGGTACTTGATACTTTGCGGGATTACAATGTTAAAGCCAGTTTCTTTTTCAAGGGTAACCGGGTGAAGAAATACCGGTCAGTTGTTAAGCGCGCATTTAACGACGGACACCTGGTATTAAGTCATGCTTATAGTCATCAGGAATTGGACAAGATGTCTCCGCATGACATAGACCTTGAAATAATAGCCGCCCAGGAATCCATTGCAAAAGTTACTGGCCGCGAACCTGCTATAATCAGGCCGCCTTTCGGAGCGGTCAACGACGATGTCATCAATGAGTTTGCGAAATACGGCAACCGACTCGTACTATGGTCAATTGACACCCTGGACTGGTCGCACAAAGACCGCAATCATATTGCCCGCAATGTGTTGGACAACGTCAGAAACGGGGATATTATTCTCATGCACAGTGACGAGGATAAAGGAGAGACTGCTGCGGCTTTGCCCATCATCATTGAAGGTTTGCAGGAAAGAGGGTACCAGATTGTGACCCTGGACAAAATGTTGGGGGTTGAAGCATATCAAAAACAGGATTGAAATACGGCGGGAGAGAAGTAATGTAATCCGTAACGGTTTACTGTGTGTTGACATATTGTAATGATGGTGAATATGGGCTGTGGTTATTAGGGGATAAATAGCATCAAGTACGCCGGTTTCTTACCACGGTCCTAATTCAAAGGAAGGTTAGCATGAAGCACGATCAGATCCTAAATGAATTACCGAGGGTTAAAGGTCAACTATTGCCCGTTTGTACACTGTGCGAGGAGGTTCCTTCCCGGGGTATAGCCGGGGGTTATCTGATAAAGGGGATGTTCCTCTGTGAGACCTGTGAGAGCGCAATTCTTGAACTGAAAGTGGGATCAAATCAATACGAGTATTACATGGAGAGAATTAAGAAGCTGTTAAGATAGTTGGTATTGGGGAGTTTCCTTTGAATATCCCGATTTATGAAGCATTAAGGAAATACTGCCAGGAGAAGAATACTCTTTTACATATGCCGGGTCACAAGGGGGGCTTGGGGTTTACCCTGCCGGAGTTCCGGGCCGTCGGTGCCCTCGATTTCACGGAAGTACCGGGGCTGGATGACCTTCATGATCCACAGGGGGTTTTATTGGAAGCCGAGCAACTGGCAGCTGAGGCATGGGGGGCTGAAAGAAGCCTCTTTTTGGTTAATGGGGCTACCTCAGGTATCCACAGCTTGTTCCTGGCTATGGGAGAGGGAACAAGGATAATCATACCCAGAAACGCCCATCGTTCATTTCTGGGCGGCCTCATACTCTCCGGGGGACGTCCGGAATTTGTGGAGTGCGAGATCGACCCCGAGCTGGGGGTTGCTCTTAGTGTCAGGCCGGAAAGTTATCGGGTCAAACTGGAATCGTGCAGCGATATAAAGGGAGGCTTTCTGGTAAGCCCGACCTATTACGGCACGGTGAACGATATAAAAAGCGTTGTCCGGATAATGGAGGAGCGGGGAATTCCCTTGATGGTGGATGAAGCCCATGGGTCGCACCTGGCCTTTCATCCTGACTATCCGGATTCAGCCCTGCAAGAAGGGGCACGGGCAGTTGTTCATGGACTGCATAAAACGATGCCGGTATTGACCCAGGCAGGTATCCTGCACCTGGCGGCGGGTTTTCCCTGGAGTGACAGGGTACAAGCCAGCCATGACCTGATCACCTCAACCAGCCCCTCCTATCCGTTGATGGCTTCGATAGACATTGGCCGGGCTTTGATGCAGGAACATGGCCGGGAGCTATTGGAGCGGGCTAAAGAACGGGCGGAGCGGTGCCGCCGGGAGATCAATGGAATACCCGGATTCAAGACCCGAAGTCGTGAGTTTCTGGATATGGACGGGGTGACCGGCTATGATCCCTTGAAGATCCTGGTGGAGATAACTGATCTGGATCTTGACGGGTATCAGCTGTCCCACCTCTTGCGAGAGTGTTATAAAATCCAGGTTGAGCTCGCCGGGGAAAACCATGTCCTGGCTTTGTTTTCGCCGGTTAGCTCCGAAGAAGACTGGAATATCCTAACTTACGCTCTGCGGGAGATATCGGGTCAGAGTTCCCACCACCCGAAAAAGAAAAACATCTATCCCGGCCTGCCGCCTGTACCACCATTGGCGATTACTCCTCGTGAGTCATTTCTGTCTCCTCATAAAACTGTTATGATTAAAGAGTCCAGAGGAATGATATCGGCGGAAATGGTGGCGGCTTATCCGCCGGGCATTCCCTGCTTGATACCCGGAGAAATAATAACTGCTGAAGTGGTCGAATACCTGATATACCTTAAGCTGAGAAGGATTCCGGTACACGGGTTGCGAGACCGCGGTCTGCAGAGTATACAGGTGGTAATTAAATGACCAGAGGTATATTGATCAGCTTTGAAGGTATAGATGGAGCAGGCAAGACCACCCAGATACAATCCCTGGCGAGCGAATTGAAAGCTCGGGGATACCGGGTTTCGACCTTGAGAGAACCCGGTGGTACTAATATCTCAGAGAGCATCCGCGACCTCTTGTTGGATGCGCGCAATCAGATAAATCCTGTGGCGGAGGCCCTCCTATATGCTGCGGCCCGGGCTCAACTGGTGCAGGATATTATCAGACCCCTGCTGGCTCAGGGAACGATTGTACTGGCTGACCGTTTTATCGACTCAACTATCGCTTATCAGGGCTATGGACGGGGATTAAGTATAGAAGGTCTGCATCAATTGAACAGCCTGGCTACCGGCGGATTGGAACCTGATCTGACGATATTGCTTGATATACTGCCGGAGTCAGGCAGCAGGCGCAGGCAGGGATCACTTTTTGATCGGATTGAGCAGGAAGGCCTGGTTTTCCAAGATCGTGTCAGGCGGGGTTATTTGGAGATGGCCCGGGTTTTACCAAGATTTAAGATAATTGACGGAAACCTTCCGGTAGAGGAGATTTCAGATATAATAATAGACGTAGTAACCAGATTCTTGAAAGGTGATTTGCGGGTTGAGAGTTGAGCGCAACCGAAAGAACCTCAGGGACTTTACCTTATCAGGCAAGAAAGGAACAAAAGAGGTTAAACCCTCTTTTCGCGGTGAGTTTTCTCAGGAACTGATGGAAAAAGAGGGCCATCTTTACCGGACCCGGATGCAGGAAATCCTGGGGGAGATAGACGGCATCAGTGATCGGTTAGCCCGAAACCTGAACCTGAATGATCTGATAAAGTACAAGCAACTGGTGCAGAGCTTTCTAAAAGAAGCTACTGCCCGAGCCTATCTGATTAATCAGGAAAGATCATTTACCCGCCGCGGCGCCCGTTCAATTCTTGTGTCCATTGAAAGAGTCAATCGTGAAGTAGAAGAGATCTTAAGCGGATTTATGGCCCGAAAGAACGATCCGGTGGAGGTTTTGGCGGCCTTGGACAAGATCCGCGGTTTGTTGGTGGACTTATTGGCATGAATAGACTTACGTTATCTGCGGAGTTTAAAGGACAGGAGAAAGCAATAAACCTGATTAACCAGGTCCTGGAGAAGGACGAGGTTGCTCATGCCTATCTTTTTCTGGGCCCGGGCGGTGTAGGCAAGAGTGAGATGGCCTTATCTTTTGCCCGGAGTCTTCTGGGAATAAAGAAGGACAGCCATCCCGACCTGCTGGTCCTGGAGAGACAGGGGAGCACTGTAAGGATTGCTGAGGTACGCCGCTTGAAAGAGTGGTTAACCTTTAAACCGTATGCGGCCAAGCGACGGGTGGCGTTGATTCCCGAGGCCCACCTCATGTCTATTGAGGCGGCCAATGCCCTGTTAAAGGTTTTGGAGGAACCGTCCGGAGAGGTGGTACTGATCCTGACGGCGGATATGGAGACCTTACCTGCTACAGTAGTTTCCCGCTGTCAGGTCGTCAGGTTCCACGCCCTGCCGGCAGCTGCGGTAGAGGAGATTCTGCTCCGCCACGGAGTGGAAGCAGATAAGGCCGCCTGGTTGTCGTGGCTGAGTGAAGGCCGTCCCGGACGGGCCTTGGAAATGGCTGGGGTTGATCTGTCAGCTGTAATGGATATGGCCGCCAGGTTCTGGGAGGATTTGGCCGGCGAAGATACCCTGGCGGTCTATGAGACAGCAGAGAGACTGGAAAAGGATGTAAACCAACGAGATATTTTTTTAACCGTGTTGGAAGTATACATCCGTGATGCTTTGTTGTACGTTAAGGGTTTGAACAACCAAATGCTCCTGTTATCGACTGAACTTGCTGAGAGAATAGCACCGACTGGTGTGGAAGGTCTGGCCGAGCTATTACGGTCAATTGGGAGGACCCGCCAGGCCCTGTCCCGGAATGCCAGCCCATTAATTGCTCAGATTCAGCTTTATTTTGAAATAGCAAATGTCTTGAAGGGGGGATACTAGTGCCCGAAGTTGTAGGAGTGAGATTTAAACCGGCAGGTAAGATATATTATTTTGATGCTGAAGGTGTATACCCGCAGGTCGGGGATGCGGTTATCGTGGAGACGGCGAGGGGTGTTGAATACGGGGATACCGTGGTTGGCCCGCGCCTTATGGATGAGGAAGACCTGGTGCTTCCTCTCAAGAAGGTGATTCGCAAGGCGACGACGGATGATCTGGCTGTTTTAAAAGAAAATCAGGATAAAGAAAAAGAGGCCTTTGTCATATGCCAGACCAAGATCGAAGAGCATCAACTGCCGATGAACCTTATAGATGTAGAATATACTTTTGACCGGGGCAAGATCGTATTCTATTTTACCGCCGAAGGAAGGGTGGACTTCAGGGAACTGGTGCGTGACCTGGCATCCATTTTCCGGACCCGTATTGAGCTGAGGCAAATCGGGGTTCGGGATGAGGCTAAAATGTTGGGCGGCATCGGGTCCTGTGGCCGGGTCTTATGCTGTACCAGTTTTTTGGGCGATTTTGAGCCGGTTTCCATACGGATGGCCAAAGACCAGAATCTGTCCTTGAATCCCACCAAGATTTCGGGGATCTGCGGTCGATTGATGTGCTGTTTAAAATATGAATGCGAGAACCACAATAATAGCTGTAAAGAGGAAAAGAATGGACGAAAATGCTCGGGAAACTGCCCAAGAGGTTAAGATTATTGTAAAAGAGCTATTAAACGAAGTGGCCGAGCTTAAGGAGCGGGTCATGGAATTGGAACGCCATCTTAATATCGCTCCCGCACCTCCCCCGCGTCGCGCACCTTTTGTGTTGGGGGCTGAAAGCTATGAGAACATGGGTCGTCTATATGCTGAGGGTTATCATATCTGTCCGGTGGCCTTTGGACAGGTCCGTGATGAAGGGGAGTGCCTGTTCTGTGTAAACATCCTGGAGAGCAAGTGAACCTTAAACCGGGAGAAACCCTGGACGACCTGGTGCGAAACGGAATGAGGGTTATCCAGGATCGTACCGGATATCGTTTTTCGATGGATTCGGTATTACTGGCTCATTTTGCCGGGGTTCGGCGTGAAGATGAGGTTCTGGATCTTGGCTGCGGCTGTGGGGTGATATCGTTTCTCCTGGCAGGAAGACAACCGTGCTGCAGAATAACCGGAGTGGAGATTCAACCTCAACTGGCCGACCGCGCCCGACGAGGAGCAGAATTAAACGGTTTGGCCAACCAGATAGAGATAATTAACGGGGACCTTCGCCAGGCGAAGGTCCTTTTAGGAGGCGGAAGGTATAGCCTGATGGTGGCCAATCCACCATTCTGGCGTCCGGGGGAGGGGAAACCAAACCCCAATCAGGAGAAACTCATGGCCCGGCATGAGGTTAATGCCACCCTGGAAGATTACGTTGAGGCCGCCCGGAGCCTGCTTGCTCCCCGGGGACGTCTGGCTATGATTCACCGGGCTGACAGGGTCCTGGAGATAGCGTCACTCTGTACTGGCAAGAACCTTAACCTGAGGAAACTTCGATTTATACATCCTTATCAGGACCGGGATGCCAACCTGGTGTTAGTGGAAGCGGCCAGAGGGTCCAAAGCCGGGGTAAAGATACTGCCTCCTCTGGTAGTTTATAAATCAGATGGGAACTATACCGAAGAGATACTGCGGATTTATTCTGAGGACCAGGCAGGTGCAGACTAAGCTGGGCAGAGAGCAGCAAATTGTATTTCGCAAATGCACTGCCGTTTTTGGATTCGCCTGGGGGGAGCGTTCACCCTGGTCGAATCGGACCGACGATATCTGTACGGATTGGAGGTTAAGCAGGCATGGGAACCTTGTACATATGCGCAACCCCGATAGGCAACCTGGAGGATGCCAGTTACCGGCTGATCAGGATTCTGAATGAGGTCGACCTGATTGCGTGTGAAGACACCCGGCATACGCGGATACTGCTTAACCACTACGAGATAAAAAAACCGACCATAAGCTATTTCCAACACAACCAGCGCGGTCGGGAGGACTCCCTGATAGAGAGATTGCAAAGCGGTCAGAATATAGCCCTGGTTTCTGACGCAGGTACGCCGGGGATCTCCGACCCCGGACATCTGCTGGTTGAAAGGGCGTGGAGCGAGGGGATCAAAGTAGAGGTGATCCCAGGGCCCTCAGCCCTGATTTCCGCCCTGGTGGTTTCAGGCATGGACAGCCGCACCTTCGTTTTTGAGGGATTTCTTCCACCCCGGGCCGGTCAGCGCAAGAAGGCCCTGCAGCGCCTGGCGAGGGAAGAGCGGACCCTTGTTTTCTATGAGTCTCCGCGCCGTCTGTTATCGCTATTACAGGATATGGAACAGGTATGGGGAAATCGTACAGTGGCAGTGGTGCGCGAACTCACCAAGATCTATGAAGAGGTAAAACGGGGATTGCTTTCCGAAGTGATAGGTTACTATGAAGAGAACCCTCCCAGAGGTGAGATTACCATAGTAGCAGAGGGGTTTAAGGAAGAAGGTGCGCCAGATCTGGACCGGATATGTGATGAAGTAAGAGAACTGGTGGAACAGGGGATGAAAAAAAAAGAGGCCCTTTCACAAAAGGCCCGAGAGTATGGAGTAAAAAAATCCGATATATATAATAGGATTGTGCAGATGTTAGATAAGTAATGGTTTACCCAACCGCCTTAGCGATTTCAGTAAGACAATGAGTGCATATGTTTTTGCCTTTATAATTCTGAACATCTTCGGCATTTCCGCAGAAAATACACGCGGGCTCGTACTTCTTGAGGATAATCTTTTCATTATCCACATAGATCTCCAGAGCATCCTTCTCCTCGATTCCCATGGTTCTTCTTAGTTCTATGGGAATCACGATTCGGCCGAGCTCGTCCACCTTGCGGACAACGCCCGTTGACTTCATCATGCTATAAACCTCCTTTATCTACAAAATATGAGTTTGAGTGTCAGATAAAGGATACCAAGGCTGGGATAAATAGTCAAGCCTTTTTTCAACAAAAATGGACAGCTATTTGGTTATTAGTGGTTGAATATACCTTTGTTGTTAATGGACTTTATTTTTCGACGTGGTTAGGGCAAACTATGTTAGGGGGATTTATCCACTTTTCGATTCTTTTACCCGAAATGATATCTGCTGTTTCATTCCATTAAATACCCTAAAACAATGGGCTCTCGGGGTTGTGGTGTCAGATCGGGTAAATGGATTCAATTCAAGACCGATAAACAGACTGGAGGCGGCTTATTTTGAGTGACAGAAAACCTTTTTACATTACGACACCGATATATTATCCCAGTGATAACCTACATATCGGGCATGCATATACGACGGTGGCTGCTGATTGCAGCGCACGTTTCAAACGAATGCAGGGTTATGATGTCTATTATCTGACTGGTACCGATGAACATGGGCAGAAGATAGAGCGGGTGGCCCGGGAAAAAGGGATGGAACCCAAGGGCTATGTTGACCAGATCGTGGCCAACATTAGAGTTCTGTGGGAAAAACTGCTTATCACCAATGATGATTTTATCCGAACCACTGAACCCCGCCACGAAAAAGCGGTACAGGAGATCTTTAAGAGGATTTTTGACAAAGGAGATATATACAAGTCGGTCTATAAAGGCTGGTACTGTACTCCTTGCGAGGCCTTCTGGACTGAGCGTCAACTGGTCGACGGGAAGTGCCCGGACTGTGACCGCCCGGTGGAATTGATGAGCGAGGAGAGCTATTTCTTTGCCATGTCCAAATACCAGGACCGGCTTGTGAAGCATATTGAGGAACATCCGGAGTTCATTCAGCCGGAGTCGCGCCGCAACGAGATGTTGAACTTCATCAAAGGTGGACTGGAGGACCTCTGCGTTTCCCGTACCACCTTCCAATGGGGAATACCAGTGCCGTTTGACAAAGGCCACGTGGTCTATGTGTGGTTTGATGCTTTGACCAATTATCTCACTTCCATCGGCTTCGGGGTGGATCAGGAGAAGTTTGACCGTTACTGGCCCTGCGATGTGCACCTGGTAGGCAAAGATATTGTCAGATTTCACACCGTGATATGGCCGATCATCCTGATGGCGGCCGATCTGCCTCTTCCCAAACAGGTCTTTGGGCACGGCTGGCTCATGCTGGAAGGCGGCAAGATGTCAAAGTCCAAGGGAAATGTGATCGACCCCCTGGTGCTTATAGAAAAATACGGGGTCGATGCGGTTCGCTACTACCTCCTTAAAGAAATGACATTTGGAATGGATGGTTATTATTCGGAGGATATGCTGATAACCCGGATAAATGCAGAACTGGCCAATGATCTGGGGAACCTGGTCAGCCGTACTGCGGCTATGGCAGAAAGGTATTTTGACGGTATAGTACCCGCGCCGGTTGAACCGGATGACCTGGATGAGGACTTGAAGAAGACGGCCCTCGAAGCAGTCCTCGAATGCGAAAGACAGCTGGACCGGATTGATTATTCGGCCGCATTGGGGGCTATCTGGCGCCTGGTGAACCGCGCCAACAAATATATAGATGAGACCGCACCCTGGGTCTTGGCCCGGGAAAAGGCCTCACAGGGCCGGCTGGCAACGGTCATAAATAATCTTGTAGAAGCTATCAGGGTAATAGCCATAGCTACCGCGCCATTTATGCCAACCCTGCCGGCACGGATCAACGGGCAGTTTGCATTTTTCAATGACCCGAACCAGATTACGTGGGACGAAGCCAAGGAGTGGGGTCGGATTGTCCCGGGAAGTCGAGTTCACAAGACAGAAAACCTGTTCCCTCGGGTGGAGAATGGTAAACGTCCGGGAACTGCGGCAAACAAGGAGGAAAAACACATGGATGAACCGGTAGTCGAAACAGCTCAGGAAAAGGAAGAAAACGAGACTATTACCATAGAGGAATTCGCCCGTATGGACTTAAGGGTGGCGGAAGTCAAAGCCGCCGAAAAGATGAAAAAAGCTGACAAGCTGTTGGTCTTGAAACTGCAGGTGGGGGATGAAGAGAGAACTGTAGTATCGGGAATAGCCCAGTGGTACACTCCCGAAGAACTGGTGGGCAAAAAGGTGGTCCTGGTGGCCAATCTGAAACCAACCAAGCTGCGCGGGGTGATGTCCGAAGGCATGATACTGGCAGCCCATGAGGGCGATCAGCTGGAAGTGCTGACCCTCTCACCAGATTTTCCATCAGGGAGCCGCGTGAGATGAGGCAGGACTCTACTCCGGTTACTGTCATTGACTCTCATGCCCATCTCCAGGATCCCCGTTTTGCAGAAGATGTAGATCAGGTGATAGAAAGAGCCCTCCAGGGCGGTTTAGAAATGATTGTCTGTGTCGGGTATGATCTCGAGTCCTCCCGGGCGGCGGTAGAGCTGACCCGCCGTTACCGGGAGATCCGGGCGGTAGTGGGGGTACATCCCCATGATGCCAAGACTATTGATGACCGGGTTTTGGCCGAGCTATGGGAACTGGCGCGGGACCCCAAGGTCGTAGCCATCGGCGAAATGGGCCTTGATTACTATCGCAACCTGTCCTCACCCGATGTACAAAAGCAGGGCTTTCGGGCTCAGATTAACCTGGCCAGGAAATTGGGCAAACCCATCGTCATCCATGACCGGGATGCCCATGATGAGGTCTTATCGATTATTAAGCAGGAAAAAGCCGGATCAAACGGGGGAGTCATGCACTGCTATTCCGGACACCTGCCTCTGGCAGTTGAGCTGATGAAACAGGGATTTATGATTTCCTTTGCCGGTCCCTTGACATACAGCAATGCCAAAAAGACGGTAGAGGTGGCGGCGCGGGTACCACTCGACAGAGTTCTGGTGGAGACGGATTGCCCCTATCTTACCCCGCAACCTTACCGGGGCAAGAGAAATGAACCGCTGTATGTCTGGGAAACAACCAAAAAACTGGCCGAAATCCACCGCAAGAGCCTCCAGGAGGTAGCGTACATAACCACCTACAATACCCATAAGCTGTTCGGAATATAGCCTGGGGAGACAGCGGGCATGGGGACGGTTCGAAAGCGCCGGGATAAACCGGCATAGAGTAGGGGATGAAAGAGCCCTACGTGAAAGGAGTAGCTACACCATCACGACCCCGAGTCATGCGCGGGTAGCCGCGAGGGTACGCGTGAAGCGTTGACAGGGGGAAACGCAGGCCAGACATTGAGCTCCGAAATCACCCATCCGGGGTGCCGACCTCGTGGACTGATAGGGAAGGCAATACGGTAAGACGGCGATAAGTGTAGCGAGTCGCATACTGACCCCGCGGAGTCGAAGAACCTGGGCATGCGTGGACACTCTATGCTCGAGAACCGGGAGATCTCAGCAGCATCCGTTGGTAGAAAAACGGCGGGTCGGTCAGGGAAGGCCTGTGGCCGTAATCCTGACATGCACGTTGCTGAGAAGTCAGACACCGGCATAGTACCAAAGAAGGAGCCGAACAAAATTGGCTAACCAATGGCGGAGGCACTGGAGGGAAGGCCGGTGACCAAGGGAAATTCTGAGGATATGGCTGCGAGCTGTACGCAGAGACAGGGGGAAGCATTGACCAAACTCAACAGAATACGCGAAGCCGCGCACAGGGACAAGAACCTTCGGTTTACCACCTTAATGCACCATATCACAACTGATCTGCTTCGGAATGCATACATGGCATTAAAACGAAATGCGGCACCCGGGATAGACGAAATGACATGGAGGCAGTACGGGAAGGAACTGGAGGCAAACCTGACAAATCTCCACCAAAGCGTCCAAAGTGGCAGATACCGAGCACAGCCCTCGAAAAGAATCTGGTTACCCAAACCGGACGGAAGGCAACGCCCAATCGGCATAGCCGCGCTAGAGGACAAAATAGTCCAACAGGCCGTAGTTTGGATACTGAACCAGATATACGAAGAGGACTTCATGGGATTCAGCTATGGATTCCGCCCAGGTCGTAGCCAACACAATGCGCTGGACGCACTATGGGTAGGAATCACAAGACGAAAGGTAAACTGGGTGTTGGATGCAGACATACGCAGCTTCTTTGATACCATTGACCATGAATGGATGATGAAATTCATGGAGCACCGTATCGCAGACCAAAGACTGCTTCGCTTAATACGGAAATGGCTTAGAGCCGGAGTATCCGAAGATGGTCAGTGGTCAAAAACGACTGTCGGCACCCCTCAAGGGGCGGTCATATCGCCAATCTTAGCAAATATCTATCTGCATTACGTGCTCGACTTGTGGGCACACCAATGGCGAACCAAGCATGCTACAGGGGAAGTAATCATTGTGCGTTATGCCGATGATGTAGTCATGGGGTTTCAGCATCGAAAAGAGGCAGAACGCTTTCTCCAAGAACTGGGGGAACGCATGGCAAAATTCGGGCTGGAATTGCACAGCGAAAAGACCCGACTTATTGAGTTCGGAAGGTTCGCAGCAGAGAACAGGGCAGTACGCGGCGAAGGCAAGCCCGAAACGTTTGACTTCCTGGGTTTTACACATATCTGTGGCAGGACACGGAAAGGCGACCGCTTTACAGTACGTAGGAAAACCATAGCCAAACGTCTGCAGGGGAAAGTAAAGGCAGTCAGGGAAGAGATCATACGCCGACGACATGACCCCATCCCCGAACAAGGAAAATGGTTACGTGCAGTAGTGCAGGGACACTTCAACTACTTCGCAGTTCCCGGCAATAAACCGGCAATTGATGCTTTTCGAACTGAAGTCATCAAGGCGTGGCTACATGCACTAAGACGCAGAAGCCAAAAAGCACGAAATCTCACGTGGGAAAGAATCAAGCGATTGGTAGCTACTTGGATTCCTTCAGCAAGAATACTTCATCCATACCCATCCGAAAGACTTCGCGTCACTAACCCGAGGTAGGAGCCGTATGAGGTAATTCCTCACGTACGGATCTGTGCGGGGGGTGTCCGGCAACGGACATCCCTACCGCAATCTGTGCCCGCTGTCTCCTGTCTTGCCCGACCAGAAAATGGTCAAATGACCAAGAACCGGCCAGTCCCATTAATGCAAATGTATTACATATTGGAAAAAGAATGGAAACAAAATTGACTAACCCTCCGGTGTTCTTTTACAATTAGAGAGTCCCATAGAAAGGGGGGTTGGTTTATACTGGATTTCAAAGACAGAAGATTATGGGTACGGGGAATAGGAATTTTAGTGGTCACTCTCCTCCTAACCACCTATTTCTGCTTGGAGAAATCAGTAACCATCAAAGCCGACGACAGGGTAATAGAGCAGAGTACGTTTAAAAAAACAGTAGGTGAGGTTCTCGAGGCCAACAACATTAAGGTCAGTCCTCATGACCAAGTTATACCGGGCCTGGAAACCAAGGTAAAAGAAAATACCGTGATCACTGTAGTTCGTGCATTCCCAGTTACTGTTATCGCTGACGGGCAAAGTAAAGAAATCATAGGCATACCCCAAAAAGTTAAAAAACTATTGCAGCAGGCGAAGGTTCCTGTGGGAGAAAAAGACCTGGTTTCAGCCAATCTTGACGACCTTACATACAAAGGACAGGTTATTAAGGTTACCAGGGTGGCAGAAGAAACTATTGAGATTACCAATCCGGTGCCATTCACCCGGGAATACATCAGTGATAACAACCTGGAAGCAGGGTTAACGCGAACGGTTAGTCGCGGTAATCCGGGCCAGGTTCGTCAGTTAGTGAAGGTTACTTATCATGATGGAAAGGAAGCCAAGCGAGAGACACTGTTATCCGAATTGGTCAGACAACCAGTCAACGAGGTTATAGCCCGAGGTACCATAACCTCAGTGTCCCGGGGCGGATTAAGGCTTGACTTTCAACGCGCATTGATCGCCGAGGCGACCGCCTACACATATTCCGGGCGTCGAACCGCTACTGGAAAAAATCCCGCAGTTGGCATGATATCGGTTGATCCTGCGGTAATTCCCATGGGATCGCGGCTTTACGTTGAGGGTTATGGCTATGCAACTGCTGCGGACCGGGGTTCCTCGATTAAGGGCAACAAGATTGACGTATTTTTGGAGAGCAAGGAAGCTTGCCGCCAATGGGGGCGTCGTCCAGTTAAAGTGTACGTATTGAAGTGATTTCATTACCTTCCGCTTATTGCCTGAATCATTTGGTTCTCAGATTGAGAGACTATCAAAAAGGCAATATGCGAGGAGGTGACCGATTTGCGACGTAAGGCATTGACCATACTGGTCCTTATCATGGTAGTTTCATCCCTGACTGCCGGTTGTGCCCGGGACCAGGATAAACAACCAGCAAGACGACCGGTTACTCCCCAGGAACGGAGCACTACCCGGGATTCTACCTTAACCAGGAAGGCTCAACAGCCGACTACTCAGACAACGACTACAGAAGCACGCAAATTAGCCGATATGCTGACCAACCGTGCGACGGCCATTGACGGTGTCCGTTCGGCAACGGTTGTCGTCCAACCCGCCAACAACAGATATACAGCCTTGGTGGGTTTGACCTTGGATTCAGATGTCAAAGGTGACCAGACAGAGGCTATAAAGAAACAGGTTACCACCAAGTTAGATCAGGCAGATAAGCGGGTTACCCGAGTCCTGGTAACCACCAATCCGGACCTGGTCAGGAGAATAGAAGATATTGCCCGAGGGGTACTAGCCGGAAAACCCGTACAGAGTTTTGCAGAAGAGATCGCCGAAGTGACAAAGCGAATCGTACCCACAATCAAATAGCCAAAATGCATTTAACCTGGGAAATTATCCCGGGTTTTTTGTTATGTAATCTAATGTAGTAAAATAATACTAGCTTATTCAGTAAGGCAGGATTTTTGATTTGGACAATGCTACGCTGTCAGGCGTGCGAAGCTTACTGGCTGCAGAAGATCTGCGCCCGCATAAAGGACTGGGGCAGAATTTTTTGGTGGATAAAAACATACTACAGAAAATAGTTAAGGCAGGTCAAATCGCACCCCATGATGTAGTATTGGAAATAGGCACCGGGTTGGGTGCTTTAACCTTATACCTGGCCGAGGCTGCTGGTCGGGTTGTTACGGTTGAAATTGACAAAAAACTGATTCCCATACTCCAAAAGATCTTTGTTTCACGGCCAAAGATCACCCTGATGACAGGAGATATTTTGGCCCTTGATTGGGAACGAGAATTGTATGGATTTCTTAACAGCCCTCTTGACAGGTTTGTAATCTGTGCAAATCTCCCCTATTACATAACCAGCCCCATCATCTTCAGGATTCTTGAGAATAAACACCGGGTTAAGCAGGCAGTATTAATGGTTCAACGAGAGGTGGCCGACAGGTTGTTGGCAACTCCTGGAACCAAGGAATATAGTCTGCTGACGGTGATGGTGTCTCGAATGGCTGGAGTAGAACTGGTTACCCGGGTCTCCAGGAACTGTTTCTACCCCTCCCCAGAAGTGGATTCTACTGTAATTAAACTGGTTCCACACTATCAGCCTCAGGTGGAAGTGGAGAAAGAAGAGGTGTTTACGGCCCTGGTTAGAGCCGCCTTTCAGGCACGACGCAAGACTATGCTGAACGTCCTGGTTAATAGTGGTTTCGCTGACCGGGACACAGCCTTAAATACACTTGAATCACTGGGAGTAGACCCCAGGCGGCGGGGAGAGACCTTAAGCGTAGAAGAATTTGCCCAGATTGCCAACAGATTATCGTAAAGGGGGAAGGAGCCGTGACATTTCTCAGCCCTACCCGTGGCCGGTTAAGTTTGGAGGAGGTTGTAGACGATATACGCGGGTACATCGCCGAGGATACCAGTTTCCAGTATAAACTGATAGTTGGATCGGATTCCCACACTCGTGAGGGAACCTGCTTCGTAACTGCCATCATACTTCACAGGGTTGGGAAGGGAGCACGTTATTACTATACCAAGAGGTATGATCGCAAAATAACGAGCCTTCGCCAGCGCATCTTCTATGAAACCTCTTTAAGCCTGGAAATGGCTGACAGGCTGGCCGTATGTCTCTGCCAAAGAGGGGAGGAGAATCTCAAAGTTGAGATTCATCTCGACGTCGGAACCCATGGAGAAACCAAGGAACTGGTTAAGGACATTATCGGCATGGTTATGGGCAGCGGTTTTGATGCCAAGATCAAGCCTCACGCCAGCGGTGCCAGCAAGGTTGCTGACCGACACACAAAATAGAACCCACCGGAAGAATTGCGAAAATACTATGCCGTCGATTTTGTTATCATCGTTACTGGCCGATTTTGCCCGGTAAGAATAACCACTGATATTACATGTCACTGTTGCAGGCAATGCCGGGGCTTTAGATTATCGGTATTGTAAATCCGGTGACAAAAAGAAAACCTGCGGTATCCTTCCTCTTCGCAGGCCGTCTCGCAGTTCCAATGGACGGTTAAAAACGCCCAACTTCGTAATTTAAAAAAATATTTCCGATATAAGGGACATTATATCATTGACAACCGAAAAACTATTATATAAAATATTACGTTGACTTGACTTTTGGTCCTTAATTATTATACAATTGATTAGAAAAATGAATAAAGAAGGTGATATGTTTGGATTCTCCCAGGCCGATCTCACAGATTAAGGAGGACCTCGATTCTTTTGTTGGCAGCCGCATAAGATTGAAGGCCAACCGGGGAAGGAACCGTATCATAGAGCGAGAAGGTGTCCTGGAGTCCACCTACCCAAACATCTTTATTATCAAGATAAACGAGCGTAAAGTAGAGAGAAGAGTGTCATACAGCTACGCTGATGTATTAACCGAAACAGTAGAATTATTCGTCTATGACCAGGACGAAGAGATTAAAATAGTTAGTGGTCACAAATAACCGCTTCCAGCGGTTTTTTTTTGCGCCAGTGCACAGGTATAAGGAACTGCTGCGTTAAACTGATATCACCAGGGGCTTTTTGATTACCATTGTGAATTTGCCGTAATTCAGTGAGGTTCCGAATCGCCGGAACCTCTCCGTTATGGGAGGCATTTCGCGGATACCGCTGTTAATGCTGCGTACCCTGATTACTATTCTATTCCCCCGCCGGAATACAGGTGATGATGCAAATTCCAGGGGAGCGTGCCGGAAACCTGAAATCGGTATATTGCTCAACCTGCGTACAGACCCCATGGTGCGTTCTATTGACTGTAGTATCTGTTGGGCTCTTGCCAACCAGGTGTTCCTCTGGGCAAGTGATATTCTGGCCTGGCGAAACTGATGCGGGTCTTCATTGAGTGCCTGGCGTATGTTGGCGATGAACTGGTCGTCATTTTCCGAGCAGTAGATTTCCGGGATACCCCGCGCTTCGGGCAGGGCGGTGGTTACTACCGGTGTTCCAGCTGCCATGTATTCCCACATTTTAATTGGATTAACCGCCTCGGTCATTTGGGAGACCCGAAAGGGTATGATGGCGGCATCAAAAAGCTGGGTATAGTTGGGCAGCAGCTCAAACCTCTTGTACCCCAGCCAGTGAAGATTTGGACGCCGGGGCACATTTGTCAGGTTGTACAATGGTCCTACCATAACAACGTGACCGTTAGGAAGACTGTCAGCCACTCTTACTATCAGGTCGAAATTAAGCCAGGTGGCTATGGCACCATGATAGCCAACTATAGGCGGCCTCAGGCCTTTCACATCATCCGGAACCGGCAGATTACGGTGTTGGGCCCGGGCAAAATGATCAAAGTCACATCCATTGGGGACCAGAATGGTATTGGGATTTACGGTCAGGCTGTCACGGTACAGCCGTTCCGAGGCAGTTACCACCAGATCAGCCGAGGTCAATGCTCTGCGCAAGTAAGGTGCCAGGGAACCAAACTCTTCCACTGGTTCATCAAGGTAGTCAAAAACCACCAGGGCCGGATTGTAGCGGGGTATCAGATCCACATGAGCCGGTGAGCTGAAATAGAAGATGGGACGCTGTTTTAAGTATACCTTAGGATCTACCTTGTTCAGGAGCCATAGATTATTGGATATCCGGGTAACCCCTCGCTTGTGCGGTGCTTGGGTGCCGGGGTTCATATATAAGACCTTGACGCCCAAGGAGGCAAAGGCCTGCATCAGTTGCTGAGGCCGCTGAACCAACCAATCAAAATCAATGGTCGGGGGATACAGGATGGTATAGCTCATGGGTTCTCCTCCCCAAGTCCGTATTGGAGATGCTGACCGTAATTTTTTCATCACAGAGGCAATACTGCTGGATTTAACATCTCATCACAGTCTATTCGCAGGCATTTGGGAAGGTGAATAATTCTAAGTGTATTGGGTCTTGCCCGCCCTGATAGATACTCTTTTGACCTTCATAGCATGCCACCTCCGGTTGGAATGTTCATCAACCGAATAGTAATAATGGGAATCAGATTTAATAGTTGGAACCGGGGTTTTAAGGATGTTCAGAAAATCCTTGGCCCGGTGGTGATAGGTGTGATTGGCATACACCATGGCTTGACCATTGCGCGCAATCCGTTGCCTTTCTTCGGGTCTGGCCAGATAATAATTCACCAGATCCACTGTTTCCTGGGGCGACTTGGACCAGACCAGGTGTTCGTGATTGGAAAAAAGATTTTCAATAGCCGGTGTCCACTGGGTCAGGTAGAAGGCTCCGCAACCCAGGACATCAAAGGTCCTCATACTCATCATGGTCGGGGAGGTGTCGACGGAGTGTAATCCCAGTACAATTTTGGCTGAGGAATAGGCAGTTCGCATTTCTTCATAACTCAACCCGCCTCCATAGATATTTGGCTCTATAAAAAAACGGTTCTCGCGGTTGAGCCACCAATCAAGGCCATAAACCTTTAGATCAAAACCCCTTTCAATCAGCGGTCGCAGGATAATCTCCATGCCTTTAAGCCGGGCCGGGAATTGGCTGTAATTGTTGCCAATAAATATGCAGTCATGGTTAAAGCGGGGGTCCGGATCTACCTGGTGATGAAATGAAGGTGTGCAGGCAAATAGCATTAAATGAGCCGCAATCCCATGGGAACGGTATTTATCTATGCATTCTTCAGCTGTAGTGAAGACATGCCGTGAGTTTTTAGCCATTGGCAGTGACAGATTCTCAAAAAACAGGGGATCTTCACTGGCCCAAAAAATATGAGGGATTCCGTAACGGCGGAGGACGGGAAAGATTATTTTGCCCAAACTGCCCCAGCCGCCTTGAGAGCATACGTAGTCAGGATTGAAAGAGGAAACTATATGCTCCAGAGAATTCGGATCCTGGCGGGAAAGGTAACCTAAATCAATTATTTTAACCGTTTCGCCCAGTTCAGTCAGGGCCCTGCCCAGACCGTGAGTTATCATGGGATTTGTGTCGGTGAACAGGAATCTCAACTGAAACACCTCTTCCTTAAGATTTAATCAACATTCAGCCAGTAGCCCGGGTAATCAGGCGACATAGCATTATCGGGAGCGTGGCCAAAGTCAATGGCAACCTTACCGAATTGCTCAGCCATAGTGGTGCAGATTACCGTCGCATTACACCCGGCGGAAACCAGTGACCATTCATGACCTATCCGGGCCATTGCTTCTATACAGGTATCAATCTCCTCATACCCATCGATGGCAACAGTACCTGGAATCACCACGCCAAGTTTGTCATACAGATAACGGGCGAACTGCTCAGCCGGGCGTCCTACCAGCAGAGGTGGGTATTGGCGAATCAGGTCAACAAAGGGTTTATACATGGGCAGGTATACATTTTCAAAGGCATAACAGATTGATCGGGGTTGGATTCCAAGTACGCTGAATACCTGGTGAGTAAATTCGTCGTCCGCAAATACACCGACCATATCCGCTTTGGTTATAGCTTCAATCATACGGTCCCTTAATTCCAGATTGGGGAGTCTCACCCCACAGTAAGAATTACTCCCACCCCAGGGCACATTGTGCTTTATCCAATCCAGACTGTAGACCAGCTCCTGGGCCAAAACCATCAGTTCCCCATCGCCAAGCCGGATCAAAGAAAAGGCTCGACCTGAAGACAGAGAATAGCTAATCCGGTCGACAATCTCTGCAGCCGAAGCGTAGTCCCCAGGATGCAAAAGAACACTCAAAGCGGTCACCTCGAGAGCTGTAGTTGGAATTTGCTGGTAACCTCAGTATATGGTTAGGAGTGGTGGAAGGTTACGGCAGGCATAGAAGGAGGAAAAGCAAACAGGAGTGTCTGCTTTGTTTCGGTATGCCATGCTCTATTGGGGGACAGGCCTGTTTCAAAGACACCATACTAAACCATTTGCCCTGCCTTGACCGGGCAAATGGTTAGGTGGTGTCCCCAAATAAAATTTAGTATGGCGTCCCCGAAATAGAAAGGCGGTATCCCCAAATACGTATGGTGTCCCCGAAATAGATTCGACCCTGATGAAGCCCTTCGGGACTTAGAGCCGGCCGAAGGCCTTGAGGATTTGTTCCGCCCGGAGTTGATATGTGTGGTTTTCGTAGACGTACCGTTGGGCCTGCAATGCTCTTTCGCGGCGTTCATTCTCATGCATGCTGAGAATGGTGTTGACCGCATCCAGAGTTTGTTCAGTGTTTCTCACCTGGAAGATCAAGCCCCCGAATAATGATTCCTGAGCTTTGGTGTAATGGCCCAGGTAGAGGCCGCCTCCGCATCCAAGAGCCTCGAATGGGCGCATTGAGGTCTGGGTGATGGATGTATCATCGCAGTTTACTCCTAACACGATCTTGGCGGAACTGTAAGCATAGGATAATTGTTCGTAAGGGAGCAGACCACCATAAACCCAGGGGTAGGACAAAAGATTGACTGGCAGCCTGGGGTCATCCCAGTATTGCCCCCAAATCTTAATGGAATAGCCGCGCTCGACCAGAGGCATGATAAACCACTGGGTTTCCTGATAGCGGGAGTCATAATTTGTTGCCACCAGTATCATATCGTACAGGTATTCAGTACGCAGGCCAGTGTAGTAATGGTATTCGGGATTACATGCAAATAACAGCACCTCAGAGCCCTTTCCCAGGGCCTCATACCTGGGTACACACTCGGCGGTAGTTGTGAAAACGTAATCTACCAGGGGGGCGTAGGTCATTGAGAGGTAATCAGTGGAAACCGGGTCCTCAATCGCCCAGTATAAATGAGGTATCGAAAGGTCGCGAACGGTCCGGCAAACAGTTGGCCCGTCAAATCCCGGATAACCCTCAGTAAAAATGAAATCCGGCTTGAATTCCCGGATGGCTGACAGCAGGCGGCGCCGCTGTTCCTTTATCGGCAGGCCTCCCCAGAGCCGTTCGCCTTCACCCTGAATCACCTTGGCCTGACAACCAATCTGGCGAAAGCCTTCGGCCAGCCCATATTTAATCAAGGGGGCTTCATTAGTGAATAGAACCCTCAAAGGATTTCCTCCCCAATATCCCGCCTAATGATACTTGACCAAGCCATTAACTGAAAATTACAGGCGGTTGACTACTAATCATAATACAGCGGCGAATCTGGTTTTGACACTGGAGGCATAACACTTCGGGAGACATGGCAGCGTTGGCTGTAAATGAAACGAAATCCCCTGCTTTGAAGCATGAAGAGTGTTCAAAGGCGTTAGGCAACTGGCGGATCAACCAAATATCTCACCTCAAAAACCTGTGTAAATAAAAGAAGTTCTTTTTGAAGTTGAGTCCTTTTAATCATCTAATGCATAAGAAATAGTAGCAATGTTCATATACCGATTTTGGAGATGATACTTTTATGCAGCCAGACCGGGTTTTAATCGGGTGTCCGGTCCGGGACAGGGGATGGGTACTGCCTCGGTATCTGGAGTGCCTGTCAGGTTTGGATTATCCGCAGAACCAGGTTGAATATGCCTTCATTGTCAATGACAGCACCGACGACACCCTGACTATCCTCCAGGATTTTGCCCGCCAATCAACCTCGCCCGTGCATATTGCCCTTAAGAATATGGGCAATCGTCATAAATCCTCACGGGGAGCCTACAATATCGGCAATCTGGTGGTCTTGCGAAATCTTTTCCTGGAAATATTTCTGGAGACCAAATGCAGTTATCTGTTTTCGGTTGACAGCGATATCCTGGTAACACCGGGGAGCCTGAAGGAGCTGGTCAAATCAGGCCAGCCAGTAGTTTCATTGCTGGTGCGCAATGACCATCATCTTGGTGAACTTGGATATTACAACATAATGAAGCTGCACGGGGACCATTACCGGCCCATTCAGGATTTTCCCAGAGGCCGCCTGATCCCCGTTGACTGCACCGGAGCTGCTTATCTGATTCAGCGGTCGGTAATCGAGAAAAGTAAGGTAAGGTATCACCTTCACCGCCAGGGAGAGGATGTCGGTTTTTGCGAAGACGCTCGGGCCAAAGGTATCGGTATCTGGTGCCACACCGGGCTCGAATGCGCTCATGTAATGCTCAAAGCAGGATATACAAAAGAATAATAAACGGTGGCTTTTTTAAAAGAAGGAGGTGCAACCTAAGCACACTTCATTCCTGCCTTTCATAATATATCCTAGAAATTCGAACAGAAAAGGGTTTCCCTCCCCAACGAAGCCGTAAGGAGGTCTAGGATTTCAAAGTAAAAGGAGGGAAGAAGAATGGGACTGATTTGTGAATACCCGTGCCGGCTTGATCTTTTTGCAGAGGTTGTCAAAGCCAAGAATATTCAGCGCCAGGAAAAAGTTCTCGATGAAATCATCTGTATCCCAGCCGAGGATGTCGGAGGAAGAATCACCCAGATTGACGATATTAAGGTTCAGTTAATTTCGGCGGAGGAAACCTTTGTCGGCAACCATAGAGTGAAAGTAAGTCTGGCATTCAATGTAATACTGATTGTAGTAGTAGGTGAAGACCCAGGTGTTTTTGAAATCGTAACCCTTGAAGGGTTCAATTTCAGCAAGAGTATACCCCTGGATGAGTTCAATCCCCCCTTGAGCCCGCAAGAGTTCAAGGAAGAGGTTGAAAGATCCCAGATAATCCTGAAGAACTGGAGTTTCGAAGGAGAGATCCTGGGCAACTGTGAGGATCCCAACAGCCCCTGTTTCGTAGTCACCCCCATACCTGGAACCTGTATCTTGCTTAAGGTATTTGTTGACATCATCGACAAACTCACGAAGTTCCACGACATAGTGGTGTTTGCCGAACTCGACCCCGACGATTGCTAACCCCCTATGCCTGGCATTAGCCGGGCATTTGTTTAAGGAAAAAGGGGGGGACTTGGGCAAGTCTCCCCTGTTAGCCTGGGAGGAATGAGTTTTTGAATGGGCAGAATGATCGGAACCAAGTCAGGGACCGGGTTAGAAAGTTGATTAACTCACAGAGGGAATTTAACGAACAGGTAAGCCGTTTTAGCCAGGAGACCAGTGATCCTGAAGTGCAACGAATCTTGGGGGAAATCGCAATCCGAGGTCTTGAAAACATCAACAAACTGTCCAGATTACTGGCCATAAAATGCGCCACTTGAAGGTAGTCGAACCCTCTGGCAGAGGGTTAGGGATTATAAGTCTAACCTGCTCCCACTGACTTAACTGACGCAAAAGACTTCCGTGCTGGAACGATTGGGTTGCGTTCGCCTTACAGGCCATTTCATCGCTGTGCAGCCAGTAAAGAACCAAGGAAAACGCCTGTAATAGGACGGAATGCTTCATCTATTGGACGTAGAATCAGAGAAAATTGGGGTTTATTGCCCTATTCTGTAACCCGGGCTTAATTTCCAACATATAATTAGGTAACGAATTGGATAATCTTCCAGCTTTGGAGGTGTCAATAAGAGCAGGGGAGGGGGTCAGAATGGCTACGGATAAGTTTGAACACGCAACCTTCTATCTGACCAGATCACTACCGATGCGCGTAGTCATTAATCCCGCCTTGTCGATCTTGTAGAAAACCCGAAATTGCAGGGCCTTTGGCCCGTCGTCGGGATGGATTTCCACCCGATCAATCATCATATTAAAGAGATCCCGTTTGGTATCGGCATCAGCATTCTCTATAATTGCCTGAATCTGATCGGCTATCTCGAAAATACCTTCCAGCGCGGCAGCAGTCTCTTGGTGGGACCGTAGCTGCTCTTTTAAGGCTTTATTGCGATCTTCTAAAGATTTTATGCTTTGGTTCCGATCAGCCAGGGCAACCCGAAGGTCGCTTTCATCGTACAGGCCCTTAGCGTACCCGTCCATTAGACGTTTCTTCTCCTGCTCTAATGTTTTTTTCATAGCCTTAATTTCTTCAAAGTCCTTTTCAAAACTTCGATATTCTTTTTTCTCTTTATCAAGTAGTGTAGAGACTTCTTCGACTAATTTATCGGGATCAGAAAAGAAACTTACAATATCGTCCCAACAGGCATCTTCAAGAATATCGGCGGGAACCTGGGGCATTTTACACTCGATATACTTCTTCTTCTTACCGCAGCGGTAGTAAAAGTATTTGCCTCTTTCGTGGGAAGTCCCGGTATACATTCCCCCGCATACGCCGCAGTAAACGAGTCCCCGTAGTAAGTATTGCCGATAAGTACCGGGTGCAGGGGTGTTCGCTCTTTTTGCCTGGGCTATTTGTCTAGCCTTTTCAAAGGTTTCTATATCAATAATGGGCGGGACAGGCACCATAATACGGTCTTTACCAGGAGGCTTATACCAGTATTCACCAGTCGCATAGAACTCGGAATTAAGGATTGCGAAGATTGAAAATTCACACCATCTCCCGTCTGAAGACGGATACCAGCCTTCTTTTGCAGAAGCCGGGCAAGGTATACTGAAAGTCGTCAAATACTCCATGATCTTCTTATGGCTCAGTTTTTCTTCAACATACAACCGGAATATCGTCCGAATTACTTCCGCTTGTTCGGGCACACTTTCAACCGGCTGTTTTTTACGCGAGACATAGCCGTAGGGGATTTGCCCCTGGGGAAGATAACCTTCCCTAGCTCGCCTGGCCTTGCCTTCTGAAAGCCTTCGCCGTATAGAGGCCCTTTCATATGCAGCAAAAGAAGAAAATGTGGTTGCCATAAGTTGGCCTTCCGGCTCATTATAGTTAAAAGGCTCCGTGATTGAGGTTAAATTAACCCCGGCACCCTTTAGTATGCGATAGATTTCTTGGGCCACAAAATCTTCACGGGCCAGTCGGTCAACCCTCCAGATTAAAACATGGCCAACCTTGCCTTCAAGAACATCTAAAAGAAGACGGTTCCCTTCGGGGCGATCCCTCATTCGCTCCGCCCCTGAGAACCCGTCATCCATGTACCAAAATTCTTTAGGGATAATAATTTTGTTTCTGGAGCAGTATTCGTTGATATTGAATACTTGAGCCTGTATATTCTCGCCTTTGGCTTGTTCTTCTGTTGAGACTCGGCAATAGGCGGCGTACTGCATAATTTATCCTTTCTAGACTTTAATTTAGGAGAACCGCCGGGAATCCTTCCTATTTTAATGGGGAGATGAAAGGCGGCTACCATCTGTATTTTAATAATACCAAAACACAAAAGGATGATGTTATGGCAAAAAAGCTATACCTAACTGCAAAAACCAAACTAACTCCTACCCCAGAACAGACAGACTTGCTCTGGCAGACCTCTGATTCTGCTCGAAGGCTGTACAACCTTGCGCTGGAACAACAACAAACAGTGTTTATTCAGCGCAAGCGCAGGGTATCGCACTTTGAGCAGAAGCGCGAACTGCCGCATGTACGGAGGGAATACTTCCCGGAGCTGCACTCTCAAACTGCCCAAGAAGTAATATTCGATCTCGAAGAAGCCTATAAGTCGTTTTTGAGCTTATTAAGGACGGATAAAACCGCCAGGCCGCCCAGGTTTCGGGGCAGAAAATACTTCTACACGCTTACGTATCCTCAAAAAAGCTACCACTTGGAAGATGACGCGATTGTTTTGCATAACCCGAAAGGTTGGCTCAAGATCGACTTTGCCGAAGGCTACATAGATATTCCCAGGGTCAAAGCCTTAAAGCAGGTTGAGATAAGCGAAAAAGACGGCAACTATTATGCCTGCATCACCTGCGAGGTACTACCCGAAAGGCAGGTAACTACAGGCAAGGAAATAGCCTTCGATCCGGGTGCCAAAACTTTGCTAGTAGGCTACGACGGAGAAAAAATCCTCGATATCGAATCAACAGCCTTAAAAAAAACTGCTAAGTATTACGACAAAGCCCTGGATGCGGTTAAGAGCAAGCTAGACCGTTCCAAGCGCGGTTCTAAACGACATCGAAGACTTGTAAGAGCTAAAAAGCGATTACTAAACAAGCGATCCAGGCGGCTGAAACAAATCAATCACTCTATATCTAAAGAGCTAACGAAAATGGGCTACGACTCCTACTACATAGGCGACTGGTCGAAAAAGCAGAGCCTGGCCGATACTGGAAGCAAGAATGCTAACAAGCGCATCAACCGGGTAGTTCAAAATCAGCTACCCGTAGCAAAACTTGTTGACTACCTTACATATAAAGCAAATCTCAAAAGCTGTGAGGTAAGCAAAGTCAACGAGGCGAACAGTACCAATACCTGTAGTGATTGCGGTCATCTTGGAGAAAAGCTACATCCCTCGATACGAACATTCAGATGTAAAAACTGCGGCCTTGAAATAGACCGCGACGAGAACGCCGCGATAAATCTCTACAAGTGGTACGCTGCCAAAGTGACAGGGCCGACTCTGATAAAGAGCCGAATGAGCATCAAGTTTGTCTTTGGGCCTTATAACAAGTGCCTAAAGCGAATCTGGGCTTAAAACTTCGCAAGAAGCCCGGTAATTCATTACCGGGAGTATGTCACCCCTGTGTTTGTGATGGATGAACGCAGGGCCTTTTTTTATCCATCACAAATTTTCAAAGGGGAATTAAGATGGGGCCTCAAACAGAGGTTTGCAGTAATTCGTTTTCAAAACTATACCCCGGTGCCAGACGGCATCTTTGATCAGCCGATTTCCGGGGGGGTATCATTTGTGATACCCCCCCCTTCCTATTTTTAGAGGGTATCTCCCCCGATACCCTCTCCACTTGAATTGAGCCTGGGTAGCTAAGCTACCCAGGCTTTTTTTGTGTCGGAATCCCAACAGATTTTCAAGTGGAATTAAGGGGGAATAGTAATGTTAAGTATGGAAGCAGGCATGAGTCTTTTCTACTCTGAGGCCCCATTAGTCATTAATCCAGGATTAGTAAGAGTATTCGGCTTAAACGAAGCTATACTTCTTCAGCAGCTTCATTATTGGCTAGAGATTAACAGGAAGGCCCAGAAGAACTTTTATGATGGATATACATGGACTTACAATACCTACCAGGACTGGGGAGACCAGTTCTTTTTCTGGAGCATTGACACCATTAAGCGCACCATACGCAAATTAGAAAACGCCGGGGTTATAGTTGCTGGGAATTATAACAAAATGAAAATCGACCGCACAAAGTGGTATAGGATCAACTATCTAAAGGTCGAAGAACTCCAGTATAAAGCATTAGGGCAAAATGCCCCAATGGACAACGGCCTCCAAAATCCCAATTCTGTGACACTAGAACAAAGTGATAATATTGAGCAAAAGCCTCGAAACAACCCATTGGGGCAAAATGCCCTAATGGGTGATGAAATTTGCCCTAAAGGTTCAGAGCAAATTTCACCCACCAATAACCAGAGACTAACAGAGATTACGACAGAGATTACAACAGAAGAAATAGAAGAAGAAGAAGAAACAAAAATTGCTGAAGGGGAAAGGGAAATTCTGTATATCAATGATCTCGATGGTGAACCGGAGTCAAACGACACCAATCCATTCAGTAATCCTGAAATCGTTTACGAGGAGCCACCAGGTCTTCAGAAAACACTTGGTAGCAATTCTGAAGACCTGATCGAATCAGTAAAGAAAAAGTTAGGCATAGAAGACACCCTGGCTTTTCTACTGGTGGCCCGATGTCGGGACAAGCTGGATAAAGTTATTGACCAGTTAACTAACGCAAAGAAACCCATTAAGAACATGACGGCCTATCTATTAACCTTGATGTCTCGTCCCGATCAATGGGATCTGTTCATGGAAAACGTCGAGAATGAATTTCTGACCAGGGAAAGACCGAAAAAGAAGAAACGGGAGGTGAAGCCCAAATACCTTGAAGAAGAGCGGGAAATCTATATCCCACCTTCTGCGAGAAACGGCTGATGGGGCGGAGTATGCCCATTTTTCGCGGAAAGGAGGATCTAAATGCTGATAGGATATGCAAGAGTTTCGACTCACGAACAGACTGAGGCCCTGCAGATTGATGCCCTGAATAACGCCGGATGCGGCAGGATATTTACCGATACAGCAAGCGGGGCCAAGTCTGACCGTCCGGGGCTGGCTCAGGCTTTGGACTATGCTAGAGAAGGGGATACTCTGGTCGTCTGGAGGCTGGACAGGCTGGGCAGGTCGCTGAAAGACTTGATCGAGACAGTAAATACCCTTGGGGAAAACAACATAGGGTTTCAGTCACTTACTGAAGGGTTTGACACCACCACGCCGGGAGGGAAGTTGGTTTTTCACATATTCGGTGCCCTGGCAGAATTTGAGAGAGAACTACTGCGCGAAAGGACAATGGCGGGTCTGGCAGCCGCAAGGGCCAGAGGTCGCCAGGGTGGACGCAAGCGCAAGATGACTACTCGGGACATTGCTATGGCAGAAACTTTGATGGCCGACCAGTCGAACAGCCCCCGGGAAATTGCAAAGAGGTTTGGGGTTTCCAAGTCTACCCTATACCGCAGGATTGCCGAGGCCAACAGTCGCAAAACTCAAGACAGCGAAATGCAATGAAACTTTGATAACGAGACGGGAATTTGGACCACTTTCAGTATTTATCCACCTTTTTAATCGGACTGCTGTTTCCGTCTCAAAACCGCTCGTTTTTGGGACTGGATTTTTGACTATTATCAAACTTGGTGTCCTTCCGCCTGGGCTCACCTAATGCCATATTTGTATCCGAAAAAGGATATTGTTACCAGAGTGGTGAAAAGGATATTTATACGACACCAATCAGTTACAGTGAGATGAGGCATCTTCAAGTTAAAGAATGGGAGGGACACTGGTGGATGAAGTTTTGAAAAACCTCATACAGAGAGAAACCGTCCCAAAGCGCATGGCTCATGAGAACACCGAAAAATCTATTGTAGCCATCGACCGCCTTATCGAAGAAAGCGGAGATCATTTGTTAAACATTGATTTTCTCAGGAGAGCCCAGGATGAGGCTAGGCGGGCGCTTAATTCAGGAGTTTCTGCTGCCAAGGCATCGGTCCTGGTACCTGTCGGGTTGTTTGGGCTGAGTGAGGGATTGACCGCTCCGGATATCGATATAAGTCTTTTGGGTATCGGAAAACATAGGTACTTCCTGTTTCATAGCGCAATTGGGCTGGCGATTCTGCGCTATTTCTACCACCGATGGACCCAGGGAAACCATAAGGGCCTGCTTGAACGCTTCGGGCAGAAGATCACCGGGGTAGCTTTAGGAGGTTACGCTTTTGGAGTTGGCATCCATCTCGCCCTTGATGTTGTACAGCCTAAATCTGTAGTGTTTCCGTTTTTCGGATCTCTGGTTGATGGAACGTTAGTTGACGACCGGATCTGGTTGCTGGGCAATTCAGTGTGGGCATTCAAAATCAGTCATGATGTATTCAGCCTGTGTATGGCCACCGAACTGGAAGCCGCTAAAGCCTGGGTTAAAGAACGATTTGAAGGGGTTGATATTCATGCTGTTTTTAGCCGGGATTAATAAAATGGAAATCGAAGAGCAACGCCGTCTCCTCGCACAGTTACAAAGCTTCAATAGCCTGGCAGTCATTAAAGAGAGCACTACAAAAGGCGCTTTGAAGGCAAAAAACTGGACAGCAAAACAGTTGACTGGGTTGGCTAAGAAGGCAGGTAAAGAGGACTTGCAGGAACGGATCCAAGATATTGACGAGAAAAGCAATTGGGAAGTCATTGAGGTCCAAGCTACCATTGATAAGACGATGGAAGAAATGCAAATCCTCTCCGAATACGAAATACGTGCCTATCTTAAAGAAGACATCGCCAAATTAGTGGGCCTATCCCGCACCAGCAGCATGGAGGAGATATCTCAAAGGTACCTGGAAAACCTCGCCAAGCAGTTTAAGGTAAAGAATTGGGAGACCTTAAGCCCGGGTGAACTGGAGAAAAGACTATACCAATCCTGCCTTGAAGAGCAACTGGACATGATCAAAGAGTATGTTCGCAAGCTTAGCCCGGAGGACGAAGGGAAAGTAACGGAACTTCTACAAAAGGAAATTGAGGCTCTCAGCCATGGTGAACAGGAGGCTATGCGCCGGGCGACTGGACTGGATAACCTGACCGGGGCAGCACTGCTTACACTTATTAAGACCACTTCCGCGCTGGCTATTGCTCAGGCTTTAATCGCTAGCACGGGTTTTGGGGCCTATCTTTTCCTCTCCACCATGCTTAAAGCAATATCGCTTTTACTAGGGATGAGCTTTGCCTTTGGTACATACGCAGGGGCTTCCACAGTAATGGCCTTTTTCGTTTCCTTCCCGTTTCTCGTGTTGTTTGTGGTTGGAGGTGGCGGGTTTTTGTGGTGGAGGACCCAAAGCAAACTGAACGACTTCATGATTAAGGCCGTGTTTATGGCTGGTAAGGCAAGATTAGTTTCTTAGAGACATCCGAAATTAGACAAATTCAGGTTTGTCGCCAAGTGCAGCACAGTACCCGATTCTGTAACTAGCCGCCAACCTGGCTGTATACATAGCTAGTATCCCGGCAAAACTGCCAATCGAAATAAGAATTATATTGGTCATAACGAATAACTTTTCAGGCAACCAAAAACAGGTAATTGTTAATCGGATAATGGAGGAGTTTATACCTGATTTATGGAAATATATCCAGTGAGCCGTTCGAGATGACAACGCGTCTAGAGAGTTTTAAATTTGTATGTGAAAATGGATAGAAGCGACAAGGCCCAAATGCCAATTTTCCATGCTCGCCAGCCGCAGCCGAAATTTAGGCGTTAGTTGAGGATTTGGTGTGGAAGAAGGTAATAAAGTGTGTCCGGATTAACCGTCCGCCGCAAAACGGCTTCAGAGCCCCGACGGGACAAGGCTTCTGGGACACAGGGATTTCAAATGACTTAACCCCGTAAGGGGACGGAAACATAACCAAATTGGAGGAGACTTCGTGGCGGGGATGGTTTGATTTCAAATGACTTAACCCCGTAAGGGGACGGAAACCATCAGAGAGGTTTTCCCTAACTGGATTTGGCTTCCTCGTTTCAAATGACTTAACCCCGTAAGGGGACGGAAACTTTACCGAGGCGTATTGCCTATCGCATGACCGATTCGTGTTTCAAATGACTTAACCCCGTAAGGGGACGGAAACAGGGCCAATATGATAGGTTCATCGGTTTCGGCATGTTTAAAATGACTTAACCCCGTAAGGGGACGGATTGCTGGCAATACGGAAACAAGCACATGGAAAAGATCGGAACCTAACGAAGAACGATGTAATAATTTGTTAGGAGGGAATCAGCCTTGAAGATTTTGCTCAGTGCGGTAGGTAATCGTGATCCATTTGCGGAAAACAAAGAGACGGGGGAGAAGACGAACGGCCCCCTTATGTCGGCGGTACTAAAGCTGGAACCTGACATTATAATACTCTTCCCTACCCAGCGACAGCTTAATGAGAAACTTTCATATACTGAGGATCGTTGTGATGAGATTGAAACAGAGATTAAAAAGCTGCTGCCCAAGGCAGCAATTAAGCGTATGCCATTAAACCTACCGGATCCTACTGATCATTATGAAATACTAAAGTGTTTAAACACGAAAATTGTAGAAATCAAAGAACATTATCAGCACTCATCGCCAGAATACCTGCTTAGCATCTCCTCCGGAACCTCGCAAATCCAGGCTTCATTTCTAATTATGATAAGCAGTCAACGATTAAATGCGCGGGTGTTCCAGGTTAGGGATCCTCGTTTTGTGGATGCTGGTCAGGAGCACATAAGAGAAGTCGATGTAAACTTTATTGAGGAAGAAAACCTGATTAACCGGGCCGGAATCTTCTTTAACAAATATCAGTTTGCTAGTGCTGCCGATGAATTGTTGAATCTAGCGCTTATTACTAGACATGCAGAAAGACAGGCCTTGGCAGAATTATATTCCGACCTGTTCAGAATCTATCATTTTGTGGATCTATATCAGCACGCTGTTGCTTTGGATCAAATGAATAAATTACTACCAAAAATACAACGGTTCCGTAAGACCCGCTCCCTATCGATGCTGTGGAAGCAGCGAGACTGCCTTGAGAGTATCGTTCGTCAAGGCCAAAGAGAGGAATTCGAAAATCTCTGCGATCTCTATCATAATACATATCGTCGCTATAAAATGGATCAGTATATTGACTGCCTAAGTCGATTCAAACGTATATATGAAGGATGTATGTTTCTTGTGGCCAGAAACGAACTTGGTATCCCCCGGCCTGAAGCTAAGCTAAGGGAGCAAAGAATATCTGAACAGGTATATCAATATATTGACCGGCGTCAGGAGCACATTAAGTTATACCAGATACCTGGGCTTTATGAGTATTTGAAAGGTAAAAGGCCAATTGGTGAACAATTAGAACAGCAACTCAACGGACTTTCCAAAGAACGTAATTTAACCATCAATAATCATGGAATGAATACTGTTTCCAAAGAAGATGCCAAAAAAGCGATAGACTTGCTAAAAAAACTCTTTACGATAGTATTTCCCGGCAATGCAATAGGTGATCATCCATTTGCTGATGAACAGCTTAAGGCCGTCGGTCAGGCTGTATTTGAAGATTTAACATAGTTATGCCGCGTAAGAAAGAGTGAGCTAACATGATGACACCCAATATACGAGTTTTGCAAAAACCGCCCATTGTGGTTTGGATGGTTGAAGAATGCCAATTTTACATGCTACTCAGCCGCAGCCTAAATCTCGACGTTTGTTAAGGCTTTATCAGAAGGGAGGGGTGAAAATGAATTTTTAAAACGGTGTCCGCCGCAAAACGGCTTAGCAGCCCCGACCAGACAAGGCTTCCAGGGCACAGGGGTTTCAAACGCCTTAACCCCGTAAGGGGACGGAAACACTTTGGACTGCTTGTATAGTTTCGGTCTAGGCTGGCAGGTTTCAAACGCCTTAACCCCGTAAGGGGACGGAAACATGACAGAAGTTGCATGCCAATCGCGGTTTCAAACGCCTTAACCCCGTAAGGGGACGGAAACAAACATACTGATTCTAAGGCGTGAATCGATGATTGAGTTCGTTAACCAATCGAGTTGACTTCCTGCGCTTCATAGATATCCGTGCTTTTCCTACTAAAGCCTAATTCGCCCGAGTGCAAACTAGTATCTGGGATAAAAACGCCAATAAGTGACATTAAACGACGAATAGAAACAAAGGAGTTCCATGATTGTTCATGGAATATCATGGAAGGAGAACATTTGACATTTTTAGTGAAAGAGGGGTATCAATGAATGATAAGCAATTTAAGTTAGCAATTGGCGCCTTACTGCATGACATTGGTAAAGTTGTTTATCGTACCCGCTTGCTTGACCCGCAAGCTCATCCCTTGTCAGGACAGGCACTGATTAGTCAGTACCTAAAAGATCCGGAAATTGATGAGATTATGCTCTACCACCACGCGAGGGATTTAAGAAACGCTGGTATTGCGGATGACTCCTTGGCTTACGTTGTTTATTTTGCAGATAACATTGCAGCAGGAACTGATCAGCGGGAGGTGGAGGGTGAAAGCCCGCATTGGTTTAACCCAGGGTTACCACTGGCCTCGGTATTCAACCTGCTTAACAACAACGAGACCCACCTAAAACACCGCTTGAGTGGAGCAGAAGAAATTAATATGCCTACTGAAGTCAAGGAGATTCAAGCCAGCGATTACAATCGGCTAGTTCAGGAGTTAAAATCAGGACTTGGGGGTATAAAATGGGGACCGGACTATATTAACTCTGTACTTGAGCTTTTGGAGGCCCACCTCAGCTTTGTACCGTCCTCAACATTGATCGGGGAAGTAGCAGATATATCGCTATACGATCACCAGCGTTTGACAGCCGCACTGGCCTCATCCATATACAACTACCTCTTAGCTCATAACCGCCATAATTTTAAGCAAGAACTATTAACGAGAGAGGCTCAGTTCCGCGAGGAAAAAGCTTTTCTCATATTTAGCTGCGATCTCTCAGGGATACAGTCATTTATTTATACAATTACATCCAAGGGTGCATTAAAGGCCCTACGAGCGCGTTCATTCTATCTGGAAATCTTGATAGAACATATTGTGGACACATTGCTTAAGGCTACCGACCTATCACGGGCTAACCTTATCTACACCGGAGGTGGGCACGCATATATTCTGCTGCCAAATATTGAAGAAGTTATCCGTAAGTGCCGAAACATACTGGACGGCTTCAATCAGTGGTTCATTAATAGGATGGGAACCCGACTCTTTGTTGCTTATGCCTTTCAAGAATGCAACGGCAATGATCTCATGAATATACCCAGACAAGAGAATCCCTACCAGGAGATTTTTAGCAACCTGTCGCAAAAACTGGGGAAACACAAACTTAGACGGTATGAGGCCGCAGATATCCGTCATCTTAACAAAAACCAGGCCGAGAACAGTGATCGGGAGTGTAATTGTTGCGGGACCACGAATCAGTTGCTTGACCAGGAAAACATCTGTCAGGTCTGCAGCTCTCTACAAAATCTCTCCCGTGAAATAGTTCGTCAGGAAACTCTCCTGGTCTCGTCAAAAACAAGATTAGAACCCTTTGTAAACGTTAGACTCCCTTCAGCGATGGGGGATGACTGCTATCTTGCCGCTATGCCTGAATCAGAATTAACTAGGCTCTTGGCCAAAGGCTGCGACGACATTCTTTCTGTTTATGCCATAAACAGGATGTATACCGGTTACGGTTACAGCACCCGCCTATGGATGGGCAATTACTTCTATGACGTCGAAGGGGATATGGCAACTTTTGAAAAATTGGCTATACAGAGTGAAGGAATAGATCGACTGGGTGTTCTGAGAGCAGATGTTGACAACTTAGGTGCCGCGTTTACCAATGGTTTTGTAAGAGAGCGAGAAGAAAACGTTGTTGATCGGAATCGCTATCTTACCCTCTCGCGCTTTGCTACCCTGTCCCGCCAGTTATCCATGTTTTTTAAACATCACATTAACGGCCTGTTAAGAGGACAAACAGCCTTAGAGGGACTTTCGTTAAAACCTGACTTGGCTGGTGGCAGGAAAAAAGCTGTTATCGTTTACTCCGGCGGTGATGATATGTTTATCATCGGCTCCTGGAATGATGTTATTGAACTGGCGGTCGACTTGCGCCACGCTTTTCGCATATATACTGCTGATTCCCTCAGTTTTTCAGCCGGCATTGGACTATATCCTGATAAATACCCCGTAAGCCGGATGGCGGAGGAGGTGGCTGACCTGGAATACGCTGCAAAAAACATCGATGACAATAAAGACGGTCTAGCTCTTTTGGGGCAGAGCATCAGCAAAAACAGGGAAGGTGAACTGAGTATTCGGGTTAATCACCTGTACAAGTGGGATGCTTTTCAGGCGCGAGTTGTAGGACAAAAACTACGCTTATTGCAGATGTACTTCCAGTCCATCCAGGGCCGGGACCAGGCCGCGGGCAATTCATTCCTATACCGGCTGTATGAATACCTTGTAGGGGCGCAAGACGATCGGATCAATATTGCCCGGTACGCTTACTTGCTGGGTCGTATGGCTCCATCGGGGAGTTCTGTTCCAATGGAGGTAAAGGAAGCTTACCGGCAATTTTCGGAACAGATGTATCGCTGGGCTCTCGATGATCAGGACCGACAAGAACTGCTGACGGCCATAACTATAGACGTATATCTGAGCCGTAAGGGAGAGGAGGAACAATAATGAGCAATGGTGAGAAAAAAACGTTGAAAGATCTGAAAAACTTGGGCGAAGCTATGGGGATGAAACCTTGGAATAACCTAGGGCCAGAACCTGAATATTTTCTTGAAGACGCTGACTATGTCAGTATAGCGGAAAAGCGCATGACCCAACTGATGGATACTGGTACGAATAACCCTTTTGGTAACCTGACTACTTCCAAAATCCGTAACATCCTTACTATCGTTAACGATATACACAGCGAGGTTATTAATAATCAAGATGAGGTATTGTCTCAGGGAATAGTTGATCGGATAAGGCATGTCAAGGTTCGCCTGGCATATGAGGCAGGTCGTGAAAGGGACTCGGGTGAAAAAGTAAAGAAGATTAAGAAATTCATTGAAACAGCGGAGTTAATTAAGGGTATAGATCATATTGGCCAGAGTCGAACCAGGTTTCTGCGTTACTTTAATTATCTCGAAGCACTGGTGGCCTACCACCGCTTCCTGGGCGGAAAAGATAAATAGGAGGTAGACAGAATGAGCGAAATGTATGGAAAGATTAAAATTACGGCTGATATTCATCTTTTGACCGGGATGCATATTGGAGGTTCCAATATATTTTCGGCTATTGGAGCGGTTGATTCTCCGGTTATTAGAGATTCCATGACTCAGCAGCCGATAATTCCCGGCAGTAGTATAAAGGGCAAGCTACGAACATTGATGGTCCGGAATATGGTTCAGAAAATAGTTCTGCCCAAAGCGGAAAATGATCCCGAGGAGATCATCAGGCTGTTTGGAGCCGGAGGAAGGAATGTAATAAGGGGCCGGTTGCAGTTTGCTGATTGCTATCTCAAGAATGCCGAGAAACTTAAGAAATTTGGATATACGGAGGTAAAGTTTGAAAATACCATAACTCGTTCCACTTCAAGTGCCATGCCCCGGCAGATCGAGCGTGTTATTCGCGGGGCAGTTTTTTCGTTCAATCTAATCTATGACATAGCAAAGCCCGAGGAAATTGAAGATGATCTTGAAAACTTGGCTCTGGGCCTAAAAACGTTACAGCTTGACTACCTTGGCGGCCATGGTAGCCGCGGTTACGGAAAGATTCGGTTTACTGATTTCGACGTTCAGGTAATGAATGATGCTTTAAATCGGGAGGCGATGGCAAGGCTGCTCAAAATATTAAAGGAAGTGGAAGCAGATGCATTATGCTGTCTATAAATTGGAATTCACAACTGCTCTACATATCGGGAACGACTCCGGTAGCGCCACCCTCCCGTCAGCGGAAATGACTATACATAGTGATACCCTTTTTTCGGCACTCTGCATCGAGGCTATTCAGGCAGGGGGAGATGCATTGCTACAACAATTATATGAGCTTGCCCGAAGCGGCAAAATCATATTGTCAGACCTCTTTCCATACCGAAAAGAGAATTACTTTATACCCAAGCCTATTTTGAAGGTTGAGTCTTCACCCGGCCAGCGTGATATAAAAGAACGCAAAGCCTATAAAAATCTGAAGTATATTGCGGCGGCTTCTATGAATGATTACCTGGCTTCATTGACTGGCAAAACCGAATTTGATGTTAAAAAGGCAAATGAACTATTGGCACAGTTAGCCGTCAGTGAAATGCGACAATTAGTTAGTATCAAAGGACAGAAGGAGACCCAGCCATATCACGTGGGCTGTCTTAAATTTAACCGGGACAGTGGACTTTATCTGATAGCTGCTTATGAGAGAGAAGAAGACCTTTCTCTGATCACTCGATTATTAAAAGCGCTATCATTAAGCGGGATTGGTGGCGAGCGCAGTTCGGGCCTGGGTAAATTCGGTGTTGAAACCCCCATATTGTTGGATACGCGGCATTCGGAAGGCTTACAATCTCTGGCTGAACTGCTGAATAATAAAGAGTCGTCCTGGCAGATGCTCCTGAATACGGCACTTCCCCGAGATGAGGAATTGGATAAGGTCTGTAATGATGGAACCTATATGATCCTAAGGCGGGGCGGGTTTGTCCAGTCGGACCGCTATTGGACCCATCAGGTAAAGAAGCGGCTTATTTATGCCTTTGCGCCCGGTTCCTGCTTTCAACAAAAATTCACCGGCGACATTTATGACGTTTCCCATGAGGGCAGGCACCCCGTATATCGTTATCTCAAGCCACTGTTCATGGGGGTGAGTATATGAAGAGTCACCTGCAAAGTTTTACAATCAGGATAAAAACCCTGGGACCGTTATTCATCGGTAGCGGCAGGGAGATCAATAAGAAAGAGTATGCCTATATTCCGGTTGGGCAGAGGGTATGTATAATTGATCTCCAGCGGTTTTCTCGGTTTCTGAATGATAAAGGTTTGGAGGACCGGTATATCACCTTTATGCTGGGTAACCAGAATGACCTTTATCAATGGCTCTACAACTGCCGGGTAACCGATGAAGAGGTAAATAGCTTTACCGCCTACGAAATCAGTGCGGGCAATGCCTTGAAATCAGACCATCCGTTGCGCGACATTGAGCTTTTCTTAAAAGACAATTATGGACAGCCTTATCTGCCCGGCAGTAGTCTTAAGGGCGCAATAAGAACAGCCATCCTGGCCAAGATGCTGGCCAGTCAACGTAACCAAAGTTTAAGAGATCTTAGGAAATGGGAAGAGAAGCTGAGACGTTCGGAATGGGCCGGTAAAAATGCCTTGGGATGGGAAACCGAACGGGTTGAAGCAGACCTTCTACATACCCTGAACCTGGATAATAATAAATACAACGCAGTTAACTCCGTAATGAAGGGGTTGCAGATTAGTGACAGCAGGTCTGCCTCCACCACAGACCTGATCCTCTGCCCAAAGATCGACCTCACCCTGGCAGGCAAGGAGATCGCGGTCCCCACTTTCCGGGAGGCCATTCGCCCAGGAGTAACCCTGCTTTCCCAAATTACTCTGGACCCGTTGATCCTTGAACAAGCGGGGATTGATATGGGCTTTATTGAGAGTGCCATCCGAGAGTTTGCAAATATGCAGGAACAGTATTTTTTCTCCGCTTTCCTGAAGCTCCCCGCTAATACCGACAATTCAAAGGCCGAACCCGGGGCGGAGATCTACTTGGGAGGGGGGGCCGGTTACCTATCCAAGACCGTAGCCTATCCTATGGGAGGCAAGGAGGCCATTTCTTTTGTAGCGCTCCTGATGCAGAAACAGTTTTCCAGGGGGCATCATGACAAGGATATGGAATTAGGGGTTTCCCCCCATGTCCTCAAAGGCACCTATTATGATAATAAATTCTACCGGATGGGACGTTGCTCGGTAGAAATTGCATGAGAAATCGCTCAGCGGCCCAAGTAAGTAGTTTTTGGGAGGAAGACGATGTTCCGGCAGATACGGATTAGATTTGATTTTGAAAACAACGCGAGGCCACAGCACTACTGGGCTTATGATCTTTATTCCGCCCTGATTGAGAAAATGTCTCCCGACCTGGCGGTCGGACTGCATAATGATGGGTTAAAACCGGTTAATCAATACCTCATACTGCCCGGGCGTCATGATGGTGTTACGGGCAGCTTGACCTGGGTTATTAACCTGCTGGGGGAGGAAAGCATCGATGAACTGTTTCCTCTTATCGCTAGTCTGGACTCAATGCACCTCAAACACTATAGTACCAACCTACGGGTTACCGAGTTGACCGCCGGGCCAATCATTCAAGAAAAGGACTTCGTCGCTGGTCATCTTCTGAACGGTCAGAATGGCGGAGGCCTCCGACTTCAGTTCCTGAGTCCGGCCTCATTCAAGAGCAATGAGGAGTACCAGATCTTCCCTTCCGTTGAGTGGATCATAAAAAGTTCGGTGCAGAAATGGAATGCGTATTCCCGGGAAACCGTTATCGATGATCCAGAGGCATTGGAACAATTGATCACCCACAGCTGCATATCCCGTTATTCACTGAAAAGCTATCATTACCGGTTCAAAGGCATAAAGATCCCGGGGTTCATTGGATATGTCAACCTGGAGGTCAGAGGCCCCCAGCCTATGGTTAGGCTTTATAACATGTTAATAGGCTTCCTGGCTTATTCGGGAGTAGGGATAAAGTGCAGCCTGGGAATGGGGGGGTGTGCCGTTGAACAGCTCCACGGTCAAAGAATCACGGAGTAGGTAATCCTGTTAGATATGTTAACGCTACAAACGCCGATTTTCCATGTCCGTCAGCCGCAGCCGAAATCTAGGCGTTTGTCAGGGATTCTGTGTGGAAGGAGTTGTAAAAGTGTGTCCGAATTAATCGTCCGCCGCAAAACGGCTTCAGAGCCCCGGTGGGACAAGGGATTTCAGACACAGGGCTTGAACTGACCTCACCCCGTAAGGGGACGGAAACGATACTTAAGTCACGATACTATGCTGGGATTGCAGCTTGAACTGACCTCACCCCGTAAGGGGACGGAAACTCTAATCAGATCGTATGATTGCTATTCCTTTCAGCTTGAACTGACCTCACCCCGTAAGGGGACGGAAACCTATAAACGGAAACTATCGTTTATATCCTTGCAGAAACTTCGCTTGAACTGACCTCACCCCGTAAGGGGACGGAAACGCATCCATGAGGTGTACTAGGATCACTGCAGCAACTCAGGCTTGAACTGACCTCACCCCGTAAGGGGACGGAAACATACTTGCCTGTTGCGCGATGTAGAATCCATAGGCCTAAACTGCTTGAACTGACCTCACCCCGTAAGGGGACGGAAACTTGATCTAACTGACAAAGTGAATCTAGCTTGAACTGACCTCACCCCGTAAGGGGACGGAAACAACGCCTGTTCGCAATTCATCAGTTATTGCTTGAACTGACCTCACCCCGTAAGGGGACGGAAACACTATCCCCTGAAGGCTTGGCTTGCGTTCTGTGACTCGCTTGAACTGACCTCACCCCGTAAGGGGACGGAAACAATTCATCAATGTCTGGGTGAGAATCATCTGACACCGCAAAGCTTGAACTGACCTCACCCCGTAAGGGGACGGAAACTAAGTGCAGAAGAATCCTTCAGTTAATATCGTTCTACGCTTGAACTGACCTCACCCCGTAAGGGGACGGAAACGTGGATCCATCGCCCCAACCTTCGGTAACCGTCCAGGGCTTGAACTGACCTCACCCCGTAAGGGGACAGAATATCGGGGTAGGAGATGATTCGAAAAATGATTCTATACCTATCTGAACCTGGATCTGTCCTTAGAAAAAAGGGTGGGAGATATATCGTTGAACTAAACGATAAAAGGATAGGGGAGATACCGGCGGAAAAACTGGAAGCCGTCGTATTGTTTTCAGGCACTCATATTACCTCCCCCTGCATGGTCTCATTATTTGAAATGGGAATCCCAGTAACATGGCTGTCATCACGAGGCAAGTTCTTTGGACGCGCCGAACTCACCGGCCACGTAAACATAGAAAGACAGCGTGAGCAGTTTCGCAGAAGCGAGGATGAAGAGTTTTGCCTTGGTCTTGCAAAAAAGTTTATCAATGCCAAGATCCGAAATTCATTGGTTCTGCTTCGACGTTACAACCGTAACCTTGAAATGGATGCGGTTGATAGTATCATTAATGAAATTCAAAAGAATTTAAGCGGGATTGATACGGCAACAAGCATGTCGGTTCTTAGTGGTGTGGAAGGCTACACATCCCGGCTGTACTTTCAAGCATTGTCAGAAATGATTAGAGGAGAGTTTAAGTTTAAGGGGAGAACTCGTCAACCTCCCAAAGACCCCTTCAATTCACTACTGAGCTTTGGCTATACATTGTTGATGTATGAAATCTACACAGCTATTGTTAACCGGCGATTACACCCGTATATGGGATTTCTTCACCGAATACGACGGGGCCATCCTGCTCTTGCTTCTGATTTGATGGAAGAGTGGAGGGCAGTATTGGTTGATACTCTGGTGTTGTCACAGGTACAGAGAGGAAGCATTAACTGGGAAGATTTCGATGTGGACGCTGAGGAAGGCGGAGTTTATTTAAGGAAGGGAGCATCACGCGAGTTTATAAAAAAGTTCGAAGAAAGGCTGCGAACGGAAAACAAGTATGTTGCTGAGCAGAATCCGATTTCTTTTAGAGATGCAATCGATCATCAGGTACTGATGCTTGTTAAGTCAATCGAGGAATCCGATCCAGGACTTTATAAGCCTGTTATTGTGCGGTAGGTGGATTGCGTGGGAAACTATGAAACGTTTCATGCGAATGAGTGTTTTGGTCAAGATAATTCAATCAAGTATTTGGTGCTTATCATTTATGACATATCTTCTAATAAAAGAAGAACGAAAATGGCCAAACTGTTGGAGTCTTATGGCTTCCGGGTACAAAGATCGGCTTTCGAAGCAGTTGTGTCGATGCCAGAGTATCTTAAGCTGTTAAAAAGGATTGACCGGCTTGTTGACGAACAGAATGATTATGTTCGTGTTTATCGTCTTACTGGTAATACCCAAATTTCCACATGGGGAAGTGTTCAAAACATAATTGAAGAAGATGTTTTGATTATATAAGAGTCGATACGCTTTAATAATGATACCTGGAAATGCCAATTTTACATGTTTGCCAGCCGCAGCCGAAATCTCGGCGTTTGTTAAGGATTTATGAGAAGGGAGGGGTGAAAATGAGTCCTGGAACTGGCGTCCGCCGCAAACCGGCTTTCCGGCCCCGGTCAGACAAGGCTTCCGGGACACAGAGTTTCAAATGACTTAACCCCGTAAGGGGACGGAAACATCGTACAAACATGAAACATTTGATTTAATGTTTCAAATGACTTAACCCCGTAAGGGGACGGAAACTGGGCTATCATCTCCATCGGGTCCGATCTCTCGGTACCAGTTTCAAATGACTTAACCCCGTAAGGGGACGGAAACGCCTCGATCCGATGCGTTTCCAAGTCTACGGGTTTCAAATGACTTAACCCCGTAAGGGGACGGAAACGCTACCATCAAGAGGTCGTGCTAGAGGTTTCAAATGACTTAACCCCGTAAGGGGACGGAAACATTACTGGCTTTGGCAGACGCCTCTGGATGGTTTCAAATGACTTAACCCCGTAAGGGGACGGAAACACAGATAGGATGGTATTTTTAAATGTCATATGAAAATTATGGTTTCAAATGACTTAACCCCGTAAGGGGACGGAAACTTACTAAACACCGGAATAACAACTTTCATTCTGTTAAATACCTGTTTCAAATGACTTAACCCCGTAAGGGGACGGAAACTAATCTTCGCGATTCGTTTATCTGGTATTTTGATTGTTTCAAATGACTTAACCCCGTAAGGGGACGGAAACTCGATGTCGTCGAGAATTACCAAATCAGGGCGGTATTGTTTCAAATGACTTAACCCCGTAAGGGGACGGAAACTTTAGATATTTTATTATTTTTACATTTAAATAATCGTTTCAAATGACTTAACCCCGTAAGGGAACGGAAACTATTGTTAATACTGTATAATTCTTTGCAAAGGCTGTTAGTTTCAAATGACTTAACCCCGTAAGGGGACGGAAACGAATCCACAACAGCACCAGCAACCCGTTTTACCGGGGTTTCAAATGACTTAACCCTGCAAGGGCGAGTTCAATCTAGGAAAAAAATTAATCCACAAAGGTGGACCTTCTCGGACACATAAAAAGCAGGCCTTTTCACTGTTCAAGAAGGTCTGTTTTTTTATTTGCATATATCCAGAAACAACATACACCTTAATGGACAGTTTTAAGGATGGGAGGGAGTTAGGCGTGCCGAGTGTAACCTTCGGATATGTAAGGGTGAGCACTAAGGAGCAAAATGAAGATCGCCAGTTGATAGCCCTTCGCGAAGCCGGTATCGAAGACAGATATATTTTCATCGACAAACAGAGCGGGAAGGACTTTAATCGCCCTAAGTACTTGGCGCTGAAGAACATTCTTAGAGAAGGCGACCTGCTGGTAGTTATGTCTATCGACCGCCTCGGGCGTAACTATCAGGAAATTAAATCCGAGTGGCAAGAGATAACTCAAGTCATAAAGGCAGACATTAGAGTCCTGGATATGCCGCTTCTGGATACTAGACAGTACAAGGATTTATTGGGCACATTCATAGCCGACCTTGTTTTGCAGGTGCTGGCCTTTGTTGCCGAGCAGGAGCGTGTCAGCATCAAACAACGGCAAAAAGAAGGTATTGCAGCTGCTAGGGCTAAGGGCAAGCATCTTGGTAGGACTAGAATTGAAATACCGGAAGGGTTTGGTGTCGTTTATGGCGAATGGCGTGAAAAAAGGATTAATGCCAAACAAGCCATGATGCGTCTGGGGCTAAAGAGGACGACGTTTTATAAGCTGGTCAAAGAATACGAAGAGGGATTAGATTCATGACGGATCCAATACCAGTCCAATTACTCCGCGATTATACACAAGAGTTTCCCCATGCCTGGAGAAAGATTTTAAGGCTCCGTGAACAGCGCGGAAAATCTTTGCCATGGTGGCCAGACTGGTGCTTCTGCCCCATTGCAGCCAGTGTCGCTGTTATTGCCGAGCACGCTGAAAAAACTGACCAAAGTGTTGTACAACTGAGTATTAATTATCCCCCCGGCGTAATGGCAGCCCTTTCAGCATGGCGGATAACCAAAAGTATCTATCGGTTTGATGAAACTCTACTAAATGAGATAACGGCAATGCCAATGGAAGGCAACATCCCTTCTGAGGTGTTTTATTCCCTCCCCGAGTGGTGCTTGTTTATTGAGACTCCAGGATTCACTTATCTAAAACAACCGGTAATTGGGTGTTTTGCTAATCTTGAATATGATGTTAACACTTCTAGGCCAGAGCTGCGAATTGTGCTGGTCAAAGAAAGCATGCACTGTATACCAGTTCCAATCCATCTAGGCAAATGGACACTTGAGCAGGGGATCATTGAGTACTTTAAAGAAAGTGCACGATTGAGAGGGGAAGAGGAAGACCCGGTGGAATACGATAACGAATCCCAGGAGGCAGTAAGAAGAGTCGCGGTCAGTATTCGGCCTTTTGTAAATCTGGTCCTGTATTTGTGCAGCGTTAATGCCGATTTTGGTTCCAAACGGCCTTTTCATCCGAGGACACACAAAGGTAAAGTTCAAACCGCCTATGAACCACGTATCTGGGATGTCGGAATACGGATCGGATCAGCAATAAGGGGTGCAAGGTCGGAAGATAGAAGGACGACCGATGATATGGGTGGTACGCATTCTTCTCCGCGTCCTCACTTCAGACGGGCACATTGGCATCATTTTTGGAAGGGGCCACGAGACGATCCAGATAAAAGGACGCTGACCCTAAAATGGCTTTCGCCAATTCCGGTTGGATTTAAAGAAGACGAAACAGAAGGTCCTGTAGTAGTACGACCGGTACTTTAAAGAGTGGCTTGGCGATGGAAAAGGGCAGGAAATTAAAATTTGATATATGGAGTTTTGAGCGCAACGACTCTTAACAACATCGGATCGGAGGTGCGGAAATGAAGTTTGACACCAGAGACAAGATAGTATGGCAGGTTGGATCAGGAGATGCCTCTAGACCGTATGAGGACATCTGTATGGAATTTGGAATTGCAACTGTTTCGCCAGGGAATGCGGGGCCTGCCGGATCGCCGGAAGCAAATGAATATTACAGGAAAACAGGATTACGTGATTGGGGCAGCGTCTTGGCCAGTGTAAATAAAGGCGATTTAGTTGTTTTAAGAAAGGGAGTCAGTCACCCCACGGCTAAAGCCGGGGGCTTGTAAGAGCCCTGACTGACTAGCCTAAGCGAAAGCTACGTTGGAGAGGTCAAGATACCCTGGGGTACTCCTCTAGCTCCAGGCTCTATCGTTAGTGGTTAAAAGCTCTGAGGGGTAGGAGCGGTGCTGCTGGCACGACAAGCCTTTCCAACATTGGCGAAGAGGCAATAACTCCGAAAGGAGAGCGAAACTTGCGAGTATTCGTATTAAACATGCGAGGGGACCCACTGATGCCATGTAGTCCACGAAAGGCGAGGGTTCTACTCAAAGACGGTAAAGCTAAGGTTGCGAAACAGGAACCATTCACTATTCAGTTAACAACTGCAACCGGAGAAGCCAAACAGCCTGTATCATTGGGCGTAGATGCCGGAAGCAAGACAATAGGTTTGTCAGCTACCACTGAAAAGCATGTCTTGTTTGAAGCCGAAGTACATCTGAGAACCGATATGGTGGAATTGCTCTCAATCCGCAGGCAATACCGCAGAAGTAGGAGATATCGTAAAACCAGATACCGTAAGGCTAGATTCCAAAACCGGAAGAAGCCCGAAGGTTGGTTGGCCCCATCGGTAAGGAACAAAATCGAGGCCCATGTTAAATCCGTGAACCTGGCACATAAGATACTCCCTATAACTCAGACCACCATCGAAGTAGCTAGTTTCGATATTCAAGAGATTAAAAACCCCGAAATATCCGGCAAAGAATATCAAGAAGGCGATCAATTAGGCTTCTGGAATGTCCGGGAGTATGTTTTCTGGCGGGACGGCCATAAGTGCCAAGGCAGGAAAAACTGCAAGAGTAAGATATTAAACGTGCATCACATCGAGAGCCGAAAGACAGGCGGCGATGCACCAAACAACCTGATAACGCTCTGTAAAGCCTGCCATGACGATTATCACGTGGGCAAACTGAAGCTCGATCTAAAACGCGGTAATGCATTCAGGGATGCTGCCTTTATGGGGATTATGCGCTGGACAGTCTACAACAGGCTGAGAGACCAATATCCGAATGTTAGCCTGACCTACGGCTATATAACAAAGAATACACGGATACGTAATGGTCTAGAGAAATCCCACTGGGTAGATGCCAGGTGTATAAGTGGCAATCCATTAGCGAATCCGCTTAAAAGTTGGTACTACTTTAAACAGGTGCGGAAGCAGAACCGACAGCTACATAAGGCCAATACCGTCAAGGGTGGTATTCGTAAAGCCAACAAAGCCCCGAGATATGTTCAGGGTTTCCAGCTTTTTGACAAGGTGCGATACCAAGGGCAAGACTGCTTCATATTTGGCCGACGCAAGAGTGGGTATTTCGATTTGCGTAGGCTGGACGGAACAAAAATTCATGCTTCAGCGAACTACAAAAAACTAATTCCACTCGAAAGAGCGGGAACGATACTATGCGAAAGGAGGAGCGCCAATTCCTCCCCATGTCTAAAGACAGGGGTCTCCTTGGCGCACGTTAGATGAAGCAGATCGTCGCTGTTGGTGAGGCGGTAAGTGGTTACGGCTATAGCCCTCTTCTTAGCGATGTGCATGGTTGGGATTCGCAGCATTACATAGAAGTGGATTGGCATATCCCGGTAGCCCCGATTGATCTATCAAGCTATCAAATGCCTTATTCGACTGTCACCAGGCTGAATGTGCAAGGAATTCTTGATCAAATATCAAAAGCAGAATATCAGCCGTATTCTGGCCGAAAAAGACGGTTAGAAGACTTAAAGGAACCACGTAAGATTAGTATTGGAGATATTACAAATTCCCTAATTGAACAGGGACTTCGGATACAAGATTCCGAAAACATCGCACAGACAATAAATCGCGTAAGTCGGCTCGCTAGCAGCTTGTGTGAATAACCGTGCATAAAAATACTTTTGCAAGAAGGAATATCCCTTCAAATAGCGAATTATCCAGTATGAAGAAATTTAGAGAGTACGACCAACATCAGATAATGCTTTTTCCACCTTCTATGCATGATTGGATACCCGATGATCATCCGGCCAAATTTATTGACGAGGTTGTGGGGACCCTCGATCTTTCGGCCATTTATGAAAGCTATACTGAGTCGAAAGGGTATCCGCCATACTCACCGGTTATGATGGTGAAAGTTCTGTTTTACGCGGTATCAAAAGGCATACATTCCTCCAGGAAAATTGAAAAGGCACTACACGATGACATCGGTTTTCGATATCTTTCAGCCAATCAGCAACCAGACCACTGGACTATCTCAGAGTTCCGGAGGCGACACCTCAAAGCTTTGGGAGACCTATTCGTGCAAAGTGTTGTACTGGCCGATAAAGCTGGTCTGGTTAGGTTGAACCAGATTGCTGTCGATGGAACCAAGATCAAGGCAAGCGCCTCCAAACACAGCGCCATGAGTTATGCTCGAATGAAAAAAGAAGAAGACCGTTTGACCAAATATATCAATAGCTACCTGGAAGAAGCCGACCGCATCGATCGGGAGGAAGATGCCCGCTATGGCCAAGGTAACGGATGGTCGTTACCGGAAGAACTCTCCACTGCCGAAAAGCGGCGGGAAGCCATCCGCAAGGCTATGGCTGAACTCGAAACAGAAGCACGTGAAAAAACTGAGAAAGAACAAATAGCCCAAAAAGAGAAGGCTGAGAAAAAGGGCAAACAGCACAGGCCGCGCAAAACAGCCAAGGCATCGGTTCCCAAGGACAAATCCCAGCGAAATTTCACGGATATGGAATCTCGAATTATGCGCAATTCAGATAAAGCATTCATTCAGGGTTACAATTGTCAGATTGCCGTAGACGCTGAAACCCATATAATCGTTGCCTCTGACATCAGTAACCAAGCGGCTGATGTAACTCATCTACCACCAGTGGCCAGTCAAGCGATAGCAAACACAGGAAGAAAGATCAAGGAACTTAGTGCTGATGCCGGTTACTATAGCGAAGATAACCTGATATTCCTGGAGGAAGCCGAAATAGAGGCATTCATTCCACCCGATAAGGTTAAACACAGTGAATGGCGGGAAGCAAAGCCGCCACGCGGACGTATTCCGAAGAATGCCAACCGAAGATACTTAATGCGCAGAAAACTTAGGACTAAACATGGTCGCGCCCGTTATCGACTCAGGCAAACGTCTGTAGAACCGGTATTTGGATTTATCAAAGAACAGCTTAAATTACGCCAGTTTCTCCACCGAGGCTTAGATAAGGTGCGAAACTATTGGCGATTTACATGTGCAGTGGTCAATTTCATGAAGGTATACCGGTTGTCGTGGGCCAAGTAGACCTTCATTTTGGGCCAATTAATGTGACATACAGTATAGAAGACTAGAAAAAGCGTAGCTTGGATGTCTCACAATTTGTTATTCACACAAGCTGCTAGGTGGTATGGAGATAACGATTACGATGTCTTGGAACACGAAATTAGGACATTTTTGGTTATTCCTTTGCTCATATCTTTGGGGTGGTCAGAACAAAAGATCAAAATTGAGTTTGACCATATCGACATCGCCGTATTCAGTAGGCCATACACTAAGAAAGACGCATCAAAAGATCCTTACATGATTATAGAGACAAAGAGTTTCAAGGATGGGCTTTATTTTGCACAAGACCAAGCATTTAAATACGCTACTAAGTATTCTGACTGTGGCCTACTGTTGCTCACGAATGGATACATATACAAGATATATGAAAAGACTAATCAGGGATTTGAGGAAAGCGGTTACCTCAATTTGTTGGACATGCGGGAGCATCATTATTTGAATGAGAAAATCCATGGAGCCATCTACGCCATTCTGAAAATGTCAGCATTTTGAATATTTCGAAGTAAACTAAGTCAAACATCTTAGCTAATCAGACATCCTTTCCAGTTTTTCCATCTGCCATATCTGAAGATATTGCAATTCTTTGAGTCTGAGCTGCAGGCGACGTATTTCTGTCTGATCACACGCCCGGTCCATCTTTTCTTTGACCCGAAGTATGTTCTCCAAGGTTTGTAGGATAGACTGTTCCAATTCCGATCTGGCCATAAGCACCACCTATCCTAATATTACCGCTACAAACCTAATTTCCCTGCCACAAGGCAGGAGTTTGCAAACTTAGAGGAAAGGGGAATTGTTTAGTGAACGCTGTTGATTTATTCTTAGCATATTTAGAACGCAACAATTATTCCGAGAACACCGTCAAGGCTTACGAAAACGCCCTGCAGCCGTTTAAAAGTCTTGATTATCAAAACATAACCACCGTGGACCTTATGAAAATACTGTCACGCAGCAGAAGCATCAAAACAGTTGCGTCCCACCAGTCAGCAATCAAAAAGTTCTTTAGATGGCTGTATGTCACCGAAAGAATAACTCATAACCCGGCTGAAAGCCTGGGTTCAGTAAAACCAAAACCTAGCACAGGCCCATTGCCGATACCGGAAGGCGATTACCAAGCCATCATGAAGGAAATAGACATGCTGCCGTTAATTCCAAGGGTGTTGTTCCAACTGATTGCTGAAACCAATATAAATATTCACCAGGCCCTTGCCCTGAACGTTGAGGATATTGGAGACTCGTACATCGAAGCCGGCAGAGAAATATTCTTTTTTAATCCCAGGTCAGAACTAGGGGAGTTGTTAAGAAAGCTTTGTGCTCAACAAAAACACGGCCCACTCTTTACAAACAAGAAAAAAGAAAGAGGGCCGTATCTATGGGCTTACCATTGGTGGGGCAAAGTAATGAAAAAGCTCAATATGAGCTATAACATGAAGCAGTTAGGACGGTCCGATTCTAACTGTCTTTACCAGTGCTTTTTCTAGTTAGCTCCAGCATGCGTTGGGTAGGCATCAGCAATTCTTCAGCAAAGATATCCGCCTCTTGAATAAGGATCTCGCGCTCATGGTCATTCAGTCGTTCTTCATCCAAGAGATCCATGTCATATAACTCAAAATGGCCTAATACAATATGTCCCAACTGCCGGGCAAAGGCCCGACGATCTTCTTCTTGATTCCCGGAAATCGAAATGCCGATTATATACCGGTTACCGTGCTTTATGGAAAAAGAACAGTTCACCCCGGCAAGGCAGTGATAATGATACTTGATCCCCAACCGGTCAGCAATTTTTTCTAAGTCCAATGGCGGCTTAAAGCCTTTTAGCAGCATTCTTGCTTTGATTCGTGCAAAATCATGGCGAACAAGCATTAAAACACCCCCGAACATATGTTTGTATTATAATACTATTAATTTCTCCTTCATGGAAGAAAACCCCTACTAAACGACAAAAGTAGCCATGTATATCCATAGGCAAACAAAAAAGCAACTGCCCTTTTACCAGTTGCTTTTACAGTTACCAGTTGATAACAAACAGCTACTCCTTGGTTAGCGATTTGACGAACTCCAAAAAAGCCTTTTTCTGCTTATCTGTCATGGCTGTGTAGGAACTCCTCATAATTAAGATTTCTTCTTTCAGGCTATCGTCTTCGCCGCTAAGATTTTTGGGGCCGGTGAAGCCCAGGAGGTAGTCGGCAGAGTAATTCAATGCTATTGCCATTTTTGCGAACACGTCAAGGGTCGGGAGGTTTCTGCCGATGAGGTAAGAATGGACTGAGTTCGGGGATATCCCAATGATACGGGCGAGTCCCCGCTGGGTCATGCCTCTTTCGTACAAGGCCTGCTTCAGTATGGCTGGAAACAGTTCTTTGTTCCATTCTTTGTTCTGCATACGAAACCATCCTTTTTGAAAGGTGTCAACACCATGTTGAAAGTATTAGAAAAGTATGATAATCTAATAACAGACACCCAAACTGTGTGTCTTTAATATAACCTAATATGACTGGCATTGTCTATTTGCCCACAAAACCGAAAAGATGTTCAAAACCCGATGGCTCTCGGAGAAGTCGGGTTTTTTGTTGCCTTAAAGGAATGGAAAATGAGACGCGCGTCCCAATTTTTTTAGGAGGGATGGTTATGGCCAAATACGATATGTCAGTTATCAATTCTGTCCGCAAACCCTACTGCGAACTCTGCGGGTCCCCGGCTCACGGCTGGCCGCATCACATTAAGACCAGGGGAGCCGGGGGAAAAGACATAAAGGAAAACTTGATTCAGCTTTGCGCAGCCTGTCACGATAAGGCCCAGCGGTATAAGATACCTCGAAGAACCCTGATTGAGATCGTTGCCCTGCGAGAAGGAGTAACTATCGAAGAAATTTATGAAAAGAACGGCTGGTCCCTGGACGGCAAACTACCGCATGAAATTCACGTTCCTAACCCCGTTGCCGGTAAGACTTTTGAAGAAGTCTTGGAACTTTACCTGTTCTGCCTTGAAAAAGGCGAAAACTCCATGTGGGACAGGGCGGCGGTAATAACGGTCATGCACGACAGCATGGGGCTTAAACCTAGACAAATCGCTTCAGCAATCGGCTGTTCGGCCTCCCAGGTCAGGAAAATGACCAGAACCTTCAATGCTTTCCCCAGGGAAGAAGACCGGATACCGTATTTATCATTCAGGCACCACCAGATTGCGGCCCATACCAGCGAGCCGCAGAAGTGGCTTGCTGCAGCGATGGACAATCAATGGTCAACCCGCAGGATGCAGGAAGAAATCAACGGGTCCGTAAGTCCTGCCTCTAAAGAGGACCAGGCATGGGAAAAGGCTGAGAAGGCATTATTAATGGTTGAGGAAGTGTTGGCTTCTGGGGATGAGGCAGCAGAGTGGTTAAAAGCAGAAGTCGAAAAGCTAGTTGTTGGACCAGTTAGGTTGTCTGCGTAGAAAAAGGGTTATAATCCAACATTTTATCATTGAAGCTGTAAGCAATGATGTGTCTAAAACTTAGGATTATTAGCAGGATTTCCCGTGTCCAAAAAGAAGTATTTTATATTAGCAACCGTTGCTATGATTTTCTTAGGTGTAATAACATACTTCTGTTATATCATTTTGCCAAGATCCAATTAATAAGGGCGTACCGGTAATGATTATGGTGTAATAACACGAGACACATTGTTGTTTTAACATTCGAGCGAAAAAGAAATGTAATGAAACAAGGGTTGTTTCTTATTAGAAAGAAGCAAGGTAGAGGAAGTCTCAGCTTAGAAACCTAAGGGGCACATCCCTTTTAAGAAAAAGGTGCAAAACATAAACTCGATTAATTTAGTATTTGTATACAAAAAGACGAGAGTAAAGAAGCAACAATGATTACGGATGACAATTGGGTGATGCCTATGATGAAGGGGTAGGGCTTATGCGAGCATCACTAAAAAGATTACAAGTAGATGAATTAATTGTACATGATATTCCTAAGAAGCTTTCGCGTAGAGTTCTTCGAGAAGCACCAAATACTATATTAGAAAAGCCAGTGTTTAGCCAGGTTGCGTCTCCAATCAACCCAGAGATTGTAAATTTTTTCTATGACAAAATTACTGATTCAATAGGTTCGGCAGCAGCTATGGAGATAATCTTTGACACAACAAGCGATTCACCCGTTCGACAGTTAATTAGTGAATATTTTTTCTGTGATGAATGCAGAAGACTACCTATTACGCAAGAAATTGCACAGCACTTATTTAATATACAAAATGCTGTAAATCCGGGTGGTATATTATTATTTATACGTTGTTCTTTGGAGCAGAGAATTGGATTGGCTATCCTAAAAGTTGAACGAGAAGAAGGTGTACGTGTTAGGCAACAGACCTTGGAAGGCGGATTAAGAACATTTGATGTCGAACATATTCGAGATTTAATGCTTACTAAGAAAACAAAGTTGTTTAAAATTGTATTGTTTTATTTGGAAGATGGGATTATTAAGGGATTATTATGTGATAAACAACAAAGCTATGGCAGTAAAGATGTGGCGGACTTTTTTTTAAATAAATTTTTAGGTTGTCAACTTACCGAACAATCCCAAGTCTTAACTAAAAGGTTTTTTGAAACAACTCAGAAATATATAAACGAAAAAATTGATTCTCCAGAGCGGAAAGGCGAGCTCTTAAATCATTTATTGTCCGAATTGACCAATCAGAATATTATGACTAACCCAACAGAATTTGCACGCCGGGTATTGCCGCCAAATAAACAAGACGACTATATTGATTACATTCAAGAAAATGGAGTCACAGTTAATAGCTTCCACAAGGACTGCAGCATAATAGAAAACAAGTTAAAAAAGATACAGATTGATTTTGCGAGCGGCATTTCTGTTTTTGGCTTGAAAGAAGCAATCAATTCTAAATCCTCAATAACAGAAATGGACGACGGTCAAACAAAGATGGAAATAATTGATCAGTTAGCGCAGGTGAGGACAAAATAGAAGCTGCTCAATTGGAACAGGCCCGCAAGCTATGGTTGGCAGAGAAAGAATTGTATGAAGAATACTGCATTATTTTAAAAAAGGAGATCGAAGAAGTATTTAAAGCGGCAGCAATTCCTGTTGTATTGTCACATAGAGTTAAAAAAGATGACAGTCTATTTAAAAAAATGCTTTTTAAAAATAATACGTATTTTGAAATTAATGATAAGGCTGGTGTGCGGGCCGTTGTGCACTTCTTGTCTGATCTAAAGTTGTCTGATGAGCTGATCCAGGCTGCATTTAAAGACCGAATTGTTAAAAGAGAAAACAAAATGGAAACATCTGATGAGAAAACATTTGGTTATTTATCCATTCATTACGACATCATAAATTGCGCATCATCTACAACCCCATTAATTTGCGAATTACAACTGAGAACAGTATGCCAGAATGCATGGTCCGAACTTGCACATATTCTTTCCTACAAACCGGATGCAGAGCTTCCAGTTGATATTAAAAGGGAGGTGAATGCGTTGAGCGCTCTGATGGAAATTGCGGATAATCAATTTCAAATAATCCTTGACATGATAAATAAACTTCCCACATCAAGCCCTGTTAGGATTTTAAAAGCTCTCGACGCATTTTTCTATTCAAATATTGGGGCTTGGTATGATACAGAGATGAGCCATTACTTTTTGAACGATATTGCTGATTTATATACCCCCGAGGATGACATTGTGCAAATTCTTCAAGTATTTATTAAAGAAAACGGCAAAGATATTGCTTTCAAAGCTGCTGAGCGTAACGATGTGTTGTTTTTTTCCCAGCCAGAAATTGTAGTAATCTTAGAGCGTTTGGAAAACAGGCGGTTTATGCTTATAGACTATTGGAAGAGGAAATATCCCTTAGAGCAATTAGAGGCCATAGCAAATGCATGGGGAACTTCTTTGGATTAATAGCAATAAGGGCCTCCTTAATTACAAATCAAGTTGATAAAATTCACGTTATATTCCCGTAATAACCGTAATAACCTTAATAACCTTAATAACCTTAATAACCTTAATAACGAGACAATGTACAATGATACACTCCTTTTGGCTGCAAAAAAAAAGCCCAATATTATGTGTAAAATAACTCTGGTCATGGAAGGAACCCCTTAAATGAGAGATAAAAAATATTAGAGCTATGTTTTGGCCAGCATCATGGTATTCCGCCATATCTAAATACCTTCTGCCACCAGCCCACTCTATCTCAAGGAGTAAGACTCCAAAGGTTTTGATACAACCGTTGACCAATATTCCCAGTTTAAACCAGAGGCCTTGTTTTAGCTCTTTATTTTTACACAATTATCTTGACTTAGCTGGTAAAGCAGGTAGGAAAGCATAGCAATTTATAGAATTAACAATACTGTGGAGTCTAAGGTATTGAACGAGCGATCAAGTCCAATATTTTGTGTAAATTCCTCTGGTCATGGCAGCGACTATTTGAACTACAGATAAAAGATATTAGAACCTGGTTTTGGCCGGCATGAACGGTATTCATGGGAGTGTCCCGGCTTCCGTGTAAATGGAATAATCTCATAGGTAATTGAGGATACTGATATTGCTTTTACTCATGCGCAGGATAGGGCAACGCGGGAGCGCGACCCGAGCGGCACATGAGGTTGAGCGAGGCGGCGATACTCTATTGAGCGTCGCCTTTCTATCGCCGCCTTGGAAAACCAATGCGATAAACTCCGGGGGTTCGGGGGCAGCGCCCCCGTATCACGAGGTCACCTTTCCTTGTAGCCGATCCCCAAAAAATATCATCAGCTGCCCCATTATAATGCCCCAATCGCGAATTGGCATACTCCATTTTTTAGAGATTTCCTGTATCGAAAGATAAACCGATTTTTTGACTGCTTCGTCAGTCGGGTAAATCGTTTTAGTCTTGGTAAACTTGCGCAACATCCGATGGAATCCTTCCACTGCATTGGTGGTGTAAATCAGCCTCCGTACTTCATGCGGATACTTGAAATAGGTGGACAGTTCCGCCCAATTTGCCTCCCAAGACTTCAAAATCTGCGGATATTTCGTTTCCCACTTTTCACGAAATTCCTCAAGCCGATACTCCGCGTCCTCAAGTGTCGGTGCATCGTAAACCAGCTTCAAATCCGCCATAACGGCTTTAATATCCTTGTACGATACATACTTGGTTGAGTTGCGTATTTGATGAATCACACAAAGTTGCTGCTCTGTTTTGGGAAAAACCGTCTCGATTGCGGTTGAAAATCCGGAAAGGTTGTCCCGGCAGGCTATCAAAATGTCCTCGACTCCGCGATTCTTCAACTCGTTACATACAGTTGTCCAAAAGCTGGCACTTTCGTTTTCTGACAGCCATATGCCCAGTATTTCCTTACGACCATCCATGTTGATCCCTAAAACGGTGTACAAGCATTTGTTGATAATCCGGCTGTCCTTGCGTACTTTGAACACGATCCCATCAAGAAAAACAATGGGATAAATCGGATCTAGCGGCCTTGACTGCCACTCAGTAACAGCGGGCATTATTTTGTCCGTGATTCGGCTGATAAGGCTGGCTGAAGCCTCTACTCCGTAAATATCGCGCAGGTGATCCTCAATATCGCGAGTGGACATTCCTTTAGCATACATGGCCAAAATCCGCGCTTCAATGTCGTCGGTCCGAGTCTGGCGCTTTTCGATAATTCGTGGCTCGAACGTGCCATTACGGTCGCGCGGAACGCTGATTTCACTCTCGCCCCACTCGCTTTTTACAGTTTTCTTGCCGTAACCGTTGCGGCTATTGCCGCTGTTGTTTCCTAAAACGCTATTTTTTTCGTAGCCTAGGTGCTCATCCATTTCAGCTTCAAGCATCTTTTCTAACGCACCGGCAAAAAGATTTTTGAGTTTCGCTGTCAAATCAGCGGGGGTCGAACATTCTTCACTAATCAGAGCTACAAGTTGCATTTCCTTTTCGGTTAACTGTGCCATGGTCATTTCTCCTTTTCGTTTTATCATGGAGATTATTCCCATTTACACAGTTGAATATATATTCTCGGATTTTCGGCAACTGGGCACTTGTGAACGGTAAAATAAAAGGGAGAAAAATTGGCCAATAAAAACGGAGAATATTTACCGCAATGTTCCAGACCAGCTAAAATTGTTTGTTGAAAGACAACAATTTAGCAGGGAGAGGAATCAGGTGAAAGGGTGGCCGATGTATCAAGATCTGCAGCAACTAAAAGCGATGGGACTTAACAAATCACAGGTTAAGCGACGATTAGGGATAGATTGGAAAACCGTTGACCGTTATTGGAAGGTGACGCCAGACGAGTTTTCGGAAATGAGGCGGAACAACCAAAGAACAAAGAAACTAGAAAAATACGAAGATCAGATAGTGAGGTGGTTACAAGAACATCCTGATATCTCGTCAGCCCAAGTACATGACTGGCTCAAAGAGCATTATCCCGATTACCACGGAAAGGAGAGGACACTTAGACGATACGTAGCCAGTTTGCGAATAAAGCATGGAATTAAGAAATCTGTTAAGGTCCGCCAGTATCAGGCAAGCTGTTGTTGAGGCTCCCGTCTACCGACAGGAGTTGGGACTGTGGGAACATCAAAAATATTTTGCAAACCTGGCCTTTATGGACCATAAAAAGTGTGGTGCCAGGTATGTGCTGGCTGATATGGTAGGGCTGGGCAAAACAGTACAGCTTGCATTATCAGCTCAGCTCATGGCCTTTTACGGTGACAAACCCATCCTGGTTATCGTCCCCAAGACCCTTTTATGGCAGTGGCAGGATGAGATTAACACTCTCTTGGATATGCCCTCGGCTGTTTGGAACGGCCGAGAATGGGTGGATGAAAATGGCGTTAGATATCCTGCCAGCGGCGACGGAGCCATAAAAAAATGCCCAAGGCGGGTGGGGATTATTTCTCAGGGGTTGATTACTTCCAATTCGGCACAAGTACAGCACCTTTTGAATATGGAATACGAATGCGTCATCGTTGATGAAGCGCACAGAGCCAGAAGAAGGAATTTAGGCTCTGGCAAAGAGGATGAAAAACCGAACCCCAATAATCTGCTAAAATTCCTCTTGGAAATCTCGAAACGAACAAAAAGCATGTTGTTGGCCACTGCTACACCCGTCCAGCTGTATCCCATTGAAGCATGGGATCTTTTGAACGTCCTTGCCCAGGGATGCGACAGTGTGTTGGGTAATCCGTTCAGTATGTGGAGAAGATATCCTGTTAGAGCCCTTAACCTGATCATGGGCAAAGAAAAACTCAACCGCTTTGATAAGGAAAACTGGGAATGGATCAGGAATCCTTTTCCACCTGCTGCCGAGGGTGAGATGACATTTGGACGAATTAGGCGGGAGCTTAACATGGCTGACGATGAATTTGTGATCAAACCTGAGACGATTGAAAAATTGAGCGGCCCTAACAAAAGAAGGATTAGGAGGATAATTGACGACAACTTTATTGCCGAACACAATCCCTTTATCAGGTATATTGTTCGCAGGACACGTGATTTTCTAGAAAACACGATCAATCCCGAAACGGGCGAGCCGTATTTGCAAAAAGTCGAAGTGGAGTTGATGGGGGAGAGCGAAGAGGAAGCCATTGTCTTGCCACCGTATTTGAAAGAAGCCTACGGGTATGCAGAAGAATTTTGTGAACTCTTACAGAAGAGGGTAAAGGGCGGTGGATTTTTAAAGACCCTACTCTTGAAAAGAGTCGGTAGTACCATCATTGCCGGTAAAAACACAGCAGAAAAAATGCTTTCTAACTGGGGCCAGGTTATTGATGAGGAAGACTATGAAGAAGAGGAAACAGAAGAAAAGGCCTTGCAGAGCGAAATCAAGAACATAACGGATGAAGAAAGAATCTGCTTGATGAAGTTCATTGAAACCCTTAATGCGAATAAGGAAAAAGATCCAAAATACAAACTGTTGCTCAAACTTTTGCTTGAGGATACTTGGATCAAACGGGGCTGCATTGTCTTTTCACAATATTATGATTCCGCCCGCTGGGTGGCCGAGAATTTATCCAACGACCTGCCTAATGAAAAAATCGGTCTCTATGCAGGTGGAGACAAATCAGGCATATTTATTGGCGGCATTTATGAAAAACGAAACAAGGAAGAAATCAAACGGATGGTTAAACAGAGGGAACTAAGAGTATTGGTGGGCACAGATGCCGCCAGTGAAGGGCTAAACCTGCAGACTTTAGGCTCCCTGGTGAACCTCGACCTGCCCTGGAACCCAACTAGGCTTGAACAGCGTAAAGGCCGTATACAGCGCATCGGGCAGGTTTATGACAAGGTTTATGTCTACAATATGAGATATAAAGGCTCAGTGGAGGACAGGGTGCACTCCCTCCTTTCGGAGCGGTTTGCCAATATATACGGCATGTTTGGTCAGATTCCTGACGTTTTGGAAGATGTCTGGATTCACGTCGCACTAAATGATATTGAGGAAGCAAAACGGAAGATCGATGCATTTCCCAAACAGCACCCCTTTGAATTAAGATATCATGTCAATGTGGGTAAAATTGATTGGGAAAGCTGCGCGAAGGTGTTGGACAACAGGGAGAAGCGGAAGCATCTGATGGCGGGGTGGCAGTAAATATTTATATTTATAGAACATTGAGGGAGAGTATTAATGTTAAAATTCATTTTTTAACGTAGGTCACTGATTGTGCTTTAGTACAATGTCCTCAAAGGACAATGTTAAGAAAGGGGATTAATTGGTGTAAATCTTGCTTTCGTTTTGACCCTCCTTATCGGCCCACCTTTCATCACATGGATTGGAACCTCATGATATTAGAAATAACTTCCTCCAAGAATAACGTTATTCCCTTCCTTAAGATTTCTTTTTGTTTTGGTTCGGGTTGGAGGAAGGGAAAAAGGTCAAAAAATTATAAAATGTGGTTAACTTGCCACCCTTTTGGGTTATTCTGTAATCAACAATGCGTTAAAGTGACATTTTTTCGATCTAGCATCAAGCTTCAATTGAGAATGCACTGGAAAACCTGATGACCGGATCCCTATGTTTGAATTTACGCTAGGTTAAAACAGGTTTACAGTGCACGAACTTTCTTTCTGAAAGGGCAAATTATACTATGCAGGTCGGAATTAAGTCATAGGTTCAGTCGGTAGTTCATTATGAACGTGTAAAAAATAAATGGCCAAAATGAGGCCTCTTGCTGGATGGCATAGGCGTTGAAGACGATACTGGATCGACAAGATCAGGACTGAGAACGCAAGCGCAGAGGATTCCATCGCCTTGTTACTACTGTAAATTTAGGAATAAAGTCTTAGTGTTTTTGGGCCGACCGGTCACTTCCTGTAAAGTGGCCGGTTTATTTATTCTTAAAGGGAGGACAAGAGGCGGACCAGGATACGGAGAAATCGCCCCGAGGACATGCGAGGGGGACCGGTATGAACATGCTGGCTCGGTTTATCAAAAATGAAGATGGTACGGCATTGGTCCTGGTTGCAGTGTTAATGGTGGGTCTGATGGGATGCGCCGCCCTGGTCATCGATGTCGGGGCCATGTACAGTACCAAAGCCGAACTGCAGAACGCCGCCGATGCCGCAGCCCTGGCGGCGGCTCGTAGACTGCCCAACATCGGTGCGGCGATAACCACAGCAGAATACTATGCCGAGTTAAATGGAGTAGAGGAATATGAGATTACCGCTACCACCCCTTATGACGGTGATTCAACCAAGATTGAGGTTGTATGTACCAGAAATGTTCCGTACACATTTGCCCGGGTTTTAGGGTTTACCGATATAGATATTTCAGCACGTGCAGTAGCCAAACATTATTCTCAGTGGGCAGGAGAGGCCTTACCGTTTATTAACCTGGATGATGATTATGAGAAGGATAGAGAGATAGTGGCCTGGGAAAAAACGACCCCGGGGGATTTTGAAAGCATAAACGACTACGAAATCTTTTATCCTGACGATCCTGAGCTGTGTTATTTCCTGGTTGATTACATGAACGGGGTCGAATTAAAGAAGGGTACAGTTGCCACCATTAAACAAGAGGTTGGCTATGTCTACAACCAGCATTACCCTGACAAGCCGGTGTACGTGCTCAGCCTGTCTTCCGCGGCGATGAACAGCGGACAGGTCATGCTGATCGACGGGAGTTACCGCTCCTTAAGCGGGTTAAAAAACGGGGATGTAGTGCATCCCAGCCAGTTGGTTCTTCTGGAATGTACATTCGATAATTATGATTATTCGCAGAAATCACTTTATCTCACCGTTCTGAAGGTATATGATATCGCCAACAACGAGTTTCCGCCCGACTATGTTAGCCCTGAAGGCGGCACTTCCAGACTGGTTGGTTAGGGGTGCGTCAGGCCGGCTGTGTTCGGGCCGCGTAAACAGGTCTGAGGGCTTTTCCGTAGAATTCGAATGAGAAGCCCTCATTTCTCGGCTGAAGGGCGGGTATCATCACATGGTTACCACCACGTGATGCAGCTGACCATCATCATGCAATTCCACATAGGGTCCTTCCTTTTTGGTTTCCTCACCCAGGGGGATAACCTGTCCGTCAATCTGCAGCCCGGTAGCCCCGCTGCACTTGCGGGACGGGTTTTTGACGGTAATAAGGTAACGGGTCCGGCCGTACCGGTAGGTGACCGAGAACTGTGCCCACTGACTGGGGATGCAGGGGAGGATGTAGAGTCTTTGACCGGAGCGGCGCAGGCCCAGGATCCATTCTATGCCGGCCTGGTACATCCATCCGGCCGCACCGGTATACCAGGTCCACCCTGCGGTTCCTTCATGGGGTTTGGCTGTGTAAACGTCTGCAGCCATAGCATACGGCTCGCCGGTGTACTGGCGGACCTCGGTCGCGGTCAGGGTGTGGTTGACCGGATTCAGCATATTGAAGAGCTCGAAGGCCTTGTTTCCGTTCTCCAGAATACACCAGGCAACAATGCCCCAAATGGCACCATGGGTGTACTGGCCGCCATTTTCGCGAATCCCCGGAGGGTATCCCTGGATATAACCGGGACTGGGTTCGGTGTGTTCGAACGGCGGTGTTAAAAGCCGCACTACCGAGAGCTCGCGGTCGACCAGTTCACGGTCGAAGGACTGCATGGCTTTTTGGGCCCTCTCCGGAGGTGCGACCCCGGAAATGACGGACCACGATTGGGCCAGGGCATCGATACGGCATTCCTCGTTGTAGATGGAACCCAGCCACTGGCCGGCGTCGTTAAAGGCCCGGCGGTACCACTGCCCATCCCAGGCGTGCTCATTGATGGCGACTGCCAACTTGGCGCGTATATCCGTGAATTTTTCCGCCCGCTCCATATCGCCGAGCTTTTCGCACAGTTCCCCAAACAGCCTCAACACTTCACAGAGGAACCATCCCAGCCATACGCTCTCGCCCCTGCCCTGTAAACCAACCCGGCTCAAGGCATCGTTCCAGTCGCCGACTCCAATTAAGGGCAGCCCGTGTTCGCCGAACCGGCTCAGGGACCTGTCTATTGCCCGCAGGCAGTGCTCCAGCACGGTCCCACTCCGATCCGATACACAGGTCGGTTCATAACGCTCGTACTCGCCCTCCTGCAGGGGTTCGCTCTCGAGATAGGGCACAACCTCTTCCAGGATGCTCATATCACCGGTGTGCTTGATGTAGCGGGCTACCGTATAGGGAAGCCACAGGTAATCGTCCGAGAAGTGGGTACGAATACCGCGATGGGTTTCCTCGTGCCACCAGTGCTGGACATCGCCCTCTTCGTACTGGTGACGGGCATGAAAGAGTATCTGAGCCCGTGTGAGGTCGGGCCGGGAATGGAGTACGGCCAGCGAATCCTGCAGCTGATCCCGGAATCCGTAGGCGCCTCCGGCCTGGTAAAAGCCGGATCTAGCCCACATCCGGCAGGCAATGGTTTGATAAAGCAGCCAGGTGTTGAGCAGGACATTCATTTCCTGGGAAGGGGTGTTGACCGTGATCTGGTCCAGAATATCACTCCACAGTTTCCCCACATCTTCGAACGCCCGGTCGCATACCTCCCCGGTGCTGTATTTCTGTGCCATCCGTATGGCAGCCTCCCGGGATTCGTCACATCCCAGGAGAATGTAAACGATCCGTTCTGAATCGGGTTTCAGTACCAGTCTGGCCTGGACCGCGCCGCAGGGGTCATGGAAGGTCCCGGTTCTACCCGATAATGACTCCCTGCTCATAGCAGCCGGAGACTCCCAGGTGCCGTTGCGTCCCAGAAACTCGCTGCGGTCACCGGTCCAGGAGTAATCCTCCCGGGCGATCCCAGACGGCGTTTCTGCATCTTCTTCAGGTTGTGGAAACACACCCAGGAAAGCCACCGCATTGCGGAAGGTTTCCTGGTAATTGTTGTAGGCCAGCAGAATCTGGGCGGTTTCGTCCCAGTCCGTTATTATAAACGGAGCGTTTTCCTGCCTCCGTACTCCCAGAACCCACTCCGCATAGTAGGTGACGGAAAGGTGCCGCTCTTCATTGGTCCAATTGTGGAGCCGCAGTTTAATGACCTTAACAGGATCCTCAGTCGGGACAAAAACTGTCATCTCCGAGCTTATCCCGTGCCGGTTGTGGAGAAAGCGGGTGTACCCCCGGCCATGGGTAATTTTATACTGCTGGTGGCGGGCCCGGAAAGGCGTAGTTGACCACAGGTCTCCGCTTTCCTCGTCCCGGAGGTAGCACATTTCGCCCGGGTAATCGAGGACCGGGTCATTGGACCAGGGAGTGAGTTTGAATTCCCGGCTGTTTTGCCACCAGGTGTATCCGGTGCCCAACTCCGAAATGATGCAGCCGAACCGCGGGTTGGCGGTAACATTTATCCATGGAGCCGGCAGATGATCACTATCCTTGAGGATAATCTCGTATTCAGAACCGTCAAGCGAGAAACCTCCCCACCCGTTAAAGAACATCAGTTCTGAACGAAGATGATCCGGGAGAGCCGGGAATCGGTCGGACGGTTTCCCCGGGATGAGCAAGCCCGGCAAATCCTTGTCCTGGCTACCGGGTTTTGTCTGGGCTCTGAGGCTGGGACCGTCGGCCCGGAGAATCATGCGGGCAGTGGCCATGAGCAAGGTTTTATCCTCTTCCGGTATTCTGTCGGCGTTGATGATAAAAATGTGGCCGAGCCCACCGCCGTGCCTTTCCAGGCCGCGCTCCACCGCCCGCCGCAGGGATTCCCTAAGCTCCTCCTGGTATCCCCCCGGGGATTCGTACAAAATTACCAGGTCGAATGCGCAACCCAGACGACGCAGGTACTCATGGCCCGTGACCAGCCTTACCACGAACTGCAGATTAGCCTGATTCTCAATCTGCACCAGAATGATGGGCAGGTCTCCGGAAATTCCGTAAGCCCATAGGCCGCACTGCCCTTTGGTGTTGCTCATAATCACCTGGCGGTGGCGCTTCCGGTGGGGCGGGCAGAATAGGACCCTTCCGGCAAGAGCCTGGAAAGTTCTTACTTCGTGGGCCGTCAGGTGAAAATGGCGCATCTCAATCTGGCTGCGGTTCCAGGCCAGTTGGAAAGTTCGTTCCACTACCAGGCTTCCGGAGAAACGGCCGACGATATCGAGCACATCTTCCCTGGAGTCTGCCACTGCGGTAATTGCGTACAACTGCACCTGTTCTCCCGGTTCGATGTTCAAACGGCGCCTCATGATGAAGGCCGGATCGGATACCGAGCCTACTGCTCCCCGCAGATGAGTCCTTATCGCCTGGGGCCGGGCAAGTGAACGTCCCCGTCCGATAAAGCTGGCCCGGTCAGTTTCATATTCGATAGGACCCAGTCCCGGACCGGTAGCGACCAGGGCATGCGCCGCCCACAGCGGCTTTTCGCTCTCGTAGCGGGGTCTGCGCCAGGCGAGGAGGCACTGATTGCGAGGTTCATATTCCGTTTTGATGAACAGCTTGTTAAATGCCGGGTGGGCTTCGTCTGCCATGTGTGAAGCCATTACCAGCTCAGAAAAGGTGGTTACTTCAATGATTCGGGCCTCATTGCAGGTATTGGTAATCGTCAGGCGCGGACATCGGCATTCCACTCCGGCGAGACGCATATCTCCAGGCTGGTTTGTATATCCCCGTCCCGGCGCATGAAAGTGGCCCGGTCCGGTGAAAACTGGACTCGCTCTTCATCAGCCGGGACCCGGCAGGGCTGGAACGACGGGGACCAGACCATATCGCGGGTAACATCCCGGATGTAGATATAATTGCCCCAGTTATCGAGAACCGGATCCTCCCTCCAGCGCGATACGGCCAAACCGCCATAGCGCATGAATCCGCTGCCGCTGTTGGTGACCATGGTGGTAAAGGTTCCGTTGGAAAGCAGGCATACCTCGGGTACCGTGGTATCGGCACCTGTAAATTCACGAAAGACCCCGAATTCAGGTTCCTTGACATCGGTTTTGTGAGTATAGGCCATGGTCGGGTGCTTAATTATTTTCGGCCTGGCCGGCATGCGTTCTTGGAGCAGCAGTTCCGCAGCCTGTACCCGCTTGTCACGGTGAAAACGTTCGTAAATCTTGTGCGGCAGGAGCGTATTGGCAAGAGCCAGCATGCTCATCCCCTGGTGATGGGACATATAGCTCTTGACAATGGCACTGGTCTGATTTTCCGGCAGACGTTCCGGGGTAAAGTCCAGGGCCTCATAGAAGCCGAAACGTCCCAAGGCACCCAGTTCTATCATCTTACGCAGATCGCTGATCCCTTGCTTTTTGGCAAAAGGCAGACCCAGAATGGTCGCATACGGGGCCACAACCAGGTCCTGTTCCAGCCCGCGCTTGAACCCGAGGCCGGGTACGCCGAATGCCCGGTACTGGTAGTTCATGCGGTAATCAAAGGCGTAGTAGCCGGATTCGGATATGCCGAAAGGAACCCCCCTCTGATGGGCATATTCCACCTGCCGTTTTACCACCGCGCGGTAGGTCTTATCCCAGAGGGTATCCTGGTAGGTTCTCATAAAGAGCCAGGGCATCAGGTACTCAAACATGGACCCTGACCATGATAAGAGGGCCGTGCGCCGCCCAACCCGGGCCATGGTTCTTCCCAGGGCATGCCAGTGAGCAACCGGAACCTGACCAAGGGCAATGGCGATAAAGCTTGCCAGGCGGGCTTCCGAGGCCAAGAGGTCATAGAGGACCTGATCCGTTTCCCGCAGCGAGACCCGGTAACCCAGGTGAAAAAGCTTGGTTTTTCTATTATAGAGGGGAGTGAAGTCAGTCGCATCGATGAGTTCATCCAGGCGTTTCAGCAGTTCCTGTGTCCGGGAAAGCCAGTCCCTGTTGCCGTATTCATACTGGCGAAGCCGGCTCTTATCACGTTGTCCTGTGTCATGGTACCGGTTTCCGTCTGCCAAAGCCTCTTCGGCAAAGGCAAAATTGAAGGCTTCCCCTCGTGGCATGTTGTTCCCGAACCCCGGAATTTTTCCGCTCTCGATATCGGTCTTCAGCCACTCGGCTATACCCTCTCTAACGGTAATCAAGCAGCCCACAAAGTTGCCCGAGTCAACCGTTGAAACATAAGGCATGGAGAGAGGTTCCAGGGTAACCGTGTCGTACCAGTTGTAAAGATGACCCTTCCACTTGGCCAGGGAATGAACCGTGTTGATGGTGCGTTCGACCCGTTCAATCATGCCTGGGGTATCAATGAATCCAAAATCCCGGGCCGCCAGAACGCAGGCCAGGTAGAGTCCGATATTGGTGGGCGAAGTGCGATGGGCGGTGCCCACCGGGGGCTCGATCTGAACATTGTCGGGCGGAAGCCAGTTGTCTTCCTCGGTGACGTGCTCCTCAAAGAACTGCCAGATCCGGTGAGCCAGTTTTTTGAGATCTTCCTCTTCACGTGGAGCCAGCCGGTCGTCGGCGGATTCCACCGGTTGATTCAGCCATCGGACCACGAACGGAGCCGCCGACCACAGAATACAGAGCCCGATCCCGGTTGGCTTCGTGGCCGCATCGGCATAGGTGCTGAATATCAGAGCCGACAGGATGATAAGCGCGTAGCCACCATACATATAAAGCAACAGCGGATAGCGTCCGCTCCGGTTGCGCCGTTCGACTTCGGCGGCACTTACCCACTCCAGCAGGTGACGCCTGGACACAAACAAGCGGTATAAGGTTCTCATAATCGCATCCAGAAGGAGGACGCTTTGAAAAGGCCAGGTAATAATGGTCACCAGCACCTGGCCGGTCAACGCCACCAAATTCCGTGGACGCAGGAACAACCGCCGTATCGCACCCAACTGACGGATCAGAGGCAAGGCAAGGGTGGCCAGTACCAAAGCCGCCCATCCCCCGGGTGAACCCGGCAGTACGGTAAGACCCAAGAGAAGCACGGCCAACTGGACCGGAAGCAGCAGACTGTGTCTCAGGTTGTCAACCATCTGCCAGCGCACCAGGAGGGGCAGATCCACCGGCAAAAGCCGCCCTCTGCGGTCATGTACATGCCGCAGCAACCAGGGAATCAACTGCCAGTCGCCGCGTACCCAGCGATGCAGCCTCTTCTGGTACGAGCTGAACGTGGAGGGATATTCATCCACCAGTTCAACATCGGATAGAAGTCCGGTTCGCAAAAATCCGCCTTCCAGGAGGTCGTGGCTTAAGACTCTGTTTTCCGGGATGCGCTCGCACAGGATCTCGGCAAAGGTATCCACATCGAAAATGCCCTTGCCGGTGAAAATCCCCTGGCCCAATCCGTCCTGATAAGGATCGGATACCGCAAAGGTATATGGATCGATCCCGGGATCGGCGGAGTAAAGGGACGCGAACCGGGAACGAAGGGCTGAGCGATGGCTGACGCTGATGCAGGGCTGCAAGACGCCATAACCCTCAATAACCCGAGTCCGGGTCTCATTTAGCACCGGGCGGTTATAGGGGAGGTGCATGGCTCCGACCATCCGGCGTGCGCTCTCCATCGGGAGCTGGGTATCCGCATCGAGAGTGATGATGTAGCGAATGTGCGGTAATATACCGGGGTCTCCCACCACAAGCTGGCAGGTGGTATCAGTCTTTCCTTTGATAAGTTCCACCAGCTCCACCAGGGCTCCCCGTTTGCGTTCCCAGCCCATCCATACTCGCTCGGATTCATTCCAGATTCGGCGGCGCAGGAAGAGGTTGAATGTACTCCCACCCGGGGTTGAGTAAGTGCGGTTAAGGGCTTCAATGCCGGTACGAGCCGCTTCATTCAGCTCCTCGTCCTTGGGTGATACCTCCTCTTTCGAATCGGTAAGGTCCACCAGGAGGCCAAAGTGGAGGTTGGCATCCCGGTTGGCCAGATAATGCAGTTCCAAACGGCTGACCAGGGACTGCACCTCTTTGACCGTTGACCAGATAACAGGGATTACTACCAAAGTGGTGGCCTCAAAAGGTATACCCCGGGAGAAATCGTATTTCAACAGGGGCAGAGGCCGCTTAACGAGCTCGATCAACCAATGGGTGAACGTGACCGCCCACTCGCTGGCCGGCAGCAGTACGGCCAACAGCACGATTATCCAGTCGAGAGGGGTGAAGGACCTCCCGGTGGCGATCCAGGAGGTGAAGGCGAAGAGAGCCATGAGCATAAACAGCCCCAGGGTTAGAAAATAAGCGGTGGTTGGATGGCTCAATATATTCAATTCCGGCATATGTCTGGGTTTGCCGCATATTTTCAAGGCCTCCCGCAGTTTCTTTATGCCTGCCGGTTCCAACAGATAGTAAGCAACAAACGTCGGCCGTGTCAGCTGTTTGCAGTTTTCATGGCTTTGCAGACTCTGCTCACATGGAGGCTGCTTTTTGATAAAATCCTCGTATTCCAGGGCTGCAAGCTGTACTGCTTCCTTGGCGACCAGGGTTTCCGGAACGCGGAGCCGTCGGGCCAGTTTTTCGACCCTTTGCCGGAGCACATCGCGGCTGGGAAAGTCGAGACGAGGATAAATACCGGATGCTTCTTCGCCCAGAATGTGCTCCACCATGCAGAGCTGTTCGAAGCGGTCCTGCCAGTTCCAGCGTGAGATGTTCCGCAAGCTGGCGACGATATTCCCGGTCGTCACCTGGTGCCGGGCTTGAAGCTGGTATTCATAAGAAACCACCTGATCCATACTGGCCGGGCCGTCCTCAAGCTTACACATCAGCCATTCCTGCACCATGAGCGAATCGTCGGCCCGTTCCCGCAGGTGTCTGATCAGGTGAACAATCATCGAGCCGGAGAGCGGCATCTCCTGACCGGCGTCCTCAAGAGCCGAGGCAAGGGTATCCGGGTTGAAGCCGGAGGAATCGAGCCGCGACACCAACTGCTCAGCAAACATACACACCTCTCTGCGGGATTTCACCTCTCGGGCCACCCGAGCCAGGTGTTTGATTAAGGCAATCCGAATTATTAAAGGGATAGCCCATACTTCCGCGATCATTAATACGGAAACCTGCTGGTAGGAGTTGATGAACGCAATCAGGGAATCCTCATCCAGATTGCCGTCCACATGCTGAAGATATTCCGAACAGATGGCCAATATTCGCACATCACCGGTCCTGCGGAGCTTGGGCAGGGTGTTGACAAAAGCACGATTAAGCTGCTGCTTTACCACCAGCACCTGCTCTTCGATGAAGTCCGCATTGTCCAGCAGCCATTCTTCCGCCGGTTGCGAGCAGCTGACCGAGCTGTCCTGCAGCATTTGCAGAAATCCCCGCAGGCTTTTTACATCCTGGTTCAAATCTCGCCACAGGCCTTTTGAGGGCCAACTGCTGATGTATGGATCATGTGTCAGGGCCAGTTCATGGGCCTTTTGTCGCAGTTGTTCATCGTTTAAATCATGATTCTCCAATAACCGCCATTGATGAAATGATGATAAGGAATAGCAAACAGTTAAAATATTCCCCTTTTCGCCGCCGATTATTAATGCTTTGCCGCGTAAAGTGAGGCATGGGGAGCAGGACCCAGACACAGCAAACCGGGGCATCCGCTTTTGTGCGGGTACCCCGGTTTGTTAAAGAGTAAACCTGCCGGGTTATTCTGTTCTTCCCAAGGTTTGGTGTTATCCCTACGCAATCTTATTGGTGCGCAACCAGATGCGCATACGATCGGCTTCCTTAATTAATTCATCGCGAAAATCGGGGTGAGCGATGGAAATCAACCTCTCGGCCGCTGCCAGGTAGAGGCGCCCTTCAGGTCGACAATTCCATACTCAGTGCAGATCATGTGCACCGACCAGCGCGGCAGGGTTACAATGGTTCCGGGACTCAGAGTAGGGACGATCCTGGAAACTACGGTACCATCCTTCCTTTTCGCGGTCGAAGACATGGCGATGATGGATTTGCCCCCGTCGGACATATAGGCCGCTTTGGCAAAATCCCATTGTCCTCCGGTACCGCTGATATGCCTCCCGGCGGCCGATTCCGAGGAGACCTGGCTGAACAGGTCGACTTCCAGGCAATTGTTGATGGAGATCAGATTCGGGTTCTGGGATGCAACTGCAGGATCGTTGATGTATGAGGCCGGGGCGATAAAGCACAACGGGTTTAGATGAATAAAATCATACAGACGCTGGGTCCCCAGAGCGAAGGTATAGGCCATCTTGTAGCGGTCGGTTACCTTGCGGGAACCGTCGATACATCCGGCTTCAAACATGTCCACATAGGAGTCGGCCAGCATCTCGGTATGGACTCCCAGGTGCTTGAGCCCGGCTTCCGCGATCATCTTGCCAATGGTATTGGGCAGGCCGCCAATACCCAGTTGGATACAGCACCCATCTTTAATCTCTTTGATAATATGGGAGGCAATCGCTTTATCCGTTTCCGTTGGAACCGCCGGTTTGACCTCGATAAGCGGCACCCCCGGATTCTCCACGATGTAGTCAACCTCGGAGATATGGCACCGTTCGTCCCTACCCAGGGCTACAGGCATTAACGGGTTTACTTCCACCAGCACTTTTTTGGAATAGTTGACTATGGTGCGGACACTGTTGGCCTGGGGGCCAAAGGAGAAGTAACCGTACTTGTCCATGGGGCAAACCTGCAGCATACCTACATCCGGATCGACATGTCCTGTTTCGTAATAACGGGAACGCTCATGAAAGGCTACCGGATTAAAATTGCACAGGTTTTTATCATGAAGCCTGCGCTCGTAGGCGCTGAAATGCCAGCTGCTGTAAATGAAATGTTTGCGTTCCGGGTCTTGCTCGACACAGGCTATCGGTCTTTGGCTTGAAGCACCGCGTATGTGGACATTGGTCAACTCCTCCTTGCGGGCCGCGAGAGCCTTGTCCAACAAGTAAGGTTGACCGTTAAAACTGCTCCAATCGACTTGGTCGCCGGATTTGACCACCTTTACCGCTTCTTCAGGCGTTACTAGTTTTCGCTTGTACTCTTCTTGCTGCGTCACGTTCCACACTACCCTTCTAAAATTTACTTTAATTATACAAGTTTCGAGGACATAGGAAAACAATCGACAGATGGGAAAGAGCCCCGGCGTACTTGATTGGAGACCATTTTCCACAACCAAAGTAGTTATCCCTAACTGGTGAAAGCAAATATACCTCCGAAGAAATATCTTTGGATTGATGGGTTGTCGAAAGCGTTAGAAAAATATTATAATATTTGTAAACAGTTTCTTAATGTAGGTTGTTTTCGCGATTGTTGGAGAAAAGCTGGTGACCCTTCCGTGGAATCGACTCAAAAAGCCTTGGGGATAACCGGGTTGCAGGCCGTTTTTTATTATTCTTGCCAAAAAGCAAACTCGACTTGTGCCCAGGAGCATTTCTGTTGCACCCCGTTGATTACGTTTGTATTGCAAAAATACTTCATACCGTCATTCCCATGTCTTCCTCACCAGATCGAACTGACCTTTACGGGAAGGGGGGTGAGTTGGGGCACAGGGATTTTTTGTTTCCATTAATCATTACTTTTAAGATTGGAGGATTGTTTATGTCGAAGATGGTTAATACCGTAACCGGCCCTGTATCGTCTGATTCTCTCGGCAAGACCTACATCCACGAGCACCTTCTCTTTGGTTACCCCGGATTCCAGGGGGACTTTACCGTTGCCCCCTTTAACCGGGAAGAAGCATTAAAAGCCTGCGTGGACACCATCAAGCCCCTGGTCGAGCAGTATGGATTGAAGACTGTTGTTGATGCCACTCCAAACGACTGCGGACGTGATGTACTGTTCATGAAAGAGGTTTCCGAAAAGACCGGGCTTAATATAATCGCATCCTGCGGTTACTATTACGAAGGTGAGGGCTCACCGGCCTATTTCAAACAGAGATTACGCCGGAAAGATATTGTACCTGATATCTATGAGATGATGAAGATGGAAACCACGGTTGGCATTGAGGGAACCGGAATCAAAGCCGGGGTCTTCAAACTGGCCTCCAGTAAAGATGTTATCACCGATTATGAGAAGGCGTTTTTTGTAGCAGCCGCCAAAGTTTCATCAGAAGAAGGAATACCCATTATAACCCACACCCAGGAAGGTACCATGGGTCCCGAACAGGCTGATCTCCTCATTGCCAGTGGTGCCGATCCCAAGCGCATCAATATTGGTCATATGGGCGGCAATACCGATATCCAGTACCACCTGAACACCTTGGAGAAAGGGGTTTATATTTCTTTTGACCGTTTTGGCCTGCAGAAACTCGCCGGGTGCCCAATGGACTCGACCCGGGAAATGGTTATTGCCGCACTCTGTGCTGCCGGTTATGCCGACCGGATCATGCTGAGTCATGACGCTATCATTGTTTGGAAAGGGAGGACACTGGCCTTACCCGATGCAGCGAAACCGTTAGTTGCGGACTGGCATTGGGGCCACATCCTGAAAGACGTCGTCCCTGATCTTAAAAAGCTGGGTGTCAGCGATGAGCAGATCGATATGATGCTGGTGGAAAACCCCAAGCGGTTCTTCGGGTATTAATAAACTCAATCTAATAGTTGTTGGGTTGCAGCCGGCCAAAACGAAAACGTAACCGTTGTTGTGTCGTTGTCATAAACAGGAGGAATAATAATGAGAACTAAAGAGCAGTATATTGAAGATTTAAAGCGGAAGAACCCGAACCTCTATTATAACGGTAAAAAGATTGACCGTCTTGATCCCATGCAGCTTCCGGCCATCAACGTAATGGGGCTGACTTTTGAGGTTGCGATGGATCCAAAATATAAAGACCTGTGTACAGCCACTTCTCACCTCACCGGGGAAACCATCAACCGGTTCAATCACATCCATCAGAGCGTTGATGATCTGCATAAGAAACAGGATATGACGCGAACACTGTGCAATATGGTCGGGGGATGCATTCAAAGATGCATGGGGATTGACGCCGCCAATGCTATTAACTGTGTTTCCTATGAAGCCAGCAAAAACCCGGATCGGAAAACGGATTATCATGCAAACTTCCTTAAGTGGCTGGAATATTTCCAGAAGAACGACCTGGTCGCTAGCTGTGCTCAAACCGACCAAAAAGGTGAAAGGCTGAAAAGGCCTTCGCAACAGACCGATCCTGATATGTATGTCCATGTGGTATCTGAGAACAGCGACGGCATTGTGGTTCGGGGCTGCAAGGTCCACATCTCCGAGGCCTCGATTTCCGATGAAATCCTAGTGGTTCCCAACCGTGCGCTGATGCCCGATGAGAAGGAATACGCAGTATGCTTCGCCATACCTTCTGACCATCCACAGATTAAGCAGGTTGTGAGCTATCACAACCACTACAACCGCGAGGTTTTCCACAAAGGTTTTGTCGGCGGGTATACTGATTCCTATATTATTTTTGAAGACACCTTTGTACCCTGGGAAAGGGTCTTTTTATGCGGGGAGACCGAGCATGGTGGTATAGCGGCTTTGTTGTTTGCCCTCTTCCATCGTCACAGTTATTCCGGATGTAAACCGGCTACTCTCGATTATATTATCGGGCTGGCCAGTCTGGCGGCGGAGATCAATGGGATTGAGAAAACCCCGCATGTCAGAGCCATGTTGTCCGAACTGATCATGACGGGTGAGCTGGGCTATGCTGCCGGTTTTACTGCTTCCCATCTGGGCTCACCACAGGTTTATATGCCCGGTAAAGGATTAGTTCCCTATGGCCCCGGCAGTTATATCCCCCATTCCATTTATGCCAATGTCGGGAGATGCCTGACCGGTGAGGCCGTGTTCCACGAGCAGGAGATTCTGTGCAACATTGCTGGTGGCTTGCCGGCTACCTTCCCGTATGAAAAGGACTTTACCAACCCGGAAACCAAGGACCTTCTCGAGAAGTACCTCAACCGTAATCCCCGGATACCGATTGATGATCAAATCAAGTTCTGGTTACAGTACATTGATTATACTTGTTCACATTCGGCAGGATCCAAGGGCTACGGACAGTATCATGGTGGTGGGTCACCGATAATGGAACAGATCGCGATAACAACTCAGTACGATATCAAGTCGAGAAAAGAGAACGTCAGGAGACTGGCGGGAATGAGACCTGCGGAAAAGAAGTAGTGGAGTAGAATCGTTCCTGGTTAAGATGCGGCAGTATTAGAGCATGATTTTGACAGGAGATGATTTAAAGTGGCATGTGATAATTGGAACATGTTGGTAGTGGGCGGCGGGACGATGGGTCATGGCATTGCCCTGACATTTGCCGTCAACGGATATAAAACCGCCATTGTCGATACCAGCAACGAAAAACTGGAAGAGGCCCGCCGGAAGATTGCGGCCAATCTCCGAACCCTGGTTGAGTTCGGGGAGGTTACTCGTGCAGCAGCCGATCAAGCCAAGGCTCTCCTGACCTACACGGTGAAACTTGAGGATGTCGCTCCTCAGGCAGATTTCGTGTCCGAGGCGGTATTTGAAAGCCCGGAGGTTAAGCGTCCTGTTTATGCACAGCTTGACAAGTTGTGCCGACCGGATTGTATTCTGTCCAGCAGCACCTCAGCGCTTAACATCTTTGAGATTGCCCAGGTGTCTAACCCCGGCAGGTTGATAATTGCCCACTGGTTCAATCCCCCGCACATTATGCCGCTGGTGGAGGTAGTCAAGGGACCGCAGACATCAGAGGATACGGTGGAGAAGGTTATGCTTCTTTTGAAGCAGGTGGGAAAAAGCCCGGCGCTGATTAACCAGTATATCCCCGGCTTCATAATTAACCGCTTGTCATCTGCGTTAAGCAGGGAAGCATCCTATATGATAACCCAGGGCTGGGTCACAGCCGAGGATATTGACAATGCAATATCCAGCACCTACGGCCTGCGCTACCCCTTTGAAGGCCATATGCAGCTTTATGACTATGTGGGCTGGGATGTGGTTCTGAATGTTTCCAAGACCATGACACCTCAGCTGTGCAGCAGCACCGGCCCCAACCCTCTGGCGAGCAAACTGGTGGAAGAGGGCCGGTTGGGTATTAAGGTCGGTAAAGGTCTGGCTGACTACAGCAATGTCGATATTGCTAAGATGCAGCGTGACCGGGTCATTAATATTCTCAAGATGCGTCAGGCAGTTAAAGCCCTTAAAAGCGAATAGCATTTGACTCATGAATCATTTGCTGAAAGGAGGTAACCTTACATGAGAATCGCGGTTATGGGAGCGGGTTCACTAGGGACCATCATTGGCGCACTGTTAACCAAAAATGGGGTTGACGTAGACCTGATCGATGTTAATGTTCCCCACGTAAAGGCCCTCAATGAAAAAGGAGCCAAAATCATTGGCCTCATGGAGCTTACGGTTCCGGTCAAGGCTATGACGCCAGATGATATGACCGGGGAATACGATGTTTTTCTCTATCTTACCAAGACCACTCACAACGAGTCGGCATTGCCCTACGTGCTCAAACACCTGAAACCGGATGGTGTGGTGGTATGCATGCAGAACGGTATTCCTGAGGATGCCGTGGCCGACATGGTTGGCCGGGAGCGCACTTTGGGTTGTATCGTCGGTTGGGGAGCGACCTACATTGAACCAGGAGTCTCCAAACTTACCTCTCAACCGGAAAAAATGCACTACGTTGTCGGTGAACTCGACGGTAAGGATACCCCACGCATTCACCAGATTGCTGAACTCTTAAACAAGTGCGGCATCGGGGAAGCGACCACCAATCTGATGGGCATACGCTGGACAAAGCTGATGGCCAACACCGGTTTCAGCGGGATGTCAGCAGTAGTAGCCGGAACCTATGGCGACGTTTTGGATCATCCTCATGCCATTCGTTGCGCCGCTCATATTTACCGGGAGGCCCTGGCGATCTGCCGGGCGGCCGGTGTTACTCCCGAGATTTTAGACGGGTTTGATAACCGAGATTTGGACTTTAATACTGAGAAGGAGTTGGAGGAAAGGCTGCAGCTCTTTCATAAGAAAATGAGCCCGCACCGGAACATCAGAACCGGGATGCTCTACGACATTGAGGCGGGAAGAATGCCCGAATATGAAACCTTCAATGGAACCATAACCAGATGGGGCAAAAAGTGGGGAGTTCCCACCCCGGTTAATGATCAGGTAGTTGAGATTATCAAAGGGATGTGGGAAGGAAGATTGAAAATCGATCCGGCTAATGTCAATTTAATTAAACTTCCTGAACTTCCCAAGGAATGATGGCCGTTTAGTTATCATTTGATTTTGGTTGACCCAATAATTGGTTACCCGGAGTCTTCGTTAAATAAATCAGTTGAAGGGAGATGTCTGTTGTGAACGATATGAGTAAAAGGAAAACTCGAACATTGCCGAAATGGGATGAACTGCCCGTTTTCAAAGGCAGAAACCTTCGGTATGATTTTGAGACCATGGCAGAGATGGTTTACGTTAGGTCCCAGGAACTTGCCGATCAGGAATTTGTAAGGTATTACGGTCAGAGTGTCACCTATGGTCAGGTGAACGAGCGGGCTAATCGGGTGGCCAATTACCTGAAGTCCAAGGGTGTCAAGAAGGGCGATATTGTCTCTTCCATGGTCCTCAACTCGCCTGAGGTTTACTATAATATGTTCGGATCGCAGAAGCTGGGATGTATTGCCGGTACCATCAACTTCATGCTGAAGGCGCCGGAAATCGCTCATGTGCTGGATGACTCCAAACCCAAGGTGGTATTTGTCAGCAGCAATTATATGGAGGAGTTTGCCAAGGCAGTCGAAATGGCCAAGACCAAACCTATCGTGGTTGAGGTTGTAACCGGAGTGGAGCACAACGCCAAGATTGCGGATACCACCATGGCAGATATCCTGGCCACCTACCCGGCAGACGAAGCCCTGGTGAAAGGATCCAAGGATGACCCCTTCCTGCTGCTCTATTCATCAGGAACCACCGGCAGGCCCAAGGGTATTGTAATCTCGAATAAGGCTCAGATGTCAATCTGTATTGCCCGTACCCAAATCGGTATCAACCAACCGGATGACATGTACATTGTCTTTTTGCCAATGTTCCACACCAACCCCATATGCTGCTGGACTTATCCTGTAATCTTCCAGGGTATCAGGGTCTGTATCCGGGAAAGATTCTCGCCGACTGACTTTTGGCCCTCGGTTCTGGAAAATGGTATCACCTTAATACAGGGCGTTCCCACCATGTACAATTATGTTCTCAATTCAATAGACCCGAGCACCATTGACCGCTCCAAACTGAAACTGCGTTATGCGTTCAGTGGCGCGGCTCCCATGCCGCCGGAACTGATCCGGGCTTTCAAAGAAAAGTTCAATGTCGAGGTCCTGGAAGGATACGGATTGACGGAGGTCACCGGTTATTCCACCTCCAATGCCGGGGTGACCCCTAAACTGGGGTCTATTGGAGTAGCGGTATACGGGCAGGAAATCGAGATCATGGATGACAATAATAACATCCTTCCCTATGGTGAAAAGGGTGAGATCTGCATCAAGAGTGATGCCAACATGACCTGCTACCTCAACAATCCTGAGGCTACTGCGGAAACCATTATTGATGGTTGGCTGCACACCGGGGATATGGGTTGGATGGATGAAGAAGGCTACATCTACATCTCGGGGCGCAAGAAAGAAATGATCAACCGGGGTGGCGAGAACATCTATCCGCGCGAGATCGAATTGGTCCTGGAAGAGCATCCCAAGGTCAGCTCGGTGGCAGTAGTAGGTGTACCGGATGAAGCATTGGGTGAACGGGTTAAAGCCTGTATCATTCCCAAAGAGCCGGGCAGTCTTACTGCCGAGGAGGTCAAAGATTTCCTCAAGGAAAGAATTGCCAAATACAAAATACCGGAATACATCGAGTTTATGACTGAATTCCCGCTGAATGCTACCGGGAAGGTCATGAAGCAAGAGCTAAAATATGTGCCGAAATAAAGTCACATTCTAAACCAGTGGTAAAAGTAAAGGGCGGGTTTCCTATTCAGGGGAACCACGCCCTTTCTTTTAGGATAAAAGTATTGACCCAACCCAGAAAGATAACGATATGACCCGGCGTATAATAAGAAAAAATTCTCCGGTAGGGCTTTTCGGCAAGCGGGATTAAAAAGTGAGGTGAGTTGAATCATTAGAGTTGCAGCTATTTTCCCATTTGCACTGTTGGTTATAGTTCTGTTTATTGCAGTGGTTATTTTTTGGGGGATTAAGACCAGGGAGGAAATCAAGAAAGAAGGGGACGATGTGATTAAAAACATTTATGTGTATCTGGTGCTGTTTGCCACACTGATGATGACTATCGGTGGTACCGTGAGTGCATTTATGGCGATTGCCGACATGATTGCTCCTACACCTTACTATCAGACGTTTGAGGAGTATAAGCTTAACCGGGATATTAGACCCGGGTTGGAAAACGAGACCCCGACGGTCCCGGAACTCTCGGAAGACGAGTTAAGGGCGAGCTATGAAGCCATGGTGGAGGGTGAGCGAAACCGACAGATTGAACGGGCCAAGAACTCTCTCATCAAGAGCCTGGGGTGGATTGTTATCCCGCTGCCGGTATTTATCTACTTTCAGAAAAGATTGACCAAAAAAGGGGAGGTGCCTCAAGGTTAGGTTGGAGAAGTAACCTTCCCTGCAGGAACCGGAAGATGACCTCTACTATACTTGCTTTAATATTAAGAGGTGGATCGCATGTGTGGTTATAAACAGGTTCTGCAGAGCCTGCGCCATCAACTTTGGGAACTTAGTATGCAGGAAGAACGCTCTCATTACTATCAAACCCTGCAGAAAGCTCAGGCGGTTGCAGCCATGCTCAAGGAACATTACGGAGTAAAGCAGGTTTATCTTTATGGTTCTCTCGCCCGGGAGGAATTCGACCGGTGCTCGGGGGTTGATCTGGGTCTGGTTGGGTTCTCGGGCGACTTCCGGAAGGCCATGCGCGAAACTGAAGCTCTGGCCTCGCCCATCGGGGTGAACCTGAAATGTTTGGAGAACTGCGATAAATCACTGCAGAAGAGGATTGTAACCCGGGGAGTTCTGTTATAGTTGCCTGTGGTTCTTAAAGGAAATATCCTGCGGGGACGTAATGTCTGTCTTGCCTGCCCGGATGCCGTCGTAATGTCGGCACCGGGCTTTCTATTTAATCCTGCCGCCTTGATTCTGTTTATCAATGGGAGTAAAAAACTGTGCATCAGGTTATACCTATATCAACAGGTCAGCAGGATTTGCTCAAGGATTACCTGTCGGTCAAACCTGATTACGCAGCAAGGCGGAGAGATGTATGGCAGTCATTCAGACCCGGGGGTTGACCAAGTATTATGGGAAAAGCCGAGGAATTGAAAACCTCGATCTTACCGTAGAGGAGGGTGAATTCTTCGGCTTTATCGGCCCGAACGGAGCCGGGAAGTCAACTACTATCCGCACCCTGCTCAACTTCATATATCCGAGTTCCGGAGAAGCCGCCATCTTCGGCATGGACTGTGTAAAAGAGAGCATGCGCATTAAGGCTGTTACCGGATATGTTCCGGGGGAGATCAACTACTATCGGGAGATTAAGGTGCGTGACCTCTTAAATTACGCGGCGAACTTTTACGAAAACATCGATCGTGCATACCTGGAGCGGCTGTGCCAGGAATTTGAGATTGAGGTGGACAAAAAGATTGGCAGCCTTTCCCTGGGCAATAAGAAGAAGGTGGCTATCGCACAGGCTTTGATGCATAAACCCCGTCTGCTCATCCTCGATGAACCTGCCAACGGCCTGGACCCTCTCATTCAGAGCCGTCTTTTTTCACGACTGAAGGAGATAAACCAGGAGGGGACAACCGTTTTCCTGTCCAGTCACAACCTCTCGGAGGTACAGCGCCACTGCCACCGGGTGGGCTTTATACGGGAGGGCAGGATCATCAAGGTGACCCGGGTCGACGAACTGCTTGGTAATGCCAGCCGCCGTGTAATCGTCAAATCCAAGGATGATCTCACCACAGCCCTGCATGAACTGGGGATTAAAAAGGTTGAGGCTGCCGATGACACCTATGTTTTCGTCTTTGACGGGCATATCGATCGCTTGCTGAAAACACTCGTCCGGTACTCCATCGATGATCTGCGTATTGAAGAAGCGTCCCTGGAGGAGCAGTTTATGCACTTTTATGAGCGGGAGGAAGAAGAGTCATGAGTATATACGGGTTTGAAACCCGGCGGCTGTTGAAAGGACTTTTGACATGGTCGGCAGTAGTAACCCTGCTGCTGGTGCTCTTTATGGCTTTTTTCCCTTCCATGGCTGAGAGTGGGCTGGCAGATTTGACGAAAGAGAAGCTCGATGCCCTGCCGCCCGCATTATTGGAGGCCTTTGGCCTCACCGTGACCACAGATTTTTCGGACCTGCTTCAGTATTATGCCTATATTGCCCAGTATATTTTAATGGCCGCCGCCATTTATGCGTTGATACTGGGCACCTCTGCTCTCATCAAGGAGGAATCCGAGGGTACTATCGAGTTCCTCTATGCCCGGCCGGTTACCCGCCTGGAGATAGCAACCGGCAAGCTGGTGTCCATCGTAACCATACTCTGGGCGTTCAACCTGATTATCTTTGTCGCCTCCGTCCTCCTGCTTCACGCGTTTCCGGGATCCGGGGTATGAATACCTGCCCCTGACCCTCGCCATGTTCAGCGGAATGCTGGCAGGGCAGATGGTTTTTCTGGCTATCGGCTTTGCCCTTTCCGCGATGCTCCCCCGCGACAGCAACCCTGTGACTATAGGCTTGGGATTGTTCTTTGTCACCTACCTCCTGGGGGCTATTGCCGCCATCAATGAAAAGCTGCGATGGTTGAAATACTTCTCACCTTTCCACTACGTCCAGCCCACGAGTGTCCTGGCCAATGACGGGACTATCGAACGGGTGTACCTCCATATAATGCTCTTAACTACCATAGCTGCCATATTATTTGCCTACTGGCGCTACCAGCGCAAAGACCTTCTGGTCTGAAAAGAAGCGGGGAAACCGCCCTGTATTCTGCACCTCTTCCCGGGCTCAGCCCGGTAAAGGGTCCTGCAGGCTGCCGTTGCCGGGGCTCACTGGAGCACATTCGGTTCGACCTGGTTTGGACCCTCCCCGGGGTGGCGCAGTTTGCTTAAGGCCGGGCCTTCAATAATGTCGCCTTCGTAGGTGAACCGGGAGCCATGACAGGGGCAGTCCCAGGAACGTTCGGCTTCGTTCCAGGAGAGCTCACATCCCATGTGGGTGCAGGTGATGTCCACCAGGTGGAGCTGTCCTTGATCATCGCGGAATGCACCTGTCTTCTCCCCGTCAATGCTGACAATGCTGGCCTCTCCCGGAGGTAGATCCTCCATTTTTTCGGCCGGTTTAAGCTTCCCGGCCACCAGGTGTTTGGCTACGTCGAGATTGGTTGCCACGAAATTGACCGCCGAAGCCGCGTTGAAGCGGGATGGGGAGTAGACTTCTTTCCAGGGACTGTCGCCACGGACGATCAGGTCTCTGATTATCGTAGCCGCGGCTGTACCGTTGGTCATGCCCCACTTGGCAAACCCGGTGGCCACATAGAGGTTGGGGTGTTTGGCGGTGAGGTTGCCGACGTAGGGAACTCCGTCCAGGGTGATATAATCCTGAGTTGACCAGCGGTACTTCACCTCACTCACTTCAAAGGTATCGTGAGCATATTGCAGCAGATTGTCATAATGGACGCCGGTATTCGTAACCTGGCCGGTCTTATGATCTTCTCCCCCCACCAGAATCAGCTCTCCGTCCTCCAGGGGTTGGGAGCGCAGGGAGCGGGTGGGCTTTTCGGCTGAGATAAACATACCCTCCGGAAATTCATCCTTTATGGTTATGGCGATGACGTACGAGCGACTGGGATACATCCGGGCAAAGTACATCCCACCTCCATCGAAAAACGGGTAATGGGAAGCGATTACCACCTTGGAAGCCGTGACCTTTTTGCCCTGATTGGTGATTACTGCCATGGAACTTCCTTCTTCGATGTTGACAGCCCGGGTTTGCTCAAAGATGCGGCACGAATCGGGCAGCATTTTGGCCAGGGCTTTTAAATACTTGAGAGGGTGAAACTGGGCCTGCCCGTCGAACCGTAAAGCGGCTTTAACGCTGAAAGGCAGGGGAAGGTCATGCACCACCGAGGCCTTAAGCCCCAGAGCGGAAGCTGCTTTCTCCTCCTTTTCAATCTGCTGAACGTAGTTGTCAGACCGGGTGTAGACATAAGCGGGGCGCCAGGTTAGATCGCAGTCGATCCCTTTTTCCGCCACCGTATCGGCAATGAACCGTAACGCATTTTTGTTGGCCTCGGCATACTGGCGAGCCTTTTCCTGCCCCATTTGGGTTATCAGCCGGTCATAAATCAGGGAATGCTGCGAGGTTACTTTAGCAGTGGTGTGTCCGGTGGTTCCCTGGAGAATGCGGTCGGCTTCTAAGATTGTAACCTTTAAACCCGCATGGGCCAGAAGGTAGGCGCAGGTGATGCCGACAATTCCACCGCCGACAATAGCCACGTCCGTATTGATGTCTTCTGTCAATTCCGGATAGTTCGTCTCCGGGGTTGACCTGATCCAGTAAGGGCTGGGTGGTTCAGCATAATTGAAGCTTTGTGAAATTTTAATCACCTCACCAAATGATTAATTGGTCTTGGTACCGAGCAATTAAAGAATTCGACTTGGTGATATTATGCCGTTATCAAGGAAAAATTAATTAACGTAAAAAATAAGAAAAGAAAATAATGGGCATGGCTGAGAAAACCCTAAAGAGAGAAGGTTTCGTAATGACTAATCATATCACTGCGGTTAAGCACACCTCACCTGTAATCAATTGACACCATGGACAATAAGTGTTAGGCATGACCGGCGGGCTTCAGGGAACAATAGAGATACCACAGCGAAAAGGAGGTGAAAAATGAATGGCAAGAGGTCAGAAGAGAAATCGCGTGCTTGTTCCTGAAGCATCAAAGGCATTGTACGATTTCAAATACCAGATAGCTCAGGAGCTTGGGGTTGGCAAAGAGATTCAAGGCGAGTACTGGGGTAATGTGCCTTCCCGCGATGCCGGTGCCGTTGGCGGAAACATGGTACGGAAGATGATTGCCTTCGCCGAAAGCCAGTTGAGCAGCAACCCCACGGCGATTACCAATCAGCCTTTAACTGGCAATACCAACGCCAAGAATCCGTCGGGACTGTAATCATAGCGGAATAATGTGAACGGTAAAATAAAAGGGAGAAAAATTGGCCAATAAAAACGGATAATATTTACCGCAATGTTCCAGACCAGCTAAAATTGTTTGTTGAAAGACAACAATTTAGCAGGGAGAGGAATCAGGTGAAAGGGTGGCCGATGTATCAAGATCTGCAGCAACTAAAAGCGATGGGACTTAACAAATCACAGGTTAAGCGACGATTAGGGATAGATTGGAAAACCGTTGACCGTTATTGGAAGGTGACGCCAGACGAGTTTTCGGAAATGAGGCGGAACAACCAAAGAACAAAGAAACTAGAAAAATACGAAGATCAGATAGTGAGGTGGTTACAAGAACATCCTGATATCTCGTCAGCCCAAGTACATGACTGGCTCAAAGAGCATTATCCCGATTACCACGGAAAGGAGAGGACACTTAGACGATACGTAGCCAGTTTGCGAATAAAGCATGGAATTAAGAAATCTGTTAAGGTCCGCCAGTATCAGGCAACAGAAGAGCTGCCCATGGGTTACCAGGCCCAGGTTGATCTAGGATTTATCAACCTTAAGAATACTGAGGGTCAGAAGGTAAAGCTTACTGGATTCGGGCTAGTCCTATCACGCAGCCGTCAAAAGTACGTTGAATGGGAGGACAAACCACTAACCACGGCCAGGTTCATACATATGCATTATCGGGCATTTGAATTTATGGGAGGGGTGCCAGAAGAAATAGTCTACGACCAGGATAGGCTCTTGGCCATAAGCGAAAACTCTGGTGATGTCATATTTACGGCCGAGTTTGAGAGGTTCCGGCAACAGATGGGATTCAGAGTATATCTCTGTCGCAAAAACGATCCCGAGACCAAAGGTAAAATTGAAGCGGTTATCAAATACGCAAAGAACAATTACGCCCGGCACCGGATCTTTGATAACATCACGGATTTTAATCAGGGGTGTATAGAATGGCTAGCAAGAACCGGAAACGCCAATATACATGGCACAACAAAAATGGTACCGGCAGAAGTGTTTAAGGAAGAGCAAAAACACTTAAAACCGATACCGAACATAATTAATCAACCTGAAGAAATTGTAACAAGGCAGGTGCGTAAAGACAATACCATATGGTTCAACGGCAATCGGTATACTCTGCCCCTTGGCAGTTATTATCCCGAAAGGGAGGTAGTAATTAAAGAAGACCAGGGTCTTCTCAGTATATTTGACCTGAATACAGGTGAGCAGTTGGCCATTCACAGGATAGCGCTTGAAAAAGGCAAACTAATCAGCAACAACAACCATAAGCGTGACCATTCAGCAAAGATAGCCGAACTTTTTGAGAATACACTGGCTAACTTGGGAGGAAGTGAGACAGCAGTTGCTTTCTTGAAGGGCATTCGTAAAGAAAAGCCCAGATACATTCGTGACCAGTATGATCTTATCAATCGAACGATTGCAAATCATGACGCAGAAACGATATTTCAGGCATTAAGCCATTGCTTAGAAAGACGGATTTTTAGTGCCGTCGAGTTCGCAATAGCTCTCGATTACGTTGCCCAAACCAAAGAGAGCAAGACAAGTGGATCCATACTTGATACATCGGCCATACCTCCCGCCTACCGAATCAAAACAGAGGTAAGAAATATTAGCGAGTATGCCGCTATTTATGGAGGTGTGAACGTTGAACAAGGCCGAAGAAACCAGAGGTTACATGAAAAGCCTTAATCTTTCTTGGAGCCGGGACAACCTGGATCAGGCACTCCAAGAGGCTAACATTACCGATATGTCGTACTTGGAGTTCTTGAACCGCCTTTTGCGAGGAGAGCTGACATACAAGGAAAAGCGGGCTGAGGAACGCAGAATGAAGATGGCCGGGTTCCCCTTTATCAAAACAATTGACGAGTTTGATTTCGTATTTCAGCGTTCTATTACCCGGAAACAGGTTAATCAGTTATTGGATATGCAGTGGATAGAAAAATGCTACAATCTGATTTTTTTGGGCCCTCCCGGGGTCGGCAAGAGCCACATGTCAGTGGCTATTGGATATGAGGCAGTCAAAAAGGGGTACAGGGTGAGCTTCGTAAACATGGATGAATTGATGAAGCACTTGAAGCTGGAAGCCACTTCCCCACGCAGCCGGCAGAAGGTAAAACGGCTCATGGCTTCGGACTTGGTGATTATTGACGAGATAGGTTTTGTCCCTATCTCGCGCCAGGAAGCCAATTTGTTCTTCCAGTTGATATCGGCACTTTATGAACAGGCATCATTAATCATAACATCAAACAAGGGTTTTGAAGATTGGGCCGAGCTGATGGGCGATCCCATTATTACGACCGCAATTCTTGATAGAATCGCTCATCACAGTGAGATTTTTAACCTGTCCGGGGAAAGCTACCGACTGAAGCATCGAGATTCTATACTAAGACAATAGTCCTATGGAAAATTATTGGCCAAAAATTCTCCAAAACACTTGACCGGTTACACCTATTTTGCTCTCTCTGTACTTGTTGTATATTGAAACAGAGTTGATTTGAAAATTCTGAATTCCGTCATCAAGGTCAGCTCTGCAGGAGATACGGAACCATTGTTCTATACCGTCATTTTCGCGATTCCTTCGTACTGTTTCTGCTATTTCAACTTCGGCTGAAACAATTACATCAAATAAAATACTATTGCCTGGTGAATCGGTTATGTCAATCGTTATAATGTCAAAATCGGATAAAGCCGCTTCATCCGGTGATTGCACACGGTATGAGTTGGATTCCAGCTTATCCGGGTTGTCCTCAATATACTCGGACAATTCGTCAAAGAGTTCATTGTAATACATATTTGCAATAACATCTCTGAACGAGCTGACGCTTGCCATACCGTACCTCCCTAATAACATTTCATCATACAGACCAGATATTTCCTTATGTAAATTATAGCATAAATTGCGAAAAACACAATAATTAATTTGCGAACTCAAATTTTTGTTGTGTTTTAACCAGCTTTATGATATTCTTTATATTACAAGGCGAGGTGACAATTATGGCCGTAAGCTATAAAAAACTCTGGAAGCTCCTTATTGATAAAGATATGAAAAAGAAAGATTTAAGAGAAGCGGCTGGTATTAGTACATCTACAATGGCAAAACTTAGTAAAAACGAAAATGTTAATACAGATATCTTAGTCAAAATATGTAAGGCTCTTAATTGCGATATCGCTGATATTATGGAAATAACTGAGGATTAAACTTTTACATACTTTTTTAGGAGGTATATATAAATGTCAAAATATGCTTCATTAGACGCTAGAACTGAATTAGAACAAACAGTAGCTGAAGATTTTAAGGCTGCTTTTGAAAAAAGAGGATTTACAGTTAAACATAACGGAGGTGTAACTCATGCACCTGCCGGAGTACCTGATATTGAAATGTTTGATGCTAATTTTAATTTTAATATTGAAGTAACCAAACGAGTAGGAGCACAACAAGACGGGGAATTTAACTCAATAAGGGATCATCTTAATTCTTTTAAAAATAATAATACCCAAAAAAATGTATATTGTATATTTATATCGCCAAATACGTCTCAAAGAATGATTGATAGCATTAAAGACCATAATCGTCAAAGAGTAATTGAAGGAAATCCTGATTTGAAAATATTACCACTATCATTTGAAACATTAGAGCTGTATTTAGAGCGTTTAGCAAAGAGTGAAGCAGACTTGTATCCAATAAGTAGCCTTATCAATTTGTTTTCAAATTTTAATAGTTTTGTAGATGATTTACGAATAAAAAAACTATTACAACAAATAATTTTCCCTAATGATTTTGATTTTGAGCAAAAAATATTACAAGAAGAAAAAGATAGAGATAGTGAAACCCTTAATAATTTAGTAAAAGACTTAATCAAACTTGAAAATTATATGCGAGAAAATGGCGTTGCTACTGGAGGTGCTGCGATTAATGCATTAATATATCTTGTATTTGTAAAACTATATGAAGAAAAAAGAGAAAGAGAAAATGGAGACCAGGTGTTACTGCCAATCCAAGCTGACCGAAAGCTGATGGAATTGCCTGACCGAGAGTTGCCGGATATAATGGCCATAGCTTAAGAAAGGAAAAGACGTCCCTGTTTGTTGTGCTACTGGACCAAACAATAGCACCAAGGACGTCCCACCTAAAAGCATGGTCATTGTATCAAATTATGAGCTAATAGAAAACCCCGAAAAGGGTGTTTTTCGTTAGGAGCGAGGAACAGAATTCTTGCCCATGTTGTAATGGACGGTTGAAAGTGATCGGCAGCAGGAAGCGAATCTGTATTAATGACCAAGGACAAAAAATGTGCCTGGTCATCCGCAGATTACGATGTGTAGAGTGCAGACGTATTCATCACGAGCTCCCCGACAAACTTGTTCCATACAAGCGCCATGTCAGTGAGAATATTGAAGCAGTGGTAACCGGAGAGCCTGAACTAAGCATACCAGCTGATGAAGCAACCCTAGGCCGTTGGCGACACTGGTTTAACAACCTGGCGGATTACTTTCACGGCTGCCTGGAATCAATCAAGATCAGATATGGCAATGAATCTGTGAACGATGCTTCCCTACTTCCAAAGTCCAAGCTCCAGAGAATATGGCATCATGTTGGAGATGCCCCGGGATGGCTAGCGAGAATTGTCCGACCGATAGCAAATTTAAATCTTTGGCCACATACCCGTTTTGCATTCTGTCCGTAATGGACATGAGGTAGACTCATGCTGAAACCTGACAAAGGAGGAAATCAGCATGAAGGACCAAAAGAAAGCCGAGGAAATTGCTGCCCAGCGGATGCAACTGTTATCTCCACTTCTGGCCGAGGGTTTGGATAATGCCCAGGCCCGACAGATTAAAGCCAGGATATGTGAACAATCCGGGATATCAGAACGAACCTTGCGCCGTTATCTAACCCAATACCGAAGAGAAGGTTTTTCTGGACTAAAACCGAACGGCAAGAGAGCTCACGTAAGTGAAGCCGTACCGCCAGAAACTCTTGAACAGGCTATCCTGTTGCGCAGGCAAGTACCAAGCCGCAGCATATCTCAGATAATTCAGATCCTGGAGTGGGAAGGACTTGTCGAGCCAGGTCAAATCAAGCGCAGTACCCTGCAGGAAAAACTGGCTGAGCGTGGGTACAGTGCCCGACATATGAAGCTTTACGCTGAAAGCGGTACCGCCGCCCGGCGCTATCAAAAGAAGTATCGCAATCAATTATGGCATTCGGACTTGAAATATGGACCATACCTGCCTATTGGCCAGGATGGACGTAAGAAACAGGTTTATCTGGTAATCTTCATCGATGACGCCACACGGCTTATCCTGCATGGACAATTCTATCCCATGCTCGATCAAATCATTGTAGAAGACGCGTTCCGGCAGGCGGTTCTGAAGTATGGAGTGCCCGAAAAAGTATACTTTGATAACGGCAGTCAGTATCGAACCAAATGGATGATTAGGGCCTGTTCCAAAATGGGCGTTCGCTTACTCTATGCCAAACCCTATTCTCCTGAAGCTACCGGAAAACCAGAGAGGTTCAATAGATTAGTAGACTCATTCCTGGCAGAGGTATCATTGGAGAAACCGCAAACCCTGGGCCGATTAAACCAGCTGTTTGCGGTCTGGCTGGAGGAATGTTATCAGCATAAACCACATGCCGGATTAGGCGGGAACATTACCCCCTATGCTGCCTATCAGAGCGACAAACATCCTTTGAAATACATAGACCCGGAAACATTAGCCAGTGCCTTTATGCATTGTGAAGAACGAAAAGTGGATAAATCAGGCTGCATAAGCTTCGAAGGGCGCAAGTATGAAGTTGGGCTCAACTTTATCGGGTGCAAAGTAAGTGTTATTTACGACCCGGCTGATACCAGCGAATTAACCATTGAATACGAAAGCCATGAACCCTTTAGGGTGCGCCAAATGGTGATTGGAGAGCAGAGCGGAAAAAGGCCCCGGCTACCAGAGCATTTACTGCCGGAACCAGCAGATTCATCACGGTTACTAAGTGCCGCAGCTAAAAAGAATCAAGAGCGTACGAAACCTCCCATCCCGGTCGTCTCCTACCGGAAAGTTCGGAAGGAGGGCGAAGGTAATGTTTGAGGATTTCTATGGATTTAAGAAAACTCCATTTTCAAGGGATATCCCAACCAATCAGCTGTATCAGTCGCACCGGTTTGAAGAGACCCTGGGAAGACTAGGATACGCTGCGGAACGCCAGCAATTTGTAGTTGTAACCGGGGACTGTGGCACAGGAAAGACCACAACTATTCGAAGGTTTAAAGATATCCTGGATAATTCGAGATTCATGGTAATGTACTTGGCAGATTCCAAGCTTACACCGAGGCATTTTTACAAAGGCTTACTTGAGCAGTTAGGGTGTGAAGCTAAATTCTATCGGGGTGATGCCAAACGGCAGCTGCATAAAGAGATTGAACTGATGAAGGGCATCCACAAGCTGCAGCCGGTGGTAATCGTAGACGAAGCCCATCTGTTGGACAAGGAGATGCTTGAAGAAGTCCGGTTCTTGTTGAACTTCAAAATGGATGCTCAGAGTCCCATGGCTTTGGTTTTGGTTGGTCAGAACGAACTCTGGGAAAGGTTCAAGCTACAATCATACGCGGCGATAAGGCAAAGGATTGACCTGATTTGCAGGCTACCTCACCTTGACAGGGCTGAGGTTGGAGATTACGTAAAACGACACCTGGAATACGCAGGTGCCGACCATGATATTTTCTCCGATAATGCTATTGATGAGATTTTCAAGTTCTCCGGTGGAACGGCAAGGATGGTTAACAAGGTCTGTACTCACTGCCTGCTTTATGGGGCACAGAACAACCGAAGAATTATTGACGATCACATGGTCAAATTGGTCATCCAGGGAGAGCTGGCTTAGTTCTCCCCGCCCCCACGGGGCAATTGTTGGACACTATATCCATCAACTTTTAGACAACTAACGCCGTCTATTGCTGGATATTATAGGTTAGCAGTAACAACCAGAATCGCTTTTCAAATGTTAAATCCTTTGAAAAATATATAAGAAATGTTAGTGGGAGAATACGTAATCAAAAAAGAGCAATACACGAATTGTTTAGATCGATAAAGGATGAAGCGCAATTCGTTGAATCAGGAATGTTCACAAACACTGATAATTTTCCTGATTCTTTGAATGATGACTTTATTATGGAAAAAATCCTGCCAATATTTAGTCAATATAATTTTCTAGGAACTACTGTAGATGCATTAGGAGCTGTTTATGAAGTTCTGGCCTTAAGATCTGAAAAAGATGTAAAAGTTGGCCAGTTTTTTACTCCTGAAAAAGTAGTAAAATTTATGGTAAAAATGGCTGAGTTAAGTCCAGATGATTATGTCCTTGATATAATCACTACGAAAATAATACAATTTAATTACCCTGTTTTGCAAGCTTCCTAAGGGGGTTAAGGCTTCTAAAAGGGGGTTAAGCTTTAAGACGGGATTGCCAGTGTCAGTCCAAAGGGTTTTTATAGAATAGCGTAAAAAATGGTGACTGCCAGTAACGGAGATATAAATTTCTCCAAATGGCGGTTTTTTTGTTGACATTTTATTGAATAACGCAATAAAATGTAATGAGTATTACAAGTAATGAGTATTACATCGCATGGGGTGAGTGTATGAATGATAAAAAGTGGCTGGTTTTAAACTACGTGTTACCTAAAGAACAGTCGACCGTAAGGGTCAGTGTATGGAGAAAACTCAAAAAAAGCGGCTCTATCAGCATTGGTCAATCAATGTGGGCTCTCCCCGTTTCTGATGAGCACTTAGAAACTTTTCAGGTAATTTCAAATGAAATAACTGAAAAGAGCGGCAGTGCGTATATTGCTTATGCTGACTTCATTAATGCGGGAAGCAACGAAGAAATAGAGAGCCTATTTAACAAAGCACGTGACGATGAATATAAGGAATTTTTAGAAAAGTGTGATGACTTCTTCCGTGAAATTGAGAAGGAAACGGAAAGAAAAAATTTTACGTATATCGAGCTTGAGGAAAATGAAGACGAATACGACAAACTTGTGGAATGGTTAAAAAAAATAACATCGAAAGACTTTTTTATGGCTCCGTTAAAAGAGCAGGCAACAGAGGGGTTGCGTAAATGTAAGCAATTGCTCGATCAGTTCAGCAAACAGATTTACAAATTAAATGAAGAAGAGTGAATGTGAGAGGTCTGAGAATATGAGTAATCAGGTTAAAAATCGTTTCACACCAGCTGTTGTAGTGATCATAATTTTTGGCATTATCAGCATGCTTGGTGATGTAGTATATGAATCAGCCAGAAGCGCTAACAGCCAGTACTTAAATCTGCTGGGTATCAGCGCCGCCAAGGTCGGCCTGGTATTCGGTATTGGGGAGTTCCTCGGGTATGCTTTAAGGCTCTTAGCGGGCGTCATGTCAGATAAAAGCGGCAGGCACTGGGTTTTTATGTTTGTCGGCTATGGCATGCTGCTTGTAGTCCCCTTTATAGGACTCACGATGAACTGGAACATTCTCGTGGTGCTGATATTAATGGAGAGAATCGGAAAAGCACTGCGAAATCCGGCTAAGGACACGGTTTTGTCAGGTGTTGCGGAAAATCAGGTCGGCGTCGGCTTTGCATTCGGCTTACAGGAGGCTCTGGACCAGATCGGGGCCTTTGCGGGGCCGCTCATATTTACAGTGATCTTTTATTTCACGGGCAAGAACGGCATTGCAGAGTATCAGTTAGGGTATCGGTCACTTATATTACCTTTTATCATTCTGATGTTATTCCTTTTCTATTCATATAGAAAGATTCAGCGCGATCATCTACTGCCCACAGTTGAGCAAAAAGACTTACATAAAGAACAACTCAAACCAGTCTTTTGGATTTATACAGCCTTTACGTTCTTTTGCACGTTGGGTTTTGTCAATTTCAGTACGGTTGGATACCACCTTAAGGCTAATAACTTGATGTCCGACGGCAATATCACCCTGTTATATTCGCTCGCCATGCTGGTCGATGCTGGTATGGCGCTGCTTGTCGGTAAAGCTTATGACCGGCTCAAGATAAAAACAGGAAAGAAAACCGGCGGTATCCTGGTATTGGCGGCGATTCCGTTTATTACACTGTTGCTGCCGGTTCTGACATTGAGCGACTCGACAACCCTCATAATTATCGGAATGATGATCTTCGGAATCATTATGGGTACTCATGAAACAATCATGCGCTCCGCCATTGCCGATATAACGCCGTTTCACAAGCGCGGCACCAGCTACGGTGTGTTCAATACAGCTTACGGATTAGCACTCCTGGGAGGGGCGGCATTGATGGGCCTGTTATACGATTTGAACCAAACCGGACTGATTATTGCATTTACCTGCGTCGCAGAGTTGATTGCTATTATCCTCTATATCAAGATGAATCATATGGTCAAGAACAGCGATTAAGCGGAATATTGTCAAGAAAGGAGTATAAGAGTTGGATTTTAAAGAAAAAGCAAAAATGATAAACAACTATATTCCTGCCCTTTTTTTGGCAATAAAGAGAAAGGATACGCCGTTAATTGCCAAGATTTTGGCGGGAATTACTGTAGGATACGCATTGTCACCGATTGATATAGTTCCTGATTTTGTGCCTGTGTTAGGGTATCTAGATGATATTATTATTCTACCATTGCTGATAATATGGACCGTAAAACTTATTCCTTCTGAAATATTGGAAGAATGTAAACTTGAAGCAGAAGGAATGTGGAAGGACGGTAAACCAAAAAAATGGTACTATACAATACCGATTATAGTCTTATACTTATTGATTATCTGGTGGATTGCATCAAAATTTATTAAGTAGATCTTAATGCTAAATTAAAGTAAGTTACGCTCACCATCTCAGTTTCAAACTGGTGGTGAGGAGCGTCTATTTTTCCGGCTTATGCCTGAATTTCCTTACCGTCTTTAAAGGTGAACCGTACATCGTCTTTATCATAAACAGTAGCGTAGTCCACAAGGCTGCACCACAGCTTTTCGTCAAATTCGGTAAGTAGGTTATTTTGTTTGCGGAGGGTGTAGAGGAAGGCATTAATCGTACTGAGCCTTGTCTGTTTACCAGTGATTTCTTCGGTAACCGCAGTATGGCGAGCCTTAGCAAGGTCAAAGCGGTCAACAAGTCCGTTGTATCGCTCTTGGTATTCTCCTTGGTCCAGAGCGAAGTGTGCGTTCTCACCGATGGCTTGCTGTATCATCCCAGCCACAACCTCGAGTTCGTTTTGCAGTTCAGCTTGCTCTTTTTCCAGGTCGGTTGTATCAAAAACTGTAGCCTTTATGAGTTCAAAATTTCCTAGGATTTCATCTCTTTCGGAAAGCAGCTTATTGACCGCAGATATGAAAAGTTTTTTGATTCTTTCTTCGTCAAGATGCGGTGTCCGGCATTGATTGTCACTATCGTATTTGCGATTGCATTGGTAAATGGTGCGGCGGTATTTGCTGGTGGAGTGCCATACCTTTGAGCCATACCAAGAACCGCACTGCCCGCATTTTATCCTACTTGAAAATATGCTGACCCCGCTTCGGCGGTTAGGGCCTGGACTGCGGTTTTCCAGTTCAATCTGAACTATGTCGAACACCGCAGGGTCGATGATTGCCTCGTGGTTATTTTTCACATAATATTGTGGAATTTCGCCTTCGTTAAGTTTCTTTTTCTTGGTGAGGAAATCAATAGTATAACTTTTTTGCAGAAGGGCATCGCCCTTGTATTTTTCGTTTTGGAGCATTCGTCGGACCGTTGCCGCATTCCATTTTGGCTTTTTACCGGGGGAAAGAATGCCATCCGCAGTAAGTGTCTTTGCAATCTTATAGGGTGAATAACCCTCCAGGAAAAGGGCAAAAATGCGTCTGACGATGACTGCTTCTTTTTCGTTCAATACAAGGTTGCCGTCCTCACCCCGGTCGTAACCGAGAAAATGCCCAAAGGGAACGGTGACCTTGCCGTCTGAGAAGCGCTTCCTTTGACCCCAGGTTACGTTTTCTGAGATGCTGCGGCTTTCTTCCTGCGCAAGGGAGGACATGATGGTAATTAGCAGTTCACCCTTAGAATCCAGTGTCCAGATGTTTTCCTTTTCAAAGTAAATCTCAATCCCTTTTTCCTTTAGCTGACGCACTGTAGTAAGGCTGTCTACCGTATTACGGGCAAATCGGCTGACCGACTTGGTGACTATAAGGTCAATCTTTCCGGCAAGGGCATCTGCAATCATCTGCTTGAATCCCTCCCGATGTTTGGTGTTTGTGGCGCTTATGCCTTCATCAGTGTAGACATCAACAAATTCCCAATCATCCCGGCTTTTGATGTATTTGGTATAGTAATCAACCTGCGCTTCATAGCTGGTGAACTGTTCTTCACTATCGGTGGA
>JBMNJO010000023.1:0-22715 GCA_050951725.1 Syntrophomonadales bacterium | reverse complement strand
ACCAAGTGCCTTGGCGATCATCACCGCAGTCTCTGCCCTGGTGATGCTCCGGTTGGGATAGCACCGTCCCCGGCTGTCAGGAACCATAACCTGCAGCTCAAAGCAGAGTTCCAGGCAGCCCTTGGCCCAAAACCCCGGGTCAATATCACTGAATGAACTGCTTCCATTCTGGAGCGAATGGGTCTCCTTACTCATGTCCAAGCCATTGGTCAACAGAGCAGTAAACTCCGCCCGGGTCACCGGGAGGTTGGGAGCATAGATCTCAGCAGATTTTCCATGAACTATATCTCGTGCAGTCAAGTGCCGAATGGTGTCTCCCGCCCAGTGGCCCTGTGTGTCAAAGAAGGCCATGGCTGACAGCGGGCTGGTAAGAGCCAGGATGATCCCCAGCGCCAGTGCAATCAGTCTTCTCCTCATAATTCCTCTCCCCGCGTAAGGATCAGTTAATACTCACGCATACTACTACGCCCAACCCCACCGATTTCTTACTGCAAGCCCAGAAAATAATTCCACTTTGCGCGGTCTGGGTAACCCCGAACCTTATTAGTCCTTGCCCATTTAAACTCGGGCAGATCGATCATTGGCTCAGAATTGAGTAACATGCTGCAACGGCGAATCCTCCGAGCAGGGAAGTGACAGGATGTCACTGGTTCCCCACTTTAAGCCGCGGACAGCGAATCGGTGGTGTACTGCAAGGCAAGTAGGCATCAGACACTGTTAACCAGAAAAAAAGCGGCACCCGCGAGAGGGTACCGCTCCACTCCCTCTAAGTAGACCTTACCGCGCCATCCCGTGAAACAGAATATCCGTTACCTCCGCCGCCACCCGCGAAGAATCATCATACGTCCCTTCAATCAGTAATGGCAGCGTAATCCCCCGCATTGCCCCTAGCAGCAAATTGGCGGCCATTTCCGGATCAATATCCTTCAACTCACCCCGAGCAATTCCCTCTTCAAACATAGCCGTCAAACGGCTTAGGCTCTCCTTGCGCATATCATACATCCAACTCAGAATTTCCTCGTCCATGCCACCCAGATCACCAAAATTGGTCGGCATGTGCTGACGGTTTTCCAACATGTAGCGTAGATGCATCTCCAACAGATACCTGATCCGAAGCTCGGCCGGCATTTTCGCGGCATCTTCGGTTGTCACATGGGCCGTGTACCGGCTCAGAATGACCTTGAACATTTCCTTGTACAATTCCTGTTTGCTGGCAAAGTACTCATAAACCGTTCCTTTACCTACCTCCGCCAGCTCAGCTATCTCCTCGATCTTGGCCTGGTAGTAGCCCTTGCGGGCAAAAATCACCTGAGCCGCCTCAATGATCCTATCCCGCTTACTCCGTTCAGGCATCATGGGTTATACCTCCAAGTCCGCAGTTCTTGATTTCCGTCGGGCCAAACGCTCGCGGAACCTGATCCCCCAGTCGTCGAAGATGGTATAAACCACCGGCACCAGCACCAGCGTAATGATGGTGGAAACCAGCAGTCCCCCGATAACCACTGTCGCCAGAGGAGCTGTCATCTCTCCGCCTTCACCCAGTCCCAGGGATAAGGGGAACAGGGCCAGAATGGTAGCCAGAGCCGTCATCAGCACCGGGCGCAATCTTACCGCGCCACCCTGCGCCACTGCCTGGTTGCGCTCCATGCCCCGGTCCTGCAGCTTCTTGATATAGTCCACCAGTACGATGGCGTTGGAAACCGCAATTCCAACCAGCATTATCACCCCGATGAAGGAAACCACGTTCAGGGTGCGCCCCGTCAGGGCCAAACCGCCTACCACTCCGATAAAGCAGGTCGGAACAGAGAACATGATGACAAAAGGTATAAAGAACGACTCATACTGGATCGCCATCACCGCATAGACCAGCACAATCGCCAGGAGCAAGGCCAAGGCCAAGCTCTGGAAGCTCTCCACCATCTCCTTGTTTTCACCGACATACTCAATTGAATAACCGGTAGGAAGCGGGAACTGGCTCAACTCGGCCTGAACATCTTCTATAACACTCGCCAGATCACGTCCCGACAGCTTCGCAGTCACCTGCGCCACCCGCACCTGGTCGATTCGGGATATCGCCATTGGGCCTGCTTCAACCACAATCCGGGCTAATTGCCCTAATGGCACCTGCACACCGGTTGGTGAACTTATCATGATTGTTCCCAGGTCATCCAGATGCTCCCGGTATCCCGCATCATAGCGGATCCGGACATCAACTTCGTCTCCCTGCACACGATACCGGGTAGCAACGGTCCCCTGCACCGCACTCTGGAGACTGGTCGCCACCTGGCCCGGGGTCAGTCCGTAAGCCGCCGCCTTCGCCCGGTCCACCTGAATTTGAACCTCGGGAGTTCCCTCGGTCAGCGATGACTCTACCTCCTGGGTTCCTGGAACCTCACGTACTATATCGGCTACCTCATTCGACAACCGCCACAGCTCATCCAGGTCGTCACCCGCTATCTTTACCGCCACCGGAGCCTCACTCTGCATGCCGGCAGTCATGGGATCGTACTCCGACACCGTGATTTTAGCACCGGGAATCGCGTTTAATTTTTCCCGAATTTCTTCCGCTATCTCCGCCGTGGAGCGGTTCCGCTCACTCCGTCCACTTAGCATCACCATAATCGTGGAGTTATCCGTCCCTGATGCCATTGACATCATCTGCCCAGAAGAACCCACGCTGGTAAAAACGGTCTTCACCTCAGGAGACTCTTTAATAAGCTCCTCGACCTGCCTGGTTACCCGGTCGGTTTCCTCCAAGACCGAACCTTTGTCCATCTCAATCCTGATCGACATCTGCCCGGCATCAGAACGGGGCATAAATTCAGCCCCCACAACAGGTATCAAAGCCAGACTGGCTATCATCAAGGCCGTGACTGAACCTACAACAATCCGGCGGTGTGAAAGAGACCATTCAATGACCTTACGGTATCGCTCACCCAGTCCATCGATGAGGATAGCGAAACGATTAGCCCAGCGCTTGACTCCTTTCCCTTCCTCTTTTACCTCATGCACAATCTGTCCGGTCATCATCCGGGAAGAGAGCAGGGGAACGATAGTCAAGGCCACCACCAAAGAAGCAAGGATAGCAAATGATACCGTTATCGCCAGTGGTTTGAACAGTATAGAAGCAATTCCCTCGGTAACAAAGAAGATAGGTAAGAACACCGCCACCGTGGTAAAGGTAGCTGCCATGACCGCATCACCAACCTCAGTGGCTCCATTAATGGCCGCTTCAAGCGGTGACTCACCTGCCACGCGGTGACGGAAGATGTTTTCCAAGACCACGATCGAATCGTCAACTATGCGGCCAATACCCAAGGCTATCCCGCCTAACGTGATCAGGTTTATCGACATATCGAAGAAGTACATCAGCATAAAAGTTGCCACGATAGACAGGGGAATCGAGGTAGCAATAACCAGGGTACTGGGTACACTGCGTAAAAACAGGAACAGGATCAGGATGGCCAGTAAGGCACCCTCCAGCATATGAGTCTGGATGGTATCGATGGTATCATTGATAAAATCCGCCTGATCGAAAACGGTAGCAACCTCAATGCCTCCCGGAAGTTCTTCCTGCAACCGGGCCAGCTCGGCCTTAACATCTGCAGACACCTTAACTGTGTTGGCATCCGACTGTTTCATGATATGAATGCCCATGCTTGGTTTGGCGTTCATGCGGGTCTTCTGTTCTTCATCCTTGAAGCCGTCGGTTATCTGAGCAACATCGCTCAACTTGATGATGTCTCCGGTGGCGGTAAACACCGACACGTTGCGAATATCATCTACACTCTCGAATTCCTGCAGGGAACGCACATAATACTGACGGTCCCCGCTCTTTACCACTCCACCGGTCTGGTTAAAATTGTCCGCCATCAGAACTGCCGCCAGTTGCGACATGGAAAGGCCGTAATTCTGGAGTTTGGCCGGATCCACATCTACCCTGACCTCCCGGGTCAGGCCTCCGGTTAATGTAACAGAAGCAACACCAGGCACTCGTTCCAACGCCGGCTGGATCTCATCTTCAGCCATAGACTGCAATTGCCCCAGATCCTGTCCACCGGTCAGGCCTATCTGCATAACCGGCATCAGTGAGGGGTCCATTTTAACTACCATCGGTTTCTCGGCATCCTGCGGCAGGTATGGTTCAATCAGAGCTATCTTCTCCCGCACATCCAGGGCCGCGAAGTCCATATCGGTACCCCAGTTGAACATGACAATCACGGCCGACATACCGGCCAATGAATATGAACTGATCTCCTGCACATTGGCAACAGTCCCCACGACGCTTTCCAGAGGCCGAGTTATCTGGGACTCAACTTCCTCCGGACCTGCGCCGGCATAGTTTGTTATTACCGCACCTACCGGGAACTTCATATCCGGGTAAAGGTCCACGCCCAAACGGGAAAAGCTGACATAACCGAGAATTAACAGCACCCCTACCAGGATCGATATCATTACTGGTCTTTTGACCGCTATTTTTACCAGCTTCATCAGACCTTGCCTCCTGCTACCCTGACCTCGTCCTTATCATGGAGCAGGGTCTGGCCTTTAATGACTACCTGGTCTCCAAGCTTTAACCCTTTGATAACCTCCGCCCGCTCACGGTTCTGCAACCCCACCTCGATTGTGGTCTCATGAACTACCGACTGGTCATCTACCGTATAGACCACCCGGCGGGCTCCTTTTTCAACCACCGCATTCCTGGGGATGGTCAATACCCCATCTTTCTTCTCGGTGGATACCTGTACCTGGGCAATCATCCCCGACTTTAATACATTATCCGGGTCGTCCAGTGTCACCTCTACCGGGAAAGCCTTACTCCGGGGATCGGCCACCGCAGCTACCGAAGTAACCTTGCCGGTAAACTCCTGGTCAGATACGCTGCTTACCCTGACCTTCACCGAATCATTAACACTTACAAAACTGATCTCACTCTCGGTCACATTGACCTTAACCGCCATCCGTCCCGTACTGCTGACCACCGCTACCGGAGCCTGGGGACTGGCCATGTTGCCCTCCGTAATCTGGATCAGTCCCACAACCCCGTTTATAGGAGAGGTAACCTTACAGTTGCTGAGAAGATTCTGGGCACTCTGCACTCCCGCACGGGCCTGCTCCAGAGCTGAACTCGCCTGTATCAGACCCATCTCCGCCTGCTCCATCTGCTGGTCTGACACCGCACCTTCCTGGTGCAGCAGGCGGGTACGCTCCACATTAGCGCGGGTGTTCTCATAAGCCGATTCTGCCTGGGCCAAGGTTGCCTCGGCCACGGCAGCTTGCGTCTCGTAATCAGTGGTATCCAAGCTGATTATGGTCTGACCCTTCGCTACCGGGTCACCTTCCTGCAGGTGAACCGCCACCACCCGGGCTGCCGCCTTGGGATAGAGAGTCACCTCATCAGCCCCCTTAAGGCTCCCCGAATAAGTGACCTCCTTTTGTATACTCTCCTGGGTTACCGCTACGGTCTCCACCGTCAGACTATTGTCCACGTCCTTTTGGACTTCCTCTTTACCGCATCCACCGCTGCAGAATAATGCCATAATCAGTATGACTACCAATAAAACCGAAGACTTCCTTCTCCTCAACACTACCCCTCCTAAGTTGACTAGGTTATTCATATCAGGCCGGAAATCAGCCCAACAAGCAAAACTAAGGCCTCCCTGTTACCGTCGGGGAAACCCTTAATAGTGATTCGGATGACTACTTAAATATCACCACTTCCTGGTCGTTCTCATTCCAGGTGATCAACGCACCAAACGCCTCCGTCACATAGCGTGCCGGCAGCATAGTACGTCCTGCAACTATCTCCGGAACGACCTCCATAGTGGTATAACTTCCATTGATTTTGATGTTGTAATTGCCAATCACTAGTTCCACCCGGTCATCGCCCCGTTTTAGAGTTACCGTGCGGGTTTCCTCATCCCAGGACACCTGCGCACCGAGGGACTCGCCCAGCGCTCTCACCGGGAGATAGGTGCGTCCATTCTTAATATAGGCTGGAGTATCCAGGGTGATGACATCATTGCCATTTTTGTATGTAGGTGCACCAATGGTAAAGCTAATCCTATTACCCGTTTGGGGCTTATTATTCACAGTTCCTAGGTCGATCGAAGTTCCGCTGCCCGTACTCCAATCAGCAGATTCGTAAACCGTCCGGCCGGTCACATAGTAAAAATCCGCCTTCAGTTTGGCCAGATCTGCACGGAGGTTCTCCAAATCTGCCTTGGTTTTCTCCGCTTCTACCCGGGCGCTCATCAGATCCTCCTGGCCGGGAGTTATGCTGACCAGAGGCAGAGTACCTACCCGATATTTGACTTCGGCCATCCTGAGCTTATCCTGGGCCAGGTTATTGCTCTCTTTGACTACTTGGATTTGTCGCTCCAGGGCATCCATGCCGTAGTATAATCCTTCAATCGTAAGCCGGGCATCTCGTTTTGCCTTCTCATGATCAACTTGAGCCTGATCCAAAAGCACCCGGCTCAGGTCGGAGGATACGTTGGGCAGGACCCAGGTTTGTTTGCTCTGCTCTATAGCCAACATCTGTTCCGCCCGCCAGACCAGAACCGCATCATTGGTGGCCCGGCTGTATTCCTGATCAAGTGAATTCTTATGTATCTGATCACCTATCGGATGGCTGACCAGCTTATAGGTTTTATCTTTTGATTGACCGGTTAATGCATTCAAGGCCAGGCAGGAACTAAGATAGGTAGCTTCCGCTGCCTTTACCCCTTCTTCGGCCTGTTTCATTCCCCGCTCAATGGTCTGCCAGTCATAGGATGAAATCATACCCAGATCCCGGCTGGTTTCCCTTATCGCCATCTGCTTCTGCAGGTTAGCCAGCGACAAACGGGCGAGGTCCAGGGTGTTTTTGTCTTTTATTACTTTCGTGTAAGCGGCGACGATGTTTTTGGTGACCAGATCCTTCTGTGTTGCCTGTACCTTTTTGGCTACTCCCAGTGCAATATCCGCCTGTTGGAAGTTATTGAAGAGTTCCTGGTATGCCGGAACTACCATTCCGCCGGTTGGGATCCAGTCAACATATTGGGCTAGATCATCTCGCGCTAACTGAGCCTGCTCGACATTAAGTTCAGACTTCTTTGCATCGGGATCAAGCTTATAGGCGAGTTGGACGGCCTCCTCAATAGTTAAGCCGTGTTCTGAGGCTATCGCGGCTGTTTCCCCGAATACGGGGGTTAATGGAAAAACGATTACGGCTAGAATTGTAGTCAATAGGACAGTGCTCAAATATGTACGAAGCTTCCTTTTACGAGACAAGATATCTCCCTCCACCATTGTTCCGACCCGTGGGTCAGTTTATGTTAAAATTATATCCCCGCCAAATCAGGGAGTCAACAAAAAAGGGAACCCGAGAATAATTTCCCGGGTCCCTCTTCGTACTTGTTTTTTGAACTTGAACTTTATTACTGGATTACTACCTGTTGCAGAGCAGCATTCCAGCCAACCTGATAGCCCAGACCTTCAGCTACCCAACGTGCGGGAAGCATGGTGCGTCCAACACCGGTGATTTCTGGAGCTACGTCCATCTGCACATCTGCACCGTTAACCTTAGCAATCGTGCTTCCGATAACCAGAACAACAGTGTTGTCGCCCTTGGTAACGGTTACGGTCTTGGTGTCAGCATCCCATGCAGTGGTTGCACCCAGAGCATCGCCCAGGTAACGAACCGGTACATAGGTGCGGCCAGCCTTGATGTAAGGAGCAGCATCCATGATGATGTTAGCGCCATTTACGTTCATGATGGTTGAGCCAATGTAGAAGGAAGCATTTCTCCCCTGATCAGCCGGAGCCGGGGTTACGCACTTCCCGATTACCACTGAGCTAATGGTATCTTCATTGAAAGCTTGAGCGGTATTAGTTAGTGATGTGGACTTAAGAACCCCATTGTATGCACCAACTAGGGTAAGTTTGAAATCACCTTCCGGCAGAGTTCTGTCGGCAGTAACTTTGATGTCACTAATCTTAATCGTTGCCGGTGCTGTGCTGGAGCCTTTAAGGGTGATTAAGAGATCATTGTAATCATTGGTCAGTGAAACTTTGTCGATTATGAGATCTCCGTCAACAGTTACGGTTGGAACAGCCGCAAATGCTGATCCACCGGGCAGGCTCAACTGGATCTCCTTTTGAGCCGGGGCCTTTGTGGTATCGTATTTGATTGCTTCTTTGACGTTTTCCTTAATAAGGACATCTGCGGTAGCCTGAGCCTGCATTCCTATGACTATGTCTTTCGGATTTTCTGCAGTAAGCTCAACTCTGGGTTTAACGGTTCCAACTTTAACCTCTCCGGAAACTCCGGCAGCACCACTAACAACTAGCGTAACATCTCCGGTGAAAGAAGGACTGATTTTAACCATTAGTTTGTCAAACTCAGTAACAGCCGCTGCAGTTGTTCCGTTCGCAGGAGTAGTAATCTTAAGCACTTGTTTATCACTACTTACACTGTAGGAGAGGTTTTGCGCCCAGTCAGTACCCTTTACATGAGTCCTGGATATAACCGCATTGTTACCAATTGTGGTACCGGTATAATTTGCATCATCCCATTTGACTCCATCTGGCAGGGTAAGATTAATCGTACGGTTGGGCAGTATTGATCCTGCAAGACCTTCAGTTATAGTGAAAGAACCCAGTTCAATATCGTCAAAACCGTTCATAACTTCCTTAGGAGTCTTGTCGGCAACAGTAACTTCGTAATCCGCGTATTTTGCAACAACCACCGTTTGTTCTGTAATTGATTCGCCCGCGGAGTTGTTAACTGTTACGGTTACGTCACCTTTTTTCGCTACCGCCTCGTCTTCAACTACAACTTTAAGACCTGCGTTGTAGATTCGTGCCTCACCCTTAATATCATTAAAGGCTTTGCCATTGTCCTTTGCCAGATCAAGAATAAGTGACCTGTCGTTGTCAGTAAGTGTTAGACCGTTGTTAGTCGTATCCCATTCTCCTTGCAGCCCCCAAGCCGCAGTTGACTTGGACGAGACGGGAGCACCCGTAGGATCAGTAGGATCTAATACCCATTTAAACCCATTGGGAAGCTTAAATTTGATCTTATCTGTTGCTTTGAGGGAACCATCAACCGTCTCAGATATTGTGATCGTGTCAAGGATTACACCTGCAGCACCCATGCTTTTTACGGTAGTTACGCTAGTATAAGTGCCCGTGCTTGAACCGATGAATTTACCCAGAACAACTTCACCCGAAGAGAAACCAGAGCTCGTCGGAGAATAGATCTTAGCTTTAATATCACCATCTATGGTATCAATAACCTTGACGTTTGTAAGAGAAACAATAATGCGACCCGCACCTATTGCGTTAACGCCCGGATAAGCCGGTAAACCCAAGGCAGCGGCCTCGGCAGCCGTTGGGATTTTAACTTCAATGTTGGCTTTTCCAACCGGATACGCAATAAAGTAATTGACGTCTGGAGCCGGTGCAACACCAATTTTAACTAAGGCATTTTCTTCAGTAGAAGATAGTTTGGAAGGAGCGGAGACTACGACATCTCCACCGAATGCCCCAGCTGCTGCGTTCGGCATCTCTAAAGCAGCAGGTAGATTAATAGTAAGCAAACTACCCGGCTTAAGTGCTGATGCAGTTGGAACGTCAATCTGAATCGCCACATCAGTAATTGTATCCCCAACCTTATTTACATTCTGTGTTGTCAGAACCGAATAACTGGATGCCGCTACTGCCGGTGCCGGTGCCAGGAGCGCCGGTGCCAGGAAGCTCAGGCAAAATGCTATTGTAGCAATAATGCTAACTAGTCTTTTGTGTTTAAGCACTCTATTTCCTCCTTATAATTTCGATTTTAGTAGGTTAGGTGATCGCCCACTTGGGGCATTCTCGTTAGTAGACCTTACCTCCCTTCGAACTTGGTGTCTCCATTTGGTTCGCCTATGTAACCATCGGCTATCTTTGTAGACGGTACCGGTTTCAGTTTTGTTCCAACAAATCGGTTTGCAGGAAAAGAATTTGTCTAAGTCGAACAGCAAATTGAGCTGTTTCGTAAACCGCACATTACCCACTGAATTATTGAGGTTAATATATTAAGGAAAGGGAAGAACTTTCGGTCTGCTAAACACGCTCCAGGAATAAATTCATTTATAGGAGAACACAATGAGCCCTCAACCAGAGCCAAAAACAAACGCACATATCTATAAAGGATTAGACCTGAAAAACCTCCTTTGGTTCCTGCCAATTGCGATTCTTCTCTTCTACCCGCCATTCTTTCGGGGGCTATTTTTTTCCAAGGAGATACTCTTAACTCACGCACTGACCTCAATCATATTCCTGATCTTTGTCCTGCGAAAATGGCGAAATAAACAAACGCCATTAATAGCTAGTCCAATGGACTTGATGATTCTGGCCTTGGTGGGTGCTTACCTATTATCAATAATCGGCGCGGTCAACCTTCGTGAGGCTTTAGGCGGCTTTTTCAAGATGTTCAACTATTTTATGATCTTCTGGTTGGTGCAAGAGATCACCGTAAACTACCGTACATTCAAATCTCTTTTAATTGTTCTCTTTGTCAGTTCTGTGGGTGTGGCCATAATAGGAATTGGAGCGGCACTGGGAGTAATTGATTATCCGGGAGCTTTTAATGGTTTCAGCATAATGTCAACCTTACAATACACAAATACTACCTGCATTTTTGTAGCCATCATGTCGATCATCGGGGTTGCGCTGGCGGTAACGGAAAAAAGATTGCCCATTAAGTTGCTATACATAGTTTCAACAATTCTCTTGCTGGTGGTTATGCTTAGTGCGGCTTCGAAAGGTGCCTGGGTGGCTCTGCTGGCGGCGTTGGTTCTTTTTCTAGTGGTTATACCCGGAGGTTCCCGCTTGCAGTCGGCTGGTTTCTTCCTTTTCAGTCTCATGGCGGCCTGGATATCATCGTCCAAACTCCTGCCGATTCTTATCAGTAAAGATCCACTTCCCGCTACCAAGGAAACGGTCATCAGCGAATTAAGCGGCCTGACTGATATTGGAACCAATAGCTTTGTGGCACGGTGGGATTTTTATATTGATGCCTTAAAAATGATGGGGGACTATCCCCTGTTTGGATCTGGAGCCGGTGGATGGAACAGCCTGTATCATCAATACCAAAATCACCTCTACTGGACCACTGAGGTACACAATCACTTCCTGCAGGTAGGGGTGGAGGCTGGTCTCCTTGGTCTGCTGGCGTGGCTCGCAATCTTTATGTTACTGGGGTATTATCTCTGGCGCATCCTGAAACGACGGAACGATTCCCTGGACCCGGATTATGAGGTGCCGATCTGGGGCACCGCCTGCGCTGCTTTTGGCCTGGTATTACACAGCGCAATTGACTTTGATCTGTCCATTCCTTCCATGCAGATACTGTTGTTTGCCTTTATCGGATTGATTTCCGGGGCTTACCATGCCGAGTTCATTGGACCTAAGGAGCGTGAGAGTCACAAGATGTTTCGGATGCGACCCAGCTTCAATCGCTTGTTGACCGGGTTAGTCATTGCTTTCGCCGTGCTGTTGTTAAGCGCCGGGAGTTGTTTCGCTTTGGCCGCTTTCCATGCTGATAAAGCAGAAAAAACAGCCCAGGCCGGGCAATACTCGCAGGCTTTAGGCCATTATGAAAAGGCGGTCCGTTTTGATCCCCTAAACGGAAAGTACTATACTGACTTTGCCCGTTTCTGCGCGGTCATGTGGTCGAAGGTGGAGCCTGGTAATGTGAATTCTCCATTATATAAGCAGGCCATTAACGAAGCCCACCTGGCTGAAAGTCTCGCCTGGAATGACTACAAAACCATGGTCAGCCTGGACGATACCTATCACCTTCTGGCCGGTGAGGAAGAAATGATCCGCGTGGGGAAGCGAGTTATCGAACTCAATCCCTGGGTGGTTTCCGGCTATGATCGTTTGCTGGGCACCTATGTCTGGAGCATCAACCGGTGGTTGGTTGAGAATCCATCACTGGCGAGTGATAGAGCTGCAGCGGCAATGTCTCTGGCCAAGCAGCTAAGCCAGCAGATCAGTAAGGTTAACGACCAGCGCGGCTGGTCCGGTCCAAAACTGGAGTTCACCGACTCCATTAAAGCGAAACAAGCTCAGGTCTATTTCTACCAGGGAGACTATAATAAAGCGGCAGATCTCTTTGGGTCAGTTAAGGATGAGAAACTAGTTGAGAATGAGCAGTTCCAGGCCTTCTATGCTGCAGCGTTATACAAGGCCGGTCGCCGGGAAGCCGCTCTGGCCATTCTGGAACAAGACCATGCGGAGCAAGCTGATTTTACTGCTCTTTACCAGTATTTGATTTCCCTTTCACCGCTAGATGGTCACTGATATCAGTACCGGCTGTGATTGAGGAGTGAACGCCCTTCACCAGGAAAACGACACCTGCCTACCGCAAATACTAAAGGCTGCCGTTTCCGGCAGCCTTTTCGTTCTTATCCAGCACCAATCGCAGACTCCTACCCCTAAACATACCCTTCCGGTCCCAAACCGTTCCCCGGATCGGACGGATCTTCATGGCGGGTTGGTTACTCCTCCCGGAGGGTTGGGATTATCCGGCGGCGTCACCCCCGGGTCCTCGCCGGTTTCGTCCGGTGGATCCTCCGGGCTCGTGCCACTCGCCAGGATCCTGCGGTTCCTCGGTATTTTCTGATTCCTCGGGATCCTTATTTATTGGTCCCTTGATTGCTGGGGGTCTTCCCCCGGTTCTTAGGTACTGTCGGGTGAGGCGATTCCTGGATCACCGCAACTTTGCGGCCCTCCATCAGGCCGGCAATAAGTTCCGTAGCCTTGGTCTTGTCAACGATCCAGTAACTCACTCCAGTATCCGGGTCATCGTAGAAATACCCGGGCAGGGTCTGGGCGACGAGGTCATCCGGCTTGAACTTGAGCGCGAGCTTGGCCAGATCCAGCATAGCCTTGGTCCCCATGTTGGTCTCCACGTTTTCTCCTGAGTTCCGGTATTAAAGACGGGAGCTTGAGATATCGTTTTGGTCTTTAAGCATCTCCTCGGCAAAAGCCTTCAGGAATTTCTGCTGGCGTTCGGTTCTTCCGATATCCCCCAGGGCATCATCCCGGAAACGGACATAGGCCAGGGCGTCCTCGGCCATCCAGGTGTTGTTCTCCGGGCTTCAGGTTTATATCTTCTGCCGGGTTTATACATGCGTTTTTCCACATCGATGGTTACCCCGCCCAAAATGTCTATCATATTGGCAAAGCCATTAAAGTTAGTCAGGACATAGTAGTCCACCTTGGTCCCCAGGAGTTTTTCCACCGCCTTGCAGGCCGCTTTCGGTCCTCCGATGGCATTGGCGTTGTTGATCTTGTCAAGTGCGCCCGGTACATCCACCCGACTATCACGGGGAATTGACACTACAGCCACCTTTTGGAGTTCGGGGTTTATACAGGCCAGCATCATGGTGTCGCTGCGGGCATTGGTTTCTCCAGGCCTGGCATCTATCCCCAGAAACAGGATGTTGACCGGTTCACCCTTGGCTATCTCCGGAGCCTTCTCGGGACCGTCACTGGCATTCCAGTTTCCCAGACCGGCGAGCTGGGGAAGAGAACAGCCCACGATAAATGAAAATACAAAGAAAAGTGCGATGACCAATGCTTTTCTATACCAAGGAGCCTTTTTTTTCTTCCTGTTAGTTTTCTTCGCCATATCCTCTCGCCCCCTATAAACAATACGCCCGAGATCTAGCACAAAGTTTCAAAGATCTTGAACTGTCTTGGATTCTACCATCCATCCACGAAATCTACCACACCTTGGCAGGCGGGTTTAGCATCGCAATACGCACGTACAACATAGCGCTTATCTGTGCATATTTCCTTAAATTAATACCTGGTTTATCCTTCACCGGATAATCTTGTGCCGGTATATTGCCTGACATTCCAGTCTGGCCATCAGGCACCTTTGGTAATCTGGCCTTTTTTGGGGTGGGCTTCCTTCACCCTGGTTCCCTCCGCTGGTGATCCCAACCCTTAGCGCTCCAACGATTATTAACACCAGGACCACTGCCAGAATCAACAGGGCTTTCGGGCTGCTGACGTAAGCCATAACCACGGCGGCGGCCCCTAATAAAGCGCTGACGATGTATATGATCACTACACTTCTTTGATGACTCAGACCCATATCCATCAAACGGTGATGCAGGTGGGCTTTGTCCGCACCGAAAATCGGGGTCTGGTTGTTCACTCTGCGTATTATCGCAAACAAGGTGTCAAAGACCGGTATCCCCAGGATAATTACCGGTATGCACAAAGAAATCAGGGTTGCCCCTTTGGCCAGTCCTGATACCGAGAGGCAGGCCAGAACAAATCCCAGGAACATTGATCCCGAGTCCCCCATAAAGATCCGGGCCGGGTGGAAGTTGTGCGGCAGAAAGCCTGCTATGGCTCCAGCCAGTACCAGGGCCATATAAGCTACCACCATCTGATCTCCCTTCCAGGCAACCACCCCTATGGTAATCGCGGCGATAGCGCAAACCCCACCGGCTAGACCATCCAGGCCATCGATCAGGTTTACCGCATTGGTAATCCCGATGATCCATAAGAGGGTAAGGGGTATACTCAAGGCCCCCAGTTGGAATACCCCATCAAAGGGATTGGTCATTACATGAACCCGGACTCCGAAATAAACCGCGATCAATGCGGCGGCAATCTGAGCCGCCAGCTTGGTCCAGGGACTCAAACGGTAGATGTCGTCCAATATTCCTACCAGAAATATCGCAGCCCCACCCAGCAGGATCCCCATCAAGGAGCGGTCCAGACCCTGCGTCGCCAGCACGACAACAACGAAAGCGATAAATATTCCGGTTCCACCCAGACGAGGCATCGGTTTGTTATGCACCTTACGGGCATTCGGCTGGTCTATGGCACCGATACGAAAAGCCAGTTTGGCTGCCAGTGGCATAAGTAAATACGCCACAATAAATGCAATTATTACACCAAGGGCATAAATATGATAGTTGTTATTCACAATAAATCCCCCACACCCCATAACCTAGACAAATTCTAGCATTGACCAATTTGCCTGTCCACTAGCCAAATTTGGTTATTAGGTAATTTCTACTGCCCTTTCCGGGTTACCTCCCTGCTTGCTCAAATTTCGACAATTCCAACACTGCATTGCATCATGGGGACAGGCCCCGTGATGCACATGATGCAGTGATGCAAAACGTGCTGAGCATGTAGGTTTCTGCTATACTGTTCTATATAAATAATGGCGAAAAATATAGAGGTGGAGGTAGCTATGATAGACAAGCAGGGCCGATTGTTTGGCAGAATCAGCATTATCGATTTGGCCATTGTCCTGGCGGTTGTGCTGGTGATATTCGGGGTCTTCTATCGCGGGCGCGGGACGAATGTGGCGGTAGACCCCAAAACAGTGCAGATTAAGGTGGTATGCCCTTTTGTTTACCCGGATGTGGTGCCTAATATTAAGGAAGGGGATCAACTGGTGGCCAACAATCAATTGGTGCCGGTATATATAAAGGAAGTAGATGTTCGGCAGGCCAACACCACGGTCAGCAAACCGGACGGCAGCATGATCCTGACCGAGAACCCGTTCCGCAAGGATATATTCCTGGTCATCGAAGGCCAGACTACCGCGGTCAGCCCTCATCAGATCATGTTGGGGGGACAGCAGGTACGGGCCGGAAAAGATGACTATTATGTCAAGACCCGCACGGCAGAACTTAAAGCGACGATACTGAATGTGGAAGTGAAGTAGAAGCATGACCCTGTTATACCAGTGGTTGGAAGGGAGCCTGTTCCTGGGCTGGCTGTTGCGGCTGCGCGTTCCGCCCGGCTGGTGGGGGGGCTCGTTAATAATAAGATTGCTCAGGTGGATTGCGGATCGTCTGCAGGACCTCCTTCGGGGCAGCTGGTTTCTGTCCTGGCTGGTCCGTGGGAACCAGGGTGTCTTACCCTACAGTGAGGAGAGGGATTCCGGCCTGTTCGGAAACATCTTTGGCTGGCTGTGGGAACGTATTCTGAGGATTCTATGGTCGATGGGAACCTGGGCCCGTCAATTGATTACAGGCAGCGTTCTCCTGTCTGGGCTTGGGATCGCGATTGGACTCCTGGTGGCTTTATTGGTGGCGGCCGATCTGGTGGTTAACCAGCCCCGGGGTCTGAAATTGGCGATTGAGGTGTGTCTCTTGCTCCTGGGTCTGCTGCTGGTTGTCTGGCATCCTGACCGGGAGTGGTGGAGCGAGAGCCTGCTGGGGAAGGCTCTGGCCTGGTGGAATGGCTACCATGAATCCGATTCACCTGCCCGGCCCGGTATGGAATACAGCCTGTTTCTGGTAGTGGCCTATGTCCTGGTGGACTATGTTCTGCGCACCTATTCCCCGTTCCCATTCCTGGTCGGGGTTTGGGATGAGCTTTTGTTTATCGTCATCGTAGGTATCCTGCTGGTCCGAACCGGATTGCAAAAGCTGTCGCCCTCGGCGACCCGGTTGTTAGTGCCATTCCTGCTCTACCTTAGTGTGTATGTCTTCCTATTTATAATAAAGTCCCCGGAAACCGCTCCGGCCGTGGAAGGGCTGCGGGTTTACCTGCAGTATACCCTGTGGTTTTTTGTGGCTGCCAACCTGCTCTTCAGCAGGTCCCAGTTCCGGTGGCTTTGTGATGCATTCCTGGCGGTGGTTTTCCTGGTCGCCTTATACGGAGTCTACCAGCAGTATATAGGGGTGGAGATTCCTACCTCCTGGTATGACAGCAAGGTGGAGACCAGCATTACCACGCGTGTTTTTTCGATAATCGGCAGCCCCAATGTTTTAGGCAGTCTGCTGGTGCTGGCGATCCCCATCTCTATTGCCAGCCTGCTGGCCAGCAGGAGTTACCTAAAGAAACTCGTTTATGGCGGGGTTTTCCTGGTAATGCTGGCCTGCCTGGTCTTCACTTTATCGCGAGGTGCCTGGCTGGCGTTGGGATTCACCATTATTCTTATGGGGCTGTGGCTGGACCGGCGTATCATCTGGGGTCTGCTGGTAGTGGCCATCCTGACCCCGGTGCTTATGCCAACCGTATATGATCGCCTGGCCTATATGGCTACCCCGGAATATATTGCCTCCAGTGAACGGGGCGGGCGTATCGGCCGCTGGACCCAGACCCTGGCTACCTGGCAGGGTGCGCCGGCTACCGGCGTCGGCCTGGGAAGGTTCGGGGGAGCAGTGGCTGCACGCTACTATCCTAACGACTCCTTTTATGCTGATAATTTCTATTTGAAGACGGGAGCCGAGGCCGGATGGTTGGGACTGGTTTCCCTGCTGCTCTTGGTGGTGGCCGGGATTCGTTTGGCCCGCAGCAGCCTTGACCAGATTGACGATCCCTACACCCTGGCATTGGGTCTGGGGGTCCTGACTGGACTCTTAGGTATTCTGGCCCATAATGCGGTAGAAAATATATTTGAGGTTCCCATGATGGCGACCTACTTCTGGTTCTTCCTGGGGCTGTTGGTGGCCCTGCCGAAAACCACAAAAGGAGCCCAGTAGCTCCGGGGAGCAGTATGAAGAAACTTAAGGTGTTACAGGTAATTGGCGGCGGTGAGATTGGTGGTGCCGAGCGGCACCTGCTGACTCTGATGCGCCTGATGGACCGGGAAAGGTTCACTCCCGAACTCCTGTGTCTCTGTCATGGCCCGTTTGCTGGTGTATGCCGCGAGGAAGGCATTACCACCCATGAAATCGTGATGCGCCACAAGCTGGATCTGGCTACTGTGGCTCCGATTCGCCGTCTCATCAAGGAACAGGGGATCGACCTGGTCCACACTCATGGGGTACGGGCCAACCTGGTGGCTCGTATGGCAGGCCGCTCAGAGAATGTTCCGGTGGTAACCACCTTTCATAGTGTGCTGCAGTATGATTACTCAACCTCAGCCGAGGCGGCGGTGGCCCGGTTCCTGACGCGTTTGACCAACAACCGTACCGACCGGTTTATCGCCATTTCGGGAGCCATCAAGGAAGACCTGGTGGCCATGGGGGTCACACCCCACCGGATTAAGGTGATCTACAACGGGCTCGATGTTTCGTTGTTAACCCCCGCTGACTCACCCGATAACGTCAGAAGAAACCTGGGGATCAGCCCTGGTCAGCGGGTGGTGGCCATGGTTGGCCGACTGCATGCGGTTAAGGGCCACATCTTTCTGCTCAAGGCCGCTCAGCAGATTGTTACTCAACACCATGATGTGGTTTTTTTGCTGGTTGGCGAGGGACCGGAACGACGGACCATTGAAAAGACCATTCAAGAACTGGGTCTGGAAGACAAGGTTATCATGACCGGTTTTTACCCTAATATCAGTGATCTCTATCCGATAATGGATATGCTGTGCCTGCCCTCTCTCATGGAAGGGATGGGCCTGGTCCTGCTGGAAGCCATGTATTTCGGGGTCCCGGTGGTGGCTACTCAGGTGGGAGGCATACCGGAGGTAATCATCGATGGGGAAAGCGGCCTCTTGGTTGACCCCGGAAATAGCCGGGCGTTGGCGATGGCGATTACCTGGCTCCTGGATGACCCCGGCCTGCAGCGGCAGTTGATTACGGGCGGCCTGCGGCGGGCCCAGCAATTTACCGTAGAAAATATGGTCCGCCATACTGAACGGGTTTATACCGATCTCATTCAGGATAAGGATAAGGGATGATTTCGCTTTCGAAAAGTTGATTCCCCTGCGAAAAATAATAATTCGTAGGTTTGACTGCATAATTTGAGGTTTTCGCAGGGGAATCAAAGTTATAATTCGAAAGGATTGTATGCTTGAATCCCGGTCGCCGGACATCGCACAGGCTTTTGCCGGGGAACTATAGGAAGACTGTTAGCCTGCTTCCTGGGAAGAGGTTTTGATTAAATGAAGGAATTACAGAATCAGGATATAATCTGCATTTCGTCGGTGGACTGGGAGCCGCTGTGGACCCGGAAACAGCAAGTGATGTCCCGGTTGCCGGTATCCAACCGGATACTCTATGTTGAACCTCCGATATCATGGCTCTCACCGTTTAAGGACCCAGCCTGCTGGGGCAAGTGGCGGACCTGGAGGGAAGGAATCCGGCAGCTGAGTGATAATATCTTCCTGCTGTCCCCGCCGGTCATGCCCCCGTTCAGCAACATATACCCGGCAATCAATCGCATCAACCAGTCTATTCTGGCCAATGCGATCCGGAAAACGGCCCGGAGTTTGGATATGCATGACCCGATTTTATGGACCTACCTGCACAGCAGTGCTCCCCTGGCCGGGAAACTGGGGGAAAAACTCCTGGTTTATGACTGTGTGGACGAGCACTCGGAATACAAAGGGTTTAACCCGGCGGCAGTACGGGCGATGGAGAGGGAACTGCTGCGGAAGGCGGACATTGTGTTCGTGACCGCCGGGGGCCTTTATCGGGACAAAGCGCCCTATAGCCAAGAGATACACCTCTCTCCCAATGCCGCCGATGTTGATCACTTTATGCTGGCGGATGAGCCGCTTACCCTGCTGGCTCCCGAATTGGTTGATTTAACCGGACCGGTTCTGGGTTTTGTGGGTGCAATCAAGGAGTGGGTCGATCTGGATCTGCTGCAGTACGTTGCGGAACACCGGCCGGATTGTATGCTGGTCATGGTGGGTCCTGTAGGGGTTGATGTGGATGTGTCCAACCTGCAGCGACTGCCTAATGTGATCTTCTTGGGAAGGCGGGATCGTCAGGTACTGCCGCAGTACCTGAAAGGATTTGATGTCTGTCTCAATCCCTTCCGGCTGAACCGGTTGACGGAAACCGTCAGCCCCTTGAAGTTCTATGAGTACCTGGCTTCAGGCAGGCCCATTGCCTCGGTGCCGATGCCGGAAATCCAGGATTTCGCCGACGTGGTGGAGTTCGGGAAAGGACCGGAGGGCTTTCTGGCAGCGGTCGGGCGAGCCCTGGACGACTCCGCGGAGAAGAAGCAAAGGCGTCTCAGCCGGGCCCGAGAGAACTCCTGGGAAAGCCGGGTGGCCTTTATGATGGAAAAGATAGCAGCGAAATTAGCAACGTAATGGATGCCTTATGTCGTGCGGGGGCAATTCTTGGAGCTAATTCCTTCGCAGAAAAGTAGTATTTGCAGGTTTGAATACCTGAATTTCGCCGCCGGACTTGACATGGCTTTCGGCATCTGCTGGTTCGCGACGCAAGGGTAACGGGAAATGGAAGTCGGAAAGCGGAAATGAGCGTTCCGACTCCCATTTCCCGCTTTTTCCTCTTTAATTCCGAATGCAGAGGTTTGCTCCCATGCTGCGCCAGCCGACTCCTACCTGTTTATGCATTCAAACCACTTAACTTGTGTTTCGCAGGCGAATTAAGGCTCTAATTTTTGGGGATGATTGACGAATATTGGCTGGCTTGTTATCATTGTCGCTGGATACTGAATTACTTTAACCCCGGTAACGGGGCCTAATAGTCGGGATTTTATGTTCAATGAGACCTATCGGCTCGGCCCGGAATATATTAAATAGGATGCTCTGATTTTCCCTGGCTGGGGCAATAGCAGTTACATACTTTAGCAGGGGAGAGAACTGATATGACAAGAGTCTGTGTTTTTGGCTTAGGTTTCGTCGGCTTGCCGTTGGCCCTTAGCTTCGCTATGCGCGGTTGCCAGGTCACCGGAGTCGATGTGGATAGATCGTTGGTTGAGGATTTGAATAATGGCATAACTCATCACCTGGAATCTTATGGGGATAAGAACATCCAGGAGATCCTCCGTGATGAACTGGCCTCCGGACGTTTTCAGGCCACCCTGGATTGCACCCAAGCTCTGCGTGAATGCAATAATATCGTGGTTACCGTGGGGATCCCGGTGGAGGATGGACAGCATGACCTGTCGCCCGTTACTACCGTTTGCCGCTCCATATCTCAGGGATTGAAGCCGGGTGACCTGGTGATAATCCGCAGCACAGTGATTCCGGGAACCACCCGCAGTGTTATTCTGCCTATCCTTGAGGAATCGGGGCTGAAAGCGGGACATGATTTCTTCCTGGCCTATTCCTCGGAGAGAATCGCAGAAGGCAAGGCTTTTTATGAGTTTGAGAACATGCCCGCCGCGGTAAGCGGAATCAATGATATGAGTACCGAAAGGGCTCACGAGCTTATCAGCATCGTGACCAAAGCTCCGATAACCCGGGGCAGCCAGATAGAGGTGGTCGAAGCGGCCAAGGTGATGGAGAATGTCTCCCGGGACGTTGATATCGCCATGAGCCAGGAATTCGCCCGCTTTGCCCGGGCCCTGGGGATTGATATTTTCGAGGTTATTAATGTAGCCAACACCCACCAGCGGGTAAATCTCTTGACCCCTGGCCCCGGTGTGGGAGGATACTGTCTCCCCAATGCGCTGTATTACCTGCTGCCCAAGGCGAAGGAAATGGGCGTGGAACTGCCCCTCCTGACCACCGCCCGGCAAATCAATGACAGTGTGCCGGCATTTGTGACCAGTCTGGCTCTAAGAAACCTGACAGTTCCGCCCCGGGAAGCGGTACTGGCGGTTCTGGGCATTGCCATGAAGGATTACTCCAACGATGACCGCATAAGCCCGGCGCGGGATGTTATCGATCACCTGCTGCAGGCGGGCTGTACCGTCAGGGCTTTTGACCCGGCGGTTCCGTCGAGGTATCCGTTCAAGGTTGACTCACTGGAGGATGCCGTGAAGGGTGCCCATGGCATACTGGTTTTGGCCCGTCAGAACGGCATTGATTATCATAATCTGGCTCTGTTTAAGGAGAGCCTGGCGGGACCGAACCCGTTTATCGTTGACACCAAGAATATCTACAGTCGGCCGGAGGTCGAATCCTACGGTTTGAAGCTGGAAACTCTGTAATTCCGGGGTAAAGGATCATGACAGAAAAAAGAACCCTGGTTAAAGCTGCAGGTCTGATACTGGCCATCAGCATCATAGGCAGGCTTCTGGGTTTTGTCCGGGAGCAGGTCATTGCCGCCGAGTTCGGCACCACTATGGCTACCGACGCATACCTGATGGCCTTTACCATACCGAATCTAATATATGTGATACTGGGCGGGGCCTTGGCCACCGCCTTTATTCCTGTTTTTACTGCCAGCAATATAAATCAGGGACCGCGGGAGTCGTCCAAGCTGGCCAGTTACATTGGAAATCTGGCTGCCCTGGCGATGAGTGCTATAGCGGTCCTGGGGATTCTGCTGGCACCGGTTCTGGTGTCCCTGATAGCACCGGGTTTCTCCCCCGAAGCCAAGAACCTTACCGTTGCGCTCACCCGGATCATGTTTCCCTGTGTACTCCTGTCCACCCTGTCCATGCTCCAGGGAGGCTTATTGAACAGCCTAAAGCATTTTGCCGCCCCGGCCTTTACCTCGGCGGCTTTTTCCGGGACAGTGATCCTGTCGGTCTTCCTGCTGGTTCCGGAGATGGGAGTCTACGGGCTGGCTGTCGGTACGGTTTTGGCTATGGTGGCTCAGGTGATCATCCAGATACCGGCCATGTTCGGCAGGGGACTCAAGTATTACCCGCACATCTCACTGCAGCACCCGGGAGTAAGAAAGATCGGCGAGCTGGTCCTCCCGGTGATGATCGGTACTGGTGTGAATCAGGTATATGTGACTATTGACCGCATCCTGGCTTCCACTCTCTCCGAGGGCAGCCTGGCGGCTTTGAACTTTGCCAACAAGCTGATGTTTCTGCCTTTCAATCTCTTTGTAGTCGCGGTCAACACCGCGGTCTTTCCATCGTTTTCG
>JBMNJO010000022.1:0-89296 GCA_050951725.1 Syntrophomonadales bacterium | reverse complement strand
CCCTGGCGGCCAAGGGAGACCACAAAGAGCTGGGAAATACCATGGTCTTCGGGCTTAACCTGGTGGGTCTGTTTACCATCCCCGCAGCGGTGGGTCTGTTTGTATTGAGCTCGCCGATTGTCCGTGTGCTGTTTGAGCGGGGGGCCTTTGACGCCACCTCCACCCAGATGACCGCTTTTGCCCTCCAGTTCTTTGTCTTTGGACTTTTTGCCCAGGGGGCTTACAACGTGATCAACCGCACCTACTATGCCTTACAGGACACCAAGACCCCGGTCAAGATCAGCATCACCGTAGTGATCCTGAACCTGATTTTCAGCCTCATCCTCATTCGCTACCTGCAGCACGGGGGACTGGCCCTGGCCAACAGCCTTGCTGCCACGGTCAACATGGTCCTGGCGTACTGGTTGCTGCGGCCCCGACTGCCGGAACTGCCGGAGAAAAAGCTCTTCATCAACCTGGGCAAGATCGTGGTCGCCTCTGTGGCTATGGGAGTGGGGGTATACTTCCTGGATGTGTTCCTCGCAGCCTACCTGGACATGTCGTACCTGAAGGGCCAGCTCATTCACCTGGTCGCCTGTATGGGGTTTGGGGTGGCGGTTTACGGGGTGTTGGTCATCCTGCTGCGGGTAGAAGAGGTCTGGGATTTCTTCACTCGGGTGATAACCCGGCTCAAACGATAGGAATTTTGCATCATGGGGTCTGTCCCCATGATGCAATGATGCACGTGATGCGTTTTAGTCCTTTAGAGGACGCAGGGTGGGAAACAGGATTACATCTCTTATCGATGGGGAGTCGGTCAGGATCATGACCAGGCGGTCGATGCCGATGCCCATTCCACCCGCGGAGGGCATACCGTAGGCCAGGGCGTTCAGGTAGTCCTCGTCCATCATATGAGCCTCAGCATCCCCTTGGCTGCGTTTTTTCATCTGGCTCTCGAAACGTCCCCGCTGGTCAATCGGGTCGTTTAGCTCGGAAAAAGCATTACCCAATTCCCGGTTCATAATGAAAATCTCAAACCGGTCGGTGAACTGGGGATTGTCCCGGTTGCGCTTGGCCAGAGGAGAAATCTCCACCGGGTAGCTGTAGATAAAGGTCGGCTGGACCAGATGCGGCTCAACCTTCTCCTCAAATATCGTGTTAATGATCTCACCCCGGGTAGCGTTTTTGTCTATCGCCAGACCTAGACTTTGTGCCAGGCTGCGCGCCTCCTGGTCATCCTCGACCACAGTCAGGTCGATCCCCGAATATTCCTTGATAGCGTCCATCATGGTGATCCTTTCCCATGGAGGGGTAAAATCCAGGCTAATCCCCTGACATTCGACGACCGGGCTCCCTATGACCTCCATCACCACATGGTAAATCATGTTCTCAGCCAGCTCCATCATTACCTCATAGTCAGCAAAGGCCTGGTAGACTTCCACCATGGTAAATTCAGGATTGTGCTTGGTGGAAATACCCTCATTGCGGAAATTGCGGTTAATCTCGTAGACCCTCTCCAGGCCGCCTACCAGCAGCCGCTTGAGGTAGAGTTCAGGAGCAATTCTAAGATAGAGGTCCATGTTAAGAGCGTTATGGTGAGTAATAAAAGGACGTGCAGCAGCGCCACCGGCTATCGGCTGCATCATCGGGGTCTCAACCTCCAGGAATCCCTGATCGTCCAGATACCGGCGCATGCTTCTGATGATCTTGCTCCGTTTGGTGAAGACCTCGCGGACACCGGGGTTTACAATCAGGTCCAGGTACCGCTGACGATAGCGCAGCTCCACATCCTTCAGACCGTGCCATTTCTCGGGCAGCGGGTTAAGAGACTTGGCAAGGTAGACCATGCGGGCGACCGCTACTGAAATCTCACCTCTCCTGGTGCGGAATACCCTGCCCCAGATCCCTACAATATCTCCAATATCACATTTTTCAAAAAGCTCGTACTGTTCCTCTCCCAGGTCGTCAGTTTTAAAGTAGAGCTGAATAATACCCGACGGGTCCTGGAGGTTGGCGAATCCAGCCTTGCCATGGCCCCTCTTGGCCATGATCCGGCCTGCTACCCGAACCTCCTGTCCTTCCAGGCTCTCGAACTCCTCTTTTATGGCCAGGGCCATCTTGGTGCGTTCAAATCTGCCGCCGTAAGGTTCAATCCCGCGGCTTCTCAATTCATTAATCTTCCCCAATCTAATCTGCATCAGTTCATGTAATTCCTGGTCCGACAAAAACAATACCTCCCTGACCTTTACTTCTCTATGCTGACAATACGGTACCTGGCTATACCAGCTGGAACTTGAACCTCCACTTCGGATCCAATTGATTTACCAATGATTGCTCGACCCACCGGGGATTCGTCGGATATCTTGCGTTCTTTGGGATTGGTTTCGGCTGACGCCACGATGGTAAAGGAGATCTCCCGGTCAGATTCTGCATCCCGCAGAATAACTCTGGACCCCAGGGAAACCCGGTCAGTCTGGATATCACCGTCTTCAATCAAACGGGCTTTGCGCAGCGTCTTCTCCAGAGACATTATTCTTCCTTCGATAAAGGCCTGCTCGTTTTTGGCATCCTCGTACTCTGAACTCTCGGAGATGTCCCCGAATTCAATGGCCTGCTTAATGCGTTCCGCAACCTCTTTCCGTTTTACTGATTTAAGAACCTCTAGCTCTTCCTCCAACTTCTGCAAACCTTGTCGAGTAAGGATAATCTCTTTTTCCGACATGAAATCTCTCCTTAACTGCATAATGATCAAACAAAATAAAAAAATCGAAGCAAGTTTGCTTCCGAGTTACCCATGAATTTCGATTTTTCTCGCCTAAAATCCTTTTATGGTATTATAATGAGCGACCCCTTCCTTGTCAAGGAAGTAGTCCCATACCTGCCCTCCCTCCTCTTCAATCGTCCTCACCAGGTCCTGCCGGTTGGCACTTGTTCCATCCAGCAAAAATGCCTCCATCAATGGGGCCAGATTGCGCAGGGCCGGGTCCACCCCCTGACGCTGCAAACTCTCCTCCAGTTGAGGAGCATGGCCGTGACTGCTATCTGCCAGGGTAAGCTGCCGCCCGGTGGCAGTACTGCTGACCAGGTCGGCGTAACTATCATCCAGCAGGAGAATGATATCGTCATCTTTCCATTTAGCTGGTTTCAAGACCCCCAGAGAGATCGCCAGGCCTTCCTGGTGCAGTATCCGCAAAGCCGTGGCTTCGTGCCGGCTCGGGTTGGCACACTGCAGAAAAACTGGCAGCTTGAACCTTTCGCTGACCTTTACCGCCAGCTTAAAGGCCAGTTTCTGGTCTGAGACCAGTATCACCCGCTGCCCGCCGGTCTGACCCAAAACCTCTTCGATCTTAAGCAGAGCCAGGGCAGTGATGAATTTATCCCCACTTCTACTCTGCAGGGCCAGTGACCCCAGGCTCTCAAGTGACAGACCCCGAGTTATTCCCAAAGACTCAATCCCCTGCTTCCGGCACAAGGACTGGACTCTTTGCCCGAACTCCTCCCTGATCTGCGGCCTGAGGTTTTCCCAGTTTTCACAGCCGAGCGGTATATGTAACACCCGCCCATTAAGCCCTGCGTCCTTAAGCTGGATGGCCCGGGAAAGGCGGGGTCCAAAAAAAAGAGGAGCCACCCTGTTTAATACTTCTGGCCTAAACAGGAAGCCCCTTTGTTGCTTATATACGATGGTCAACAAGCCGATTTGCCTCATCAGAAACCTTTCCCGCCTCGAAGGCGGCATTGTCTTTTGGCCTGCCGGCTGCGAGCCTTGATCAACATTAACTGTTAAGGTACAACACCCCCGGGCGGAAGTCGAGTTCCCGGAGCAGATTGCGGTAGTCCTGCTCAGTTATCAGATCCACCGGTTTGCCAGTTATACTCACCAGGAGAGCTTCCATCACGTTGGTACCAAATGAACGGCCTTCCATTTCCGGGGTGGTCGTAACCAGAAGCTTAACCCCCCGCTCCCGAAGAAGCTGGACATCCTCCTGAGTGGTGGTGTTGGTTATGATTATCTTCCCGTCCAGACGGTCCGGCAGGTAACGTTTGATGTACAGGAAGTCGCCGGCGATAATGTCCGCTTCATAATAGTATTTGGAATGTTTGGGAATTATGACATCCTGTTTGCTGCCGGTGGGATAAAGGGAATCAAACGGCAGATTTACCACTATGGGGGCTATCGTTCCGGCGATCCTCTCCAGAGCTTTCAGGGAACGAATCCTTATCGGCAGCCCCAGGCCGTAAATCAGGTCCCCGAAGACTATATGGTCAGCCAAATCGTTGAGCACCTGGGCCATGCCCAAGCGGTCCACTCCGCAGACCATGAGGACATGACGACCCTTGAAATCCACAATGCCTTCCCGGGCCACCCTCTCGATGCTCTGCTTCTCCAGGATGTTCTTCAGGCCCCCGCCATCGACAATAGGAGTCTTTTTCGCCTGGACCAGCAGTTTTTTGGCATCCTTCAAAGTGTACTTTTTGTTACCCACATATATATAGAGGGTGATTCCGCCCATGCCAAATGCATCAACCTTGCCATCCAGGTCGCGGATCATATTTATAGCCTTGTCCCAATCGCCATCGGTACCGATTCGTTCGATCTTGAATTTCTCACCCAGAAACTCGGTTTCCACCGCATGATTTCTCTTGGATGATCCCAGACTCACACTGACTACGTGTTTCAATACTTATTCCTCCTATCGTCTCGTGGCTTGTTCAATTTACGCGCCCCCTTAACCGCCCGGAGAACCCGCAGCAATTCCTGGGGATCCACCCACTTGTCTTCTTTCAAAGGCGACTCACCGATTTCCATGGTAAGGACCTCGTTATCGAGCAGGCCTTTGAGGAGTTTCAGCCGGTAATCTGAAGCCAGGAGTATTACAACATCATAGGATCTTACCTGTGCCACCATATCCATCATCTCATTGAGCAGCTCAGCTCCTGTCTTTGTAGATACCCAGTTATTGCGTTCCTCCTCGGTAAACAGGAGAACAAAGTCGACGCCTTCGCTCTCCGCCAGATCCTGTATTTCCGCCTTGTTTAAAATGGGAAAGCCGATGACCGCTATAGACTGTCCCTTGCGCAGTTCACCTAGGGTCTCGAGACGGGATATGAAGGTACGATCCACTTCCAGCCGATCGGCCACCTCCTGTTGGGAGAACCCCCGGGCCCTCAGTTCCAGGATCCTGGACACTGTCCCTATCAGCTTTTCCTTGCTGATCATCTTGTCTTGTATCCGGTAAAAATCCATATCCACCTCTGTACACAGTATTGTTCACATTATAATGTCAAAAATATCTTACCACTGGAAAAAGTTGAAATCAAGAGGGAGGACGAGCAGGCATGGTGACGGTTCATTATTGGCAGGCGGCACACTTTTGGCCTTGATGTGTACTTCTATTGGTGCCACCTACCCTGGTTTACTGCATAGAAATTGATTCAGTCTTTCCGGACTGGCATTCAGGGTCACCTACTAATTCATCTGGCGTGCTGGAATCAATTTATATGGTGTCCCAAAATAGCAGAATAACTTAGTAAGGTGTCCCCGAAATATTTAAATCTCCTCATCTGAAATAGCCTGCAGGATAGAGAATATCTCTTCCCTGGCAGTGGCCTGGTTCAGCCGGTTGCGGGCCTGGGCGGCCCCGGGTATTCCTTTTATGTACCAGGCCAGGTGCTTGCGCATCTCGGCTACCGTCCGGTTGATGCCCTTGAGGTTGGCCATCAGGTCGAAATGCTGCAGGGCGGTTTGCATGCGCTCTTGCACCGTGGGTTCAGGGGGCAGTGCTTCACCATTTAACAAAGCTGTGGCAGCGGCAAACAGGAAAGGATTCCCCAGAGCCCCGCGACCGATCATCACCGCATCACACCCGGTAGTCCTTATCATCTCCAAAGCATCCGCCGCCTCGAATATGTCCCCGTTGCCGATTACCGGAATCCCTACCGCTGCTTTGGCCTCCCGGATGGCAGTCCAGTCAGCCCGGCCCGAGAAGAACTGTTCCCGGGTACGGGGGTGGAGAGTGATGGCCTGGACCCCTTCCGCCTCGGCGATGCGGCAGAGTTCCAGGTAATTGATACTGGATTCGTCCCAGCCCTTTCTCATCTTAACTGTGACCGGTACCCGGACTGCTTTTACCACCGCGCGGATTACCTCCCGGGCCCGGGGAAGATCCTTCATCAGGGCGGCCCCCTCACCGTTTTTCACTATCTTGGGGGTGGGACAGCCCATGTTGATGTCGATGATAATCGCGCCCTGTTCTTCGGCGATGGCCGCAGCCCGGGCCATATTCTGCGGCTGCCCGCCAAAAAGCTGCACCACTGCAGGGATCATCTCCTGGGAGACGTCAAGCATGGCCATGGTTTTGTGATGTCCATGCAACAGTGCCTGATCGCTTATCATCTCCGTGAAGTTTAAGCCGCATCCAAAGGACGCGGCCATGATTCTGTAGGCTTTATCGGTAATACCTGCCATGGGTGCAGATACTACCCGGTTTTTAAAGGCATGCTTGCCGATACTGAACCCCATAACTACCTCAAGTCTGATTCTTTTCGTATATTATCCTCAGGCCTTCCAGCGTCAGAAAATGGTCTACCATCTGAATATATTCGGACTCCCGGTAGATCAGGTCAGCTATGCCGCCGGTGGCTATGATCTTGAATTCCCAGGGAAGTTCCTCTTTGATCCTCCTGATAATACCGTCTACCTGACCTACGAATCCATACAGGGCACCTGATTGGATACTGACCACCGTGTTTTTGCCGATAACACTCTTGGGCTTTTCCAGTTCCACCCGGGGCAGTTTGGCAGTTCTCTGAAACAATGCCTCCAGAGAAATTCCGATTCCAGGAGCAATAGCCCCTCCCAGGTACTCGTAATTCTCACTGACAACGCAGAAGGTGGTAGCAGTTCCGAAATCCACAATAATCAGGGGGCCGCCGTATTTTTCCAGGGCCGCCACCGCATTGACCACCCGGTCCGCTCCTACCTCCCGAGGGTTTTCATACTTGATGGCCAAACCGGTCTTAATTCCGGGGCCTATGACCAGGGCCTTGTTGTTAAAATACTTGCCTATCATCCATTCCAGTTCACTAACCAGGGGAGGTACCACTGATGAGATTATTGAGCCTCTGATCTGACGGTAATCGATGTCTGCATGCTGAAAGAACCCCAGCAGCATTAAACCATATTCATCCGCCGTTCGCAACCGATCGGTCCTCACTCTCCAGTGGGTCAGCAAATCTTTACCCCGATAGACCCCGGCCACCATATTTGAATTCCCTACATCCAAAACCAGTATCATCAATATCCCTCCCTTAGTAACGTAAGGAATAAATCACAACCGTAACCTGGACAATAGAACTATCACCAGTGAGCAGGATGATGCTGAACCTTGTCAATAATATTTACCGGGTCACGGGGATCAATCTGCCTGAACCCCGAGCGGCGCCATCCGGCCACCTGTCTCTCTTCGAAAAACCTAACTCAAATTGAGGCTTTTACGTACCTTATAGCTGATAAAGGCTGCCACTGAAGCCTTGATCAGGTCGATACCAATAAAAGGTATCAGGCCGATCTTTATAATATACCCCACATCAACCGCCTGGCCCACATAAAATTTTAGGATTATGAACAGGTAAGGCAGCCCGATCAGGTACATTACTGAAATTCCGGCAATGATAGATATTACATGTGCTATGAAGGTGTTTCCCCAGCGTTCCAGACAGAAGGCTACCACCCAGGCAGTCAGGATAAATCCCAGGAGGAAACCAAACGTCGGCACCAGGAAATAGCCGGGGCCACCATAGGGTGGGCTGGCAAACACCGGAATCCCCACCAGTCCCAACAGGATGTAGGCCAGTATACTGAGCACTGCCGCCCGTCGGTTAAGAACCCCGCCGGCCAGAAAAACCAGCAGGGATTGCAAGCTGTAAGGTACGATCACCACCGGCAGAAACCTGGTTAATATAGCTGAAGCTGCAATTACAGCGGTAAACACAGCGGCATAAGCCAAATCTCGGGTTTTTGGGACAATAATAGCTCACCTCTTTATTGATACATGGGCGGTTGGGGGGCAGGGAGTGCATCATGGGGACAGTCCCCGTGATGCACTCCCTGCCTATTATCGTAAACTAATAATATCGAAACTGATGTCAAGGGCGGTAGCCGAGTGGGTGAGGGTTCCCATGGAGATAAGGTCCACACCGGTCTTGGCGACTTCCACCAGGGTATCCTCGGTAATGCCTCCGGAGGCCTCCAGGATGGCGCGTCCCCCGGTAATGCTTACTGCCTCTTTCATTATCTCCGGGTCCATATTATCCAGCAGTATTACGTCCGCTCCGGCAGTCAGGGCCTCGCGCAGCTGCTCCAGGTTTTCCACTTCCACCTCGATCCTGGTCAGGTGAGATATGCTGCGTTTAATGGTATTAACTGCCTGGGTAATCCCCCCGGCGGCGCGGATATGGTTGTCCTTGATCAGCACTCCATCAAAGAGTCCAAAGCGATGGTTATGGCCCCCGCCAACCCGGACCGCATATTTATCAAGAATCCTCAAGCCCGGTATGGTTTTACGGGTATCAACGATTTTCACCGGGAAATGACGCACCCGGTCTGCCAGGTCATAGGTTCTGGTAGCAATACCTGACATGTGCTGCAGAAAATTTAGGGAAACCCGTTCCCCGGTCAACAGGGTCCGGGTTCTGCCGGATATCCGGGCAATCTCCTCTCCTTCCGGAACCAGTTCACCATCATCCTTCAATACGGTGAAATCGATATCGGGATCAAGGAGCCGAAAAACCCGCTCGGCCACCTGTATTCCGGCCACGACCCCCTCCTGTTTGACATAAAAAACCCCTTGCGATTGGTGATCGGGAGGAATGAGGTTGTCGGTGGTTATATCACGATGGCCTATGTCCTCCATCAGAGCCTGCCGAATAATCCGGTCAATCTGCATCCAGTTCATTAAGCACCCTCCTACCAGTTTTTAAATGTCAGGTGTTTAACCCATCTTATGTCATCCCGGGTCGGATAATCCTGGCGATAGTGTGCTCCCCGGCTTTCCTTGCGCCATAAGGCGGCCTGGATTATCACCCGGGCTACGGTCAGCATGTTGATTGCCTGATAGCAGTCCAGTTCATTCCGGCCCCGACCCAGTTCCCGGCCCAGCTGGTTTACCTGGCTGGCAGCGGTCTTCAAACCTGCCTCATCTCTTATGATGCCAACGTGTTCCCACATTATGCTCCTCAACGCCTGGCGTACCTCTGCCGGTTCGCGGTTGCCAGCAGGAACATACAGGTTGTCATCCTGATGGCAGCTGGCCCTGATCTCTTCGATGCTGACTGTCCGGCGATAAACCATGGGCTGGGAGGCTTCGACTATCCTCTGGCCGAAGACCAGACCATCCAGGAGACTGTTGCTGGCCAGGCGATTGGCCCCGTGGACCCCGTTGCAGGCCACCTCCCCGCAGGCATACAAACCATATATTGAGGTTTCTCCATGTGTATTGGTCTTAATCCCGCCCATCATAAAATGCGCCGCTGGAGATACCGGTACCGGGTCCCGGGTAAAATCATAGCCGTATTCCAGACAGGTGCGGTGAATGTTGGGAAACCGCGCGGTAGGGTTGGGCAAATGGCTGACATCCAGGAAGACGTGGTCGCTCCCGGTCTGGCTCATCTCATTCCAGATGGCCCGGGCCACAATATCCCGGGGAGCCAGTTCTCCGAGGGGATGGTAATCAGGCATAAACCTCTCTTTTTTGATATTCAAGAGCCGGGCGCCTTCACCGCGAACGGCCTCTGATATCAGAAAACGCTGGCTGGTATCAGTGACCAGCGTTGTAGGGTGGAACTGGATAAACTCCATATCCGCCAGTTCACACCCCGCACGAAAACACGCCGCCATGCCATCGGCGGTCGCGATATCGGGATTGGTTGTATATTTGAACAACTGCCCCACACCTCCCGTAGCCACGATAGTGGCTTTGGCCAGGTAGATGGCTTTGTTCCCCTGTTTGGCATCGAGCACCAGGGCCCCCTGGCACTCGTTTCCTATGTTCAAAATGTCAATCAGGAACTGATTTTCCTGAATTACAATATTGGGTTCCTGCAGGCAGCTCTTGACCAGGGCCTGCCGGATCGCTTCTCCGGTCGCGTCGGCAGAGTGGAGTATGCGGGCTTTGCTGTGTGCCGCCTCCCGGGTCAGAGACACCGTGCCATCCACGGTATCAAACTGCGCACCCAGATTCATTAACTCCCTTACCCGGGCTGGACCTTCAGTGACCAGAACATTGACCGACTCAATGTCGCACAGACCGGCTCCCGCTTCCAGGGTATCCTCCAGGTGCAAGAAGGGGGAATCCTCCTCATGAACTGCGGCGGCAATCCCCCCCTGGGCTAAACCAGTATTTGAATCTTTCAATGTCTTTTTGGTCAGTACCATCACCTGGCCCAATTCTGAGGCCTTCAAAGCAGTAAACAGCCCGGCGATACCACTGCCGATTATCAAATAATCCGTCCTGAATACCGGCACATCCGGTCCTATTTCTGAGATATATCGACTGATCTGCATGATAATATCGTTCTTTCCCGTGCCGTCAGCACATATCATGTATTACGATTAATACAACCCCTGAAGTTACTGGATATTAAGCATCCTCTCCAGGGAACGATGGGCCTTAAGCCTTATATCTTCCGGCACTTCAACTTTATGCTCCAGGGTCTCCATTACATAAGCCAGGTTCTCCAGGGTGGTTAATTTCATATTCGGGCAGAGGAATTCTTCCCGGGCAATATGAAATACCTTGTCAGGAAAACGTTTTTCCAGCTGATGCAGGAGGCCAGCCTCGGTGCCGATTATAAATTCCGTTGCGGGGCTCTTCTCCACGTATTTAAGAATTCCCCCCGTGGATAAGGCTTCATCCGCCAGTTTGATTACCGCGGGAGGACACTCCGGATGTACCACCACCGGTGCCTGAGGATGCCGGGCCTTCTGCTCCATTATCTGTTCCACCGTAACATCCTGATGGGTCGGGCAGTATCCGGGCCAGCATTCAATCTTCCTTCCGGTTTTCAAGGCCACAAAATTGCCCAGGTTCTTGTCAGGCACAAACAGGATCGGGGATTCCGGAGGAATAGAGTTTACCACCTGAATCGCATTGGATGAAGTACAGCAGATATAACTCTCGGCTTTGACCTCCGCCGATGAGTTGACGTAGCAAACCACCTTGGCATCCGGATGGGAAGCCTTCCACTTTCGCAGTTTTTCAGCAGTAATCATATCCGCCATCGGACAGCCAGCTGCTGGTTCCGGCATAACTACCACTTTCTCCGGATTTAGTATCTTGGCACTCTCCGCCATGAAACTAACTCCGCAGAAAACGATCACGCTTGCCTGGGTATTGGCTGCATCCCTGGCAAGCTGCAGCGAATCACCTACCAGATCTGCCAGATCCTGAATCTCAGGGCGCTGGTAGAAATGGGCCATAATCACGGCATTAAGCTTCTGCTTGCGCTCTTTAATAAACTCAACCAGATTTTCAGTCATGTGATTCCCTCTCAGCAATTTATTTACAGCCCAGCTATACCGCTGAACAATGCATGGCAACCATTATCCAATGCAGGGCAAAATCGGCCGTTTATCCTATAGTATTTGCCGGTTCAGTACCGGTTTTCGTCTCCACGATTTTATTTTCAGCATCAACAAAAACCATCTTGGGCCGGAATGTCATACACTCCTCATTGCTCATTACCGCATAAGTTATAATGATTACTGAGTCTCCTGGCTGCACCAAGCGGGCCGCAGCTCCGTTCAGACATATAGTCCCTGAGCCCCTGGTACCTTCGATGACATAGGTCTCAAACCGCGCCCCGTTATTGTTATTTACAACCTGCACCTTCTCATTAGGCAAAATGTCAGCTGCATCCATCAGGTCCCGGTCAATTGTTATACTGCCCATATAATTCAGGTTGGCCTCAGTAACTATGGCCCTATGAATCTTGGATTTGAACATTGTTCTGAACATGTTACACCTCCAGTAGAAGGTTATCAATTAATCTGGTATCACCAAATCTTACAGCGAGTGCTAATAAAACCTGACCATTAATCTCTTCGAGTTCACTTAGATCCTTGGCATTATAGATTTCAATATAATCAATTTGCGTCCCATCCACCCGATTGATCATTTCGTACATGGCATTCCTTACCTGCGAGGGGTTCCTTTCCCCCCGTTTTATCAAGTCTTTTGCCATGAGCAGGCTCCGGTACAGTACCGTCGCATTCTTCCTGTCCTCCGGCGACAGGTAGACGTTGCGTGAACTCATGGCCAACCCGTCAGGTTCCCGAACAATTTCTCCCCTTACAATGCGAACAGGGAAGTTAAGATCCCTGACCATCTTCTCAATGATCAGAGCCTGTTGGGCATCCTTCTGACCAAAGACCGCTACGTCGGGCAAACAGATATTAAAGAGTTTACTCACCACGGTGGTAACTCCACGGAAATGACCTGGTCGGTTACGACCGCACAGTCTGTTTTCCATCCCGGTTGGGGGTTCCACGTTGGTCTGCTCTTTCTCCGGATACATGGCCCTCGCCGTGGGGGCAAAAACCGCACCAACTCCTTCCTTTTCCAGAAGGTCGAGGTCCCGCGACAGGTCCCGGGGATACCGGTCGAAATCCTCTCCTTCTCCAAACTGAATCGGATTCACAAAAATGCTTACCACTACTTGATCACAAAGTTCCCGAGCCTGGCGTACCAGGCTCAGGTGCCCTTCGTGCAAATACCCCATAGTGGGGACAAGTCCTATACTAAGCCCGGTCTTCGCCTGGGCACGACTCCAGTTTTGCATCTCCTGAGGGCTTTCAATAACTTTCACCGGCTCATTCTCCTAGTACAGTTTCTCAATTATTTCTTCATTAATCGAATAGCAGTGTTCCTGAGCCGGGAAGGTTCCGGCTTTAACCTCTTCACTGTATGTTTTAACCGCCTCCACCATCAACGGGTGGAGATTGGCAAACTTTTTAACAAACTTAGCTACATGGCCTTGATACATTCCCAGCATATCGTTTACCACCAGGACCTGGCCGTCACAATCCGGACCTGCTCCAATTCCGATGGTAGGGATCGCTACCTCTGCTGTTATCCTCTTGGCCAGGGCCGCTGGAACACCCTCCAGCACCATGCAGAAAACCCCTGCTTTTTCGAGGGCCTTGGCATCCTCGATCAGCTTTCTGGCTGTTTCCAGGTCTCGCCCCTGTACCTTAAACCCGCCGAACTGGTGCACCGATTGCGGAGTTAATCCAATATGTGCCACGACTGGGATCTCCGCATCCAGAATAGCCTTTACCACGTCTACCCTTTCCGATCCGCCCTCCAGCTTAACCGCTTGGGCCCCGCCTTCCTGTATCAACCGTCCCGCGTTCCTGACCGACTCAGGTATGGAAATATGGTACGACAGGAAAGGCATATCCGCCACCACCATGGTGTTCTTTACGCCCCGAGCCACCGCTTTGGTATGGTGAACCATATCATCCATGGTAACCGCCAGGGTGTTCTCATAACCCAAAATCACATTGCCCAGTGAATCACCTACCAGGGCCATATCAATTCCCGCTTCATCCAGAACCATAGCGGTCGAATAATCATAGGCCGTAAGCATGGTAATTTTCTCGCCTTTTCTTTTCTTCTCCTTCAAAACCGAAGTTGTAACCCGTGCCAAAGTATTCACCCCCAAATATTAACCGTTCGTACTGCTTATTCTGCGTAAAAATAGACTGCGCATGGCCTCAGCCGCTTTATCATCGACCGTTCCTTTAGCCTTTGCCACTTCAGTAGTATAGTATCCTAACCAGCTATACAGCATTATCAATTGGGGGGCCATTTGTTCAAGACAATCCATGTGTTTTAATAGCGTCAGCAAGTCTCCCCGGGCAATAGGACCGGTTAAAGCCCTGGGGATCCCAATCTTTTCGATGTTTTTGATCGTACCTTTAATGAGCGGAAGTACCGCCTGCAAAGCCTGCGCCCGCGGAATCCCGATTGATTCCATCAGTTGCAGACCAATATCAATCACCGTAACCAGGTAGTTTGAAACTACGCAAGCTCCGGCATGATACAAAGGCTTAACCTTTTTGTCAATAAAGAAGTATTCCCCGTCCAAGTCCTGAACCAGGTCTGCTGCCAGGCCATGAGATTTTGGATCTCCCTCAATTGTAAAAACCGAACCAGGGAGATTACTTATCGCCCGCTCCGTGCTGGCAAAGGATTGCATGGGATGAATCGAAACCGTCAAAGCACCGAACGCCTTGGCCGGTTCCAGGACCTCAGAGGTCAATGCGCCGCTCATATGGACTACCAGTTGGCCTTCAACAAAGCCTCCTTCTTTAGCCAGTTCTTCAACAACATTACCGATCGCTGAATCAGATGTGGTTACAAACAATACCTCAGCCCGTTTGGCTACTTCCTGCAGGGTCAGACACTCACCGGCGCCCACCTTCTCCACTAATCGCCGTGTAGATTCGGGATTAATATCATATGCTCCTGTAATCTCATAGCCTTTGGAATGAAGGATAACCCCTACAGCTGTTCCAACCACTCCCGCCCCAACAATGCCGATCTTCCTCAAGAGAAACCCCCCTTGAGAGTAACAGCTACCGTCCAGCCGTTACTCAAGTTTACCGTCTTGGCCCCCAATGGATACAAGCGGATTTACCAGGAGTCCGGCGGGAGAAATTAAATTTTCCGCACCATTCTGTGGATTTTATTTTAGCATGGAATCCAGCCAATGTACAACCAATCGCAATAATTTGTCAAAATCATTAAACACCTATTTTCGGAGTGAAGCAAGGGGACAATCCCCATGATGCAAAATGCATCATAAAGACTGTCCCCTTGCTTCACTGCGGCAGGTTGGCCAGGATTTCGCGTATGTAACGACCGTCCGGCATTTTAAGACCGGGGGCAATTTCCAGTAAGGGGGTAAGAACGAAAGCCCGTTTGGTCAGCCAGGGATGGGGGACCACCAGATCCGGTTCCTTAATCACCTGGTCACCATAGAGCAAGAGGTCGAGGTCAATGATTCTGGGTCCCCAACATTCGATTCGTTCACGTCCCATGTCTTTTTCTATGTCAAGGAGCTCCTCAAGCAGCTCCCGGGGCGTCAGACGGGTATCGATTGATACCACCTGGTTTAAAAACTCAGGCTGTTCTGTCCGGCCCCAAGGTAAGGTGGAATAGACCGAAGAAAACTTAACCGCATCGGTATGAGGGAGTGCGGTGATTCTTTGACGGGCCAGGGCCAGATTTTCCTCCCGGTTGCCCAGATTCGTACCCAGGCCGATAAAGGCCAGGTGCTGCGGCCGTTCTCTCTCCAGGCGGACCGCAAAATATTCATACTGTCCTGAAATAGGGGGATGCAGTTTCTTCACGGTTACACTGACCCGCACCACCCGGTTAAAAGCCAGCACCCGCCCGGCGATCCTTTCTGCCAGGGCTTCCAGCAGGTTGAAGCTCTCCTCCTCCACAATCTGCCGGACTTCCTGGTAGACCAGCGAGTAATCCGCCGTCATCTCAAGGCAGTCGGTGGCCCCTGCTTTGCGCAGGTCCAGGTATAGAACAAGATCAACCTCAAAGGTCTGGGGATGGGCTCTTTCCTCGGCAGTAGTCCCATGCCGGCCGTCAAACCTTAGGCCTTTAAGCAGCACCTCATCCATGTTACGCCCCCATTATCGCATCCACCAGCATCAGGGCCCTCTTGGTTTCCCTGACGTTGTGGACTCGCACTATCCCGGCGCCGTTCATAACTCCGGCCACCGCTGCGGCCAGGGATCCAGAGAGCCGTTCGCTGGCCGGGTCCCCGCTGACCTGGCCAATGAAGGATTTATTGGAGACTCCCAGCAGGATCGGCCGTCCCAGTGATCTTAACTCACCCAGGTTCTTAATCAGGGCCAGGCTCTCGGCTCCGGTTTTACCAAAGCCGATCCCCGGGTCAACAATGATCTGTTCCCAGGGAATTCCCTGCTCAATCGCCAGGTTAATAGCATTATCAAGATCAGCAATCACCTCGGACATAAGGTCCTGGTAGCCCCCGCCCAGGCGGTTGTGCATAATAACCACCGGAGAGCCGTACCCCGCAACTACTGCGCCCATCTGCGGGTCAGCCTTAAGACCTCCCGGATCGTTGATTATATCCGCACCTGCTTCCAAGGCCGCACTAGCGGTCTCGGCCACAAAGGTATCCACTGATACCGGTATGTCTGGCAATTCCTGCTTTAGCCGCTTCAGGACCGGAACCACCCGGGCGATTTCCTCCGCTGGAGAGACCGGCTCGGCCCCCGGCCGGGTGGAATACCCGCCGAGGTCAATGATGTCTGCGCCTTCGTCAACCATTACCCGGGCCCGCCTGATGGCAGCATCCAATTCGCAGTAGCGTCCTCCATCATAAAACGAGTCCGGGGTTACATTCAGTATTCCCATGATCAGGGTCTTTTCGCCCAGTATTAATTCGCGCCCTCCGGCCAGACTCAGTTTGGACCGGCCTTCGGACTCGAGGTCCTGTAGTACCTGTTCCAGCTCAGCCGCCAGCTTTTTCAGACCAAAAGGCTGCAGCCTGAGCTTGTCTATCAAAAGTTGGTACTGACGGAGGGTCCCCAGCAGCAGTATGTCGGTATTACCCTCTCCCGTTATGGTCCCCCGACTAACCGCTGCCTCACCGCCCTTTGCCAGCATCTCCTGTTTGATGATACCCGCCACCCGGGTGCGAACCGCATGAATCTTGACAGCTCTAAAAACGGCTTTGGGAACCATTAGTCTGATTCCCAATTCCTCTGCTCCTATTTCTCTTAGGTATCTCTCGGCTTCGCGAGTGTCGTTTATACTTATAACTCGATGTCCGCTCATGATGCTCCTTGTTACAATCGATTATGTAATCATTACCCGGCTATCTTGGATCCCTTTACCCAAAACACGTGTCATACCGGTATAGTCCGGGTCCAGTCTGCTTACCAAATTTTACGGTTGCAGGGTCAGTAAAGAAGGAATAATCCGGTCTCTTTGTTCTGGTATTTGCAGCAGTTCTCCTTGGCCTCACATTGAGAACAGGCCCGGGAAAGGTTATCCGCCCGGTGCATCCTCTCTCCCAGAAAGCTCATTTCCCGGCTGATGTTGCGGTGTTCATATATAGCACGGGCGATGATTCTGATCTCGTTCTCATCGAACCCGGCCCGAGCCAGCAGTTCGTTGGCCAGGCGCGCACTATAGGCCGCATGGTCGACCCCCTCTTCATACTCCTTCCATTTGCCAATATCATGCAGCAGTCCCGCCGCGTAAATTACCTCCTTGGCGGCTTCCCTGCCGGAAAGGCCCGCATCCTTGATAAAGTAAGCGAGGTCCTGGTACTCCAGGATCAGGATATAAGCTATGCGGGCTACATCCACCATATGTGCCAGATCGTGTTTACAGAATGGATCATCTTTGGCCGCCATCATGTTGTGGTTTATGTACTCCACATAAACCGGATCTTTGAGGATGGAGTCAACTCTCTTCATTATTAAACCCTCCTTGACCCGAATTGAAACACCTGCTTAAAGCTCATCAGTATTGCCATCCTGTCCCCTGTTCCAATGCAATCCTTTTGGACCTTTAGGATGCTGTTGCGACAGATCTGTTTGTTAGCGTAAACGCTTCCCGCCACAGGGGATCGTTCCGAAATCCAGAGTTTACCACCGCTGCGGCGGGTCCTACTATTATTATAATACCTGCGTGCGGTGATTAACACGGTTCCCGCTTGTAAACCCGGTACCGAATTAAATTCATGTACCGGGTCCCAAAAAACCTGTTACGAAATGAAACCACCGTTCGTTTCGATAATCATCCGGATAACTAACACCCAGCCCCGCTGACCGGTTTCCAGAGACACCATCTCTTAAAAGAGACCGGTGATACGGCCACTGGCATCTATATCAATGTGATGGGCGGCCGGGTTACGGGACAGGCCGGGCATCGTGACAATATTTCCCATCAGCGCGACAATAAACTGGGCACCAGCCGAAACCCGGACATCCCGTACGGTCACGGTGAATCCCTCAGGTCGCCCCAGGACTGCAGGATCATCAGTAAGCGAATACTGCGTCTTGGCAACACAAATCGGCAGGTCTCCGAAGCCCAACTGTTCCAGGCTCTCCAGTGATTTCAAAGCCGGTCCCAGATAGTCCACCCTGCCGGCGCCGTATATCTCCCGGGCGATGGTCTCGATCTTTTCCTCGATGGGACGGTTCAGTTCATAAAGGAAATGAAAATCCGATGGGTTTTCCGCTGCCTCGATGACTCTGGTGGCAAGTTCGATTCCACCTTCACCTCCGGCCTCCCAGACATTTGAAACCGCAAACCTGGTCCCCATCTCTTGACAGAGGCGGCGAACCTCTTCGATTTCCTCCTCCGTGTCGGTCGGGAACCTGTTCAGGGCAACCACTGCCGATAATCCATACTTTCTCAGGTTTTCTATATGCTTTTGCAGATTGGCCAATCCGTCTGCTACTGCCCTCTCATTGGGAATGGTCAAATGACTCTTATTTGCGCCACCATGAAGCTTCAAGGCCCGAATCGAAGCCACAATAACCACCGCATCCGGTCCCCGTCCCAATAAACGGCACTTCAGGTCCAGAAACTTTTCCGCCCCCAGGTCGGCGCCGAATCCGGCTTCAGTCACCAGGTAATCTCCCAGTTTAAGACCCATTTCGGTGGCTGCCAGGCTGGAACAGCCATGCGCTATATTGGCAAAAGGTCCCCCGTGGATAAAGGCCGGGGTGTTTTCCAGGGTCTGCACCAGATTGGGTTTGATGGCCTCCTTCAGCAAGACCGCCATGGAACCGACCGCCTGCATATCCTGGGCGGTAATTGGTTCTCCGCTGTCAGTGTAGGCCACGATGATACGGCTCAGCCGATTCTTAAGGTCCATGAGGTCGCGGCTCAGGCAGAGACAGGCCATAACCTCGGAGGCCACGGATATGTCAAATCCAGTCTCCAGGGGGATGCCATGGGCTTTACCCCCCATGCCGATCACGATTTTACGCAGAAAACGGTCGTTTAAGTCAACTACCCGCGGCCAGGTGATCCGGGTAGGAGAAATACCCCGCGGATTATCAAAATAATAGCTGTTGGTAACCAGGTCCGCCAGGAGATTGTGAGCGGTGCTGACGGCATGTATGTCCCCGGTAAAATGAAGGTTAATGTCTTCCATCGGCACCACCTGGGAAAATCCACCCCCGGTCGCACCGCCTTTGACTCCAAAACAGGGACCCAGACTTGGCTCCCGGAGCGCAATGATTGCCTTTTTTCCCATGCGGTTCAAGGCCTGACCCAATCCAATAGTAACCGTGGTTTTGCCTTCACCTGCCGAGGTTGGATTAATGGCTGTAACCAGGACCAATTTGCCCGGAGGACGTCCCTGCAGTCGCTCCATGGCTTTCAGGGACACCTTGGCCTTGCTGCGTCCGTATAGTTCAATCTCGTCCTCCAACAGTCCGGCCTTTTCAGCTATGGCCTCAATCCTCTCTAATCGTGCCTCCTGAGCAATCTCAACATCGCTTTTCACATTCCGGCCCCCTTTATGTGATCAAATTCACAATGCCCAAACTAAAACTTTCTTTTTTAGACATCATGTTCTTATTATACTTGCATTACCGGGTAATACAAAATCCGTTTTGGCAAAAGTGAATCAAGGGGACAGTCCCCGTGATGCAAAATGCATCACGGGGACTGTCCCCTTGATTCACTTTTATAGAAGTTCGTTACTTTCGAAGAACAATCCGATCTCCCGCTTTGCGGCGGCGGGGGAATCGGAGCCGTGAACCACATTTTGGGATATCGATCCGCCCAGGTCCCCGCGGATAGTGCCTGGTTGGGCCTTGGCGGGATCGGTTGCTCCCATCAATTCACGAATGGTCTTGATAGCGTCAGGACCTTGCCATACCATGGCTACCACTGGTCCTGAGGTTATGAAGGATAGCATCTCATCGAAAAAAGGTTTTCCGATGTGTTCGGCATAGTGTTCTCGGGCCAGCTCTTCACTGATCCTGAGCATCTTAATGCCCGCCATACTAAAACCGCTGGTTTCGATGCGGCTGATAACCTGACCTACCAGGCCGCGTTTCACCCCGTCAGGTTTAACCATCAGGAAGGTTCTTTCCAACCTACGACTCCTCCTCGGAGGTCTTACCCTCCATTATAGCTCGGAATTCGTCCCCATCCATTATCTCCACTTCCATCAAACGCTCTGCTACCTTATGCAGTTTATCGATATGCTCCTCCAGAAGGCTCTTGGCCTTGTCATAAGACTTTTCGACAAAAGCATGGGCCTCCTTGTCAATGGCAAAAGCGATGGCATCCGAGTAGTTACGGTCATGTCCCAGATCACGACCCAGGAAGACCTCCTCCTGTCTGCGGCCAAAGGTCAGCGGGCCTAACTCTTCGGACATTCCATACTCGGTGATCATTTTCCGCACAATATCGGTCGCTCGCTGCAGGTCATTCTGAGCACCGGTGCTGATCTCATTCAAGACCACGCTCTCGGCCACCCTTCCTCCCATAAGGACCACCACATCATCCAGCAACCTGGATTTGGTAATATAATTCCGATCCTCTTCCGGGAGCAGTAGGGTGTACCCACCGGCCCTCCCTCTGGGTATGATTGATATCTTATGCAGCTTGTCAGTGTGCTCCAGATAATAGCTGACTACCGCGTGGCCAGCCTCATGATAAGCCACCAATCGCTTTTCGGAATCAGATATTACCCGGGATTTTTTCTCCGGTCCCGCGATGACTCGTTCGATGGCTTCTTCAAGTTCTTGCATCCCGACAACCTTCTTGTTGCGGCGTGCTGCCAACAAGGCTGCTTCGTTCACCATGTTCGCCAGATCAGCCCCGGTAAAACCGGGGGTTCTCTTGGCCAGAACCTCCAGGTTGATATTTTCATCCATTGGCTTGTTGCGCATGTGAACTCCCAGTATCGCCTGCCGCCCCTTGACATCTGGACGGTCAATGGTTATATGCCGATCAAAGCGACCCGGGCGCAGGAGTGCCGGATCCAGGATATCAGGCCGGTTGGTCGCAGCCATGACAATTATGGCTTCATTGGTAGCGAAACCGTCCATCTCGACCAGCAGCTGGTTCAGGGTCTGCTCCCTCTCGTCATGACCGCCCCCCAGTCCGGCGCCCCTCTGGCGGCCAACGGCATCAATCTCATCGATAAACACGATACAGGGAGAATTCTTCTTGGCCTGCTCAAACAGGTCGCGGACTCTGGCGGCACCTACTCCCACAAACATCTCCACAAAATCAGAGCCGCTGATGGAAAAGAAGGGCACGCCAGCTTCCCCTGAAACCGCCTTCGCCAGCAGCGTTTTGCCGGTTCCCGGTGCCCCATACAGCAGAACCCCTTTGGGTATCTTGGCTCCTATCTGCGAGAATTTGGAGGGACTCATCAGGAAGTCAATGACCTCCTGCAGCTCCTCTTTGGCTTCATCCGCCCCAGCCACATCCTGAAATGTAACCTTGGTTGTTTCCGGATTCATCATACGGGCCCGGCTGCGGCCAAACTGCATTACCCGGTTTCCGCCGCCCTGAGTCTGCTGCATCATCAATACCATAAAACCAATCAGGAGCAGAATCGGCAGGAACGTAGTCAGGACTCCCGCCCACCAGGCTGGTTCCGGAGTTGGCTTGGGCTCAATCTTGACATTATGCGCCCTTAGGACTTCCGGCAGATTTTCCTCCTGAAAAGCGGTAGTGGTGAAGGCTTTACCGTCTTTGTAGACTCCTTCAACCACGTACACTTCATTTTTGGGAGTGATTACAACACTCTCGACCTTATCATTCACAACCGCCTTGTAAAAGGTGCTGTAGTCGATGGCCTGTTTGGGCTCTTCAACCGGGGAAGTCCATTTAATAGCAAATAAAGCGATTAAGACTATTAATGCGTAAATAGCAATGTTTTTCAGGGTTCTTTCCAATATGTCCCCCCCCTAGCTAGTCTGTGATAAATTGTAGCATAATTCATTTTTCCTTGGCAATGAAGGTGTTATTTGTCGACATTGGATACTCTAACCTCCAGAAATTTCCGGGTGTGGGGGTTAACCTGTCCCCGTTCATCCCGCCGGTGACCGATAATCCAGTAGATTTCATCACCACCGGCCAGAATACCTATCCGGTCCCTCTCCGCCACCGGGACTTTTTTGTCAATCAGGTATTTTTTCAGCTTTTGACTGCCGCCTAACCCCCGCGGCCAAAACCTGTCACCTGGACGCCGCGAACGGATAATGAGCGGCTTTTTTAAAGATTCCCAGTCAAAAACAGCAGTTTCGTCAGGAGTAGTCGTAGGTTCCTCTGACAGCAGCCGTGTACTGACCAGGAGGCCTATCTCTTTGATTTCGGTCCGTCCCGGCACCTCAAGCTGATAGCTGAAGCCGGTCATAGCAGCTTTTTCGGTACCGAATTCCAGCACTTCGTAGGATTTTCTTACCCATTTGCCCCCACTAACCGGTACCCTGCGGTCCGACCCCTGCCGCGACAGCAGGTCAATAACCCGTTCAACATCGTCCCAGGTAACCCGCCTGCTTCCGGCTCGGCGGAGGATTTGATGCACAAAACGGCGCTGCAAAGCCAGGGGCATCTCTTCAATGCTTTCTGCCCGGACAGCCAGATGAGAACCCTCTTCATCTGTCACCAATTCATCCATGGCCTTTCTTACCTGCTTCTCCCAATAGTGATTCTCCTCCTTCATTACTTCGGCCAACCGGCAGAGTACATCCACCATGGCCGGGTTGAAGCTCTCTTCTAAGAAAGGCAGCAGCTCCCAGCGAATCCGGTTTCTAAGATAATTGTTATCAAAGTTTGAACAATCAATACGGTAAGGTAAGTCATTAGTCTGCAGATACTCCATGATCTCGCTCTGTGTCACATCCAAAAGCGGTCGGATGATGCGGTCACGCAGGGGCAGGATCCCCTGCAGTCCCAGGGCCCCGGTTCCTTGAATCAGGTGCAGGAGTACCGTTTCCGCCTGGTCTCCCCTATGGTGAGCCGTAGCCACCTTATGTCCTCCGAGCTGCTGGCGCGTATCCTCCAGAAAACGATAGCGGGCTTCGCGCCCCGCCTCTTCTACCGACATCTTCTCTTTCCTGGCCATAGCGGCAACATCCACCCGATGCAGGGAATAGGGGACCTGCCAATCACGGCAGATGGCCTCAACCAGATCCTGATCCAGATCAGCTTCGGATCGCAGTCCGTGATGCACATGAGCCGCGTGTATCCGAAATCCCAGAGACTCACGCAGCTGCAGGAGCATGTGCAGGAGGGCAACCGAATCCGGCCCACCCGACACTCCCACCACCACCAGCTCACCAGAAGCAATCAGCTGATGACGGTTTATATACTCAGATACTCTTTGTAATGTCATTGTTCCCCGCATAGAGTTAATTATCTCAGATATTGAACAAAATAAAAACAAGCAGGAGCGGTCAAAGACACCGCTCCCGCTTGCCGGTCTCACATTTAAATATTTTCGTCTACTGACCACCCCTCTCGCCCATCTCTTATCAATCTGGCAGCTGCCTATCTGTCAACTAGGACTGCCAATCCTTTGGCTACGGTCTACCCGGGCACAGATAACGGTCATATCATCCCGCGGCTCGCCACGAGCCAGGGCCAGGGCCTTGTTGATCACCATCTCTGAAAGGCGGTGCGGGTCCTCTTCATTGGTCTGAGTGAGAAAATCACGAAGCCACAACCCACGGCCATCCACCAACTTGCCGGGATCAAGCACCCCATCGGTCACCATGACCAGCATGTCCCCAGGCAGCAACGCCCGCCGCTCCGTGGGGACCTCCAGGTCCTCCACGATCCCAATAGGCAGATTGTTGCTGGACATTATGCCTACCCTCTTACCACGTTTAAGGAAGGATGGCACTCCTCCGATTTTTATGGATTCGATTTCCCCGTCGTAAAGGTCAATCAAGGCCAGGTCAACCGTCGCAAAGCTCTCCCGCTGGCGTAACAGGAGAACGGAGTTAACAGTTTTCAGGGCCACCTCCTCCCCAAAACCGGTATTGAACAGTTCCTCCAAAAGGTTAACGGTAGCCTTGCTCTCCTGAGCGGCTTTGCGTCCCACCCCCATGCCATCGCTAAGGACTATCAGCTCGCGGCCATCCTTCAGTGTGACCACATTAAAACTGTCTCCTGATACATCGCGCTTGGCCAGTTGTGACACTCCAGTAGTTATCTTAAAGTTGAAAACCCGGGCCAGGGTAAACTCACAGGTGCCCCAGTTTCCCCGGGGACACTTCCGGTGACTGACCTCATACCGGGTATCCATCAAGGTGGAGATTCCAGGAGCCAGAAGGCTGTCACAGGTCTCGCGGTCCATACACGCATCCGCGGTTACCCGGATGAACACCTGATCATTGTCTGCGATTACCGGGACCACCTGACGCACCGGCACCCCCAGGTCTTTACAGCCCTTCATGAGCCGCTCCTGCAGCTCATCATCCACCACGGTTTTAAACTCGATTTCCTGGGCCAGATTTTTTATTACCCCGCTGACCCCCTTAAGCTGCTGGGAGACCAGATCACGGGATTCCTCAATTTTTTCCTCCCAGTATTCGTTTACCCGTGTGTTCTCCAAAACCGCGTTGATCGTATTGCTTAAATCATGGGACCTCAGGCAGCGCCGTTTTACCTCCACCGACAGATCATCGTAATCAAGCTGGCCCTTCATTTCCGCCAGACTGATGAGGTTGAACAGGTCCCGGTAGGTCTGATAAAACTCACGTTCCCAGCAGGTCTTGTGCAGACCGCAGTTCTCGCATAGGTTCTCCGATATGTTCTGCAACACCCGGCCAATATCGGATGATTCCTGAGGTACAGGTTCCGCCGCCTCAGTCTCGGCAAAGGTCATGGATATTTCCTCGAAGACCTTGGCCAGGTTATTCATGCGCTCGGCAGTCCACTGTTTGATATGGCTGGTGGCCGCCTCCTCTTTTCCCATATCGCCGAGCAAACCTATTGACTTAACCGGCATATGGTTTTGAAAGTCTCGGGGCAGCAATAGGAAAGCCCCCACAGCCAGAGCTGTTTCCCAGAATCCGGTGATGGCTTGCCCGGTATCCATCATCAGCACCGACAGGATCAGGCTGCCGGTTACAAACCCCAGAACCACCCCTAACCGGCCAAACATCTGAAAGACTCCGGCCAGCAATCCTGACAGAGCATAGATAGCAAGGGCCTTCGGCAGGGCCAGAGTCGCCATGGTAGGTATAACCCCCACCGCTACCCCGACTATGGTCCCTCCGCCCATACCCCATAAGAAAGCCGCCAGCAGTATCCCCAGCCGGCAGGTGATTCCGGACAGGGAAAGTTCAAAAACACTGACCCCTGACAAACCGATCAGAACCCCGATTCCCAGGATTATAAAGGACGCCACATCCTCAAAGCTGAACTCCTTCAGCGGTTTGCCCTCATCCAGGGCTTCCCTGACCACCATCAGGACAAAGGTCATAATCCCCGCAGCCACAGCCTCGAAAAAGATCACCATCTCCAGGTAGACGTTGGGATTATTAAACAGGAGAAACACTGTCTTGGTAACTACCATTATCAACAGAGTCAACAAGGGCAGGGCAATCCACCGGCGCCGGCCTGTCAAAGGCATATAATTCGGCAACAGAGATACCCCTATGATCGCCAGGGCATTTCCCCACATCAGATAGCCCTCAGCCATCGTAATCAGCCCCAGGATGGAGAACAAAGGAATGCCCCAGGTCAGTTTTCGATTCTTGGATGCAAAGGCCGCCGCAAATGCAGCTGCAAACGGCAGAATCTCACCCAGGATAAAGGATCTGCCCAGCAAAAAGGCCACCACCCACAGGGCAATGGTTTCCAGATCAAACACCCTGAGGAGAGCGTTCAATCTCTGGGAGCCGCCGGAACCGAAGACCATGATTCTAGGCCAGGATGGCCATTTGAAGAAAGGTCTCTTTGATTTCTCCGTGCTTATCCTTTTAAAAGGATAGATTTCGGGCCTGTCCAAGGTAATACCCCCTTTGACCGGGCTATCGGGCTCATTATACCGTTAATCTGCAGTCAATTTTTGTAAATTCCATGGACAGGCCTTAAATTTTGTTGCGACACCATCTTCAGCAAATCCCCAACGTTCCCCCATATTCCAGCGCCCTATTTCGTGGGCACCATAATATTTCGGGGACACCATACTAAATTATCCTGGCTCGCCAGAATCATTTAGTATAGTGTCCCCGAAATAGGGGACCAAGACGATTCCTTTACTACATCGATTCCGACTACTGGATAGGCCTTTTCCAAGCAAAGAATCTCCTTATCGGTAAATACAAAGGGGTTAATACTCCATTACGATGTTCGCAGCCCTGCACCTAAAACGGGAATGAGGATGGATCCTAACTTCAACTTGCAGGCATGGGGACGGTTCTTATACCTTTTTCCGTTAAAAGGCATAAGAACCGTCCCCATGCCTGCCTCAAGTGAAGAATCGACCCGGCGCTCCCCTCACGTTGAATACGCTTTAAAGAAAAAGTCTTGACCCAAGTTAGCTGGTCTCATGCCTGCCCCATCCCCACGCCTCCTGCCCTTCTGCCCCTAAGCAGAAAAGCAGGGCCGAAGCCCTGCTTTTTCTTAAGCTGTTATTCAGTTTCTTACCTGAGTTATGCGCTTACCCCGCTGTCTTTCTTCGCTGCGGCGACCTTGGCCGGTCTCAGGTATACCAGGTAGTAGAGGCCGGCAACAAAGACTGCGCCCCCGACAATGTTACCCAGGGTAACGGGGATCAGGTTGTTCATGATGAAGTTCCCATAGGTGAAGAGCGCCGGATCAAAACCAGCAGCGATAGCCAGTTCCGGAGCTTTGTTTACAATGGAGATACCCATGGGAATGAAGTACATGTTGGCCACACTGTGCTCGAATCCGCTGGTTACGAAGGCCATGATGGGGAAGAATATCCCGAATATCTTGCCTATGGTATCTTTCGCGGTCAGGGCCAGCCATACGGCCATACATACCAACCAGTTACAGCAGATCGCGCGGCAGAAGGCTGCCGACCAGGTCAGTGTCAGTTTGCCCTGAGCGATGGAGGCTGCTTTTACGCCTATAGCGGATAATGCCAGACCTCCCTCGGGATTGGGTCCAATCCAGGCCATGCCGCTTAAGATTATGAAAACCAGTAAGAGTGAACCGGCAAAGTTGGCAAAGTATACAACAACCCAGTTATAAAGGAGTTTACCCCAGGTAGTTTCCCCGTTCAGGGCGGCAATGGTCAGGAACATGTTGTTCCCGGTGAAGAGTTCCGCTCCGCCAATAACCACCATCATCAGACCTACCGAGAAGACTGCCCCGAATAGGAATTTGCTCGCACCATCAGCTCCTACTACGGTTGCCAGATTAGCTCCGAATCCGATATAAGCCCCAGCCAGAATCCCCAGGATAATCATGGGGAATAAGGCCAGGTCACCTTTGCCTTTACCTGCTTTACTAGCATTAACTGCTACATCAGCTGGGCCAAATATATTCACTGTTTGTGCCTCCCCTTTCAATAATAATCATCTGATCACTCGCGTGCTATAATCCGGTTCCCCACCTCCTTGTCGTAACCCAAGGATATGGTTGTGGAAATCCCCGGTCATCCAGTCAGGCCAGACATTTTACGTGAACCATGAGTATCCGCCAGCATGACCATCGGTCTGGCTGGCGCAATACTCATTAGTTGACTAAAATGCTGCTAACTGCCGCTTATTCACTCGTGTCAGTTGGTCCTATATTTTGTCAAGCCGTGCGGCACATACCTTATACTCAGGTATCTTGGCCACCGGGTCCAGTGAGTCCGCATTGGTCAGCCAGTTAGCCGCTGCCTCATGGAAATGGAAGGTCATAAAGACCACATTCTCCGCCAGAATGTCGGTAACGCTGGCCTTGATCTCCAGGCTTCCCCGGCGGGTAGACAGTCTGACCTTTTCACCATTTTCGATACCCATTTTAGCCGCCAATGCCGGGTTGATCTCCAGCTCGGCCTCCGGCTTGTGTGCATCCAGGGCCGTGGAGCGGCGGGTCATGGTACCGGTATGGTAATGGAACAGGCTCCTGCCTGTAGTCAATATCAGCGGGTATTCTTCATCCGGATTCTCCCGGGGTTCCTTGAACTCAATTGCATTGAAAGCCCCTTTGCCCCGTGAGAACTTCCCATCCTTGTGCAGGAAGGGCGTTCCCGGGTGGTCAGCAGTCGGACATGGCCACTGCAGTCCCCTGCCTTCCAGACGGGCATAGCTCATCCCGGCATAAGATGGGGTAAGTGCTTTCATTTCCTCGAATATCTCTTCTGGTGAGTTGTACTGCATGGGATAACCCATTCTGGTAGCCAAGTCACAGATGATCTGCCAGTCAGGTCTGGCTCCGCCTACGGGATCTATCGCCTTACGGACCCGCTGCACCCTGCGCTCGGTATTGCTGAAGGTTCCGTCTTTCTCGGCGAAGGTTGCTCCCGGCAGTACCACGTCCGCATACTTAGCGGTTTCAGTCAGGAAGATGTCCTGAACTACCAGGAAATCCAGTTTCTCCAGGGCCTCTTCCACGTGATGCAGGTCAGGATCGCTCATCATCGGGTTCTCACCGATGACTATCAAAGCCTTCATCTGCCCCTCATAAGCCTTGTTAATGGTATCAGTCAGGGTTAAGCCGTTATTGGGCGAAAGTGGTACTCCCCAGGCTTTTTCAAACTTTTCCCTGACCGCATCATTGGTTACCGCCTGATAGGCCGGGTACGTAACCGGCAGGCCTCCCATGTCACAGGCACCCTGTACGTTGTTCTGCCCTCTCAAGGGGTCAACCCCGGTCCCTGGACGGCCGATATTGCCGGTCAGCATAGCCAGGTTACAAACGGATTTAACATTGTCCGTCCCGGTGCTATGCTGGGTGAGTCCCATCGCATAACAGATGGCTGCAGCCTCCGCCTCCGCATAAATACGGGCGGCTTTTCTGATGTCCTCGGCCGGTACCGTGGTTATTTTCTCAACATACTCCGGGGTATACTTGGCTACTACCTCAGCCATGGCTTCGTAACCTTCGGTGCAGTTGGCAATGAACTCCTGATCGGCCAGCCCTTCATTGATAATGACATTCATCATCCCGTTTACCAGGGCCACATCAGTGCCCGGCAGGTGTGCCATATACACGTCTGCCAGATCCGCCAGATCGGTGCGGCGGGGGTCCGCCACTACCAGTTTGGCACCATTCGTAAGGACGTTCTTCTTAATCTTCATCCCGATTACCGGGTGATTCTCAGTAGTGTTGGAACCGATAACAAAAATGCCGGTAGCATCTTTCTCCAGTTCCCCAATGGAATTGGTCATTGCCCCACTCCCAAATGCTGCCCCCAGACCGGCGACAGTAACGGAGTGTCAAAGACGGGCACAGTGGTCCACATTGTTGGTTCCCAGTACCGCCCGGGTAAACTTCTGCGCCAGGTAATTCTCCTCATTGGTGATGCGGGCAGAAGTAAAGACGGCCATGGAATCCGGCCCACTGTCCTCCTTGATAGTCTTCAAACGGGCAGCCACCAGGTCTAATGCCTCATCCCAGGATGCTTCCCGGAATTCCCCGTTTTCCTTGATAAGAGGGGTTGTCAAACGATCGGGGGAATGAATGAAATCCCAGCCGAAGCGCCCCTTAACACACAGCGCTCCCTTGTTTACCGGGCTGTATTCCTCCGAACGGTTGGAGGTAACCCCTACCACCCTATTTTCCTTGACATTGAGCTCCAGAGTACACCCGGTGCCGCAATAGGTGCAGGTGGTCACGACCTTGTCCACTTCATAGGCGCGGCCTTTACCCGCACTCACTTTACTGGTCAAAGCCCCTACCGGGCAGACCATCACGCACTGGCCACAGAATACACAGGGTGAATCCGCCAGGTTGCCGTCGAAAGCTGTGGCAATCTTGGCGTTATGGCCCCGGTCCTTTACGTTTATGGCCCGGGCGTTGGTTATTTCTTCACAGGCGCGCACACAACGGGTGCACATAATACATTTATTGTAGTCCCTCTCTATAAATGGGTTAGGATCATCTATCGGATAGACATGCCTGCCCCCATCGGTAAAACGGGTGTCCTTAACCCCATACTGATAGCAGTAATCCTGAAACTTGCAGTCCCCGTTCTTCTCACAGGTCTGGCAGTTGAAGTCATGGCGCGCCGCCAAGAGCTCCAAAACGACCTGTCGTGCTTCTACGATATCCGCGCTCTCGGTCTCTACTACCATGCCGTTTTCGGCAGGCGCCACACAAGAGGCCAGAAACAGCGGACGTCCTTTTACTTCTACCAGGCACATGCGGCATGAACCCGCTAGCCTGAGATCTGGGTCATAGCACAGGGTGGGTACTTCGATCCCGTTTAAACGACAGGCTTCCAGAATAGTGCTGCCTTTGGGAGCCTGGATCTGTTTGCCGTTTACGGTAAGTGTAACCACTTGACTTTTCCTCCCTTCCTTTAAGTTAAGAGCTTGCGCTCGTATTCATGACGGAAATGCTGCAGGGTTGTAACTATCGGACCCGGAGCTGCCTGCCCCAAACCACACAAGCAGGCTTTCTGCATAACCTTGCAGAGCAAACTCATACTCTCGATATCCGTAAAGTTGGCCATTCCCCGGTTGATCTTAGTCATGATCTCAAAGTTACGGAAGGTGCCTTCCCGGCAGGGATTGCATTTACCACAGGATTCATGCTCAAAAAATTTAGTGATTCGAGTCACTATATCGACTATATCTCTTGTCTCGTCCATCACCAGAACTGCTCCAGTTCCCAGAGTTGCCCCAATGCCCCTCATGGAATCGAAATCAATAGGAGTATCAAGTAATGATTCCGGAATGAATCCACCTGAGGTTCCGCCGATCTGAACCGCCTTGAACCTCTTACCATTCCTGATACCGCCCCCGAAATCGTAGATGACCTGGCGGATGGTGGTGTTGGTCGGTACTTCGATAGCGACACGGTTGACCACATCTCCAGTTAAGGTCAGGACCTTGGTACCTGGATAGCTATTTGCACCTATTGCCTTGAACCACTCGGAACCCCGGTTCAATATCTCCGGTAGGTTAGCGAAGGTTTCGACATTGTTGACCACGGTTGGCTCAGCCCATAACCCGGCTACTCCAGGAAACGGAGGTTTGAACCTGGGTTCGCCGCGATGTCCTTCAATGGATTCAATCAGGGCTGTCTCCTCTCCGCAGACATAGGCTCCTCCGCCCATGCGTACTTCGATATCGAAGTCATCCAGAACGCCCTTGCGGCGGGCCTGGTCAATTGCCCGGTTCAAGTGCTCAACTACATATGGGTACTCTCCCCGGCAATAGATGTAACCTTTTCGGGAATTAATCGCATGACCGCAGATGGCCATTCCCTCCAGGAGGGTATGCGGGTCCTTTTGAACGATGGTCCGGTCCTTATAGGTGCCGGGCTCACCCTCGTCCAGGTTGCAGACCACGTACGTGACTTCTGCCGGCGGGACAAAACTCCACTTCATCCCCGCATTAAAACCCGCGCCACCACGGCCTCTCAGGTTAGCCTTCTTGACTTCGTCAATCAGAGCTTTCCGCTCCATGCTCCGGGCTTTCGCCAAAGCCTGGTATCCCCCAACGCTAATATAGTCGTCTATGCTGTTGGGGTCGATCTTGTCGGCGTTGCGCAGTACAATTCTCAGTTCTTCTCCCATTCTCTTCCCTCCCTTGCGGGTTATCTGCACTTGTCCAGAACCGCGGGGATATCATCTGGATTTATGCCAACATAGGGGACACTGTTTATGGTAATCACTGGTGTTTCCTGGCATTGACCGATACATTCGGTGAACTCAAACGTGAACTTACCATCGGCAGTGGTCTCCCCGATTTTGATACCCAGTTCTTTCTCTATAGCCTTGATCACCTCATCAGCCCCTGCTATGTGACAAGGAGCACTTTCACAAACGCGGATGATATACTTGCCTCGGGGTTCAGTTGAAAGGTATGAATAGAAGGTCGCTACTCCATAGGCCTGGGCTTCGGAGATCCTAAAAACCCTGGCCGCTTCTGCAACAGCGGGCTTAGGGATATAGTTGAATTCTCTCTGCAGCGCATGATAGGCCTCAATGACGCCTCCCGGTTTGTCCTTGAACGCTCCAATGATATCCTTGTAATTACCCATCACTCATCACCTCCTTTGTGAAAATTGTTTCATTTGAAGACAGCAACTGTCGTTACCACCACATCAGAGCACTACAAACCCCTTACGGGATTCGACGATTGTGATCAAAATCCTGCCTGTGATGAGATTTTTATTCCATTGATTTCCCAGTATCTATCGATATTTATGAGGTTGGCTGCATAGATATTATTCGCCAGACTTCGCATGGGCTGTCGCATCTGCTGGCCATTGTATTCATGGTTCAATCCCCCCTCGCCTTATCAACGAAGTTCTTCACCTTTTTCACCGTTCGCCTTCGCATGGGTGCTGCTGCCAAGCTGCGTCAACGCCCTATTATATTTATGCATTCAAACGGTTATAGTTGCCATTTTTACCAGGGGGATCACTACCATTATATCAGGAAGGTAAAACTCGATGTACACCGAATAATGGAATCTAGAATTAAATATGCGTGAGGTGTCAAATTTGAGTCACGAGAACACAACAAACCAGATCTCAGTTGAAGTCGCGATGGAAAAATTGGTTGAAGGCAATCGCCGGTTCGTAACCGGAACCCTTTCCGCCAAGGACCTGGGACGAGATAAGAGGGAGGATCTGCTGAAAAACGGGCAGCACCCGTTTGCGGTGATAGTCACCTGTTCTGATTCACGGGTTCCCCCGGAATTGTTATTTGACCAGGCCTTGGGGGATCTGTTTGTCATTCGGGTGGCCGGCAATGTTCTGGATTCAGTATCTCTGGGCAGCGTCGAGTACGCTGTTGATCACCTCCATACCCCTTTGGTGGTCGTACTGGGACACGAGAACTGTGGTGCGGTCCACGCCACCGTCGAAGGTGGAGATCCGCCGGGAAGCATCGGTGCTATCACCACCCTGATTCAGCCTTCGGTCGACAAAGCGCGGGCTATGGGCTTCGATGGCCATCAACTGTGCGAGAAAGCGGCTGATGAGAATATCAGGACGACCCTGGAGGACCTCAAAAGGAGTCCGGTGGTAAAAAACCTGGTGGCCAACGGTAAGTTAACCCTGGCAGGTGCCAAGTACTTCATTGGCTCAGGTGAAGTAGTTTTCTTCGATTAGTATGATTGCATCACGGGGACAGTCCCCGTGATGCAATTGTCATTTCACTGATTATGCAGCGACCAGATCAGGCCATCCAGCAGGTCGCTGTCACTCACCCGGGCCTGTTTTCTTTCTATCAGTTCCATCAGACATTTGAGAATCAGGGTGCCTTTTCCTATGATGTCGGCCCTTTCCGGCTGCAGTCCCGGCAGGGCCCTCCTTTCGTCGAGGGTCAGCTTTTCCAACCGGGTATGTAATGCGGTTATCTCTTTCAGGGTCAGTTTTTGGCCCTGGACCTGTGCCGGATCATACACGGTGAGGCCTCTTTTTATGGCTACCAGTGAGGTCGCAGTACCTCCAACCAGGACCAGGGGAGATGTCTTTGACCCCGGACTCTCGAGCAGTTCCGCGGCCAGCCTGGATTTGATCTCCACCTCGTCCCAATCACCCTCCCAGGCCCGAACCGCCCCTACCGGGATACTGGTTGACTTTATACCGCGCCGTTGGTAGATAACCTCCGTACTGCCTCCACCAACATCAACCAGCACCGGACTTCCTTTCAATCCCAACCCCTTTTTTGCCCCCAGGTAGCTCAGCTCTCCTTCTTGTTCACCGCTCAAGACCTCAATCCGCATACCGATTCTCTCTTCAGCCAGAACCAGGAAGTCCTCTTTATTAGTGGCTTCACGCACAGCGCTGGTAGCCGCAACCACCCTTTGCGAGGCCTGTTGGCGACGCATAACTTCCACAAAGGATTCCAGACAGTTCAGGGTGCGGTTGATGGCCGCAGGCCGTAACCAACCGCTACTCTCCAGACCCTCACCAATGCGGGTGGTGACGATCTCTTTCTGCAGTACATTCAGTTTATTGTCCTCCCGTACCTCTGCCACCAGCAGACGGCAGGAATTGGTCCCAACATCACAAGCAGCATACCTCACGACCCCACCCCCATCGTTTGAATGAACTAAGGCAGGGAACCCAGCACCCTGCCTCGCTGAAAAGCATATATAAACAAAAGACACCCCCTAGGGAGTGTCTGAAAAACTCTTGTTCCGTCTTTTAGTCTCTTTGGTAAGTTTTAACGGCTGAAGGCGTTCGTCACTTTCTTTGAAGAAACGATTGAGCTTATCATCCAGGTTGCCTTTGTCTCTCTTTGGTCTTTCCTTCTCACGGGCCTGCTTTATGGAAAGACCCACCTTGCCTTCCCGGACATTTAGTATCTTTACCCGTACCTTGTCTCCTGCCTGTAAGTAATCTTTAACATCTCGAACATAGGTATCCGCGATTTCGGAAATATGCACCAGCCCCACGGTTCCGTTCTCCAGCTGAATGAAAGCCCCGAACTTCGTGGTCCCTTGAACAACGCCCTCAATAATCTGCCCTGGGATAATATCTTTTTGTTCGGTCGGCATTTGAAAAAAAGGCCCCCCCAATATTGGTCGATAACATTCATATATTATTGTATAGAACAAAGATCAATACTGTCAATTATTTTGAGATATTAATCGCTAAGGGAGTACCTCTACCAATAGCTTTTCTCCAGGTTTGATCATACCTAACTCTTCACGGGCCAGTTTCTCCAGCATCGCATCAGAGCGAACCGCATTCAGGTTCGCCTGATATTGTTTGTTTTTCTGGATCAATTGCTCCTTTTTTGCAGTAAGAGATTTGATTTCCTGCTTCATCTCCCAAATAGTGACCACCTGGGAGCCAAATGATATGGAGCAGACTACCAGAAAAACCATCAGCCATCTAAAATTTAGTATCCGGATCTTTTTTCTCTTGGGTTTAGTCTGCCTGGTTTTCATCATCCACCTCGTAGACCCCGAGAGCTTGTCCAGGAATTATGATTACCACTTCGTAACCTTTACTCCGGGCCCGGTTAAGCAGGGTTGCTACCGTGCTGCTGCTTATTTTGAGGATCCTGGCTATATCTTCATTCCTCCGCCCCATTTCCTTAAGTGCCACTACCTGGCGTTCCCTGAAGCTCAACTTTTCCAGGCCACGAATCTCAAGATGCATCTTCGCTCTCCCGGACTATCCACAATATGTCCACAATATGTGTATAAACATATTACATTCATCATAGCCAATTGTCAAAAGGATTTTCTTCTTATTTACAAATTGGGATATCAGTACTGGGCCGATGGTCCCGGTCAATACCCATCACTGCTCGTCGCCGGGTGGAACAGGGTTCTTTGCCCGCGATTTGATCAGGCGCCAGGGGAGACTCAGTACTGATAACACAGCCTGGACTGACTTTGCGGCATAAAATGCAGCCAATCCCACAGGTCGATTGAGGCGAGACTTCAAGTAGACTATGTATAACCCGCCTCCGGTGATGAGGGCGAGGAACACATAAAAACGCACCTCACCCTGATTGATGATCAGGAGGCTGGCAAATACCAGCGGTATGACCACCAGCCAAACACCGAGGTCAAATAACCACATCCATACCCCCCGAAGGGGAAATTGTTTGGTGATATTCTGGTGGAAATGAAATATACCCGCCAGAGCCAGGCCGATCCCGACGGTAAGTAAAAACTCCCAGGCCTGAATCCACATTCTGTCTACATGGCCTCCTCGTTATTTCAGGATTCTTTCCACCAGGCTCTTGCCCTTGCCTTTCATATTTCTGCCAGTCGGCTTATACTCTATCACCACCAGCTTCCCTTGAACCACTACTTTGCCTTCCTCCAGACTGAGCTGACTGATATGCAGTTCCTCCCCTCGCAAATGTAAAGGACCTTGTGTGGTGTCCAAGATAACTTCCTGATCATCGAAGCTGCTGACGAAGGTCACTCCGGTTGCCTCCAGGACCTCGCGATTGGTAAGTGTAATGCCATGGGCCTGCATTATACCCCTCCTCTCCGCTAAATATAGAGTCCAGTCCGCCGCCAGGCCGAATCCCGGTTCAGATTCTTGTCAGGGCTATTCCATTGTCAGGTCGAATCTACTAAACAAATATATGTGGTTCGGGCTTTTAATATGAAATCGTGGATATGCAGAGGGTATTTAAGGTAGGAACTTCAGGCAGGATAATTAATATCCACAAAAACAACCACCTCAGGAACGAGGTGGCTCTTCGCTAACAATCCGGTACATAGACTGTGCTGCGCTCGCTTTTACATTGTCCTTGATTTCCAATATTTCGACGGTAAGTTTCCGGCCACCCATTTGAATTACCAGCAAATCACCTGCATTTACTTCACTGGACGGCTTGGCCACCCGACCGTTAACGGTTATCCTCTGGTTATCCGCAAACTCTTTGGCCACAGTCCGCCGTTTTATAAGTCGCGAAACCTTGAGGAACTTGTCCAGGCGCATTATACCACTGCGTCTTTAAGAGTCTTTCCCGCTTTGAAAGCCGGGACTCTGCTGGCCGGTATCTTGATTTCTTCTCCGGTCTGGGGATTACGTCCGGTACGAGCCTTGCGATCACGAACCTCGAAAGTACCGAATCCGACCAATTGAACCTTGTCCTGATTCTTCAATGCCTCTTCAATGGACGAGAAAAGGGCACTCAATACCTTTTCCACGTCTTTCTTGGTCATGTTGGCTTTGCCTGCCACATCACTAATCAACTCAGTTTTATTCATCATATCCCCTCCTGACGTGTATTAGGTTACACCTTAGAGCCAATTCGCTATTAATAAATTATTTCCTGCTTTTCCAGACAAAAATAGTCCCATAGTCCCATACCCGGCGGGGACCCCTGAACACTTACCCGGATACTAATGGTACGTAAAACGCTATAATCCCTGTCTTTTTGCCTCATCCCACAAACTGTCCATTCGCAAGAGTCCGGCTTCTTCCAGCAGTTCCCCTTCTTCACGTAAACGCTCTTCTATATGTTGAAACCTGCGGGTGAATTTATCGTTACACCTCTGCAAGGCCTGTTCCGGTTCTACTCCCGACATCCGTGCAATATTCACCGCCGCAAACAAGATATCCCCCATCTCGGCCTCTATCTGGTCAGCATCATGGTTCTGAGAAGCGACCACATACTCATTGATTTCCTCCTGCAGCTTCTCCAGCGCCCCGGATATATCCGGCCAGTCAAACCCAACCCTCTGAGCCTTTTCCTGAAGCTTGTACGCCCGGAGAAGAGCAGGCAGCATCCGTGGTATGCCTTCCAGAATTGACTGTTTACCTTCCTCGCGTTTGAAGCCCTCCCAGTTCTGCATGACCTCATCGCTGGTGTTGATCTCCATCTTCCCAAAAACATGTGGGTGCCGGTTTATCATTTTCTGGTTAACGGTGTCAGCAACATCGTCCAGGTCAAAGTATCCTGCCTGATCAGCCAAGGCGGCATGGAACACCACCTGTAGCAATAAGTCTCCCAATTCTTCCCTGAGCTTATCCATCTCGCCTTCGTCGATGGCTTCAATCACCTCATAAGCCTCTTCTATCAGATACCGTTTCAAAGAGGCATGGCTCTGTTCCCGATCCCAGGGACAGCCTTCCGGTGATAACAGTGTTCTCATGGTTTGTACCAGTTCTCCAATTGCTTTGCCATTCATTCTTTATCCACCTCTGCCAAATTTCAATAAGCGCCTGATAAGTGCCAGGTCGAGTTCTCTGGTTATAAGCAGGGCTATTCCGTACACGCCTACCCCGACCACAATTGCCGCCAGGGTGGCAATATGAGAATACATCCCCCTGATCACCAGGGTCTGGTAGGAGATATAGACCACTATCGCCATAACGAAAGTCACCAAAGCCAGTTTTATATAGCGTCCCCATTCAAAACTGACCCCGGTACGTCGTTTCAATTGAATCATATTCAGCGCCGACCCTACTAGAAACGCCAGACTGGTACCGATTGCCGGACCCTTTATATTCAGGTACACCAATCCGGTCAGATAAAAATTGAAGAAAACTTTTAGTGCTCCGGTCACCATCAGATGACGCAGGGGGATCTCCGGGTGCCCCAGTCCCTGCAGGGCCGCACTGGTTACCTGAAAGAGCGCCAGGACAATCACAGAAAAAGACAGGTAAGCCAGTGGTATGCCGGCCTCCGGTGAGGCGAACAGGAGGTCGGTTATCTGATAAGCCAGGACGCCGAGACCGGCTGCTGATGGCAATGCCAACAGCATGGAAATCCTGAGGCCTTCGTTGATGCGCTGCTGCAGGGCAAGCTTGTCTCGCACCGCCACCGCTTCGGCTACTGCCGGTACCAGACTGGTGGCAATGGCGATGGTAAATATAGTCGGCAGGTTGATGAGCACTGATGCCATCCCTGATAACTGACCGTACAGTTCAGTAGCGCGCGACACAGAAAAACCCGCCGAAATCAAGCGCGTGGGAACAATAACCGCATCCAGCATCTGTACCAGGGGTACTACCATCGCCCCCAGCGATACCGGTACCGCCAGGCGAATCAGCTGCTCCGCGAGCTGCCGGGAGGATTCACCGGAGTACCTCAGACGGCCGCCAGGCAGTGGCCGGCGGCGAAACTTCATTAAGAAAACAATCAAGACAATCAGACCGGCCACCGCTCCAATAACCGCACCGAATGTAGCTCCGGCCGCAGCCATTTCCAGACCCCGGGGAAAGAGCCAGAAAGCCAGGATAAGCACGAACGCGACCCGAAAAATCTGTTCAACCACTTGAGATACGGCTGTTGGCACCATCCACTGATGGCCCTGAAAATAGCCGCGAAAGACAGACAGCATCCCGGCAAAGAAAATGGCCGGGGCAATGGCAGCAATGGGCAGAAAGGCCTTGGGTTGCTGCAGCACCGTATGTGCCAGAAAATCAGCTGATACAAAAACGGTCGCAGATAAAACCACGCCTATGACGAATAGAAGCAGAAAAGAAACCCGGAAGATTTTGCGGCTGTCACCGCTTAAACCATCTGATTCCTTTCGGGCCACCATAATTGATATGGCTACCGGTACGCCAGCGGTAGCCAGTGCCAGAATAGTCGTATAGATGGGATAAGCCATCTGGTATAGCCCCATCCCTTCGCCGCCCAAGAGGCGGGCCAAGGGTATCCGGTACAAGGCTCCCAGGAGTTTGCTGACTACGCCGGCTACACCCAGTATGAAGGCACCTTTAAGAAAGCTTTTCTTTTCCAATATCTCCTCTCCGATTTCCCACATTGTTCAGGTTTGACAGCACTAATCCGCGAAAGGACCGCAAACCCTGTGTGTATTTTACCATTATCGTCCTCGGAATACGCAACTTTCCTTTAAGGAGTCCCGGATCGGGGGAAGCAGGGGGAGTTGGGGACGGCTATTTCCGAGATGGTGGTGTGTCAGGGGGGCGGTTTGTGGTCACCCACGCTGGGAATAACTTGTATGGTATATCGAAATAGAGTGGTTGTTCCCGAAATACCCGTCACCGAGTTGTCCCACTTAAAACCAAAAAAACGGCCTTTTGCAAGGCCGTTCATTTTGCCGGAAACTATTGCTCCATCTGTTTTGCTAAGAAACCGGCTGCGGTTTCGGCCAGTTTGGCTTCCAGTTCTCCCATCTTTATCCCCGCGTCCTTAGACATAATTATGACTGCCCCGATAGGATCTCCCTGGGAGATTATAGGGGCGATCACCTCCGCGGTCACCTTACAACCACCCTCGGACTCACTGACCGGGCATTGTTTGCAGTGGGGATGCTCTTTAAGATCGTTTATGACTGCCAATTTGCGGTCTTCCAGGGTCTTCTCCACACCGGGGCCAATGGCCTTATTCAAGAATTCCTTCTTGGGTGCACCGGATACCGCTATGATATTGTCCCGGTCCGCAATCAGGGCGATGTGTCCAATCGCCTCATGCAGGGAGTCTGCATATTCCTTGGCGAAGTCTCCCAATTCCCCGATAGGTGAATATTTCTTGAGAATAACCTCACCTTCGCGGTCGACAAAAATCTCAAGGGGGTCCCCTTCTCTGATGCGCAAGGTTCTCCTAATCTCTTTGGGGATTACCACACGCCCCAGGTCATCAATTCGCCGTACGATGCCTGTTGCTTTCACTAGGTCTATCCCTCCTTTTTTTCATTGATTTGGTTCTCTTTCTCACTGATAGTATATAACCCAGAATCCCCATTTATTCACTTTTTGCTTCACCAGTTCGCCACAAATATCATCGCCGCCGTTTGGGCAAATATGTATAATGCAGCAGACAACCGCAGACCCTAAATAAGGTAATTACGGTAGATATTTTATTGAGCCCAAAATACCAGCCCACCAAATCCTTAAGCATCAATTACCGTGATAATCATATAAACGGCTGGTGCCTCATTCGGATAAAGAACAGCACCATCTTATGGAGAGATTATTAAATGAGACGCAGGTTTAGAACTTCACGCAACCGCACCCCTGAGATATCATCAAGTGAAAATACCGGTTATATGTCTCCAGAACCGGATTTGAAATATACAGGAGATATCAGCTTTAGCATAACCGATAACGAACAAAGGATTCGGCAAGCCTTCGGCCACAGCGCTGACCTGGTTGTCCGCAGGATTAAATTCGGGGCTTACTCTGATACAGAAGTCCTGATCGCACACATTGACGGCCTGGTAAACGATCAGGGTGTCAGCCAGGACATCCTCAAGCCAATTGGCTTTTTATCAGATTGGCCTCCCCTGAAAGAGCCCACTCCGGCCCAAATTTACAACCAGCTGAAATCTCGCTTATTAGCCAAGGATGAACTGTCCGAAGTGGGGCGAATGGAAGATCTCCTGAAAGAGATCTGCTTTGGCAACTCCGTCCTCCTGGTTGACGGCCATAACCTCGGCCTCATTGCCGATGTAAAGGGCTGGAAGGGCCGGAACATAGAACAGCCCTCCACTGAACCTACCGTACGTGGCCCCAAGGAAGGGTTTGTCGAAACCACGCGAATCAACACCAGCATCGTCCGCAGGCACATACACGATCCCCGGCTACGCATTGAGGAGCGCACGATTGGGGCCATAGGTCGAACGACCATTTCCGTTTTATATATCGCGGGGGTGGCCAGAGATGAAATTGTACAGGAGGTGCGCAACCGGATTGACCGCATCTCGATCGATAGTATTCAGGAATCCGGACAGCTGGAAGAGTTAATAGAAGATGCCCCCTTCTCCCCGTTTCCTACCGTCCTGCGCACCGAAAGAGTCGACCGGGTGGTAGGCGCACTGTTGGAAGGCCGGATAGCGATTCTTACGGAGGGGACCCCCTTTGTTCTTATTGTACCCTGCAACCTATTCATGTTCCTGTCAGCCCCCGATGACTACTTTGAACGGTTTCTAATCGGCAGTCTCCTGCGGATGCTGCGTCTATTTCTTTTCTTTATCGCTCTGCTGCTGCCAACCTTCTTTGTAGTCGGTGTCACCTTTCACCCGGAGATGATTCCCACACCCCTGGCGGTATCCATCGCCGCTCAACGGGAGGGGGTCCCTTTTCCGGCCCTGGCCGAAGCACTCATACTGGATTTAGCCTATGAGGTTTTAAGAGAAGGTACAGTTCGGGTTCCCCTGGTATTTGGTCCAGCCGTCAGCATCCTGGGGGTTTTGTTTCTTGGTCAGATTGCGGTTCAGGCTGGGTTAGTCTCCCCGTTTATGGTGATTATGGTCTCAATTACTGCGATTGCATCTCTGGCAAGCCCTATATTCAGCATGGGAATCAGCATACGCATGCTCCGCTTTATATTTCTAATTTTGGGGGGTATCCTGGGACTATATGGGTTGATCTGGGGATTAGCGGCCCTGCTGATCCACCTGGCGGCACTGCGCTCCTTCGGCGTACCCTATGCTGAACCCCTCTTGCCATTGATTCCAAGCGGTCTGGCCGACAGCGTGGTAAGAGTACCCTGGTGGAGCAGACTCAAACGCCCCTCGTTTACAGCCGGTCGTAATCAAACCCGACAAGCCGCCGGACAGAGGCCTGAACCGCCCCCGCCGGATGAGGATTCCGGCTCCAAAGGGGGGAATCCTAAGTGAATCTCCTGGAAAAAGGACGCATCTCTGCATACCAGTTTTTTGCCGTGCTGCTTCTTGTCCGTTTAGTCCCGGTCGTCGTGATATGTCCCACCGTCACCATGGTAAGCAATCCGGCTACCGCTTGGGCAAACGATGTCCTCGGTTCCCTGATAGCCATACCCCTGGTGTGGCTTATTGTTCACCTGGGATTAAAACACCCGGACAAAACAATCATTGGTTATACGAAGGAACTGTTGGGCCCCATTGGCGGTATACTGGCAGGGTCTGTTATCCTTTGGTTTTATTTTATGATAGCAGCCTCCGTCCTCCGCACACTTGGTGAAGCCGTGGTCACGAGCCTGATGGTGGAAACCCCGATCCTGGTATTTTTGGTTTCGGCAGCATTCCTGGTAGCAAACTCGGCCCGCAACGGAATGGAGATTAATTCCCGGTTAGTAGGCATTATGGTACCCGTGGTGGTATTTCTTCTGCTTGTCGTTATAGCCGCCGCTTACAATCTCATGGATCCCGGCTATCTTCGTCCCATTTTTTTCGCCCAGGGCCCTGGTGAACTGATCGGGCCTTCGGCAAGTGTCCTCTCCTTCTATACTGAGTTTCTGGTCATAGGCATGCTGCTTCCTCATCTCAATAATCCCCGCCAGGCCCTGCCGCTATCGATGGGGGCAATATTGACAAGTACGTCTATTCTCGTTATCCATTGTTTGTGCATGGCCTCGGTTTTCGGTCCCTTGTTCAACGCCTATACTTTGCCGGCTTTTGCGTTAGCACGGTTGGTAAGTCTGGGGGTTTTCTTTGAGCATATCGAATCCTTGATCACCATAGTATGGCTTTTCGCCGGCGGAATTAAAGTCTCCCTGTTTCTCCGGACAACAGCGGTTGGCTTGGCCCAACTCCTGGACCTGAAAGACTACCGATCGTTGGTTTACCCCCTTGGGGCCTTAATGATAACGGTCAGTGTCTTTTCCTATGAAAGCCTGATCGGCCTCATAAATGTCTTAACCGGATCAATGATCGTCTTCTCCATCAGTTTTCTAATATTAATCCTGTCAGTATTGTATATTGCGCTGGGGATTAAGAATTTGTTCAGAAAGGGGACATCAAATGCGGATCAGGGCTAAAATCCTCCTGATATGCCTCTTCCTGGGATGCTTCTGTTGTTCCGGGTGTTGGGACCGTATAGAGATTGAAAACCTGGGACTGGTCATGCTGGCCGGCTTTGATCGAACGGAAGACGGTCTGATTAAGGTATCTGTTCATGTTGCCAAACCATTTGCCATGGCCGGCTCCGGTCAAGAGACAATTGACGAAAAGTCATTTTGGCCGGTCTCCACTACCGGACACACGATTTTTCAGGCAGTACGCAACCTCGCCAGTGAGTCTCCCCGCCAGATATTCTGGGACCACAACCGGGTGGTGCTGATTGGTGAGAAATTAGCCCGGGAGGAGGATGGCATAGCCCAGGTATTGGATTTTTATAGCCGCGACCTGGAACCTCGTTTGAGTACATACCTGATGGTGGTGAAAGGAAGTACCCTAGAGGAGATCATGTCAGCCAGATTTGAGTTGGAACGCCAGCCTAACCGGGGCTTTGAGGAAATTGGCAAGGTAGTCACGGCCAGGAAATCAACCTCCTGGGTTCCCACGGTATTGGAATTCTGCCGGGAGTTAGAAACTGAGGGACTGGAACCGGTCTTGGGTGCGGTGGAAATTGTTAATAGGCCCGTGCACCAGCCCGAGCAAGGTATGCTTCGCGAGATAGTAATCTCGCGCAGTGCCCAAATGTCGGGCCTAGGGGCCTATAAAGGAAATCAGCTGGTGGGCTGGCTAAACGATCGCCAAAGCCGAGGAGTTCTGTGGGTCAGAGATAAAGTCAAGAGCGGGGTAATAGTAATCCAGAATCCGCAAGAGGAAGACCGCCTAATCAGCCTGGAAATCAGACAAACAGGACGGAAAATCATACCGCAAATGATTGACGGCCGCCCAGTAATTAAAATCAGGATAGAAGTTGAAGGTTCATTTGCTGAAACCCAGGAAGAAATCCAGCTCCTGGACGAGTCTAAGACATGGGCCAGCATGGAACGCCGGTTCGCTGCTGCCGTGCGCAATGAGGTTCTGGCAGCTTTGCAGGCCGCTCAGGAAGACTTTAAATCCGATGTTTTCGGTTTTGGTCGGGCCGTTTACAGCAGTTATCCCCGGGAGTGGCAGGTCATGAAAGATAATTGGGATGAGATATTTCCCGCCCTGGAAGTAGAGGTAGAAGTATTAGCCACCTTGAAGACCAGCGGATTAGCCTTAAGAGGGATACAGAATCGGTAAAGGGGCGCTTTATATGAATATATTCCTTATAACTGTTGCTTTTCTATCCCTGGCAGTTTATGAAGCTCTCCCTTTAGTACAGGAGGAAGCGTGGCGAGAGCTGATCACCGCCGGTTGCATATGGCTGCTCGGTTTTACCCTGAGTGTCTTACTGGCACTTAAGGTGCCCTTGCCCAGCCCGGTGGGGATTATGGGATTTGTTTCTGATGTGGTTTTGGGAATACTGAACCTGATATTCTAACTTTTTTAGATAACCCCCAGGAGATCCTCCAGGGCCTCCAGTGACAACCCACCACTCGATTTTAATACCAGGGTATTCTGGTTGGTAACGCTGATCTTCATACCGTACCTCTGCGCCAGATTGGCCAATCCTTCTACCCGGACCCCCAGAGGGTTATCCAGGGTTAACTCAATCTGCCGGCTATCGGTGTTGATGTGCCTGATGCTTTTGTCCCGCGCCGTTAGCCGCAAGCGGGAAATCCTCAAGAGGTTCTGCACCGGTGGCGGGGGTGGCCCGAACCGGTCGCGAAGGCCCTTTTCTATCTCGGTGATCTCGGGCAGATTGTTGGCCATCATGGCCTGGCGGTAGACCTGGATCTTTAAGCCCGGGTCATCGATATAGGTATCCGGGATGTAACTGTCCACCTTGATATCCAACTGCGGTATCTCCCGCCTGACGGGGATTTCGCCACGGGTTCTCGCGGTCTCCTCCTCCAGGAGACGGCAGTAAAGGTCAAATCCTACGGCTTCAATATAGCCGTGCTGCTCCGGTCCCAGGATGTTGCCGGCTCCCCTGATCTCCAGGTCCCTCAAAGCAATGCGCATTCCTGAACCCAGGTCGGTAAACTCCCGGATAGCATTCAGCCGTTTCTGTGCCGTCTCGGTTATGGAGCGGTCCGGGCGATAGGTCAGGTAGGCATATGCTACCCGGTTGGAACGGCCAATCCGGCCTCTGATCTGGTAGAGCTGGGCCAGTCCCAGCCGGTCAGCTTCGTCTACTATCAGGGTATTCACGTTCGGCATGTCCAAACCGGATTCGATGATGGTAGTGCACAAGAGGACACTGGTTTTTCCATCCATGAACCGGCTCATTACGGCAGCCAGTTCCTTCTCTTCCATGCGGCCGTGAGCCATATCGATAGTCAGGCCAGGGAGCAGGAGGTCCAGTTCATGTTTAACCCGTTCCATATTGTTGATCCGGTTATGGAGGTAAAACACCTGCCCGCCGCGTTCGACCTCAGCCAGTATAGCCTCCCTCACCAGATCGGGGTTGTACTCCATTACATAGGTGTTGATCGGATATCGTTCGGGGGGCGGGGTCTCAATAACCGACAGGTCGCGCAAGCCGGTCATGGCCATGTGCAGTGTCCGGGGAATGGGGGTGGCGGTTAGGTTCATGACATCAACCGTCCTGGTCAGGGCCTTGATTCTCTCCTTCTGCCGCACCCCAAAGCGGTGCTCCTCATCCACCACCAGGAGGCCCAGGTCCTTGAACTGGATGTCACGCGAGAGGAGGCGGTGGGTTCCGACGACTATATCCACCACCCCACGGCGCAGGTCCTCGATGACCCTCTTCTGCTGGGATACGGTGCGAAACCGGCTCAGTACCTCGATCACAGCCGGATAAGACTCAAACCGTTTTACAAAGGTGCGGTAGTGCTGCTCCGCCAGTATGGTGGTCGGGACCAGGACCGCTACCTGCTTGTGATCCATGATGGCTTTGAAGGCAGCCCGCATGGCCACTTCCGTCTTGCCGTAACCCACATCCCCACACACCAGCCGGTCCATGGGGCGTGGCTTTTCCATATCGGAAAAAACTTCAGCAATGGCCCTGGCCTGGTCCGGTGTTTCCTCAAACTCGAACCCCTCGTCAAACTCTTTCTGCCAGACAGTCCCCGGTGAGAAAGCAAAACCTGTTATCTTTTCCCGGGCGCTGTAAAGTGCCAGGAGTTCCTGGGCCATCTCCTGAACCGAAGACTGAACCCTCTTTTTGGTTCGCTCCCACTCGCTCCCTCCCAGCTTGTTGAGCCGGGGCTCTCCACCTCCGCTGTATCTGGTCAGGAGACCCAGCTTATCCACCGGCAGGTACAACCGATCCGTCCCGGCATATTGGATAGTCAGGTACTCTCGTTTAACCCCATCGACCTCCTGCCGGGAAACCCCCTGGAATATCCCAATCCCATGCTGTTCATGGACCACATAATCGCCAATGGCCAGTTCCGCCGCAGTTATCCGTGCCCCCCGGGAAGCCTGATGATGCGAACGGCTGCTTCTCTTGCGTCCCAGGTCCTTTTCCGTCACCAGGACCTCCCCCAGGGTGGAACTGACAAACCCCCGTTCCAAACGCCAGCGCACAAACTGGTAACCGAGAGGCACCAGGTTTTCCGTAAGATCCTGCCGGATACGGTCCTGCATCTTCTTTTCCGGAATCGCCAGCATTACCTTCCATCCCCGGGATTGCCAGTCTTCAAGGCTCTGCCGCAGTTGACCCGGACTGGTCCAAAGAGGCTCACACTCATGCTGGGCAATGTGCTGCATCATCTGTACCGGAATCTCACCTGGAAGACTGCGGGCGAAGAAGGAGTGGTAAACCACCGGGCGCTGCCGCAATTCACGTTCCAGTTCCTCCCATTCGAAGGTTTTGAGCCGTTCAATTCCAGTCTCATTGCGCGTCTGGCGCAGGAAGTTGCGGTACCGGCGCAGGTGGGTCATCCAGGATTCCCGGAAGCGGGTAAGGTCATCAACCCATATCGGCCATTCCCCCGCCAGGTATTGCCATACCCGTCCCCCTTCACCCGGTGTTTCCTTGGCTGGCCAAATGTTGACACTCTTGAGCTTTCCGGTTGATCGCTGCGTGTCAGGGGCGAACCGACGCAGCGACTCGACCTCATCACCGAACATCTCAACCCGGACCGGTTCCCTCATCCTTACCGGGTAGATGTCAATGATTCCTCCCCGGACTGAGAACTCACCGGGGCTGTCAACCAGGGGATGCCGGACATATCCCGCATCGACCAGCCCGGAAAGAAGCTTTTCCAGATCAATGGTGCTGCCTGCCGTTATCTTGATGGCGGAAGCCAGGTGAAGATCAGGGGGGACCGTCTCAAAAATCAGGGATGCAGCTGACATCACCAGTACTTCTGCCCTCCGAGGGTGTTCCAGGATCTCGCTGAAGAAAGTCATTCGTTCCATGTTATCCTGAGAATGGCCCTCTGACTCCCGGGCGAGATAGTTCTTTGGCGGCAGAACGGTCACAGCCTCACCCCCCAGGATGCCGCGCAAGGAACGGGCTATATCATACGCCTCTTCAATCTCACCAGTCATATATACGAGCTTACGCCCCACACTCTGCATCAGCTGTGATACCACATAAGTCTTGCATGATCCGTCCAAACCGCTTAAAAGGCAGCTGTTACCTTGCTGCAGGGTCTCGGTCATCTGTTCAACTACCAAAGACACGGTCAATCCTCCCCCAACGACAAAGGGTGGACGTCCTGGAGTATGGACCTCCACCTGTTTATCTCATTTGGTTCCTGTTTAAGAGTAAAAGTGATTGGTGAATTTCATTTCTCCCGAAGGGTTTAGTTCCTCGGCACAATCCGGGCAGAGGGCATCAACCGTAAGAATCCCCTCTTCTTCACCCAGTTTGCCTTCGTAAAAAACCTCCTGACAGCTTTCACAGATATAATAAACTTTCATGTGGGTTTTCCCTCCTTGGGTTATTGTCTCCGGAAAAACCCACTGGCTATACCTCAATTATATTGGCCTTGGACCATATCTATGCTGTGCCGGAGGTCCCTTCCCTGCTAATTACACTATACCATTTACGCCGGTCGGGTGTTCATTAATACAGCACCTACTTAAGCCGGACTGGTAAAGGAATCATCACTCTGGCTCCGGGCCCGGGCATCAATCTCAAGGAGCACATCATTATCCCCGGCCAGCATGAGCGTATCCCCCGCTTGCAGGACTGTCTTGCCGCGGGGAGTAATCATCTTGCCCTCCCGTTTAATCATCATTATCAATACATCCGGGGATATATCCAGATCCATAATGGCTCTTCGGGCCAAAGGACTGCCTTCAGGAATGGTTACCTCCAGCAGCTCAGCATAAATCTCTCCTGAATAATCAGTAAAGGTTCGGAGAATGGTTCCTTCCGGCTCCATCAGGTTCAATTTTTTGGCAATCGGAATAAGCAGGGTACCCTGCAATAAAACCGAGACCAGGGCCACGAAGAAAACAATATTGAAAATCTCTTCTGCCATGGGAATGCCGGCTGTCAGTGGGTAGGTGGCAAAAACGATGGAGGCAGCGCCACGAAATCCAACCCAGGAAACCAGCAGCTGCTCTTTAACCGGTCTCTTGAAGACGCTCAGCACCAGGAATATTACTACCGGGCGCGCGACAAAAATCAAGAATACGGCGACCAGAACACCTGAGACAGCTATACTCAGTAACTGGGAGGGAAAGACAAGCAGTCCCAGAGTCATGAACAGCAGAATCTGCATCAGCCAGGACAGCCCATCAAAATATCGAACCAGGCTGACTTTGTTTACCAGCTTGCTGTTCCCCATAATCAGCCCGGTAATATAGGCGGCTAAAAAGCCGTTTCCCGCGAGCAGGCCAGCGCCGGAATACGTCAATAAGGCCACTCCAATGACCATGATTGGATAAAGACCGTCAATATCAAGATTAATGCGGTTTATTAGCCATACCGCTGTCTTGCCCACAAAAACGCCGAAGAACGCTCCGACAGCGATTTGGGTTAAAATCATAAACCCAATATTCTGACTTTCACCTACTAACAGACCGAGAAAGATAACAGTCAGCATATTAGCCGTCGGGTCGTTGGAACCACTTTCCATTTCCAGTAATGGCGCCAGGTTATTCTTTAAGTCGGACTGCTGCGAGCGCAGAATAGAAAACACTGAAGCGTAGTCAGTGGAAGAAATGATAGAACCCAATAGCAACCCTTCGAGCAGGGTAAACCCCAGAACATGGTGTGCGAAAGCCCCTACCAGAAGCGCAGTTAACACTACTCCTATAGAAGCCAAAACTCCAGATGCGAAAGCAACCGGCCGGGCGGTTTTCCAGTTGGTGTCAAAGCCTCCGGAAAAAATGATTATTAACAAAGCCAGGTTACAGATATTTTCGGCCAACTGGGCGTTATCAAAATAGATCCCGCCCGGGCCCTCTGAACCCATCAGCATGCCTATGGTAAGGAATAGTATCAGTGTTGGTATGCCAAACCGGTAAAGCACTTTGCTTGAAACGGCGCATACCAGGAGTATTACCGCACAGATTAGTATTACATTCATCCGATTCCCCCTTTCATGGATATTCCTTGGATCAAGAGCAAAAGACCCCGGCATACCAGGATCTATCAGCTGAACCTGTCAGCGGTTTTATGACCGCTGATCACGAGTAATGGTTCACTAGCGAGTCCGGATTGGCAACCTGCGTTAAACGCCGGTTACCGGCTTTTACTTTCTATTGATAAAACGAATACATCAGCTAAGACGAGAATTGACGCCACTTTGACGGAATGGCATCCTCTGATGACATGAGGGACATCGGAGCAAGCCTCGAAATGGGGGATATGCTTTAACCAGTGCAGGTTAAACGCCCTGATCTAATTATACTCCAAGACAAATGGTTTTTTCCGGAATCAGTTAAATCGATTCATAGCTTTCTCGATACCAAGTACCAGCCAAAGCTTTAGAGCCTCCACCGCCTGATTAATAGCTGGTTTGATCAGCTCCTCTTCATCCTGGCCAAACCGGGTCAATACCCAATCAATAGCGTCATCATCAGGCGGTCTTCCTATACCTACTCGCAATCGTGGGAATTCCTGGGTCCCCAGGCAGTCAATGACGGACTGCAGTCCCCTATGTCCGCCACTGCCTCCCCGGGCCCGCAGGCGAATAACCCCGGGCATAAGATCCAGGTCATCCATTACCACGATTAATTCAGACTGGGTCACACGGTTAGCTTTCACCATCTGCTGGACCGCTTTCCCCGATAGGTTCATGAAGGTGAGAGGTTTGGCGATTAACAGAGTCTCACCATGAAACCGGGCCCAAGCCACCACTCCATTATGAATATGCTTCTGTTTGTCAACCTTCAATTGACGGGCCAATTCTTCAACCACCATAAAGCCAACATTGTGGCGGGTATTTTTGTACTCCTGGCCCGGATTTCCCAACCCCACAATCAACTTCAACTATATCATCCTATTCCCCGGGTGTCTCTCCTTGAGCTGCTTCACCGGCGGTTGCCTCCTCGGATTCCGCGGGTTCCTCAACCTCGCGGGACGGGTGTGATATGACCAGGGCTACGGAATCCGGGTCAGTCACGATCCGTACATTATCTGAATGTTCCAGATCCTGGACCAGAACGGTGTCTCCCATTTCTCTCCCGGATACATCCAAATGCAGGCTTTCAGGCAAATCACCGGGCAGGCACTCGATCTCGACCTCTTTCAAGCCGACCTGCAGTATGGCCCCCTGTTTAACCAGTTCCTCCTGCCCGACAACAACTATCGGAACTAGGGCGGTAATGCTTTCGGTCATCTTGACCTGCAAAAAGTCAACATGAACGATCTCGCCGGTAAGTGGCTTCCGCTGCACATCGCGCACCAGGGCCATAGCCGGTTCTTCTCCCTGCATGCTCAACTTGTACAATCCGCCTGTGCCGTGAGTCCTGAATATCTTGTTTAAATCAGCCTGTTTGAAGGCCAGTGGAACCGACGAAAAACCTTTGCCGTAGATTATCCCCGGCACCATGTCCTGCCGGCGCAGTTCGTTCAATTTGCCTTTGGTAGATATCTCTCGCTTAACACATTCGAGGTTTATACTCTTAGCCATTTTGTTCCTCCTTATTGGTCCTCTTTACCCAGCATTATCAGTCTTAGGTGTGAGGTTTTATCCCATACCGATCTATGAATCAGATCTTTCATTGCAACCCAGTTTAAAATGTCTTCACCTCTGGGTAGTTCACGGTCTAATCAAATAACTTGCTAACGGACAGGTCCTCATGTATCCTCAGGATGGCCTCGCCTATCAGCGGTGCAACAGATAGGATGGTCATGTTCTTAATCCGCTTGTCCCTGGGAATGGGAATGGTATTGGTTATTACAATCTCCTTCAGCGGTGCCTCGGACAGCCGCTCCAGGGCCGGGCCTGACAACACCGGGTGAGTGGCGCAGGCATATACCTCCTTGGCACCCCTGTCCAGCATTACGCGCGAGGCCAGGGTGATAGTCCCGGCGGTATCTATCATATCATCAACTATAATAACTGACTTGCCTGCAATATCCCCGATAACGTTCATGACCTCCGCCACATTAGGCTCCGGCCGGCACTTGTCAATTATGGCAATCGATGCGTTCAGCCGGTTGGCCAGATCGCGCGCCCGGGTAACACCTCCCAGGTCTGGTGACAGTACTACCACATCGTCCATGGGGGCGTTGCGAAAGTACTCTGCCAGCATAGGAACTCCAGGCAGGTGATCAACCGGAATATCAAAAAAGCCCTGAATCTGCCCGGCGTGCAGGTCAACGGTAATAACCCGGTCCGCACCAGCAGAAGTTATCAGATTGGCTACCATTTTTGACGTGATTGGATCACGAGCGCGGGTCTTACGGTCTTGCCGGGCATACCCATAATAAGGTATGACGGCGTTAATCCTGGCAGCCGAAGCCCGGCGGACCGCGTCGATCATAATAAGGAGCTCCATCAGGTAATCATTGACCGGTGCGCAGGTAGGCTGGACAATATACACATCCACCCCGCGTACGCTCTCATCAATGGCCACACTTATCTCTCCATCGGAAAACGTCTTTACTTTGGAATCTGCAATGTGAACCCCCAGGTAATCAGCAATCTCCCCGGCCAGTTCCGGATTAGCATTGCCGGTAAATACCTTGAGTCTCCACCTTGAACCGTTCATTTCAGCCCCATTCCCTCCCGATACTCATTCGTTGTTATGTTTTTGCCTTCGCTGGCGCCAGTTGTCTATGACCTTTTGTGATGCTCTCTCAACTCCCAATGAGAAGGGAGGTACGTCTCTGGTTATGGTGGAACCCGCTCCGGTAGTGGCGTTTTGTCCAATCCTCACCGGAGCCACCAGGTTGGTATTGCTGCCGATAAAGGCGCCATCTTCAATAACAGTGGGGTATTTGTTTTCCCCATCATAGTTACAGGTGATGGTTCCTGCACCCACATTGACGTGACATCCAATCGTTGCGTCACCCACATACGCCAGATGTGGTATCTTGCTGCCTTTTCCGACCACGGATTTTTTAACCTCGACGAAATCGCCTACCTTGACATCCTGGTGCAGTTCAGTACCCGGTCTGAGATAGGCATAAGGTCCGATGTTGCACCCATCACCAATCTGGCTTTCAATTATCTTGGAGTTGTCAATGGTAACATGGTTGCCTATCCGGGAAGAGATGATCCTTGACCCGGGCCCGACCAGGCAGTCCTCACCAATAACGGTTTGCCCTTCGATCATGGTAAAGGGCAGTATGGTGGTATCCATACCTATTTTGACCTCAGTGTCGATATAGGTGGTTGCCGGATCAATTATGGTGACCCCGGACAGCATAACCTCAGTACATTTACGCTGGCGCAGTATCCTTTCGGCAAAAGCCAGCTGTGATCGGTCATTGATCCCGTAAATATCCTCTTCCAGCGCAGCAGGTAATGCCAAAACCCGGCATCCTCTTTTGCGATACTCCACCAGAGCATCAGTGAGATAGTACTCCCCCTGAGCGTTTTCTGGGGTAATACCCTTTAGAGTCTGAAAGACCTCTTTGTCAAAACAGTAGATTCCGGAGTTGATTTCCCTGATCTCTTTTTCCTGCGGGGAGGCATCCTTTTCCTCAACTATTCTAACAATATCACCTAACTGGTCCCGAATTATCCTTCCATACCCTTCGGGGCACTCCAACTGTGCTGTAAGCACGGTCGCAGCGGCCTGATTTTCCTGGTGGTAATTGATCAGTTTCTCCAGAGTCTCTGCCCTTAGGAGGGGAGTGTCCCCGCACAGGACCAGGATTATTTCAGATCCTCCCACCGCCTCCTCGGCCTGAAGGAGCGCATGTCCGGTTCCCAACTGCTGTTCCTGAACCACGAATTGAACCCCATCGCTGGCCATGGCCTCCATCACCTGTTCACGGCCATGCCCGACTACCAGCACCAAACTGTCAATCCCGGCGGCCCTGGCCGCCCTGGCCACATGGCCGACCATTGGTATTCCGGCTACGGGATGCAGAACCTTGGACAGACGGGAGCGCATGCGAACACCTTTCCCGGCTGCCAGTATGACCCCAGTAATCTTCGCCAAAATTCCACTTCCTTACTAGTTTCTCAGTTTAGCGAGACTTTAGGACAGTGAATCTATAAGTCCCATTACATTTTATACAATTACCTGCCTTGTGTCCAAATGGTGCTCAAACCACGACTTTCCTGTCCAGGAGATCGGTGATCTCTGGTTCCGAATAACCGACCTCCGACAGCAGTTCGGCAGTATGCTGCCCGGGAGCCGGCGCTGAGCTTAAGACCCTGCCGGGAGTGTCCGAGAGCTTGACTGGTGCTCCCATTACGGTTGCCCGGCGTTCGCTGTCCTGTACCTCCACCAGCATATTTCTATGCCTTAAATGTTCATTATGTACCGCCTCATCATACTCCAAGAGGGGCGAGAAACATATGTCAACATCAGCAAAAAACTCCACCCATTCATCCCGGGTTCTGGTCTTGAACATCTGTCTCAGCTCCTCGATTATCCGGGGCTGAGCAGAAGCGATCATTTGTTCTTTGATATACTCTGGACGATCTATCTTCTGGCAGAACCCTGCCCAGAATTTACCTTCCAGTGCTCCCAGGCTGACATATTTGCCATCTCCGGTCTCATAGATCTGGTAACAGGCATAACCGCCGCTTAAAACCTCCTGCTGCCCTCCGTTCTGGCGCAGGTCCCGGGTCTGCCAGGCGGCCAGTGCAAACTGGGTCCAGGCAAAGGCACCGTCCATCATGGATACATCACAGAACTGACCCTTGCCGGTGCGGTTTCTGGCCTGCAGGGCCAAAAGGATAGCTATAACCGCCCACAGGGAGCCACCACCGATATCCGCCAATTGGAATCCCAAAATAACCGGAGTTCCCGTTTCTGTCCTCGTCAAGCTGGAAACCCCGGTATAATTCAGGTAGTTGATATCGTGACCGGCCCGGTCCCGGTATGGTCCGCTGTTGCCGTAACCGGTCAGGGAACAGTATATGAGGCCGGGATTAATCTCCTTCAGGACCGAATAGCCCACTCCCAGCCGATCCATTACCCCCGGCCGGAAGCCATCCAGAACCACGTCCGCGCTTTTTGCCAGTCGTTTAAATATCTCAACGCCGGCAGGCGACTTCAGATCCAGTTTGATGCTCTTTTTGCCCCGGTTTATGCTCCAGAAAAAAGTCCCCAGGTTGTCAACCAGAGGGAGCGAGGCCCGCAGGTAGTCGCCGTCAGCTGTATCCTCCACCTTGATCACCTCGGCCCCATAATCGGACAGGACCTGGGAGGCGAATGGCCCGGGAAGAAGGCGTGATAAGTCCAGAATTCTGATTCCCTTCAGCGGCATAGTTTCACCCCCAAATGAATGTTTATTGGTTGACTCGATAGCCTACACCCAATCTCATTATTTACACGTTCCCTGCAACAGGGAGTCGCTTCTTTACACTTCGTCTGTATTACCTGTTAATTTGCATAATAAGACTAATGGTTGATTATGGTCGGCCCAGATGAGTAAGAGGATTAAGAACCCTAAATACCCAGTTTCTATCGACCTTTCCCCAGGTACTTTTCTGCCAGTTTGAGGTCACTTGGCTTGTCAACATCAACTCCCACTTCAGCATACCGGGAGATAACTGCCTTGCCTGTAAGATTCAGGATTTTTTTAAATCGCTCCTCAGCATCAGGAATAGACAGCCTTCCTGAAACGTATTTTATGACCAGATCCATTCCGAATAAACGAGCCTGTGCAATGGGGTTTTTGCGGTTTGCTACCAACTGTTTGCCCATCTCAATACCCTGCATGGCTGCATCAGCCCGGATCAAAAATAGATTTCCCCCGGTAAAGACCCCTTCCCTCAGCTTGACGTATGTCCTTTTGACCCGGGGAAACCGCGCCTCGTTTACCTCCCGGGGGACGATAGCATAGTAGAAATCCGCATCATATTCCTCACAGCTGTTTATAAAATCCTCGATAGCCTCGGGAGTTATAAAAGGGATATCAGCCGGCATGACCAGAATCTTTTCAGAATTGCATAATGGTATGGCGTTGGCAAAACTGTCGATGGCATCTTCACCGGAATTGGCAAACTGCAGGTTATCCTCTTTCGGGAATATTGGCCTGAGTGAATCACACGGGCCGCTGATAATTATATTCCCCACCCGGGGGGTATTCTTCAATGCCCCGTAAACATAGTGGATCATTGGGTAATTGCCTATAATAATGAGGGCTTCGTTCTCATAAGGTGCATACTTGCGCAATTCACCGGAGTTGACTCCTCCGGCTAAAATAACGGTATCAAAACTATTCATTACCGTCCTCCTGCGTACCTGTTTCTTCCATTCCGTTTTTTTGGATGGCTTCGAGCATGCGGTTTTCCGCATTCTCGATGTGTTCCTGGGCCAGACTCTGGGCCAGTGCAATGTTCCGTTCTGAAATGGCTTCGACAATCTTTCTGTGCTCCTCCAGGGCCTCCTTCATTCGGCCTGGAGAGGCCAAGGAGGTACTCCGGAAACGATGGATCTGTTCACTCAGGTTATTGATGATCTGAACCAGTTTAGCATTACGGCTGGCCTGGTAAAGACATTCGTGGAATTGGGTGTCAATTTCTACCAGGCGGTCAAGGTCATTGGCTTCAATGATCTCAGCCTTTTTAACCAGAATTCTCTCCAGTTCCTCCAGTTCCTCATCAGTTATGCGCTCGGCAGCCAAACCTGCTGCCAGGGCCTCCACAGCAGCCCGCACCTCAAAAACATCCGCTATATCCTTCATCGATATACCTGAGATATAAGCACCTTTACGGGGGATCATAACTACCAGGTCCTCCAGTTCCAGTTTGCGGATGGCTTCCCGGACCGGGGTCCGCGAAACCCCCAATTCCTCAGCTAACTGTACTTCCATCAAGCGTTCACCTGGTTTGAGTATTCCTTTTATTATGGCATCCCGTAAAGCCTCAAAAACCAGCTCACGTAGAGGCTGATAGTTGTCCAGCTTAATTGGTATTAATCTCTTCTCCATGCTGTCCCCCATTTCCCATATATGACGAACACCAAAAGGTGTGAGGGTAAGTCTCTTTCATTATATGGAATGCCCGACAGGCTTCTTCCGGTCTCGAAAACACCCCAAATACTGTAGGACCACTCCCAGACATCAGCGCACCTGCCGCACCAACCCGTAACAGATCGGCTTTGATCCCCGTCAGTTCAGGATGCAGCTTAAAGGTTACCTTCTCCATCGCATTACCCAGTCCGGAAACAACCCCTTTAAAATCTCCGCTCGCCAGAGCCTGTATCATTTTTGAGGAATCCGGATGGTCGACTATTGTTTCCCGGTCAATCAGATTATACACCTGAGCGGTGGAAACCTGAAATCCAGGGTTCACCAGGACCAGATAGAGGCAAACCCGGTTATCTACCCTGGTTAATATTTCTCCTTTCCCCTGAGCCAGAGCGGTATTGCCAACCATGCAAAAGGGGACATCTGAACCTACCGACTGACCCAGTCTCAGCATCACCGGGAAACTGATCCTTGACCCCAGGAGTCGGTTAATCGCCTTGATAACTGCAGCCGCATCAGTGCTGCCGCCTGCTAAGCCGGCACCCAGAGGTATATTCTTCTCTAAATAGATACGAAATCCTGTTTTGATTCCTAACCAGGACACCACTGCCATCGCCGCCCGGTACACCAGGTTACCCTCACCGCTGGGCAGCTCTGCATTATTGCTGTAGACCTCGATCCCTTCGGGGATAACGGCCACCGTCACCCGGTCACAGAGGTTGACCTGGTGCATTACCGACTCAATGTCATGGTACCCGTCCGCTCGCTTCCCCAATACATCCAGGGTCAGATTGATTTTGGCCGGGGCGCTGATGGTAATCTGTGTCACTCTGATCATCCCTTATAGATAGATACCTTGATTATATTCTAACCTGTAAAATTTAACAAAAAAAATAATGAGGACACCTTACTAAATTATGCTGGTCTGTCAGCATAATTTAGTAAGGTGTCCCCGAAACAGCCCCCCTCTCCCCTGTCGATCCCACTATTACCTACTGCCAGCGATTTTTTGTATCCAGGGCTGGTCTTTCAGCACCTCGACGAGTTTCAGTTTCAGTTCGGGATTTTCAATCGGTTGGCCGCTCTGTTCATCGATGTTATTCAGACATAAGGGCGGAAAAAGGACGCACCACCAGTTTCGTCCTGCTCCTTCACCCAAAACCACCCGTACAGCGGTGTATTCACCGGGGGGAAAGACCTGGGTTCCGTAGAATCGGGTGGGAAAATCGAAGTTCCCTACCATGGCCTTTACCGGGTAATTATGACCGTATGCAGACAATGTTTCCTCAGCCGTTTGTTCAATGTCCTGCAAACTGGCCTCGGCGATACGGCGGGCTTCCCCGGCATCGTCAACCCCGGCGAAACGCGAATCCATCAGTTTGAGAACGGAGTCCCGCACCTTCAGCTTAACCGCTTGATCATACGGGCTGTCGCTATTGGCTACGACATGCAGTCGCAAAACTTCGTAACATGGGTTTTTGTGGATCTGGTACTGGTGAAAGCTTATCAGCAAAGCCACCAGTGCAATGCCCGCAATAGCGGGATGAAACCTTACCAAATGTAGTCCTCCTTTACTGGTTTAACTTCAGGGAACCGTGGAAGCCGGATATGAATTAAAACCTTAACTGCAATGACCCTTCTGGGATCTTTTACCAAATGATGTAGCATGAGTATTTCCTGATGGAGGTGACCCTAAACGGTCTGTCCTTCAGCTTATCCATTAAATTTCCTTTAGAAAAAAACCAAATTTTTGTTTTCAAAATGGGGGGTTATATCATAAAATCATTTAAGGGTGGTCTGACCATCAGGTATCCTATTGGCAGGAAGATGGAGCCTGGTACCAATTTTTATGAGGCTCCCCTGCTATACGGATGGGAATTGTCAGATATCTTAGGAGATCAGGACCGCCGGATGATTCCTGATTCAGGGTTATCCTCATTAATATTTGTCGGAAATCCTTGGTGACAGGAGCAGGGGAGAAAATCTGGTTTCACTCATAGCTTCAGGTACATATACCCCCGGTGAGCACCATGGAAGAAAGGAGGAACAATATGTTAGAAATTCGAATCAACGGGTTTGGCGGGCAAGGCTCCGTTACCCTGTCTCACCTGTTGGCGCAGGCTGCGCTGGAAAACGGTGAGCAGGGCCAGGCCTTACCTTTCTTTGGGGTGGAACGCCGCGGAGCACCCGTGCGGGCAGCAGTGCGCATGTCCCCTACAACTATCCACGCGCACAGTCAATGCGAACTGCCGGATTTTGTGGTGGTGATGAGTGAAAAGCTCATCGAAGCAGCGATCAGTGAAGGCATTACTGAGTCAGGCACTTTGATTATTAATGCTCCCCACGCCGTAGTCGTGGAGAATCATCCTACCTGGCAGGTGTATGCTGATGCCATCGCCAGTGAGGCCGGACTATTTTCAGCCGATGGGCCTCTTATAAATATTCCGCTGTTTGGCGCAGTGTGTCGGGTGCTGAACATCCCGCAAAATATTATGGAACAAACCATAGTGAATAAATGGCCCGGCAATAACGGCAAACGCAGTCTAAGTGCTGCAGGCAAGGCTTATAACACCGTAACGCAGATTAGGGTGTAAAGGCGGTTTATTTTTTGGATTAGCGAAAGGAATGGAACTGCAATGAAATCAGTTACGAAAGCTTATCGGCCTATTTCCTGGCCGATGAAGGGGTCTGGCGGTGATACCGGTTCGTGGCGAACGCACCGTCCGGTCGTTGACACTGAGAAATGCACCAAATGTCAGTTTTGCTGGGTTTTTTGTCCGGAAGCAGTTATTGACCGTTATGAAATAACTGTTGATTACCGCTACTGCAAGGGCTGCGGTGTGTGCGCCATAGAATGCCCTACCGGCGCGATCCGCATGGAAAAGGAGGAGTAGCAGTATGAAAGCACAAGTTATAATGGATACCGGTGCCCATGCCGCCGCACTGGCCGTAAAATGTGCCCGGGTGGACGTAGTACCCGGTTATCCCATCACCCCTCAGACCAGTATTATGGAAGCGGTGGCAGCCATGGTTGAAAACGGTGAACTGAATGCCCGCTTCATACCGGTGGAAGGCGAACACAGCGCTATGGCCGCTGCTGTGGCTGCGTCTGCGGCTGGAGCCCGCGTTTTTACGGCTACTTCGGCCAACGGCCTCTTGTATATGCATGAAGTTTTACATATGGCTTCCGGTGGACGTTTGCCAGTGGTTATGTGTAACGTTAACCGCGGTATTTTTGCTCCCTGGACTCTGTGGGCCGATCATCAGGACTCATTTGCCCAGCGCGATACAGGCTGGATTCAATATCACTGCTCATCCAACCAGGAGGTATTCAATACCATTTTACAGGCCTTCCGTGTGGCCGAACAGATCAATATCCCGGTGATGGTCAATTTTGACGGCTTTGCTATCTCTCATTGCCTGATGCCCCTCACTTTGCCGCCACAGGAGGATATTGACCGTTTTCTGCCCCCGCATGAACCGGAATGGCGATTAGACCCGGACGAGCCCTCTTCCTTCAGCAATGTGACCAATGCGGCTGAATACGCACCCTTCCGTCAGATGCTGTCTCAGGATATATTGGCGTCCATCCCTCTGGTAAAGCAGGCGGCGCGGGAATACAAGGACATTACCGGCATGTGGGACGGAGATACCATCGACACCTATCGGCTGGAAGATGCTGAAGTGGTGGCCCTGGCTGTTAACAGTATGGCGGCCGAGTTAAGACTTTCTGTGGATATCCTGCGCGAGCGGGGCATCAAAGCCGGCCTGCTCAGGCCGCGCCTGGTACTGCCCTTCCCCGCCGAGGATATCATCAAGGCCTTGCCGCTAAATGCGCAGGTGATGGTATTGGATCGCAATTACAACTTCGGTCACCCCGGCGGCATTTTGGCGTCGGAGCTGAAAAGCGTGCTCTTTGGCCGGCGCAACGACATCACAGTCAAAAACCGGGTAATGGGCATTGGCGGCATTGATCTGACCCGCCGCTTCATGGCCGACGAAATACAGGCAATGATGGATGACCAGACAGGCGCGCTATAAACAGTTCCCTTACCCGCGCCTTTACCCGCAAGGGGTACACCGCATCCCTGGGAAGCAGGCTTCAAGGGCTGCGCATTCAGTACTTTCTTCCGTTTTCGTTGCGAAATTACGGCAACGGGTATCCATGTCCAAAGTAATAAGCATGACCAGGAAAGGAATGGATTAGATATGACTACCGGCATTAAACAATTACCGGATACTGAGCAGGTTTTGAGCGGCAACGGGGCCTGCGGTGGCTGCCCTGCTACCATGGCCCTGCGCATTGTGGGCAAGGCTCTGGGTCCCAATGCCATCATGCTGCTGACCCCTGCCTGCGCGGTTGCCAGCATGGGCATGACTCCCAAGCTGGGCTACAACTGGCCTTGTATTAACATTTGCTTTGCGACCGCCGGCTCTTCAGCCTCTGGTATTGCCCACGCTATAGAAATAATGAAGGAAAAAGGCCGTCTGGAGGGCGAACTGCCCACCGTATTCAGTTGGGTGGGCGATGGCGGCACCTATGACATCGGCTTTCAGGCACTTTCAGCCGCGGCCGAGCGCAACGACAATATCATCCACTTTTGCTATAACAACGAAGCCTATAGCAACACCGGCGTACAACGCAGCGGTGCTACCCCGCGCGGCAGCTTCACCACCACCACCCCCACTGGCAAGCGTCAGCCCAAGAAAAACATGGCCCTCTTGATGCTGGAGCACAATATTCCCTACGTGGCTACCGCCACTGTGGCTTACCCCGGTGACCTTTACGACAAGGTGGTAAAAGCCAAAAGCATCCGGGGCACGAAATATATCGAAATTCTTGCCCCTTGTTATTTGGGCTGGCAGTTTGATATGCCGGAAACCGTGCAGATGAGCCGTATGGCCGTCCGCAGTGGTGCCTGGCTGTTATGGGAAGCGGAAAATGGCAAGGTTAGCTTCAACAAACCCAGCTCGAATATCATCAGCGGTAAAAAAGACGCGGTCCCGGTGGATGATTACCTGATGAAGCAAGGGCGTTTCAGCCGCCTCCTTAAAGGCCCTGACGCTGCACAGCGCATCGCCGAAATACAAGGCGACATCAATCGCGAAATCGCTTTTATGCGGGAACGGGCGAAGATAACAATTTAGTTTCACCGGGTTCCCAAAAAGGAGGGCACTATGGGAGAATTTAAACCCATCAAGACCAAGAAAATCTACGAGGAAATCGTTGATCAGTTACGAGAATTGATAAGTACCGGCACCTTTAACCCCGGTGATAAGCTTCCCTCCGAGCGGGACATGGCCCATATGCTCGGGGTTAGCCGCGCCTCAGTACGTGAAGCCGTGGTCGCCCTGCAGGCCATGGGTATACTGGATGTCAAGCCTGGCGAAGGCACCTTTGTGAGTGCCTCTATGAACAGCGAGACTATCGAGCCCCTGGCCCTTGTGCTCTCCGTGGAACGCAATTCCCTGGTCCAGCTGATGGAGGTACGAAGGATTCTGGAGGTCGAAGCCGCGGCCCTGGCCGCGCAGAGAGCCAATGAGCAGGACCGGCTCAAAATGGTCGAGGTCTTAAATGATATGAAGGCTACGGCTGAGCGGCATGAACAGGGAGTGGAGTTTGACTTATTCTTTCACTTCGCGATTGCGGAGGCCACCAAAAATCCACTGCTGCGAAGAATAATTAAAACCCTGGACAATATGATGCACCAGACCTTTCTAAGTAACCGGACAGAGATGTATTCTCATCCCAAGACCGCGCAGCGGATCCTCAGTGAGCACCAGGTCATTCTGGATGCAATCCTGGCAAGAGACCCCGCCGCGGCCCGGGAAGGGATGCTGCGGCACCTGGACCATGTTGAAATAGGACTAACCAAAAGTTAGCCGCAGTAATTGGGCTCCTTGGATCCTTAAACATGGTTACGATATCAAGCAAATTTTTTGGGGATCCCAAAAATAAAAATCTTCGCATGAATAGAATATACTCAGAAGGTCGTGGCAGAAAAAAGACGGGAAATCCCGTCTTTTATGCTTAGTTGGTTCCCCTCCGAAAAGTTATATTCACAAGTTTAGGGTTTCGCAGGGAAATCATAGTTGAATGAGATTATTAGTTAATCAGCATCATTTTTTTGGCTTCAAACCGCAGCTCGTCCCGGTAATCAGGATGCGCAAGATTAATCAAGGCTTCAACCCGCTGTCTGACATTCTTCCCCTTTAGTTGCGCCGCTCCATACTCGGTTACAATCCAGTTAACCTCTGTCCGGGGAGTGGTGACAAATGTTCCGGGAGCCAAGGTGGGCACAATCTTGGATTTCCTGTTTCCGGACTTGTCAGTAAAGGTGGAATGCAGTGCAATAAAAGACTGTCCCCCTTTGGATAACCAGGCGCCCTGTACAAAGTCAAGCTGCCCGCCGGTGCCGGTATACTGACGTGGGCCAATGGATTCAGAGGCACACTGTCCGGTGAGATCTACTTCTAAGGTGGCGTTTACCGAAATCATATTATCATTTTTGCCAATGATAGAAGGCCGGTTAACAAACCCCACGGTGTAGAAATCGATCATCGGGTTCTCGTTGATAAAGTCATAAAGTTTCTGTGAACCCAGGGCAAAGGAAGCTACCCATTTATACGGGATGAAGTTCTTTTTACGACAGGTAAGGGCGCCACACTCCCAGAGATCCAACATGCTGTCGGTAATCATCTCCGTATGGATCCCTAAATCTTTTTTGTCCCTTAAAAAGCAACCAACCGCATTGGGAATTCCGCCGATTCCCAGCTGAATACACGCCCCATCTGGTATGTGTTCCACTATGTACTCCGCTATCTTTTTATCTTCCGGAGTTATTGGAATCGGCGGCAGGGTTTTGAGCGGAGCGTTATGCTCAATGATTATGTCCACTTCACTTATGTGAAACAGGTTGACCCCAAAGGTTCTGGGCATGTGCTCGTTAACCTCCACAACCAGGAGGCGCTTTTCGGGGTGCATCCTGGCCAGGCCATACCCGTAATCCACATTAACCCCACAGCTGAAAAAACCGTTGCGGTCCATTGGTGATACCGTCATGGCCATAACTCCACCCGGGCGCAGGTTCCGGCGGGCAATCAAATCGGCATCACCCAGTTTAACCGGTGTATATGTATACAATCCCTTATCAACAAAGAAACGCTCAACCGGTCCCAGGTAAGGAACATCAAATTCCACCTTGTTGGCAACTTCCGGATGGTTTAACAAGGTAGGACTTAATCCCAAACCTGCGAATACTAATAGGTTATTCAATTCTCCAGCCAGAATCCTTTTCCCCAATGCATTGGCGAAAGCCACTGGCTGTCCATTGGCCAGCGAAAACCCAACTCCTTCCCCATCACGGATCTCGGCTACGGCTTCATCAGGTGTCCTGAGCTTAGTCTTATACATCTCTTTCCATCTGTTCTCCATTAATGCTACCTCCAATCCGTTCAGAATCGATTCCTAATTTTAAGTTTAGACACTCTTCGACAGCATGGCAAGCTGTCATACTAATCATGCGTTAAATCTCTTTTGCAATATCTTTTCCGTAATTCAGCCATATGAACCAACTTGAGATACAAAGTCCGTTTATCAGCTTGCGCTTAGACCGACCTTAGAGAATATATGGCTCTTTTCGAAAAAGACACCCTGAATCAGGGTGCCTTTTATGATATGGGGACAGGTGTTGTTCAATTGTCATCACAATCTATTCTTATTCGACTGGGTCAAATAAGTTCTTGGGAGCACCACATACTGGACATTCATCGGGCGCCTCAGGTCCTTCATGAATGTATCCGCACCTACGGCATTTCCACTTGCTGGCCTTAACCTTGCCGCCCCGTCCCACTGCACGTAAGGCTCCGGTCGCCTGAACCTTGGGAGCAATGATAATCGCTCCGATCAAAACGCCATCTTTTATAAAGTATTTCTTAAACGAGTCGGCCACCGGGTCATTGCTTATCACAATGCGGCAGTTTTCCGGAGGCTGGTTAACATCGCCAACTGAGAAGATCTCCTTGTCAAATACCGCTAACATGGTGGATAACTTAGGAGGATCGTATTCCAGCCAATCGCCGGCCGCAGTGGCCCCTGCCACGCGTCCCATTTCTACAGCCACAGTCCATAGTCCAGCTACGACCCCGTTGTACTCGGCAACGTCGCCGCAAGCCAGGACATCATTGGCACTGGTCCGCATACTGCTGTCTACCACCACTCCCCGGTTAACATTCAGGCCGCCTGCTTCGGCCAGTCCCGTATTAGGTCTCACTCCCGTGGAAAGCAATACAAAGTCGCAAGGAATCTCACGTCCGTCAGACAACTTGACACCTATAGCCCGTTCATCTCCCAATATCTCGGCGGTTGACGAACCCAGGAACAGCTCAATTCCTGCTTTGGTCAGAATTTCCTCAAGGCGCCCTGAAGCATCCTGGTCTAACTGACGCGGCATGAGTCGGGGTGAGGCTTCTATTATAGCGACCTCAAAGCCGCCTTCCTTTAGCTCATAAGCTGCCTCCAAACCCAAAACCCCGCCACCTATGATAACTGCTTTCTTATGGCCCTGGCTGTATTCCCTGATATGGTCCGCATCTTCCAGGCTGCGCAGCGCAAAAACCCCCTGACGGTCACTGCGGGGAATAGGAGGAATAAAGCTATAAGCTCCGGTAGCAATAATCAGCTTGGAATATGAGACTGGCGTACCATCCTCTAAGATTATTTTCTTTTCGCCAGTGTTTATCGTTGCGATCGCATTTCCGGTAAAAACTTCGATGCGGTGTTCCCGGTACCATGATTCTGGATGTACAAAAAGCGCATCATCAGCAAGCCTCTCGGTCATACACTCGGCCAGAGCCGTACGGTAGTATACCGGGAAAGGTTCCTTTGTATAAATTTGTATCCTCCCGGTCCGGTCACGTTTACGGATGGCCTCGGCAGCTGTCAGGGCTGCAATTCCCCCGCCGGCAATTACATACGTATCGTTAGTATCATTAATAAACTCATCTTCGGGCTGCACTCGCACGAAATTTTCGCGGCTGACCCCACATGCCGGGCACACATTGGGCGGCTCTTCCCCCTGGAAAACCTGCCCGCAAACCAGGCAGCGCCAGCTGGTTTTGGTCTTTGGTGTAAGAAAATCGATTAACCGGCGCCCAAAGTTAACGCCCCACTCAAATGCTTGCTCCAGCTGAGCTCCCGAGGGATTGAAATTAATTTTCAAGCCAGGTACTACCTGCATTCTGAGCGCGCGCAATCTGGATTCGATATTGGGCACCGCTTCGCCACTCCACCCGTAAGATCCGAAAGCACCCGCCAGTTTGTTGCCGTGTACCACCGGAGATAGACTATAGAGCAGCTGCCAGATGGGAGGCAGCGCATCCCCTACCAGAGTGGGCGATCCCACCAGCAGGGCATCGGCACCCTCAACCTCTTTTAGGACGTCTTCTACCGGGGTTTCCACCAGATCGTAGCTTTGGATGTCAAAATCGCCCATCATGGATACACCTTCAATTATTGAGTTCGCCATATTGCGAGTGTAGCCATAGGCTGATACGTAGGGGACTATTATACGGGGCTTCTCACTGCGCTGTGGCGGCCTGGTCCATTCCCGGTAACGATTGATAAAGCTGTCCAGATTCGAACGCAGAATGGGGCCGTGCCCCGGGCATATAACATCAATAGCCAACCCTTCAATCTTGTCCAAGGCATGGGCCAGGTAAGGCTTAAACGGACCCAAAATCATCTTAAAATAGTATTCATAGGCATCGGAAAAGTCAGCCTCAATAAGATCATTAAATAACCGTTCGTCACTGTAATGAGATCCAAATGAATCACAACTGAATAGTACCCGGTCTTCTTCGCAATAGGTGTAAATAGAATCAGGCCAGTGTAAAAATGGCGCATCAATAAAACGCAGGGTCTTGTCCCCCAGAGAAATAACGTCACCGTCTTTGACCGCCATCTTTCGAAAGTCACGATTGGCAATCTCGGCCAGAAACGTAAGCGCGATAGGACTTCCAACCACTGTCGCCTGCGGCGCTATTTTTAATAGCTCGGCAACTGAACCGGTATGGTCAGGTTCGGTGTGATTAAGAATCAGGAAATCGATCTTGGATGGATCGATAACCTCTTTGATTCGCTCCAGGAATTCAGGAAAAAAGCGGTCCTTTACTGTTTCTAGAAGAGCAGTCTTTTGCGATCCTTTAACCAAATAAGAGTTATAGGTCGTTCCATATTCGGTGGTCATTACAATATCAAAAACCTTAAGGTCCGGGTTTAAAGCCCCTACCCACCAAATACCATCCTTAACGGTTACTGCGTGTTTCATATTTCGCCTCCTTTGTTCCCCTTTATAAAAATTATTGGAGCGGATGCTAACTCCATGAATACCGTCTATTTGTAAGAGGCCAACCCGCTCCTAAATGCTGAATTATCATTAAATAATTGTTTAAGCCTGGAAATACCGTTTTAAAAGTCCCGCGAAGGCTGCGCCATGCCGGGCTTCGTCTTTGCACATTTCATGAACCGTGTCGTGTATGGCGTCATAATTAAGCTGCTTGGCCTTGGTCGCCAGATCCTTTTTGCCCTGACAAGCACCGTGTTCTGCTTCTACTCTCACTGTAAGGTTATGCTTGGTATCTGCCTTGACCACTTCACCAAGCAGTTCCGCAAACTTGGCGGCGTGTTCAGCCTCTTCCCAGGCAATTCTCTTATAGGCTTCGGCAATCTCGGGGAAACCTTCCCGGTCCGCCTGCCTGCTCATAGCGAGATACATGCCGACTTCCGTACACTCCCCCATGAAATTCGCTCTTAAGAGTTCCACAACCTCCGGATCAACACCGGCGCCGGCGCCGATCCGGTGTTCATCGGCCCAGACTAACCTGTCAGTTGCAACAACCTCTGAAAACTTATCACTGCTGGCACCACACTGGGGACACTTTTCCGGTGGAGTAGGCCCTTCGTGAACGTAACCGCATACCCCACAAACCCATTTCTTCATTAAAAAACCTCCTTGAAATTCTTTGTTTTCTATTGTGAAGTGCCTCTTTTAAGGCACTCGGGACACCATCCCTTAAAGTAGATATGACTCTCGTTGATTTTGTAATCATCCAAACCATCTAACATCCAGGTATCCGTGTTGAGACGTATGTCTAAGATCCTGCCGCAATTGTGACACTGAAAATGGCCATGTAACGAGGTGTCTGCGTCATAATGGGTCTCGTTTTCATCAATGGTTATCATAATTGCAATTCCCTTTTCCAAAAATAGTTGCAAAGTGTTATACAGGGTGGTCTTTGAGAGGGTAGGTATTGTCTTCACCAGTTCCTGATAAACCATGTCAACACTCGGGTGGTTTCGGTTTTCAATCAGGTATTGATAGATTTTTATCCGGTGATGAGATGGTCTCACATTGTTCATTCTCAGTAGTTGCTCAATTTTTTTCTCCATATTGTTTCCTCTGCAAAATTGTAATTATTATACTTTTGTAATCGTTGTATTTTGATAATAAGGGTTCGATTGTCTGTTGTCAAGCAGGAAATTTGTTATTTTTTGAAAAAATTTTTAACCCCTGCGAAGAGCTTCATACGGAGGTTAGATGCAAAACATTGGTCGGCAACTTCGCATGGGCGAACAGTCGCCAGTCTGCGGGCGTTATAACCGGCCTTTTTGGTGTGGTTCCAACTGGAGAAACTCATAACAAGTGCCGATAGGATTTCAAAGAGGATTTGAATACATACACAGTTTTTCCGGCGGGATGATTTCCGCATGATTAGCAGGCAAGAGTGTTCGAAGATTATGGGGCAGGCTCATATTATCCCTTGATTCAGCAGGCATAAGGACGGATGGTAACGTTTGATATTGGTGTCCCAGCGAGATGACCAACATCCAGCCGGTATGACAGGACCACCTACCTGGCGGCTTTGTGTTGGAGTGACCAAACTCTATCAGCGGGTTTCACCCAGATAAGCCTCCCTGACCGATTTGTTTTCAATCAAATCGGCTCCGGTTCCGTCAAGCACAATGACCCCGGTTTCGAGGACATAGGTATAGTCAGCCAGTTCCAGAGCAGCCCGGGCGTTTTGTTCGATCAGAAGAATGGTAACGCCCTGACGGTTAATCTCTTTAATGATCTCGAAAATGTTTTTCACCAGAAGCGGCGCCAAACCCAACGATGGTTCATCCATCATCAACAGCCGCGGCCGGGACATAAGCGCCCTGCCTACCGCCAGCATCTGCTGCTCGCCCCCGGAAAGAGTACCAGCGCTCTGTTTCAATCGTTCTTTCAAACGGGGAAAGAGTTCATAAACCCTTAGGAGATCATTTTCCACCTCATGCTTCGCCTTGCGGGAATAAGCTCCCAGGTAGAGATTTTCCAGGACCGTCAGGTTGGAAAAAACCCGGCGGCCTTCGGGCACCAGAGTGATTCCCTTCTTGATTATTTCAAAAGTGGGCAGGCCTTTTATTGACTGGTTCGTAAAAATGATTTCTCCCTGTTGGGGTGTGACCAGGTTGCAGATGGCCTTGAGTATGGTGCTTTTGCCCGCGCCATTGGCTCCTATCAGGGAAACAATTCTTCCTTCGGGCACGCTAAAGCTGATCCCTTTCAAGGCATGGATGCCGCCGTAATAAACCTGCAGATTCTTGAGCTTAAGCACCGTTGTCCACCCCCAGATAAGCCTTTATTACTCGCGGGTCGTTCTGAATTTCGCGCGGAGTACCCTGGGCGATGGTTATACCGTAATCCAGGACCATTATACGCTCGCAGACCCCCATAACCACTCGCATGTCGTGTTCTATCAACAGAATGGTCAAATTAAATTCCTTTCTGATTCGTTGGATAAATTCCATCAGAGACAGGCCTTCGGCGGGATTCATGCCCGCTGCCGGCTCGTCCAACAGTAACAGCTCGGGTTTGGTGGCCAGGGCCCTGCCAATCTCCAGCCGCCGTTGCTGCCCGTAAGGAAGCGAGGTAGCCTTTTCATGCATGTATTGGCCAAGTCCCAGGATATGTAATAATTCGGCCGATTCCTCCCGGATGCGTTTTTCCTCACGTTGATAACGAGGCGTGCCCAGTATGGCTCCCACCGGCGTGGAATCCAAACGCAGGTGATGTCCCACCATCACGTTTTCCAACGTTGTCAGGTTGGGGAACAGCCTGATGTTCTGAAAAGTGCGGGCAATTCCGCGATAGGTTATTTGATCGGGTCTGAGCCCGGTAATTTCCTTTTCGTTAAAAAACAACCTTCCTTTTGTGGGCCGGTACACCCCGGTTATCATATTGAAAACAGTGGTCTTGCCAGCGCCGTTGGGACCAATCAGCCCCACAATTTCTCCCGGTGCAAGGTTCAGGTGAAACCCTGAGACTGCAATTAGCCCTCCAAAGTGCATGCTAAGGCCCTCAACCCGCAATAATGTGCTCATAACTTCACCTCACTACTCCTGCGTCGGAACAGCGAAAAGATCCATTTCCAGCTGATCTCCCTTCTCCCCATCAAACCCTGCTGATAATAAATTATAACGACGATCAGCAGGAAGGAGAATATTACCATACGCATGCCCGAAATACCCGGAATCTGCAGGACTCCCAGGCTGATAGGGCTCTCGACAATCCTCAGCCACTCACTTCCGACGGTTACAATGGCAGCAGCAATGACAGAACCGGTGACACTGCCCAGACCTCCCAGTACCGCGATCAGCAATATATTGAAGGTCAGCATGAAATTAAACTGGGAAGGGTCTACGGTGCCCAGATGAGCGGCCAGGAGCGCACCTCCGATTCCCGCCAGGAAAGCACTCAAGGTGAAAGACATGAGCTTGTGGTAGAAGAGTTTTACGCCCATGGCTTCGGCCGCCACTTCGTCCTCGGTAATTGCCTTCAACGCCAGACCATAACTGGAATTGACCAGGCGTTTCATCAGCAGGACTGTAACTATGGCTGTTCCCCAAATCCACCACAGGGAAGAAAAGGTAGGAATGGCCTTGAGACCAAGTGCACCATTGGTGATGGGTTTAATGTTCACTATGACCACTCGGATCACTTCCGCGAAGCCCAGAGTAGCTATAGCCAGGTAGTCCCCTCTTAATCGCAGAACCGGGATACCTATAATTAGTCCGAAGATGGCGGCCATCAGGCCCGCCATTAGCATGGAAGGCAAATATGGCCATACAATATTGGCCAGGAAAGGAGCCTGCGGGACCATGAAGAAATTCATTTGTTTCACCGCCACCGGCATGGTCAGCAGGGCCACAGTATAAGCTCCCACTGCCATGAACCCGGCGTGTCCCAGACTGAATTGCCCGGTGAAACCGTTGATGAGGTTCATGGAAAGCCCCAGAATGAGGTTAATACCCACCAGACGAAGGATGGTAAGACTGTAGCTATCCCAGGAACTCTGCGCCCAGTAAAGGAAAATTACCACAACCACTATGGCTGCCAGATCGAGCCACGATGTCTTTTTCATTTATTCACACCTTTTCTGCCACGGTCTCGCCCATTATTCCTGTTGGACGTAAAAGCAGTATGAGGATCAGGATGATAAAGGCAAAAGCATCACGATAGCCTGACAGGGCCGGAAAGAAGGCCACCAGCATGATCTCCAGTATACCGAGTATAAATCCCCCGATGACCGCACCGGTAACATTGCCGATACCTCCGAGAACCGCCGCAATGAAACATTTGAGTCCCGGGAATATGCCCATCAGAGGGTTTATCTGGGGGAATTTCAAACCCCACATAATGCCGCCCACCGCGGCCAGTACCGAACCAACGACGAACGTGAGCGTAATAATGGTGTCTACATTAATGGCCATTAGTTTGGCGGTCTCAAAGTCCCTGGCCAATGCACGCATGGCCATACCAATTTTGGTACGATAAATCAGAATGACCAGGAGCAAGAGAAAAAGCAAAGCTACCGCAGGGATAAAAAAGGTAAGACTTTGTATAGTGACCCCGTTAATATCAATGGCCTGTGTGAACAGTTCCGGACGTGGAAAGCTCTTGGGACGGCCGCCGAATACTACCAGTCCCAAATTCTCCAGAAAGAAAGAAACCCCGATGGCTGAAATCAACAGTGAAATCCTGGGGGAACTGCGCAGGGGCTTGTATGCTGATCTTTCGATCAAGGCTCCGCAGAGGGCGGTTAAAACTATGGCCATCAAGAAAGCTGCCCACCAGGGAAGAGTGAACACCAATATGCCATAAAACGCGATATAGGCCGCCACCATAAAGATATCCCCGTGAGCGAAGTTTATTAACCGCAGTATCCCGTAAACCATGGTATATCCAATGGCAATCAGCGAGTATAGACTCCCCAGAGAAATACCGTTGGCCAGGTGCTGGAAGAATTCTGTCAGTGACATCAAATTAAGAATCCTGCCTTTCGTAACTCATAGATAAACTGGACGTGATTTTGGGGACAGCTTTTTATGAAGCCGACATCCCTGCCCGGTCAATGTGACCGGGAGGGATTCTCGACTTACGTGCCATTTTAATTCCAGCAAGTTTCAGAAAATGGTTACTGCAGGCCGCTACAGACAACCATCAGTCAGGCTGCACGGTGGTCAAATATACGAATTGCCCGTCCTCCACTTTGAGGATTACGGCACTCTTGTTGGCGTCCCGGTTCTCGTCCATGGTGATCATTCCGGTCGCTCCTTCAAAGTTCTTGGTTTCAGCCAGTGTGTCCCTGATCTTAATTGGATCGGCAGAATTACCACGCTGAATGGCATCGAGTATCACCAGATAAGCATCGTAACCCAGAGCCGCGAAGGCATTAGGTTCCTTGTTGTAAACTTTCTTATACTCTTCTACAAACTTTCTTGATGCTTCGGTAGCCGGAGCCTGTGAACTGTAATGGGTCGACAGGGCTACTCCCTCTACAGCCTGTCCTCCAACCTCGATGAATTCAGGAGCTTCCAGAGTATCTCCACCCAGGAACGGAGTGTTGATCTGCAGTTCGCGGGCCTGTTTGATCAAGAGGGCAACGTCTCCGTAGTTGCCGGGAGCGAAAACCACATCCGGGTTAGCCTTCTTAACCGAGGCCAGCTGGGCAGTAAAGTCCTGACTGCCGGTCTGGTATTCCAGCTTGGCCAGGATAGCCTTGTCATTGCCGGTAAGTTTCTTGAAAGCCTGTTCAAAATAGTTGGAGAGTCCAACCGAATAATCGTCGGCAACATTGGTGATGATGCAAGCCGTCTTGGCCTGCTGGGTATTAACCGCATACTTGGCCATAACCGTACCCTGGAAGGGGTCTATGAAGCATACCCGGAAATAATACTCATTGCCCTGGGTAACCAGGGGATTGGTCGGTGAACACCCAACCGTGGGCATCTTGGCCTCCTTGACAGCCGGTCCGGCTGCCATAGCCATTGCGCTGCCGTAACTGCCAATGATGGCATTGACTTTATCTAATTCAATCAAACGTTTGACTGCGTTGTTTGCTTCGGTTTTATCGCTTTTGTTGTCAACAATACAGAGTTCTACTTTTTTACCGAGAACTTCTGGGAACAATTCTTTGGCCAGCTTGATCCCTTCGACGGTCATCTGGCCGCCAGAGGCTTTATCACCGGTCATGGGTTCAAACACACCGATCTTTATTACATCGCTGTCAGTACCCCCCTCGGTACTTTGGGAATTTCCGCAACCCCCGATTGCGACAGTCATCAGCAGTAAAGCAGCAACCAAAACGGCTATTGTCTTCCGCCTCATGGGTTTTCCCCCTTTTCTTCTTGATTTTTAGTTCCGCCTGTAATATGGTTATACTATCCTCCTCTCCCTTTAATTCCCGCTGATGTAAGTGTTAAAATTCTACCAACATTTCAAATTTTCCTGCCGGAAATCTGGCTTTGCTTAAGACAATTGTCGACAACTGCGGTGCCGGATTCAGCCTGTACCTTCGTATTTATGTCTTACCACCCCAAACACCGAAAAAAGCACCCTTTCCGGGTGCTTTTCATTCAGCCATGCATGCGCTTTTTGTGTTACTCCTTCTTACTATCATCCTGCCTGGCGAGGTACTCTCTTATAATCATGCGCACCAATGCGCTGCGTGAGATCTGGTTATCTTTTGCCAGTTTCTTGATCTGATCGACCTGGTTCTTTGTCAGATACCAAGTGATGCGCGTAATTAAACTAACCCGGATAAAACGGGTTTCTTGGCAGCGTGTCCGGCCACCGGATGCAGTTGGCCGGGGTGGATGCAAAATGGTTTACCGGGTTGAGGACTTCTGAATTTTTGATGCAAAGTATTGAGCCAGTTCTTTTAAAACCTTATCGGTCCGCTCATTGTTTGGCTCCGGATATATGTAGTTTATTTTAAACCTTCTTCTCGGCTTGTATTTCAATATCCTGTCTCCAGGTATAGACTCCTGGTTAATTATATGAGTCTGTTTCATGGGATTTCACCTCCAAGAAACGGAAAAAGCCCGGCTGTTATACCGGGCTTTTGTGTGGGACGCGTGTCCCCATAAAACACTATAACTCGGGGCTTCCGAGTTATGGACATCTTTTTTAAAGTTGTAGGTGCAGGTCTTCTGCCTTTAAGTATATAAGACCGAACCGTTTGGGTCAAGTCATTTCAGATAGGCCAAAACTCCAGCAACTACGGCTATTTGGCCTCTAGCGAAGCACGGCCACGGCAACAGTCGCAGTTAAGGCTAATGTTCCTAGAATCAGCCCCATTGTGGCCCAGATAAGGCTGCGTAAGCCAGCAATTTCTCCCTTTACTTCGGCAATCTCATTTTTCAATTCTCCTTTTGATCCGGCGTTTTCCTGCTTTAAGCCAGCAATCTCCTGTTTTATCTCCTGTCTAAGGGTGACTTCCACCCGGTCAATCCGTTCTAGCAGAAACAAAAACTCCGGGCTAGTGAGGGGAATTATGTTTTCAGACTTTTTTTCGTCCAATGGAATCACCTGCCTCACCTCCAGTATATGTTAGTTTCGATTGAAAATGAAGTCCATTTTAATACGCCCGGTGGTAAAAAACCACCGGGCGCGTCTCCTTAGATTGCCATTAATATCTCGGCATATCTATTCGGAACCTCATAAACTTCCAGAAGTCTCTCGAACTCTTTTCGCAGGCCGTCAATCTTCTCAACCTCCTCACCCAGGGACTCCCGGTGCTGGCCGATCATGGTCATTAGTTTTTCGGCTTCTTTGCTGAATCTAGCCATCGCAACCCGGTGGGCCTGATCGGGGTCGGGGTCAATCTCGATTTTCTCCTGCTCATGGACCAGCAGTCTTCGGAATTCCTTCGCGGCGAACACCAAAGCGTCAGCTCTGATATCCTGAATGAGATCCGAGCCATCGTAAATCTCAATAGCATCAAACCTCATTACGCGCTGTCCGGCCTCTTGGTTAATCTCTTTGGCAATGCGTCTTAGAGACTCAGCTACCTTTGCCTGGGTTACAGGCAGGTTCCAGGTGGCCAGGATTCCATCGACAGGAATGCCGACCGAAGAGACGATTCTCAAAAACGCTCCTCTGACCTGGCTTGAAGAGGCTAAAGCCTGCTCCACGTCCATTTCTTCAGTAAGCCGCTCGATAGCTTCCCGGAGGAACCTGGGACATGGCTTTAAGTCGCGTTCCAGTTCTTCGTATCCCCAGGTGGGAGTAGTTTCCGCGAAGACACTGGTAATGGACCGGGTATCTTTGTTGAACAGCAACCGGGCCACCTTGTCACCGTCAGTAATCTTCCGGTTCCGGCGGTCCAGTTTAGCGGCTAAAACTACCTTCTCGATCAGTTTTTCTGAATCGTAGGTCTCGGCCACGATTACCTTGTAGCGGAAACCATCCAGCCGATGCGTCCCGGCCAGGCGGTTGGCTACAGCCGAAAACACTTCCCCCGGGGTACGTCTCCTGGGGACGTAGGTATCGAAACCCTCTCCTTCGAGAAGATCTTTAAACCGTTCGTATTCGATACGGGTGTCTTTTAAACTGTAGGACAGTCTTACAGTGACGGCTTTTCTTTCAAACATTAAATTAACCTCCTTTTGCCCCGGCCTCTTAGCAGGCCCGGCAGGCATTTACCCGGACCTACATTTGGCCTTGAGCTTTGAGGCTGTTATGGCGACTAAGGCCGATTACTAGATGATCGAGAACTTCAATGCCCAAGATCTTTCCTGCCTCAACCAGTCTTCTGGTTATCTCGATGTCCTGCCGGCTGGGGGTGGGGTCTCCGCTCGGATGATTGTGGACTAAAATAATTCCAGCGGAAGATGTCAGTATCGCTGGTTTAAACACCTCGCGGGGGTGTACTTGGGTGCTGGATAAGCCCCCAACACTTACGGTATGGACCGCATTAATAATGTTTTTATTGCTCAAGTACAAAACAACGAAATGTTCGCGGTCCAGATTTTCGATGTCCATGTGATCACGCATGATCCGAACGACATCTTCGGGAGAAGTGATCTTCTCCGCGTACCACGGGCCGGATTCCCGGACGAGTCGGGTTGTAACCCAGCAGAAGGAACCCGGTTTCTTTTTAAAGTCTCCGCCGTAAAATAGGTTTTCTTGCATATATGCGGGGGTGGGCCTGACCCACCCCCTACCTCCTTTCAAGGTAAGTGTGGGCCACGCCCTAAACCGCAACCCATTCCATGTTTCTCAAGGTGTTGCGGCTTAGTTTGTAAAGCCTTCCATATGATCCCTCGAATAACAGCCTCCGAGGGTTCACAACCCGGAAAACCTTTTCTTCTGCTCCGTTGGTAAACGTGATCGGCTGGGCAAACTCAATCAGCAAGCCTTTTTTCAACGTCGGCTTGTTTTGCCGGGACCGTAGGCGTTCCCAGCACTTCTCCCGCCACCGAAGCGCATATTCGTTATCAGTGGGCGTTAATAGTTGCAATATTCTAGCCGGGCAGTCGTACATGAACGGCCCCATTGTTTCGTCCATGTCTTTGTACCCGAAGTTGTGATAATCATTGGGGTAGTAGCTTAACAGGCAAACTACCCCGTATATGCCTTTTTCGCCGTCGTGGTATCCGGATTCACAGGCAAGATATGCAGTACGGAGGTTGACTACCGCGCAGTCTACTACCCGGAAATAACGACCGTTTTCGTCGTAATTAAACCTCTCCTCGAAAAACTCTTTAACAGTTACCCCGTGGGGTTTGTGTGTAACCATCCATCCCATATATGCGGGGGTGGGCCTAAGCCCACCCCCATTCCCTCCTCTCAGAAATGGTGTGGGCTTTGCCCAAAATAAAAACAACCCAATGTTACTTGAGTTGTCCGTTGCTTATTCCCCCTAAAGGGATGTGTCTCTGATGTAGGCTACAGGATAGTTGCCGCCACTGTTATGGCTATACCAATAACAGCCACCATTAAGCCAAGTGTCGCCCAAATCAGAGTCTTTACGCTACCGAACTCTTGCCTAAATTCCTGGCGCAGATCGTTTTGAACCGCGTCAATTCGGTCGGTTAACCTGCTTTCTATGGCAGTCAATTTGTTTTCTACCGCATCAATTCGAGCGGTCAACTTGCTTTCAACAGCATCTATCCGGGCGGTTAACTTGCTTTCTACGGCATCAATGCGAGTGGTCAGTTTGTTTTCAACCGCATCTATCCGAGTGGTCAGCTTGGAATCAACCAAATCCACTCTCTGAATAAAAAACATGAATTCGGGGGTTGTTAATCGTATTACATTATCGGTTGGGTTGGTTTCGTCGGTCATAACATCCACCCCCTCACCTCCAGTATATGTAATTTAATTTTACGCCGCAAGCCTGTATGTTGCTTCCCGAATCTTCTCAAACTCGGGATAGCGGTAGATAGTTTCCCGAATCTTAGCATCGGGAGTCTTGTGGCTTTTCGACATTACGAAGGCTTCCAGCTCCTTGTATAGCTCTCGAAGGGTCGCCTGGCCTCCCAGGGCTTCAAGAGCAGTTCTGACCGCCGTCCGCCAGGAACAGTTCTTATAAGTGCGGATATCGCACTCTTTAAGAATTGTTTGGCGAAGCGGGATGATATACCCGCCTGTTTTTCTGAATACCAGAAGGTATTCATGAACTATAGGGATAAATTTACCCCCATAGTCTTTCCGGTCAGAAAAACAGTTGTGCTGCGCCTTAATAATTATCTGTTCCGGCTGGCCCAACCAGTCAATGTCGCGCTGGATTGAGTACAGCCGTCCCTGCTTCTTTACATCCCCAACCAGTATAGCGATCCTGCCGCCCTTGGTTAAGGACTGGTACAGCCTGAATTGGATCAGGTTGAGTTTGTCGATGAATCGGGGGTACTCCGACAACGGAATCTGGGACAGATCTCGCGGATCGGGTTTGCCCCACATATTCCCGGAATACTTGATGATTTCCGAATAGGGCGGGTGCCAAAATACCATGTCGTACACTCCAGGAATCTCATCCCTTGCGGCATCCCAACCACCGAAAACAGGATTCAGGTCCAGCACATCGCATGGGATGTCCAGTTTTTTGCAGACATCTTTGGTAGTACCGGACCCCACCATCGGATCGAAAACCTTTGTCGGCTGGAAATGTTTCACAAGGTCTTCGATCAGCTTCGGAGAACAATTGCCCCGGTAGCTGTTTTTGCCTCCTTCGCCCCTCTCGGGATAGGAAACAATAGTCGTGAGACTCATTTACTTACCTCCTTCTGCGGCCCGAAGGCCGCATAATAATACGGCCTCCAGGTAGGGAAGGACTACCTAGTGAGAACTAAACACCTCTTGAGTTTGTCTTCCGCATCGCGGTAGATGCCCTCAATAGCCTTTAGCGTGTCCTCCTTTTCCATGTCAAACAGCGGATGGTAGGTTTTCCAAATATTTTCGTAAATCACGAAACCTACCGGTCCTTTTGTAAGAAAATACACTGACGACCAGTCGTCATAAAATGGCTCAATGACGACATAGATTGTGATGTTGTACTCCTTTGAAAGTCGTTTTGCAATAGGAGCAAACACCTGGTTAATTTTCTCCCGGACGCCGCCAGTGATGTCATCGGCATTAAAAAAAACATCACCGGTAGCCCCGATCTGCGGTTCAACGTATTCGTGTAGAAATGCCCGAAACGCATCAGTCAGGTTTTCCGGGACTCCCCAGTCAGGGACTTTCTCTTCGTTGTCTAGGATGTCCATGCCCTCCAGAATGCTAAAGAACAGTTCCTCGCCCAACGAAACCCTCTGCGTCTGTTTAGACATCATTACCTCCTTCTGCGGCCATCAGGCCGCGTTTTAATGCGGCCTTCAGGCCATAGAAGTTACTAAACTCCGGTCGTGTGACCGGGAAACCGTTATAAACTCTGATCGTGTGATCAGGAAGCGGGTTGTATAACCCCTGATACCCGCAAATGAACGGGTATCGAGTGTTATACAGCCTTTTTAGTACAGATGTTGAACTCGAAGCAGAACATTTTATTCTGGTCGTTATCGGTCCTAACCCTGCCCTTAAAGGCGTAAGCATTGCCTTCCTGGAAGCTCTCAGTATTGAAATACAGCACATCCATTCTGCCTGTATAATCCTCTACTGAAAGCAGGCACCAGGGTTTGTCGTTTTTGCTTATCCCGGATTTCTTAGCAGTGACCACTCCTGCGATTACGCAGTTGCCCTCCGTGGCTTCTGCAATCGGTGTGCATCGCGGGAGTTTAAAGCTATCCAGGGGGTGGGCAGAAACATAAAACCCTAGAAGTTCTTTTTCAAGCTTCAGTAGGGTCTCCAGGTCGTATTCTTCCGTGCCTGTTATCTCTGGAAGAAGTTCATCGGATGAGCCGAACAACGTCATTTCTCCCCGGCCAACCTGGGAGGCAGCCTGTAATACTGCCGGGATAGACTCGGCCATTGCTTTCCTGGTTCCGAAGGGGAGGCACCCGGAATACGCCAATGTCTCCAAAACGGCCTTGTTAAGATCAGCTTTATAAACCAGGTCATATATGTCTTTATAAGGCTGGTTGCTGATGATCTGGTTAAGAGCTGCATCGCCTAAGTTTTTAACCGCACCTAAACCAAAGCGGATCGCCTTATTATATAAGGTAAATTCCCGTTTGGACTGGTTGATGTCAGGCGGCAGCAATTTAATCCCCATTCTGCGGCAGTCACTCAGGTATAAAGCGATCTTGTCCTGGTCTGATGTGTTGGACAGAAGCGAACACATGAATTCTGCCGGGTAATGGGCCTTTAAATAGGCCGTCTGATAAGCGATTAAAGCGTAGGCAGCACTATGACTTTTATTGAATCCATAGCCGGAAAAGTAGTCAATTAAAGTGAATACTTCATCGGCTATTTTGCCGTCTACGCCACGCGCTTCGGAACCTCTGATAAATGCTTCCCTTTGGGCCTTCAACACTTCGGGCCTTTTTTTGCCAATTGCACGTCTAAGTAAATCCGCCTCTGCCAACGAGAAGCCAGCCATGTCAGTGGCGATTCTCATTGTCTGCTCCTGATACAGAATTACCCCGTAGGTTTCTTTGAGGATCGGTTCTAATACGGGATGAAGGTATTTAACGATCTTTCTCCCGTGTTTGCCTTCTATGTAGTCGTCAACCATGCCTGATCCCAGGGGGCCAGGCCGGAATAATGCGACGGCAGCCGTCAAATCCTCAAACCTGCTGGGGCGCATCTTTCTTTAAAATTCCCTGCATACCCGGAGATTCAACCTGAAAAACTCCTGCGGTTTCCGCCCGGGATAACAGGCCGTAAGTTTTCCAGTCATCCAGGGGAATTTTACTGATGTCTAAATTAATGGCTTTGGCTGCCTCGGCTATTACTGTAAGAGTCTTTAACCCGAGAATATCCATTTTCAGCAGTCCTATTTCCTCACAGGTACCCATGTCAAACTGCGTAACCAGGTTCCCGTCGCTTACCTGAACGGGGACGTAGTTTGTTATGGGACCGGGAGCGATTATCACCCCGGCGGCATGGGTTCCGGTGTGTCTCGGCTTGCCTTCAACCTCGCGGGCCACATCAATAACGTCCTGCAATGCGGGATCAGTAATGTCCGCCAGGTCTTCTGTTCTCTTGGCCAAGCGGTCAATTTCCGGGAGAGGTTTTTCCATTACTCTGCCGACATCTCTTATTGCGGCTTTGGCGGCCATTGTGCCGAAAGTTATGATCTGCGCCACCCGGTCTTCTCCATAACGCCGGATGATGTAGTCGATGACTTCCTGACGGCGGTCATAGCAGAAGTCTACATCTATATCGGGCATGGAAACACGGGCCGGGTTAAGGAACCTTTCAAACAACAAACCGTTTTTAAGCGGGTCCAGTTGAGTGATTCCTAAAAGATAAGCCACGATGCTTCCGGCGGCTGACCCCCTTCCGGGGCCGACCGGGATTCCGTTTTTCCTGGACCAATTGATGATGTCATGGACGATCAGAAAGTAGTCCACGAATCCCATTTGATTAATAACTTCAAGTTCAAAATTAACCCGGTTCATCACTTGTTTTCCTGGGGATGGGCCGTACCTCGGCAGAAGCCCCTCAAATACCAGGGCTTTTAGCAGCATCGCCGGGTTTTCAGCCGGGAATTTCGGAAGCAAGTGCTGGTCGAATTCTATTTCCAGATTGCACTTCTCCGCGATTTCCCAGGTATTCTTTAAAGCCTCCGGGATGAAGCCGAATAGTTCGTGCATTTCATCTGGAGATTTGAAGTAAAACTGGTCACTGTCAAATCTAAACCTTTCAGGGTTTGACAGGACATCCTTGGTGCCAATACACAAAAGAACCTCCTGAATATAGGCATCTTTTCGCGCCAGGTAGTGAACGTCGTTAGTTGCCACCAGGGGAATGTTTGACTTGTTCGCTATCTGGATCAGTTCTTTATTGATAATCGTTTGTTCGGGGATTCCGTGGTCCTGGAGTTCAAGATAAAAGTCATCCCCCAGGAGTTCTCGGAAGTACCCGGCGGTTTGCTCTGCTTCAGCAAGTTTCCCGCTAAGGATTAACTGCGGGATCTCCCCGGCCATGCAGCCGCTTAAAACGATTAAGCCTTCACGATGCTGCTCAAGCAGCCCCCGGTCTATCCGGGGCTTGTAATAAAATCCTTCGGTGTTGGCTTTGCTGACCAGCCGGACAAGGTTTTTATAACCAGTCTCGTTCTTACTCAGCAAAACCAAATGATGCCTACCTTTGGTCTTCTCGAACCTGTTCGGGCAGGTGTAAAATTCACACCCTATTATTGGTTTTATCTCAGCCTCTTTGCAGGCTTTGTAAAACTCAATAACTCCGTATAGATTTGCATGATCGGTGATTGCAATGGCGGGCATATTAAAAGACTTGGCTACTGTAACCAAGTCTTTTGCTTTCGTAGCCCCATCTAAGAGGCTGTACTCTGTATGATTGTGCAGGTGGATCAAGCCACCACCTCCTTTCAGTTTGGTGCATAATCCTTGCAATGTGCAGTTACGCTTGAGATATATGCTCAAAGGTAACTGCTACATACGTGTCTTGATCGGCTTTTATAATAACCGAATTCGCAATGCTGTTTGCGTAGATACACGTGCCAGCAATGCCGGTACATGCACCACTTACTATAGTTGCTTCTTTGCCAACAAACACTTTTTGTTGGCTATTGGCCTTTAGTCCTTTGTGTTCTATTATTCGTTCCCATTCTTCTGCTGTTAAATTGGGCATGTTGATAACCTCGCTTTCTTAATAATCCCCACCAGGTGGGGTTTACTTGAGGTAGATTATTGACTCAGATCTGTTCCAGGTTGTTATCATCGCGCGGATCAAGATCGCAGCTTGCACATAATGAATATTCCCCGCCACTTCCGGGGCGCGATTTCTTTGGTATGTGTAAGCATTATACAAAAGATAAGCCACCGCCCCTCACTAAGGTCTCATGCAGGCTTTTCACTAAACTATCAAAACTGCCTTCTGGAATACCGCAATGTGTATGCGAGTCGTCTATAAATACCGTAATTGAGTTTCCACCCCAATCTTCCTCAAAAGCAACCTTATGGCCCTTGTTAACCAATTCAAGAATTTTCATTAATATTTCCCGTTCCATTTTGCCCTCCCTTGTTTCACATAATTGACGCTCCCCCGAAGCGGGATTTCCTTGGAATGTCGCATATTAGAATACTCTAATAGCAGTTTCAACAGATGCTCGGAAAAGTTATTCCTACTTATACCCTCATTTTCCGTAAATCTTAATACTCGGCGCTTTCAACTATTGTCAACCAAAATGGTATTTGATGGTTGAAGATAAATGAATTGTGTTAACTACAAAGATGCTGTATGGTTAACAATAATTCCTTGTTTAGTAGTTGAAACAAGTCTAAATAACGCGGTTATGTTTGATAGGTTCTGTGTCTTATCTTAGCCTCAAAATACTTTCTTCCAACCTTGATAACCGTCCCTTCAACAACATCGGTATTGTTACGTGACATGTTAATCCCAGGCTCGCAATATACCACTTGCCCTTTAGTTATCATTTACACTTCCCTCCTCGTGACACTCTGCCGTCTTTCCCTGCCATACCTTATTGACTTCTGAAACTACTACGTCGAAATAAACTTCGCACTCGGCTCTGCATTTAGTACAGACGCAGGTATATGTTTGGGCATGTTCGATAGTATCACTGTTATATGCCCCACAATCGGGGCATTTCCATTCGATTTTTTGCATGATACCAACCCCTTAATTTTGTTGTTAACCCCCAACTGGCAGTAGATGACTGCTAATTGGGGGTTAACTTGTTCAGCCTAATCCCGTTTACGAGCGGTTATCTTTCCTGGACTATAACAGCCCTTTCGATGGTACTGTTCGATAGCATGAGCGAAATTTAGTGCTTCGACGATTTCGCTTCTGCCATCTTCGTGGGTTACTTCCCATACGGACAGAACTTCGTCGTGACCCACTTCGTAATGCCCAATAGCTAAACAGCCCATTTCTTCTATATAATCCAGGTTTTCCTCGTCCCATGTGACGGCTTCCGTTTCCCGGCTTCCGCAGTACGGGCAAAAACAGCCATCCCCGGGATATTTCTCGTCAGTCTTCTGTTTCAGGACATAGCCGCTCACCAGGAATTCTTCGTGGCAGGAGCGGCATCTAATCTTAATTAGTGGATCGTGAAAATACATAATTTCTTCTCCTTTGCTAATTTCTAAAAACCGACGGTGCAAATATATGCCGTGGCTCACTGACAACCGCTTTCCCCTCTGGGTGAAATACCGCTAGGGTCTTTTCATCTGATAATAAGACGCAGGAGAATCCTTCAGGCAGCATCCTTCCGGCCTTGGATTGCACTGCCTCGCCTTCTTCCGGCGGCTCGGGTAATGGTTGCCAATGCGTTATTATATCGGCGTGTTTCCTGAAACTGATGTTATCGCCAAAGTGCCCTGACATATAAAACCCGTCTTCTGGTGCCCTGATTTCGTTTGCCTTGTTGAAAAGGGCATCCAGCAGATTTTCCTCCAGCGTGTCATATTTGTTTGGAATTGCTGTATCCATAACTGCACCCTTCTTAAAATAAGTTAGATGGTGTATCTGATGGATGTCATATCCTTCGTCCCAATAATAAATCAGCACCTCCTGACCGCTTTCGGGGAGCCTTTCCTCCACCTTAATCCAGTTGTTTGTACTCATCGCAAGTACCCCCTTATTTGTTCTTACCTTGGCCTTAATCCCTACTTACTGAGGTCAAGGCCGTAGCTTTTAATTTTGCCAATGATCTCTTCAGCAGATTTCCGCCCAAGATTTCTAATCTGCAAAAGATCGTCCTCTGTCATCTCAACAATATCCCGAAGCGTGTTCTTTCCTGCCCGTTTCAGGCAGTTAAAAGATCTAACACTAAGGTCCAGATCTGAAATTGGCGTTTGCATGGTTACGGCCATTTCTGCCAGTGGAACCACCACTTCGGGATCAGCTTTCTTTGCGGTGAGCATCTCAAAAGCCGTAGCTAACAGTTCGTACTCCCGGGAAAGTTTCTGATACTCAATGTTTTGCTCCTTTATTTCAGTTAAAGGAACCGCTACGAACATATTCTTCAGTGACGGCATACGGAGCTTTCTTAGTGCCTTGGCTCTATTTGTCTGATTCGCTCCTGCGCTAACCCATGTATCTGTCCAATAGCGCGGAGCGTCAGTTTCTCGGAAAATCGCCGTCTTAAAACATCCTGCTCCCGTTCGTTCAGAGTGGCTAATGCAAGAGATAAACCGGGCAAGTAGATTTTGAGGCATCTTCCTCGCTTTGAAAGATCGCGCGAGCGAGATTAAACGGGTATATGCCGATTAGGTTTTGCACCACATCACCCCCGATCATACTGGGCAATGGCTTGTCTTAATGCTGTGATCGCATAAAGCCTATGCCCTTCCAGTTCCTCACAGGCTTGCCGTGCCGACTCGATAACAGTCGCGGCTTTGGCCAATTGCTCCAACAGGTTTTTCCCCACGTCAAGGGCTATCGCCTTGGCTTCCGGCTTGGATATTGTCTCTTGCGGCAGGGTTACTTCTACGGCCAAAACTACCTGTCCATCATTGTTCCAGTGGGCACTAATCGGCTGGGCCTGCATTCCTCTGTTGCGGGAACCTCCAGCAGCCATAGTCTTTCTTCCAATCACACCGCTTGGGAAGATCGTCGCAGGTTGAGCAGGGAAATATGCTTTCCCCGCAGTTAGGGCATTTAGTGGCATTGTCAGCGGCAATCTCCACTTCCATCTCGCAGTATGAACACCACTCTAAAGTTGTTTTTTCTGTCAAGTCAGACACCTCTTTTCTCCCGTCATGCCAGCTTTTTAGAACAATCCTGAATGGCTGAAATCGCCTCCTTAAGCCTTTGTTCCATCGTCCCTTTAACCGTTATGAAACTTGGCTCGGTTAAAGCTAAAAACGCCCGTATGTAGGTATCTACTTCTAACTGTTGGCCCCGATCCGTCCCCCGGAACCCGTCATCTTCAGGCGGAAACTCAGGCGGAACGTAAATGATCAGGTCGTAATTCTTAACATTGCCTAATGCTCTCTGGTAGTAGTAATTGCTTGCTTCAGAAGGCCAGCGGTGGGCGTGGTATTTCAGCCAGTAGACCGCATTGTCGATAGTTGTCCGGTCAGAAACAAAATGCTGTCTTTTTTCTACCTGGAGCTGCTGGTTTAAGCATCCCCATTGAAAATTAGCTCCTCGATTCTGGTCATCTCTCAGGGACTTAATACTGGTGATGCCCAATTTCTGAGCCACATACCGAGCCTGTTCCTCGATCAGCGGCAAGCCCGTTTGTTCTGCCAGGGCTTTGGCCAAAGTTGTCTTGCCCGTACCGTGGCTTCCGGTGATTCCAATACGCATAATGATTACCCCCTTTTTGGGATAGTTGATATTTGGGAGTGATGTTAATATGTTTAAGCTAGGGGTGGGGTAGCCCACCCCTAGCTCCTTCCAATAGATGGGTTAGGCCGAAGTCAGTTAACGGTTGCTACCCTTGAATCATGTTTTCGTATAGGCAGCAGTGCAGACACTCGTCTGACGACTTTCCTTTGCACAACGGATAAGGGTCGTCGTTGGCGTTGTAACAATCGGGCCTTTGGTTTTCGTCGCTTTGGGCGACTCGGCTTTGCGGCAACCCGGGCAGCGGCATCCAATGAGTTATTTTTACGTTGTTCTCACCTGCTCCGCCGCCAATAAACCAGCTTTCTTCCCGCAATTGGTTTTGGTAGATGCCGAAGCCGGTTTTACCATAGGCATCCAAGCACCAGACTACCCTTGATATTTGGCATTTCTCGTCGCATTCGGGCAGTCTTTCTGTTACTGGTATCCATCCATTGTTCTCCGCTAAGTAATGGATCTGGTTAAGCATATCCTCTAGCTCTTGTTTTACCTTTCCTTCCACAAAAGGCAGGATGCGATTTATCCTGTCTTTTACAATTTTTGCTTCGTTTTCCGTCATGGCAATACCCCCTTTTCTACAAATGGGCCTTCCGGTGTTGCGCATAATTAACAGTCTGCGAGGCACCGGCTGACATCGGTACTTCGCTTCTTCCTTGAGTGATTTATTGCTCACGTTCTATTGCCCATAATGTAAAATAACTAAATCTAACATAGTTCCTGTCAAGATAAAAAAAGGCGGTCAAGGTTTTTACCCTGGCCGTCTTTTGGTTAGCTACTACTATAGCCCTGGTCATATTTACGCTATAATAGTTTCTTGAATTCATCCTCATACATTGCCATTATTGCCCTATCAATCATTCTTGCCATTGGTGTTCCTGTTTCTGCTGATAATTTCCTTAAGTTCGTCATTATTAAAGTATCTAGTGAAAAGGTTACCCGTTCCCTAGTTGTTAGATCTCCCTCGGCTTCTTCAACTTCTCCGAATTCCGCTTCGTATTCCTCTGCTTCTAGGTACTTTTCGGCCCATTCCTGCGCTTCTTCTCTTGTCAATGGTGTGATTTCTTCCCCGCCGCTCCAGCTGTTTTGCCCTGTTGGACGGCTGTACTTGCTCATTGGGCCACCTTCTCCATAAATAAAGTATGCGCCTTTAGTATTCTTGTAAAGAGTTTCTTCGCAATAGTGAAAGTCACTACGGCCATAAGAGTTGCTCCATTCGCCTATTACCTTACTTGTCTCTGTGTTATAAGTTCTTCCATTGATGATTTTTCTCATTTGCAAAACCTCCTTATTAATTATTGATTATATAATACATAAGTTTAAGTAAGTTGTCAAACATAAAATAAGCGGTCAACGCTAAATAAGCATAAATTTTTTCCAAATGCTTTCCTTTTCAATGTCGCATGTAATCAGTAAACCGTCTTTGCATTTTTCCATACTCGATTCACATTTTTTAACGCAATCATAGTTTTTAAATGGGCATATATCATCGTTTTTCTCAATCAGTGCGGAAACTATATAGTCAACCCATTGTTCATCATACATTTCTAAATCCATGTCCACGGCGGATTGAAACTGATCATATAGAAGAATATATAATGCCCTATTTAAAGGCACCCTTATTTTTGCGGCTTCTTCTTCATGTTCCCTTCTGTTCCAATCCGCTGCAACCAGCTCCTCGCTGGACTTCCAGTCGCCACAAGTACAATGGACGTTTCTGCAAAAATACTTCATAGGATCAAGAGAACTCAGTTTTGGCTGTTTACCACATTCTGGGCATGGTAGCAATTCCATATGTTTTCCTCCCTTGCTTCGCCCCATTTTTAATTACGCTTCAGCTCTCGGCGACATCGGTCGTTTCGATGCCGATTCCCGTGGCCAGGTCTCCTTCAATAGCGGCGATTCTCGTTTGAAGGATCTCCCTGGTAATTTCTCTTGCTTCTTCTTCAGTCTCGGCCTCAATGCGGTAGATGCCAGATAAAAGAAAATGCACATCGTAACCGGTTGACACTATTTCTCCCCTTTCTGCCTTTTCAGGCTGCTAACTTCACCTCTGAGTTATGTTGTTCCAGGACGTTTCGATAATGGTCTTGTCGCTGGCCATAACCCTGACCCTTCTTGTGTCGCTGTCGGCCATTACTACCATGCCAGTAATGCCTTGGCAGACTCCGGATAAAATAACTGCGTGTTTGCCGACAAATACGGTTCTACCTGCCTTTGCTTCTTCCTCCAACAAGAGTTCAGCGATAGTTTGGTACACCAACATTCTCCTCTCTTGTGTGTTTACTCCGGCCTTTTGGCCGGGAAGCCGATATTAACTCTGATCGTATGATCAGGTAGCGGGTTGTATAACCCCGCCCGACCTCTAACCAAGAGGCCGGAAAGGATTATGCAGCTATGCCGGGAAGGAACAACTCCGGTTTTGGCTTGATACCGCGTTTTAATAGTGATAAACAAGCGTCATCAATGCCTTTTCCTAAATTTTTGTTCCAACCTGCTACTGCGACTTCAAATCCCTGGTCCTCCAGGTATGTAACTAACTCATCCCGGGCGTTATGGGTGTACTCATTCATCTCCATGTCATAGGCAACAACGATCTTGCCTCCACGGATCAGATCAACGGGTACTGTACGCCAGGTGTTGGTTCCCGGTATCCGATACAGGGAACATTCAAGAAGTGGTGAGCCACGTATGACTTTAGAACCCCTTCTATGATCCAGGGAACCCCCTTGCCGGGGATGATATGACATTGGGCTTTGGTCTGGCCGGAAAAGGCGAACCAGATGTATTTAGGATCGCCCCCGGTCCTTACTTGAAAGCCTGTTATCTGGCCTTGACGTTTCTGGTGGGGATCAGCATTCCTGACCGCAGGCAGTCCCAGTAGAGATTGCCTTTTTTAGAGGTCTTCTGTTTGAAACCAGGAACATCATTAAGCCCGTATTTCTTATCTAAGACCCGGCAGATTTCCCACCGGGTTTTAGAGTCTTCGGGTAATGATTTGAACTGATTTAACTTGCTCTCCGGCAGGCCCCTTTTGATAAGGTCGTGCCGATGAAGCTGCCCCAATGTCAGCATCTTAATAAAGTCCGAATAGACCGCATGGAGCTTCTCTTCATCACGCGGCTTTTCCGGCGGCAGATCAATAGGCTTTACGTCACACGGTACGGAATTGATCATCTGCTTGTAGGCGGTCTT
>JBMNJO010000021.1:0-20288 GCA_050951725.1 Syntrophomonadales bacterium | reverse complement strand
CTTCCTTATAAATATGCAAAGCCTCCTCGCCGTCTTCAGCCAGTACGACGTCGTAACCCATCGATTTGAGCATGTTCTGTGCGGTCCTTAGTATCTGCTTATCATCATCCATGACCAGGATCCTTCCATGACCGGAGGCTGCGTCTTCCTGGTCAGCGTGTGTTTCCGGTACGGGAGCCTTGGATGCGGGCAGATAGACCCGAAAGACAGTTCCCCCCTCAGGGATGGATTCCACCTCGATAAATCCATCGTGCTTCTTGACTATGGAATGGGCAGTTGACAGGCCTAAGCCGCTGCCACTGGTCTTGGTGGTGAAGTAGGGGTCAAAGATTTTGATCTGGTTTTCTCCGGGAATCCCGATTCCTGAGTCCTCTACCGATACTCTGACATACCTGTCGTTTTGTAATGGGGTGTGCTGCCGCCCGCTGGCATCTATATTTGTATTCTCTGCCTTGACCTTGACTATCCCCCCTCCAGGCATGGCCTGCACGGCATTGATGATCAGGTTGTTGAATACCTGCGATATCTGGCCGCCATCGGCTTCGACTGCCCAGAGGTCATCCGGCATATGGATATCTGCCCGTACATTGGAACCACTCAGGGCAAACCCGGTGGCATCCTTTATTAACTGGGGCAGCTGAATGGTGCTCTTGACCGGTTTGCCTCCCCGGGCAAAGGTTAAAAGCTGTTGGGTAAGATTTCGGGCCTGGGTTACTGCCTTTTCAGCTTCGACCAGAAGCGGATTGGCTTCGTGATTTTCGTCAAGCAGCAGCCGGGTTAAAGTCACGTTGCCCAGGACCACTGTCATCAGATTGTTAAAGTCGTGGGCAATCCCTCCGGCCAAAACCTCCAGTGATTCCAGTTTGCTGGCCTTGAGGAGCTCCTGGTGCATTTTTATTGTTTCGGTGATATCCCTTACCACCATTACGGTGCCGATGGATTTCCCCCGTTGGTCGCGGATGGGTGCTCCACTGACCGAGACCATAATTTCCTGGCCATCCCGGCGTACAAAACGCTGGTTGTCTAGAATTACCGGGGAGTTTGCGGTGAGAAGCGCCGCCAGCGGTTCATCCTGGGGGTTTTCCCCCTGGAGATCGGGCAGATGAAAGACCTGGGCCAAATGCTTGTCAACCGCCTCGGCATGCGTCCAGCCGGTTATCCACTCGGCCACCCGGTTCATCAGGGTAACTTGCCCATTTCTGTCGGTGGTTATGACCCCTTCCCCGATGCTGGTCAGGGTTACCGCCAGCCGTTCCTTCTCATCGGCGAGGCGGGCTTCACTCTCCTTGAGTTTGCGTTCCACTTCTATCCGGCGTCTGATGTCGCGGGAGGCGCCCTGTATCGCAACCGGCCGTTCTCCTTCATATATCAGGCGGGTGCTGATCTCCATGGGCAGGCGTTGACCATCCTTGGTTATTATCTCGGCTTCATAGCTGGTGGATCCCCCTTTGTGCAGTTTTTGATTGATCATGTTTTCACAGAGCGACAAATACTCGGGGGCAATCAATTCATTCATATGCATGCCTATCAGTTCTTCACGTGAGTAACCGGTCAGCTGCTCTACAGCTTTGTTGAAGGCGATAAATCTGCCGTCGAAGTCCTGGGTATATATGACGTCATTCGCGTTCTCAAACAGTTCCCGGTATCGTTCTTCACTCCGTCGCAAGGCTTGTTCCCTTCTTAGCTCCGCTCTCAGTCGGTCAATTTCGGCAGTAAGTTCTCTGATTCTTACTCGCTCATAACTCCCTCGGTCTTCGTTATCTTTGGTATTAATGATCTGGCTCAACATTCCAATTTTCCTCCAATTCTCCAAATCACGCCGGACGGAGTGGTATTGTTGGTACATTAATGGAATGTTCTCCATTCTCTTCCATTTTCCTTCATAATTATTATGACATTTTTATGGGACTTATGGACCACGATTTCGGCATTTGCATCACGGGGACAGGCCCCATGATGCAAAATGCATCGTGGGGCCTGTCCCCGTGATGCAATGCACTCTTAGACGTAGAGGTGATTCCCTGGTCTTCCATGTCGCGGAGGAAGTCGTCGCGGCAGCTGCAGCTGGTTTCGTGGGAGCAGAAACCGGGGTAGGACCGGTCGGCAGCGGTCTTTTTGAGTTTGGCGAACTCCCCGGCGGCCTGTACGGCCCACCTGGAACTCATGATGTACCAGGCCGCGGGTATGGTCCAGAAGGTGAGACAAAGGACTCCCCAGGTGCTGGTGAAAAAAGACGGAATATCCCGGGAGGCGATAATCGTCAGGATTACGGTTACACTCCAGAAGACGATGCTGCTGATCCGGGCATTAAACTGTTTTTTCTGATTTTTGTTGTGGGCGTTTATAAGGGCCTCTGTAAGTTTTTGTGTGCTTCGGGACCGCATAGAACCACCCTCTCGGTTGCAAATGTTGAAACCGTCCATTTAAACTGCTATCCTGTTGGCACGGATCTTTATATTCTGCTGTGACCCGAAAAGGTTTCAGGATGGGAGTACGGACTGATGCGAATTCTGTTCATGATTATGGCGGCTTCATTATTACTTCTATATTCACCATATCTGCTGTACATTCTCCGGGGGAAGGCGGAGGAGTTCGAAGGGCGTCTCCAGGAAGAGGTGGCAGCTTCGCTGGATCCTATACTGGAGAACCCCTGGCGGATCCTGCTGCCGGTGGTGGCAGTGGCTCTGCTGGCGGAAGCGGCCTATTTCATTTCGGCCTGGATGGTCTTTGACCGGGTGGTCTTTCGCGGAATTACGCTGGGATTTATCCTCTTTGAGCTGTTTCACCTGGGGAGGACCCTGTGGTACCTGCCGGGGTTTGCGACCGGTCGGGTGAAGATCGATACCCTGGTCAGCTGGCCGTTGGAACGAACCGGCGCTATCGCATTATCCTTTCACGCCATCCTGGGTTTGCTGCTGATCATCTGGCCATAAAATGCATCATGGGGACAGTCCCCGTGATGCATTTTGCATCGTGGGGACAGTCCCCGTGATGCAGTCGTTATAATACCAGGTGGTTGTCGGTTATCTGTGATTCGGTTCCCAGGTTGCGGGTGCGTTCCTGCACTGTTTGCAGGAGTTTCCGGGCTTCCTCTCCCTCCATTATATAGGGCTGGCTTTCCTGGATGAATACCGGCCAAACCTGCAGGTCCTGCAGTCCCTCTTTGGTCAGCCTGAGATCCAGTATCAGGCCCTGTCGGGTAAAGACATGCTGGTTCTGGTCAAAGATAAAGTTGCCCAGGCTGTAGGCTATCAAACCGTCCTTGTACCTCTCAAACCCCTGGATGATATGGGGGTGGTGCCCGATAATGAGATCGGCCCCGCCGTCAATCAAGGCCCGTCCCAGTTCCTGCTGCGCGGCCTGAGGGGAGCGGGCGTATTCGGTCCCCCAGTGGAGCGAGACAATGGCGACATCCACCTGCGGTCGGAGTGCGGCCAGGTCCTCCAGGATCAATTCCTCTTCCAGGGGGGCTACCCCGCTGATGGTCTCCGTTGCCTGGAAGGTACGGCGGTACTTGGCATGATAATAGATGTCGGCAAAAACGGTGTATGCCAGGAAACCGACTTTGAGGCCGTTCTTTTCGATAATCACCGGCTGCCGGGCTTCGTCGATGTTCTGCCCTCCTCCAACCGGTTGGATTTGGCTGGCACGCAGGAGTTCCAGGGTGTCCAGAAATGCATCCGTATCGTAGTCCACAGCGTGGTTGTTGGCCACACTCAGCACATCAAACCCGGACTCCTTCAGCTTATGAGACATCTCGGGCCGTGCCCGGAAGCAGATGCCTTTGCCCGGCAGGGGGGTGCCTCTTTCGGAGAGGGGGGACTCCAGATTCCCGAAGGTAATGTCAGCCACCTGCAGTTTGTCTCTGACGTTGACAAAGGGATAATCTGTTCCGTGGCTCTGCATCAGGCGTTCCACCTTGCGGGCCAGCATGATATCGCCAACCGCCGTCAGGGATACCTCGTAGGAGGGCTCAATTACCGGAGGGGCGATGGTGGGGGTACTTTCCTCTTCGAACGGCCAGGTCCAGGCCAGACCTATAATCAGACCGATCAGGACCAGACCCACAAACAACTTTCTCATTATTTCCTCTCCCCTAATAACTATATTGAAGAATCCCGGCGGCGGTTCCTGGGCCGCGATAACCGAAGTCTGCCTAATGTTATGGGTTGATTATGGTTGTCCCAGCTGGTTCGGGGGCTGGGACCGGGCTTTGATAGATACCTCTTATGTGTTTAAGTACGGCTTGGACGACATTAAGAATCAGGTATCTAAAGCCAGCATAACTTATTGGTCAGTGGTCATGCAACTTCAATATATATCCTGTTTGTGGCCGGTTTAATCTGTTCCCTCTTTGAAGATGGTATACGGGTTGTCGCCGTAACTGGTCGCGGTCTGATGGGTGAAATACATCATCAGGCTGCGCGATACTATGCTGTCCATCGGCTCGCCTGAGTATTTGCTCTCCGCCTCCAGCCGCTCATAAATCTGGGGAGGAAGATTAACTTCCAGTCTCGCCATTTCGTTGTCCTCGCTTTCTTTATAGACATACCGGTCAAGGGAAACGCCTGTCGATCATCTCAGGAATGTAAAATCTGGCAATCGGAGTCTCTTGTTCCGCCTGCTGGCCAGGTGCGTTCCTGTATTATCACGCTTGTTCCTGAACTGTAGGATAAGACAGGAGGTCTGGCCTTTGCCTGCAGCCGGTGCTTCCTGGATTTAGAATGACCTGGGCCCGTGCAGTCTATACCCGGCGGGAGCTTCGGGATTGAAGCACTCTGGCAAAGAGGGTCATCAGCAGGATATAGGCCGGGGAAAGGATGTACGCCAGCAGGAAAGAGATGGGGAACTCCTGCAGGTGGACGGTGGGCAGAATCGACAGCAGCGGAACAAAGGGGGTATGCCACATTTGGAGGATAAAATCGAAGTTTGAGGTCAGGGGACCATAGCGCCACCAGCTGTGGATGGCGATACCGCTGAATATCAGCCCGGGGAGCTGGGCCAGGGCCGCCGTTGCCATCACCTGCCAGGTGTTCATCCGGTTGTCGATCATGTGCTGGCTCCAACGGAACAGCAGGTAAATAAAGATGGCCGCTGCCAGCAAGTCCAGGCCTGGGAAGTACATGGTCAGCCAGACCAGGATGGCATAAAGCAGGTTGAATATCAGCAGTCTGCCGGCGGTAATGAACATTTTTCCTCTCCTTCGGAGTTACGGTTCATTTACAGATCTCCGTCCTGGGCGATAATGGATACCAGGGGGCTTTGATACATATTATCCGGGATGACCCACAGGTCGTGGCCGGAGTCGAGGTTCAGACCGAGGCGGCGGTAGGCCTCCCAGATGATCTTGGTGCAGTTCCAAACCCGGTCACCGGGCTTGAAGGCCAGGGGATGAAAGAGCTGCCCGCTCCAGGTAGCTACCGTTTCAACGGCCTGCCGGCGGTTTTCGGAGGTTGTCCTGACCCGCAGGATGCAGGAGCGGTCATACCCCCGGAACCGCTCAACCCTCACCTGGCTGACCCCGGTGCTGAGCCAGCCCTGCCAGGCCAGTCCCTCCCCTTCATAAATCGCGGCATGGGTGAACCGCCCGTAGGTAGAGCCATCGTTGCCGCCCAGCAGGATATCCCCCGGCTCCAGATCACTCAAATCCAGGTTGTTCCCCCGGCCGGAGGGAACCCCGGGTCCCAGGTTGCCTTCTGCCAAAGCCATTACCCCCTGCCCTGCCACTTTGGAGGAGACATTCTGCCAGGTATAGCCATTGATGCCCAGGATGAACACCGCCAGAACGATGTCCAGCAGGAGCAGCACCCACAGGGGGTCGATTCGCCTTTCTTTCCTTATACTGCGTGGTTGGCGTAGCAACGGAATCTCCTTATCGCATCAGGGGGGGACGTTCGGGGAATTTCGGGGACACCATACTAAACTGTGAAAGGAGTTTGGTATGGTGTCCCCGAAATAATCCGTCACCGGCTTACACGGCCGGATGTCCTGATGCACTTTTTTAGTTTCTGGCGCGGAGTTTTTTGACCGCCATGTCCAGTCCCTCGACCGTCAGTTCGAACATGGGGAATACATCTCTTATCATCTTGATGGTTACAAAACCTTCGCTCACTTCCCAGTAGCGGGCCGGTATGGGGTTCAGCCAGATGGAGGCCTCAAACCGCTGTTTGAACCTCTTCAGCCAGGTTATTCCCGGTTCTTCGTTGAACTGCCCCCAGTCGATGATCCCGCCTTTGGCCGTCAGTTCAGTAGGGGCCATGCTGGCATCCCCCACCAGGAGGACCCGGTAATCGGGGTCCAGGTTGCGGAGGAGATGATTGGTCTCCACGGAGTTGCTGGCGCGGCAGCGGGGGTCCAGGTACAACAGGTCGTAGATGCAGTTATGAAAATAGTAGACCTGCAGGTCCTTAAAATGCTTGGAGCGGTTAGCCGCCTGAAACAGCTGGTTGCAGAGCCGGGTATAGGGAAACATGGAGCCTCCGGAGTCCATCACCAGGAGGACCTTGATGGCGTTTTCGCGCGGCCTCTCCCATATTATCTCCAAACGCCCGGCGTTCTTGCTGGTGGCGTCTACCGTGCCATCGAGGTCCAGTTCGGTTTTGGCTCCCTCCAACCGGGTGGTAAACTGCCGGAGTTTACGCAGGGCCAGCTGAAACTGGCGGGTATCGATGACCGTGTCATTGCGAAAATCCCGAAACTGCCTCTCGCTGGCCACCTTGACCGCCGATTTGTTGCGGGACTCACCGCCGATGCGGATGCCTCCGGGATGATAACCGGAATGTCCGAAGGGTGAAGTCCCCCCGGTCCCTACCCAGTAGTTCCCGCCATGGTGTTCCTCGGTCTGCTCCGCCAATCGTTCCTCCAGCATCTTTTTCAAGGTTTCGAGGTCGAGCTGTTTGTGGTTGCGGCGCATTTCCTCGGTTATCTCCATCGGGGGGAGGTTCTTGTTGAGCCACTCCCAGATGGTCTCCGGCAGTTCTTCCGGGGTCTCCACCCCCTGGAAGTACTGAGCAAAAGCCAGGTCGAAACGGTCATAATGAGCCTCGGTCTTTACCAAGACTGCCCGGCACAGGTGATAAAAGCTGGTCAGACTGGAACCGGCGAGGCCCATCTCCAGGGCATCCAGGAGGGCATACCACTCGTTCATGGCGACCGGTACCCCGTGTGCTTTTAATATATAGTAGAAATCAGTAAACACCCTATCACGCCCTATCTGATCTGAAAGGATTGCCGGTGCGCTATCCGGGACTGCGGACGGTTATTCAAATGCCACAGGAGCACGTCCAGGTCCTGATTCTTCTTGAGCAAGACCCCCATGAAGGGAAGCTCTTCCGCGATGCGCTTGGGGCTTATTCCCCCGACCACCAGGGCCTGCAGCCAATCCAGGAGTTCGCTGGTGCTGGGCTTTTTCTGGAACTCGGGTATGGTCCGCAGCCAGTAGAAGGCCTCCATACACTGTTCGAGCAGCTTTTTATCCAGGTTCGGGTAATGGACTTTGACGATCTCTTTCATACCGGCTGGATCAGGAAAGGCAATATAATGGAAGACGCAGCGCCGCAAAAAGGCATCCGGCAGCTCCTTTTCTGCGTTGCTGGTGATGATGACTATCGGACGTTGCTTGGCGGTTATGGTTTCCTTGGTCTCGGGAATATAGAAGCTCATCTGATCAAGTTCCCATAACAGGTCGTTGGGAAACTCCAGATCCGCCTTGTCGATCTCATCGATCAAGAGGACCACCTGTTCGTCGGCCACAAAGGATTCCCCGAGTTTGCCTAGTTTGATATACTGCGAGATGTTGCTTACATCATGATCACCGAACTGGCTGTCATAGAGCCTTTGAACGGTGTCATAGACATACAGTCCTTCCTGGGCCTTGGTGGTGGATTTGATGTTCCACACGATCAGCCTCTTCCCCAGGCCGTCAGCTATACTCTGGGCCAGCATGGTCTTGCCGGTCCCCGGCTCGCCTTTTATCAGTAATGGTTTTTGTAGAGCAATGGCGATATTCACTGTATTACGCAGTTCATCTGACACTATGTAATTTTTTGATCCGCTGTATCCACCAAAACTACTTTTCATTTCTCCCATCCCTCAATTCTATTTTCACGTATATTACGTCTACAGATTAACAAACCGCACCGTACTTCGTCAATTTTACTCCCATTATTAACCTGTAGCCTGAAAAAGGTATCGTATTATAGAATGTCGAAGGATGTCAAAACAATAATAGGAGGGAGGAGGGGCCATGAGAAATAAACCAGGTTTTTTAATCGCCGTTGGCGTAGTAATAGTGGTTGGTCTGATTCTTCTGGGGGCAAAGTATGGCCCAAGGATACTGGGTAATAACGATACGCCACCCCCAGTTACGAATGTTGATCCGTCTCCAACCGAACCTGGCAAAACCTCACCTCCGGTTGAGCCAGTGGACCCGGAACCCGAGGAACAGAATCCCACTACAGAAACGCCAGAGACACCGAGTGTGCCGGGGCAGGATGGTCTGAGCAACAAGAAGATGGGCTGGTCCTTTACCCGCAACAGTGAGCATAAGGTGCCGGGGATTCCTGCAGCTGCGCAGGTTATAACCAAGTATGGGGGCATGTATGTTGGGGACACCTCGCGCAAGGTTTTGTACCTGACCTTTGATTGCGGTTATGAAAACGGATATACGTCCCCAATACTGGACGCTCTGCAAAACAACCAGGTACCGGCTTCATTCTTTGTTACTGAGAGCTATATAAACCGGAACCCGGAATTGATAAAGCGGATGGTAGCTGAGGGTCACGCGGTGTGCAACCACACTTCAACCCACCCCAGTATGCCGAGTGTATCGGATGCCCAGATAGAGAGCGAGATCCGGAAGACGGAAGACTCGTTCCGCCAGGTGACCGGGACCCAGATGGCACCCTACCTGCGTCCACCGAGTGGGGAGTTCAGCGAGCGAACCGTGGCTCTCACCCAGCAACTGGGCTACTCCACGGTGTTCTGGAGCATGGCTTTCAAGGACTGGGATGTGAACAACCAGCCGGGGGCCGATTATTCCTACAATCACGTGATGACCAACGCGCACCCGGGAGCAATAATTCTGCTGCACGCGGTATCATCCAGCAACGCCGAGGCGCTCGACCGGATACTGAAAGACCTGAAAGCAGAGGGATACGAGTTCTCCCTCCTGCCGTAACCACTTTGCATCACGGATTGCGGTAGGGATGTCCGTTGCCGGACACCCCCCGCACAGATCCGTACGTGAGGAATTACCTCATACGGCTCCTACCTCGGGTTAGTGACGCGAAGTCTTTCGGATGGGTATGGATGAAGTATTCTTGCTGAAGGAATCCAAGTAGCTACCAATCGCTTGATTCTTTCCCACGTGAGATTTCGTGCTTTTTGGCTTCTGCGTCTTAGTGCATGTAGCCACGCCTTGATGACTTCAGTTCGAAAAGCATCAATTGCCGGTTTATTGCCGGGAACTGCGAAGTAGTTGAAGTGTCCCTGCACTACTGCACGTAACCATTTTCCTTGTTCGGGGATGGGGTCATGTCGTCGACGTATGATCTCTTCCCTGACTGCCTTTACTTTCCCCTGCAGACGTTTGGCTATGGTTTTCCTACGTACTGTAAAGCGGTCGCCTTTCCGTGTCCTGCCACAGATATGTGTAAAACCCAGGAAGTCAAACGTTTCGGGCTTGCCTTCGCCGCGTACTGCCCTGTTCTCTGCTGCGAACCTTCCGAACTCAATAAGTCGGGTCTTTTCGCTGTGCAATTCCAGCCCGAATTTTGCCATGCGTTCCCCCAGTTCTTGGAGAAAGCGTTCTGCCTCTTTTCGATGCTGAAACCCCATGACTACATCATCGGCATAACGCACAATGATTACTTCCCCTGCAGCATGCTTGGTTCGCCATTGGTGTGCCCACAAGTCGAGCACGTAATGCAGATAGATATTTGCTAAAATTGGCGATATGACCGCCCCTTGAGGGGTGCCGACAGTCGTTTTTGACCACTGACCATCTTCGGATACTCCGGCTCTAAGCCATTTCCGTATTAAGCGAAGCAGTCTTTGGTCTGCGATACGGTGCTCCATGAATTTCATCATCCATTCATGGTCAATGGTATCAAAGAAGCTGCGTATGTCTGCATCCAACACCCAGTTTACCTTTCGTCTTGTGATTCCTACCCATAGTGCGTCCAGCGCATTGTGTTGGCTACGACCTGGGCGGAATCCATAGCTGAATCCCATGAAGTCCTCTTCGTATATCTGGTTCAGTATCCAAACTACGGCCTGTTGGACTATTTTGTCCTCTAGCGCGGCTATGCCGATTGGGCGTTGCCTTCCGTCCGGTTTGGGTAACCAGATTCTTTTCGAGGGCTGTGCTCGGTATCTGCCACTTTGGACGCTTTGGTGGAGATTTGTCAGGTTTGCCTCCAGTTCCTTCCCGTACTGCCTCCATGTCATTTCGTCTATCCCGGGTGCCGCATTTCGTTTTAATGCCATGTATGCATTCCGAAGCAGATCAGTTGTGATATGGTGCATTAAGGTGGTAAACCGAAGGTTCTTGTCCCTGTGCGCGGCTTCGCGTATTCTGTTGAGTTTGGTCAATGCTTCCCCCTGTCTCTGCGTACAGCTCGCAGCCATATCCTCAGAATTTCCCTTGGTCACCGGCCTTCCCTCCAGTGCCTCCGCCATTGGTTAGCCAATTTTGTTCGGCTCCTTCTTTGGTACTATGCCGGTGTCTGACTTCTCAGCAACGTGCATGTCAGGATTACGGCCACAGGCCTTCCCTGACCGACCCGCCGTTTTTCTACCAACGGATGCTGCTGAGATCTCCCGGTTCTCGAGCATAGAGTGTCCACGCATGCCCAGGTTCTTCGACTCCGCGGGGTCAGTATGCGACTCGCTACACTTATCGCCGTCTTACCGTATTGCCTTCCCTATCAGTCCACGAGGTCGGCACCCCGGATGGGTGATTTCGGAGCTCAATGTCTGGCCTGCGTTTCCCCCTGTCAACGCTTCACGCGTACCCTCGCGGCTACCCGCGCATGACTCGGGGTCGTGATGGTGTAGCTACTCCTTTCACGTAGGGCTCTTTCATCCCCTACTCTATGCCGGTTTATCCCGGCGCTTTCGGACAGTCCCCGTGATGCAGTGATGCAGTCCCGCGGTTGATTTATTTTTCACAAATGTTATAATACCCTTAGATTTAGAGACCGCCAGTCCGTAGATATACAAAGGAAATCTGGTGGCCGGCGTACATCCCCTAAAGACCAGATGGTAACCCACCTCCCCCCAGTGTGGGTTTCTTTTTTGCCTTTTTTGAACCAGGTCAGAACCCATTCTCCGGTACATACTGCGCGGCACATCATGTTTCCAGCCTTACTCGACCAAACGATTACACCCAGTAAATTTTTCACCTGGCCGGCAACCAGTATCTTCGCCATGCCTTTGACCTCCAGCCAGCTCATCTGGAGGCGGCACCACGGTTAGAGGTCTCTCTGCTCTTTCAGACCGCTTCTATCTCACCGTCCATTTGGGCGGCGCCCGCTTAGATGTCTCCCCTGCTGCAGGCTGAAGTCACCTCGCAGCATCTGATTAATCCCTGCTGCGGGGCTCGAATAGAGGCCGCCGAATACGCCCAAACTATGAGGAGACTTGATGTAAGGCGGTATGTGCGATGATAACTGACCAGACGATTAAGGTACTCTATATCGATCTCAGCAACAAATCATGGGAGGTCAAAGACAGGCCCGATCTATTCCCCTATCTGGGCGGGGTGGGAGTCGGGATCCGGCTGCTCGATGAGAACGTCCTTTATGACCGGGATCCCCTGGACGGAGAACAGCCGGTGATTTTCTGTGTTGGGCTTCTCTCCTCGATATTTCCGGTGATTACCAAGACCGTTTGCATGTTCCGTTCCCCCCTGACCGGTGAGCTGGGCGAAAGCTATGCCGGAGGCCGGCTGGCTATGTCCATGGTCTATTCCGGGTACGATGCGATCGTGATCAAGGGGGAAGCGCCCCAGCCTACCTATTTAAGCATAGGTCCCGACGGCGTCGAGTTCCGCAATGCCGAGCCATTGTGGGGGGTAGGTACGGAGGAGACCGGGAGGTATCTGCGGGAAATGGAACCGGGGCGGGGCTATCGCTCCACCGTGAGGATCGGCCCGGCGGGCGAGAATCTGGTGAGTTTCGCCAACCTCAACGTCGATACCTTTCGTCACTTCGGGCGCCTGGGGTCGGGTGCGGTCTTCGGCAGCAAGAACCTGAAGGCCATGGTGGTATTCGGGACCCAGGATTATCCCATCCCCAAGGAGCAGCAGAAGGCCTACCGCAAGGTCTACAAAGAGATCCATGACCGGGTCACCAAGACGGATGTGATGGAGAAGTACCATGACCTGGGGACCACGGTGAATATCCTGAAACTCAACGCGATGAAAGGGCTGCCTACCCGCAACCTGCAGTCGGCCACCTTTAACCAGGCTCAGGAGATATCGGGAGAGGCCTTCGCCGAGGAGAAGCTGGTCCGCAAACTCTCCTGCAGCAGCTGTCCGATTGGCTCGATCCACATCGCCGCCCACCGGAAATCCTTCAATAAAGAGAGTCACGAATACGAGACTTCGCAGCTGGCTTATGATCACGAACTGGTCTTTGCATTGGGAAGTTTCCTGGGGACTGGCAACCAGGAGGATTTCCTGTCCCTGCTGGATGAGGTGGAGGATCTGGGGTTCGATGTTATGAGTGCCGGTGTGCTGCTGGGCTGGCTGACAGAGGCCTTCGCCAACCAGCTGGTGGGAGAGGAAGAGCTGGGTACCCGCCTGGACTTTGGCTATACTGAGGGTTATATCCACGTCCTGCGGCGTATGGCCAAACCGGACAACGAGCTCTACCGCCTCTTGGGCAAAGGAACCGAGGCGGCCGCAGAGCAGTTGGGGGGACTGGATTACGCCTGCACTCTGGGGCGCACGGAAATGACGGGTTATCATACCGGGTATGGCGCGGCTCTGGGGCAGGCAGTCGGAGCGCGGCACTCCCACCTGGACAATGCCGGCTACTCACTGGATCAGACCAAAAAGGGCACTGACCCGGCAGCTTTTGTAAGTGCTATGTTCGAGGAGGAGGTCAGCCGCTGTATCACCAACTGCCTCATTATGTGCCTGTTCGCCCGCTCGGTTTACGATTACCCCACCATTGTCAAGGCCTTGAGTGCGATCGGAGTGGAAAAGAGCGAGGAGGAGCTTAAGGAACTGGCGCTTGAAATCTTCCGCAACAAGATCATGGTGAAGCAGAAGATGGGCTTTGATTTCCGGAAGCTGCGTTTCCCGAAGCGTTTCTTTGAGACGGAGTGCCTGAACGGTGTTTTGAAGGAAGAGGTCATGCAGGAGATGCTGGACCTCTACATCCGGGAAGTTGACCGGGTTATGGCCGGGTGGCAGGGCCCGCTGGAGAAACGCGGACAACAGATCCCCGCCCATGCTGCCACCGAAAATGCCCGCTCGGCCCCGCTGTCGTAGACAACGGGTGACGCGGGGTGGCGGGGATGCGCGGGGGTGTGGTGTCCCCGAATTACACCCGCACCACCCGCGCCTACCCGCGCATCCTTAGGGGGCTTGGAATGTGGTCAGGTCGAAGTCGTGTTTGTGTTCGCGGTCGACGGTGGTGGAACCTTGTGCGTGATGAACGTGGTCATCATCGGAGACCGCGATGCCGGGCCCGGTCTGCACATATATCTTATGGTAGTGGCCGTTTACATAATCGGTTATCGCCCGGTACTCGTGCTTGTGTCCACCGCCTTCAAGCGGGATTACTTCCCCAGTGGCTCCGCTGAAACGATGACTATGATCCAGGGCTGATTCAGTCATGCCCTGTACCTCGTGGACATGGGTCTGTTGCCTGGACCCTTTGGCGGCTGCCCCGAACACATATTTCTTGATAATCAAGCCTCTCCCCCCTCTCCATTCCATCCATACTGATATGTTATGAATCTTTCGGATGATTTCGTTCCCATTTTGTTCTTTATGAGTTTGCTATTTCCAAAATTTTGGTTATAAATTGTTATAGGGACTCTATTGGATTCCCCTGCTGAAATTCATATTGGCCAGTTCGAATCCATAAATATTTGTGTCGCTCTTTGCAGGGTGTGTTGCCAGGCTATGTCTAAAACGGATCCTACATATTTAATGATTCTGCCAAATCAGGTCAGGGTTCCAGCAGTTAAATCATTTCGAAAATGAAGGAGGGGGAGATTACATGATCATTTCGGGAAAGACGGCCATCATTACCGGTGGGGCTTCGGGTTTGGGTGAGGCGGCAGCCCGGCGTTTGCATGGCCTGGGAGCCAATGTGGTGATAGCCGACCTTAATGAGGAGAAAGGACGGGCAGTTGCAGGTGAACTGGAAGAGCGGGCATTATTCATAAAGACTAACGTGACCTCGACCAGTGATGTCCGGGAACTGTGCCAGGCGACCGTGACCACCTTTGGCGGCATTCATATCCTGGTGAACAACGCTGGTATCATTGGGGCCGGGCGCACCATTGGCCGGGACGGACCTTATAACATTGAATTATTTCGCAAGATTATCGAGGTTAACCTCATTGGAGCCTTCAATGTCCTGAGCAATGTGGCCTGGGAGATGGCCAGGAATGAGCCGGAAAACGGGGAGAAGGGAGTAATAATCAATCTGGCCTCAGCGGCTGCTTTCGAGGGACAGATCGGACAGGCGGCGTATTCGGCCTCGAAAGGCGGGATGGTAAGCATGACCCTGCCGATCGCCCGCGACCTCTCCCGGGACGGGATCCGGGTGATGACGATTGCCCCGGGCATCTTTGAGACCCCGATGATGGGGGCGATGTCCGAGCAGGCCCGGGAGTCGCTGGGGAAACAGGTACCTTTTCCTCCCCGGTTGGGTCTTCCTGACGAGTTCGCCCATCTGGTACAGGCCATTGTGGAAAATGGCTATCTGAACGGAGAAACGATCCGCCTGGACGGCGGAATCCGCATGCAGCCGAAATAGGAAGAGTCAGGACGACAATAACGCAGCGACCCGGCGGATCGAACGAACTCGCCGGGTCGCTGCGGTTGGAGTCAGGCCACTCTTTTCAATTGAACCTCCCCTGACTGAAGTCAGAGGATTCTTGAGTTGATTCCCAGAACTTCGGAACTGTCTGGGGTACGCGATGACCTAAGTAATTGAGTCGTAGACCCTACTTGTTAGTTATCGTATCTTACCCAGGCCAATTCCCAGCGGGTTCGTGCCAAATCCGAATTATCCTATAGACAACCCGGATGCCTGATCATCACTGACTAGGGCTTAAAGATGTTTCACCCTAAAATTGGTTCCTATTCCATACGACCCTACAAAATCAGAGTTGACTCCGTGGATGCCGCAGTTTGAGCATCGGGCCAGATCCACTCCGTGGCCGCTTTCGCTATATCTTTCGATAGTCAGCATTCCGCAATAAGGACACCTGGCGGAAGTATTCTTGGGTGATACCCGGCAGGTAACAATACCTGTATGCAGTCCCTTGTACTGCGTATACTGAAATATACGGCCTTTTACCCAATGAGCCATCTTGCGGTTAAGCCGTCTAGATCTGGTTCCGTTCTCCGGGCGAAGATTAGTTAAATACTCAAATACTATGATTTTTACTCCATGCTGTTTAGCAAAATCAACGATCTGTCTTGAAACTTGGTGAGCTATATTGTTGTTGAAGTTCCGCACCTTCGTCCAGAGGTCTTTTGCGAATGATTGTCCTTCGGGAGTCATCTTGGTTTGTTTCTGCAACCGGGATATTTTCTCCAGGTATCGCTTCCTACGGTGGTTATCCTGCTTCCCGGATATTATTCGGGTTGCCAAGACCCTGCCGTTGACATCCTGGATGGTCATAACTGCGTGACGGTTGATTCCCAGATCAACACAGCAGATCCGTGTGTCTGGATCGTTAATTAGGTTGACTACCTTAGTTAACCCTGTCTGCCGTTTAAGAAATACCGGGATATGCAACTGCCATCCGTTTGGTTTGAGTATTAATTTGGGTGATCCGGCCTCATACCCTTCTGGGATAACCATTGGCTGAAACAATGCCACTTTACGGCGAGCATAGGCTTTCCCAGTATAGACCTTGAGCAGGATATGGTGTTCGTCCAATATCCGGCATTCCGTGTCATAGTATGTCGGCCAGTCCCGCGCCTCGGTCGGAAATAATGGAGGATGCTCCCTGAATCTAACAGGCTTTTTTCCTTCGGACAGCCGTTTTATGTTCTTTTCAGCAATTTTTTGTTTCCGTTTCTGCCAGCGTTTATAGTTGGTCTGCCAGGAACACGCCAGGCCGTATGCGTCAGAAATTGCCGCACGGCGTAACCCGGAAGGGAAGTGCGGAAACGTCGAATCATAATCGTATTTAGGATTCGGATTGCTTTTGGTTTGGTGGGTGAGCATCTCGGCCATGCGAAGCCATTGAGAACTGTCTATTATATGCAGGTTCTCTTGAAACACATGGAGATAATAGGTAACAACCTCCTTGTAAACGCTTACTGTATTATCCAGCAACGCACTTACTTTATCGGTTGTTACTATGTTGTATCTCAATGTTTTTACAAATCCGCGCTGCCTGGCCATTGCCATGATCTCCCTTCTTATGTGCCTAACCCCTGAATGAATTCAGAGGAATGCGGCGCATGACATCTTCAAAGGCATAGGGTCAGCCAAATAATGCAACCCAATTAATATCACTAAATCTCGGTGTCCCTACTTGTTCGCAGATCAGTGTCTAACCATTTCATTTCCCTGCAAAGGAGACACCTGGGATTTCACTTATGACGGATTCCTAGTGTGTCGGGCTATGCCGCCTTCCTATCTGTTCATGGTGTAAGTGCCTACCAGGGGCAGCAGGTGTTCTTCCCAGATCTTCTTGTTTTGCTCGGGATTGATGGCCGGTTTCTTCATCATGGCCTGCAGGTATTTCTCCTGTTCATCGGAGCTTACGTAGTTCGAAATCTGGGACAGGGCGAACTTGGAGAAATCCCTGACCAGGAACGAGAAGATGGTATCGGTCAGTTCGTCCTCGACCTTGCGCAGCTTGGTGTTTTCGAGGATGAGCTGAGCGTACACAATAAGGGTCATCATCTCACCCAATGCCAGCATGTAATCCAGGTTCTTGCGCTGGGCATCGGTCGGGGTGGCCTGGGCCATGAATTCGCGGAACAGGTCGACCTGCTCGCGGAAGATATTGACGTTAGGGAGGTCAATCCCTTCATAAGCCCGGCGATAGTCCGGGAACCTCACCGTACCGAGCTTGCCAGCGGTCTGTTTCCAGGCATAAGCATCATCTGCCGGGTCATCACGCACCGGGATCTCCGGGTAATCCACAGGATTGAAGAAGTAATTCTGGAGGAATTTGATAACCAGAGCGATGTTAACGTGAGTGGTCCCCTCCAGGCGCGGGATCATGCCGATATCCCGGATCGCGGTTTCAAAGTAGGTGTCCTGCTCAAATCCCTTGGCCGCGATGGCATCCAAGAGGGAATCGATTATCTTCATGGCTTCGGTGGTTACCTTCATCTTCTGGATGGGATTGAACAGCAGGTAGCGGCGGTCCTCATCCGAAGCGGAACGGAAGTAGTCGAGGCTTCTCAGGGCATAGAGCTTCATAGCAATCAGCCGGGCATAGGCCTCAACGAAGATGTTCTTGATATGCGGAAAATCCGTTACCGGGTGACCGTACAGGATCCGGGCGGAGGAGTGGTTCAAGGCTTCGTAGAGTGAATGGGTGCAGATGCCGATTGATGCAAACCCCAGCTGGAATTTGCCGACATTGACCGATCCCAGGGACGAATCCCAGGCCAGGGTGCCGCTCGATACGATATCCGATTTGGTGATCGGGTAGTCGCAGAGTTCAAACTCACCCACATAGGACATGCGGTTGCCGGAGGTGAAGATCTTCTTTACCAGTTTGTAGTTGTGGTGCTTGGAATCGACCACGAAAAAGACGTGCTCGTTGGTATCGGCGTAACGACCGTGGACGGATACCAGGGCCGCTTCGTTGGCATTGCCGATGTAGTATTTGGATCCATCCGCCTTGTAGGTCCCATCCGGTTGCGGGTAGAGCTTCATCTCGTTGGAATAGAGGTCAGCCCCGTGCTCCTTCTCCGACAGTCCGAAGGCAAAAATCCCGCCATCCTTAAGCAGCTGGGCGGTCCGATGCTTGGCTTCCTCATTGTCACCCATCCAGATCGGTCCCAGGCCGAGGATCGTCACCTGGTAGCAGTACTGGTAACTGAGGGTGTAAAACGCCAGGATCTCATTGTACTCACAGACCCGGCTCAGGTCAAAACGCGAATCGGGGTCTCCGTAGCCCTTCGGAGTAAGGAGGGTGGCGAAGACCTGTTCCTTCTTCAGGAATCTCAGAAAATCGTCGTACCAGCGGCCGTACTGGTCCTCTTCCTTGATACTCTTCAGACCCTTGTTCTCAAAAAACTCTATTGTTTTTCGCATTATGTCGGTAGTTTTCTGCTCAGGGTGCGTTCTGTCGTATTTTTTCGGATTCAACAGCAGTGACATAAAAAAGTCCTCCCCAATGTGTTGTTAGATAGATTATATCATAGGGAAATTCCGTTACTCAATTATTTGATCATGTAATGTCTAAAATTTAATATCGTCAGCATACGGTAAATAAGCGCATCTCATCAGCTATTGTTGGGGAGATATTCCGGGTGTCAGTTTTCCTTTTGCGCTCTGGCTTCGGCTCAGTGTTATCAGGAGGTGTCAGTATTTTGCCTAACGGTCAGCTATAACCTTTTGCGCCAGGTCTCGGGCCTGTTCCAGGTATTCCGGGTGTTTTTCGATATCACGGCGGGAATTGAGTGATTTGAAGACCTGGGCATGAACCCCGGAGAATCCCCAGCTTTTCATGAGATAGGAGTATTTTTCGATGACGGTTTCGCCCAACTTCGCTTTGGGCTGGCCCTGCGGCACGATCAGGATGGCAGTCTTGCCGGGTTGGATGCGGCCGGTGAAGGGGCGGTCCCAGAAGGCAAAACACCGGTCAAGAAAGAGCTTGAACTGACCGGTGACATCCCATAGGTAAACCGGGGTCCCCATCAGGACTACCTCGGACTCCTGGATCTTGTCGTAAATGGGGGTCATATCGTCATTCTGCACGCAGTGATCAGTTTTGTTTTTGCAGGTCATACAGCCCTGACACCCCTTGAAGTCCAGTTTGTTCAATTGAACCGCTTCAGTCTCCCAACCCTGATCCGCAAAAACTTCCAGCATAGTTTTGAGTAACGCGGCGGTATTGCCGTTTTCCCTGGGACTGCCGTTAATGCATAAAACCTTCATATGCTGTCTCCTCTCTTTTGTTGACCATACCTAATTATATCAGTAAGACCGGGTTCAAGAGACGTGGGCATTCGCGGGGAGTCTCGCATCCGGGGGACTTGCCCCGCCTGCAGCTATCCCGGAAGAGGACTTGCCGACTGGCCGCGATGAACTCCCATCCGAGAGAACTTCCCCCCCGATGCAGCCCCCTTGTGCGCCAGTCTTTACCTGGGTTTGGGCCGGAAACGTATTAGGGCATACAGGCTAAGCACTGCCCAGGCGCCCTCCAAAATTATGAATCCCGCCTGAACCTCGCGGATGGCTATAACCACAAGAATAGCTGATCCCACAAGATTCAGCAGATTATACAACCGGTCTTCACGATCGGCCCGACCGGTCTGACTCAGTGCAAACGCGGCCAGTATCATCAGTGCTCCCAGTACAGACAACCATTGCCACAATTCAAACCCCTCCTATCGTTTCGCATGATAACTTTACTTGGCCTGGTGCCAGGCCTTGCCTCGATTACTATTAATATTAAGGATAACCTTAAACGGTGGTGCAAAACTAATAGCGAATCTTTATGGAAGGAGGCGTTAATGCTTGTCTAAGGTTAGTTATTCAGGTGGAGTATCGATTGATCCTTTTCCCCCGGCGCCCGGAGATAATGTCTCCGTATCTTATTCCGGACTGTTGGCGAACAGCGGTGCGGACCGGATTTATGCCCATGTCGGCTACGGTTTGGGAAAATGGTCTAACATCAAGGATATCGAGATGAGCAGACAGGGGGATCAGTTTGTCACCAATATAAAAGTGGAACCGGGAGACATGTTCAACATTTGCTTCAGGGATTCGGCTAACAACTGGGACAACAACAGCGGCAACAACTGGAGTACCAAGATTACCAGCCGGCGCTGGTAGTCTCCCACCACAGGCATGTACTGACCGGCCTGCCGGGTGGCAGGCCGGAATGAATCACGG
>JBMNJO010000020.1:0-121678 GCA_050951725.1 Syntrophomonadales bacterium | reverse complement strand
AGCGAAAACGGCACTGCCTATTACGTGGTACTGGCCGATAACTCCCCTGCTCCGACCGCTGCCCAGGTTAAAAGCGGCACCGACAGCAACGGCAACCCGGCCGTAAAAAGTGGCAGCACCGTTCTGCAAGCCAATACCGAAAGAAGTGTTAGCATCAGCGGGTTAGACGCCGCCACTTCTTACGATGTCTATGTAGTCGCAGAAGATGCCGTACCCAACCTGCAAAAGAATGCGGTTAAAGTCAAGGTAACGACCGACGCCCTTCCGGACCCCGGTGATACCACCGCACCGGTATGGGCACAAGGTTATCCTGATACGTCTGGCATAACCCAAAACGGGTTCAACCTTCTGCTGAAGGCCGGCGAAAACGGCACTGCCTATTACGTGGTACTGGCCGATAACTCCCCTGCTCCGACTGCCGCCCAGGTTAAAAGCGGCACCGACAGCAATGGCAACCCGGCCGTAAAGAGCAACAGCACCGCTCTGCAGGCCGATACCGAAAAGAGTGTTAACATCGGCGGGTTAGACGCCGCCACTTCTTACGATATATATGTGGTCGCAGAAGACGCGGTGCCCAACCTGCAAACGAATGCCGTTAAAGTCGAGGTAACGACCGAGGCCGTTCCGGACCCCGGTGATACCACCGCACCGGAAATCAGCAGTGTTTCGGTTAACGGCAATTCCCTGGTGGTGGTATTCAACGAGAACCTTGACGCTGCCTCCACCCCGCAAAAGACCGACTTCACCGTTAAGGTGAACGGCGCTGAAGCAACCCTGTCCGGGGTGGCAATATCAGGGACTAAAGTTACCCTCACCCTGGCAGAAGCGGTCAAGGCCAAAGACGTCGTTACTCTAAGCTATACCACGGGAGCCAACCCGCTCCGCGATGAGGCGGGAAACAATGCTCAATCATTTGCCGATCAAGCAGTCACCAATAACACCGGTATGCTTTCGGCTCCGGAAAATGATCTCACGGTAGCCACCAACCTCTTTGATTCTACGTCTTTCCTCTATACCGGAGAAAATGCTGTCCAAACCGGTATGGCAGAGGGTACCATCGAGGAACAGCGGGCGGCAGTAATCCGGGGCAAGGTCTTGACCCGTGAGGGCACTCCGCTGGCGGGTGTGAAAATCACCGTAGTGGGTCATCCCGAATTCGGCAGCACCCTAAGCCGCGAAGACGGCCAGTTTGATATGGCTGTTAACGGCGGCGGGCTGCTTACCGTGCGCTACGAAAAGGATACTTTCATTACCGCGCAGCGCCAGGTCACCGTACCCTGGCAGGACTATACCCTGCTGCCGGATGTAGTGCTCATCCCTTATGACAACCAAGCCACTCTTGTAAACCTTGGTGGCACGGAAACCATGCAGGAAGCCAGGGGCAGCCTGGTCACCGATGATAGAGGTGCCCGGCAGGCTACTCTGCTCATCCCGTCTGGGGCTGAGGCAGAAATGATATTGCCTGATGGCAGCAGGCAAGCTCTGGGCACCGTAAACCTGCGGGCAACCGAGTACACCGTCGGTGCTAATGGACCTCAGGCCATGCCTGCTGAGCTGCCTGCCAATGTGGGTTATACCTACTGTGTCGAGTACAGTGTCGATGAAGCGGTAGCGGCTGGAGCGACCAGCGTCAGTTTCAACCAACCGGTCATTCACTATGTGGAAAACATTATTGGTGCCCCAGTGGGGGGCATTGTCCCCATGGGCTATTACGACTACGATAAAGCGGCCTGGGTTGCGTCGCAAAACGGCCGGGTTATCAAGATACTCAGTGTCAATGAGGAAAACCTGGCGGAACTCGACCTCGATGGCAGCGGAAAGGCAGCGGATTCTGAAGCACTCAAGGCCTTGGGCATAACCAAGCGCTGAGCGTCAGAAACTGGCGGTCTTGTACCCCGAGGGACAGGAACTGTGGCGGGTACCCATCACCCACTTCAGCCCCTGGGACTGCAACTGGCCATATGGGCCGCCGCTTGACGCGGACCGGCCCAATCTGCCTTATCCGAGGATTAACCATTTGACAACCCCTGTACCGGAGCAGGCTCGATTATTGAGTATCAAAACCAGGTATTGGGCGAGACCGCCAAAGTATATGGAACTTCTTTTACCCTGAACTACCGGAGCAGCCGGTTAGCAGGCAACAAAAACACCCGGTCTGTTTATATCCCTATCAGCAGCTCTGATGAGCTTCATAAGGATCTCAAGCGGATTGACTTAGAGGTTACTGTAGCAGGCCAGCTATTTACCAAAAGCTTTGCCTGCCTGCCGAATCAGAACTTTATATTCACCTGGGACGGCAAGGATGCCTATGGCCGCCCGGTTCAGGGAGGTGCCCCGATCCACGTCCGGGTCGGTTACGTTTATCCTGCCATTTACCTTAATCCGGCTCCGCTGGACGCAAGTTTTGGTGAGTATGTGAACCGAACGGCAGAAGGCTGGTCGTCAAACGCGCAAGCGGTGGAAGCCACCGTGTGGCAGGAATGGGACGGCAACCTGACATTCTGGAACAACACCCCGGTGGGGATTGGAGGCTGGTCCCTGGATGTGCATCACTCCTACGATAATGTCAATCAGGTGCTCAACCTCGGTAATGGAACCAGCAGAGAGGTCTCTGGCGGCCATCTGATGATCAGTACCGTAGCGGGCACCGGCCCGAAAGGCAGGGGCGGTGACGGAGGAGCGGCTACCGAGGCCATGCTCAATATTCCCCGGGATATTGCGATCGGCCCGGATGGCAGCATCTATATATCGGACACCGCTAACTGTCTTATCCGCCGGGTCGGCCCGGATGGCGTTATTACCACGGTGGCCGGAATCGGTTCCGATGAGGATGGTTACGGTGGCTTCAGCGGGGATGGCGGGCCGGCTCTGGAGGCGGAGCTTAATCTGCCTGGTGGAATTGCCGTGGGTCCGGACGGCAGCATCTACATTGCTGATACCGGGAACCACCGCATCCGCCGGATTGACCGGAATGGCATTATCACCACCGTGGCTGGTGACGGTTCCTACCGGCACAGCGGAGACGGGAAGCCCGCCGTGGACGCGTCTCTTAATTCACCCAGTGATGTTGCGGTAGGTCCGGACGGCAGTCTTTATATCGCTGATACCGAAAATAGCCGCATCCGCCGGGTTAGTCCCAATGGCATAATCACCACCGTGGCCGGCATTGGACCTCGTGGTTTCAGTGGTGATGGCGGTCCGGCCACCAAGGCCCAACTTAATCTTCCGCGGGGGATTGCTATCGGTTCCGATGGCTGTCTCTATATTGCCGACACTATTAACCACCGCATTCGGCGAGTGGGCACCGATGGTATTATCACCACCGTTGCGGGTACTGGTTTCCATGGTTACCAGGGTGACGGCGGCTTGGCCACTAAGGCCCAGCTTAATATGCCGGAAGATGTTACCGTAGGCCTGGATGGCCGGCTTTATATCGCGGACACCGAGAATCACTGTATTCGACAGGTTAGTGCCGGCGGCATAATCACCACCGTGGCCGGCAATGGAACCGCAGGTTACACTGGCGATGGTGCCCTGCCCACGGAGGCTCAGATCAGTAATCCGATGGGAGTGGCAGTGGGTCCGGATGGCAGTCTTTATATCGCTCAGCCTCTGAACAATTGTATCCGCGGTCTGGTCCAACCACTACCGGGTTCAATTGATCTTGACCTGATAATACCTTCTGAAGATGGCAGCGAGCTATATATCTTTGATGAATCCGGCCGGCATAAACGTACGGTTAATGCGATAACCGGCAGTGATATTTTCAGTTTCACCTATGACGAACAGGGCCGGCTGATCAGTATCGAGGATGCCTTTACCAATCTGACCCGGATTGAACGCGACGAACAGGGCCATCCCACCGCTATCATCGCGCCCGGCGGCCAGACAACCACTCTGCAGGTCAACGAGGAGGGCTACCTTTCCACGATTGCCTGTCCGCTGGCCAAAGAAAAAACCCTGACCTATACCGGTGAGGGGCTCTTAAAGACCTTCAGTGACCATAAAGGTAACGTACACCGTTTTACTTATGATGACCTGGGACTGCTGATCAGGGATGAAGGCCCCGCCAATACCGGGTATACCGAGTTAACTCAAATTCAGCTGGACAACGGGTATGAAGTGAGGGTCACCACCGCCGGAGGAAGGCAGTCAACCTACCGGGTTGAACCCCTACCAACCGGCATGCGACGGGTGGATACCGATCCCGCGGGCGCAGTTATGACCACCGAGATCATGGCTGATGGCCTCCGCCGGGTCACCTATCCGGACGGCACGGTAGCGACCATGGTAAAGGGACCGGACCCGCGTCCGGGATTGGGGATCAGATCTCCTATTGTCCGGGAATTCACTGTCACCACCCCGGCGGGACTAAAGTCAACGGTCACCCGCGAACGTACGCTTACCATGGATGACCCCGATGATCCGTTCAGCATCACCGAAATGACGGATACCATAAACTACAACGGAAAACAGTACACTTACACGTACACCATCAACCGGGAAGCCCAAACGGTTACGGTGACCGGAGCAACACCGGAGGGAAGGCTGGCGGTCAGCGTTTTGGACTGGCATGGCCGTCTCATCAGAGAAACCGTGGGCAACCTGGAACCAGTCAGCTATTCCTATGATGAAAAAGGGCATCTGCAGGAGGTTAAACAAAGTAATCTGAGTTTAACCTACACCTATGATAACCAGCACCGGCTGACCAGCCTGGAAGATGCCTCCGGAAGCAGGTTCCAGTACGTTTATAATGAGGCTGACCTGCTCACCAGAACCATCATGCCCGGCGGACAGACCTATGATTTTGCCTACGATGCCAACGGCAACCTCTCCGGGGTTACCATGCCCAGCGGAGTTACTCACCAGCTGGACTACACCGAAATCGATCTGCCCGCCAGTTACTCGCCGCCGAACAACGGCAGCTACGAGAAGAGTTACGATCAGGACCGGGCACTGACCCAGCTGACCCTGCCCAGCGGGCGCACCGTCAGCTTTAGCAGTGAGAATGGCCGCATCACCGGCCTCACCTACGATATGGTCAGTTCGATCTTTGGCTACAGTGACACTACCGGGCGTATTGCCAGCATTCAGCGTAATCCTGATGGGGTTAACTACGACTTGGCACACGATGGATCACTACTAACTCAGCTGACCGTCAGTGATGCTGTCTACGGCCGGTATACCTATGGCTACGGTTATGACAACGACTTCAACCTGGTTAATTTGGTATTGGACGGGAGTCCAGTTGCCCTGGCTTACGACCTCGACGGCTTCCTGACTAGGTACGGTACTTTTGGCATCACCCGAGATGCTATGTCAGGCCAGCCTGCCCTGGTCAGCGATGGAGTGATGAATACCGCCAATACCTATGACAGCCTGGGCCGGCTCCAGACCCGCACCACCACGGTTAACGACCAGCAGGTCTATAACCTGGAGCTCACTTATGACCAGGCAGGGCTTATCAAGACCAAGCGGGAAACAGCCGCCGGCTCATCCAAGCTGCTAACGTATACCTATGACCTTAACAAACAGCTGACGGGCGTGACCGGTGGCAGCACGCCAGAGTCATACACCTATGATGTCAATGGCAACCGGGAGTCTTACGGTGCCCGGTACGACACCCAGGACCGTTTAACCGCTCTTAACGGTGCGATTTACCAGTTTGATGCTGACGGTTACCTGACCCAGAGAGACAGTGACACATTCAGCTACACTGCGCAAGGTGAACTGCAGCAAGCGACACTGGAAAACGGCACGAAGGTCACCTACACCTATGATGGTTTGGGTCGGCGCGTAAGTCGCACCTCGCCGGACTTAAGTGAGCAATACCTGTACGGCAACCCCGGTGAACCCTTCCAGGTAACGGCCTGTAGGGATGGTTCCGGCAACTTGAGCCAGTACTACTATGATGAAACTGACTGCCTGATCGCCATCAATCAGGGTGATGACTGGTACTATGTTGCTGCCGATCAGCAGGGTACCCCCCGGGTTATTACCGATGCGGACGGCCAGGCAGTAAAAGTCATGGAATACGACAGCTTTGGCAGACTGCTCTCCGACAGTAACCCGAGTTTCAGGCTCCCCATCGGCTATGCCGGCGGGATATCGGACCCGGATACCGAACTGGTCCACTTCGGAATGCGGGATTATGACCCGGTGGCCGGGCGCTGGACGGCTCGTGATCCGGTGCTCTTTAACGGCCGCCAGGGTAACCTCTACGTCTACGTGAGCAATAACCCGGTTAACCTGCGTGACCCATCGGGCCTGTTCTGTATCGGCGGTTCCATTTACAAAGGTATCGGGGGCGGCGGCCAGTTATGTATTACCGGTGAAGGAGTGTCGCTCTGTGCCGAGGTCGGTTTTGGTATCGGAACATCAGTGGAGGTATCTCCTTTCGGCGGTCTGGCCAGTTCGGGCAACAGCGTGGGCGTCGCGGCGGGATTCACCTTTGCCGGGATCGGACCCAGCGGCGAGTTGAGCCTTGATGACTGCGGCAGCCTCAGCTTTACCGGTGGATTAAGCCTGGGACCGGTCTCCCAGTCAGCGACCTATGATTTCCTGAAAGGAGAATGGAGTCCCAACCATGCATCCGTAGGCGGCGATATTAAAGACCTGGCCAAGGATATAACCGAGGCAGTAAAACCGAAAATGAGTGCCAGTGCCAAGGTCTACGCCAAGAGCTGCCTGCAGATATAAGATCAAGCGGCTTGCATCACGGGGACAGTCCCCACGATGCACTTTCTGTGGGAGGCAAGGTGGGGACGGTTGAACCGTCCCCACCTGCGTCCCCAATTAGTTCAGTCCGTATTTGCTCAGCTTGCGGTAAAGGGCGGAGCTGTGGATGCCCAGTACCTGAGCGGTCTTTGTTTTATTGTAGCCCGTCTCTTCCAGGGCTTTAACGATCATATTCCTCTCCACCTCGTCCATTACCTCAGTGAGGGTGCGGGGTGAATCAACATCTACCGTAATTGGGGCTTCATTGTCTGACAGGCTCGGAAAATCACCTGCTTCAATGCAGTCCGCCGATCTTATATGGGCCAGGTTGATAGCCCTTTCCAGCATGTTTTCCAGTTCCCGGACATTGCCCGGCCAGGAGTAACTGCGCAGGATCTCCAAGGCTGGTTTTGAGATCCGGTCCACCCGGGTCCCCAGTTTCTCGTTTATCCTGGGTATCAGTTCTGCTGCCAGCACTGGCAGGTCTTCAATACGTTTACGTAAGGGAGGGATTTGCAGCCTAACCACATTCAGCCGGTAGTAAAGGTCCTCCCTGAACTCATGATTGGCCACCATCTCCTCCAGGTTCCGGTTGGTAGCCGCGATAACCCGCACATTGATGTCAATTGGCTTGGTTCCGCCAACGCGTTCAATTACCCGTTCCTGCAAGACTGACAGCAGTTTGGTCTGCATATTCATGGGCATGTCCCCGATCTCGTCCAAAAAGACGGTCCCGCCCCGGGCCAGTTCGAATTTACCGGGTTTCCCTCCTTTTTTAGCCCCGGTGAAAGCCCCGTCTTCATAGCCAAACAACTCTGATTCCAGGAGGTTTTCCGGCAGGGTTACGCAGTTTATCCTGATAAAAGGACCGGTGCGACGACTGCTGGCATTATGAATGGCCTGGGCAAACAGTTCTTTACCGGTACCGCTCTCGCCGGTAATTAACACGGTGGATGAGGTCTGAGCAAGTTGTCTGGCCACGGCCTTGACGGTGACAAATTCAGCGCTGCGGCCAATCAGATCCTCGAAACGCCAACGGGCCTGGTAGATTGTATTCACCTCATCCTTGTATACGCTTAACTCCTTCTGGGTTTCCTGCAGTCTCTTCATCAGCATCTTCGCTCCCGACATATCCAGGACCATGCTGTGACCAATAGCTCCGATAATCTGCCCGTTTTGCCAAATGGGGATCCGGTTGATCAGTATGTCCCGTCCTTTAACAATAGGCCAGATATCAGCACTGTCCATCCGACCTGTGCTCAGGGTCTCCATGAGCTTTGAATGAGGGAGGACTTCCAGAACGTGTTTACCGATCACGTCAACCCTTCTCCTGCCAATCATATCCAGGAAGGTCTTGTTCATTACTGTAATATAGCCATCTTTATCGACGATAATATAAGCGGTATTTGGATTCTCAATCAATCCTTCGAAAATGGCATTAAACTGACTGTCCGTCTCCTGCAGTTTGCTGACCAGGAATTTGGGAACCGACAACTCCAGGGTCAGGGTATACCCAATGGCCCCAATAACCTTGCCATTCCTCAGGATGGGTAACCGGCTGACAAACATGTTATAGCCATTGACTGACCACAGATCGATCTCCTCAATCTTTCCCGTTTCCAGTATCCGCGGCATCTTGGACTGGGGGACCACATCCTGGATCTTCTTACCGATCAGGTCTTCGGCCTTCACCCCCACGATATCCAGGTAGGTCTGATTTACATAGGTCACCTCGGCATCCTGGTTGATGACCACATAACCCATGGTTGGGCTCTCAACGATCTGGTTTATCATGGTGTCAAATCGCTCATTCAGCTGTTTTAATACAGCTTTTATGCGGGAGGTGTCCAGGAACACGCTGGAGGCAATGGCCCCGATAATTCCGTCCTCTCCCAAAATAGGAACCCGGGTAACGATCATCTCATTTCCGTTTATAACACATACGTCCGCTTCATCGATCCGCCCGGTTTCCAGAACCTCTGAAAGCTTCGCTTCCGGAATGATATCACCTACATAGTGGCCGAGCACCTCATCTTCGGTCAGATCCAACATATTCAGCAGGGTACGGCTAACCAGCATAATCAAGCCGTTCTTGTCAACACCAACAAAAAACATATACGGGTTTTCTAACAACAGATCCAGCAGCTGTCGGGGATTCAAGGACTTATGACTCAGCATTCTATCACCTCTCACCAGGTACGTCTTTTGCTTAAATTTCTATACTGCTCCTCAAACATAGCTATGTATTATCATCATTTTTCGACCTATCCTCCCTGATTACCTGCCTCCAATACAACATTTCTTCGGTTTTGGTAATGTCTCTCCTATTCTGGCTTAGCGGGGAAAACCCTGATCAAATAGGGTCTTATCCCCCCGGATTAGTAACCAACTATTATGTTTATCCGGAATCCTCCTAAAATAGGATGATTCTACGCTATGGCGATTGGAGTCAGTTATTAGCGCGAAATGTCGATAAATTCAATGCTCTGACTGAATCTTTTTGCTTTGGCATCAAATTTGCAAATACAAAGGACATAGGATTCGGACTTTTACGATATATCGCCGAACTAAATCACACTAATATGAGGAGGTAATTCAATGGATTTCAGATTAAACGATGAGCAGGAAATGTTCCGCAAAGTAGTTCGCGATTTCGCTGTAAACGAGATCGAACCCAGCGCCGCCGAGCGTGACGAAGAAGAGAGATTCGACATGGAACTGTTTCACAAGATGGCCGAGCTGGGCCTGACCGGAATTCCGTGGGAAGAGGAATACGGCGGCGCCGGTTCAGACTTTGTCAGCTATGTTATCGCCGTCGAGGAACTCTCACGGGTCTGCGCCTCCACCGGGGTTACCCTGTCAGCCCACATCTCCCTCTGTTCCTGGCCGATCTGGAAGTTCGGCACCGAAGAGCAGAAACAAAAGTATCTGGTCCCCCTGGCCGAGGGTACCAAGCTGGGAGCATTCGGGATAACCGAGACCTCGGCTGGCAGCGATTCCGGTGCCACCAAGACTACCGCTGTTCTGGACGGCGATGAGTATGTCCTCAATGGCAGCAAGATCTTCATTACCAACGGCTATTACGCTGATACCTATATTATTATCGCGCGTACAGGGCCTAAAGAACTGAAGCACAAGAGCATCAGCGCCTTTATCGTCGAGAAAGGAACACCCGGTTTCTCTTTTGGCAAGAAGGAAAAGAAGATGGGGATCCGTTCCTCGGCCACCTATGAGCTTATCTTTGAGAACTGCCGGATCCCCAAAGAAAACCTGCTGGGTAAGGAAGGAGAGGGGTTCAAAATCGGGATGCAGATCCTGGATGGAGGCCGTAACGGGATTGCCGCTCAGGCTCTGGGAATCGCCCAGGGGGCTTTGGATGTCGCTCTAAATTATGCTAAGGAGAGAGTTCAATTCGGTAAACCTATCTCTGATCTTCAGGCAATCCGTTTCAAACTGGCAGACATGGCTATGAAGACCGAAGCCGCCCGTCTCCTGACTTACAAGGCAGCCTTTCTGGAGTCGGTCAAGGAGCCCTACGGTTTGGCCAGCGCCATGGCCAAAGCATTTGCCGGTGACGCCGCTATGTATGTAACTACTGAAGCCGTGCAGGTCCTTGGTGGCTACGGTTACTGCCGCGAGTACCCGGTGGAGCGCATGATGCGTGATGCCAAGATAACTCAGATCTACGAGGGCACCAACGAGATTCAGCGCGTAGTAATATCCAATCTCCTGCTTAAATAAGGAGTCCGAGCAATTCTTAAAGAAGGGAGCGACGCATGTGAAAGAAGTAGTAATAGTAAGTGCATGTAGAACCCCGGTAGGAAGCTTTGGAGGAACTCTTAAAGATGTTACAGCCCGGGAACTGGGTGCCATAGTTATTAAGGAAGCCTTGAAAAGGGCCAACATTAAACCTGAGGCGGTCGACGAGGTTATCATGGGATGCGTTCTGCAGGGAGGTCTGGGCCAGAATATTTCGCGTCAATGTGCCCTTGATGCAGGTCTGCCAGTGGAGGTTCCTACCTTTACCGTCAATAAGGTGTGTGGTTCGGGCTTAAAGACAGTGGAACTGGCAGCGCAGGCTATTCGGGCCGGTGATGCCGATATTATAGTGGCGGGTGGAACCGAGAGCATGTCTGGAGCCGGATTTGCGCTGGAAAAGGCCCGCTGGGGCTATCGCATGGGTGAGAACAAACTGGTTGATTTAATGATCAAGGACGGGCTCTGGGAAGTTTTTAACAACTACCATATGGGAATAACTGCAGAAAACATCAACGAAAAATGGGGCAACACCAGGGAGGAACAGGATGAGTTTGCCCTGCGCAGCCAGCAGCGTGCGGCTGCTGCCATCAAAGAGGGCCGGTTCAAAGACGAGATCGTGCCGGTGGTTATAAAAACCAAGAAGGGCGAAACAGTCTTTGAGGTGGACGAGTTTGTACGTATGGACGCATCCAAGGAGGGTCTGGCCAAGCTAAAGGGGGCCTTTAAGAAGGATGGCTCAGTAACCGCCGGTAACGCTTCCGGAATCAACGATGCAGCAGCTGCTGTGGTAGTAATGTCCGCCGATAAGGCGCAGGAACTCGGCCTCAAACCGATGGCGAAAATCGTAAGCTACGCCTCCGCCGGGGTTGATCCCACCATCATGGGCATGGGGCCCTGGCCGGCTTCCTTGAAGGCCCTGGCAAAAGCCGGCTTGACAATAGACGACATGGACCTGGTTGAGGCCAATGAGGCCTTCGCAGCGCAATCGGTTGCGGTGGCCAAGGAACTCAAGCTGAATCCCGACAAGGTCAATGTTAATGGCGGAGCCATCGCGATTGGGCATCCTATTGGCGCATCGGGCTGCCGGATACTGGTTACCCTTCTTTACGAAATGAAGAAACGTAGAGAAGCCAATTTTGGTCTGGCCACCCTGTGTATCGGTGGTGGAATGGGAACCGCCGTGGTGGTAGAGAAGTGTTAAACACTAATAATCTCGAATAAATTGCCCCTCTTATAATTGAATGGGAGCGGAGCTCGCTCCGTTCCCAGCCTGTTTCGCAGTAATTATTGAACTATTAATGAAAGGAAGTGATTACAGCATGAATTATACAGAGGAATATAAAAGAAAGCTGATAACAGCTGATCAAGCTGCCGGCCTGGTCAAATCCGGCGATTGGGTTCAGATGGGGGAATTTGTCCAACACCCGTGGGATTGTGACGCGGCTCTGGCCAGGCGCAAAGATGAGCTGAAGGATGTCAAGATTAGGTGCACAACCCTTCCAGCAGTTCCCGAGGTAGTTAAGGTTGACCCGGAGAGGGAGCACTTCATCGTCAACGACTGGCACTTCTCCGGTGTGTCACGGAAGTTAATGGACAAGAACCTGTGCAACTATATCCCATTTACCTATCATGAGGCTGGTGTACTATATAATGACTACCTGGATGTTGATGTCAGCTTCCAGCCAGTAGCCCCCATGGATAAGAACGGTTATTTTAACTTCAGTACCTCCAATTCCATGGCGTCGTATTCAACGAGAAAAACCAAAATACTGGTGGTGGAGGTTAATGAATCAGTACCGGTTTGTCTGGGCGGAAGCGGTGAATCGATTCACATATCGAATGTGGACTATATCGTTGAGAGTTCAACCAATCCGAAACTGGCTAACCTGCCTTCACAGGCTCCCACCGAGGTTGATAAGAAGATAGCCGAGTATGTGATGAAGGAAATGTCTGACGGAGCCTGCCTCCAGTTGGGTATCGGTGCCATGCCCAACACCGTCGGTTCATTGATTGTGGACTCGGACCTGAAGGACCTGGGAGTTCATACCGAGATGCTGGTCGACTCTTTTGTTGATATGTATGAAGCCGGCAAAATCACGGGTCTAAGGAAGAACATTGATGTTGGGAAGATGGTTTACACCTTCGCTATGGGAACCGATAAACTGTACAACTTCCTGGATCACAATCCGGCCTGCGCCAGTTACCCGGTTGACTACTGCAATGATCCCTATATCATAGGTCAAAACGATAATGTTGTAGCTATCAACAATGCGCTGGAAGTCGATTTATACGGTCAGGTGGCTTCTGAAGCCTCAGCCGGTCGCCAGATCTCAGGAACTGGTGGACAGCTCGATTATATTATCGGCGCCTTCCGGTCCAAAGGCGGGAAACCCATAATAGCTTTAAGCTCAACCGTTACCAGGCCCGATGGTACCATGGTTTCAAGGCTCACCCCGGCACTGAGCCCGGGAACCATAGTTACCGTGCCCAGATCGATCGCTGCCTATATCATCACCGAATATGGCTCATTTAATCTCAAGGGTAAGACCACCTGGGAGCGGGCTGAGGGTCTGATCAGCATCGCGCATCCCGACTTCCGTGATGAATTGATCAAGGAAGCCGATCGGATGAAGATCTGGCTAAGAACCAACAAAATAGCATAGCCGTTTAGCCGCCCCTTGTCGCCAGCAGTTGCAAAAAAGGAGTCGGGAAGAATCGAAGTCGTAATGGGAGGGTTTTATCTATGGATTTTCGTCTTACCGAAGAACAGGAAATGATCAGGCAGATGGCAGCAGATTTTGCAGCCAATGAGATTACTCCCTACTGTATTGAATGGGACAAAGCAGATGAGGTCCCGATGGGAACCATCACCAGAATGCAGGAACTTGGTCTTATGACCATCGGCGTTCCCTTGGAGTACGGCGGCGACGGCCTGGACAATGTGTCCAAGTGCCTGGTCTGTGAAGAAATCTCCAAGGGCGATGCTGGTCTGGGAACCACGATCGCCGCATCAACTCTGCTGGCATCTGACCCGGTAATTGTAGGGGCTAATGACGAGCAGAAAAAGTGGTGGTATGGCCGCCAGCTGGAGGGCGCTGTCTGTGCATTCTGTCTGACCGAGCCGGGAGCAGGTTCCGACGCCCTGGGATTGGCCACCAAGTGTGTCAAGGATGGAAATGACTATATCCTGAACGGCACCAAACAGTTTATTACCAACGGCGGTATCGCCAAGCAATTCACAGTCTTTGCCACCCTGGACAAGAAGCTCGGCAACAAAGGTATATGCTGCTTTATGGTAGACAGAGACACACCCGGGGTTATCATTGGCAACAAGGAAGACAAGCTGGGAATCAGAAGTTCCAGTACCACTCAGGTCATATTTGAAGACTGCAGGGTGCCTGCATCCATGATGATAGGTGCTGAGGGTAAGGGCCTCCCAATATTAATGGAAACTCTGGATCTGTCCCGTACTGCCATCGCCGCACTGGCTACCGGTATTGCTACCGGCTGTGTTGAAGCATCACTGAATTATGCCAATGAGAGACAGCAGTTTGGCAAACCAATCGGAACCTTCCAGGCCATACAGTTCAAGATGGCAGATATGGCAGTGAGGGCTGAAGCCTCTCGACTTCTTTACCTTAAGGCAGCCTACCTGCAGGATATCGGAGGTCCGTTCAAGACCATATCCTCCATGGCTAAACTCTACGCCGCTGACTCCGCTATGACCAATGCCATTGAGGCTGTTCAAATATTTGGTGGTTACGGCTATACCAAAGAATACCCGGTTGAAAAGTACTTGCGCGATGCCAAGATAATGCAGATCTTTGAAGGAACCGCCGAGGTCCAGCGCATGGTTATCGGTAAGTACCTGTCCAAAAACGGTTATAACCCCTTCATAACGGACTGATGCAGGTAAAGATACGCGGGGTATAACAAGGGGTAAGTTGGAAAAGTTGGATCGCATTTTGCATCACGGGGACAGTCCCCGTGATGCAATGATGCAATTAGTTTAGTCCGTATTTGTTCAGTTTCCGGTAAAGGACGGAACTGTGGATGCCCAATACCTGAGCGGTTTTGGTCTTATTATGGCCGGTCTCTTCCAAAGCCTTAACTATCATTTCCCTCTCCAATTCATCAATTGCCTCATTCAGGGTTCGGGATGAATTCGGAGAAGTATCGATTGAGGTGCCATTTTTCGATAGGCTGGGTAAATCACCTATGTCGATACAGTCCGCCGATCTTATATGGGCCAGGTTGATCGCCCTTTCCAAAATGTTTTCCAGTTCCCGGACATTCCCGGGCCAGGAGTAATTGCGCAGGATCTCCAAGGCCGGTTCCGAGATCTGGCTCACATTGGTCCCCAGTTTCTCGTTAATCCTGGGCATCAGTCCTGCTGCCAGCACCGGCAGGTCTTCAATCCGTTTGCGTAAGGGGGGTATCTGCAGCCTAACCACGTTCAGCCGGTAATAAAGGTCCTCCCTGAACTCATGATTGGCCACCATCTCCTCCAGGTTTTGGTTGGTCGCCGCGATAACCCGTACATTAATGTCAATCGGCTTGGTCCCGCCAACGCGTTCAATTACCCGTTCCTGCAGAACTGAGAGCAGTTTGGTCTGCATATTCATGGGCATATCCCCAATTTCATCCAGGAAGACGGTCCCGCCTCGGGCCAGCTCGAATTTGCCGGGTTTACCCCCTTTTTTGGCTCCAGTGAAGGCCCCGTCTTCATAGCCAAACAGCTCCGATTCCAGGAGGTTTTCCGGTAGGGTTACACAGTTTATCCTGATAAAAGGGCCGGTCCTACGACTGCTGGCATTATGAATGGCCTGGGCGAACAGTTCTTTACCGGTACCACTCTCACCGGTAATAAGCAGCGTGGATGAGGTCTGGGCGAATTGTTGGGCCAAAGCCTTGACGGTAACAAACTCAGAGCTGCGGCCAATCAGGTCTTCGAAACGCCACCGGGCCTGGTAGATAGCGTTCACCTCATCCTTGTAGACACTTAATTCCTTCTGCGTTTCCTGCAGTCTCTTCATCAGCATTTTCGCGCCGGACATATCGAGGACCATGCTGTGTCCGATGGCACCGATAATCTGCCCATTCTGCCTTATAGGTATGCGGTTGATCAGTATGTCACGCCCTTCGACAATCGGCCAGACATCAGCGCTATCCATCTGGCCCGTCTTCAGGGTCTCCGGGAGCTTTGAATGGGAATAGACTTCCAGGACATGTTTACCGATTACCTCCTCCCTCTTCTTTCCGATTATATCGAGGAAGGTTTGGTTCATGACCGTAACATAGCCATCTTTATCCACAATAATATAAGCGGTATTCGGGTTTTCAATCAGCCCTTCGAATATGGCATTAAACCGTCTGTCTGTCTCCTGCAGTTTGCTGACCAGGAATTTGGGGACTGACAGATCCAGGGTCAGGGTATGTCCAATAGCGCCAATAACCTTGCCATTCCTCATGATCGGTAATCGGCTGACAAACATGTTGTGGCCGTTCACCGACCACAGATCGATCTCCTCAATCTCTCCCGTTTCCAATACCCGTGGCAGCTTGGACCCGGGAATCACGTCCAGGATTTTCTTACCAATAATGTCTTCCGCCTTCATATCGAGAATATCGAGGTATGTCTGGTTGACATGAGTTACCTCCTCATCCCGGTTGATAACGATGTAACCCATGGTAGGACTGTCAATAATCCGGTTGATTATGGTGTCATATTTCTCATTAAGCTGTTTTAAAACGGTTTCCGTGCGGGTGGCATCCATGAACACGCTGGTAGCGATAGCCCCAATAATTTTGCCTTTACTCATTATCGGAACCCTGGTAACTATCACTTCCCGCCCGTTGATGCAACAAACATCTGCCTCATCGATTCGTCCCGTCTCCAGGATCTCCGTAAGCTTTCCATCGGGAATGACATGATTCACATTTTGGTTGAGGACCTCTTCTTCCGTTAATCCCAGCATTTTCAACAGGCTTTGGCTAATCAGAGTAACCTTGCCATATTTATCAACACCAACAATAAACATATAAGGGTTTTCTAACAGCAGGTCCAACATCTGCTGCGGGTTGGAGAAATTATAGCCCGACATCCTATCACCTCTCGCCTATCATGTCCTTTGCTCTAAGACATGCGGTATCAAGCAGTGTTAAATGGCTCGGCGATCTTATTAAGGACCTAAGCGCACCGACAATTTGCTTCTTATTAATAAGTATATCATCATTTTTCGACGTTGTTGTCATAAATGGCCTGAAACATACTCTCATTGCAGGCAAAATTCCTCTTTTTTTGTGGGACACCTCTCCCGTTTTGCGCGGTTTTGTGGACTCGGTTAAAAAACCCGGTTTTATCAGCCCTTTGCTTATACTGCGGCACTAAACTTTCCAGCAATCCTCTCAAAGCGAGAGGATTGACTTGATATAGAGTTGAGTCGATAAATGTCGTATCATGGCGGTAAATCGGCCCTCCAGCCACCATCTCCTGGCGTTGGCATCATTCTTGCTTGTAAATAGGATAATAGAGTCTTTGAGATATTCAGGTCAAAGGGGTGTATGTTTCTCATAACAGCATAAGGTTTCACGGTTTGGAAAGGAAGTGAGGCAGAGAGTCTTTTGTCGAATTTCACCGCAGAAGTCAATCATGTTAAAGTTTGTTCCCTGCTTCGTTTGAAGGATTCAGGGATAGCAGCTGGAAGACACGAGCGACCTTATACCACCATAAACGCATTTACGTTGAAATAAAGGAGGTTGTTTAAATGGAAATCAAAAAGATTGGCGTTTTAGGAGCAGGTATCATGGGAGCGGGTATTGCCCAGATCTGTGCGGAGGCGGGATATGAGGTAATCCTGGTTGATGTAGCTGAGACGTTTGTTAACAAAGGCTTCCAGGGTATTGTAAAGAACTGGACCAAAGCGGTGGAGAAAGGTAAAAGGACTGCCGACGATCTGGAGAAGTTCAAGGCTCTGGTAACCACGAGTCTGGACAATAAAGATTTCAAAGACTGTGACGTAATCATTGAAGCCATAATTGAAAACATCGATGTTAAGAAAAAGGTGTTTAAAGAACTGGGAGAAGTTTGTAAGGATTCTGCTATCCTGGCCAGCAATACTTCAGCCCTCAGTATCACTGAGATATCTGTCGCCAGCGGTCGGCCGGAGTCGGTGGTTGGAATGCACTTCTTTAACCCGGTACCAGCCATGAAGCTGGTTGAAGTAATACCGGGAGCTGTGACCAGTGAGGCTGCCGTTGCAACCGTAACCGAGTTAAGCGTAAAAATCGGCAAAGAACCGGTTAGAGCTCAAGAAACACCAGGCTTTATCGTCAACCGCCTCTTGGTTCCCTACATGAATGAAGCAGCTATGCTGTACCAGGAAGGGATCCCGGTAGAGGAGATTGACAAGGCTATGAAACTGGGAGCCAATATGCCGATGGGTCCTCTGGCCTTGGCGGACCTCGTGGGCCTGGATACCATACTCATGATCTGCGATTACTATTGGAAAGAGTTCGGTGACTCCAAATACCGCGCATCGCTGGCCTTAAGAAACAAGGTGCGCGCTGGGCACTTGGGAAGAAAAACCGGTAAAGGCTTCTACGATTATACCAAGAAATAATACATGCCGCCCGACAAAATGGTAGCAAAGGTAATCTTAGAATAAATTGCCCCTCTTATAATTGAATGGGAGCGGAGCTCGCTCCGTTCCCAGCCTGTTTCGCAGTAATTATTGAACTATTAATGAAAGGAAGTGATTACAGCATGAATTATACAGAGGAATATAAAAGAAAGCTGATAACAGCTGATCAAGCTGCCGGCCTGGTCAAATCCGGCGATTGGGTTCAGATGGGGGAATTTGTCCAACACCCGTGGGATTGTGACGCGGCTCTGGCCAGGCGCAAAGATGAGCTGAAGGATGTCAAGATTAGGTGCACAACCCTTCCAGCAGTTCCCGAGGTAGTTAAGGTTGACCCGGAGAGGGAGCACTTCATCGTCAACGACTGGCACTTCTCCGGTGTGTCACGGAAGTTAATGGACAAGAACCTGTGCAACTATATCCCATTTACCTATCATGAGGCTGGTGTACTATATAATGACTACCTGGATGTTGATGTCAGCTTCCAGCCAGTAGCCCCCATGGATAAGAACGGTTATTTTAACTTCAGTACCTCCAATTCCATGGCGTCGTATTCAACGAGAAAAACCAAAATACTGGTGGTGGAGGTTAATGAATCAGTACCGGTTTGTCTGGGCGGAAGCGGTGAATCGATTCACATATCGAATGTGGACTATATCGTTGAGAGTTCAACCAATCCGAAACTGGCTAACCTGCCTTCACAGGCTCCCACCGAGGTTGATAAGAAGATAGCCGAGTATGTGATGAAGGAAATGTCTGACGGAGCCTGCCTCCAGTTGGGTATCGGTGCCATGCCCAACACCGTCGGTTCATTGATTGTGGACTCGGACCTGAAGGACCTGGGAGTTCATACCGAGATGCTGGTCGACTCTTTTGTTGATATGTATGAAGCCGGCAAAATCACGGGTCTAAGGAAGAACATTGATGTTGGGAAGATGGTTTACACCTTCGCTATGGGAACCGATAAACTGTACAACTTCCTGGATCACAATCCGGCCTGCGCCAGTTACCCGGTTGACTACTGCAATGATCCCTATATCATAGGTCAAAACGATAATGTTGTAGCTATCAACAATGCGCTGGAAGTCGATTTATACGGTCAGGTGGCTTCTGAAGCCTCAGCCGGTCGCCAGATCTCAGGAACTGGTGGACAGCTCGATTATATTATCGGCGCCTTCCGGTCCAAAGGCGGGAAACCCATAATAGCTTTAAGCTCAACCGTTACCAGGCCCGATGGTACCATGGTTTCAAGGCTCACCCCGGCACTGAGCCCGGGAACCATAGTTACCGTGCCCAGATCGATCGCTGCCTATATCATCACCGAATATGGCTCATTTAATCTCAAAGGTAAGACCACCTGGGAGCGGGCTGAGGGTCTGATCAGCATCGCGCATCCCGACTTCCGTGATGAATTGATCAAGGAAGCCGATCGGATGAAGATCTGGCTAAGAACCAACAAAATAGCATAGTCAACCCTTGTCGCAATCGCAGCAACAGCCGTATTAAGAGAAAGGGGAGATATCGATGAACGAAGTGGTAATAGTCAGTGCTTGTCGAACCGCAATAGGTAAATTCCAGGGTGGACTCAAGGATGTTCCCGCCGTACAGATGGCAATCACCGTTGGTAAAGAGGCAATCAAGAGGGCTGGGGTTGCCCCGGAAACCATTGACGGTATTGTAATGGGTCAGGTTTACCCGCATATGTCGGGTTCACTGCCCGCCCGTCAGGTAGGTCTGGCCTGCGGTCTTCCTTTTGAAAGCAACGCCTGCTCAGTTAACCAGAACTGCGCCTCCGGAATGAGGGCCCTCGAAATCGCCTGCGACCAGGTTGCGCTCGGTAAAGCTGAAACCTACCTGGTGGTAGGGGTGGAAAACATGACCCGGGTCCCCTATATGCTGGACAAAGCCCGCTCTGGTTACCGGATGAACGATGGCGTCCTGCGTGATGCGATGTTCTTTGATGCCCTGGTTGACGGACTTGTTCCCGGTCATATGGGTCTGACCGCTGAAAACGTAGCGGAAATGTATAACATCACCCGCGAACAGTGCGATGAGTTGGCGGTAATGAGTCATAGCCGTGCAACTGCAGCTATCGACAATGGAGTCTTTAAGCGGGAGATCGTTCCTGTCGAAATCCAAAACAGGAAGAAAGGAACGATAATCTTCGATGCCGACGAGCATCCCATTCGTGGTGCCAGCATGGAGGGTGTCGGCAGGCTGGGTCCGGCCTTCAAAAAGGACGGCGTGGTAACTGCAGCCAACGCCTCCGGCATCAATGACGGAGCTTCCGCAGTCGTGGTAATGACGAAGAAGAAGGCTTTGGAACTTGGTGTTAAACCGCTGCTTAAGATGATCAACATCACTGCCTGTGGAGTTGATCCCAAAATCATGGGTATCGGTCCTGCTGAAGCCATCCCCAAAGCTTTGAAGCTGGCAAACATGAAATTCGACGATATCGATTACTGGGAAATCAATGAAGCCTTTGCCCCGCAGTTCCTGGGCGTTGGTATTCGTTTGAAGGAGAAATACGGAATCAATCTGGACCTAGAAAAGTGCAACCACAATGGTTCCGGAATCGCCCTGGGACACCCAGTCGGCAATACGGCCCTGCGTATCATCGTAAGCCTGTACTACGAGATGGAAAGACTCGGGTTGACTCTGGGAGGAGCATCCCTGTGCGTCGGAACCGGACCGGCCATGGCCTCTCTGTGGACCAGAGATATCTAGCTTAGAAATCCTTTAACTCAACTTGATATGACTAAATAATCAACTATGGGAGGTTTTTGTAATGGATTTTCGTCTTACCGAAGAACAAGAAATGATCAGGCAGATGGCAGCAGATTTTGCAGCCAATGAGATCGTTCCCTACTGTATTGAATGGGACAAAGCAGATGAGGTCCCGCTGGAAACCATCGCCAAAATGCAGGAGCTAGGTCTTATGACCATCGGAGTCCCTGCGGAATACGGCGGCGACGGCCTGGACAATGTGTCCAAATGTCTGGTCTGTGAAGAAATCTCCAAGGGCGATGCTGGTCTGGGAACCACGATCGCCGCATCAACTCTGCTGGCATCTGACCCGGTAATTGTAGGGGCTAATGACGAGCAGAAAAAGTGGTGGTATGGCCGCCAGTTGGAAGGCGCTGTCTGCGCATTCTGTCTGACCGAGCCGGGAGCAGGTTCCGACGCCCTGGGATTGGCCACCAAGTGTGTCAAGGATGGAAATGACTATATCCTGAACGGCACCAAACAGTTTATTACCAACGGCGGTATCGCCAAGCAATTCACAGTCTTTGCCACCCTGGACAAGAAGCTCGGCAACAAAGGTATATGCTGCTTTATGGTTGACAGAGACACACCCGGGGTTATCATTGGCAACAAGGAAGACAAGCTGGGAATCAGAAGCTCCAGCACCACTCAGGTCATATTTGAAGACTGCAGGGTGCCTGCATCCATGATGATAGGTGCTGAGGGTAAGGGCCTCCCAATATTAATGGAAACTCTGGATCTGTCCCGTACTGCCATCGCCGCACTGGCTACCGGTATTGCTACCGGTTGTGTGGAAGCAGCACTGAATTATGCCAATGAGAGACAGCAGTTTGGTAAACCAATCGCCAGCTTCCAGGCTATATCTTTCAAGATGGCGGATATGGCAGTGAGAGCTGAAGCCTCTCGACTCCTTTATCTCAAGGCTGCCTACCTGCAGGATATCGGAGGAGCATTCAAGACCATATCCTCCATGGCTAAACTCTACGCCGGTGACTCCGCAATGACCAATGCCGTCGAGGCTATTCAGATCTTTGGCGGTTATGGCTATACCAAAGAATACCCGGTTGAAAAGTACTTGCGCGATGCCAAGATAATGCAGATCTTCGAAGGAACCGCCGAGGTCCAGCGCATGGTTATCGGTAAGTACCTGTCCAAAAACGGTTATAACCCTTTCATCACGGACTGATGCGGTAAAGATGCGCGGGGTATAACAAGGGGTAAGTTGGAACAGTTGGGTCATTGGGAAACGGGGATATAGGAAGGCCATCCCCGTTTCCCCCAATTTTCATATTTGTTCCCTTATCTCATTCGATAGACAGAATTATAAACCACTGGACATCTGTCATTTTCAGTGATGGATCCCAAGGTTATCCTGGTGTATAAGGTGAGATGGAGAGAAGCCAAAAGGGGTCCTGCCAGCCTCCTGACCCGTGACGGGAAGCCGCACGGTAGCGTAGAGGTCGTAGCCATCCGGACCCCAGGGGAACGGAGCAAGCCCCGTTCCCCTGCTTTTTTTTGCCCCGAGGCGGGAGCCATTCCCCTTGCTATTGCAGGAACCCCGTCTATTTCAGGCCGCCCTGCAGCACCAGCTGATTCGTATATATCGGTTATAGTCGGTCAATTCGCCAAGTGGTGTTTGCTTTATCCTATTGTCTTTGGAATCACGCACCTATGTCCGGAACCTATATTCTATATCTGCCGGGAACCTTTGTTATCCTTGCTGCTCTTTCTTTAAACGGTCTACCGCCGGTTCTCGGTAAACCACTCCTGCTTCATGGAGTCCTTTGATCTGTTCTTCGTTATAACCTAAGACATCTGCCAGTATCTCATCGGTATGTTCACCCAGCAGCGGTCCATACCCCCGCATACAGGACGGTGTTTCCGACATCTTAATCGGGCTGTTGCAGAGCTTGATCGTGCCCAAAAAGGGCTGATCCAATTCGACTATCATCTCCCGGGCCTTAACGTGGGGATCAGTATCAACCAATTCGGGAATCGACAGCACCCGCTGACAAGCCACTCCCGCCTCCATCAGCAGTCTTTCCACTTCCTCTACCGAGTCCATAGACATAACCCACTCATCAATAGTTTTGTTAAGCCATATGCCATTCCTGCACCGGGTACTGACATCCACTGTCCGGGGGTCATCCATAAGCCAGGCATATTCCTCTCCCATCGCTGCCACCAGGCCCGGCCACCGTTTTTCATCCAGACTGGCAATGTTTACCCTTCCATCCCGGCCCTGGAATATGCCATAGGGAGCATAATCGTCATAGTAACGCCCCAAAGGGGCAGCATCAAGTTCATCCCCGACTGTTTGCGACATCGTGTACCACGGGAGGAAGTTTTCATTAACTGACAGAAGAGAATCCATCATGGAAATGTCAATATTCTGCCCACGGCCGGTAAGCCTTTTAGCATAAAGCGCACCCAGAATGCCAATGGCGGCATTGAGACCGGCTATAATATCCCCGACAGTGACCGGTGAACCCTGAGGGGTTTCATACATGGAGCTGACCCCGGCCGCCCCCTGAGCTATTATGTCGTACCCGGGCCGGTTACTGTACGGCCCCCAATGCCCATAACAGGAAAGAGAGCAGTAAATGATATCTTCCTTGAGCGTTTTGACGGCTTCGTAACCAAGCCCGAGACGTTCCATAACACCGGGGGTAAAGTTTTCGATCAACACATCTGCGCGCTTGATTAATCCGGCCACAATCTCCCTGGCCTCGGGTTTGGTCAGGTTGAGGGAGATGCTCTTTTTACCCCGATTGACATTGATGGAATAGGAGCTCTGCTGAACGCCATTAACAGTCTTAATCAGCAGCATATGCCTTTCGTTCGCTCCTATTGCATATGGTTCTACTTTGATCACCGTTGCTCCCATGTCGGCCAGCATTTTAGTGGCATGTGGCCCCGCCAGAACCCAAGTAAAATCAAGAATTGTCACCCCATCCAAACAACCCGGCGCCAAGTTATCAAATTGGCCCATTATCCTCCATCCCTCCTTCGCATTTTGAAATTACCCGTTTCCCTTCGGAACGACCTTTACTTGTTTAAATCTCTTGGGTCAATTCCTGAGCTAATAATTATTATGGATTGGTATTTCTAGTAATGACTGGATAATTCCTGCTGTAATGCAGAAACTTAAAGGATGCTGGCTTGCAGAACATCGGCTCATAGCTGCGTTAATGCCGAAAGCCCTTCCCCCACCTTACGTCTCCGCCGTCACGGCTCAGCATGAACGTGATTTGGCCCATAAAAAGAAACAATGCCAACCGCTCCTCTGCAGTTGGCATTTTGTCATTCCTTGAACCAGCTTGGATCCTTACTTGACCATTAGTCCGTTCATAATGAAATCAACATAGGCGTCAATGATAGTATTTATATCATCCGGGCCCTCGGGATCATACCAGTTACCGATGGTAAAGACCATACCGCCAATCCCGCGTACCACCTGCCGGGTGTTGATGGGCCGAAACACGCCCTCAGCTATCCCCTGGTCCACATGATCCCTGAGGAAGTACTCATACTGTTTCAGCATGTTGCTGACCTCTTTACGTCTTTCCAGGGACAGGTGGGCGGCCTCTCTCCAATATGATTCAGCCACATCACGGTTGGTATGAAACTCCATTATGTGACTCGCAAAAATCCTCCGGACCTTTTCGGCGGTATCAAGATCGGCAGCAGCAATAGCATGCGCCTGATTCATAAGTCGGTTGATCTGGGTGACGCAGATCTCGTAAAGTATATCTTCCTTGGCCTTAAAGTAATAGTATATCGCAGGTTTGGTCACGCCAATCTCCCTGGTGATATCGTCCAGACTGGTATAGGGATAACCTTTTTCCCGGAAAAGTCTGGCAGCTACGGCCAGAATTTCTGTCCTTCTATCAATAGCTATGGTTAAGCTCCCCTTTCTTACCCTTAATCAGGCTATCTCCAGAGGGTTAAGGAAGACATGACACTTCCCTGCTTCCATCTGACCGGGGCGAGCCGATTAAGCATGGCTTTTTAATCATGTTCGGGTGGAGAAATATATACCTCCCCCGACATTACGGTATGAGTTTTTCCTTTTTCGTCTTGCACCAGCAAAAACCCGTCATTATCAATATCCACTGCCCTGCCAGCGGCCAGGCCGCCGGGCGTATCAAACTTTATTTCCTGCCCCAACACCATAGACAGATCCTTGCCTTTTTTCAGGATACCACCCCAGTCCCCCGCCAGCAACTGGTAGTAACGGCTTTCCAGCCGCATCAGGAGGCCCTGCAGGATTCTCACCCGGGAAACCGGAGTATCTCTTTCAGCCATTACTGACGTAGGATCAGTACGCAAATCAGGAGGAAAATCCTCCAGCGGGTTGTTTATATTAAGTCCGATACCGGTTACGATGTAATCGACCCCCTGTTGCGGGCTGGTAACCACCTCAGAGAGTATTCCGGCGATCTTCCGGTGGTTGACCAGGATGTCGTTAGGCCACTTGACGCGGGCCGGCAAATCATACTCTGCTTCCAGGGTCTCAGCCACCGCCACCCCTACCAGCAGAGAAACCCGCGGCACCTCCCGTACCGGCAGCGGGGGCCGAAGAATCACCGACAGGTAGATCCCGTGCCGGGCTGGTGAATGCCAGGTACGGCCGCGGCGTCCCCGCCCGGCGGTCTGGGTCTCCGCCACCACCACCGTCCCTTCCGGATATCCCTCTGCCGCCAGTTCCAAGGCCCGGTTGTTGGTGGAATCAATCTCCGGGTAGTAAAAATAACCTTTGCGCCCGAAGATGTCACTCATCAAACCGCGGCTAACCTCTTCCGGCAGCAGGGAATCCTGGTTAATAAGCCGGTATCCTTTATCCAGGGACTTTTCCACCTGATAGCCGTCAGTACACAAGCCCTGAATCAGGTCGCCGATCATCTCGGCCGGCACCCGGAGGATTCGAGACAGCGATGCCTCCGTCATCCATTGGCCCTGGTTGTTGTACAGTATCCGCAGAACATCCTTTTGCAGACTCAACAACTCGCCTCCTCGCTATTTTCCATTTCTTCTACCCAACAGCTCAACAAACCTACACAAAGAAGAGAAGCAGGTATACCATTGCAATAGCCACAGAAATCAACATAAGTGGAAACGCGATTTTCATAAATCCGATGAAGGTTATCGGATGCCCTTCCCGTGCGGCAATACCAGAAACTATGACATTGGCTGAGGCCCCGATAATGGTCCCGTTACCGCCGAGGCAGGCCCCCAGGGACAATGCCCACCACAGGGGTCCAATGTCCATACTACCGATCTGCCCCATCTCCTGAATCAGGGGTATAAAGGTCGCTACGAATGGTATATTGTCAATAAAGGCAGAGGCAATAGCCGAGAACCATAGTATGAGCATCGCAGTCAGGGTTACATCCCCCTGGGTGATTTTAACGGCTTCCCGGGCCATACCCTCGATTATTCCTACCTTCTCCAGTCCCCCTACCAGGATGAACAGCCCGACGAAGAAGAACAGGGTGGCCCATTCAACGTTGAGCAAAGCCAGTTCCGGGTCTTCCCGGGAGATCAGCATCAGCAGAGCTGCACCAGCAATTGCTATCGTAGCGGACTCCAGGCCCAGGTACTGGTGGGTCATAAACCCGAGTATAACAATTCCGATAACCGCAAGTGACCGTTTCAAGAGCCTCATATCCTTGATAGCCTCATTGGCGTCCAGTGCCATAAGCTTGGCCTTGTTTTCTTCGGTGGTCTGCAGACGCTTTTTATAAATAAGTTTTAAGAGTAATATGGTAACGATAAATATCACTATCACCACTGGAGCCAGGTTGATCACAAAATCCATAAACCCCAAGCCGGTCGCACTGCCGATCATGATGTTAGGAGGGTCACCAATAAGGGTTGCAGTTCCCCCGACATTAGAAGATATTATCTCCGCTATGAACATAGGTACGGGATTAACCTCAAGGGCTCTACATATAGAAATGGTAACCGGAACCACCAGCAAAACGGTGGTAACATTGTCCAGTAAGGCAGATGCCACCGCGGTAACAATAGATAAGGCAATCATGGTCTTTACTGGATCGCCGCCAGTGGTATGAGCCGCTTTAATGGCCACATACTCAAAGACCCCGCTCTTGCGGGTTATGCCCACGATAACCATCATGCCAAAGAGTAAACCGATGGTATTAAAGTCAATAAAGCTTACTGCTTCATGCTGGTTTAAAACTCCTACCAGAATCAGGAGTGCCGCGCCGGATAAGGCAAGTACGGTACGATGAATTTTCTCCGAAATAATAAATGCATAAACAATTAGAAACAGAATCCCTGCAAACCATGTCTGCCATTCCATTTGAATTTTACACCTTCCTGCTATGACGTTATAAAAGATAGATTTTCTGCAAAAATAATTCTGTAGTTTGGATGCATAAATGTTCGTTGCCAGACTTCGCAGAGTGTTGCCACCTTGCATCATCAACCGGTTCCGACACATTTGCAAATTCAAAAAATTAATTACGATTTTTCAAAGAAATCAAGATAACATGCTACCAGCGTATGATTAAGACCGTTTATAACAATTCGCTGGTATCTTTTTGAATTTTCTGCTCATCCTCCCCTCTTCACCAACCATGGTATTAAAACGCCCCACCTGCTCTTCAGGCAGAAACGGAAACCATCCCTGGTTGCACTGAAGACAGATGCACTCGGTACGGTTATATCCGATAAAACCGAAGACAGGACCCAGCGGTCCTACGACACAGGTTGCCAGCAGACCCCGGAGAAGAGCATAGCCATATTTATGATAAACATAGTTGGTTGATCGGCAATTGGGACATCGGCTGCGAATGCCAGGAGCCCCAATCCCGCATTGTGAACAGTGGTGATCATTCTCCGAAACGGTCTTACCGCAGGACCTGCAACTTACTTCTTTGTCTGAAACCTGATACATACCCGGAAGACCCCTCCAAAAGCGCATCCTCTAGAAAACAATCAGGAACCGAATTTCGCCCCAGTATCAAGTATTAAGCGCTTGTCGTTGAATCTATAATCAACTTCCAAGCGCTTAACAACTTCAGAAGATCTTTTCGAGCGTATCTATTCGAGTACCATCAAAACATCGCCTTCAGCGACTTTCTTGCCTACTTCAACCTTGATCTCTTTAACAACACCGTTCTCGGGCGCATATACCGGGTTTTCCATCTTCATAGCTTCCAGGATTATAACCTCATCATCCTCAGCCACGCTCTGTCCAACCTCAACCAGAATCTCCACGACCTTGCCTGCCATCGGGCTTTCAATCACTGCCATTTTTTCGATTCCTCCTTAAATTGTTTTCGTAGTCTATTATACTAAAGGTGTAGGAATTTTCCTCCTACCAGCCTAGTTTTGCCGCTCAAGCCTGTACTAATTCCATCGCCAACCGGTTTTGTTACAGCCCAGTTACTTAGCCAGTACACTCAGGAACATCCCAGCTGCTACCGCAGTCCCAATAACACCAGCTACATTAGGACCCATAGCGTGCATCAGGAGATAGTTCTTACGATCCGCTTCCGATCCGACCTTGTGAGCAACCCGGGCCGCCATGGGAACTGCTGAAACACCAGCCGCACCGATCAAGGGGTTTATCTTATCCTTAAGGAACAGGTTCATGAATTTAGCCAGCAGGATCCCACAGGCGGTCGCCAGGCCAAATGCCACAATCCCCAGTACAAACACAAAGATAACTCTGGGTGTTAAAAATGTCTCCGCTGGCATAGTAGCGCCAACCGAGATCCCCAAAAATATGGTGGCAATGTTCATCAATTCGTTCTGAGCAGTGTTGCTCAAACGCTCCACCACTCCAGACTCTCTGAGAAGGTTTCCAAAACAGAACATACCCATCAAGGCCGCCGCATCGGGAACGATCAGGATGATTACTATGGCTGTGATGATTGGGAAAAAGATCTTTTCCAGCTTGGAAACCTTGCGCAATGATTTCATGCGAATCTTGCGCTCTTCTTCAGTGGTCAGGGCCTTCATGATAGGTGGTTGTATGATCGGCACCAGGGCCATATAGGAATAGGCCGCCACCGCGCAGACCCCCATGATTTCCGGTGCCAGTTTTGAGGCCAGGAATATGGTGGTCGGGCCATCAGCGCCACCGATGATTCCAATAACCGCTGCCTGAGCCACATCAAAGCCCAGAAGCAGTGCACCCAGAAATGCGGCGTAAACCCCACCCTGAGCACCTGCCCCCAAGAGCAGGGTCTTGGGATTGGCAATCACTGGACCAAAGTCGGTCATAGCCCCCACACCCAGGAAGATTAGTGGCGGTATCACAGCCCACTCTTCCCCGTAGTGATAAAAGCGCCACAGCAGGCCTTCCCCTTCCAGCATTATGTCGGAAGGCAGGTTGACCAGCAGAATACCAAAAGCTATCGGCAATAACAAAAGGGGCTCATAACCCTTCTTAATGGCCAGGTATATTAATACGAACGATATAAGCCACATGACAACGTTGCCCCAGTAAAGGCTGTCAAATGACATGGAGGACCACATGTTAACTATGATCTCCACTTGAAATTACCTCCTCTCCCCACTACTTATCTGCGTTAGTTGACTGTCTTTGTTCCAGAGAAATTGCAAATTTTGAACTTAGATTAACCATTATCAGCAGGAAGAACATAACCAGGAATACTCCAGTTACTCCTGAAATAAGGGCCGTCAACCATAAAGACATACACTTTCCTCCTTTCACAGTTTAAACTTTCCCGATTTATTCGACCGGAACAGGGTGGCAATACGGGCTTGACACCCTTGTCACCTAAAATCCGTCTCTATATACTTAACAGTAAGTAAATATATTGTTTTTGTCAATAACCTGTACGAAGTTGGAATTTTCAGAGGAGCCAACGGCACATTTTTTTGGGAGGAGGGTGGTTCTTCGGAATACTAACGTATGCTCTTGGGGAGGGCAAAGTGGTGTTACCATGTGAAGTCTGGCGGCGATTATTCGTGCATTTAAGCTTACGAAGCACAGATTTTACAGGGAATCACTACGGTTAATTGTACTAAAATCCGAGGGCCCAGGGAAGGTTACTCTTGAGAAAACTACTTATCCGGGCTAATGTCCTTTCACCAGACACTCATTCAGGTTGAAAACAAACGGTTTCTTCTCCCGGCGAGAGACGAGTCAGCTGGCAAAAGTATCTAGTAAGACCCGCAGTTTTGTGGCACTATTAGGAAAAGCGCCTCGCGCAGTATTTTAAGTTATTAGGAAGGTGTAGCACATGACAACCCCAAAAAACAAAATCGATGGTGATCAGATTCGCCCCGAACTGGCCGAGGTGATCAAGCGCCATTCATTCGGTCTGGATGAGAACCGGCCTGACGCGGTAGAACGACGGTTGAAAAAAAACCAGCGCACCGCCCGCGCTAACGTGGAGGATCTATGCGATCCCGACAGCTTTATTGAGTATGGACCACTGGCAATCGCCGCCCAGCGTACCCGGCGTTCTGAGGAAGACCTTATTGCCAGAACTCCCGGGGATGGTCTGATAGCGGGCCTGGGGTCAGTAAACGGTTCCCTGTTTGGGGAGGAGAATTCCCGTTGCCTGGTTATGGCCTACGATTACACAGTTTTGGCCGGTACCCAGGGATTCTTCAACCACAAAAAGATGGACCGCATGCTCCGGCTGGCCCATCAGCAGGGTATACCCCTCATCCTCTTTGCAGAAGGCGGTGGCGGGAGACCAGGCGATGTCGATGCTAACGGAGTGGTGATAGCCGGTCTGGATCTGTCCACCTTTGCCCAGTTCGGTGGCTACAGCGGTTCAGCTCCGATAGTAGGGATTGTATCGGGACCGTGTTTCGCAGGCAACGCTGCCCTTTTAGGGTGCTGTGATGTGATTATCGCGGCCAAGAACTCCAATATCGGCATGGGCGGACCAGTGATGATCGAGGGCGGTGGCCTGGGAGTATTCCGTCCTGAGGAAGTTGGTCCAATTGATGTCCAGGTCAAAAACGGTGTGGTCGACATCGCCGTGGCTGATGATGTTGAGGCAGTAGCGGTAGCCAAGAAGTATCTCTCCTATTTCCAGGGAGAGGTCGCGGACTGGGAGGCCCCGGACCAATCGAAGCTTCGCAAGCTGATCCCTGAAAACCGCCGCCGGGTCTATGATATGCGGTTGGTGATCAAAACCCTGGCTGACGTTGATTCCTTCCTGGAGCTCAGGCCGGATTATGGCCCGGGAATGATCACCGGATTTATCCGCATCGAAGGCAAGCCTTTTGGCGTCATCGCCAACAACTGCCGCTACCAGGCAGGAGCCATCGAGGCCGAAGGTGCAGACAATGCTGCACGTCTGATGCAGATTTGTGATGCGCATGGTTTGCCCATCCTGTCTCTGGTCGACACCCCAGGATTTATGGTCGGTCCTGACATCGAGACCCGCGCGCAGGTGCGCCACGTATGCCGGATGTTCGTAATCGGCTCCCATCTCTCGGTGCCTTACTTCTCGGTGGTAACCCGCCGGGGTTATGGACTCGGGGCGATGGCCATGGCCAAAGGAGGCTTCCATGAGTCGGTTTTCTGCGCCGCCTGGCCGACCGGTGAGTTTGGGGCCATGGGCCTGGAAGGTGCCGTCAAGATGGGCTTCAGAAAGCAGCTTGATGCCATTGAAGATCCTGCCAAAAAGGAGGCCCTCTATAACAAGCTGCTTGATCAGCTGTATGAAAGAGGAAAAGCCATAAATATGGCGTCCTACCTGGAGATCGACGCGGTAATTGATCCGGCTGACACCCGCAGGTGGATCCTGAAAGGCCTGATGTCAGCCCCACCCAAGACCAAACCAAGTCGCCCCTACGTCGACCCGGTATAGAACCCTGTAGTTTGCCAAAAGCAAAACCAGCCGGTTCAGCTAGCGTCGTTCGCGCACTGAACCGGCTTTTTTTGCTCAAAAAGGCGTATTTCGAGGGACACCATACTGAACAACCTGTCCCCGTTTCCCACCTAACCGAATTTTATCTGAGATAACCCATCTTTTTCGCGCCAAACATCAGCTCATCGCGGAAGTCTGGGTGAGCGATGGAGATGAGGCTCTTTACCCGGGTCTTAATGCTCTGCCCTTTCAGCAACACTGCACCGTATTCGGTGACCACCCAGTGTACCTCGGTACGGGGGGTGGTTACGAAACTTCCCGGATAAAGCTGGGGAACGATCTTTGACTGTCTTTGTCCCTGCTTGTCTACGAACGTAGACTCCAGGCACATAAAGGACTTGCCACCTTTGGACATCCAGGCACCCTGGACGAAATCCAACTGTCCCCCGGTCGAGGCAAACTGCACCGGTCCGATGGCCTCTGATGCGCATTGACCGGTAAGGTCGATCTGCAAGGTGGCATTGATGGAAATCATATTATCGTTCTGGGCAATGTTGTAAGGGTCGTTGACAAAACCACAACCGTACATTTCAATCATGGGGTTTTCATCTACAAAGTCATACATTCTCCTGGTGCCATTGGCAAAGGCCGCTACCCATTTATGGGGCATGAAGGTTTTTTTACGGCTGGTTACAACCCCGGCTTCGTACAGATCCAGGTACACCTCCGGTATAACCTCGGTATGTACTCCCAGATCACGTTTATCCATCAGACAGTACCCCACCGCGGTAGGAATGCCGCCAACACCCAGCTGCAAGGTGGCACCATCAGGAACCATCTCCGCAATGTAATGCCCTATGGCTTCCCATTCCTTCTTGGTAGGTATTTCAGGTTGCTCAATCATAGGCAGGTCATGTTCTATAACTACATCAACCTCGGAGATGTGTATATGGTTGTTGCCGTAGGTCCGTGGCATGTATTTGTTCACTTCCACCATCAACAACCGGCGGTCAGGATTCGATTTGGCCATATCCCAGCCAAAGTCCACATTGATTCCGGTGCTGAAGAATCCATGACTGTCCATGGGGGAGACTCGTAAAACAGAAACCTGTACCGGACGCAGACCCCGAGAGGATATCTTCTCCAGATCGCTGAATTTGTTCGGGGTATGGGTATAATAACCTTCCTTGATAAACGACCTCTCGTCCTTAATAAAAAACGAATCGAAATCAATCTTATCGGCAATCTCCGGATCCATCAACGGTAAGCCCTGCACCATGCTGGCGGCCAAAATGGTAGGTCTGTACAACTTACCAGCCATGACCCGCTTGCGCAGTGCCTCATACAATCCTATCGGCTGACCGTTACCAAAAGCTGAACTGATCACCTCTTCATCACGAATCATCGCTGCTGCTTCATCAGCAGTTGTCAGCTTTGACTTGTACATCTCGTGCCATTTTTGATACATGCTTTTCCTCCAAATGTCGTTATTCACTGCACGTGCGTATGATATTGTAAAAGTAATGCCCTATATTAAAGTATAACTCGAAACATGCCAAACAGGGACAGTAAAATGTGTCGAATTTTGAGACGATTAAAACGAAAAACAAGGGGACGTTCTTTTACGCAGGTGCGATGCAGAGTGGATCATCGTTGCGGGGGTTGTTCACCAGGTTCGAAACCGGATAGGATGTTAGTTCAGGAGGTGACCAGAGGTTATTAATAAATGAGCCGATCTCACTGGGAGTTGTTCCCAGAAGGCCATCCAGCCAGTAACCCTCCTGTTCAGGATTAAGCACCAGGGGCATCCGGTCATGGATATGTTTAACCGGTGCGGTGGGGGAGGTTGTCAGTATGGTATAGGTAAACAAGGGATCTCCAGCCGGGTCCCGCCACTGCTCCCACAGACCGGCCAACCCAAACGGTTCGCGATCCGGCCTGACGATTCGCATGGCCTGCTTCCCGGCCCCGGTTTTCTGCCATTCATAGTAACCATCCGCCGGTATAATGCAGCGTCGCTGGCGAAGAGCATATTTGAAGGCCGGCTTTTCCGCCACCGTTTCCACCCGGGCGTTAATCAGCCGGCTGCCGATAGTCTTATCCTTGGCCCAGAACGGTACCAGTCCCCACTGCATCATCCGCAATTCACGCTTCCCTTCCTGTCCCACCACCACCGGCATGATCTGCGTCGGGGCTACATTGTAACGCGGAACCAACTCAGCTTCCACTCTACCTATACCAAAGCGTATAACCAGCTGTTCCATTCCGATTATGAGAGAGTAACGCCCGCACATACGATCACTATCCTCCGCGCACAATCAACAATTTACCTGCTTTCTAATTATACCACTCAGTATTCACTGCTTTTGGAAAATGATAAAGCGCCCCGGAAATACAGTTGTGTATTCGGAAAGAGGATAAACCCGCAAACTTGTGGCGGGTTATGCCCTCGGTGACATGCTGACACAATATGAGACATGTCCGCTGTTTTAAATGAAACAGTTTCCATCAGCAGGTTATGTTGTTGATGGCTATATTTGCACCCAGAATTAACCTTCCCATAATTCTATAACACAGGATATAAAAGCCATATCGATGTCGACCATTCAAATAATAAGCCAATTTCATAATGTTGGCACGCTTCTTGCATTTCTTAAAGGTTAGACATTTACGGTGAGAAAACCCCATTTAGTTCCTTTGATTTGCACTGATATCCCGGTACAACTAAATACTGTTGGCTACATGTACCGGTTTTTAAGAGGAGAGGGGTGATATTGATTTTATGTTGGCCTGGACCCTGTTTCATGGAACACTGGCGGCACCTAACAAATTGAAGGAGTGATATGTGTTGAAATATAAAGCCATGGAACCGATTTGGGAAAAAACCTGGCCCGATAATTGGCCCGGTAACTATATCATGGAGGGCAAAGACCCTCTGTTCCATAACCTTTACGATAACGCGACCCGTTTTCGCGATAAGCCCGCTCTCATATATTACGGCACGATCATTACCTGGTGGGAGTACAGAGACCTGCTTATGCGTGCTGCCGCCGGTTTGCAGAAGCTGGGCGTGGTCAAAGGGGACCGTGTCTATCTCGGGCTCCAAAACTGCCCCCAATTCTACATAGCATTTTTTGCAGCTCATGCGCTGGGTGCCATCGTCGTCCCCGGCAGTCCTATGTTCAAAGCCGGCGAATTGACCTATGTACTTAACGATTCGGGTGCCAAAGTAGTCATAACTCAAGACGATCTTTTCCCTATATTTGAAAGCATTCGTAAGGATGTCCCCTCAGTGGAAGCGGTAATTGTTACATCTTTAGGTGAATACCTGCCCGACGAGCCCTATCCTGAATTTCCCTTGGCAGTCAGCCGTACGGTCGAACCATCCCCAGAGTATAAAACCTGGCCGAAACTTATTGGCTCGGAGCCCATCAGAAAATTTGCCGATGTGAATATAGATGACATCGCCCTGCTGCAATACACCTCGGGTACTACCGGTTACCCGAAAGGAGCCATATTAACTCATCGCAATATTAAGCATCGGGCGGTCAACGATTCCTGGATGCACGATGATGCTCATTATTTTGTACACCTGGCCGTCATGCCATTATTCCACGTTACCGGTATGGGCAATCATTTGCTATGCCCTACCTATTGCGGAGCTACCGTTGTGGTTATGGTTCGGTTTGATGCTGAAGCCGTTCTGCAGGCTATCGAAAGATATCGGGTAACTTATTTGTGCAGCATCACAACTATGGACATTGCTTTGATTACTCATCCCAAATTCAATGACTATGATATTTCTTCACTTGTCGGCATGACGATGGGAGGAGCACCATTGCCTCCCGCCATCCAGCAGAAATATGAAGACATTGGACTCCACCTGGCAGAAGGATACGGAATGAGTGAAACTATGTCCACCATGACCTGGAACCCCTATGACCGGATCAAACAGGGTACAGTCGGTGTTCCGATCGCCCATGTTGAGGCCCGCATTGCCGATATAAATGACATTGAAAAGAATGTCCCGCTGGGGGAACAGGGTGAGTTATGGGTGCGAGGGCCATCGGTCGCTGCCGGTTATTGGAATAAACCTGAGGAGACAGCGGAAACTTTCGTGGAGGGCTGGATCAGAACCGGTGACATAGCAACTATGGATGAAGAAGGATACGTCACCCTGAACGGCCGCTTAAGAGAATTGATCAAAGCCTCGGGATTCAGCGTATTCCCGGCCGAAGTAGAGACGTATCTCTACCAGCATCCAGCGATCCTGGAGTGCTGCATCATCGGCGTCCCTCACGATTACCGGGGAGAGGACATCAAGGCATTCGTGGTCCTGAAGCCTGATTGGGTAGGTAAAATCACGGAAGAGGAATTAATAGCCTGGGCCAGAGAACAGATGTCTGTTTACAAATATCCCCGCATTATTGAGTTCAGAGATGAATTACCCAAGTCCGGAACCGGAAAAATCATGCGCCGGATATTGAAAGAGGAACAAGCCGTAGCTTTAGAAGGTAAATAGAGAACGTTTCTAAGTATGCTAAACCTCCCGACAGATGTGACGTACAACCAGAGCATCGTTGGGAGGTTTAAGATTTTTTGGCGGGGAGGGGGTAGCACCCCCTGAGTCCAGTCCTCACCGCCTGTTATTCGGACCTGCTCCCTGACACCGTTTCATACGGCCAGTCGACAATACCCCCGAGGTCATAAACCCTGGTATATCCCATCTCGATCAACTGCCGGGAGGAGGCTTCACTCCTTCTTCCTGTACGGCAATACACCAGGATGGTGGCATCTTTATCAGGCAGCTTTTGGGCTGCCAACTCTGCCAGGTCATAGTCAGGGATGAGGACGCTGCCCGGGATCCGTTTCTCCTGAAACTCCTCTTCAGTCCTGACATCCAGCAGGATGACATCCTGACCCTCTTCCAGTAGCGCTTGGGCTTCCTGGGGGCTTATCTCCTGATAAACAATCTTCTCCTGTCCCCCCTGACAACCAGTAAACATAACAACTGCCAGCAACAAAACGGTTATTAAAAGGTTTCTTACCAAAATCAATCCCCCCCTATAGACCCAACTGATTTTCCGAGTCCATTCTACACTATTGGTCGGCGATTTTCTTGGCAAATTAGATCTGTTCTGTATTGTTAATAAAATCTAAATATGGCAATATGACAATACGATCATCATCACTTTATTATACAATCCCGTTCAATCGCTACAGCGTAATACCAAATTCACTTCCGGGAGGAGGTAAGGCGGGCTTAAAGCTGAAGGCAGTCTCTGATGATGTACAACGGCCTGTACCATGAGATCCCTAGTGAACCAGTCAAAGATCAGGTCATCGCCGACATACTCGTCTGGATTGATGAGAGACTTTAGGAGGAATAGTTAATGAAGGTATCAGAAGCCTTAAAATCCCGGTTTACCTGCCGGGGATTCAAACCCGATCCCATTGAAGCCGAATTGATTATGAAGATCCTGGAGCCGGCGTCGCGGGCCCCCTCCTGGGCCAACAGCCAGCCCTGGGAAATCTATGTGGCGACCGGGGATACCTTAAACCGCATTCGCGAAGGTTTCCTACAAGGTTTTGAATCCGGACACCCACCCCGGTTCGAGCAGGAGGCTCCCCAACAATGGCCGGAGCACATCGCTCAGCGCATTGCGGAAAGACATAAGGAACGCGAGCAGTTAATCGGCCCGGCAGATCCCGAGGCCAAAAAAGCGATGATGCGCAACAACTTCCGCTTCTTTGGTGCTCCCGCCGTGGTTTACCTGTGCATGGACCGCGGTCTCTCCAATTGGTCGCTGTTTGACCTGGGCGCGATTTCCCAGAGCATCATGCTGGCGGCCCGTGAAGAGGGAGTCGACTCCGCGCCCGCGGTAATGCTGGTCAGCTATCCGGACCTGATTCGCTCCGAAATGGGAATCCCGGACCATCTCAAAATTGTCTTTGGCATCGCCCTGGGCTACGCTGACCCCGATTTTCCATTAAACCGCATCCGCGCCCCCCGGCGCCCCATCCAGGAAATCGTCACTTTTAAGCGTTAACCATACCGCAGAACATAGTGCAACAAAATGCATCATGGATTGCGGTAGGGATGTCCGTTGCCGGACACCCCCCGCACAGATCCGTACGTGAGGAATTACCTCATACGGCTCCTACCTCGGGTTAGTGACGCGAAGTCTTTCGGATGGGTATGGATGAAGTATTCTTGCTGAAGGAATCCAAGTAGCTACCAATCGCTTGATTCTTTCCCACGTGAGATTTCGTGCTTTTTGGCTTCTGCGTCTTAGTGCATGTAGCCACGCCTTGATGACTTCAGTTCGAAAAGCATCAATTGCCGGTTTATTGCCGGGAACTGCGAAGTAGTTGAAGTGTCCCTGCACTACTGCACGTAACCATTTTCCTTGTTCGGGGATGGGGTCATGTCGTCGACGTATGATCTCTTCCCTGACTGCCTTTACTTTCCCCTGCAGACGTTTGGCTATGGTTTTCCTACGTACTGTAAAGCGGGGACTGTCCCCGTGATGCATTTTGCATCATGGGGACAGTCCCCTTGATTCACTTTGGGGAGGAAATGGAACCCCTTCTAGTGAATTGTTCTTCATAGAAGCGGACAGAAAGGGGTATTCATATGGACTTTAGTTATGTTGATGATCAGATGTGGAAGGAATTGGCCTTAGATTTTGCCAAACGCTGGTTATCCCATGACGGTTTGTGGTTTCAGGCCATTGAGCGGCATCACGGTATGGATGAGGCCATCAAACTCGATATTGAGGCATGGGAGAGACAAACCGTTTTGGAGGCCAAACGGATAATGAGTATCCTGGGAATGGAACCTGGTGGCGGCCTGGACGCCTTGGAAACCTGCTTAAAGTACCGCATGTACGCCTTCCTTAATGAACAGCACTGTGAGCGACCTGATGACAAGACCCTGGTTTTCTATATGGACTCCTGTCGAGTGCAAAGGGCGCGGGAAGGCAAAAAGATGGATTTTTTCCCTTGTAAACCAGTCGGGCTGGTCGAATACGGCAAGTTCGCCGAAACCATTGATAGCCGCATCAAGACCACCTGCGTAGGCTGTCCCCCAGATGTGGTCGGCCCGGGTTGGCACTGTGGGTGGAAGTTTACTATGGAAAGCGAATAGAGGCACTTTAAAAAACTCCTGAGTTACGGTCACAAAGGCAGGCAGAGGGCGACTCCCAATGCCTGCTTCTCGTTTACATGACGAGACTAATCCCGGTTTTCCCGACTCACTTCTGTCAGCAGTTATTGATATCCATGCTTATTAATACTGCCCGGTTTCAAAAAAGCCCCCGGGGCTTTTTGCTCCGGGGGCCGGCCGTACCTGAGAAAAATTAGCAGAGTGCGTGGCTGCCGCCATCGACCGGAATGGTGGCGCCGGTGATGAAATCTGAAGCAGCTGAAGCGAGAAATACTGCCGCGCCTTTGAGATCCCATTCGGTTCCGTATCTGCCCAGCGGATTGGCGCTCTTGACGACGTCTTCCCCTACAGCAGCAAAGTGCTTTTCGGTCATGTGGGTTACGAACGGTCCGGGAGCAATGCCGTTGACATGAATGTTGTAACGGGCCCATTTTACACCCAGGTCCTTGGTCAGAACCATAACCGCACCTTTACTTGCATTGTAAGCTACGGTGTTCTGGGCTTCCGGATAGGTGCCACCGTATCCGGTGGTAGAAGATATGTTAATTATCTTGCCGCCGCCCTTTTCTTTCATAACGCGGGCTGCGTACATACAGCAGCGGAAGACTCCAGTCAGGTTTACATCCAATAATTTCTGCCACTTATCCATGGGGTAGTCGATCGCATCCGCGCCCCAGGTGATACCGGCATTGTTAACCAGGATGTCCACGGTACCAAATTCTTTAACTGTTGCATCAATCAGGTTGCGGCAATCCTCGTCCAAACTGGTGTCACACTTAACCGGAAGAGCCTTGACCCCGATCTCAGCTTCAATCTTTTCGCATAATGCGACACAACGCTCGACCTTACGTGCAGCAACTACTACGTTTGCTCCGGCTTCTGCCAGGCCAATGGCCATCTGAGCACCCAGGCCAATGGAACCGCCGGTGACGATTGCGACCTTGCCTTTAAGGTTGAATAACTCTGTCGTCTTCAATGCATAAACCTCCCCAAATTATAAATGTATTCGTTCAAATCTTAACACAAATGTCCCCAGCTTCAAACAAAAAATGCGCCGCGGTCAGCATTTGCCAGCCCGGGAATGGATCTTTGCCGTTCAGTCGTCGACAGAGTCTATCTCCGCTTTTTCCAGTAGGGCTGGCGGAATGATTTCAAGGGCCATGAAAAAGAAGCACCTGCAGGTACCTGACCTCCTGGCCTTATTCGACGACCTGCGCCGGAAAGAGCAGATCGATCAGAATATAGCCGAGCTATTGGCCGCCGAATATATATAGGAAAAAACAAGAGCCAGACTGCTTAAGCCTGGCTCTCCTTATCAGGATTTATTCAAAATTAGGGCTTCAGGAGGCGGCGCAATACCTTGCCCGCACCTGACATGGGGAAGGAATCGGTAAACTCGATAACTGCCGGAACCTTGTAGGAGGACATGTTCTCTTTGGCCCATGCCTGAATCTCCTCCGCGGTAGCACTCTCACCTGGTTTTAAGATGATGAAAGCCTTTATGACCTCACCTTTTCGGGGATCTGGTTTCGGAATAACCGCTGCCTGCGCAATTGCCGGGTGTTTGCAGAGGAGGAGTTCCACCTCTTCCGGGAACACCGAGAAACCAGAGACCTTAATCATCTCTTTGCGGCGGCCCAGGAAGGCCAGGTAGCCGTCTTCATCAAATTTGCCCACGTCACCGGTGAAGACCCAGCCGTCAATAAGGGTTTCAGCTGTAGCCTCTGGCTTGTTCCAGTAACCGAGGAAGTTGGCCGGGCCTTTAACTGCGATCTCACCCTCCTCACCGATGGGGAGTTCCTTGGTGTGGTCGTCAAAGTCGAATATCCGGATGTCTGTTTCGGCATTGGGTATGCCGCAAACCCCGTACTTGATCTTGTGCAGGGGAACAAAGCAGTCAAAGGTGTGGGTTTCGCTTAAGCCGTAAGAGGCTTCCACCAGAATTCCGCCCTTGGTTACCTCGGCCCACTGTTTGGCGATTTCTTCAGTGAGGGTTATGCCAAATGACATGGTCAGAGTGAGCCTCAGACTGGAAAGGTCATACTGACTGACCTTGGGATGATTCATAAGCCCGACATTCATGGGTACCGTAGCGGTAAAGTAGGTGATTTTGTATTTTTCAATAGCCATCATAGTTGTCTCAGGGTCAAACCCGATCAATAGGACTACCGTAGCACCTGCCAGGATAGGGGCGTCCACATTGCCCAACATACCGGCTATGTGGAAGATAGGCGCTATCGCTAATGAAATGGTATTCTCATCTACTGTACGGGCATTGGCCCAGCAGGTGGCACTCTTAAACAGAGCCGCGAACTGGGTTAGCATGGCTCCTTTCGGCAGGCCGGTGGTACCCCCTGTATACTGCAGCAGAGCCAAATCATCCAGTTCAACCTTCACTGCTGGCGGGGTGGCATCGCCATTGGCCAGGATATCCATAAGATCAACAGTACCCGGGATTAGCGACTTCTTAACCTTCATGACATCGGTGATCGGCAGGGTCGGTTCCTCGGGCAGGAAATCGTTCAGGTTGCTAACGATAACCCGTTTGACCGGGGTATTGGCCAATACTTTCTGTGCAACTGGATACAGGACATCCAGGGTTATCAGGGTTTCGACCCCAGCATCATTCAGTTCATATTCCAGTTCCATCTCTTTAAAAAGAGGTGAACAGGGAGCTATGACCGCTCCAACCTTCCAGGCTGCATAATGAGCAATATGATACTGTGGGCAGTTCAGCAGAAAGAGAGCAACCCGGTCGCCCTTCTTCACCCCCTGCTGCAGGAGGTAATTGGCTAAACGGTTGCTGGCCTCATCCAACTCACGATAGGTGATAGTGTAGCCATAAAAGATGATAGCCGGCTTGTCCGGATGTTCCTTGGCGCGCATTTTCAGGTATTCGGCCAGGGGAACCTTGCCAAGTGGATACTGTGCTTCAGTCGGGACGCCAGGTGGCCAGCTTTTTAAGGATAATTCTTTTACAGATTGCATGACGAAGCCTCCTCCAATAATGATTACTTACTGTTAAGTATATCAATAATGCCTAGATTAATCTAATTTATTTTTGGAGCTTTCCAAGGGGGGTTCAGGCTTCGCTGAAGGTACTTGATCGGACTTTGTGAGCTGTGCCCAAAAGAAATGACCAGGTATTTACCCTGGTTATTTATAGATGATAAAAATAAAATAACGCTATACCGTTCGCCCGGACCAACCTGTTGCACGCAGGTTGTTTCTTATTTCATGGTGACCTGCAAAATTTTTAAATATAACCTCAACTTAGAGACCTAAAGGCCAGGAATTCTCTATCCTATCCCCTTTTTGGCAGCAGTCACTCCCCAAAACAACGCAAAAAGCCCCCCTGCTATCCATTGGGACAACAGAGGAGCTTTGATTGCCAAAACTTACTTTCGTAGCATCTCCAGGACTTCCGGAGAAGGCTGGTTGGGGATGGTCGCTACTGGACGGCCATCGTACTCGAATACCGCCTGGTTGTCACTGGTGATCTCGCCGATCACTTCGGCCCTTGTCTTGTCGGAGCGAAGCGCCTGCAGAACCTCCTCTACATCTTCGGGTGCCACCTGGAACAGCATACGGGCCTGAGTTTCACAGATCAAAACCTCTTCCGGGGTGATATCCTCGACCCGGGTCGGGACCCTGGACAGTTCAACCCTGGCTCCCAGACCTCCAAACCGCGCGGACTCGCATACTGCGGCTCCAACTCCGGCTGCGCCCAAATCAGAGCAGGCCTTTATCTTGCCGGTGCTGAATGCGGCGAGACTGGCATCCATAACCGCCCTCTCCTCATTAAACAGAGCAAGAGCCGGACGCATCTCTGACACCAGACCGGCCCGGAACAGGGTGTCGTTGCCATCGGTACCGGTTTCACCAAGAATTATTATCTTATCACCCGCTGATTTAGCGGGCTTGGTCAAGGGCTTTTCAGTGATCTGTTTGCCCACCACTGCAATAACAACTGCGGGGACAATATCGCTGAAAGAAGTGGAAAAACCTCCGCCGGCAACGAAAACATCCATGGCCGCCGCCATATCCCTGACCCCTTTGAGCATCAGGTTCAGGCGCTCCTGGCTGGTCACCTCCTGGCAGTTGCCGCAGGTGCATTCCCCGTCAAAGCCACATGGCCCTATAATAACCTTCTCTTCCAGGGGACGGGTACCGATAAAGTCGAGGATGAAAATGGGGCGGGCTCCCATAGCCACCACATCCCGCATAGCCCCACCGGCTCCGGTAGCTGCGCTATCGTAGGGACGGGGAACACAGGGACTGCAGTGACTCTCCATCTTGGCCGCCACCAGGGTACCAGTGCCAGGGATTTCTACTACAGCAGCATCATCATTGGCATCCGGACCTACCAGCAGAGCACCCGGCCAGGTCTCGTTAACCTTCTGGTTCAGCCGTTTGAATTCACCAAAATCAATCGCCTTGTCGATGTTATGATGCAGATGCACAAAAAGCGCATGCATCAATGCCTTCTCCACCCGATTCAAAATCGATTCCTCCTCACAATTTGTTGGCCTGTATAGCTAATCAAACCCGGGTATATATGAACCAGGAAAAACCCTGGTTACCCTGGCTTGACCAATCATCCGGGTAAAGTGTGCTCTCACGCACGGAAGGATCATATGTTAGTGTTCTTTTCCAGTAGGCTTAATTATACTTCATTCTTTTCGAATAATCGATGGTAATCTGGGACGGTCGATTTCGGGGACGTCGATTTCCCCGGAATATGCCCTATGAACACCTCTGTTTCCGCAACGTACTTGCATGGGTGTATACAGCCATCAGTTTCAGCGAACTCGCGGTTACAATAAAGCCAATCAGAAACTACTCAATTCACTGCCCACTTTCAGGGCTTGCGGCGATCAGTCCCTGTTAAGGCCAGTATCAGGAACAGCCCCACCCCGCCCAAGAAGAAAAACATTAATGATGCAATGGAGACATAGGTTTCGCCTACGGCAACATACGTCATTACCGCAGCAAACAGTCCAAACATAATCAGTCCGATGGACAAACCATAGAGGGCAGCGCGAATTTTATTCATTGCGTACTTCCTGCTGGTTTCCCGAGTCAGCAGACCGTAGGTGAACAAGGTGCCGCCAGCCACTACAAATATACCGCTGCCCGCAACTGCCTCTCTCTCGATATTCATAAAGTAAGTCATGGCAATCACGAACATGCCAAACAACGCTAAAAGCACACCCACCACGATGAAACCGGCTGAGATCCGGTTGGCCATCGAGGAATAAACCGTCTGCCGGGTCATATCCTGCCCCAGCTTGCGCATATCATCCACCAATCCGCTAAGATCCCCCATCGAAACAACCGCCTCTTTAAACGCCTGCTCATCATTCATCCCCCGGGCCCTGTAATCCGCGATTTTTTCTTTCATATTAGTCGTCAGCTCTTCCTTGAGCTCAAACAGCTGTTGACTGCCACCCACATTGGAAAACAGGTTATCGAAATACGCCCTAATCTTGTGATCCAGACGGATCTCATTCTTTGTCATCCCCAATACCCCCTTTGATCAAAGTCTCCAATATGTCCTTGGCAAAGTCCCAGTCCAGGACATTCTGTTCATAGTGCTGATGCCCTTGCCCGGTAATGCGATAGTACTTACGGCGCCCTCCCTGGGTCTCATCTCCCCAGTAGGAGGTGATATCCCCGTCCTTCTCCAACCTGCGGAAGGCGGTGTACAAGGTCGCCTCCTTCAGTTCGTACCGATTACCACTTAGCTGCAGTATTCTTTTGTAGATCTCATACCCGTAACTGTCCCCCTGCCGCAGGATGTTGAGGATTATGGTGTCCGTGTGACCACGGATAAGATCTGTGGAGATAGTAGCACTCATCACTTTCGCCTCCTCAAGTATAGTTTATGAAACATTACTATGTCTGTCAAGGTACTTGGGCAGAAATACAGGGCCATCAATTCTCTTCAGCGAATACCTCATTATGCTTGAAGCTGCTGCACAGCCAGGGGGCAGTGATGGCTGGTTCGGCCCAGGTGACATGGCATGATCGACGAGAAACAGGGGTGCACCTGGTGGCGGGTCCAAAATTCATTCCACGGGCAGGCCTGCTTCAAATTGCCCCGTTTTCTCCGGAGTACCAGGCTTAATAAGGTCTAATCGGCAACCGGTTAAGCTCATCTTTAAACAAACGCCACTGGGGGAGGCACTGATCCATAATGGCGTAGAACCGCTTCATTGTGGTTTCTCTCCAGGAGATGAACCATCTCATGGACCACCACGTACTCCAGACACTCGGGCGGCTTCTTGATCAGCTCCAGGTTCAGCCAGATACGCTGCGCCCGGATGTTGCAGCTTCCCCACTTTGCTCTTCATCCTTTTTGATTCCAAACTGCTTTACCTTTACGTTCAGTTTCGCTTCCCATTTCTCGATTATGGCCGGCAGAATCATCTTCATCTGTGTCCGGTACCATTCCTCGAGTATGGCCTGTCTCTTTTCCATGGGCGTATCCGGACGGACATAGAGAATTAAAGCGTCCGGTGTCAATTCGATCTTCGGTACCGCATCTACCTCCATTACCTTGAGCAGATAGGGCTGACCCTTATAATAATGGCCTTCCCGGGCGGGAAACTCCCCGGACGCCTCGGAATCCTGACTCTGAAATTTGGCCTGTTGCCGTTTGATCCACTGCAGCTTGGACCGGGCAAAACCCCGGACGGTATCCATGTCGACCTGGAGGGGCGCAGAGATACGGACCCGACCAGAAGGTGGATAAACCCTCAGATAGATGTTCTTAATGTTCTTTTTCTCTACCTCGATTACTACATCTCCCAACCGCAGCTTTTCCATATATATTCACCTGCTCCCACAGAAACTTAAGATCCACAATCCTGAACTAAGGCTTACTGCTGGTTTCAACTTTAAACTATTACCCAGAGAGTAACAATCAGCCAGAAACTAAGCATTACATTAAATGCCAGAAGGGAGGAATGCAAGGGGGTTTCGTCGAATGGTTTTGACTTAATTATGGGATAACATAAAACATCGGGATTTACAGACGATATTGGCCCGTAAACAAAATGCATCTGCGCGCGTTTTAAAAACGACAAAGAGGAGGGATTGCGTGTTAAATTTTAATTTTCAGGTACCCACCCGCATAATCTTCGGGCGCGATCGGGTTGATGAACTGGGTAAAGAATTGCTGAAATACGGCCGACGGGTACTCCTGGTCTATGGCGGGGGCAGCATCAAGCGGAGCGGGCTTTATGAACGCGTCCTAAAGATCTTTGCAGATAATGAGATATCGCATATAGAGCTTTCCGGCGTGCAGCCCAATCCCCGTATCACCAGTGTACGTGAAGGAGTAAGACTATGCCGGAACCATGATATAGATCTGGTCCTGGCGGTAGGAGGCGGCAGCACCATTGACTGTGCCAAAATCATCGCCGCCGGGGTTAAATATGAAGGTGACCCCTGGGATTTCTTCACCCGCAAGGCCCGCATTACCGGGGCTTTACCGATCGGGACCATACTCACCCTGGCTGCTACCGGGTCGGAGATGAATGTCAACGCCGTAATCAGTAACGAGGCTACGAATCAGAAACTGGGAACCGGCAGTTCGCACCTTTATCCCCGTTTTTCGATCCTTGATCCCACCCTCACATTTACCGTGCCTGCATCTCAGACCGCTGCCGGGACTGCAGATATCATCAGCCACATATTCGAGCAGTATTTCAGCCCTACCCCGGGAGGCTTTGTCCAGGACCGGATGGCGGAAGCCATGCTTAAGACCTGCATCCATTACGGCCCTATTGCCATCGCCGAACCGGATAACTACGAGGCAAGGGCCAACCTGATGTGGACCAGCACCCTGGCCTTGAACGGACTTCTCAGTACCGGTCGGCACACCGACTGGGGTGTACACGAAATTGAGCATGTCATAAGCGCCCTATATGACGTTACCCATGGACTGGGACTGGCCATTCTCATCCCCTACTGGATGCGACATGTATTGAGCGAAAGAACCGCACCCAAGCTGGCTGAATATGCCCGAAGGGTATGGGACATCACGGAAGATGACGATTTTGGAGCCGCCATGACCGGAATTGCACGGACTGCTGAATTCTTCCGTTCTCTCGGATTAGCCGGGAACCTCCAGGAAATCGGGGTTGAAGAGAGCCGTCTCGAAGAGATGGCCGATCAGCTGTCCACCAACCGTCGGCCCCTGGGAGCCTTTGGCCAGCTCAACCAGGGTGATATCCTGGCAATTTTACAGTCCGCGTACAAAGGATAGAGTATGGCAGCTTTTTATTAAGCCTGTTTCCCTTGGTTCCCCGGGGAACCAAGGTGAGTTGTTACTCTGTGTCGCAGCATATCATGACTAATTGGAGCGAACGCTATGAAGAGAATAGGGCCTGATGAAAAAATAACCAGAACAATTTTAAACGCGCTGGAGGAGTTGGCAAACGAGAGACGTAAGTGGGAGGAGAAACGGAATGCAAAGCTGTGGGCCGAAATTGAGGTGCCCTTGACTTTGGCCCATGCTCTTCCGCGTTTCACCAAGGATGAGCTGAGCACAATACGCCAAAGCCTTAATCTGAAGAACCTCAGCAGCCTGAAAAAAGATGATCTGATAGCCCGGCTGCAGGAGATGATTCCCTCCACTATACCCGAAACATTCCTGCAGTTTGACCGGCATCGTTATAACCTGGTCAAAACCATGGTCAGGAACGGCGGCCACTCTCCGGCGCCACAATTGGATCAGAGACAGCTGAATTACCTGATGAATCGGGGGATAGCCTTTCCGGGTACTGTTGATGGTCAGAAGGTCCTGGCTATGCCATCCGAGACTTTAAAGATTTTTAAAGAGATTGATGATCGCAATTACCGGCGCCGGGTGGCCCGGAACTGGGATGTCGTCCGGCTGACTCAAGGAGCACTTTACTACTACGGCACCGTGGGCTACAAACAAATTGACAGTATGATAAAGAATTTTGGTATACAGTATGGGGATTTCTCTGACTTCATAAAGCTTATAGATCATGCCATCGCCTACTACGGTGTAATCAAATGGAGCAAGTGCGGTCTGTCAAATTTCCAGGTGTTAAACGACCAGGAAATAATTAGTGAACAGAATGCCCGACCCGAGTTGGACTACTATCCGTTCTCCCGTGAAGAACTGCTTCAGGCGGGAGAACCGGACTTTGTGGACCGTAACGCCTCATATCTTAACCTGGTCGTCTTTATGACCGAGAATTATGAGATCAACTGGGAAATGGCCGATAATCTGGTTGAGGCCTGTGTATACGCCATTAACACAGGTAAGCCTGCCACCAGTGTTATAAGTCTTTTGGAGAGTCGTTTGGAAATCGACAGTCTGGAGCTCCTGCAGAGTTTGACAGACCTCACCGTTGACCTAATGAACAACACCAGACAGTGGACTCTAAAGGGATATACCTCGGCTGAGGTGCTCTCGGCGGAGCAGCCCTGGTTTGAAAGGCCGCCTGAGCCTCCTGCTGTCCGCAAAAAGGCCGACGTATTCAGCCTTGAAACCCGCAAAAAGGTGGGAAAAAATGACCCCTGTCCCTGCGGAAGCGGACTCAAGTTCAAAAAGTGCTGTGGCCGGGGATACGATTAACGGCTGTCACTACTCAAATTGGGCTATGCACTGATAAGTGATTGGCGATGAATTGGTGAAGAATATAACCAGTTTACATTAAGCATTGCTAAAGGGATGGTGCATAGACCTGGTTAAACAGTATCTGCTCTACCTATTTCGCTGGCAGCTTTCGACTCCAATCCTGGCCGGTGTCCTTTACTTTATGAAAGGCTTCAACGTCACCGCCTCCACCATAATCGCCAACATCATCGGCGGCCTGATCTTTTTCTGGGTAGACCGGTTTATCTTCACCTCTCCGCATCTTGCTCCCCAGTGGGAGATCCGGGAAGAGGTAAATTGTGCCGACTGTGGTGAAACGGCCAAAGGGTTCCGCCTGGTAAGGACCAGAAACTACGACCGGACCAGGGACAAGAACCCGGAGTTCCGCTGCGAAAAGTGTTCCCGGCGCAAACTCCAGGAGTTGAAGGAACGGGGAATAATTGTGGATTAAGTAAAAAGACGTACCCTCAACGTAAGTGAGAGGTACGTCTTTTTCATTACCTGATATATCAGTTCACATATTAGATGACTGCCACCTCTCAGTTAAGATTGTCTACAAAAAGAACAGCAACATGTAAACCATAGCGATTGCAACAGACAGCAGCATCAGAGGAAACGCAATCTTCATATAACCGAGAAAACTAATCGGATGTCCTTCCCGCGAGGCAATACCCGATACGATAACATTGGCCGAGGCCCCGATCAGAGTCCCGTTACCCCCCAGACAGGCGCCCAGAGACAGAGCCCACCATAAAGGCTCGATATTCATACTGCCGAGCTGCCCCATCTCCTGAATCAAAGGAATAAACGTTGCTACAAATGGTATATTGTCAACAAACGCCGATGCTACGGCCGAGAACCAGAGGACCAGCATTGCGGTCAGGGTTACATCACCCTCGGTAAGGTTTATCCCCTGGCGGGCCATCCCCTCAATTATACCCGTTTTCTCCAGACCTCCCACCAGGATGAATAATCCAATGAAGAAGAACAGGGTATCCCATTCAACGGAAAGGAGAACCTCTTCCGGAGCCTGGCGGGCAATCAGCATAAGAAACGCGGCCCCGGCAATGGCTATCGAGGCTGATTCCAAGGCCAGATACTGATGGAAAGCAAAACCCAATATGACCAAGCCGATAACCGCAAGTGATTTCTTAAGCAGGGAAAGGTCTTCAATGGCTGATCCCGCATCCATAGCCATTAGGCGGGCTTGGTTTTCCTTGGTGGTTTGAAGTCTGTTTTTGTAAATCAGCCGAAGTATAATGAAAGTGATGGCAAATATTACAACAACAACCGGCCCTAGATTGACTACAAAATCCATAAATCCTATACCGGTTGCGCTGCCTATCATGATATTGGGAGGATCACCGATCAGGGTGGCGGTTCCCCCAATGTTGGAGGCCAGGATTTCCGCTATGAAAAACGGTACCGGATTGACGTCCAAGGCGTAACAGATAGATATGGTGACCGGAACCACCAGCAAAACGGTAGTGACATTATCCAGGAGAGCTGATGCTATTGCGGTAAATACTGAAAGGGCAATCATTATCTTTATCGGATCGCCACCGGTTGATTGAGCCGCTTTAATGGCGATATACTCGAAGACCCCGCTCTTACGGGTTATGCCCACGATGACCATCATGCCAAAAAGCAGGCCGATAGTATTGAAATCAATGAAATTGACGGCTTCATGCTGGGTTAGCACTCCCAGAAGAACCAGGAGCGATGCGCCGCATAATGCCAGTATAGTGCGGTGAATTTTCTCTGAAACTATAAATGCATAGACGACTAAAAACAGGACCCCTGCAAACCAAATCTGCCATTCCATATTTTTAAATCCTCCTAACTAACGTTTGGTTGGTTGGAACTGTCAAACGCAATGGAGGGATCGCTTCTTGGGAAGATCTCCATTAATTCCGTTACCTTCTCTTGTTAGTCATTCTGGCTGGTGTTTTCATTTCTTTTCTCTATGAAGATAGCAAGTTTTGAACTCAATGTAACCATTACTAACAGTACTAGCATAACTATTAGTACCCCGGATATCCCGGAAATTAATGTTACCATCGGCAATGACATGTTTTCACCCCTCTCATGCAGTAGATGTTTTTCAATTGGGTAGGGATTAGACACATTAGGAGCATTATCAGACTCTGGCCTACTGTAACCCAAAAGCAATTATCACCCATTTTTAAGCCTGAGTAATCCTTATTTAACTAGCGCAATAGTTCATCCAGCAGTTCCACCATCCTTTGCCGCGTATTTTTGGCCATAAAAAAGCGGGTAGCCCAATGTATTAAGCTACCCACCCCAGTAAGCCGATTCTCATGGATATGAGAGCCTTATCCCTGGACTTAGGTTCTCATTCCCCACTCTCCTGGTTTTCACCAGCAGAGCTCTGACCGTCTTTTTCAAGTATTGATTTTCGTTAGTATACTATAGATTTCCGTTGGATTCAAACTGGACAAAGTGGTGACTCACAAGTGATATAATATCAGGAAGCATAAATTATAAAGAGATAACGAAGGAGGAACTGGTTTTGAGTTACGAACTGATCAAGGTTGAAGCTGCGGAAAGGGTACTGACTATCACCCTTAACCGTCCCCAACGTCTGAACGCATATACCGAGGATATGCGCGATGAAATAATTGATGCTCTTGATAAGGCTGAAGCAGATGACAACATAAGAGCGATTATCGTTACCGGTGCCGGGCGGGCCTTCTGTGCTGGTGCTGATTTAGAAGGCGGGGAATCCACTTTCAACTACACCAATGAGTCACTCGAAGAGCACCGGGATGGCGGCGGTATCCTGGCTCTGCGTATCTTCAAATCGAAAAAGCCCATCATTGCTGCCATAAATGGTCCGGCAGTGGGTGTCGGGGTGACAATGACATTGCCCATGGACATCCGTATCATTTCGAATACTGCCAAACTGGGCATCGTCTTTGTGCGCCGGGGTGTTGTCATCGATGCCTGTGCATCCTATTTTTTACCCCGGATCGTCGGCATTGGGCAGGCTCTGGAGTGGGGTCTTACCGGCAGAATATTCTCCGCTGCGGAGGCATACGAACGTCGTCTGGTGAATAAGATTGTGGCTCCTGAAGAGGTGCTCCCTACAGCTCGGGCCATTGCGTTGGATATTGCCCAGAATACAGCACCGGTGTCGGTAGCTCTCACCCGTCAGCTGATGTGGAGTATGTTGGGAGCGAGTCATCCGATGGAGGCCCACAGGGTTGAATCCAAGGGTTACCATTGGCTGGGACAGCAGCCGGATGCCGCCGAAGGAGTCATGGCCTTCCTGGAAAAGAGGCTGCCGAATTTCTCCATGAGTACCCAGAAAGATATGCCCGATTTCTATCCCTGGGCACCAGAGCCGAAATTCAGGGAAGAATAGGACTCTGCTTAGCCATTAATCCGTAAAACCCTTGAATTGGGAAGCTGTTGATTATAGGAGAGATGTTTCCTGCCAAGCCAGGAGCATCTCTCCTTTTTACATAGCCATTTCGACAAAGATATGCCCGAACCCAATTCACATCCATACATGATTACTCTGTCGCCTGGCCCCATGGGTACGGTCCTTTTTCGTCCTGGTTAACCGTTGCAGCGATTTAACTAAACGGGTCTTGGTTTGGTTATTACAGAATTGATTTAAGGTTTCAATAGAACTCCGGCCGGTTGTACTCGACCTCGGTTAACTCCGCCTGGTACCACTTAAAACCACCGCTGGACAGATCCCAGATAACCTCTACCTCGGCCGGCAGGACGATGCCGTCAAATTCCCGGTGATCCCGCATCAGGACCCTCCAGGCCTCCATCGAGTACTGACCGTTCTTCTCCATGTACCTCGGTGCAGTAAACTCAACCGGATTCCCTTGAGCATCAAAGACGAAGGTGCCGGAGGCCGTAGTCCCCTTAACCGAAATCGTCGCTTTGGCTGAGTCATCGGAAACTGCCTCCCAGGTGACGAAGTCGCTTAAAGCCGCTGCCGGGAAATAGGCAATCTCCGCCAGGTACCTCACCAGAGACCCCTGATCGATCTCCTTTCCCCTGCCATCGGCCACGGTTATCAGGGACAGCAGCTTGATCAGCATATGCCCATGGCCCTGGTGTAACTTGTCCCGCCCTGCCAGGTGAACCAGCGGAGCCATCTTGACATCAGCATGCCAGATGAAACCCGGTTCCTGGACGGTATAGTAAGAGTCAGCCGTAAAAGGTGTCCAGGCCTGTTCGGGGGTAGTCCGCATCTCACCACTTTGCCGGAGTCTGACCACAGACGGTCTTTCTTTTCCCACCACGCCGGAATTTGACATCCACTTCGCTACCACTGGCGGCAGGTTTTGCAGATCCGCGGCGGTCACCGCTCCACCCCGGGATTCCCCCTGCTCCCGAAAGAGTTCCTCCACCTCGGCTTTCACTTTCTGGTTGAAGCTGTTATGTGCGATGCTGGTGACCAGTACCAACAGGACCACCAGTACAGCTAAAAAACCTATGGCATACCATAAGAATTTCAAGACAATAATTCCCCCTTATTTATCAACCGCCAGGTGTTTACGGTCAATTACCAGGTTCCAGTGACAACATGCCCCCAACTTGTGTCATTTTCCTTTTTTATGTACCCCGGATGGATTGCAGTGCCTGGCTGATGTCAGCCTTCAGATCCTCAGGATCCTCCAGCCCCACCGATATGCGCACCAGCTCAGGGGTCACACCCGCCTGCTGGCCTTGTTCCCCCGTGAGACTGCTGTGTGAGATGGCACTGGGTATGGATACCAGGCTCTCAACCCCGCCCAAACTGGAGGCAATCGTAATCAGCCGCAGACCGTTGACAAAACGACGGGCGGTTTCCCCGTCTTTGAGACGGAAGGCCAGCATCCCCCCGAAACCGTCCGCCTGGCTAAGGTGGATATCCCTGCCGGGGTGCCCGGGCAATCCGGGATAGATTACTTCTGCAATACCAGGCTGGGTACCCAGCCATTCGGCGAGAAGGGCAGCGGTGCACTGCTGCTGTTCCATCCGCACCTTCAGGGTCTTGATTCCCCGCATAATAAGCCAGGAGTCCTGGGGGCCGAGAACTGCGCCTAAAGTGCTCTGCATAAACTTGACCCGTTCCGCCAGCTCCTTATTACTGGTCACAACCAGGCCAGCCAGGCAGTCACTGTGGCCTCCCAGGTACTTGGTAGCACTGTGAACCACAATATCTATGCCTGATGCCAGAGGACGCTGCAGGTAAGGCGACATGAAGGTGTTATCACATATGGTTATGATCCCGTGTTCCTGCGCCCAGGCTGCAGTCCTGCGCAGATCGGTTATTTTCATCAAGGGATTGGACGGGGTTTCAAAATAGAGGGCTTTGGTATTTGGTCTGGTCGAACCCTCAATCTGCTTTATATCAGCGGCATCCACGAATCCGACCTCGATACCGTAACGCGGCAGCAGTTCCTGGCCGATGCGGTACGTACCCCCGTAGACATCACGGGACATTATTATGTGATCACCAACTCCAAACAATAAAAGACTGACCGATATAGATGCCATACCGGAGGAAAAGGCAAACCCGGATTCGCCCCCCTCCAGATCAGCGATGGTTTTCTCCAAAATGGCCCGGGTAGGATTGCCGTTCCGGCTGTACACCCACTGGCCGTAGGTTGTTGCATCGGTTTGCGCAAACACCACACTCTGATAAATAGGAGTACTAACAGCACCGGTCTGGTCACTGGTCTCACTTCCGGAATGTATCAGTCTGGTTCCCTTTTTCATTATCCCACCCCTCTGCCAAGAGTACTGTGGTGAGCTATAAGCTCTGGTTCTTTTTATGGTTAGGTATATGCTTTGACACTTTTATTCTACTACCTCAGGCGAGGACTTCCTACCATTTATTTCAATTTATCCAGTCAGACCGGTGATAGCCAATCGACGTTACCGTTAAGTGCACGTATCAATCTGAGTCATTTCTATCCATAATGTGCCTTTCGATGTGTTAATTGGTACACCTGCTAATTTCCCGGGAGTCACTTTGGCTAAATATTCTGCTAAGTTGCAATGTTGGCATGAATATTGCAATAAAAAATATTAACAACTGGGTTTAGCTGCCACTCTAAAGTGTAATTCTTCATCCCTGGTTGGTCCGGAAAGCGAAGGAGGTGAAACTTCTGGCACTGACTGAGTGCCATCGTACGAACAGATATCGGCCAACCAGTCAGGGTAATTATTTTAGCATAAAAATACCACCCCCGGTTGTCCCATATAACAGGTTTGCAGAGAACCAGGGTTTCAACCAGAGAAGGAGGTAACAATATTGGTACAGTTAAGTCAAGAGCTATTGGAACGCAGATGGTGGCTTAAGAGTTTTGATAACGATTGCCGGCAGTCCCTGAACTACCCGAAGTATCCGGCTTATGAGATTCTGCGGATTTCTGCTGGTGCTGAGCCGAATAAAGCGGCTATTGATTTTTACGGTTCGGAAATCACCTTTTGGGAACTGCAAAAATATGTGGTTCGGCTGGCTAACGGTTTAATCGAGTCCGGCATAAAAAAAGGAGACCGGGTTGGCATACTCTTACCCAACTGCCCCCAGTTCGTGATAACCTTTTACGCCCTGCTCCACTGCGGGGCGATCGTGGTTAACCTGAACCCTATGTACACCCCGGACGAGCTGGAGGTCCTGGCCAGAAAAACAGGTATGACCGGGCTGGTTACATTCGAGGGTGTTGTGCCCAATGTCAAGCGATTGGTGCAAAGATTTGATATCCCCTTTATACTTGTCACCAAGGTTTCCGATTTCATAGACGGCTCGAAAATCAGCACCTCCGAAGAACTGGGATTGGAAAAAGGATGGTTCCATTTTTCCGAATTCCTGGCCCAGTGCAACAATCCGTCCCCTCCATGGATTCCGATTTCCCACGACGATCCTGCGGTTATTCAGTTCACCGGCGGTACCACCGGAACCCCCAAAGGTGCCACACTCACCCATCACAATCTGGTGGTGGGTACCCTGAATGCAGCCGAGTGGGGCAAACCCATCGCCGGCCTGGTCCCAGTCGAACGCAGACGGATGTTCTGTGTACTGCCCTATTTTCATGTCTACGGTGAAATCTGTTGTATGGCGTCCAGCATCTGCGGGCGCTCTACCCAGGTGTTGCTTCCCCGGTTTGATCTGGAGGAGGTCATGGATACCATAGAACGGGTGGAAGAGATGTGGTACTTTCCCACCGTGGCTACCATGTTCAGTGCAATACTGAACCATCCACGAGCCAAAGAACTGGAAATAGGTCGCAAGATCGGCCTGGTGAACTGCGGAGCCGCACCGACTCCCCTGGAACTGATCAAAAAAGCCAGAAGCATGGATATCCGTATTGCCCAGGGATACGGTATGAGCGAAACCACATCTCTGGGAATAACCACCCCCTATTCAAGCGTTATCAAACCGGGCAGCATAGGCATCCCTTATATGGATACTGATCTGAGGATCATTGATTCCGAAGGAAATGATGTCCCTCTGGGCACCCCAGGTGAGATAATCCTGAAATCGCCGCTGGTCATGAAGGGATACTGGGAGGACCCGGAAGCCACTGCCAACGCTATTAAGGACGGATGGCTCTACACAGGAGACGTTGGTTACATGGATGAAGACGGGTATATCTTCCTGGTCGACCGGACCAAGGATATGATCATTGCCGGTGGGTACAACATTTATCCGCAGGAGATTGACGATGTGCTGTTTAAACATCCCCAGGTCAAGGACGTCATTACCATAGGTATCCCTGACGAGTACCGCGGTGAAACCGTCAAGTCGTTCGTGCAGCTGGTGGAGGGTGCTACAGTCACCGAGGCTGAACTCATAGCCTTTGCGCGGGAGCATTTGGCCGCTTATAAGGCTCCTCGTTTCATTGAGTTTAGAAATGAACTCCCCCGCTCAAGTGTAGGCAAGGCACTGCGCCGCATACTGCGTGACGAGGAGATGGCAAAAACCAAGCAATAGCCTCCGATTATGGGTATCGTTTAATATGAAGCCTGTTGGCCGTTACGGCTGACAGGCTTCGCTATTTCTCCGGTTTAAACTGCTTATAGGCCGGCATACTTGCATCATCTTCGGGATTGCATACTTCCTCTACCAGGCACTCACCTCGGCCCCGGTTATACCCTTCTCTGCAGTTGCACAGCTTCACCGTTGGTCTTCGGCTGGCTGCCCGTGTTGGGCGAGACGGGCAAGGGGACGGTTCCTGTGCCTGCCGTTAAAAGCGGGCACAGATTGCGGTAGGGATGTCCGTTGCCGGACACCCCCCGCACAGATCCGTACGTGAGGAATTACCTCATACGGCTCCTACCTCGGGTTAGTGACGCGAAGTCTTTCGGATGGGTATGGATGAAGTATTCTTGCTGAAGGAATCCAAGTAGCTACCAATCGCTTGATTCTTTCCCACGTGAGATTTCGTGCTTTTTGGCTTCTGCGTCTTAGTGCATGTAGCCACGCCTTGATGACTTCAGTTCGAAAAGCATCAATTGCCGGTTTATTGCCGGGAACTGCGAAGTAGTTGAAGTGTCCCTGCACTACTGCACGTAACCATTTTCCTTGTTCGGGGATGGGGTCATGTCGTCGACGTATGATCTCTTCCCTGACTGCCTTTACTTTCCCCTGCAGACGTTTGGCTATGGTTTTCCTACGTACTGTAAAGCGGTCGCCTTTCCGTGTCCTGCCACAGATATGTGTAAAACCCAGGAAGTCAAACGTTTCGGGCTTGCCTTCGCCGCGTACTGCCCTGTTCTCTGCTGCGAACCTTCCGAACTCAATAAGTCGGGTCTTTTCGCTGTGCAATTCCAGCCCGAATTTTGCCATGCGTTCCCCCAGTTCTTGGAGAAAGCGTTCTGCCTCTTTTCGATGCTGAAACCCCATGACTACATCATCGGCATAACGCACAATGATTACTTCCCCTGCAGCATGCTTGGTTCGCCATTGGTGTGCCCACAAGTCGAGCACGTAATGCAGATAGATATTTGCTAAAATTGGCGATATGACCGCCCCTTGAGGGGTGCCGACAGTCGTTTTTGACCACTGACCATCTTCGGATACTCCGGCTCTAAGCCATTTCCGTATTAAGCGAAGCAGTCTTTGGTCTGCGATACGGTGCTCCATGAATTTCATCATCCATTCATGGTCAATGGTATCAAAGAAGCTGCGTATGTCTGCATCCAACACCCAGTTTACCTTTCGTCTTGTGATTCCTACCCATAGTGCGTCCAGCGCATTGTGTTGGCTACGACCTGGGCGGAATCCATAGCTGAATCCCATGAAGTCCTCTTCGTATATCTGGTTCAGTATCCAAACTACGGCCTGTTGGACTATTTTGTCCTCTAGCGCGGCTATGCCGATTGGGCGTTGCCTTCCGTCCGGTTTGGGTAACCAGATTCTTTTCGAGGGCTGTGCTCGGTATCTGCCACTTTGGACGCTTTGGTGGAGATTTGTCAGGTTTGCCTCCAGTTCCTTCCCGTACTGCCTCCATGTCATTTCGTCTATCCCGGGTGCCGCATTTCGTTTTAATGCCATGTATGCATTCCGAAGCAGATCAGTTGTGATATGGTGCATTAAGGTGGTAAACCGAAGGTTCTTGTCCCTGTGCGCGGCTTCGCGTATTCTGTTGAGTTTGGTCAATGCTTCCCCCTGTCTCTGCGTACAGCTCGCAGCCATATCCTCAGAATTTCCCTTGGTCACCGGCCTTCCCTCCAGTGCCTCCGCCATTGGTTAGCCAATTTTGTTCGGCTCCTTCTTTGGTACTATGCCGGTGTCTGACTTCTCAGCAACGTGCATGTCAGGATTACGGCCACAGGCCTTCCCTGACCGACCCGCCGTTTTTCTACCAACGGATGCTGCTGAGATCTCCCGGTTCTCGAGCATAGAGTGTCCACGCATGCCCAGGTTCTTCGACTCCGCGGGGTCAGTATGCGACTCGCTACACTTATCGCCGTCTTACCGTATTGCCTTCCCTATCAGTCCACGAGGTCGGCACCCCGGATGGGTGATTTCGGAGCTCAATGTCTGGCCTGCGTTTCCCCCTGTCAACGCTTCACGCGTACCCTCGCGGCTACCCGCGCATGACTCGGGGTCGTGATGGTGTAGCTACTCCTTTCACGTAGGGCTCTTTCATCCCCTACTCTATGCCGGTTTATCCCGGCGCTTTCGAACCGTCCCCTTGACTCACTTTTTAGATATCTTAGATCATGCCCAGTTTCTTGGCCTCGAAGGTCAGCCAGTCGCGGTGGTTGGGGTGGGCTATGGCGATGAGGTTTTTCACCCGCTGTTTGACACTCTGCGCCTTGATTAAGGCAATCCCGTATTCGGTTACTACATAGTGGGTCTCCGTCCGGGGCGTGGTAATGTATGACCCGGCTTGCAGCTGGGGAACGATGCGGCTGATGGTGTCATCCTTGGCGGTGGAGTAGAGAGCGATAAAGGATTTGCCGCCCCGGGAGCGCCATGCCCCCTGAACAAAGTCCAACTGGCCGCCTACATTGGAATACTGCCAGGGACCAAATGACTCGGCACAGACCTGCCCGGTGAGGTCAACACTTAATGCCCCATTGACTGATATCATGTTATCAACCCGGGCCACGATAAACGGATCGTTGACCTCCTCCACCGGGTACATGGCGATGGCCGGATTGTCGTCCATCCACTCATACATCTCCGCTGAGCCCAGGGCAAAGGTGGCCACTGAGAGGTCCTTCATATAGCTCTTGCGGCGGTTGGTTATCACCCCGGCCTTCTGCAGCTGATAGATAGAGTCAGTAAGCATCTCAGTGTGAACCCCCAGATCGTTGCGGTCGTTCAGGAAAAGGCCCACCGCATTGGGGATAGCTCCCAAACCGAGCTGAATGGTGGCACCGTCTATCACCTGATCGGCTATCAGCCGGCCAATGGCCCGGTCCTTATCGCCGATGGGAGGACTGGGCAGAACCGGCAAAGGGGTATGGTTTTCCACAATCGCGTCAATCTCCGAGATATGCAGCCAGCACTTGCCGTGGGCGCGCGGCATGTACCGGTTTACCTCCACCAGGATCCGGTCGGCTCTCTTGGCCGCTGAATAGGTATAGTCAACCGAACAGCCCATGCTGAAGTAACCGTGTTTATCCATGGGTGAAACCACACAGGTGGCTATACTCCAGTCGCGCAGGGTGCCCCAGGCCAGCGCGGAGTCGGCAAACTTTACCGGCGAGTAGGTATGGATTCCCTCATGGACTCCCTGGCGCATCCTCCCTCCCACGAAACCGCTGTCCACCTGAATATGATCGCAATCCTTAAGGTCCCAAATATCCGAAGGGTAGAAATCCAGGGTGGAAAAGAAGGTCACATCCTGCAGTTCCTCTGCCCGGCGGGCCAGAGCATTCAGAATCTGCCGGGGATGGCCGCAGGCTATGGGAGCGATAATACCATCCCCGCTCTTCACCAGCCGCACGGCCTCCTCCGGTGTGCAGAGTTTCTGTCGGTACTGGTCCTGATAATTCAACAGATCATCCCCCTCTCCGTCTGCAGATAATTATCCGATCTTAAACCTTTTCTACCGGGATTATTACCTCGGTTAGAAGCTGTTCCGCGGGAGTGACACCGGGATCGTTGATGTATGCTTCCCGCATAGCGCCGGATGGACGGTAGCCATTGGCAGAAATCCATTCCATTATAGCCGGGTAAACCGGTTCCAGGCTGGCATAGGGTCCAACATGGAGATAGTAAGCAACCTTCATGGCAGGCGTGGTATCGTTGGCCAGGGAGGCATCATCAACCGGCCAGGCCACCTCGACATCTACCTCCTTGGGATTAAACTCCTGGTCATGATAGATTAAGACTGGTGCTCCCGTTGGCATCTTACCGGCTGACCGAATCTCGTCCAGAACCTCTCCCATCAGTTTCGGAAGGCTCTGCGGAAAATCCGTCATGGTTACCCGTTTCGACCGCACTGGCTGTTCGGGCATATCCCGGATCTCTGGAATAATTGGTCCATCAGTCATAAGCTGCCCCTCCAATATTATTATTTATTGCCCTTTGGGGGCGTTAACGGTACACTCACCTAATTCACCTGCAGGGTAAATTTTCCTTCTTTTCATCAGAACTTCTGAGTTTTTTCTTTGGCCTGTCTTGTATAAGCATTTTTTCCCTTCCCCTCTTTTATGCCGGTCGGCATTTGTGTATACTATCAGTTTGGAACCATATTTTAATAAAATGACCGGCCTGACACAGAGGCCTGGATTGAGAGGATTACTATGGACCAGGCATTGATTCGTAATCTGGCAATTATCGCCCACGTTGACCACGGCAAGACCACTCTGGTTGATGGGATGCTGAAACAGAGCGGGGTATTTCACAACCGGCAGGTGGTGGAGGAACGCGTTATGGACCGCCACGACCTGGAAAGGGAACGGGGCATCACCATAATGGCCAAATGCACGGCCGTTTTCTATAGAGGCTACAAGTTCAATATCGTTGACACCCCTGGTCACTCTGACTTTGGGGGTGAGGTAGAACGGATTGTGCAGATGGTGGATGGGGTACTGCTGCTGGTCGACGCCTATGAAGGCCCCATGCCGCAGACCCGGTTCGTCCTGCGCAAGGCCCTGGCTGCCGGTCTGGCACCGATTGTGGTGGTAAACAAGATCGACCGTCCCCATGCGAGGCCGGTCGAGGTGCTGGATGAGGTCCTGGATCTCTTTATCGAGTTAGGTGCTGACGATGAGCAGCTCGATTTTCCCGTAATCTACACGGACGCCCGGTCAGGAACGGCCACCCTGGATCCGGAAATCGAGGGAACGGATTTGAAACCCCTCTTCGAAATGATTGTCAGCAGCATCCCGGCTCCGGCGGGAGATCCGGACGGACCGCTGCAGCTTGGCATAACCATGATCGACTACGACCCTTATGTGGGGCGGCAGGCAGTCGGCCGCATCCAGAATGGAACGATCACAGCCAAACAGGAGGTGGTCCTGGTCAGTCCGGGCAAGGACGGGAAACGGCAGAAATCAAGCGGTCTCTACGTTTTTAACGGGCTGGGCAAAGCAGCAGCCGAGCGGGCCCGGGCCGGCGACATCGTGGTGGTTTACGGGCTGGATGATTTTAATGTTGGTGATACCATCTGCGACCCGGATCATCCGCAGCCACTTAAATTTGTATCCATCGATGAACCGACCGTAGCGGTCTCCATACAGGTAAACAAGAGCCCGTTTGCGGGCAGGGTCGGAACCTACCTTACTTCCCGCAAGCTGGGTGAGCGCCTGCTGCGGGAGATGGAGTCCGATGTCAGCCTGCGGGTATCCCCCACCGATTCCCCGGACACCTTCCTGGTCTCCGGGCGGGGCGAACTGCACCTTTCCATCCTGATCGAGACCATGCGGCGGGAAGGCTATGAATTCGAGGTTTCGCGGCCCGAGGTAATCGAACGCACCATTAACGGGCAGCGGTGTGAGCCGGTTGAAGAACTGATCATAGAAGTACCCGGGGATTATGTGGGGATCGTCATGGAACGCCTGGGACCACGCAAGAGCGAACTGGTGAACATGACCCATCACGAGGATGGCATGACAAGCCTGGAATTCCTGATTCCCACCCGGGGTCTGTTTGGTTTTCGATCCGAATTTCTTACTGACACCAAAGGGCTGGGGATCATGTACCATGTCTTTCGTGATTACAGGCCCTACCGGGGAGAAATTCACACCCGCCAGCGGGGATCTCTGGTGGCCTTTGAACCCGGTGAAGCCACCTCTTACGGTTTGGAGAATGCCCAGGAGCGCGGGGAACTCTTTATTGGACCAGGAATGGCAGTCTACCGGGGCATGATAGTGGGCGAAAACTCCCGCCCTGGTGACCTCTATATCAATGTGTGCAAGAAGAAGCAGCTCTCCAACATCCGCAGCTCCACCTCCGACATTGCCATCAAGCTGACGCCTCCCCGCCATATGACCCTGGAGCAGTGCCTGGAGTTCATTACCGACGATGAACTGGTCGAGGTTACTCCCGATTCGTTCAGAATGCGCAAAGCCTAGCCTATGGTATACTATTAAGGTGGGACAGGGGGACAGGTTCACTATGCATCTGCATCATGGGGACAGTCCCCATGATGCAATCATGGCAAGTATGGCTTAGATTATTAAGGGAGGAAACCCATGAAATCTTTGGTCTTAGCGGAGAAACCAAGTGTGGGCCGGGAAATCGGCCGGGTTTTGAAGTGTAATAAAAAAGCAAAGGGATACCTGGAAGGACCCGATTATGTGGTCACCTGGGCTTTGGGACACCTGGTCACCCTGGCTGAACCGGATGATTATGACAAACGGCTGAAGGAGTGGCGTCTGGAGGACCTGCCGATGCTGCCTGAGAAGATGAAACTCAAGGTCATCCGGCAGACATCTCACCAGTACCAGGTTATCAGAAGCCTTATGAAACGCCAGGATATCAGGGACCTGATCATCGCGACTGATGCCGGGCGCGAAGGTGAACTGGTCGCCCGCTGGATCATGGAAATGGCTAACTGGCGCAAGCCCTTCAAGCGCCTGTGGATCTCCTCCCAGACTGATGATGCCATCCGCGAGGGATTTGCCCGGCTTAAACCAGGGCCCGCCTATAACAACCTCTATGATGCCGCAGTCTGCAGGGCCCAGGCTGATTGGCTGATCGGCCTCAATGTGACCCGCACCCTGACCTGCAAATTCAACGCCCAGCTGAACGCCGGGAGGGTACAGACCCCTACTCTGGCCATGATCGTGGACCGCGAGAATGAGATCAAGAACTTCAAGCCGGTGGACTACTGGACCATCAGAGCCGACTTCGGCACTTATTTCGGTGACTGGCGCGGCCCCAATGGAAACCGCCTTTTCGACCATGCCCTGGCCGAGGAAATTGTGGCCCGAGTCAAAGGCCACCAGGGCACGATTAAGGAAGTCAAGACCGAAGCCAAATCCGAACCACCACCACTGGCCTATGACTTAACCGAACTGCAGCGTGATGCCAACAAGCGTTACAACTGGTCAGCCCAGAAAACATTGTCGGTCTTGCAGGATCTGTATGAACGGTACAAGCTGGTGACCTACCCGCGAACCGATTCGCGGCATATCACCAGTGACATCGTCCCTACTCTGCCAGCCCGCTTAAAAGGCATGGGAGCAGGACCATATGCACCCCTGGTTAAGCCATTGCTTTCGAAACCGGTGAAACCAGGCAAGCGCTTCGTCGACGACAGCAAGGTGACGGATCACCATGCCATTATCCCCACCGAACAGCCGCTCAATCTGACGGCCCTGGATGAGGATGGAAAACGTCTCTATGACCTGATTGCCCGTCGTTTCATTGCGGTACTGTCCCCACCCTACCGCTACGACCAGACCACCATCACCACAGTAGTCAACGGGGAACACTTTTATTCCCGGGGCAAGGTGGTTACTGACCCGGGTTGGCGTACTATCGAAAGACCGCGTCCTGAAAAGGACGACGCCGATGAAGACCAGGTTCCGGAACAGACCCTGACCCAGCACCGTAAAGGGGAAACCGTCGGGGTCAAGAGCTGTAAAACCAGCAAACGTAAGACTACCCCCCCGCGCCGCTACACCGAAGCCACCCTGCTGACGGCCATGGAGAACTGCGGCAGGCTGGTGAAGGATGAGGAACTGAGGGAATCAATCAAGGGCAGCGGACTGGGAACCCCGGCTACCCGGGCGGAGATCATCGAGAAACTGGTCCATACCAGCTATATTGAACGCCAGGGCAAGGAACTGGTGCCGACCTCCAAAGGCATGCAGCTGATCAACCTGGCACCCGAGGCCCTGCGTTCCCCGGAACTGACCGCACAGTGGGAACAGCGCCTGGCCGACATTGCCAAAGGCAAGGCCAAAAAGAACGAGTTCATAGCTGACATCCGTCAGGATGCCTCCCGGCTGGTGCAGAGCGTAAAGAGCGATACCGCCACCTACAAACCGGATAACATATCCAAGACCAAGTGTCCGGTTTGCGGCCGTTATATGTTGATAGTGAGCGGCAAACGCGGCCGGATGCTGTCCTGCCCTGAGCGCTCCTGCGGCTACCGCCAGCCTGAAAAGGAAGATCCCTACGGCCGCCTGGGCGGTAGCAGCCGTGCTACCCGGAGACTGATCGAACAGTACAGCGACAAAGAGGAATTGGGAACCAACCTGGGTGAACTCCTCAAGGCCGCCCTGGCCAAAAAGGAAGAAGGAAAATAAAATTCATCTGTAAACTCCAAATTTACGGTGTTTGATGCATAAATATGCAGGGAAATAAGCCTGGTGACGAATATTCAGGCATTATTCGAACTCCTTACAGCAAAAACAAACAATAAAAAACGCCTCCTTGGGGTTTTACGAAGGAGGCGCAGTAAAGGGTGGGCGTATCGATTAAAACACGGACCAATCAGCTCAAGCGTTCGTCATAGCTTGAACCCCTGGAAACGATCATCAGACACATGCAGAACATCATGATAAACGCCCCCACCATGCAACCAATCAAGAAACCATAAGTAAACATAAAATACCCCCTGATATCCAAATTAAACATAAACCGAGGTAGGAGGCTCGCGTTCGACAGCTGGCTGGCATAGTTGACAGGCAACCTTAGCCCCTTTAGTTTTGCGTCCCCATCTTTCGAAGGGTTTGCCCGTTCGCGCCGATTTATATTTACCTTTAATTTATACCTCTTGGCATATAATTACAAGCGACTAACGTCCCAGTTGGCATAGGACTATGGTCCCGATTTTATTAATATTCTAGGTGCTGGATCTGACGATGTAATAACCACTCGCTGGTTCCGAAATGAATCACCACCATCAGGACACCGCATTCTTCCCTGAATATCAGTACCCGATGAGGGCTTTACTATACTCCCACCCCATGGTCAGGATCACCGTAGCCACATTTACGATTATTACCAGCAGCAGCCCAACAAGAGCCATCCAGACTCTTCTCACCCGTACACCTCATCCCGGTAAATACTGGTACTCCCGAGAGTTCCGGGTAATGGTGGACGGACCAGGCGTACACCTCATCCCGGGAAAGTACTGGTAGGGATGATTTCACCTGGCAGCCAGATTTATACAGGGTCAGAAACAAAACGCGTCGATGAGATAACCAACCAACGCCCCGAGGCTCCAAAAAAAGCAACCGCGCATTACAGCAACGGTTGCCTATTATTACATGAATTTGTTAACCCAAACTGCCGCTCTCTACAGCCGCAGCGTCCGACCGCCGGCTCTCCAATTAGGCATCATAGTATCATCTCAGTCAAACCGGCAAAGCCAAAACTATTCTCTGAAGAAACTAGATCAAGCCCTTATCCTGCAGGAATTTGGTAGCTACCTCAGCCACGTCCTTCTTCTGCTCCTTAACCTGGTAATTCAGCTGTTGCATCTCGGTATCCGAGATCTGTCCCGCCAGGAGGTTAAGCACTTCCTCGAGTTCCGGGTATTTTTCCAGGGTATCCATGCGGACTATTGGAGCACAGTGATATGGCGGGAAAAAATTCTTGTCATCTTCCAGTATCACCATGTCGTAGGTGACCAACTCGCCATCAGTAGCGAAGGCATCAATCACGTCCACTTTCTTCTCTCCCACGGCCTGATACTTGAGGGCAGTCTCCACCGCTTTCTTATCCTTGAATTGGAGATCATAGGCTTTAATAAAGCCGTCATAACCATCATCGCGGTTGAAGAATTCCTGCTCCGCACAGAACACCAGGTCTTTAGCGTAAGGCTTCAGATCTGAAGTATTCACCAGATTATACTGTTCCGCCATCTCCCGGGTTACAGCTGTCGTATAGGTATTGTTGAACCCAAAAGGCTCGAGCCATTTAATCTGGAACTGCTCATTGTACTCTTTTTGCACCAGATTATAGACCTCATCAGCGTCATACATCACTTCTTTTTTCAATATAGCCATCAGTCCAGTGCCGGTGTAATCTGCATATAAATTCAGATCACCCTTTTTCAGGGCCTCCCAGGCAACCAGTGTCCCGCCGAGATTTAGTTTGCGATCCACCTTAAGATCAGTCTTGTTCTCAATTAACTGGGCCATTATTTCCCCGAGCAAAATATTCTCCGTAAAGTTCTTGGACCCCACGGTAATCTTGTCAGAAGCACCACCCCCGCAACCGCTGATTACGCCAACCAAGAGTCCGGCCACCAGAAGCAGCGACAGCAACCTACCGAATCTGTTTCGCATTTTATAACCTCCCTCACACTTTAACCAACTCCAACCAAACAGGGTAACGGACTCGACGCCTACACCCTTTCACAACGCAGGAAAAACCAAAACATCCCGGAACTGCACAACCAGCCTTTTCGGCCGGTACAGGCATACTACAGTCGCCAACCAGGTCGACTCCTGCTGGTTAGCTCTTTGCTGCGGACGATACCTTCATTCCGCGAGGAGTCACGGCATTCTCCAGTCTAGCCAGTCCAAACTCGCAAATAATGGCAATAAGCGCGGCCGGAATGGCACCCGAGAGGATCATGGAACTGTCCACAATCTGCATGCCTCTCCAAATGGGAGCACCCAGTCCTCCCCCACCGATCAGGACCCCCAGCGTGGCAATCCCGATGGCAGTAACCATAGCCACCCGGACCCCTGCCATTATCACCGGCAAGGCTATAGGTATCTGTACCATACGCAAAAGTTGCCATCTGGTCATGCCCATACCTTTACCAGCCTCGAGCAGCCCTTTATCGATACCTGTGATCCCGGTATAGGTGTTACGCACGATAGGCAACAGGGAATAAATCATCAAGGTTACGACGAGGGTCTGGTTCCCCAACCCCAGATAAATCATCAAGGCTGCGAGAAGAGCCATCGATGGAATGGTCTGCAGCACGTCGGTCACCGCCATAGTAAAACCAGCAACAGTCTGGTAACGGGTAATCAAGATGGCCAACGGAATACCGACCAGCAGGGCCAGACCTACTCCAGCAGCAGACAGCACCAGGTGCTCAAGCGTCAGCGTAAGGATACCACTCATGTTTTCACCTCCGTTTCTTTCTAATCAAGCTCTTCTATCCGCTTATACCTCTGGGGGTCGCAAGCCTCTCAATTATCCCCAGGATCCAACCGGCGGTAAGCGCCAGCAAGGCTGCCGGAATCGCACCCATAAGAATGAAGTTGATATCCGCAGTCATAATCCCGGTTAGAATGGGGTCACCCAATCCGCCCCCTCCGACGAAAGCCGCCAGAGTAGCCCAGCTCACGATATAGACGGATGCTATGCGGATACCTGCAATAATAACCGGAAAAGCAAGGGGCAGTTTAACCATAAAAAGAAGTTGTCCGGGACTCATACCCATTCCCATCCCCGCTTCAACCAGGGCCGGGCTAACCCCCTTGATCCCGGTATAGGTGTTGGTAAGGATCGGCAATAACGAATAAAGAAACAAGACCGTCATCGATGGGACAACCCCAAGCCCCAGCAAGGGCAAAAACAAACCGAGAAATGCCAGGCCGGGCACGGTTTGAATTGTCCCGGTAACCGCCAGAACCTTTTCAGCCAGTTTCTCTTTGTCAGTAAGCCATATTCCCAGGGGAATTGCCACCAGCATCCCCAATAGTATCGATCCAAACGACAGATAAAGATGCTGGTAGGTAGCCACAGCGGCGGTATCGAGGTTACTGTGAAAAAAACTAATGAATTCACTCACCCTCATCACCCCAAACTGCAGAAGCCAAGGCATCAACCATGCTGTTACGAGTTACTAATCCCACCAATAAACCATTTTCATCGACTACGGGGAGGTATTTGAGCTTTTCACCTACAATCAGGTCAAAGGCCTCCTTGGCTGATGCCTGCCTGCGAACGGTGGCCAAAGGAGGATCCTGGTTCATAATCTCCCCTATGGTCTTGGCCCGCTTATGCTCACGATCCAGCGTTTCAACCGCAACACTCCCCAGCAGTTTTCTCTGTTCATCCACTACCAGCACGGTATCAACCTTTCTCCGTTTCATTAAAGCCAGTCCTTCAGCCAGTCCCAATTGCGGAGAAACCGTTACTGGATTTAGCAGCATTATCTGCTCGACGCTCTGCAGCGTCTCACCGTTCAGGCGGTTCTTACCGATAAACGAGGCCACAAAATCGTTGGCTGGTTTACGCAGGAGTTCCTCCGGAGTGGCCACCTGAACCACCTCACCCTGATTCATCACCACGATCCGGTCCGCCAGCTTTAAGGCTTCATCCATATCATGGGTGACGAAGATGGTAGTCTTGTTAAGCCGCCCATGCAGGCTCTTCATCTCGTCCTGCAGTGATTCGCGGGCAATAGGATCCAGAGCTCCAAAGGGCTCGTCCATCAGAATCAGAGGCGGTTCCACCGCCAAAGCCCGCAAAACGCCGATGCGCTGCTGCTGACCACCACTCAGTTCGGCAGGATACCGGGAGGCATAAATGTCGGGATCCATATTGACCATCTCCAACAGCTCAAATACCCGGCGCTTTCGCCGATCAGCCGGCCAGCCCAAAAGCCTGGGAACCACATCAATATTCTGCTCGATGGTCATATTGGGGAAAAGACCGATCTGTTGAATCACATAGCCAATCTCGCGCCGCAGGGCCACTGGATTCAGATCCATCACATTGCGGTCGCGGATGAAGATATCTCCAGAGGTAGGTTCAATCAAACGGTTAACCATCTTGAGAGTAGTAGTTTTTCCACAGCCGCTGGGGCCGATCAAGACCACAAACTCTCCTTCAGGAATCTCAAGATTCAGGTTCTTAACAGCAACATGCTCTCCATAAGTCTTAACGACATTGCTAAATTTAACCATAAAAAGACCTCTCTTCTTGCGAATACCATGGTATGACAGGTATTGAATTGGGTGTGCCGTGACAATAACAGAACAGACACATTGACCCTTTCCCCAGGAAACGATCAATCTGCAAAGTAGTGCAGAAATTACATAGGGGCTTTGAATAAGAGGTGCGAAAACACCAATGGGGACTTAAGAAGAGGTTGAATGAATAAACATTCTTTCAAGAGATACCAACAATAAGCCCCATTCTCCCCTGCATTTGCTTACGAGGTTAGCTGACGGATTCGGGCTAGGGAGCCCTACTGGACGAATCCAGATTCACCCCAATGATTGGTTCCCCCGTTCCTGGAGTTCAGGCCAGGATTAAGCCTACAAGAATGGCATACCATGGATCCAACAGAATATATGTCAATGTCCATACAATTTGACTATATTCTACTTTCATTTTGATGATATTGTCAAGCCCATTAATTCGCATGATGTCCCAATTGTCCAATGCTTCGGTATTAACCGCCTCCGGAATGCCGTGTAAATGATTAGTCAAAAGGTGAGATTAACCAGGCACACAGGACGGCATGTTTCTGCGGTGCATAACGGAGTCAAGTGTTCGCCTGATCAAAAAACTTCTTTGACTATCCTGATGTGTTTATTGGTAAAATGTATTGAAAACAGGGAGGTGCGATTTTGTCTGAGCATCAATTTGATATTGGGATCATCGGATGCGGTCCTGCGGGTCTTTCGGCTGCTGTCAACGCCAAGAACAAGAACCGGGACATCATAGTCCTGGGAGCAGAGATCTGCAGCCCGCCATTGCACAAAGCCCCAACGATAAGCAACTACCTGGGTTTCCCTTCGATCAGCGGGGAAGAACTGCGGCAATCTTTTCTGGGACACGCCGCCATGCTGGGCATCGATATCATAAGGAACAAAGCCGATAACGTATTCCCGGATGAGGACGGATACATGATCATATCTCAGGGCGAGATGATAAGGGCCAAGACGGTCATAATTTGTACCGGCATCCCTTACCGTCACACCCTTAAGAATGAAAGCGATTTTCTGGGCAAAGGTCTGGGGTACTGCGCCACCTGCGATGGCCCCCTTTACCGGGGCAAGGACGTTGCGATTATCGGTTACAATGAAGAAGCAGAGCCGGAGGCCGACTACCTGGGTGAGATCTGCCGCAAGGTCTATTACCTCCCCCTGTACAAGAAACAGCCGCGAGTCAGTGAAAACGTTGAAATTATCCGGGAGCGTCCCTTGGCGGTTGAGGGAGACCAGGCCGTAAGAACCCTCAAGACCAGCAAAAATCAGCTGCCGGTCGACGGCGTTTTCATAGTGGGAGCCGAAACCTCACCCGAACGACTGGTGCCCGGCCTCGAGCTCACCGAGCACTATATCAAGGTCAATCGCAACATGGAGACCAACCTGCCGGGAATATTCGCTGCCGGGGACTGTACGGGTCCCCCGTACCAGCTGTCCAAATCAACCGGCGAAGGCCAGATCGCCGGCTTGAACGCCACCAAAATGGTCCTGAAGATGAAGTCATAGCGTACAAGGATTGATGCACGGGGTATGACCCCGTGCATCCCTATTTCGGGGACAGCATGTTTCGAGGACACATACTAAACTATCTCGTCCCGCCTGGGCGGGCAGGATAATTTAGTATGGTGTCCCCAAAATTAGAGTAAATCCCGCATCACCCAGTTTGCTACGCATGTCAGCAGCCCCCACTGAACGCCTTCCCCCCACGGATGTGCTCATTCCGGCATACTCCTGGCTGGCAGCACCCACTCTGGCCATTATCAAAACTCTGGTGTTTTCGTGGGAATTTACGTATATACATTTAACAAGATCAAATTGAGATGAGGTTCAATGTGGACCGCAGGTGGTTACTTCTGGTTCTCATTTTGGCCCTGGTTTGCCGTACCCAGAGTCAACCTCGCCCGGGTCCAAGCCTTCCGCCCCCACCGACGAGTTTCAACGACCACCTGCTGACCCTCCTTAACCACCAGGTCACAGTATATACCATCGGCTCCAGCGGGTTCGAAGGAATCATTACCGCTGTGAACCCTGATTTCGTAACTCTGTACCTGCGAGTCAGCCCTCCCCATGCGGCCTTCATACCCTTGCACATGATTTCAGCTGTTACAGTTTCGGCCTCATAACTTTTTTCACCAAAGTGGCGTGTAACATATGGAAATGGCGCCGAATAGTATAAACCAGAACTGGCCCCAAAATGGCGAGTATTCAACGAAAAAAAGGAGGGATATCATGGCCGGCGGTTTGGGATGCGGTATCGGTAGGCGGAACTTCTTCGGGCTTCTCTGCAGCCTGCTAAATTTCCGGGTCAAGGTGTTGACTGAAGGCGACAAAGAATGGATTTGTGGTATACTAACCGATGTGAATTGCGATTTCATCACTATCTCTGGTTGCGACGTTTGCTACATCCCCATATGTGAAATTGTCGCTATTTGCCGGGACACTAAGTTCCTCGAGTAATGTTTTCTGTTTCTTTTCACAGAAAAAACCGGTTACCCGGTTTTTTCTTTAGCCAGTGACTATTAAAAATGAATATACTTTTAAGGACCTGCGATCAGGTCTTCGAAAATTCCCTTCACTTACAGACCTCACAGCCTTTTGATGCCATAGGTCGACTCTGGTCGGATCAGATTATAATCACCAACAGGTTTAAACCAGGGCCCCAAAGCGTATGTCATTGCCCGTACCGGTCTGTATGCCAGGCCCGACTTTTCGGCGGCTATCCCGTCGGGAAAATCCCTGCTGTCGGTCTTTCGGATCTCACACTGAGTAACCTGCCAGCGAAACCTAACGACCCTCGTTGCGCTTTTTCAGTCTATCCAGGGCCTGTTGACTGATCTTGCTGATTAATTCGTTATCATCTCGCGCACTCATTTTGAGGATCTCTCCGGCCCATTCACTGCCTATCAGCTCGAGGGCCTGAATAGCCAGTATCCTTCTCTGAACCTTCACCGGAAACATCTTGTAGGCAGAGTTGCTGTCCAGCATATAACCCTGGATATAACCGGTCCGGACTGGTTTGCCGTAAACATGAACACTTAGGGCCGGTTTCTTGCCGAAAGCCATCATGCGGTGAATCCCTTCGTTAAGCGGCAGGACAAAAGTGGTTTGACCCGGTTGAATCACAGCCTCCGCCCGGACCTCCAGCTCGGCATAGTCGCATTGACTTCCGTCATCCAGCCGTCGATATTTGGTCTCCCGTATCTGATTAGCCAAACAGCCCATTACACCCCATGAGCCGTGGTCGTGAATATGGTATGGGTAATTTGGTTCCCATACAAAAACGCGCACCGAAAACATCCGGTTTGGTTCCCGATAGATGCTGATTTCATTAACATCTATGGGCAGAAACTCGTCGTCAGACCTGTTTTCAGTAACGCCCACCAGATGATCCAGTATCAAATCAGGGTTATTGGCCAGATAATCCGACAGGATCATCTGCCCCTCTATCACCATTTCTTCCGGGGCCTTTCCTGAATACGAAAGCTCTCTGAACGTCTCGCAAAAATCCTTAAAAGACTTTACGTGAGACATATGCTCCCCCCTCCAAAATCTCCTATAATGTGTGGTTGGGATCGTAATACATTGGGACGCAGTATTAATGCGAACAAACCATTGATCTTTATAAACTCTTTTAAATTATATCACTAATGTCATCCTTGTCCACACTAGTCCTTGCTGGTTATATACAGATGGGGGGTGAACCTCCAGTTTGTGGAATCCGCAGTCTAATTGTGATACACCTGCGAAAGTGAGCCATGTTGTCTGGAGTGACAGGAAGTTACGATCCTTTCATGATTGGTGACAACATCCAGACATACGCATTATTACTTTTAACATGGAATCACTTGTAACCCGGGGTAATTATATGTAAGATTTATTTGGAGGGGTTTACGTGTGAAACAAGATAATATGATCTTTCTTATCCTTTTGGTTGCTGTGGCCATGGTGATGGGATCGACTTTCGCTATCGTTTCCACCTTAACAACCTACAAATCACATCACGCAGAAAATGCTGCCATTAATGATCCTCAATCACAGGGTGCCGTTCGGGAATCGGAAAACGATTCCGCTCCAACACCTGAATATACATCCGCCGGTATCGGCCTGCCAGTCACGAATGATACCTCAGAGGTGCTCTCGCCTGCCGAAACCCGGGAGGTTAAACGAATGCTGGCTGAGTTGGGTTATACCAGCCCGACCCTTTCTGAATCACTGGAATCCTTCCAACAGGAGTACCAGATCACCAGCACCGGAATCCTGGATGGGCTGACCCTTGACTCCATTATCACCCAACTGTCTCTGCACAAGGCCCGTTCATTCTGATTTTGCATCATGGGGACAGTCCCCGTGATGCAAAATGCATCGTGGGGACTGTCCCCATGATGCACCCATGATGCAATGATGCAGTCGATTTTAAAAGACCTTGGTCAAACCTTTGTAGACCTGGCCGCGGGCAGTGTCCACGGTTACCAGGGTTTCATTTTTCAGCCGCTCCATGGCCCCTTCCACCCCAACTACTACCGGGACTCCCAGGTTCAGCCCCACGATGGCCGCATGGGAAGTCAGGCCGCCCTCCTCAACCAATACCGCACCGGCCTTTTGAATCAGGGGGATGAAATCGGCGTTGGTGCTTCTGGTTACCAGGATATCTCCCTCATTGAAAATCATCCGCTCCAACGGTCGTTCCACCAGCCTTACCACTCCCGAGGCCGAGCCTTCACCGATACCGGTTCCAGTGAGCAGGACTTCAGCTATTATATGTACCTTGAGCAGATTGGTGGTGCCAGGCACTCCAGTAGGTACCCCGGCAGTAATAACCACCATCTCACCCTCCCGGATCAGACCGGCATTAATGGTTGCAGTTACCGCTTCCTCGATCATCTGGTCCGTACCCTGGCGCCGTTTCACCAGCAGGGGGGTTACCCCCCAGACCAGATTCAAGCGCCGGGCTACTCCCTCGTCCGGGGTAGCGGCAATGATGTGTGAGCGGGGCCGGTGTTTGGAAACCATCCGGGCTGTCGAGCCTGACTGGGTAGCGGTTATGATGGTCGATATCCCCAGGCTCTCGGCGGTCGTACAGGTGGCGTAACTGATGGCATCGGTAACCGTCCGGTTGCCCTGAGCCCCCCGGTTAAGCAGTATCTCGGCATATGGGAGCACCTCTTCCGTACGGCAGGCAATACGGGCCATGGTCCCCACCGCATCCAGCGGGTAGCGGCCGGCCGCGGTCTCCCCGGACAGCATGATAGCATCAGCCCCGTCAAAAATGGCGTTGGCAACATCTGAAGCCTCTGCCCTGGTGGGACGGGGGTTGTTTATCATGGACTCCAGCATCTGGGTGGCGATTATCACTACCCGGCCCACCTCATTGCATCTCTTGATTATCGCTTTCTGTACCAGGGGCACCTCTTCAGTCGGGATATCTACTCCCAGGTCGCCGCGGGCCACCATCACCCCATCGGCCACCTTGATTATGTCGTCCAGCCGGTTGACCCCGTCCTGGCTCTCGATCTTGGCGATTATGTCCACCACGGAGTTACGTTCCTCGACTATCTGCCTTATCTGCAGGATATCCTCCGGGGTTGTGACAAAGGACGCTGCAATTATGTCAACTCCGTGTTCCAGTCCAAAGCTGATGTCCGCCCGGTCCTGGTCATTCATGTAAGGCATTTTGGTTCTGACTCCCGGGATATTGACTCCCTTGCGCTCCCCCAGTTCTCCGCCATAAACCACCTGGCAAACCACATCCTGCTTTTCGGCAACCTCTTCCACCACCAGCTGGATAAACCCGTCAGAAAGCAGGATCCTGTCCCCGGGCTTCACCTCTTCCGGCAGACCATCGAAGCTTACCTTGACCTGGTTCTCATCCCCGATAATATCCCGGGTGGTGAGGATGAACCGCTGCCCGTTAACCAGCTTTACCCGGCCGCTTTTCAGCCTGCCGGTGCGTATCTCCGGCCCTCTGGTATCCAGCATGACAGCCACCGGACGCCCGAGCTGCCGGGCGACCTCCCGTACCATATGAATACGGGAAAGATGATCATCACGGCTGCCATGGGAAAAGTTCAGCCGGGCCACATCCATCCCGCGTTCTATCAGTCCTTTTATGACCTCCGGGTTATCCGTTGACGGTCCCAGAGTGCAGATGATCTTGGTCTTGCGCATAAGCTTCCATCCCCCTCCCTCTAAATTGACAGTACTCTGGCCAGTTCATAGACCTCCCGGTTGAATTCCTTATTCCCCTCCACCACTGACTGCAGGCTGACTGCAGTAACCTGGCCCCTCTGAATACATGCCATCTGATTGACTTCACCGGCCACAAACTGGTCCACTGCCTTGGTGGCTAAGCGGGAAGCCAGGATTCGATCAGCGGCGGTCGGGGTTCCTCCCCGCTGGGTATGACCCAGTACGGTTACCCGGGTCTCATGCTGGCTCATCTGTTCAATCTTCTTCCCCAGTTCAATGGCACTGCAGCAGCCCTCGGCCACCACAATGATGCTGTGGAGCTTGCCCCGGGCGATACCGGCATTGATGCGCTCCACCACATCTTTCAGGTCAAATGACAACTCGGGAACCAGTATGGACTCCGCACCCCCGGCCAAACCGGAGGCCAGTGCAATCTGCCCCGACTTGCGTCCCATGACCTCAACGATGAAGATGCGCTCGTGGGAGGTGGCCGTATCCCGAATGCGGTTGATGGCATCCAGCACAGTATTGACAGCGGTATCAAATCCTATGGCCTCATCGGTACCCGGTATATCGTTGTCAATGCTGGCGGGAATACCAAATACATTCACACCCAGCTTGGAGAGTTCATAGCCGCCGTGCAGGGTGCCGTTGCCGCCAATAACAAAGAGAGCCTTGATCCCGAAATAATCCAGGGCCTCCTTGGCTCGCATGCGCATGTTTATATCCCGGAATTCCCGGGTGCGGGAGGTCCGCAGGATGGTGCCCCCACGATGGATTATATCTCCCACCGAATTAACGGTCAGGTTGATAAAATCGTGATAGATCAGGCCGTAAAAACCCCGTTTTACCCCAAACACCGTGAGCCCTTCATAGGTGCATTTCCTGACTACCGCCCTGATGGCCGCATTCATGCCAGGAGCGTCTCCCCCACTGGTCAAAACCGCGACTCTTTTCATCTATCGTATATCGACTCCTCGAGTGTATGTTTAAGAGCACGCAAGCCGGGGACGGTTCCCGATATTATTCAGCATTGGACATCCTGCCGTGCCCGGTCAGAATCTCGGCCTTCCCGCGGATCTTAATAGCCGAGGTATGTTCGGTAAACTGGGCAACCATAATCTCACCCTTATCGAGTTTCTCGCTGTGATGAAACTTGGTATCCTTGCCCCGGGTCAGACCGATGATAGTAACCCCGTTTTCCAAAGCCTTTATGACGATATAATCTTCCCCAAGTTTTCTAACCTCATTCACTCGAATCCCCTCCTGCTTGTATTCGCTGCCGCCTCGCGGCGGAAGGTACCCCGCTGGTCGCTATTAGGACATATACACATTCCCCGGGCCATACGCCCCTTCCAGTTCATGCTTTAATTCCGGGCTCATCGCTATCCAGTACTTCTGGTCCAGCTTTATGGTTCGTTTACTGCCCAAATGCACAAAGACCGGAATCTCTCCCTTGTGTTTGGAAAGCAGGGAAATCAGCTGGCCTGGTTCCCCATTCCCGTTATGGCCGCTCAGGCGCACGTGAAGTTCCTGATTTTCCAGGGACAATACGGATACTGACCGGGCAATAACCTTCAGCTCCTCTTCCTCTTTAACCAGTTTGCCGTTCACGCATACCGCCGTGTCCGCCTTCATCCCCGCGGCACTCTGCCGGTAGGCACTGGCAAATACCAGAACCTCAACCTTGCCGGTAAGATCCTCCAGGGAAAAGCTGGCCCAGGTCTCACCTTTCTTGCTCAGCCGCCGGTTAAGGGCGCTGACCATGCCCACCAGCCGCACCATGATCCCATCCGGCAGGCGGGCCAGATCCTCCACCGCATGGGTGGAATAAAAGGGAATCAGCTGCCGGTACTCCTCCAGTGGGTTGCCGGAGACGTAAAAGCCCAGGACTTCCTTTTCGCGGGCCAGTTTCTCGGCTGCCGGCCATTCACCCCGCCGGACCGGTCGGGGAACCTCAGGCATCTGCTCCTCGGTGGCAAACAGCGTCAACTGGTTGCTTTCCTCCGAGGCTCGCAAGCCGGCTGCCATCTCCAGCGTCTCGTCCATCACCGACAAGGCTTCCCGGCGGGTCATTCCCAGGCTGTCGAAACACCCGGCACAGATCAGGTTTTCCAGCACCCGTTTATTCACCTGGCGCAGGTCCACCCGATGACAGAAGTCAAACAGGTCGGTGAAGGGGCCGTCCTTGCGGGCCTCAATTATCGAGTTATAAGCCGCTTCCCCCACATTTTTGATCGCTCCCAGGCCGAACCGGATCCGGCCGCCGGTAATGGTGAAGTTCTCCAGGCTCTCATTAATATCCGGGGGCAGGATCTCCACCCCCAGCCGTCGGCACTCCTTAGTATAGAATACCACCCGGTCCTGATTATCAATTACACTGGACAGAAAAGCGGTCATGTATTCCGCCGGGTAGTAGGCCTTCAGGTAGGCAGTCTGGTATGAGATCAGGGCATAGGCAGCACTGTGGCTCTTGTTAAAACCGTACCCGGCAAAGTGTTCCATCAGGTCGAATATGTGGGAGGCCGTCTTTTGATTCAGACCGTGTTCTATGGCACCCTTGACAAACTTGTCCCGCTGGCTCATTATCTCCTGCGGTTTCTTCTTACCCATGGCCCTACGCAGGCCATCGGCCTCACCCATGGAAAACGCCGCCAGTTCACTGGCTACCTGCATAACCTGCTCCTGGTAAAGGATTACCCCGTAGGTCTCCTCCAGTATCGGTTCCAGTGACGGATCAGCATACGAGATCTCCTGCCGCCCGTGCTTCCGGCTTATGAAGTCTTCCACCATCCCGCTCCCCAGCGGCCCGGGACGGTACAGGGCATTGATGGCAACCAAATCCTCGAACCGGCTGGGTTCCATCTCGATCAAGAGGCGGCGCATGCCTTCACTTTCCACCTGGAAAACCCCCAGGGTTTCCCCCCGGGACAACAGCTGGTAGACCTTGGGGTCGTCCAGGGCCAGCTCATCCAGGTCCAGGCGGATTCCGCGGGTCTTCTCCAGGATCTCCAGGGTGCGCTGGATGACCGTCAGGGTGCGGAGACCCAGGATGTCCATTTTCAAAAGCCCGATCTCCTCCACCGTCTCCTTGGCAAACTGGGTGACTACATGCCCGTCCGCAGTTCGCTGCAAGGGCAGGAGGTTCATCAACTCATCGCTGCCGATCACCACCCCGGCCGCATGCACCGAAGCATGGCGGGGCATGCCTTCCAGGGCCCGGGCCGTATCCACCAGGCGGCGGACCTGGTAATCGTTCTGGTAGGCATCGATCAGGTCAGGGGAGATCTCCAGGCTGCGGTTCAGGGTTACCCCCAGCTCACCCGGAATCATCTTGGCCACCCGGTCAACCTCAGAATAGGGGTAATCCAAAGCCCGTCCCACATCCCGAATTGCCGCCCGGGCAGCCATAGTCCCGAAGGTAATGATCTGAGCCACCCGGTCATGCCCATAGCGCTTCACTATATAATCGATCACCTCATCGCGCCGTTCAAAACAGAAATCTATATCAATATCCGGCATGGACACCCTCTCCGGGTTCAGGAAACGTTCAAAGATCAACCCGTAACGCAGCGGGTTAATGGTGGTAATCGAAAGCAGGTAGGACACCAGGCTGCCAGCCGCCGATCCGCGCCCCGGACCCACCGCAATCCCGCGGCTCCGCGCCCAGTTCACCAGGTCCTGCACGATCAGGAAGTACCCGGCAAACCCCATACGATTGATAACGTCCAGCTCATAGTCCAGCCGCTCTGTGATCCGGGCATCATAATCCGGTATCTTCTGCGGCAGGCACTGGTACACCAGGCTCCTGAGGCAGCTCTCCGGTGTTTCCCCCGAGGGGATCTCAAAAACCGGCAGGAGGAACTCATCAAAGTTGAAATCCAGGTTGCACTGCTCAGCAATCCGCAAGGTATTGGTCAGAGCCTCCGGTACCTCGCGGAAAAGCTCCTCCATCTCGGCAGCGGTCTTGAAGTAGAACTCAGCCGACGCGAAACGCATCCGGTTCTCGTCGTTGATGGTCTTGCCGGTCTGAATGCAGAGCAGTACATCCTGAAAGAAGGCATCGTTCTTCTCCAGGTAGTGGATATCGTTGGTGGCCACCAGGGGCAGGTTCAGCTTTTGGGCTATCCGGACCAGTTCCCGGTTGATAACCCGCTGTTCAGGAATCCCGTGGTCCTGCATCTCCAGGTAAAAGTTCCCCGGCCCCAGTAGTTCTCCATAGTAGGCAGCGGTCGCCTCTGCCTCCTCCGTCTTGCCCGCCAGGATCAACTCGGGGATCTCCCCGGCTATGCACCCGCTCAGGGCTATCAGCCCCGAATGGTATCTCTCCAGGAGCTCCCGGTCGATGCGCGGTTTGTAATAAAAGCCCTCCAGCGAAGCGCGGCTGCAGAGCTGCAGGAGGTTCCGGTAACCCTCATCATTCCGGGCCAGCAATACCAGGTGATACTGTGAATCATCCAGCTTCGGCACCCGATCGAGACGGCTCCGGCGTGCCACATAGGCCTCAAAACCGATGATGGGTTTCAATCCCTGTTTCTTGGCCTCCTTGTAAAAATCCATGGCCGCATAGAGGACACCGTGGTCGGTCACCGCCAGGGCCGGCATCCCCTCCTGCACCGCCTTCTGCACCAGGCCTTTTACCCGCGCCGCCCCGTCCAGGAGGCTGAATTCTGAGTGGGTATGTAGGTGTACAAAGGGATTCATTTCTGCTCCTGCCTCATGAAGACCGAGCACGGTTTACCCCCGGTGATCTCCATAAGTTCCTCATATCTGATCGGGAGGGCGGAACGCGCCGTCCCCGCCGCTGCGTAAACCACGTCAAACCGTTTCAGGCTCTCATCCAGGTAAATGTCAATCGGGGTCTTCAGGTCGAAGGGGCATACCCCTCCCACCGGGTGGCTCGTAACCTCCAGGGTTTCATCAGGAGTAGCCATGCGCACCTTGCTGCCGGCCAGTTGCTTGATCAGCTTGGCATCCAGACGGACATCACCCGCCGCCACAATCATCAGATACCCGGTTTTGCTCTTGTAGACCATGGACTTGGCAATCTGGCCTACCTCAACCCCCAGGGCCTGAGCCGCCAATTCACTGGTGCTGGTATCCTCCTCAAACTCGATCACCCGCAACCCCGGGTTAAACTGCTGCAAATATTTCTGTACTCTTTCTACAGACACTGTTATCACTCCTTCGAAAACTGATTTGCATCATGGGGACAGACCCCGTGATGCAAACTGCATCACGGGGTCTGTCCCCATGATGCAAATGATGCAGTTATAATGTCCATTGCTTCACGAACGCAAGCAGGTCCGGGAGGTAGCCCTGCCAGTCGGCATTTATCGGCAGGTTGCGCTGGTTAATCAGGCGCTCCTTTACCAGGAAGGTCTTCATCCCTATCAGGGAGGCTGTCAGATCCTCGCCCACATCATTTCCCACCATCAGGCATTCTCTGGGGTCCACCCCGATTGATTCCGCTATCTCCAGGTAGTACTCGGTATGAGGTTTGGTGTAGTGCATAATCTCGTAGGTAGTCACCAGTTGGTAGTCAAAGCTTCCCACACCAGCCCAGTCCAACCGCTTGCGAATGGCGATATCGGGGAAGACCGGCTGGGTGGCGATAACCACCTTGCAGCCCCGGGAAAACACCTCATCCATCACCTGCCGCGTCTCCGGGAACGGGCCGGCATAATCCTTAAGCTGCTCGAACCCCAGGTCATAGAATTCATCAAAAAACGGCCGGTACACCTCCGGCTTATATACCGGGTCCTTAAAGAAATCCCGCTCAAAAACCTCGATGTTGGTCAGCAGCGGGTCCTTATTCTCTATCATGGCTGCAGTTGATTTCCACAGCAACTCAATCAGGCCTTTGGTCTCCAGTCCCCGTTCCCGGGCCATCTGCACCATTTTGCCAAAATACTTGCGGATAAAGATGTTCATATCGATATCCAGCAGAGTCCCGTCCAGGTCAAACAGTACCGCCTTAAACAAAACAATTCCCTCCCATAGTATAAGCAGCCACCATCAGACCACGGATTCACCCGCTGTGTATGGTAAATCCGACTGCTGCGGAAGTCCCCCTCTTGACCCCGGCACAGAACCGCAGCCGGCCCCGCATCTCCCCTAACGAAAGGCGTTGAGGCCAGTCTTCAGTGGGTCCATCCCCGCCACAAAATAGGCCAGGCGCATGACCTCTGCGAGTTCCTGGTCAGTAGCACCAAGATCGCGGGCCTGGGCTGCCAGAACCTTAACACCTTCCGAAGCGCCTTTCATGGTATCAAGGGCCAGAACAATCAACACTTTGGTCTTGGCATCCAGGGCCCCGGGAGCCATCGCCATTTCGATAACCTTCTTAACCTGTTCAAAAAAGGGTTGGTCGATGGAGCTGTATTCGTTCACAAATCCAGGAATATGTGTCATTGTATCACTTCCTTCATTTTTGTAGAAGACTTCCCTGACCTCCGTTAAGCCATTGCCGTACAGGCGGAAGTCATATACATATTATAGCCCGAAACAACAGCACTCTTTCCAGATAACGGCACACAGTAACGGTAACGCAGTTCGACAAACCAGTAGTACCAAGTCTTATCTACTGTCCTCCGGTTCACCACCCTATCGACCCACTGCTTTCCCCCAGCCTGCATTATCGGCCGGGACCCTTTCGTCGTGGGACAAGCATTGTTTGCATCATGCGTAGGCTGGCAGGGGAATATTTTTGCATCCAAACTCGTGAAACATAACTTTGGCAGGGAAACCTAAGCTGGAAGGACCTTCTTTATGACTGGACACAATTTCCTCTTATGCCGGTACAAAAATGGGAGACCCTTAAATAATGGGGAGCTTGGAGACTTTTAATTGCTGCGAAACCAAACGAAAGGGGTTAAACCACCAAGTGTTTGATGCCAAAAGACTCATCATTGCAATTATCCTGACCCTGCTGGGGGTTCTGGTGTTTGTCCCCGTCGCCCAGGCGCAAACTCTTGAGGATCAGGAGGCAGTTGTCTGTACCTGTTTTCCGGATCTGCCAACCCTGACCCTGAAGGATCCACCCGAAACCGGACCTATGGTGACAGCCCTGCAGGAACAGCTTCTGAAACTGGGGCTTAACCCTGGCACAGTTGACGGCTCCTTCGGGCCTTCAACCAGCGATGCCGTAAAGGTATTCCAGATCCTGCGGGGGCTCCAGCCTACCGGTGAAGTGACACCGGAAGTCTGGCAGGAAATCTATCGGGCCCTGGGAGATGAGGGCTACGAGGATACTGATCCGGAAGCGGAAACCAGCTTCATTATAGACCGGGGAACCCGCACCCTCACCGTATTGATCGGGGGCAAGTTCCATAAACAGTACCGGGTGGCGGTCGGCAAGCCCGAGACCCCGACCCCCTTGGGTGACTGGCGCATCGTACACCGCAGCACCAATTGGGGTTCCGGATTCGGCACCCGCTGGATGGGTCTGAACGTGCCCTGGGGGATTTACGGGGTTCACGGCACCAACAAGCCATACTCCATCGGCTCTTACGCCTCCCACGGCTGTATCCGCATGTTCAACAACAGCGTGGAAGAGGTCTATCCCTTGACCAGAGTCGGCAACCTGGTCAGGATCATCGATACCCGCCAACCCGCTCTGCCTAAGCTCTCGGGCCGAAAACTGAAAGAGGGTATGTCCGGACAGGAGATCGTCTACCTGCAGTGGCACCTTAAAGCCCATGGCATTCCGGTTTCCTGCGATGGCCGGTTTGGGCCTTGGACCACCTGGGCCTTGCAATACTTTCAGACCCTCTACTGCCTGCCCGCCAGCGGGGAGGTCGATGAAGCCACATACCAGACCCTGAATGAGTTCCGGGACCGCTATTTGCCCACCTTGGCTTCTTAGGACCAGTCAAACACGGTGAGTACCGGGTTATGGTCAGAGGCATCAGCCGGGTGGACCTGCGACTCCACCGCATCCCAAACGCCGGCATACATCACAAAATCGATGCGCTCACTCGGGTCCTGGCTGGGATAAGTGTACTGATCCGCAGGAGGACAGGCATCCTCCAGGACCTGGGTCAGTCTCGTCATCTCCGGTGAATCAGGCAGGCAGTTGAAGTCCCCGGTCAGTATAGACCGGCGGCTCAAGCTTATAGCCGGCAGAACCACCTCATTAATATGTTTCAGCCGTTCGCGCTGGTTTAATCCCAGGTGGGTGGTGTAAAAATTGAGTCGCCGCCCGGCCACCTGAATCACCGCCCGTACCAACACCCGGGGCTCCCGCAGACTCGGAAGCGGGAACGCCTCCCAGAAGGTGATGGGATACCGGCTGAGTACGGCATTCCCATACTGGGCTGACCTCCGGCTGAGAGCAGGAGCAAAGACGTAATTAAGTCCCAGCTGCTGAGCCAGGTAACGGGCCTGATCAACGTATCCGCTGCGCCTCCACCCCTTGTCTACTTCCTGCAACCCGATCAGGTCCACCTCCAGGTCAGCTATCACCCGGCCGACCCGGTCCAAGTCCATCTTGCCGTCCAAACCCAGGCCGTGCCTGATGTTATAAGTAGCTACCCGCAAATTCGGCATTTTTTCACCCCCTTTGGTTCAGCATCCTGCCTAAGAGTCTCCAAGAACATATGATAACCCATCCCCGAAAACTGACATTATATCTCTGCTCCTGACACCACTTAGGCCGGCGACTTATGATAACAACGTCCCCAGGCTTATACTGGTGGTTGCTGCACCGGCTAAAAATCCCCCATCTCATCCATTGACCTCCTGCCTTCCGCCGCCATCAAATTCCCCTTTCCAAAGACGAAGCCCGGCGAAATCATCATCATTTTGCTGGCAAATACTAGAATTACACGAGACATTTTATGGAGGTATTTAATGGAAAACATAGAACTTAATAGGTAAAATCTGGCCAAGGCCTGATAAGGAGGTTTAACTCATTGCTCTTATCGCTATTTGGAAAAGAAGGATACAACAACCTCGACATCTCTGTCTTTCTTGAATACCCTCCAGATATCGTATTAGAATTCTTTCAACAAAGTTTCATCAATATCAGCCTGAATGTATACCAGGAATTAAAAGAACAGTTTGCCGACCCGGCAAACCTGAACGAGAACGTCCCCAAATGGGTACTCTTTATTGATAAGCTGCTTGACATGGAGGATTCGCTCTTTACCCTGGAGGAAAACAGCAATCTGGACTTTGTGGGACCAGCCTATTACGTCAAAACCAACACCCGTTTTTTCTTCTTTAAAACCTGTTTCGAGCATGAAGGTACCACCGCCCAGGACATTGCAGAATTGGTTGAACTGAATGCCACTCCGGCGATTGATGACCTGATCGCCAAACACTACGCAACCTTAAAATGTAAGCCATCCTCCAGGAAGTCACGCGAGGAACTGCTGAACGATCTGCAGGTCTGTATATCGGCACTGGAGGAAACCGAACATATCTCCAACCAGATAATGTTCCAGCGGAAGCTGGTTGAGGTCAGGGAGTCGTTTTTGAACGCTCCTTACGCCGCTTTGGCTGAACCCGAAAAGCCAGAGGAAAAGCCTGAGAAACCGGTCCAAAAAACCAATTTCCTGGGTGGAATTCTCAGTCCGAAAAGCAGGGCGGCCTTTGAAGCAGCCTGTCAGCAATACAATCACGATCTGAAGGTTTACTACATGAGGTACCGTGAGTATGAGAAGGCCTGCGACCGCTACAAGAACTCGCTCAAAGACTGGGAGTTTGAAAAAAACCACCTGATAAACCGGAGCATTGAGGACATCAAAAAGGCCAAGCTAAAGATCAAGAAGGGCAACCGGATTATCAAGATCTACAACGAGGTGCTGAACAATCTGGATATCCACCCGCAGTACCAGAACATCACTTCCCTGGCCCGTTTCTATTACTTCCTGGAAACCGGCCGGGCCATGACTATGCAGGAATGCATGAACCTCTATGAACAGGAACAGTACTGGGAGGACCTGAAGGAAAGCCAGGAACGCCTGGAACGAAACATCATGGCCACGGTTTATTATCTCCACTCGGAAGCAGCGGCGACCACCGAACTGCCTCTGGCTGAGCACCAGGAAAGCCTGATCGAGATGATAGTTAAGAGACTGCAGGAGGAAAAGCTGACGACTCCTGATTTCGGCCGGTAACCGGCACACGTTGCAAACCGGTCAGCCGCTTTATGGGTGGTGTGCGCCTGGCCGGAGTGGCCGGCCCAGGCATCAACACGGGAACCATTTGGGTCTTAAACGGGCCATAAGTTTGATTCCCCTGCGAAAAGTCATAATTCGCTGGTTTGAATGCATAAATATCCGTCGTCAGACTTCGCATGGGCAACACAACTGCTTGCCTCACGGACGAAGTACCGGGCGAATTCCCGTCCATGTTCAGCGGGCCTCCCGCCCCGTAAATGGGTTCGCCCCCTTGCGTCGTTCGCCTTCGCAGGGTGATGCTCTCCTGCTGCGTCAACCGGCTTTAATATCGAGGTATTCAAACAGGTTAAGTTAGGGTTTTCGCAGGGGAATCAGGCTTGAACCCGGCTCACAGGGCCAGGTACCTGGGTTGCTGGTACCTTTTTTGTTGCCTTTGACCCTTTCAAAATGAAATCAAACAGCGCTGAAGGAGCGGTAGCCTGGTGTTAAAGAAATCATATATCGTTCTGGCGATTGTTCTGTTTCTGCTAGGGCTGGCCGTTTTTTTGGTCCCTCCCTATATATTTCCTCATGACAGCGAACTGGCCAAACACCATCTGGAGGTTGCCAGCAGTTTCAACCCGGATATCATAACCCGGGCGCACACCAACCAAAAGGTCGCAGCCCTCACTTTTGATGATGGCCCTGATCCCCGCTACACCCTGGAGATACTTGAAATCCTGGAAGAGTACCAGATCCCCGCCACCTTCTTTGTGGTAGGGGAGGACGCCCTGCTGAACCCTGAAATCATTACCGCTCAGGTCTATGCCGGGCATGAGATAGAAAACCATTCCTTTACCCATCCGGACCTCTTGAGGAATACCGACCTCACCACCAATGAAGAGATCCTGTGGTGTCAGGAGGCCGTCCAGAAACTGACTGGCCGGGAACCGCTCTATTTCCGGCCCCCGCGTGGCCTCTACAACCCGGACATTGTGAAATTGGCTAGTGTATACGGTTACCGGTTGGTTCTATGGTCCGTCTGCCTGGAAAACCGCACCGCCCCTACTCCCGAAGCCATGGCCGCCCGGGTGGTAAAGAAATGCGGGCCCGGCAGCATCATCCTCGCCCATGACGGGCGTACCGATCGCAGCAAAACCGTCAAGGCCCTGCCCATCCTGATCGAGTCCCTGCTGCAAAAGGGCTACCGTCTGGTAACCCTCGAACAGCTCCTCACCGAATACGACCGCCCCTCCCCCAAAATTGCATCATGGGGACAGTCCGAAAGCGCCGGGATAAACCGGCATAGAGTAGGGGATGAAAGAGCCCTACGTGAAAGGAGTAGCTACACCATCACGACCCCGAGTCATGCGCGGGTAGCCGCGAGGGTACGCGTGAAGCGTTGACAGGGGGAAACGCAGGCCAGACATTGAGCTCCGAAATCACCCATCCGGGGTGCCGACCTCGTGGACTGATAGGGAAGGCAATACGGTAAGACGGCGATAAGTGTAGCGAGTCGCATACTGACCCCGCGGAGTCGAAGAACCTGGGCATGCGTGGACACTCTATGCTCGAGAACCGGGAGATCTCAGCAGCATCCGTTGGTAGAAAAACGGCGGGTCGGTCAGGGAAGGCCTGTGGCCGTAATCCTGACATGCACGTTGCTGAGAAGTCAGACACCGGCATAGTACCAAAGAAGGAGCCGAACAAAATTGGCTAACCAATGGCGGAGGCACTGGAGGGAAGGCCGGTGACCAAGGGAAATTCTGAGGATATGGCTGCGAGCTGTACGCAGAGACAGGGGGAAGCATTGACCAAACTCAACAGAATACGCGAAGCCGCGCACAGGGACAAGAACCTTCGGTTTACCACCTTAATGCACCATATCACAACTGATCTGCTTCGGAATGCATACATGGCATTAAAACGAAATGCGGCACCCGGGATAGACGAAATGACATGGAGGCAGTACGGGAAGGAACTGGAGGCAAACCTGACAAATCTCCACCAAAGCGTCCAAAGTGGCAGATACCGAGCACAGCCCTCGAAAAGAATCTGGTTACCCAAACCGGACGGAAGGCAACGCCCAATCGGCATAGCCGCGCTAGAGGACAAAATAGTCCAACAGGCCGTAGTTTGGATACTGAACCAGATATACGAAGAGGACTTCATGGGATTCAGCTATGGATTCCGCCCAGGTCGTAGCCAACACAATGCGCTGGACGCACTATGGGTAGGAATCACAAGACGAAAGGTAAACTGGGTGTTGGATGCAGACATACGCAGCTTCTTTGATACCATTGACCATGAATGGATGATGAAATTCATGGAGCACCGTATCGCAGACCAAAGACTGCTTCGCTTAATACGGAAATGGCTTAGAGCCGGAGTATCCGAAGATGGTCAGTGGTCAAAAACGACTGTCGGCACCCCTCAAGGGGCGGTCATATCGCCAATTTTAGCAAATATCTATCTGCATTACGTGCTCGACTTGTGGGCACACCAATGGCGAACCAAGCATGCTGCAGGGGAAGTAATCATTGTGCGTTATGCCGATGATGTAGTCATGGGGTTTCAGCATCGAAAAGAGGCAGAACGCTTTCTCCAAGAACTGGGGGAACGCATGGCAAAATTCGGGCTGGAATTGCACAGCGAAAAGACCCGACTTATTGAGTTCGGAAGGTTCGCAGCAGAGAACAGGGCAGTACGCGGCGAAGGCAAGCCCGAAACGTTTGACTTCCTGGGTTTTACACATATCTGTGGCAGGACACGGAAAGGCGACCGCTTTACAGTACGTAGGAAAACCATAGCCAAACGTCTGCAGGGGAAAGTAAAGGCAGTCAGGGAAGAGATCATACGCCGACGACATGACCCCATCCCCGAACAAGGAAAATGGTTACGTGCAGTAGTGCAGGGACACTTCAACTACTTCGCAGTTCCCGGCAATAAACCGGCAATTGATGCTTTTCGAACTGAAGTCATCAAGGCGTGGCTACATGCACTAAGACGCAGAAGCCAAAAAGCACGAAATCTCACGTGGGAAAGAATCAAGCGATTGGTAGCTACTTGGATTCCTTCAGCAAGAATACTTCATCCATACCCATCCGAAAGACTTCGCGTCACTAACCCGAGGTAGGAGCCGTATGAGGTAATTCCTCACGTACGGATCTGTGCGGGGGGTGTCCGGCAACGGACATCCCTACCGCAATCCGTGATGCAATTCTTGACAACGCATCACAAACGATGTAGCATTATATTTTGGTTGCTTTTTGGCCGAATTATGAAACAAGGTGAGGGTGTAACGTGAGAAACATAGGGATAATCGCCCATATTGACGCAGGTAAAACGACTACTTCGGAACGCATCCTGTATTACACGGGCAAGACATACAAGGTAGGAGAGACCCATGACGGTGAGAGTGTCATGGATTATCTCCCATATGAGAAGGAACGGGGTATTACTATTACCTCGGCTGCTACCACCTGCTCCTGGAAAGGTGAAACCATCAATATAGTGGACACCCCCGGTCATGTGGATTTCACCGCTGAGGTTGAACGGAGCCTGCGGGTGTTGGACGGCGCAGTAGTCATTTTCTGCGGCAAGGGCGGGGTTGAACCCCAGTCGGAAACCGTATGGCGACAGGCCGACAAGTACCATGTACCGCGGATCGCATTTATCAACAAGATGGATGCTGTCGGAGCAGATTACCAGCGGGTGGTGGATCAGATTCGCAGTAACCTGGGAGCCAACCCGGTACTGTTAACCATCCCCGTCATTGGCGAACACGGGCTGACCGGAATAATCGATATCATTAACGAAAGTTACCTGACCTTTATTGACAAACTGGGCGTAAACATGACTCATTGCCCGATCCCGGCTGAGTGTCGGGAGGACGCTGCTCTGTTCCGCCAGCAATTAATTGAGACCCTGGCGGAGACTGATGAGGCGGTCATGGAATTGTACGTGGAGAACCAGCCGGTTTCAAACGACCTGATTATGTCAGCTCTGCGGCGTCAGACCATCGCCGGCAGTCTGGTTCCGGTATTGTGCGGCAGTTCTTACCGTAACGTCGGGGTTCAGCCCTTGCTGGATGCCATCGTGGATTACCTTCCCTCACCCGAGGATGTCGGTGAGGTGAAGGCATCATTGTATGGCAGTGGTGAACCCGTTATGATCCGTCCGGATGAAAACGATGAGTTTGCCGCCCTGGTTTTCAAGATCGTGGCTGACCGGCATGTCGGCAAACTGGCTTTTGTCAGGGTCTATTCCGGTGTCCTGACCTCAGGTAGCAATGTCTATCATGTCAACAAGGGACGTCGCGAGCATGTGGGACGCCTCCTGCGGATGCATGCTGATCACCGCGAAGAGGTCACGGCGATCAGAGCGGGAGATATCGCCGCCATCATCGGGCTCAAGAATGTTAGCACCGGTGATACCCTGGCATCGGAACAAAGACCGGTCCTCATGGAGGACATTGATTTCCCGGAACCGGTCATCTCCATTGCCATAGAGGCCAAAAACCGCATGGACCAGGTCCGGGTAGCAGAAGCCCTGGCCAAGCTGTCAGCAGAGGACCCAACCTTCAAGGCGTCGGTTAACCATGAGACCGGCCAGACCTTGATATCGGGCATGGGTGAACTGCACCTGGAGGTCATCGCTGAACGTCTCAAACGGGAATTCAAGGTGGATGCCCGTCTGGGCAGGCCGCAGGTAGCCTACAAGGAGACCATATCCCGCGCCGCCAACGGCGAATGCCGTTTCGTAAAACAGACCGGCGGACACGGGCAATACGGTCATGTGAAACTCCTGATAGAACCGGCGGACGAAACCAGTGTTCAGTTCAAGATTACCGGCGGGGTCATTCCCCGGGAATACTTCTCTGCCATCGAATCAGGGGTCATGGAAGCCTTGAACGAAGGTCCAATAAAGGGCTTCCCGGTAGTCAACGTCAAGGTTACCGTATTGGACGGCTCATTCCATGAGGTCGACTCCTCGGAGATGGCCTTCAAGATGGCCGGACTCCTGGCGGTTAAGGACGCCTTGTCCAAGGCGGCACCGAAGCTCCTGGAGCCGATTATGAAGCTTGAGATAACTGCACCGGACGAGTTTACCGGCAACATAATAAACAACCTGAACAGTAAACGCGGTCGCCTGGAGTCCATGGACACCAGTTACAACACCCAGGTAATCAGGGGGTTTGTCCCAATGGCCGAACTCTTCGGGTACTCGACCTCCATAAGGTCGATAACACAGGGGCGCGCCAGTTTCAACATGCAGTTCTCCCATTACGAAGAAACCTCACTTGAGGCCAGTAAACTCGCGGTCTGAGAATATATTGCATCACGGGGACAGTCCCCGTGATGCAATATGCATCGTGGGGACTGTCCCCGTGATGCACCCATGATACACGTGATGCAGTGATGCACGGGGTCAGGCCCCGTGCATCACTTTTTTCTTTATCAGCCAACCACTAATCTCAAGACTTGAATAATTTTCAATTCCAGTCCAGCATGATAAGATGATAATAGGAAAAGTTCTCTGGATTTGGGACCAAGGTCCGGGATGAGGTATCGGCTAACACTGGAGGGAGGGGAACTGCCATAGGAGTTCGAGCAAAATTTGTGATACCATTAATACTGTGCCTGCTGATAGTTTACATACTCTCTCCTCCTTCTCTGGTTCAGGCTGCTGCTCCATCGATCCAAATTGGTGCACAAACCTGGGAATACAGTGAGTTTACCAAAGCCTTCAGAGAGTACCTCCGCGGGGATGATTCTCCTATAATCAACCACCTCTTTCTGGCCCTGGGTTTGGGTTTGATAGCTCTGACTATTTTTGAGTTAAGCCGGCGTCGCCTCAAATCCAACAGCCCATCCGAACCATCGCCCTCGTCTGACGATTCTGCTGAAACGGTACAGCGAAGGGCCTGGGCCAGGATAGAGTCATCACTCCATTGTCGCTTCATCATCACCCATCCCCGACAGTCATCGGCAGCAGACTCCGAGTTTGCTGATGCGGATGAGGAAGAATTGGAGGGCTTGATAGTGGATCTAAGCGGGGGCGGCTGTAAGATTGCCACCGCACATCCGCTGCAGGTCGGAGACGAGTTGGAGCTGTTCCTTGAATTGGAACCCCGGAACCGTTTGGTCATCAGGGGCGAGGTAGCCCGAACCGAAAGCGGAACGGACACCGACCAGATATTTGCCGGAGTAAAGTTCAGCAAAATACGGGAATCCGTCAGGGACCAGATCATCTCCTGGATGTTCAAACACCAGCAGACTATTCTGGAACGACAGCGCCGTTTGGCTGAAGGCCTCTGCCTGCGCTGCGGGAAACCCCTTTCCGAAGTAATGCGCCAGCAGTCCGTATTCTGCTCCAAGTGCAGCCGCCTGCAGAATGATGGTTACCGCAGGTGACCAGACTCGAATTCCATGGGAGGGATGCTAATTGGGACGTATTTGGCTTTTACCCCTGGCGATAGCCCTGGTATTGATGCTGGTTAGGCCGTTATCCGGAACTTTAATAGGACCCTTCAGCGGCTCGATGATTCAATTAGTCCTGGCCGGGATCTGCCTTATCATTGCCCTGATCCTTATTCCCTGGCAATCCCCTGCTGCCTGTGATGATTCCAAGGAGACCTGAGTCTTCAGACACATGGCCCGGTGGGCCAGAAAATGACCCCGGTATTGTTCAGATTACTTTCAGCCAAAAAAAGAATGAAAGGAAGGTAACCAACATTGTCAGAAGGGTACCGCTTTTGTCACTCACTTCGAGTTCGTTATGCCGAGATTGATGGACAGATGATAGTTTTTAACAGCCATTACCTGACCTACCTGGACATCGGAATTACCGAGTATTTTCGCAATCTGGGGATGGCCATGATCCCTTCCGAAGAACCGATATTCGACTTTGCGCTGGTCAAAACCACGCTGGAGTTCAAAGGGTCAGGCCTTTTTGATGATGTTCTTAATGTCTATGTCAAGGTATCCAAGCTGGGGAATTCGAGTTTCGTAACCAACTTTATGATCAGGAAGGAAGGCGGAACCGAACCCATCGTTCTGGCAGAAAGCATCTATGCCGGATATGATATGAGAATCAAGCGGAGCGTCCCCATCCCTGATGAGGTGAGAAGGCTGATTGAGAACTTCGAAGCAACCGCGCCGGTACTGGCTTGATTGCCAGCTGAAAAGTAACTTTGTTAGTTTGACAGACTTCGCATGATGCAACACCAACTGCTTGTCTCAGACGAAAGGGATCGGGCCATTTCACGTCCATGCTCAGTGGTCCACCAACCCCGTCCATGGGGCTCGCCCCTTTTCGTCGTTCGCCTTAGCAGGGTGTTGCTATTCTATCACCCTGTCCCCTGTCCCTGTCCCTGTTCCCCTTTCCACCCAGCAGGTGCCGCCCGCCCCTGTTATATGTCACGACCTTGCCCGGTCGCTCCCGTTTCCCAGTACCCCTATTCCCTTCTCCATTCAGCGGATCTCGCACCCACTTTATGTCACCACCTTGCCAGGTCGCTCCTTGTCTCCCGGTACCCCCATTACCCTGTCTCAAGCATATACCCCTGTTTCATCCTCCCAAGAATCCGCACACGATGCAATTCGCCGCAGCCCACCATTTCGACATTCCTCGTTTTTCTGTACCCCATACTGTTGGAAATACCCCTGCCAAAGTAACAATTCAATCTTTGTTTTACATACTATGGAGCAGAATTATTTGTGAAGGGAGTAAATGCTTTGAAAGGACAAAGCGAGCTCGAACTGGCCCGGGCGTATATTAAAGACCAGCAGTACACCAAGCGCTTTTCACCCCTGGAAGGCCTGCAAAAGGGAACTATATTCCCTGAGCTGTATATGCCATACGAGAAGAAGAAAAGCAAAGAACCGCTAAAACATGAACCGCAGCGGGAACGGGAGCCGGATCGTGAGCGTGTACGTGATCGTACTCGTGAGACGCCCTCCTGGCGGACTATGGGAAGGGGTGGGAGGAATGGATAAGGACAGAAAGACCATGTTGATTAACATTATGGCTGAAGAGTTTACTGCTGTGGAGTTTAACCTCTACCTGGACACCCATCCGGACGACAAGAAGGCTCTGAACGACTTCAATGAAACCGTCAAAAAGCTGGCCGAGCTGAAAGCTGAGTACGAAAAGAAATTTGGACCACTCACCAATTTCGGCTATTCCACGAGCGATTTCCCTTGGCAGTGGATTGATGAACCCTGGCCTTGGCAAATTAACTTCGCCTGAAGGAGAGAGGAGGAACATCTATGTGGATTTATGAAAAGAAACTTGAATACCCGGCCAAGATCACCGGAACCAACCCCAAGCTGGCCAAGGCAGTAATCACCCAGTATGGCGGACCTGATGGCGAGCTGGCTGCCTCACTTCGTTATCTAACCCAGAGGTACACCATGCCGACCGGAAGGTCCAAAGCGATCCTGAATGATATTGGCACCGAAGAACTGGCCCATATGGAGATCGTGGCCACCCTGGTCTATAACCTTATCAAGGATGCTTCTATCGATCAGATCAAGGCAGCGGGCATGGAAGGCTATTATGCTGACCATGACAAGGCCTTGTACTTCGTTAATGGCGATGGGGTACCTTGGGTTGCCGCCTACATCCAATCCAAAGGGGATCCCATAACCGACCTGCACGAGAATATGGCTGCTGAACAAAAGGCCCGCTCCACGTATGAATACCTTATCCAGCTGTCAGATGATCCAGGAGTCACTGAGACCCTGGCCTGGCTGCGGATGCGGGAAATCGTACACTATCAGAGGTTCGGAGAAACCCTGCAGCACATCTATGATCATTACAACAGCAAGAGGATTTTTTATTAATCCGGATAACATCGACCACCCGCTTGGAGAACTATGAACTGGACCATCCCGATCCCGACAGGCGACCAAGATCTATCGCGCACTCACTCAGATAACTATGAACCGTACCAACCACGGCAAAGCGGGGGCCGGCCTGTCACAGACATCAGCCCTGCGCTGCCCGAAATGCATAAAGCGAAGACGCGGGGACAAAGAATTCATAAACGGCGGTCTACGCGCTTGAATGCGCGGCAACCGCCGTTTGCTGTTGGCCAGCATCAATTTGGCCTGGATTCATCTGTTAATCTAAGGTTATCATGATGCTAACAATAAAAGGAGGATTAAAATATGCCATACCAAGCTGTTAACGATATCAATATGTATTACCGCGTATCTGGTGCGGGTTATCCTCTGGTGATGGTTATGGGTCTGGCCGGCAACAGCGACTGGTGGCCTGATGAGTTCATTGAGCGGCTCAGTCAGGATTACCGGGTAATCCTGATCGATAACCGGGGCGCCGGCAGAACCGACGCTCCGGACATGGAATACAGCATCCCCATGATGGCCCGTGACACTGTGAGCCTGATGGGGGCCCTGGGAATAGATAAAGCCCACGTTATGGGAATCTCTATGGGCGGTATGATTGCCCAGGAGATCGCGCTGCTGTTTCCGGACGCCGTGGACAAACTGGCCCTGGGGTGCACCAACTGCGGTCCGGCTCATTCCGTGCCCGCCACAGCGGAAACCGTTCAAATCCTGGCCGAGAGCATCACCTCCCCCGAAAAGACCCTGGATTTGGTATTTACCCCGGACTTTCTCAAGAACAGTCCTGAAAAGGTAAAGGCTTTTGTCCAGTCAATCGCCATTTCTCCTATGCCTGCGAAAGTCTTTTTCCGGCAATTGGGAGCCATCCAGGCTCACGACACCTTTGAACGCCTCCCGCAGATCAAACATAATACCCTGATAATTACAGGAGATATGGATGTCCTGGTTCCCCCTCAAAACTCCAGAATACTTGCCGAGCACATCCCGGCAGCTCAACTTATAACCATTCCCGGGGGCGGGCATCTGTTTTTTAACCAGTATCCCGGGAAGGTTTACACGGTATTGAAAGAGTTTCTTGGCTGAGGCATAACGAGGCTTTAACTGTAATATCGTCGCTCGGCTGTTCCCGGTCTGGTCGTAAAGCGAGTGCAGTCAGAGAACCTTTCAGTTTCCATTTAGGGCAGCCGGGACCCGTTCGCTCTCTCCAAAACCCAGGGCCCCGGCCGGTTACGGACTAAGCCTTATTTCCGGTAACGTCACCGTTAACCCGGTGTCAATCCGATGCAAGATTGACGGTGGTTTGAGCATACTAAGTCCAGGAAAGGAGTGAATTGAATGGTTAAACGGTTGACCCTTTTATTGGCTGCACTTTCGATGGTCACACTGCTGGCTGGGTGTGCGCAGAACCAGGAGAAAGCTCCCCAGCGGCCTGATCAGACTACCCAAACGGTTAAGCTCTACTTTGCCAACGAGGATAACGAAAGGCTGGTAACTGAAGACAGGCGGGTCACAATCGAAGCCGGGGCCGACAAGTACACCGCAGTGCTGAAGGCTCTGATCCAGGGCCCGGAAAATGACAACTACCGCGTTAACATTTCACCCAATACCAGAGTTTATGGGACCATTAAACAAGATGACAAGCTGATTGTCGATGTCAATGATGACTTTACACGGTTTGACGGCAGCATGGCTGAGACCCTTGGAGTAGGCGCCTTCGTCAACACCCTGACCCAGTTTGACGAGATTGATGAAGTAAAAATCCTGGTCGAGGGCGAGGAACTGAAAGGACCCAGCGGCAGGGCCCGGGGTTGGATGAAGACCTTCCCCTTGCAGGCCAGGACCGAAACCCAAACCCCAGCCAAAAAACCCGCACCGCCGCCCGCTGGCCCGGCTCAGAATCAGACCCAGCCGACGGTAAAAAGGAATGTAACCCTCTATTTTGCCAATCCGGAGGCTACCGCAGTGGTCCCGGAAACCAGAACTATATCGGTACCAAATAACCTAAGCACTGCAGGGTATATCAAAACGATTGTTAACGAGTTAATCAAAGGCCCCCGCAACAATGAACTCCGCCGGACCATACCGGCGCAGGCCGAGGTCCGGTCAGTGGAGGTAAAAGGTACCACCGCCTACGTTGACTTCTCCTCGGAGATGCACAGCAAGCATTCCGGGGGAGCGGCCGGCGAGTCAATGACTATCAACTCCATCGTCAACACCCTGACCGAGCTGGACAACATCGACCAGGTTCAGATTACCGTGGAAGGCAAACCCCTGTCTATAGAGCACGTGGTCATGGATAAACCCATGGGCAGGAACGCCAAAATGATCCATCACCAGTAACTGCCAAAAGCGCCCAGCCCCTGGTGAGCCTGTCAGCTCGCCAAGGGGCAACATGCGCGCAAGGTTGAGAACGGTTCTTTATTTGCACACCCGGCCGTGGTTTCCCTCAGACCTGGCTCATGTTGGGGACATTTTTTTTTACTTGCGCCAGTCGACTCGATTTCCCATGAAAATCGCTGTGTCCCAGACCACACCAGGCATGGGAGTTTAACCAATTACAAAAAAACTACGAAGGAGGATTCGATGAAAAACCTTTCCATTAAGGAGCTCAACTACATCAACGACATTCTATCCTGGGAGTTGTTGTCGGCCAAAAAGTCATTTCAGTATGCCAACCAGGAACTCCAAGCGCAATCGGCACATCACCAGGTATTCTATGACACTGCCAGCGTTCACCAACAGAACTATACGACGCTGCTCAATTACCTGAACCAGGTGAACAGCGCACAAGGAGGCATGCATTAATGGATACCCAGCAAATTGTAACCTCAAAAACGGGGGTTAAAAAGATAGGCAAACCGGTTTCTCCGGAACTGCCCAAGGTAAAGGACCCCAACATGAATCTGCGGGATAGGCTGAATGACATCCTGCTGATGGAGAAGCAGAACCTCTCCAACTACCAGACCGCAATCAACGAGATGATCAATGATGACCTGCGCCAGTTGCTGATTGACAACCGCAACCGGCTCCAGGGCATTCAGATAAGGCATTTTGAAGAGTTGTTCAACCTGGGCGAATATCAGTCCGATCTGGCATCCCCCGCTCAGATAGCTGACTCGACAGATGTATTCACCGGCTACAAGTCACAGCTCCCGCTAAAACAGTAACTTTAATCAGACAGCATATATACTTGCCTAATCCCGTTGACGGTGTTAGAATATAGGGTGCGTCGGGATGTAGCGCAGTTTGGTAGCGCGTCTGGTTCGGGACCAGAAGGGCGCAGGTTCAAATCCTGTCATCCCGACCACTCATAAGCATTCAAAACCGCGTATTTATACGCGGTTTTTTTGTTTAAAAAACGGAGGTGGTTTACACCTCCGAGCCCTTAACCGTCATAGTTCTGCAGGTCCGGTTTCTCGCCCCACTGCTTTTGGATGGTGGGGATATGGGGCGTCCACTTGGCGATTTTTTCCCTGACCTCCTCACCGTAGGCTTCATCAACCTTCAGAACCTTATCCTGAGTCAACTGAATCCCGATATCCAGCTTGCCATCGGAACGGGCACTGATTAAAAGCCCTTCATATGGCTCCTTGTCAAATACCCCGTCACTCAGGAAATCCTTCTTGTCCATGACCGGTCCCAGATTTTGTTCCATAATTAATCCTCCTTCTGAGTATCCTGTAACAAATCCCGTTGCCCCGGCAAATCGCCCGCATATTCAGGATCTACTGGTCAATCCAGATACGAAGGGCGAAAAATAAAAGCAGGGCCAACCGGATTATTCACGGAACTCATTTTACTCCTACCTGATGGGATTATTCTGGTCGAGATGGGACCGTATTATGCTGGATTAACGGATTTAGGGCAGTTCCCGGTAATGAATCACCGCCACTACCCCGCTTCCGATTTCCACAACCGGTTGGGGCTCGGTAATGATGTTGGAAACCGCGTGCTGCCAACGCCCATTTAAGGTGGCATTTGTAAGCGGATACTGGAATCCGTGCAGGGTAACCCCCCGGGCTTCATCACCCAGGGTGATCAGGGATACCGTGTCCCCCACCTTGCCCGACAGGATCAGGCGGCGGTTGATCAGATGGATATCCTCCCGGGGTGATTGAAAACATACCTTAATTCCCCGCAGGACCAGGCTGGAAGCGCTGAACAGATTGGAGAGGGTGTGGTCAAGACGGGTGCCCGTGCCACCCCAGATGATTATCTCGGCGGCTCCATCCTCTTCTGCCAGTTCCAAACCCAGCTGGAAGTCGGTATTATCCTTCTCCCTTGGTACCACGGTGAATTCTGCCGCGAGCGAGGCGGCATAATCCCTGGCTTGCGGCGAAATTGAGTCCATATCTCCTACCACCCGATGGGGAACGATACCCATCCGCATGGCCCAGACAGTACCCCCATCCACACCGATTACCCGGTCAAAATCATCCTTAAATTGCTGGTACCAGGTTATGTCTCCGTAATCCCCATTAGCCATCAAAAGAAACCGCAATTTCTGCCTCCTGAGAAAAATTTTATTTTGGCCGAAAATGTCGAAAAAAGGTGGATTGGCAGGCGTGAGCCGGGCTTAAAGCAAATGATCAGCCCTCTGCCTCCATTATCTCCCGCTTTCCAGGATAATGTGCCCGATCCGCGGGCCTTACTACCCCAAAGGGTTCCCGCTTTCACCCGTCACCATTTACTGCCTCCGAAATAACACTTCACACAGTCGCGCTATTTTTGTTAATATAATAACGTTACCATTTATTAATATGGGGAGGGAAGATTGGTGGCTCACGTAATCAATGATGAGTGTATAGCCTGCGGCATTTGCGCTGATGAGTGCCCGGCCGAAGCCATAAGCGAAGGCGAGGACAAATACGTAGTCGATCCCGAAAAGTGCACCGATTGCGGCTCGTGTACCGAGGTATGTCCCACCGAGGCGATCAAAGAAGCGGAAGAATAATACCTAACGAAAGACCTCGTGAACAACGAGGTTTTTTGATGCCCATTCCTGCTGCACAGCAACATCCGGAGCGACCCTGTCAACCTGACCCATTCCGGCAAACCCATTCATCCAACCATCGGTAAAGGATGTCCCTTCGCTGGCGTGAGGCCTTACCGCAGTCCGGGGAATCCCTGCTGCCTCAAGGCCTCATACAGGACGATAGCCACCGAGTTGGACAGATTGAGGGAACGCCCCAGGTTCAGCATCGGAATGCGGATATGGGACTCGGGAAACATCGCCAGGATGTCAGCCGGCAATCCCGCGGTTTCCTTGCCAAAAACCAGGAAATCCCCGGGCTCATACCTGACCTGATCATAGGTGCAGTCGGTTCTGGTAGTCGCCAGGTAAAACCTGCTCCCGGCATGGGCCTTGACCAGGTCATCAAAGCTGTCCCACTCAATCAGCCGCACGTGTTCCCAGTAATCCAGTCCAGCCCGTTTCAGGTAGCGATCCTCCAGGGAGAATCCCAGCGGCCTCACCAGGTGCAGGGTGCTGCAGGTCAGGGCCGAGGTGCGGGCTATATTGCCTGTATTCTGCGGTATTTCCGGTTCAACCAGCACTATGTTCATCGCACATCATCCTCAACTGTAACTTGATTTCCCTACAGAAAACCCTAACTTTAGATATCATAGCAGACCGTTCCGTCGAATAACAAACCAGGGGCGGGGAAATCTATATGCAGACAAACCTCGGGGGTGAAACTTCATGCCGAATAACTTGAAAGACCTCTTTAAGAACAAGACCTCCCTATGGCTCCTGGGGATCGCCGCAGTTCTGCTGCTGGCCATCCTCGTGATAAGTCCGCAGATGCGCACCCCGACCCCGCGCAAGCCGGAACCGGTTACTCCGGCACCTGAAGTCAAGAAATACCAGGAAGAGCCTACTATTACGGTTTTCCTTCACAAGACTAACGGCATAGAAAAGATGCCGCTTGAAAAGTATTTGGAAGGTGTGGTGGCAGCGGAGATCGGACCCAAGTTTCCGCCCGAAGCCCTCAAAGCTCAGGCCATTGTGGCTCGCAGTATGACCATGGCCAAGATTGTCCGTGGTGGGGTGCAAAACGAGCACAACGCCGATACCTGCGACCTCCCGGAACACTTTCAGGCTTACGATCGGGATAAGGTAACTCCGGCGATCGCCAAGGCGGTAAAGGACACCCGGGGGCAGGTTCTGCTCTACAACGGCAGGTTTGCCTATGCCCTGTTCCACTCCTATGCTGGACCCCGAACCGCTTCACTGCAGGAGAGTTTTCCCGAACTGGCCAAGACGGCAGCACCCTATACCCAGGTTGTGGATTCACCCGGCGCCAGGTTTGCCCCACCCCGGGAACGCCGATGGCAGGCGTCAGTCCCCAAATCCGAACTGCAGGGCATCTTTGGCAGCGGCGCCGACATTGATGCCATCAAAATCACCCGCAAGGGCCCCAGTGGACGGGCGATTGACATTACCGCCGGGGATAAAGCCGTCAAGGGCTATGACCTCAGGATGAGGCTGGGTCCCGAACGCCTGAGATCGACCCTGATCACAGGTATATCGGTTAAGGGCAACAACGTTGTTTTTACCGGTACCGGTTGGGGACACGGATGTGGCATGGCCCAGTGGGGTGCATACGAAATGGCCAAAGAAGGCAAGACGGCCCGGGAAATTGTGGAACACTATTACCCCAATACCCGGTTGTTCACGGCCTGGAAGTAGCTTCATGGCTGACTGCCCAGTAGATCCCAAAGAGCACCATGGCCCCGCCCAGCAGCTGAAACCAGGCCAGGTTCTCATGTAACAGGATATACCCCAGAATAGAGGCCCCCACTGATTCTCCCAGTATGGAGATGGCTACCATGGGGGCTTTTACATATTTGATGGCCCAATTGAGAATGCCATGGCCCCCGATTCCCGGCAGCAGAGCCATCAGCAGGAACCAAAGGTAGTCAAGCTTTGGGTAACCCGCAAATGGCTGACCGGTCACGGCGACTGCAACGGCCAAAAAAACTCCGGCTATCCCCGAGATCACCACCGTATAGGGCCAGATGGCGACCTCACTCCTTATGCTGCGCCCGATCATCAGGTAAACCGCAAACAAAAAACCGCTGATCAAGGCCAGGACATCCCCCCACAGGCGTCCATTAAAGAGATCTCCCCCACCAATGACCGCACTGCCGGCCAGGGCCACCGCCACCCCGATCATAGCCCGTGGATTAATCCTCTCGTTAAGGAACAGCCTTGAGAATATGATCACAAAGATCACCTGGAGGTTGGTGAACAAAACGGCACTGGCTACCGAGGTATAGGAAAGGGAGGTTATCCAGAACCCGAAGTGCGCTGCCAGAAACAGACCGGCCAACCCGGCTTTCGGCAGGTGGGAGCGCTCAGCCGGCCAGCGCTGTCGGCTGCCCGCCATCAGGATTCCTCCCAGAATGGCGGTGAGACTCAGGCGGTAAAAGGCGATTACCAGAGGTGGTGCGGTCGTGAACCGCACCATGATCGAAGCGGTGGATACGCAGACAATGGCTGCAAAAATCAGTAAGTACGGGTTACGGGGAGAGGTCACATCTCCACTCCCAGGTAAGACTCAATTACCCGCTGATCGTTCTTGATCTGCTCCGGCTCCCCCTCGGCGATCTTGCGCCCGTAGTCCAGGACTGCAATCCGGTGGCAGATGTTCATAACCACATTCATATCATGTTCCACCAGGAGAACGGTCACCCCCATCTCCTGGATCTTGCGTATCAGTCTCAGGAGTTCTTCCTTCTCCGTCGCGTTCATCCCTGCCGCCGGCTCGTCCAGCAGGATCAGGGCCGGTTCAAGGGCCATCGCCCGCGCAATCTCCAGGCAGCGCTGCTCACCATAGGGCAGGCTCCCTGCCAGTTCTATCGCCTTGTCGCCCAGGCCAACCAGTTCCAGAAGGGCCATCGATTTCTCCACGGTAATCCGCTCCTGTTTCCGGGCCCAGGGGGCATGAAACATAGCCGAAACAAAACCTGCCCTGGAGACCGAATGCATCCCCACCCGCACATTATCCAGAGCCGATAGTTTTTTGAAAAGACGGATGTTCTGAAAGGTCCGCCCGATTCCGGCCTCGGCGATGCGGTGAGGCTTGATCCCACCTATAGAACGGCCTTCAAACAAGACCTCCCCGGAGGTCGGCCGGTATATCCCGGTAATCAGGTTAAACAGCGTGGTCTTGCCTGCACCATTGGGACCGATCAGGCCGAAGATTTCCCCCTTCTCAATCGCGATGTTCACACGGTCCAGAGCCCGCAGACCTCCAAACTCCTGACTTACATTCTTGACCTCTAAAATAGCCATAAACATCTCCCAGTTCGCGTGACATTAACATTCACATAGTCTACCGTTGATCCCCTTGCGAAAAACCCAGGCGTCCGCGCAGCCGTTTCCAGGTATGCTTCACATCCACCCAGCGCACATCGCCCAGCAGCCCGTTGGGCCGGAAAATCATCAGCGTAACCAGCAGTGCACCGTAGAACAACAGCCGGTAATCCTGAACAAAACGCAGGACCTCCGGGGCCATGGTCAGTATCACGGTACCCAGAATCGTTCCGGGTATGCTGCCCATGCCTCCCAGGACCACCATGTTGAGGTACTCCACTGATTTCATAAACCCGAAGTCCTGAGGGCTTATATACGTCAGGTAATGGGCGTAGAGAGAACCACCGATCCCGGCCAGGAAAGTCCCCATCGCGAAGGCCACCACCTTGTACAGGGTGGTATTAACCCCCGAGGCCTCAGCCGCAATCTCGTCCTCCCGAATCGAATACAAAGCCCGCCCTGGTCTGGACTTCAAGAGGCCGGTATTAAGGAGGATAATCACGATCACCAGAACCCAGACCAGATCAAAATTGGTCTCCGCCGGTATCCCTGAGATCCCCAGCCCGCGCCCGGCGATGTCCAGGTTAAGAAAAACCACCCGCACAATCTCGGCAAAGCCGATGGTAACCATGGCCAGGTAGTCCCCCTCCAGCCGCAGAGTCGGAATCCCGATGAGCACTCCTACCAGGGCGGCCATCAATCCCGCCGCCGGCAGACAGAACCAAAAGGGCATGCCAAAATTTACGGCCAGTATAGCCGAGGTATAGGCACCAATGCTCATAAACCCTGCATGTCCCATCGACAGCTGACCCGTAACCCCGGTGATCAGGTTTAATCCCAGGGCCAGGATGATGTTGATGCCAATCAACACTAATATCTGCAAAACATATATATCTACAAACTGTAGCAGCAGTGCTTCCATATTTCACCTCCGCGTCCGACCGTTTTTCCGCGGCACTGCATCACGGGGACAGTCCCCATGATGCATTTTGCATCGTGGGGACTGTCCCCGTGATGCAGTGATGCACAGTTGCGGTCGAGACACGTTTGCTTGTTTTCAATTTCAATACTAGACCTTCTTGGTAGTGGCTTTGCCGAACAGTCCCTGCGGCCGGATAAACAGAACCAGGATCAGAATACCAAAGGCAATCGCATCCTTGTATGAGGACGCGAGGTAGGCAATACCCAGGTTCTCCAGGACTCCCAGGAGAACACCCCCCGCCATGGCCCCCGGGACGGAACCTATCCCCCCTAAAACCGCAGCGGCAAATGCCTTCAGTCCAGCCATCAGTCCCATGTAGGGCTGCACCGCATTGTAGTAGATCCCCACCATCACACCACCGGCCGCCGCCAGGGCAGAACCCAGTGCGAAGGTAAATGAAATCACCCGGTCCACATTGATCCCCATCAGACGCGCCGCGTCCAGGTCCTGAGAACAGGCGCGCATAGCCTTTCCGATCTTGGTACGGTGGACCATGATCTGCAGGCCCAGCATCAGAACCGAGGCGGTCACCAGTATAACCACCTGCAGGCTGGAAACCTCTATCGCACCCAGGCTATAGGTCATGATTTCGATAACATCGGATGGGTAACTGGTAACATTGGGTCCCCGGATCAGGACCATCAGCGTGGACAGGAAAATCGAAACCCCGATAGCACTTATCAGGGCCGACAAGCGCGACGAACCGCGCAAGGGACGGTAAGCCACCCTCTCTACCAGCATTCCCAGGACCATGCAGAAGATCATGGCCCCCAGAATGGCAATAAAAATGTTGACCTCAAAGGTCAATACCAAAAACAGCCCGACAAAGGCACCAAACATATATATCTCGCCATGGGCGAAATTTATCAGCTGCACTATTCCGTAAACCATGGTATAGCCCAGGGCTATCAGAGCATAGGTGCTGCCCAAGGTCAGGCCGTTAATCAACTGTTGCCAGAACATAGACGTCCTCCGAAATGCCCTATCCAAAAACATGGGTGGAGAGAAGGATATGGCCCAACCATTCTCCCTCCCCACCCATCGCTTATAAGTGACAGGGTTGTGTTGGTAAATAGCTTAGTTTATCTTAACATCTGCACTATCCAGGAGTTTAAAACTGTTGTCCTTCACCGTCAACAGGAAAACCGGGTTTTTGATCGGCTCGCGATCGGCCTGGAAGGTTGTGATTCCGGAAACGCCGGGGAAATCAACCGTCTTGGCCATCTCTGCCTTGTAAACCTTGGGATCAGTGCTGTTGGCTCTTTCCATGGCCTCAGCTACAATATACATCGCGTCATAGTACTGCGCGGCGAACATATCAGCCATCTCGCCATTGAATTTCTCGGCGTATTTCTCCAGGAAAGCCTGTACCTCCGGCCGGGCTTGTTCCGGTGAGAAGCCGCAGTACACTATGCTGCCCTCAACTGCCGAGCCGCCAAGCTTGTAGAGGTCCTCACCCAGGCAGCCGTCTCCGCCGACGAAGATCTGGTCCATACCCTGTTTGCGTACCTCTTTCATGAACAGAGCTGCTTCCTGGTAGTACCCGGTGAAAATGATGATATCCGGGTTTTTGGGTTTAATCTTGGTTACCTGAGCGGCAAAGTTGGTATCGCCCTTCTGAATACTCTCATCGATTACTATGTTACCTCCCAGTTCCTTGAAAGCAGCACGGTAATAGTCGGACAGCCCTACGCTGTAGTCATCGTTGATCGCGGTAACCAGCGCAAAGTTCTTATAGCCTTTTTCTATCAGGTAATTCGCCACTGCCGGACAGGCCAGTTTGTCCAAAAGGCAGTTGCGGAAACAATAATCACCCGCAGAAATCGCTCCCTCACCTGCGGCTCCGGGAGAAATCAAGACCATCTGATTGTCCTGGGCAACCTCGGCCGCCACTTTGGTAATGCCGGTGCAGGGATCACCGATGATAGCACTAACCTTGTCTTTACTGATAAACTTCTTGGTTATGGCTGCTGCCTCGGTCTTGTCACCGCGGTTGTCTTCCTTGACAATCTCCACTTTTTTGCCGAGAATTCCGCCCGCTGCGTTAATCTCCTCCACCGCCAGTTCCAGACCCTTCAATCCCGGGATACCATAACAGGCCACGTCACCTGTCGTAGCACCTAAAAAACCAACCTTGATAACATCCTCACCGCCGCCAGTGGCTTCGTTGCCGCCACAACCGGCCATTAAACCTACTAACATCACCAGACTCATGGCCAAAGCCAGTACCCTAAACCTGCGCAAATCTAGCCCTCCCCTTATTAATTTTATGCCTTCCTTATTAAGTCTACCTAATTTGTTATAACAAATCTTATATTCCGCTTGCAATGTCAAATTCCTGCTATAAAAACGAAAACCTCCCCCAAAAGAGGAGGAAGTCGGATTGGTGATCAACCAGGCTGCCCCTTGAATCCGGGGCAGCCTGGTTATTGTGGTTCACCTTAAGCCAGCCCCTGGTCGATTGTCGCTTTTGCATATATCAGTCCTCAACTCTGATACGGATCAGTTCGTCATAGGCGTTCCGCAGCTCATACTCGCGGTACAGGGCCTTCATGGCGGTGTAGGTTTCGAGAATGCTGCTGCCAATCTCGGCTTCCATCTGGTCGATCTTAATGTGGCCGGCAGAGGCTTCAATTACCAGTGCATCCATCTTGTGGAGTAAGCTGTTTACCAGGGCGTTGAAACGGGGTGCTATTTTAGCGACCCTCTGTTCATCAACCGGGAACTCCATCACGGGTCCTCCGTTGTCGTAGAAGTACTGCAGCATCTGATTGAGCTTGGCGTTGTTGATCTCAGCTATCTTTTCCTTTCTCTCCAGCTGCATCATTGCCAGATGCGTGCATTCCGCGTTGGGAGAACCCTTTTCGATGTCTGCCAGGGCCAGGAATATTGATCCCACAAAGTACTCGAGGCTGATACCGACCGCGTAGACTTCGCACTCACAACGGGGGCAGCTGACTGCCTTTACAAACTCGTCTACAGCTCTGGAATAAGCGGTGCCCAAGGGTTCGGGAAGGCTTTCGTTTCTGATTGCGATGGTTGTCATAATATCAACTCCTTACTTTTCTCAGACCTCTTAACTGCTCCATCTTTCCTTTTGTTAATTAGTAAATGCAAGTTGCGTGCCAAAATCGGTGTTAAATAAAAATTTTGTAGAAAAAAATCGAACCGCCAGCAAAACACGGCTCCGCCACCCAGATTTTGAATGCATAAAAATTCAGGAGCCGTCTGACACAGCATGCCAGCAACACTCTGCCAACACGGACAGCAGGCTGGAGTAATCACCAATACGCGCGGCAAAATAGGCTTCCGGGCACAATTTCCCCGGTATCCATTACATCGGGAAACAAGCAGATGTCTAATTTAGATGGTGAATGTTTATGCATTCCAAGGGGAATTGTGACCTCGCCAAGGGGAAGCCAATCCATTAAAAAAAAGTCCCACACCACCTCCGGGTGGTACGGGACTTTATAAATTTCGCTCAAATTCCATGATAGCGATTGTATTATAAACCCTTTTCGGTTGTTAACCTGTCTCGGAGTGTCACCCTTTTGTTAACTCCAGCTAACGGGGTTGACACACAGGTTACAGGTTGGACTAATTAACGATATTGTATTTCTTCATCTTTTTGTACATGGTATTGCGAGATATACCCAATTTGGCAGATGCCATGCTCACATTGCCGGCACACTCGTCCAGGGTATCGATTATCTGCTTCTTTTCCTGCTCGTTGGCCAGCTTCTTCCTCTCCTTCCGGTCTAATGGCCGTTCCGCCGGTTCCGATGCACCTGGAGCCGGGGATGTCCAGGCTCCTCCCGACCCGCCAACGGCACGATGATCAGTAATAATCTCCCTCGGGAGAGAATCCACGGTCAGGATACTTCCTTGGGATACCAACAGCATTCTTTCCAGTACGTTCTGCAATTCGCGGACATTTCCCGGCCAGTCGTAGTTCTCCAGATATTTCATCGCCAAGGGGTCGACGCTGGTAATACTCCGGCCCATTCTGGCGGACATTTCCGATAGAAAATAATTGAAAAGGTGTTTGATATCGCCCCGTCTCTCTCTTAACGGCGGGATGCTGATCTTAATTACATTAAGACGGTAATACAGGTCCGCCCGGAACCTTCCCTGGTCCACCAGGGAGAGCAGGTCCTGATTGGTAGCGGCTATGATGCGCACGTCGACCTGGATGGGTGTATCTCCACCGACCCTTACCACGGCTTTTTCCTGGATGGCCCGCAGCAGGACTGCCTGCTGCTCCAGGGGCATGTCCCCGATTTCGTCCAGCAAAAGCGTCCCTCTATTGGCCAGTTCAAACCTACCGGGTCTTCCCCCGCGCTTGGCGCCGGTAAAGGCCCCTTCCGCATAGCCGAACAACTCGCTCCCGACCAGATCTCTCGGTATCGCCGCGCAGTTGATGGCTACGAAAGGCCCGCCGCTGCGGAAGCTGCTGTTATGAATAGCCTGGGCAAATACCTCTTTCCCGGTACCGCTCTCCGCTTGCAGCAAGACAGTGGAAGAATTGGTGGCAGCCATCATTGCCAGGCTGATGGCATTTTTTAAATGCTGGTCTTCCCCTATTATCGAGTCAAAGGTAAAACTCGCCTGGGAACCGCCAAATTTATTAACCAATTGCTTAACCTGGGCTATGGGGCTTAGGAAAATTGTGGCACCTACAATCCGGTCTTCCGTGTCCCGGATTGGCTTGCCGGTAGCCGTGGCATGGATCTTCCCCCGTTTTCCATCCAGTAGAATCTCACGGTCGGCAAACGGCTCTCCTGTTTCCAACAGATTAAGCGTACCCGGCGCTTTCCCGGAAAACAGATCCACCACATTCATTCCCAACAGGTCACCACCCGAATAACCCATGATTTCCCGGGCCGCCCGATTGGAACTTGAAACCCGGCCGGCCTTGTCCAGTACAATTACCCCGTCAGACATGGTATCGAAAACATTGGTCAGTTCCGAGTGCATTCGCTGCAGGGCTTCCTGTTCGATTCGCAGTTCCTTTTCCTGATAGAGGTGGCAGTTGGCGGCCTTATTCAGACCGTTGTATATGGCGACTGCCATCTGGTAGCAGGAGTTGTAACCACAGGCGGCACAGTTGCGGAAATCCTTTTCCTCAACCTTGTGCATGTCAGTGTATATCTCTTGCAGTTGGCTCGCTGTGGGCAGTTTAAGCTGATTCCGCCGGGACAGGTCCTCATATTCTTTATACTCGAAATTATGGTTTTTGATTACCCTGGTCAGGAATTGTTTAAGCTCATCCTGGGCCTCACGATCCTTTATCGCTCTTTCGGAACGAGTGGCGGTCAGGTAATCGATCTCATCAGCCAGCTTATTGGTGCATCCCACTCCCATGTTGCACCCCTTTTCACAGCTCAGGATGTCTATAATCATGGGGAGATGCTCACTTCTCTTGCCAATGGCCGTCTCCAGGTTAACCAGGTAATCGCTGAAAACTGATGGGCCATCAACCCGGGCAATACTGCTGGCCGGCGTTTCCGGATAATGATAAAGGTAGGACTCTTTCAATCCGCCGGCACTGGAAAAATTGGCAGCAATACCTGCCTCCAACCCCGGAATCAAACTCGCCGTCCTCCAGTGATTCCAGATCAATATTATTATTCTGCAGGATTCTTTGCAGTGACCTGTAAGTCACATTGTATTTGACCATCTGGTGGTCCTGAAACTCCCGTCTCTTGGCCAGACAGGGAGAGATAAAGGCCAGCTCGGCGTCCGGATAGAGTGACCGTACATAAACACTCAGATTGTACACCGGACTCCCCACCGGAGCGAGGAATTTTATCAGACCGGGGTGATGCAATTCAATATACTTGACTATCGCCGGACAGGGAGTAGCGATAACTGGAGTATTCATATTCCCGTTTTTAATGCCTTCGTGGTAACATGCTACGGTAATTTCCGCCCCCAGTGAAACATCAAATACCCGCCTGACCCCCAATTTCTTGAGGGCAGTGATCAGTTTGCCCAATTTAAAATTGCCATGAGCTGATGGTGCGACCAGGGCAATTATCTCTTTTGAGTTCAGGTTTTCCTCAAATTCTTCACTGTCATCAATGGCGAACCGGGCGCTCTTTTCGATTATCCCCCCATGACTCCTGATACAGACCTCGATGCAGCGGCCACAGCCAATGCATAAATTGTTGTTGAACTTGACTACATCGTCGCTGCCATCACTGCAGAACTTGACCGGGCAGACAGCGATGCACTGGTGACAGTTTGTACAATTGGCTTCGTTGATTCCGATGACTTCGATTAAGTCCTCACGCATGCGCCTAATTCTCCTCACCTCCCGGAGTAATTAAAAGCCTGCGTCAATAATACGGCGACGCTAGCATTCAGAATAAAAGAGGATTCTCTTAGTCTATTATAGTATACTTTTCGCCACATTTCGACGTAGGCTGGCGGTCCTGCATGCATGAACCTACTTTTATCGTTTTAAAACAGTGAGAAGCCCGTAGTCTTTGGAAAACTACGGGCATTTTCACGTCAGGATTGTATATGAATTTTTCTCCAGTGAGGCAGGGGTACCGGTTCCCGGTCCCGTTCCGAGTCCCTGGCCGCCCCACCCTTCCCGAACAAAATCAGGTATTCTTTCGTTTAAGCGTATACTCGGTGTGCAGCAGTTCATGCGCCGTGTGGCTCGCGACCTCCTGCAGGTACTCTTTATAAAGCGCCTTTACCTCTTCATTCTCATGCGATTTTCTCACGGTCTGACCTTGGTCCTCCACGTATATGGCCTCCATACGGCGGGCCCGCTGTTGATTGTCCCGGGTTATGGGTTGTCCCCCTCCGCCGATGCAGCCTCCGGGGCAGGCCATTACCTCAATAAAGTGATATGGCGATTCCCCCGCCGCCACTTGGTCCAACAGCTTCCGGGCGTTGTTCAGGGTGTGGGCCACCGCCACCTTTACCGTAGTCCCATTCAGGTTAACCTCGGCCTCTTTTACGCCCTGCATACCCCGCACATCACAGAAATCGAGGTTCTCCAGGGTTCCCCCTACCTTTTCGCAAACCGTCCGCAGAGCAGCCTCCATAACTCCCCCGCTGGCTCCGAACAACACCGCAGCTCCGGTGTATTCGCCCATCCAGGGAGCAAAGCTGGCACCCTCGAGCTTCAAGGGGTTGATTCCGGACATCTTGAATAACCGTGCGATTTCCCGGGTGGTAAGAACCATATCTACATCTGCATAGCCGCTGTCGATCATCTCGGGACGTACCGACTCATACTTCTTGGCGGTACAGGGCATGATGGAAACCGATACGATTTTCTCCGGATCAATGCCCATCTTTTCCGCCCAGTAGGTTTTCGCCAGGGCCCCAAACATCTGCTGCGGCGACTTGCAGGTAGAAAGATGATTCAACTGCTTGGGATAAAACACTTCAGCAAAACGAACCCAGCCCGGGCAGCAGGAGGTAAACATGGGCAGGTCGCGCCCGTCCTGCAGCCGTTCCACCAGTTCATTCCCCTCTTCCCAGATGGTCAGGTCAGCAGCAAAGTTGGTATGGAGTACATAATCAAACCCGAGTATCTGCAAACCGTTTACCAGCTGTTCCATCTGGAACTGATTGGGGTCACCTCCGAATTCCTCGGCCAATGCCAGCCTTACCGCCGGCGCCATCTGAGTAACCACCACTTTCTCCGGATCGGAGATAGCGTCCATCAACTCATCAATCTGCTCGCGGGCGGCTATGGCCCCTACCGGGCAGGCATGTATGCACTGACCGCACATGACACAGGGACTCTCAAACAGGTCGTGATCGATGGAAGCAACCACCTGGGTATCAAAGCCCCTGTTGGCCAGACCCAGGGCATTCACCGTCTGCAGCGAGGTACAAACCTCAATACAGCGCCCGCAGAGTATGCATTTGTTAGGATCGCGAACCATGGCCGGACTGGAGTAATCCAGGGGCAATTGTCTCTCTTCCTGAGGAAAACGGTTATCGCGCACATCATATTCAGCAGCCAGATCCTGGAGCTCACATTTCCCGCTGCGTACACAGTGCAGGCAATCCTGCGGGTGACGGGCGAGTATTAATTCCAGGAGGGTCCTCCTGGCCTCCAGGACCCGCCTGGTAGCTGTCTTGATTACCATGCCCTCACTTACCGCCGTAGCACAGGCGGGCATGAGGTTTCTATACCCCTCCACTTCCACCACACATATCCGGCAATTCGCTTTTACCTCCTGATCAGGATGGAAGCAGAGGGTGGGAATCCGCACCCCGGCTTCATTTGCGGCCTGCAGTATTGAAGTACCACCAGGTACGGTTGTCTTGATGCCATTGATCGTAACAGTAGTTTCCGTCATCGCGCTTTCACTCCTTCCTTCTTATGGCATCAGCCTTTTGAAATAGCGTCAAACGAGCATTTCAGCATGCAGGCCTGACATTTGATGCATTTTTCCTGGTCAATAACATGAGGCTTCTTGCGCTCGCCGGTGATAGCACCGGTCGGACAAACTTTCTTACACACGGTACAGCCCTTGCACTTGTCCGGATCTATCACGATATCCAACAGATCGACGCAGATCCCGGCCGGACATTTCTTATCATATATATGAGCCTCGTATTCGGACCTGAAATACCGCAGAGTCGCCAGGACCGGATTCGGTGCTGACTGACCCAGGCCGCAGAGGGAGGTTGATTTGATCACCCGGCCCAGGCTCTCCAGGGTATCGATATCCTCGGGTTTGCCCTGGCCTTCACAAATCCTCTCCAGTATCTGCAGCATCCGCATGGTCCCTTCACGGCAGGGTGTACACTTGCCGCAGGATTCTTCCTGGGTGAACTTAAGGAAGTACCGGGCCACGTCGACCATGCAGGTATCCTCGTCCATAACGACCAGTCCCCCGGAACCCATCATGGCTCCGAGCCTTATCAGGGAATCGTAATCAACCGGGGTATCCAAATGGCTGGCAGGAATACAACCGCCCGATGGTCCCCCGATCTGAACCGCCTTGAATTCACGGCCATTCTGGATGCCGCCCCCGACACTGTATACCACGTCCCGGAGCGAGATACCGATCGGGACTTCAGCCAGGCCGGTACGTTTGATTTTCCCCGTCAGGGCGAAAACCTTGGATCCTTTGCTGGTTTCTGTTCCCATGCTGGCATACCAGTCGGCACCCCGGCGGATAATAGCGGGGATATTGGCATAGGTCTCAACGTTATTAATGTTGGTAGGTTTACCCCACAGTCCTGATTCCGCAGGATAAGGTGGCCGAACCCGGGGCATCCCTCTCTTGCCTTCTATCGAATGCATCAGTGCGGTTTCCTCCCCACAGACGAAGGCACCCGCGCCGGCTGCAATTCGGATTCTGAAGCTGAAGCCGCTATCAAGGATGTTATCTCCCAGAATTCCCATGGCTTCCGCGTCTTGAATCGCTTTCCGCAATCGCCTGATGGCCAGTGGATATTCTGCGCGGACGTAGATATACCCTTCATCAGCGCCGATCGCATAACCACAGATGGCCATTCCCTCCAGGAGGGCATGGGGGTCACCTTCCAGGACGCTGCGGTCCATGAAAGCACCGGGGTCACCCTCATCCGCGTTGCAGACCACGTACTTTTTGGGACCCGGGGATTTGTAGGCGGCTTCCCATTTCCGTCCGGTCGGGAATCCTCCTCCCCCCCGGCCTCTTAAGCCTGATTCTTTTATTTGTTCAATAACCTCGGGCTGACTCATGGACAATACTTTTTCCAGGGCCTCGTAGCCGTCAAAGGCAATATAGTGAACGATCTGTTCTGGATCAATGATTCCGCAGCGGCCCAGAACTGTTTTCACCTGGGGCTTAAAGAATCCGGTTTCATTCAGATCCGCAATATTGGGTGCTGTTTCATAGCCCCGAGGGTCCTGGCCCACAATAAACTCAGGAGACGGCTTTCCTTCCTGGACATGCTTCCGCACAATCTCTACTGCAGCCTCAGGGTTTACGTTGCCGTAAACAAACCTCGGCTCGCCAGGCATGTGTACCTCCATGATCGGCTCGGCATAACACATCCCCAGGCATCCGGTGGACATCATCTCGATTTCCAAACCCTGAGACTCAATATAGTCACTCACTGCGGCCCACACCTTTTCACCGCCGGCCGCAATTCCACAAGTCCCCAAACCAATTACAACCTTGGTCCGGTTTTTGGATTTGTTAAATGCACGTTGAAATTCTTTTCTCATGTCAATTAAGCTATGCATTTCTTCTCATCACCCTCCTCGTCGCGATTTTCCTCATAACGCGCGAGTATTTCGGGTACCTCCTCCGGGGTCAGCCTGCCATATGCATCTTCGTTGACCATCATCACCGGCGCCATACCGCAGGCACCCAGGCAGGCAACCGGTTCCAGCGTAAACATCATATTATCGGTAGTTAACTTGCCATCCGTTAACCCCAAACAATTGGTTATCGCCTCCAACACCTTGCCTCCACCCTGCACGTGACAAGCAGTTCCCGTGCAGACCCGGATGATGTTTTTGCCCCTGGCCTGCAGGTGGAATTGCCCGTAAAAGGTAACCACTCCATAAATCTCACTGGAAGGGATCCCAAGTTCCCGGGAGGTCTCCCGGATAGCATCCTCGGGAATGTACCCAAAGATATCCTGTATTTCCTGTAAGACCGGGATTATCTTCCCGGTAGACTGACGATATTTCTTCAGGGTTTTTTCGAGCGTGACATAGCGTATATCCCTTATGCCTTCTCCACCACAATTGCACATAACTAATCCTCCTTAACAAATCAGTCTTACTTTGTATTTCCTGTGACCTGGGCCCAACCGGGGGCTGGGCCCAGCAACATTGAAGGCCAGTTATTAGAACGATTCTCTGATTTGTACCAGTTCGTGGAAGGCTTCGCGCATCTCATCCACCGCAAACAGATTGCCAAGCGCACTAAACATACTGATTATGTCACGGTTAATCTGGGTCTCCATGTCGGCGACACTCATTTCTCCCTGTGAAACCTTGTCGGTCACTTCGTCCAGCGAATCAAGGAAATTGCTCATCAATCTGTTGAAGAAAGGATTGATTTCCTTGACCATCTGCTCGGACACTGGATCCTCCATAATTGGTCCACCCTGCTCGTAGAAGGACTGAATCAGGAGATTCAGCTGCCGTTGGCCGGCCTTCTCGATTTGTTTTTTTATGTCCATCTGTTTTGACACCAGTTTAGTACAGAGGGCCCTGGTATCCTTTTGGTTTGGATCGCCAATTTCCAGGTACTTTGCTCGAATGCAGTACTGAAGATTGGCTCCCATTGCATAGACATCGTTGACACGTCGGGGGCAGGGTACTGATTTGGCCAGTTCGTAAGCTGCCTGGGTACGATAGTTGATTTTTTTTGCTGTATTCATTAGATCACCATCCCCTCTATGTTTATGTGAATTTGTGAATCATTTAACAATTTATAATGCAAGTATCGTGCCAACCTGCCTCATTATAAAGCATTTGTCGAAAAATGCAACCTCAGTTGTTTAATAACCCCGATTAATGGCGAATTCTAGACGTTGACATATATTTACACAAAAAGAAAAAGTCCCCGTGGAGAGGACTTCTTTCGACAGAAAGGCAGATTGAGTTGTAATTGGGCTGTATATTAGGTGTCACCTTTATGTCAACTACGGTCATAAGGGTTACACAAAGATCTCGACGGCAAGAACGTGTAACCGTAATTGCAGAGGTTTATACACGATATTCATCCCATATACAGGCAGCGTAAGGTGATCGGCGGCCCGTCCCGGGCGTTGTGCTGGATGAAAACCGGCAATCATTTCATTTTAGGATAAAGTATCCCAAAACCGCACACCGGCTTATAGCATCAAGGCAATAAACGGTTTAATGGGTGACCACCCGCAGGCCGTGGCCTTATTGGTGTTTAAGGATTAGCATCAGCCGTTGGCCAATCGGAGCCGTTATCCTATAATGGCTGAGTCCCCCAAATTCTTAAGCGGTTTTTTCCTTCTTGCGGCGGGGTTCAATATGCCAGACCTCAGTTTTCATCTCCCCTACCGGCCGGCGCCAGTCGGAGTCCACCTCCAGGCACTTCTCCGGACAGGCCTCAACACAGGCACCACAAACGACACAGCTGTAAGGGTCAAATTTATAAAGCCCTTCCTTGCGCTTGACCTCGATGGCCCCGGCAGGACAGCGCTTCTCGCAGGCGGTACACATGATGCACTCCCGCATATCCAGCACCAGCCGGCCCCGGGCACTCTTGAACGGTTCCCGGTAGGTATAGGGATACTCCCTGGTCACCGGACGGTTAAACAGATTCTTCAACACCGTAGGCAGCATTATCTGAAACAGAACAATTCCCCCTTCATTATCGCATCATTGCATCATGGGGACAGTCCCCATGATGCAGTCTTATCGCTCGTTACAGCTGATGCAGGGATCAATGGACAAAACAATGACCGGGACATCGGACAGTTCACAACCGGGCAGCATCTTGAGCAGAGGCGGTATGTTGGCGAAGGTCGGGGTGCGAATGCGGAAACGATCCAGGTTTTTGTTGCGGCTGGCCTTGACATAGTAGAGCATCTCCCCGCGCGGCTGCTCCATGCGCTTGAACACCTCGCCATTCAGCTTGCCCCGGAAATTGGTCTTGATCTCACCCTCAGGAAGCCGCTCCAGGGCCATCGTCACCAGGTCCAATGCCTGCAGGACCTCCTTGACCCGAACCACCGCCCGGGCGTAACAATCCCCCTCGTTTTCCACCACCGGTTCGAAGTCCAGCTCCTTGTAGGGACCGTAACCCAGCATGCGGGCATCACTTCTGACCCCGCTGCCGCGCAGGGTTGGCCCTACCGCCCCCAGTTCCTGGGCATCTTCCTTGCTCAGGATTCCGACCCCCACCGTCCGCTTCTTGATGGAATAGTCGTTGAGGAAGGCCGGCATCACCCGTTCAAAGTCACGTCTGATCTCAGCCACCTCCTTGATGAAGGCCCGGCGCATGTCTTCATCCAGGTTGCGGCGCATACCGCCGATAGTACAGGTGGAGAGGATAACCCGGCCTCCGCCTCCGGCCTCCTGCATATCCAGGCTCCGTTCCCGGATTCGCCAGCACTGCATGAACAGGCTCTCCAACCCAAAGGCATCCGCATACAGGCCCAGCCAGAGCATGTGGCTGTGGATCCGCGACAGTTCCGAAAAGATCAGGCGCAGGTACTCGGCCCGGGGAGGTACATCAATCTCCAGGAGATCCTCGATACAGCTGCAGTAGCTCCAGGAATGCATAAAGGAACAGATCCCGCACACCCGCTCTGCCATGTATATGTTTTTAACGTAGTCGTTAAGTTCCGCTCCCTTTTCCAGGCCCCGGTGGACGTAGCCCAGGCCCGGCACCGCATCGACCACCTTCTCGTCCTCCACCGTCAGCTTGAGCTGCAGGGGCTCAGGGAGGACCGGATGCTGCGGTCCAAAAGGAATAATGGTTCTAGACTGCATCCTCGTTCTTACCCCTTTCGCCAACATTTCTGAGCATCGGCGCCCGCGGCGCATCCCGGCTGAGGAGCATATAGCCGCCGAAATCCGTATGCAGGTTTTCAAACTTGAGCCCGAACTGGTCCTGAATCTCGTTTTCCACGTAGAATGCACAGCTGTATATGCCCGAAATGCTGGGAAAAGGCCGGTCCTTTTCCGCCTTGACCCGCAGGTTCGCCAGATCGAGGTTGTGGTCGAAACTGTAGATCAGGTCCAAATTCTCGATGAGATCGACGCAGGTTATAGTAACGAACCGGCATCGTCTATCCCACATCTGCTGTACTTCGTTCAGGAGTTGATCCCTGGTTACTTCTTTCAACCGGCTCCTTCTCCTCCTTCCACTTCTTCTGCAGCTTCTCTATCCCCATGATAATCCCGTCGATAATGGCCTCCGGACGCGGCGGACAGCCCGAAACATAGACATCCACCGGCACCGCCTGGTCCGCCCCGCCCAAAACGTTGTAGCTCTGGTGAAACACCCCCGAGGAGGTGGCACAGATGCCGATAGCCACTACCACCTTGGGCTCAGTCATCTGCTCATATATGTTGCGCAGGACCCGCTTTGACTTGTGGTTCACATTACCGGTCACCAGCAGTATGTCAGCATGCTTCGGATTGCCGATCTGAACCGCTCCAAACCTCTCAATATCATAGAGCGGGGTCAGGCAGGCCACCGTTTCAATATCACAGCCGTTGCAGCTGGAAGCATCATAGTGCATAACCCAGGGCGACCTGGCCTGCGCCAGATGTATCAGATTCAATCACAAGACCTCCTTTCACTTTGCATCACTGCATCACGGGGACAGTCCCCACGATGCAAAATGCATCATGGGGACTGTCCCCGTGATGCACTTGATGCATTACAGGACGAAGTAGAGGATGTTCACCAGGGAGAGGCCGAAGCCCCAGGCCCAGGTGGTCTTGACCATCGTGCTCAGCTTCAGGCGGGCATAGGTGTTGTCGATCAGAAGCTCCACAAAATAGGCTCCCAATGCCAGCAGCACCCCGGCCCACCAGGGATTGGCCCAAAACAGGAAGATGATGGTCAGGACAATTATCAGCTCCACCCAGTGGGTTATCTCAAACAAGGCCAGGTATTTCCCGGAGAACTCGGTACTGACACCCCGCACCACCTCCTGGTGGGCATGGCTGGAGGAGGAGATGTCAAAGGGTGACTTCCTCATCAGTATGGTCAGGATCAGCAGGACCGCCAGAAACAGCAGGGGGTAGCTGAAGAGCAGCGGCTCATCGATCAGGAACACCCCGCCGGTCAGGAAACTGCCGGTGGCCAGGTAAAGGGCAAAAGCCATAAAGACCAGGACCGGCTCTGAGGCCAGGATCTGCAGCATCTCGCGGTTGCTCCCCACATGGCTGTAGGGGGACTTGGTGGAGAAACCGGCCAACACCAGCGAGACCTCGGAAAAGGTCAGGGCAAACACAAACACCAGGAAGTCCTGCAGGGTCAGCAGTATCGCCAATGCCACCAGCATCCACAGCAGGTAGGAATACAGGTAAAACACCTGCCGCCGGTTGGTGTAGGTCGAATCCTTGGCCAGTAGTTTGATGACGTCGTAAAACGGCTGTATAATCGGTGGACCCTTCCGCCCCTGCAGCCTGGCTGTCACTTTACGGTCAATCCCGAACAGGAGTCCTCCCAGGAGCGGCGCTCCCAAAACTCCAATCCCGACTAAGGCCCAGTTCATAGTGCAACAACTCCTATCATCATAGCGATCAAACCTATGGCAATGATGTTGAGGCTCAAGACCACCCGGTCATTCAGGACCCCCCGGAAATAGTAACCACCCAATGACACCTGACTCGGAATCTCCATGGCCCCGGCAAAGTAATTGGGCAAGGGGCCCTCATCGAGGTTCTCACCCGAGAGATAGATATCGCTGACCCGCTCTTTTTCCGGTGAAGAGAAGAGCATAGGGACTACCAGCATCAGCAGAAGGCCCACAAAAAGCAGACCCAACGGAAAGAGGCCCTCCGGCACCACCGCATTGCCCAGGATTATCTCGGGGTTGTAGTAATTGGCCCAGGAAAACGCCGCCAGGCTCAGACCCGACGTCCCCTGAATGGCCGGGGGATACCAGGTCACCGTCGAGGGCAGGGCCAACCGGCTGACCACCGCCGGCAGGGCCAGGCTGAGCAGCACCACTCCGAGTGCCAGGGTTCCCAGGGATGTCACGTAGTAACCGGACATCGATACCGGCTTGGTTTCCTTCTCCTCCCCGGGCAGGGTCGAGAGCATGCGCCCCAGCCACTTGGTCCAAAACAGCGCAGTCAGAGTGCTGCCCGCCACCATCAAAGCGATCAGGAGCGGTTCCCTGATCGAGGCCTCCATGGCGGCCCATTTGGCAAAGAGGACCCCAAAGGGCGGCAGGAACATGCCAAAGACCCCGATGCTCATAACCAGCATCATGGCCGGCATCCGGGCTGCCAGTCCCTCCATGTTTTCTATATTGCGTGAGCCCACATTGTGCTCGATAACCCCAACTCCCATAAAGAGCAGGGCTTTGCATACCGCATGGAAGATGATCAAGAGTACCGCGGCATTGACCGCCAGGGGGGTGTTGATCCCGCAGCAGGCCACAATCAGCCCCAGGTTGGCCACCGTGGAGTAGGCCAGGACCCGCTTGGCGTTATCCTCCGCCACCGCCAGCAGCGAGGCCGCCACAAAGGTAAAACCTCCAAAGAAGGCAATGGCAGTGCTGAGTGCCAACCCGTTATACGCAGGGGCTAGACGGAGGATAAGGTAAACCCCGGCTTTGACCATGGTACTGGAGTGAAGGAGAGCCGATACCGGAGTCGGAGCCACCATGGCCCCCAGCAGCCAGTTCTGAAACGGAAACAGAGCGGCCTTGGTAAATCCCCCGAGAGCCAGGAAGGACAAGGCCAAAAGGAACGGGGTTGACACCACCGCCAGGCCGCTGTTCACCACCGCAAAGAGCGAAGCCGATACTCCGCCAAAGGTGTTGACCAGGAAGAAGATAGCGGCGATCATGGCCAACCCGCCGATAGAGTTGAGGAATAAGGCCAGGAGGGCATTGTCCCGCGACTCCTGGGTGTCCTCATGCCCGATCAGCTCAAAGGAACAGAGTGTAGTAGCCTCCCAGAAGAAATAGAGCCAGAAGAGGTTGTTGGCAAAAACCAGGCCGTTCATGATCCCCAGGAACATCACAAACCACAGGAAGAACCGGCTCTTGCGCTGCTCCGGGTGCTGATGGTCATCGTGTTCCTCCATATACTGGAGGGCATAGACGCAGATGATGGAACCGACCACGGAGATAACCATATACATCACCACTGAAAGGCGGTCGATCACCAGCGAGGGAACCTCGCCCACATCCGGACGAAGCCCGAATTCAATGTAGAGGAGACCAGCCAGCTGCAGAGCCGCCAGCAGGAGGATATAGGGGTGACGTCGTTCAATGCCCACATAGGTGATGTAAGCCAGGATGGCCAGGTCCAGAAGCAGGATGGGCAGATTGCCCCAGGGGAAGCTTAACACCACCGGTTCGTTCCCCACCTGGGTGTGCAGCCAGATGGCACTAGCTATCAAGGCCAACGCCATCGCAATGATGGAACCCTTGCGGAATTGAGGCCAGCGGATAAAGTAGTTCAACACCGCCACTGCCAGCGGCAGGGCCAGGGCTATCAGAAGAAACTGGTTCCAGGTCAAATACTTTTACCCCTTCCGGGAGGGAAACGGCTATGGGAAGGCTCGCAGCATAACCTCATGGTAGCCGCCGGCCTTCAAAAACTCCATGGTCCCGGGATGGTCCCGGTATTCCCGGATAAGCTTCAGCAGGGCCTGGTCATAACCGGTCAAGCCTTTTCCTGCTGAAGTAAGGAGACCCCTTTCCTCCAACCATAGGTAGAGGGCGGCAATCCCCGCCGTAACCACAGAGTAAATCAGCTGCTCGGTTTCCCCCAGCATATTGGTGCAGAGGTAAAAGCGACAGATCAGGGAACGCTGCCGGTAAATGGTACAGAGCCGGTCCGTAAGAAAGACACAGGGTCCGTACCTCCAGCGCAGGATCCCGGCCTCCCGGCTCTCCGGGTCAAACCATCTTCGGAGGGACTCCTCCGGTGAGAGGCCCATCTCCCGGCAAATGGCCTTAAAAGCAATCAGGTCCGGAATGACAAATGCCGAATTGCAACAGTTGTTGACACAGCCCTTGCAGGAATCGCTCCCCGAGGCATACTGCTTCCTTACCCCGGGATCATCAGACAACGGCTCCCACACCCCAAGCAAATCGGCCACCGTGGCTTCATCATCCACCACTCTTACCCCTAGACCTAATGTGCCATTTTCAGTTTCTTTATATACCTCAACCTTCATTGCTGCAAACAATCTCCTTCTCGAGTGCATCACGG
>JBMNJO010000019.1:0-235471 GCA_050951725.1 Syntrophomonadales bacterium | reverse complement strand
TCCCTTTGATGCAATCATGATGCGGTTAGCTTTCGCGGGCGATGCGGTTGAAGTCGACGCGGGTGCCTTCTACCATGTAGACGACCATTTCTCCCAGGTTGGTTATGTGGTCGGCGATCCTTTCCAGATGGCCGGCGGCCAGGAGCAGGGATAGCGCCTGGTTGATGGTACACGGGTCCTCCATCATCATGGCCAGCAATTCACGGAATACCTGGTCATACAGGGCATCGGTGATTTTCTCATCTTCCACGAGGCTCCAGGCTAATGCAGTGTCCTCGTTTATATAGGATTTGAGGCTGCGTTTCAGCATATCCTGGCAGATGTCACCCAGACGCGGGATATCGATCAGAGGCTTCATATATTCCTGATCCAGCAGGGTGATGGTGATGTCTGCAATGTCCTCGGCATGGTCGGCAATTCGTTCCAGGTCCGTAATAAACCGCAGTATGGTGCCGATGCATCGCAGGTCCCTGGCCATCGGTGCCCGCAGAGCGATGACCGAAAGGCACTTGTGTTCTATATCGAGGGCCATCTGGTCTACCACATCGTCGGTATCAATCACTTCCTGAGCCAGTGCCTGGTCCTTGGTGAGCATTGACTTGACGGCTTTGTAGATCAACTCCTCCACCAGGGTACCCATCCTCAGGAGTTCCCCCTGCAAGGACATCAATTCCTGGTTTAACCCGCATCTACTCACAGCTATACCCCCTAACCAAATCTTCCTGTAATATAATCCTCGGTGCGCTGATCCTTAGGATTAACAAACAGCGTCTCTGTCGGCTGGTACTCAACCAGGTGCCCGGAAAGGAAAAACGCGGTGGTGTCCGATACCCGGGCTGCCTGCTGCATATTGTGGGTGACTATAACAATAGTGTACTGTTTTTTCAGGTCGACGATAAGCTCTTCCAGCTTGGAGGCAGAAATTGGATCAAGGGCGGAGGCGGGCTCGTCCATGAGGATTATCTCGGATTTTACTGCCAACACCCGGGCAATGACCAACCGCTGCTGCTGTCCCCCGGACAGGCCTACCGCGGAGGACCCCAGCCGGTCTTTGACCTCATCCCAAAGATTGGCCTGCCGCAGGCTCTTCTCCACAATATCATCCAGGTCATTCTTCTTTTTCATCCCGTGAATGCGCGGTCCGTACGCCACGTTGTCATATATCGACATCGGAAAGGCGCTGGGCTTTTGGAATACCATCCCTACTTCCTTGCGCAGTTCTACCACATCAGTATCCTGGCTGTAGATGTTAACCCCGTCAATCAGAACCTCCCCGGTGGTCCTGGTTCCTTCAATCAGCTCATTAAGGCGGTTGAGGGAGCGCAGAAAGGTGGATTTACCGCAGCCGGAAGGACCGATGAGCGCGGTTACAGTGTTGGCTTCAATACTCAGGCTCACGTCGTGCAGAGCCTGGTATTGCTGATAGAAAATCGATAAATTATTAGCCTGAATCTTGGTGTTCACTATTCTCCTCCTAGCCTTTCAAACGATAGGTAAACCGGCGCAGGCTGAGATTGGCCAGGTAGTTGATAATCAGGATCATTATGATTAAGAGCAGTGCGGTGCCGTAGGCCCGTTCCATACTTATGCCCTCAGCGGCCAGGTAAAAGAGGTGGACTGCCATGCTGCGCGCCGGATCAGTGGGCAGTATGGGCGTCCCCAGGGCCGCACCGGCGGTCAACAGGATGGCGGCGGTTTCCCCTACCGAACGCCCGATGGACAGGATAACCCCGGTCACGATGCCGGGAGCCGCTGATGGAAGCACCACCCTGCTGATGGTCTGCCATTTGGTGGCCCCCAGGGCCAGGCTGTTATCCCGGAATTCCTTGGGAACTGAGCTCAAGGCCTCCTGGGTGGTTCTGATTATGGTGGGCAGGATCATGATGGCCAAGGTCAGCCCGCCCGAGAGTACCGACCACCCCAGCTGGAGGTAGATCACAAAGAATATGAATCCGAACAACCCGAATACGATAGAGGGAATTCCGGCCAACGCCTCGGCAGACATCTTCACCACCCGGGTAAACCGGCTGTTCCGCTTCTGGTATTCCGTCAGGTAGACCGCGGCTCCAATGCCCAGCGGGGTGCTGATCAGAATCGCAACCGCTGTCAGGTACAGGGTGCCGATGATGGTGGAGAATATGCCCCCTTCCCTGCCCATCCGCGAGGGAACCTTGGTGATAAAATCCCAGCTGATAACGCCGATTCCTTTGACAGTCACATAGATCACGATGGCAAACAGGACGAAGGCTACAAAGATTGCCCCGAGCCAGATTGCCAGGTAAATCATTTTCTCCGCCCGATTGCGGCCTTTCTTCATCTAATCTCTCGCTTTCATGCTGGCACTTACCAGGGTGTTAAGAATGATTATGAAAACAAACAAGACCACGCCGGTGGCAAAGAGGGCCAGCTGGTGATCCCCTCGGGCGTAACCCATTTCCAACACCACGTTGCTGGTCATGGTCCGCACCGGTGACAGGATGGATTCCGGCATCCGGGTAACATTGCCGGTGATGAGCACCACGGCCATGGTCTCGCCAATCGCCCGGCCCATACCCAGCACGATGGCGGTAATTATACCGGACCGGGCCGTAGGCAGGACGATCCTGGAGATGGTCTGCCACTCGGTTGCCCCCAGGGCCAGAGAACCCGCTCGATACTCCCGGGGTACGGCCTTGATGGCATCCCGGGCGATGTTTACTATGGTGGGCAGGATCATAATGCCCAGGATGATGCTGCCTGCTAATATACTGAACCCGGGACTGCCCAGGCGGTCCCTTATAAACGGCACAATGATCACCAGGCCGAAAAAGCCGTAAACCACGGAGGGCAGTCCGGCCAGGAGTTCAAGGATCGGGCTCATAATCCTGCTGATGCGGGGCGGAGCGATTTCCGCCAGGAAGATGCTGAGGGAGAGCCCTAGGGGGACTCCCCAGATCAGGGCCCCAAAGGTCACCGCCAATGATCCGGCAATCATGGTGGCGATGCCGAATTGGCCGTTGGTCGGATCCCAGGTGGTGGAAAAAAGGAAATCGGAAACCCCCACTTTCGCAATCAATGGCAGACCCTTGCTGAATACAAAGATTATGATGAGAGCAATAGCCAGAACGGAGAAGCCAGCGCTGAACAGCAGCAGCCACTCTACTGCCCGTTCCCTGAACTGCGTCTTCTCTGCCCGGCTGCCTTTTCCCAGTTTGATTGTTCTGGTTGCGTTTTTGGTAAATTTCACATTATCGATTCCTTAATTGATCCTCCTGCGAAAGTCATATTTCGCAGGCTTGAAAGCAGAAATACTCGTCGCCTGACCTCGCTGGGGCTATCGCCTCTGCTAGTCTCAGTACGAAAGGGGTAGGGCCAATTCACGTTTGTATTCAATCGCCCTTTCGTCCCGTCCATGGGCTCGACTCCCGGAAATACCCGACTTCCCCGACCTGCATACCCTCTCAACCGGTCCATGGTGGCTTGATCCCTATCGCTGTTCGCCTTCGCAGGGTGTCGCTGCCGTGTTGCGTCAAACCGGTTACTGTTTAGCCTTGACCACGCCTTCATCCTCCAGGATCTTCTGGCCGTAATCGCTCAACACGAAATCAATAAATTCCTTGGCCAAACCCACAGGTTCTTCTTTGGTTAAGTAGATGAACGGCCGGCTGATGGAGTACCTGCCGTTAAGGATGTTCTCGGCAGTCGGTTTAACTCCATCGATCCGCAGGGGCTTAACCGTCTTATCCAATACCGCCAGTGAGATGTACCCAATGGCATTGCGGTCACCAGCCACAATCATCCTTATGGCGCCGGTGGAATTGGCAATCAGGGCCCGATCACTCACGGTTTCCCCGTCCATGGCCAGGGTCTCGAAGCCATCGCGGGTGCCAGACCCGGCCTCACGGCTGACCAGGACAATCTCACGGTCTGCCCCCCCTACCTCCTGCCAGTTATCTATCCGGCTGCTGAAGATATCTTTTAACTCTTTCAAGGAGAGATCGTTCACCGGGTTGGAGGGGTGGACCACAATCACTACCCCGTCCTTGGCGATTAAGTGCTCATGAAAGCCCTTTTCCTCGGAGGCCAGTTCCCGGGAGGAGGCCCCTATATCAGAAACCCCGGTCCGGACCGCTTCAATCCCCTGGCTGGAACCGCCGCCCTGGACATTGACCTTCGTGCGAGGGTTATGGATCATGAATTCCTCCGCCAATACCTCGGAGAAAGGCTGAACCGAGGTCGAACCGGCGATGGTAATGGTTTGATTTAATCCCTCACTGCCGCCATTGCCGGTCCCGCAACCGGCGACCAGCATAAGCACCATAACCATCAATATGGAAATTGTGATTGCTTTTCTCATACCCTTGCCTCTAAAGCGGTGCTCCGTGCGATTCGTGCGAGTACGCGGAAGACTTAAAGACATATTTACGATTCCCCAACACCGGGGTTACCATGCCGTTCTTCCACTTACATCATGATAGCGAACCCTTATTAAGCCCACATTAGCGGCGGGTCAAGCGCTTATTAAAACTGGGTTAAGAATTTGTAAAAAGTGAATCAAGGGGACTGTCCCCATGATGCAAATTGCATCATGGGGACAGTCCCCTTGATTCACCTTGATTCACTTTTTACTTTTTGGGCAGGGTGAAGAAGAAGGTGGAGCCCTGGCCGAGGCGGCTGCGGACATCGACGTAGCCGCCATGGACTTCAACGATGTGTTTGACAATGGAGAGACCCAGCCCGCTGCCGCCGTCCTTGCGGGTTCGGGCTTTGTCCACCCGGTAGAAGCGTTCGAAGATCCGGGAGGTCTCGTGACGGGGTATGCCCGGGCCGTGGTCGGTGACTGACACCAGTATGTCGTGGGGCCGGTTTTCTATACCTATCTCTATGGTCCCGCCTTCCCGGCTATAGGTGATGGCGTTGTCCAAGAGGTTGATGATAACCTGGGTGATCCGGTCCCAGTCAGCCTTCACCATAACCGGTTCCTCCGGGAAGTCCGTCTCCGCACTCAGGCCTTTGTCGTTGAACTGAGGGTCAAGCCGTTCCAGGGATTGGACAACACAGTCCCGAATATCAAACTCCTCCAGGTTAAGGTTCGGGTCAATCGATTCGATCCGTGACAGTTCCAGCAGACTTTCAACCATCCGCGCCAGGCGCAGCGTTTCTTCGTAGATGATGCGGGAAAATTCCAGGGCCGTCGGATTATCTGAGGTTTCATCCATCAGGGTCTCGGCGAACCCGCTGATAGCAGAAATCGGGGTCTTAAGCTCGTGGGAGACATTGGCCACGAAATCCTTGCGTATGGTCTCCAGTTTTTTAAGCTCGGTGATGTCATTGACCACCACCAGAATCCCCTGCAGGGTTGAACGATCCTCAATGGGCACAATGTTGGTCTGGACGGTTCTTTCTCCAATGGTATGGAGGACGAACTCCCTCTGAGTTGGCTTCCTGTCCTTGATAACCTGGTCAACACACTGGGTCAGGGCGAAGCTGTGGGTTACCTCGATCGGCCGTTTGCCAATAACATCTGCTTCCTCCACCCCCAGCAGCTTGCGGGCGGCGGAGTTGATAAACAGGACCTGGTCACTGGTGCCAATCAGGATTATCCCGTTGACCGTGTTCTCCAGGACCGTCTCCAGACGGGTCTTGACTTCCGAAATCTCACTGATCTTTTCGTCCAGGCTGGCAGCCATGGTGTTCATGGCATTGGCCAGAATCCCGATTTCATCATCCCGGTTATAGTGAACCCGGCGGGTGAGATTGCCCTCCGCCATGGAACATGCCACCTCGGTCATATCGGAAAGAGGGGTAGTCATGCGGTTAACAAACCTCAGGCTGACCAGCAGACCAAGGATGCCCGCCAGTCCAATCAGCACAAAAACCAGCCACCAGTACTGGTCAAGCATGCTTTTTATCCCGGTCAAGGGCATGGCCATACGGACCGCTCCCTGAACCGAGCCATCTCTGATCACCGGCACCGCAGCATAAAGGACATCAGCTCCCAGTTCCGGATTATGCCTGGTCAAAAAATACGGATCGCCCTGCAGAGCCTTTCTAATCTCCGGCAGCCGACTGAGGTTGCCGATGGTGGTCCCGTCTTCCTGGGAATCAGCCAGGAGGGAACCATCGAGAGCCACCACGGTTATCCGCGCATCGGTGTCTTCGCTGGCTCTCCTGGCCAGGTCAGCCAGTTCCGGTGAAGGGCTCCTTAAATCAGATTCTCCCAGCATTTCCCCGACCAGATTCGCCTGGGATACTACGCTCCGGCGAAGGCTTTCGATATGGAATTTCTCAAAATAGCGCATCCCCAGAAGGCCGCCAATCAGCACAAAAATAAGAATCAAGGCCACATAGGAGAGTGTCAGCCGCCATTTGAAGGTATTAATCATCGCTGCCCCCCTCAAAAATGTACCCGATGCCCCGCACGGTCTTGATGTATATAGGATGCCCGGTATCCGGTTCAATCTTGTCCCGCAGTTTGCTTATATGCACATCCAATACCCGGCTGTTGGTATCACTGTAATCCCACAAGGTGTTCAGCAGGTAATCCCGCTTTAAAACCTTGTGGCGGTTGCGGACCAGGATTTCCAGCAGTTCAAATTCCCTTAAGGTGAGATCGATCTTGACCCCGTTGCGAAAGACCTCATAGCTGTCGGTCTTTAACAACAGGTCGCCAGCCTCTACCACCTCTGACTGATGCTCTGGTTCCTGCAGGCGTCTCCTCAGAATCGCCTTGACCCGGGCCATCAACTCCCGGACACTGAAGGGCTTGGTGACATAATCATCAGCCCCCATCTCCAGGCCCAGGATCCGGTCAATCTCTTCATCCTTGGCTGTCAGCATGATAACCGGGATAAAGATCCTGTTCTCCCGCATCATCTGGCAGATCTCCAGGCCGTCTTTGCCGGGCAGCATAAGGTCGAGCAAAATCAGATCCGGGTTTTCCAGGTTGATCATCTCCCAGGCCTGATTGCCATCCAGGGCTTCGATGGTATCATATCCTTCTCGTTTCAGGTTATGGGTAAGGAGACGTACCAGGGATTCCTCGTCATCAACTACCAAAATTTTGGCTTTCATATAAATCCCTTCCCCCCTGACCGGGGATTTTTGGTCAGGTTGTTTTCAGACTTGTTATCAGACTTATGGACGGAGAATACGAATTTATCAGTGAGTTTACAGAACGGATCTGGCGTTGTCAATTAAAAGGAAATTTGCTTTAAGTATAACACTGACATGAAGGCGATACATAACGAGGGCTGGCTTTTGGGCAGGGCGCAGATATCCGGCAAATAACGCGAAAAGCCCGGACTGAGTCCGGGCACACCGGGTACACTGAATAAAGTCCGGAACCCGCGGGCTCCGGATTGTTTGTATCACCCCATAAAGATTACCGGTCGTTGTTCACTACGGCCATGGTACAGCGGGAGATACAAACCAGCTTTTCCTCTTCATCATAAATCCTGATATCCCATATTATGGTGGAACGTCCCACATGAACGGGGGTTCCCACGGCTTTTACCACCCCATCGCGTTTACTGCGGACGTGGTTGGCGTTGATTTCCAGACCGACTGCGGCCTGGCGGGTGGGATCTATGAACTGATAGCTCCCTGATGAAGCCACCGTTTCAGCCAGCACCACCGAAACCCCACCATGCAGGATTCCCAGGGGTTGATGGGTTTTGGGTGTAACCGCCATGGTCGCGACCACACGCTCCGGTGTGTATTCGGTAATCTCGATCCCTAACGTCTCCAGGACGGAGTTTTTCGTAGTAAATACATTTATATCGTCCACAATTATTGCCTCCCTATGGTGTTATTGGAATAACTTCTCCTATTGTATCCAGTGTGAAAATCACCGTCAATTACAGCCGGCTGTCCTGGCGGGCTGCATATCCCGGCAGCACATACCCGGCCACCCTCAGCCCCATCAAAAGGCCTGGACAGAGAGGGCCGCTGAACATGGATCTGCATTGGCCGGTACCCCTTTGAATGTAAGACAAGCAAACGCGAAAGCCCCAAGTGTCTCATTCAAACCAATCGAATTATGAGTTTTTGCAGAAGAACCTTCATAGTAACAGCACGTTATCTTATCACGCCTATTGTGGAATTCCCTGCCGAAGCCTGGTGATACAGGCGACCAATCAGGTTGGCGAAGGCAACCCCGAGATAAAAAACTCCAAATAAAAAGACGATCCATCCCAGTATGGGAATCACAAATAGCGTTCCCAGTATCACACTTAATACCATAAACAGGACTATGGCCACCAGGTAGTCTCCAAATACCGTTCTTATCCTTCTCCAGACCTCACCAAACTCGAAGGCCGCCCCAATGCGGTCCTCGGCGACAAAATGGGCCAGGGCCATCGGCAGAATAAAGGCCAGGGCGATAATGATCAAAAAGGTGAGCAGGGTCAGACCGCCGCCTGCGATCCCCCAGCCCACATCACCAAAGTGCATCATGCCCACCAGCCCCCCGGCACCCAGACACATGAGAATGCTAGGTACCAGCATGTATGCAAAACTGATTACAAACACCATGAGACCGGCTACGAATTTGTCTCCCCAGTCCTGCCACTCCGGCAGGGTGGTCTCGCCCCTGGTCCCGGCCCGCATCGACTCCAGCGTGTACCCCATCGAAAAAAAGTTGATGATGGGTATCACGTTAAGCGCCCCGCCGATCAGGATCTTTTCCGCCCACTTCTCATCATCGAGCGGGTACTTCAGGTTCTGTCCCACATCAAACAAACAGACCTCCTCCTCTCCACTTACCCTTCACTCCCTACCGCAACAAACATGCCCTGCAACTAAGCCCACCTAAGCTTATGGCCGGTGGTTGATTCTTATGTTGGCGGATTCCGAACAGTCTTTGACCCGTCTTGATTTTATGGTCTTCCAGGCGATGGTCCCCAGATAACAGACAAAGATACACAAAACGATGGTGGCCCCGGTGGCGGTACCCCAGTGGTAGGAAAGGAACAGACCAGCGATCCCGGAGATAATACTTATCAAGACCGCCTGGGCATGGTAGGCTCTCATGTTATCTGCCAGGTTGCGGGCCGAGGCTGCTGGCAGTATGAGCAGGGCGTTGATGATCAGGATGCCGATCCACTGAATGGATATGGTTACTATCAAGGCCACCAGGATCGAGAACAACACCTCGACCAGAAATGTGCTGACCCCCCGGCTGCGAGCCACCGCCTCGTTTGAGCTGACCAGAAACAGGCGATTAAAGAATAACCCCCAGAAGATGAGAACCAGCACCAGCGACAGCACCAGCAGGTTTAGCTCCTGGGGAGAAATGCTCAGGAGATCCCCGATCAGGTACTGCGAATAACGGTTGAATCCGCCCCCACGGGACAGGATTACCACCCCCAGAGCAACCGCGGTAGAAAAGAATACCCCAATAACCGTGTCCGCGGAGGCCTCGGTCCGGCGCCTCACCCAGGTAATGCCCACCGCCAGGATCACAGCAAAGATAAGCATGGCCCATAGGGGATCACCCAGGCCCAGGAGAACGCCAATGGCTATCCCGGTTAAGGCAGCATGTCCGATGGCATCGGAGAAAAAGGCCATATTATTGCTTACCACCATGGTCCCGAGCAGACCAAAGATAGGTGATACCAAAAGGACCGCCAGCAGAGCATTCTTCATGAAGTCAAATTCCGCCCAGTCAAAGGGGAAAACCACATTAACCAGGGCATACCACAGTTCGATCATGAATTCACCTCACGGGTTGGATGGTGAATGGTGGTGGCCGCCTCTTGACCGTGGCATAATTCAGCCGTCCACCGCTGACCAAAAAGACTGACGAAGTCCCGGGCATGGAATACCTCCGAGGGCTGACCTACGGCGAGAACGGTCTGGTCCAGCAGGACGATGCGATCAGCATACCGGGAGATCATCCCATGATCATGGGAAACCATTATTATGGAAAGGTCATGCTCCTTCCGCAGTTCTGAGACCATGCCGTAAAAGAGATCCAGACCCCGGGGATCTACTCCGGTGACCGGTTCATCCAAGAGCAGCAGATTCGGAACCGGATCGAGAGCACAGGCCAGGAGCACCCTCTGCAGCTCCCCGCCTGATAGTTCGCAAATCCTGCGGTTAATCAGGTGTTCGGCCTGGACCCGAGCCAGATTGTCGTAAACCCGCTGCCGGTTGCGCCGCGGGCGGGCGAGCCATACCGGAATGTTCGAGATGCACGCGGAACAGAAATCAAGCACGCTGGCCGGAGAGCCCGGCCCAAAATCAAGTTTTTGCGGGACGTAGCCGATCAGGGGACTACCGGTCCGCAGTCCGTTGGCATCCAAAAAACTCATGGTCCCGGTAAAAGGTATCTCTCCTACGATTGCCTTCAGCAGGGTTGTCTTGCCTGCACCGTTGGGACCGATTATCCCGGTTAATTCTCCACAGTGGATATGTAGATTTACATCATACAGCAGGATATTCCCGCCGATACTGACCCCGAAATTCTCCAACCGGGTACAGCACAGGTCACATTTACTATTTTTATTTCCTTTATTAATCACTTCAACTCAATGCCTCCACAAGAACCCGCAAATTGCTCTTCATTATTTCGATATAGGCTCCAGGGTCATCAGGCCCGGTAACTGCCGGGTCCAGAGTGTAAACCCCAATGCCGCTTTCACGGGCGATGGTCTCGGCGGCCTTGGTCGAATACTGCGGTTCAACAAATATCGCCTTTACTCCTGACTCCCGGACGATTTCGATGGTTTCGGCCAGTTCGGCCGCACTGGGCTCGGAACCTGGCTCGCGCTCCACTACCGCAACGATACTCAGGCCAAACTCACTGGCGAAATAGGGGAAAGCCTCGTGGAAAGTGATGATATCCTTATTCGGCAGCTGCTCCAGTGTGTCCCGCATCTCTTCTCTCAAGGTCTCCAGTTCACTTATATAACGGGAAGCATTCTCCTGGTATGCGGAACCATTCCGGGCGTCCAATTCCGCTAACTGGTCCGCGATGTTCTGGACCTGCTTCATGGCGAGAGACACACTTACCCAGACATGAGCGTTTTCATGGCCATGGTTATCTTTTATCAGGGAAATATCACGGCTGGCGTCCACTATCTGCAACCCGGGCTGTTGCTCAGCCGCCTGGTCCAGAAAACTCTCCATCCCGGCCCCATTTACCACCAGAATCTCAGCCTGGTGCAACCGCTTCAGGTCAGCGGTTGTCAAATGGTAATCGTGAAGACAGCCGGTCACCGTACCGGTAATGTTTACTACATCCACTCCCGGAATGTCCGCGGTGACATTACGGGTCATTATGTATATGGGGTAAAACGAGGTGGCGATCACCAGGTTTTGATCACCGGAATCCTTTTCGGTGACAGCTGAACCGCCACAGCCGCCAATGACCAACAGCTGCAGGGTCAGGAGCATAACCATCAGAGCCACAATATTTCTTTTCGACAAGAGCGCCAACCTCCCTATCTTTTGACGACCGGGAACGGAAAGTTGTCCCGCCCCGCTCGTCAGTTACTTGCTGGGCTTATTAAATTATACCGCGACACTCTTCATTATATCTTAACTCGCCCTTTTCAAACCTGCCCCGGCAAAAATAAGCCCGCCACATCCTTATGGATATGCGGGCTGGGGTTGAATTAGTATTTGTTATGTTACGCGGATTACATTACGCGGAGTTCGGTTTTAAGTATCTTACCGACGTTGGATTTGGGCAGCTCACTCAGGAACTGGACTTCTTTGGGGACCTTGTAGGGTGCGAGTTTTTCTTTGCACAGATCAATAATCTCCTGAGCGGTTATGGTCTGGCCTTCTTTAGGTGCCACAAAAGCCTTGACGACTTCACCCTTTACCGGGTCAGGCACACCAATCACGGCCGCCTCCAGGACTTTGTCATTCATGTATATGACGTTTTCCACTTCTAATGAGAAAACGTTGTTTCCACTGGTTATTATCATATCCTTTAACCGGTCTACCACCTTGAAATATCCGTCCTCGTCCATCTGAACGACATCCCCGGTCCGGACCCAGGTGCCATCGCCGACGAAGGCATGGCGGGTTGCCTCCTCGTTATTCCAGTAGCCCTTCATCACGTTGGGGCCCTTTATAACCAGTTCGCCGGGTTGACCCGGAGGTAGAAAATTGCCATTGGTATCAATGGTAGCCATCAGCTCGTCGGGGAAGGGTATGCCGACTCCTTCTTTTCTCATGCCGACACAGGGACTGCAGCTGCAGCCGGTGGTTGCCTCTGTCATTCCCAGGGCCTCGCGCATCTTGCAGCCGGTCAGCCTTTCAAATGTGTCCCGAACATTATCGGGTAACGGCGCACCACCGCTGACACAGAGACGGATCGAGGTCAGGTCATACTGTTCCACGCCGGGGAAACTGTTAATAGATGCATACATGGTGGGCACGGCAAAGAAGAGGGTGGGCCGGTATTTCGCAATGGCTTTGATCATTCCTTCAAAATCCCGGGGAAAGGGGTACGGTATGAAGGTGGCGCCATACATAATCGGAATATTCATGGAAGTTGTCATTCCGTAGACATGGAAGAACGGTATAGCCGCGAAGAAAATATCGTCGGCTGTTGCCCGGGCAAAACCGGCAATCTGAGTGGCATTGGCAATCAGGTTGAAGTGAGTAAGCATTACTCCTTTCGGTATTCCGGTGGTACCTCCGGTATACTGCAAGACCGCTACATCATTCCGGGGGTCAACGTTTATTGCCGGTGGCCTCTCTTTGGTAGTGAGCAGGTCCCGGAACAGGATAACTTCAGGTGAAGGGGGCTTAAAATCCCCGAAGGGAGCAACAATAACCTTTTCCAACGGTGTTTTAGGCATCAAGCCGGCAAACTTCGGGTAGACCATGTCAAAGGTTACAACTGCTATCGCTCCCGAGTCGTTAAGCATGAGCTCCAGTTCGTGCTCCGAATACAAGGGATTGCTGTTGACGATGATGCCTCCCATTTTTAAAACACCATAATAGGCGATGACTGTGGCCGGGATATTGGGCAGACTCAACATTACGCGGTCGCCTTTTTTTATTCCCAGTTTGGTCAGCGATACCGCGAAACTGTCGGCCATACGGTTGAGTTCCTGATAGGTTATGGTATTGTCATTGAAGATCATTGCGGTTTTGTAGGGAATGCGTCTGGTGGTTTCCTCCAGCAGGTAATTGAGGGGAACCATTTGGTAATCGTAGCTCTCCGGCACTCCCAGATCGTAGTGTTTAAGCCAGGGTTTATTCAATACAAACACCTCCCAGTTTTGTTTGCGGGATGCTTTCGCATCACTTCTTTAATCAGATTCGCAGGGTTAATGGTTAACGATGCGCTGCCGGGAGGCAGCACATCGTCTTACCCTGCACTTGGGGCCTGCCGATCACAGGAATAAATGAAGTGCCGTATTCAATGCGACATATCTGCCTGTGCCCTGGTGCGGTGCTTGCTCTATTGTTTGCTAACCTGGAATCCGACTCCTATTCAAAAATCTTCTCTTCCTCAGCGAAGGCATTGACGCAGTCGTATTCGCTGTCGCGTTTGGTGCTGTCTTTGAGCTCGTTCTGTCTCTCCTTGTACCACTCGTGCTGGGTGATAAGGCTCATAATCTCATTGGAGCCGACCCAGATCATGGACAGCCGCATATCGCGCAGGATCTTTTCGATGGGATAAACGTCGGTGTAACCTATGCCACCCATGACCTGCATGCACAGGTTCACTACATCCCAGCACTGCTCGGTGACGAATTTCTTGGACTCCGATACCATCCGGCGGGCGCGGTTGGGGTGAACCCCGGCATCGATGGCCCGGGCGGTGCAGTAAATCATGGCCCGGCAGGTATCGAGCTTGGTTACCGCGTCGGCGATTTTGAAGCTGACTCCCTGGAAGTTCTTGATCTTCGTGCCGAAGGCCTTGCGCTTGGTGGTGTAATCAGTGGCTATCTCCAGAGCCGGTCTCACCGCTCCGATGGTCATAGCGGCTGTACCCAGTCTCTCGGGAATCATCATGGGATAAAATACCTCAGTGGCACCATTGACCTGGCCCAGAATGTTGGATTTGGGTACCCGCACATCTTCCAATACCAGGCGGGCGGTGCCTCCTCCCCGGCAACCCATGAGTCCATACAGGTACTCGGCTTTGACCCCGGCATCGCGGTCAACTATGAAACAGGTCATGGATTTATGCGGTGGAGCCTCAGGGGCGGTTTTGGCGTAGACCAGGAAAAAATCGGCCCCTTCGCCGCCAACGATGAAGCGTTTCTGTCCGTTCAGTATGTAATAGTCGCCATCTTCAACTGCGGTGGTGGTGGCGCCAAAGAAGTCAGAGCCACCCCGGGGTTCGGTCAGGCATTCGGCGGCGAACTTCTCTCCTTTGAGCAGGGGCACCACGTACTTTTCCTTAAGTTCCTCCGATCCAAAATTACAGATGGCATCACAAACGATGTCGGCTCCGACTCCCCAGACACACCCGAAGGCGTAGCCGGGCACACAGATTTCCTCAGCCACCAGGGTATCCTCGACCCACCCCAGGCCCCTGCCTCCGTATTCTTTGGGGAGCCGCAGTCCCAGGAGGTTGCGGCGGCCGCACTCCTGCAGGAACTCCTTGGGAAACTTGATCTGATCTGCGTCCATGTCGAGGATGTACTGGCGGGGTACCCACTTGGCCATCTCCCGGGCCTCATCCCGCAGGGCCAGTTGTTCCGCTGTCATTAAATAATCAAACATGGCTCACACTCCCTGTAATGAAATATTATGGCATTCTGTAATGAGCATATTACAGACGTGGTAGGGCGTCAATTGCAAAGATTTATTAATGCTGTCGAAGATTGGCGTTGCAAGGGGTCGCAGCGGACTGCATCATGGGGACAGTCCCCATGATGCAGTGGGCTTGTGTTTGGAGCATGGCTGTTGTAGATTAAAGAGGTATTGAAAGAGTTAACCGAATGGAATATGAATAGAGGCAGGTAGATGGGGTATGGCAGAGAACAGAAAGACTCGTAACAGGATTTTGCTGGTAGCTACCTTGAGTGCTTTCCTGACCCCTTTCATGGGCAGTTCTTTAAACCTGGCGATTCCCGCGATTGGCCAAGACCTGAATGGTAATGCAATCATGCTTAACTGGATAGTGACTTCCTTTCTGCTGGTTTCCGCTGCATTCCTCCTGCCCTTTGGCCGTCTGGCAGACATGCGGGGGCACAAGCGTTTATTTGTTGCTGGTATCGGAGTCTTTGGCCTGGCTTCGTTCCTCTGTGCTATGACCAATTCCATGATTCTGCTCCTGTTGGCCAGGATATTACAGGGTCTGGGGGCAGCTATGATGTTTGCCACCGGAACAGCGATACTGACTGCTTCCTTTCCCCCTCAGGATAGAGGAAAGGTTTTAGGAATAAACGCTGGTGTGGTATATATTGGTCTTTCAGCAGGTCCAATTCTGGGAGGCTTCCTTACCCATTACCTGGGTTGGAGGAGCATTTTTTACATGGTGGCTTTGTGGGCAGTGGTGGTGATTTGGGCTGCTCAGACCTGGGTACCAGATGATAGTCACCCGGCGGGAGAAGAGCGGTATGACACCCTGGGAGCTGTACTGGTTTCGTTCAGTATTATCGCGATAATCTACGGGGCATCCAGCTTATATACCCTCTCGGTGGGACCAGCCTTGACCATGGCTGGTGTTGTAGGTCTGGCGCTTTTTGTTTTCCAGGAGTTTCGTTCACCCTATCCGATTCTCAATGTGAAGGTACTGGCCCGCAACACTGCCTTTGCTTTTTCGAATTTGGCGGCTCTTATCAATTATAGTGCTACCTTTTCTATCAGTTACCTGTTATCACTTTATCTTCAGGTGGTTCGTGGGTTTGGGGCTCAGTCAGCGGGCACGCTTCTGCTGATCCAACCGCTGGTAATGGCCATCTTGTCGCCTATTGCCGGTAGATTGTCTGACCGTTTACAGCCCAGAGTGGTATCGAGCGTGGGTATGGCAATTACGGCCGCCGGTTTGGTTGTCCTCGCCACTATACGGCAGGATACAGACGTTGGAATTATTGCCGGCATACTGGTCTTGCAGGGTCTGGGGTTTGCATTGTTCGCCAGCCCCAATACCAATGCCATTATGAGTTCAGTGGAACGCCGGTACTATGGGGTAGCTTCGTCCACCATGGGCACCATGCGCCTGGTGGGACAGGCACTGAGCATGGCAATCGTATCCTTTATATTTGCCGCGAACCTGGGGCAGGCCAAGATTGGCCCGGAGGTCACTTCGGAGCTATTAACCAGTACCAACCTGGCCTTCATAGTTTTTGCGGTAATGTGTGCGGTGGGCATTTTCTGTTCACTGGCCCGGGGCAATGTGTCGCGAGGTGAAGAAGGCCCATCCTAAGTCGTGGTTTTTCACTCATACTGCCATCCGGGCGTAATAGATCCTGGTATTATTCACTGGTTTTATCGAAGGTGTGATGCTTTATAAAAGACGAACTAATAACTGGCATTAAACAGGCTATACCCGTTATTCTGGCTTACATTCCCCTGGGACTGGCGTTCGGAGTCCTGGCCGGTGAGGTAGGTCTTTCCATTGCGGAGACGACGTTTATGTCCGCCATGGTGTTTACCGGTGCCGGGCAGTTTATTGCCATCGGCATTCTGGCCGCTGGTGGTTCCATGTCAACCATAATAGTTGCCAACCTGCTGGTCAATTTGCGGTATTTTCTGTTCTCCACTTCAATGGTTCCGCATCTCAAGGTCCTCCCTACCAGCGTGGCCTCCGCTCTCATGCTGGGGTTAACTGATGAGACCTATGCGGTGGCGGCGGTACACCTTAGGGAGAACAGAGCCACTACGCCATACCTGGCCGGTCTGAACATCAGCTCCTACCTGTCGTGGGTAGGCAGCAGTCTTTTGGGAGCGAGTCTGGGTAACATTATCACCAATACCGAACAGTTTGGACTCAATTTTGCTCTGCCGGCCATGTACACGATCCTGCTGATCCTGGTGATAAGTGAGAGGAAGCACCTGCTGGTGGCCTTGGTGTCGATAGCAGTCTGCCTGGCGGTGGCATACATGTTCCCGGCGACTTTAAGCAACCTGTCCAACATAATCGTGGCCTCCCTGGCAGCGGCGACATTAGGAGTGATGATCAAGCGATGAGGCAGGAAATAGTATTAGTGATACTGGGAATGGCCCTGGTCACTGCGATACCCCGGTTTTTGCCGGTGGCCATATTATCCCGTTTCGAGTTTCCCGAGAAGTTTAAGGAATGGCTGTCGTACATTGCACCGGCAGTGCTGGCGGCACTGGTGGCGGTAAGTGTATTGGCCCCTGATAGTACGATTGTAATAAGTCCGGGTAACCTTTATATCTGGGCATTCATACCTACCCTCTTGGTTGCCATCTACACCAGGAGTCCGTTCTACACCCTGGTGACCGGCATCGGAGCGATGGCCTTACTGTACAACCTGTGATCCGGTCGTGCATTTTGCATCACGGGGACAGTCCCCATGATGCAATGATGCATTATTTCAGGAGGCTTAGGAAGTGGTAGAGGATGCGGGCGGTCAGGCCCCAGATGACGTGATCCTGCCAGGGGTAGAAGAACTGGGCGTAGCTGCCCTCCCGCCAGGGATAGTCTTTTCCGCGGGGGATCAGGTCATAGGGATAATCAGGGGGTGGGACCAGTCTGACCGCGACCTCGCTGGCAATAGGCTCGTTTTCCAGGAGGTGAGTTAGGGGAACGTACAGTACCGAGTTAACCTCGCTCAGGTTAGGCCTTATCACTGCATCCTTCCGAACCTCGCAGACAAACGGGTAAACCAGCAGGTTAAAAGGCGTCAGGAGAATGTCAAGCGGTGCTACATACTTCAGGTCCTCACGGTGCAGCCCCAGCTCTTCACAGGTTTCTCTTATTCCAGCCTCCAGTTCACCGCCATCCCCCGGTTCGATTCGACCACCGGGGAAGGATATTTCGCCCGGGTTTTTGGTTAACCAGGAGGTCCTTTCCTCCAAGATTACACAGGTCTCTCCGTTTTGTTCTATCAAAGGCACAATCACGGCACATTGGAAACAGTCTTCATGTCCCAATACTTTAGCTTTTCGGCCACGCAAAGCCTTAATGTTTTCCATCATTACGGGATCCTCTCCTAATCGGATAAATACATTGAACCTCCCCTGACTGAAGTCAGAGGATTCTTGAGTTGATTCTCAGAACTTCGGAACTGTCTGGGGTACGCGATGACCTAAGTAATTGAGTCGTAGACCCTACTTGCTGGCTGTCGTATTTTACCCAGGCCAATTCCCAGCGGGTTCGTGCCAAATCCGAATCATCATATAGACAACCCGGATGCCCAATCATCACTGACCAGGGCTTAAAGATGTTTCACTCTAAAGTTGGTTCCGATTCCATACGACCCTACAAAATCTGAGTTGACCCCGTGGATGCCGCAATTTGAGCATCGGGCCAGATCCACTCCGCTGCCGTTCTCGCTATATCTTTCGACGGTTAGCATTCCGCAATACGGACACCTGGCGGAAGTGTTCTTGGGTGATACCCGGCAGGTAACAATGCCTTCGTGCAGCCCTTTGTACTGCGTGTACCGGAATATCCGGCCCTTTACCCAATGAGCCATCTTGCGGTTAAGTCGTCTAGATCTGGTTCCTTTCTCGGGTCGAAGGCTATTTATATACTCAAATACTATGATTTTTGCTCCATGCTGTTTAGCAAAATCAACGATCTGTCTTGAAACTTGGTGAGCTATGTTGTTGTTGAAGTTCCTTACCTTCGTCCAAAGGTCTTTTGCGAATGATTGTCCTTCGGGTATTATTTTGGTTTGTTTCTGCAACCCGGATATTTTCTCCAGGTATCGCTTCCTACGGTGGTTATCCCGCTTCCCGGATATTATTCGGGTTGCCAAGACCCTGCCGTTGACATCCTGGATGGTCATAACTGCGTGACGGTTGATTCCCAGATCAACACAGCAGATGCGTGTGTCTGGATTGTCTAAAAGGGTGACTACCTTAGTTAACCCTGTTTGACGTTTAAGAAATACCGGGATATGCAACTGCCATCCATTTGGTTTGCGTATTAATTTGGGTGATCCGGCTTCATATCCTTCCGGGATAACCATTGGCTGAAACAAGGCTACTTTACGGCGAGCATAGGCTTTCCCGGTATAGACCTTGAGCAGGATGTGGTGTTCGTCTAATATCCTGCATTCCGTGTCATAGTAGGTCGGCCAATCCCGCGCCTCGGTCGGAAATAATGGGGGATGCTCCTTGAATGTAACAGGCTCTTTCCCTTCGGACAGGCGTTTTATGTTTCTTTCAGCAATTTTCTGTTTCCGCTTCTGCCAGCGTTTATGGTTGGTCTGCCAGGAACATGCCAAGCCGTAAGCGTCAGAAATTGCCGCTCGGCGTAACCCGGAAGGGAAGTGCGGGAACATCAAATCATAATCGTATTTAGGTTTCAGATTACTTTTAGTTTGGTGGGTGAGCATCTCAGCCATAAGAAGCCATTGCGGACTGTCTATTACATGCAGGTTCTCTTGAAGTACATGGAGATAATAGGCAACAACCTCATTGTAAACACTTACTGTATTATCCAGCAACGCACTTACTTTATCGGTTGTTACTATGTTGTACCTAAAGGTTTTTACGAATCCGCGCTGCCTGGCCATTGCCATGACCTCCCTTCTTATGCGCCTAACCCCTGAATGAATTCAGAGGAATGCGGCGCATGACATCTTCAATATGATTATACCAGAAGCAGGGCCATGGTCAGTCCCCGGAGTCTGTACATCCTGCCCTGGTTGGCACTATCGAGCCAGCGTTATGCTTTAGTCCGGGTTGACATGGGTGTTCCAACAGTGAAGTTGGATTGGTGGTGGAGTAAAGCCATTATATTTTATGTAATGGTAGACCCTCCTATCTCTGGAGCTTACGACCAAGAAAGCGCCGGGATTACTCCGCAGCGCCTCTTTATCTCAAATACCCTCGATAAATGTGTCACTTGCCAAAAGTTGCTCTTGGTGGTTCAGTCTGCAAACTCAAAGCCCTCTTCCTGAAACAGTTGGCAGCAGGCCTCTACCACCTGGGGATCATAGAGGATGCCGCTGTTCACCGATATCTCATCCAGGGCCCTGTCCACTCCCAATGCGGGCCGGTAGGGACGGTGTGATGCCATCGCCTCCACCACGTCGGCTACCCCCAGAATTCTGGCCTCCAGCAGAATATCCTTTCCTTTTAGACCATTGGGATATCCTGAACCATCCATGCGTTCGTGATGCTGCAACAGGAACTGAGGAACCGGAGTAGTGAACGGAATCTTGTGTACAATCTCATAACCAGCCTGGCAGTGGGTCCTTACCAGAAGCATCTCCACCTCCGTCAACCGTCCGGGCTTGGACAGTATCTCGGTTGGTATATACATCTTGCCAATGTCATGCAGGATGCCAGCGGTACGCAAAGCCGCCAGTCGGCTGCCGTTGATTCCCATCTTCCTGGCGATAGCACAGGCCAGTTCCGCTACCCTCCGCTGGTGTCCTGCGGTATAGGGGTCCCGTTTTTCAGCGGTTGCTGCCAGGGCCTCTACCGTACCATTGAGCAGTTGCTGCATCTCAGCAAAATTCTTTTCCAGTTCTTTTTCTGCCCGCCAGCGCTCGGTTACATCCTCTCCGATAGTGGCAATCCCTACCACGTTATGATCTGCATCCATCAGGAGGGTGTTGTTCCATTGAACTCTGAGTATCTTGCCGTATTTCGTCTGTACATAGCTGGGGCCGTAGCTTATTGCCCGTTCCCGCTTGACGGTGGTTTCAAACAGCTTGATCATCTTGTCCCTGATTGAAGGCGGGAAAAAATTCCGGAAGTTCTGACCTTCAAGCTCCTCTCTCCGCCATCCGGTCAAGTTCAGGAGGTGATTGTTAACGAAAGTAATCCTGCCACTGGCGTCCACGATTAATGCCAGTAACCGGACATTCTCCAGCAGTGACCGGAAACGCCGTTCCGACTCCGCCAGGACTGATTTCTGTCGCTGCAGTTCCTGGTACTGCTCTCTCAGTTCCTCCTCAATAGCAGTGAGTTCTTCCAGGGTAGCCTCAAGCTCTTCGTTGGAAGCCCGCAGACGGCGTTCGGCCCAATTGGCTTCAGTTACGTCCAAAAGCGATATGATGCTCTGTCTGCTCCCCGGAATCATGGCGACGGTAAGAAGAACCTCCCGCAGTTCTCCGTCTTTTCTTACCAGCCGAAACTCGTAATTGCGGGGTGGTATCTGATTCCCCGGGTCTCGTCGGGCCTTATGGAAGCCCACCATCATTTCCAAATCATCAGGAAGCACAAAATCCGTCCATTTTCTGTCACCCACCTCTTCCCGGACATAGCCAGTGAGCCTCTCTGTCTCCTTGTTGACCCAGACCAGGGTATTATCCTCATCCAGGATAATCATGGCAGTCCCGGTGTTCTCGAAAATGGTCCGGTAGCGTTCTTCCGACCGGCGGAGCTCGTCTTCAACCCGTTTCCGGTCGGTTATGTCATGGACCAGGTACCATCCTCCCACCAGGTTGCCTTTATTATCGGAACTCCGCCATCCCTTGACGCTGGTTACCACCCGGGTGCCATTCGCCCGCAGGTATTCCTTTTCATACTCATCACAGTATCCACGCTCCATAATCTGCAGCATGGCGTTCCGATCCAGCGGGTGATACTCTGGAGGGGTGATTTTTTTGTAAGACTGGTTCAGGATGGATTCCTTGGCGGGATGGCCCAGGAGATCAACAAATGCCTGATTGCAGTCCAGGCACCTGCCATTGGTGTTGAAAACCGCGATACCATCGAAAGAGGTCTCAAACAGTTCCCGGTAGCGAGCCTCGCTGGCCGTCAGTTCCTGCACCGCTTTGGCCCGGTCAGAGATGTCATCGGCCATGACCAATCCGCCGATAGCAACCGAATCGATTAACAGTGGTGATGCCTGCATCCGGTAGAGCCGTTCATTCTGATCCCGATCAATAACGGTCACCTCATGAGTCTGCGGCACACCTTCCTGGATTCTCTCTTCAATAGCCTTTTGGACCATTTCCTTTTCTCTGTCGGGGACAAAGTCCAAAAGGCTCTTTCCGATTATGTCCTTCCTGGAGTATCCCAGAACGTCAGCGCAGCGTTGGGTACAGTAGGTGATTATGCCAGAAGCATCATAAGCATAGACAAACCCATTCAACTGGTCAAAGATAGTTCTTATATCATCCGGAAATCCTGAATTTGTTGGTGTGTTATCGCCGGTAATGGGTTCACTCATTCTGCCCCTCCCAATAAAACTCCGTTAATCCTGCTGGTTGCATCGATAATTGCCGTAAGGTCTTCTTGATTCCTCCAATACATAGTTATTCTACATGTTCTGGTATCTTCCTTCCTATAGCATTCTCACTATCAACATGTTTCCCAAGGCCGGTATCTCCGTTCAGAATCCGCTTTTCACGGCTCGTCTCCAGTGTGATAGCTATCGGCTTGTTCTCAATTTTTTCCTCCCGTCCGTTCCGCAGCCTGCATAATTATGCAGCGAAAAACAGTCGAAGACAGAAATGCTGTAGCTGTCAGCGCGTGCGGGTGCTAAATACGCGGATGGGAACTAAACCATGGCCGCGCACTGCCCGGACAGAAAACCCGTACTCCAGCATACCTGGAGGTTGTATCCGCCGGTAGGTCCATCGAGGTCCAGCAGTTCCCCGGCCAGAAAAAGGTTGCTGATTATTTTCGACCTCATGGTACGGGGATCCACTTCTTTCAGGGGGACTCCACCAGTAGTGACGATCGCCTGGTCGAAGCCCATGAGACCTGTAACCGTTAGTTCCAGACCCTTGAGGAGGCTGACCAGCCGGTGACGTTCTTCGCGGGTAACGCTGTTCACCTGCTTCTCAGGCGGTATCCCGGACAGCCTGATTACCGGGTCAATTAAGGTGCGGGGAAGTAAATCGCTGAGGCAGTTCTTGAAGGCCTTGTTGCGGTATTTGGTGAAATCCCGCTGCACCCGGTCGTCCAAACGTTCAAATTCCAGGGCCGGCTTAAGGTCAATAACCAGCTTGACCTCTCCCCGGGGAAGGATCTCGCCCACTTTTTTGCTAAGGTCAAGTACGATGGGACCACTCAGGCCGAAATGGGTAATCAGCGCTTCACCAAACCTCTGGTCCTGCTCACGGCCGTGCTGGTAAAGGCTGATGCGGACATTTTTAAGGCTGAGGCCCTGGGCCTCTTTGACCCAGCCCTCTTTGACCCGCACCGGCACCAGTGCGGGTTGGAGCGGGGTTACGTTATGGCCCAAGGCCTTGAGCCAGTTAAATCCCTCTCCGTTCGAACCGGTTGCGGGATAGGAACAACCACCGCTGCAGAGTATGTACTGCCTGGCCGCAATCAGGCCCTGGGAAGTATCGATTCCTGTTATTCGGCCGCCGTCAACAGAAAATCCGGTGGCCCTGGTATTGAGCCGCACCGCGACCCCGCCCTGATCCAGATAACGGACCAGGGCATCCCGGACATCCCGGGCCCGGTCACTTACGGGAAACACCCGCTGACCCCGCTCAATCTTGGTCTTAACCCCTCGCTCTCTCAAAGAACTCGATGACGTCCCGAACCCCAAAGGCAGCCAGAGCCGGGAGCAGGAACTTCCCCAGCCGGCCATACTGTTCGACCAGCTGCTGGTGGTCAAATTCAGCCTGGGTGATATTGCATCTCCCCTTGCCAGTGATCAGGAGTTTGACCCCCAGTTGGCGGTTCTTTTCCAGCAGCACCACCGATTTTCCCAATTCGGCAGCCCGTCCGGCCGCCATCATGCCGGCTGGTCCCCCACCGATCACTGCTATATCGAATTTTTGATGCCTGTCCCGCATTTGATAATTCTCCTTACCCAAAATGAATCAGGGGACATTCCCCTGATTCATTTTGCATCATGGGGACTGTCCCCATTGATTATGGGGACTGTCCCCATTGATTCATGATTTACTCGAACTTCTTTTTCAGCCGTTCCCAGAGGCCGCTGCCTATCATTTCATCGGCAGAGGCCAGAATCCGTTGGATTACCTCCAGGCTGTCGCCCTTGCCGGCCCAGTACTTGCGGACGAGTTGGGGATCAACCTCGTTGACCATGGTGTTTAACACCCAGGCGGCCAAGGCAATATCATCAAGCAGCCCCAGAGGTCCTAACACAAATTCGGGCAACACATCGAACGGAGAGATGAAATAGCCAATGACCGCCACCAGTTTGACCTTATGGAAGCTGGGAACATCCTCGTCCAATGACAGCCTCACCAGGAGGTGGAACAGGTCCGGCGCGTACATCAGGTATTCCGCCCACTTGCTGTTACGGGCATCCTGGCTGTCTATCCAGCGCTGCACCTTGGCCCTGAACTGTTGATAAACATCGGGTTCCTGGTATTCCACTCGAAATAACCCCTTTCAAGGTCCAACCGACTCAGGCAATCGATTATATCGACATTTCCACAGTATACTTTTGCTGATTTGCACGAGTAAAGCCTCAGGTATTTAACCTGGCGAATGCGACAAATAGTCGCTTAAGCTGAAGGCACACTTTCAATCAAACCAATGGTTGTTTCCCTGGGCGACACACTTTCAATCCGGCCGCCCTGCTACGGCTCCCATTGGGATTGAACTCGCTGCACATAATCACTTTTTGCCCTTGAGCCAGTTTTGTTATTATTCTATTCACCAGTGTCAGGATTTGGTTGCTTACCGGCTGCACGTTTGATTAACTGGTCCGTGTCCGGCAGGATCTTTCTGAGCTCCATTGGTAAGGGGAACAGAACCGTGGTATTTTGTGAAGTGGCAATATCCGTCAATGAACGGAGCATCCTGAGGGTGAGTCCCCCCTCGCTGGAACTCAGGATGTCCGAGGCTTGAGCCAGCTTCTCCGATGCCTGACGCTCACCTTCAGCCTGAATGACCGCCGCTCTCCGATTGCGCTCAGCTTCGGCCTGGCGGGCAATGGCGCGCTGCATCTCGTTGGGCAGTACCACGTCCTTGATCTCCACTGCGGTCACTTTAATACCCCAGGGATCAGTCGCTTCATCGACGATCTCCTGGATGGTATGGTTCAGCTTTTCTCGCTGGGACAGCAGTTCATCGAGGTCAGCAGTACCCACCACACTACGCAGAGTGGTTTGCGCTAATTGATTCGTGGCCTCATGGTATTCCTCAACATTTACCACAGCCTTGTCTGGGGAGACAACCCGGTAGTAGAGCACCGCATTAACCTTACAGGTGACGTTGTCACGGGTAATGACTTCCTGGGGCGGAACGTCAAACACGATGACCCGCAGTGAAATCCGGACAATCTGGTCAACTATGGGTATGATGAAGATCAATCCCGGTCCCCGGACGCTGACCAACCTTCCCAGACGAAAAAGCACCGCCCGTTCATATTCGGGGATAATCTTAACTGCTGCAGAGATAATCCCTACCACCACAACGATTACAACTCCCCAGTTAACGATGTCAGAAATCATTTTTCTTTTCCTCCCATCATTTTCGGATTCCCGGTTTGAAGCGGCTCGACCAGAAGATACATTCCCTCACGACCAATCACTTTGACTCGCTGCCCCCTGGCTATCATCTCTCCTGTGGGAGAGCTCGCCCGCCAGATCTCACCCTGAACCATGACCCGGCCCTCCGGATCAAGATCCTCAGTCACGACGGCCCGTGATTTTCCGAATTCGTCATTACCGTGAACCGGACGAAAGCGTCGGATATTGATAATCGCATATATAACGGCGGCGAGAAACAGTGCTCCCAGTATTATGGTCCATAAAGCCGCATCCCAGATGGCAACAGCCCAGTCGACCGGGGTTAGCAAAGCCATGACCACCATCCTCTTCACCCCCTTTGCATGCTAAAGCCCTCCAGTAAATCCGGATTGCGGGCTTCTATAGTATATGTGCCCACAATAACCTGAAATTTACTGCTTTCTTTAATATTGTCCGATAGGAAGAGATTATACAAGTACGATTTCCCTGTTGAACCCGTAACTAAACCTGTTTCAATGCATTTATTATTTCGGAGCCGGCTTTGGGGCAGGGGGCGATTTAGCGTCCCCTGTCCCAAAACCGGGGCTCAAGACCACCCCAGTGTCACCCCCATCATCCCTGTACCAGCAACTCTGTTACGGCTGATCGTGGCGGGTATCGGTGCGATATTGGTTAATGATGTCGCTGCGGGTGATTATGCCCACCAACCGGCCTCCGTGCTCTGATTCCAGGACCGGAAGCCTTCCGATGCGGTTTTCACCCAGTTTATGAGCGGCATCTTTCAGTGACTCTTCGGGCCAGGTGAAGATTATCTCCTTGCTGCTGATGGTTTCCACTGTGGCCGGTGTTCGTCGTTCTCGTAGTGCCTGGGCAATGTCGCCCCAGGTTATAACACCGAGCAGCGTGCCATCAGGGTTAATAACTGGATAACCCAGGTGACCGGATTTTCTCATCTTCCTGGCCACTGCAACGATCCCCTCATCCCTGTCAACGGTCTCCAGCTTTGAGGTCATGATGTCCTTCACCACAAAATTCTCCAAATAATCAGGGATCTGTTCGTTCTTGATATCCAGTCCCCGGCGGGAGAGTTTCAGGGTGTAGATGCTGTCGGGCAGCAATCGGGTACTGACCATAGTACCTATGACACAGGCGGTCATCAACGGCAGGATAATCCGGTAATCGCCGGTCATCTCAAAAAGCATTACCACTGCAGTCGCCGGAGCATGGGCCATGGAAGCAAAGACGGCCGCCATTCCTACCAGGGAATACGCGCCGGAGGGAGCGCTGAGAGCAGGCCATTGCCAGTGTATGAGGTAACCGTAAAGCCCGCCTAACATTGCTCCCATGAAAAGACCGGGGGCAAAAACCCCTCCAGACCCCCCCGAACCAAGGGTCAGCGAGGTTGCCAGCAGTTTAAAGACCAGGAGGGCTGCCAGGGTCAGCGGCAGGATATCGCCCATCAGGGCCATCTCGACGACGTCATATCCGACTCCAAAAATCTGGGGGAAAGCCAGGCCTATGAACCCTACCATCAACCCTCCCACAGCGGGAAGGAGGTATTCCGGAATTCGGGTCCGTTCAAAGAAACCGGTAAACCAGTACAACACCTTGGTAAACAGCACCCCCCACAAGCCGGCCAGTATACCCAAAACAACATAGAACCCCAGCTCGTGGGGGCCCAGGAGTTCATACGGCGGCCCATAAAGGGCGGGCACGTTTCCGTAGTAGACACGGCTGACCACCGCCGCGGCCACTGACGACAGCACTATGAGAACGAAATTACCTGTACTGTATCGCCCCAGAATTATCTCCTGGGCAAACAACACCCCGCCAATCGGAGCGTTGAAAGTAGCCGAGAGCCCGCCAGCCGCGCCGCAGGCAACCAGGGTTCGCAGATTGGAGGCAGAGAGGTGGAAGACCTGTCCCAGGGCCGAGCCGATACTGGACCCTATGGTTACGATCGGACCCACCCGCCCGGCTGATCCGCCTGAACCGATGGTGATCGAGGCGGCCAACATCTTCACCCACATCAACCTGGGCTTGATAACCCCGCCCTTTTCGACCACCGCGGCCATAACCTCGGGCACCCCGTGTCCTTTGGCCTCACGGGCATAAAAGTATATCAGGGGACCCACTATGGCTCCCCCGATAGCCGGTAAAAGGATAACATGAAACCTGCCGAGAAAGCCCAGATACTGCTCCCCGCCGCCGAAAAAGACCCCGGTAAAGAAGGAGATGAGAAGTCGAAATGCGACCCCCGCACACCCTGTAACCAGTCCAACCAGCACGGCCATAATCATTAAGCCGCCAGGAGAGGATAAAGCCCAATGCTCGTCTGACCTGAACCAGTTGATGATTTTCCAATAAAAGAAAGGCTCCCGCACTGTCACAATAACCCCTTATGTAGAGTGCATCCTTTTCCATCATAGCACTCGGGGTCTTTCCAACAAAGGGATAGCTGATTGCATCACGTGCATCACGGATTGCGGTAGGGATGTCCGTTGCCGGACACCCCCCGCACAGATCCGTACGTGAGGAATTACCTCATACGGCTCCTACCTCGGGTTAGTGACGCGAAGTCTTTCGGATGGGTATGGATGAAGTATTCTTGCTGAAGGAATCCAAGTAGCTACCAATCGCTTGATTCTTTCCCACGTGAGATTTCGTGCTTTTTGGCTTCTGCGTCTTAGTGCATGTAGCCACGCCTTGATGACTTCAGTTCGAAAAGCATCAATTGCCGGTTTATTGCCGGGAACTGCGAAGTAGTTGAAGTGTCCCTGCACTACTGCACGTAACCATTTTCCTTGTTCGGGGATGGGGTCATGTCGTCGGCGTATGATCTCTTCCCTGACTGCCTTTACTTTCCCCTGCAGACGTTTGGCTATGGTTTTCCTACGTACTGTAAAGCGGTCGCCTTTCCGTGTCCTGCCACAGATATGTGTAAAACCCAGGAAGTCAAACGTTTCGGGCTTGCCTTCGCCGCGTACTGCCCTGTTCTCTGCTGCGAACCTTCCGAACTCAATAAGTCGGGTCTTTTCGCTGTGCAATTCCAGCCCGAATTTTGCCATGCGTTCCCCCAGTTCTTGGAGAAAGCGTTCTGCCTCTTTTCGATGCTGAAACCCCATGACTACATCATCGGCATAACGCACAATGATTACTTCCCCTGCAGCATGCTTGGTTCGCCATTGGTGTGCCCACAAGTCGAGCACGTAATGCAGATAGATATTTGCTAAGATTGGCGATATGACCGCCCCTTGAGGGGTGCCGACAGTCGTTTTTGACCACTGACCATCTTCGGATACTCCGGCTCTAAGCCATTTCCGTATTAAGCGAAGCAGTCTTTGGTCTGCGATACGGTGCTCCATGAATTTCATCATCCATTCATGGTCAATGGTATCAAAGAAGCTGCGTATGTCTGCATCCAACACCCAGTTTACCTTTCGTCTTGTGATTCCTACCCATAGTGCGTCCAGCGCATTGTGTTGGCTACGACCTGGGCGGAATCCATAGCTGAATCCCATGAAGTCCTCTTCGTATATCTGGTTCAGTATCCAAACTACGGCCTGTTGGACTATTTTGTCCTCTAGCGCGGCTATGCCGATTGGGCGTTGCCTTCCGTCCGGTTTGGGTAACCAGATTCTTTTCGAGGGCTGTGCTCGGTATCTGCCACTTTGGACGCTTTGGTGGAGATTTGTCAGGTTTGCCTCCAGTTCCTTCCCGTACTGCCTCCATGTCATTTCGTCTATCCCGGGTGCCGCATTTCGTTTTAATGCCATGTATGCATTCCGAAGCAGATCAGTTGTGATATGGTGCATTAAGGTGGTAAACCGAAGGTTCTTGTCCCTGTGCGCGGCTTCGCGTATTCTGTTGAGTTTGGTCAATGCTTCCCCCTGTCTCTGCGTACAGCTCGCAGCCATATCCTCAGAATTTCCCTTGGTCACCGGCCTTCCCTCCAGTGCCTCCGCCATTGGTTAGCCAATTTTGTTCGGCTCCTTCTTTGGTACTATGCCGGTGTCTGACTTCTCAGCAACGTGCATGTCAGGATTACGGCCACAGGCCTTCCCTGACCGACCCGCCGTTTTTCTACCAACGGATGCTGCTGAGATCTCCCGGTTCTCGAGCATAGAGTGTCCACGCATGCCCAGGTTCTTCGACTCCGCGGGGTCAGTATGCGACTCGCTACACTTATCGCCGTCTTACCGTATTGCCTTCCCTATCAGTCCACGAGGTCGGCACCCCGGATGGGTGATTTCGGAGCTCAATGTCTGGCCTGCGTTTCCCCCTGTCAACGCTTCACGCGTACCCTCGCGGCTACCCGCGCATGACTCGGGGTCGTGATGGTGTAGCTACTCCTTTCACGTAGGGCTCTTTCATCCCCTACTCTATGCCGGTTTATCCCGGCGCTTTCGGACTGTCCCCGTGATGCATTGATGCACGCTTGTTAATAGGCGGCTTCCAGTATGCCCATGATGTCCTGGAAGTCGGCCTCTGCCCGGTTGAATATGAGTGAGCCGTCTCCCTGGGCGGTTTTCGCGATATCCGGCAACTGCTCTCTTTTGACTCCGGCGTCTTTCAGGGTTATCGGCATGCCGCATAACTGGTTCAGGGTTTTATTCAACTGCCTGACTGCTGCCACCGATTGTCCGGCCCGCTTTTCTGCTGCAGTCTGCGCGTATGCCTCGGGACCGGCCAGGGCCAGCAGCAGCTCGGCGTAATAACCGGCACACTCCTTCATGTTGTATTCCATGCCCCACGGCAACAGGATGGCCATGGCTACCCCGTGAGGAACACCGCAGACCCCGCCGCAGGCGTGACCGATGGAATGGACTATGCCGACCATGGAGTTGGAAAAGGCACATCCGGCCAGCAGGGAGGCATTGGCCATCGCCATGCGGGCTTCCTCATCCTTTCCGTTCTGAACCGTCCGGACCAGGTACTGCCGGATCAGATCTACGGCCTTTACGGCATAGCCGTCACTCAGCGGATTCTTCTGCAGGCAGGAATAAGCCTCCACGGCGTGGGTCAGAGCATCCATTCCCGTCGCCGCCGTTATATGCGGGGGTACCGTCATGGTCATCCGGGGATCCAAGACCGCAACATCCGGAAACAGCATGTATGAGGTAAAAGCCATCTTGCACTTCTTTTCCAGGTTGGCAATGACCGCCACCATGGTTACCTCCGAGCCGGTTCCGGAGGTCGTGGGTACGGCGATGAACGGCCTCATCTTCTTTCTCAGGCGCTCGGCCCCGATGAATCTCATCAGATCGTCAGTTTCCTCGGTTATCACTATGTTGACCCCTTTGGCAGTATCCAGAACTGATCCCCCGCCGACAGCAACGATGGAATCGCAGTTGTTGCGCCGGTAAATCTCCGCTACCTGGTTAACCACCACATTGGAAGAGTCAGGAGGGGTTTCGTCATAAAGAGCCCCGACGACCAGATCGGATCCAGCCCAGGCATTCAGCACCGTTTTAACCAGACCGGCCTCCACGATTCCTTTATCGGTAATGATAATGGGGCGCCGGCACCCCAGGTTCTCCAGTTCGTAGGGGATGTTGTCCAGGGCCTGCCGCCCTGAAAGGATCTTCACGGGATTGTAATACTCATAATATGCCGGGATCAAACATACCACCTCCATGTAATCTGATACGCAAAACAAACTCTGTACGGTGTAACCGTTATCGAGTTTCTCTACACCTTTAACAGCTGACGCTGCTATTGGGCTTGACCTCAAACTACTGTGCTGCCGTTTAAGTACAGGCATTCAATGAGTTGACATAACGAGGACAAAGTAAATGAAAGCAGTGAAGGGCTGAAATGATTGTCAGGTATCATATTCCGAAGGGTATCCCCAAAAAGTAAACATGCAACCGCAGGCCGAATCGGCGCAGGTTCATTGCCGGCAATCGCTTCAGGATTCTCCGGGCGATGAAGCCAGGGAAAAGATAGAACTCCACCAGATTAAGACAGCGGATCAGGGACATGGCTTTAGCCAGGTCACCTTTTACACTCATACGGTGTTCGGCGTATCCCTGCGGGGTACCCATCTGACCAGTGAAGATAAGGAATGCTGACCCGAGGGTCTTAAAGCTGACTGCCAGATCAGCCTCCCTTCTCTGCAGGCCCAGGTATTTAAGCTTTCCGTTCTGTTTCTGCAGCAGGAGGTACGGACCCTTGGGCAGTACCTCAAAGAGAATGGTAAACGACTCCTCCCAGGATTCAACCTCTCTTTTAACCTCTTCATCACGGGCAGCAATACTCTGGAATCCCCGGCCCAGAACAAAGAGCACGATCCTGATCACCAGGGTTGTAAACGGTTTCTGGCCGGTAACAACCTCCGGGTATACTTTTTCGCCGGTCATCCCTCCCCCTCCCTCTCAAACGATTAACATCTGTGCTAAATTATACCATCTAACTGCGTCATCGTGATAACTGAAAAATAAACACCAGCTCGATGTGGCTCATAAAAAAACAAGACCGCCTTGGTGCAAAGGTGTTTATATTGGGATTGGCGCCGGTGCAAAAGCGGCAGCTCCATGTTCATCAATTCAGAGTCCAGGGCAAGGCCGGGCATTTACGCGGGTGCATTCGCACTGCCGAAGTGGAAGATAACGGATGACTCGCTATTACTCTCGATTTGACAGGGGTTCCTAATAGACTGAGGCACTCCCTATAATGGAAGTGCCTCAGTTAATAATCATGGCTGGGGCGGTAGGATTTGAACCCACGAATGCGGGAGTCAGAGTCCCGTGCCTTACCGCTTGGCGACGCCCCAATATTTTGTTTCGCAAGTTTAGATTTTATATAAACTTGTGCTGTTTGTCAAGGTTTATACGCTGGCAACTTGTTGCCAAATGATGAGCGATCCGGTGAGTCACCTGCTGATATCCCGGAAGTGCTTGCCGCTAATCGTCCTTCAACCCTGTTTTGTGGTCACAATAATATGCCGGGGAACCAGCAGAAGCAGCTCGGCGCCCCGGCTTTATGCGGTTTGGGAAAGGAAGGCCGTGATTCAAGTCATTTACCGGGGAATCGTAACACAGGGTCCGGTATCGAAAAAGACCACTTCTGTAACTCCCAGTTTCTCTCCCGAGGTTGAAAGCAGTTCAGGAAGGACTACTACTTTATAATGGGTATTCTGGAGTAGAGGTACATCCAACGATACAAAAATGAAGCAGGGGCAAGCCCGATTACGACGAACCCTTATGGGAATACGAAGCAGGTTCTGGAAGGCTTTTATCTGTTTCCTGTTGTGTCTCCATATATTTAGATTGCTCACTACATCCTGGCTGAAACGCAGTTGAATCAGCCCGGCTTCAGTCCGCGGCACATCATCCGCTCCCGCCGGAGGAAATGAGTTTATTAAACGTAATGTTCCTCCCACAGGTAATTCCCCCTTTCTTTTCCAGCTAGACGCTATTATCATATGCTGAAAAAGAGCGGACTGCTCCAATATTTCACCCATAATTTGGTTTTCTAAATCTTTAACTTATTAAATGTAACCGTAGACTGGGCACTCTATCCAACCCTGTCAATAATCTCAGACCGTTTTTTAGGAATCGACATGCAAGTGCCGAATGTCCTGGTTTTTATTTCAGCAGTTCAGCCCTGACGCCTCCATCAAACCTGGCAAATGGTATGGTAAACTCCGGTATCCCGCTGACGTAAGGGGCAATCTCGTAGAGCCCGAAGTAGATGACCAGGTTTCCGTCCTTCAGGTAGTATTCCTGGTTGTCGGCAATAGACTGAAAGCCTGATTCTCCTTCGAAGTAGTTTTCCGGGTGGGACGCAATCTGCTTTTCAATCTCTTTGTTGATTATGTTCTTATAATCCACCCCAGGCTGGAACAGACCGGCCAAATTCATCTTTTCCCGGGCATTGAGATCATAGTTGTAGGACTTCTGTACGGTCATGCCATGGGCACCCCCGGTATACTGGTAGGCGGTGGTAACCAGACTCAGAATGCCATTCTTATTGTAAGTCACAGTGTAATGCCATTGGAGCTCATAGGGGTTACCGGCCAGTTTTTCAGCCACCTGGGAGAGCCGGGTGATCTCCTCCTTGTCCTTTAAGGCGGCGTTTTCCAGTTCGGCGTTGATTCGCGCCTGCATTTCCTCATCCTTAACCCCATCGACCACCGGTATTTTCATATTCACCACCAGAGCATCCGTCTGGCTCGAGACCTCCCGGGATTCAACCGTTACCCGACCCTGCGAAAACACCGGCAGGGGCTTGGAACAGCCAGCCGCCGCCATAGCGAGAAATACCACCAGGCCCGCAATAAGGAGCCGTCTCCGATAACCTGATCTCATTATCATCCCTCCTCTAAGATGGTCATTTTTCTCATTTGACTTTCATTATAAATCCAACCAGTCAGCAGTGGAGGATTTTTTTAACGGGTAGTGCGTTTGATTTTAAAGGTGGTAGGTATTTAATGCCAACATCTCTGATAAAATGGAAGATAATTATCCCGAAACGAGGCTTGAATTCAATAACTCAGGGGAGGGAAAATATGCTTAGTGTGACGGTTTCCACGGTAAACAGCATAACCCTGATCGCCCTCGAGGGGCGTTTCGATGGGCTGGGAGCCCAGCTTTTTGACCGCAAGATCGAGGAACTGACCGAATGGCAACCCCGGTGGGCTTTGGATTTCCGGGAGGTATCGTACCTGTCCAGCGCCGGAATGCGCTCCCTGGTAAAGCTGGGCAAGCGGCTGCGGCAGGAAAAGGGCGACCTCATTCTGGTGGGTCTGTCCCCGGATGTGAAGTGGGTGCTTGAAACCACCGGGCTCTTGGACCTTTTTCAGCAGGTGGAAACCCTTGATCAGGCTCTTGATATAGCCCAACAGAGGCAGGCCACAGAAAGCAGCCGGCAGAGTTTTGTGAGCCTGCAAAGGGACTGTACCTTTCAAGTCCTGTCCGATCATGACAACTCCTTTGATCTATGGAATCACACCGGTATTCCCTGCTTTAGTGACCTCGACGCCAGCCATCTGATGGCGGCCAGTATGGAGGATCTCGGAGTGGCCTTTGGGATAGGAGCCTTAGGTGGAGACCGTCATAATGCCTTGGAGGCCTTGGGATCCTTTGTCTCTCTGGGTAACCTGGCCGGAGTCCTGCCCGCCGACGGGTACAATCAGCCGGATTTTATGGTGGTGAACCAACCCCGGGAAGCCCTGACTTGCATCGCTGCCGCCATTGGTTTCAGCGGCACCCCCTGGGCGATGATCGATGTTGGTGGAGGTCCGCCGATCAAACTGATTGATCTGGAGCGGATCCTCAGGGAGAGGATCCGGGAGGCCGGCAAAACATTTGACCTGACCGGAGTGGTAATGCTTTTAAACGCAGAAGCCGGTCATGGCTTCTGTTACCGGGATCTGGCGGGGCTGTTGGAAAACCAGGCCGTGGAACGGCGGTGGGATAACCCGCAAACCATGATAGTAGTAGGGCTATACGGAGGCCCCGACTGGCAGGCCGGGGAAACCCTGGCACCCTACCTGGAAAAATGGGGAGCCAGGCCGAGTCAGCCGTTCTTTATGGGCAACGGGGTTTTGGCTGGTATATCTGACTGGGAAGGCATCCGCGACCCCGGTACGCTATCCCGATACCTGTCAGGATTTGATGTGCTGCAGGATATCGTGGGAATCAACCAGGATACAATGGTGACCAGGGCCAGATTGTGGCTTTATACACCCGGCACCATTCGCACCGGGGAGGAGAAGCTGCTTAAGATTAAAGTCCTGGGGGAGTATCCCATACCTGAAGAGTGGGAAATGATCACCCGGCGGCTCTACGCTGAGGCACAAAGGGTGGTCCTGGATCCTTTGCACGGTGGTTTCAGTACCGCCAAGCCGTTCAAGGTAACCGCTTATGACCGGGCCGGACGGCGCATGCTCCCGACAGTCCTGAAGATGGGCCCCAATGATCTGGTGAGGGAAGAAGTCGAGGCCCATCAGAAGTACGTGGAAAAATACATATTGAACAACTCGACCACCATAATGGGGACCAATACCTACGGCAATTCCAGCGGCATCCGCTATAACTTTGTGGGGATCAGCGGCCCTGACAGCAGCCTTGCCTGGCTGACCAACCTGTACCGGGAGAAACCGGTGGAGGAACTGCTGCCCCTGTTTGACAATATATTCACCCACATCCTTAAGCCCTGGTATGGGCAGCCTCGCTGGGAAATGATCAGACCCTTCAAGGAACACAATCCTCTGCAGCTGTTTTCCGGGTTGATCGAAGCCGCTGAAGAGGGATTTGGTATTTCCGCCGATGCGGAAACTATCGAATGCCCGGAGTTGGGGATTACCCTGCCCAATCCCTATTACTTTCTGAAACACGAGTTTCCGGCCCGCCAATCATATAGCCAGCTATGGTATACCGGGATCAACCACGGGGACCTAAATATGCAGAATCTGCTGCTGGACGAACGGCAGAACGTATATATTATCGATTTCTCCGAAACCAAACCCCGGAACATCGTCTCCGACTTCGCCCGCCTGGAGCCGATCTTCAAGTTTGAGATGACCAACATCCAGACCCAGCAGGACCTGGCAGATATGCTGTCATTTGAGCAAGGCCTGGCATCGGTCAATTCTTTGAGTGAAACGCCGCCCTTCATCTATCATGGCTCCGATCCCGAGGTCGAGAAGGCCTACCACATGCTCTGTAGGGTAAGACAATATGCCAAAACAGTGGTGATCTTTGAGGATGACCTGATTCCGTATCTGCTGGCCATGCTGGAATGGACCTACCCGGTCATCGTCTACCGCCAGATATCAGATTACGCCAAAAAGCTGGCCATCTACAGCGCGGCCTTCATCGTACAGCAGATACTGCGACTGCACCCTTAGTGGGACACGGGGACAGGTTCACTGTCCCATTTTTCGTCGGAGAATGATCAGTCTCATGGCCCGGGCAGCCGCGTCGGAGATCAGTTCTCCGGCTCTGGCCATGGATTCATCCAGGCTGATTGGGCCCGGTGTTATGCTCATGATGGCATCGATGCCTGTTTCATAGGCCTTGTCGGCACCGGGTCCGATCGAACCTGCTATCGCCAATACCGGCAGGCGGTACTTTTTGGCGAGCCGGGCTACCCCGGCCGGGACCTTGCCATAGAGGGTCTGGGTGTTGATCTGCCCTTCGCCGGTGATCACGAGGTCAACCCCCGTGGCCAACCTGCTTTCAAAGTCCAGTATTTCAAAGACCATTCCCAATCCAGAGCGCAGCTTTCCCCCGGCAAAGGCAACCAAACCGGCCCCTAATCCGCCGGCCGCTCCGGCTCCGCTTAGTTCCTGAACCTCAATACCAATATCGTGTTTGATCACCCGGGCCAGGTTGAGGAGGCCCTGATCCATAACCGGCAGCATCTCGGAGTCCGCCCCCTTTTGCCGGCCGTAAACATACGACGCACCGGTCGGCCCGCACAGGTGGTTAGTAACATCGCACGCTACCATAATTTCCGCCTCGGGGAGACGGGGATCAGCGGCAGACATGTCAATGGTATGTAAGGTGAGCAGTCCGGCAGCACCAGGGCCAATCCGCTTTCCGTCAGCATCCAGGAGTTTTACCCCCAGTGCCTCAGCCATACCGCTGCCGCCGTCATTGGTCGCACTGCCCCCGATGCCGACAATCATGCGCCGGCAGCCCAGATCAAGCGCGGCCTTGATCAGTTCCCCGGTTCCATAGGTGGTGGTGATCATCGGGTTGCGCTCTTCACGGGGCACCAGGGCCAGCCCCGAGGCCGCCGCCATCTCGATTACCGCCGTCCGGTTATCCCCCAGGACACCGAACCTGGCGGTTACCTTATTACCTAGGGGACCGGTCACTTCTCTGTCCATATATCGCCCCCCGGTTCCTGATATCAGGGCGTCGGTCAAACCTTCGCCGCCATCAGACAGGGGGATCTGAATCACCTCGGCCGCAGGGAGCACCCTACGGATGCCATCCGCTACACAAGAGGCGACCTCAGCAGCAGTCAGACTTTCCTTAAACGAATCCGGGGCTACTATTATGCGATTCACGATTATGCCTCCCTAATCAGCATTTCAGCTGTCAGATGACCATTACAGCATCGTTAGCTTATACCGCTTGGAAAAGCAGAGGACCCTTTGCTTCTCCGAATGGTGGCATGGCCACGTGACTTGACTGCGCCAAGTAAAGACCGTCCTCAGCTTGTGCATGAAAAGTGGGACAGTGAACCTGTCCCTGTGTCCCATTACAGCCGGGAGGTCTGGCGCCGCCAGTAGTACCTGTGGTAGGGATTGCCCTTCCACTGTGGTGGGTGGGACTCATTATCCTTCAAGGTTCTGTTTATGAGTTCGTCCTCCTGTTCCCAGGCAAGGTCCATGATTCGTTTCATTTCAGAGTTTCGGTCCGCGGCATCATCCAATGAGTCGACCATCTCCATCCAGGATTCCTCCAACAGGTCGCGTTCCGTTCGGTATCCCTGTAAATCCTGCAGTTGATGAGCTATGACCATGCGGTGCAGGAGTTCCCTCTTTCTCCAGAACTCCAGCGCCATGTCCGTCTCCTCTTCACCAAAGGGTATCCCTTCTTTAACATTCAGCCATAACGGCTTGAAAAGGGCCAGGCAGGGTGTGGAGCTGCCGGTGACCCAGTAGGTGCAGGGATTCCCCAGGGAGGCTACATAACTCCCGGTGGTATGGTCACCAATCGGTGCTCCCCCGTGCATGCAGACGCTTTTCAGGGAAGCCCGTTTGAACTGGCGCCCTTCCACTGAAGGGTAGTGCGAACGCAGGATATCTCTCATCAGGCGGGCATCGATCGATCCCAGTTTATCTTGCAGCTGGGACTGGGTGCTTTGCTGTCGGGTACGGGCTCCGCTGAAATAGGTGAACAATGGATCACTGTAACAACGGGCAAAGTTGAAGTCCTCTTCTGATTTGCACCAGCCCTTCTCCACTGCATGGCTCACCAGTTCAGGATGAGCCATATCGAAGGACTTGCCGATAGAGAGGCAATTGGAAATGGTGCGTACCCCTTTGACCTTCTCGGCGGCCCAGTATTGGCCTGCCGTCTCCAAAACCCAGGCACTGTTCGGGTCGGCGATCAGGAAGGAGTTATGGTAGGTGAACTCCTTTTCAAATCCGCAGTTGCCCCCCTGTCCGTAACGTTCGAGCAGGGAGATGATAAATTCCAGGGCCTCACCACTGTCCCGGCACCTTTCCAGGGCCAGCCTGATCATATCCATACCGATCAAGGCGGGCTCACCATATTTCTCCCGGGTGAAAACCGCTTCATTCCCAATGTTCAGCCCGAATTCATTGCCTCCCATCTCACAGCCCCAGATCCAGCTCGGTTTGAGGAGGAATACCTCGTAGGTCTCCTCGCACTGTTCAACTTCAATGTAGGTACACTTGACTCTGGATCCGGGTTGGAAATGCCGACGCGGAACGTGTGTTATGACCAGCGGCTCATTGGGTTGGCGGTCACTGTTCTTGGCGAACAGCACCTTTCCATTCCTGGTGGTATGCCCCAAGGCAACCATGGTATCACACATACTAGCCCCCCCTTTCTTACCTATCATTCTATTATTATCTGACTAACAATCAATGGCAGACCAACTTCGGACCCATTTTCATTTAGCTGCTCCCGGATTCTCCTGCCAAAATGGCGGTATACCCTGATTGAATATATCAATCTGTCCCCGCCGATTGAGGCAGCAGGGCAGTAACACCCGCGAAGATAACGATGGATATCAATTGCATACAAACCTGCGAATTATGACTTTTCCCGGGGGATCAACTGACAATAAAATGACTTTGAAACAGTTTTTAACCATCCTGTTGGTACTTGCATAATATGAACAAAGCACTATTTAATGAGGGGAAATGTATGACTAATTTCATTAACCTCGGAAGTCGGAATCTTATGCGGGGTATGGAGGGTACTGATGTAGAACTGCTGCAGCACCTTCTTAATAATCTGCCGGAGCCGATGGGTTCACGGATAGCAATAGATGGCATTTTCGGACCGATAACTGAGAACGCGGTAAAGAAGTTTCAGCGCTATTTTAAACTGTCAGCTGACGGGATTGTCGGACCGAACACCTTTTTATTTTTAGGAATTCTGATCCGTCCCTATCTTCCGGCAGGGGGGCAGGTATTTGGTTCCCGCACCCTTTCCAAGGGGAGCAGAGGCTATGACGTATCGGTGCTCCAGAACCGGTTGGCCACCACGGCGAAGGAATTTGCCGATGCTCTGGGCAAACCGGCCAGCGGCTACTTCGATGAGAACACCGAGCGGGCAGTCATGAAGTTCCAGAGAGACGTAGGTCTGGTTGATGATGGCATCGTGGGACCGAGAACCATCTACAAGATCTACGAATATGCCGGGATGGGCGGCAGAAACCTCCGCCGCGGCCGCTGGGACCGCAATCAGGGCTATGATGTCTACTGGCTGCAGAGACATCTGAAAGAGATGGGCTATTATACAGGAAAACTGGACGGAATATTTGGGTCTCTTACCGAGCAGGCCGTAAGGGCACTGCAGAAGGCTGCCAATATAAGGGTCGATGGGATAGTAGGACCCGAAACATTTTATCACCTGGCAGTCAGTTAATTATCATACTTTGGCCAGTATACAGGACTCTCAGGAGAATAAACGATGGCCAGAGTCTTCCGGTGCCGGATGCAGTTGCGCAGCCATCAACAAATCAACGATGGCTGCAGCTTTTTTGTCAACCGATTGACAAGCAGTCACAATCCAAATCCCCATAAAGGGGAGAGGGTTCTCACGGCAGATTTAATATGGTTCCCGGCCAACAGTCTCAGCAGATATCCAGGACAAACTTTTCCGGGTAGCGAGGGGTAACCCCCTTGTAGAACTCCTTAACCTGTACCATATCCTGGTGATAATTTCCGGTAGGATAAAACACCAGGCCAACATTGGCCACCTTTTTCTGGTAGTCAAGGGAAGCCAGGACAATTGGCACCTTAGCCTGCATAGCAGCATGGTAGAAGCCGGTCTTCCACTTCCCCTTCAGCTTGCGGCTTCCTTCCGGTGCCAGCATGATAATCAAATCCTCGGACTGATCAAACATCTCAACCATCTGGGTGACCATGTTTTCTGACCGGTCACGTTCAACCCCGATGGCACCCGTCAGTCGAAAGATAAATCCCAAAGGTGAGTTCAAGAGCTCTTTTTTTGCCAGATACCTTACGTTGACCTCCATAAGGTACAGGGCGGCTCTCGAGTAACCAAAATCGTAGTTGCTGGTGTGGGGGGCGGCTACCATGATACATTTCCTGATTTCCGGGGAAAGCCTGCCTTCAAGTTTCCACCCGGTGATCCAAAAGTATAACCGGGATATCGTCTTCATAACCATAGCCGTTGTCTCCTTGTTCCTATAATAATTGACTGTAAATTCACAAGTCCGCTATTGGTTCTCTGTCCGACACCAAAATACCTTTTTTTCTTTTCAGGAATTGATTCCCCTGCGAAAAGTAATAATTCGTATGTTTGAATGCATAAATATTCGTCGCCCGACTTCGCATGGGCAACACCAACTGCTTGTCTCACGACGAAAGGGGGACCGGGCCAATTCACATCCATGTTCAGTGGCCCTCTCGCCCCGTTCATGGGGCTCGCCCCCTTTCGTCGTTCGCCTTCGCAGGGCGTTGCTGCCATGCTGCGTCAACCGGCTTCCATATATTTATGCATTCGAACAGCATAATTTGAGGTTTTCGCAGGGGAATCAAGAACTAAAAAGGACCCATTTCGGGTCCTTTGATAATCTGCTGTTGATGATCGGATTGGGATACCCTGCTGCTTAATCCGACCCCCGGTCTTATACCGAAACGTTTATCGTTCGTTTCTTCCCCGGTATTTGCGCTTATGATCCCGTGAAAAGCTTTTACCGCGTCCATCACCCGAACCGTACTTCGGGCGCGGCTTGGGAGGGCGCTGGAAGGTGCGCTCCTCGGTCAGGTGTACGGGAGTGCGGTCGGGAACCTTGGTCAGGAGCTTCAAAGCCGCCGAGACCAAAGCCACCGAATCATGTTCCTCCAGCAGGTTTTCAGCCATACCCTTAAAGGCTGACAAATCCTGAGATTCCACAGTATTGCTCAATCTCTCCATGGCCAGACGCTGCTGACCCCTTACCACTTCCATGATCGATGGCAGGGGACGGCGGGCAATAGGCCGTTTGGTCAATGCCTCGATCGTTTTCAGGTAGGCGAGTTCCCGGGTATTGACAAAGGTGATGGCCTCACCGATTTTCCCCATCCTTCCGGTACGGCCAATGCGGTGAACATAACTCTCCGGATCCTGGGGTATGTCGAAATTGTAGACATGGGTTACTCCCGAGATATCCAGGCCTCGGGATGCGACATCGGTAGCAACCAGGATATCGATGGTTCCATCTCGAAACTGCCGCATGACTGTATCACGCCGGGCTTGCGAGAGGTCACTGTGAATCCCTTCCGCCGAATAGCCACGTTTGGATAGCCCTTCTGAGATCTCATCAACCCTCTTTTTGGTGCGGGCGAAGACAATAGCCATATCCGGTGACTGTATGTCCAATAACCGGCAGAGGGCATCGAATTTCTGGTGGTTACCCACCTCGCAGTAGCTCTGGCGAATCGTGGGCACCGTAACCTCCTTGGGCTGAATGCTGATAAAAGCGGGGTCCTGCAGGAATTTGTCGGCCAGATTGCGTACCTGCGGGGATATGGTAGCAGAAAAGAGCATGGTCTGGCGTCCCTGAGGAATCTGACCCAGTATGGTCTCAACATCTTCAATAAACCCCATATTAAGCATTTCATCGGCTTCATCCAAAATCACGGTAGTAATGGCATCAAGGCGCAGGGTTCTTCTTCTCATATGGTCCATCAACCGGCCAGGTGTCCCCACCACAATCTGCGGACCTTTGGCCAATGCCCGGATCTGGCGTTCAATATCCTGTCCGCCATATATCGGGAGGGTCCGTATACCCTTATACTGTCCAATCTTGTTAAGCTCCTCGGCGACCTGTACTGCCAGTTCCCGGGTCGGGGTGATAACCAGGGCCCTGACCCCGGTGGTGTCCCGTGATATCTTCTCCACCATCGGTATGGCAAAGGCCACTGTTTTGCCGGTTCCGGTCTGGGCGCGGCCAACCACATCCCGGCCCTTCATCGATACCGGGATGGTCTTTTCCTGAATAGGGGTGGGCTCTTCAAATCCCATGGCGTGTACGGCTTGCAGTACTGGTTGACTGAGCCCCATTTGATCAAAAGACAAAAATATTTCACTCTCCTTTGGAACATTGTTCTCCGATACCAGTTATATGTCAGGATAATTGTCATCAGGGAAGAATCTTATACTATTATGCCGCATTCTGGTATTGACAGCAAAAAACTCCCCGGACCCACCTTGGACCCGAGGAGTTTTGGCTTACTGGTTACCAATTACGCCGGGGTTGGGGGGAATAACAATCCCTGCAATAGACGGGCCTATCCCCACTGGGCTGGAACGGTACCGTGGTATCCTTACCACAGGATGCACAAACCGCCGGGAACATCTGCCTCTCCGTCCGTCCGTAACCTGAGCGCCCCCTTGATTCTGCTTTGCGGGCAGCCCGGCAGGTTGGGCATCGTCCAGGTTCGTTGGTGAATCCTTTTTCGGCGTAGAATTCCTGTTCTGATGCGCTGAATGTAAATTCGCTCCCGCATCCTTTACAGCTAAGGGTTTTGTCTGAATACATTGAGTTAAAAACCTCCTCGTCTTGCTCATGCATCGGGAAGTACCTGTTACTCTTACTTCCCTAGCCATAGGCTATCGAGAAGGATAACACTCCATCCACAAGCATGTAAGCTAAAGTCCATTGTAATGGTTATTGCAGGAAAAAGCAAACAATGCTTGTGATTTTTTCAAGTAAGCCGAAAGAGATGGGTTTTTCGTTTGGCCCTGGACCCGAAAAGGAGAAGCAGGAGGTCCGTCCCCCCCTGCTTCCGCGTAGGACTCTACTCCCTGCTGTTGTAGTAGTAATAAAAACCGATATGCAAGAGGACCAGGACGAAGATCACCATTCCCATCATGTTGTAGGGATTGACCGTAATTTTCGGTCCAAAGATCGATCCGATCAATACAAAGAATCCACTGGCAATAAGGAAGGTGCTGTATCCAGCATAGGCGGCCTTTCGAGTTATATAGTAGGCCCTCTCGTCGTAAGGGTTAAGGCCCTGGTCCTGCTGCTCTTTAACCTTTTTGGTTTTGATGCTGCGGACCACAAACACCGCAATGGTAGCAGCTATAAGACCAGCTCCCAGGCCTACCTTGCCAAGGTACACCGCCCAGATTCCCAATGCCAGAAGTACCACCTGAAAACCGGTACCGATCATATAGCGAGCCTGCGTTGTCATTTATTCATCCCCCTTTCCGTTTTCCAACAGAAACACGTCTTCAATCCGCAACCCGAATACCCGGGCCAGTTTATACGCCAGTATCAGTGAGGGGTTGTATTTTCCTCTTTCCAAGGAAATGATGGTCTGACGGGATACCCCTACCCTGGCCGCCAGATCCTCCTGAGTCAGAGACTCCCTCTCCCGCAATTCCCTAAGCCGGTTCTCCATAAAACCACCGCCGTTCTTGAAGTAAAGCTAGCTTTACATATAGTATATTCTGCGATTCCGCATGATGTCAAGTGCGCTTTACAATTTACAAGGGAAATTTTTTTATCAAGGGGGACAACCGAGGCAGAGATCCGTAGTCAGGGTAAGGAGGGAGGGTCTGCTTCTGGGTCGCAGCAGGGGACGCCCTTTTTGACCTCTTTCAGGTAATGGCTCTCGCAGGGTGCGGCGGTGGTCGAGGAGGCTCCTCTCCTCCCGGCGCCTTTTTATTACTGCCTTTGAAACCAGCCGCTTGGCGAGCAGAGGGATCATGCTTTCCATGCGTTTCGGGTCCGGGGGTTATGCGGTAAAAATCCCTTAGACAGCGGGTTCTTCCATTCTCAGGTAGGTGCCACTAAATTATTTTGGCGGATGAATTAATTCATCCGCCAAAATGATTAGTATGGTGTTCCCCAAATACCCCAATAATTTAGTATGGTGTCCCCGAAATAGCCCAAAAATAGTCCTCCTGTTTGGGGTGATACTAGGAGAAGAAGCCCAGTTTTTTGGCTTCGAAGCGAAGCTGGTCCCGGAAATCGGGATGGGCGATGGAAATCAATGACTCGGCGCGTTTTTTAATGCTCTGGCCTTTTACGAGAACCGCTCCGTACTCGGTAACCACCCAATGGGTTTCCGTGCGGGGAGTGCTTACGAAACTGCCGTAATCAAGTGAAGTCACTATCTTGGAGATCAGTTGACCGTTCTTGTCCTGGACGGTAGAAGGCGTAGCGATGAAAGATTTGCCTCCTTTGGAGAGCCAGGCTCCCTGGACGAAATCAGCCTGCCCGCCTACCCCCGAGAACTGATAGGATCCAATAGCCTCTGAAGCACACTGCCCGGTCAGATCAAGCTGCAGGGTGGAGTTGACTGAAATCATCTTATCGTTCTTGGCGATGATGTAGGGATTATTCACAAAACCGCAGGTATGCATCTCGATCATCGGATTCTCATTGATAAAATCGTACAATTCCTGGTTGCCCCAGGCAAAGGAACCGATCCACTTATAGGGCATGAAAGTCTTTTTGGCCGAAGTAATCACCCCGGCTTTATAGAGTTCCAGCATGCAGCTGGTAAGCATCTCGCTGTGTACACCCAGGTCCCGCTTATCGTGCAGGAATTTTCCGACTGCATTGGGGATGCCGCCAATCCCCAGCTGAATTGTGGCACCATCCGGAACCATATCCGCAATATGCTGACCAATGCTGATCTCTACATCCGTCAGCGGCAAATCGGGTACGTAAGGCATGAGTACGTGGTTTTCGGCCACAATGTCGGCCTCAGTTATGTGGATATGATTGGTCCCATAGGTCCGCGGCATATGTTGGTTTACCTCGAGGATCAGCATGCGGCGTTCGGGATTGGTCTTCGCCATGCCCCAGCCATAGTCCACATTTATTCCGGTGCTGAAAAAACCGTGCTTATCCATGGGAGCAACCCGCAGGATATAGACATCTCCCTTGCGTAAGCCCTGGGCGGAGATGCTGTCCATGTCGCTCAGCTTGATTGGTGAATAAGTATAAAAGCCTTCTTTGTTTCCCTGGCGGGTGTAGGGTCCGACAAACGGAGTATCAAAATGAACTCTTTCTTTGATATCAGGGTCTGTAAGAGCGGTGGGTATTATTACATTGCCGGCAAACAGTGAGACCTCGGCCAATTCGCCGCGCCGTATTCTCTGGCCGATGGCTTCAAACATCCCGAAGGGTTGGCCGCCTCCCAACGCGCAGTATACGTCTTCCCCATCCTTGATCATGGCAGCCGCTTCATCAAGAGTCTTTAACTTGGATTTATACATGTCCAGCCATTTGTTGTACACAATTCCCCCTCCATCTCACCCATATTTTGTGCAGGTTTCCTTTTACAGGTCATACCATTGATCCAACCCATTAATTCATTATGACTGATGGTACCATAAATTTCAATTATGGAATTTGTCAATTGGGAGAATCCGTGATCCTATTTTCAATATTCCGTCTTTACCTATAATCCTGCTCTTAATACCTCAGGTTGCTGGAGATTATTCTTGTTTCAATAAGAAAAGCGGACTACGAAAGTCCGCTTGTTCCCTGTATTATATTGCTATGATTACAGACCTGATAAATTACCCTGATTACCAGCCGGGTTCTTGGCGTTGGTGTTTCCAATCAAAGACTGGTTGGTAATCGCCGCTGGGTTACTGGTCAATTGGCTCTCCGCAAAGGCGATCATCTTGCGTACCATGTTTCCGCCAACAGCACCGGCGTCACGGGAAGGTACGTTGCCCCAGTATTCGCCTTGGATCTCTTTGCCAACCCCAAGTTCCTGAGCAATCTGGTATTTGAAGTCGTATAATGCCCTGGATGCTTCAGGAACAAGCACGCGATTCCTCTTCTGTCCTCTGCCCATCATTTCACCTCCTTTTCTCTTTGGTATCTCTATTGTTCCCCGACGGATGGCGCTCATGCCTAGTACTTATTGTTCAATGAGTCAACGGCTGTAATCATTAGATTAGTATTGATAGTAAGCCAGGTTTTGTCTGAGTTTGCTGTGATATAATAAAATCGATTTTTTAAAAATTTAGTTGCGCTCGCAGGGTGCTGCTTTTATGCTGCGTCAACCGGGTTCGTAATGCTGTTTTGTGCAGGGGAACACACTTTATGTTTTTGATATTGAAAGGAGATTCGACCAGATGAAGAACGAGTTGGTAGCCATAAGAACCAGCGATGATATGCTCCTTCATGGAGCTTTCTTTGAAGCAGACCCGAAACAGAGTGCTGCGATACTGCTGCATGGAGCGATGCAGAACTTTTATACCGGAATCGGGTCCTTTCTGCCCGCCATGCTGGCGGAGCGTGGATATTCCTGCCTGACCGCCAATGTCCGTGGTCATGATCTGGCAACCGCACCCGATGACAACTGCCGCAAGGTGCAGGGCTCTATCTACGACGTCTTTACCGACTGTGTTCTGGACCTCAACGCCCTGATTGAATTCGTTAATGATAGGGGCTATCGAAAGATAGTATTGATCGGTCACAGTCAGGCCGCTTTTAAAATAATGTACGCCTACGGCCAGATGAAGTATCCGCAGGTCTCAGGCCTGGCCTTGATAAGCCCACCGCCATCAGCCAAGGAAATGACGACCTTCCTCACCGGAAACAAAGAATACGAACGGGCCAAACTTGAAGCGCAGGAAGCCCTGGCCCGTGGGGATGAGTATCACCTGATCGTATGTAAAAGCCGGGGCAACCTGCCTTTTGTATATGCTGCACGGGCCTTTAAATCATTTGCCGAAGCTGAGGATCTGGTTAACGCTCGTTTTTTGGTTCAGAATATCAACTGCCCCATGCTGATACTTCGCGGTACCCGGGATCTGCCGCCCATGACCAGAGAACTGGTTGAGACTATGCGAGCCAACTCGGGACGCCCCGAACTCTGTGAATTGGTGGAAATTGAGGGTGCTTCCCATTACTATTCCGGCTGTGAAAATCAGCTGACCGAAGCATTGACTGGCTGGATGAGCAGACTTTAGGACTTTAATTAATACTCCTCACTTTAGGCATAATATCACCAAGTCAGATTTACGTATTGCTTTAGTCGTGGGACTCAAATTTTTCCGCGTTTAAGGCAGAAAAATTATTTGATGAGGTGATCAACATAGCCAATAACTTTAATTATACGGATCCGCCGAGTCCTTACTGGATTGAGTCAACCCCGGAGACCAGTTACCCCAGCCTGACGGAGGACATTAACACTGATGTGGCCATTGTCGGTGCTGGTATAGTCGGCATAACCTGTGCCTACCTCCTGGCCCGGGAGGGGTTGAAGGTTGTAATCATCGAAGCAGACCGTATTCTGCAGGGTACTACGGGGCACACAACCGCGAAAATAAGCTCACAGCATGCCCTGATTTATGACAAACTAAGGAATCAGATGGGAGAGGAAAAGGCCCGCCAGTATGCAGATGCCAATCAGAAGGCGATACAGTTCATCGCTGATACGGCAGCTGAGAAAGGCATTGACTGTGACCTTTCGTGGCGCCCGGCCTACGTTTACACCCAGTCGGACAAGTATGTAAAGCAGATTGAAAATGAGGAGAAGGCTGCATCAAGTCTGGGGATTAAAGCCTCGGTTGTTCATGAGCTGCCTTTGCCTTTCAGGATCAAAGCGGCATTAAGGTTCGACGGTCAGGCCCAGTTCCACCCGCTCAAGTATCTGAAGGCCCTGGTTAAAGTGCTGCCGGATTCGGTCCGCATCTTTGAACAAACCAGGGCCATCAATATCGAAGAAGGAAAGTCAGCCGCAGTAATCACCAACCAGGGCAAGAAAGTGATTGCCTCCAAGGTGGTTATCGCCTCCCACTACCCGTTTTTCGACGGTGGTGGCATGTATTTTTCCCGGGTCTACCCCAGTCGTTCGTACGTGGTCGGCATAACCATAGCGGAGAAATTTCCGGAGGGCATGTTTATCTCCGCTGAGACCCCTGCCCGCTCGCTGCGTTCACAGCCGTTGGGCGATGAAGAGTTGATACTGGTGGTCGGAGAGGATCACAAAACCGGCCAATCGAAGAATACCGCCACCCATTACGACAACTTGCTGAAATTTGCTCACGATACCTATGAAGTCCGGGAGGTGAAGTACCGCTGGTCCACCCAGGACTACATCACCCTGGACGGGGTCCCCTACGTGGGCAATCTTACCAGCGGACATCCTGACCTGTACGTTGCTACCGGTTTTGGCAAGTGGGGGATAACCAATGGCACAGCATCGGCCATGATTATCAGGGATTTGATAACCCAGGGGGACAGTCCCTGGAAAGACGTTTATACCCCCTCGCGGTTCAATGTCGCTTCGGCAGTCAACTTTGTGGTGACGAATGCTGACGTTGCCAAACACCTGGTGACTGGTAAGCTTAAGCCGGCGGAGGACCTGAAAGACCTGCCTCCGGGAGAGGCCCGGGTCATTTACGCCGATGGCGACAAGGTTGGTGCCTTCCGGGATGATAAAGGAAAGCTCCACCTGGTTGATGTCACCTGTACCCATATGGGATGCGAGCTGTCCTGGAACGAGGCTGAAAGATCCTGGGACTGCCCCTGCCATGGCTCCAGGTTTACCTATGAAGGGGACATCATCGAGGGCCCGGCCCTAAGCAAACTCCACCACCCCGGAGAGGGACCGAACCAGGTCGAGCCCAACGTAATCCAGTAATGCAAAATGCATCATGGGGACAGTCCCCATGATGCATTTTGCATCGCGGGGACTGTCCCCATGATGCAATGATGCGGCGTTTGCGCTGTATTCTGCTGAAAGCAGGGTTCAGACCAGGAGATCTTTGCGGCGGTAGCGCCAGTAAGCAAATAGTATACCGGCTATGGTTACCAGAAGCATGATAAGAAGGTATACCTGTTCGATAGCACCATCAGCGCTGAGGAGGCTCGTGGGTTGGACGTAATGGAAGGGTGACAGGTATTTCAGCCATTCCAGCTGTTCATTGATGGCTCCAATATCCCCCAACAGATAGGTGACAAAAAATACGCCCAGGCCTACCGTGCTGGGGTTACTGGAGCGGGGGAGCACCGTGGAAAGCGCGAAGCCAACTGCCAGGAAGACCATCTCCGCCGCCAGCATACCCCGGAACATGGCCAGGGCCATGGGGAGGTATTCATACCCCGGATCCCGGAAAGCATGCAGGAGGAGGATGGAGGCGATAAACAATACTATGTTGAACGCCCAGAGTATGGTTACGATAGACAAGAGCTTCCTGGTGGTTATCTCGATGCGGGAAATTGGCCGGGCATAAAGAAATTCGATGGTGCCTTCTGACTCCTCCTTGATCAACGCCGAGGCACCGAGTATCAACGCATAAATGGCGGCGGCCATGAAAATGTATTGCGCTACATAGGCATAGTATTGAAGCAGGTCCGAGAAATCTGTCATCCCGCTTAGGCCAAAGGCTTCCAGTATCGCGGGTGGCAGAGCATCAAGCTTATCTTTGGTCAGATCGGCCAGCCCTGTCTCCGCCATGGAAGGAAAGAAGGCCATAGACAGCACCAGCAAGAGGGTCACTACGGCAGACCATATCAGGAAACCTTTCAACAGACGCCGGGTCTCAAAAACATACATATTCAATGGTCTTTGTCCTCCCGCTCGTAATAGTGCATAAACTGGTCCTCCAGGGACGGCTCTTCAATGCGCAGGTCGTCAATGGTGTGTTGGGCCAGGATTTTGACCAGCTGATCGATATGTCCGCTATAAATAAAAACGTAGATCCCGTTGACAGCCTCGACTTCTTTAATCCCCAGTTCCTGAAGAGCCTGGTTAAGATCATGCTGCGACTTGACGGTTACCCGCCGGCTGGCAGCACCCAGCAGGTCTTCGACCGGGCTGACCTCAATGATAGTGCCTTCCCGGACGATGCCAACCCGGTGACAGAAGCGCTGTACCTCCGAAAGGTTGTGGCTGGACAGGAAAACGGTGGTGCCCTCCTGGTTTATCTCCGTCAGCAGGGCAAAGAGACGGCTCTGGATGAGGGGGTCCAGGCCATTGGCCGGCTCATCGAGAATGAGCAACCGGGGTTTGTGCATCAGAGCCTGCGCAATCGCCACCTTCTTCTTGTTGCCCAGGGACAGGCTGCCAATCCTCTTATCCACCTCGATCTCGAATTCCTCACAGAGCCTGTCCAGGTATGATCGGTCAATGTTTTCATGAAAACTGGCAGCATAGTTCAAGAGGTCACGGACTCTGATGTCCCGGTAGTAATTGATCTCCCCCGGCACATATCCGGTGACTGTCTTAATACGGGTGCTCTCGGTTACGCAGTCCATGCCAAAGATGGTGGCCTTTCCGGAACCAGGGTAGATAAAGTTGAGCAGGGTACGTATGGTAGTCGACTTCCCGGCTCCGTTAGGTCCGATAAACCCGAAAAACTCACCCTCTTCTACAGTCAGGTCAAGGTTTTCGATACCCCGGCTCTTACCGTAATATTTCGTCAACCCCCGGATCTCTATGACTGGCATCCCGTCGCACCTCCTAAAATGGGACACGGGGACAGGTTTACTGTCCCACTTTTACGAGCAGGTTCTTTTCGAGTTTGACACTTGATATCCCCTGAACCTGATTTTTATGGGGTTTTGTATGTGAAAAATGTAAAAGTTGTCCCTACAACATTTCTTCTATAAACCCAAAGATAGGTTTAGTGTTCCAGATTACCGGCGGAATCATGCCGGGACATGACAGCAAATTAAAAGGCACCCGAGACATTCCCGGGCGCCCGATAATATCGAAATAGAGTAGACCTTGTCTAGTGGTCCAAACCACCTAAGATGATCTCATCCATCTGTTTAAAAAACGACTTCATGAAATCTCATGGTCCAGCGGCCATTCATTGATAGTTTGTGTCTTAATCTCCGGAAAAAGCTTCAGCTTTTTCAACGAGGTCTCCAATCGTTTCAGATTATTGGATTCCTCATCCACTCGGGCCTTTAACATAAGATACTCTACCCGGCTGATCACAATAGCACCCCCTGCTTGATAATTTTCTCCTGCAGCGATGCAACGCAGTCCTCCCAACATGCCAGGCTTACTTCAATGGGGGATGCCAGGTCCTCTGCTTCACTAAAGGCATTCCAGTAGTTCCCCGAAAAACCTACCAAGCACAGGTCGATATCCGAAGACTGATCGAATCCGCCCCAAGCAAGAGAGCCATAGAGATAAACCTGCCTTACCCCATAATCAGTCTTAAGCATCGCTGCAATATCCTGGGCCTTTTGCAGCGCATGTCGATAATGAGAACGTTTATCCTGCGCATCCAGTTCCAAAAGGCGCCGACGCAGAGCTTGAAACTCAGATAATGTACTGTATGTGTTACCGGACATGCGCCTCACCTCTCATCATCATATAAACATATTATAGCCCAGGAAATTTACCCGCGAACAGGGGAATGTTATTTTATTCCATCGGAAGAGACTCTGACAAAATGCCCTCCCTGACAACGCCGTGAGTCATCAGTAACCAATGCCCGAGTTCGGAAAAACTCCGACTACACCTCTTTGGCTAACATGCGCCGTTGAAAATAGATGAAGACCGGCAAGGGGATGACAACCCAGCCCAGACTCTTGATGAGCGAATTCTTGGCCCTCTCGATCTGCCGGTTCTGCTCACCCTCCACCATGGCATCGTATCTGGCCTTTAACTCTTCGTCCGAGAGCTTTGGCGGAGCCGGGGTCTCATTCTCAAGGCCACGCTTCATTTCGCGGTCATTATGCTTGAATTCTTCAAAGGTCTGGTAGTATGGTGTGGGAGCAACCATGTCGGCTACTGCCATAAAGGCGGAAACGGTACCGCCAATGGTCATCATCAGCGTGGCAAACAGCACCAGGTACACGTAAATGTTCTTAATCACATCGTCTCCTTCTTTCTTTATTTCTTCCTTGTTTCTTACCCCCAGGAAAATGGCCATAGCAATAAACAGGACCACGACCAGCAGTGCTATTGGAAGAATCGCAGAAATTGCTATGATTTTCGTCACCTCACTTTTTTCTCCGGTCTCCGGAGACACTTGCGGGAGTGTAATACTGTCCTTAACATTATACGCTGGGTCATAGTATTATCTTTCCGCATCTTCTGCGAAACCTGCAGGGAAAATATGATTACAGCCTGAAAAGGGCGTGATTCCTTAATGGAAACACGCCCTTTGAACATTGGCTTAAGTTATGACCTTACTTCGGTACATACTTCAGCTCTTGCTTCATGATTTTCCCGGTGGCGTTCAGCGGGAACTCAGTCATGAACTCCACATATTCGGGGATCTTGTATTTGGCAATTCTCTCCTTGAGGAAAGCCTTAACCTCTTCTGCGGTCAGGCTCCCTGGTTCTTTGGGAATAATGCAGGCTTTGACCCGTTCACCCAAAGCTTCATCCGGTACACCCACCACTGCAACCGAGCTCACTTTGGGATGCTCTTCCAGGGCCAGTTCAATTTCGCGCGGATAGATGTTCTCACCGCCACGGTTGATCATCTCTTTCTTGCGTCCCGAGATGTAGATATAGCCTTCCTCATCCATGTAGCCCATGTCTCCGGTGTGCAGCCAGCCATCAATGACGGTTTCTGCGGTAGCCTCTGGATTGTTGAGGTAGCAGATCATGTTGGCCTCACTCTTGATGCAGATCTCACCTTTTTCGCCGTAGGGAAGGATGTTGTTCTTTTCGTCCATGATCTCGATTTCCTGCCCGTATACCGCTACACCAATGGACCCCAGTTTGGGGGTCACCCCGGCGTTGGAGGTGGAGTAGCCTGTAACCTCTGTTAATCCGTAACCTTCCAGGACCTCAACGTTGAACTTTTCTTTGAAGGCCCGGATCAGTTCCGGCGGCATGGGGGCCGCACCGCTGAAAGCATAACGCAGTTTCAGTTTGGAGCGATCAATTGTATCCGGATCTACTGAATTGAGAACGTAATTGTACATGGTAGGGACACCCTGTATCAAGGTGATGCCGTTCTCCAAGACCGATGGCCAAAAATCAGCCGGTGAGAATTTCTCCCGGATACAGACCCTGATACCCTGGAAGATAACAGGATAGGTCCAGCAGCACAAGGGATTGGTATGGAACATGGGCAGGAAGACAATATACATGTCGTCCGGCTGGTTGATACCAATCTGGGTACGTGCAATACAGATGGACATCTGAGCCTTATTCGAAATCACAATACCCTTGGGTCTGCCAGTGGTTCCGGAAGAATAGAGCAGCATGAATGGGTCATCCCTGGATGTCTTCACCAGGGCTTCGTCCGCCGGGTAGGTGGCCAGGATATCAGCCATCGTGGTTTCCGCAATCTTGGCGTTATGCTCCACACCGGTTACAACCTCTACTATCGCCGGCTTGGTCCGGGCCATCTGGAGTCCTTTGGCAAACTCGTCCATATAGTTGCTGCTGACAAATACCACCTTGGGTTTGGAGTCATCCAGCACATGAGCGATTTCCGGTGCCTTCAGCATGAAGTTGATGGTTCCGGCAATACACCCCAGCTTCTGTGATCCGAACATATTATAGTAGACCTCAGGCGAGTTTAGCACCATCGAAGAGACCACATCGCCCTTCTTGACTCCTTTTGCCTTCAGGTAATTGGCCACCCGGTTCGCCCGCTCGTTAACCTGACCATAGGTAATACTCTGACCGTAATACCTTATGAATTCCTGATCGGCAAGCTCCTGAGACCTTACGTAAACCATCTCCGCCATGGTTTCGAAATCATACCGGAGATTTCTGCCTTTGAAAACAGGCAGTTCATTAAACGACGGCAGTGTTCTGGTTTTCCTTTTACTCATGTCGTTCATAGCTCACGTCTCCTTCTTGCTTCCATCAACGTCCAACTAATTATTTATCAGTCAACATCCGATAGTAGGAACGTTGGCTGTACAGCGGGTAACTAAGAAGGCAAAGCACGCGAAGTGACCTTCTTCACCTGTTCATCCGACACTACTATTTTCCGAAGGTCCCTTCCCGCCAGTCTTCTGACGTTTTTCTTTCCTCGACTTGACATCATACTGAGTTGTTATCGCAGTCTGTTCCATAGTCGGTGATCCGCCGCCATGGAATCGCCCATAGCCTTTGGTGCCTGCCGAATGGGAACAGTTTTAATCGATAAACTGGAACCAAAACCTGATCTGATCGTCAATTGGCATCCGTGGTTTGCGGCTGAAGGAAGCATTCCCCGGTTTATTAGGCTGCAACAAAACACCTTAGGATTGAGAATTGCTTAGTAGCCGAAGAACCTCTTGGGGTTTTCCACCAGCATCATATTAATCTGCTCGTCGCTGACGCCCAGTTTCTTAAGATTGGGGACTACGTCTTTCAGGATATGGCCCCAATGCCAGTCGGCAACCAATGGCATCGCTGCCTCGGGCAGGGGCAGTGGTCTACCTTTCCAAACAATGATGGCGTCATGACCCAGCATGATCCGGTCTGCGTAACCAGCAGCACAGAGGGCGGCAATAACCATTTCCCGGGTGGAGTCAGCCGGGCATCCTGCCAGTTGCTGCAGGCCAAACCGGTCAAGAGAGATGTAAACCCCTTTGGCCAGGGTGTTCAGGTGGTACTGGATATCAGTGCTGCCACCCATGTGACCAATGTTTATGCGCTTGGGATCAGCACCGTTGGCAATGAGTAAATCGGCCTGTTCGGGTCCCATAGTACCTTCCTGGGTGTGGGTTATAATGGGGATTCCTTCTTCTGATGAGACCTTGGCAGCAGCCATGAAGAAGGCTTTTTCATAATCGGTGATGACGTCTTTGCTGGAAGCCAGTTTGAAGACCCCGGCCTTAATTCCCGTTCCCTCAATACCAACCGTGGTTTCCATCTTCATCATCTCATAGATTTCGGGTACAATGTCTGTCAGGCCGGATCTCGATTTGAAATAGGCGGGTGCGCCCTCACCTTCGTAATAGTAGCCACTGGAAGCGATAATGTTACACCCGGTCTTTTCTGAGACCTCTTTCATGAACAGTACATCACGGCCGCATTCGTTGGGAGTAGCGTCAACAGCGGTCTTTAATCCATACTGTTCGACCAGGGGTTTGATGGTGTCAATACAGGCTTTCAATGCTTCTTCCCGATTAAAAGGTGCCACACTGAAGTCTCCCTGGAATCCGGGATAACCAAATAGCAGGTGTTCGTGAATGTAGGTCTTACCAAGAGAATCAGACGATACAGGGCCAGTTACCGTGTTAACCATTTTCGACATCATACATCCTCCATTCTTAAATTAAAGATATTTAGAGAAAATGGCCATCTTAGCCAATATTCACCTCCTTTACAAGCAGATTTTTCCAAGCTCGCAAAGACCTCAAAGGATAATGGTGGTAATAATTATTTTGTACCCTGGTGGAAAAAATACAAGGAGTGAGAAATGACATTTGGCACAAGTCGAGTAGTCTTCTTCGCTCGGCATAAAGAAGTGTCTGCGTCCCGGTTATCCCCAAGGGTTTAAGAATAGATCCCACGGAAGGGTCACCAGCTTTCAATACACAAAACGACACTACATTCAATGTTACGACATGTACTTATTAATACTATAGCAGTATTACGAATCAATGGACAACACGCCAATTTAAACAAATTGCCTATGAAAGTGTATTTTTTTTCACTATTTCGAGATAGCTTCGGAAATTCGCTGCAGAAAATCAAGATGGATGATCCAATATGTTCTGGGCCTTATTACTCCACCAGTCTTTAATGCCTTTCCCGAGCGCAGTATAAGCATATTCGGGATTAACGGCACCTTTGATTACACCGTTCCTTTAAAGCAATCTCCGGTTGAATGAACATGAATGGCTGCATCGAGCACGCGGTTGACTGTTGACAGTTGTCGGTTGTTTCCGCATCCGCACGAAACTTGTATAATTAGAGTAAAATCAGAAGGGTAGTGTGGATCGTGACGCTGCAGGAAGAGTACAACAAAAAACTAGTAACTCCAGAAGAAGCAGTTAAAGTGGTCAAATCAGGCGACCAGATTGATTGGAGCAGTTTTAACGGCCAGCCTTACTTGCTGGACCAGGCCCTAGCTGCCCGCAAAGAAGAACTAACCAATGTTCATATACGGGGTGCTTCAAGTCAAAGGCCAGTCGTCTGTGTCGAGCAGGATCCGGAGCGCAGGCATTTCATTTACAGCAGCTGGCATATGAGCGCCTACGAGCGCAAGCTGCATGATAAAAACCTGTGTAATTTTAACCCGGTGGCTTTCCACGAGAGATCGCACTATTACAAGACCGGGCACATTCAACCGGATGTAGGTATGCTGCAGGTAGCCCCCATGAATAAGTATGGTTATTTCAGCTTCGGCCCGCAGGCCAACAGTGTCCACACCATTGTCAAGTATTCCAAAAAAGTCCTGGTTGAGGTTAACCCGCTTATGCCCGTCGCTATTGGCAGGGATGAATCATGTCATATCTCCGAGGTCGATTATATAGTGGAGAACACCGGATTTCCGCTGATTGAGGTCAAACCGGCGGTTGCCACCGAAACTGACAAAACCATTGCCTCACATATAATAAAAGAGATTCACGATGGATGCTGCATCCAACTGGGAATCGGCGGCCTGCCCAACACCATCGGTCAAATGATTGCGGAATCCGGGATTAAACACCTGGGTGTCCATACTGAGATGCTGGCTGACTCCTATGTGGACATGTTCGAAGCCGGCTGCATCGATGGTTCCCGTAAGGTTACCGACCCCGGCAAAATGGCCTATACCTTTGCTCTGGGCACTCAACGGCTTTATGATTTTGTCCATCTTAACCCGTTATGCTGTATCAGCCCGGCATCATATATCAACGACCCGGCGATTGCCTCCCAAAACCCGAACCTGATTTCGATCAACAACTGTCTGGAAGTCGACTTGTTCTCCCAGGTATCTTCCGAATCGGCCAATGGACGGCAAATCAGTGGTACTGGTGGTCAATGGGACTTTGCCAAGGCTGCCTATATGTCCGAGGGCGGGAAGTCTATCATCGCCATGTCCTCAACCGCGAAAAGAAAAGATGGCTCAGTGGTTTCCCGGATCGTTCCCACCCTGGGCCCTGGTACAATTGTTACCCTGCCCCGCTGGTCGGTGCACAAGGTCTGCACCGAGTACGGTATGGTCGACCTGAAAGGGGCCTCCACCTGGCAGCGGGCAGAAAGGCTTATCTCCATCGCTCATCCGGACTTCCGCGATGAGCTGATTAAAGAAGCTGATCGTATGCGGATCTGGTTACCCTCAAACAAGATAGCTTAGTAAACTAAGACCCTGTAAAGGTTATAATTCGGCAGTTTGAATGCATAAGTGTTAGCCGCCCGACTTCGCATGAGCTTGTATCACGACGAATGGGTTTCGCCCCCATTCGTCGTTCGCCTTTGCAGGGTGTTGCTGCCATGCTGCGTCAACCGACGCGTACCAGCGTTACGGTTTCGCATCCGGGCAGAATCATTAAAGGGCGTCCGGTTTTCCTTGCCGGACGCCTTTGTGATGCCTTTTCCTGGTAAGAAACACACCTCATCAGGCGGCGTGAAAGATGGGTCGGATACCTATCCGCCTGATTTCCAAATCACCACATCTTAATCACCCTGCATACAGCTGATATCTGCTTTCAAAAAAGATCGTTTATAATCGGCGGTCAAAAGGGGAATATTTTAACTGTTTGTAACTCCTTTCTATTTCATTACATGGCAGATATTGGAGAATCATGATTTTAAATACTGAACAGCTTAGACAGAAGGCTCATGAACTAGCACTCACACATGATCCATATATCAGCAGTTGGCCATCACAACGCCTATGGCGAGATTTCAACCAGGATGTCAAGAGCCTACGTGCGTTCTTGCAAATCCTTCAGGATGGCTCTGCCAGTTGTTCGCAGCCAGCGGAGGAGTGGCTGCTCGACAACGCGGATTTCGTTGAAGAACAGGTGCTGGTTGTCAGACAGCAGCTCACCCGTTCATTCCTGAAGAACCTGCCTAACCTGCGCAAGACAGGCGAGAAAAGGATTCTGGCGATCTGCGCTGACTATCTTCAGCATGTTGATGGCAATCTGGACGAGGATTCGCTGACCACTTATATCAACTCCTACCAGCAGGTATCCGTTTTGAACATTGTTGAGGCGTGGGCCATCCCGCTCATGATCAGGGTGGCCCTGATCAGACACCTGGCCCGGGTCACGGAACAGGTCCGCCAGCGGCGCGAGGTATGTACGTTTGCTGAAAAGCTGCTGGCACGGATTGATTCTTCAAACATTAATCCGGATGTCCTTAAGACCGCACTTGATGAAGCAGGTCAGGAGATGCCTCTCTCCGGCTCCATGATCGTCCACCTGATCAGGCACCTGCGGGAGCGGGCTGATGATTCGCTGATGGTGCGCGAATGGCTGGTGTGCAAGCTGGATGATGGCCCGGAGAGTCTCGATCAGATCGTATCCTACGAGTATCAGCTTCAGGCGGCTCATCAGGTAACAACTGGAAACCTCGTTCAGAGCCTGCGGAATATCTCGCGTTGGAACTGGCAGGACCGGTTTGAACAGATCTCCATGGTGGAACAGATTCTTGGCGAAGAAGCGGCTGGCATTTACCCCCAGCTTGACTTTTCCAGCCGTGATGTACTGCGGCGGAGAGTCGAAAAACTCGCCCGCCGGCTGCGGGTGCCGGAGACTCTGGTCGCCAAGCATGCAGTTATGCTTTCGGATCAGGAGTATGAGCGGGTAGTTAAGGAGCAGGCACCTTGCGACAAGGGAACAGAGAGCCAGGAGAACTGCAAGCCTTTGCCACGTTCTTCATTTGTCCCCTATTACCTCTTGGAACCGGAGGGTATCAAGGAACTACAGCAGGCCATGAAGATATGCGGCACCCCCGGTTACCTGCCGGAAGTACAGGTTTCAGGTCATGCAACGAGGTCGTATTTCTTAACCCTGGCAGTATTCCTGGTCATCGCACTCTTTGGGTTCGCCGGTTGGATAATTGGAGGGGGAACCATTACTGCCTGGCAATGGGCAGCTATCCTGCTGGCGGCCTTGCTGCCAGCCAGTGAGTGGGCGGTTACTGCGACCCATTGGTTAATCGAGTGCGTTAAGAGGCCGCAGCCTTTGCTAAAATACGATTTTTCACGGGGGATTCCATCTGAAGCCACCACCCTGGTTGTAATTCCGGTAATCTGGTCCACCGTCAGGGAGGTTCAGACCCTGGTAAGCCGTCTGGAACTGCACTACCTGGCCAACCGGGATGCAAACCTCCACTTTGCTCTCCTGGTCGATCTTACTGACTCAGATGTGGAATCTTCTCCGAGGGATTATGAAGTTAATGAGGCGGCTCGCACCAACATCGAGGCACTTAATCGTACTTATGGGACTCCGGGCGGAAGCACCTTCAGTCTATTTCAGCGCCGCAGGACCTGGAACGACTCCGAGGGCGTCTGGATGGGGTGGGAGCGCAAACGGGGGGCCCTGGTGGAACTGGTTGAATTGCTGAAAGGCAGGACTGATACTACCTGTGAGTTGGTGGTGGGCGATCCAGGCATCCTGTCGCATATACGGTATGTTATCACCCTGGACGCGGATACTCAGCTGCCGATAGAGAGCGCACGCCGGATGGTGGGTGCGATGCACCTGCCCTACAACCGCCCGCGGTTAAATAAGACCAGGACCCGCGTCATTGAGGGATATGGCGTTCTCCAGCCCTGTATAAGCATCAGCCACAAGTCAGCCCTGCGTTCCCGGTTTGCATCTTTGTATTCGGCAGACCCGGGGATTGATCCTTATACCTTTGCGTTATCCGACCCGTATCAGGACGGTTTGGGTCAGGGGATTTTTACCGGTAAGGGCATTTTTGATGTGAATACGTTTGCCGAGATCCTGTGCGAACGTATCCCCGAGAACCGGGTGCTGAGCCATGACCTGCTGGAAGGCGGTTTTCTGCGGGCCGGGCTTTTGTCGGACATCGAACTGATCGATGAATACCCGTCCACATTCAACTCTTATCAGAAGAGACTGCACCGCTGGGTACGCGGTGATTGGCAGTTGATTCCGTGGCTGCTGCGCCAGGTTCATGACCGCCGGGGACGGCTCATGCCCGTCGACCTTTCACCCCTGGTCCGGTGGCAGATGTTTGATAACCTGAGACACAGTTTACTGCTGCCGGTACAGTTTTTGGTACTCCTCTTGGGCTTATCCGTTTTACCCGGCTCACCATGGCGCTGGGCGGTATTTATTGTTGCCACCCTTTCGCTGCCATTGATTCGCCAACTGGGGGCTCTAAGGCGGCTGATCCTACGTCCCCGGAGTCTTATGGCCCTGGTTGGTCAGATCGCGGTGACAGTCATTACCTGGCCTTTCCAGAGTGTTCTGCTGCTGGATGCTATTGTCAGAACTTTGTATCGTCTTTTGATTTCCAAACGTCACCTGCTGGAGTGGATCAGTGCGGCTGAGGTTGAACGCCGCAACCGCAGTGGACGCAACCCGTTGCTGCTGCACATGTATGAAGGCTACGGGTTAATAATCATTTTTGCTGTGGCAATGGTTACAACTGCCGTTCCTGGTATGATGCAGTTTGGATTGGCCCTCTGTCTGCTGTGGAGTATGGCTCCACTGGCGGTTCGGTGGTTGAACAAGCCGGCAGAGTCAGCTGAGGGCACGCTGGCCGCGGAAGAAGAAAAGGAACTGCGAAGCCTGGCGAGTGGGATATGGAACTTTTTCGAGGAATACGTCACTGAGAAAGACAACTGGCTTCCGCCGGATAATATTCAGGTTGATCCCCCAAACGGGATAGCTCACCGTACATCGCCGACCAATATCGGGCTTTATCTGGCCTGTGCCCTGGCGGCACGGGATTTCGGATTTATTGACACGCCAGGATTGGTCGAACGTCTGGACCGGACCATCAGTACGATTGAGTCCCTGGAAAAGTGGAGAGGCCATCTTTACAACTGGTATGATACGGTTACCCTCGAACCGCTGCCACTGCCTTATGTTTCAACAGTGGACTCCGGCAATTTCGCAGGCTGTTTAATAGCCGTCAAGGAGGGTCTGGCCGAGTGGCTTAAAGCAGACAGTGAGACTGAAAACCACGGTGTGGCCGAGGAGGCCTTTAATTTCGCATTGGCTGTTGAAAATGCAGCATTGGAGAATCCTGACACGGCAGAGGTGGCGGAGGACCGTCCCCGGGTCAGGCTGGTAAGCGAGCCCTGGGATTGGAGACAGCAGGGCCAGGAACTGCTGACCCGTTTGGAGGCTTTGATAGAGGGGACTGACTTCAAGCCCCTATATAATCGGAGAACCAAGCTGTTTCACCTGGGTTACCGCGTATCGCTGCGCGAGAATGACCAGGTTCTATATGACCTGCTGGCCTCAGAAGCCAGACTTTCGAGCTTCATTGCCATAGCCCTGGGCCATGTCCCGGTGGCTCACTGGCATGCCCTGGGAAGAACCATGACCAGGGTTGGGCGCCGGGTGACCCTGCTTTCCTGGTCGGGAACCATGTTTGAGTACCTGATGCCATGGCTCTTCATGCGGACCTACCAGGATACCGTCTGGGATGTGACCTATCGCGCAATTGTTAAGCGCCAAATGGATTACGCCCATCAGCGGGGGGTTCCTTTTGGAATCTCCGAATCCGGCTACTATGCCTTTGATTACCGAATGAACTACCAGTACCGTGCATTTGGTGTTCCCGGTTTGGGATTCAAGCGCGGACTGGAGCAGGATCTGGTAGTGGCACCGTATGCCACCATACTGGGACTGCCATTTGCCAAACAGCAAGGGATCAAGGATTTACACAAGATGAAGGAAATGGGGGCGTTGGGTCAGTACGGGTTCTATGAGGCCCTGGACTTTACGCCTGAGCGTCTCCCCGAAAACCAGACCAGTGCTATTGTCAAGAGCTATATGTCGCATCACCAGGGAATGAGCATGCTGGCCCTGGCCAATTTGCTGCTGCCACAGAAGATTTATGAACGGTTTCACCGCGATAAGCGGGTGCAGGCCACGGAACTGTTATTACAGGAGCGTGTCCCCACCAAGCCGAAGATCATAAAACACCCGGCTATGGGCTATACCCGCAAGACTCAGATCAAAGAAGTGGAATTCGGTGCCATGCGTGAGTTCCAGGACGCTGATACACTGGTGCCTGAGGTCTGTGTCCTGTCCAACGGGACTTTTACGACCATGGTGACCAACAGCGGCAGCGGCTTTATGCGCTATGGCAGCCTGGCGGTTTCCCGATGGCGGGAAGATCCGGTTCTTGATAACTGGGGCAACTATATCTATATTCGCGACGTCACCCGTGATATGGTCTGGTCACCTTCGTTCCACCCCTGCCGGGTCCCATCAGAGGAACAGCGGATCCAGTTTTCACCTGACCGGGCCACTTTCATGCGGGTGGATGGGGATTTGCAGACCAGTCTGGAGATATGTGTCTCTCCGGAATGGAATGCAGATGTCCGCCGCTTGACTCTTACCAACGCCGGGAATGAGCCTCGGATTATCGAAGTGACCACTTTCTCCGAACTGGTATTGGCTCCGGCTATGGCCGATAAAGCGCACCCGGCCTTTAACAAGCTGTTCATCAAAACGGAATACGCTGCGGATGTCCCTTGTCTCCTGGCCTGGCGTAAACCTCGTCATGAAGAGGAGAAGTCACTGTGGGCGGCTCATACTCTGATGGTAACCGGACCGGCCCTGGGTCCGATTGAATATGAAACTGACCGGGCCAGTTTCATCGGGAGAGGACGTCCGATTTCCCACCCACAGGGATTGAGGACTCATCTCCGCGGGGCGGTTGGCTCAGTATCAGATCCGGCTTTCATTATGAGACGGCGATTAAGCATTGCGCCGGGGGCTCAGGTGCAGCTGTACTCAATCACTGCAGTAGCCGATTCCAGGGAGGACGTTATTGACATCGTCAGCCGTTTTTCCGGGAGTCTGGTGGTGGAGCGAGCTTTCCAGCTGGCCTGGAACCGCAGCCAAATTGAACTCCGCCATCTTCACCTGACATCTAACGAGGCGAAGAACTTCCAGACCTTTGCGGGGCGGGTGTTATTCCGCCCACCGCTGAAAAAGCGTCACAAGCAGAGCATAATGGTAAATTCTCAGGGCCAGTCCAGCCTATGGGCATATGGTGTGTCAGGCGATCTGCCAATTATCCTGGTACGGATCGAAGACCGGGCTTATATTCAATTTGTGGTGAGACTCCTGACTGGACACGAGTATCTCCGCCGCATGGGTTGTTCCTTTGATCTGGTAATTCTTAACGAATCAGCGAGTGGTTATCAGGAGGATTTGCGGGAATCCCTGCGGCGTGCGGTGGAACACGGCCTGGAGAGGCAGAGTGGCGGGCCAGGCGGTGTATTTATAGTGAATGGAAGTCAAATACCGGAAGAAGACAAGATGCTGCTGCTTTCCGCTGCCCGATTAGTGCTTCGGGCTGATGGCCCCAGTCTCCGGGCGCAGATTAAACCCGCCCGCCAGGATAAAATGCCGGCTGCTCTAGCCCCGAAGCAGACTGCCAGCGCATTCCCTGTCTCTTCGGTTTATCAACAGCACGAATTGTTATTCTTTAACGGTTGGGGCGGCTTTTCAGCCGATGGCAAGGAGTATGAAATCATCCTCAAAGATGACAATCACCTGCCCGCACCATGGATTAACGTCATGGCCAACCCGTGTTTTGGCTGCCTGGTTTCCGAGTTGGGTACGGGATACACCTGGTGGAGAAACAGCCGGGAATTCAAACTGACCCCCTGGTCCAATGATCCGGTTCTCGACTATCCCGGGGAGATGTGTTACCTGCGGGATGAGGACAGCGGGGAACTGTGGTCGGCCGTTCCTTTTGGGGCCAAAGCTCATCCTTACACAGTAACCCATGGCCGGGGTTTCACGCGCTTTCGCCATGAGAGGCACGGTATCAGCCATGAAATGACCGTTCTGGTGCCAACCGCTGATCCGGTCAAGGTGATTAAACTGCGACTGCAAAACCGGGCCAAAGAAGAGCGGCATCTCTCGGTCACCTACTACGTGGAGTGGGTCCTGGGCGTAAGTCGTTATGACAATGCACCTTTCATCGTCACAGAATGGAACGAAGCAGCCCGTATTATGCTCTCTCATAATACTTATCAGGAGACATTCCGCGATGCTTTTGCCTTCCTGGGCGTGTTTCCAGAACCGGGATCAACCGATGCCGGCGAACTCTCCTGGACCGCTGACCGTAATGAATTCCTGGGCCGGAACGGTAACTGGGAGTCTCCGGCAGCGATGGCCCGAGAACGTTTGTCAGACCGGACGGGAACATTCCATGAAAGCTGCGGTGCAGTGCAGGCCAAGTTGGTGCTCGAACCTGGCGCTGAACGCACGGTCTACATCCTGCTCGGCTGCGAACACTCCCCGGAGGCCGCAATCGAGCTGGCACAGAAATACCAGGCCAATGATGTATGCGACCAGGCATTTGAGAATGTAAAAGCACTGTGGACCGGGGTTCTGGATCAGATTACAGTAAAAACCCCTTCTCCGGAAATGGATGTCCTGCTTAATACCTGGCTGCTTTACCAGACCATCGCCTGCCGGATGTGGGGCAGATCCGGATTTTTCCAGGCAGGTGGGGCCTATGGGTTCCGGGATCAACTGCAGGATTGTCTGGCCGTACTCCATACCCGTCCCGATCTGACACGGGCACAGATAATCTTTCACGCCCGGCACCAATATGAGGAGGGCGATGTCCAGCATTGGTGGCATGAAGAAACCCACCGCGGGATTCGCACGCACTTCTCTGACGATTACCTGTGGCTCCCTTACACAGTATTGCGGTATGTAAACCATACCGGAGACCTTAGTATACTGGAAGAGGTGGTTCCCTACCTCAGCAGTGAACCCCTGCAGGAGGGTGAGTATGAACGCTATGAGCCGACCCGGGTATCCGAACAGAGCGGCACTATCATGGAGCACTGCCTGCGGGCCATCGACAAGTCTTTGGGGCGTTTCGGCGAACATGGCCTGCCACTGATCGGGGTTGGGGACTGGAATGATGCCTTGAGCAGGGTTGGCTCCAATGGTCGCGGGGAGAGCGTCTGGCTCGGATGGTTCCTGTGTGAGATATTGGACGGGTTTGCTGATATCTGCCAAAAGGTCAACGAACCGGGGCGGGCTGAGAGCTTCCGGGATATACGCGTTAAGCTGGGGGCCGCATTGAATGAGCACGCCTGGGATGGGCAGTGGTTCCGCCGGGCGTTTACTGACGCCGGTCAGTGGCTGGGCTCTATCTACAACGAGGAATGTCGCATCGACGCCCTGGCCCAGTCGTGGTCAGTGATCTCTGGTGCCGCAACTCCGGAGAAAGCCCTGCAGGCCATGCATTCATTCGATCGCGAACTGGTTGACCGCGATTTATCGGTGGTGCGTCTCCTGACGCCACCATTCGAACACACCGAACCAAATCCCGGCTACATTCAGGGATATCCCCCGGGAATCCGGGAAAACGGTGGTCAGTATACGCATGGTGCCATCTGGAGCATCATTGCCTGGTGTCAGCTTGGTTACGGCGACAAGGCCTTCGAATTATTCAACATGATGAACCCGGTCAACCATACCCACACCGCCACCGAGGTCCGGCAGTACACCGGTGAGCCCTACGTCATGGCCGCCGATGTCTATACCGCCAAACCGCATAAAGGATGTGCCGGGTGGACGTGGTATACCGGAGCAGCAAGCTGGTTCTACCAGGCGGGTATCGAGTGGATCCTGGGTCTGCGCCGCCGTGGAGAGCGACTCTATATCTGTCCCTGCATCCCCAGCCAGTGGCCGGAGTTCTCGGCCAGCTATCGCTATGGCGAAACCCGTTACCTGATCACGGTCAAAAACCCCTTGCACAAATCCACCGGTGCCACAGCACTGCTGATCGATGGCCGGGAGATCCCGCTTACGGAACAGGCTGCCAAGGATGGGCCATATATAGAACTGCACGACGACGGCCAGCTGCACCATGTGGTGCTGACCATGTAGTAGATTTACGGAACTTTACTAACGGGGAACAAGCCGGGCAACAACGAAATTATCTATTTCGGGGACACCACAAAAAAGGCGGATGAATAAATCCATCCGCCAGAATTATTTAGTATGGTGTCACCGAAACTACTCTACGGTGACTGCCTTTGTCAGGCTCCTTGGGTTGTCGACTTCGCAGCCACGGGCTACGGCCATGTAGTAGGCCAGGAGCTGCAGAGGTATAACCGACAGTAACGGTGTGAATGCCTGACTGATTGCGGGAATGGTAATTACCTCATCGCATTCGGCAGCCGATTCTGCCAGATCCTCTTTGACTATCCCGATTACTGAGCCTTTGCGATTTTTGAGCACCTCGATACTGGACTTCATTCTGTCTTGCAGATCATCCTGGGTAACCAGGGTAATCACCAACACGCCTTCCTCAATCAGGGCCAAAGGACCATGCTTAAGTTCCCCGGCCGGATAGGATTCGGCGTGGATATAGGTTGTTTCCTTGAGCTTCAAGGTTCCTTCCCGGGCCACCAGGGAATCGAGGCCCCGACCCAAAACAAAGGTGTGGGAAGTCCCATGATACTTTTTGGCCACAGCTTCAACCCGGCCCGCACCCTCCAGGAATAATTCAACCTTCTCCGGCAGGGCCGCCAGTTCATTCAGCATTTCATCCATGACCGCCGGTTCCAGGGCAGCTCGCATATCAGCCAGGAACAGGCCTATCAGGTACATCGTCAATACCTGAGCCAGGTAAGCTTTGGTTGAGGCGATCGCAATTTCTGGTCCCGCCAGGGTGTAAAGAACGGCATCCGCTTCACGGGCCATTGAGGAGTCTGGTACATTGACAATGGCCAGAACCTTGACGCCCTGCTTTTGGGTATCTCGCAGTATCGCCAGGGTTTCAGCGGTTTCTCCGGATTGGCTTATTATTATCACTACAGAACCCTCTGGCCATAAGACCTCACGGTAACCAAATTCTGAGGAGACCTCCACCTCTACCGGTATACGGGCCAGCTTTTCTATGACGTGTTTCCCGATCAGGCCTGCATGGTACGCGGTTCCACAGCCTACAATAAATATCTTTTTTACGTCAGTAAAGAACTCCGCGAGCTTAGTATCTGAAAAGTCCACCCGGTTGTCTTTTACCCGATTCCGCAAGGTATCGGCAAGAACACGGGGTTGTTCATGAATCTCCTTGAGCATAAAGTGCGGGTATCCGCTTTTGTCGGCTTGCGCTGGATTTAAAGTCAATCCACTCAAATTAGATTCCTCCTTTTATGACCACATGCCGAGCCACTTTGTGTCCTCCATTGCTGAAGGGTTTTGTAGGCTGGCTAACGATGGTGGCGCACCGAGGGGCATCCGCCGATGCTTTCGATTAACCCCTTCCTCGTCAACCCACAGCTGAATGGGATTTCATCCCGTTGCGTATGGGTTCAGGCGCTAGGGCTCCATTGATCAGGCAGTATCTGCCTGATCAATCTCTGGTCAAGCCAGATATTTCGCTGTGATTACTACCTTCCGCTGACCTTCAATACCGCCGCTTTTATCTCATCAACCACCTCCTGTAACAGGTATTCGTCCGGGCCTTGGGCCATAATCCTGACTTTAGGCTCGGTTCCTGAGGGTCTTACCAGGACTTTGCCCCATTCACCAAGCTTTTTCTCCGCCTGGCGAATCGCCTGGGCGATTTCTACACTATTAAGGATAGAATTCTTATCCTTAATGTCAAGATTTATTAATATCTGAGGGTACTGCTCCATCTCGCGGGCCAGGGCTGACAAAGGCAGGCCGGTTTCTTGCATGACCTCTGCCAGTTTGAGAGATGACAGGAGTCCATCACCAGTGGTTGCATGATCGAGGAAAATGATGTGTCCCGACTGCTCTCCGCCTAAACGAGCACCACTCTCCTGCATCTTTTCCAATACATAACGGTCCCCTACCTGGCAGTTTAATACCTCTACCTTTTCACGCCGGAAGGCAATATCCAGCCCGATGTTACTCATAACCGTGGTAACGATTTTGGGAGGGGTAAGCTGTCCGGTGCGATACAGGTGCAAACCACAGATCACCATAATGTGGTCACCATCAATGACATTGCCCTGCTCGTCTACAGCTATCACCCGATCGGCATCTCCATCATAGGCAATGCCCAAATCAGCATGATGTTCACGAACCGCTTTTCTCAACGCCCCCGGATGGGTTGATCCGCAGCGTTCGTTGATGTTCAGACCGTTCGGCTGGTTGTGGATCGGTATCACCCTGGCTCCCATGGCTTTCCACATCAGGGGTGCCACCCCATAGGCTGCACCATTGGCACAATCGACTACGACCTTTAAACCAGTTAAATCTTTAGTACCGCGATAGCAGCCGATCAAAAAGTCCAGATAATTCTGTTCCGCCTTAGCGAGTTCCTGGACCCGACCGACGTCACCACCTACTGGACGTGAGGTTATCTGATCCTTGGCCAATACGAGCTGTTCAATCTCATCCTCCACCTCGTCCGGCAGTTTATAACCCTTTCCCCCGAAGAATTTGATGCCGTTGTCTTCTACCGGGTTATGAGAAGCCGAGATCACCACCCCACACGATGCCTGGTACTTTTGGGTAAGGTAAGCCACACCTGGAGTTGGTATGACCCCGGCCTTCAGGACATCTGCTCCCACTGAACAGATTCCCGCCACCAGGGCAGCCTCCAGCATATCTCCGGAGATCCGGGTGTCCCTTCCCACCAGAATGCGGGGGCGTGTGGCCTCCCGAGAAAGCACATAACTTCCAGCTCGCCCCAGCATGAAGGCAATCTCTGGTGTCAATTCCTGATTGGCTATTCCCCTGACGCCATCAGTTCCAAATAGTTTCCCCACGACTTTACTTCCTCCTTTTCACAAGCGGCATTGGCTCTTTCTCCCGCCACAAACAATCTTATATATATAATTCCTTTTTGTCATTTAGGTTACAAAATAAATCGTTCAGATACTATTACTCCTCAACGCTTTCATTTATTTCAATCATAACCGTCACTCTGGTCGGAAACATTGTTATCCCGGTAACTGGTGACAGCTCAACTTCCTGCTGAAAAGACTTATCTTTACCGGTAAGGTCGATAGGCTTGGTATTTATGGATTCAATCCCTGCCAAAGCCTGTTCGGATCCAATTATTGTGACCTCGAGGGGTTCGGTCACCACCTGGCTTACCGAAAAACCCGGGGGCGGGTCACTGGTTAATGAAGGATTAACTTTGGCCCTGCCGTAGGTCTGTTTTTTTTCGATGACCACATATGTCTGTACCTGACTGGGCAGGATCTCTATTCCCTTAACCTGGTTACCGTCGCGATCCAGCGCAGTTACTCTGGTCTTGAGGAGAACGGTCTCCTGGGCTGAACTCAGATCGAGGTAGGTTATCAGTGACTCTACCTGGTTGATCCTCGCCTGCTCCCCTCTTACCACACATTTCGCTGGGGTCACATCAATCCCGGCCACCTGGTAGCCTGCCGGAGGTTCCTGATTAACCTGGTGGGAAACCGGGAAAATATACTCCTGGACCTCAGTGATTTCGACCCTGACCTCTTCGGGTGTTATGGAAGAGACCCGGGTACCGGGCATTAACCTTACCTGCACCGGAACAGTATAGACTCCAGGTTCCTTCCCGTTCAAGTCTACATAGGCATTTATCTCCCGGGCCGTGCGTGGGGTACCGACAATGCTCACCTTGACCTCCTCCGGGTATTTCGCTGATAAGCCGGAGCTTATGTTGATGGCTTGCAGGCGGACCCCTGAGACGGCTTGCTGTTTGATAATTACACTCTCATTGGTAATAAACAGCCATAACAGCACCGCCATTACTACCGAAATCAGTTTTAAGTGCCACGTTCTTTTACTCGCCATTCTTAACCTCTCGTTTCCGCCAGATGGTCTGCTTGCGGGGGTATTGGTCTCGTAGTTCCTGGGTGAGCATCTCTCTAAGCCTTGGAACGTCCAGCGGTCGCATGATTACTCCCTCCCGGGCCAAGGCCAGAGATCCCGTTTCTTCCGAAACCACAATCGCGAGAGCATCGCTTACCTCAGATATCCCGACTGCCGCCCGGTGCCGGGTTCCCATACTCTTGTCCAGATTCGGGTTGTCACTCAGGGGCAGGAAAGCCCCGGCCCGGTGAATTCGGCCCTGGTTTATTATCACCGCACCATCATGCAATGGGGTGTTTGGAGTAAAAATATTTATTAATAACTCCGCGGATATTGCGGCATCGATATCGACCCCGATCTCCGAATAATCGTCGATACCGGTCTCACGCCTCCAGACAATCAAGGCACCGATCCGGAACCGGGAAAGTTCAGTTGTTGCTTTAACCACTTCTTCAATATGGCGGTCCATGTCCGGCGTTTTCTCGGTCATGCGGCTGGAAAAAAAGCTTCCCCGGCCCAACTGTTCCAGGGCCCGGCGCAGTTCCGGCTGAAACACTACCGGCAATGCGATAAAGATTCCGGTCCATACCTTATTTATCAACCAGTTTACCGCGCTGAAGCCCAACCAGCGTGAAACCGCCGAAAACAACAAAAGAACAATAACACCCTTAAGCAGCTGTTCCGCGCGGGTTCCCCGGATGAGCAGCAGTAAACGATAACAAACATAAGACACAATCAGTATGTCGGCCAGATTGATCAGGAGTTTGACCGGATCAGAAGCCAAAGCTGCCAATACTTCAAGATTCACAGTATTTCCCCCAAAAAAGATACCCCTATTATACTAGAGATAACCGGCATACAAAAGAAACTCCAATTGCATCATGGGGACAGACCCCGTGATGCATTTTGCATCACGGGGTCTGTCCCCATGATGCAACGGGGTCTTGTCCCCATGATTCATTACGGATTTATATTTAACTGCCCTTGGACAATCCGTAGGTTCCAACCTCTCTGGCAATGGTCCAGTATTTCTGAGCGCCGTTATAGGCCAGAGGGTTCGCTAGTTGCGGATTGACCCGGCCCTTCTCATCAAGCACTTCCTCATCAACATGGTTAACCACGATCTCAGCCACAAAGAGGTCATGGGCGCCCAGTTGCAGGATATGCCTGACTTCACATTCCATATTGACAGGGCATTCCTTGATCAGCGGCGGCTTTACCCGGGAGGCAGGCAGGGGAGTAAACCCGGTTTCCTTGAACTTATCCACCTCGCGTCCTGAAACCATTCCACAGTAGTCGACCATCTTCAGGTGTTCGGCAGTAGGCATATTAACCACCAGTTCCCGGGAACGGGTGATCAATTCATGAGAATAGCGACTGGGTCTTATGGCGATACCAACCATGGGCGGCTGTGAACAGACGACACCGGCCCAGGCTATAGTGATGATATTGGGTTTCCCTGCCTGGTCAATGCTGGTTACCAGGACCACCGGTATAGGATACAGGATGGTAGCAGGCCTTTTCTCGATTTTCACGCTTTTCTTTCCTCCTTCATGTCGCGCAAATTACCCCGGGGGGGGCCCTGGCTGGTGCCACCGCCCGGGGCTACATCTTTCCTGGGTAATTTCGTAAAGTTCCAGATAAAACATTGTATTACGGTGAAGCCATTTTGCTGTCCTGAATCCGCTGGTACTCGGTCATGTCCCTTAATGCTTCAATGGCCCCGATAAGATTGCCCGCCCGGTCATAAAACGGTACGGCGCGCGCCCATAGGTTGCGTTTCTCCCCCTTTAGGGCCGGCACCTCCACCACGCCAGTCAAAACATAGTGTTCCTGTTTAATCTCCGTATAATCCCTTTCAATATTGTCCGGGCGCAATACCAGATCTATCATAATCGGCCGTCGTTTGCCGTAGAAGGGAATCGCGTATTCATAGTTGCCCTTGCCCAGCATTTTGTCAGCAGAGGTTCCGGTGAGTTCTTCCATGGCATTGTTCCACACCACGACCTTGCCATTAAGGTCAATCGCCATAACCGCATCCGGCAGGTATTCAACGAAATCAATCATGTACCGTCGTGATTCCCGCATGGCGATTTCCTCCAGCTTGCGGGAAGTTATGTCCCGGGCAATACCTTGAATGGCCACCGCCTCATGGTCCTTGTACACAAGCCAGGCACTGACCTCCAGATGGACCCTGGCTCCGTGCTTGGTCACGATTTCAGCCTCGTAGGTAATTGGTTTATGCTTGCCCCTTTTCTGCTGGGCCATCCTGCGCCCGAAAGCCAGGTACCGCTCATGCTGTTTCCTGCTCTCGTCAGCAATAAGCTGGTTGACATTCATGTTCAGCAGTTCTTCCCGCCAATAGCCGGTTGCCTTTTCCATCATCTTGTTTACCCGGAGATAATTGCCATCCAGATCATGGACGTAAATGAGGTCGCCGGAGTTTTCAAAGAGTTCTATATAGCGTTCGGTACTATCCTTCAGTTTGCGCCGGGTTTCCTTAATATCGGTAATATCCCGGATAATCGCCAGGAGGTATTCCCGGTTCTGTATATAGGTGCTCTTGGACTTCGCCTCGACCCAGAAGACCCGTCCCGACCGGTCTTTGGCCAGCCATTCCACTACCTGGGTCTGGGGACTGTTAGAGGCCACCTTTTTTATCCACTGCACCACAATATCCTTGGTAAACGGAGGCTCCTCTGCGCACAAATCACCGACCCCGAGCTGTTGGAGTTCCTCCAGGCTATAGCCAAACATCTGACAGGCTTTTTGATTGGCATCCAGAATAGTGGCACTCCGTACGTCGTATACGAACAGGGCATCATTTACTTCATCAAAGATAGCGCGGTATTCCTCACCTGACTGAATCAGATGCGGCCTTTCTCCGTGTATCTCCCGGATGAGGGATATGAGTCCATTGGGCACAGGATAAATGACTTCGCGATACTGGCGACCCTGGTATTCAAGTTGAACCGCCTTGGCCTGTTTAGTCTCCAGAACCTGTATATAGGCGAGGTAGGAAGGGGTACCTACCGTGTCAGGGAACAGGTCCAGCAGTCTGCGACCTTCCAGATCTGAAACGGAACGGTCAAACATCTCCGCATAGGCTTCGTTGACATAACTGATCTTCCAATCCTTGTTGATTGACAGCACAGGCAACCCGATGCTATCCAACAGAACCCGGTAATTGACCTTGCTCTTAAACATTGAAGCCCCCCTTTCTCAGCGTGAATTATACTGATGATCAAAGATCTCTGTTCATATAAATCTCTATTCTTCCAATCTCTGAGCGTTCCTCTTTTTTTGGTATCGAAGATTGCACTTCCCAGGATGCGTTTGATTTTTCCCCTTAGTTCAAGATATGCAAAATAATAACGCTGTTTACACAATGTACTCAGCGTTATTGGTAGTATTAATAATCAGCAGTTGGTGTTTTGCTTCTGTCTCTCTTTTAGTAACATGTAGCTGACGCTGTCAACCAGGGCCTGCCAGCTGGCTTCGATGATATTTTCCGAGACCCCGACAGTGCTCCACCTCTCGGTTCCACAGGTTGATTCGATCAGAACTCGAACCGTGGCCGAGGTCCCGGCGGTCCCGTCCAATACCCGCACCTTGTAATCGCTGAGATGCATCTGTTCCACCGTGGGGAAAAAGTCAGCCAGGGCTTTGCGCAGGGCATTGTCAAGGGCGTTCACCGGGCCATCACCTTCAGCGGCGGTATGAACTACCTGGTCGTTCACCTTGATTTTGATGATGGCTTCGGAAGCCATGCCGTTGTCTTCCCGTTTTTCCACCATGATCTTCAGGTTTACCAGCTGGAAAAAGTCCTTATACTGGCCGAAGGCTTTATGCAGCAGGAGTTCCAGGGAGGCCTCCGCTCCTTCAAACTGAAACCCCTCATTCTCCAGATCTTTTATCTCGCGAATTATCTGGCGGCTGGTGGCGTCGTACATGTTGACATCCAGATCAAATTCCCGGGCCTTGTAGAGCAGGTTGGACAGTCCTGAAAGCTCGGAAACCAGGACCCGCCGGTGATTACCTACAGCCTCGGGTATGGTATGTTCATATGTCTGGGAGTTCTTAAGCAGGGCGCTTACATGGATGCCGCCCTTGTGAGCAAAGGCACCGTGCCCTACATAAGGCTGGTTGTTGGCATGCGGCATGTTAGCCACTTCACTGATGTACCGCGAAGTCTCCGTCAACCTTTTCAGCCTCCCCGGCGGCAGGCAGCAGCGGTTCATCTTAAGCTCGAGATTAGGGATAATTACACATAAATCCGCATTGCCGCAGCGCTCGCCATAGCCGTTCATGGTTCCCTGCACCTGGGTAACGCCCTGTCGAACCGCTGCCAGGGAATTGGCAACCGCAGATCCACCATCATTATGCACATGGATACCCAGGGGTATGGTTATGGATTCCCGGATTTTCTGAACAATCTCCTCGATTTCCCAGGTCAGGCTGCCGCCATTGGTATCGCACAGAACCACCCAGTCAGCTCCCGCTTCCTGCGCTGTCAGGCAGACGTCCCGGGCATAATCAGGATTGTTCTTGAAGCCGTCAAAGAAGTGCTCGGCATCAAAGATAACCTCCATGCCCCGCTTCTTCAGGTATCTAACGGTATCGCGGACCATGGCCAGGTTTTCCTCCAGGGTGGTTTCCAGGGCCTTCAGCACATGAAAATCCCAGGCCTTCCCAAAGATAGTGGCCACCTCTGCCTGACTCTCCACCAGGGCCCGGATGTTGGCGTCCTGCTGAACCGGTATCCCCGGTTTGCGGGTGCTGCCAAAAGCCGCTACCTTGGCGAATTCCAGATTAAGCTCATTGACCCGGTGAAAGAACTCAATGTCCTTCGGGTTGCTGCCCGGCCAACCACCCTCAATATATGAGACCCCCAGTTGGTCCAGCCGGTGAGCGATTTTGAGCTTATCCTCCACTGACAGGGAAATACCCTCACCCTGTGTGCCATCCCTTAATGTGGTGTCATAGATAAAGATGTTTAGCGTCTTATCCCCATTCCTATTAACTCCCCTCCCTTATTCTTTGAGCTACCAGATCTCCCATCTGTTCCGTATTAACCAGGTTTTTCCCTTCCTCATGAATATCAGGGGTACGATAACCTTCACTCAAAACCCAGCGCACCGCATCCTCGACCTCCCGGGCCTCCCGTTCCAGGTTAAAAGAGTAATTAAGCATCATGGCCGCAGAGAGTATGGTTGCCAGGGGATTGGCCTTTTTCTGCCCGGCGATATCCGGGGCCGAACCGTGGGAAGGCTCATACAGCCCTACCGATCCGCCGAGTGAGGCGGAAGGCAGCATGCCGATGGAACCGGTCAACATGGAGGCCTCGTCAGTCAGTATATCCCCGAACAGGTTCTCAGTAACAATCACATCAAACTGTCGGGGGTTACGGATCAGCTGCATGGCACAGTTGTCAACATACATATGAGTCAGTTCCACATCCGGGTATTCAGAGGCTAGTTTGCTGACCACATCACGCCACAGCCGCGAGGTTTCGATAACATTGGCCTTGTCGACTGACGTCAGGTGTTTTCTCCTCTTACGGGCTATTTCAAAAGCCAGGCGGCAGATTCTCTCTATCTCCATGGTGGAATAGGCGCAGATATCAGTGGCGACCTCACCCTCCTCTGTCTGCTCCCGGGTCTTTTCTCCAAAATAGAGTCCCCCGGTCAGTTCACGGACCACCAGTATGTCAACATCACGAATGACCTCGGCTTTGAGGGTCGAGGCATCGAGCAGATCGGGGAACAAAAATGCCGGGCGCAGGTTGGCGTATAGCCCCAGATGTTTGCGCAGGGGCAGCAGAGCCCCTACCTCCGGGCGCAGCTTCACCGGAATGTTTTCCCATTTAGGTCCCCCGATAGCTCCCAGCAGAACCGCCTGGCTCTCCTGGCACAGCTTCAGGGTGTCTTCCGGCAGGGGCCTGCCAACTGTATCTATCGCAGCGCCCCCCACCAATGCTTCCTGAAATTGAAACTGATGACCATATTTTTCACCTATCGCCTGCAGTGCCTTAACGGCCTCAGGTACGATCTCCACTCCTATTCCGTCTCCGGGCAGTACCGCTACTTTATACAAACTACTTCACCTTCTCCTTGACATAGTTTATTAGTCCGCCTTTATCTATTATGTCCTGCATAAAACCAGGAAAAGGCTCAGCCAGGTATGTCCTGCCACGGGACAGGTTTTTAATCTCCCCCCTGATTAAATCCACTTCCAGCTTATCCCCGGCCTCAACCTCATCAATACACTGGGGGCACTCCAGGATGGGCAGTCCTATGTTTATGGAGTTGCGATAGAAAATACGCGCAAACGACCGGGCAATAACACAGGAGACCCCCGCTGCCTTGATGGCTATCGGGGCATGCTCCCGGGAACTGCCGCAGCCGAAGTTCTTGTCCGCCACGATAATATCGCCCTGACCCACTTTGGAAGGGAAGGCAGGATCCGCATCCTCCATACAGTGCCGGGCCAATTCTACCGGGTCCGAGGTGTTAAGGTAGCGAGCAGGGATAATGGCATCGGTATCCACATCAGATCCAAACTTGTGCACCTTACCGGTTAAAGTCATTTATTTCACCTCCCAAGGGGGAGTTATGGCTCCCTTGATGGCTGAAGCGGCGGCAACCGCCGGTGAGGAGAGATAAACCTCACTCTGCGGATCGCCCATGCGCCCCACGAAATTACGGTTGGTGGTAGCCAGGGCCTTTTCACCGCGGGCCAGAATCCCCATGTGCCCGCCCAGGCACGGTCCGCAGGTGGGGGTGCTTACCGCTGCTCCCGATTCAACGAAGGTTTCAATGAAGCCTTTCCTCAGAGCTTCCAGGTAGATCTCCTGAGTTCCGGGGAGGATAATCAGACGGACCTCCGGGTGTATCCTCCTGCCCCGGAGGATCCCGGCCGCAATCTCCAGGTCCTCCATCCGGCCATTGGTACAGCTGCCGATCACCACCTGGTCTATGGTGGTTCCGGCCACTTCACTGACGTTTCTCACATTCTCCGGCAGGTGAGGTATCGCCACTACCGGCTCCATATTGGTCACATCATATTCACGGATATCTGCGTACCGGGCATCGGGGTCACTGTAATAGAGGGTGTACTCCCGTTTATTCCGCCCTTTGACATAATCAAGTGTGATCTCATCCGGGGCAAAGATGCCGTTCTTGCCACCGGCTTCAATCGCCATGTTGGCCATGGTGAATCTGTTGTCCATGGAAAGGGAGCTTATAACCGGACCGGTAAACTCCATGGCCATGTAGCGCGCACCATCCACACCAATGTCCCCAATAACCCTGAGGATCAGGTCCTTGCCTCCTACATAAGGCGGGAGTTCCCCGTGGAATACAAACTTGACGGTCTCCGGCACCTTAAACCAAGCCTCTCCGGTTGCCATGGCCGCTGCCATATCAGTCGACCCGACCCCGGTTGAAAAAGCCCCCAGAGCCCCGTAGGTGCAGGTATGGCTGTCAGCGCCGATAATCAGATCCCCAGGGAGGACCAGTCCCTCCTGGGGGAGCAGGCAGTGTTCAATGCCCATGCGTCCAATCTCAAAGTAGTTGACAATGGCGTGCTGGCGGGCAAAGTCACGGATTCGCTTGGCCTGTTCCGCAGATTTTATATCCTTGTTGGGGGTAAAGTGATCGGGCACGATCACTATCCGGCTCCGGTCAAATACCTGGTCGGCTCCGAGTTTCTCAAACTCCTCGATGGCCACCGGAGTGGTAACATCGTTCCCCAGGACCACATCCACCCGGCAGTTCAATAGTTCTCCGGGATGTACTTCATCCATCCCAGCATGCTTAGCCAGGATTTTTTCCGTTATCGTCATTCCCATTAGTTTCAACAACTCCTCCCACCTGACCCGGATCAGGTTTAGTTATCTCGTAGGCTGCCTTATTTATGGCGTTGACATAGGCCCTGACACTGGCCTCAATGATGTCGGTGGACAATCCGCGGCCCAGGACCGTGAGGTTCCCTACCGCAACTTTAAGTACGACCTCCCCCTGGGCATCCTTCCCGCCGGTAACAGCGTTAAGTTTGTAGTCCATCAGAGTCCCCGGGAGTCCTGTTATGCGGTCAATCGCGTTACAGGCGGCTTCCACCGGGCCGTCCCCGCAAGCCGCCTCCTCCACCAGACCTTTACCTCCAATGAGGCCTACGGTAGCGGTCGGAACCACGGTACTGCCCCCGGTAAAATGAAGGTACTGCAGTTTAAAGCGCTCCGGCACCACCCAGATCTCATCCTTGACCAGGGCCTCGATATCATGATCGGTAACCTCTTTCTTCTTGTCCGCCAAATCCTTAAAGCGGGTAAAAGCACGGTTGAGTTCCTCATCATTCAGGTTAAAGCCCAGCTCCTTGAGCCGCTCATTGAATGCATGACGTCCGGAGTGCTTGCCCAGAACCAGGTTGATCCTGGGGAGGCCTACCAGTTCAGGACTCATGATTTCATAGGTAGTTCTTTCCTTTAAGACCCCATCCTGGTGAATGCCTGATTCGTGAGCAAAGGCATTTTTACCGACAATGGCCTTGTTGGGCTGAATGGACATGCCGGTAAGAGAACTGACCAGACGCGAGGTATGGTAAATCTCTTTGTATTCTACCCCCAGGCTCTTCTCATACGTCGGCCTGCGGGTGTAAAGAGCCATGATCAGCTCCTCCAGACTGGCATTGCCAGCCCGCTCGCCAATCCCGTTTATGGTACCTTCCACCTGCCGGGCGCCGTTCTTTATAGCGGCCAGGGAATTGGCCACCGCCAGTCCCAGGTCATTGTGGCAATGCACACTCAAAATGGCTTTATGCATGTTGGGGACCCGTTCCATGATGCGGCGGATAAAGTCACCGAATTCTTCGGGGACGGCGTACCCGACTGTATCCGGCAGGTTGACCACTGTTGCCCCGGCATCTATCACCCGCTCCACCACCTGGCAGAGGTATTCAAAATCCGTGCGCGAAGCATCTTCGGCAGAGAACTCAATGTCGCTGACGAACTGCTTGGCATAGCGCACCGCTTCTTCCGCCTGCTGCAGGACCTGCTCCCGGGTCTTCTGCAGTTTGTATTTAAGATGGATGTCGGAAGTAGCCAAAAATGTATGAATGCGTGGGTTTTCAGCTACCTTTATGGCCCTCCAGGCCGCATCAATATCTCCCCGGGTGGCCCGGGCCAAACCGGCGATAACCGGTCCCTTGACCTTCTCGGCAATCATTTTGACCCCTTCAAAGTCGCCCCGGGAAATGATCGGGAAACCGGCCTCAATGACATCTACCCCCAGGCGGGCCAGTTGGAGGCCAATCTCCAGTTTCTCATGATAATTCAAGCTTACCCCCGGGCTCTGTTCTCCATCCCGCAGAGTGGTATCAAAGATATACACCCTATCCGACATATGTTCACCCCTCGTCCCTCGATTGTTTCTATTTTTTCTATGCTCTTGACCCTGGATTATGTATCCTATTCCCTAAACTGTCGGGTAATACAAGAGCGGGGATTGTTCACTATTCTGAAGAACTTTCCCCGCTTCAACTTCATTTGGATTTTATCAGCTCGGTAACAAAGTTGCCGGGTCCTACTTTATCTCCTTTAACCAGGGCATCATGCTTCTAAGCTTTTTGCCCACCGTCTCGATAAGGTGCTCTTCTCCCCGCTTCTTAAGAGCATGGTAGACTGGTTTCCCCACCTGGTTTTCAAGAATCCATTCCCGGGCAAAGGAGCCGTTCTGGATCTCTTCCAGGACCTGTTGCATCTCCAGTCGGGTCTCTTCGTTAATAATTCGGGGACCGGTTACCAGGTCACCGTACTCGGCGGTATCGCTGATAGAGTATCTCATGTTGGATATGCCGCCTTCGTAAATAAGGTCGACGATCAGCTTCATCTCATGGAGACACTCAAAATAGGCAATCTCCGGCTGATAACCAGCTTCTACCAGGGTATCAAACCCGGCCCTTATAAGCTCGGTAACCCCGCCACAGAGGACCGCCTGCTCACCGAACAGATCGGTTTCGGTTTCCTCACGGAAAGAGGTCTCCAGTACTCCTGCCCGGGTTGCACCGATGGCCTTGGCAAAAGCCAGAGCCAAATCGCGGGCCTGCCCGGTGTAGTCGTTTTCCACTGCAATAAGGGAAGGCACACCAACGCCTTTTTCATACATGCGGCGTACCAAGTGCCCGGGGCCTTTGGGCGCGACCATGAACACATCGATATTGGCCGGAGGTTTAATCTGCCCGAAATGAATATTGAATCCATGGGAAAACCCCAGGGCATTACCTGGTTGTAAGTAAGGGGCTATCTGTTCCCGGTAAATAAAAGGCTGAACTGTATCGGGAGCAAGGATGTGAATTATGTCTGCAATCTTAGCGGCCTCATCAACGGTCATGGGGGTTAACCCGTCCGCCAGGACCTGGTTCCACTCGGCCTCGGTCTCTTCATCGACCGGCTTTCTGATTCCTATTACCACCTTGACTCCGCTCTCATGAGCATTGCGCGCCTGGGCATGTCCCTGACTGCCATAACCAATAATGGCCACAGTCTTATCCTTAAGCAGATCCAGGTTCGCATCGGCATCGTAATACATTCTTGCCATTTTTAATTATCCCCCTTAGTTTAATTCAGTGGTTTTACTTCTTAGCCAGCAGCGGTTTTATCCCTTGGGACCTCTCACCATAGCCACCTTACCGGTTCTGACCATCTCCATAATCCCAAAGGCCCGCAAAGAATCCTCAATGGCGTTAATCTTGCCCTCATCACCGGTAGCCTCAATAATAAGGCTTTTCCGCCCGATATCCACAATATGCGCCCGGAATATGTCTACTATCTGCATGATTTCAGCGCGCACCTGAGGGTCTGCTTTTACCTTGAACAGGGCCAGTTCACGATCCACGGACTCTTCCGAGGTTATGTCCATGATCTTACATACCTCGACCAGTTTGTGCAGCTGTTTGGTAACCTGCTCCAGGATGTTTTCATCACCATCAACCACGATGGTCATCCGGGATATGCTGGGTTCCTCGGTCCTGCCCACACTAAGGCTTTCAATATTGTAGCCCCGGCGACGGAACAGGGTAGCCACCCTGGCCAGGACTCCCGGATGGTTGTCAACAGTAACTGAGAGCGTATGCTTCATGTCACTTGTCACCCCCCAACATGTTTTGCAGGCTTTCTCCCGGAGGAACCATGGGAAAAACATTGGCTTCACGAGCTACCCGAAAGTCGATCATCACCGGGCGCTCAGTCTCCTGCAAAGCAGTGCGCAGGGCCGGTTCAACCTCTGACGGCTTGGTAACCCGCAGCCCGACTGCACCGTAAGCCTCAGCCAGACGGACGAAGTCCGGCTGGAGCTCAATATCGGTATAGGAGTAGCGTCCCTCATAGAACAACTGCTGCCACTGGCGTACCATGCCGAGGTACTGGTTATTCAGGATACAGATGATGATCGGCAGTTTCTGCTCAACTGCGGTACACATCTCCTGAATGTTCATCTGAATACTTCCATCTCCGGCAATGTTGAAAATTTTACGCTCTGGACAACCTACCTGAGCACCAACTGCGGCCGGCAGGCCAAATCCCATGGTCCCCAACCCCCCTGAGGTAATAAAAGTCCGGGGCTGGGTGAACCTGTAATACTGGGCAGTCCACATCTGATGCTGACCTACTTCAGTGGTAATAATAGCTTTCCCCTCAGACACATCGTATATTTTTTCAATAACAAACTGAGGCATAATTACGTCGTCACCAAGCGGTTCATAAGACAGTGGAAAATCATCTTTCCACCGGTCGATCAGTTTATGCCATTCAGTCCGTTCCGGCCGTGCCTTAACCCGGTGAATTATCTCGGACAGAACCTGTTTAACATCCCCCACAATCGGTATGTGAGAGCCTACATTTTTTCCTATCTCTGCTGCGTCAACGTCTATATGGATCACCTGCGCGTTAGGGGCAAAACTGGCCAGATTCCCGGTTACCCGGTCATCAAACCTGGCTCCTACCGCAATCAGCAGGTCACATTCACTAACCGCATAGTTGGCATATCTGGTACCGTGCATACCCAGCATTCCCAGGCACAGGCGGCTGGTAGCAGGAAAACTCCCCAGGGCCATGAGAGTTGTGGTAACCGGGATCTGCATTTTTTCTGCCAGTTCCCTCAGCTCGGCGGATGCATTGGAACTGATCACCCCGCCACCGGCATAGATCAGGGGACGTTTTGCCTCCTCAATCGCCTTGGCGGCCAAAACCACCTGCCCGGCATTGGCACTTTTCAGAACCCGGTAACCCCGCAGGGACATCTCTACACCCTCTTCGGAGTATTCGGCCTCTCCAGTCATTACATCCCTGGGTAAATCAACCACCACTGGTCCCGGGCGGTTGGTCCGGGCCAGAAAGAAAGCTTCTTTGATGATCCGGGCCAGATCCCGGGTATCCTTTACCAGGTAATTGTGCTTGGTAATGGGCAAGGTGATTCCGGTTATGTCAACCTCCTGGAATGCATCCTTGCCGATCAAGGGGACTGAAACCTGTCCGGTAAAAGCCACCATAGGTATGGAATCCATATAGGCGTTGGCAATACCTGTAACCAGGTTGGTGGCACCTGGTCCTGAGGTAGCCAGGCATACTCCAACCTTGCCAGTAACCCGCGCGTATGCGTCAGCAGCATGAGCCGCCCCCTGTTCGTGGCGGACCAGGACATGCCTTATATCAGATTGATAGAGAGCATCATAAATTGGGAGAGCCGATCCTCCTGGATAACCGAAGATGACCTCCACGCCCTCTTCTTTCAGGCATTTTAAAAATATATCGGTCCCTTTTAGCTTCACTCCTTTCACCTCCTACACTAAGGTCGGGGGAAAACTGCACCTGTGCTGGCGGACTGGACCTGTTCCGCATAGCGGCGCATATACCCCTTCTTTATTTTCGGTTCTGGTGCTTTCCAGGCTGCTCTCCTGGCCTCCAGGACTTCGGGATCAACCAGGAGGTCAAGTTTCCGGCCTGGTATATCTATACTGATCATGTCACCTTCATTTACCAGGGCAATAGGTCCGCCCACTGCGGCTTCAGGGGAAACATGGCCGATAGAGGCACCTTTGGTCGCTCCGGAAAAACGTCCGTCGGTAATCAAGGCTACTTCACGGTCCAAACCCATCCCGGCAATAGTTGAGGTAGGGGTCAGCATCTCCCGCATACCCGGACCGCCTCGCGGCCCTTCATACCTGATCACTATTACATCACCGGAATTGATCTTACCACCCAGAATAGCCTCGACCGCCTCTTCTTCAGATTCAAATACCCGGGCCGGGCCCTTATGAGAGAGCATCTCTTTCTCCACCGCCCCCGCCTTGACAACCGCTCCATCGGGAGCCAGGTTGCCAAAGAGAGCCGCCAGTCCCCCGGTCGGGCTGTAGGGATTGTCGAGCGGTCTGATAATGTCATCACGAAAACTCCTGGCCTGGGCAATATTCTCGCTCACTTTAAGACCGGTTACGGTTAAAACATCCTCATTTATCAGACCCTTTTCCGCCAGGCGTTTCATCAACATCTGAATCCCCCCGGCCTCCTGCAGGTCTTCTATAAAATCGGTACCAGCCGGATCCAGCTTACAGAGGTGCGGAGTCCGGGCACTTACCTCATTGACCATCTCCAGATCCAGCTTGATCCCGGCCTCGTGGGCAATGGCAAAGAGATGCAGGACGGTATTGGAAGAACACCCTATAGCCATATCCAGGATCAGGGCATTCTCGAAGGCCTCTCGGGTCATGATGTCCAAAGGCTTTATATCCTTTTCCAGAAGCTCCATGATTTTCATGCCGGCTTGTTTGGCCAGCCTGATGCGGGCGGCATGGACCGCAGGAATGGTTCCATTGCCTGGAAGGCCCATACCCAGAGCTTCGGTGAGGCAGTTCATGCTGTTGGCGGTAAACATTCCGGAGCAAGAGCCGCAGCCGGGGCAGGCCACCTCTTCCAGAAGATCCAACTCCTCCGGAGTCATCCTGCCGGCCGTTACCGCTCCCGGCCCCATAAAAACATTGTTTAGACTGACCCGCTCACCCTTAAAACGTCCGGCAAGCATAGGCCCGCCACTTACAAATATGCTGGGAATGTTCAACCTGGCAGCAGCCATCAGCATCCCCGGCACTATCTTGTCACAGTTGGGTATAAAAACCAGGGCATCAAAGCCATGTGCGGTGGCCATGATCTCAACTGAATCAGCAATCAGTTCCCGGCTGCCCAGGCTGTATTTCATACCGATATGATTCATGGCAATGCCATCGCAGACCCCGATGGTGGAAAACTCGATCGGGGTCCCGCCGTTCATGCGCACGCCGGCCTTAACCGCCTCGGCAATCTGATCCAGATTGATATGTCCAGGCACTATTTCATTGGCGGAATTAACCACACCGACTAGCGGTCGGCTGATCTCCTCCTGGGTCAGACCCAGTGCGTTCAGCAATGACCGGTGAGGGGCTTTTTCCAAGCCGATTTTCACTGAGTTACTTTTCATACAATAACCCTCCCTGAATTGGGCTAGATCTGATCTCCGTCATGCTTGACCAATCCGCGGTAGTCCTCAAGCAGGGCCGCAAAAACCGGACCTGGTTTGCCATCTCCAATAACCCGGTTATCGATCTTGACCACCGGGATCAGCTCAGCCGCGGTACCGGTCAACCAGCACTCATGGGCAGTGAAGAAATCATAACGGGTCAAAACTGTTTCCTCAACTTTGATCCCTCGCGTCCGTGCCAGTTCGATGACCGCATTCCGCGTAACCCCTTCCAGCATTCCCAGGTGAGTTGCCGGGGTCTTGATAACTCCGTCCCGGACCATAAAGATGTTGTCCCCGGTACACTCAGCAACGTAACCTTCCTGGGTCAAAAGGATCGCCTCCTGAACTCCGGCTATGGCTGCTTCCATCTTAGCCATGATGTTGTTCAGGTAGTTAAGGCTCTTTATCCTGGGGTTAACCCCTTCTGCTATGTTGCGTCGCGTCGGGACGGTTATTACATCCAGACCGGTTTTATAGAGTTCTGGTGGATAAAGGGTAATGGATGAAGCTATACATACCGTAGTCGGAGCCCCACAATTACGGGGATCCAGACCCAGGTCACCCTTACCGCGTGAGATCACCAGCCTTATGTAGGCATCCTTCAAGTTATTCTGACGGCAGGTCTCACAGACCACTTCACGCATCTCTTCCTGAGTATAAGGAATCTCAAGATTTATGGCCTTGGCGGAATCGAAGAACCGCTCAATATGCTGCTTAAGTCGAAATACCTTGCCATTATAGGCACGGATTCCTTCAAATACCCCGTCACCATAAAGATATCCATGATCAAATACGGAAACCTTGGCCTCCTCTTCGGGTACGAACTTTCCATCAAGATAAATCAAAAGCCCCACTCATAGCATCTCCCTTCATCATATTGCGGTTATTTATTAAGTCTTCTAAGATGATAGTTTTCACTATTATCTTAGTTTTTTAACTATACCAAGAAAATGGATAGTAATTGTATAATAATTCAGTGTTTCGGATAACGAAATACCATGGCAAGCAGCGATTGAAAGAAAAGCAACAGGTACTGGTGAGGCCTGTCACTTAAGACGCAGAGGTTGGAATTAAAATACCCCCTCATCCCAGCTCTCAAGCCAGGGACGAGAGGGCTTTTCTGCGGTATCACTAAACCACCAAATTCACGCAGCGGTTGGCTGCCCAACCATAACCTTGACCAGACCTTCCTTCCCTTCATGGCCTATGTAGAATAGCATGTGCGAAAGTTTTTTAAAAGTATAGGGAATTTGGGGTATCATGTCAAGCATTATTATGAAGTCTTGATTCTCCTGCCAAAACCGTAACTCAAACCTGTTTAAATGCATAAATATCGAAGAGCCGGTTGAAGCAACAACACCTGGCGGGTCCTGAAACAAGAAGGCACAGAATGCTAAACGATTGTCCACATATTACCGCGGCGGTTCCGCTTCCAACTTCCCGGTTCCAATCCGCATAGTACCTCCTCAGCCAAGCAGAGGCGAAAGCCTGTAGGAAGTCTGGCGACGAATATTTATGCATTCAGGCGTGCGAGTTATGACTTGCACAGGGGAATCAGTCCTTAGTTTCCTTTTATATCTACCTTCTGCATGTAATGTTTGAGATTTATAACACTTCTCACGCCCATATCCTGGCGTATCTTTTCGTTGCGTTTCATATCTTTGAACATTGTCCAGAGCAGTCGCTTGCCTTCTACACTCTTGGCCGCATCCTGAGGGGTCATTCCCCGCAAGGGTTTAAGCTTGGATTCAAACCACTTCTCCAGATACGCCTTTTTCAGCTGGTCTTCCAGATCCGGGTACTGTTTCTTAACATCAACGGTTATTAACTCAAAGATACCCTCACATTTTATCTCCATGCCCTCGTATTCCAGGTATTCGCGAAGACCATCCTCAAACTGCTCCCGAACCCGGGCCAGATCCTTCTCACCAAAAGCAGAAACCGTCACCCAGTTGTTGCCCATAACGTATTCCGCACGCAGGGCTCCAGGGGGATGATTTTCATATTCATAATATACTTCAAAGGCCCCTGGGAATTTATAAGAAGGGGTTTGCAGGGTCTTAAGCTTGTCATATACCTTCTCTTTATCTTTAAAACTGTAGCGGGCGGTCAATAACTTCAGACCATCCTCAAACAGGAGTTCCTGTTTTTCATTGCGCAGCATGTCATGAAAACTGAGATACTGTCCCGACAAATAGGTATAGGCGGTTATGATCTCCACCCGGTGATGGGAGAGTGGTTCCACCGAATGGCTCCTGACAACCAGGTCATCTATATCAGTGGCATTGGCCTCATTGCGGGCAATTATCACCAGTTCATCCCCATTGATCACAACGTCAGCCATAACGTCGGAGAGGAAAAACACCCCGCTTCCAGAGCCTTCGTCCGGTTCAGTCAAACGCAGGTGGACTCCAAAAGGAAGTTCTCCTACTTCACGGATATCGTCAAACTCCTCCAGGCACTCAAACAAGCGGTCCAGGTCCAGAATCTCATATACAAAACAGTGGACCTTATCCTGAAAAGGACTTTCTTCCCGGCCTTCATTTATAAGACGAAAACCGTCCCTGGTCATGGTATCGATGAACCACCGCTGATCATGCCGGATCAGTTGAAAGGAGAAATCACTGCGGTAGAGACTCTCATCTTCCACGTGAATGCTGTAGGCTTTGACCGTACCTCGCCCCCGCGAAACCTTGACCTCAATCGCCTGACCTTCGACCAGCATTGCATCCGCTCGCAGCACACCCTCCAATTCACTGATAATCAGGTCCCGGTGGTCCGGTTCAGGGGTCACTATGGAAACGATAAGACTGTGGTCCTTGTATCTCTGCGCATAAAAGAAGGTGTTGATGAGTTCCCGGGGTTCCAACTCGGGACTCAACCGGAGCACCAGTTTGGACTGTTCCCTGTTTGCCAGTGCGGATTCAATATCGAGATACTTGCGATACAGGAACTTGCCCAACGCCGGACGGGTCATGTACTTAATATTGTAGTTGTAGGCTTCCCTAATCATGAAACAGGCTTCGGGAAGGGAAATCTGTATCATATCGGGCAGCATCCGCCGGTCTGCTTCATACTCGGTGATCGGCATTTCCGAAATGACAAAGAATCCGTGAATGCCATCAGCATTATATGCCAGGAAAAAGCACTCCACATCAAGCAGCCCTTCTTCATTCATCCATGCCACATCAAGGGTGACCTGTCCGGTATGGCGTGTGCGGGTGGCGTATGCCTTGAAGAAGCTTTTTCTTTCTGGGGCTGACGGTTTTACCTCAACGCCTTTCATCTGCAGCTTTTCCAGACCCCGGTTGCAGGTGGCCTCTATTTCCCTGCCGTATTCCGCTTTAATCACATTAAAGAAACCAACCATCTCCGGCAGCCCAAAAGAGGCTAATCCGTCTATAACATGAGGTCGTAGATCCTGTGGTATTTCGTCAATTATCTCCAAGGCCAACAACAGGCCTTCGTTGGTCTTAACCAGGCTTTTTATATCCTCGCCCAACCCCCTGATGAGGGAGCGCGGTACAATGCGACGTCTCTTTTTCTCTCTCATACCCTCTCCTACAAACTGGGTCAAACCCAATGTGATAGCCCTTGGCAGTTTATTTGCCTATTATCATACTTAATGTAACACTAACCAATGTCAACCGCAATTCAACTTAAATCATTCCCTACCCGGCATCCTGGCAAACGAAAAAATTTGAGGTTTTCCCCTCTATATTATTCCAATAGGCTTGGTTAGTTTTCTGCCATTTCCACTTTAATAATTCACCATCGAAAACCGTGACTTAGCACAGGGGGAGATCACTTTTTTCAGGAGATTTCATTTAGTTGGCCTGGTTGCCTTGGTTTCAGCAGGATTTGAGGAACTTGTGCAGAATTTGACATAACAAGTCATTATGAGAACGAAAGGGCATCATGAGAAGAGTCAGTACCAGATATCTGCAGCCAGGGATGACAGTTGCCCGCACTATATATAACGGCAGCGGCAAGGTTCTCCTGGCAGCGGGTATGAGAATAACTCCCAAATACATTAAGCGTTTGAACGAGGTGGGTATTGCCTCGGTTTATATTAAAGACGGTCTGTTCGGAGAAGTCAGTGATATACCGGATGTTCTGTCGGAGCAGAGTCGCCTGGAGACTACCCAGCTGGTCAAAGACAGCTTTGTGGCTCTGGAAACCCACCAGCGAATAAACATTAGAGCGGTCAGGCAGACCGTGGACAGTATTATCGATGAACTGCTGGCCAACCGGGACGTGCTTTTCCACCTTACAGATATCCGGAGTTACGACGATTACACCTTTTCTCATTCCGTTAACGTCTGCATCCTGTCTCTGATGACGGCCATAACGCTGGGTTATGATCAGCTGAAGCTGAAGGAACTGGGGATTGGCGCCCTTTTGCACGACATCGGCAAAATCAGGATCGACAAAGGCATATTGACCAAACCTGGAGAATTGGAGCCTGAGGAGTTTGGGCTTATCCAGCAGCACCCTCAGTATGGCTATGAGATACTAAGGACCTACGATGATGTCCCGCTCCTGTCAGCGCATGTCAGCCTGCAGCACCATGAACGATGGGATGGCAAGGGTTATCCCCGGGGACTGTCCGGCGAACAGATCCATGAACACGCCCGGATAGCAGCGGTGGCCGATGTGTACGACGCCCTCCTGGCGGACAGGCCGTATCGCCCGGCTTATTCAGTTAATCAGGCAGTTACCATTGTCAGCCGGATGTCCAATACCTATTTCCAACCGCGTACTGTAGCGGCCCTGGTGTCAAACATTGCGGTGTTCCCGCTCGGCAGTATAGTAATGCTCAGTTCCGGGCAGATGGGCATGGTGGTGGATGTGAATAAAAATGCCCCCACCCGCCCAATAATCAAGGTGATGTTTGATCAGTATGGCAATCTGATCCCGAATCCCCACGAGATAGATCTTACCCGACTGCACACCGTATTTATCTCCAAGGTCCTTTCCGAGGAGGAGATCTTTGCCCTCACAAAAACCAGCCCTTCCGAAGTTGCAGACCTTTAATGCATCATGTGCATCATGGGGACAGTCCCCGTGATGCATTCACCAGTTATATATGTTTTTCTGTGCTTGTGAAAAAAATCGCTAGGTTGTATAATTACATATAAGCAATAGGTTATTGTAATACCATACAGGCACAAGTCTTAACCTGCGGTATGGGCTGACGACAAATAATTGAATGTGGCCTGAGGGAAGGATGTTTCTGACCCGGGGGCCGGTGAAATTAACTGCCTGAGAACAAGGTTCTAGCTGAGTTTAAGGGGGAGGTGTGATATCGATGTACAGGCAAGCTTACTCTGGAGCGAACACAGGGTAAGCTTTTATTTTTCGGGAGGTGCGATGAATGGCCAACCGTTTGGGGGTTATTGGAGTAGTGATCGAGGAGATGGAGGTGGTCTCCCGGGTAAATCAGATACTCTCAGATCATTCCCGGATTATTGTAGGACGTATGGGGATCCCCTATCGCCAGCGAGGAGTCTCCGTGATTTCGTTGATTATTGATGGCAGTACTGATGAGATAGGTTCATTGACCGGAAAGTTGGGGGCTCTGAAAGGTGTCAGCGTAAAAAGTGCCTTGACGACCAAATAATATATCCAATGGAGGTTACCCTGATGCGGTACTATCAATTACTGCAGGACCCGGATCAAGGCGTGGTTCAAAAACATTTGATCAGTCTCCTGACTGATAACCGTCCTCAGGTTCTGGAAGATTTGAGGCAGGAGGCCGACGAGATCCGCCACCGCTCGGTGGGGAATACAGTTCATGTCCGCGGCATTATTGAATTCTCCAACTACTGCATTCGGAGTTGCCGCTATTGCGGTTTGAACCGCGGAAACGACAAAGTACAGCGTTACCGGATTCCTCCGGACGAGATTGTTAAGACCGCCCGGGAGGCTGCGGCCATGGGTCTTAAAACCATAGTCCTGCAATCAGGGGATGACTTTTTCTACACCCGGGAAGTGATAGCGGATATGGTCCGCGAGATAAAAAAGACCGGTATAGCAATCACCCTGTCTGTCGGCGAAAGGCCCCGGGATGACTATTGGGCCTGGCGTGAGGCCGGTGCTGACAGGTATCTGCTTAAATTTGAGACCTCGGATGCCCGGCTTTACGAAGCTCTCCATCCGGGCACCAGGCTTGACATCCGGCTCAGGTGTCTGGAGTATTTAAGAGATCTTGGCTATCAGGTTGGCTCTGGCTTTATGATCGGGCTCCCTGGGCAGACACCTGAGATACTGGCGGGTGATCTGATGCTGATGAGGTCTCTGGGGTTGGAGATGGCAGGAGTGGGACCGTTTATACCCCATCCGGGAACCCCTCTGGGCCAGGATTCAGCAGGAGAGGTAAACCTGGCTCTGAAAGTCCTGGCACTCAGCCGATTGCTGCTGCCCTGGGCCCATCTGCCAGCCACCACCGCCCTGTCCAGTCTGGAGAAAGACGGACGGCAGCTGGGACTGACTGGTGGAGCCAACGTATTGATGCCTAATATAACCCCGCCAGAGTATCGCCGGCTCTATGAGATCTACCCTCACAAAGCCGAGGTAAAAGACAGTTCCCGGGAGTTGTATCAGGCCACACTGGAGCTTATAAAAGAACTAGACCGGGAGGTGGCCTCTGATCCGGGGCACGGGCTGTCACCAGCGACCAGGTTAATGTTAAGGGAGGAATTGTAATATGACGTACAAAGCAGTTAACTTTATAAATGATCAAGAGATATGGGCTTTGCTTGATGCTAACCGTAACCTGCCCCATGAAAAGATCGAGGCCATAATTGACAAGGCCAGTCTGGCCAAAGGTCTGGAACCATGGGAAGTGGCGGCCCTGATCCAGGTTGAAGACCAGGGACTCTTGCAGAGAATGTTTACCGTCGCTCGTCAGGTAAAAGAGAAGATTTACGGCAAGCGCATGGTCTTCTTTGCCCCGCTTTACATCAGCAACTATTGCGTTAATGAATGCGCTTACTGCGGTTATCACAAATCCAATGCGGAAATGACCCGGCGCAAGCTGTCTATGGATGAGATAGCCCGGGAAGTCAGGGTGCTGGAAGAAATGGGTCATAAGCGCATTGCGCTGGAAGCGGGAGAAGACCCCAGGAATAATCCCATAGAGTACATCCTGGAGGCAATGAAAACAATTTACAGCGTTCAGGAAAAGCATGGCAATATCCGTAGAATCAACGTGAACATCGCGGCTACTACGGTTGATAATTACCGGAAGCTTAAGGAAGCAGGTATCGGTACTTATGTGTTGTTTCAGGAGACCTACCATAAAGAAACCTACGAAAAGCTGCACCGATCAGGCCCCAAGGCCGATTACCTGTGGCACCTCACCGCTATGGACCGGGCGATGGAAGGCGGCATTGATGATGTAGGTCTGGGAGTTCTGTTCGGGCTTTACGACTACCGTTTTGAGGTAATGGGACTCCTGATGCACAGCCTGCATCTGGAAGCGGTGTTCGGGGTAGGCTGCCATACGATTTCCGTTCCCAGACTACGGCCGGCGGACGGGGTTGACCTTAACAGTTTCCCGTATCTGGTACAGGATGATGCCTTCCGGAAGATTATTGCGGTTATCCGGCTGGCGGTGCCTTATACCGGCATGTTGATGTCTACCCGGGAGCAACCCGGTTACCGGGACGAGTTACTGGCGTTAGGCATCAGCCAGATAAGCGCGGGTTCCAGCGTGGGAGTGGGTGGTTACTACAAGGAACAGGCGGATATAGAAAGACCGAATACGGCACAGTTCCAGGTAGAGGACGAACGAACTCCTGAGGAGCTGATCCACAACCTGTGCTGCAGTGGTTACATTCCCAGTTACTGCACCGCCTGTTATCGCAGCGGACGCACGGGGGACCGGTTTATGGCCCTGGCCAAGACCGGCCAGATTGTCAATGTCTGTCAGCCCAACGCGATTCTGACTTTTAAAGAGTACCTGGAGGACTATGCGGGACCGGAAAACAGGGCCCTGGGAGAAAAGGTAATTGAAGAACACCTACAACAAATCAAGAACGAGAAAGTCAAAGCCAAAACCAGGGAGTATCTGGAATTGATCGAAAAAGGACAACGCGATTTCTATTTCTAACCCGAAACGAGGTGAGGACATGCAGGGTACCCCGAAAAGCAACCGCCTGCATATCGCAATTGTGGGAAGGCGCAATGGAGGGAAGTCCAGCTTGATTAATGCCCTGACCAACCAGGATATTGCTCTGGTTTCCGATATCCCGGGAACGACCACTGACCCGGTCTTTAAAGCCATGGAGATACCGCCTATCGGTCCCTGTATGATTATTGATACCGCCGGGCTTGATGATGCCGGTGATTTAGGGGAAATGCGCATCAGGAAGACCAAAGAGGTGTTAAACCAGACTGATCTGGCGGTACTGGTCATCGATCCCCTGGTGGGAGTAACCGCATCTGATATTGAGATTAAACGGGAAATCGAAACCCGCAAGATTCCTCTGGTCGGCGTAGTCAACAAATCAGATCTGATTGATATTGATCTTGGTGTAATGGAAGAACAACTGGGGCTGGCCTTGATTAAAGTAAGTGCGGCGACCGGAAAAGGTATTGAGGATCTTAAAGAGCGGATCATACAGGAGGCACCCCTCGATTTTGAAGAACCGCACATTGTGGGTGACCTGATTGGGCCGGGGGATGTCTGCGTCCTGGTGGTTCCTATTGATTCAGCCGCACCAAAGGGCCGTCTTATCCTGCCTCAGGTGCAGACCATCAGAGATATCCTCGACCATGCTGGAGTTTCCATAGTGGTTCGTGATACAGAATTACGGGAAGCCTTGAATAAGCTGGCCGAAAAACCGAAAATAGTAATAACCGATTCCCAGGCTTTTGCCAGGGTAGCCGCGGATACCCCGGATGACGTCGGGATGACCTCCTTTTCCATCCTCTATGCCCGGTACAAGGGGGATCTCTCGGAGCTTATCCAGGGAGCCAAAGCCATAAGATCCTTGCAGCCTGGTGATAAGGTGTTGATCGCGGAAGCCTGTACCCATCACCGCCAGGCCGATGATATCGGAAAATATCAGATTCCACGCTGGCTTAAGCAACAGGTGGGGGAAGGCCTCGATATCCAGTGGTCGAGCGGCATGGGCTACCCCGAGAATTTGGAAGAGTTTAAACTCATCATTCACTGCGGCGCCTGCATGATTAACCGCCGCCAGATGCTTTACCGTATTCGTAAGGCCCGGCAGAAGGGTGTTCCCGTAGTCAATTACGGCGTATTTCTGGCTTACGCGAATGGCATCCTGGACCGGGCCTTGAAACCATTCCCGGAAGCAGACAGGGCTTTCCGCGAATAAGGTGGACATATTTAAATATTTGGGAGGTTTTGGCATGTTTTGGGAAAAATCAGGTCCAGAGAATACTGAAAACACGATCAATCTGGCGATTAAACGCGGGCAGGAACTTGGCCTCCGGCACATAGTAGTGGCCTCCTGTTCAGGGGACACGGCTCGCAAACTAATTGACCGGGGCTTTGACCTCACCTGCGTAACCCACCATGTGGGGTTTTCTGGTCCCGGACAAGATGAGATGCCTGCTGAGACCCGGCAAGAGCTGTCCAGTCTGGGGGCAAAGGTTTTAACCTCCACTCATCTCCTGGCTGGGGTTGACCGCGCAGTTCGAAATCATTTTGGAGGGGTTTACCCGGCTGAGATTATAGCCCAGACCCTGCGGATGTTTGGGCAGGGTGTGAAAGTGGCAATTGAGATAGCCACAATGGCCAAGGACGCGGGAATGATACCCCACGACACCGAGGTTATATCCATAGCCGGAACGGTGAGTGGTGCGGATTCCGCGATCGTCGTAATGCCGGCTCATTCCAACCACTTCTGGGATACCCAGGTAAGAGAGATTATCTGTATGCCGAGGGTCAAGAAGTAGGAATTGAGTTTCCGGCAAAGTCCTGTTATTTGAGGAAATCGCCTCCGCCTTTAGAAAAAGGTTACACTGCCGTGATTTCATATTTCACGGTGTGCCTGCCAAGAATAAGAGGAAAAGGAGGCGAACTGGATGCGATTGTTTAACAGTGAACCACGAAAAGGTTTCCATTTTGAGATGCTGACTGTACCTTGGGCATTTATAAATGGCCTGTTCCTGGGCGGCTGGATCCTGCGTAAAGGCCGCAAGTTCTGGGAAGAAGGCCCCCGGGACTAATAGCTATTTCGGGGACACCATACTAAATAGAGTGGAAACCAAACGAGGGACGTCGTGGCGTTGGGCAAAGCGGGGACGGTACCTAAACTTGGCGCTGAGTCGCGCAAGTTTAGGTACCCATTGATATCAACCCACCACACTATGCCTTTGCTTGCCGGTTCTTTTCCTCCAATATTATCCTGGTGGTCATTCGAGCCACCTCTCCCACCAGGGTAGAACACTTTTCAGCCATTCCAGCCTGGGCAGCGGCCTCCATATGTGCTGGGTCATACAGGTTAAAGAAACGTCCGAAGGTCTGTTTTTGGATATCCGCACACCGGCAGGTTCCGTATTTATTGACAAACTCGTCGTGTAATCTCTTGGATAGGATGTTGGCCTTGAGCAGCTTCCTTTGACTGCCAAAGTCCTTTTTCTCCCGGCCAAATAAATAGCTGATGGCCATTGCTCCACCGGACAGCGCACCACAGTGTCCGTCACCGGTTAAGCCAACCCCGTCTGCCAGGGCGGTTGCGGCTTTGAAAACCGAATCATCTTCTATCTCCAGTGCCTCAAAGACACCCATCAATGTGCATTGGGGACAACCCCCATTTTTTAATTCATAGTCTTTGGCCAGAGCGAATGCCTTGTTCAGAACCTCTTCCACAAACAATCCCTCCCTCTCTCACCTGTACACTAAACTGCAGGAGACTATTCGCAGACATTAACACCTATTTCCGGGGATAACGCGGGAACGGTCTTTTGCTCTCCTTATATTGTGTTGCCGACATGAAAGCCTTCGTGAATGGCTTCCATCGCTTTGCGCGGTTCCCTGGCATCACCTATGACGTAGATCTCGGGTGCCACCCCCTGCAGCTGATCAACTATATCGGTATTGGATCTCGAACCTACCGCCAGAACCACTGTATCCGCCTTGATCTTCTGCACCTGGCTGTCCGTTTCTACTGATACTCCGTCCTCCTCAATGGCCACTACCCGGGCAGAGGTTTTGATGTCAACACCATAACGCCCCAGGTCGTGGTATATCACCCAGCGGTTGGACCGACCGATATCCTGGGCCACCCGCGCCTGCTGCTCGATAAGCGTCACCTGTTTTATTCCCTGGGTGCTCAGCTGGTAGAGTCTATCCGGTTCTTCAACCTTGTGAACTGTAAGGAATCGTAAAGTTGCAGCATCAATGGTTCCTGTATGAGCCAGGAACAGGGCGGTCTCGCAGCCTACCGCTCCCCCACCGATAACTACGATATTATCCCCCAGTTCCATATCGCCCGCCAGTACCTCCCAGGCCTGAACAACATGGTGTTGCTCCACTCCGGGAATGGGTGGGGTACTGGGATGAGCACCGGCAGCAACCACAATTACGTCAGGACCAAATTCCTTAACTTTCTGAATGTCAGCCGCCCGATTCAGGATTATGTCAACCTTTAAGTCCTTCAGGCTCTCCACCAGGTAATCTACCAGGTAACGGAAATCGGATCTCCCCGGTGGAACGGCTGCCAGCAGTAGTTGCCCTCCCAGATTGTCAGTCTTTTCCCACAGGGATACCTGATGCCCCCTGAGAGCAGCAACCCGTGCGGCCTCCATGCCGGCAGGACCTCCCCCAATAACCAGGACCCGTTTGGGCGGTGCCGCTGGTGTTGTTTCAATCTCGCACTCATGACCAGCCTGGGCGTTAACCAGACACTCTACGATGCCCATGCCGAAGGTGTGGTCCATACATCCCTGGTTACAGGCAATACACCGGCGGATCTGGCTGACCCTGCCATCCTTGAGTTTCAAGGGCAGTTCCGGATCAGCAATCAACCCGCGGGCCATGGAGATCATGTCCGCCTGCCGGTTAAGAAGAATCCTCTCCGCCAATCTCACATCATTTAACCGGTTACTGGCTACAACTTTAACATTCACGGCTCGCTTGATGGCCTGCGCCAAATAAACAAACGCGCCTTCAGGGACGTTCATGGTTATCTGCGGCACCCGGCTCTCATGCCAGCCGCCGGTAACATTGATGAGGTCCACCCCGGCTTTCTCCAGTTCACGGGCAAAAGCAATTATTTCATCATGCGGAGTCCCCCCGGGCAACAGTTCATTACCGGCCAGGCGAATGCCGACCGGGTAATCGTCTCCTACCTGCTGCCGGACTTCCCGTACTACTTCCAGGCCGAATCGCATACGGTTTTCCAGGCTTCCTCCGAACTCATCCTGGCGGAAGTTGGTTAGCGGTGACAGGAACTGGCTCACCAGATAGCCGGCACTTCCAATGACCTCCACCAGATCAAAGCCGGCTTCCCGCGCACGCCTGGCCGCTTGACCAAAGCTGGCTATCACCCCATAAACCTCATCGGTTGACAACTCCCGGGGCACCTCCCGGGTCAGCGGAGAGTAGACCGGTGACGGCGCTACCGACTGGACTCCGGACAAAAACGAAAAGGAGTAACGTCCGGCCTGAAACAGCTGACATCCGATCCGGCTCTCATACCTCTTAACCCGTGATGTCAAGACCTTGAGCTTGGGGATGTATTTATCATCACTCACGGAAAGCATGCTGTCGTATCCATGTTCGTCTATCTGACATCCCCCAACCATAATCAGACCGGCCCCACCACGGGCCCGCTCTTCATAGAACCGGTAGAATCTCTCATTGGCGTAACCATCATTGGTATATGACATGTGCATGGCTGACATAACGATTCGGTTCGGAATCTCCGTATTCCCGACAGTGATTGGTGTTAACAGCTTCATTATTCTAACCCCCCCATTCATTTGTGGCCGTACATTCCCCCGTTGGAATTGTTCCACACCGGCCGCACTTACTCCTTTTTTTGTAAAGGGCGAATTCCTCTGACAATCTACCGGATAAGCCGGGTTCGCTTATAGTGATGGCTCTCCCTTTTTAATTTTATTTTGGGGACACCATAATAAATACATTGCCCGCCTGAGCGGGTACGACAATTTAGTATGGTGTCCTCAAAATAGGAGTGGGCTACGACAATTTAGTATGGTGTTCCCGAAATAGTCAGGACACCCTTGCCCTTGGCTATGTGCTTGGCACTATCAACCCGCACTAGGGACTTTCACCCATTAGACTGCGCCCATGCCGGGCGCACCGCAAACAAAACAGGGAACCAGTCGGTTCCCTGTTTCTCGCGTTATATGTCCTATTGATTATTCTTCGTCAAACAGACTTACGTCCATGTTGGCGGTCAAACCGTTGCTGGTCTTCATAACATGAGCCAGGCTGTTGACCCTTGGAATTTCATAAGTGAAGAAATACTTCATAGTCTGCAGCTTACCGCGGTAGAATTTGGTATCGCCCTCAGAAGGCTGTCCCTGCAGCGCTTTGTAAGCAACAAGGCCTTGCATGATCCACTGCCAGCCAACTGCCAACAATCCGACCATTTCCAGGTAAAGTGTTGCATCGGCCAGGAACTCTTCGGCGCCTTTTTCCTTTTGCACTCCGAAAAGATAGTTGGCCACATCATTCATAACCTCAAGACCCTGGGCCAGGATATCCGCCTGAGGCTTGAGTTCCGGTATCTCTCTGGCGGCGGCAATGCTCTTGTTCGCTTCTTCCATAAACGCCTTGTAGGCAGCACCCTTCTTCATGGTAGATTTGCGTCCCAGGAGGTCCTGCGCCTGTATGCCAGTTGTTCCCTCGTGAATGGGATCTATGCGGATATCACGGAAATGCTGTTCAACCGGGAAGTCCTGGCAATAACCGTATCCGCCCAGACACTGTATGGCCGCTGAGGTCGAAAGAATCCCGTATTCCGACGGGAAAGTCTTGACCATGGGAACCATGAAGTCGACCAACAGTTCGTATTTTTCTTTGTCCTGCCCGACTTCGGCCAGGTCCAAATACTTGGCCAGCTGAAGTCCCAGGCCAAGGCCACCTTCACAGACAGCCCGTTGGAATAGCAGCATGCGTTTGATGTCAGCATGTTCGATCAGGGGCACCTGAGGAGAGGTGGGATCCTTCTGATTGGCTTTTCTACCCTGCAAACGCTGCTGGGTGTATTCAAGAGCGTCGTAATATGCTGCGGTTGCTTTGGCTACCGCCGCAATACCAACGCCGATACGAGCTTCATTCATCATCTGGAACATGTAGGAAAGTCCCATATTGGGTTCGCCTACCAGGTATCCCCAGCAATCATTGTTTTCGCCCATATTGAGGGTACAGATGGGAGAACCTTTGAAGCCCATTTTATGTTCGATCCCGGCACACAGGATGTCGTTGCGCTCCAGGTTTCCATCAGCGGCAAACCGGAATTTGGGTACCACAAAGAGGGATATCCCTTTGACCCCTGCCGGCGATCCTTTGATCTTGGCCAGCATCAGGTGAATGGTGTTGTCAGTTGCATCCGTATCCCCGCAGGAGATAAAAATCTTCTGCCCTTTGATCTTGTAGTAACCATTCCCTGTGTCTTCAGCCATGGTGGCGATGTCTGCCAGGGAACTTCCCGCACCTGGTTCGGTCAAAGCCATGGTTCCCTGCCATTCGCCAGTCATCATTTTTTCAATATAGCGGTCTTTCAATTCCTGGGATCCAAAGTTGCGGATCAGATTGGCCGCCCCGGTAGTCAGCATCGGGAAACCAGTCATCCCGCAGTTGGCTGCCGCCATCACAAATGAACAGGCCATGGTAATTGTCGTGGGGACTTGCTGTCCTCCTTCTTCATAGGGCCAGTTGGCATTGAGCCAGCCAACCTCGCCGCACATCTTCATGTATTCGCGGTATGCTGGGTTAACCTTGGCCTGACCATCCACATACTGGGGGGGATTCTTGTCCAATTCCTGATAGAGGGGATAAAGGAAGTCTACTCCGATCTTATAAAAGGTGTCGAGGATCATGTCGAACGTTTCACGGCTATGATCCTGGAAGTATTCATACTTAGTGAGTTCTTCGGCGTTGAAGACCTCATACAACATGAACTTCAGGTTTCTCTTGCTTGCAAATTGTTCTGCCATTGGTGTCACTCCTGTCGTGCGAAAATTTGAAACAGATGCTTCATGAACTAAGATAATATCACCAGTTTAGGCATCAATAAAAATGTAACCTCTCGCTCGGTTGAGGTTCAAACCTCACCTCCCCTTACACAATTTAAAATCCGAACTTACAAACCCTATGCAATTAACGAACCTGACAAATCAGAATTGCCGTTCTATAACAGTATAACTAAATAATCCGATTAGGGTAAACATTATGTCTTGGCACCGGTGTTTACATTTGTGTGGGTCTTATACATAAAACCGTGATTGGCCGCTGATTAACCGGCATCGTCGTCGTCATCAGGAGTAACCGTATCCAATTTAAAACTATAGGGTTTGATATCCAGAAGAGGGCTCTTGTCAAGCGCATCGATCCCTCTCACCACCAACCGGTTGCCGTCCCGGCGGATCAGATCAACCAGGTCAATAGCAATGGGATTGGGACGATTTGGAGACCGAGTGGCAAATACCCCCCGTACCCGCTCATCCCATGGTTTCGCGGTCAGAATCGTGTCGCGGGTTCCCCGGTCACACCAGTAGAGGATAAGCAGGTGGGAGTTTTTCTCGATGTCTTTCAGTCCCGCTTCAAACTCAGGAAATACCTCAATCTCACCCGTGTCCATCTGTAATCGCCCCTGACGGGGAGCCTCAGCCTGATTCTGGTAAGGGGAGTGAATAACCCCTATCGGTTTGAGCTGCACAGAATTCCCCCTCTTGAAAACTGATTCCGCTGCGAAAAGTAGTGATTCATAAGTTTGAATGCATGAATATTCGTGGCCATCCCCGGCCAGACACCAACAGTATCTGCCATGTCCTGCCTATACCCCCTTTTCATCAGGTCAATCAAAAGATTGGTCGAACTGCGCCCGATATGATTATCCCGGCCGCATGATGATGATCTGTCATGGTTTATAATCACCTGCACCGGCTGGCGAAATTGGATAAGGTGGAGAAGGAAACCGCTACTTCCCGGTAACGGGTATTCGGCCCTCGAACCTACATTTGGGTTAATTGAACAGGACCAAAAAAGGGGTTGTTTCTAACCCCTTTTCGCAAATTGGAACTAATTATGATTTTACTGTATCAACCTTTAACGGGCAGCCTTATCCCTTTCTATCTCAGTCCGCCGTGTTCAGGGAGGGCCTTATCCTTCGAGAACCATTTTTTCCAGTTCCAAAGGCGGGATGTACTTTCCATCCTTGTAAGCCCGCATATTCCCGCCGGAGATCTCATCAATCAATGCTATCTCCTGATTTTCGCCTACCCGTCCGAACTCGAACTTTATATCATACAGCTCGATTCCTTTTTTGGCCAACTCATCCTTGACCACCTGGCTGATTCTCCTGGTCAGGTCTTTCAATACCTGGTATTCACTCTTGGACAGTATCCCCAGCATATCCAGGGCATCCTCGGTGATCGGCGGGTCCTGCCGTTCATCGTCTTTGAGGGTGATCTCCACAAAGGCATCCAATGGCTGACCTTCTTCGGCATAGGCACCATACCGCCTTAAAAAGCTGCCTACCGCCCGGTAGCGACAGATCACTTCCAGCCCTTTTCCAAAAACGGCAGCGGCCTTAACAGTCATGGTTGCCTTATCAATATCGGCATCTATGAAATGAGTGGGGATGCCGTTTTCCCGCAATATCTCAAAAAAGTACTTGGTTAACCTGAGACCGGCCCGGCCTGCTCCTTCAATCGTCAATCCCACCGTGTTGGACCCCGGGTCGAACACCCCATCGGCTCCGGTGACATCATCCTTAAATCGCAACAGGTAAGTACCATTGCCCAGGTCATAAACGTCCTTGGTTTTCCCGTTATATACAAGCTTCATTACTGTTATCCCCTTTGTTAATAAAAATTGACGCAGTAATATTATACCTAATAGCTCTCAGTCACAAAAGCAACCAGGCGGGTACAGGAGGATAAAAACACCTAACAGGAAAACACAATAAAAATAACGTCCCCTGCCAAATCGATATTTTGACTGTGAAGGAATACGCCCGGCACCTGGAGAATAACTCCTGAATAGCATCGGTATTTCCAAATGTTTCCGGGAAAGGAGAAAGTAATGCTTAAGCAAACAATGACCGGCCCGGTCAAGGTTATCCGCTCGGGCCGGAGCATAGGTGATTATGTCCCCTACCAGGTCCACGCCTTTCTGCTGGAGGACGTGTTGATCGATACCAGTTGTGCCTGGGTCAGACCCGAGATCCTGGCGGCATTGGAAGGTGAAAGGATAAGCAAAATCATAAACACCCACCATCATGAGGACCATACAGGTAACAACCGGGCAGTGCAGGACAAATTTAACGCAGAGATCTATGCCCACCATAAAGCTTTACCTTTTCTGGAGAATCCCCGGGCCCTTGATCTTCTGCCCTACCAGCTCGAGGTATGGGAGTATCCGGAACCATCGCAGGGACTGCCTTTAGGAGACCAATTCAGTGCGGGGGAATACTGGTTTGATGTAATCCATACCCCCGGGCACTGCGATGCCCATGTCTGTTTCTATGAACCCCGGCAGCAGTGGCTGTTTACGGGAGACATATTCTGCGGACGGGGGTTCAAGTACCTGCGAGCAGATGAGGATTACAACCTGATAGTTGATTCCCTGCACAAACTGGCCCAACTGCCGGTCGATATGCTCTTTTGCAGTCTTTTGGGGCCAGTCCCCAACGGACAGGAGGCCCTCCTGACCAAACTCGACTTTATGCAGCGCCTGCGGGATCAGGTCCTGGATCTCCATCACCAGGGGTTATCCCCAACAGAGATCCGCATCAAAGTCCTCGGCGAGGAAGAAGTTATGACCCAGATGACCGATGGACACTACTCCAAGCAAAACACGGTAGACAGCATTCTAGGTATACTTAAGCAATAATCTCCGCGCCAAACGGTCACCTTTGGTCAAACGGTCTTTTTTAATATTTATAAAGGTGGTACGGTTTTCTGTATCATCCTCGAGGTCTTGGGCGATAACATGTAAGCCGTAGACCTCTGCTGCCCTCCGGGATCCAATAGCCGCCGCCTTGCGATGCTCCTGTCTGACGTAACTGGCCGCCTGGCCGGTGCTGTTTACCATCTCCCGGCGGGCGTTTGGCATCTGTCTGCTCAGAAATCCCTGACACTGCAGAAATGCGTCCGGCTGAGAGATGAGTACCTCTACCTCACCAGGATCCATAACTTCCCGGGCCATAAGGCAGTGCCTCACCGGCAGCACGCATTCTCCTCCGATATACAATTCATGCCGTATGAGATTAGACATGGTGACCCCAACTGTTCCCGCCAAGCTGTTATAAATGGGAACCAGACCTTCATCGGCCTTTCCCTCCATAACCAGATCAAAAACCCGGCTTATTTCCGGAGCATAAATCAGGTTCCCCGGTTCCTTCCAGTAGCACCAGGCAGCATCCTCAGAATAGGTTCCGGGAGGTCCAAGAATTGCATATCGTTTCATATGCCAGACCTCCCTACCGCAGCAGCCACCCGTGACAGTTCGGTCATCATCTTCTGGAACTGATCCGGAGTCAAGGACTGTTGCCCGTCAGACATAGCCTTTTCCGGACAGGGATGAACCTCTATCATCAAGCCATCCGCTCCAGCGGCTACGGCTGCCCTGGCCATCGGTGCCACCAGATGGGTATGGCCGGTGGCGTGGCTGGGGTCCACAATAACGGGCAGGTTGGAATGGCTTTTTACTACGGCAACGGCGGATAAATCCAGGGTATTCCGGGTCCACCTCTCATGGGTGCGGATCCCCCGCTCGCAGAGTATTACATTCTCGTTGCCGCCCACGATGATGTATTCCGCCGCCAACAGCCATTCCTCAATGGTAGCTGCCAGACCCCGCTTTAGTATTACTGGTTTATCGATAGTGCCCAGTTTCCGCAACAGTGAGAAGTTCTGCATATTGCGAGCCCCCACCTGCAGGATATCAGCATACGCAGCAACCATATCGACATCTCCACTATCCAGAACCTCAGTAACTACCGGAGCCCCCATTTCCTGACCTATCCGGTGCAGTATCTTCAAACCAGGCAATCCCAAACCCTGGAAGCTGTATGGAGAGCTCCTGGGCTTGAAAGCTCCTCCCCTGATCATCTGCGCGCCAGCCTGGATCACCTGTCTTGCAGTCTCCCGAAGCATCTGCTCATTCTCTACCGCACAGGGCCCGGCAATGACTGCCAGCGGGGCATCTCCCCCGATGCACAGCTGACCAATACTTACCTGTCTGCGTGCATCCTCAGAACCTACGGCCTTGGTGTAGTTCTCCGCCAACAAAACCCCATTCGAATTCCTCCTATACTTTTGAATTTTAAAAGTAAAAAGACCCCTCATCACCTTAATAGGGACGAGAGGCCTGTTACCCGCGGTACCACCCTTATTGGGCACTATTAGTGCCCCACTCTGAAAAGGTACGGGATGAAAACAACAAAGCCTTCAGTCCACAAGGGACGAAAGGCTCTTCCTTTCGCGATACCACCCTTAATTGGGTTCGCCAAGGTACGGGATTTCATCCGATACCCCCTTTCTTTTAACGGTGAAAGCTCCGCCCCAACCTACTTGCCATCAAGGTTTCAGCCGGGAGTTCCAAAGGGAACTTCAGTTCATTCCTTCTGGAGATGCTTCCAGTCGCGACACCTCCTCCCTGTGAGAAGTACCCAGAACCTACTTTCCTCTGTCATTACTTCTTATGATATGAAATTAATTGATTCTACCATATGCTCATGAGTCATGTAAAGTGCTGGATATACTTTCAAAAAGTATTTTGCCAATTATGGGTCGCGTAATAATTGGAGCCTTCCTGAGACATGCTATACAAAAAAACGAAGGGAGTAAGGTGAATGGATCTAGACAGGCTGACTGAAATCATGGAATCATCCGACCCTACCGCACTGGTTCACAATACCGCTGCAATATGGGTTGAATCGGTAAGTGGGAGTTCGGCCCGGATCAGATACCTTAACAGCAATCAGGAAGCCGTGGTTCCGATATCAGAACTGGTAGAGGTTGACCTTCCAGATTTGGAAGACCAGTATCCGACCGGGTGGCTAACCAGACAATCTCCCATAATCAGAGCATAACGATATAGGCCCCTGGTCCCTTAAAACCGGCGATTCAGTTTTAAACTTGATCGCCGGTTTTTTGGTTGCGCTGCATGGTACAATAATGTAAGCGCAACAAATTACAAAGGAGTTGGAAATAATGGCTGATTTCAAACATCTCCTCATTAACAGAGAGGACAAGGTCGCGATCGTAACCTTAAACCGCGCCCAACAGTTTAATACTCTTAATCATGAGGTCTGGCAGGAAATCTATGATGCCGCTGGAGCAGTCCAGGCAATGGACGATATACGCTGCGTAGTAATAAACGCTGCCGGCGACAATTTTTCAGCAGGCCTGGATGTCAAGTTCCTGTCCCAGGGCAGCTCGCAGGATATCCTGAAAAATGCCAACTGGCTGCAGTCTATTTACAGCGTATGGGAAGACTTTCCAGTTCCTGTAATTGCAGCCGTCCAGGGTATTTGTTATGGTGGCGGTACGGAGTTCATTCTCGCTTGCGACATCAGGGTTGCGGCCTCCAACTTACGCATTGCCATCCCCGAGGTTCGCTTCGGTCTGGCGCCAGACATGGGCGGAACCACCCGCCTGCCTAAGCTGGTCGGTGGGGGTCAGGCCAAACGGCTGATTATCGGCTGTGAAGAGATTGATGCCCAGGAAGCAAAGGCCATCGGTCTGGTGGAAATAGTCGTAGAACCGGATAAGTTAATGGAGCGGACTATGAAACTGGCACATAAGATTGCAAGTATGCCCCCGGTATCAGTTTTCATGGCCAAGAGAGGCATAAACCTGGCGGTTGAAAGCAGTCGCAGGGCCGGCCTGCTGTTCGAAGGAGCGCAATCCGTTTACTGCTGCGGTACTGAGGATATGAAAGAAGCGGTCGCCGCATTCTTCGAGAAGAGAAAACCCGAATTCCACGGCCGGTAAAGCTGGTCAAAAATACTTAGCAAACATAGCAACCAGAGGGACGTTCTTTAATTGGCCACAAGGGACAATAGAAGGACGTCCTTCATATTCGCTATATCTCCCTCGCTATTTGGTACTCCGGTACCTGCCATCCACTTCTTCAATCCAGCCAAGATTCAGCAGTCGCCTGAGGTGGGTATAGACGTGTACCCGTTCAAAAAAGCCCTGAACTAATTCGGCAGGCTGATAGCCGTAGAGAAATTTCTGGGCGGCAATCTCTTCCAGTGTATGGGCTGTTTGCAGGTATTCTAAGAGTTTTTCTTCACGCTCGAAGATGACTTCCAGGTACCTGTCGAATTGTTGGTCGATGTTTTTCTCTATCAAGTTACGATGTGCGGAAACGACTACCTGGGGTTTCAGAGCTTTCAAACGCTTAATGGAGGCAATAAAATCGTCCACATCGCTGGTTATGTTTCCATACCACGGTCCAGTGGGGGTCAGGGCTACATCTGCAGCAAACAGTATCCGTTCCTTCTCCAGCCAGAAAGCGTAATGTCCTTTGGTATGACCGGGGGTGTGCAGTGCTTGAACGGTGATGCTTCCTAATTCCCACTTATGCCCTTCAGAATACAGGTTATCAGTGTGATACTCCCGCCAATCAAAGTTCTTGAATATCCAGTCCTGGACCGTCTGGCCGTCCAGAATCTGAAAACCATACCAATCAATGTAGGTCTGGCGTGAGCTGATTCCCTCCGCATCTTCCAGGGGCACAAACAGTTGTGCTTGGGAGAATAACCAGTTAAACATTACGTGATCCTCGTGGAAGTGGGAATTCACCAAATAATCTACCGGAATATCCCTGAGGGTATCCACATTACCCGGGCCAAATCCGGCGTCAATAAGGAGTGTCTGCTCATCCTCCACCAGCAGGGAATTTGCTACCAGCAGCCCAGGCTCACTGGAGGCCTTAACCATTTTAATTCGATCTGTAACAGGAATAAGCATGGTTTTTCTCCTTTGGATACATAATTAATGGTTAACACAGTCAATATTTTCTCTAAACTGTTCCGTAATCCCTTTTCTGGCAACGGCAACTTATTGGTAAGCCGCCCAACTGAATCGTTTTCCATTCTAATACCAGATCTGTTTCATATCATGGAAAAAAGTTTCACAATATCCGAAACGGTTCACTAATATCCTGTCAGCATCATAAGGTGTACTATCCCTTTTTGACGGGATAATGCAAACTTACAAGAAAGGAGGCAATTTGAATGTCTACCGGCACAACCATTCATCAGACGTTGCACAGCCTGCGTAACCTTCACCATGAATTAAGTTATCACGCAGTAAATAACAATCACCAGGATATTACCAAAACCATCAGCGATTATGCTAATCAGATCGGCCAGATGGAACAATACCTGAAGAATTGGATCGAGCAGAGAGAAATCGATCAATACGTCCAATCAGAGCTTCTATATAACCACGTTTTAGTGCAGAATATCCCCGATCGATAAGACCTCAACCTGCCCTTCCCGGCTTAAAGCCCGCCGGGACCCTTTTTACACTTCTATGTTCCCTTCATAACAAGCTTCCCTATCAGAAAAAAAGGACCGGAAGAGCCGATCCTCGGTAGTAACATCCCAATTGTTTTATTTATTTCGTTAACAACATCCCGGATTATGCCTATTATTAACACCTTACTCCAGTCCGGTTCTGAAGTAGTACGCCAGGATGGTCTGGCCGTAGGTCTGCCCATTGACGAATGCTGCGGCAAAGGGATCCGGCATATTTTCATAATAATGAGGTGCTCCGCGGGGATACCCGGGCACCGCCCACTTACCCCCCAGGTCCTCCCAGTTAGGTGCAATCCCTTTTCGCACCAGGGCATAACGGGGACTTAAGAGGTCCACCCCAGCCGGTAAGTCTTGCGTGGTGGCATAGGCATACAAATGCTGCAGTTGAGCCTCCACCCCGGTAGCAGGGGTATCAAAAAAAGCACCATGTCTGCCCTCAACGAAATAAACCCGGGCCGGATTTGCGCCCCTGAGATCTTCCTCTGCCGTTGCTGGCTGCCCAGTGGCACTTAACCCGCAGTAGTTGTTCTGCTCCGGAGTCACCAGTCCGCCAAATCTCCACCATCCTGTTTCATGAGCGGCCTGAAAGAAAGCTATATCGCCCCTGATCCCATATTGCAGCCCTTTCTGCAGATACATTTGAGCAAGCTTATAGTAGGTGGTGGCAACAAAATCAAGAATCTCGTCTCTCTGCGCCGGGGAATACTGCATTACTTCGGCCCTGCTCTTATTAATCTCGGAGGTCAGCCGGACAACTTCCCACGTTGTAACCTCATCGTATTGCTGACGTACGTAATCCTGGGCCCGGTTAATGTATACCGCAGTCTCAGACTCAGAAATGCCTGGATAAATCCGGGCGGCAACCGCATCAAATGCTACCCGGGCCATTTCCGCCGGGCTGGCCTGGGGGTTACCCATTATTGATATCCCCAAATACAGATGCTCCGGTATTGCCGGTGGGGATGGTTCCTCAACCGGGGGCGGCTCAGTTCCCGGTACCGGTATTTCGGGTTCCGCCGGAGCCGGTTCAGGTTCCTCCGGCTCTACCACTGGTGGTTCAGGTCTGGTTATGTATACATGACGGACGCTTTCGTCCCATTCTACCTCCATCCCCATGTTTTCAGTTATAACCCGTATTGGTACCATGATGCGGCCGTCAACAATCACCGGGTCAACGTCACTGGGTATCTGGAGGTCATTGATAAAGATCAATGGCTTGGCTGTTGAATGCCTGTCTGTCAGCGGCGGCAGCGGATTCCGCGGGATCATAGGATTGGTATGAATTCTGGCTACCCTGACGTCATCCAGCCATTCAACCTCCATATCCAATCCCTCCCCAACTGCGCGCAGGGGAACCATAGTGCGGCCATTGGTAATAAACGGAGCTGGATCACTAATGAGTTCTTGTCCATCAATGAAACACCAAACTGAAGGACTGGCGCTGGTTGGAGACGCCGCCAGCAGAAGAGGCATAACTGCCAGGAGTGTAATAATAATACGAAGCATCCTGCCCTTAAACAACAAACAACCCCCCAAACTAAGGGACGGCTACTTATGCTGTCCCCGTTAACTTTTAGTATCCTCTCTGGATCGATAGTAAGGTGAAAACTAATTATGGACCTCATGATCACTATGGACCCACAGTCCGAAAAAGCCTGTGGATTTTTGGATTTTCCAATTAATATCCATTATTTCTTCAGCTTTTTCCTATTTTACCTTACCTCATGTCGACAAACAAGAGAACCAGTCAGCCTTGGCCAGCGGATCACTTAACCAATAAGACGAAGCACTCTGGTAATAAGTAAATTGTGGAAGGTTGGCAGATACAAGTCGCAAGATGTTAACTCTCCTGGTACATTACGCGGCTGATATGGCATCATCATCCACAATAACTAGGTTCTTCATTAGCATCATTTGGATTATAATCAGAACAAGGGATTACATATTTCGAAGACACAAGGACAGGTTTTTCAACTTGAGCACAGTTCCTACGAGCAGTGCCAGGGAGCAAACCATAAGTATGCAGTTCCTAAATTATGAGTAGGGAGGTCTAATAATGCGTCAAAAGTTAGTTGCGATTGTCACAGTATTCTTTTTACTGCTCTGTGCCAATCCAGTCTGGGCAGATGTTAACCTTAACATCAACGGAAACAATTTCGCCCCGCGCACTGCCCCGCAGCTGGAAAACGGCACAACCATGGTTCCTTTGTATTTGATAGGCCGGGTCTTGGGTGCGGACATAGATATCGCAGACAACCTGGTGACCATCAAGAAAGGTCCAGCTACGCTCCAGTTTACACTCGGCGACACCAAAGCGAGCCTGAACGGCATAAAGATGATAATGCCACAGGCCCCCACTATGGTCAACGATGAAGTAATGGTACCGCTTCGGTTCATATGCGAAGCCTTTGGAGCCACGATCACCTGGGAACAGAGCAGCAAGACGGCAGGGGTACAGTATTCCGAAAAACGCCAGGGGATGAGTATCGAAGAAATTATGGTCAAATCCTCGGAGGCCATGATCAAGAACCAAACATATAAAGCAGATGTAAATATCTCCATGGATATGGAAATAACCAATGTTGCCAAGCAGGAGACTGTACATGCCATTACCAACATGGACATGTATATGGCCATGCATCAACAACCGTTGATAGCCTACATAAAAACAACCATTGATTCTCCAGCCGTCCCCGAAGCCCATGACCTGGCACTCTCAGCTACTACTGAAGTCTTTATGAATGAAGAAGGTATGTTTATGACTTTGCCGGAAGAAGAAGGCTGGTTCAAGATGAGCATACCGGGAATGGACATGAAGACTCTAATAGAACAGTCCAACACTAATGATCCGATTGCATCCATGAAAATGATGCAAGAGTCCGGTGCCATTATGAGCTTTGGCGATGACCAGGAGAGGGATGGACGTTCTTACTGGGTAATCAACGTTACTATGGGAGCGGAAAGCTTCAACAAGCTTTTTGAAAGCGTTATGAATCAGATGCCCACCATGCCGGAGATGGAGGATGGGCAGGACTTCAATCAGGACATGACCCAAATGATGCAGACTCTTTTTAAGAACATGAAGGCTGATATTGTTTACCGGGTCTGGGTGGATCAAGCCAATCTGGTACCCACTTTTATGGATCTGGAAGCCAATATCGACTTGAAGATGCCGGCGACAACCTTCGGGGATGAAGTTTCGGACCCAATTGAGATGCATCTAATTGAAACAGCATACTATGAGATCTATGACATAGGCGAGCCTTTTGATATTCCTGACGTGAGTCAGGCTCGAGACCTTAATGAATATATGGCGCAACAAATGACAGACGCTCAAATCTAGTCATTCGACCCCTGGTTAACTTTTATGTGCCCCCTTCGCAATCGAAGGGGGTATTGTTTCTTTCGTTAAGACTGCCGGCCAACACCAAGGCGTCATGAGTTTTCATATCCATGATGTGATGATAAAATTTAAAACAAAACAGCTGTTGGCACCTACGCGGGTAAAGGAGATTTTCATTGTGGATTATAAATCTTTATCAGAGAAACTAATTGCAGTTTTGGGGTTGGACAGCCAGCCCGCAGGAATTAAACTTCTTAATGATAATAAACTGCCGGGCTATGACAACAGTCACAAGTTGACGTTCTGCCAGTTTGTTATGAAAGCACGTGAAGGCAAGAAACTTCTGGTAACCTCCGAGAATATTGCCTGCGCCAACGGTGGTTCGGCATTGGGGTTGCTGCCAGTCCCGGAAAAACTTCTGAATGGCGAGCTGATGCACAAGCTGGGCACGTTTGAAGCCAAAGGCGCTCGGAAATCCATGGAGCTTTTGCCGCGTTTCAGACAGAACCAGTTCTCAGGCATCGCTGTTGCGCCGCTGGCGGATGTAGATTATGACCCGGATATTGTCTCCCTGCAAACAAAGCCTGAACACCTGATGTGGTTGAGCCTGGCCACGATCTATCAAGAGGGTGGCCGTTTGCAGTTTAGTTCCAGCGTGTCTAACGGCACCTGCGTAGATACGTTGGTGGTGCCGTACTTGACCCAGAAATTGAACGTTTGTCTGGGCTGTTACGGCTGTCGAAATGCAACCAACATACCGGATGAGCACCTGCTGGCCGGTTTCCCGGGAAATCAGCTGGAGAGTATTGTCGACGTATTGGATAAACTTTCAGAAAAGGCCATGCCGAGAACGAGAGCCAAGAAAGCCTATGCGCGTCTGGTGAACAAGTGACATCTGGCGTCAGCTCACTCATAGCACAGCAAATCCCATGCTAAGACCAGAGTGTGTTCCTCATTCTTTTTAGCATGGGATTGCTCAAAACACGTCTTCACATATCTGGCTTTTCCGCAGCCAATTCTCTTGTCGCTGCTTCGGTTAACGCCCTATGCTGGCTCCCATTTTTATAAATCCGTCAACACCGCCAGAAAATGATTGGCTTCCCGAAGTATGTGATCGGCGATAAGCGGAATAATAATGGACTTTGCCTTGCAGGCGAGAATCAGGTCTTCTCCGGTGCTCTTGAACTTCTTAATGTCCCGGGTAGCTTTTATTTCCTCCTGAATAAGTGACTTCATGTAGCGGTCAAATCTCCCTCTTCCCTGCAGCTGTTCCGCTCTCCGGGCCAGTCTGAAAAACCTTTCTGCAAACCGGTCGGCCTGCCCAATAAGTTTGGCTTCTGAAGGATCCAGCAGATGCGCCACAAATTGGGCGTGTTCGGCCATAATATGATCCCAGAATGCCTTCGCATCCATGATATTCTTTACTTGGTAGGGATCTGATCCCCGTTGCAGCCTATCCAGGTAATCGATGAAGGTTTCGGCCTCTTCACGCAGGTGCTCAATCATGGTCGGCAGGATATAGGTAAAAATTTTGCAGTTAAGAACCCCGTTCAGAACTAAGGTCTTGAATTCCACCAGGGAACGGGTGAGATGTATAGCCTGGGAGTTAAGCCGTCGTACCGCGTCCCCCAAACCAGGATCTTCGTAGCCGGGCCGGAGCAGCAATTCTTTTTTGGTCAGGGCCGTATCAATATCTATACCGGACAGGTTTTCGGTTTTCTGTTCTGCCAGGAGGGTTCGGTCGGTTACGATCTGTTCTGATTCCAGGAGGGTTTTACTCACGTTGCAGTTAGCCAGTTTAACAGCTTCATTAAGCAGATCATTGTAGCTGTTCCTGAGCTCACCAGCCCTTTGAATCAGCTCAGTGTTCTTCGGAGCAATCCCCGCCTCCAGAAGGAGGGCGTGCTCCTTCATGATCCTTAAAAAGAAAAGGTTCAGACCTAATGACTTTTGGATAAAGTCCATGGTTGACAGTTCTCGGTCCAAAATAATACCTCCCCAGTTTATTTATGTTATCTTATTCATATCATCTACATTTGCTCCATTTACTGAATAAGAGGCTCTACAAACAGTTCCTGATGACTGGGCAAAGTATCTACCAGAGAAGTATAAGCTTTGTTGGAAACCATTTGTCTGTGAATGTCAACTAAAAAGTGAACCACTCTGCTCATTAGAAACTGAGCCACTTATGCTCATTTAAAAGTGAGCCACTTGCTCACAACAGATTCCTAAATCAATAAAAACCGAGCCGAATGACTAGAAGGGAAATTGTTATCCTACTGCTCATTCTCACCACCTTCCCGTTTCTTTTTTATTCGCTGCTCTAACCGATAAGATGAGCCATTCATATCAAGGATGTAAGCCCGGTGAGTTAACCTATCAATGAGAGCGGCCGTTAACATAGTATCGGGGAAGATATCTGTCCAACGTGAGAACTCTAAATTGGTGGTTATTATCACACTCCCTCGTTCGTTTCGCTCCGACAGGACATGGAACAGGAGTTCCGCCTGGTCGCGCGTAAAGCTTAGGTACGAAAGCTCGTCCAGAATCAGCAGATCCAGTTTGGTCAGACTCTTTTCAAGCTTTAGCAAAGACCGGGCGTGTTGAGCTTCGGTTAGTTCAGCTACCAGATTACCGGCATTGTAGAACCTAACCTTAAAACCCAGGCCACACATCCGGCGACCAAGGCCGATACTCAAGTGACTCTTACCGGTGCCTGGGCTCCCGATCATAATGACATTCTCCCGGCGCTTAACAAAATCGCCGGTGGCCAGCTGCCAGATGACAGCCGCTTCTACTTTTTCAAAACGGTTAAGGTCTAAAGTGTCGAGGGTTTTTTCCAAGGGAAACCTGGCCTGACGTACGTTTCTTCGTTGCCGGTTTTCTTCTCTTTGATTGATTTCCCGCTTCAATACTTCACTCAAAAAAGCGGTATGTCCCTGACCGTTTTCTTCCGCTTGGCGGACAAGATCATCAATATTAGCCAAAGTCGCAAGCTTCAATTGCTTCGCATAAAGCTTGATCACTTCCTGCTCGGGGTTCACATGCATGCACCCCCTTTCAGGAGTTGATCATAGGCACTAATATCGACCAGATTAACGGATGGACCCTTAATAGATAACTCGGTGGCTTTTTCGCCTCGTTTAAGATTAAACTGGAGGACATCGATTGAGTAATGCTGTTTGGCCTGGGCATCCTTTACGGCATTCAATACTGCTTCCACTCCGTAATCAACCATTAACCGCAGTAGTCTTACCATGGCCTTATCAGGGCTTGGCAGCCTATTAGCATAGGCATATATTTGTTCCGGTATATTAGCCTCCTTAACCGGTCGGGCATGAAATACTGACCGGGGACGTTGTTCAATCAAAGGCAGGTAATGCTCTAATTGATAAATGGTCTTGTGTTTTAGATAGGAGCGGGGATGGGATCCAATCTCTTCTCCCCGGTAGTAGATCTTAACCTCTAAACCACTGGCTTTTACAGTTACCTGTTTACCGACCCATTTGACCGGAACCGAATAACAGTTGGTTTCAAAGCGAGCGGTTGAGAAGTAGTCTACTCTGACTTCGGCTGTTTTACTTGCATCATAGGACTTTACTGGTAGTGCCAGGAGTGCGCTCTTCTCAAGCGCAAATGCCTCTTTGACACTCATGTCCCGTCCCCTGACACGGTGGTGCTCTATGTATCGCGCGCATCGTTGTTCCAGAAGCTGGTTGAGTTCTTCGAAGCTAGTTACTTCGGGAAGGGGGACTAGAAAATTCCTTCTTGCATAGCCGACCAGGTTTTCAACCAATCCTTTTTCATGGCCTTCACCTGGATTGCAGAATAGGGGTCGATAGGCGTAATGGGCTCTGAAGGCTGCGAATTTGTCTTGTTCTCGAGCATTTTTGCCCCAGCCTTCCTTCACCGCTGTTCTTAAATTGTCATAGATCAGGTCACGGCTTACTCCACCGAAGAATTCGAAGCCTCTGATATGTGCTTCCAAAAAGGACTCTTCCCGTTCAGTGGGGTACGCTATGACGAACGGAGCGATGCTATGGCTTAGCCGCATACAAAAGATATGGGCTTGAGTTTTTACTCCGTTAAGGATGATTGTGGCCTGTCCCCAGTCAACTTGAATAGCTTCGCCAGGGTCAAAGGACAGGGGTACAAAGACCTTGGGCTGCTTCTCCCGGAGTTCTCGAACGGCGCGGCGAATAGTTGATGCTCCTCCCGTAAACCCTTTCTCTTCACATAAACGCTCATAGATTCTCCGGGCTGTATGTTTTTGCTTTGAATTCGGGCTTTGGGCATCCTCCTTAAAACAAGATTTTATGAAGTCTACTACCTCAGGCGTCACAATATTTGCTGCCCGATCTACGGGTTTTCTTTCCCAGGGAACATTCGCCCCATGACAGTAACGCCGCACGGTATTTCGGGATATTCCTAGTTCCCTGGCAATGGCTCGTTGAGACATGCCTTCCACGAGATACATTTGTCTGATATCATCATATTGGTCCACTCTGATCACTCCTACATCCCCCATACATTGTTTATTTTGCACCTTCAATGATAGGGGATTGGTTTGGCAGAGTGGTCCACTTTTTTGTTAGCGTTTTTCAATTCCCTGGTTCACTTTTAGTTTAGCGTTTATATTTGTCTTGCAGGGCAAACGAATTACTCACATAAATGACATAGATGGAGCAAAAAAAGGCCCTTAAGAAGCGTTCACTTAGGGATTGAACTCACCTTCCGCACCCTTGAGGAAGGAAAACAGCTAGTTATTAAATGGAAATAATAACCAAGAAGGATTTTAGCTGATACATGGCGAAGAACTCCCCAATACCCGAAGTATTGGGGGGAATAACGGATGAAGAGCTTAATCCATGAAATGAAAGTTCTGCAAGCTGGATCAGCTCCATTAGTGGCCGGACTGTGCCAGGAAATCAAACTAAGCGAAATCGTTAATAGCATGGTTAGATGGGATCCAAAACAATGTCGATTATCACCAGGTACTCTGATTCAAGCACTGGTAATCAACGTGTTAACCGCCAAACAACCTTTGTACCGTATTGAAGAATTCTATAAAAATCAAGACACCGAGCTTCTCTTTGGTCCTGGAGTAACAGCTGATGCCCTAAATGACGATGCGTTGGGAAGGGCGTTAAATAAACTAGCTCAGGCTCACCCCAAACGGGTGTACCTACAACTTGCTTTATCAGCGGTTAAGGTCCACGGAATTGATGTCAATAGCGTACATGCAGATACAACTAGTAAGTCCGTATATGGTCAATACGAAGATGATGATAACCTACTTAAAATTACTCATGGCTACAGTAAGGATCACCGTCCAGACCTCAAGCAGTTTCTTTATGGGTTGATTGTCAACCATGAAGGAATACCACTCTGTGGTGAATTAAGGGATGGAAACACCAGTGACAAGACATGGAACCATGATGTATTAGAAGAACTAGAAAGCTTACTCCCGGTAGCAAAGGGAAAATGCATATATGTGGCTGATTCAGCTCTGGTAACTAAAGCAAATTTGGATCTGATGGCCGAAAAGGATATTGCCTTCATCTCACGGTTGCCAGATACCTTTGGTATCGGAAAAGAACTCAAAGAGTGGGCCTTCCAGGAGAACAATTGGCAAAATGTTGGGCAGTTGAGCCCGGGAAGCGACAAAGCTAGTTACCGCATTCAGGAAACTCAACGGGAGTTTCTAGAACGTAACTATCGGTTTGTAGTCATTCATTCTACATCGCTGGATAAGCGCAAAGAAAAAGCATTAGAAGGAGAAGTCGATAAACAGCGGATAACACTTACGCGTTCAGCACAGGAGCTTGGTAAGCGCGATTTCTTTTGTGAAGCAGATGCCAAGGAAGCCTTAGAAATCTTCACCAAGGAAAATCAGGGGCTTTACATAGCATTTACCGGAGAAGTCATAAGTCATACGGTTATCGAACGCCGTCCCGGCAGACCCAAAAAAGGCGAAGTGCCGGAAAGTAAAACCCTGTACCGGGCCAATGTCACCGTGGGTGATATCGATCAATCCGCGTTAGCAGAAGCCAAAGCACGCGCAAGTACCTTCATACTGGTTACCAGCGTTCTAGATAAGGAAGTGAGTGCCCTTGAAGTTCTGAAGGAATACAAGGAGCAGACTAAGGTAGAGCAGGGGTTCCGATTTCTAAAAGACCCTGTTTATGTTGACGGAATCTATGTAAAGAACACGGAGCGAGTAGTTGCACTAGGGTATGTGTTCCTGATGTCGTTACTGATCTACACGCTATTGCAACGGCGTGTAAGAAATAACCTGGCAGCTGAGAAAGATCCAGTATTGATACCCGGAAAGCGAAAAACCCATAACCCAACGGGTAAAGCCATATTGGATATGCTGGAGGGATTGACGGTTATTAAGGTTAAAACGGATCAAGGTGTCCAAAGGCTACTGCCAGAGAATCAATATGATAAAAACGTAATCCGGTTACTACATCTAGCTGGTTTCAGTGAGAAGGTCTACTGCACGGCACTAAATAGCAATGCGACCATGGCTTAGTTGCTGGTTGATTTGATGCATCGAAAACTAACAAGAATATCTGATGAAGGGTGCGAAATGTGAGATTGAAGAAAAACTTAACTGAACAGCTTCGAGCGGAGCAAAAAAGACCAGTCACTTCAAGCATTCATGCCTGATTGTGACTGGTCTTTTTATAAAGATATTATTTTTTGAATTAGCGATTGATATTAATCTATATCAACCCTAAATACTTCTCAAAGAATAACATTAGTTTTTCGATAATTCCTTGTTTTTTCGCGGCTCTGCCTCCGCCAAAGCGAGATACAGGTGGCATGATTTTATCAATGGCTGTACCGGTTGTTTTAAGCGTTCCGTCTCGGAAAGCATTGTCGATGAAACGGCGGGTTTCTTCAGGCTTTAATCTTTCTTCTTCTATAATTGCTGAAATATCCGCTTCCTTACGCTCATGGAGGAATTTGCGCCAATCCTCATCCACTTTGGTCGATACATTGACTTGCTCTATAAAACGCTCGATAAGTTCTTTCTTACTTCGAAGTTCAATACTCGAATTGATAGCCTTATCAATGGTCGTAAGAATGGTTTTATCCTTGCAGTTGGATTTTTGATATTTGGCTACAAGCATAAGGATGTAGTCAATATTTACCTCTATCTGCTTGACCAGTTCAATCTCAAAAACTATGTCATCATTGATAGTTTCTTTGTCACCATCAGCACCTTTTCTGTATTCCTGATACAGGTCAATATAAATGCTCTGATAGTCCTGAAAATCCCTTTCAGATAAAATCTCATTTCCTTCAAAGTCATCGAAAGAAGTAAGAATATTTCTGAGCCTGAGTATTGCTCCATATAACCTGATAAAGTCTTTTTCCGCTTCTTCTCCGAGAATAGGTTGTCCAAGGGGATACTGTGTTGTAAGAGTTGTAATCAATTCAGCATAGCCCGGCTTATACTCACCTTTATCATCATAGCCGTTATAGTATTCTTCGTATGTTTTTAGCAGTACAATACCGCCAGCATCCTTATTGCCGAATAGTGCAATAGCTTTGTCTGTTTCTTCTTTCAAATCTCTAAAGCAAACGATATTACCATAGGTCTTAACGCTGTTTAAAATGCGGTTAGTTCTTGAAAAAGCCTGAATCAGTCCATGCTGTCGCAGATTTTTATCTACCCATAGCGTATTCAAGGTTGTTGCATCAAAGCCTGTCAGGAACATATTGACAACAATCAATATATCGATCTCCCGATTCTTTACACGAAGAGAGAGGTCTTTATAATAATTTTGGAACTTATCCGAGGAAGTATCGTAATTCGTACTAAATGTGGAATTGTAATCTCGGATAGCCGCCTCAAGAAAATCTCTGGAGCTCTGGTCAAGGTTTTCCATATTAAAATCCTCTTCAGGCAACAGTCCATCTGGATCCTCCTCATTTGCACTAAAACTGAAAATAATTGCAATGGTAAGGTTACGGTTCATTTCCGCTATCTGCTTCTTAAACTCATTATAGTATCTGATTGCCATTGGGATGGATGCAGCAGCAAATATGGAGTTGAAACCGGCAACTCGCCTTGTTTCACGCTTTTCAATCATCTTTTTAGGGTTGTGCTTATCTGCTTCTTCCCATTTCGCGGAGAATGTGTAATAACTATTGCGCTTTGTCTTCTGATCAAAGTGTTCAAGAACGTAAGAAACAATTTCACTGATTCGCTGTGGATCTGCTAAGGCTTTTTCTCTATCTATGCTATAGACTTTTTTATCATTAACGTAATCAGGCATCTTAATGGTATTGATAAAATCTATTCTAAAAGGCAGAACATTCCCATCATTGATGGCATCCACAATGGTATAAGTATGCAGTTTTTCTCCAAAAGCCTGCTCGGTTGTGCGAAGCAGTGGGTTACCTCCTGAACTAGCATTGGCAGCAAAAATCGGGGTTCCCGTAAAGCCGAAGATATGGTAGTTCTTAAAACTCTTCGTGATAGCTTGATGCATTTCACCAAATTGGGAACGGTGGCACTCATCAAAAATCAGTACCACGTGTTTCTTATAAATATCATGGTGTTTGTTTTTACGTATAAATATATCCAGCTTCTGAATAGTGGTTACAATGATTTTGTATTCATGAGGATTTCCTTTTTCGTCCCTGTCTTCCAATTGTCTTTGAAGAACTCTTGTGGACGTATTACCGTTAGCTGCCCCCTTTTCAAAACGGTCATATTCCTTCATAGTCTGATAGTCTAGGTCTTTACGGTCAACGACAAACAGTACCTTGTCTATGTAAGGCAAGGCAGAAGCTAATTGGGCTGTCTTAAAACTGGTCAATGTCTTACCAGAGCCTGTTGTATGCCAAATATATCCTCCAGCTGCAGTTGTGCCCATCTTCTTGTAGTTGGTTGATACTACAATACGTGATAAGATACGTTCCGCAGCAGCAATTTGATAAGGACGCATTACAAGGAGCAGATCTTCAGATGTAAAAATACAATATTTTGTTAGAATATTTAAGAGGGTATGCTTGGCAAAAAATGTTTTAGTAAAGTCCACAAGGTCAGGAATAATTTTGTTATTTGCATCTGCCCAAAAGCTGGTAAACTCAAAGCTATTGCTCGTTTTTTTACTTCTTCGACGTTCACTGCTACTTTGCTCCTTGATATGTGCGTTTCTTGTGGTGTTGCTATAATACTTTGTATGGGTGCCATTTGAGATTACAAATATTTGCACATACTCAAATAAACCAGAAGCCGCCCAAAAGCTGTCACGTTGGTATCTTTTTATCTGGTTGAAGGCTTCTCGGATAGCAACACCGCGCCTCTTTAACTCCACATGAACCAGCGGAAGTCCATTTACAAGGATAGTTACATCATATCGGGTTTCATGCTTGCCACCTGCTTCTTCGTATTGATTAATAACCTGCAAGCGATTGTTATGGATATTCTTCTTATCCAAAAGGTATATGTTCTTTGTTGTTCCATCTTCACGTTTTAGAATTTGGATATGGTCATCCTGGATTTTTCTGGTCTTTTCAACAATTCCTTCATTTGTATTGGCAATACATTCTGTGAAAAATCTATCCCATTCACTGTCAGTAAAAGTGAAGTCATTAAGCAGTTCAAGTTGCTTTCGGAGATTTTCTATCAATGAAGCTTCATTGTGTACTGAAATATATTCATATCCTTGTGAAGTTAGTTGCCTGATAAACTCCCGCTCAAGTTCTGCCTCGCTCTGATACTTTTCAGGACGGACATTATATTCAGCTGCATATTCAGCAACAACTGTTGCTTCATCAGTACTGGCAACGATGTTGTAAATGCTCATGCCGTCACCTCCTTGAAAGATAACAGTTTATCTCTGTAATATTCATATTGCTTTTGCCGTGCTTCGATTTCGGCCGGAATGCCGCTGGTTAAGTCGTTGCAGAGAGCGTCAAAGCGATCAAGGATAGCTACGATGCGTTTTTGCTCGGTAAGCGGCGGAACATCAACAATAATATTCACTAAATCAGACGCATTGACGGATGGTGTTCCTCCTTCTTTTTTATAAGCAAGTATTTTTTCATTGAAACAACTCAAGTAGTAGAACAAGTAACGATTAGTTACAATTTTATCGTTACGACTTTTTATTCTATAGCAAAGAGGACCGAGCCAAAATGGATCATACTGGTATCCAACAAATCCTATTCCACCTTGACCTCGCGATGGAGTTGTAACCGTATCTCCATCACAATTTGCTTTATCTGTATACCCAGAATTTGTTGTTCCTGCGTTTATATATTCATACTTATGGGGGAATTCAAAAACATCTTTGGGTTTGCTACCCGTTTTTAATGTTGCAAGTTCTCCCAAAGAATATTGTCGAATATTGTTAGAGTTTTTAATCAATATTTTTCTATAATACTCATACTGTTTTCTTCTTGCTGTAAGCTCTGCTGTAAGCTCTGCTGTAAGCTCTGCTGTAAGCTCTGTGAAATTGTCCAGAATACGGACAATTTCCTGCTGAACAGCTAGAGGGGGAAGTGGGATTTTTATATTTCCTAATCGGTCTACCGGCAGATGAGCGGGAACTGCATCAATTCGGAGTGTATAAATATAATCTTGTAAGTTAACTAATACAAAATATAAATACCTCTTGTTAATTACCTCTTTCGGAAAAAGAGAATAGCACACATCGTTCGCCCAGAACTTTTCATCTATCCAATTTACATAACCAGCAGTTCCATATTGTGCAATAGTAATTGTATTTTCTTCTCTATTGAACTTATTAAAATATCCCATTGGTGAAACACCACCGCTAAAAACCGGATATATGCCATCTTCAATTAATTGAGATTTCGTTACTCTTTCTCCCCGTTTAATATCACAAATAGAGGATAGTTTCACATACTCAACCCCATCAGGGCAAAGTTCAGCAATCAATTCATCTAATTTACTCATTTGCCCACCTCAATTTCCGCAATAATCTTATCTATTTCTTCCCGCAAAATCTGCTCTCTCGCCACAATTTTTTCTATCTCAGCATTGAGGGCAACAATATCAATCTTTTCTCTGGTATCCTCCTGTTCAACATAGGTAGAAACAGACAGGTTATAATCTTGTTCAGCTATTTCACTGTTTGGCACAAGCCTAGCAAAATGCTCAATATCTTTTCTATCTTTGAATGCGTTAAGAATGGTCTCAATATTTTCCTGTGTCAGCTTGTTGTTATTCGTAACCTTAACAAATTCCTTTGAAGCATCGATAAATAAGGTGCTATTTTCTGATTTAGACTTCTTCAGCACCATAATGCAGGTAGCAATGCTAGTACCATAGAACAAGTTATCCGGTAACTGAATGATACAGTCGATATAGTTATTGTCAATCAGGTACTGCCTGATTTTCTTTTCAGCACCACCGCGATACATTACACCAGGGAAACATACAATAGCCGCTGTTCCGTTTGTTGCAAGCCAAGAAAGGCTATGCATAATAAAAGCAAGATCTGCCTTGGATTTAGGAGCCAATACTCCCGCTGGAGAAAAACGGGGATCGTTAATCAAAATAGGATCATTGTCGCCCTTCCATTTAATAGAGTAAGGTGGATTTGATACAATGGCTTCAAAAGGCTCATCATCCCAATGTTGCGGATCTGTTAGCGTGTCACCAAGGGCAATATCAAATTTGTCATAATCAATATCGTGCAGGAACATATTAATTCTGCACAGGTTGTAGGTTGTGATGTTGATTTCTTGACCGAAGAAACCTTGACGTACATTTTCTTTTCCTAAGATTTTTGCAAACTTTAGCAGTAGAGAACCAGAACCGCAAGCGGGGTCATATACCTTGTTGACTTCAGTTTTTCCTACTAATGTTAAGTGGGTAAGGAGTTCAGAAACCTCCTGTGGCGTATAGTATTCACCACCACTTTTTCCTGCATTGGATGCATACATACCCATTAAAAATTCATAGGCATCACCAAATGCATCTATGGTATTGTCTTTGTAATCTCCCAGCTTCATTTCTCCAACAGAATTCATTAGCTTAACCAGCTTTTCATTACGCTTTACTACAGTGTTACCTAGCTTATTGCTGTTAACATCAATATCGTCAAACAGGCCTTTGAAATTATCTTCACTCTCTGTTCCTTGGGCAGATGCTTCTATATTACTGAAAATCTGTTCCAGTGTTTCATTTAAGTTTTCATCGTCCTTTGCACGAGCTCGGACATTTTCAAAAAGCTCGCTGGGTAAGATAAAGAAGCCTTTTGTCTTAACTAAATCCTCTCGTGCCTGTTCTGCTTCTTCGTCGGATAGCTTAGCATAATCAAATTCCGTATTGCCAGCTTCCCATTCTCCGGCGTTAATATAGGCAGTAATATTTTCAGATATGTAGCGGTAAAACAGCATACCTAGAACATATTGCTTAAAGTCCCATCCATCTACACTGCCTCTTAGATCATTTGCCATATTCCATATCGTGCGGTGTAATTCCGCCCGTTCCTGTTCTTTTCTGTTATTTTCCATAACTCTACTCCCTTTCTTCAACCATATTAGGCACTAATTCCATGATATCTTTAAAATCAACGCCAAGCGCCGTACAAACCTTTACAAGAACGTCCATACTGACATATTCGTTTTTAGAAAGCTTTGAAATTGACGATGGACTTATTCCCGCAGCAGCTTGTAAATCTTTCTTCTTCATATCGCGGTCTATCAACAATTTCCAAAGCTTTTTATAGCTAACGGTCATCTTGGTCACCTCTTTATATATGTTTTTTCCATTATAGCACATTTTCTTCAAAAATAACATGATAATTCTGTGTTTGTGAAGTAATTTTACAATGTTAATAAAGATAATGATAGTTGTGTATGCCTTTATTTTGATTATTATTTAAATAAATACTTTTAGACAAAAAAGTCTGTAAGTCTATTTGTAAAACCAAAGTCAAAGTTATAACATTCAGCCTTCTTAAATTTAATACCACTTTCGCTCAAATTTGAGCAAAAACACAATCATTACAGCCGTCTGTACCTTAGAAAATAGACAGGCTGTTTTTTTATTTTAAGGGGTTCGAATCAATAGAATTCTTCGCTTATGGATGAGGATGGAAAATATTTTTCTAAAATCCTCAACTAATGTGTTCTACCAAGGCTATAAGGTGAGAGGAAAATGCTTTGCATGACCTTAGAGTTAGTATTTGCTGTGCATTTAGCTAAGGGGTTAATAATTTCGGCTATTAGCAGAGGAAAGCAATTTACAGAAAATTGTTCCGGACTCAAACTGCAAGCTTGTGTCTGTGGAGATGAGAGGAAATTACCTTAGAAACTCTGTGGATCTGCCTTTCTCATGAACAACCAATGAAAGCATAGTTTTTCTCTCACTGCTCCTTGACAACTGAATACCCCGAAATGCAAGAGATATTTCAAGCAGAATATGCCATGACGATAATTCCGAGCGTAATCCTTGAAAGATAACGAGGTTGTGTCAAACAAGGCAAACCCTCTGGAACAGTAGCGTTTCGGGTCATTTTTAACAGGCAAGGAGGTGAAATAACTGAAACCACAATATGATAACTTGCCGCAGATGCTTAAAGATAAGCCACAGTTTTGCTGTTGGAAATATGAAGAGCGAAGTGGTAGAAAAACCAAAGTTCCCTATAACCCAGTAACAGGAAAAAGGGCAAAACCAAATCAACGTGGTACATTTAAAGATTTTAGTTCGGCGGTAGCTGCTATAAGTGATTATGACGGTATCGGATTTTTGGTGGGTAATGACATATGTGTTATCGACTTAGATGATTGCTTTGATAGCAGCGGTAAGCTTAAGCCTATTTCCCAAAGTGTTGTAGAGGCTTTTAGTGGTTGCTATATGGAACACAGTCCATCTGGGAAAGGGCTTGCATATTTTCTTTAAGGCCACAGGCTTTAACTTTGACAAAACAAAATACTATATCAACAACAGAAAGCTGGGAGTTGAGGTCTATGTGGCTGGAGCGACTAATCGTTTTGTTACCGTAACGGGCAATGTATTTGCAGATGGTGATATACCGGAGAAATCGAACGAACTACAGATGATACTAGACAAGTATATGCTACGTCCTACCCCTGTGAAGCAACTTCTGGATACAGAAAGCCAATCCTATCTGTCCGACAAGTCTGTTATTGAGAAGGCATTAAAATCGGCAAATGGAGAAAGGTTCAAAGCATTATGGCAAGGGGATACATCTGGCTATGCTTCTGCCAGTGAAGCTGATTTGGCACTTTGCGGTATGCTGGCATTTTGGTGTGGCAGGGATATTGGACAGATGGACAGACTTTTCCGGCAGAGCGGCCTAATGCGAGATAAATGGAATAGACCACAGTCCGGCAGTACTTATGGAATGATAACCATAGAAAAAGCAATCGCAAATGCTACTGAAATATATAAACCAGGTGGCAAGCGTTCATCAGCTACAGAAGATTTTGGTGAATGTTCTCTTACTGACTTTAAGCCTGAGAGTAACGATCGCTACCCTTGGACGGATATTGGGGCAAGCAGGCTGTTTGCTGATTATTATAAATCTTTTGCCCGCTATGTTCCCGAAAGGAAGATGTGGTTTTGCTATGAGAATGGCATTTGGATTCCTGATGTCGGTAATCTCAAAGTGATGGAAATGTGTAAATCATTGGCTAACCAACTGCTAACCTATGCTTTGACTATTCAGGATGAACATCAAAGAAAGGCATACATTGACTATTGCCGAAAGTGGCAGTCAAGAAGATACAGGGAAACGGTGCTTAAGGATGCACAGAGCGTATATCCCATATCAATGGCTGAATTTGACCAAGACCCGCTTATGCTCAACTGTGCCAATGGGACTTTGTTTTTAATGTCTATGGATTTTCGTCCCCACAACAGCGAGGACAGACTTACAAAGATATCTGGTGTTAAATATGACCCAGAAGCAAAAAGTGAGCGATGGGATAGATTTATTCATGAGATTATGAGCGGAGATGAGGAAAAGGTAAAATTCCTCCAAAAAGCCTTTGGCTACAGTATCAGCGGAGACACTCGGTATGAATGCCTGTTTGTTCTCTATGGTGCTACAACTCGAAATGGTAAAGGTACGCTATGTGAGAGCGTTCTTAAGGTATTAGGCAGTTATGGCTGTACCGCAAGGCCGGAGACTATCAGTCTGAAAAAGAACAATAATAGTTCAAGTCCAAGTGAAGATATTGCCCGGCTTGCAGGAGTACGCTTTGTGAATATCTCCGAACCTAGCAGAGGACTTGTCTTAAATGCTGCACAGGTAAAAAGCATGACGGGTGGTGACACCATCAACGCAAGATTTCTACATGAGAATTCTTTTGACTTTTCGCCAAAGTTTAAGCTGTATATCAACACCAATTATCTGCCAGTCATTACGGATATGACGTTGTTTTCTAGTGGTAGAGTGGTAATTATCCCTTTTGAACGACACTTCGATGAAAACGAGCAGGATAAAAGCTTAAAACGTGAATTTGCCAAACCGAAGAATCAGAGTGCTATCCTCAACTGGCTAATTGAAGGCTATCAGCTGTTAAAGAAGGAAGGCTTTACTTTACCTGATTCTGTTAAGACAGCAACGGAGGCTTATAAGCGTGACAGCGACAAAATAGCATTATTTTTCGAGGATGCCTTGGAGGAAAGTCCTAATAGTGAGGTGCGGACATCCGAAGTGTATGCCCGGTATCAGCGTTGGTGCAGTGCCAATGGATGTTATTCGGAGAATGCAAGAAACTTCAAACAGGCATTAACAGCTATCGCCCGTGTAGAACGGAAACGACCACGTTCTGGTGGTGGAATGACCACAATGCTTATCGGATATAAGCTGACAGAAGAAGAGTTTTTTCTTATTTAAACACAGTGTAGCAGCTTGTAGCAAGAAAAACAGGTTATATAAAAAATCACTCTCGTATAGAGAGTTTAGTTTTTACCTGCTACATCTTGCTACAAAGCTTAAAACCACTGGATATGACTCCATGTGTTAATACCAGCCCCTAGCAGCTTGTGTGAATAACCGTGCATAAAAATACTTTTGCAAGAAGGAATATCCCTTCAAATAGCGAATTATCCAGTATGAAGAAATTTAAAGAGTACGACCAACATCAGATAATGCTTTTTCCACCTTCTATGCATGACTGGATACCCGATGATCATCCGGCCAAATTCATTGACGAGGTTGTGGGGACCCTCGATCTTTCGGCCATTTATGAAAGCTATACTGAGTCGAAAGGGTATCCGCCATACTCACCGGTTATGATGGTGAAAGTCCTGTTTTACGCGGTATCAAAAGGCATACATTCCTCCAGGAAAATTGAAAAGGCACTACACGATGACATCGGTTTTCGATATCTTTCAGCCAATCAGCAACCAGACCACTGGACTATCTCAGAGTTCCGGAGGCGACACCTCAAAGCTTTAGGAGACCTATTCGTGCAAAGTGTTGTACTGGCCGATAAAGCTGGTCTGGTTAGGTTGAACCAGATTGCTGTCGATGGAACCAAGATCAAGGCAAGCGCCTCCAAACACAGCGCCATGAGTTATGCTCGAATGAAAAAAGAAGAAGACCGTTTGACCAAATACATCAATGACTACCTGAAAGAAGCCGACCGCATCGATCAGGAGGAAGATGCCCGTTATGGCCAAGGTAACGGATGGTCGCTACCAGAAGAACTCTCCACTGCCGAAAAGCGGCGGGAAGCCATCCGCAAGGCTATGGCTGAACTCGAAGCAGAAGCACGTGAAAAAGCTGAGAAAGAACAAATAGCCCAAAAAGAGAAGGCTGAGAAAAAGGGCAAACAGCACAGGCCGCGCAAAACAGCCAAGGCGTCGGTTCCCAAGGACAAATCCCAGCGAAATTTCACGGATATGGAATCTCGAATTATGCGCAATTCAGATAAGGCATTCATCCAGGGTTACAATTGTCAGATTGCCGTAGACGCTGAAACCCATGTAATCGTTGCCTCTGACATCAGTAACCAAGCGGCTGATGTAACTCATCTACCACCAGTAGTCAGTCAAGCGATAGCAAACACAGGAAGAAAGATCAAGGAACTTAGTGCTGATGCCGGTTACTATAGCGAAGATAACCTGATATTTCTGGAAGAAGCCAAAATAGAGGCATTCATCCCACCCGATAAGGTTAAACACAGTGAATGGCGGGAAGCAAAGCCGCCACGTGGACGTATTCCGAAGAATGCCGACCGAAGATACTTAATGCGCAGAAAACTTAGGACTAAACGTGGCCGCGCCCGCTATCGACTCAGGCAAACGTCTGTAGAACCAGTATTTGGATTTATTAAAGAGCAGCTTAAATTGCGCCAGTTTCTCCACCGGGGCTTAGATAAGGTGCGAAACTATTGGCGATTTACATGTGCAGTGGTCAATTTCATGAAGGTATACCGGTTGTCGTGGGCCAAGTAGACCCTCATTTTGGGCCAATTAATTTGACATACAGTTAGAAGACTTGAAAAAGCTTAGCTTGATGTTTCAAAATTTGTTACTCACACAAGCTGCTAGGGGAGGTCAAATCTCCACACCTTTTCATCTGGACAACGGGCGTGGGGCAACGCGTAAAAAAACGCGGTTTCAAACGGGGTATATACCCCACAATCCATTTTAATTTAGGAGGTAAACGATTATGGCAACATCAACAACTTATAATAGAGCGTTTTGGAATGTTATGAAAGGAAAAGAAGAAAATAATCAAAATCTAAGCGAGGGTTTTGATAATGCAGGAGCCTATGTCGCACCAGACGAGTTCCGAGAAGGCTTTAACACTGCTTTGGCAAAGGAGAATATACTCCGCAGATTTGCTACTGTTATCAATCTATCTTCTGCAGAAGGTAAAATTCAAGCGGTATCCTCAACAGGGACAGCAGATTGGGTTGAAGACGGAGATCCAATCCCCGAAAGTGCCGATACATTTACACAGTTTCTGGTGAAATCATACAAGCTGGCATCTCTTGTCAAGCTAAACCGCTCATTCGTCACCGATATGAACTTTAATCTTGAAAAATATCTGATTGGTGATTTTGCGAAGCGTTTTGGCAAGGCTGAGGAAAATGCATTGCTTAATGGAAATGGCACAACTCAGCCAACAGGTATACTTACGGCAGACGCAGATGTAACTACAGCAGACAATAGTACCATCTCTTTTGATGAGATTATCTCTCTGTATTTTTCATTAAAAGATGAATATCGCAATAACGCTGTGTTTATTATGCACGATAATACAGCCATGCTTCTTAGAACCCTTAAGGATACAAGCGGCAGTTATCTGTGGAATTCTTCAGACAACACCATCTTCGGAAAGCCTGTAGTTACCTCCCCATATATGCCTACAGTATCAGCAGGAGCTAAAAGCATTGTATTTGGAGATTTATCATACTACTGGCTGATTGAACGTCAACCAATAACGATAAAAAAATTAAGTGAGTTATATGCATTGCAGGGGCAAATTGGATTTTCTGCTTACGAGAGATTGGATGGCAAGCTAATTCAACCGGATGCTCTGAAAATATTACAAATAAAAGCTTAAATAATGGATTAGGCACTGGGTAATCAATTCGGCTCAGTGCCAGTTCCTTCAAAACATCGGACAGGAGGTCACGATATGGAGAATCAAAGTAACAGCCGCACAACCAAATCCGATATCGGAGGTACGGTCTATGTGGTGGAATCACGAGTAAGTGATTCAGCAAAGGAAAGTGCATATTCCAAGCTGAAACGACTGATTACAGTCAACGCAAAAAACCTTTCAAAGTTATCAGATAGTTCATATAAACCCACGGAAATCAACTCGACTTCTTCAAGGTAGTACGGTAATATACATAGTGCTAAACCGCTTGAAGACTGTCGGAAATGGAGGATAAAAATGAATAGACAGTCAACATTTAGCACTATACGTAAATCAACATTAGCATTTGAAGAAGCGAAAATTACTGCTCTTTACTGCAGGCTTTCACGTGATGATGAGCTTGCAGGAGACAGTAATAGTATAGTAAACCAGAAGACAATTCTAAAAAAGTATGCTGAGGACAACGGTTTTCGCAACATCGAATTTTATGTGGATGATGGGGTCAGCGGTACAACTTTTGATAGACCAGACTTTAACCGCATGATTGCTGATGTAGAACCCGGTAGAATTGGAACGATTATCATCAAGGATATGTCCCGTTTCGGCAGGGATTACCTTAAGGTAGGCTATTACACAGAGATTATGTTTCCTGAAGCAGATGTACGATTCATTGCTATTAACAATGGTATTGATAGTGCAAACCAAGCAGACAGTGACTTTACACCGTTTCTTAACATTATTAATGAATGGTATGCTAAGGATACTAGCAAGAAAATCCGTGCCGTGTTCAAATCCAAGGGACAGTCAGGCAAGCCACTCTGCACCAATCCGCCTTACGGTTATATTAAAGACCCTGAAGATAAGTTGCACTGGATTATAGATGAGAAAGCCGCCGAAGTGGTCAGAGATATTTTCCGACTGTGCATGGCTGGCTTTGGACCCACGCAGATAGCAAAGCAACTTGAAAAGCGATGCATTGATACACCTACGGTGCATCTTCGCAAAATGGGTATTAACACTCCAGCAAGACCACCTGAAAACCCATATGCTTGGTCGGCTCGTACCGTAGCAGATATTCTGGCTAAAATGGAATATCTAGGTCACACGGTGAATTTCAAGACTTCTAAAAAGTCATATAAGAGCAAAGTCAAGATATTGAACAATCCAGAAGATTGGCTGGTTTTCAAAAATACCCATGAAGCAATTATTGATGAGGGCACTTGGGAAACAGTGCAGAAAATCAGAGATGGCAAGCGAAGACCATCACGATTAGGTGAAATGGGAATGCTTTCTGGCATGATGTTCTGTGCCGACTGTGGAGCAAAGCTGTATCAGGTTAGAGGCAAGGGATGGACACACGATAAGGAATACTTCGTTTGTGCTACTTACCGCAAGAAAAAGGGTATGTGCAGTTCACATCAGATACGCAATGTTGTAGTGGAACAGCTTTTGCTAGAAGACTTAAGACGTGTAACCTCCTTTGCCAAAGACCATGAACAGGAATTCATCCGTATAGTTATGAATAATTCAGAAAAGGAACTTGCCAAAGAACTCCGCCAAAGTCAAAAGGAGTACGAACAAGCACAGACTCGCATTGCTGACATAGACAAAATCATTCGAAAGCTATATGAGGACAATGTGATGGGCAAAATTCCCGAAGAGCGTTTTTACAAGATGTCGGCTGAATATGAAGCCGAGCAGAAGACACTGGAAGAAAGGATAATCAAATTAAAGCATACCATTGATGCAGCAAATGAACAGTCCATCAATACCGACCGCTTTTTAGCACTGGTTAAAAAGTACACAGAAATTACAGAATTGGATGCAGAGATTATTCGAGAGTTCATTGACAAAATTATAGTATTTAAGGCTGAAAAGGTAGATGGCCGCAGAACTGTGAACGGTAAAATAAAAGGGAGAAAAATTGGCCAATAAAAACGGATAATATTTACCGCAATGTTCCAGACCAGCTAAAATTGTTTGTTGAAAGACAACAATTTAGCAGGGAGAGGAATCAGGTGAAAGGGTGGCCGATGTATCAAGATCTGCAGCAACTAAAAGCGATGGGACTTAACAAATCACAGGTTAAGCGACGATTAGGGATAGATTGGAAAACCGTTGACCGTTATTGGAAGGTGACGCCAGACGAGTTTTCGGAAATGAGGCGGAACAACCAAAGAACAAAGAAACTAGAAAAATACGAAGATCAGATAGTGAGGTGGTTACAAGAACATCCTGATATCTCGTCAGCCCAAGTACATGACTGGCTCAAAGAGCATTATCCCGATTACCACGGAAAGGAGAGGACACTTAGACGATACGTAGCCAGTTTGCGAATAAAGCATGGAATTAAGAAATCTGTTAAGGTCCGCCAGTATCAGGCAACAGAAGAGCTGCCCATGGGTTACCAGGCCCAGGTTGATCTAGGATTTATCAACCTTAAGAATACTGAGGGTCAGAAGGTAAAGCTTACTGGATTCGGGCTAGTCCTATCACGCAGCCGTCAAAAGTACGTTGAATGGGAGGACAAACCACTAACCACGGCCAGGTTCATACATATGCATTATCGGGCATTTGAATTTATGGGAGGGGTGCCAGAAGAAATAGTCTACGACCAGGATAGGCTCTTGGCCATAAGCGAAAACTCTGGTGATGTCATATTTACGGCCGAGTTTGAGAGGTTCCGGCAACAGATGGGATTCAGAGTATATCTCTGTCGCAAAAACGATCCCGAGACCAAAGGTAAAATTGAAGCGGTTATCAAATACGCAAAGAACAATTACGCCCGGCACCGGATCTTTGATAACATCACGGATTTTAATCAGGGGTGTATAGAATGGCTAGCAAGAACCGGAAACGCCAATATACATGGCACAACAAAAATGGTACCGGCAGAAGTGTTTAAGGAAGAGCAAAAACACTTAAAACCGATACCGAACATAATTAATCAACCTGAAGAAATTGTAACAAGGCAGGTGCGTAAAGACAATACCATATGGTTCAACGGCAATCGGTATACTCTGCCCCTTGGCAGTTATTATCCCGAAAGGGAGGTAGTAATTAAAGAAGACCAGGGTCTTCTCAGTATATTTGACCTGAATACAGGTGAGCAGTTGGCCATTCACAGGATAGCGCTTGAAAAAGGCAAACTGATCAGCAACAACAACCATAAGCGTGACCATTCAGCAAAGATAGCCGAATTTTTTGAGAATACACTGGCTAACTTGGGAGGAAGTGAGACAGCAGTTGCTTTCTTGAAGGGCATTCGTAAAGAAAAGCCCAGATACATTCGTGACCAGTATGATCTTATCAATCGAACGATTGCAAATCATGACGCAGAAACGATATTTCAGGCATTAAGCCATTGCTTAGAAAGACGGATTTTTAGTGCCGTCGAGTTCGCAATAGCTCTCGATTACGTTGCCCAAACCAAAGAGAGCAAGACAAGTGGATCCATACTTGATACATCGGCCATACCTCCCGCCTACCGAATCAAAACAGAGGTAAGAAATATTAGCGAGTATGCCGCTATTTATGGAGGTGTGAACGTTGAACAAGGCCGAAGAAACCAGAGGTTACATGAAAAGCCTTAATCTTTCTTGGAGCCGGGACAACCTGGATCAGGCACTCCAAGAGGCTAACATTACCGATATGTCGTACTTGGAGTTCTTGAACCGCCTTTTGCGAGGAGAGCTGACATACAAGGAAAAGCGGGCTGAGGAACGCAGAATGAAGATGGCCGGGTTCCCCTTTATCAAAACAATTGACGAGTTTGATTTCGTATTTCAGCGTTCTATTACCCGGAAACAGGTTAATCAGTTATTGGATATGCAGTGGATAGAAAAATGCTACAATCTGATTTTTTTGGGCCCTCCCGGGGTCGGCAAGAGCCACATGTCAGTGGCTATTGGATATGAGGCAGTCAAAAAGGGGTACAGGGTGAGCTTCGTAAACATGGATGAATTGATGAAGCACTTGAAGCTGGAAGCCACTTCCCCACGCAGCCGGCAGAAGGTAAAACGGCTCATGGCTTCGGACTTGGTGATTATTGACGAGATAGGTTTTGTCCCTATCTCGCGCCAGGAAGCCAATTTGTTCTTCCAGTTGATATCGGCACTTTATGAACAGGCATCATTAATCATAACATCAAACAAGGGTTTTGAAGATTGGGCCGAGCTGATGGGCGATCCCGTTATTACGACCGCAATTCTTGATAGAATCGCTCATCACAGTGAGATTTTTAACCTGTCCGGGGAAAGCTACCGACTGAAGCATCGAGATTCTATACTAAGACAATAGTCCTATGGAAAATTATTGGCCAAAAATTCTCCAAAACACTTGACCGGTTACAAACCCAGCGGATTCAAATTTTCTATAACTGCATTGGCGCTATCGACTTACCAAAATAAACGAAAAAACGGCATAGCCGAATATCAACGACTATGCCGAATTTTTCAGGAATTATAAATCCCTATCTGACCGCTACCGTAAAAGTGTACCACTTAGAGGCCTTTTGATCACGAATTAGTTTACCACCTATCATCTAACCTCTTGTAAAATGTAACGGAATCTTGCAAGGGGATGTGAAAGGTGTTGATTATCGAGATGGATATGTATTCAGAGATCCGAACTCTCTATTCAAACGGTGAATCGATACGCTCTATTGCCGCCCGACTCGGAATCGCTCGACAGACCGTTAAGAAGTATTGTGAAGGTGCCACCCATCCCGAAGTACGTAAAGAATATCATCGTAAAGCAGAAGTCGTAACCGATCAGGTAAAACAATTCATCCTTAACTGCTTTCAAGAAGATAAGGATGAAAAGTTAAATAAGCAGAAACATACCGCAAAGCGGATATATGATCGCTTGGTACAAGAAAAAGGATTTAATGGTTCATATTCAACAATCCGTAAGGCGGTTCGCGAACTTAGAGCAGATCAGGCAATACCACCCCAGAGCTGTGTCCCATTGTCATATGCCCCCGGTGAAGCTGTTCAGATCGACTGGGGTGAAGCGACCATCTACTTAGATGGCCGCAAAACCAAGGTATACATATTTTGCGCCAGACTCTGCTACAGCTGCGACATCTTTGTACAAGCGTACCAAGCTGCCAATTCCGAGACATTCTTAGAAGCTCAACAACTAATGTTCGATTTCTTTGGGGGCATCCCCAAACGGGTGATCTTTGACAATGCCAAGGTTGCAGTTAAAGAAGGTTTTGGCGTCTATGCTAAACCACAGGATAAATACCTGGCCTTCAGCGCTCACTATGCGTTTGCCACTGACTTCTGTAATCCGGCCAGAGGAAACGAAAAGGGCCTGGTCGAAAACCTTGTCGGCTATTCAAGAAGAAACTTTTTCGTTCCAGTACCCAGGGTTACCGACATAGATGAGCTTAACCAAAAGCTATGGAACGATTGCATCTCCTACCGGCACAATCACAAGGTTGATAACCGCCAGAACTCAGTTATGTGCCTTTACCAAGAAGAGTGTCGTCTGCTTACCCCGGTTCCTCCCTATCGTTATGATACAAGCAAAACCGTCATGGCCAAAGTAGATGACTTTTCTACAGTCCGCTTTGAGAAGAACAATTACTCAGTGCCAACCAGGTACCTGCGCAAGGAGGTTACCGTAAAAGGGTATGCCAATTCAGTCTGCATCCTACATGAAGGAAAAATCATAGTTGCCTATACAAGGAGTTACGGTTCCGGGAAAACTCAATATCGCTTGGAGCATTATCTCGACCTGCTGGAACGCAAGCCACGATCAGTATTCCATGCTAAACCGGTCAAAGATAATATCACCCAAGAACTGCTGGAATGGGGCAGACAACTCCCCGGGGGTAACAAGGTGTTAATGCCAATCCAAGCTGACCGAAAGCTGATGGAATTGCCTGACCGAGAGTTGCCGGATATAATGACCATAGCTTAAGAAAGGAAAAGACGTCCCTGTTTGTTGTGCTAATGCGCCACAATAGCACCAAGGACGTCCCACCTAAAAGCATGGTCATTGTATCAGATTATGAGCTAATAGAAAACCCCGAAAAGGGTGTTTTTCGTTAGGAGCGAGGAACAGAATTCTTGCCCATGTTGTAATGGACGGTTGAAAGTGATCGGCAGTAGAAAGCGAATCTGTATTAATGATAAGGGGCAAAAAATGTGCCTGGTCATCCGCAGATTGCGATGCATTGAGTGCAGACGCATTCATCACGAGCTCCCCGACAAACTTGTTCCATACAAGCGCCACGTCAGTGAGAGTATTGAAGCAGTGGTAACCGGAGAGCCAGGACTAAGCATACCGGCTGATGAAGCAACCCTAGGCCGCTGGCGATACTGGTTTAACAACCTGGCTGATTACTTTCAAGGCTGCCTGGAATCAATCAAGATCAGATATGGCAATGAATCTGTGAACGATGCATCCCTACTTCCAAAGTCCAAGCTCCAGAGAATATGGCATCATGTTGGAGATGCCCCGGGATGGCTGGCGAGAATTGTCCGACCGTTAGCAAATTTAAATCTTTGGCCACATACCCGTTTTGCATTCTGTCCTTAATGGACATGAGGTAGACTCATGCTGAAACCTGACAAAGGAGGAAATCAGCATGAAGGACCAAAAGAAAGCCGAGGAAATTGCTGCCCAGCGGATGCAACTGTTATCTCCACTTCTGGCCGAGGGTTTAGATAATGCCCATGCCCGACAGATTAAAGCCAGGATATGTGAAGAATCCGGGATATCAGAACGAACCTTGCGCCGTTATCTAACCCAATATCGAAGAGAAGGTTTTTCCGGACTAAAGCCGAACGGCAAGAGAGGTTACCGGACCAGTGAAGCCGTCCCACCAGAAATTCTTGAACAAGCCATCCTGTTGCGCAGGCAGGTACCAAGCCGCAGCATATCTCAGATAATTCAGATCCTGGAGTGGGAGGGGCTAGCCGAGCCTGGCCAAATCAAGCGCAGTACCCTGCAGGAAAAACTAGCTGAACGTGGGTACAGTGCCCGACATATGAAGCTTTACGCTGAAAGCGGCACCGCTGCCCGGCGCTATCAAAAGAAGTATCGCAATCAATTATGGCATTCGGACTTGAAATACGGCCCATACCTGCCTATTGGCCAGGATGGACGTAAGAAACAGGTTTACTCTGGTAATCTTCATCGATGACGCTACACGGCTTATCCTGCATGGACAATTCTATCCCATGCTCGATCAAATCATTGTAGAAGATGCGTTCCGGCAGGCAGTTCTTAAGTACGGAGTGCCCGAAAAAGTATACTTTGATAACGGCAGTCAGTATCGAACCAAATGGATGATTAGGGCCTGTTCCAAAATGGGCGTTCGCTTACTCTATGCCAAACCCTATTCTCCTGAAGCTACCGGAAAACCAGAGAGGTTCAATAGATTAGTAGACTCATTCCTGGCAGAGGTATCATTGGAGAAACCGCAAACCCTGGGCCGATTAAACCAGCTGTTTGCGGTCTGGCTGGAGGAATGTTATCAGCATAAACCACATGCCGGATTAGGCGGGAACATTACCCCCTATGCTGCCTATCAGAGCGACAAACATCCTTTGAAATACATAGACCCGGAAACATTAGCCAGTGCCTTTATGCATTGTGAAGAACGAAAAGTGGATAAATCAGGCTGCATAAGCTTCGAAGGGCGCAAGTATGAAGTTGGGCTCAACTTTATCGGGTGCAAAGTAAGTGTTATTTACGACCCGGCTGATACCAGCGAATTAACCATTGAATACGAAAGCCATGAACCCTTTAGGGTGCGCCAAATGGTGATTGGAGAGCAGAGCGGAAAAAGGCCCCGGCTACCAGAGCATTTACTGCCGGAACCAGCAGATTCATCACGGTTACTAAGTGCCGCAGCTAAAAAGAATCAAGAGCGTACGAAACCTCCCATCCCGGTCGTCTCCTACCGGAAAGTTCGGAAGGAGGGCGAAGGTAATGTTTGAGGATTTCTATGGATTTAAGAAAACTCCATTTTCAAGGGATATCCCAACCAATCAGCTGTATCAGTCGCACCGGTTTGAAGAGACCCTGGGAAGACTAGGATACGCTGCGGAACGCCAGCAATTTATAGTTGTAACCGGGGACTGTGGCACAGGAAAGACCACAACTATTCGAAGGTTTAAAGATATCCTGGATAATTCGAGATTCATGGTAATGTACTTGGCAGATTCCAAGCTTACACCGAGGCATTTTTACAAAGGCTTACTTGAGCAGTTAGGGTGTGAAGCTAAATTCTATCGGGGTGATGCCAAACGGCAGCTGCATAAAGAGATTGAACTGATGAAGGGCATCCACAAGCTGCAGCCGGTGGTAATCGTAGACGAAGCCCATCTGTTGGACAAGGAGATGCTTGAAGAAGTCCGGTTCTTGTTGAACTTCAAAATGGATGCTCAGAGTCCCATGGCTTTGGTTTTGGTTGGTCAGAACGAACTCTGGGAAAGGTTCAAGCTACAATCATACGCGGCGATAAGGCAAAGGATTGACCTGATTTGCAGGCTACCTCACCTTGACAGGGCTGAGGTTGGAGATTACGTAAAACGACACCTGGAATACGCAGGTGCCGACCATGATATTTTCTCCGATAATGCTATTGATGAGATTTTCAAGTTCTCCGGTGGAACGGCAAGGATGGTTAACAAGGTCTGTACTCACTGCCTGCTTTATGGGGCACAGAACAACCGAAGAATTATTGACGATCACATGGTCAAATTGGTCATCCAGGGAGAGCTGGCTTAGTTCTCCCCGCCCCCACGGGGCAATTGTTGGACGCTATATCCGTCAACTTTTGGACAACTAACGCCGTCTATTGCTGGATATTATGGGCTAGCAGTAACAGGAAGATATGGAATCAGAAAGCGCTGAAATGAATAGTTAAACCGGGAGTCAGGTTAGACACACTGAGTTTTTTAGCTTACAAGGCGGAGTATTTCGGCGTTTACCCACCTGGCAAAGTAAACTTTGCCAGGTGTCCCTCCGCTTTATTTCTTCGGCTTATGAAGATTTCAAAGATCAAGGTATTGCCCGATGGATCTACTTAATAGCAGTAATGGCTCGGGTCTCCGGAATAGCGGCTCCCAAATTCCGGAATGGTGGCTCACTATTCATCGGAAATGCGGCTCTTTCGAGCCGGAATAATCAAACCCCGGAGTTTAGCGCTTTTAGTCTGCCTTACCGGATGTTAAATAGACAAAGGACAGCTTTGCAGCTGCCCTCATCCGTATAAGCAGACCTTCATGTGGCGCTCAGGTCGGTCTCCACCGGAGCCCTATCCTCCACATGAAGAAGAGCATTTGTAGTATTACCCAATAAACGGTGGATTATCCCATTTACACAGAAGGATTTACACTCCCTCAAAGAATAAAAATAAGGGTTTCCCGACATTAACGTCCTCGACAAAGATGCCATGAGAAAAATTCAATGTCAGGAAACCCTTTATTTATCAGTGCTTAAAGTATCTTTATTTCTCAACCCGTGACATTAATACCACACACTCCACATGCAACGAGCGGGGTGGATTGATGTCTTTTATATTGTCGGTAGTCGGGAACACGTCAAAGGCTCTTTTTGCACTATCGGTAGGCGGGAACATATCCATCCCTAGGGCCATAACGCTTATTAAAGGCTTATTTTTCTCAATTATTGATGTAGTAATCTATAAACCAATATTGTATCTGGCAAAACTTTATAAAAGATATAAAGATCATTAGAACTTCAATTCGCTCCATTTTTGTATCAGATGGATGTGCTAATTCATTCCTAGTTATCCTGGTGAAGTTTGCATAAGTCTGAAATGCTACTTTATCAACCGTTGGCAACATTTTCTTGAATTCTAGATCTGATACATTGTTTTTTATCTTATCAAAATACTTTTTGTAGCAATTAAATTTTCCCGAAGCCATTCTTATATTAGCCAGCTCAGATTGCATCTGTAAAAACTCAGTATTGAAATTCCTAGATAAGAATCCAAGTAATGCATCTAATTTCTCATCAATTATTTTTTCACTGGCTAAACCAAGCATAATTACTGCCGCTTCCATGCAATTAGCGTTGTAACACTGTAAAGCTTCTTTAATATAGAATTCTACCCATTCAGAAATGCTTGGGATACTTTTTATCTTGTCAAAATACCCATCTATATCATATGGTAAAACTTCCTGTTCTTCTAAACATTTAAGCCCGTATTCTGTTACATGAAAATAGGGTAAATTGTGGCCATAATTGCCTACTGCACCAGGCGCTATAATTCCTTGGTTAAGCAGTAGATGAAATTGCTCAAATATATTCTTGATTCCACTGCAAAAACAGGTTGTTTAACCCCTATGGGGGTTTTCAATAGTAAAAATTGTCTTGAGCAGATAGCTCAAAAAGTTCTTTTTCAACTGAAGATCGCTAATTTAGACCTCCATTACTATGGTTTTGTGTTCGTTAACCTAAATTTGGGCATAATATCCCTGCTTTTGGCCTTTTCGGCTTCCTTAGCTTGCCCAGAGCCATCCGGGAAAACTGCTTAATATTTCGGGCTATAATTTTGTAAGCAGTGACCAAGTAAGTTTTTAGCACGCCACGTGTGTAAAGGTTATTCAGATCTTCCCCTCTTTTTAGAGCGGAGTTGGTTGCTTCGATTCCAGCACGATAACTGGTGTTTTCACGTCTGACCGCAATATTGTGTATTTGATCTCTAACCCGGTCAGCCTGGATGGTTTTTAAACTAACCCGTAATATCCGGTCTTTCTTCTGGGTCTTTACTGGACATATATCAAAATTCGGGCATCCTTGGCAATCCTCGTGTTTGAAGTGGCAACTGCTAGTCTTGGAACCGGGATTGAAATCGCTTCTAAATGGGATCTTGCCCTGGGGACAACTGATTATTTTCATATCATCATCAAACTTAAAACTGGTTGTGGAAAGTTTATCTGATGGAGCCTTACGTCCGGTCATATCTGTATAGTGTAGGTTAACCTCTAGCTCATCTGCCATTTCTATGACCTCTTGGCCGTAGTAACCTCCATCTAAGTAGATGTCCTTTACATCCGTCCTTTGTTTGATGATGGGTATGCGCTCCTTAGCCATCTCTACATCGCTGATGTTATTGGGTTGTACTGAAAAGTCGGTAATCACCTGAATCGGGTTTTCTTTGCTACTGGTTTCGCTCACGTTTAAAACGTAGCCGCTATGGTTCTTACCCGCTTTGTTACGGAAGGTAGCGTCACTATCATAAGCTGATTGCAGGGAACCGCTTTCAATTTCACTACTGGGCTTGGCGAGCCATATTCCCTTAGATTCATCGAAGGCAGCCTGTTCGCCTAGAAAACGCTTAAGCAGAACCATTTCTCGTTTTGAAGCAAGGTTACGATCCTTATTTGCCAAGTTATCTACCTCTTGCATGAGGTTAAGGACTTTCTGGAACCTGCTTTCCAGTTCCTGATTTCTAGTTCTGTATAGTAAATCAGTTCTGAAGCTATCTCTTAACACTTGTTTGAGATTATCGGAAAGCATGTTAGAAGCAATGCCTCTTACCGCTTGAACCAATACATCCAGGGCTAACGAGAGTCTACCGGCTTTCTTGATATTGGGAGAAATCAAGGTAGAATCCATACGCTGGTCATCGGTTTTTATCCCGGCTTGTTCGATAAAATTCTTGGTTAGGATTTCAAACTGTTGGAAAATCACTTCATCTTGCTCGGGATACTCTAATATGTGCCTATAAACTCTTTCTCTGAATTCGTAAAGGGTACGTTCAGCCAGGTAAACCTCACCCAGGTTTCTTATACCTAGGGCATAATTGACCTGGAAGTTAAAGTAGAACTGCTCGATTAATTCTTGATCAGTATAACCAAACATGTTTTTGATAATCTCTAATGACATCAGTATATTAACTGGAACATTGGGTCTGCCGGTATCAAGACAATACATGGGGGCAAACAGATCTTCGTTGATTTTACAAAAAACATGTTCATAGAAAACTGGTGCCCAGGTTTTGTTTAGTAGTTTGGCTACACTTGGTCTCATGGACTGGTAATGGCTAAAAAGTTCATCTTGATAGTGACTATCGTTTTTACGGAACATACTGCAAAACCACCCTAAAGTTAGTTTATCTTTTATTTGCTTTAAATATCTAACTATTACTTCAATATTCACAGTGGTTTATCCTGCTGTTTTACAATATTTTTGGGGTTTTTGCAGTGGAATCATTCTTTATATTGTTGCCGCCCAAGCTATGTGACCGGATTGTGCTCTAAATCGGTGACCGGTAAAATTGCTTAAATTATCTGGCCGGAACTAATTGCCGGCCAGATAAAGTGGGTTACAACTCAAACTCATTTTCGATGACCACTTTGACTAGGTGATCATCAACCAAACGTTTGTTTTCAGAAGCAGCAGCCAGTAGGCAAGCCAAGCAGAGATTATTAATTTTTCTGGCGATCCCCCCGGAAAAATCATAAACGACATCAAGAGCATCGTCAGTAAAAATTGCAGCGCTAATTCCGGCAGTTTTCAGATGATGAACTACGTAATCCTTGGTCTCAGCCTGGTCTAAGGAGACAAGGTGGTAGCGGACGTTGACTTCGCTGGGCAATGGCCTCATAGATTTGAAGTTGTAGGATACGTCTTAATTCTGGCTGCCCAACTAGAATTAGGCCCATGGGGTTGTAGGAATCCATGCGGAAATTGAGGAGGAAGCGGATCTCCTCCAGCATCTCCCGGTCCAGAAGATGGGCTTCGTCAACGATAACTACCGGCACCTTATGCTGGTTTTCCGAAAGATCAAGAATAACTTGGTGAAGCTGGCGCTTAGCCTGACCTCGATTAAAGCGAGGTTCCTGATCAAGCTGCCGCAGAGCTTCCCAGTAAAAATGGCGCGGTGTTAGCCCCGAATCGCTTATGTAGATAGTTCGATACTTGTTCGGGTTTAGCAGAGATAACAGATGACGCAGCGCCGTTGATTTGCCTGACCCAACCTCACCGGTAATGAGGGCAAAAAAGCGTTTCTCTGCCGTATACTTTAGTCTCGAAACCAGCTCTTCGTGAGCCGGATACTTAAGAAGTTGATCAACGGGCAGATTACGCCCGAAAGGAGTTCTTTGAAAACCGAAGAAAGGCTCAAACACTGCTATCATCTCCCTCTAGGTTACGGTAGGCTATCGCCCCCAATTTTCGTTCTTTGCGGACTTGGCTTTTTGTCTCCAAGGTCTTAAGATACCGGGATTCCCGTGGCGTTTTTGGATGAACTGTCTCTGTTTTCAAGTAAGCAGTATTCCACTCCGGAATCACCAGAGTCTTAGCCAGACTCTGCCGCTGTCCCTGGTGCCAGACTTCAACAGCAGAAAGATCCAAGGGGTCATAGCGGACATCTATCGTTTTTCTAGTCCACTGAGGACCGGCCTCGAACACCTTGCCTTCGAGTTTAAAACAACCGGCCTTGTCCACACGGCACGACTTCTCCCACAAGAAGGCATCCCGGAGCTCCTCCGGATTAGCAAAACGAAGTCTTTTAGTATCCTGTTGGAAACGAACTGCGGGAGAGATATTACCTAACGCGGAATGGGGTTGGTGGTTGTAGCCCTCTTCTACCCAGACCGCGAATGCCCGGTTTAGTTCTTCCAGGGTCGCAGGAGGGTCAAGGGAGATTTCAGACAGAAAGGCTTCTACAGTGCGGTTAAAACGTTCAACCTTGCCTTTACTTTCAGGGCTATAGGGTTGGGTATTTAAATGCCGTATTTTCAGGCGGGCGCAGCCCATTCTGAACCATTTGGAAACAAAGATCTTGCCATTATCAACGTAGACAGAAGCGGGAACTCCCCTTTTTAAGAGGGCTTTACGAAAAGTATCTTCCAGGATAGGCAGGCGCTGATCCAGGTAGAATTGTCCATGACAGATTAGCCGGGTAGCATCGTCAAGAAACACCAGAAGGTAGGTGTAACCGGTCAAGTGTTTTGGAGAATTTTTGGCCAATAATTTTCCATAGGACTATTGTCTTAGTATAGAATCTCGATGCTTCAGTCGGTAGCTTTCCCCGGACAGGTTAAAAATCTCACTGTGATGAGCGATTCTATCAAGAATTGCGGTCGTAATAACGGGATCGCCCATCAGCTCGGCCCAATCTTCAAAACCCTTGTTTGATGTTATGATTAATGATGCCTGTTCATAAAGTGCCGATATCAACTGGAAGAACAAATTGGCTTCCTGGCGCGAGATAGGGACAAAACCTATCTCGTCAATAATCACCAAGTCCGAAGCCATGAGCCGTTTTACCTTCTGCCGGCTGCGTGGGGAAGTGGCTTCCAGCTTCAAGTGCTTCATCAATTCATCCATGTTTACGAAGCTCACCCTGTACCCCTTTTTGACTGCCTCATATCCAATAGCCACTGACATGTGGCTCTTGCCGACCCCGGGAGGGCCCAAAAAAATCAGATTGTAGCATTTTTCTATCCACTGCATATCCAATAACTGATTAACCTGTTTCCGGGTAATAGAACGCTGAAATACGAAATCAAACTCGTCAATTGTTTTGATAAAGGGGAACCCGGCCATCTTCATTCTGCGTTCCTCAGCCCGCTTTTCCTTGTATGTCAGCTCTCCTCGCAAAAGGCGGTTCAAGAACTCCAAGTACGACATATCGGTAATGTTAGCCTCTTGGAGTGCCTGATCCAGGTTGTCCCGGCTCCAAGAAAGATTAAGGCTTTTCATGTAACCTCTGGTTTCTTCGGCCTTGTTCAACGTTCACACCTCCATAAATAGCGGCATACTCGCTAATATTTCTTACCTCTGTTTTGATTCGGTAGGCGGGAGGTATGGCCGATGTATCAAGTATGGATCCACTTGTCTTGCTCTCTTTGGTTTGGGCAACGTAATCGAGAGCTATTGCGAACTCGACGGCACTAAAAATCCGTCTTTCTAAGCAATGGCTTAATGCCTGAAATATCGTTTCTGCGTCATGATTTGCAATCGTTCGATTGATAAGATCATACTGGTCACGAATGTATCTGGGCTTTTCTTTACGAATGCCCTTCAAGAAAGCAACTGCTGTCTCACTTCCTCCCAAGTTAGCCAGTGTATTCTCAAAAAATTCGGCTATCTTTGCTGAATGGTCACGCTTATGGTTGTTGTTGCTGATCAGTTTGCCTTTTTCAAGCGCTATCCTGTGAATGGCCAACTGCTCACCTGTATTCAGGTCAAATATACTGAGAAGACCCTGGTCTTCTTTAATTACTACCTCCCTTTCGGGATAATAACTGCCAAGGGGCAGAGTATACCGATTGCCGTTGAACCATATGGTATTGTCTTTACGCACCTGCCTTGTTACAATTTCTTCAGGTTGATTAATTATGTTCGGTATCGGTTTTAAGTGTTTTTGCTCTTCCTTAAACACTTCTGCCGGTACCATTTTTGTTGTGCCATGTATATTGGCGTTTCCGGTTCTTGCTAGCCATTCTATACACCCCTGATTAAAATCCGTGATGTTATCAAAGATCCGGTGCCGGGCGTAATTGTTCTTTGCGTATTTGATAACCGCTTCAATTTTACCTTTGGTCTCGGGATCGTTTTTGCGACAGAGATATACTCTGAATCCCATCTGTTGCCGGAACCTCTCAAACTCGGCCGTAAATATGACATCACCAGAGTTTTCGCTTATGGCCAAGAGCCTATCCTGGTCGTAGACTATTTCTTCTGGCACCCCTCCCATAAATTCAAATGCCCGATAATGCATATGTATGAACCTGGCCGTGGTTAGTGGTTTGTCCTCCCATTCAACGTACTTTTGACGGCTGCGTGATAGGACTAGCCCGAATCCAGTAAGCTTTACCTTCTGACCCTCAGTATTCTTAAGGTTGATAAATCCTAGATCAACCTGGGCCTGGTAACCCATGGGCAGCTCTTCTGTTGCCTGATACTGGCGGACCTTAACAGATTTCTTAATTCCATGCTTTATTCGCAAACTGGCTACGTATCGTCTAAGTGTCCTCTCCTTTCCGTGGTAATCGGGATAATGCTCTTTGAGCCAGTCATGTACTTGGGCTGACGAGATATCAGGATGTTCTTGTAACCACCTCACTATCTGATCTTCGTATTTTTCTAGTTTCTTTGTTCTTTGGTTGTTCCGCCTCATTTCCGAAAACTCGTCTGGCGTCACCTTCCAATAACGGTCAACGGTTTTCCAATCTATCCCTAATCGTCGCTTAACCTGTGATTTGTTAAGTCCCATCGCTTTTAGTTGCTGCAGATCTTGATACATCGGCCACCCTTTCACCTGATTCCTCTCCCTGCTAAATTGTTGTCTTTCAACAAACAATTTTAGCTGGTCTGGAACATTGCGGTAAATATTATCCGTTTTTATTGGCCAATTTTTCTCCCTTTTATTTTACCGTTCACAGTAGGTCCTCATTTTGCGTCCAGGTTTATTGGGATTGGGGATAAATGGCCCAAATTTGACATCGGTCTGCCACATTTGATTACGGTGTTCCTTCTGAAAACGTCGATGTCCGGTCTTATCTTTCATCAGTTCCTGACGAGTTAGGCCTTTAGCCGTAAGTTGCCGGGTTAAGGTAGAGCGGGCGATCTTGCCGGGGGGCACCAGCTTTTCACCCTCTAGGATTTGGATGATACGGCTGACACTACGTTCAGGGAGTTCTTCTTTAAGTTGCATCGCCTCCACCAGAAGTGGTTCATCAATTGCCCGGCACAGGCCGCAATCGGATCGACTTTTGGGCATGAGGGATTCAAAGCCGCCATCCCGGTAAGTTTTAAGGTAACGGCGCAGGGTTCGCTCCGATATTTCGTAACGTGCCAAAATCTCAGCCCTTCGTCTCCGAATCTCAGCAGCTTCTAGGTCGCTTTCAAGCAACGGGGCGATAATTTGAAATGTCTTTAGAGCTTTCTCATGCTTCTCGTTAGCATTCATTACGCTTTCCTCCCTTGTCTGTTGGTTGTGGATTTACAATATCAGACAAGAGTATTGGCCAGCAGTGCAAAGTATGTGGTATTTCAAAGCCATAGGTCAACTGTGTCCCGGGTCAGCCATATGTTAACCGCCCCCATGATAGATGTGGACAGGATGGACGGCAGAGCAAAGAGTGCTGTTTTTAGGAGCTGCCAAGAGGATGACAGGTCATTTCCAATAAGGGTAGGCATTTGACCGGTGGTTTTAACGGCAATGCTGGTCAGGAAACCAATCGCTTCGTTACAGATCAATGAAAAGCGATGGTGCCAGCGCCGGGCGGTACAAATATCCTGTGGACCGCTGACTTGTTCGGGCGGTATCTCTTCCTCCATTATTATTTCAACGGCCTGGCTGATTACCGGCATTAAGTAACGTCTGTAAGGTGCAATGAAGTCCGGAAGGATTGCATGGGTTTTATCACAGTCCTCGCACCGGCCCCGGAAAATCAAGATAAGGTTAGGTCCATCATCACCGATAACGATCCGAGAGTAATACCCGTGGTGGGATAGAAGCATGCCGCAGATGGGGCAGTGCCACTCTTGCTGAGCAACAGTGTGAAAGAAATTTTCCTGGTAGTCCTTTACTGATGATCCCAAATACGTTACTATCAAGGTGCTTTTGGGAGAGAAGGTAAAGGTTCCAGGTGAGTTGCCGCTCGTATACCGGGAATCGGAACCTTCTCTTTTCCTTTTCGGATTTGATTTAAGGAACCATTTCCAGTATACAACTTGGTTGATTCTATTCGGCCACTTATTGTGGACAGGTCACAGGCATTTTATGTGGGCAGAAACATTATATCACTACGGCTAAAATTTGTTGTGCTAAGTGGATGAAGCATGAAACCACTTGCACCCCATGCAGCTCCATGTAGAGGAACTTTTTCTTTAATCAGTCCTCTTTTTACTGCAAGACCTTCCATAAGACGAAATAAATCTGATTGTGCACCTTGATAACCATACATTTTGAATGTTTTACCTTCTGAATCAATATCTGCTTCTTCATATGCCAAAGTTTCTAACATTAGATTTCTGATTTCAATTGAAGATAGATTTCTTGTATCCGTTTCCATCTGATTTAACCTCCACACTAGTTAGAAAATTCAAACTTACTTAAACAGAATTTACCCTAACAACTCACGTATCTTTTCCGTTAGTATCGCTTTTCTCGCCTCGTAAAACTCCTCAAAATTCTCCAGTTCAAGCGAAACACCCTCTGGGATAAGTGATTGTTTTATAAACTCTGCTTTCTGTACATCATTCATATCATTATAATAATCTGCAAGTCTCATATCACTTTTACTAGAATTACTTCTACCTTCTAGGAGATGTAAATTAGCTAGTCTGTTTCGATTACCTCTCCATCTTCTCCAATCTTCCATAGACACAGAAATTGGTTTATTACCATCAAATCTTTCAAATGGGTGGAGGTGATCCTGTTCATATTTGAAGTGGTTATTTCTCCAATCCAAACTAAGGAAATATAAGGCTTCACTGGCAACTCTACTGCCTTTTTCCTCATTTAAAATATCTTCAATTTTACCGTCTGTTACTCTAAGATCGTTCATTTGGTTAAGCATGTCCACCGTTATTTCATAATCATTTTCATTAATTCTACTTTTCATCTGTTGCAACTTTCCAGTTGTACCTGATTGGAAATAAGTAAACAAAACTGCTCTAATCAAATATGCACGGATACCATCAAGGTTATTTTTATATTCAGGATTATAGTAGATAAAGTAGATAATCGGCAATAGCACGTTCCAGCTGCTTGCAAATCTACTAACCTCGATTTTCATTTCCTTTAATGTGACTTCTAGATTTTTTAACGTCTTTTTGAATTCGCTCCAATTATTTTTTAATTCTTCCGCTATGCTTTTACTTATATTTGATTTGACAACATCTCCATAAATCATAAGAGCAGAACGAATTATAAAATCTGTTCCGAATCCTACATAAGAGTCAACAAGTAGTTTTCCAAATTCAGTTTTTGCACTTGGCCAATATGCCTCAAGTATAGACATAGTGATTTCAGATTTTCGTAGAGCTTTACCGCCACTATTAAATCTTACAAACATTTCAAGTGCATCATCTTGTTTCATATCATGGATTTCTGTATAGCGAATTAACTTTTCTACAAAAATCTTGTTATAGAGTTTATTTAAAATGTTTCTAGCATAATCTTTACTATCTGAAGGAACCTTAGAAATAACCTCTTCAATAGCTTTATTTCTGGTACTTTCATCTTGAAATCTTGGGTCTAGTATATTTTTTATCTCAAATTGTGTTGGGCTTAACTTGCCAACTTTTTCACTAAATTTTATATCATATTTTTTACTATTATATTCTTCCTCATCAACCGTTAGTTTGTTTTTGTTTAACTCAATCAATAACTTTGTAACAATACCACCACTATTTTTTCTTCTTGCATATTTCTGCCGAATAAAAGCATTACCGAATAAAGAAAGAAATAATGAAGTCAATCTCTGTTGCCCATCAAGCACAGCTGTGTCAGTTTTATTAACATTTATATTGCTTAATTCATAATTCACAGTATCTGCTTGCTTACGATTATCAAAAGTTACTTCATATAAAAAATTACAAAAGTATGTATCCCAAGTTACATTATCATCATCTAGATGCCAAAACAAAAAGGTTGCTATAGGGTAATCTAGAAGAATAGAATCCCACAATTTTTCAACTTGCTCCATACTCCAAACATACTGTCTTTGAAATGCCGGCATAACATATTTACCTTCTTTAATATTTTGCAAAGCCTCATAAATACTTATGCTGTTATCAATTAATCTGCTCATGCTTATCCTCCTAACTATTCTTAGGTAAATTACATTGATTGCAATTTATGTTTTCTACTCAGTATGCACTCTGATACAAAGTACTTGTTTTACTGGTATCTGATTTTGCTAAATTACAATCTTGACAAGATAACTGGATGTTACACACATCGTTTAATCCACCTTCATTCAATGGCACAATATGGTCAAAGTGTTTTTCATTATCTTCTAGTATCGAGTACAATCCCGTCAAATCTCTTTTACAAAAAACACAACAACCTTTATCTCTAAATAAAACAGCACGTTTCACCCATTCAGGAATATATTTTCTTTTTCTTAAATTATCTTCAAATGCAACAGCCTGTTGTTCATTAAATCTTAATAGGAAATCTCGATTTTGAAACAGAATATATTCCACTTCCGTTGCGATATCATTAAGAACATCCTCGAATAGTCCGTCTTCATATTCATTCAGGTATTCAATATAGTTATTATATGACTCAAGATAATCATCATTATTGGCTTCAAAGCCATTTCTTAGGGAGATATCTATACCTCTATATTTTAGAATTGCTTGATTTATCCAATGGATGGGATTAAAATCTGCAATTTCTCCTGAGTTTGCAATATAATTGGCCTGCTCATAGAACACCCTATCAATAAGCCAAAAGCAATATTCCCTTAGTACAGACACCTTTGGAAAATCTTCTGGCTCAACTTCAAACTGCCGTTCTGTAAATTCAGCATTAGTTCTAGCATAATCAAATTTCCCCATGCTTTCATTAGCAAGATGACAGAAATAGTACACGTTGAAAAATTTCATATTTATGACCATCATTAAACCTCCCCATTGTAAAAACTCGATTTATACTTCATCAGAATATCTTCTACTTCACTCCAAATCCAAACATTCTCTCCATCATCCTCAAATACTTTACCATGACTTTTAGCTCCATCTATTTTCATTTGTGAATAATTATTTTTAAAGGTAGGCACATATAACTCTGGGTGTTCCTTATCACTGCATAGACGTTCCATCATTGAAATTGTGGCTTTACCAGCAATATCAACTGCAGTAAAGTAAGCTTTTATAATTTTATGATTATACTGTTCTGTCTTTAATGCCCACACAGGAATACGCTGAATAGCCTTCCCATAATAATCTTTATTTGTTTCCTTAGTTTTTTTGGATATTGTTTTAGGGTTGTATTCGTGAGAGGCCTTTTCAAAAGTCTTAGCAATATACCATCTCATACACATTTCAATAGCTTCTTTTTCAGAATCCTTAGAGATGTTCATGGCAAGACAAAATTTCTCATATACATCCTCATCTATTAAAAAGTTAACATTTTTACTCATATTTTCACGCCCTTGTTAATAAAATGAAATCTTATCTTGAGTTTAGTACTAAATTAGTATTTAGTCAATACTAAACACTAATTTAGTTTCAATTAAAAAACCCTACAAGCAATTTAGCCTGTAGGGTAATGTAATAAAAACTATAAAACCACATCAATCATAGTACCCGACTTAAATTCCACTGTGAGTTTATCTTCATAGACCGTTATTTTCTCTATAAGTCTCCTTACTAGTTGCTCATCATACTCCTCAAGGAGGGTGGATTGTTCATTTAGGAATTTTTCCATATCTTCTAGCCTTTGCTTGGAGCCTTTTTTGCCAGCTTCTTCTGCTAAAGCCTTATGCCTTTCCTCTCTGAGCCTGTAAATCTCATCAGCAATGTCGTTATAATCCTCTTTGGAATTGGCCAGTCTCAAAAGGTCTTTTTGTAATTCCTCTAGCTTTTTATCTATCTCGGCAACAATATTATTGTCCGTTTCACTTATCACTGTATCTATATTTTCCTTTAAGATAGTTAAAAAGCCATCCTTTTGCCCTATTAGTTTATTAATTGCCTCCACCGTAGCAAGGCCTATCATATCCTCCAGCACGGTTCGGGAATGACAAGTTAACCCTGTATTCTCAAGTCTACTGACGCATCTCCAAACAATCGATTTTTTACCTCGGTTATTCCAATGAACTCTACGGTATATTTCGCCACACTCTCCACAGAAGATAATTTGTGAAAATACATGATTTGAACTAAAGTTTCTTTTCTTTCCACTAGTACTTATATGTCCTCTACTTCTACGAACTAACTGTTACTGCCAATCCAAGCTGACCGAAAGCTGATGGAATTGCCTGACCGAGAGTTGCCGGATATAATGGCCATAGCTTAAGAAAGGAAAAGACGTCCCTGTTTGTTGTGCTACTGGACCAAACAATAGCACCAAGGACGTCCCACCTAAAAGCATGGTCATTGTATCAAATTATGAGCTAATAGAAAACCCCGAAAAGGGTGTTTTTCGTTAGGAGCGAGGAACAGAATTCTTGCCCATGTTGTAATGGACGGTTGAAAGTGATCGGCAGCAGGAAGCGAATCTGTATTAATGACCAAGGACAAAAAATGTGCCTGGTCATCCGCAGATTACGATGTGTAGAGTGCAGACGTATTCATCACGAGCTCCCCGACAAACTTGTTCCATACAAGCGCCATGTCAGTGAGAATATTGAAGCAGTGGTAACCGGAGAGCCTGAACTAAGCATACCAGCTGATGAAGCAACCCTAGGCCGTTGGCGACACTGGTTTAACAACCTGGCGGATTACTTTCACGGCTGCCTGGAATCAATCAAGATCAGATATGGCAATGAATCTGTGAACGATGCTTCCCTACTTCCAAAGTCCAAGCTCCAGAGAATATGGCATCATGTTGGAGATGCCCCGGGATGGCTAGCGAGAATTGTCCGACCGATAGCAAATTTAAATCTTTGGCCACATACCCGTTTTGCATTCTGTCCGTAATGGACATGAGGTAGACTCATGCTGAAACCTGACAAAGGAGGAAATCAGCATGAAGGACCAAAAGAAAGCCGAGGAAATTGCTGCCCAGCGGATGCAACTGTTATCTCCACTTCTGGCCGAGGGTTTAGATAATGCCCATGCCCGACAGATTAAAGCCAGGATATGTGAAGAATCCGGGATATCAGAACGAACCTTGCGCCGTTATCTAACCCAATATCGAAGAGAAGGTTTTTCCGGACTAAAGCCGAACGGCAAGAGAGGTTACCGGACCAGTGAAGCCGTCCCACCAGAAATTCTTGAACAAGCCATCCTGTTGCGCAGGCAGGTACCAAGCCGCAGCATATCTCAGATAATTCAGATCCTGGAGTGGGAGGGGCTAGCCGAGCCTGGCCAAATCAAGCGCAGTACCCTGCAGGAAAAACTAGCTGAACGTGGGTACAGTGCCCGACATATGAAGCTTTACGCTGAAAGCGGCACCGCTGCCCGGCGCTATCAAAAGAAGTATCGCAATCAATTATGGCATTCAGACCTCAAGTACGGCCCATACCTGCCTATTGGCCAAGATGGACGTAAAAAGCAGGTTTACCTGGTAATCTTCATCGATGACGCTACACGGTTTATTCTGCACGGACAGTTCTATCCCATGCTCGATCAAATCATTGTAGAAGATGCGTTCCGGCAGGCAGTTCTTAAGTACGGAGTGCCCGAAAAAGTATACTTTGATAACGGCAGTCAGTATCGAACCAAATGGATGATTAGGGCCTGTTCCAAAATGGGCGTTCGCTTACTCTATGCCAAACCCTATTCTCCTGAAGCTACCGGAAAACCAGAGAGGTTCAATAGATTAGTAGACTCATTCCTGGCAGAGGTATCATTGGAGAAACCGCAAACCCTGGGCCGATTAAACCAGCTGTTTGCGGTCTGGCTGGAGGAATGTTATCAGCATAAACCACATGCCGGATTAGGCGGGAACATTACCCCCTATGCTGCCTATCAGAGCGACAAACATCCTTTGAAATACATAGACCCGGAAACATTAGCCAGTGCCTTTATGCATTGTGAAGAACGAAAAGTGGATAAATCAGGCTGCATAAGCTTCGAAGGGCGCAAGTATGAAGTTGGGCTCAACTTTATCGGGTGCAAAGTAAGTGTTATTTACGACCCGGCTGATACCAGCGAATTAACCATTGAATACGAAAGCCATGAACCCTTTAGGGTGCGCCAAATGGTGATTGGAGAGCAGAGCGGAAAAAGGCCCCGGCTACCAGAGCATTTACTGCCGGAACCAGCAGATTCATCACGGTTACTAAGTGCCGCAGCTAAAAAGAATCAAGAGCGTACGAAACCTCCCATCCCGGTCGTCTCCTACCGGAAAGTTCGGAAGGAGGGCGAAGGTAATGTTTGAGGATTTCTATGGATTTAAGAAAACTCCATTTTCAAGGGATATCCCAACCAATCAGCTGTATCAGTCGCACCGGTTTGAAGAGACCCTGGGAAGACTAGGATACGCTGCGGAACGCCAGCAATTTATAGTTGTAACCGGGGACTGTGGCACAGGAAAGACCACAACTATTCGAAGGTTTAAAGATATCCTGGATAATTCGAGATTCATGGTAATGTACTTGGCAGATTCCAAGCTTACACCGAGGCATTTTTACAAAGGCTTACTTGAGCAGTTAGGGTGTGAAGCTAAATTCTATCGGGGTGATGCCAAACGGCAGCTGCATAAAGAGATTGAACTGATGAAGGGCATCCACAAGCTGCAGCCGGTGGTAATCGTAGACGAAGCCCATCTGTTGGACAAGGAGATGCTTGAAGAAGTCCGGTTCTTGTTGAACTTCAAAATGGATGCTCAGAGTCCCATGGCTTTGGTTTTGGTTGGTCAGAACGAACTCTGGGAAAGGTTCAAGCTACAATCATACGCGGCGATAAGGCAAAGGATTGACCTGATTTGCAGGCTACCTCACCTTGACAGGGCTGAGGTTGGAGATTACGTAAAACGACACCTGGAATACGCAGGTGCCGACCATGATATTTTCTCCGATAATGCTATTGATGAGATTTTCAAGTTCTCCGGTGGAACGGCAAGGATGGTTAACAAGGTCTGTACTCACTGCCTGCTTTATGGGGCACAGAACAACCGAAGAATTATTGACGATCACATGGTCAAATTGGTCATCCAGGGAGAGCTGGCTTAGTTCTCCCCGCCCCCACGGGGCAATTGTTGGACGCTATATCCGTCAACTTTTGGACAACTAACGCCGTCTATTGCTGGATATTATGGGCTAGCAGTAACAACAAGGAGATGGTTAAACTTCTTCGCCTATGTGTAGATTATGGGGAAGATACTATTCTTGCCTTAAAACACTCCCTTCCTGAAGGTATTATTCCTACAGTGGATATGATTCGGAGTTGCCTCCATGAGCCGCTTCCGAATACGGGCCTCTATCTCAAACAAGAGATAGCCGTAAAACCAACCGACTTGACGAAGTATGATGAAAGGTATGGGGTGGCGTATCAATGAATGTAAACGCACAGACGATAGAACTATATGCAAAACAGTTGCGTACCCCGGCCTTTAACCACTATGGGGACATCATCCGGCAGTTAGGACCTGACCAAGGTTATGAAGATTTCCTGATCGCACTTATGAAAATGGAACTAGACTCCCGTATGGAGCGCAGTCAGCGTCGTAAAATTAAGGCAGCAACCTTCCCCTATATCAAGACCATCGATGAATTGGATTTTAGCCGTTTTGAACATATAGATGAGGCATTTATCCGGGAACTGGCCAGCTGTGATTTTATCACCAAACGTCAAAACATAGTTATGATCGGGAACCCCGGAACGGGGAAGAGCCATTTGTCAGTAGCTTTAGGCATCAAAGCTTGCATGCAGGGTATGAACGTAAAATTCTATACAGCGGCCAATCTTTCTAATGAACTAATTGAAGCCCAAGAATACAAAAAGCTTCGTAAGTTGGAAAAGCAAATTGCCAAGGCAGAACTCCTTATTATTGATGAACTTAGTTATTTGACGTTTAATCGCCATCAGTCTGAGCTTTTGTTCAAAGTCATTGCTGACCGATCCGAACGCCAAAGTGTTATAGTATCGACGAATCTCAAGTTCTCGGATTGGGTCACAATGTTCGAAAACACTACTATGGTAACGGCTCTAGTTGACAGGCTGACCTTTAGATCTCATGTATTAAACATGAATTCAGAGCATCCTTACAGAGCCGAACCGAGCCTAACCTGATTTAAGGATTCCGTGAGGGGAAATGACTCTCTAGGAGTCGTTCCCCTTTCTTAACTCCCTGGTGGTAAACTTTTTCATTATCAAGGTGGTAAACAAATTCAGTATCAGTGTTGGTAAACTTTTTGGTGATCATTAGTGGTAAACAAATTCAATATCACGTGGTAAACTTTTTCGTTGACATTCAGAATTTGTCTTGCAGGGCAAACGAATTACTCACATAAATGACATAGATGGAGCAAAAAAAGGCCCTTAAGAAAGAGCCTTTTTCGAGCGGGGCCTTATATATTTCAATGGTTTAATAACTCAGTTCGTCTATTTGCAGTCAAATCGGGATACGGCAGTCCTGTCTGATATGTATCTTCAGACTGATTGTCTGGCCTCCTCTTCCGCCTTGAGTTGTTTTCTCATAATCTTGCCTGATGCCAGTTTCGGCAGGTTTGCACGGAATTCAATAGTGCGAGGGTATTTGTACGGGGCCATTTGGCCTTTGGCCCATTCAACCAATTCCTGTTCGGTGATTTTCCCTTCCCAGTCCGGCTTAAGCACTACGAATGCTTTGACTTCTTCCCCTTTGTATTCGTGAGGGACTCCAATCACACAGCATTCCATGACCGATGGGTGGGCATACATATACTCCTCAACCTCTGCTGGGAATACACTGTAGGCGGAGGATTTTATCAACTCCTTCAAGCGGCCGCAGACGTAAAGGTAGCCATCCTCATCCATCTTTACAATATCCCCGGTGCGCACCCAGCCATCCCCCAGGAAAGTCTGCGCCGATTCCTCCGGGTTGTTCCAGTAGCCAATGCCAGAGCTGGGGGTTTTGACCCACAGTTCTCCTTCCTCTCCGATCCCCACATCCCGGCTGATATCATTAATATCAGCGATTCTCAAATCAACTTGCGGGACCGGCAGTCCAATACTCCCCAGCTTAATACGGTCGCGGGGATTAAATACTGTAGTGGCCGTGGTTTCGCTCATCCCATAACCTTCAACCAGCGTGACACCGAGTTCATGATACTTATTCCAAACAGCCTCCGGCAATTTCGCGCCACCGATACCGAACTTCCCTAAACTGCTGATGTCATACTTTCCAAAAGCGGGATGATTGGCAAGGGCAATTACCACCGGGGTAGCTACCACCGTATAGGTCGCGCGGTAACGTTCGACGGCCTGCAGAAACGGCTCGGCTTCAAACCGGGTCATGATTAAAAGGGTACTGCCAACAAACGCCCAGGATAACATGAGGTCATTCATACAGGTAATGTGGAACAAAGGCAGTACCGCGAGTTCCACCGAATCAACGGTATTCCCGGTTTGCGCTCCGTTGATGAAAGCACCATTTACCAGATTGCGGTGAACAAGCATGGCACCTTTGGGACGCCCGGTCGTTCCCGAGGTGTACTGCAGCAGGGCCAGATCGTCAATGTCAACGTCAGCCATTCGTTTCAATGGTTCACTGGCAATAAACTCTTTCCAGTCAATAGCTCCGGGGCATTGCACCGTTTGAGCCGACATGGCGGGAAATGCGGGGTAAGGCTCATCAGGCAAGTATTCGGCCAGGGAGGTTACAACAATGTTTTCGACGGACGGGATCTTGTCTCTGATTTCGTTTATCACTGGTACAACTGACTCTTCAATAATAACCACCCTGGCGCCGCTGTCATTCAGGGCATAACTGACTTCACCTGCTCGATAAGCCGGGCTCATTGCCACTACCACGGCTCCCAAACAATGGGCAGCAAAGTAGGAGAACACAAACTGGGGACAGTTCTGCATACCGAGATAAACCCGGTCCCCTTTCTTCACACCCAGCTTCTGAAGACCGCCTGCTGCTCGCATTATGAGGTTTCTCAGTTCATTCCAGGTAAACACCTTACCGTAAAAGATGATGGCGGGACGGTCGCGCAGCTTCATGGAATTGCTGTAGAGTTGATAAAACAATGGGTCTTTTCCGATTTGATAGCCTTCGTGGATCCAGAGGTCAGTCCAAGACTTCTCCCAAAACCTCTCCCATGCCTTGATTTCCATTCTACCTACTCCCTTCCTCGAACAAAACCAAAACGACAGCAAATGCAATGGTGTGAATAGTCAAAACAGACTAATTATTATTTAATTTCTACGCTTTTTTGCAGTATCCTTTTCTCATCCAATATTTCCTCCAATTTGTTATATTTCTAATTCCTGCTGTTTTTCAAACCCGGTGTTTTGGTTAGTGGAAGGAACAAGACACGAAAAAACCGGCCTATGTTGGCCGGTTTAATTGGCATTTCAGTAAATCCGGTACTATTTTCAAACGTTGCCGGTCCTGGCAGCTCGGTTATTTGTCACCTTATTCTTCAAGAATCCGCTTCAGGAATTCCCGGGTCCGTTCGTTGCTCGGGTTATTAAAGATGACTTCGGGGACATCATCCTCTACGATGACTCCGGCATCCATAAATACCACCCGGTTAGCCACCTCACGTGCAAAGCCCATCTCGTGGGTAACCACCAGCATGGTGAGCCCACTGCGGGCCAGGTTTTTCATAACTTTCAATACCTCACCCACCAGTTCCGGGTCCAGTGCACTGGTCGGCTCATCAAACAGCAGAGCCTCCGGTTCCATGGAGAGGGCCCGGGCGATTGCCACCCGCTGTTTCTGTCCCCCCGATATCTGATTGGGCCTGGCATTAATAAACTGGGACATACCCACCAGTTCCAGGTATTCCATGGCAGTTTTCCTGGCGGTGGCTTTGTCCTTCTTTAAAACCTTAATCTGTCCAACCATACAGTTGTTCAAAACCGTAAGGTTATTAAAAAGGTTGAACTGCTGAAAGACCATGCCCAGTTTGGCCCGATAAACCGCATTGGACATATCATGTTTCAAGATGTTTTGCCCATGATATAGTATCTCCCCGCTTGTCGGGTATTCGAGCAGGTTCAGGCAGCGGAGCAGAGTTGACTTCCCTGAACCACTGGCACCGATGATGCAAACCACCTCACCCTTACTGACGGAGAAGTTTATATCCTTCAAAACCTCATTGGTTCCAAAGACTTTTCGTAAATGTTTGATCTCAATAATCTTTTCCATACTATTACTCCCTGTTCACAATCCTGATTTGTGCCTCGGGAACCGTCTGCGAGCCATGGATGGTATAGACGGATGGGCCGTCGAGCTTTACTTCCAGGTATCTTAGAATCCGGCTTACGGTAAAGGTCATAATGAAATATATGACACAGGTAATCGACATTGTCTGAAAGAATGCGAAGTTTACTCCCGCCGCCGATTTGGACAGGAAGAAAAGCTCAGTAACCGAGATTACACTCAATACTGAGGTATCTTTTATATTGATTACAAACTCATTGCTGGTTGCAGGTAGGATATTACGTATCGCCTGCGGCAAAACAATATTGGCCATGGTCTGGGTATGAGTCATACCAATGGAATGAGCCGCTTCAAATTGGCCTTTATCTATGGAGAGGATGCCACCTCTGACAATCTCCGCCATGTACGCGCCAGTATTGATGGAGACAATAAATATCCCTGCAGGAATCGGAGACAAATGAATATTATATATCCAGGCGGCACCATAAAAGATCACCATGGCCTGTACTATCATAGGGGTTCCACGAAATACTTCAATGTAACACAACAACAGGAAGTTAACAATTTTATAACCTATTCTGGCCAGTGGATGGGTGTTTTGGTCGATCGGAATGGTCCGGATTACTCCAATGATAACACCAATAAAAAACCCGATAATCGTACCGGATAAAGCAATGATGAGGGTATTTCTGGCCCCTAAAAGAAATAGGGGCCAGTTGCTATCCCAAATTAACAAAACCCAATCTATAAAAGATTTTTCCACTGACATTACACTCCCGTAAAGCGTCGTTAATTACTGCGACTTATTGTGCGGCAGGTTGGTTTCTGATAGCATTATCCATCATTTCTATTCTCTGCTCTTCGGAAATTCCGGCTAAGATCTCATTAATCTTGGTAACATCCGGGTTGCCTTTCTTAAGGCCAACCGCGATGGCTACATCATCATCAGAAGCCACAAAGCCTTCGCCTTCAGCAAACTCAACCATTACAAAATTGGCATTGGCTGCAGAAGCTGAAACGCCTTCCGGTCTTTCCGATACGTACCCATCAATAATACCAGATTCCAGGGCAACACGCATGGCGGGAAAATCATCCATAGCCGTCTGTTTTTGTACACCCTTGATTTGATCAATGACTGAGTAGTGGAAAGTGTTCAACTGAGCTGTGATCTTGGCTCCAGAAAAGTCCTGAATACTGGTGGCGTTTTCATAAGCCGAACCCTTCTTGACTACCATTACCAGATCCGACTTGTAGTAGTGGTCGGAAAAGTCGATAGTCTGCTTGCGCTCCGCTGTTGGGGACATCCCCGCAATAATTGCATCGACACTGCCTGATTGCACGGCTGGCGGCAAGCCATCCCAGGCCGTTTTAACAATAACCAGTTCCCTGCCGAGACCTTCAGCAATAATCTTGGCAATTTCAACATCATAGCCACCGGCATATTGGTTACTGCCGGAAATCGGTACTGCACCGTTGCTGTCATCAGCCTGAGTCCAGTTAAACGGAGCATACCCACACTCAAGACCTACTTTGAATTGTTTGGGTTCGTCACCTTGTTGATTGCCGCCACCGCAACCCGCGGCGGTGACGAGCAGTCCAACGGCCAGGACCGCACATAGGGCCAGAGTCAACATCCTTTTCATTACAAGTATCCCCTCCACAAAATTTAAATTTGGTTTGTCCGCTCGCATCCCGGCCATCAGCATCAACCATGTATAATTCCTGGATAATAAACTGATGAACAACGAATGCACTTTGTCTAATATTAACACAAAAACGAATTCTTTTGACTTCTATTACGTAAATCAGCGCCAGGAACTTAAATAATTATCCAATATATCAATTACAGTAAAGAGAACGAAGCCCATGAAGCTCAAAACAACAATCCCCCCGTACATGTCCAGGTAATCAACACGCAGCCAGGCGTCCATAATAAAATAGCCCATCCCAAACTCGGTCCCAAAGGTCTCGGTGAAAAAGAGGATAGACACAGCGGTTCCTAAGGCGAGACGGGTTGCAGTCAGAACCTCGGAAAGTGATGCCGGCAGTATAATTTCGGTGAATACCTGCAGCCTGCTGGCACCCAGGGAGCGAAGAGAACGGAAGATCTCCTGGGGAATACTCCTAACCGCATCCCGGGAGGTAACAATGATCTGGAAAACAATAATCAGTACAATCATTATCAGTTTGGAGGTTTCCCCCAAACCAAACAGCAGCATCACAATTGGAAGCAAAGCCAGCTTGGGTACCGGGTAGGTAAAATACACCAGGGGTGAAAGGAGCCGGTTCACTCGTTCAAAAGCCCCCATCAGGTAGCCGAGTGGGACCCCGATCAGGATGGCTACAAAGATTCCCCCGACAATACGCCCCAGGCTGTACAGGACATGGACTTCCATCTTCGTTGAAAATACATCGGCGATATTTAGAAATACCGCGACCGGTGAAGGAATAATCGGCAGTCTGAACAGCCACGACACCAACCACCACCCGACAAGAACTACTACCAGGCTGTATAATGCCCCCTGCCACTTCTCTTTTGACTGCACCGAAATCATCCTTTGCTTAGTAGGTTGCGCAAATGCACCGACATCTTGTAATATCCATCTCCGAACTGCAGTTTATCCTGATGAAAGCAAGGGTTGTCTACAACCTCCAGTATCCTTCCAGGGGACGGTGAAAAAACTGCGACCTTGCGCCCCAGGTATAAAGCTTCATCAACGCTGTGGGTAACAAAGACGGTGTTTACCGGGTTTTGTTGCCAGGTCTCCAGAAAGAGCTCCTGAATCTCTTCCCGGGTTATCGCATCCAATGCAGAGAACGGCTCGTCCATCAAGAGTAAATCAGGTTTAAGCATGAATGCCCGGGCAATAGCCACCCGCTGCTGTTGGCCACCGCTCAGTTCCTTGGGGTATCTGTTCAGCAGATTATCTATACCCAGCTGCTGAAGCAGGTAGCGGCCTTCTTCATTTAACTCGGTATTACCGTATTTGATCTTTAAACCCAGCATGACATTCTGGTATACCGTCTTCCAGGGCAACAATCCGTAGTTTTGCAGAATTAAACCTATACGCTGGGTACGGGGATTCACCTGTTTCCCGTTAATCAACACACTGCCATCAAAATCAGTCAGTATACCGGACAAAACATAGAGCAGGGTTGATTTCCCGCACCCAGACGGCCCGATAATGGTGTAGAGATCACCCGCAGCCATATTTATGCTGACTTTATCCAGGGCCTGAACTTCTCCATGTCTGCTGCTATATTTGACTGACAGGTCCTTGACTGCAATCACGTTATCTACCTCAGTATCTCATCATCTACCAGATCCCGGTATTCATAGCTGCCTTTAATCAAGTCTTTCGCTTCCATCCATTCAAGAACATCAGCTACGATCCCCGGATCCGGCGCGACCGCTTCCTGGTAGGCAGGAAGCTGCAGGGAATCCTTTAACATTGCCGGGAAACTCTGAACTTCAATAATATAATCAGCGTAACTGGATACCGGCTCAGTTTTCAGGTATTCCACAGCCTGGTTGTACGCCCGGAAAACCGCCTTAATCTCCTCCCGGTTCTGCTGCAGGCTCTCAGCTGTAAAGGCTATCGCGCCAGCCTTGTTGGCCATCTGGTCAGTGCTGGCCAGGACCACTGCTCCGTTGTTTACGCCCAAACCTGCCAGGGGTTCTGGAAGAATCGCCGCATCAATCTTGCCGCCCTGGAGCATCTCCAACCGGGTGGGCAACGGTGGAATGACTGTCTTTTTCACGTCTTCAGATTTGAGTCCAGCAGACTCCAGCATCTTGTCTACGGTATACTCCATGATGGTATTGGAAGAGAGACCGATGCTTCTCCCCCTCAGCGCCGCCATTGAATCAATGCCGGAATCCTTGCCGGTTATCAGCTTTATATCGCCATCATTTTTGGATATTATCTTGAGGTTAGTGCCTCCTTCATTGGAAAAGACAACGGCCAGAACATCGGTGATAACTCCGTCTAATTGGCCGCTCTGCAGGGCACTGTCCCTGTCTTTGGCACTCTTGAAATGTAGAATCTTGACCTCTACTCCCTGCTCCTTAAAATAACCGTTTTTCTGTGCCATAATAAACGGGATTGACTCCACATCCGGCATAACCCCAATGGTGATGGTTTTCTGGGAGCCCTGGTCTTCATTGGCCGAAGGTCCTCCTCCGTTACAACCGGCTAGTCCCAGGCCAATGATGAAAGCAAGGATACATATTAGTATTTTTTTCACTACCGCCACCCTTTTCTAATCAAAATTGGCCATTCTTCGGCCTGTCTTTAAGATTATAGCTCATCTTTATGCCAATCCGCACCCGATTCCTGGCTTTAATGACAAAAAGTAAAAATCCGGTTCCTGGAGGAACCGGGTTTATTACGCTATTGGCAGAGGCTCCACTAAGTATCCCTGGCAGCATTGCGACCCCAGCGTCATGAACCACTGATTCTCCTGCGAAAGTCATAATTCGAGGTGTAAGGCTACGTCGCCGGTCTTTGCCTGGGAATCACTACTTTATGAACGACCAAAGCTGTACCAATTCCTAAAGGCCGCTAGGCTCCCGGGCTGGATTGATTACTTGGCACCTTGGATCTGCTCTCACGCAGATTCCCAATCTGGGCGGCCAGCATACCGGACAGCATCAGAACACACCCCATAATCTCCACCCCCCCCATCCTCTCGTCAAGCAACAGGTATCCTCCAATGGCTGCAAAAACTGTTTCCATACTCAGTATGATGGCAGCAGGAGCCGGGGGCGCGTTTTTCTGCCCTACTGCCTGCAAGGTATAGGCAATCCCCGTCGAACAGATTCCACCATAGAGTATCGGTATATAAGCGGCTTGAATATCAGCCCAAACAATGTTTTCGGTTACTACCGCTATCACCATACTAAGAACGGCACAGATGAGGAACTGCAGGCATGAGAGCTTTAACACATCAACCCGACGGGAATAATACCCGATAATCAGTATATGAAAAGCCCAAAAGAAGGCCCCGATCAGTTGCAGCATGTCCCCGTACTGGATAGTCATGGACTCTTTGACGCATAGCAGGTAAAGGCCGGTTGCGGCCAGAGCACATCCCAACCATGTACTCTTGCCGGTAGCCTGCCTCAGGAATATACCAATCACTGGAACCAGCACGACATACAATCCGGTTATAAAAGCCGCTTTGCCCGCTGTGGTGTAAACTAAACCTACCTGCTGCAGAGAACCCCCCACAAAAAGAACCGAACCTGCCAGAATGCTGGGCAATGCTGCACTCTTCCATTCCGCACGGAACTCCCTGGGATCACGGCGGTAATAGATTATAAGCGGCACCAGGGACAGACTGCCCAGGAAGAACCTCACGCCATTGAACGTGAAAGGACCTACATAATCCATACCCACTCTCTGGGCGACGAAAGCCAATCCCCAGATAGCTGCAGTAATCAGGAGAAGAATATTGGATTTAAGTACACTCATCATTTGACTCCTATAAAGTGCGACTCCTGGTTAAGGTGTCAGAATAGCTGCTGTTATAGTTGCAGTTAATTGGATTACTGGTTATATTGGCCGATAACGATCTCCATGAGATGGCTATCCAACGGCGAAACGTTATGACCCACCAGAGTAAATAACCACGCATTTATGTATTTTAACACTTTAGCCTGGTCTTTCGAAAAGCGAAAAACCGGTTGCTTGACCGGTTTTTCGCCAGAGGAGTTAATTTCTGATGTTAATCGGCCTGCGGGTGACCTTTATGCAAACCTCTTATTTTCTGACAATCGCTCCTTCACAGGCGGAACTGACCTGGGCGGCATACTGGCCCAAATACCCGGTGTTTATTTTGGGAGCCGGGCATGACCACTTCGACCGTCTCTCTTCCATTATGGCTTCCTCCACCAACAATTCCAGCGCTCGGTCGCTTAATCGATGATCTCCGCTATGGTTCCCCCGGCCAGGACCTGGTCTCCATCGTAAATAACAACGGCCTGCCCCGGGGTTATGGCCCTCTGGGGCTGTGCAAATACCACTTCCAGGCGTTGATCATCAAGTGATGTCGCAGTGGCTTCCACCCGTGGAGCAGCCGATCTGATTTTGGCCGTCACCTGCCTGGAGGTAGTAAACGGGGTTCCTGAAACATAATTAACCCTTTCGGCAATCAGCCCGGTCTTGAAAAGTTCCTGGTTTTCTCCCAGCCAGACTTCGCGGGTTTGGGGATCTATTCTGGTAACAAAGACCGGTTTCCCCAGGGCCATTCCCAACCCCTTGCGCTGGCCGATAGTATACCGGTGAATACCCCGGTGGGGACCGAGGTACTCCCCGTTTGACAGCCGGAATTGGCCGGGACGGGGCGTTTTTCCCGTATACTGTTCTACAAAATCACCATAGCTGCCTGATGAGACAAAGCATATTTCCTGGCTTTCGGCTTTATGAGCCACCGGCAGGCCAGCTTTTTCAGCCATGGCCCGCACCTCCGGTTTGCGGGATCCCCCGAGAGGGAAAAGTGTATGTGCAAGCTGATGCTGGTCCATGGTATACAGGAAATAGCTCTGGTCTTTCTTGGGATCCAGCCCGGTCAAAAGAAGATACTCCCCATTCCTCTGCTGGATGCGGACGTAATGACCAGTTGCGATATAGTCAAATCCCATGGCCAAGGCCTTATCAAGGAGGGTTCCAAACTTCAGTCTGCGGTTGCATTCGATACAGGGGTTGGGGGTTCGGCCCCTCATGTACTCCCCGACGAACACCTCGATAACTTCGGCCTGAAACTGATCCCGAAAGTTCATGACATAATGGGGAATCTGCAGGTGGGCCGCCACTCTCCGGGCATCATTTACCGCACTCAAACTGCAGCAGGCCTTCGAATCATCGTCCTCCCGGGGCCAGATCTGCATGGTGACACCAACCACCTCATATCCCTGGTTTTTCAGCAGCCAGGCTACCACCGAGCTGTCCACCCCTCCGCTCATAGCGACCAACACCCGTTTCCCGGTCATTTTTACACCTTCCTTAACAACTCCATAACTCTTACTTATAGATAGCTTCCATTAATATGTTGATATTTCCGGCTCCACACTGCAATTCCAAATTGCTTTTCTTCAAGCATTTACAGTTTATCCCGCTTTAAGACACAAGTGAAGAACACTTTTCATAAGAGGGCCTGAATGCCTCCAAACGGGTCACATTATCCGTTCAACCTGTTTGAATCGGGTATATCCCGGATATAACATTACATTGTAGAATAAACTTAAATGAGCTTATAACGGAGGTAAATCCAATGTCTCGCATTGCGCAAAGTTTAACGGACCTGATCGGCAACACACCACTGCTTGAGCCAGTGAACTTTAACCGGTCTCACAATCTCATGGCCAGGTTACTGCTTAAACTGGAGTATTTTAACCCTCTGGGCAGTGTAAAGGACCGGGTGGGGTACGCCATGATCAAGGATGCGGAAGACAACGGACTGCTGGTTAAGGATTCGGTAATTATCGAACCTACCAGCGGCAACACCGGGGTTGGTCTGGCTTTTGTGGCCTCTGCCAAAGGGTACCGGCTCATCCTTACCATGCCGGAGACCATGAGCCTGGAGAGACGCAACCTGCTCAGGGCCCTGGGAGCAGAACTGGTCTTGACACCTGGAGCCGAAGGAATGACCGGAGCCATAAAGAAAGCCGCAGAACTGGCGGCTGAAATTCCACATTCCTTCATACCGCAGCAGTTTGAAAACCCTTCCAACCCGGAGATCCACCGTCAGACCACCGCCGAAGAGATATGGCGTGACACGGGTGGCGAAGTTGACTTTTTTGTTGCCGGAGTCGGTACTGGCGGAACTCTGACCGGTGTCGGCGAAGTGCTGAAATCCAGGAAACCGGGTTTTAAGTTGATCGCAGCTGAGCCTTACGACTCGCCGGTACTCTCTGGGGGTAACCCGGGTCCGCATGGGCTGCAGGGAATTGGTGCCGGGTTTGTGCCCAGGGTCCTTAACAGCGACATCATCGACGAAATCATAAAGGTGAAAACGGAAGAAGCCTTTGAGACTGCACGTCAGCTCGCCAAAAACGAAGGTCTCCTGGTCGGGATATCCTCGGGAGCCGCAGCCTTTGCCGCTGTCCAGATTGCCAGGCGGGCTGAAAACCAGGGTAAGACCATTGTTGCTCTGCTTCCTGATACGGGCGAGCGGTACCTTTCAACCCAGCTGTTCCAGGAAGTATAGCGCATTTATTGATACCAGCCCCGGGTAAAAGCCAGGCGATTTTTCGGTTCATTTGCTTCCAGGGTTTTAATTTTGGTTCCCCTGGGGCAACATCGTATGCCGTGGGCTCTTCCGGAGCCTTTCGATTATGCCTGGCAGGGTTTCCACCACATAGTCCACATCGTCCCGGGTATTGAACCGGCCCAGGCTTAACCGGATCGACCCATTAGCCACCTCGCGGGGTAATCCCAGGGCCATCAGCACGTGAGAAGGGTCCAGTGATCCGGAGGTACAGGCAGAACCGCCCGATGCCATTATGCCCGCCTGGTCCAGCATCATGAGAATGGATTCACCATCGACCTCCTTGAAACACAGGCTGACATGCCCGGGTATACGATGAACCGGATCTCCAGTCAAAACCGCACCTGGAATCTCCTTTAGGAGCCTGGTGGAAAGGTCCAAGGCCAGGTCTTGCAGTTGTTTTATTGATTCATCCATCACATCTTTTGCAATCTCGGCTGCCATTCCCAAACCGACAATACCCGGAACATTCTCCGTCCCCGTCCTCAGCTTGCGTTCCTGCGAGCCGCCATAAACCCGTCTATTCAGGGGGGTTCCCTTTTTTATATAAAGGCAGCCTACTCCTTTAGGCCCATAAAACTTGTGAGAAGAACATGAGAGCATATCCACTCCCAGATCTTCGACATCAACCGGGATACGTCCCACGCTTTGAACCGCGTCCGTATGGAAAATGGCGCCAGCCCGGCGAGCTATTGCTGCCAGTTGTTTAACCGGCTGAATGGTACCGACCTCATTGTTGGCATGCATGATTGAAACCAGGACCGTGTTGGGTTTAAGAGCCTTCTGCAGCGTTTCCGGTTCCACCATCCCGTATCGGTTCACGGGAAGCACCGTAACATCGTACCCAACTCTGCTCAGGTGATTGATGGTATCCAGAACCGCGTGATGATCAATCGCGGAGGTGATTATGTTCTGGCCCTGAGGCGGCATGGTTTCCAGCAGCCCCAGTATAGCCAGGTTGTCAGCCTCGGTACCGCCACTGGTGAAGATGATCTCCTCCGGTGAGGCATTGATCAGCCGGGCCACCTGTTCCCGGGCAGTCTCAATCCCGTTGCGGGCTGCCTGGCCCATCCGGTGAATGCTGGACGGGTTACCAAACTCCTCGGTCAGGTATGGTTTCATGGCCTGAAATACCCTGGGATCAACCGGAGTAGTCGCACTGTTGTCCATGTAAATTTGTTTCATAACGCCGTCTCCTTTCTAGTCTATATTTAGGATTCGGATCAAATGGAATTCATTTTTTGCTCCCTTTTCGATGCTCCTGTCAATTGCAATTTGTTTATTAAAAAGAGAAGAATTGATTTTCGAATCCGACTTTCTACTAAACACGGTTACCATTTAATGTATTTTTTGGTAATATTGAACCAAGCCAACTGATACTCTTACGTTAAGTATAAGGATATACCAGAATGCACAACCTTGTAGAGAAAAAATCCCACCTTTCTGGCATTCGAAAGATTTCATGAGGAAAGGACGGTGATGGGTAACAGGCTTAACAGGTTCTTGTTTAATATGCATATTTGGCAGGAAGGAGGAATACTGACTTGTCTGAGTTGGAAATGCTGGTCATTCCAGAACATATCGAAGCAACCGGCGATTATGTAACCGCTACCTATTACCTGCAGACCGGCCCTAATGTAGACATCGTAAAAAAGATCAGTTCCATCGCCATAGAACAAACAACTGGGACCTGGGTGGCGGTACCGGAAGAGACCCCGGAGGTACGGGAAAAGCATGTAGCCAAAGTAGTCGGAATCTACGAGGTACCGGGTAACGAATACGAGGTTCCTCCATACGAGGATACCCGCCAGTGGATATTCCAGTTGGCTTTTCCAACTGTAAACTTTGGGCCTCAAATACCCATGCTTCTCTCCACCATCATCGGCAACATTTCTATGGTCGGTCCCTTAAAACTGTTGGATATAAAGTTCCCCTCGGATTTCCTGTGCCGGTTTAAAGGACCTAAATTCGGAGTTGAAGGGGTACGCCATCTGTTGGGGGTTTATGACCGGCCGCTTCTCAATAATATGATTAAGCCCTGTACCGGCTATACCCCTGAGGTAGGATGCCAGCTGTTTTCCCGCGCGGTTGAAGGTGGAGTTGACATCATCAAGGATGATGAGCTGATTGCAGACCCGCCATTTAACCCCCGTGAGCAGAGAATTAAGCTCTATATGGAAGCTATCCGCAAACACTATGAACAGACTGGCCACCGGGTGTTGTATACCCCCAATATTACCGACGGAGCTTTACAAGTCCTGGACAACGCACGGCGGGCTATTGATGCCGGAGCCAACGCGCTGATGATTAATTACCTGACAGTCGGCATTTCCGCCTTACAGGGCCTGGCCGAACATCCGGATATTAATGTCCCGATTATGGCCCACCTGGATTTTGCCGGAACTATGTATGAATCCCCGGTATCCGGTATGAGTTCACACCTGATTCTGGGCAAACTCGCCCGTATAGCCGGTGCCGATATGGTGGTTTACCCAAGCCCCTACGGCAAGTTCCCCCTCTTACGTGAACGCTACCTGATGATCGGACACCATCTTAACAGTCCCTGGTGCAATATTAACCGGGTTTTCCCCATGCCCGGCGGAGGGGTAATGCCTAACTGCGTACATGCCATATACCGCGATTTGGGGATTGACTGCATTATGGGTGCCGGTGGAGCCATACACGGACATCCCATGGGACCGGTAGCGGGAGCAAGGGCTATGCTGCAATCAATAGACGCGGCAGTCAAAGGGATACCCATAGTTGAGGCAGCCAAAGAATACCCCGAATTAAAGGCAGCGGTTGATGCCTGGGGTGTTTTGGATGAAGAAGATGCGGGGCTTTTTGATATTAAGGGCTAGATTAAGGAGGTAATCTTATGGCAAAACAGTACACTCGTGAGGAAGTAAAGTCACGACTGCAGACTGAAATAAGCAATGGGAGACCCATCATCATTGCCGGTGCTGGAACCGGTATTTCCGGCAAATTCTCCGAGAAGGGCGGAGTCGACCTGATCGGGGTCTACAACTCGGGACTGTTCCGTATGGATGGAAAGGGTTCACTGGCAGGGCTGATGCCTTATGGTGATGCCAACCAGATAGTGATCGATCTGGCTCATCGGGTATTCCCGGTTATCAAGGAAACCCCGATGATAGCTGGTATCTGCGGCACTGACCCTACCAGGGAAATGCGTCCCTATTTCCAACATCTGCAGCATCTCGGGTTCTCAGCCATCATGAACTTCCCGACCGTTGGCCTGATCGATGGCCGGTTCCGCCAGGAACTGGAGGATACCGGCATGGGCTACTCGGTGGAAATCGAAACCCTGAAGATCGGTAAAGAGCTGGGGCTGTTTACCCTGGGGTACGCGTTTAATGTTGAGGAGGCCAAGCTGGTCGGCCAAGCTCAACTGGATGTCTTGATATGCCATATGGGTCTGACCGCCGGCGGTTCTATCGGATCAAAGTATGCTGAGAACAAGCTTACCCTGGAAAAATCAGCTGACCTGATCAATGAGATGACCGCAGCGGCTCGCAACGGGTATAAGGATATTATGATCTTTTCCCATGGCGGACCGATAGCCTACCCGGAAGACACCCGTTACATTTACGAGCACACGGAATCCGTGGGCTTTTTGGGCGCTTCCAGTATTGAACGTATACCCATCGAAGTACCGCTCACAGAAGCCTGTCAACAGTTTAAGAAAATTCCCCTCAAAAGGAAGTAGCTATTGTTCTCCCTGTTGTTCGCTTGAACAACAGGGAGAACTCTAATTAACAAAACGGAGATTGCTGAAAACCAATGCAAACACTAATAGATGTCGATACTGCTCTGTCATTACGGGATTACTCCCCTGATTCTGATAACACAGTCGCTCTGGTAATAGATGTTATCAGGGCCAGCAGCACCATTGTTTCACTGCTGGATGCGGGCTGTCGCCGGGTCTATACCCTGGCCAGGGAGGCAGAAGCGCGACAACTGGGTTTGGACAGGCAGATGATTACCAGTGGTGAGTGGCAGGGGCGAAAACTGCCGGGTTTTGATATGGATAACTCACCGGCTGAGGCGACGAGGTATCCGGTCAAAGACAGAGATGTGGCACTATGCACCAGTAACGGTACGCGGGTGATAGACCGGGCCAAGAACAGTGTAAGCCTGTTCATCGCCAGCCTTATAAATGCGCGATCCTCTGCCCGGGCTGGTTTGGTAACGGCAAAGACCGCGGCTTGTGGGATAACAATAGTCTGCGCGGGACAGTATGGCAAATTTGTACTGGATGATGCCTACTGCGCCGGACACCTGCTGCAAGAGATGGAAAACCTGGCTGAAAATCTGGGGATTAAGCTCAGAATGTCCGATGCATCCCGGGCAGCGATGGCCCTGCTCATCGCCTATCCCGATGCCCGGACTGCGTTTATGGAATCTGCCAGTGGAAAGGTCCTTCTGCAGGAGGGGGGAAGAGAAGATTTCGAGTGTTGTCTACAAATCAATACTTCTCAAGTGGTCCCTTTTATGCGATTGGAGAACAACTTGATTTGGTTTGCGAACTGGGAGAATGAAATACCAAACCAAAGGAGGGAAAAGACTTGACAGCTAAACAGATTATAGTAGCTGGAATCCTGGATACCAAAGGGGAAGAAATCAAGTTCTTGGCCGAGCGGGTCAAGGCTGCTGGCGGCAGCCCAACTGTCCTGGAGCTGAGCGTGGGCCACGAAGTGGGGTGGGCTGATATCAGCCTCAGCGATGTAGTCGGCAAGGTTGGCAAGACGAAGGAAGACATCTTTGCCCTGGACCGCAAAGGTGCCTCCGATCTGGTTGCCGAAGGGGCCATTAAGCTGGTCAATGAGCTGCAGGCAGCGGGCAAAGCCGACGGGATTATTGCCTATGGCGGTTCAATGGGGGCCAGTATTGCCACCCGGATAATGCAGTCACTTCCCATCGGTATTCCCAAGTTTATGCTGACCACTATGGCCTCCGGGGATGTGGCTCCTTATGTTGGCACCAGTGACATCTGTATGATATATCCTATCGCAGAAGCCGGTCTCAACAAGGTTACCCGCGGGATACTCAATAACGCTGCGGGAGCGGTGGTAGGGATGGCAAATGCCCCGGCTATGAAAGGAATAGAAGAGAAACCGCTGATCGGCTGTATGATGTTCGGGGTCACCACCCCCTGTGTGCTAAAAGCGTCCTCTATAATCGAGAAGGCTGGCTACGACCTTATGATCAACCACGCGGTTGGCAGCGGCGGCCGTTCCATGGAGGAACTGATCAGAGATGGCTATATCACCGGGATGTTGGATATAACCACCCATGAGATTGCGGATGAGATGTTGGGCGGGGTGCTGGGTGCCGGACCGGACCGCATGACCGCGGCCGGGGAAATGGGTATTCCCCAGGTGATATGCCCTGGAGGCTTGGATCTGATAAACTTTGGACCCAAAAACACAGTTCCCGAAAGACTGCTTAAGGAGACCGACCAGCCAGGACGGGGCCTGTATGAGCACAATCCCACGGTAACCTGCATCGGGGTATCCATGGAAGAAATCTATCGGATCGGCGAACATATGGCAGAAAAGCTGAATGCCGCCAAGGGTCCCAGTGCGCTCTGTATACCCATGCAGGGCTGGGGAGCCTGTGACCTGGCTACACCGGATATCGAGCTGGGCTGGGCCGGACCTGGAGCAGGACCGGTTTGGGCCGCTGATGAGCAGAATCCTAAATGGTCGCGCCGCTCGGTAGAGTATGTTAAAGCACTCAAAGCCAAAATCGACCCCAACAAGGATAACCTGGAGGTCATTTTGGTGGATAAACACATGAATGACCCGGCATTTGCGGAGTTTATCGCCACGCTGCTGCTGGAAATGCTGGACGGCAAGTGGAAAAAGGGAAGCAAGTCTGATCTGCCATATGTGATTCCGTTTTAAGCAAACATAACTGGGAGGTTATAGATATGGCAGTACAGTATAAACGCAGCGAAATATTGGATCGCTTGCGTGATCAGGTAAATAAAAACCAGGCGTTGCTGATGTTCGGTGCGGGCACTGGATTAACGGCCAAGTGTGCGGATCTGGGCGGAGCCGATCTGGTAGCCGTCTATTCTACGGCTATATGGCGCATGATGGGGCTACCCACCCTTCTGGCCTGGATGCCATATGAGGACTGCAACGCCCGGGTGATAGAAATGGCCAGGGAAATATTACCGGTGGTTAAGCAAGCACCCTGCATCGCTGGTATAGGCGCCCATAATCCGGCGGTGAACCTGGATAAGATGGTTGATGAGATGATGGCCCTGGGGTTCTCAGGTATCACCAACGAACCCTTTGCCGGACTCTACGGAGAGTTTTTCGCCAGGCAGCTGGAGTCGGCGGGGATTGGCTTTTCCCGCGAGGTCATGCTGATAAAAACCGCTCACCAAAAGGATATCTTCACCGTAGCCTGGGCTTTTAATGAATCAGAAGCACGGATAATGGCTGAGGCGGGCGCCGATGTCATCGGAGCCATAATCGGGGTAACCAGCGGCGGGCTCACCGGGGCCAAAGAGGTCATGACCCTTGAAAAAGCCACGGCCGAGGTGCAGAAAATGTGTCTGGCAGCACGTTCCGTAAATCCAAATGTCTTTGTACTGACTCATGGCGGCCCCTTTGCCGATGCTCCAACCGCCCAGTATTCCATCACCAACTCAGATGCCGATGGCTATGCCTCCGGTTCCAGTGGAGAACGAACACCGACCGAAAATGCGGTAATTGCGATTACCAAGGAGTACAAGGCAATAAAGGTTAAACAGGCTTAAGGCAATAGGCGGCTTTCAGTGGAAGGACTCTACAACACGGCTGGCACAAGTAAGTGTCAGCCGTGTAACTTGAATACGAAATGTCAACATCCAAAGACAGCGCTTCTAAAGAACCTGGTCCGGGGTAATCCAGCACCACGTTATTAAAGGTTTCAGACATCTAACTCCTGGTATTCATTTATACTCCTCCGGCCATCACTTGCCACATCCCCAGCAATCCAACCCAGTTCCCGAGCAGGAAATGGGAAACGCTGACTCCCACCAACGTTTTGTGCCGGGCATACATAACACCCCATAACAAACTACTCACCAAAGCTACAATACCCATGGCGGTTGAGATAAAGATATGACATACTCCAAATATGAGTCCGGTCAGGATTATAGCCCACAACCAATCATGGCGTCCAACCATGACCCTCTGAACAGTGCCCTGAAAAATCCCCCGGCAGATAAGTTCCTCCAATGGCGCCGCCAAAATGTAAGTGTAATAGCTCCAGTCCACGAATTGAAAGGTAATTATAGAATCACCATAAATAGTTTCACCCTGCCCGTAAAGATATATCTTTACGACAAGCAGCAGAGCCATCAGCGGCAGTGTGATAATTAATGACTCCCCGAGTGAGTTTTTCCAGCCCTTCAAGGTGAGACCAAAGGCCGATAAAGGCAAGCGGCTCCGTTTGACCAACCAAATGCTCAAAAGAAGCACTGATATTTCCATGACCCGGCTAATGATAGGTTCCATGGTGCTGCTGATACCGATTGAGGCGGATTGCAAGTAGTTGATGGAAAAGATATAAATACACATGAATGTAACCAGGACGATAAACATATAGCTAAAGTCACTTCTGTTTTTTATTTCCTGGTTCAGACTTGCATTACTTTCCTGCAGTTCTTCCACCAGCTGTTGAAGGTGAATTTCGCGCGCCTCCAACTTGACAGCCATCATCCCAAATCCTTCGGCCAATTCGGCAACCTTGGGGGGATATACTTCGGGATTTGCATATTCAAATATTTGTCCAGCCTCATCATAGTTGCCATGGATTATATTGTCAGAGTGCTTGATAATGCAATCGGCAACCTCGCGGTAGATATCCTGCTGCAAATCAATTCTCCCCATTTGTTCTCGATACTTCCCTACATTATAGCTGAAAAACTGGAAGATATGGGCACAGGCATGGGGACGGTTCTTGTGCCTGCCAAGGAGGCAACGATTTAAACAGCCCGTCGCCATGGCTTCCTTGCTTTATGGTGTGGGTTTATGGTCGGAAATAGGGACTGTAAGGATACATATCAAGATAGCCATTTATTCCGGGAAAGCAGAGGGCATCGGTGAGGCAGGTCCAATCGGAGGGAAAGTTGAAACAGGGAGACCTGGACATAAGCCCGGTCTCCCTGACAACCCTTTTACCAATCAATATCCGGGTTCTCTTTTATCCCGCAGAGAATCTCAGCGATTTCTTTGCGATGCTGCAGATTCACCAGCCGGGTGATCATGATGCGCTGGGCTTGGGGCGACCCTGCACCATGCATTGATTCAGTAAGGTAACCAACTGCAGCTGATCCCTGGGTAAGATTCTCAATCAGTCTTAACATCCGTTGGCGGTGTTCAACCGGTATGTCGGCTCTGCTGGCGGTATATTTTTTTACCAGCGGCCCGATAACCGGGTTTTCATAATCCTTCTCAGAAGGCATGGTAACAAAGAACCCACCGGCAATGTCCTGGGCCAGCCTGGCGATCTCATACGGAAAACGGGTAACGTTCTGTTTACAGATGTTGGCCAGCAGTTGATCGATCAAGTAGTTGCCGGCAGCTGTCTTTCTCCCCTCCGCTGAGCAGGCAATGCCACAACCGTAGAGAGTCTCATTAAGGTGGCACATTTCCACCAGCTTATCCTTAATATGAGAGGCATTGGAGGTTCCCTGGTAATCAGCAATTGCTTTGGCAGCACCAATAAGGGTATCTCCGACACCTACTTTACAGCCCCCATAGCTCTGGCGGTGGTAACCAGCAAAACGCTCCACCACCATGGTCGTAAAATCAGTCTCTCCATCCATAAAGACTCTTTCCCACGGAACAAAGACATCATTAAATATGGTCATTACTTCCTGGCCGCCAAAATGAATGTTGCCGATATCCACGTTTCCACCCTCAAGTTTGCGGGTGTCACTGGCCTGCCGGCCATAAACGTAGATCATCCCCGGCGTATCCAGCGGAATCGCAAAACATACTGCCCATTCCTTTTCATTTTCCTTAAGGCTGTTGTTGGGCATTACCAGGATTTCATGCGAATTTATCATGCCTGTTTGATGAAGTTTACAGCCACGGACCACAATCCCGTCTTCTCTTCTTTCCACCACATGCAGGTAAGCATCAGGATCAGGCTGCTGACCCGGTGATTTGGAACGATCACCGCGAGCGTCAGTCATACAGCCGTCTACCACCAGGTCGTTTTCCTGGACATACTCCATGTATTTCACAAAACGCTGGTGATAAGCAGTTCCGTGGGCTCGATCGATTTCAAAGGTTGTGCTGTACAACGCATTGAAGGCGTCCATACCCACACAGCGCTGGAAACAGCTGCCGGTCTTCTGACCCAGTAACCGCTGCATCTTGACTTTCTTGATCAGATCATCAGTGCTCTGGTGCAGGTGGGTAAAACGGTTGATCTTTTTCCCGGTCAGGTTTGAGGTGGCTGTCATAAGATCCTCATACTCAGGATCCAGGGCCAGTTTGTAAGTCATGGCCACGGAATTGATCGATGGCCTGATAATGGGATGATCAACCCGGTTTTCTACCTTCTCTCCAAACATATACAATTCAATGTCCATTTGCCTAAGCTCATCCAGGTATTGCTGCGGCGTTTTCAATGCCATATCCAAGCCCCCCTTTTCTGCAGCTATCTGCTGCAGCATGCTGAATAACTACTCCAGAATGAATTGCATTCCTTCCCCTATTATAACGGTTTCGCCCTTCTGGTTCACGCACTTGGTCTCCATCCTCACCATGTGCTTCTCTTCCAGCTTTTCAACAATAGTAGAAGTTGCGGTAATGGTGTCACCGATATACACAGGTTTACGGAACCTCACGTTCTGGCCGGCATACACATTACCAAAGGTAAGCATGGTAACCGTGGTGGAGATAAGTCCCATTACCAGAACCCCCGGAGCGATAACATCACCAAAACGCGTAGTTTTACTGTATTCCCGGTCTATATGAATCGGATTCATATCCCCTGCTAATCCCACCCACAAAACCACGTCGGTTTCAGTTATGGTTTTGGTGAAACTGGCTGAGTCACCTACCTTAAGATCATCCCAGCGTTTTATTCTGTCACTGTAATTCATCTCGTTTCCTCCCCCCGCCTAACGTAAGATGCTGTTGCCGATAACCACCCTCTGAATCTCACTGGTTCCTTCATAGATCTCAGTAATCTTGGCATCGCGCATAATTCTTTCTACCGGGAACTCACGGGTATACCCATAGCCTCCATGAATCTGCACGGCCTGGTTGGCTACCCAATTGGCGGTTTCAGAGGCTTTTAGTTTCGCCATGGCGGCATCGGTGCCAAAGTCAAGATTCTGACTCTTTTTCCAAGCAGCGTCATAAGTTAAGAGCCGTGATGCTTTGATCTCCACCGCCATATCGGCCAGCTTGAACTGGATAGCCTGCAAAGCGGAAATGGGTTTGCCAAACTGTACCCTCTCTTTGGCATAGGCTACCGCCACTTCATAGGCTCCCTGGGCAATTCCGACTGATTGGGCGGCGATCCCGATTCTTCCGCCATCCAAGGTGGCCATGGCCATCTTGAATCCATCCCCTTCTTTGCCCAGCAGGTTCTCCTTGGGTATACGGCAGTCTTCAAAGACCAGGTCACAGTTCTGCGTACCTCTCAAGCCCATCTTCTTTTCGAATTTCCCAAAGCTGAAGCCAGGAGTTCCTTTTTCCACTATGAAGGCACTGAAGGCTTTACTCCTTAATTCTTTGGGCCCGGTGCGGGCAAATACCACATAGGTATCTGCGGCCTCGGCGTTGGTGATAAATATCTTTCTCCCGTTCAAAACATAGCTGTCCCCATCCAAGTCAGCCTTGCAGCTCATGGCAATAGCATCTGAGCCTGCTCCGGCCTCAGTCAGTCCGAATGCTCCCAGTTTGGTTCCTTTAACTAATGGAATTAAATACTTCTGTTTTTGTTCTTCGGTTCCCCAGGCCCAGATCGGCCATGCCCCAAGGCTTAAGTGTGATGAAAGGGTATCGGCTGCTGAGGGGTCTACTCTCCCCAGTTCCTCGACGGCAATAGCGTATGCAAGGTAGTCCATCCCCGCTCCGCCATGTTCCTCTTCAAAGGGTATACCGGTAAGACCCAGTTCTCCCATCTTATCAAACAGGCTGCGATCAAAGTATTCCTTTTCATCTCTGTCGACTACACCCGGAGCCAGGACCCCTTCGGCAAAGTCTCTGACCGACTGCCTGATCATTTCATATTCTTCACCCAGCTTGAATTCCATCAAACTCATCCTTTCTGTGCGTATTCGCTTATTAACCTCAGCCCTTAACCGGCCATAGGGTTTAACTAGGCACTGTAATAAAGCTTCATCGCTTCTTCTCTGATTTCTTCTCTGAAATCCGGGTGACTTATCGCCACCAGGGCCTTAAGTCTTTCCAGATTGGTCTTGCCTTCCAGCATGGCAACCCCGTATTCGGTTACTATGCAGCTTACTTCGTTGCGGCTGGTAGTCACCGCCGTCCCCCGTGACAGGGCTGGAACAATTCGGCTTATTGTTCCCTTGGCCGCGGTTGAAGGCATAGCAATAATTGACCTCCCGTTTTTACTGAGGCGGATGCCGCGGATGAAGTCTACCTGACCGCCGACGCCGCTGAACTGCCGCCCGTTGATCTGGTCTGCGGCTACCTGGCCCAGGACATCGACCTGTAACGCAGAGTTTATGGAAACCATATTATCGTTTTGCCCAATGACCCAGGGATTGTTTACATAGTCTTCGGAGTGCATCTCAATAAACGGATTATCATCCAACCACCTGTAGAGCTCCTTACTCCCCATAACAAAGGTAGAGACGATCTTGCCCTTATGCAGGGTTTTTTTGGCGCCATTGATGACACCCAATTCTGTCAGTTCCATAACCCCGTCCGAGAATACCTCGGTATGGATTCCCAGATCGTTTTTCTCCTTCAGGAAGGACAGGATGGCATCAGGAATGGCACCGATTCCCAACTGCAGGGTATCCCCATCCTTGATTAAACCATTCACATTGCGGCCAATAGCCTTTTCCACCTCCGTAAAGGTGGGACGTTCTACTTGAATCAGATCCTGACTGCTGGGGACAAAATAGGAGATATCCCGCACATGAATGAATGAATCTCCATGAGTCCGAGGCATGTTTTCGTTAACCTCAGCGATGATCATCTTGGCCGCTCGGGCCGCCGTAAGGGTGTAGTCCACCGAGATTCCCAGGCTGCAATAACCATGTCTGTCCGGTGGGCACACGGTCACCAGAGCCACATCAAGCGGTATAACTCCATCAATAAATAATGCAGGGATTTCGGATATAAACCGGGGTATAAAATCAGCCCGTCCGCTGTTAATCGCCTGCCTCGTACTAGGGCCGGCAAACAACGATACGTGGCGGAAAGCCCCTTCCATTCCAGGCTGGGCATACCTGCCTTCACCCATGCCTACCCGGTGCACTATTTTTACATTCTCGAGTTCGTTGTATCTATCACTCAGGGCATTGGTCAGTGATCTTGGTTCTCCGCAGGCATGAGCAACCACTACCGAATCTCCTGACTTTATGTGGCGCACAGCTTCAGCCGCTGTACACGTTCTATCTCTATAGTAATCCTGCCACTTCATGTCTCACCCCTCCAATGCTAACCACATGTTTTAGGTGGTAGATCTGGTCTTTAATTAGGCCCCGGATGGGAAGAAAGAGACGCATGGTCCCTTTCTTCCCGAAAACAGGACCGCCTGGTTTAATAGAATGATTATCTTCCTTAATCTTCCCAGATTGCGAAAGCCCTTACGGGACTGCCGGTCAAGCCAACCCACTTAAGCGGGAACATCGCATAATAGAAATTGTCGTGTCTTGGAATCTTGGTGATGTTCACCAGAGCTTCGGTATGAATAACTTCCCGCTCCGCATGAACTGAATGGTTCGGATAATCCAGGTCAGCAGGAGTATCCAGGCTGGCAGCATCAGTACCAATATTCAGTAAACCTTGATCCAGCAGCCAGGTGGTTGCTTCTTTATTCAACCCCGGATACTGGCTCAGAAAATAGAAAGGATCTGAAACTCCGTATGGTTCAATGCCGGTCCAGTAGAGCAGGCTCATGCCGGGCTTCAAGGTTACTTCTGCCGCATCCAGGCCTTTCTTCACTGCATCCAGGGTTATATGGGTACGACCCTTCACAAAGGATAAATCAATCCAGGCCGCCGGGGTAATTAACTCTTTTAATGTGATCTTGTCCACGGACAGATGTGATTTATTGGGATCAAAATGGTAAACTGCATCAACATGGGTGGAGGTGTGGTCACAGGTTATGATTCCTTTTACCCCAAACCCATACTTGTAGTTGCTCTTGTCTCCCAGGCTGAAAACTGTTTCCTCATGAGTTTTATGCCACCAGAAATCAGTTTTCATATGACCTGGATATACGGGTACATCGGGACCGACATCCTTGCCTAGATCCAGGAAGTTTAATTTTTTACCCATGAATTCAATTACATCAATCTTTACATTGTTTTCACTCATTATTAGACCCTCCTCAGTTTGTAACAACATTACATGTTGTTCCGTATTGTCTTACATGGCAACTAAGCCACCTGAGATTTCGCTCTGAGCCTTTCTGCTTCCAACTCGGCATCAATGTCTTCCATGCTTTTGCCTTTAGTCTCACGAGCATAGACAAATAATACAGCCTGGATAAGAAACAATACCGCCAGGAAAATATAAACCGGGGTAATAGCATCGGTAGTAGCTTGGGGGCTGACCATGTTGGATGAACCTGCAAAAAATGCAACTATCACGGGGCCGATAAGCTTCCCGATACCGCCCATACCGTAGGCAGAACCCATGCCGGTCGCGCGCAGATTGGAAGGCCAAACTTCGGAGCTATAAGGTCCTACCAGAGCATAGCCGCCATCGGCAAAGAAGTAAATACCGATCATACATAGCCAAAACACGGAGATCCCACCGATGTAGTTACCGGTATTAAATATGGCAAATACTAACATCAGAGCAGCGCCAGCCCCCAGAATCATTCCACTGACGCGGCGACCAATGTGGTCAGACATGAAAGACCAGAACCATCTGCCAATGAAACCACCTAAAGTAACAACGATAAAGAGCTTGGCTGCTTCCGCAGGAGTCCTGCCAATCACCAGAGCTAACAAAGCAGGTCCCCACATGGTAAATAAAGAGTAGCCAGTCTGTTGACAAATATTAGCTCCCCAGCTAGTTATAAGGCTGCGGGGATATTGAAACAGTTCGCCTAACTTGACACGAGGTTGGGGAGGCAGGTCATCGATCCACTCTTCGTTCTGACCTTTGACGTCGCGGAAGTCATGATGCTCCTCAGTGACCCAATCCACAGCAGCGGCAGCCTCATCATACTTTTTGTTGCGGATAAGCCAACGGGGCGATTCAGGTACCCAAACTCGAATTAGGAGAGCCAGGAGCGCAGGGATCAATCCCACCAGAAAAAGACCTCTCCAGCCTATAAACGGGCTCAAATAGGCTGCACTGGTGCTGGCCAGCAAGGTACCAATCGGAATAAAAGCGGTTACGATCCCACCTACACGACCACGGTATTTAGCAGGTGCAAATTCCTGAACCAAGGGCATATCAACACAATACAGTCCGCCCAAAGCCAGGCCGACGAAAAAGCGAAGTGCAACCAGGTATATCCAATTGCCTTCGGGGGTAAGGAACATGAGTCCCGTCATTACCCCACTAAATATGATGGTAAACATAAAAATTGGCCGGCGTCCTACTCTATCAGCTATATTTCCAAACAATATTGCTCCAATAATGGAGCCAACCCCCGCGGCGAGCAAAATACTTGCAGAAGCGGTATAGGTTAGCCCCCAGGGAACAGCGATAAAAGCAATAACAAAGCTGATGAGGGCCAAATCGAAGAATTCCAGCATATCTCCCAGAACAGCAGCACTGATAACCCTAACATGATTCCCGGTTAGACGGGAATCGTCAAGCGTGTTAATCAGTTCCGATGTATATCTTGCCATATTTTTTTCCTCCCTTATTTCATTTAAGAGAACCTTTGGTTTTGCCTCTACTTGACAAGTACCAGGTTGATCTTATTACCAGGCTGTCCAGCCGCCATCTACCATTACAATCGAGCCAGTTACAAAATCAGAGGCCTCGGAAGCTAAATAAAGTAACGTACCGGTAACATCACTGACCTCGCCGATGCGGTTTAACAGGATCCGCTGCTCAACATCTGCTTTGAATTCTGCATCCTTAAACATTGGCTCGGTAAAAGGAGTATTAATAAATGTTGGAGCCACGGTGTTAACGGTAACGTTATAGGGTGCCCACTCCCCGGCCAATACCTTGGAAAACTGGGCCACCGCTCCCTTACTTGCACAGTAAGCCGACCGTTTTACATACCCAACTACTGACATTGCTGAGCCGATGTTTATTATTTTTCCTTTATTTTGTTTGATCATTATGCGTCCAGCTGCCTGACAGCAGAAGAAAACCCCTTTGGCGTTAATCCCCATTACTTTATCCCAGGCTTCTTCGGTAACTTCTTCACCCCGTTGTTGAATATTTACACCTGCTGAATTAACAGCTATATCAATTCTTCCATAATGGTCGACAATCGCATTATAGGTCTCATTGATGGCAGCCACCTTGCTAACATCGCAAAGGTAAGCAGTGCAGCTCCCTCCCAGCTCGTTAATTTCTTTCCGGGTTTGCGCCATGGCGTCTGCTGAGATATCAATGAGAGCTACCTGGGCACCGCTATCTGCGAGTGCGAGGGCACAGGCTTTACCGATGCCGTTGCCAGCCCCGGTTACTACTGCGACTTGTCCGCTGAGGTCAACCTTAATATTCGACACCTTAACACCCCCTATCAGTAAGATAGATTCAACCTTCGATTCGTTCCTTGCTGCAAGGGTTAACTCACCTGTCTTTGGGCTCGTCAGCCGAAAGATTAAAATTACGGTGAATCATCTCTATTCTTATGCAACTACCGTGCCAAAGCTTCGATTTATTACGACACAATTCGCATTAAATTTCATAATCTTTAATAACAGATTTTATCACCAAGGTGGTTTTTGCGGTTTTCTCGGTAACCAGAGGGTATTGATGCGGCGACCAAACTAACACTATTTGGAACCTAATAATTCAAGATGTGATCCCGTGCGGGTTCTAAAGTTCCATCCCCGCCCGACCCATTTTTGAAACGCAGGGCATGTCCACGTTAACTCCCATCCGCCAAAAAGCCGTATATCCGCAAATGAAATGGCCGACCCATAAATGAGTCGGCCATTTCATCTTTGAAACACCGTCAGATTTCAACCAAGCTCCTACTGATCACTCTTAATTCCATACTGAGACGCTTTGCGCCAGAGCGTTGTTTGGCTGGATCCGAGGAATCGCGCCGCTTTGCGGAGGCTTCCATACTTGGCTACGTATTTAAGAATCAGCTGTTTTTCAAATTCCTCTACTTCCTTTTTCAAATTAACCGGGCCGTAATTGGTATTTAAATTCTCATTTTTTTCACGCCTGCTTAAGAAGCTAATATCATCAATCACCGGATGAGGACTGGTTACAACCGCCCGTTCGATTACGTTGCGTAACTCTCTGATGTTTCCCGGCCAATCATAATCCATTAATTCGCCTAAGACCGAAGCAGTAACCGTCTTATTAAAACCATACTTGTCATTGAATATCTGCAAAAAGTGTCTGACCAGAGCAGCAACTTCTTCTCTTCTCTCCCTGAGCGCCGGAACATACACCGGAATTACGTTTAGTCTGTAAAATAAATCCTCCCGGAAATTACCTTCGGCAACCATCCTATCCAAATCCCGATTAGTGGCGGCAATAACCCTGACATCTATTTTTACCGGTTCAGATCCTCCTACCCTGGTAAACTCGTTTTCCTGCAATACTCTTAATAACTTAACCTGGAGATGGAGCGGAATCTCTCCTACTTCATCCAGAAATAGAGATCCTTTGTTGGCCAATTCAAACAATCCGATTTTGCCGCCTTTATTGGCACCGGTAAATGCACCGGATTCATAACCGAAGAGTTCAGACTCCAAAAGTGATTCCGGGATCGCAGCACAGTTCACTTTGATGTAAGGCTGGTCACACCTCGGGCTGTTCCTGTGAAGTTCCCGGGCAACAATTTCTTTACCAACACCAGACTCTCCTTGGATTAATACGGTGGAGTCGACCCGGCTAACCCGCACAATTAAATCAAAAAGGTCTTTTGAGGCTTGAGACTCGGTGACGAAGTCGTTCTCTTCCCTCATTCTCATCTTCCTCAACTCTTCCTGATAGTGGCGACTCAGTTGCTGGGCCTGTTCCACTTCCTGGCGAAGGTGTTCCAGTTCGGTCAGATCGCGGGCATTTACAATCACTCTCACTAACTCATTCCGGTCATTAAAAACCGGGTTTCCGGTTACCAATACTTTTTTTCCGGTCCTTAGCCGTTGCTCAATGGTCACCGGTTTACCTTGTTCGATAACCATCTGTGCCACAGAACGGTCATAATAACCATCACGCACCAGCTGGCGTATGTTTTTGCCGAGAAGTTCCTTCTTGCACATTCCAGTGATGCGTACATAAGCATCATTGACAATCAAAGTATTGCCCCGAGCATCAGTCTCCAGGATTCCATCAAAAGAAGCCTGAATAACCTTGTCCAATTCGTCCTTTAATTCCTGGGTCTTTTCCAGTTCACCGGATACTGACTCCAGGTCAGTGATATCCTTAATGTTAACCAGGACATTGCAGAGTTCACCATTCTCGTCAAAGATGGGGATCCCTGTAAACAAGGCTACCCTCCCCGTCGAGGTCCTTTCTTTATACATAACCGGCTCCCGGCTCTCCAAAACCATCAGAGTCGCTGCCTGACGGTAATAGCCCTTCTCCACCAGTTCATACATTGATTTCCCCAGAATATCTTCCGCTTTGTGCCCCGTCATACGGGTATAGGCTTTGTTGACGGTGACAACTTTCCCCTCTTTATCGGCTACAAAAAAGCTGTCCAGTGACTCGCCCAGGAGGTTTTCCATCCACTCTTTGGTTTCCTTGGTGAAGGAAAGCTCTTTGGAGATGTTCTCAATATCAGAAATATCCTGCGCCACTGCCACCGCTCCCCCGATAGTGCCATCCTCTTTCAGAATAGGGGTGCGATTACTCAATATGGTTTTGTCATTATGAACAAACTTTCCGCTCACCGCCGATCCCGAGTCCAGCACCTCGGTTAATGCACCTTTGGGGAAGGCGTCTGTATACAGGGCTCCAACCACGTCTTTTCTTTCCAAACCGAATAAATCCTCGGCAGCCCGGTTGAAAATCCTGATTATCCCGTTTTCATCAATGCTTACGATGGAGTTATAGGCAGCGTCCAACACTGCTTGCAACTGGTTTCCGACCTCGGTAAGCTCTTGAGTGTATATCCTGTTGGCATCCGATTTCGTTAACATTCCCGTTACCTTGCCGTTATGAAGTACCGGGAACCTTCCAAATTGCAGGTCATGAATTACTTCTGCCGGGGTTTCTTCATCCAGGGTATTAACTTCTGCGGTCATTATTTCTTTAACCGGCAAGCTTAAATCCTGACCAGTTGCAATCGCTTTATATAGATGCTTTTTGGTAATCAGACCCAACAGTGAACCTTTTTTGTCCACAACCGGGGCACCATCTATACCGTGCTCCAAAAACAAGGCTGCGACTTCTTTGGTTGAGTTATCAGGGTTAATAGTTAAAGGATTGGTTGTCATTACGTTACGAATCTTCATACTGACCTAACCCTCTCTGATTCAAGTTTGCTTATTGAGCATTTATACCCGCAACCTATGTCCACGGTTATGAACCGTCACGGGAATCCTTTCGTCTCTTATGCCCAGCAAAAAAGCATAACTCTGCCCTTTGGCGAAATTATGCTTTATGTAATGGTTATTTTTTTATTGAACCCTGCCATCTATCCAATCATGCACAGTATATCAGCTATTTTTCTGCTGGGCTATTGACTTTAATTTCCTGTTGGTTTGCTTACAAATATAATCTGTCCCGGCCATAATTGCGGCTCATCCAAATTGCTGGTCAGATGTAATGGTCGCGAATTTTCTGACAAGCTAAGGAGGTATCTGGATGAATTTGTCGAATAATCTCTAATTGTCGATTCTTGAAAGTCTTTGCGGAGTATCATCTGTGCGCAACCGCCAACGTCCGAATGTAATGGCTAACCGACTTTCAGGTAAGACTATACTCGAATATTTAATATAGTATCCTGTTATCTCTGTGGCACAGTAGTGGATTTCACCAGAAATTTGTGGAGGTAATGATTCTTGAAGGCCGAAAAAATTGCTTTTATCATGGATGTGGCCCAGGGCAGGGCCCAGGCGGACTTGATTATCCGCAATGCCCGGGTGGTAAATGTGTTTACCAAACAAATTGAGGAGTTGGAGGTTGCGGTAGCAGCAGGCACGATAGCCTGGATAGGAAAGCCTGACCCTGACAAACCCCGCCAGGCAGCAACTGTATATGATGCCGGGGGAAAGTTCCTGATTCCCGGTCTTATAGATGCCCATTGTCATATAGAGATGTCCTTTATGTCTCCCATTCCTTTTGTAAAAACGGTTCTGGCACACGGCACCACAGCCGCCATCCTTGATATGCATGACGTTTGCAATACCGGAATCGAGTGCATGCACAGCTTCGCCAGGGAACTGGCTTGTACACCTTTAAATTCCTTTCTCATGATACCGCCATGTGTTCCCGGAACCCCTACCCTTGAGGAAGCCGGAGCAGAAATGACCCTCAAAGATATGCAGGAGGCAATGCGTCTGCCAAACGCATGGGGTATCGCCGAAACCATGGATTTCAACCGGGTATTGGACCGTGAGCCCGAACTCATGTCGATACTGGCCTGGGGGCAGGGGAAGAATCTGCGCATTGACGGGCATTGCCCTGAGCTGGTGGGTGATGACCTGCAGGCTTATCTGGCTGCTGGTATCCTATCCGATCACGAATCCGTTTCACTCCAGGAAATGCTGGAGAAGTACAGTCTGGGAATGAAAGTAATTCTGCGGCGGGGTTCCCTGGAAGAGCCGGTTCGGGCTGGTGACTTTGTGGCGGCCCTGCCCGATACTACAAACGTTCTTCTGTCAACTGATGGCTGCATCTTCCTGGACGACATACTAGATAACGGTCATATGAACCGGGCTTTGAAAGCTATTGTTTCCGAAGGCGTAGATCCGATCACGGCCATTCAAATGGCTACCATTAACGTAGCCCGTGCTTATGGTGTTGATCACCGTATCGGTTCCATAGCTCCGGGCCGGAAAGCCGATATGGTACTGGTATCTGACTTGAAGGATTTTGATGTCGAAGCGGTATTCCTCAAAGGCAAACAGTATGATGCCGATACTTTCTCGATCCCGCCGTACAAACACCCCAGCAGCGTTGTAAACACTATAAAAATGGGCAAGGTGTCCCCCGATATCTTCCAGATCAGGACCCCCATTGCTTCAGGCGAAGCCGAGGTGCGGGTAATGACCATAATTGAAGGAACTGTTGCTACCCGCGAGGAGCATGAGCAGCTGCCGGTGCGAAACGGCCTTCTGCAGCCGGATGTTAACCGGGATCTGTTGAAGGTAGCAGTATTTGACCGTTACCGGGAAGGTGGAAACTATGCGCTGGGAATAGTGCGCGGTTTTGGTCTGAAGAAGGGGGCGTTTGGGGGCAGCGTAGGACAGGACAGCCAGAACCTGGCGGTTGTCGGCAGCGATGATGATGATATGGCCCTGGTAGTAAACACCATACGCGAAATGCAGGGCGGAATAGTTTTTGCGGTCGATGGCCGGGTGGCAGCCAAGGTAAGCCTGCCTATTGCCGGTATTATGAGCAGCATTGAGCCCCGGGAACTGCAGCAGCAGTTTAGAAAGCTGCATGAGAGCCTGGCGGAAATGGGGAGCGAACAGGATAATCCTTCGTTTGACTTATCCTTATTGCTTACCTGTGCAGTAATCCCCGAATTAAAAATCACCAACCGCGGATTGGTAGATGCCCTTTCCGGCCAGTTTGTTCCCTTGTTAGTGGGATAGTATCCCTGATATACAGCAATATTCAAAAGTCAAAGTTTAAGAAAACAGCATAGAAAGGATGTTCAGCACAAATGTCACCGCAAGATTTTGTCAGCATTATTGGAGCCTTGGCAGACGCTATCGCATCAGGTTTAATCGCCCTTTATTATGGCTTCCTGGCATTCCCCACCGGTATTGCTTTTGCCCTGGCAGCCTTCCTGGCATTGATCTGGGGACTTGTCACTCCGATATCATTTCAGGCCGAAACCATAGTCCTGGCCGGTGCTATGGGAAAAAACCTCCGGGAACGGATTTCGATTGTCCTGCTTTGCGGCGTGGTCATGACCCTGCTGGGAATTATGGGGTTGCTGGGAGCAATCGTTGATTATATTGGTGAAATAATTCTGGCCGGTATGCTGGCCGGAGTAGGGGTTATCCTGGTCAGGACCAGTATTGATATAGCCCGCGATAGCTTGAAAGCCGGCGTCGGATCATTCCTTTCTGCACTGCCGGTGTGGTTCCTGACAGAAAACCTGGCCTATACCGTAGTGGTTTCACTGGTAGTGGGAACTCTGGTACACCACCTGATTAAAAAGGACTTCAATCAGACAGAAGAGGAAATGGTAACCGAAAATGATGATGCTCCCCGTACTTTCATAGAAAGTATCAAGCAGCAAATGGTAATGCAAAAACCGATTTTAAACTCCTGGCGCATCTGGAAAGCGGTATTGGCGGTAATTGCTCTGCAGATCGGCACCTTTATCAGTTACGGCACCATTACGGCATCAATGGCCAACACCGGATTCTCTGTGGATAAGCTTACAATTATGTCGGGTCTGGCGCAGTTCGTGAGTTCTCTGTTTGGTGGTGCACCGTTATCCCCCATAGTATCCATCACCGCTGTAGCTGACCATCCAGTAAATTCCGGCATCGTCTTCATGGCCATAATGGCCTTGATACTGCTTCTCTTCCTGCTGCCGAAGATAGGGAAACTTATTCCCATAGGGGCTACGGCCGGGTATCTGTTCATCATCGGTGCTATTATAGTAATACCGGACAACCTGATCGCGGCCGTGGGAGACGGGAATATGGTAGGTATCATCACCTTCGTCATAACCGCTGTATCAGATCCATTCATTGGGATGGTGGCCGGAATCCTGGCTCAACTGGTCATGTAAGAAAGATTACAATGCAAACTAAGAGGTAACAAACATGTCAAATAAAGAAAACACCTATACATTGGAGATTGCCGGTTTAACCCGGCATCTTCCAATCGTCCCCATTAATGAGCAATTGAGTATCGCCAGTTTTGTTATTCTGGGCGACACTGAATTGGTATGCCAGGTGGCCCCGGAATTAGTAAAACGAATGCCGCCTTTCGATGTGCTGGTAACTGCCGAAGCCAAGGGGATTCCTCTGGCCTTTGAAATCTCGCGGCTGATGGGCATGAAAAAATACGTGGTAGCCAGAAAGAGCATCAAATCCTACATGGAGAACCCGGTAATTGAAGAGGTGAACTCGATTACGACTCAGAAGACGCAGATCCTGTCCTTGAACGGAGAAGATATCAGCCAGATCAGGAACCGCCGGGTGGCCATCGTGGATGATGTGATAAGTACCGGAGAATCAGTTAATGCAGTAGCCAGGTTGATCGAAAAAGCCGGCGGGAAAGTGGTTGCCAAAGCGGCGATCCTGGCTGAAGGGGATGCTGCCAAAAGCAAGGATATTATTTATCTTAAGGAATTACCAACTTTCTGATGGCCTATTATAGTAATCATTACCGTTGCCCTGCAGTTGATAACAGGGCAACGCGATGGTTCTAAACCATACGCCTGATGATGTCATCCTGGTTCCCATACAGGTAATCGATAATGGGGATTTGAATCATGGTGTAGGCACCCGGCTTTTGCTTCAAACTGGCCCGGGCGGCAGCTACCATGATTTGGGAGGTTAAGGCCGGGTTATTTATCTTCATCGAATAACTTAACAACTGGTTATGGGTTGAGCCTGAAACCCCTTTACGCTCCATGTTAACCCCATGCCCTACATCTAGTAACATAGACACGTCTGATACCTGGCTCACCACAGTTTCATCATTCACAAAGTAGGGGTCATTTTTAATAGTGGCGGCAACTTCATTAAAATCTGTTCCCGGCTGAAGCTGGACATAAACCATCCGGCGATGAACCCCAGAACCGGCCGGGATAGTCATCGATAAAGCATTTTCCACCCCGGGAATGGATTTGGCAGCTACGGTGTGGCCCATACTCATGCCGGGTCCAAAGTTGGTGTAAGTAATGCCGCGGGGAGTCATGAATTCGAACATACAGCGCACCATAGAATCGGTGCCAGGATCCCAACCGGCTGAAACTACTGCCACTGCATTGTGGCTGCGGGCAGCTTCATCCAATTTGATGCGCAGATCTGCCAGCTTCCCATGAATATCATAGCTATCGACCGTGTTAATCCCCAGGGCCAGTATTTTAGGGGCGACTTCCGGTACCGCTCGCGTAGGGATGCATAACAGGGCAACATCAACATCCGGTAATTCCTCAATTGATGAAACCAAATTGTAGCCTTGCGCCGTTTCCAGAGCCGAACCTGACAGTGCACCAGCAGGTTCCACGATTCCTGCCAATTGCATATCCGGTGAAGCATTTACGGCTTCAACCGCCTGCTTCCCAATGTTACCAAAACCCAGTATTGCAACCTTCGTTTTTTTTGTCATGAATTCACCCCTGTCCAGATTCTGTGTTTACTAAAGATAAGGTTGGATTATATTAAATTATTACATTAATTGCTTCGTTATTCGAAACTTGAGAATTGCCGACTGGCAGCCACGGTGTTCGTAATCCATGGCTTGGCTGCGGTTCTTTTAACTTATTCTTTAACGCTGCTGGCCGAGATCAGCCAGGGAGCGGGAAAAGGCACCGTCATATTTTTGCTGTTGACCCGCGATACCTCTATATGAATCGTGTCCGTTCGTTCCAGACCGTTTTCCCGCAGCAAAGCAGGAAGAGACGCCAGGATTTCGAAGTCCAATGTGTAGATCACAAACCTCATGGCGGGATTGAGGGCCAGCAGGCTCTTTATCTCATTGCCGATCCTGGGAGAACCAACTATAAATGCGATGTCCGGCACCGGCAGCTTGGTCAGGATGTCATCTTCCAGGGACTCAACAATGGTTACGTTATTCAGGCCAAATTTGTCAACATTGCACTTCATAGTAACCTGGTCCCGGCGGTCGTATTCCACCGCAATGACACTGCCCTCAGCAGCAATCATGGCCGCTTCCACCGCGATGCTCTCACCGGAGATTATACAGATATTATCCTGGTCGCCCAGATCGAGCTTATTCATTATGACTGCCCGAACTTCCCGGCACACATACTGAACAGACCCGTACGAGAAACGGCTGTTCTCCATGCCTACATGATAATTCGTGGCAGCGTTGGGGTTCATAATCAACATGGCTGCCGAGGCATTGATCCCGCGGTTTATCATGTCTGATACCTTGTCGTGCTTGATCTCTCCGGATGGCTCTGAGCCCTCGTTGTACCAGATTTCACAGTCCCCCAGTTCTGCATTCCACATGTCGTAGAAAACATCCGGATGTCCGGCGTCCGTAAAGACCAATACCACTCGATTGCACATAACAGTCGGGATCAGGTTCTTGTTTTTTCCCGTAATATCCAGCATTTTCAGTTTTGCCAGATTTAACGGGGCGTTTTGTGAAAAATACTGCAGCCAGGATAAAATGACCTCGTTAGTAAACATCGTCTGTTCCACAGGCAAAACCCCCTTGTGACATTTATCATAACACTATTTTTGATTACACGGGCGGTCTCGCAGAGATTCAGGCACCGGTGCGCTCCAGCAGTCGTTCCCATTTTTGATCAACATACGCTTGAGCTTCTTCAATCATCCACTCATTGCCCTTCCGAAACATGTGGCGGAATCTACCCTGAGGGCGGAGAAAATCTGCCACGGGCAGCTTTTTCTTTGGTATATAGCTTAGGCGCCATACTCCTTCCTCTACTTCGTAAAGGGGCCAGACACAGGTATCTACCGCCAGCTTGGTGATTTCCGCCAGCCGGGCCATGGGATAATCCCACCCGCGGGGACAGGGGGATAGTATATTCATAAAGCAAGGGCCCTTAGTATAAATGGCCTTGTAAGACTTGGTGTGCAAATCCTTGAAATTGCCAATAGGAGCCGTCTGCGCTACATAAGGTATATTATGAGCAACCATAATCTCCGTCAGATCTTTTTTGTTCTGTTTCTTGCCCTGCTCCGCCGAACCAACTGGTGTGGTCGTTGCGCGGGCAAAACGCGGCGTTGAAGATGAACGCTGGATTCCGGTATTCATGTAAGCCTCGTTGTCATAGCAGACGTAGACCATGTCGTGACCGCGTTCCATGGCACCGGACAGGGATTGAAACCCGATATCATAGGTGCCGCCATCACCTCCGAAAGTAATGAACTTGACGGTTCCGTCCACCTTGCCGCGACGCTGCAAGGCGTTGTATGCTGCTTCCACTCCGGCACAGGTAGCCGCGGAGTTTTCAAAAGCAGAATGAATATAGCTGTCCATATAGGCAGTGTAAGGATACATAAAGGTGGAGACCTCCAGGCAACTGGTAGCATTAACCACTACCGCCCGGTCCTCTTTATTCAGCGCCCGCAGAACCCCTGACACTACAACCCCGGCACCACATCCGGCACAGAGACGATGCCCTCCAGTAAGACGAGCTGGTTTTTCTACTTCCCGTTTGAGGTTATATACCTTGCTCATGCTATCTCCTCCCTTGACCTCTGTCCCATATGGGTATATACCGGCCCAGTCTCTCCGGTCATGGCAATATTCGCCAGACGGCTGAATAATTTCTCAATATCCTCCACCTTTACATCACGGCCACCCAGACCGTAAACGATATTTATCAGGTACGGCCGTTCCTTCAGATCATATAGAGCACTGCGGGTCTCAGCAAATAAAGGACCACCGTTGGCGGAAAAGCTCTCCGCCTTGTCCATGACGGCTACCGCCCTGGTGCCCGCCAATGCCCGGGCCAGTTCCTCGCCCGGGAAAGGACGGAATACCCGAATTTTAACAAGTCCTGCCTTTACTCCATTTTCCCGCAGCTGGTCGACAGCAGCTTTGGCTGTTCCGGCACTGGAGCCAATTAAAACCAGAGCAAACTCCGCATCCTCCATCCTGTATTCCTCAAACAGGCCGTAGCGCCGGCCGGATATCCTTTCAAACTCTGCGGCTACCTCCAGTATGCGGACCTTGGCCGCCTTCATTGCCTCAGCCTGCAAGACCTTGTGTTCCATATAATAGGGACTCACATCATACGGTCCTACCGCCAGCGGGTTTTCTTTTTTCAGCAGATAGTTTTCAGGGTTGTACTCCCCGACAAACTTGCGTACAACATCCGTCTCCAAAAGCTCTATATTCTCCACGGCATGGCTGGTAATGAAGCCATCCATACAGGTCATCACCGGTAAGCGCACACTGGGAGTCTCGCCGATCGGCATGGCCATGAGAAAATTATCGTAGGCCTCCTGATTATTTTCGGCATAGATTTGGATCCAGCCGGAATCGCGGGCCCCCATTGAGTCGGAATGGTCGTTGTTTATGTTGATTGGCCCGGATAGTGCCCGGTTGACACAGACCAGTGTAATAGGCAGACGGCATGAAGCCGCCACATATAAAAGCTCGTACATCAATGCCAGCCCGCAGGATGAAGTAGCACTGACGGATCTCGCTCCTGCGGCCTGCGCCGCAATACATACGGACATTGAACTGTGCTCAGACTCCACGGTTACAAATTCCGTATTTACCTCACCGTTGGCCACATAATTGGCAACGTATTCCGGTATTTCTGTAGAAGGAGTGATAGGAAACGCTCCCATAACATCAGGATTTACCTGCTTTATGGCATAAGCTACAGCCTCGTTGCCGGAAAGGCGATGGCTCATCTTGCCGCACCCCCAGTCACCATGGTGATCGCCGGGAAGGGGCACACATTTTCACAAATACCACAGCCCTTGCAGTGCATATAATCGAAGTCCAGACGCTTACCATCCTTTACCGGAATAGCGCTATCGGGACAGAATGGAACGCAAAGCATACAGTGTTTACATGCGTCCTCGTGAAAGATGGGCGTGTTGGTCCGCCAAACACCAGTATTGAAGGCCCGTGCAGTTCCAGGTTCATAGATCTCCCCGCCGGGAGTCAGATCCTGCCAGGGAGTATGCTCGTTGATATCCTTCGCACGAATCATCCTACCTGCACCTCCTTCATGGATTTTCTCAGGGTTGCCATATTCCCCTCGATAAGCTGGGGTTTGCCAGCAAATTTATGTTTAAAGGATGCCTCGATATCCGCTAAGAAACGTTCAGTTTCCAAAACGCCGCTCACCTGAACCGCAGCGGCCAGCATGGGGGTATTGGGAAAATTTCTCCCCAAGTTCTCTTCCGAAATGCGGCGGGCATCTATGGTACAGACCTTTCCAGCCCATCCCCGCAGGCTGGTACGCATATCCCGGGGGGCCCTGGGGGTGTTGATGATTATCGCACCGTCCTCTTTCAGGCCCCCAGTAACATCAACGCTGTCCAGCAAGCTTTCATCTACTACTACCACGTAGTCCGGATAGTAAATGTTGGAATGAATAGTACACCGTTTTTCACTGATGCGATTATAAGCCGTGATAGGGGCTCCCATTCGTTCCGGTCCATACTCCGGGAATCCCTGGACAAATTTTCCTTGTAAACCAGCCACATCCGCCAGCAACAGGCAAGCCATCTTGGCTCCCTGTCCGCCACGGCCGTGCCAGCGGATCTCTACCATATCATTGGTTGCCATTGTATTTCTCCTCCACCCATTTATTTATCAAACTACCGTATAGGCCTTTTGAAAGAGTGTGCCTATCAGTATTTGTTCCTTTGGACGGTTTGCACGAGAGTGCAAAACACCAAAAGCGTGGGACTCGCGGTTATGTCACGAAGGCCCTCTTGCCATGAATATGGCCTACATATAATGGTTCAAAGTAAAAAAGCTTCCGTCCCACAAAGGGACGAAAGCCTTAATAGACGTTCGCTATACCACCCATTAGTACGACATACCATCATATGCGTTCCCGGTTACGGGGGAAAGCCGTCGGAGCCTACTGGATTACTCGTTCGGTCCGCAGCTCGGGAGTGATTTTCGAATTTCAGTCTACTGGTGCCGGCTTGCACCATCCCCGGCTCGCTAAAACGTTCGGCTGAAACCTACTCTCTCCGTCAATGCCTTTGAAATTTTAAATTACTAATAAATATACCTACTGGAACGTGTTTTGTCAATCACTGTGAAACCATAAAATTTAAGACGCTGGCAGGGCCTGCCAAGCCTTCCTTCCACTACAACCGAAGGTTTATTACAGCCGCAGCCGGAGACTGTGTCCTGGGCGGTCGGCCTACTCCGAGATCCATACAAACCCAAAAAAGTGCACTGCACTGTATTGGCTCAGTGCACTTTTACTTTTGTGAAGCAGCGTTTGTCAGCACTCATGTATATTTGTTTGACCGGCATCAGGAAGGGGGTGATTGCAAATTCCAACATTTCAATCTTCGTTATCAATAAGAAAATAACGGAAATTGGCCATTCGGGGCGCAGCTTTTTCATTGTTATTGTCGAGAAAAAAAGGGTAATCGACGCCGATTGGGGAATAAATTATATATAAAGCTGTCCGGAAGGGCGACATGAATGCCGTTTGACGCAATGGACGGCGTAAAAGAAAGGAGAATAAAAAATGCCACAAGAAATCCCCTTAGAACAATTCAAAGCGATGGTTGGACAGGAAAACGGCACGAGCGAGTGGATAACCATCGACCAGGAGAGGGTCAACCTTTTTGCCGATGTAACTGAGGACTGGCAGTGGATTCATGTCGATGTAGAAAAGGCTAAGGAAGGTCCTTTTGGCGGGACGATTGGCCACGGTTTCTTGACATTGAGCCTTCTTTCCACCTTTTCCTATCAGGCAAAATATGTGCCTGCAGGCGTTAAGATGAGCGTCAATTACGGCCTCAATAAGGTGCGGTTCCTGTCTCCGGTCAAGGTTGGCTCCCGCGTGAGGTCACATATGGTTCTTTCCGCAATTGAAGAAAAAGGTCCCGGTCAACTGCTGATGACCACAACCCATACCATCGAGATCGAAGGCCAATCCAAGCCGGCCTGCATTGCCGAAGGCCTAGGTTTGGTATTCTTTTAATCGCGGATAACTGCGCAGAAGGCATATCCCAACCCGAAATAATGACTCTATAGGTCTTGGGGAAGGGTGTTGCCCTTAATCCAGTAACATATCCAAGTCTATCTAAGGCAAACTCAGCCTGTCGATAAGTAAATCGGCAGGCTGTCGATTTTTTGGTTGCTTTTTGTACGTACAATTCCACTGCACCAGGGCAGCCTTTCCCCATCTTTTACCGTTTTGTCGATTTTACTGCAGGCTATCAAACGCGGGTGCATAAAGAAGTGTCCCATCTTTATCAGTGATAATTGTCTCACCCGACCATACACTTTCGCGCATCAGATCGGCATTATCATCAAGCTCGTATTGAACCCCAATCGCCTTATGAATTAGACCAAGGCTATCAGCAGCGATTACAGCCACCGTCAATTTCTGTCCGGCGGAAACGGTGATTTTCTCGTCAAACGGAATCATACTTTCGCCTATCTTTTCAATTCTTTTTTCAGAGATCGTTTTACCGTCTACTTCTATAACGAGACGAGCGGTCTCAATCTTATTATTGTTTGCGGCTGGTTTTACATCCAAACTCAAGTTGCCCGTGCTGTGAAATTCCCCCTGGTTCCTACTATATGTCCACTTGCCCTTATATCGCACATTGATTGTCGGTAATAGTTTCTCTCTCAGATTTTCTGATACGTCCAGTTTTTCGGTCTTCTGAATCCCTCCATCGGCTAATATAACCTTAGCTTCAAAAGCATCGAAGATCCCTACCGGTAGCGTAGCGGTAAAGTCAGTGCCGTTTTTCTTCATTCTGATACTTTCCCCTGATACAAAAAGCGTGGCACTGGTATCCGCTTTAATCTCCTTCGGCGTAATGTTGAAGGTTACTGGAACAGAAAGCGTATTATTGTCAGGCATCCCAAAAGAATATTCAAAGCTGTCAATAATGCTAGCCTGACGCTTAAGCATTGAATCTACATTAGCATAGATATTGTTTATTTGGGTTGACTGCTGGGATTCGAAATTGGAAAGCTGGTTTCTTATGCGGCTTAAATCATCCTGTAAATTGCCTATTCGCACTAGAGTTATTATCTGCAGTATAACCAGAAAAGCAATCAAAAGCGGCACTGCGTGTTTTCTCATATTCAAATCTCCGGTTATGAAATAATCCTGGCATGATTCTAGCACAGTTTTTATCACTGAGATATGCTTACGTAAGCAAAACCTCGATCATAACCTGCGAGATTTTATAACAAGGGCAGCACATGACATTGCCGCCCTCGTGTTTTTCCATCGTCTTGATCAAAGATGAGTTCGCTGCTCTATTTCCAAATCGTTTGGAGAGGAATGATTTTCATAAGGCATATCTCATCGCCCACCTTGATACTTTTCAATAACTCAACATCGACTTCACACCCAAACGCTTCCTCGAAAAGGACCTTGCTGTACCCGGTATCGCGCCCTTTTTCAGCCGCGTAGTAACTGATTCGTTTCCTGTCCTGGCGTCAAGTCAGCGTCGTTAAGCCCTCCAATCCAATTATAATGGATAAAAACTGTAAATGCAGACTGTTGCCAAATCTGGATTGGCCTGAGTTGTATGAGATTTTAACCTGAAATGTAAAATCGGAACTGTTATCGAGAGGATATTTTATGGTAAATTTATCTTGTGTTTAACCTTCTTACGGGAAGTGAGATGCTTTGAAAATTGCAATTTGTGATGATGATTCGCAGGAGCTTGCTCGCATTTCCTCTTTCATCGATACATACAAACAAAATAATAAAGCTTCTCTTACATACAAGAGCTTTCAAAACGCCATAGAGCTTATATCCGCCGTGAATAACGGAGAATACGATATTATTCTGTTGGATATATTGATGCCGGGTATGACCGGTATGCAGGCGGCTCACGAGATTAGGGCGTTTGATACCAGATTAAAAATTGTCTTTCTCACCTCATCTCCGGAGTTTGCAGTGGAAAGCTATGCGGTCAAGGCCTACGACTATATCCTCAAGCCGGCCTCTAAGGAAAAGCTTTTTTCTATACTGGATGCGCTAATCGCTGAGGAACAAAAACCGCAGGAGGGTCTGACAGTTAAAACGCAAGCCGGCATGATCCGTATTTTGTTCTCCAAGCTGGCCTTTGTGGAGGTCATACATAAAAAGCTGTACTTTCATCTGGCGGATGGCAGCGTGCACGAGGTGACGGCTTCCCTGGCAGCGTTTGAAGACCAACTGCTATCTCGCTCTGGCTTTGTGAAAGTGCATCGTTCTTACATTGTGAATCTGTGGCAGGTAAGTGAGCTCCGGTCAAAGGAGCTTATAACCCATGCTGGAAAAGTCGTGCCGATTTCGCGTCTGCTCTATGGGAAGGTGCGAGAGGCATACATGGACTACTTGTTTGTGGAAACGGGAGTGGAGTGATTGGTTGTTCTTCCAAGCTGGTTAATAGACATGACCATCCTCTTTGGCATTTGTGCGCAGATGCTTCTTTTAGATATCCGTATTAAAAACCTCAAAGGTACCAGAATTATATTTTTCGTGGTTGGAAATCTGCTGGTTCTGGCAGTGAATACGGCACTTTCCGTGGTTTTGCCGACGGACCAGTTCATGAAACTCTATATACTGGTCGTTCACGTCCCTATTTTTTTTATTTTTTGGATTACAGCCCAAGCCTCCGCTATAAAAGTAATCTTTGCCTTGATTACCGCAGTTTTTTTGATTTACCCGGCCAATATGGTGCTGACCATCGTTGCAAAAAATGCGACATGGCTTCATCCAGCAGGATTTTGTATTATATACACTGCCACATGCGCGGCTATACTGCTGGTTATTTACCGCTTTTTCAAATCAAATTTTAACTATTTAATCAAAAACTATAGCGGACCTAGTTTTATAAAGCTTTGCCTGCTTCCGTTAACGTATTATGTTGCCAACTATTGGCTGGGACTGTATAACTTTGATACGTCGGCAGGAGTTTTTACGCTGCGCACCCTTTTTTTTATAATCACACTTATTGCGTATGTTCTGATTTTGGATATCGGAAAATCCGCTCGTGAAAAGGAAGCCCTGCAGGGAGTAAAGATGGCTTTATCCTTGCAGCTGGAGAGTGCAGAACATCAGTTGTCTGCCCTGCAGGCTACGCAGGAGCAGGCCGTCGTATACCGCCACGACATGAGACATCATCTGGCTTTGATTGGCGGGTATCTTGCCGATGGAGACATTGAAAAGGCGGAGGACTATATAAGGAGTGCACAGGCGGATATAGATAGAATTACTCCTAATCGCTACTCTGAGAACAATACAATCAATCTGATTTTATCCTTCTTTGCGGCTAAGGCAAGGGGAAACGGCGTGGCCCTTTCGGTAGATGCAGACTTGCCGGCGAACCTTGACCTGCCCGAAACCGAGCTTTGTACGTTGCTGTCCAACGGACTGGAAAATGCCATCACCGCTGCCGCTAAGGTTGACGATGAGCACTTCAGAACCGTAAGAATCAGTTGTCAAATCCATAAAGGTAATTTGCTGATCTTTATCCAGAACAGCTTTACGGGCGAAGTGATCATGGAGAATGGCTTACCGCAAAGCCGTCTCGAGGGCCATGGCTTTGGCGTCAAAAGCATGGCGATGATTGCCGAGAAGAATAATGGCTACTGCTCCTTTACGGCCGAGGACGAGATATTCACGTTGAAGATTGTGCTGCCGTTGAAGAATAAGAAGGGAGCATAGAGGATAATTCCTTGTAGTTCCAGATAGCCTCTTTGTTGCCCAACTGTTAATGCCAATCCAAGCTGACCGAAAGCTGATGGAATTGCCTGACCGAGAGTTGCCGGATATAATGACCATAGCTTAAGAAAGGAAAAGACGTCCCTGTTTGTTGTGCTACTGGACCAAACAGAAGCACCAAGGACGTCCCACCTAAAAGCATGGTCATTGTATCAAATTATGAGCTAATAGAAAACCCCGAAAAGGGTGTTTTTTGTTAGGAGCGAGGAACAGAATTCTTGCCCATGCTGTAATGGACCGTTGAAAGTGATCGGCAGTAGAAAGCGAATCTGTATTAATGATAAGGGCCAAAAAATGTGCCTTGTCATCCGCAGGTTGCGATGTGCAGAGTGCAGGCGTATTCATCACGAACTCCCCGATAAACTTGTTCCATACAAGCGCCACGTCAGTGAGAGTATTGAAGCAGTGGTAACCGGAGAGTCGAAATTAAGCATACCAGCCGATGAAGCAACCCTAGGCCGCTGGCGACACTGGTTTAACAACCTGGCTGATTACTTTCAAGGGTGCCTGGAATCAATCAAGATCAGATATGGCAATGAATCTGTGAACGATGCATCCCTACTTCCAAAGTCCAAGCTCCAGAGAATATGGCATCATGTTGGAGATGCTCCGGGATGGCTGGCGAGAATTGTCCGACCGATAGCAAATTTAAATCTTTGGCCACATACCCGTTTTGCATTCTGTCCGTAATGGACATGGGATAGACTCATGCTGAAACCTGACAAAGGAGGAAATCAGCATGAAGGACCAAAAGAAAGCCGAGGAAATTGCTGCCCAGCGGATGCAACTGTTATCTCCACTTCTGGCCGAGGGTTTAGATAATGCACGGGCCCGACAGATTAAAGCCAGGATATGCGAAGAATCCGGGATATCAGAACGAACCTTGCGCCGTTATCTAACCCAATACCGAAGAGAAGGTTTTTCCGGACTAAAGCCGAAAGGTAAGAGAGGTTGCCGGACCAGTGAAGCCATCCCGCCAGAAATTCTTGAACAAGCCATCCTGTTGCGCAGGCAGGTACCAAGTCGCAGCATATCACAGATAATTCAGATCCTGGAGTGGGAGGGGTTAGCTGAGCCTGGCCAAATCAAGCGCAGTACCCTGCAGGAAAAACTTGCGGAGCGTGGGTACAGTGCCCGACATATGAAGCTTTACGCTGAAAGCGGCACCGCCGCTCGGCGTTATCAAAAGAAATATCGCAATCAATTATGGCATTCGGACTTGAAATACGGCCCATACCTGCCTATTGGCCAGGATGGACGCAAGAAACAAGTTTACTTGGTAATCTTCATCGATGACGCTACCCGGCTTATCCTGCATGGACAATTCTATCCCATGCTCGATCAAATCATTGTAGAAGATGCGTTCCGGCAGGCAGTTCTGAAATACGGAGTGCCCGAAAAAGTATACTTTGATAACGGCAGTCAGTATCGAACCAAATGGATGATTAGGGCCTGTTCCAAAATGGGTATTCGCTTACTCTACGCCAAGCCCTATTCTCCTGAAGCTACCGGAAAACCGGAGAGGTTCAATAGATTAGTAGACTCATTCCTGGCAGAAGTGCCACTGGAGAAACCGCAAACCTTGGATAACTTGAATCAACTGTTTGCAGTGTGGCTGGAGGAATGTTATCAGCATAAACCACACACTGGATTGGGCGGGAACATTACTCCCTCCGCTGCTTATCAGAGTGACAAACATCCCTTGAAATACATAGACCCCGAAACACTGGCTAGCGCCTTTATGCATTGCGAAGAACGAAAAGTGGACAAATCAGGCTGCATAAGCTTCGGAGGGCACAAGTATGAAGTCGGACTCACCTTTATCGGGTGCAAAGTAAGTGTTATTTATGACCCGGCTGATACCAGCGAATTAACCATTGAATACGAAGGCCATGAACCCTTCAGGGTGCGCCAAATAGTGATTGGAGAGCACAGCGGAAAAAGACCCCGGCTGCCAGAGCATTTGCTGCCGGAACCAGCAGATTCATCACGGTTACTAAGTGCCGCAGCCAAAAAGAATTATGAGCGTAAGAAATCTCCCATCCCGGTCGTCTCCTACCGGAAAGTTCGGAAGGAGGGCGAAGATAATGTTTGAGGGTTTTTATGGGTTTAACAGAACCCCGTTTTCAAGGGATATCCCAACCGATCAGTTGTACCAGTCGCACCTGGTTGAAGATATCCTAGGGAGATTGGAATATACCGCAGAACGCCAGCTATTTGCAGTTGTAACCGGGGATGTGAATGTCAACTAAAAAGTGAACCACTCTGCTCATTAGAAACTGAGCCACTTATGCTCATTTAAAAGTGAGCCACTTGCTCACAACAGATTCCTAAATCAATAAAAACCGAGCCGAATGACTAGAAGGGAAATTGTTATCCTACTGCTCATTCTCACCACCTTCCCGTTTCTTTTTTATTCGCTGCTCTAACCGATAAGATGAGCCATTCATATCAAGGATGTAAGCCCGGTGAGTTAACCTATCAATGAGAGCGGCCGTTAACATAGTATCGGGGAAGATATCTGTCCAACGTGAGAACTCTAAATTGGTGGTTATTATCACACTCCCTCGTTCGTTTCGCTCCGACAGGACATGGAACAGGAGTTCCGCCTGGTCGCGCGTAAAGCTTAGGTACGAAAGCTCGTCCAGAATCAGCAGATCCAGTTTGGTCAGACTCTTTTCAAGCTTTAGCAAAGACCGGGCGTGTTGAGCTTCGGTTAGTTCAGCTACCAGATTACCGGCATTGTAGAACCTAACCTTAAAACCCAGGCCACACATCCGGCGACCAAGGCCGATACTCAAGTGACTCTTACCGGTGCCTGGGCTCCCGATCATAATGACATTCTCCCGGCGCTTAACAAAATCGCCGGTGGCCAGCTGCCAGATGACAGCCGCTTCTACTTTTTCAAAACGGTTAAGGTCTAAAGTGTCGAGGGTTTTTTCCAAGGGAAACCTGGCCTGACGTACGTTTCTTCGTTGCCGGTTTTCTTCTCTTTGATTGATTTCCCGCTTCAATACTTCACTCAAAAAAGCGGTATGTCCCTGACCGTTTTCTTCCGCTTGGCGGACAAGATCATCAATATTAGCCAAAGTCGCAAGCTTCAATTGCTTCGCATAAAGCTTGATCACTTCCTGCTCGGGGTTCACATGCATGCACCCCCTTTCAGGAGTTGATCATAGGCACTAATATCGACCAGATTAACGGATGGACCCTTAATAGATAACTCGGTGGCTTTTTCGCCTCGTTTAAGATTAAACTGGAGGACATCGATTGAGTAATGCTGTTTGGCCTGGGCATCCTTTACGGCATTCAATACTGCTTCCACTCCGTAATCAACCATTAACCGCAGTAGTCTTACCATGGCCTTATCAGGGCTTGGCAGCCTATTAGCATAGGCATATATTTGTTCCGGTATATTAGCCTCCTTAACCGGTCGGGCATGAAATACTGACCGGGGACGTTGTTCAATCAAAGGCAGGTAATGCTCTAATTGATAAATGGTCTTGTGTTTTAGATAGGAGCGGGGATGGGATCCAATCTCTTCTCCCCGGTAGTAGATCTTAACCTCTAAACCACTGGCTTTTACAGTTACCTGTTTACCGACCCATTTGACCGGAACCGAATAACAGTTGGTTTCAAAGCGAGCGGTTGAGAAGTAGTCTACTCTGACTTCGGCTGTTTTACTTGCATCATAGGACTTTACTGGTAGTGCCAGGAGTGCGCTCTTCTCAAGCGCAAATGCCTCTTTGACACTCATGTCCCGTCCCCTGACACGGTGGTGCTCTATGTATCGCGCGCATCGTTGTTCCAGAAGCTGGTTGAGTTCTTCGAAGCTAGTTACTTCGGGAAGGGGGACTAGAAAATTCCTTCTTGCATAGCCGACCAGGTTTTCAACCAATCCTTTTTCATGGCCTTCACCTGGATTGCAGAATAGGGGTCGATAGGCGTAATGGGCTCTGAAGGCTGCGAATTTGTCTTGTTCTCGAGCATTTTTGCCCCAGCCTTCCTTCACCGCTGTTCTTAAATTGTCATAGATCAGGTCACGGCTTACTCCACCGAAGAATTCGAAGCCTCTGATATGTGCTTCCAAAAAGGACTCTTCCCGTTCAGTGGGGTACGCTATGACGAACGGAGCGATGCTATGGCTTAGCCGCATACAAAAGATATGGGCTTGAGTTTTTACTCCGTTAAGGATGATTGTGGCCTGTCCCCAGTCAACTTGAATAGCTTCGCCAGGGTCAAAGGACAGGGGTACAAAGACCTTGGGCTGCTTCTCCCGGAGTTCTCGAACGGCGCGGCGAATAGTTGATGCTCCTCCCGTAAACCCTTTCTCTTCACATAAACGCTCATAGATTCTCCGGGCTGTATGTTTTTGCTTTGAATTCGGGCTTTGGGCATCCTCCTTAAAACAAGATTTTATGAAGTCTACTACCTCAGGCGTCACAATATTTGCTGCCCGATCTACGGGTTTTCTTTCCCAGGGAACATTCGCCCCATGACAGTAACGCCGCACGGTATTTCGGGATATTCCTAGTTCCCTGGCAATGGCTCGTTGAGACATGCCTTCCACGAGATACATTTGTCTGATATCATCATATTGGTCCACTCTGATCACTCCTACATCCCCCATACATTGTTTATTTTGCACCTTCAATGATAGGGGATTGGTTTGGCAGAGTGGTCCACTTTTTTGTTAGCGTTTTTCAATTCCCTGGTTCACTTTTAGTTTAGCGTTTATAGGGGACTGTAACCGGTCAAGTGTTTTGGAGAATTTTTGGCCAATAATTTTCCATAGGACTATTGTCTTAGTATAGAATCTCGATGCTTCAGTCGGTAGCTTTCCCCGGACAGGTTAAAAATCTCACTGTGATGAGCGATTCTATCAAGAATTGCGGTCGTAATAACGGGATCGCCCATCAGCTCGGCCCAATCTTCAAAACCCTTGTTTGATGTTATGATTAATGATGCCTGTTCATAAAGTGCCGATATCAACTGGAAGAACAAATTGGCTTCCTGGCGCGAGATAGGGACAAAACCTATCTCGTCAATAATCACCAAGTCCGAAGCCATGAGCCGTTTTACCTTCTGCCGGCTGCGTGGGGAAGTGGCTTCCAGCTTCAAGTGCTTCATCAATTCATCCATGTTTACGAAGCTCACCCTGTACCCCTTTTTGACTGCCTCATATCCAATAGCCACTGACATGTGGCTCTTGCCGACCCCGGGAGGGCCCAAAAAAATCAGATTGTAGCATTTTTCTATCCACTGCATATCCAATAACTGATTAACCTGTTTCCGGGTAATAGAACGCTGAAATACGAAATCAAACTCGTCAATTGTTTTGATAAAGGGGAACCCGGCCATCTTCATTCTGCGTTCCTCAGCCCGCTTTTCCTTGTATGTCAGCTCTCCTCGCAAAAGGCGGTTCAAGAACTCCAAGTACGACATATCGGTAATGTTAGCCTCTTGGAGTGCCTGATCCAGGTTGTCCCGGCTCCAAGAAAGATTAAGGCTTTTCATGTAACCTCTGGTTTCTTCGGCCTTGTTCAACGTTCACACCTCCATAAATAGCGGCATACTCGCTAATATTTCTTACCTCTGTTTTGATTCGGTAGGCGGGAGGTATGGCCGATGTATCAAGTATGGATCCACTTGTCTTGCTCTCTTTGGTTTGGGCAACGTAATCGAGAGCTATTGCGAACTCGACGGCACTAAAAATCCGTCTTTCTAAGCAATGGCTTAATGCCTGAAATATCGTTTCTGCGTCATGATTTGCAATCGTTCGATTGATAAGATCATACTGGTCACGAATGTATCTGGGCTTTTCTTTACGAATGCCCTTCAAGAAAGCAACTGCTGTCTCACTTCCTCCCAAGTTAGCCAGTGTATTCTCAAAAAATTCGGCTATCTTTGCTGAATGGTCACGCTTATGGTTGTTGTTGCTGATCAGTTTGCCTTTTTCAAGCGCTATCCTGTGAATGGCCAACTGCTCACCTGTATTCAGGTCAAATATACTGAGAAGACCCTGGTCTTCTTTAATTACTACCTCCCTTTCGGGATAATAACTGCCAAGGGGCAGAGTATACCGATTGCCGTTGAACCATATGGTATTGTCTTTACGCACCTGCCTTGTTACAATTTCTTCAGGTTGATTAATTATGTTCGGTATCGGTTTTAAGTGTTTTTGCTCTTCCTTAAACACTTCTGCCGGTACCATTTTTGTTGTGCCATGTATATTGGCGTTTCCGGTTCTTGCTAGCCATTCTATACACCCCTGATTAAAATCCGTGATGTTATCAAAGATCCGGTGCCGGGCGTAATTGTTCTTTGCGTATTTGATAACCGCTTCAATTTTACCTTTGGTCTCGGGATCGTTTTTGCGACAGAGATATACTCTGAATCCCATCTGTTGCCGGAACCTCTCAAACTCGGCCGTAAATATGACATCACCAGAGTTTTCGCTTATGGCCAAGAGCCTATCCTGGTCGTAGACTATTTCTTCTGGCACCCCTCCCATAAATTCAAATGCCCGATAATGCATATGTATGAACCTGGCCGTGGTTAGTGGTTTGTCCTCCCATTCAACGTACTTTTGACGGCTGCGTGATAGGACTAGCCCGAATCCAGTAAGCTTTACCTTCTGACCCTCAGTATTCTTAAGGTTGATAAATCCTAGATCAACCTGGGCCTGGTAACCCATGGGCAGCTCTTCTGTTGCCTGCTGTGGGACAGGAAAGACCACAACTATTCGAAGGTTTAAAGATATCCTGGATAATACTAAATTCATGGTAATGTACCTGGCGGATTCCAAGCTTACACCGAGGCATTTTTACAAAGGCTTACTTGAGCAGTTAGGGTGTGAAGCCAAATTCTATCGGGGCGATGCCAAACGTCAGCTGCATAAAGAGATTGAACTGATGAAGGGCATCCACAAGCTACAGCCGGTAGTAATCGTAGACGAAGCCCATCTGTTGGATAAGGAGATGCTTGAAGAAGTCCGGTTCTTGTTGAACTTCAAAATGGATGCTCAGAGTCCCATGGCATTGGTTTTGGTTGGTCAGAACGAACTCTGGGAAAGGTTCAAGCTTCAATCTTATGCGGCAATTAGGCAAAGAATTGACCTGATTTGTAGGCTATCTCATCTTGACAGGGCTGAGGTTGGAGACTACGTAAAACGACACCTGGAATATGCAGGTGCTGACCATGATATCTTCTCCGATAACGCTATCGATGAGATTTTTAAGTTCTCCGGTGGAGCAGCAAGGATGGTTAACAAGGTCTGCACTCACTGCCTGCTCTATGGAGCGCAGAACAATCGGAGAATTATCGACGATCACATGGTGAAATTGGTCATCCAGGGAGAGCTGGGTTAGTTCTCCCTACCCCCACGGGGCAATTGTTGGACGCTATATCCGTCAACTTTTGGACAACTAACGCCGTCTATTGCTGGATATTATGGGCTAGCAGTAACACCCAACGTCCTAAAAACGCCTAGATTTGAGTTTATGGCTAATCTACTATCAAATGATACAATGCACACCCCTTGCCTAATGTTCAACGATTTACTGAGGGGAGGGTGCATTTTGCACCCTCCCAAGCACCGCTACTCTTGATGTTTTCAAAATGCATATTACAGTCTAAAAGAACCGCTATTCCGATGCTTGAGATATTGATTTTTTGATAATCCAAGTAATCAGGAGTTTTTCTTCCATCTCCTAACCTATAAGCTTTTTAAGGCAATTACTTCCACACCGCTGTACTTATCTTTGATATTTTCAACATGCTTTTCTTTTGGGGTTGCTACATAGTAAATTACATATTTCGACACCGCAGTTTTATTGGTATAAACCTTAAGCACATCAAGTTCCAACTTCTTATTACTGGACGGCGTTGTTGCTGCAAAGCACTCACAAATTATGCTTTCATCCTCGGACACAACATCAAAACCACTTTCTGTACCAAAATTCACCATGAACCTGTGCGATGGATACTTTGACAGTAGTATACTTACTGCCTCTAAGCAGACAAGATATGTAAAAGTTTGATTGGTTTGCTCTATAAAGTTTGTACCATGCTCAAATAAGGGATCGTAGCCACATGGCTCAAATTTTACTTTTCTTAGAAAATCTATACCCTCTCCACTCTGCCATAGATCTTTTAGCTTGGTATTTGTAGTGTTTATTATTCTTTTTCTTAAATTATCAACCTGTTCTTTACTTTCAAATAAAATCTGCTTGTTCAAAATCCCACCTCATTCACTTTTGACTCATTGAAGTAGTTTTGCTAAGCATTTCTCGATATGCCATTAATAGCCTGTTTAAAGCTAACCCGGTTGAAAGTCTGTGCTTTTCTATTTTCTTGACATGCTCATCTACAACATCAATTTGAAAATAAGTTTTATCTGCCTCTTTTATATATTGCTCTACAAGTTTCTGCCTGTTTTCTGCATAAAACTCAAAGCATAGCCGTTCCTCATTATCTTCAAAGTATAAAATCACTTCATCTAATCGTCCTTTAGCATAAAATTGCTCCATATCCTCAGAGTCATAGAAAAATTTCTGAAGTTTATACTCAATACTATCCATCAAGAAATACTTATAGGTTCCTCGCTAGATCGTGTGGGTAATGCCTGAAAAAACATCTAACAAGGGCATAAGCTGGGCAGGTTAAAGTTAAGACGACTGGAAATTATGTAAGACATTGTTATTAAGGTTTTGCTATTACGATAACCCCTTGCCCTGGCTTTAGCAGCTTGAATTAGGCTATTGATTCCTTCCAGGACGCCGTTGGAAATGCGAGATTTAAACCAATTAAGAATACCGTCCCAGTGTTCTTTAACGGTATATGCTGCATTGACCATCGGTACAAGCCTGGAATGAGTGGCCCAGTAGAACCAGCGCTTTAGATACTCTTCACCAGCCGCCAGGCCTGGTTGGTCAAAAAAGCCCTGGAAGGAGAGTTTGAGGTTGTAAGCACGTACAGTATCGATATGTTCATTTTTTAAACTATCGAGCTTTTTCCGCTGTTTGGCGGTTAGATTTTGCGGATTTTTAAGCCATATATAGCGGGTTTTTTTAAGTAGTTCATTTTCCCGGCTTTCATACCTGCGTACTTCATCAACTGCTGCATTAATGATTTTCATGATATGGAAACGGTCAAAAACCATTTGAGCTTTGGGCAAAAAGGACTTAACTCCAGCAATAAATGAAGGAGAAAGGTCGCAACACACGCTCCCAATATTGTTAGGATTACCCTTATGGTCGCGTAAATCTGATACAAATGTATTAACAGTTTCTTTTCCTTTGCCAGGCGTAGCAAAGAGCAACCGGGCCGTGTCCAGGTCCACAAAAAGCGTTATATAATCATGACCCCTTTTGGCGGCTGTTTCATCTATACCTACTTGCTGAATTTTCGAATAATCCATCTTGGCCCGAGCTTCTTTAACATAATGGTGAAGGATTCTCCATAGTCTGGTATCATGTTCACCTGTTAATTCAGCGATAGCTTTAACAGGCATATCCTGAGCCAGCATCATAATTAAAGATTCAAAGAGCAGGGTAAAGTCGCTGCCTGGTCTGGCCCAAGGTGCTTTGACCTGCTTGACCCCACAACCCTTAGAGCATTCTATGCGGGGAAAGCGAGCATGCAGGTAGGTGCGGTACTGAAAAAAATTCAAGTGCCGCCAGGTCTTTTCCTTGGTATCATAAACCGACATACCGTCTTGACCACAGGCAGGGCAATCAAAAGTATCTCCTTCAGAAAAACCGACCCATATGTCCAACCGGTTTTGGGGCTCGGAAAACCTTATATCGAGCACTTTCCATGGAGGTGTTAAGCCTAAGGCAGCAGCAAAAAGGTGTTGGTAATCTATCATTTTTGAAGGTCCCCCTATTTCAGAATCGTTATGAGCTATACATTTCGTCCCTGACAAAGGCTCTTCCTTCAAATCTGATTGTTCAGCGATATTTGCAACCACCTTATACCATTTTTACCACTTGACTTTTTTGCTTATTATTTTGGGAACATTTGTTTACCCACACGATCTAGCGAGGAACCATCATTTAGATGGCTACCATTTATAATCGAATTATATGTAACAGTTATAGTCTCGCATATACCTATTAATTTTAGTACATATCCACCACTATAGTTTTCCCTAATTCTTTTATCCCAAAGGTCGATTTTGAAGTCTATGATGTCCTGAAGATATTGCTGATACTTTTTAAATTCCTCGTTAACATCTAGATACGCAATGTCGGAAACGGCAATTTTTGATGTCAATCTCTCACATAAGCCATCATCTCTAAACTTTTTTACTGGTAGTGCAATATTAACCGCTCCCATTCCTTGGACTAATGTTGTGTTTAAGGATGATTTATACCTAATACCGTCATGGCTGCCGTTTTCCCTTACCCAATTCATGAACATTTGAGGAATAACATATTCTTCAACAAACTTATCGTCTCTATCTTTCACTTTTATTGAGCAAGCTGCAGCTAATGGATATGTAATAATGTAGTTCAGGAAATAGTTGTGAATTTTCCGGAGCTCATCCTGATTATCTTTGGCATTTAAAATCCATACACGAATACCTGAAAGTAGTTCCACAGGTCTATTAGATATGTCAATAAGCCGTAGTGCATTATCACCACTCTCTTCAATAAGCATTCTACAATAACTAAATTGCTTTGGCATCCCAGATTCAAACCACCCAAGCTCGAAACCACTCGTTAAATACAGGCAAGGGAACCCCGGAATACTAAAACGGTAAGCACCAATTAGATTCCTTTTACTATCTTTGATATGAAACAATTCTGCCTTTTTCTTTCTACTATCATCACCCAGCTTAATACGTAAATCACCTTGTCTAATTCGATAGTAGTCGCCATCTCTTCCAGCCCAAGATAACCTAGAAAGGTAATAAGGTTCCATCGATGAGAAGAGATTATATGCACTTTCAAACGCATCCTTAATTTGCCCATTCCTGTTGATTCGCCCGATTTCCACTAGTTTGTTACAGATGCTCTTTATTAAAGATATGTTGTCTAGTACTTGAGCACAAAATTCAGTTCCAAGTAAAGGATTACTCCCGGATGCAGCTATCTCAATATCATCAGAAAATTTCTTAAAATGCCTCTCAAGATATGAAGGAACATCTAAATCATTACGATTTAAGTCAAAATCGTATTTGATTCCACTGCAAAAACCCCAAAAATATTGTAAAACAGCAGGATAAACCACTGTGAATATTGAAGTAATAGTTAGATATTTAAAGCAAATAAAAGATAAACTAACTTTAGGGTGGTTTTGCAGTATGTTCCGTAAAAACGATAGTCACTATCAAGATGAACTTTTTAGCCATTACCAGTCCATGAGACCAAGTGTAGCCAAACTACTAAACAAAACCTGGGCACCAGTTTTCTATGAACATGTTTTTTGTAAAATCAACGAAGATCTGTTTGCCCCCATGTATTGTCTTGATACCGGCAGACCCAATGTTCCAGTTAATATACTGATGTCATTAGAGATTATCAAAAACATGTTTGGTTATACTGATCAAGAATTAATCGAGCAGTTCTACTTTAACTTCCAGGTCAATTATGCCCTAGGTATAAGAAACCTGGGTGAGGTTTACCTGGCTGAACGTACCCTTTACGAATTCAGAGAAAGAGTTTATAGGCACATATTAGAGTATCCCGAGCAAGATGAAGTGATTTTCCAACAGTTTGAAATCCTAACCAAGAATTTTATCGAACAAGCCGGGATAAAAACCGATGACCAGCGTATGGATTCTACCTTGATTTCTCCCAATATCAAGAAAGCCGGTAGACTCTCGTTAGCCCTGGATGTATTGGTTCAAGCGGTAAGAGGCATTGCTTCTAACATGCTTTCCGATAATCTCAAACAAGTGTTAAGAGATAGCTTCAGAACTGATTTACTATACAGAACTAGAAATCAGGAACTGGAAAGCAGGTTCCAGAAAGTCCTTAACCTCATGCAAGAGGTAGATAACTTGGCAAATAAGGATCGTAACCTTGCTTCAAAACGAGAAATGGTTCTGCTTAAGCGTTTTCTAGGCGAACAGGCTGCCTTCGATGAATCTAAGGGAATATGGCTCGCCAAGCCCAGTAGTGAAATTGAAAGCGGTTCCCTGCAATCAGCTTATGATAGTGACGCTACCTTCCGTAACAAAGCGGGTAAGAACCATAGCGGCTACGTTTTAAACGTGAGCGAAACCAGTAGCAAAGAAAACCCGATTCAGGTGATTACCGACTTTTCAGTACAACCCAATAACATCAGCGATGTAGAGATGGCTAAGGAGCGCATACCCATCATCAAACAAAGGACGGATGTAAAGGACATCTACTTAGATGGAGGTTACTACGGCCAAGAGGTCATAGAAATGGCAGATGAGCTAGAGGTTAACCTACACTATACAGATATGACCGGACGTAAGGCTCCATCAGATAAACTTTCCACAACCAGTTTTAAGTTTGATGATGATATGAAAATAATCAGTTGTCCCCAGGGCAAGATCCCATTTAGAAGCGATTTCAATCCCGGTTCCAAGACTAGCAGTTGCCACTTCAAACACGAGGATTGCCAAGGATGCCCGAATTTTGATATATGTCCAGTAAAGACCCAGAAGAAAGACCGGATATTACGGGTTAGTTTAAAAACCATCCAGGCTGACCGGGTTAGAGATCAAATACACAATATTGCGGTCAGACGTGAAAACACCAGTTATCGTGCTGGAATCGAAGCAACCAACTCCGCTCTAAAATGTTTCTGCCCACATAAAATGCCTGTGACCTGTCCACAATAAGTGGCCGAATAGAATCAACCAAGTTGTATACTGGAAATGGTTCCTTAAATCAAATCCGAAAAGGAAAAGAGAAGGTTCCGATTCCCGGTATACGAGCGGCAACTCACCTGGAACCTTTACCTTCTCTCCCAAAAGCACCTTGATAGTAACGTATTTGGGATCATCAGTAAAGGACTACCAGGAAAATTTCTTTCACACTGTTGCTCAGCAAGAGTGGCACTGCCCCATCTGCGGCATGCTTCTATCCCACCACGGGTATTACTCTCGGATCGTTATCGGTGATGATGGACCTAACCTTATCTTGATTTTCCGGGGCCGGTGCGAGGACTGTGATAAAACCCATGCAATCCTTCCGGACTTCATTGCACCTTACAGACGTTACTTAATGCCGGTAATCAGCCAGGCCGTTGAAATAATAATGGAGGAAGAGATACCGCCCGAACAAGTCAGCGGTCCACAGGATATTTGTACCGCCCGGCGCTGGCACCATCGCTTTTCATTGATCTGTAACGAAGCGATTGGTTTCCTGACCAGCATTGCCGTTAAAACCACCGGTCAAATGCCTACCCTTATTGGAAATGACCTGTCATCCTCTTGGCAGCTCCTAAAAACAGCACTCTTTGCTCTGCCGTCCATCCTGTCCACATCTATCATGGGGGCGGTTAACATATGGTTGACCCGGGACACAGTTGACCTATGGCTTTGAAATACCACATACTTTGCACTGCTGGCCAATACTCTTGTCTGATATTGTAAATCCACAACCAACAGACAAGGGAGGAAAGCGTAATGAATGCTAACGAGAAGCATGAGAAAGCTCTAAAGACATTTCAAATTATCGCCCCGTTGCTTGAAAGCGACCTAGAAGCTGCTGAGATTCGGAGACGAAGGGCTGAGATTTTGGCACGTTACGAAATATCGGAGCGAACCCTGCGCCGTTACCTTAAAACTTACCGGGATGGCGGCTTTGAATCCCTCATGCCCAAAAGTCGATCCGATTGCGGCCTGTGCCGGGCAATTGATGAACCACTTCTGGTGGAGGCGATGCAACTTAAAGAAGAACTCCCTGAACGTAGTGTCAGCCGTATCATCCAAATCCTAGAGGGTGAAAAGCTGGTGCCCCCCGGCAAGATCGCCCGCTCTACCTTAACCCGGCAACTTACGGCTAAAGGCCTAACTCGTCAGGAACTGATGAAAGATAAGACCGGACATCGACGTTTTCAGAAGGAACACCGTAATCAAATGTGGCAGACCGATGTCAAATTTGGGCCATTTATCCCCAATCCCAATAAACCTGGACGCAAAATGAGGACCTACCTTCTGGTGTTTCTTGACGATGCTACCCGGCTAATCTGTCATGGACAATTCTACCTGGATCAGCGCCTGCCTATCCTGGAAGATACTTTTCGTAAAGCCCTCTTAAAAAGGGGAGTTCCCGCTTCTGTCTACGTTGATAATGGCAAGATCTTTGTTTCCAAATGGTTCAGAATGGGCTGCGCCCGCCTGAAAATACGGCATTTAAATACCCAACCCTATAGCCCTGAAAGTAAAGGCAAGGTTGAACGTTTTAACCGCACTGTAGAAGCCTTTCTGTCTGAAATCTCCCTTGACCCTCCTGCGACCCTGGAAGAACTAAACCGGGCATTCGCGGTCTGGGTAGAAGAGGGCTACAACCACCAACCCCATTCCGCGTTAGGTAATATCTCTCCCGCAGTTCGTTTCCAACAGGATACTAAAAGACTTCGTTTTGCTAATCCGGAGGAGCTCCGGGATGCCTTCTTGTGGGAGAAGTCGTGCCGTGTGGACAAGGCCGGTTGTTTTAAACTCGAAGGCAAGGTGTTCGAGGCCGGTCCTCAGTGGACTAGAAAAACGATAGATGTCCGCTATGACCCCTTGGATCTTTCTGCTGTTGAAGTCTGGCACCAGGGACAGCGGCAGAGTCTGGCTAAGACTCTGGTGATTCCGGAGTGGAATACTGCTTACTTGAAAACAGAGACAGTTCATCCAAAAACGCCACGGGAATCCCGGTATCTTAAGACCTTGGAGACAAAAAGCCAAGTCCGCAAAGAACGAAAATTGGGGGCGATAGCCTACCGTAACCTAGAGGGAGATGATAGCAGTGTTTGAGCCTTTCTTCGGTTTTCAAAGAACTCCTTTCGGGCGTAATCTGCCCGTTGATCAACTTCTTAAGTATCCGGCTCACGAAGAGCTGGTTTCGAGACTAAAGTATACGGCAGAGAAACGCTTTTTTGCCCTCATTACCGGTGAGGTTGGGTCAGGCAAATCAACGGCGCTGCGTCATCTGTTATCTCTGCTAAACCCGAACAAGTATCGAACTATCTACATAAGCGATTCGGGGCTAACACCGCGCCATTTTTACTGGGAAGCTCTGCGGCAGCTTGATCAGGAACCTCGCTTTAATCGAGGTCAGGCTAAGCGCCAGCTTCACCAAGTTATTCTTGATCTTTCGGAAAACCAGCATAAGGTGCCGGTAGTTATCGTTGACGAAGCCCATCTTCTGGACCGGGAGATGCTGGAGGAGATCCGCTTCCTCCTCAATTTCCGCATGGATTCCTACAACCCCATGGGCCTAATTCTAGTTGGGCAGCCAGAATTAAGACGTATCCTACAACTTCAAATCTATGAGGCCATTGCCCAGCGAGTCAACGTCCGCTACCACCTTGTCTCCTTAGACCAGGCTGAGACCAAGGATTACGTAGTTCATCATCTGAAAACTGCCGGAATTAGCGCTGCAATTTTTACTGACGATGCTCTTGATGTCGTTTATGATTTTTCCGGGGGGATCGCCAGAAAAATTAATAATCTCTGCTTGGCTTGCCTACTGGCTGCTGCTTCTGAAAACAAACGTTTGGTTGATGATCACCTAGTCAAAGTGGTCATCGAAAATGAGTTTGAGTTGTAACCCACTTTATCTGGCCGGCAATTAGTTCCGGCCAGATAATTTAAGCAATTTTACCGGTCACCGATTTAGAGCACAATCCGGTCACATAGCTTGGGCGGCAACACTAAAAAGAGGGGAAGATCTGAATAACCTTTACACACGTGGCGTGCTAAAAACTTACTTGGTCACTGCTTACAAAATTATAGCCCGAAATATTAAGCAGTTTTCCCGGATGGCTCTGGGCAAGCTAAGGAAGCCGAAAAGGCCAAAAGCAGGGATATTATGCCCAAATTTAGGTTAACGAACACAAAACCATAGTAATGGAGGTCTAAATTAGCGATCTTCAGTTGAAAAAGAACTTTTTGAGCTATCTGCTCAAGACAATTTTTACTATTGAAAACCCCCATAGGGGTTAAACAACCTGTTTTTGCAGTGGAATCTTTTTTCTAACTAAAATAAATTATAAGTTAACATGTCGTAATAAGTCCAATAACTTTTAGCTATATATAGCTTGATGCTTGTGATTTGTCGCTTTTAAGTTCGTTTAATCTAATTCACTTTGTTATCAGCCTTGCAAAAAAAATACCGAAGGCCTAAAACCTTCGGTAAATTTATAAACTCCATCTCCTGCTTCAGGTAAGCAATTTCATGCTGCATATGTAATAGTGCTTTAGACGGTGGCAATGGCTTATGGGGTCCTTCGTTCAGCATTGTTGTTTGCCTTACATCGCGAAATCCCGTCCCGCTTTCAGCCTGTTCCCGAATATGCTGAGTAATACCACTAATACGTGACTCGCCAAGCACTTCCGGGTCAAACCCCATGCTTCTAATAATATCGGTGGGCATCCTCCCTGTTCCTATTTGCTCCCAGAACTCCTCTTTAAACACCGAAGTGAAACGGATCATGTGCGCCGTAGCGCTTTTTACATATGGACTCTGTTTGATTTTCACCAGTTCTTCAGGCGTGAATGTCTTCCAACTCATGTCTTATCTCCCCATAAAATTGCTTCAATGCAGCATAAACCTTTTTGTGTCCACGTTCAAGGATTCGATGTTTCTCAAACCTTTTTTCCTGTCCACAAGACAGGTCTCTACACTTTTTACTGTCCATTCTATGGGGTATATTTTAGTAGACAATAGTACCTTTTAACGATTACCCAAATCTTTCAACGATTACCCGTTGGCGATGCACACCCCTACTAACTTTCAACGATTACTCCTGCCAATGCCATGAAATAATACAGGTTTATATCCCACTACCGCCTAAATAACCCTTTCGTAAAAACGATTAAGCCGTCCCAATAAAACGCAGGAACGGCTTAATTAGGGCTTGCTAGCCAAACCCCGAAATTTTATCAACCAACAAAAATCGGCCTATTCCTAAGACAATATATCCAGTAGTAAATTTGGACAAAAAGAACTCTGAGCTTATGCTCCAAGTTCATTACCAGGAATTGTAACATTATCATGCTCTCTGCTGTTTCTTTTAACTTTGCAGCAATACGATTCAGTCCATATTTTCTTTTTCCTTCGCCAAATTTGCCTTCTATGGCATTGCGGTTCCGGGCGTCTTGTCTTTCAATACGTTTTTCAGCTTTTTTCATAAGAGCCTTCGCTGGCGGTCTTCCTAGCTTTGGCCCGCTAAGACGAATGTGGTTTTTTTTGCAGTATTCCAAATTGTCCCGGTTCCGGTAGATACGATCTGCCAGGATTACTTCCGGGTAACAGCCATTGCGTTCCCGATAGCGTTCTGCGCTTTCCTGTAAGGTTGTCGCTTCGTTGAAGGGATCCCAGGATAGTCTTTCTACCCGGCTATAGCCGTTTTCCAGACTGATAGCCACTTTGGCTCCAAACTCTACGGCTGATCCGGCTTTACCGCGCACAATGGGGCGGACATGTGGTTGATACAGGTTTACAATCCGATCCTCCACCCGATGGGTTTTGGCTTTGTACATCCTGGACTGCTGATCCACAAGTTTGCGAATCGTGCTTAACAGTTTCTGCTTCCGTTTGCTTAGTATCTCAGTTCCCTTATCTGTTTCCTGGAGCATCCTGTCTACAATTTTCAGGTTGCGTTTAGTGTATTGCAGTTGCTTCTTAATGGCTTTGCGAAGAATATTCTTTCTGGGAGACTTTTGTTTGGAGACATTCAGGTAATCTTTACGAGCTTTTTGCCGATAGGTTCGTGGTCTTTTCTGGCCACCGGCTGATGCTTTATGTAGCGTGTCAATGATCTCATCAAGCTTTTCCCGGGCTTCATTCAACAATCCCAGGTCAGTCGGAAAATGTATGTCTGCGGGTGTACACGTGGCATCAAGGATCAACGTCCCCTGGTTCGGTGGCTCAGACTCTTTAGAGGTGTTCCCTGGCTCTCCCTGTTTTTGGGTTGCGTCTGAACCCCCTTCTTCAGATCCATTTGGGGTATCCTGATCATCGGGCTTATGGTCATCTCCATCTTGCTTATTTTTGTTCTGAGCCTCTATCTTTTCTGCTTCGGCTTCGGCCTTAGCGATAAGTTCATTAATATGGGCAAGTCTTCTGGTATTAAATCGCTTACGGAATTTGACCAGGGCAACAGGGGTAAAGGGTTTTGTCAGCTGATATTCCTTGAAACCTATGAAGTACTGCAGGTACGGATTTTCGGTAATCTGCTGCACGGTTTCGCGGTCAGTGTAACCACACCGTGCTTGTATTATCAAAGAGCCGAGTGCCATGCGAACCGGTTTGGCTACATTGCCCCGGTCGCTGGGAAACATAAAGGCATACTCTTCTTCGATCTCATCCCAGGGAATGATCTTAGCCAATTTAACCCAACGATTTTCTGCACTGAGCTTCCCGGAAAATGGAAGAATGAAGTCATCTATGGTTAATTGAGGGCTTGGTTTTCTATACATCTTTTAGCCTCCAGGTGCACGGTTTTTGTCAGCGAATTGCGTTTTTCCTTGCACATAAATTCGGCAAAAATGGCTGAAAACCCTTGTATTATCGGCATCTTTTTGTGATCTTAGCAAGCCCTAATTATCAGCATTTCAGGCAATATAAAAACCACCTGCTGATAAAATACTTTTTATCAATAGATGGTAGATAATCTGGCTAACCTACTATAAAATGATACAAATGCACACCACTGAAAATAATAATCGTTTGACATTAGACAAATCGTTGCACATTAGGGAGAAATCGTTGAGCATTTGCTCCCCTCTCAAGAGACCCCTGAAATGTTTCCTTATAACGTCTGGGACGATAGGCTCAGATTGATGTCTGGACTGTGTTTTTCTTATTGTACGTTCGCGGGAATAGGTCGATAGTGGTTTTTATAGGCATTTCCCGTACGCGGAAACATATCCACAGTATAATCATGGTTCTTATCCGTTGTCGGAAACAAGTCGATAATTTCTAATTATAAAAATCTGAAGCCTGTAAAGTTCTAATACTTATGGCAACTACAAGCTTTTGGTTTTAAAGACTGCTGACAAAAGCAACTATATCTGTCCGCTCTTTTCCAAGATCGTGGTCTGTAATATCAATCGCAGGTTGAAAAATACTCAAATTCCCCTTGAAGTGGTTAAACTCGTTTATCAGAGTCTTCTTGGAGGTCAATCTAATTCGATGGCGGATTTGAGTGATGTCGTTCTCGTCAGGATAAGCCGCATTGATAATTTGCCCCAGTTGCTTGTTCTGATTGATATCAATGCTGAACTTTTCGACCAATTTTTTCTCCACTAACAGCCGCAAGAATAGATATGTAAAGGAATGACGCAAGGTTTTATTCAGCAACGGATAATGTCCATTATCAAGAATGTTTACACCGTCAACTGTCTTACTTAAGATATCTGGAACGGATACTTCATAGGTATCAGGTATTCTTCCATTCTTGTTGCCAAATAACTCTACATAGGCTTTTGCAATATCTACTTTTTCATTCTTATATCCGTGCATCAGTTGTGTCAAATGATTGGTAAGCGTTTTTTTATTTATGATGTTTGCATAGCCACGCATAAACGGAATCATTGAAATCAGGAATGTATTCACATCAATAATGTGATCAAGAATGTCTCCCCTAAAGGCAGCAAGCAGCTTTTCAAGACTTATCAACATCTCCTGCTCTTTGTTATTTAATGGAATGAATCCATTCTCCTCGCCATCAGTATTATTAAGCAAATATAGTTTGTAGCTTCTCTTATATTGCCCATGGAGCAAGCGCAGCAAATCTGTGTTATGAGTTAAAACAATCCGCTTCTTATTATGAAGCATTTTCACAATAGCATAGGCGACCTTATTTTTATAGATTGAGTCAAAGCTTGAGATAGGGTCATCGATAACAACAATGGGACAAGAAGAGTTTTTGGCTTTTAAGAATTCAAAAGTCAGCGACAAAAAGTTTTGTTCTCCCGTGCTTAATGGCAACTGGTCACGAGGTTTTCCCAAGAACTCTTGATCAGATAAAGTGATGCGAAGATTTTTATTCTCGTCACGTTCTAATGAGAGTTTTTTTCCCATACTGTTGCTTATAATTTCTTGAATATAAAGTTCATCTTCATGAGTTATTTCGGGTTTCTCCGACAACAGTGCTTGATATTCGTCCATTTTCGCTGGCAATTCACTACATGTAAAAACCGTTGCTAACTCATTAAGAACCAGTCGATTAAACAAGTCCTTAATATTATTGAAATCAGCTATAAGTGCATCTATGTTATTTTTTTCGCCCTTACTGATTGCTTCAAGTAACAAAGTTTTAATATTAAATGGATCAGTACTTGGTACTAAACTAATAGTTTTCTCGATAAATGGCTTTAAATTTTCATCCAAAGCTTCTATAATTTTTTCACGATTGGCGGTTTTTACTGTTAGCAAAGATTGCCAATCGATATCATTTGTATCGCAAACTATACATTGTTCTTTGTGGAACCGTTCAAGAATGCTGATCGCTTCTGTGTTTTCTTCAATTTCATGAATCTGAGGATTGGATTGTATCGTCTGCGTTCCAAGTTTTTCGATCTGTTTAATTATTGAATTCTTACTTATGTAATCTGATTTGAGAAAACTCAATTTTGCTTGTTGTTCCTCATTAATATTAAGGTTTACTAGGGGAAGCGCCTTAAACTTTTCTATTATTACCTCAGTTGAAAATTTCGCACCTTTCGATTTGGTATTAACTATATCCTTAACTATTGCGGCAATATTCAAATCGCAAATAAGTTCGAGTAGTGGGCTGTTGGCTGCAGAAATACCATGATTGGATTTTAGTTTGGAGATGATTTCACCAATAATTTTCCCACGTTCTTCAGTTAAATATTTCTGCAACTCAAATTCGCGTTTGATATTATCACCAAGCAAAAAGTCTTTCGTTTCTCCAACAATAATATTCCTGTTGTTCTGGTCGTTTATTATATGAAAAATATTTGCTCCTGATATATACGTTGTTTCATCAAGTTCAAACTCTACCTTAGTGCCTGTTGAACCTGCCAAAACCTTAATAAGGCTGGTTTTACCAGTCCCATTTGGACCGTAAATTATCACTATTTCTTCAGTTGATGGGAAGTCAATCTCATTGTTTTTCACAAAAGGCTTAAAATCCCTTGTGAAAATATCAGCATTTTCGATCAAACTAAACTTAATCATAATGAACCCCCCAAGAAATATATCAATTCTGTTCCTTCACAAGCCGATAATGTAAGAGATAGTTTATAGCGTCTCCATCACCTGAAGTAAGGTCTGGTAGCTGTCCACATCATGGTATTTCACACCGCTTGTTGAAATCTCGTTGAACAGCCTCTTAGCGCATGAAATTTTGGCTTTTTCAATTTCGTCGGTACGACTCATTTGGCCGAATTTTGTGGATTGCATACTTCCTTTTGTTTCAGCAATGAAGAAGATATGCTTCACCGAGCCTTTCTTAAATGAAATCGCCCAGTCGGGGGAGTAATTTCCCACGGGTGTCGGGATATAGAACCCACGAGGCCCTCTGGGCAGTTTGGCATAGACAATCACCTCGTCAGCGGTATCCAAATCTTGGGCAAACTTTCGCTCGATGCTGTCAGCAGCCGTTCCGTCGGTAAAAACATAATCCTGTATAGCATGTTTAGCCTTAAACGCCTTGGCATATTCGTCGGAAGCACGGCTCATGTTAAAGATGTCCTGTGAGTAGGGTTCCTCAGCGCTTGGTGTATAAGTAATATGTTCCACCACCACCGATGCTTTTTGACGGTTGATGATTCCTGCAACTTTGGTAATAAACTCCTCCGGGTTTTCTCGAAACAGCCATAGTTTTTCACGTAAAATACCGTTCAGAATCGCTGTAACTGTCCGGCGTGTAAGTGTGGTACCTTCGGCAATTTTGCCTATAAGGTCATACTCGGCAAAGCTGCCCTGAGCACGATCAAGTTTTTTTGTTTCGGTATGCTCCACATTAAAGTCTGTGCCTATCTGTTCGCCTTTGGTTAAGGTGTACGACAAGCGGGCAACCCGCAGTTCGCTATTTATGGCGGCAATGGACTTTTCAATGAGTTCTGCGCTATCAAACTCCACCGTGTATGCGTACTTCTTGTTGATCCGCTCCCACAATTCCTTGAAGTCCTTCCAGTTTTCATTCAGCGGGTTATCCTTGACCTTCGTTTCGTGTCCATTACCCGCCATTTCTTTCAGGATGCTTGGATCAAATATAGCTTGAACAAGCTTGTGAATGTTTTCGGCAAGCGGGGCCAGTTCTGGTTTTAGCGGTGCCAAGCTGCCCGCTTCGACGGCGGCGCGATAGATATCCGTAACCACACCGTTATCGTCAACATAATCGTTACGGACAAGGTAGTTGTACACTGCCGTTGCCTCTGCAGCAGTAATTGTATGCATATTTTCGCCAACTTGAATGATCTTTCCAGTGAAATATTCAACACTTGCCTTCGTCGGACGTTCGTAAAGGTCGGACTTAATCTCACTTTGCAATTCTGCCACAAACCCTGCATAGCTTTCACTGGCGACTACGGTCAGGACATTTATGCCATGGACATAGCTTTCACCGCAGGCGTCAATATCCTGCCGTTCACCGTTGGTGTTTACACACAGGCGCAGACCGCGGCCCACCTCCTGCCGTTTTGCCGTGGTGTTATCTGAGTGCTTCAAGGTACAAATTTGGAATACGTTGGGGTTGTCCCAGCCTTCTCGCAGCGCGGAGTGCGAGAATATGAACCTGGTTGGTTCTTCAAAGGAAAGCAAACGTTCCTTATTTTTAAGGATAAGGTCATACGCAGAAATATCATCCGAAAACTCGCTTCCGCGCTTGACGGTGCTGTTCACAGCCCTTCCCTTTTTATCTATTGAAAAGTAACCGCGATGGGTTTCGGAGGTATCGATTCCCCGCAGGTAGGTTTGATAAGCCGAAGGAAATAAAGTTAGTCGCTCATTTAGCGCAGCATTATACTCCTCTTCAAAAATACGCCCGTATTCACCTAGGATCTCCTCGCCATCTTCGCCATACTGGCGGTATTTTGCCACCTCGTCAATAAAAAAGAGAGACAGGCACTTTATACCTTGCTCGAACAGCTTCTCTTCTTTGTCAAAATGCGAGGATATGGTTTCACGGATTTGAATGCGGCGGATATCATCCTCGTTAACGTTGCCGCTGGCTTCACCTGCTGCCAAGCTATCGCCGTTGAAGAATGTAACTACTGCTCTTATCGGGTCTACATCCGCAACAGAGATTCCTTTGTATTCCTCTAAACCGTTTGATGCTGTGTAAAGGCTGTCACCCTCGCCTAGGATTTGCATTTCACGTTTAATCCCACTGCCCCGTTTTACTTCGAACTCCAAGCGGGCACGGGGCGGCTTCTTGCGGTCAATAACGATATCGGCAAGGTACATATACCTGTTTGTACCGCTCAGGTTCTTAAGCTCAAAACCTTTAACCTCGATTTTTTTGACGAGTTTCTTTTTGAAAGCGTCAAGTGCATCAAGTACATAAACAAGGTTGTGTGAGGTCTTATGTGTAGCTGAGTAATTCAGTGAAAACAGGGGGTTGAAGTTTTTCTTCAATGCATTCTGGGTCGCCGCTCCGCCCATTTTCTGCGGTTCGTCCAGAATGATAATCGGGCGGTTGGCCTTGATAACATCAATCGGACGACGGGAACCGAACTCGTCGCGCTTGGTATAGATAATGCGGGCAGCTTCGTTACCGCTTCGGCCCGGGGCGTTCTTATCCTCGTTCAACGTCGTATTAAATGCCTGGGTGTTGATTATCATCACATTAATACCGGAATTCTGCGAAAACTCATCAAGCTGGTGAAGATTCGAAGAATTATACACGAAGAACCTGGCCTTAAGGCCGTACAACTCCATAAAGTGTTCCTGTGTAATCTCAAAGGTTTTTTTAACGCCCTCGCGGATGGCAATACTCGGTACGACCACAATAAACTTGCTCCACCCGTATGCCTTGTGAAGTTCAAACATTGTTTTTATGTAGACGTAGGTTTTGCCTGTGCCGGTTTCCATTTCCACGTCAAGCGAAACAGCACCGAGCCCTTGAACAAGATCACTGGAAAGCTTGATATTATTTGCCATTTGAACATCACGGATATTTTTGAGAAGCTGTTCCCTGGTTAACTCCACTTCTGCATTGCGGTAAGCAGTCTCAAACTCTACCATTGTCTGCTCTTCTTCATCTTCAAACAACGACCCCTGTACAGGTCTCTGCTTTGGCTTTGTCGTGCCCACGTCGCGGCGGTATTTGGATACGCCGTAATTGGGCTGCCCGGCAAATACCTTGACTACACTTTCCGCAGCTTCTGTCTGGAACGGCTGTATTTTGAACTGAAATTTCATCTACAGCACCCTCCTTATCGTGTTCGGGCTATAGGTGGAAAACACTTGCTGGAAGTTGACCATTGCGCTGTCGTTTATGAAACTGCTGTCACGGAACACGGCGTAGTACGGCTTTTTCTTGGCAATTTCCGTAATCATGGCGGTATCAACCCTGCCAAAGGAAGCAATCAGGTAGTTGTCGTTGACATAGAATATATCGCCTTCCTGGCTGATTTTCGCTGAAAGCGGGATGCCAAGGTCGAGCATAACCTGGAAGAGCAGGTCCTCCTCTGTTCGGTCAGGCTTGATGTTGTCCATGTAGCCCTCCAGGTTGAAGCTCATTTGTGCATATTCTTCAGGCGTGTAGTAAACGTATTTCATATTGCTGCTATCGAGTTTGAGGACTCGGAAACCGATATCCAGATTCTCAATGCCGGGCTTGTCCTTGTTATCCTCCTTAATCTTCTTTCCGGCACGGCGGATGCGTTCTTTGCCGATTTCACAGATGTTTTTGTAACCAGCTTTATAGTTGCTTCGGCATTCCTTCCGGCGCAGAGCTCCAGGCAGTTGTACCATGATGAATTTTCGCTTGCCGCCGTCCTCCGCGTTGAGTTGCATTACCGCATGGGCGGTCGTAGCTGAGCCTGAAAAGAAATCAAGAACTGATGTGCATTCGTGGTCCATTCACCTGATTGAAGTTATTTATAACTGCAATATTAGTCTAGCTTGGTTTTGTGGATTCGTTAAATGGTACTGTTGTCCTAGCAATTGATGCCTTTCCTCATTTGGGCATCCTCAATATCGGTACCCCAGTCCACCGTGTACGCAAATGCAGTATCAGACAGGTAGGTGCCCAATGCTTGTCCATCACTCACCTACTCGTGATAATAACTCGGTTGCGCATCTTAGGCCTTTCTTCGTTTACAATTCTACGACTGTACCAGGTCTTGGGTCATAGTATTCTTCGAGTGCCGTCTTATCTGCAAAACTCGTCAAGGGCAGATTGACCGATAGTTCGCAATCAGCTATCTATCAGCTTCTTCATTCTGGAGTTTCGCCATCTTTGATGCCCGCTTGTAGGTAGATAAATTAGTCCCATATTATCCTAGCGCATAGTTGGACGTGTCGGCTTTCTCGATCACAAAAATACGTCCCATCCTTCTCCTTACTTGGCGTACCCGCCTTTACTGTTCTGGTTCCCCTTCGGATTAGCTTGTCTTAATGCAAGGATATGTTTCGGAGTCTGAGTTTAACTCCCCTATTAAGCGTGAGAACTGATGAAGCATTTTTGCAAAACCTACATATCATACTCTGTCAGCCCATTGATGTAGTGCTGACTTGAGAATTTAGCGCCTTTAACTTCTTCTTCTCGCCAGAACCAAGCATGCTTCTAAAGTTACTTTCATACCAAACACTTCATTGCACAGATCTTCTTCAGATTGTCTCAGCTTCATTATCGTCAATCGCTGATAAAGATCACCCCGTCGTCAGTCAGCAAATCCCTCGCCACGCGCAGCCGCGAGGATAAATCATATTCAGCCAGTCTGTGTGGAACCGCCCGTTGCTGTCAAGGTTCGGCGTAAGGCGGTTGCCCTGTTCATCGTACTGCCCGTCGCGGCGCAGGAACTCACCTGTTTCTTCCGCAAAATCGTCCTCGTATATAAAATCTTTCCCCGTGTTATACGGCGGATCTATGTTAATACCGTCTTTGATACAATGCAAATAAGCAGTTCTTGCTCCATCGCCGGTTGGCAATGAGCTAGAAACCGCTTGATATAAGGGCTTTCTGCGTCCATGGCTTGGCTGCAGAAGGCCTTTCTTTCGTTTATAGATTATGTTTTGCAAGATAGCCTGACTTGCCATCGCCTCCACCATTACAGTCTTTGCACCCCCTATTGGCAGGCAACCGAGAAAAAATTAAAAGGTATGGGCATAATTAAAAGGTTAATAATTGATGTAGCTCCGTTTTCCGCCTGGCGTGATTTGCTCACTTTTAACTTCTCCACCCCTTATTTGCCGAGCAGGGCTTTTATCTCATCTGGTTGATACGGTTCTTTTCGTCTGTGAATCATTGAGTGACAGTTGGAACAGATAGGAATTAAATCATTTTGAGGGTCTGTGCCATCGTATCCCTCAGCGGTAGAAAGCTTTCCTATCGGTGTTATGTGATGAACCTCAATGTAGTCTTTGCCCAGTTCGCCATATGTTTTCTCGAAATCGAACCCACAGATATTGCAATAACAACCTTTCAGCCGAATACATTCAGCTTTGGCAGCTTGACTTCTGTAAATCTGCTTTGTCGATGTAATGTACGTTCTGCTTTCATCATGCAGGTGGTGTTTATATTCATCACTTGAGTTTGCCTGATTTATGAGCGTCTCTACATAATCAAGCAAATCGTCTTTCAGCTTTTTTCGTTCTGGCTTGTCAACATACCATACCGATTTCTGACCATGTCCAACACCATTATTACGTGTTGAGTGCGGCAACTGTTTAACACGATCGTTCCGATCAATCAGAGTCGCATTTTCCGCATCGCATACAATGTTATACTCCGCAAAGACGCTTTGCCCATTAATATCAATTATTCGTGTGCTTCTATTATCATTGACTGGTTCAGCGTACACGCGAGCATGTTGATAGAAACCACAGACTATCCGACCCTCTGATTCACGGGAACAAGTGAAGACTACAAAAACATCATCAATGTAGTCTCCAAGCGCATCGTGGCTGATTACTCTCGATATGCGGGGCAAATTGAGTTTCCCGTAAGGAGGTGTATATCCATAGCACTTACCGTTGTCGTGACGGAAGTTAAAAATCTCATGGCCGTATCCGTTTTGTTCGACAAATCTACCACCACCCTTGAGATTTGCCTCAAGACCGTTGTATTCATCCATTTCGGTAAGGTTGATGAACACAACCTTGCTTCTGTTAATGCTTAAGTTCTCCATCAGCGTCCTCCTTTAGGATTTTATGAGTTATCCCTTAATTGCTCCAAACATATTTTCAATGTAATCGCTGTCGTCCATAAACAGCACGTGATTTGCGTTCCATTCTTCAATGGTTGCGCTTTTGTCTGCAAGTTCTGAATACTTTGTCGGAGAAAGAATGAACGAGTTTAACGCGACTGACGGCACTGTCAGCTTGCTCTCAACATCAACCTTCAAACGGCTATACAGCTGTACCTTGCTGGATGAAATTGATTCTCTTCCCATTCCATGTGGATCAATGAAAGTAATATATTGTTTACCGTCAGAAATCATCCACAGAATGAAGTCTGGGTAAAACCCTGCGTCATCAAAAAAACCGATGCCTTTTTTGCTGCGATTGCGGATTAAGTATAGTTCTTTATCCATAAAGTGATCAGCATGCGTGGTGATATGCTTTTGAAGTGCCTTAACAAATTTCAACTCATTCTCGTTCAGTTTTACGGGAGATATCCCAATCTCCAAGTTCCCCTTTGCCAAATACAGAAGAGGATTATATAAGTGCGTAGGTGCGCTGATTGCTTCCATATCTCCTTGACGCGGGATAGCGAAGGATGGCAGTCTCTTTTCCTTTTTTGCCTTTTCTACTTCCGCAATTACCTGACGAAGCCATAATATCGCAGTCTCATTTTCACTTGTGTCATCAATGCTGATGCTATACTCATCCTTTTCTTCGTTTAGGAAATTCTCGTTTTTGTCATCCATAGGAACGAGATCATATCCGACCACCTGTGATTCCCATCGGTTTTGCTTAGCATAATAACATCTGTCGAAGTATTTCGTAAGCAAAGCTATGGCTATTCTTTCAAAACGCTTGTAATCTTCAAAACTCCGCACAACAAGCTCATCCTCAGGGATTAGGAGCTTGTACCACTGGTTGTTTTGCAGCAAATCTCTTAGATCCTGTCGGGTGATATTTACATTGTAACGTGCTTTTTCAGTTTTGTACCTTTGTAGTTCGGAGTAAATTGCATCGTAGTCTAAAAACGCGAGATGCTCATGGCGAAGTACAGCCACGTTTTTTGTGACTTCACCTTCACTCCGCTTCTGTGAGGATTCAAATTGAACCTTTGAATAGCAGTCAAGTATAACTATGGGCACCCCTGGTTCATAGCGCAAGAATGGTTTTGCTGCGGCTTTCTTAAAGTCAGCACCACCCTTTACACGCAGAGAATAAAGCCCTCTGTTTTTATATTCCTTATTCCGAATCACAGGCATTTTTAAAGTTATAGGCTGACCCTTTTCGCTCGGAACGCCCTCAGCTTCGAGGAACTCTTTGAATTGTCTCATGTAGTCGGCACGAACACCGAATATATTGAGCGTTTCTAAAATGCCGATATGCTTCGGCACTAAAGTCTCCGGAAAATCCTTTTTATAAAAATTACTCCGTTTCAGCGACATCCCACGGCCTCTCAGGCGCACACCGCGGCCAAAAAGCTGGATGATTTCACTGCCTTCACTACGTCCAACATTCATAAGCCCCATTGTCGATACCCGCCAACAGTTCCATCCTTCGGTAAATTTCTTTGAGCCGATAAGCAGGTTGATTGTTGACTTCGGCTTTGTAATGCCTTGAAACAGCGAATCGGAAAAATCTATAGAATCGGTATTGAAGCCGTTATCCGCGCACAATCTGAGCAACGCCGAATCATCGCCGACGTTGATAACGCCAAATGGTTCGTTTTCACCAAGACGCAGTCGGATTTCGCCGCTGATACCTCGAAGATTCTCGATATGAAGAGTAGCACCCACCGAAGCACAGTTGAATACGGTTTTCAGAATATCCGCATACATTGCTGCCGGAGGCATGCCGATCGCTGTCAGATACGGGAAGCTGTTTTTAAAGATATCTCGGTTCTTGCTATCGAGCAGACCTGTATTACCGGAAAGAATACGTTCGATAGTTGCTGTTGAGTCTGCTGCGTTAGTTATAAAATCTCTAAAGAACAATAGGATATCCACCACATCAGAAACCTTGCGCCCGCGTTCGGTACGCACGGCATTGACGCTCGCTCCAACAAATACGAATAGTGGATTTTCAATATTGAAGGGCGCATATTCACTTTCTTGTGTAAGATACAGCCTTTTTTGTTGATAATATGTCATTAAGCACGCAGTTAGATAAGTATTACGCTTTAGCTCATCGCTATCGTCCGGTAGGTTAATAATATTGTAATCTTTGCCGTAACCATCGCCATAGAAAAACTTATAGGAATAGTCAAAGATGATACACTTGGCATAACGTTCAGCAAGGGACTTATCGTTTGAAGCTGCAATTGCTTGTCCGAAAGTTGCAGAATACTCAAAGGAGAAACCATCAGAGCATAGCTCATCCCTGTATTTTTGCCATTTACCATCTTTGCCAGATGATGAACCACGATGCCCTTCGTCCACAAATACAACGTTACGGTTGCCGAAACGCTTAACAGAGACTATGGTGTCTTGGTCTTTGTCACCTAACTTCGTATTCTCAAGCACACTAATTTCATTGGTGTTCCGCGTCCAACGACTGCAAACTTATCGTAAATTCTTGCTGAAATGCCGGAAGCGGCATAATCCTCAATGTGCTGGAGTGACAGACCTTCCTTTGGTGTCAGCAAAATATACGTTGCATCATCCGGCAATTTTCCGCCGGAATAATGCAGATACTGAAGATAATTGATATGCATGATGAGCGTCTTTCCGCTACCTGTTGCATTCCATATGGCGATTTTGTTTAGGTCACTTGCTGTATACGGCTCGTATGAATCATTAGGATATTGCGCGTTAAAATCGCCAACATAGGAATTCAAGCCATCGATCAAGCTTTGACGGTTATTAAAATATTGGTCTAGGTAGTATTCTACAAAAAGCAGCGAAAGATATTGAAAATATTTCAATACTATCGGTTCATCGCGTTTATCGTTAATTTTTCGCATATGCGATACAATGTTCAGGTCATAGCGTGCGAGCGACTCCTCACTAATCGCACACTTGCCACCAAACTGTGTTATCAACTGTTTATGAAAGCCCGTGACACCTTCACCGTCGATTTCTTCTAGCGACGGCTTTTTCATATTTATGGAAAGCTCCTTTAAATTATCAACTCCGAACTGGGCCAGTAGGTAACGATTTAATATAAGCTTTTGATAAAATTTTAGCTGCGGCTCGTTAGCCGTTGTTCTTCTTGCCATTGTGCCGCCTCCTTATTCCGCATTCTCGAACATACGCTTTTTCATTTCCTCATCGATGAGGACGACCTGCCAGTTCTCGCCGTTGCTACGCAGGTTCAAAAGATTGTTGTCGCAGTTGACATATATCCGCCTGAAGCTCCGCGCGTTCGGCAGCGAGAGGAAATAGGCATCAAGCGCGGCATTGTCTTTTTCAATGTCACCTGTCATTTCACGCCAGATAACCAGTGTCTTGTCACCGTTCGGGGCTGTCCCTTCGACAGCTTTGAATTTAAAAGAATCTCCAGTTTTGAGCGTAGCTGTAACAGCGCCGTATTCGCCTGTGGCAAAATCCGCGTCATATGAGACAAGCGCATGACTCCTTACAACCGTAAGACCAATAAGATAGTTGAAGGTCTCCACAAGGTCAATGTTGCACTCTGTGCTTTCAAGATTGCGGGTAATATTCATCTTGTAGCTAAATGGCTTATCCAGCTTTTCTACATTTAACAAGCTGGCACTGCCCACAGATTCGGTGCTAAGCATGTAGGAGAGCATATAGCCTTCCGCTGCCGCACCAAGCAAATCATAATTGCCGCCACTCAAAACAATGTTGTTCAGCGTATCCTCGTAGGATTCGAGACGCAGGTATTTAAAGGCGTGGGAGCTTCCCTTACGAGAGACGGGCTTCCCATCTTTCCAATCTTCCGAATAAATAACCTTCTCAATACGTGGCTTTGTCACGGTATCGAAATACTCGCCCATTTCAACAAGAATATATTTGCGGCTACCACCGTCTTCGCAGTTCAGGTTGATGACAGCGTGAGCGGTTGTGCCGGAACCGGCAAAATAGTCCAACACAATCATATTTTTATTCTGGGTTGAATAAATCAATGTTTTAATTAAATTAACTGGTTTGGGGTAATCGAATGCATCCCCAAGCCCCATATTATCGAGAATAATACTGCCATCGCTCTTTAAGCTAATAACTGATCTAAGCAGAAAATGTTCTACATCTTTAAGATAAGTAATCGAACTCGGCTGTGTATGATCATTATTTGCAAACCATATTTTACCCTTCATCATGCTTCCATCAGGAAGGATAAATTCTTCACCATCGTTTAGTGCTTCGTTAAATGTTTCTTCTTTCCATCGCCAACCTCTTTGCGGCACTGGAACAGGTTTACTTGTTAATGGGTTGATAATAGTATACCTTGGCCCATATGTTTTTGCATTAGGCCAAGACATGTTGATTTTTCCCCATGGTTCATAATTTTCATCAAGTTCACAATATAATGTTATCCCCCTGTCAAAATCCTGTTCTTTATAAAACCTTTTTAGTTCTTCTTGAGCCTTATGCAAAGGTATATGGTTTAACTTCATGTTCTCTAACAGTTCATATATTTCATTTATTGCTTCTTTCCTCATGACATATGACGAATTTTCTAGTATCTGCTTGCGCTGTTCTTTGTTTTTAGAAAACAGTAAAATATATTCATGAATATTTCCGATACCTTTATCATTCTTAGGTATTCTCTTATTCCAGCATATATTTTCAACAAAATTATTTTTACCAAAAAGATTTATTAACATCGGAGTAAAATTGAATAATTCATTTTCATCGCAACTCGCAAAAAAACTACCAACATTTGATATGTAACCGTATGATAATTTAGTTGTTTGGTTCATCATTGCAAGCCATGAAGAATTCTCGAAACAATCTTTATATAAGAACTTACCTGTTTTCCTATCATCTTCTGTATTATATGGCGGGTCAATATATACTGTATCTATCTGTTCTCTATAACGGCCTTGTAATAGATTCAAACATTGATAATTCTCACTATTAACTACTAATCCATCCAGCTTTTCATCCAAGCCATCTATGCTGTCAATGAGCTGTTCTATAAATTCAGTACTAAAGAAGGCCGTATCCAAGACGAGGAACGGATTCTGCTTCAAAAATTCCACCGTAAGAGGCACGGAATAAGCTGTTGTGGCGGCGTTTACAATATCACCATCCGTGGTTTCTATTTCGTCAATGGCAAAGAGGCGCACCCACTCCTCACGCTGCGCGTCGTTCGCGGCGATTTCGGGATACATGGCGTCCGGCACACGGTCGAGCGTAATGCAGTAATTCGTCTCAACCACGAATTTCTTTTTTAGATATAAGTTTCTTCTGAAAATCCTCAATCTGCGCAAGAAAAGTGATAATCTTCCGCGCAATTTTGCGAATGACCTTTGCTTTTGTCAGGTATTCCTTCGTTTTTGCCTCATCCTGCTCATCAATATCGTCGAGGTAAATCACTTCATTCTTGATGTAGAAGTCAAGCTCGCGGCGCAGGAATTTTCCTAAATCCTTGTGTATGAAGTAGTCATATGTGTTGCGGGCGGTGTAGCGGTTGAGGTGGCGCTCGAGCAATGTCTTATTGTCAGTAACCGTCATAATGGCGGCAAATGGTACATATTCCGGTTGCGTTTGCACAGTTGCAAAAGCCTCTACAATTTCTGATATATGCTTTGCCTGTGCTGTTTTGGCACTATACTCGGAAGCTTTGTATTCAACATAGATATAAAGGACACCATCGATGACCTCAAACGGCTTATCAGTATGAAGCTGAAAGAAGCGTTTTTCTTTTGCTTTATTATTGTCCATCTCGGTCTCTGCTTCGATGAGCTTGAAGTGGACGGCGTCACCGTACATTGTCTTGAAGGTGTAATCTTTAAAATACTCGCTGGTCTTAACGTAATACTGGTCGGCATTTGCCCAATGCAGCTTGACTTCCTCACCCTCATAAGGAATAGCATACACACCATCCTTATAGCGACGCTGAGATATAAAATCGCCATCGTCGTAATAGCGGGAGAAGAAGTTTGTCAGATGATTATATACATCCGCTTCCACAGCGGTGATATCAACGCTACCAGCAAGGGACTTTTTCTCTTCCTCAAGCTCCGCAACAGCGGCAGGTTTTTATAGCGTCGGACAGAGGTGCAGCTTTTGTGTCCGCTATCTGTTTGTCAATTGCAGCAACCTCGGCAGCTGTATCCAACCCAGCAAGCTCGCTCAAACCCGCTGAAATTTGAGCGGGTAGTTCTTCTTCAATGAATCTGTTGATTTCATTGCGTTTCATACGCATAATGCGATAAATGCCAAAATCAAGGTCAGCTTGATCAAATTGGAACATATCTCCAAGAATACTCAATAGTTTCTTTTGGTTATCTATCATATGTCTTATCCCCCTAATTACCGCAATCGGCAAACTTTTTTAAATAACTAAATTTCCATATCCACTAAGAAACGCCTTCCGGGTCTCTTTATGCGTAGTCCCGCCGCTTCGAATTTTTTCATCGACTTCAGGGGTTTGAATTTCCACAAACACTCCAATGTATATGTGGGTATACTTTCATGACAAAAGCTACTGCTATCACTTATCGTTGTCTTCATCTTTAACAGTCTCGAACAGAGTCCTCGACCTTGCATCCAAGCACCGTGGCAATTTTCATCAGCACATCCATTCTCACGGGTTCGTTTTTGCCGAGCTTGGCGATGGAGTTGGAACTGCTACCTCGTGCCGCGTCCCTGAGGTCGACCTTTCTTCATGTTTTTGTCGATGAGGATCTTCCAGAGTTTGTTATATTGGATTCTCATTTTGTAGCATCCTTTCTACCCCATTGCCGCCCATATAGCGCCTGTTCGTCGGCACCCAGTCTTAGCACGGTGTTTTCTTTAATGGTGGACTGTGTCTCTTTGTCGTAATTACCTTCCATCTGTCGAAGGCAATAAATATTTGCTTCTGCTTCTTCCCTTACATACAGCGCCATAATTTGTTCGATCGTTTCGACAGAGATATTTGCAAATAGAAGCGAGTCATGGGCCAATGCAGGCAGTGCTGTGCTGTTAAGGATGCTGAGGTCATAAATCAGCATTCCCTTGAAATTTGTGCCTGTTCCAGTATCCTTCGGTGTTTCAAAGGAATAACTGTTATATTCCTTAATTCCTAGAATCGGCGGATTGTCTTTTCCTTGCGAGACATAATCGCTGATTTCGCTCATACGATGATTGATAGTTAATTCGATGTCCTTCAGAACCGTTTCCATCTGTGATTTAAGCCTGTCGCTTGCCTGCTTTTTCTCATTCTGTAAAGTGTTGCGGGTATCGAAGGCTTCGTTTTCGTCTTCTAATTTATGGATTCGGCGGTCAAGCTGTGTGTAGGCGGAGAGAAACTCTTTACTAAATGCCATTGACGGGCGGATTTCTTCTGCCTGTTTTTGCAACTCTTCTACCGTCTGCTTCAACGGTGCCAGTTCCGCTATCAGCCTTGCTTTAGCTGCTTCAAACTCATCTTGCAGAATGGTTTGTATTTTATTATGGAAGCGCTCTATGTCAATGAGTTTCTTCAGGTTTGCTTCCGGGAAAAATTCTCGCAAACTCGTCAAATCTGCCTCGGTCGGATAGATCCCTTGGTCCATATTAAGCTCGATAAGGTGTAGGTCACTTTCTTTCTGATTCACCAATCTGCGAGCATCCTGCATCTGCATCATTAATGCGTTGGCATGATTAGCCTTTTCTACCTCCTCAGCATTGACCGCTTGATTGTTAGAAGCCTCCAGATCCGCTTTTTCTTGTTTTAACGAAGCGATAACAGAGATATTTTCTTCATATTTCTTCAACCCGTCGACAGCAGAGGGGATGAACTGGTACTTACGAGCTTCTCTAAACGCTTTGATCCTATCCTCAGCCAGCTGTAGTTGTTCTTCAAACGCCAATACGGACTCATATTGATTAAAAAGCGTCACAAGAACATGGATTGCTGCTTCCTGCGATTC
>JBMNJO010000018.1:0-14628 GCA_050951725.1 Syntrophomonadales bacterium | reverse complement strand
GACCGCATTCCCCCGGAAAAAATGAGCGTATTAGCCGTCCTGCCCTTCTCGCATGTGTACGGTGAGATCTGCTGCCTCTGTTGGGCTGCCTGGACGGTCGGTACCATGATAATCCTGCCCAGATTTGATATAGATGAGATGTTCGACACCCTTAATAAATTTGATCACATTACCTACTGGCCGTGTGTCCCAACCATGGTGCAGGCTCTGTTCTATCACCCCCGGGTTAACGAAATCGACTGGCACGAAAAAATCCTTTATACCGGAACCGGTGCGGCTCCGGCACCGTTGGCATTGATAAACAAATGCCGCCAGATGGACTTTTCATTCCATGAAGGATACGGAATGAGTGAAACTACCGCTCTCGCTATCAGCACTCCCTACAACGGCTTTAGACCCGGCAGTACCGGGGTCCCCTATACTGACGTGGACCTCCGCCTGGTAGACGAAGACGGCAACGACGTCCCCCTGGGCCAGCCAGGAGAGATCTGGATGAAGAGCCCCTATGTCATGAAGGAATACTGGAGAAAACCTGAAGAAACAGCTAGTGTGTTCACCGAAGACGGCTGGCTTAAGAGCGGTGACGTGGCCTACATGGACGAGGATGGTTATGTTTACATCGTTGACCGGACTAAAGACATGATCATCGCCGGCGGGTTCAACATCTATCCTCGCGATATCGACGAAGTGCTCATGTCAAGCATCCCAAGGTTGCCGACGCCATGGCCATCGGGGTCCCCGATGAATACCGCGGTGAAAACGTAAAAGCATTTATTCAGCTGAAACCAGAGGTCGAAAGCGCAACTGCTGAAGAAATGATCGCATTCTGCCGCGAACACCTGGCCCCCTACAAGGTACCGCGTTTAATCGAATTCCGCAGGGAAGCGCTTCCGAGAACCAACACCGGTAAGGCGCTGCGGCGGATCCTGCGCGATGAGGAGATCGCGAAGTCGAAAAAATAGGATACTTAGAGTGACGATAAGAAAAAGGCTACCTGGATAACAGGCAACTCGGAACGCACATTATACCCGCTTTCAGGTTTAAGTACCTGGAAGCGGGTTATTTGTGATGCGGCTGGCCGGTACGGCGGTGGGCCGGGTCCCTCCTGCCCGATAACGGAGATGGCTTCCGGGCGGCACCCAGTGGCCATCCTTTTTGGTGCAAAAGTCGCCAAAATGTTTTCGAATAAAGCTTTTCCAAGTACATTATGGTAATATATATAGAAAGTGTATCGTCATTTCCCAGTTGATAACACAGCAACGAAGCACAAATATACATGCCCAAGTCACTTCAATTGACCAACCACATCGCACCAACATCCATTACCAATATCCCGCAACCTTTATCCACACAATCCATCCTTAACTACAGGATTTATACGTAGAAGGGAGGGTGTATTCTGGTTTCCCGGTGGCGATCAAGCAATACATAAGAAGGAATCATTATCTCTACTTGAATAATCCCAAGCAAGGTCTTCATTTTGCTGCCTGCTTTGTTGGTCGGCAAAGCACTGAGCTGTATAGGAATGCGGTTCGGGGAAGCAGATCTCAAAATGAACAATCAGGAACCCAAAAGCAACAGCCTCATATCACATTCTGCCTCCAGGATTTTTATCAACCATCAGGATCAGGAGATGATGTGGCGAGAGCTTCATCAAAAGCCTGAGCTCCGTGAGGGTTTGCGCCGGGAGATTCGGGATTCATGGGAGCGCAGCTACAGCTATGGTGTTGATCCTGAGAGAACCAGTGCTATTCATCTGACGCAGCACGAATTTGTTAAAGCCCGCCAGGAATCGGAATACCTTATGGAGACTGCTTCATCGGTAATGGGGGGGTTGATGGAGTTTATTGCCGGGACCGGCTTTGTCCTGGTGTTAACCGATGCCAACCTTTGTGTACTCTCGGTTATGGGAGACCGACAGTCGTTGAACGAAGCACGCGGCGGAGGACTGGTAGAAGGTACTATTTGGCCGGAGGAACTGGTCGGAACCAATGCGAGCGCCTTGGCGGTTGCTCTGGCCCGTCCCATATCAGTGGTTGGTTATGAACACTTTTGCCGCATCGCCATCCCGGCTGCCAACTGCGCCGCACCAATCATAGATGGTGGAAAGATTATCGGGGTATTAGGGATGGAGGCTCCCTATTGCCGCTTTAACACTCATACTTTGGGAATGGTAATGGCTTCGGTCAAACATATTGAATCAAAAATGGTCTTGGAAAGAGCCACCAAGTATAACGAGCACCTGATTGAGTCGATGTCGGAAGCGGTTATGGTAGTCGACGACCGCAACGCCCTGTCATACATCAACGAAAACTGCTGCCGCTTGTTCCGCAGAAAACGCGCCGAAGTAATCGGCCAAAACATCTATGACGTTTTGGGTCATCATCCCGATAATCATTATTTTGTCAGCCTGGCAACCGGGCGTATAGCCACCAATGAAACCGTGATGCTGAACGTTGGTCAGGAACGGATTAAATGCCACGTGACCTGCAACCCGCTCAATTATTCAGAACCTCCCTGTATAGGGACCCTGCTTATAATACGGGAAAGTAAACATGTCGACCACATGGTTCGCAGCTGGATTGGCAGCAATGCCAAGGTGACATTTGCAGATTTGGCCGGGGAGAATCAAAGCTTCCTGGAAGTCAAAAAACTGGCCATGGCTGCCTCCTCATCAAACTCTAATGTGTTACTCCTGGGAGAAAGCGGGACCGGGAAAGACATGATTGCCCAGGCAATGCATAACGCCGGTCCGCGAAAGAATAACCCTTTTGTGGCCATCAACTGCGCCGCACTGCCCAAGGAATTGATCGGCAGCGAGCTTTTTGGTTACGAGGAGGGGGCTTTCACCGGTGCCAGAAAAGGGGGCAACATAGGCAAGTTCGAACTGGCGGACCAGGGTACCATCTTCCTGGATGAGATAGGAGATATGCCTCTGGACCTGCAGGCTTCCCTGCTCAGGGTACTGGAGGAAAAGAGCATTATGCGCCTGGGAGGAAACAAGCTTATACCGGTCAATGTCCGGATTATCGCGGCGACCAACAAGGACCTGGAATCGGAAATAAGTCTTAGAAGATTTCGTCGTGACCTCTACTACAGGCTCGGAGTAATACGGATTACCATTCCCCCTCTACGGGATAGACCGGATGACGTTATAATGCTGGCCCGGTACCTGACTCATAAGATATGCCAACGATTGAACAAACCGCCTTACATTGTGGCACCGGACGTCATTGAAGCCTTTCTGCGATATCCCTGGCCGGGAAATGTCAGGGAGATGCAGAATGTGCTTGAAGGCGCCATTCAGCTGTCAACTCAGCCGGTTATCACCTATGAGATGATCAAACGCTATCTCAGTCTGCCGCCAAAATCCCTGGTTGAGGCAGAAACTGAGCTGGATAATACCGAAGCTGAAGTATCAATCAGTTCCCTGGAGAGGATCATGGTCAAAAAATACCTCCACAAGTTTAACAATAACAAAAGCAAGACCGCCAAGGCCCTGGGTATATCGCGCAAGACCTTATACCGGTGGATCAAGGAATACGGTATTTCTGATTAACCGATGCGGTGCAGGCTGGTGACGCGTTGAATGTGACCGAAGTATGGTTCTTTGATCACTCACTGATGGGAAAAAGAATTGTCCTTCTGTCACACTGAACGCATTAAGATGGTTTCAAGCTTGCCTTTGCTGTGTTTCTAATGATGCTTAATGATACACAACCCTTTGACTGGTGTGGCGCCAGGAAACATGATTGACGCATTTTAGCTGCGTCTAGCGAGATCTATTGTGTCGAAATTCTGAGGAAATAAAAAATTCTGAATAAATTGATCAATGCACAACAACCCCTTTATCTGAATACCCGAAGCGAAGCGATGCCCCTCTGTTGCCGAGTCGATTAATGTCAAAACAGGAAGCCGCAACCGATTTGGCATACGAATTGCAGTTATGCCTATTGAAACCAAGGAGCAACAGACATGTGCAATCGGTAACGGAGGTGATGCTTTCGGAGCTTCGCATTCTGTCAGGTGAAATTGGTATCGTAATTGTTTATTCAAAGAGGGGGTTTAAAAATGATTTTGACTGAAGAGATTCTTGCACGACGGCCGTGGATCAAGCAGTATGACTGGAAGGTGCCCTGGTCCTTCAATTATCCGAAATTTCCTGCCTGGCATCTTATTCGTAATGCTTCGAATGGTGTTCCTCATAGACCTGCTACCTGGTTCTATGGTACGGAAATGACTTATCTGGAACTATACCGGGCTTGCATACGGCTGGCCAATAAATTGATTGAACTGGGGGTAAAGAAGGGAGACCGTATTGGGATTTTACTGCCCAACTCCCCGCAGTTTAACCTGGCTTACTGGTCTACGCTTATAACCGGAGCAGTGGTGGTAAACCTGAATCCGCTGTACACCTATGAAGAATTGAAGGGTATTGCTGCAAATACTGGCATAACCGGGCTATTCACTTTCGATTTGGTTTTACCTAATGTAAAGGCCTTATGCAAAGCGGTTGATATTCCACTGGTTATTGTAACGAGGCTCAGCGATTTCATTAACGGGGCCGGAATCAGCACTCCCGAAGAACTGGGTCTTGAGGAAGGCTGGCATCATCTCTCCCGGCTGCTCGAGCAGAGTACCAATAACATACCACCCCGTATTCCGATTGCCCAGGATGACCCGGCGATAATTCAATTTACTGGAGGCACAACCGGTGTTCCTAAAGGGGCAGTCCTGACCCAGGCTAATGTGGTGGCAGCAACGGTTATAGTAAGCAGATGGGGCGGGACGACTATTGATGACGTTCCTCTCGACCGGCGTTGGGTTTTCTGCACCTTGCCATACTTCCATGTATATGGCGAGGTTTGCTGCATACTGTATTGTGTGTTCACCTGCGCCACCCAGGTTATCCTTCCCCGGTGGGACACCAATGAGGTGGTAGCGACACTCAAGCAGCATAAGGAGATTGTCTATTGGCCATGCGTACCAACTATGCTGCAGGCGGTGCTTGACCATCCCGAAGCATGGGATCTGGATCTTAACCTTAAAACAGATTTTGTCGGCACCGGAGCCGCGCCCTGCCCAAAAGAACTGATTGAGAAGGCCCTGGACTTTGACATCTATTACAGTGAAGGCTGGGGTATGAGTGAAACCTTTGCCCTGGGCATTTCCAATCCGGTACAGGGACCGAAGAAAATCGCGAGCTGCGGGATACCAATGCCGGATTATGATGTCCGCTTGGTAGATCCGGATACCCTGCAGGATGTGCCATTGGGTGAACGCGGTGAGATCTGGATTAAGGGCCCTACCGTGATGAAAGAGTACTGGAATAATCCGGAGGAGACAAAGAGGTCTTTGATTGATGGTTGGCTTCGGACCGGTGATGTGGCCTATATGGATGACGAGGGCTATGTCTTTATCGTGGATCGCACCAAGGACATGATCATCGCTGGTGGTTATAATATTTATCCCCGTGACATCGATGAGGTTCTGTTCAAGCACCCCAAGGTCAAGGACGCCATTGCAGTCGGTATCCCTGATGAATACCGGGGAGAAACAGTGAAGGCTTTTGTTCAATTGGTGGAAGGGGCAGAGGTAACCGCGGAAGAACTCACAGCGTTCTGCAAGCAGCACCTGGCAGCCTATAAGGTTCCAAAACTTTTTGAGTTTCGGGCCCAGCTCCCCAGAACCGATACCGGCAAGGCTTTACGGCGCAAATTACGGGAAGAAGAGATCGCCAAAATGAATAAATAGATTAGTTTTACCAAATTATCATTTATTTATTTGTGAAAACAGTTATTATTATATATAGGAACAAGATTACTAAGTGCCTACATTATGGAAACTAGCATTGGGATTCAGGTTGCCTTTGCGGTTTAGCATGAATAATCACATAACCTGGTGTTTCTATAAAAAGCACGATCTTAATACGCATCTACATTCCCGCTACCAGGTTGCATTCGAGCGACGAAAGGGGGTGTCAGGGGAAACAATCGTCTGACGACACAGTGTTCGGGCAGCAACTTTTATTAGGACAATACGAAACGGGAGGTAGAACTGGTGAAGAGAAGAATCAAAAAAGTAGCAGTGCTTGGTTCAGGTACCATGGGGAGCGGAATTGCCGCGCAGTGTGCAGCTACGGGTATAAGAAGTTATCTTCTGGATATCGTGCCACCGAATCTCAGCGATGCAGAAAAGGCCAATCCGGCAGCAAGGAACAAGATTGCCGAGGCCAACAAGGGCAATCTTCTCAAGTCCCGTCCAGCCCAGCTGTATGACAAAGCCGATGCAGATTACATTACTGTCGGCAACATGGAAGACAACCTTGAATGGCTGAAGGAGTGCGACTGGATAGTAGAAGCAGTCCCGGAAAACCTGGCGATCAAGAAAGATGTTCTGAAGAAAATTGAGCCGTTCATCAAGCCGGGAGCCATCGTAAGTTCGAATACCTCTACCATTTCAATCACCCTCATGGCTGAGGATATGCCCTTAGAATTCAGAAAGAACTGGCTGGGGACTCACTTCTTCAACCCGGTCCGCTATATGAAACTTTTGGAAATCATTCCGGGCAAGGATACTGATCCCGAAGTATTACAGTTTATGGCGGATTTCGGTGAGCGGGTTCTGGGTAAGAGCATCGTATGGTGTAAAGATACCCCAGGATTTATCGCCAATCGTTTCGGCAACCAGGGTGGACCGTCCATAGGCCGGTTGATGAAAGAGCTGGACCTGACCTTCTCGGAAATCGATGCGATTTGCGGTCCGGCAATCGGCAGACCCAAAACCGGTTCCTTCGGCTTGATGGACCTGGTTGGACTCGATATTGCTGTAAACGGTACCCAGTCAATCCAAAGTGTACTGTCTGATCCCGCCGAGAAAGAACTTTACGAGGTACCCGAGTTATTCCTCAAGATGAAAGAAAAGAACATGCTGGGGAACAAGACCAAAGGCGGTTTCTACAAGAGAGTCGGCAAAGAAAAACTGATGCTGAATCCTGAAACCTTCGAATATGGACCCCAGAAACCTGCGGAGTTCCCGAGCCTTGACAAGGCCAAAGCTGCCAGGAGCCTGCCGGAAAAACTGGCTGCATTCTACGAAGGTGACGACAAAGCAGCCCAGCTGGTCTGGAAGATGAACAGCGGCACTCTGCAGTATGCAACCAAGAAGATACCCGAAATATCCGATGACATAGTCAACATTGACAACGCTATGGAGTGGGGTTACAACCATCAGGCCGGTCCCTTCAAGATGTGGAACGGACTGGATCTTCCGAAGTATGTAGCTCGCATCGAGGAAGAGGGCGGTTCGGTAGCTCCCTGGGTCAAAGAAATGTTTGACGCCGGAATCACTGCCTTCTACAAGTCGGAAGACGGCGTTGATTATTACTATTCCATTCCGGACAAGGCTTACAAGCCTGTGCCAGCCAACCCGAAAGCGGTTAATTTCCTCAAGCTCAAGCAGGACAACAAGGTTGTATTCTCTATGCCCGCTGGAACCCTTTATGATATCGGCGATGGCGTAGTCTGCCTGCAGTTACATTCAAAGAACAATGCAATCTCAGAAGATCTGATCGCGGCCATGGAAGCAGCCCAGGCTGAACTGGCCAAGAACTGGGAAGGTATGGTCATTACCGGCGGCGGCAGGAACTTCTGTGTCGGAGCAGATCTGACCGGTGTAGTCCAGGCTATTCAGACCGGCGCCTGGGATCAGTTGGATGCAGCTCTCAAGCGGAACCAGGATGCCATGATGGCCAACAAGTACTCACTCAAGCCCGTGGTAGTGGCTCCCTACGGCCAGACTCTGGGAGGCGGCTGTGAGATTGTGCTGCAGTGTGCTGCCGCTCAGGCAGTAGCTGAGACCTATATCGGTTTAGTTGAAGTGGGAGTAGGCCTGCTGCCCGCTGCCGGCGGATGTAAGGAAGCAGCGTTGAGAGCTATCGCAGCAGTGCAGGGCATTCAGGGGCCCGTTCTCGTGGACCATATGATTGCTCCTTTCCAGAACATGGCTACAGCCAAGGTTGCTACCAGCGCCAAAGAAGGTAAGAAACTGGGATACCTGAGACCTACCGACGGCATATCCATGAACCCGGTACTCCAGATCGCAGATGCCAAGAAACAGGTACTGAGGCTGATCGAAGACGATTACAATCCACCAGTCAGCAGACCCGTTCCGGCTCCCGGTAAGAATGACACCGCACTGCTGAAACTGGGCGTAAAACAAGCCGTTCTGGCAGGCATGGCCAGTGAATACGACTGGTTTATCGCTTGCAAGATTGCGGACGTTTTAGCCGGTGGCGACGTTGTAAAAGGCGCCATGATTACCGAGCAGTACTTCCTGGATCTGGAGAGAGAAGCGTTCTTGAGTCTGTGCGGTCAACAGAAGACCCAGGATAGAATAATGTCTCTGCTGAAGACCGGCAAGCCGTTGCGCAACTAGGGTTTGGTCAGGTATTAAAAAATCGGGGAGGTAAGACAAGTGAGAGAAGCTGTTATCGTATCCGCAGTACGCACTGCCGGTGGTAAGGCTCCCAGGGGGACCTTAAGAGACACCCGGCCCGAGTTCTTAGGAAAACTTTGTATGGAAGAAGCTATCAGAAGATGCGGCCCAAATTTTGATGCCGGAATGATAGATGACGTAATCTGGGGTGCGGCTACCCCGGAACAGGCCTGCGGCATGAACACTGCCCGGATCACTGCCCGCTATGCCGGGATTCCGGAACACGTACCTGCAGTAACCGTCAACCGTTTCTGCTCCTCGGGTTCGCAGGCTATTGCCTTTGCAGCCGAGGGTATCATTGCTAACCGCGCCGACATAGTACTGGCGGGCGGCATTGAGCACATGAGCATGATCGCCATGGGCGGTGTAACCAGACCCAACCCGGATCTGGTACTCGATCCCGAGGTATCCAAGGTATACACCAGCATGGGTCAGACCGCTGAGAATGTGGCCAGCCGCTACAACATCAGCCGTGAAGATCAGGACCTCTTCGGCTACAACAGCATGAAGAAAGCTTCTGCCGCTGAAAAAGCTGGCAAGTTCAAGGATGAGATCGTACCTGTGCCGGTCAAGATCACAACCCTGGGCCCGGATGGCAAGCCGGTGACCAAGGAGATCCTTTATGATTATGAAGAAGGTATCCGGCATGATGTATCCCTTGAAGGGATGGCCAAGCTCCGTCCGGCTTTTGTACCCGGTGGCACCGTAACTGCTGCCAACTCTTCCCAGACCACTGACGGATCAGCAGCTGTCATGGTGATGGAAAAACAAAAAGCTCTTGAACTGGGTATTAAACCGCGTCTAAGATTTGTTGGCTTCGCGGTAGCCGGTTGCGGACCGGATGAAATGGGTATCGGCCCGGTATTTGCGGTGCCCAAGGTATTGAAACGGACCGGCCTGGAACTCAAGGACATCGGCCTGGTTGAGCTTAACGAAGCCTTTGCTTCCCAGTCGCTCTACTGCATCCGGACTTTAGGATTAAATCCGGACATCGTCAACGTAAACGGCGGCGCTATCGCCATGGGACATCCCATGGGTGCAACCGGAGCCAAGCTGACCGCTACCCTGATGTATGAGATGGAGAGACGGGATGTTAAGTACGGTATGGTAACCATGTGCATCGGCGGCGGCCAGGGTGCAGCTACCATATTTGAACTCATTAAATAAGAGCAGTGAAAACTTTTCTCTGATTTTATGCAGTGGGGGACCCGGCCAGGCTGGGTCTCCTCACTGGATGTTTTGATTTATTTCCAGTTCATTAAAGAAGGAAGGTTGAGACATGGCCTACAAATACGCCTATAATACCAGAGATATTAAATTTATTCTTAAGGAATGGCTCCCGGTAGATGAGATACTGGCCTATGACCGTTACAAGGACTATTATACCAAGGATGACTTTGATACCATTATCGACCAGGTCCGCAAGGTTGCAGCCGAGGTTATTGCTCCTACCGCTGAAGAGGGCGATGACATCGGGGTCCGTTATGAGAATGGTCAAGCCTACATACCCCCTTCGTTCCATGCCGTTTACCGCTTTATGCAGGATAATGGCTGGGGTTCCAGCAATATTGATGATAACGCTGAAGGCGCTCTGCCGCACGTTTTGAATGGCTTTTTGCTCGAGATTGAGGCAGCGGCTAACCCGGCTTTCATGCCCTATGTGGGAGCGGGAAGCGGCGCGGCAGCAGTTATCCAGCATTTCGGAACCGAAGAACAGAAACAGAGATTCCTGCCCAAGATGTTTGATGGCACCTGGTCCGGAACCATGTGTCTGACCGAGCCGACTGCCGGTTCAGACGTTGGGGACCTCCTTTCCAAGGCATATCCTACCGATGAGCCGGGGATTTACAAGCTCAAAGGGCAGAAGATATTCATAACTGCTGGTGACCGTGATGATGTCGAAAATATCATCCACCTGTATCTGGCCCGGGTAGAGGGCGCAGCGCCCGGAACCAAGGGGCTCTCACTCTTCATTGCCCCCAAATACTGGGTGAATGAGGATGGCACCCTGTCGGACAACGATGTTCAGTGCGCCGGGGTAGAACACAAACTGGGACTTAAAGGGTCAGCCACTGCAGCTCTGGTAGTGGGAGAGAACAATAACTGCCGGGGCTGGATACTGGGAGCTCCGCCCGATGAGAATGGTAAGGGTCAGGGTATGGCCCAGATGTTCCAGATGATGAACGAGGCCCGGGTTGATACCGGCCGTCTGTCGACTGCTGTAGCTGCCAATGCCTATTGGAATGCAGTAGCCTACGGAAGAGAGCGCGTTCAGGGCCGTCTTTTGACTAATCCCAAAGCTGGTCGGGTTACCATCGACAAGCACGAAGATGTCAAGAGAATGTACCTCCTGAACAAGGCTACCACTGAGGCCTGCCGGGCGCTTCTGGGCAAGGCTTACTACTATGAAGATGTTCGTATATATGACCCCGATCCTGCTCGCCGCGACTGGGCTCAGAGGAATCTGGACATGATAACCCCGCTCTGCAAGGCTTACCCCAGTGACGAGGCCTGGATACTGACTGCCGAATCACTGCAATCCTACGGCGGATATGGCTACTGCGAGGATTACCCGGCAGCCAGCGCTACCCGCGACTGTAAGATCTGGTCCATCTGGGAAGGGACCAACTTCATTCAGTCATTGGACCTGATAGGTCGTAAATGGCGGCAGAACAAGGGTCAGGACTTCGCAAACACTCTGAAACAAATATCCGATTTCATCGCCGAGAACAAGGGCAAGATAGAAGGTTTCGACCGGGAGATCGACCACCTTGAAAAGGCATTAAAGGCATATTGGGAGATCCAGGGAGCAATACTCCAATTCATGACCTCCGGCAAGGTTGGTCTGATGCCGGTTTATGCCCGCCGGATTCTAACTGCTACCTCCCAGCTCTACTGCGGTTACCTCCTCCTTGATCAGGCCAAGATCGCCCTGCAGAGGATGGCGGAACTGGGTAAAGATCACTTTGACTACAACTTCTATCTCGGTAAGGTTTTCTCGGCTCGTTACTACCTCAACAATGTTGTGCCGAATGTATGGCACATCAGTGAAATCATCAAAATCGGTGATATGTCAGTAGTTGAAGCTCCGGATGAAATTTTCGATTATTAAGAATTATTAGAAGGGTATATCACCACTTACAAAGAAATACTTTGTTGTGGCATCGTTTTGTCACTGTTGCATGTCACTGACTGGAATAATGATAGCCTTCGCCCCTGCGAAGGCTATCAACATCTTAAAAAGGGAAAGGAGAATTGATTGTGAGGACCAAACAGGAGTATATTGACGGACTTCGCAAAAAGAACCCCAACCTTTGGTTCAACGGGTCAAAACTGGACCGGCTCGATCCCATGCAGGAAGGGGCTATCAATGTCATGGGGCTCACCTTCGATGCCGCATTCGATCCGGATTTAAAAGACCTGTGTACTGCAACCTCGCACCTGACTGGAGAAACCATCAACCGGTTCAACCATATCCACCAGAGCCCCGATGATCTCCACAAGAAGCAGGATATGACCCGCGCGTTATGCAATCAAGTGGGTACCTGTATTCAAAGGTGTATGGGAGTCGATGCCGCCAACGCTATCAATGCTGTTTCCTTCGAAGCAGCCAAGAACCCGAACAAGGCTACGGAATACCATCAGAACTTCCTCAAGTGGCTGGAATACTTCCAGACAAACGATCTGGTAGCGAGCTGTGCCCAGACCGATGTTAAAGGGGAAAGATTAAAAAGGCCCGCCCAGCAGACAGACCCTGACCAGTACCTGCGGGTGGTGGAAAAGAAGAGTGACGGGATCGTGGTCCGGGGCTGCAAGGTCCATATCTCCGAGGCTTCTATATCCGACGAGATCCTGGTGGTACCCAACCGCGCTCTGATGAAAGACGAAACGGATTATGCCGTATGTTTTGCTGTTCCATCTGACCATCCGGAGATCAAGCAGGTAGTATCCTTCCATAACCCAACCAAGAGAGATTACCTGAGAGGCCCGAAGAGAACTGGCTATACTGATTCCTACATTATATTTGACGACACCTTCATTCCCTGGGAGCGGGTATTCCTGTGCGGTGAAGTGGATCATGGCGGAATAGCCGCTTTATTATTTGCCCTGTTCCACCGCCACAGCTATTCCGGCTGTAAACCTGCCTGCCTCGACTTTATACTCGGCCTGGCCGCCGGTGCGGCTCAGATCAATGGCATCGATAAAACCCCGCATGTCAGGGCCATGCTCTCTGAACTCATAATGACAGCCGAGTTGGGATACGCGGCTGGCTTTACCGCTTCCTCATTGGGCAAACCTGAGGTTTATATACCTGGATACGGTCCGGTCCCCTATGGTCCCGGCAGCTATATCCCGAATTCCATTTACGCCAACGTCGGAAGGTGCCTGACGGGAGAAGCTGTTTTCCACGAGCAGGAGATCCTCTGTAATATCGCGGGAGGAATCCCGGCCACCTTCCCAACCGAGAAAGACCTGCTCAATCCAGAACTTAAACCATTCCTGGAAAAATATATCAACCGCAATCCCAAGATACCTGTCGAAGACCAGTGGAGATTCTGGCTGCTGTTTGTTGATGCCACCACCTCACATTCTGCCGGTTCCGGAAACTACGGAAACTACCACGGCGGAGGCTCTCCGATTATGGAGCAGATTGCCATCACCAGCCAGTACGATATCAGGAAGAGAAGAGATACCGTCTACAAGATGGCTGGCATGTCGGTAGTTGCGGATAAGAATATCAAGGTAATGGGCGAATAGGCAAAGACGATATACTGTTCAAGAGTAACACAATTATCCAGGCCCCTGACTAAAAAGTTCAGGGGCTTTACCTATTTCGGGGACAACCTATTTCGCACCTATTTTCTATTTCGCTATTTCGGGGACACCTTCCGTATTTCGGGGACACCTTATTATTTCGCAAGGTGTTCCCGGAATAGTAAAAACATTTAGTAAGGTGTCCCCGAAATAGAGGGGTCCCCAAAAAAGCTCGCATAAAATTGGGTTCGCAGAACCACAACTGTTAAAATAGAGAATTATGCAAAATCCAGGATCTTAGAACCTTCGCTGCCAAAATTGGGCAGCGCAAAATCCTTGTACCGAAGGCTGCCAGGATGGGAGGCAGCACGCGATGAGGGAGAGTCAGCGTTATTTGTTCAGCTGCGGCGACAAATACCCGATCAAACCCGGTGTTGTTTACACCGTTTCTGGTTCACAAAGAGTTCATATCTTTGCCATGCTTTTATCATGAATAATGGGTAAATTAATAACAGCTTAGTGGAAGGGGGTGAAAAAGTGAGAAGAGCTTTAGTTTTTGCAGTAGCTCTGATCATGGTGGTTGGTGCAGTATCCTTTGCCTGGGCAGGGGATGCCTCGACCAAGAATGCTAACCAGGCTAATGTTCCGCAGTTGCAGATCAGCGATGCCCAGAAGGCAAAGCTGACTTCGCTCTGGACACAGATCCTTGAAGTGAAGAAGGAGATCCTGAAGGATAATCTGAAAAAAGGGGTTATTACCCAGGATCAGTACAATGCAATGGAAAAACGATTAGACGCCCGGTTGGAGGCAATTAAATCAGGGAAATTCACCCCGGGGATGCGCCATAAGATGCACAAGGGCATGAGTCCCGACAAGGACCGATGCCCGCAGGGCTGTGCCCGCTGGCAGCAACCCCAAACACAAAGCTAAAGCAGGGAGCAGGTCTTTACCTGCTCCCCACCAAACAACGGGAATTCTTAAAGGATCCCCTCAGCGACAGCATTCTCAATCCAACTCCGAATTTCATCACGGACTCTTTCAAATTCAGCAAGGATGACCTCTTCGTTTCCGCTGACAGCCGCTGGGTCCGGAAAACTGTGATGGATCATGGCCCTGGCATTTGGTAACCAGGGGCAGCTTTCCCGCGCACTGTCGCAGACAGTTACCGCATAATCAATATCAGTGTCCGTGAATTCCTCGATGCTCTTCGAACGGTGTCCACTCAGATCCACCCCGATTTCTTTCATGGCTGCGATGGCAAACGGATTGACCCGCAGTGGCTCTGTTCCCGCACTGAAGACCTCATAACGGTCCCCGTACATAGAGCGCAAAAGCCCTTCGGCCATCTGTGACCGGGCTGAGTTCTGAGTGCAGACG
>JBMNJO010000017.1:0-17839 GCA_050951725.1 Syntrophomonadales bacterium | reverse complement strand
GAATAGAGGAATTTGCCAGGCGTACCGGCACGCAGCTTGGCAGTGAAAACAAGCTTTTGAAGCCAAGAAATAATAATCAATGGGCAAGGTCGAGCCATCACCTCATCAATATCCTTGGTACAACTCTACCGCATTAGCCATCCATAATCCTGCCTGCAATCCACAATATAGTCAACGTATACTATTTGATCCCTGACCTGATACAGGTTTGACAGGCTTTCATTTCGGTTCCTCGGGGCGGTAAGATAAGAATGTGAAGAATGATCAGGAGGGATTACTTATGACGCCTGATTACCTGCGATTGGATCAACAGCCTTTGTTGGCGCAATATCTCTTGTTCCCCCGCCGGGATTTAACTCCGCCGCCAGCAGGGGCCTTTGACCTGCTGGTTTCGGTAGAGCCTGGCTCAGACGTGCAAGTCGCGGTTCGCTTCTACCTGGGGCAACCAGACTGGCCGGCTTTGCTCTACTTTCACGGAAATGGAGAAGTCGCCGCTGACTACGATTATTTCTGTACGGCGTACCACGCCTGCCAGATCAACCTGGTGGTAGCGGACTATCGAGGCTATGGCATGAGCAGCGGCCAGCCAACCTTTAATAATCTGGTTCAAGACTCCCACGTGGTCTACCGGGCTGTACAGGACGAGTTATTGCGGCGCAACTGTTCTCCCGTCTTAGGGGTGATGGGACGTTCCCTGGGAAGCCTGCCGGCCCTGGAACTGGCAGCCCACCATCAGGGAGAATTGAAGGGGCTGATTATCGAAAGCGGTTTTGCCAGCGTCACCCGTTTGATCAGCCGTTGGGGATTTCCCCTTGACGTTTCCGCGCTGTCTTTGTTGGAAAAACAGTGCCTGGCAATGATTGAGACCATTACTCTCCCCAGTCTGATTATACATGGCGAAGAGGACAGCCTGGTTTTCCCTGAAGAGGGGCGTTTGGTATACGACACCCTGGGCAGTCGCCAGAAATTCTGGCTTCCGATACCCGACGCTGACCATAACGATGTTATGATGGTCAACCCGCAGCTTTATTTCCAGGGAATCGAAGATTTCGTAACCCGAATCACTTAATGCTCTTTCTGTAAAGTCGGCATGTCATTCAGGGTCGCCAGAACTTTGTCCACCCCGGCTTGATCCCGGACGAAGATCATCTTGGCCCCTGAATTTTTCACAATGTACGAGAGTTCACGGGTTGATGAACTCGGGTAAATGGTCGTCGTCACCGCACCGGCGCAGAGGATTGCAAAGTCAGCCCACAACCACTGTCGGCAGTTGGCAGACATGATACATATCCTGTCAGACTTCTCAATCTCAAGGGACATCAAGCCGCAGGTCAGGTCTTTTACTATCCATCCCACATCAGCGTATGTATTCCACTCAGTGGTATCTGGTCCTGACCTCCACCATTGCATGTAAAGGCTTGTTATTCTGGATTGCAAGTAGCGTGCCAAATCAGAGGTGCTTTGGTCGATAGGATTTGGAGGCTATTTCCCGAACGCTTCCAAATATAGTGTTATCCAGTGGGGTGTTTCTGTGTTAAGCAATGATAACACCATGTGTTGAAAGGCTTACAAAGTTGGGAACTGTAGGGTAAGACATTTGGATGGTGGCTTGGTCCGATTGTTGTCCGGGGCGTTCCATGCGTTGTAGATTTTTCCCGCCTATAAAGCCGGCGAAGCTGCATAAAAGAGAGGACCCCGTCATTGACGGAGTCCAGCGCCTACGGTTTTTATTTATTCATCTGTCTGCTTGACAGGGAGCAGCTCATTGACTGCGATCAGTCAATCAAAGATTAGGTTGTTATTCACCGCGTTTCTTAGCTTCTTCATCCCTTAATTCGCGGCGAAGCAACTTATTGGTTCCTGATTTCGGCAGTGCATCTCTGAATTCAATAACACGAGGGGCGTTATGCGGTGACATATTGTCGAGCGACCATTTTATGAGCTCCTCTTCTGTAATCTTACCTTTAAAGGCTTCCCTTAAGACCACAAAGGCTTTAACAACTTCGCCCCTTCTCGCATCTGGAACCCCGATTACTGCAGATTCTGCCACAGCTTCATGGAAGGATAACATGGATTCAACAGCTTCTGGGAATACTGAGACGCCGGAGACTTTTATCATCTCTTTAAATCTCCCATACCAGAACAGGTAGCCATCCTCGTCGATCATTCCCATGTCGCCGGTGCGAACATAGCCGTCAACCAATGCTTCCTCAGTAGCTTCAGGTTTATTCCAATATCCTAAGAAGGTGCCGGGGCCCTTAATGAGGATTTCGCCCTGTTCACCATAAGGAAGGATCTTTTTGGGATCTTGGGGATCGGTGATAATGATATCATTTTCCGGAATCGGGATTCCCTGAGCACCCCATTTAACCATGTTAAAGGGCATCATAGTGTCAAGGGTATGGGTTTCCGTCAGACCGAAGGAGGATTCCCACACTGGGCATCCAGTTGCCTTCCTGAATTTTTCACTCAATTCTTCATTAACAGGAAGCACGAACGAAGAAGATGTACATACCTGCAGTGAGGACAAGTCATATTTGCCTACGTCCGGATGATCGGCAATGGCATGATTAATAGGTGCCAGTGAATAGAAGCCCGTGACTTTATATTTTTCGATGACAGTCATCAACCCGACCGGATCAGGGGTAGGTAAAAGAATCGCTGTACTGCCGATTAACCAGGTTGAAAGCATTGAATCCATACCGGCAATATGATAGAAGGGCATGGCGGTTACAACCACGTCAAAATCACGGAATCCCCAGGCATAATAAGCCGCAAAGGGCTTATACACATGTGCCATATGGCTCAGCATCGCGCCTTTGGGCATACCGGATGTGCCGCTAGTATACTCCAGCATGCAAACCTCATCCATATCCCAATCCAGGTATCTATAGGGTTTGGCATCACCATTTTTAAAGACTTCATAAAGATCGTCGATATCTTCATCGGCAGAAATATATCTTGGTGTAGTATAAATTGGCGGGATAGGAGCCACCGGTTTCTCAGGAAGAAAGTCGTTGAAATTGCTGTAAGCGAGGAATTTTACTGTCGGAATATCGTCCCTGATTTTTTTGATCGCGGGGTAGAGAGCATCCGACATTAGAATACCAACCATACCGGCATCGTTGATCTGATAACGAAGCTCCATTTCCTTAAACAAAACGTTCAGGGGACAAAGGATGGCTCCAGCTTTCAGGATACCAAAGTGAGCGGCGATGTGCTCGGGGCAGTTATACATGTAAATCCCGACTCTATCGCCCCTTTTTACGCCTTTGGATAAAAGATAATTTGCTACCTGATCGGACATTTTGTCCATTTCTTTAAAGGAGATTTCAGTTCCATAAAAAATCGTGCCCGGTTTGTCACCATACCGCAGTGCATTGCGTCTAAGCATTTCATGCGCCGGGATCTTCCCATCGGGATACTGGAACTTATAAGGGATCCCCAACTTGTCGTACCACTTGTACCAGGGTCTTTCCATAGCCATTACCTCCCTCGTTTTTTTGTCGCCATTCAGTCCAATAAAAGAAACCATTGGGTAGGTTTATGGAGCTTGGGCCTACTTGTATTAAACTATATATTATGTATATATTGACAACTAAATCCATCTACACCGCATCTATTGCAGGAGATTTGAGGCACTGGCATGTATGCTTCCCTGTTCTTTGCCGCCATCGGTTTGATTTTGGGCAATTACTCCATTCAGTATCCTGCTTTCACCAATCTGAGCCCCGATTACGGAATTACTTCAGACTTCTGGTTTCCGATGTTTCCGGTTCTGTTCATAACGGTGGGCCTGCGGAGCGTGCTCCGGCTTCCATGCGTTTATTGCCTCCGGGACTACCAGCAAGCAGCTGGCCCGGGAAAGTGATGCGAAACCCGTGGGATATGGTGTCATGCTGCTCGAAGGCATGTTTGCGGTGGTTTCAATCTTCCTACTTCAAAATGAGAAAAGCAATGTTGGTGCAGGATACAAATCTGGCGCAATAGCCCTCCATAATCCGGTCTGCAATCCACAATATAGTCAACGTATACCAGGCTGCGGACTCCATCCATTCTTACCCTTTAACCACTGCTACCGTGCGAAGCTTCAATAATGGAATGGCCAGGTCGGTTTGCTGAGCCATTACGTCATCAATGTCCTTGTAGACAAAAGGTGATTCATCAGCAATACCCTTGGTGCTGGGGGTTTCCAGGATCACTGCCTGCCGCTTTAATTCCGTAAGCACTTCCTTTTCCGAGTACGTTGCCAGGGCCTTTCTTCTGCCCATCTTCCTTCCTGCGCCATGAGAACAGGAGCAAAACGATTCTGGATTGCCCAGTCCCTTAACAATGTAACTGGCTCTTCCCATGGCCCCAGGAATGATTCCCAATTCCCCTTCCCTCGCGCTGATAGCGCCTTTGCGGTGTACCCAGACACTCTTTCCATAGTGGTTTTCCAGGGCCGCGTAGTTATGATGGGCATTAATCTCCATGCCGAATTCAATGTCACCGAAACCGGTGTGTTTGGTGACCAGTCGGAGAATTATAGCCTTAACCCGCTCCTTCATCAGATCCCGGTTTTCCCTGGCAAAGTTCAGGGCCATATCCATCCAGCGCAGATATGACTGTCCGGCTTCATCATCGACCGGCAAAAAGGCCAGTTGGTAAGAGGACAGAACCCCGGTCTGCCACCGTTCGTTGAGCATCCGGGCCAGTTTGTTAAAGTAATCGCAAACCTGCTTGCCCACATTGCGGCTTCCGCTGTGCAGCATAACGCACAGCTCGCCTTTCTCATCCTCCTGCAATTCAATGAAGTGATTACCCCCACCCAGAGTCCCCAATTGATTAAAGGCCGAAGGAAAACAGCGGTCAGCCAGTTGCGGATGGGCCTCCAGTTCCCTGATGAAATCTGACCCGCTGGCCAGCAGTCCGGACAGGTAATCTGATTTCTGCCTCTTCTGGTGATGGGAAAAGCCCACCGGAATATCCCGCAGGATATTTCTCGTAATCAATTCCACCAGTTTTCCCTGCCCGGTTTGGCACTCCCGGATCAGCCGCACGGGGATATTGGTTTTAAAGAAAACCACACCACATCCGATATCAACCCCAACCGCATTGGGTATGATCGTTCCCTTGGCTGCAATAACCCCGCCAATTGGCATACCGTAACCCATGTGCGTATCCGGCATCAAGGCCACCCATTTATGAATGAAAGGCAACTCCGCCAGATTCAGCGCTTGCTGTAGGCAGTTTTCATCCAAATCATCAGGGCTACTCAGCCATACCTTGATCGGCTTTTTGGTTTCGTGACCATCGATTACAAATATGTTGAATCATTCCTTTACTATATCTATCAGGTTTACCGGGGGGAATGCAATTGAGCGATTACCCCTACTAACTTGTGACTGTTCTCCACCAATTACATCCGCAAAACGGTTGGCCAGACCCATAATTTCATCACCTTTGACCAGGGCGTCGAGCCACTCATCCGGGATCCCTTCCAGACCATATACGATGCCGGCCAGTCCCCCGGCAACTGCCCCCACTGTATCAGTATCATCTCCCAGGTTAACGGCCGCCAGCAGGGTGGATGGAAAATCGTGGTGTTTGAGGAGACACCAGATGGCGGCTTCCAGCGTATCAACCACATATCCACTTGAGCAGATTTCGCTCTCAGGCAGCTCATCCAGGTTCCCATCAAGTATACGCTGAAAATGAGGTCGCTCTTTCGCGTCAATTCCAAGACCCAGTATATCCTCCGGTTGGGAACACAGCCTGCGGTAGGCCTCATCTGGAGACACACCGGTCAGAAGTTCTCTTACCAACAGGGCATATATGTAGCAGGCTGAGCAGGCCCGGGGATGGCCATGAGTTATCCGCGACATATTCCAGATTCCCTCGGCCAGATCCTTAACATCTGCATTCGCCAGGTATAAGGCGGCCGGTAAAATTCTCATCAGCGAACCGTTGCCGTTATCGTTTTCACCGGCAGGTCCCGCTTCAACAGCGGGCACACCCCGCTTTAGAGTCTCCATGGCCCGCGCAGTGGCACCGCCGATATCGTAGGCATATCCCAAAGGAGTCCAATGCCCCTCCTGATACCAGCGCAGAAACCGCTTTGCTGCATCCTGAGGGTTAATGCCGGCCTCGCAAATGCTTTCTGCTAGGCATAGAGTCAGAGAACCATCATCACTGATGCTTCCGGGCGCCATGTTAAAAACACCCCAACCTTCCATACCCCGTACCGGCCGTTGCCGGCGCCGTTCGCGTGACTCGAACTGAACCGGCAATCCCAAAGCATCACCGGTCACGACTCCCAGAATACCACCTAACACCCGATTTCTGTCCATGGAATGCACCTCTTTCCCGAAAAAGCATTTCGTTAAGCTTATCACCCATTAATGACAATAGAATGTCAGTGTCACTAACCCCGTCAGAACGAAAAATGATCATAAAAAAGCACCTCTATTGAGATGCTTGTTGCACGGAATATTCATAGGCTCCTTACATTAGCGATGTTTATTGATAATGTCCAATATTTCTTTTCCGTACTTCTGGCATTTAACATCTCCAAAGCCCGGAACTTTTTTCATCTCATCAAGGTTTTTTGGCAAAGCAGATATCAGCGCCTCTAATTGAGAATTGTTGTAGACCAAATAAGGCTTAATACCTTCCGCTTTACTGATGTCATAGCGAAACTGCTTTAATTCCTTATAGAGCCGTCCTAATAAACATTTCTTTCAATAACTTTGAACTGTGAAAGGGTCAGTGGGTCAGACCAAATATGCTGGGTATTCCAAAGCCCGCTGCTACTAATATCCGGGTTAAGAGCGTAGTGCCCCAACCATCTTTCTGAAGGGTGTCCCAAAGGATGCTGAGCCATGAGCGCGATCAGGCCTTTCTTCAAGGATTGCCGTTCCTCCGTGGACTCCAACGGTAAGCATATAAATGAAAAGCGGTCTCTGAGTTTCCGACTTACCCATTCTTCCACATCAGCAAGGGTCGGCCCCTCCAACTTGATCCAATCCTCAATACGGGTATCATGAGGATCTGCCCGGTTCAGCAATGCTCCACCGATGTGTTTACGAAAGATGCTGGCGTTCTTGTTGCCTCCCAATGAATTGACTCTGCCATAGTGATCCTGGATTCGTCCGGGCAATCGCCCGTTGCGCTGATTAGCGCCGATGTGGACAATGCGATCAACCTGTCTATCATTAAGAACGCATGTCTCACCAGCTTCAAAGAATAAGCATATGCCATTGGCCGGCAGTATGTGAGGGGGAGTCAGGTAGTTATACCTGGGAAGAGTGCTGATCAACTCGTATACCTCTGCGGTCAAGTTCACCGTAGACGACCCCTTTCCAAAACGATCTCGATGTCAATGGTCAATCCGCTCATGGAAAACCCGAGATCCTTTACTCTTTTGAACGCATAGTCCACTAGACCGAGTAACTCTCCCCTTATTGTAGTATAATTATGGAAAAGTAGCCAAACTGCGTGTATCTTTTCAGTGAGTTGATCTTTAGCGTTGTAACCTATCGACAAAGGATGGTTGCAAATATGTTAAGTATTTCCTATGGGTTAAGAGACGAAAGAATAAACATTATGGCCATGACCTATGGTACCCTGCCGGGAAAATACCCTTATCAGATCATTATCTGCAAGAAAAACATCTTTCCCGCTGATAAAATCGGTCCTTTTTTATTGATCCCCAAAGTTACCCAAGGCCAATACCAAAGATCAATTGTAGGGATCCATTATGAGGAATCCTTTGCGGAAGTCCTTTATGAAAATAATTTCGCCGCAATCGTCGATTCCTTTATTAGAATAAAAGTTTGCTACAGCCTGTTTGACTCACTATTGAAAGAAGGACTTTTTACACTGTGGGATCCATCCTCCCCAGTAAACTATTACAACGGGGCGAAAGAAGGATATTTGACTGTTTTTCGGGTATACAAATTGGCCAATTCTGTCAGTGAGTCTTTGTTCGCCCGGGGAGTACGCGGTAGAAATTTTTACTTCAAGCTTGATGAGGAAATACTGGTTAATACAATAAGTCCTGTTCTAAGTGACAGCGCATTTAGTTCATTAAAGTCACACTTAATCGACACAATATCTCGGGAACAGGCATTGATTTCCGTCGACTAATCATCATTTTTTTAAACAATTCGATCGCAGCCTCCAAAATCCTCCATATAATCCAGGGAAACTAACAATCCCGTTCCCAGAAAAGCAGATAAAGGGATTGATGAAGAACTGGTCTTTTCGATACGAATTCTTGAGGTGGAGCATTACCATGAAAAAAAGAGCAGTAACTGATTATGCGGTTCCTCCAGGAGCTACGCTCTTGGAAACAATAGAGGCCTTAGGAATTTCACAAACGGATCTTGCCGCAAGAACTGGCAGACCCAAGAAGACCATAAACGAAATAATTCATGGCCGGGCAGCAATCACCGCGGATACAGCAATTCAATTCGAAAGAGTGCTGGGAATACCGGCAAGCTTCTGGCTAAGCCTCGAGGCCAACTACCGTGAAGCTTTAGCTCGCGAGTCCGCTCGGGAACAGCTAAAATAAAACATTGAATGGATGAAGGCATTCAACGTTGGGTCAGTTTTAAAGCAGGGATGGTGCCAATAACAGATAGTTGGGGTGGCGTAGACAGGATTGACCTTCTTCTACGCCAATAAATCCTGGAATTGAGCTAGAAAGTCCATCGCCACCCGTCGGTCAAGTTTTTCGTGACAGTACTGGTTTCGATAGTTACGAAGGCAGCTGTAACAACTGGCATGTCCTTCTTTGCCCCCACAATCACAAGTCGCCAGTCTTTTCCATGCCACTTGTAGGACTTTGGTTAGATTGCTCGGGTCAGCCATCCGGTGAACGTGACCCGCACCACCAGGAACTTCGTCATAAAGGATAAGTTGGGGGGTATAGCTGTCCCCTCCCGCATAATAGATACAGCCATCCAGATCCTGGCGCTCAATATCAAGGGCAGCACTAGCCCCTTCCAGAAGTGCATAGAGCAGAGAGACCCAGAATCCATCGTCGTTATCGCGATGACCATAAAAGGTGAGTTTCAGTATGTCAGTATGAAACTGGTGTCCCAAAGAAAGACGTTTTTCCAGGCTGCCCCGACAATCCCCGCCCCATGGCCTGGGATGAGTATTGGGCGCCGACTCATCTCCCAATATGGTATACCCGCAGGAAGAGCACACCTTGAAACCGCTGTTACCAGCTTTGTTTATCACCGTCAGCCAGGCAAAAGAAGCCGGGACGGCCGAAATCGATATACAACCGCAGTCGAGCACTGTCGGAACCTCCTCTTTACGCACCTCTCCGGAGAAGAAGACCCGGGTGCTGAAGGTTCGATCAGGCCGGTTTTCACCGGGATTACCTGGAGGACGATTATCGGCTATGAAGCCAAATGATGGAACCACAAAAGTCCCCTTGCCCCGCCCAAAGTTGCTTTGACAAACTGAACAGATGCCAAAGTCCTCTTCAAATTCCTCTCGCCTGATAACAAAATTACTGCAAGTTGGACAGATGGCATATTTATATCGGTCCCAGGCCTTGTTGGGACGTCGTTTTATATATCTGGAGGTCCAGACCTTACCCCCGGCCACCACCTGCCCCCCGGGAGCATACTCGGAGATTGCTATTCTCAAGTCCCGCTCCAACTGCAGCCGACGAGCCTCTTCGCCATGATGAGGAAGTTGCAGCTCCACCACATCCACCGGGAATCCATATTTGGGGAGGACACTCCGGCTGGCCAGGTATCCGATAAGATTCTTGTTTTCAATGGTGTTGATCAGCCGGTTGAGGTGATCCAGGTTTTTCCTCTGTTCGAAATACTGATGCCTCAATTCTTCCAGTTGGGTTAGGTCGCCAAGTACCTCTTCCGCCGCCTTGGCCAGATACGCCTCATCCCCCTGAAAAAGGGTTTCTACCCAGGCCCAATCATCTATACCCAGATCATCATGCAGGTGCGGGGGCACCACCCTGCGCAGAGCATCCAAAAGGTCAGCCGGCTGGGTCCGGAGATAGTCGGCAAATGCCTCGGGCCCTGGTGGATTATTCAGGAAGAAATCCTTCAATCTACCCTGGCCCTTGCCGAAGTATGGTTGGTTTTTATACCAAAAGGAAGCCAGGGCCATGGCATTCATATGGCGGCGAATTATCTTGTGATTCTCCAGTTTAAAATGTGGAACCCCTATTTTCCCGGAGACCATGCGCCAGGGCTCCCGGAAGTGATCAAAATCATGAGAACGACGCTGGGCGAAAGTCAAGGCCAAAGCAGCGGAATTCTTACGTCGTCCGGCCCGACCGGCCCGTTGGACGTAGTTGGCGGTGGTGGGAGGTACGTTGCGCATAAAAACTGTTTCCAAGCTCCCCACATCAACCCCCAGTTCAAAGGTGGTTGAACAGCTTAAAATATTGACCTTTCCCTGCAAAAACTTATTCTGCAGGTCGGCGGCGGCGCCACTGGTCAGCTGGGCGGTATGCTCCTGCGCTATCATGCGCTGGGGCAAGATGTTTTGATACAGCAGGTAATAGTGATTGTTGGCATTGATCTCCTGGGGATGACAGGGCCGGAGTCTGCCGTTACAACGGAAGGTGGTACAGGTATCGCGTATGTTGTGCAAGGTCAGGGAGTTGCACTTATCACAGATATACCAGACCAGAGTATCATCAATCAGGGTCGGCTTCAGCTCCCACATTTCAGGACGGAGACGGAATACGACCCCCTCACCGCGAAGGTTATCCTCCACAAAATAGTCCTTGAAAAACCCATCTTTATACTGTTTGACAATGAACCTGTTCCAGATCTCATTAAGCAGGGTGCGGCAGTCTTCATTACTTAATCCGGCCTGCGTGTTACTGGCAAGCCTCTGTAGATAGTCAAGACGGCTGTTCAATCTATTAGAATTCCAGCCCATTATACCTTTGGCTCGACCGGCACTATCAGAATGGGATCTGAAATAGTACTCGCGGTTGCGAGGCGAAAAGAATTCATCCTTGGGTGAAACATTGTCAGGAAACAGAATCGCACCCTGGCGACGCAAGGTATCCAGCAGAACTGAAACCAGAGTCCATACCTCATCGGATGAAAGGCCCAAAGTGCCTTCAAGTCCGCGGGGAGAAAACCAATTCGATGGCTTGACTAACGAAAACCCCAAGAGTCCCAGGCCTTCAAGGCTGTTTCTCCGGTCCAGGGCCATCAGCTCATGCATCAGCCATCGGGTCACCTCGTCCTTGCGCATCTGGCGGGACATATCACGGCCAAACCATTCCAAGTCTTCGGTAACCCGAAGCAGTGGTTCAATTAAATCGTTGACTCGCCACTGGTTGGACAGGACCTTCTGCCGGTAGGAATGAATGGTTCGCAGGATAAGGCTTCTTCGCTGTATCTGATTATAGGTGCGATTCAAATAAGGAGCAAAGAAGGCTGCATCCTGCCGGCTATCGGAAAAAGCCAGCAGCTTACGGGATCCCTTCTCGTTATGTTTTGATGAAACTTCCTCGGGGCCGGCCCCCCAGTAATCGTTTTCATCATTCTGGCTAGAAACTGTTAAAGCATCAGCCAGAGGTTCGATCTCCTGGTAAAGGGCAGTAGCCAACACGGCAGCGGCGGCATCGCTTCCCACCAACAACCGCCAGATTATGCCAAGCGGGCTGGTTCGGCCACAGGCAGTACAGGTTGATACCGTACCATTCTTGTTGGCAGGCACTTTAGTTACCACCTGATGGTGTTCCCCTGAACAGTCGCACAACTCGCCCAGTGAACCCAGCCGATCAATGGCACCACAGCAAAGACACAGGTTATATCTGTCGAGTTTTTCCAGGTCTTCTATCCCGACATCCTCATCCTCATCGATATCCCCTATATCTTCAAGGGCCGTCTCCACCAGATAGTACTCGGCGGATGCCCCATCGGCGGCCACCAGGTAATCTCGGTCATCAATTTCAGTGCGCTTACCGGTCAGGTACAAGGCTCCACAGTTGCGACAGGTGGCAATTTCGAAAGCCCGGTAGGTCTTGCCGTCAATTTCCGTAGTCCGTTGCGGCTCCAGGAAGAGTCTCTTTGCGGGAGATAAAGCCACGTAAGCTCCATCCAGCGATTTTACAAAAATATGATAGCGAGCCGGCAGCAATGAGCGGGACTCTTTCTCCAGGCGGGCCTGACTGCCCAGGTCAACCAGGGCGATCAGACAATCCTGAGCCCTGTCAGTATCAGGAAACACCTGATCAGCCAGCTGGGCCAGGTATTGGGCTTCTTCTTCCAGTAGAGACTGCAGCTGGTGAACTCGCTGATCCCCTGCCAGGATTGTATACAGGTAGGCCTGCCAACCATAACGTTCTCCCTGGGCCCGCGCCAGATCCACCACCCGGGATGGAGCTTGTTGGGAAACGAGCTGGTCCAACCGGGGTATTGTTTCCGAGGTATCGTCTGCGATGATTTCTCTCAGCTGTAAATAGACTTCAGGGGTGAATTGCCCCCACACTTTTTCTTCACCATTCAAAGGCTCACGAGCCGCATATACCACATCCTGGCGGCTTGCATCATTTTCCATCCAATTAAACTCCGCCCCGAAGAGTCGGGAAGCAAACTCCACCACCTGGGGAGCGTCATCCCGGCCATTACCCAGAGTGGCACTGGTGGCAATGCACTGTATTCCACGGTTTTTACCACCCGTAATCCGATCCTTTAACCTGCGCAACAGCATGGCAATCTCAATGCCCTTAGCTCCTGAATAGACATGGGCTTCATCGATGACGATGAATTTCCAGCTGCCGCTATTAGGACCGTCAAAAAAGACGCTGTCCTGTGGCCGAAGCAGCAGGTATTCGAGCATGGCATAGTTGGTAAGCAGAATATGGGGTGGAGATTCCCACATCTGCTGACGGGAGACGAGTTCGTTATCGAGTGGCATAAACCCATAGAATTTGTAGTATTTATCAATGGCAGCCGTGGTTTTTTCTTCGGTTTCTCCAGTATAACGTCCAAAGGTAAGGTCGGGCATGTTTTTAAGCAGGAGCCGCAGCCGCTTCATCTGATCATTGGCCAGGGCATTCATGGGATAAAGCAGCAGGGCCCGCACTCCCGGACCCAGTTTACCGGCGGTCTTTTCCTTCAACAAGTGATCGATGATTGGAATCATGAAAGTCTCGGTCTTGCCGCTGCCGGTTCCAGTGGCCACCACGATATTGCGCCGGTGTTCGACAAGCTTGCGAATTGCATCCTCCTGGTGCCGGTAGAGAGGCTGGTCAACCGGTAACCCCTTACTGTTTAAGGTTAGAAACTGCGGTGAAAGAATGCCTTCGCTTACCAGATCCTGAATGCTGGCGCCATTCAGAAAGGAAGGAGTGACCTCAAGAATTGGCCCCTTCACAAATTTGCCGGGTTCCTGCAGTATTTCCCGGAACTGATCCCGCAGTTCCGGCTCTTTAATGGAGAAGGTGGTGGTAAGGTACCGGATGTAGGCTTCCTTGATGGCTTCGGTGGTATGTATCGGATTAAGACTCAATGCTGCTCCTCCCTTGCTGTAGATTTAAAACCAGTTTCTTTTCCCGTTCCCAGAGTAAACTCGAAAGCTGCTCCAAATCATCAAGCGGCCTTTTGAAGGCCGGGTTCACGGGGCGGCGGCTGGTCACCAGAGTGAGATAATCGTAATTACAGATCGGGTACTGGTGGTGGTACCCGGTAATCAGGGGCCGGGGCGCCCACCGCCAGAATAACCTCGCCGTACCCGGTTCCCGCAGCGGCTTGAAGCTTCTGCAGCCTTTAAGATGGTGTTCCTTATGCCAGATATCCTGGTTGGGAATTGGTTGTTTTCGGCGACGGCATCTTGTATCTGTACATAGCACCTGCTCACCCTGGTTAAAAGCATACGCTACTTCCAGATCTGTGCCCGAAAATTTGAATTCTCCGTTCTCCAGCTCAAATGATCCTTCACGTCTCTTTTCAATCGATTTAGTTAATGAGTAACTCTGTTTACCGCCTAGAACCTGTTCCACTACCAGTCGGTTTTTATAACTGGCCGTAAGCCGCCACTCAAAACATTCACTAACTGTTATCAACGGCTTGATATGCTGATCAACAACACTCATAGTCACTGGCCATTCCAGAGGGGCTGGTTCAGGGATAATCGCAAAATGATAAGTAGGTAAGGTTTCATCAGTAACAATGCCGATCCAGTGGGTATAGGTATGGATCGGGGTATCAAGTGAAGGAGTGAGTTTATGATTACCTTTATAGTTCATTTCGCTGACAAATACCCTAAACTCCCCGTTGTAATCGGTTTGAGCCCGGTTGTACCAAGCAACAGGTTTACCCTCCACCTGACCCATCAAGTAAACCATAACCGGGACTTTACTGTAGGGATTGGCAAAACGTCCGCTTACAATACATCCTCCACGGCCCCATTTCAACGACCATCCACATAAATAGGGCTGACCATCATCCAGAGACAGCAGTCCGGTGGTCTCCGTATCAGTCGGAAAACTGTGGCCGTCGTGACCCGCATCCCACGGGTCATACTGGCAGAGCTGCGCCAAGTAGGATCCGGAAGGCATGTTTATTTTGGGTACCACTTGTGAAAAACTTCCGCTGCCTTCCGGGATATTGAAAACGGTTGGTGTATTCCAGGGCTCCCAAAGACGCCATAACCGTAGTTCTCTGGATGATGCTTTTCCTAATTCATTCCATTCAGCATGGATCTCCCACTGATCACCGGCTTTCTCAGCGTACAATGATAGATTTTCTACCTCCCACCGGCAGCGAACAGTAAACAGCTTCCCCCGGCAGATCAACCGGTTTTTACGGTCAAATATCTCAATCCATATAAAATGAAGTGATTCACCATCACTAAGGTCCTCGGTAAATGTTAATAAATCGACCTTGATGCGGCCGTCCTTTATGGTCCCGGTGTACTCCTTCCCGTTTGCCACTGTATAAACCAGCACCCAGTTAGCATTACGAAGGGGAATACTGATTTCCAGAACCAGGGTTGGATTCGCGTACCAACTGCCAATCCACAACTCCTCATCCCCGTTGCGCCAATCCGTGATTTCGTTGTTTTCAATAATCCGCCACATCAGTCGGGGAACGGCTATGGTAATATTTAGTGCCTGGGTGGTTTCTGGACTCCTTGTGATTAATTCGCCGTCAATCTGCTCCGCAGTCGGATCAGTACTAATCACATGCACATCATCCTCGATGCTCGCGATTTGTGCTGGTGATGAGGGTGTGAATGAACACTGCGCGGGGACAATCAGCACTGCTGATAGTTTTGGCTCATCGTCGTTGGATGGCATAATCAATGGGGGGTTAAATTCAACGTCGATTTCGGGTAGAATAACTATTTCAAACCGGTACTTCACACCCTGGGGTGCCAGCAGAACGATTCGGTAGAGTCCAGTTGGGCATGCACCCCAGATCTCGGGAACTCCCAGCTCAATAATAAATGAATCATGCGATCTCCTGGTATTAGGCAGTTCATTTATTCGGTAACGATTGAATTGCCCATCCTCATCCTTACCTGATAGCGTAATAATCTCCCATAGGCTTAAATCGTTGGCCCCTTTGAGTGGTATCAGCATAGAATCCGGGCTTTTACAGTATACCGGTCTCCCCTCCACCGTTATTTCCCGGCATAATTGTCCTCCGAGCAGCTGGGGTTTGGTGAAACCTTGTAAAGGAAGTGTATGCTGATGGCCTGACCCATCACGGATCAGCAGCTCTTCCTCGCCACAGGTGTCAATAAGCAACAGGGAACTGTTGCCGATAGCTGGCATTTCTTCGATTACCTGCACATTACCGGCTACCGCATATCCGGGCAGGAGCAGGAGCCAGCTGCGACCTCCGGGCCATACCCTGCTGGTAATTCGTCGTCCTTCCTCGGTAAAACCAAGAACCGGCAGATCTTCACTTGGACCATTGATTCGCCACGATCGCATCACGACATCATTGATCCGTAAGTTCACATCGTAGTATTCGCAAAGCTGGGACAGCTGTAAGTCAACCGGGGCGGTTTCAATTACTCCCCGGTTCAGATAGGCCTTAACTCGTTTAATCCAGCCTCTGGCCAAGTCGCCGGCCTTGATTTCCAGTGCAATCTGGAGGGGTTTGGCCATACCATCTCCAGAGAGCTTAATTCGCTGGGGCTTAAATATCAGCTTGAGCTCACCGTGAACCGGGTCGAGAGCCATTATCGGTCCGGATAAGTCAGTCGATCTCGTCTGGTGAGCAGCGGAATCAGATTTCTGCGATGACTCGTCGAACCGTTTAACAAACCAGTCAACAACTCTTGGGGGAAGGCCTTCCGCCGCCTCCCTCACTACCATATTACTGTTAATACTACGGTGGACCAGGTTAATAGCTCCCCACAGCCATCGTTCTGCCCAGTTCCCCCCATATAAAAGAAAACGTCTTACCGGTTCGTCAGCATAAGGAAAGCTGGGAGAATATTTGCTGATTTCAGCCTTGCACTCTGCCAGCCGGATACGAGTCTTTGTAATATCGTCTTTTACTGATCGCAACAGATCAGAATAAGTTGCACTGGCCTCAGGATCTATAATTAATTCGGCGGTTGCACGTAGTAAACGCAGTCTGTCGTTAACCTGCCTGAGTTCCACAGTTGCCTTCCTGGCTTCCTCAACCAGTTGAATGCCGGTCTTGAGGTCACCTCCCCCCAAAGTCTTTAACTGGCAACTGAGTGTTTCAATTGCTTCTTTCTTTTTTCGAATTTGTTCTTGTATTGACCTGATGTCTGGTTCGATCTTATCAGTCAGTTCTGATTGTGCCTTTTCCCTGGCCGCTAAACGCTCCCGGGCCTGAAGTGTCAGATAGAACAGGCGCACCATCTCCCGATTCTCGTCGGGAAGTTGATTCCCATCCATTGATGCTGCAATCTCTTGTTTAAGAACCATAGATAAACCGGAAAGAATTTGGTTCCTTCGTGATCTAAAGTAAGGATCAGACGTACGACTCCTCCATAAATCAGCCTTTTCAGCCCAGTTATCTGTGTTGTGTAATTGCCGGGCAAACTGAATGTACTCCTGTAGGCTGTCATTGAGGAAGGAAGAAAACCGGATTATGTCTTCGTCAAAGCTGGTAACCGCATTGATTCGTTTATGGCAGTCTGCTCGCATCTGTTCCAGATGGTTAAGATTGGTCTGCAGCTGTTGATACTGTTTATTCAGCTCGTCCAAGTGATCACCGCAAGGGGAAGCAAATGGAGCAGGATCAGGCAGCGTATTGATTAATGTTTGTAGTTCGAGATGCCGTGCCTGCAAACGGCATAGCTCCTCAATTATCGTCTCCTGTTTTTTTAGGCTGTCCAGGTCAGCCTTTAACTCATTAAACTCCCTGGTCAACTCAATCTGTCGCCGGTCCTGTTCGCGGTTGTATTCCAATTCCCACTGGATTTCAACTCGTGAGGTGGTATCCTGATCGACCATGGGTATAACAATATTATCAAAAAAGCTTGGTAGCGAATTCTGCGGGATTCCGCCATGAAATAGAATTGGAGTCACATATTGATGACCAACGGAGGTTTCGAAAGCCGGCAACTGGTACCTGTTTGCGAGTTGAAGAATAAACCGTCCTAATTTAGCTTGAATGGATGAATCAAGATCAGCGCCAATAGCCTTGGCTGCCGATGACCAGTAATCGCCACCCTGATACCCCCAAATGCCTTGGCCCACCAGGAAACACGCCAGGCAAACCGGTGTTTTCTCCATCAACATTTTAAAGCCTTCACTTAATGTCGGGGCCGTTTGGATAGCGATCAGTCTGCCAAGAAGGCTAACATCCTCCTGAGAAAGGGTGATGTCCCCAATGAAACGTCGGTTTTT
>JBMNJO010000016.1:0-12522 GCA_050951725.1 Syntrophomonadales bacterium | reverse complement strand
AACGTGCAGCCGGGGCAGTTCGGGACCGGGGTCATGGTAGGTGAGATTCGGAGGTTGCGCGATGAGTTCATAGATATGCAGATACGTGATGAGAGCCAGGCCTCAGGCTACTGGGAGTCACTGCAGACCGCCCTGGACACGGTAGAGGTTATCCTGAACGAGCCTTCTGATCAGGGCCTGCGTGGAGTGCTCGATGACCTGTGGGAGTCCTGGCAGGCCCTGGTGGAATCACCGGAGAACGAGTCGGTGCGGGAGGTGGTCAAGCAACGCGGGATGGCGGTCGCTGACACCTTTCACCACATGTACAACCAGCTGAGCAACCTGCGCCTGGACCTGAACAGCCAGGTAAGGACCAAGGTGGAGGAGATCAACTCCATCGCCCAGCAGATAGCCGATGTTAACCAGCAGATCAAGGCCATAACCCTTTCCGGTCAGGCCCCCAACGACCTGATCGACCGGAGGGACCTGCTCCTGGACCAGATATCCCGCCTGGTTGATGCCCAGATAACCGTCGAGTCAAATGGCATGGCCTCCATCCTGGTGGGGGGAGCACCCCTGGTGATGGGAGTGCGCACCGTAAGTCTGGGGCTCAACACCGACAACAAAGGCATGTACAAGGTGGTCTGGGATTTGGACCCGGACTCTCACCCGGGCTCCGTGGTAACCGGACGACCAGCCAGCAGTGATGATATAGAAGTGTCCATTACCTCAGGAGAACTCCTGGGTCTCCTGGAGGCCCGCGGCTTTGCGGAGAATTCCAAACTGGGTCAGGACCGCAATCTGGTTCCTCGCCTGATGGATACCCTTAATCAACTGGCCAAAGCCATAGTGATTGACACCAACGCGATCCACCGCCAGGGATACAGCCTGAATAACATTAATGGGGAGAACCCCGATGGGATAGATTTCTTTAACCAGGATGGAATTGATGTAAATGATCCCAATGTGGAGTGGGCGAAACAAATCAGGGTCGATGACCGGATAATAGCGGACGTTAAAAACATCGCCGCTGCCAGCAGCCGTACCCGGGATGATTCCGGCACCGCGATCAACTTTGGAGATGGAGGCAATGCCCTGAAGCTGGCCCAGCTCAAGCAGAGTCTTTCCGGCACCCTGGGTCCAGTGACGTTTGATGATTACTGGCGTTCCCAGGTTTCTTCGATTGGGGTTCTGGCCCAGGAGGCCACCCGGATGGTGGAGAACCAGGATACCCTCCTGAACCAGCTGGAACTCCGCCGTCAGGCAACCGCCGGGGTCTCTCTGGATGAGGAAATGACCAACATGATCAAGTTCCAGCACGCCTACAATGCCGCTGCGCGCTACATAACCGCCATTGATGAGGCGATTGACGTTATTATCAATCGCATGGGAATAACCGGAAGATAGGGAGGGCCGAACAATGAGGGTTACCAACTTCATGATGGCCTATAACACGAAGTACAACCTGAACCAGAATCTGCGCCGTCTGGACCAGGTCCAGACCTGGATCTCGACCACCAAGCGCATCAACAAGCCTTCAGATGACCCAACCGGGGTGGTGAACACCCTGCGCTATACCAGCACTATCGGCGAGGCCGAGGAGTATCTCAACAAGATCTCCGAAGCCAGGAACTTCATGAACACCACCGACAGTGCCCTGGCCAACGTTACCGATATCTTGCACCGGGCCAGTGAGCTGACCACTAAGGGCATCAACGGCACCAGTTCCGAATCGGCCCGGGAGGCGATTGCCGCCGAGCTGCGGCAGCTTCAGGAGCAGATTGGCGTCATCGCCAACACCACCTACGGCAGCAAGCACATATTCGCCGGGACCAATGTAACTCAGGCCCCGCTGCAAGACGGAGTCTGGACCGGTAATGATCAGTCCATGAACCTGGAGATCGGGGCTGGAACCACGGTACCCATTAACTCGACCATCGGCGAGCTGTTTTTCAATGAGGACGCTGCCAATCCCGGCATATACCAGCTGTTGGGCAAGATTGCCACTGACCTGGAAAACGGTGATGAGGCGGGGATGAACCAGGACCTGGGACTCATACAGGACAAGCTGGATGGCATAACCCAGGAACGAGCCATCATCGGAGCCAAGGTTAACCGGCTGGACCTGCAGGAGAACCGCCTGGAAAGCACCCGCATCAACTATGAGGAACTCCTGTCCAAGAACCAGGATGCCGACATGGCCGAAGTCATAATGCAGCTCAAAATACAGGAGAACGTCTACCGCGCTTCGCTGGCGGCGGGGGCCAGGATCATAATGCCCAGCCTGGTGGATTTCCTGCGCTAGCCGTAGTTGACTTGACTTGATAGAGGGTGGGAAGATGGACCTCAGGATAAACCAGCAGTTCGGACAGATAGGCCTGGACATCAAGCAGCCATCCTATAACATTGAAATCCACCATCCTCAGATAGAATTGGAGATTGCCCCTTCGCAGATTAAGATAGACCAGAAACAGCCCCGGGTCGAGATCGATCAGACCCAGTGTTTTGCTGATGTGGGACGAAGATACCCATTGGATTTCTCGCGGCATATGGCCGCATTATCCCAGAGGCTGGGATTTGAAGGGATAGCACAAATCGCCGGCGAGGGCGACCTGCTGGCCTCGATAGAAAAAGGCATTGACATAGCGGATATCGCCTTGATGAACATACAAGACCAGGATGAATTTGACGTGGCCGCGGTCCCCAAACACCGGCCGGTGATCGATGTTATCGTTGAAGACCTGCAGATTGCGGTAAAACCAGGGAATGTAACCGTAAGCCCGCTAAGGGGACAGGTCCTCGGCCAGTTGGATTGGGGTCAGGTAGGAGTCAACTGGAGGATAAAACCCTCAATTGATATTGAGTACATCGGCCGCAGGCTGGATGTAAGTGCGTAGGAGGAACTCATGAAAATCAAGAGCAGCCAGTTAGGTGAGATCGAAATAGATGAAACCAGGGTGATCAACTTCCCGGGAGGCATCCCCGGCTTTGAGGAAGACCGGGAATACACCATATTCCCGATTGATGGGGACGGTCCTTTCTACTACATGCAAGCGCTGGCAAATCCCGACCTCTGCCTGGTCCTGGCGGTGCCTTTTGTCTTCTTTCCTGACTACGAACTGGAATTATCCGCAGATAGCCTGGACATCCTGGAAATAGAGAACAAAGAGCAGGAACTGGCCATATTCTCAGTCTTGACGATTCCCCGGGACTTCAGGGAAGCCACCGCCAACCTGCTGGCACCGATCATAGTCAACCCGGCGAATAAAAAGGGACTGCAGTACATAGCGGGGAATTCCCGTTATCAGACCAAACACCGGATATTCCCGAAACAGCCGAAGATGGCTGAAGGACAGGGGTTGTAATATGTTAATCCTGACCAGGAAGCTGGATGAAGCAATCCTGATTGGTGATGATATCAGGATCACCATAGTGGAGATACAAGGAGATAAGGTTAAGCTGGGCATAGAGGCCCCCCGGGAGCTTTCCGTCCTTCGTGAAGAGCTCTATAAGGCTGTCCGGGAGGAGAACCGACAGGCGATCATAAATCCTCAGGGGATTGCGGATATAGTTAAACAGGTAAAAGGGGAGGGGAAGTAAGATGGTAATGCGACTAAGCGGGTTGGCCAGTGGTATGGATATAGACCAGATGGTCAGTGACCTTATGCGGGCGCATCGCATGCAGGTCAACAAGAGCTACCAGCAGAAACAGGTCCTCGAATGGCGGAGGGAGGATTACCGCACCATCAACACCAAACTCCTGACCCTCAGAAACTCCGCCTTCGACATGAAACTGCAGGGAACCTACATGGCCAAGAAGGCTACCAGTTCCAATAACGATATCCTGACGGCCACCGCCGGCAATACGGCATTGGCCGGCGATTACAGCGTAACGGTGCATAACCTGGCCACCGGGGTAACCAAGTCCAGCACCGAAGCGTTGGCCGCCAGCTATACCGAAGGTGAGAATGGCCAGGTAATTAAAACCCTGGGCGAGCAGTTTGGGCTGTCTGGTGACATCACCTTCATCCTGCAGGGAAACGTTAATGGAGAGGTCAAAGAAAAGACCTTCACCTTCAACGCGGCCAACCACAACATCTACCAGGTGGCAGGTGAGATAAACAACGCCGGACTTGGGATCAAGGCCAGCTACGACTCGAACCTGGAACGGTTTTTCCTCATGACCAGCGGCACGGGGGAACAGGCCGAGATCCATGTCAAGGCCGATGAGCAGAACTTCCTCACTGAGAATCTAAAGCTCAATGTCAACGTCGGCGCCGATGAAGCCAACGCCCACCGGGGAACTGATGCTGTGATTGACTTCAACGACGCCACCGGTCTCAAGTTCTCCAGTAACCAATTCACCGTTAACGGCATTACCTTTAACCTCATGGAAGGTTCCGGTAAAACCGTAAAGGTGAGCGTGAACCAGGACGTGGACGCGGTCATGGAAAAAATCAAGGCCTTCGTGGAGACCTACAACTCCACTATTGACAGCATTGCCGGAAAACTCAATGAGGATCGCAACCGGGATTTCCCACCGCTGACTGATGACCAGAAAAAAGACATGAAGGACCGCGACATTGAGAAGTGGGAAGAAAAGGCCCGCAGCGGTATGCTCAAAGCCGACGGGCTTTTGGGCAGTGCCTACAACGAGATTAGAGCAAATACTGCGGCCGTAGTGGAAGGCCTGTCCGGCAAATATACCAGCCTTAGCTCCATCGGGATCACCACAAAGAACTGGTACGATAACGGCAAGCTGGAAATAAACGAAACCAAGCTTCGGGAAGCTCTGACGAATGACCCAGAAGGGGTCATGAACCTCTTCACGGTCAGCAACGAGGATTCGAAAAAATCGGGCGTAGCCACCAAACTGTATGATGCGGTAGTCAATACCATGTCACAGATAACCACCAAGGCGGGGTCAAACGCAGCACTCTATGATGACAGCATCCTGGGTGAGAATATTAGACGCGTTGACGAGACCATTTCAAAGGCTGAAGAGCGTTTGGCTAATCTTGAAGAGCGCTACTACCGCCAGTTTACCGCCATGGAACAGGCTATCAATCAGATGAACTCTCAGAGCATGTGGCTTATGCAGCAGTTCTCCAGCAATCAGGGGTAGATTAGCGTAAAACGATTGAGTTATTGCGTAATAGGGATATCCCATAGTAAGATCCCGAATGGGACTGATTTCGGGACAATATACAACATAAACTCCTTGTAGCACCATCACCGCTAACCAGCTGAAATTCGATAAATATTCTAGGTAAATTTAACAAAATGTCATGAAAGGAGGGTAGTGGGTTAGACCGAAAAGAGCAGAGTTACGATAAAAAATATGGAAGCATGGAGGCTTCCAAAAACGAAACAAGGAGGTTACTTTAATGAGGATTAACCACAATATTGCATCTCTTAACACCTATCGCCAGCTAAGCGCTAACAGCGCGTTGAGCAACAAGTCATTGGAAAAACTCTCATCTGGACTGCGGATTAACCGGGCTGGTGATGATGCTGCCGGCTTGGCAATTTCCGAGAAAATGCGCGGCCAGATCCGTGGGCTGGAACAAGCCAGCCGTAACGCCCAGGATGCTATTTCTATGATCCAAACTGCTGAAGGTGCATTGAACGAGACCCACGCCATTCTTCAGAGAATGAGGGAACTGGCAGTGCAGTCCAGCAGTGACACCAATACTAATATTGATCGCAACGAAATCCAGGCAGAAATTCAGCAATTGAAAGAAGAGATTGACCGTATTGGCAATACGACCGAGTTCAATACCCAGAAACTTATTGATGGTTCTCTTGGTGCAAGAACAGTAGCCGGAACGGACAATGCAGCCGTTATTAGTTCTGCACTTGGCAAGGAGACTGCGGCAACCGCTACAAGTGTAGCTGCCGTCGATAAAACTACCTTAACCATCAATGCTGATGCAACTCTTAATTTAAAAATCGATGGTGCAAACATTAAAGTTGCAATTGATGGTAATGTATACAAAGCTTTCAACGATGGAACTAATGCTGACACCGAAAGTATGGCTGCTCAATTGCAGGAAGATATTAATAAAGCGATTGCTGATTACAACAAAGCCAACGGAACAAGCATTGCTACAGTTTCGGTTACGGCGAGTGGTGACGTAAACGGAAGCATCAGCATTATATCTGGCACGAAGGGCGCAACTTCGACGGTAGACATTATTGATGATGCCGCATCTAAGGCATTAGGCCTAACAGCAGCAGGTACTGGTGCCGATACGATCAGTGAAAAGGGTAGTGAAGGTGTATTTAGTGCAGCAGGGGCCGCAGCAGTCAATGCAATTGGTGCAACCGATACTATTAACCTGACAATTGATGGAACTGAAATCGCAGTTACATTGACTACAGTTGGGGGGAAAGATGATTACAGTAATGCAACCGGGAAAGGTATGGATCAGTTAGCCACTGACCTCGCAAAAGACATAAATGATCGAATTACTGCATACAACGCAACTGTCCCAAGTGACAAACAAATCGCAGCTGTTTCGGTAACGGTAAAAGACGGAGCACTTGTAGTTGAAAGTGGTTCAGCCAAAGCTACAAGCAGCATTAAATTTGATAACAGTGAAGCAGCTCAGTTATTGGGTCTTGCAAATCAAAGCAGTGCCAGCCAGGGTGGCGGTGTTAAGTTCCAGATCGGTGCTAACCAGACCCAAAATATGCAGGTAACCATTGAGGATATGCGCACCGCAGCCTTAGGGTTAGCTGACATCGATCTTTCTACCCGTGAAGGTGCAGAAGAAGCGATTACCGTAATCCAAAGCGCAATTGAAAAGGTATCTTCTCAGCGCTCTTCACTGGGTGCTTTCCAAAACCGCTTGGAGCACACTATCAATAACCTCGGAACTTCAAGTGAGAACCTGGCGGCTGCCGAATCCCGTATTCGTGACGTAGATATGGCCAAGGAAATGATGGAATTCACCAAGATGAACATCCTCTCCCAGGCCGCGACCGCTATGCTAGCGCAGGCTAACCAACAGCCGCAGTCAGTTCTCCAGCTCCTTGGCCGGTAATCATACCAAATAGCGAAGAGACCCTGGTAAACCGGGGTCTCTTTTAAATTCTACTGACTTCAGTCTGGTTCTATTTCGTTAGTTAAAGGAGACCACAGGTGAGCTATAATTACGAGGTAATACATAGGTCTCTCGACCTGGTTGCAACTATGCAAACCGGGATCGAGTATATCCGGGCAAGGTTTACCGAGGGTAAATTTGAAGAGATGCTACCTCTTCTTCAAGATTTCACACAGGCCTTTATATCCATCCAGCAAGCTCTTCAAATGGGGAAGGAAGAGACTTATGCACGGTGTTTTGCTGACTATACCGAAAAAATCCAGAGCGGTCTATCTGAACTGGTTGCGGCCTATGAACTGGCGGACTGGACTCGGGTAGTTAGAGCATTGGAGAATGAAGTTGTGCCGGGCTTTATTCTATGGAAAACAGAGCTGGACCGGTATTATGTACCCAGAGCAGCAATATAATTACACGGGATTCAGTACACCAGGGAAGCTGCGGTAGAGGAGATTGCTGTCCGCTACCAGGAGTCCGAAGAGAAGTACTTCCGCCCGTTTATGGCGGATCACGAGTATATTCTCGAAAACTACCTGGTGAACCATGTCTTTAGAAACCTGTTCCCATTCAGCGGCGAGAAAAGCCTCTTTGACAACTACGTGATGATGATCGTTCACTATGCCCTGATCAAGATGCATCTTATCGGCATGGCTGCCTTTCACCAGGGCCTTACTGATGAACTGGTAATCAAGCTGATCCAATCCTTCGCCAAAACGGTGGAACACAACCAGCAGTATCTGCAGTATGCATTTAGGTTACTGAAGGACAACGGCTACACCACTATGGCTTACATGGCAATACTGATCAAGAACTAACTGATTGAAATCTTTGAAAAGCAGGTGATTATATGGACATCGCTGCTCTGTCAATTAACTTGAAACAGGTTCAGCTACAGCAGGAGGTTGGAACTGCGGTAATGAAAATGGCAATGGACAGCAGTCGGGAGAACGCCGATATGTTAAAGGAAATATTGGCTGCTTCGACTACGGTTATGGAACAAGCGGTTAACCCTCATCTGGGAGTGAGGTTGGACATTACAGCATAATAAGGCTAAAAGGATGGGTTATTCAGAAAGTTGGTCCCAGTAATCCAGATAACCGCGTTTGCCGTAAATAATGCGCCGTATCTGCACCGTATCATCTTTAATAACAAAAAAACCAAGTAACTTTTTACGATCAGGTAACGGTAACCTTTACCTTTCAGGATGACATCCCGGGCGAACGGACATCGTTCTGGCATTTCGGACAGGCTGCCAATTTTCTCAACTATCAGGTCGTAATAGTTCGTAGCTGCCGGGGGGACAGTGTGTTAAGGTGGCTGATAATAGCTTTCAGGTCACGTTTGGCAGAGGGGTATGTCTTGAACTTATACTTGCCCATGTATGGTATTCCTGAGCTGTTTTGCCACCTCAAAAAAGTCCTCACCCTGGGCGCCGTTAGCTATCTCTTCTTCCGCTTCCGCCAGTTTGGTATAAAGATTCAACAACGCCTGTTGCCGCTCGTAAGTTTCAATGCTCATAACAACCATATCGCCAACCCCGTTTTTTGTTATGAATACCGGCTCGCCGTGCTGGCGGCAAAACTCGGAGATCTCATTCGCGTTGTTTCTTAAGTCCGAGATAGGTCTGATATTTGGCATCTTGCATCCCTCCTTATCCATATTTACAGCTATATTTTATCAAAATATCTGAGAGGCAGATCAAGTATCCTGTCTTACAACAATTTACTAAAGTCGCCGGCATCAACTCTCGATAATATGGTTAGGGCAAGGATGCCGGCGATTATCAAATTGCAGGGGGGAGACGATGTGCGGGTTGAAGGGCCAGGGAAGGCGTTAGAATTTAACCCCAGCAGGGACGTGGCGACCGGGCAGAATGCCGGGGAGAGGGTGAGGGACGATAAGTCCCGGGAGGCACTTGACAAGGGATCTCCGGGTCAGGTGAATCGAGAGCAGCTGGATTCGGCGGCGGAGATTCTGAACCGGGCAATGGAAGTCGGGAGTTTTGGCCTGCAGTTCAGAGTTCACGAGGACAGCGGACAGGTCCAGGTCAAAGTGGTGGACAGCGAGACCAAAGAGGTGATCCGGGAGATTCCTCCCGAGCAGATGCTGAACATAGCGGTTCAGATTAAAGAGATGCTCAACAACCTTCATGATATGGTCGGGGTTTTGGTCAATGAATTGGTCTAGTTCAGTGGCAGACAGGGAGGGATAGTTATATGAGTATAAAAGCGCAGGTTTATGCGAGCTATAAGAATTCAGCAGTGGAAACCGCCAGCCCGGGAAAGCTTCTTCTGATGCTTTACAATGGCGCTATCAGGGACCTGGACACCGCGATTCAGAGAATTGCCGAGAAGGATTTTGAGACCGCTCATAATAGACTGGTCAGGGCCCAGGATATAATCACCGAGTTCATGTGTACCTTGAATATGGACTATGAAATCTCAGGGAAGCTGCTGGCACTATATGAGTATTTGCATCGCCGCCTGGTGGAAGCTAATGCCCGCAAGGATGTGGAGATAATAAATGAGGTACGGGGGTTTCTTATTGAGCTCCGTGATACCTGGCAGGAAGCGTTGAACAAGACTTCAAGCACAGCGCCACGGGTGGCGGCTGGAGGCAGCAGCGGTATAAATGTGCAGGGATAGGCATGGAGAACGGGGATGATTCTTTGGATGAAGCTTTGATTAAGCGGGAGAGTCTGTTCCGGGGGATGCTGGCGATTTCCCGCCACCAGCTGGAGTTCTGCCAGCGGGAGGACCTGGAGACGGCAGATTTGACCGGATTTATGGAACTGGTCAGCCAACGGCAGACTCTGATGGATGAGATTGACCACCTGAATTCACTGCTGGCTTCTGGCGGGGATGCTCCCCCATTGCCAACTGCCGCAGGTGGTGTGGAGCCAGTAACAAATGCTGAATTGATAGGTGTAATGGAGGCCATCCGGCGGAACGATGAGGCCTGTCTGCAGTTATTAAAGGGGAAATCCACTGAACTGACGGCACGCATCAAACAGACCCGGGTTAATCGCCAGGCTGCTGATGCTTACAGTCAGGGTCAGGGCGCATATGAACCCTGGTTTGTCGATAAGAAGAAATAGATAAGGCCTTCGCAGTAGGTGTTGATAGAGAGTAATAACCATAAGGCCCGACCAACGGCGCGTGAGAATGCAAGTTGTCGGGATAGCATAGACGATTGACCTGTCTTAAGATGGCGGAAATACATAGTTGCAGTTATGCCTCAGATATGTTCTGAGGTTATAATTTTTATAGGTTATATTTTATGTGTAAAGTGACAATTCGCGAGGCGTTAAACAGGAGAATTTCGCATTCTTCGGTTGGAGTGTGTTTTTGTCAAAATGACCGGGTCAGGAGGAGGCAGCAGTGGAGGCAGCGGTTAGGGATTTGATCGAGAATTTGGGACGGCAGGAAGGGACTTATCAGAATATGAGGGTTTTGGCCCGCCAACAGCTGGAGGCGGCAGCAGATCCTGTCGGCTCGGGGTTTGACGAGGATGTGATCCTCAAGGAGAAGGCCGAGCTGGTGGAGGACCTGCAGCTCCTAACAGCCAGGGCCCGCCTCCTCGAACGTGACCTGGCACAGCGGTTCGGGATGCCGGAGTTTAGCCTCAAGGGGATGAGCGGTAATATCAGCGATGAGCTTTACCAGTCACTGGCCGAGGCTTTCGCCAGGCTGGGTGGGGTACTCAAGGACATCGCTGACCTGGATGCAGAGACTATCCAGCTGATGAACTCGCGACTGTCCACTTACCGGGCTCATCGTCGCCAGCCTGCGAATACTGCGCAAGCCGTCCGGGCGTACCGTGACGCTTCCCGGTTGAAGAAAGATTAACGGGGTGCAATTGAGGGCGCGCTGGCATCTTGGTTCATTTATCTAATACTGGTAATATTAGTATATATACCGTAGGAATTACCTGTGGAGTTGAGGTCAATTTGGATCACGTACTGGAGAAAATAATTCAAATATCGAAAAGGTACAAAGCCAAAAGAGTAATACTGTTTGGCTCACGCGCCCGAGGAGATAATTCGCCGGTCAGTGACTATGATATTGCTGTCTTTGGGGAAGATCTGTCTCCGCTTGATAAGGCCAGATTTTCTGCCGAGGTTGAAGATATCGAGACCTTAAAAAAAATTGACCTCCTGTTTTTCGATACACAACATAGTTGGGCCGACAACATTGTGCGGGATGGGGTGATTCTTTATGAACAAGCTGGAGACGAGATTGCATAATTTCGGCAATGCTTTGCAGCGTCTGAAGGAAGCCGAGATGGAATTGCGGCAGAATGAGAACCAGCATATTAAAGGCATTTTGCGTGATGGGGTTATCCAGCGTTTTGAGTTTACATACGAACTGGCGTGGAAAGCCACCAAAGCCTATCTTGAAGATATGGGGATTACCGATAAAAACTCACCCAAAGCAGTCCTAAAAGAGGCGTATGCCCAATTGTTGATTACCCGGGAAAATAACTGGTTGCTCATGCTGAGTGACAGAAATTTGACTTCCCATGTGTACAGTGAGGAAATGGCTGAAGAAATAACCAGTAGAATAACCAGCCTCTACATTAAGGAATTTGAGCAATTACTGAGCGAGTTAAGAAGCTAAAAATACGTACGAATAATGCGGAGTCCCTCCGGCTATTTCGTATGGTGTCCCCGAAATAGCCCGCCCTTTAAGTTTACTAATAATTGTATATAAAGGGTATAATATCAACATGCTGCCTGCTTGATAGTTGGCAGCTATCTTAAAAAGAGTGAGGGATTTTACGGGATGTTCGAAGACAAGGTGTTGGTGTGCAGCGAATGTGGTGAGGATTTTATCTTTTCCGCGGGAGAACAGGAGTTTTACTCGGAAAAGGGGTTCGCCAACGAGCCCAAGCGCTGCAAAGTCTGCCGGAGCGCGCGCAAAGCCAGAGCCGGCGAGGGGAAGGGTCCGCGGGAGATGCATGAGTCTGTTTGTGCTGAATGTGGTGCGATTACTACCGTCCCTTTCCGTCCAGTCTCAAATCGCCCAGTCTACTGTCAGCAGTGTTTTGTAAAGAACCGCGACTAATATGGCGATAGATGCCCGGGGAGATCCCGGGCTTTTGTTTTTTTCCAGGAACCGCCGTTGTGTGACAAATAATACCAAGAAATATTTTGTCGCAATAAGTTACCCACAGTTTGGACCTTGATTTAATGCGTTATCAACAACTTTATCCACAGAATCCACAACCAATCAGATGCTGTAGATGACTAAATTCGACTTTGGCAGAATGCGATTAAAAGATACATGCTTTTATTACCAGGCAATAAATAATAAAAAGACGTCAGGTTTCAGAAGGTTATTTATGACCGCCATAGTCTAAACTGACAATATCTGGGCGACTCCCCCAGAACGATGGAGTCGATACGGGCAGCTTTAATGATCACGGATAGTGGGAT
>JBMNJO010000015.1:0-81467 GCA_050951725.1 Syntrophomonadales bacterium | reverse complement strand
CCTAAGATGATTGAAACCGACAGCACCGACACAAACCAGCAGAGGGAGGGACTGCTAGAGCAAATCTTGAGCAGAGACAATCTGAACCGGGCCTACAAGCAGGTAAAGAGAAACAGAGGGCGCGGGTGGAATTGACGGTATGCAGGTAGAAGAACTTCTACCCTTCCTGAAAGAAAGCAAGAATGAGCTAGTTCAATCCCTCCGGGACGGTAAATACCGTCCCAAACCTGTTCGCAGGGTAAAAATACCCAAAGAGAACGGGAAAGACCAAGAAACTGGAATACCAACCGTCGTGGACAGACTTATCCAACAGGCAATATGCCAAGTTTTGAGCCCCATCTTTGAGAAGCAGTTTTCAGACAATAGCTTTGGATTTCGACCGAAGAGAAGCGCGCATGACGCGCTCAAAAGATGCCGGACCAACATTACAGAGGGCTACAGATACGTAGTCGACATGGACTTGGAAAAGTACTTTGATACGGTTAACCAAAGTAAACTCATCCAGATACTATCGGAAACGATAAAGGACGGACGAGTCATATCGCTTATACATAAGTTCCTGCGAGCAGGAGTCATGGTGGGCGGAATGTTTGAAGATAGCCCAGAAGGCGTACCACAAGGCGGTCCACTGAGTCCCCTACTTGGAAACATCATGCTAAACGAATGTGACCATGAAATGGAGAGACGTGGACACCGCTTTGTGCGCTATGCGGATGATATGCTGATTTTCTGCAAGAGCAGGAAAGCGGCGACACGTACATTGAACCACATTCTCCCCTATATCGAAGGGAAACTATTTCTGAGGGTAAATCGGGAGAAAACACAGGTGGCATACGTGAATAAGGTCAAATACCTGGGATATGGCTTTTACATTTACAAAGGTGAAGGAAGGCTCAGAATACATCCAAGAGCGTCCAAAAATTCAAGGATAAAATCCGAGAAGTTACCGGGCGCAGCAACGGGATGGGAATTGAAGCAAGGAAAATCCAACTGAACCAAGTGATTCGGGGATGGATGAATTACTTCAAGCTGGCAGACGCAAAGAATCTGATACAGGGATTGGATGAGTGGATTAGAAGCCGCGTACGGATGGTGACATGGAAACGATGGAAAAGAGTCCGCACACGTTTCGAGAACCTTAAACGCTCAGGAATCAAGGAAGAACAGGCGTGGATGTGGGCAAACACAAGAAAGGGCTATTGGCGTACTGCCCATAGCCCAATCTTGTCAAGAGTCCTATCCAACGACAGGTTCAAACGTGCCGGATACCTCAGTTTGACGGAATGTTACTCTGCGAAGTAAGTGTAAACTTTGGAACCGCCGCTTGCGGAACCGCATGAGCGGTGGTGTGGGAGGTCGGCCACTCAAATAATGGGTGGCCTCCTACCCGATTGACCATTTTGGCCCAAAGCATATATAATTATGAAAAACTGACCCGCTGGTCAGCAACTTTTAAGGAGTGAGATCGTATATGGACAGAATTCTTCGTATCCTATTTATTGCAGCTTTATTGTTGGTTAGTGTAGTGGTAAATGTTGATCAAGCTTTAGGTGAAGAAAAATATGTGCTTACAATACAATCGGCACTAGACAGGGCGTATGCATATAGCCCTCTCATGAAAACAAGCGAGTTTGAGGTTGAGAAGAGTGAGCGAATCCGAAGTGATGCCGTAGATTTTGTCAGAGGCATACCAATGACCGGATTCATATCTGGTACAACCTTAGTTGGTGATGCCTACACGGGATACTTGCAAGCAGATATGGGCTGGCAAATTGCAAAGGATGCGTTAGAAAAAAAGAAGAATTCTATTACGGTTGACGTATACGCCAAGTATTACACCGTGTTGAGAGCAGAAAGCCAAATTGATGTGGCCAAAAAGGATCTTGAAAGAGATACATGTATTTTTAAAATTGCTGAATTGCAGCGCAGATTGGGTATGAGAACTGAGTTGGATCTTCGTAATGTCCAGGCACAGAAAGAACAGAGCATGGTGGCGTTAGCTGATGCTGAAAAACAAGCAGAGATGGCTCGTAATGATTTATACATATTATTGGGTTTGCCTAATGGCGATACGTATGTTCTTGACCAACCAACCTGGACCACCATTGATCTCGCCCCATTGGATACTGAGGTATCACGCGCGCTAGCCTTTAGCCATGACGTATACAGTGCTGATATGGCAGCAAATATTGCCAACCAGATAAAGTATTGGGCAAAAAACTGGACAATCGGGCAAATTGATGCAGATATTTCTCTTCAAAATAAAGAATTGATTAAGAACAGTGTGAAGGCAGCAGTAAACTCACTATACTGGAATCTGAAAGATTTACCTGAAAGACGTGCTGCTCTTGAATTGGCCATTCAAAATGCACATCAAGCTTTAGATCTTACCCGACTTAAATACGAAAATGGATTAGCGACCCGCACAGAGGTTATCCAGGCGGAAGCTGTCTTAAAAAATCTCGAAAATCAGTTCGTTGCATTGAAATGTCAAAATGAAATCTGTGTGGCGCAGTTTAAGGCCCTCACAGGCAGGTGAGTAAACGAAGTTAAGTAAATAACCTTAGGAGCATTCCTGTAATCCTTAAGAACGATCTTTGAAAAAAGAGACGCCCATCAATACAATTGAATTGTGCTGATCCCCGACAGAAAGGCACAAAACAAGAGATTGAGGAGGCGTCCCTATATGAAAAGTACACAAAACGAGAAGATTTCGCAAATCAAATTTGAAACCCTGGTCGTTGGAATTGACATTGGGAAAGAGACCCACTATGCAAGAGCCTTTGATTACAGAGGGCTCGAGCTGGCCAGGCTGCTGAAATTTAGCAACACAGACCAAGGATTTCACCTCTTTGATCAGTGGATGCGTGATATATGTAAGCAGCAAGAAAAGACTGAGATCATTGCCGGCTTTGAACCTACAGGACATTACTGGTTTACGCTAGGGGATCATCTCAAACGTCAAGGCCACAAGCTGGCCATAGTCAACCCGTTCCACGTCAAGCGAACCAAAGAACTGGATGACAATAGCCCTACCAAGAACGACCGTAAAGACCCGAAAACTATCGCCATGTTGGTGAAAGATGGGCGTTATCGGGAAGTGTACATACCCGACGACATCTATCAAGAACTAAGAGAGGCGGTATCAGAACGGGAACGGCTGCAGGAGCAATTGACTTCTATCTACAATAGGGTCGTTAGATGGCTAGACATCCGGTTTCCCGAGTTCACAACAGTCTTTAAGGACTGGAGAAGAAACGCGGCATTGATGGCCCTTAGAAGCTTTCCAACACCCGAGAAGGTCATGGAAATGGGTGTTGATAAGATTGTAGAGTCGTGGAGAAAGCAAATGAAGCGCGCCAGTCTAAAACGTGCAGAAAGACTGGTAAAAGCGGCAAGCAGAAGCGTAGGCCGAACCAGCGGTAAAGTGGCCTCCGAGGCCAGTTTGCAAAACCTGCTAGCAGAATATGACCTGTACTGTCAGCAATACGACAAGCAAGAACAGCTCATGCAAGAACTGCTGATGCAAGTACCTAATGCTGACAAACTCCTGGATATCAAAGGGGTCGGACTAATCACAGCAGCCACCTTTGTCGGCGAAGTAGGCGATATCAGTAGATTCCAAGACCCCAGGCAAATACAGAAGCTGGCTGGACTCAATCTGGTGGAGAACAGCTCCGGTAAACACAAGGGAAAGACCACCATCAGCCGTAGGGGTAGAAGACGACTGAGACACAGCTTATTCTTTTCCATGATTGCCATGCTGGGAAAAAAACCAAGAGTTTCGGCTACTTCACCAAAGAAACCTGATGCGGGAGAATAACCCGCTTAACAAGATGCAGTCCATCATCGCACTCTGCGGTAAGCTGATCCGAGTCTTCTTTGCAATACTAACCAAAGGCGTTGATTACAGCCCGGAGAAGATGCTTGGGGACATGGAGCAGTCAGCTAGAGTAGCTGCCTAGAAGGCAATGAAGTCTTTACCAATAGCGATTGTTATTACGTCATTGCCAGCATAAGATGGCTACCCGCAGTCACTTAAAAGCAGCGATGAACGAAACTTCAAGAAGCCAAAAATCACGATAAAACGGGAGCCGGGACAGTCAGGTTGAATTTTACCATAAGGGCAATTGACCCCGCTTAGGAGCATGACTGACGTTCCACCTCTTGGATAGGCAGGACGAAGGAATTAAGGGCTTTAGACCCAGGAAGACATGGGAGGTTTGCTGCCAGGAGATGGTGTGGAATCCCACTGGCCACAATACAAGAAACCGAGCGGCTTAGCGGAGCTCTACTCACCATCACCCATAATTACACATAGATGTAACAAACAAGAGATGGGCTGTCCGTAAACAAAATGAAATCGTGAGAGAACAAGCGATATTGGAAGTATAGCTTAGTTTATTAAGGGAGGGGTAGTGTTGAGGAGAGGGAAGTCGTCGGTTGTTTTAGTGGTCATACTGATTATGGCCTTATTCTACGGCAGTGGATGCGGTAAGGAGGATACCCAAAAAGAGGTTGATAACCGCTTGACGGTGGAGACCGTGGCGGTAGAGCCAGGGAGAGCATACATAAAGAGGTCAACTATTCGGGGAGCCTTAAGGGGGCTGATGAGGTGACTCTCTATCCCAAGGCGGCAGCCCGGGTGGTGGCGGTTCACCTGCAGGAAGGTGACCCGGTAGCGAAGGGTCAGACCATAATCAGCTTGGATACCACTGATTACGAGACGCAAGCTGCCGTGGCCGAGGCAACCTTGGCCCAGGCAGAATCGGCTTATGAGAACACCCGCGCTAATGTGGAGCGTACCCGCCTGCTGCACCAGGAAGGTGCGGTGTCAGACCAGCAGATGGAGCAGGCGGAGATGGGTCTGATACAGGCGAGTTCAGCTCTGGAGCAGGCCCGTGCGGGAGTGCAGAGTGCCCAGAATCTTCTCAGCAACTGTAAGGTTACCTCTCCTATAAACGGGGTTGTGGGACTGATCCAGATTACGGAGGGCAACATGGCCAGTCCCCAGGCTCCGGTAGCGGTGGTCAGCAGTACGGGACGGATGGCGGTTAAGGTCAATGTGACCGAGAGTGAGATCAGTTTTGTAAGTGTTAATGATTCGGTGAAGGTCAGGGTAAGCAGCGTATCTGACCAGGAGTTTACCGGCAAGGTTACTTCGGTAGCTGCGGTGGCCGATCCCCGGAGTAAGGCTTTCCCGGTAGAGGTGACACTGGACGACCCGGATAATGTATTAAAGTCGGGGATGATTGCCCAGGTACAGGTATCCACCGAGAAGAAAGATGGGGTATTGACCATCCCCAGGAATGCGGTGGTTGAAAAAGGAGCCCGCCGGGTGGTCTATACGGTAGATGACCAGTCGGTAGTTCATGAGACCACAATCGAGGTGGGGTTGCAGAACCGTGAGCGGGCGGAGGTTATCAAAGGGTTAAAGCTTGGAGACCAGGTAGTCATTAAAGGCCAGACCCTGCTCCATGATAAGGACGAGGTCAGGGTAGCAGGAGGCAAGGTCTGATGAAGCTGGTAAAAATAGCGGTCAAAAGACCAGTAATGATATCGATCCTGGTAGGGGTGCTGTTAATTCTCGGTTATGTCAGCTTTTCCCGTTTGGGCGTGGACCTTTACCCGGATATGAAGTTCCCGGTAGGTGCGGTAATAACAAACTATGCCGGCGCAGGTCCGGAGGAAGTTGAGTCCCAGATAACTCGGCCTCTGGAAAGCGTCGTGGGGACTGTTGCCAATGTGCAGGAGGTCAGTTCATATTCATTGGCCGGTATGTCGGCCGTGATTGTCATGTTCAACTGGGGTACCGATATGGACTTCGCGGCCCTGGATGTGCGGGAGAAGATAGCTCTGATTGAACCATACCTGCCGCAGGATGCCGAGAAACCGATGGTAGTTAAAATGGACCCCTCACTGATGCCGGTTATGCAGATAGGCCTGACCGGTGGACAGGATCTGGGGCAATTGCAGTCTATGGCTGAAGATGAGATCCAGCCGGCGTTGGAACGAGTGCCTGGTGTTGCTTCTGTTACATTAACCGGAGGCCTGACCCGGGAGGTCAGGGTAGATGTGGATCCGGCCAAACTCCAGAATTACGGCCTTTCCATGTCGCAACTGGCGGCAGTTCTGATGGCGGACAATTTTAACCAGACCGGTGGAGTGGTAAAGAGCGGGGACCGTCAGTATTATGTGCGTTCCCTGCAGGAATTCGAGAGTGTAGATGATATTCGCAACGTGTCGGTGTTTACCGCCACCGGAGACATCATCAAGTTGAGCGATGTTGCTCAGATAACCGACGGCTTCAAGGATGAAGAACAGAAGACCCGCATGAACGCCAAACCAAGCATGGGCATTCATATCATGAAACAGTCGGATGCCAACACAGTTAAGGTGTCTGCAGATGTTAAGGCCGAGCTGGCCCGGTTGCAGGAAGAACTTCCGGGAGGCATTGAGGTTGCTACCGTTTTCGATCAGGCGGATTTTATCAATGATACCATCGATACCATCCAGACTCATATGCTGGAGGGTGCCTTACTGGCCATCCTGATCCTGTTCCTGTTTTTACGCAGTGTACCCAGTACCCTGGTTATTGCTACCTCGATTCCCCTGTCTATCGTGGCAACTTTTATGCTGATGTACTTCTTCGATATGTCGATAAACCTGATCACGTTAGGCGGGATAGCCTTGGGTATTGGCCGCATAGTTGACGATTCGATCGTGGTCTTGGAAAACATCTTCCGTCACCGCGTGGCAGGTGAGTCACCGCTTGAAGCGGCCATTAATGGAGCCACTGAGGTTGGTGATGCGGTCATGGCAGCTACCTTTACCACGGTGGCGGTGTTCTTACCTATCTTCTTTGTTACCGAGGGAATTGCTTCTATACTGTTCAAACCACTGGCGATAACGGTATCATTTGCTATCCTTGCTTCTTTGGTGGTGGCCTTGACTATCGTTCCCCTGCTCTCTTCCCGGATGATGACCGGACAGATTGTGCATGAGGTAAAAGAGGAAGGGAAAGGAGTCAAGCGCTGGGCTAATCGTTTCGCTATCCTCATCGATGGACTGGGTGAGCGATACCGTAAGGTCATTGAATGGTCTCTTTCACACCGCCGGATTGTTGTAGGTTCAGTCACGGCCTTGATGATAGCCAGTCTGGCTTTGATACCTGTTGTGGGGGCTGAATTTATGCCCCGTTCTGATGCCGGGCAGATGTCGATCAGGATTGAGATGGACAAAGGTTCGGTCTTGGAGGAAACCGACCGGGTAACCAGGCAGGTCGAGGAGCTTATTAAAGAGTCTCCTGAGGTGAAGACCGTTTTTACCAGCGTGGGTTCTTCTGGGCAGATGATGTCAATGGCATCAGGGACGGATAACTCCACGATTATGGTGATGCTAAGTGGACGGAGTGAGCGGAACCGCTCCACGGCGGAGATAGCGGAAGAAATTCGGGAAAAATTAAACGCGATTCCCGGTGCTAAAATCACGGTGTCGGAGTACGATCCCATGACTGCCGGCATGCAGAGTGAGGCTCCGGTGGCGGTAAAGATAGCGGGTGACGACCTGGATGAGCTGTGGCGGTTGTCGAATGAGGTAGCCGATATAGTACGTGAGGTTCCAGGAACCCAGGAGGTAGAGTCATCGCTGACCGAGGGAACTCCCGAGGTTCAAATTCAGGTGGACCGGGCGAAGGCGGCGGCTTACGGACTGACCCCGGGCCAGGTGGCGACCAGTCTCCAGAGTGCGGTGCAGGGGACCGTTGCTACCCGGTATCGTGTGCAGGGAGACGAAGTTGATGTCCGGATCCGCTATGATGCGGGATACCGGGAGCATCTGGATGACCTGGGAACAATCATGATAAGTTCACCAACCGGTGTGCAGGTGCCATTAGGGCAATTAGCCCGGATTGTGGTTGAAGCAGGCCCAATGGCGATATCCCGAATCGACCAGGTGCGGGTGGCGCAGGTGACTGCGAAGCTGTCGGGACGTGATCTGGCGAGTGTTATAGAAGATGTTCAGGCCGAGTTGAGCCAGTTCCCGCTTCCTACCGGTTATTCAATTGAGTATGTCGGTGAAAACAAGGAGATGGTGGAGAGCTTCCAGAGCTTGGCCTTGGCCTTGCTCCTGGCGATTGTGCTGGTCTATGCGGTGATGGCGATCCAGTATGAGTCGTTCTTTATACCTTTTGTCATCATGTTCTCTGTTCCGACCTGCTTTATCGGAGTGGTAGGCGGTTTGGCCCTGACGGGGCGCACCCTGAACGTGGTTTCCTTCATCGGGGTGATAATGCTGGTTGGAATTGCGGTTTCCAACGCCATCGTACTGGTGGACTATATCAAGAAGCTGCAGGACCGGGGCATGGAGCGCAACCAGGCAGTGGCGCAGGGTGGCGCGGTAAGATTGCGCCCGGTGCTGATGACGGCTCTGGCTACCATTCTGGCCCTGTTCCCCTTATCCCTGGGACTGGGTGAAGGCGGAGAGATGACAGCTCCTCTGGCGACAGTGGTTATCGGGGGACTGCTGGTTTCCACCATCATTACGCTGGTGCTGGTGCCGGTGGTTTATACCATCTTCGACGACTGGGGGATCAGGTTCCGCGAGCGTTTGGCCCGACGGAAATCAAGAACTGCGGACTTGGAGGTATAACCCATGATGCCTGAACGGAGTAAGCGGGATAGGATCATTGAGGCAGCCCAGGTGATTTTTGCCCGCAAGGGATACTACCAGGCCAAGATTGAGGAGATAGCCGAATTGGCGGAGGTGGGCAAGGGAACGGTTTATGAGTACTTTGTAAGTAAACAGGAACTGTACAAGGAGATGTTCAAGGTCATCTTGAGCCGGTACACGGCCCATGTGACAACCGAAGATGCTGCGAAAATGCCGGCCGAGCTTCGGATCAGGTATCTGTTGGAGATGCATCTGCGCTACATGTTGGAAAACCGTCAGCACATGCCGACCAATTTTGGTGATCTGGGTGGCATGGACGAGGAAATTCTGAGTTGGATGTATGATATGCGCAAGGAGAGCCTAAGCCGTTTGACGGCTATGTTTGAAGAGGGAATTGCTCGGGGCGAGTTGAAGGATATTGATCCGGAAATGGCCGCCAATTTGCTGCTAGGGGCAATGCGGGGGATTACGCTGCCATTACTGATTGAAGGGACGTATGATGATTCTTCGCGGGTGGCGGCGGAGGTAACGGATATTCTGTTTCACGGGATGGCGCGGTAAGGTCTACTTAGAGGGAGTGGAGCGGTACCCTCTCGCGGGTGCCGCTTTTTTTCTGGTTAACAGTGTCTGATGCCTACTTGCCTTGCAGTACACCACCGATTCGCTGTCCGCGGCTTAAAGTGGGGAACCAGTGACATCCTGTCACTTCCCTGCTCGGAGGATTCGCCGTTGCAGCATGTTACTCAATTCTGAGCCAATGATCGATCTGCCCGAGTTTAAATGGGCAAGGACTAATAAGGTTCGGGGTTTACCCAGACCGCGCAAAGTGGAATTATTTTCTGGGCTTGCAGTAAGAAATCGGTGGGGTTGGGCGTAGTAGTATGCGTGAGTATTAACTGATCCTTACGCGGGGAGAGGAATTATGAGGAGAAGATTGATTGCACTGGTGTTGGGAATCATTCTGGCTCTTACCAGCCCGCTGTCAGCCATGGCCTTTTTTGATACACAGGGCCACTGGGCGGGAAACACCATTCACCATTTGACTGCACGAGATATAGTTCATGGAAAGTCGACCGAAATCTATGCTCCTAACCTCCCGGTGACCCGGGCGGAGTTTGCTACTCTATTGACCAATGGCTTGGACATGAGGGAGGAGACCCGCTCGCTGCAGAATGGAAGCAGTTCATTTAGTGATATTAACCCTGGATTTTGGGCCAAGGGCAGCCTGGAACTCTGCTTTGAGCTGCAGATTATGGTTCCTGACAGCCGGGGGCGGTGCTATCCCAACCGGAGCATCACCAGGGCTGAAACTGCGGTGATGATCGCCAAGGCCTTAAAGCTGACCAGAAGTGAGGGATTAAAATTTACTGATTCGGACCGGATTCCAACCTGGGCCGCGGAAGCCGTATCAGCGGTTTGCGATGCCGGAATAATAAAGGGGTTCCCGGATGGCACCTTTATGCCGCAGAACAACCTGACCCGGGCGGAGGCGGCGGTGATCATTGAAAAGATCCTGGAGTACCGGGGAGATAAATATCACGGAAACGGTCAACTGCTATCTCTCGACATGGACTCTCGAAAGGCCAGGTTATCAATTAGTGGACAAAATTATACTTTCGATCTGGCTGATAATTTTGTACTGCAGCCGTTGTCTAAAGCGGGGTATTTACAGTTTCCCTTCCCCTGTTACTTTGACCTGGACCAGGGTGGGGATATGGTCTACTGCCTGCAGTTGGAGACGGGTGAGTCTCAGCCTGAATTCTTCACTACCAGCAGGGCTCCCGTATCCCCGGATTCGTCAAGGAGCGGCATCGACTTATGGCAGCTGAAAATCGGAACCCAGGATCCATTGGCAGCTGAAAATAAATCGATGACGGAATGGGCAAATGAAACCGATACCCGCACCGTTAACCCGCGTATGTCAAGCAGTCTCAACAGTGCTGAAATCAAGGCGACTGATTTAAGAAACCTGCTGGGGGTAGACGGCAATGGAGTCAAGGTGGCGGTGATTGATACTGGAGTGGATATTGGACACCAGGATCTCAGGCAGACACCCGATGGGAGGCTGAAGGTGACTGACTGGGTCGATCTAACCGATCAGGGAAGAGTGAATCTGAGTCCGGCGGCAGTCGAGGCGGGATGGGTGCAAGTGCCGGAGGTTACCTTTAGTTTGGGTGATTACATATCCAAAAGCGGTCTGGTTCGCTATGGCTTACTGGACCCGGCACGCCTGCCGGTTAAGCTGCAATCCGGCAGTCAGAAGGTCCTGGTTGTGGCATTGGACGCCGTTTATGCTGGAATATATGATACCGTACTTATTGACCTCAATGGCAATGGTCGCCTGGATGATGAGAAGCCACTTACGAGTTACGTAAACTCTCATGAGATGGCATCATTAATAACAGTGGACGGGAAATCATTCAACTTTGTCATAAGTTACATCAGCCCGGCAGGGAACTATGTCAAACTGGGGTTTGATGCGGTCGGCCATGGGACCAAAGTGGCCGGGATCCTGGCAGGGAATGGGTTACTGCAGGGTGTTGCTCCCGGAGCGCAACTGGTGTCCATAAAGGTGTATGACAACTTTGCCGGCAGTGACATTAGCCGGCTCAAAGAGGCCATCAGGCTGGCGGCTAACATGGGAGTTCAGGTGGTTAACCTGAGTCTGGGGTATACAGACCTGCCCGAGTTCGAACGTCAGCAACTGGAAACACTTATTAACGAAATGTCTGCATCCAGAGGGATTACCTTCTGTATATCAGCCGGCAATATAGGCCCGGGACTAGGATCCATTGCCAGTCCGGCTGACAGCCAGAAGGCTATTTCGGTCGGAGGCTTTCTCTCCCCGGCGATATGGAACCTGAATTACGGTTGGCAGGTGTCCCAGCCCACCCTGTGGCATTTCAGTTCGGTGGGACCCTATGCCGGGGGTGTGGCTCCATTGGTGGTGGCACCGGCTTCGGCCACCGCCGCGGATGTAAAGTGGAGGGGCGACTATGTCCTGGAGGAGGGCACCAGTGTAGCTGCACCCTATGTGGCCGGCGGGGTTGCCCTGCTGATTCAGGCCGCCCGCCAGGAGGGGATAAACATATCACCTGATCTTCTGCGGTTGGCAATTTGCCGGGGCGCGGACCCTATTCCTGACTACTCGCTATCAGAATCTGGTTATGGAGCTCTGAACCTGATGCAGAGCTGGCAGGAATTAAAGGAGAAACCCCTGTTGCCTGTAAGTTTTGAGCAGGGGTCCGGAGGTAGAGGGCTCTATACCCGGTCATACCTGCCAGGACTGACTTATTTGGAAATGGAAAACATCTGGGGTATTAATCAATACCTGGAGCTTTCCAGCACCAGCCCGTGGATTAAGATATCCCAGCCGACGCTCCAGGTGCCGGGGCGGAGTCAGAGGAGTGTGGCAGTTGAGTATGAAATGCCGACTAAACCAGGTTTGTACAGTGGAATGATAACCGGAATTGACCCTGTATCCAAAGAAACCCGCCTGGAATCCTTGCAGACAGTGGTTGTGCCCTACAAACTAACCAGCGGTTCTGGTGCATCCGTTAGTGATGAGCTCGCGGCGGGGATGTACCGGCGGTATTTCTTTGAGGTGCTGGAAGGAAATGGCCAGATGAGGCTTAATGTTACCATCCCTAAGGAGTCAGGCAGGTATCAGGGCCGGGTGAGGATGCACGTTATGGATCCTTCCGGCAAGGTTATTCACGCTTCGGGATATGCCGGCAGCGGTTACCCGGAAACCTCCGCTCACGAGGTTCTGGAGTATACTCAGATCGACCCTACACCAGGTGTATGGGAGGTCGTGGTGTACAGTTCCGTCTCCCTATCCCAGTACGACCTTACTACCAGCCGATTCACCGTAGCAGCTAATCTCGCCAGCTGGGTTGAGTCAGAGCCTGAACCGCCACAGGACAAATACATAATTACCTCGGTTCCTTCAACCATTAAGACCGGAGTGCAAAACCTGACATTGCACTTCTGGGATAAGGTAACCAAACTGCCCGCTCGCGGGCGGGTCCTTATCAACAATCTGCTATACGAGCTGAAAAACGGCAAAATAAATCTGGCAATCACTTCCCAGGAACAGTTCCCCTGGCTGGAAATCGCGTGGTAGGCTATTTTTGCATCACGGGGACAGTCCCCCGTGATGCAAAAATATTTCGGGGACACCATACTGAATTGTCCGCCGGATAATTTAGTATGGTGTTCCCGTGTCCCATTTGTATTGGCATGGCCAGGTTTATCTCATATTATGTAGAGAGATGACTGATCGGAGGAAAGCGATTTGAAGAAAGTTATGGCTGTGTTCGGTACCCGACCGGAGGCCATCAAGATGGCGCCGGTGGTTAAGGCGTTGGAGGCAGTACCTGCTCTGGATACTGTGGTATGTGTTACGGCTCAGCACCGGGAAATGCTGGATCAGGTTCTGGAACTGTTTAAAATTGTCCCCCAGTATGATCTGGATGTCATGAAGGACCGGCAGGACCTGTTTGACATCGCCACCTCGGTTCTGCGCGGATTCCGCGAGGTGCTGCTTAAGGAACGGCCTGACCTGGTTCTGGTTCACGGCGACACCAGCACCACCTTTTTTGGTGCCTTATCTGCCTACTACCTGCAGATTCCGGTAGGACATGTCGAGGCCGGGCTGCGTACCCGGAATAAATATTCACCCTTTCCTGAAGAGATAAACCGTACATTGACCGGTCAGCTGACTGACCTTCACTTTGCTCCCACGGAGTGGTCGAGGAGCAACCTCCTGGCGGAATCCATCTCCCCGGAAAAAATCTGGGTTACCGGCAATACGGTGATTGACGCCCTCCTGCAGACGGTAAGACCGGATTACACCTTTTCCGAAGACCTGTCAGGGATCGATTTTTCCCGGCGTATCCTTCTGGTGACTACCCATCGCCGGGAGAACTGGGGTGAGAAGCTCACACAGGTGTACCAGGCGCTGCTGGATATACTGGAAGCATTCCCGGACACCCTGGTGGTTTTCCCGGTCCACAAGAACCCGGTGGTGAGAGATCTGGTTTACAAGGTACTTGGGGGCAATCCCCGGGTGAAGCTGATCGAACCCCTGGAATACGCGGATTTTGCCAACCTTATCAATCGATCCTACCTGGTTTTGAGCGATTCAGGCGGACTGCAGGAGGAGGCACCCTCGCTGGGCAAGCCGGTACTGGTCCTGCGTGATACTACGGAGAGGCCGGAGGCGGTTGAGGCTGGCACGGTAAAGCTGGCGGGGACCTCACGGGAGGTTATCCGGGAAATGGCCAGCAGACTCCTGGCTGACCAGGAGGAGTACGATAAGATGGCCCACACCGCCAATCCCTATGGCGACGGCAAAGCCTCCCTTCGTATCCGCGACATAATCCTGGAGTACTTCGGGCAATAAGAGGGGTATAAGTGAATCAAGGGGACAGACCCCATGATGCATTTTGCATCACGGGGTCTGTCCCCTTGATGCAAAATGCAAACGCGCGCGGGGATACCCCCGGTTAGGCAGCGGGAATAAAACGCCGGCCATCTGGGAGACTCTAAGAAGAGAGTCTTGCGGGAGGTATTGTCGTGGAGTCATACTTATTCATTGCCTTAAGATCACTTTTCGCATTCGTTGCGGTCTTGTTGATGGCCCGGTGGCTGAACAAGGAGCAGCTTTCGCACCTCACCTTCATCGACTGGATTGTCGGCATCACCATTGGGTCAATCGCAGCCAATATGGCTACCGACTTTCAGGGGCGCTCCTGGAGCTACATGACGGCCTTGGTCGCGTTTAGCGCAGCTGCTTACCTCGTCGGTTTTATAACCGAAAAGAGTCGTCCTGTGCGCAAGCTTATCGAGGGCGAGCCGACCGTGGTGATTCACAACGGGAGGATACTGGAGCACAATATGGCCAAGCTCCGCTACAATCTGGACAATCTCCTGAGTCAACTCCGCGATAAGAACGTGTTCAATATTGAGGATGTGGAGTTTGCACTCCTTGAGGGCAATGGCGGCCTCAGCGTCTTGTTGAAGTCCCAAAAAAGGCCGGTTACCCCCGCCGATCTTAACGTCCCAACCAGCTACGAGGGTGTCTCAAGCGAAATCATAGTTGACGGCCAGGTTATTTACCAGAACCTGAGACAGAACGAACTGGACGAGCAGTGGCTGATCGCCGAGTTAAAAAAACGCGGCTACAATTCACCCCGGGATATCATGTTTGCCAGCCTCAGCTCTGATGGCCATCTCTACATTGATGATAAAAGAGACAAGGATCAACATATGGTTGATGTCTCGGACTAGGGGCATATCAACGTTTGGCGGGGAAAGAGTTACGAAATGATTTGAAAGAGCCATGTCCCTGGAAGAGGATGCGAGGCTGCTCAAAACAACTTGCAGGACATCTCTCAGCTGTAGGCGGGGTTGTTTAAGATAGAAAAACATGGTATTAAATAATTACGGTGTCATGATTTATATGGAGGTTTATCGATGACCAGGATAAAATTCGGAACCGATGGCTGGCGGGATATAATCGCTGACAACTTCACCTTTGCCAATGTGCGGATAGTGACCCAGGGGATTGCTTCCTTTATAAACAGTCACCAACTGGGCAAACGGGGGCTTGTAATCGGCTATGACAACCGCTTTCTCTCCCAGGAATTTGCCAGGGCAGTCTGCAGTGTCCTGGTGGGCAATGGCATTAAGGTATACATGCCGGAGAAAACCCTGCCGACTCCGGTAACTGCCTATGCGGTGCGTCTCCACAAGGCTGGGGGTGCAATTATGATAACGGCGAGCCATAATCCTCCTTCGTACAGCGGAATCAAATTCATACCCGAGTACGCGGGGCCAGCTCTACCCGATATTACCGATGAGATTGAAAAAGAGATCCGGCGGGTTATCGACGGGGGCAGGATTTACGAACTATCAGGAGCCGAAGCCGATGAGCTGGGACTCATTAATAAGCTTGATGTTGATGAGAGCTATATCAACCACCTGCAAAAGATAGTGAACCTGAAGACGATACCTGACCCGCCGCCGACGGTGGTGGTTGACCCGATGTTTGGTGCGGGGATCGGTTACCTGGAAAAGGTCCTGCAGAATGCCGGATATAATGTCATCCCTATTAACAATCACCGGGACCCGCTTTTTGGCGGGAGTATGCCGGAACCTACCGATCAGTTGCTGGGGGACTTGAAGGAGGCGGTTCTGAAACATGGCGCCATCCTCGGTCTGGCCCTGGATGGGGATGCCGATCGCTTTGGGGTGGTTGATGACGAAGGCCATTACTGGTCTCCCAACCAGATTCTATACCTGCTCTTGCAGCACATCCTGAAGACGCGCAGTTTCCGCGGGCCAGTGGCCAGAACCCTGGCTACCAGCCACCAACTGGACCGGGTAGCTGAGGCCAATGGTTTAGCGGTATTGGAGACCCCTGTGGGGTTTAAGTACATAGGGCAGTGTCTACGCGAGAAAGGCTGCATCATGGGGGGAGAAGAGAGCGGCGGTATGTCAATTTTGGGCCACGTGCCGGAGAAGGACGGGATCCTGGCCGGGCTGCTGGTGGCTGAGATGGTGGCCGCGAGCGGCAAGACCCTGAGCGGGATTCACCAGGAGTTTATCGAAGAGTTCGGCAGCATGGAAAGCGAACGACTGGATGTCCATTATGATGAAAAGAACCGGGAACAGGTGCTGACAAGCCTCAGGGAATACCGGCCCCGGCAGATTGCTGGAACTGCGGTGGACTCAATATCAGAGCGTGAGGGAAAGAAAATAATCCTGGAGAACGATAGCTGGGTCCTAATCAGGGCTTCCGGAACGGAGCCGGTTTTTCGAATCTATGTTGAGGCACCAGATATTTCAGAACTAAGGGCCATTCAAACCGAAGTCCGGAGCGCACTAGGAATTTAGTCCTAGAGAAAATTCAGCCTTAGAGCTGAATTTTTGTTTGGCAAAATCTACAGTATCATAATAAGAAGGGAATTTGGAACTCCCATTTTGACCACATCCGGGTCGCCAATGCAGGGACTGACGTCACAAACCTCGAATGAAGTAGGATAGGGTTGAATTAGGGAGGCCTTGCCATGGGGGATACCCCTTCATTTAAAAAATCACAAAAGACGCACGAGTTCGATTTCTCAGCTCTGGAAAAGATTGTTCAAGATGTGGTGGATACGGTGGAGCGTGCCCGCGAGGATATTTACTTTTTCGCGGACGATGCCCGCCAGGAGTATACCCGTTTGGCGGGTGAGCTGATGGAACTCAAGCAAGATGTTATCGAAGTTATTAGACAGGTTGAGGAGTGCGAGAAAGAGGAAAAGCAGTCCCGCCGCCGCCTGATGGAGGTCAGCCGGGATTTTGAGAAATATGACGAAGAGGATATAAAAGAGGCCTATGATACGGCACGCAATATGCAGGTTCAGCTGTCGATCCTGCGGGAGCGGGAAAGGAATCTAGTTCACCGCCGGGACCAGATGGAGAGGAACCTGAAACGGATTGAACAGTTGGCGAGTCGGGCTGAAGGCATGGTGGAGCAGGTAAATGTAGTGGTCAAGATGCTAAAAGGAAACGCCGAGGTCATTACAGGCCAGATCGAAGATGCCTTCAAAAAGCAGCAGTTGGGAATCTGGCTGGTTCAGGCGCAGGAAGAAGAGCGGCGCAAGATAGCCCGGGAACTGCATGACGGCCCTGCTCAAAGCCTGGCTAACCTGGTAATGAGACTCAGCCTGATCGAACGTTTGTGGGAGCAGGATCAGGAATGGGTTCGGCGAGAGGTCACCGCCCTTACCGGTATGGTGAGAGAGAATATTATCGAAGTCAGGAGAGTAATATTTGACCTGCGGCCGATGGCATTGGATGACCTGGGTCTGGTGCCGGCCATGAAGAGGTATCTTACCGATTATCACGACAAACACGGAGTGATGGTACATTTTCTGTTTTTCGGAGAGGAACGCCGGCTTCCCCTGCCTATTGAGGTGGCATTGTTTCGGATGACTCAGGAGGCCCTGTCCAACATCAAGAAGCATGCCGAGGTTAACGAGGCCATGGTTAAACTGGAGATTGCCCCCCGGTTGGCAACCGTGGTGATAAAGGATGATGGCCGGGGATTCGATGTCAAAAAGGCGGCTGGCAGGGGCCGGTACGGTTTGTTAGGGATGCGCGAGAGGGTTGAACTCTTTGGCGGTGATTTGAAGATAAAGTCCCGGTTGGGGCACGGAACTCAGGTGATCGTAAGCATACCAGTGGGGGAAGGGGAGTAATTCGAAATGATCAGAGTTGTGATTGCCGATGACCACGCCTTAATACGGGAAGGCTTGACCAAACTGCTGGAGTTGGAGGAAGATATCGAGGTCCTCGGTGAAGCTGGAGACGGGCAGGGGGCGATTAACCTGGCCCGCCAGTACCGGCCTGATGTTATTCTCATGGATATAAACATGCCGTATACTGACGGTATCTTCGCTACCAAGGTGATCAAGAAGGAATTACCTCGTACCAAGATCATTGCCTTGACGGTCTACGAGGATGATCAGGTGGTGGAAATGGTAAAAGTTGGGGTTTCCGCCTATATTCTTAAGGATGTGGCCGCACAGGAACTGATGACAACCATTCGCAAGGTTATGGATGGCAGCGTGTTTATTCATCCCCGGGTAGCCAGCCGGGTGGTGAAAGAACTCACCTCCGACCGCAGGAGATATGAAAACAAGCTGACCCATCGGGAGAAGGATATCCTGGAGCTGCTGGTTAAAGGCAATTCCAACAAGGAGATTGCCGAGCTTCTGTACATAAGCGAAAAGACGGTTAAGAATCACCTGACCAATATTTTCCGAAAACTCGCAGTGAAGGACCGTACCCAGGCCGCAGTCTATGCTTTGAAAAACGGCCTGGTCAAGTATGAACAGAATAACTAAATATGTACAGAATAGCTAACCTAAACCGACCGCGAAGCATATTATGATACCAAAGGTGCTTCTGCGGGGGCTTGTCAATGCTGACACTAATTAAGGTAATGGTGGTCATGGCCTGGCTGGTAATGGTCCTGCTGCTGGTCTTTGCTCCCACCGGTTCACGGGGAGGAGAGGCTGTCATATTTCACGTCTCTGATTGGGGATCCGAAGTGGAACGCGAATTCCTCCACACCCTGAAAACCCTGCCTCCTAAATCGCAGCTCATGCTGGTTGATGACGGTACCGATGTCCTGCGGAGTCAGGTTATCGAAAGGCTGATCGTCAGGCATCCCGGTGTTATTGCTGTCAAACCCCAGGCGGATTACTTTTCGAATGGCTTTATCTAAGACCTCTTGGATTTCCGTCTGCTCAGGATAACGATAAGAATAACCGCTGGAAGTCTGAATATCCGGAGTTTACCAGGAGATTTCCAGCTGGCGGAACCCTGGTATTTTCTGAAACGGCGAATACGAATGGAGACAGGAAATGCGGTAGGGAACTGGCAAGATTGCGGACGGCGGGATAACATGCCGGATACACATAATAAATTTGAGACAGGGCGCATCTTCGTGTGAAGGGACGTCCTGTTTTTGTTGAGGATGACTAAAATGGACCAGTCCCTGGGTCCTAAATTGATTACACAAATTAGGACTATGGGACCAGGGAGAAAATAGACCATTTTACCTCGCTAAATTGAGCCTTGTGGCAGATTCTCAGACATAATGCCGGGATTTACAATAAAGCCAAGAGGACAAGTCCTCCGATGTAGTGTCGAAATAAACAGGAGGTGGCAGTCATGCTGGAAAGACTGAAACAACTGGTAACCGAAGAAAAAGGACAAGGTATGGCCGAGTACGGACTGATTCTGGCCTTAATCGCAGTAGTGGTCGTGGTCGCTCTGGGACCGCTGGGAGAAAAATTGCTGAAGTCTTCACGGAGTAACAACCGATAATGGGAGTCGAGTTCCTGAATCAGAAGGCTAGTTGCAACCCTTTCCCCCCCTTAACCCTACTCTGCCATGAGTAGGGTTTTGCTTTAAAGGGGGGTAGCAGGCTGGGGACAGGGGGAGACAGCTTTTAACTTGCGCACCCCGAGACGCGCAGGTTAAAAGAACCGTTAATAAATTGCCAATCGACACGCCCAAGTCTGCCCCCAAAAAAGTGGGACACCCAACCTGTCCCTCTGTCCCAAAACTTGTAAGGAGGTGACTGCGATGTCTCTGGAACCGTATTTTCTGGACATGATATTGGCGACTTTTGCTGCTGGCAGCAGCATTGTCCGATTTATCAACCCGCTTGATTCCCAATCTCCTGGTGGGAACCGGAATGGTGGTGGCTTTGGCATGGCATTTTGCCTCTTCGGGTATGCCGGGGGTTGTCTTTTGCGTTAAGGGATTGGCAGTAGGTATGCTGCTCCTGATAGTACCGTTCTTCTTGGGAGGGATGGGAGCCGGTGATGTCAAGCTTCTGGGTATGGTGGGGGCTTTTCTGGGGACAGGGATGGTTTGGAGTGCGTTTCTGTGGACAGCGCTTATCGGCGGAGTGGCAGCCTTTTTTTACCTGGCGGCCAATGGTCGCCTGCTGGCAACGCTGAAACGATTCGTCAGACCAATATTTTCTGCATTCCTGCCGTGGACATCAATAGCACTGACCAACCCCCGGGATAAAAAGGAGCCTGAGCTTTACCTGCCTTATGGCGTGATAATTGCCCTGGGCACCCTGGCAGCTTATTGGAAGAGTTGGTGATCTGAGTGTTAAAATGGTCAACCTTTTTAAAAAGCAAACTGGGACAGTCGCTGGTTGAGATGGCGATTATACTGCCGATTCTTTTAACCCTGCTGATGGGTATGGTGGAGTTCGGGCGGGTGTTTGGCAGTTACCTGGTTATGGAGAACCTGGCCCGTAACGCCGCTCGTTTTGGGGTGGTGGGACACACCGATCAGGAGATTCGTAATCTCATAACAGCGGAAAACCCGATGTTGAAAACGGACCGTCTGGTAATTGATATTTCTCCGAGTGATTCCATGCGGGACCGGGGGGATCCTCTGACCGTAAGCATGGATTACACCATCGATATAATAACCCCGATCATGGGTGATATATTGCCCAATCCATTCCCGCTCACCACCTCTTGCACGATGATGGTGGAGTAGTTTTAGGAGGCAACATGAAAGGAAGTAAGAAATACTGGATCCTGGCACTGTTATTGGCCTTGACGGCAGCGGTGGTGTTCTACCAGTTTTTAATAGAACTGCAGAAGCGATATGAGCCACGTGATCTGCAGCAGGTGATGGTGGCTGCCCGCGATATCGAACAGAATGCCCTGATTGGGCCGGGAGACGTAGAGGTGGTCCGGATACCTGCCCAGTATGCTCATGCGGATGCGGTACGGGACAAAAAAAACGTGGTGGGCAAGGTTGCGATCAGCAGGATTGCCGGGGGTGAGCAGGTTCTAAGCTCCCGGTTGCTGGGTGACAGCCGCAACCAGGGCCGAATGGCTTACACTGTTCCTGCCGGGAAACGGGCCATCTCCATAGCTGTAAATGAGGTAACCGGGGTTTCCGGATTCATACAGCCATCGGACCGGGTCGATGTCGTGGTTACGGCGAACATTCCCGTTTCCGGTGCCGGCGGGCAGGAGGTTGTGCGGCCTTATACGGTATTGGCCCTGCAGGATTTGGAGGTACTGGCGGTAGGCAGAAGCTTTCGGGTAACACCGGTGACTGAGGAGGGAGCGGAGAAAAAAGCGGTGGAAATGAGTACTATGACCCTGGCGGTAGACCCAAAGCAGGCCCTGGTTTTGACTATGGCCGCCGAACGCGGGGACATTCGGCTGATGCTCCGGTCGCCGGGAGATAAGGCAACACCGGTAGTTCCGGCCATGGATCTGCCGAAACTGGTGAACCCGACAGTTCCGTAGATGGTTGGTGAAAAAGTCCGTTTGCTTCCCGGGTCCTCATTGGCAACACCAACTGCTTATCTCGGACTCCAAGCAGCACCCCGTCTAATCGGCATCCATGCCTCAAAGACGGGCTCGCGACCTCCTGTCGCTCGGCTGCTTTCCGCCCTCGATTTCGCAGGGTGTTGCTCAATTCGGACCCAATGGTCGTCGCACTGGGCTTTTTCACAACATATCCAGAGGCGTAATTCGGCCATTGATGTGAGGCTTAGCCGCGGTGAAGGAAGATGAATGGCGGCCGGTTGGCATTCATAAAAGCGGGACAGTGAACCTGTCCCCCGTGTCCCAAAGGAGGTAGCGTTTAATGAAAGAGATAAAGGTACTGATTGCCGACGATATCAAGCAAACCCGGGAGAACATCCGGCTGCTGTTGGAATTGGATTCATCGATTCAGGTGGTCGGTGAAGCCGCAGATGGCGAGCAGACCCTGGAATTGGCCGGAATGACTTCTCCGGATGTAGTGTTGATGGATATTAACATGCCGGTGATGGACGGCATTAAGGCCACCGAGCTCTTAAACATCAGGTACCCCCGGATTGCCGTTATTGTTATCTCGGTACAGGGTGAGCAGGAGTATCTGAAAAAAGCCATGATGGCGGGAGCAAGGGAATACATGATCAAGCCCTTTACCGCGGATGAATTGATTTCAACCATTAAGCGGGTGGCCGAAATCAACAGTAAGCGCTGGGAGGCCCAGCAGCAGGTACCTCAAACGGCGACCATTCCCACTCACAAGCCGCAGGCCATATCTCTTTTCAGCGCCAAAGGCGGGGCTGGCAAGACCTCGATCGCGGTCAACCTGGCGGTGGCCCTGGCCGAGCGAACCGGGGAACGGGTGGCCCTGGTGGACCTGGACCTGCAGTTCGGGGATGTGGCGGTTCTGATGAACATCCACCCTAAACGTACCATCGCCGAGTTGATGCAGGAGAACGTTGACCTGGACCGCGAGCTCCTGGAGTCATACCTCTACCAGCGAAACGGGGTTCACGTACTGGCCGCGCCCAACAAACCGGAGCTGGCTGAACTGGTGAACGAGGAGGGGGTAACCAGGACCCTGCAGGCCCTCGCAAGTTTTCACGATTACATCGTGATCGACACCCCACCTGTTTTCAATGATATGACCTTGGCAGCATTTGACCAGTCGGACTCGATTCTAATGGTCCTGACTCCAGATCTCCCTTCCCTTAAGGATAATAAACGGGCCCTGGACCTGGCGAAAACGCTTTCTCTCCAGCCGAAGATCAAACTCGTGTTGAATCGTTCCGGGGGAGGATTCGGCATCGAGGAAAGCGATGTGGAGCGGTCGATGGAGATGAAGATCAGCGCCAGTTTCCCCAATGATGCCAAGCTGGTGATGACCGCTATGAACCGGGGGGTGCCGTTCGTGATAATGGATCCCAACGCGCCCATGTCGAGGAGTATGCAGTCGCTCCTGCCCCTGGTCGGGCGACTGGAGAATGCTGCCGTGAAAGCCGAGGGCACCTCCAAGCGAGGCGGTTTCTTCAGCCGACGCCGGGAACGGTTGGCTTTGCTTGAAAGGTAGGTGAAGAGCCATTTCTCTTCTGAAAAGGCTGGAAGCCGAAAAAGCTGCCTTGCCTGAGAATCCCAGTAAGACAGGCTCGGAAAAGAAGGCCTCCCAACAGTTTCAGGAGCTTATCCATTCACTGCATCGGGAGATTATCCGCGAGCTGGATGCCGGTCTGTTCCGGGATGGTGCAGCCGACCGTGATGGTGAGGCCAAACTGAAGGACGAGATTCAGCGTTTAAGCCTGGAGTACCTGGAGAAGGAACCGGTTATGATTTCCCGGGTCGAACGGGAAAGCATCATCAGCCAGGTTATGGATGAAGTCCTGGGCTATGGCCCGATATCGCCTTTTTTGGCCCAGGAGGATGTTTCGGAAATCATGATCAATGGCCCCCATCAGATTTATGTGGAGAAGAAGGGAAAGATAGTCCTCACCCCTACCCGGTTTCGGGATGATGAGCATGTCCTCCATGTAATAGACAAGATCATATCCCCTCTGGGCCGGAGGCTTGATGAAAGCATGCCCATGGTCGATGCCCGCCTGCCTGACGGTTCGCGGGTGAATGCCATCATCCCTCCCCTGGCCCTGAATGGCCCAGTGGTGACGATTCGCAAGTTTTCTTCGGTGCCGCTTACCATTGAGGATCTGATCAGGTTCGGCAGCTTGAACCCGGCGATGGCCCGGATGCTGGAGGCTTGTGTCAAGGGACGTCTGAATATTGTAGTTTCCGGGGGGACTGGTGCCGGGAAGACCAGTACCTTGAATGTGCTGTCATCTTTCATACCGGAGCATGAGCGCATTATTACCATTGAGGATGCAGCGGAGATTAAACTGAACCAGGAACACGTGGTCTCGATGGAAACCCGCCCCCCGAATATCGAAGGCAAGGGCGCGATAGCCATCCGTGACCTGGTACGCAACGCCCTGCGCATGCGGCCTGACCGGATTGTGGTCGGTGAGGTCCGCGGCGGTGAGGCTCTGGACATGCTGCAGGCGATGAACACCGGTCATGACGGCTCACTAACCACCGGACATGCCAACTCTCCGCGGGATATGATCTCCCGCCTGGAAACCATGGTCCTCATGGCAGGGATGGAACTCCCGGTCAAGGCCATCCGGGAGCAGATCTCTTCGGCCCTTGACCTGATAGTACACCAGAGCCGCCTGCGGGACGGTAGCCGCCGGATCACGCGTATTACCGAAGTCTTGGGGATGGAAGGAGAAATGGTGGTCCTGCAGGACCTCTTCGTATTTGACCAGACCGGCCTCGACTCCAAGGGCAAGGTAGCCGGCAGACACCGAGCCACCGGCATCCGTCCCCGGCTGGTGGAAAGACTGTCGGCTGAAGGCATCTTCCTGCCCCCGGACATCTTCGATCCCGACATGTAAGTTTTGCATCATGGGGACTGTCCCCATGATGCAAGAAAGGAGTATTGAACCGTATGGAACTCTTGTTGACACTACTGGTCTGTTTAGCAGTAGGTTCGCTGGTGCTGGCTATCGGGGCTCAGGTCAGCCGGGAGGAAGAGGTCCAGGAGAGGTTGTTCAGCTATATAGAAAACCATGTCCAGGGTGAAGGCGAGAAAGAGAAAACCAGGATAAACCTGAGGCAGGTCCTGGAAAAGATATCTCGCATCTTTGCTTCCCGGTCCTACACCCAAAAGGTTCAGTTCGACCTGCTGCAGGCCGGGATTCCGTTGAAGGGTGAGGAATACCTCACGATATGGGGGGGCCTGGTACTCGTGGTTCCGCCGCTCTGCTGGATTTTGACTTTTAACCTGCCCCTGGCGGTTTTGGTGTTGATACTGGGAGCTGTGATCCCCAAACTGTACCTGCAGAGCCGTATCGATGGCCGGCGGCACAAGCTGAACCAGCAATTAGGGGATGCCCTGACCGTTATGGCCAACGCCTTAAGAGCCGGCTTCAGTTTCCAGCAGGCGATGGATACTGTTTGCCGGGAGCTGCCTGCGCCCATATCCACCGAGTTCGGGTTGGCATTACGGGAGGTCAACCTGGGAGCCAATACCGAGGAGGCCCTCCTGAACATGGGTCAAAGGGTGGGCAGTGACGACCTGGACATGGTGATAAGCGCGGTTTTGATCCAGCGGCAGGCCGGGGGCAACCTGGCGCAGATACTGGACAACATTGCCGGGACCATTCGGGAAAGAGCCCGTATCAAAGGGCAAATAAAGACCCTCACTGCTCAAGGGCGTGTCAGCGGGCTGGTAATAGGCTGCATGCCGGTAGGACTGCTCTTCCTCTTGCTGATTATCAATCCCCGCTATATGTCAGCCATGCTGGACAGTTCCATGGGTTATATCCTGCTGGGCGCAGCCTTCGGTTCCGAACTGGTAGGGGCATTCATTATATCCAAGATGGTGAAAATCGATTTCTGATTGGAATGCAAACGTCAGAAATATATGATATGAGTCCGCAAACAACATCGACACTGAGGATTTCACCCAACTAAGGTTGTTGCGGCGTGGATGCAGGGCAGAAAAAAGAAGCCAGAATAAGTATGAAGGAGGTGCAGTAAATGGAGATACTGCTAGCCGGTCTGGTATTCGCTTCGTTATTCATGATCGGTATGGCAGTGGTGGGGCAGGTTTTCGGAGAACGGGCGGCAGTGATGGCGCGGTTGGAGGAGTATACCGAAGAGACAAGTCTGGACCCGGCCACCGAACACTTAAACCAACCCCTTTCCCAGCGGGTTTTGCTTCCGTTGTGGGAAAAGCTGCAGCACCTGGGCAAGAGGCTCTCTTCACCGGAGAGAAAACTCAGCTACCAGAAAAAACTGATCGCTGCCGGTGAACCCTACGGCCTGGATGCCGAGGGCCTGGTGGTCTTGAAATACGGCTTTATGAGCGGGTTGGCCCTGGTCGGAATTGTAGTAGGTACCTTAAACACCGCCGTGGTTCTGGGCGTCATCGGCTACCTGCTGCCGGATTTTTTACTGAAGGCCTGGAAAGACGAGCGCCGTAACAAGATCCTGAAGAGCATGCCGGACGTATTGGATATGCTGAGCGTAAGCGTGGAGGCCGGCCTGGGGTTCGATGCCGCACTGCAAAAGGTGGTCGAAAAAATAGAGGGGCCGTTATCCAGCGAGTTCCAGCGGACTCTTAACGAAATCAAACTCGGAAAACCAAGGCGCGTGGCCTTGAAAGACCTGGCGGCAAGGGTAGAGGTGGATGATGTCTCAACCTTTATCAGTTCGCTGGTGCAGGCCGACCAGCTAGGTGTCAGTATCGCCAACGTCCTGCGGGTGCAGGCGGACCAGGTCCGGGAAAAACGCAGCCAGCGCGCAGAGGAACAGGCTCAGAAGGCTCCGGTCAAGATCCTGATACCATTGGTATTTTTCATATTTCCGGCCATCTTCATTATCCTGTTGGGACCGGCGGTCATTCAGCTGATCAGCACCTTCGGGTAGATTCTGCCGCAAAGGGACAGCATAATGGGTTATCAGATCAGAAAGCGGATATTGCTTTTGTCTGCATAGCGATGCAAAGATTGTGGCAAGATGGAGTCTGGCACGAGATAGGGTGATGCCGGCGTTGAGAGGACTTATTTCGGGGACACCATACTAAATTATTTTGGCGGATCGTCCGCCAAAATAATTTAGTATGGTGTCCCCGAAATAAGTGTGTTTCCAACTTGCGCGGAATCAGCAGCAGGAGTTAGTGGCAAACTTAATGCTACAGGATGGAGAAATGATGAAATGGCCTGTCCCCCGACGTTGTCAGGTTAAGGAGGCAAACATGGCAGAAAAACTGGATCAGATCAAAGAAATCGAGGTCGCCCGGGGTTTCTGGTCCCGTTTTCGGGGCTGGATGGGCAGAAATCTACGTTCGGGAACAGCCCTGCTGATATACCCCTGTTCTTCCGTACACACCTTTTTCATGCGGGAAGCAATTGATGTAATATTTCTGGACTCCGATGGCCGGGTGATACAGGTGATCGAGAGGCTTCTTCCCTGGCGGGTATCACCCTGGGTGCGGGAGGCAGTAGCGGTTCTGGAGCTGCCGGAGGGGAGAGCGCGGAAATCAGGGGTAAAGGAAGGGGAGTTGCTGCCCACCCCGATAGCCGAACTGGTCCGGAATTATTTCAATTGACAATAACGGGCAGGGTTAAACCGTCTTAATACGTTACAACCTCATCCCATGATAAACAGGTTGCGTAACGGACCGGAGCATATCCAGGAGAGGTCTGAACCTGACCGGTTTATTGACTACTATTGATATCGACAAAGCATGCCAAGACCGGGTCTGAAATCCGAAATACCGCATTCCTTTTCGAGCAATCCGCACGAGATGATTCTCTATTCCACCCACAGATACCTCCCAATCGTCACCAGAATGCAATTTGTGCAAAATGTTTGACAATTACTGTAACCCGGATAACAATATAGGTAGGGGGAGGGGGATCTATGCCTTGTCGACGGTATGTCCTTTATATGGCCTGGAGCCCAAGCAGATACCGACTTGGTATTTCTGCCAATCCTCAGGTTGACCTCTCCTACCTGCAAAACACTGAGGGCTATGAGGGCATGGCCTTCATTTCGCCGCCGTTGCCCCTGGCCCTGAGCGAGTACCTGCTGACCGTCTTTTCCAACCAGCAGGAACGTAACGGCAAACCTTACCGGTCACTGTACATACCTTTCCTAAAAGACTCGAAGAACTATCCCAAATCGATTTTATATAACAAGTTCAAACTGGTGAAAAAGGAACTGGCCAGATACGGAGATGATTACATAGCGCATGAACCGGTTATTTTCGATAACCACAGCGGGGTAAGCATAGACTACTTCACCCTGCACCAATACGAAGACATCGTCGAATTCATCCTCCAGGGCAAGATACTTTTTCTGAGGGAGATACAGCGCCTCCTGCAGGAGCGGGGGTTGGATATAGATGATCTGGAAATGATTCTGCACCTCTTGACCCTGAAAGGCCAGGTGGTGCGGGTCCCCAGTGTCAAGTGGATGGCCAATGGTGCTATGGCCTGCAACCGCTGTGGCCAGCAATACCGGGTGGTAAAGGTGTTCTGTAACGAAGGCCAGAAGGAGTGCTACTACTGTCAGGAATGCCTGATGCTGGGCGAATCCAAGCCCTGCGAAGCGCTTTATGCCGCACCGGCCCGGATCAGGCCGGAGGAGAACTTTGTCTCCAGCATTCGGCTGAATCTGGATATTTCCTTCAGTCAGGCCCAATATGAGGCATTCGAGGCGTTGGCCCGTTTTGTGCGCAAAGACAGTGTCAGTGAGTGTCTGGTCTGGGAGGCCTGCGGAGCAGGGCGCCCGGAGACGGTTTTTGGAGCGGTACGGGAGGTCCTGAAACGGGGTGGACGGGTTCTGTTCGGGGTACCGCGCCGTGATGTCCTGGATGACCTCTTCTTTAGGTTGGATAGGGCCTTCCCGGGTGTGAGTGTGGAGATTCGCTACGGCAAGCCCCGCTCTAACCCCAAAACCAGCGATATTGTCCTGGCTTCCACCCACCAGGCGCTCAAATACTATCATAACTTCGACTTGGTGATCCTGGACGAGAGTGACGCCTTCCCCTACCGGGCCAATCCCATCCTCATAAATGCCCTGCGCCGGGCCAAGAAAGCTCAGGGGAAATTGATCTACATGACGCCCACACCGGCTTACGAGATTTATGCCCGCGCCCAGCGTGGAGAAATAAAGGTGGTCCAGATTCCCATAAGGCAGCATGGTCATCCCCTGGTTATCCCCCAGGTCATTCTGGAGAAGGACCTGGTTGCAGAAAACAAGATCCCGGAGAGGGTTATGCAGCTTATCAGGGAGAGTATTGAGGAAGACCAGGCACAGGTCCTGGTGGTAGTCCCTAACGGCTACTATTCACAGAAGATGGGTGAGCTGCTGGCCTCGCGGCTGGAGATCTTACGTGTCCAGGGGCTCAAAGAAAAGCCGGTAATTTATACCGGTTCCCATGATTCCGAGCGGGAGAAGAAAACAAATTCATATTTTCGCGGTGAGGCTAATATTCTGGTTACCACCGGCTTAACCGGTCGGGGGGACCTGGCACCGAACTCTAATATGGTGGTATTATGGAGTGAGAACGAAATCTTCGATGAGGGTTACCTTTTACAGTTGGCAGGGCGGGTCGGTTGGTCAGATTCGTACCCCGGAGGCAAGGTCTGGTTTGTCGGTTCCCGCATCACCCGGGAGATGGAGGGTGCGGTCCGCAAGATCAAGCTGCTCAATGAAGAGGCCCAAAAGCGAGGATTCCTCGATAATGCCAGGAAAAAATACCACCGAGTTCAGAGGTAAAACTTAAATGTTTGATATTATCCTTGATATCCTGTTCCCCCGCAACGCCTGCTGCCTTTGCCGACGTCCGGGATTCTTCTGGAGCCGCAGTCCCTGGTGCGATGACTGCGATGATGAGCTAAATGATTTGGTAACCAAACTAAATATATGCCGACGATGCGGCAAGTTCCTCACCAACGATGAGCATCTATGCAGGGATTGTCAGGAGGGGGACCCTCCATTTTTTATTGCCCGGGCCGTAGGACCCTATGAGGGCTGTTACCGCCAGCTTATTAAGCAGTATAAATTCATGGAAAAGAAACACCTGGCCTGGAGCATGGCCAGGATGATGTCCCAGGTGGTTCGTGACACCCGGGAGTATTGGCCTTTGGACATTGTAGTCCCAGTTCCCATGAGTCCGGAGGGCCTGATCCGGCGCGGGTTTAACCAGTCTGAACTGCTGGCCAAACGTATTGCCCGGTGTCTCAGGGTCCGATTTGAACCCCGGGTGCTGGTCAGGGTCAAAGACTCTGCACCGCAGAGAGAGCTATCCCGGGAGATGCGGGAGAAGAACCTCATGCATGCCTTTGCCGTAGAAAAACCGGAGCGGGTCAGGGGAAAGAGCGTGCTGCTGGTTGATGACGTGTACACAACCGGTTCAACCGCCCGGGAGTGCACCCGCACCCTGCTCGATGCGGGAGCGAAGCGGGTCAGTGTCATCGCCTGGGCGTCCGGAAAAGGTTTGTAGATGCTAAGATATCTCGGTGTAAAAACCCGGAGTCGTACTCGTGTCCTCCCTTGAAGGAGAACTCGTCTGAACTGCCGCCAGGGGTGCATGACGGTATATAGGGACCCAATGGATCTGTTTGCTGACCATAATCGGAAGGAGGCTTGGAACGGGTGGCTGAACTGCGCAATTGTCCCCAGTGTGGACGGATATTTGCCTACCTGGGAAGGAACGTCTGTCCCCGGTGCCTGGACAAGGAGGAAGAGGAGTTCAAAATTGTCAGGAGCTATGTTCGGGAGCACTCCGGTGCCACCATAACTGAAACCGCCGAGGCCACCGGAGTTGATGAGCATAAAATCCTGGGCTTTCTGCGGGATGGCCGGTTGATATCGCGAGGCCTGCAGGCCAGTGTGACCTTGGAGTGCGAGCGCTGTGGCATGTCTATACCTGAGGGCAGGTACTGCCGCAGCTGTCGTGAGGAGTTGGAACGTGAGCTGAAGCAGTCCCTGTCAAGAAATTCTCCCCGGCCGGAAGCCCCCGAGTCCACCCGGGACCGGGAAAAGATACATATATTGGACAAAAGGGGAAACAAAAAGAGCGGCAAATAACGTATAGCTGCGATTTTTAAAGGATAACGGTGATTTCAGGTAATAATCGGCTCCATCGGGGCCGAGGGGCGATTAATCTTTTCTTGCTCTTGGGCGATGAATACAATGAGGCAGAAAAGAGCGGGTCTTCCTGAAACCCGGGTTTCGGCACCAACCCTCTGTTTTGCTCTACGCAACAATGGCGGGTTTTCTATATAAGCAAACACAGGCAGGAATTCACACCAGAATAGGGTGGTTTAATAAATGAAGATTTCCAACAGCCAGGTACAGAACCTGTTAAAAATCTACGGCAAATCACTGAAAATTCCCCACCAGAAATCTCCGTCAGGGGTTAATGGAGCCAAAGCGGATGGCGTGACGATCTCGGGTGAGGGCAAGCTGATGCAGAAGGCGATTCAGGCCGCCAGGCAGGCGGAGGATATTCGCCCGGACAAAGTGGAGGAGCTAAAGCAGGCAATTACCACGGGGACCTACGAGGTCAGTCCCGACCAGGTGGCGGAACAGATGATCCACCGCGCTCTAGTAGATAAACTGGTATAAGCCGGGGAGATTGTAATGCGATACGATGTCAGCAGGTTAACAGAGTCCATTTTGGCGGAAAACCAGGTAATAACCGACCTGATCGATCTGGCCCAGCAAAAGAAACAGGCGGTAATCCTGGGAGAGATAGATGAGCTGACCGGGATCATGCGCCGGGAGAACCATCTGCTGCACGCCCTGGAAAAGGCGGAAGCCGGGCGGGAAGAGGAGAGCAGGGCCCTGGCTCGGTCAGTGGGAATTGAGACAGAGGATCTGACAGCATCCTCCCTGGTAACCCGGCTGAAAGAATCCGGGACGGCAGATACCGCCAGACTGTCAGATAGCATCGACACCCTGGCCGCCAATCTGGAGCGTTTAAAAGATCTGAACCGGAATAACACTGTTCTCCTGGAACAGTCCCTTACCTATGTGGAAAGCATAGAGGCCCTTTTGACACGGCAGCGGGAGACCACCTACTCAGCCGGCGGATCCGTCAAAGAAAGCCCCTCCCGCAGTGTACTGGACAAGAGGGTCTAAACTGATTGATTAAGGAGTAATACCATGCGTTCAACCTTCATGGGCATAGAAATGGGTCGCCGGTCGATACTCACCCAGCAGGCAACACTGGATGTAACCGGCCACAACATCGCCAACGCCAACACCCCGGGCTACACCCGTCAGGTGGCGGCAATCCAGACCACGGCTCCTTTTGCGGCGCTGAGCATGAACAACGTACAGCCGGGTCAGTTCGGGACCGGGGTCATGGTAGGCGAGATCCGGAGGTTGCGCGATGAGTTCATAGATATGCAGATACGCGATGAGAGCCAGGCCTCAGGGTACTGGGAGTCGCTGCAGACCGCCCTGGATACGGTGGAGGTTATCCTGAACGAACCTTCGGACCAGGGCCTGCGCGGAGTGCTCGATGACCTGTGGGAGTCCTGGCAGGCCCTGGTGGAATCGCCGGAGAACGAGTCGGTGCGGGAGGTAGTCAAGCAACGCGGGATGGCGGTCGCCGACACCTTTCACCACATGTACAACCAGCTGAGCAACCTGCGCCTGGACCTTAACAGCCAGGTAAAGACCAAGGTGGAGGAGATCAACTCCATCGCCCAGCAGATAGCCGATGTAAACCAGCAGATCAAGGCCATAACCCTTTCCGGCCAGACCCCCAATGACCTGATCGACCGGAGGGACCTGCTGCTGGACCAGATATCCCGCCTGGTTGATGCCCAGATAACCGTCGAGTCCAACGGCATGGCCTCCATCCTGGTGGGGGGAGCACCCCTGGTGATGGGAGTGCGCACCGTAAGTCTGGGGCTCAACACCGACAACAAAGGCATGTACAAGGTGGTATGGGATTTGGACCCGGATTCTCACCCGGGCTCGGTGATAACCGGGCGACCAGCCAGCAGTGATGATATAGAAGTATCTATTACCTCAGGAGAACTCCTGGGTCTCCTGGAGGCCCGCGGCTGTGCGGAGAATTCCAAACTGGGTCAGGATCGCAATCTGGTCCCTCGCCTGATGAAGACCCTTAATCAACTGGCCAAAGCCATAGTGATTGACACCAACGCGATTCACCGCCAGGGGTACAGCCTGAATAACACGGGCGGGGAGAACCCTGATGGGATAGATTTCTTTAACCAGGATGGAATCGATATAAATGATCCCAATGTGGAGTGGGCGAAACAGATCAGGGTCGATGACCGGATAATAGCGGACGTTAAAAACATCGCCGCGGCCAGCAGCCGTACCCGGGATGACTCGGGCACCGCGATTAACTTTGGAGATGGCGGCAATGCCCTGAAGCTGGCTCAGCTCAAGCAGAGCCTTTCCGGCACCCTGGGGCCAGTGACGTTTGATGATTACTGGCGTTCCCAGGTTTCCTCGATTGGGGTTCTGGCCCAGGAGGCCACCCGGATGGTGGAGAACCAGGATACCCTGCTAAACCAGCTGGAACTCCGCCGCCAGGCAACCGCCGGGGTCTCTCTGGATGAGGAGATGACCAACATGATCAAGTTCCAGCACGCCTACAACGCCGCTGCGCGCTACATAACCGCCATTGATGAGGCGATTGACGTTATTATCAATCGCATGGGAATAACCGGAAGATAGGGAGGGCCGAGCAATGAGGGTTACCAACTTCATGATGGCCTATAACACGAAGTACAACCTGAACCAGAACCTGCGCCGTCTGGACCAGGTCCAGACCTGGCTCTCGACCACCAAGCGCATCAACAAGCCTTCAGATGACCCAACCGGGGTGGTGAACACCCTGCGCTATACCAGCACTATCGGCGAGGCCGAGGAGTATCTCAACAAGATCTCCGAAGCCAGGAACTTCATGAACACCACCGACAGTGCCCTGGCCAATGTCACCGATATACTGCACCGGGCCAATGAGCTCACCATCGAGGGCATCAACGGCACCAGTTCCGAATCAGCCCGGGAGGCGATTGCCGCCGAGCTGCGGCAGCTTCAGGAGCAGATTGGTGTGATCGCCAACACCACCTACGGCAGCAAGCACATATTTGCCGGCACCAACGTAACCCAGGCCCCTCTGCAAAACGGGACCTGGACCGCCAATGACCAGACGATGAACCTGGAGATCGGGGCTGGAACCACGGTACCCATTAACTCCACCATCGGCGAGCTGTTTTTCAATGAGGACGCTGCCAATCCCGGCATATACCAGCTGTTGGGCAAGATTGCCACTGACCTGGAAAATGGTGATGAGGCGGGGATGAATCAGGACCTGGGGTTGATACAGGACAAGCTGGATGGAGTAAACCAGGAGCGAGCCATCATCGGGGCCAAGGTTAACCGGCTGGACCTGCAGGAGAACCGTCTGGAAAGCACCCGCATCAACTATGAGGAACTCCTGTCCAAGAACCAGGATGCCGACATGGCCGAAGTCATTATGCAGCTTAAAATACAGGAGAACGTATACCGCGCTTCGCTGGCGGCGGGGGCCAGGATCATAATGCCCAGCCTGGTGGATTTCCTGCGCTAGCCGTGGTTGATTTGACTGGATAGAGGGTGGGAAGATGGACCTCAGGATAAACCAGCAGTTCGGACAGATAGGCCTGGACATCAAGCAGCCATCCTATAACATGGAAATCCACCATCCTCAGTTAGATTTAGAGATTGCCCCTTCGCAGATCAAGATAGACCAGAAACAGCCCCGGGTAGAGATCGATCAGACCCAGTGTTTTGCTGATGTGGGGCGAAGATACCCATTGGATTTCTCGCGGCACATGGCCGCATTATCCCAGAGACTGGGATTCGAAGGGATAGCACAAATCGCCGGCGAAGGCGACCTGCTGGCCTCGATAGAAAAGGGTATTGACATAGCGGATATCGCCTTAATGAACACACAAGACCAGGATGAATTTGACGTAGCCGCGGTCCCCAAACACCGGCCGGTGATCGATGTTATCGTTGAAGACCTGCAGATTGCGGTAAAACCAGGGAATGTAACCGTAAGCCCGCTAAGGGACAGGTCCTCGGCCAGTTGGATTGGGGTCAGGTAGGAGTCAACTGGAGGATAAAACCCTCAATTGATATTGAGTACATCGGCCGGAGGCTGGATGTAAGTGCGTAGGAGGAACTCATGAAAATCAAGAGCAGCCAGTTAGGTGAGATCGAAATAGATGAAACCAGGGTGATCAACTTCCCGGGAGGTATCCCCGGCTTTGAGAATGACCGGGAATACACCATATTCCCGATTGACGGGGACGGTCCTTTCTACTACATGCACGCGCTGACAAATCCCGACCTCTGCCTGGTCCTGGCGGTGCCTTTTGTCTTCTTTCCTGACTATGAACTGGAATTATCCGCAGAAAGCCTGGAAATCCTGGGAATAGAGAACAAAGAACAGGAACTGGCCATATTCGCAGTCTTGACGATTCCCCGGGACTTCAGGGAAGCCACCGCCAACCTGCTGGCACCCATCATCGTCAACCCGGCGACCAGAAAGGGGCTGCAGCATGTAGCAGGTAACACACGTTACCAGACCAAACACCCGATTTTCCCCCGGCAGCAGAAGGCCATTTCCGCACAAGGACAGGGGTTGTAATATGTTAATCCTGACCAGGAAACTGGATGAAGCGATTCTGATCGGTGAGGATATAAAGATTACCATCGTAGAGATACAGGGCGACAAGGTTAAGCTGGGGATCGAGGCTCCCCGGCAGCTGGCTGTACTCAGGGAAGAGATCTACAACGCCGTCCGGGAAGAGAACCGGCAGGCGATGCTGAACCCGAAGGGAATAGCAGATATTGTGAAACAGGTAAAAGGGGAGGGGAAGTAGATGGTATTGCGGCTGAGCGGACTGGCCAGCGGTATGGACATAGACCAGATGGTCAGCGAGCTGATGCGGGCGCACCGCATGCAGGTGGACAAGAGTTATCAACAAAAGCAGGTGCTCGAATGGCGGAGGGAGGATTACCGCACCATCAACACCAAACTCCTGACCCTCAGAAACTCCGCCTTTGATATGAGACTGCAGGGAACCTATATGTCCAAAAGTGCCTCCAGTTCAAATAACGATGTCCTGACGGCCACCGCCGGGAATACGGCATTGGCCGGCGATTACACCGTGAAAGTACATAGCCTGGCCACCGGGGTGACCAAGTCCAGCACCGAAGCATTGGCTGCCAGCTATACCGAAGGTGAAAATGGCCGGGTAATCAAAACCATGGGAGAACAGTTCGGTCTGACAGGTGACATCACCTTCACCCTGCAGGGAAATGTTAACGGAGAGGTCAAAGAAAAGACCTTCACCTTCAATGCGGACACCCACAACATATACCAGGTGGCAAGTGAAATAAATAGTGCCGGTCTGGGGATCAAGGCCAGCTATGACTCGAACCTGGAACGATTTTTCCTCATGACCAGCGGCACCGGGGAACAGGCCGAGATCCACGTCAAAGCCGATGAGCAGAACTTCCTCACGGACCATCTGAAACTCAACGTCAATGTCGGTGCCGACGAAGCCAACGCCCACCGCGGAACGGATGCCGTGATTGACTTCAACGATGCCACCGGACTCAAGTTCTCCAGCAACCAGTTCACCGTCAATGGCATCACCCTGAACCTCAAGGAAGCTTCCGGCCAGACGGTAAAGGTGAGCGTAAACCAGGATGTGGATGCGGTCATGGCAAAGATCAAAGCCTTCGTGGAGACCTACAACTCCACTATCGACAGCATTGCCGGAAAGCTTAAGGAGGAACGATACCGGGATTACCTGCCGCTGACCGATGAGCAGAAAAAAGAGATGTCGGACAGCCAAATCGAAAAATGGGAAGAAAAGGCCCGCAGCGGAATGCTCAAGGCCGACCAGCTGTTAAGCAATGCCTACAACCAGATCAGGTCGGTTACCATGTCGCGAGTCGATGGGTTAACCGGAGATTACACCAGCCTGAGTTCGATCGGGATCACGACCAAGAACTGGTACGAGAACGGCAAGCTGGAAATAGACGAAACCAAGCTCCGCGAAGCATTGACCAACGACCCGGAAGGGGTCATGAACCTCTTCACGGTCAGCAACGAGGATTCCAAAAAATCAGGGGTAGCTGTCAAACTGTATGACGCTGTAAACAACGCCATGTCCGAGATAACCGCCAAAGCGGGATCAGCAGGCGCTCTCTATGATGACAGCGTCCTGGGGGAGGATATCAGACGCGTAGACAAGAGCATCTCGGCAGCAGAACAAAGATTGGCTAATCTTGAAGAGCGCTACTACCGCCAGTTTACAGCCATGGAACAGGCTATCAACCAGATGAATGCGCAGAGCATGTGGCTGACCCAGCAGTTCTTCAGTAATCAGGGGTAGTTAGGGATTGGGTTATTGGGAATAGGGACATTATATAGCAAGATCTCAAATGAAGGCGATTGCGGGAGGCTGTTTAACATAAACGCCGATAAACAAAGTCACTGCTAAACAGCTGAATTTCGATAAACATTTTAGGTAAACATAGCAAAATGATTCCGTGAAAGGAGGGTAGTGGGATCAGGTCGAGAAGAGCATAGTTTCATAAAAAATATGGAAGCATGGAGGCTTCCAAAAACGAAACAAGGAGGTTATCTTAATGAGGATTAACCACAATATTGCATCTCTGAACACCTACCGTCAGCTAAGCGCTAACAGCGCGTTGAGCAACAAGTCATTGGAAAAACTCTCATCTGGATTACGGATTAACCGGGCTGGTGATGATGCTGCCGGCTTGGCAATTTCCGAGAAAATGCGCGGCCAGATCCGTGGGCTGGAACAAGCCAGCCGTAACGCCCAGGATGCTATTTCTATGATCCAAACTGCTGAAGGTGCATTGAACGAAACCCACGCCATTCTCCAGAGAATGAGGGAACTGGCAGTTCAGTCCAGCAGTGACACCAATACTGATATTGACCGCAACGAAATCCAGGCAGAGATTCAGCAATTGAAGGAAGAAATTGACCGTATCGGCAATACCACCGAATTCAACACCCAGAAGCTAATTGATGGTTCTCTTGGTGCAAGAACAGTAGCCGGAACGGACAATGCAGCCGTTATTAGTTCTGCACTTGGGAAGGAGACTGCGGCAACCGCTAAAAGTGTAGCTGCCGTTGATGCCGAAGCTTTTGACCCAGCTGATGGCGATCTTAAACTAAAGATCGACGGTGCAAATATTAACGTTGCAATTGACGCTGACACTTATAAAGCTTTCGAGGTTGATGACGGCTCGAGTGGTACCAAAGTCATCACCAAAGATGTGGCTGCTCAATTGCAGGAGGATATTAATAAAGCGATTGCCGATTACAACAAAGCTAATGGAACAAACATTGCTAACGTTTCGGTTAAGGCGAGTTTAGACGAAAACGGAGAAATCAGCATCACATCCGGCACAGTGGGCGCAACATCGACGGTAGATATTATTGATAATGGCGCATCTAAGGGACTAGGCCTAACAGCAGCAGGTACTGGTACTGGTACGATCAATGCAACGGGTAGTGAAGGTGTATTTAGTGCAGCAGGGGCCGCAGCGGTAACGGCAATTAATGCAACTGACACTATTAACCTGACAATTGATGGAACTGAAATCACGGTTACGTTAGCTACCGTTGGTGAGGATGCAATAACGGAGTACGAAGCTAGCAAAAGCATGGATCAATTAGCCACTGACCTCGCAAAAGACATTAATAAGACAATTGACGACTACAATAAAACTGTCCCAACTGACAGACAAATCGCAGCTGTTTCGGTAACGGTAAAAGACGGAGCACTTGTAGTTGAAAGTGGTTCAGCCAAAGCTACAAGCAGCATTAAATTTGATAACAGTGAGGCAGCTCAACTGCTAGGCCTTGCAAATCAAAGCAGTGCCAGCCAGGGTGGCGGTGTTAAGTTCCAGATCGGCGCTAACCAGACCCAAAATATGCAGGTAACCATTGAGGATATGCGCACCGCAGCCTTAGGGTTAGCTGACATCGATCTTTCTACCCGTGAAGGTGCAGAAGAAGCGATCACCGTAATCCAAAGCGCAATTGAACAGGTATCTTCTCAGCGTTCTTCACTGGGTGCTTTCCAAAACCGCTTGGAGCACACTATCAATAACCTGGGAACTTCAAGCGAGAACCTGGCGGCTGCCGAATCCCGTATTCGCGACGTTGACATGGCCAAGGAAATGATGGAGTTCACCAAGATGAACATCCTCTCCCAGGCTGCTACCGCGATGCTGGCGCAGGCCAACCAGCAGCCGCAGGCAGTTCTCCAGCTCCTTGGCCGGTAATCATACCAGATTGCGAAGAGACCCTGGTCAACCGGGGTCTCTTTTAATTCCGCTGACTTCAGATTTGTTCCATTTTATTAGTTAAAGGAGACCGCGGATGAGTTATAATCACGAGGTAATACAAAAGTCTCTCGACCTTGCTGCAACTATGCAAACCGGGATCGAGTATATCCGTTCAAGGTTTGCAGAGGGCAAATTTGAAGAGACGCTCCCTCTTCTTCAAGATTTTACACTGGCATTTATATCCATACAGCAAGCTCTTCAATTTGGGAAAGAAGAAACCTACGCACAGTGTTTTGCTGATCATAACGAAAGAATCCAGAGCGGTCTATCTGAACTGGTTACGGCCTATGAAATGGCGGACTGGACTCGGGTAGTTAGAGCATTGGAGAATGAAGTTGTGCCGGGCTTTGATTTATGGAAAACCGAGCTGGAACAGTATTACGGACCCAGAGCAGCAATATAATTACACGGGATTCAGTACACCAGGGAGGCTACGGTAGAGGAGATTGCTGTCCGCTACCAGGAGGCCGAAGAGAAGTACTTCCGCCCGTTTATGGCGGATCACGAGTATATTCTCGAAAACTACCTGGTGAACCATGTCTTTAGAAACCTGTTCCCATTCAGCGGCGAGAAAAGCCTCTTTGACAACTACGTGATGATGATCGTTCACTATGCCCTGATCAAGATGCATCTTATCGGCATGGCTGCCTTTCACCAGGGCCTTACTGATGAACTGGTAATCAAGCTGATCCAATCCTTCGCCAAAACGGTGGAACACAACCAGCAGTATCTGCAGTATGCCTTTAGGTTACTGAAGGACAACGGCTACACCACTATGGCTTACATGGCAATATTGATTAAGAACTAACTGATTGAAATCTTTGAAAAGCAGGTGATTATATGGACATCGCTGCTCTGTCAATTAACTTGAAACAGGTTCAGCTACAGCAGGAGGTTGGAACTGCGGTACTGAAAATGGCAATGGACAGCAGTCGGGAGAACGCCGATATGTTAAAGGAAATATTGGCTGCTTCGACTACGGTTATGGAACAAGCGGTTAACCCTCATCTGGGAGTGAGGTTGGACATTACAGCATAATAAGGCTAAAAGGATGGGTTATTCAGAAAGTTGGTCCCAGTAATCCAGATAACCGCGTTTGCCGTAAATAATGCGCCGTATCTGCACCGTATCATCTTTAATAACAAAAAAACCAAGTAACTTTTTACGATCAGGTAACGGTAACCTTTACCTTTCAGGATGACATCCCGGGCGAACGGACATCGTTCTGGCATTTCGGACAGGCTGCCAATTTTCTCAACTATCAGGTCGTAATAGTTCGTAGCTGCCGGGGGGACAGTGTGTTAAGGTGGCTGATAATAGCTTTCAGGTCACGTTTGGCAGAGGGGTATGTCTTGAACTTATACTTGCCCATGTATGGTATTCCTGAGCTGTTTTGCCACCTCAAAAAAGTCCTCACCCTGGGCGCCGTTAGCTATCTCTTCTTCCGCTTCCGCCAGTTTAGTATAAAGATTCACCAACGCCTGTTGCCGCTCGTAAGTTTCAATGCTCATAACAACCATATCGCCAACCCCGTTTTTTGTTATGAATACCGGCTCGCCGTGCTGGCGGCAAAACTCGGAGATCTCATTCGCGTTGTTTCTTAAGTCCGAGATAGGTCTGATATTTGGCATCTTGCATCCCTCCTTATCCATATTTACAGCTATATTTTATCAAAATATCTGAGAGGCAGATCAAGTATCCTGTCTTACAACAATTTACTAAAGTCGCCGGCATCAACTCTCGATAATATGGTTAGGGCAAGGATGCCGGCGATTATCAAATTGCAGGGGGGAGACGATGTGCGGGTTGAAGGGCCAGGGAAGGCGTTAGAATTTAACCCCAGCAGGGACGTGGCGACCGGGCAGAATGCCGGGGAGAGGGTGAGGGACGATAAGTCCCGGGAGGCACTTGACAAGGGATCTCCGGGTCAGGTGAGTCGAGAGCAGCTGGATTCGGCGGCGGAGATTCTGAACCGGGCAATGGAAGTCGGGAGTTTTGGCCTGCAGTTCAGAGTTCACGAGGACAGCGGACAGGTCCAGGTCAAAGTGGTGGACAGCGAGACCAAAGAGGTGATCCGGGAGATTCCTCCCGAGCAGATGCTGAACATAGCGGCTCAGATTAAAGAGATGCTCAACAACCTTCATGATATGGTCGGGGTTTTGGTCAATGAATTGGTCTAGTTCAGTGGCAGACAGGGAGGGATAGTTATATGAGTATAAAAGCGCAGGTTTATGCGAGCTATAAGAATTCAGCAGTGGAAACCGCCAGCCCGGGAAAGCTTCTTCTGATGCTTTACAATGGCGCTATCAGGGACCTGGACACCGCGATTCAGAGAATTGCCGAGAAGGATTTTGAGACCGCTCATAATAGACTGGTCAGGGCCCAGGATATAATCACCGAGTTCATGTGTACCTTGAATATGGACTATGAAATCTCAGGGAAGCTGCTGGCACTATATGAGTATTTGCATCGCCGCCTGGTGGAAGCTAATGCCCGCAAGGATGTGGAGATAATAAATGAGGTACGGGGGTTTCTTATTGAGCTCCGCGATACCTGGCAGGAAGCGCTGAACAAGACTTCGAGCACAGCGCCACGGGTGGCGGCTGGAGGCAGCAGCGGTATAAATGTGCAGGGATAGGCATGGAGAACGGGGATGATTCTTTGGATGAAGCTTTGATTAAGCGGGAGAGTCTGTTCCGGGGGATGCTGGCGATTTCCCGCCACCAGCTGGAGTTCTGCCAGCGGGAGGACCTGGAGACGGCAGATTTGACCGGATTTATGGAACTGGTCAGCCAACGGCAGACTCTGATGGATGAGATTGACCACCTGAATTCGTTGCTGGCTTCTGGCGGGGATGCTCCCCCATTGCCAACTGCCGCAGGTGGTGTGGAGCCGGTAACAAATGCTGAATTGATAGGTGTAATGGAGGCCATCCGGCGGAACGATGAGGCCTGTCTGCAGTTATTAAAGGGGAAATCCACTGAACTGGCGGCACGCATCAAACAGACCCGGGTTAATCGCCAGGCTGCTGATGCTTACAGTCAGGGTCAGGGCGCATATGAACCCTGGTTTGTCGATAAGAAGAAATAGATAAGGCCTTCGCAGTAGGTGTTGATAGAGAGTAATAACCATAAGGCCCGACCAACGGCGCGTGAGAATGCAAGTTGTCGGGATAGCATAGACGATTGACCTGTCTTAAGATGGCGGAAATACATAGTTGCAGTTATGCCTCAGATATGTTCTGAGGTTATAATTTTTATAGGTTATATTTTATGTGTAAAGTGACAATTCGCGAGGCGTTAAACAGGAGAATTTCGCATTCTTCGGTTGGAGTGTGTTTTTGTCAAAATGACCGGGTCAGGAGGAGGCAGCAGTGGAGGCAGCGGTTAGGGATTTGATCGAGAATTTGGGACGGCAGGAAGGGACTTATCAGAATATGAGGGTTTTGGCCCGCCAACAGCTGGAGGCGGCAGCAGATCCTGTCGGCTCGGAGTTTGACGAGGATGTGGTCCTCAAGGAGAAGGCCGAGCTGGTGGAGGACCTGCAGCTCTTAACAGCCAGGGCCCGCCTCCTCGAACGTGACCTGGCACAGCGGTTCGGGATGCCGGAGTTTACCCTCAAGGGGATGAGCGGTAATGTCAGCGATGAGCTCTACCAGTCACTGGCCGAGGCTTTCGCCAGGCTGGGTGGGGTACTTAAGGACATCGCTGACCTGGATGCCAGAGACTATCCAGCTGATGAACTCGCGACTGTCCACTTACCGGGCTCATCGTCGCCAGCCTGCGAACACTGCGCAAGCCGTCCGGGCGTACCGTGACGCTTCCCGGGTGAAGAAAGACTAGCGGGGGGCAATTGAGGGCGCGCTGGCATTTTGATTCAATTGTCTAATACTGGTAATATTAGTATATAGACCGTAGGAATTACCTATGGAGTTGAGGTCAATTTGGATCACGTACTTGAGAGAAATAATTCAAATATCGAAAAGGTACAAAGCCAAAAGAGTTATACTGTTTGGCTCACGCGCCCGAGGAGATAATTCGCCGGTCAGTGACTATGATATTGCTGTCTTTGCGGAAGATCTGTCTCCGCTTGATAAGGCCAGATTTTCTGCCGAGGTTGAAGATATCGAGACCTTAAAAAAAATTGACCTCCTGTTTTTCGATACACAACATAGTTGGGCCGACAACATTGTGCGGGATGGGGTGATTCTTTATGAACAAGCTGGAGACGAGATTGCATAATTTCGGCAATGCTTTGCAGCGTCTGAAGGAAGCCGAGATGGAATTGCGGCAGAATGAGAACCAGCATATTAAAGGCATTTTGCGTGATGGGGTTATCCAGCGTTTTGAGTTTACATACGAACTGGCGTGGAAAGCCACCAAAGCCTATCTTGAAGATATGGGGATTACCGATAAAAACTCACCCAAAGCAGTCCTAAAAGAGGCGTATGCCCAATTGTTGATTACCCGGGAAAATAACTGGTTGCTCATGCTGAGTGACAGAAATTTGACTTCCCATGTGTACAGTGAGGAAATGGCTGAAGAAATAACCAGTAGAATAACCAGCCTCTACATTAAGGAATTTGAGCAATTACTGAGCGAGTTAAGAAGCTAAAAATACGTACGAATAATGCGGAGTCCCTCCGGCTATTTCGTATGGTGTCCCCGAAATAGCCCGCCCTTTAAGTTTACTAATAATTGTATATAAAGGGTATAATATCAACATGCTGCCTGCTTGATAGTTGGCAGCTATCTTAAAAAGAGTGAGGGATTTTACGGGATGTTCGAAGACAAGGTGTTGGTGTGCAGCGAATGTGGTGAGGATTTTATCTTTTCCGCGGGAGAACAGGAGTTTTACTCGGAAAAGGGGTTCGCCAACGAGCCCAAGCGCTGCAAAGTCTGCCGGAGCGCGCGCAAAGCCAGAGCCGGCGAGGGGAAGGGTCCGCGGGAGATGCATGAGTCTGTTTGTGCTGAATGTGGTGCGATTACTACCGTCCCTTTCCGTCCAGTCTCAAATCGCCCAGTCTACTGTCAGCAGTGTTTTGTAAAGAACCGCGACTAATATGGCGATAGATGCCCGGGGAGATCCCGGGCTTTTGTTTTTTTCCAGGAACCGCCGTTGTGTGACAAATAATACCAAGAAATATTTTGTCGCAATAAGTTACCCACAGTTTGGACCTTGATTTAATGCGTTATCAACAACTTTATCCACAGAATCCACAACCAATCAGATGCTGTAGATGACTAAATTCGACTTTGGCAGAATGCGATTAAAAGATACATGCTTTTATTACCGGGCAATAAATAATAAAAAGACGTCAGGTTTCAGAAGGTTATTTATGACCGCCATAGTCTAAACTGACAATATCTGGGCGACTCCCCCAGACCGATGGAGTCGATACGGGCAGCTTTAATGATCACGGATAGTGGGATCGGGTTAGACACCGGCGCACCCGGATTCAACAAAACCCTGTCGTCAAATGATACTATATGAATTTGAAGCACCCTGAACGAGGAAGGAGTGCCGGAGAAGCCTGGAAGCACCTATTTCTGGATAAAGGATTTTCCAGCGGCTGAAAAGAATATACTAATTACAGACTGGGAAGGGAGTGGTCGTTTTGAGGTTTGACATTCGAGGAAAAAACATTGAAGTCACCGAAGCCCTCAAGGATTACGTCGAAAAGCGGCTGTCCAAACTGGAAAGATTCATCGAGGACGTCAGGGTAGCCCAGGTAACCCTGTCTGTAGAAGGGGAGAGCCACAAGGTCGAGGTGACCATTCCACTCAATGGTATTATCTTAAGGGGGGAAGAAGAGACCGAAGACATGTACTCTTCCATCGACCTGGTGGTCGATAAACTTGAGAAACAGATCGATAAGTACAAGACCAAACTGTATCGTCGCTACCGGGGAATCGGCTTCAGGAAGAGCCTGGTAAGGGAACTGGAAACTTCAGGTGAGGCCGTCGAACAGTTTAAAATCGTAAGGACCAAGAAATTTGCTTTGAAACCCATGGATGTTGAAGAGGCGGTGATGCAGATGAATCTGCTTGGACACAGCTTCTTTGTCTTCTTCAATTCCGGAACGGAGGAGGTAAACGTGGTTTACCGCCGCCATGATGGGAACTTCGGCTTGATCGAGCCCCGCTTCGATTAGTTGAAGTAAGTACCGGTTAAGTGTAAGATTAGGATATATCAGGCTAATGAAGGGAACCTTATAGGGTTCCCTTTGTTGTGGAGAGAGGTGTCCCTATGGTTTTAGGATTTTTGAAGAATGTTTTCGATTACAACAAAAGAGAAGTAAAGAAACTGTGGCCAAAGATCGATATAATAAATAGCCTGGAAAGTGAGATGCAGTCTCTGACCGATGCCGAGCTGGGGGCCAAGACCGTGGAGTTCAGGAACCGCCTGGCGGATGGGGAGACCCTGGACGACCTGCTGCCGGAGGCTTTTGCGGCAGTGCGGGAGGCTTCGGTTCGGACCCTGGGGATGAGGCATTTTGATGTGCAGCTCCTGGGGGGCATGGTGCTTCATATGGGAAGGATCTCCGAGATGAAGACCGGAGAAGGTAAGACCCTGGTCGCAACCCTGCCCACCTACCTCAACGCCCTGGAGGGGCGCGGGGTGCACATCGTGACGGTCAATGATTACCTGGCTACCCGTGACTCGGAGTGGATGAAACCCATCTATGAGATGCTGGGAATGTCAGTTGGCCTCATTGTCCATGGCATGACCTATGAGGAAAAAAAGGCCGCTTATGCGGCTGACATAACCTATGGAACCAATAATGAATATGGTTTTGACTATCTGCGGGACAACATGGTGGTAAATCTTAATCATATGGTGCAGCGGGAATTGAACTACGCCATCGTGGACGAGGTTGACTCCATTCTGATTGACGAGGCGCGGACCCCGCTCATTATCTCCGGTGAGTCGGACAAACCGACTGACCTCTACCGCCAGATAGCCCGTTTTGTTCCCAGGCTGCGTAATGAAGAGGATTACAAGGTGGACGAGAAGGCTCACCTGGTGACCTTGACTGAAGCCGGTATAGCCCGGGTAGAGAAGACCTTTGGCGTGGACAACCTGGGAGATGACCGTTACCTGGAATTGAACCATCACCTGAATCAGGGTCTCAAGGCGCACTGCCTGATGAAGCGGGACCGGGATTATGTGGTGAAGGACGGGCAGATCATTATAGTTGATGAGTTTACCGGGCGCTTGATGTTTGGCCGCCGCTACAGTGACGGTCTGCACCAGGCGATAGAGGCCAAGGAAGGGGTCAAGATCGAGAAGGAATCCCAGACCCTGGCCACCATAACCTTCCAGAACTACTTCCGCATGTACAGGAAGCTGGCGGGTATGACTGGAACCGCCGAGACCGAGGAGGAGGAGTTCCGGAAGATCTACGGCATGGATGTGGTGGTTATCCCCACCCACAAGCCGATGATAAGGAAGGACCATCCGGACGTGGTTTACCGGACGGAACTGGGCAAGTTCCAGGCGGTGGTGGAAGACATCGTAGAACGCCACAAACAGGGACAGCCGGTCCTGGTGGGAACCATCTCCATCGAGAAATCAGAGCTTTTAAGCCAGATGCTGGGCAAGCGGGGGATTCCGCACCAGGTGCTGAATGCCAAACACCACGAGAAAGAGGCCCAGATAATCGCTCAGGCCGGGCAGGCCGGGACCGTGACCATCGCCACCAACATGGCGGGACGTGGTACTGACATTGTACTGGGGGAAGGGGTAACCGACCTGGGAGGCCTGTATGTGCTGGGGACCGAACGCCATGAGTCCCGCCGCATCGACAACCAGCTGCGCGGCCGTTCCGGTCGTCAGGGTGACCCGGGTATGTCACGCTTTTATGTCTCACTGGAGGACGACCTGATGCGGCTGTTTGGCTCGGACAACGTCGAGGGCCTTCTGGACCGCCTGGGGATGGATGATTCCATTCCGATTGAACACGGGATGATATCCAGGGCCATCGAGAACGCCCAGCGCAAGGTGGAAGCCAGGAACTTCAGCATCCGCAAGAATGTGCTGGAGTATGACGATGTTATCAACCAGCAGCGCGAGGTCATCTATAAGGAGCGCCGCAAGGTGCTGGCCGAGGAGGACCTTAAGAAAACCGTTCTGGCGATGATGGACGATGTGGCCGAGTCAATCGTCAGCATGTTTGCCGGTGAGAAGAAGTATGCCGAGGAGTGGGACCTGGAGGGACTGATCAGCCTGGTGGAACAGAACTATGCTCCCATTCCTGATCTGAGTGTCGACACCCTGAGAGGTATGACCCGGAGAGAGGTCGTTGAGTACCTGCAGGATGAGGCCCACCGGATGTATGAGGAACGGGAAGAGGAACTTGGTTCCGAGACCTTGAGAGAGCTGGAACGGGCCATCATGCTGCGAGTGATAGACGAGAAGTGGATGGACCATATCGATGCCATGGATCAGCTGCGGGAGGGGATAAACCTGCGGGCCTACGGGCAGCGCGACCCCTTGATTGAATACAAGTTTGAGGCCTTTGATGCTTATCAGATCATGGAGGAGAGCATCAAGGAGGATGTAACCCGCTACCTGTTCCGCATCCGTCTGGTAAGCCAGCCGCAGGAGCGGACCATGGTGGCCAACCGGGAGGACGAGGGCCCCCGGCAGCCGGTGAAGGCGGACAAGAAAGTGGGAAGGAACGACCCATGCCCGTGCGGCAGCGGGAAAAAGTATAAGAAATGCTGTGGGAAAGGAGTTAGCTAATGGACCTCACCACCCTGATCGGATTAATAATAGGCTTTGGAGGAGTGATTGGCGGATTCATATTGGAAGGCGGCCATTTCGGCAGCCTCTTCGTTGGCTCGTCCGGAGCAATCGTGATGGGTGGAACCATAGGTGCGGTTACCATTAGTTTCGGCTATGCAGAGCTCAAGACAATCCCGGGTTTTCTGAAGGCCATCTTTACCGAGCACAGTATTGACTTTGGCGGGTCGGTGGAACACCTGGTGGAGACGGCTGACCGGGCGCGGCGCGAGGGCCTGCTCAGCCTGGAGAGCCACCTGTCAGAAATAGACAATGATTTCATGCGGCGGGGTCTGCAACTGGTTATCGACGGAACCGATCCGGAACTGACCAGAAACATGCTGGAGATGGAGATTACAGCTTATGAACAGAGCCAGAACCTGGGGGTTGAGATCTTCAACTCAGCTGGTGGGTTCGCTCCTACCATGGGTATAGTCGGAACGGTCATGGGTTTGGTTCATGTGCTGGGGAATATCCAGGATCCGGATACCCTGGGTCCGGCGATAGCATCGGCTTTTCTGGCCACCCTTTATGGAATTGCGACCGCCAACCTTTTATGGATTCCCTTTGCTACGAAGCTGAAAACCAAGACTGCCCGCCAGGTATCCTTGATGGAGCTTATTCTGGAGGGTGTTCTCTCAGTTCAGGCCGGGGAGAACCCCCGGGTCATAAGGGAAAAACTGCTCACTTTCCTGCCGGACAGGGAGAAGGAGACGCTGCTGGAGAACGAGGCGGTTGGGATAGGAATGTAAGAGATGGCGGGAATCAAATTCGGACGAAGGAAAAAGAATCATAATGGAGGGGAAAATGGCCCGGGTATGGAGCGCTGGCTCCTGACCTATGCCGACCTGATCACCCTCCTGATGATCTTCTTCGTCGTCATGTACAGTATAAGTAACATCAATGCCCAAAAGATGCAGGCGGTAGCCAGTTCACTGAGTCAGGTCCTGGCGGGCAAGGCGCCGGAGATCCTGGATTTTACCGGACCGGCAATCATTGAAGGCCAATCAGGTGCCCAGCACGGGGACGTGATGGGCCAGGCAGAGTTGGAGGCCGCCCGTCTGCAGCTGGTTGAGTACCTGAAGATTCTGGAGACCATGGACCCGGGCATCAGCAAGAACATCGTGATTATGCAGCAGGAGCGGGGTTTAGTGATAAGCCTGAAGGATACCCTGCTGTTTCCCAAAGGGTCGGCGGAACTGACTCCCCGGGCCAGGCAGGTGATCTCCGGGGTGGGGAAATCCCTGGCCGAGCTGCCCAACTACACACGGGTAGAAGGCCATACTGACAACCTGCCTATACATACGGCTCAGTTCCCCTCCAACTGGGAGCTGTCCGTCATTCGTGCCACCAATGTTGCCCAGCAGTTGATCAACGAGGGTTCCGTGAAGCCCGAAAAGATATCAGCTACGGGATATGGTGAGTACCGGCCCCTGGTCCCCAATAACAGCGTGGCCAACCGTGCTATCAACCGGCGGGTCGATATCGTGATCCTGAAACACAAGTACAGCTATTTCGAACCAGCACCAGAAGAAACAGCACCTCTCTGATCAGCCTACGGGCGTGATTCTGTCACTGACCGCAAATTTGTCTGGGATCGGCACGAGCCCCGCTTGCAAGCAACTTTGGTTCAGACGCTTTCCATTATGCCTGTAGCCTGAACGGGGCCGTGTTCTGATATGCAGGGTAGAGTGGTCAACCCAACAGGAGTATCGGGACCAGAGCAATCTCCGTCAGCCAAAGGCTATCGCCGTGCGGTCTGTCAATCACGAAGGTTGCAAATGAATCCCGATAGTATTACCGTATAAAAGGAATAGTTCAGGCGGAAGCCCCCAACTGGTCGGGGGCAGTTCGTCCAAGGAGTGATTATATGCTGGAAGATCCACAAAACATGGCGGAATACATTGAGGAGCGACTCATGGAAATAGGGAGGTCTCTTTGACTTAGAGGGGATCAGCCAGGAGATCTCGGTCCTGGAGAAGAAGACCGTCAACCCCGGTTTCTGGGATGATAACCGGGAGGCGCAAAAGGTCCTGCGGCGCATCAGTGACCTGAAGGAAACCCTGGATACCCATCACCGCCTGCTGGCGGAGACCACAGATTTAAAAGGCCTGTTGGAAATGGCGGTGAGTGAGGAGGAGAAAGAACTGTTTGAAGAGGCGGCCCTGGAACTGGCCCGTCTCAAGCAGGATTTCGAGGAGTTTGAGTTGAATATCCTGTTCGCCGGCGAGTATGACCGCAACAACGCCATAGTGTCGCTGCACGCGGGTGCAGGGGGCACTGATGCCCAGGACTGGGCGGAGATGCTCTTGCGCATGTACAGCCGGTGGGCTGAAGATAATATGGACGGCCATGAGTTATGGGACATGATTCCCGGTGATGAGGCGGGGATCAAGAGCGCCACCTTTTATGTCAAGGGGCGGTTTGCCTACGGGAGACTGAAGGGTGAGCGGGGAGTGCACCGCCTGGTCAGGGTTTCCCCCTTTGATTCATCCGGCCGTCGCCATACCAGTTTCGCCCAGGTGGAAGTCATGCCGGACCTGCCCGAGGAGGTGGAGGTCAATATCAAACCGGAGGATTTGCGGATAGACACCTTCCGTTCCGGCGGAGCCGGTGGCCAGCATGTCAACAAGACCGATTCCGCAGTACGTATAACCCACCTTCCTACCGGGATTGTGGTGCAGTGTCAGAATGAGAGGTCCCAGCACGCCAACAAGCATGCGGCTACCAAGATACTGAAGGCCCGGCTGTTTGAGCTGAAGAGCAAGGAACAGGCGGAGAATATACAGAAGATCAAAGGGGAACACAAGGATATCGCCTGGGGGAACCAGATAAGGTCCTATGTCCTTAACCCCTTCAGTCTGATCAAGGACCACCGTACCGGGGTCGAGGTCGGCAATGTGGACTCGGTCCTGAACGGGGACATCAATCAATTTATTTCTGCATATTTGCACGCGGAAGCAGAAAACCTGTTAAAGGAATAAGCGGCATAGGGATGGTTCTTTACTTGCAAGCTATAGTATGCAGGAAGCAGGAAATGAAAAGTGAACGGTGAGCTCGAGGCGGAAATCATTCTTGTCCTGTTTCTTCGCACATGAAAGATTTGCGCCATATATGTAGTGAACCATGTCCGGCTTATAGTAACAATACCTGGTTAAAAATAGGGCGCCAAACTTCCGGGTGCTTATCAGGAACGGTCCGCTAGCGCCCACAGGGTTCACCCATTTTAATCAATAATAGGAGTAAAAACATGCATGAGATTAATCAACAGGTGATAGACGCTATAGGAGGCAGGGCCAAACGGCTGCGCCGGGAGATTATTCAGATGGTGGGCCGGGCTGGTTCCGGACACCCGGGAGGGGCCTTGTCCGCGGCTGACATTGTGGCCAGTCTCTATTTCTGGGAGATGAGGTACGATCCGCAGCGCCCGGATTGGCCGGAGCGGGATCGTTTTGTACTCTCCAAGGGGCACGCAGCCCCGCTGCTTTACGCGGTGTTGGCGGAGGCCGGTTTTTTCCCGCAGGATATGCTGGCAACCTTACGCAAGTTCGGCAGTCCCCTGCAGGGACATCCTGACATGCGCAGGCTGCCCGGAGTAGAAGCCTCCACCGGTTCTCTGGGCCAGGGGATTGGCTGGGCAGTAGGTATGGCACTTGCTGCCAGGCTGGATCGCCGGGACTCGCGGGTTTATGTGCTGTTGGGTGATGGGGAGATCGAGGAAGGCATGGTCTGGGAGGCAGTCATGGCTGCCAAGCATTACCGGCTGGATAACCTGGTAGCCTTTGTGGACAATAACGGTCTGCAGATCGATGGTCCCCTGGCCGATGTGATGTCCATTGAACCTATTGCCGATAAGTTCAGGGCCTTCGGCTGGGAGACCCGGGAGATAGATGGACACGATACCGGAGCAATATTACAGACCCTTAATGAGGCCCGGCAGACCAAAGGCCGGCCGTTTGCGATAATTGCCCGGACCACCAAGGGTAAAGGCTGCTCATTTATGGAGAACCAGGTAGACTGGCACGGCAAAGCACCGTCCCAGGAACAGATCGAGCAGGCCTTGCGCGAATTCGACTGTGTCTGATCCGATTGCATCATGGGGACTGTCCCCATGATGCAAATGATGCACTGAGATTATGAATACAAATGGAGGACGAGATGGCACAAGCAGCAACCAGGGATGCCTATGGGCAGGCCTTGAAAGAACTAGGAGGAGAATACCAGGACGTAGTGGTTTTGGACGCTGACCTTTCCAAATCCACCAAGACGGTTGATTTCGCCCGGGCCTATCCGGAACGTTTCTTTGACATGGGTATAGCCGAGCAGAATATGATGGCGACAGCGGCAGGTCTGGCCGCTTCCGGCAAAGTGGTGTTCGCCAGCACCTTTGCAATATTTGCCACCGGGAGGGCGTTTGAGCAGATCCGCAATTCCATCGCCTACGCTGAGCTGAACGTCAAGATATGTGCCTCCCATGCCGGGATAACTGTGGGTGAGGACGGCAGTTCGCACCAGTCGGTGGAGGACATGGCCCTGATGAGGGTAATACCGAATATGAAGGTTATCGTTCCCGCCGACGGTCCCAGCGCTGCCCGGGCGGTTAAGGCGATTTATCACGAACCAGGGCCCTGCTATCTGCGGCTGGGGCGTTCCAAGGTTCCGGTTATATATGGTGATGATGTCAGCTTCGAGATCGGTAAAGCGATTAGGCTGCGGGAAGGCAAGGATGTAGGGATACTGGCCTGCGGGATGATGGTGCAGGAAGCCTTGCAGGCCGCTGCCAAACTGGCAGAACAGGGAATCGAGGCCACCGTACTTGATATCCACACCATCAAACCGCTCGACACCGAAGCAATACTAAAGGCGGCGCGTCTGACCGGCTGCCTGGTAACCGCCGAAGAACACAGTATTATTGGGGGATTGGGCAGTGCGGTTTCCGAACTGGTCACCTCTGAGTACCCGGTACCGGTAGTCAAGGTCGGGATTCAGGACAGCTTTGGCCAATCGGGAACTCCCCAGGAATTGCTCGATTTTTACGGACTTACGGCTGGCCATATTGTCGAGGCGGCCCAAATTTCCATGTCAAAAAAGACAACAAAATAAAGGAATCAATATAATTGGTGTAGAACCACCTTTCCTATAAGGTATAAGGTGGTTTTTTTGTGCCTTATCGCGCTTAATTGGACAGTGTCTGTTAGATTGTGACACTTATTGGCGTAGAGTTTTATAGTGTGCATTTACATGCTTTTGTATTTATTTTCGTTATAGGTTTGGGGTGAGGGGTTTTTGCTTGTTCAGATGTACAATGTATCGAAGACTTATTCCAACGGGGTGCGGGCATTAGTTGATGTTACCTTAAAGATTGAACGCGGTGAGTTCGTGTTCCTGATGGGACACAGCGGCGCAGGTAAATCAACTTTTATAAAAATGCTGATGCGGGAAGAGCTGCCTACCCGTGGTCAGATATTTATCGCTTCACGCAGCATTCTGCGTATGAAGGCCTCCGAGGTTCCTCAACTGCGTCGTAATATCGGGGTGGTTTTTCAGGACTTTAAACTCCTGGAGAACAAAACGGTCCGGGAAAACGTAGCCTTTGCCATGCAGGTGGTCGGGGCGCATCCCCAGCAGATCAACAACCGGGTAGAGGAGACCTTGAAAATGGTAGGCCTGAAAGGCAAGGAGGAGAGTTTCCCATCACAGCTGTCTGGAGGGGAACAGCAGAGGGTAGGCATTGCCAGGGCCATAATTAATCATCCTCTAATAGTCATTGCTGATGAGCCAACCGGTAATCTTGACGTAGACACCTCCTGGGAGATCATGGAACTCCTATCTGAGATCAACAAAAAAGGGACCACTATAATCATGGCCACCCACGCGCAGGATATTGTGCGCCGGATGCACAAACGGGTGATATATCTTGAAAAAGGGGCCGTGGTTTCCGATTCCATAGGAGAAATAGCATGAGGTGGAACACGATCAAATACTTCTTCCGGGAGGCCAAAACCTCACTGGGACGCAACCGTTTACTGAGCCTGGCTACCGCAACCACCGTTTCCATCTGTGTTTTTATCCTGGGTTTGGCGATTCTCCTGTATATGAACAGCGGGGAGGTCATCGAAAAGCTGGAGTCGGATGTCGAGATTATAGCCTTTCTGGAGGAGGATCTCACACTCCGGGAAAGAAATCAGCTGGAGGAAAAGCTGATAAAGTATCCAGGGGTCTTGTCGGTTACCTTTGTTTCCCAGGATCAGGCTCTGTCCTCGCTGGAGAATAAGCTGGGGAAGGGTGAGTATGACCTGCTGGAGACCTTGGAAGGCAACAACCCTTTGCCGCACAGTTTTAAGATAAAGTGCGAGAATCCCCGGGAAGTGGCCACACTGGCGGCAGCGCTGGATAAGATGCAGGGGATATCCAAGCTGCGTTATGGGCAGGAAGTCGTGCAGCAACTGTTTTCCGCCACCCGCTGGGTACGGATCATCAGCGTTTTCATTGTGATATTCCTGGGCATAGCCGCTGTTTTCCTGGTAGCCACCACCATCAGGCTGACTATCTTCTCCCGGCGCAAGGAGATATACATTATGAAACTGGTCGGTGCGACCAACCGTTTTATTCGCGCACCGTTCTTTCTGGAAGGGGTTTTTCTGGCCTTGTCGGGAACCCTGGTTGCCATCCTCTTCCTATCACTTGGTTACCATTACCTGATTGAAAACGTCCAACCGGCGTTGGCGTTTTTACCGCTGATAACGGACGATCGGGTCCTCATAAACCTCTTCCTGGCACTGAGTGGAGCCGGAATCGGCCTGGGAATCGTGGGAACCTTCATATCGGTAAACAAGTTCCTGGATGTTTAGGGACTGATGAACACCCAAGTCCAGGTGCATAAGGCCGAGCGGTTCTGACAACCGAGGAGCTATATCGGACAGGTACTTGCCCAGGTTCCACTGCGGCGAATCAATACGAGAAAAGGAGTTATGAGAGTCATGAGAATCAGAAGGATAATAGCTTCCCTGCTGGTATTTGCATTCCTGATACCGGCTATCGGATACTTACCACCGGCAGTTCATCCGGTTCGGGCTGATGAACTGAAGGACAAGCAGTCCCAGCTGGATGCGCTGAGAAAGCAGATTGAAGCCCAGCGACAGCTGGTGGGATCAGCCAGGAGCAAAGAGACCGGAATAATCAGTGAGGTCAGCAAACTGGAAAGGGAAATAAAACAGACGGAGAATGAGATTGCCTCCCTGGAAAGCCAGGTCAAGGTCGTAAACCGGCGCATTGAGGTGACTGAGGAGGAAATCGCGGAAGCTGAGGCTCATCTGGCAGAGCGCACTGAGGTTCTGGGCGAGCGGCTGGTTTTGATTTATGAGGTAGGGGATATATCGTACCTGGAAGTGCTGTTATCGGCGACGGATTTTTCGGACTTTCTCACCAGATGGGAGCTTTTGAAAGAGATTGTCAACCAGGACCAGGAACTGATTACGACCATTGCCGAAGAGCGGCAGCAATTAGAGGACAAGAAAAAACAGCTGGAAGTTAACAAGAAGGCTTTACAGGAAGCTCAGGATGCCATAAAGGCAAAGGAGCAGCAGCTGGAGGCCAAAACGGGTCAACGAAAGGCTGCCCTCAAAGAAGTACAGAATGACCGGAAGGCTTACGAGAAAGCCCTTAAGGAACTGGAACAGGCGTCACAAGAGATCGAAATCATGATCCGACGTATGCAGCAGGGTGACGGCGCCTATGTGGGTACCGGCAAGTTCACCTGGCCGGCTCCGGGGTATACTAGGATAACCTCAAAATACGGGATGCGTTACCACCCGATATTGAAGCAGAACAAATTACATACCGGCATGGACATTGGAGCGCCCCAGGGAGCCAAGGTGGTGGCCGCAGATAGTGGAAAGGTTATGACGGTCACCTATAACTCGGCTTACGGCAACATGATCATCATAGATCACGGGGGAGGGATATCCACCCTCTACGCGCACCTGTCCAAGTTTGAAACCAAAGCAGGAGCTACTGTCACCAAGGGTCAGACTATTGGCCGAGCTGGTTCCACCGGCTGGAGCACCGGACCTCATCTCCACTTCGAGGTCCGTAAAAACGGAACCCCTGTGAACCCCAACAGCTACCTGTAGCATGTGGTAACATCAGGTGGATACGGTTAAATAGAGGCGAGAGCAATCTCGCCTTTTTCGCGCCGTGCGCCTGGGTACGGGCGCCTGCTATAGGGTAGAATTTCGGGGACACCATACTAAATTATTTCGGCGGGCCAGAATAATTTAGTATGGTGTCCCCGAAACAGGAGACGAAATAGACTTCGCCCCGGGAACAGAATTCTAGTAAGGTACGTCGCGGTCTAGTACTCCCCGGTGAACAGAATTCAGGCGTTCGAGATGGATTTCTTGTTCCTGCCAACCTGTTCGGGTAACATATTAACTATGACTGGATAATAGACATATATATGAACGGCGGTGACACATTGAGAAATAGAAGTGTATTTCAGGGAATTGTCTATTTCTTTGCGATTTTGGGGCTGGTCTTTTTTGGTGGATTCACCTATCTAATCGCCACCAACCAGTACAATCTGGGCAGTCTTATTAAGGCTTTCTGGCTGGCTGAAACCCGCTCCTTGGAGGACGCTTCCACTTCATCTCTGGTTCAGGGATCGATAAAAGGCATGGTGGAGGCCCTGGGCGATCCTTATTCCAACTACATGGTTCGGGATGATTATGAGGAGTTGGGCAACCGTCTCCAGGGGAGTTTTAACGGTGTAGGAATAGTGGTAGGAGCGGGAGAGAATAACCGGATTACGATCATCGCCCCCATCAAGGATTCCCCGGCGGACAAGGCCGGAATGAAGAGCGGTGACGTGATAACCGCGATAAACGGGGAAACCACCCAGGGTTTAACCGTCGATGATGCGGTCGCGCTTATACGCGGTGAACCTGGTACCCAGGTGGAAATAACGGTTTACCGGGAGAGCAGTAAAAAAGAACTGGATTTCAAGGTGCTAAGAAAGAGTATTGCCGTTGATTCGGTCGGTTCTGAGATAGTGAAGAACGAGCCGGATATCGGTTACTTGCAAATCAGCCATTTTACCATGAATACACCCGAGGAGTTCACCGAGCACCTGAACTCATTAATTGAAAAAGGTGTCAAGGGACTCATAATCGACCTGCGGGCAAACCCGGGGGGAGACTTTAATTCCGTGGTACAAATCGCCGACCTCATCCTTCACCAGGGGGACATAGTCAAAATCGTTAACCGCGATCGTAATGCCCGGGTATATGAGGCCTCTTCCGGTGGGTTGGATATGCCAATGGTAGTCCTGATAAACCGGGGATCCGCCAGTTCCTCGGAGATTCTGGCAGGGGCTTTGAAGGACCACAAGGTGGCGGTCTTGGTGGGGGAAAAATCCTACGGCAAGGGCCGGGTCCAGACAGTGTACCCGCTGCGCGGTGGGGATGCTCTATTGTTGACCACCGACAAATACTATACCCCCAACGACATCGATATAGACAAGATCGGAATTATACCGGATTATGTGGTGAAAAACCCCGAAAACACCAGGTCAGATCTGCAGATGGAGAAGGCATTGGAGATTTTGAAGGCCAAAATCAAAGAATAGGGTAACCTTGTATGGAATTATTAATTCCGTTGTTGGGTGAAATTGCCAGGAAGTACCTGGCGGCATTGCTCTCGCCATTGTATTTGCTCCTGATAATCTTTATTGGCTGGCAATACAAGAGGATGCAGCAGGGGCAGCTTACCGCCGGTCTGACCCGGCACAACCGCCGGTATCTGCATTCAACCCTAATTGCTACCCTGGCGGGAATTCTGGGGGGATTTCTGGGGAGTGTCCTCCTGATCCTTTTCGGTATCGATATGGCGGGGTTGGGACTGATATACCTGTTTATAGTTGCCCTCCTTCTGATGATGATTCACCCCCGCTTCCTCTGTTTTGCCTACGCCGGAGGGCTGCTGTCAATTCTCAGCATAGTCACGGGATTCCCCCAGATCCAAGTGGCACATGTCATGGGGCTGGTGGCTATCCTGCATATGGTGGAGTCGCTCCTTATTTTTTTCACCGGATACCTTGATCCAATCCCCGTCTATTTCCGCGGCCCGGGCCAGAAGATGGTGGGGGGTTTCAATCTGCAGAAGTTCTGGCCCATACCTCTGGTAGCGGTAATGAGTACCAGCATGGTCTCGGTTCCATCTGTGACCGACAACTGGTGGCCGCTTCTGAATAACCCTGAGTTCTATGATGGAATTGTTTTCAGCCTGGTACCGGTGATGGCTATCCTGGGCTATGGGGAGGTCGCCACCACCGCACTGCCAGTTCACAGATCACGAAGGTCAGCCCTGAACCTGGCCCTGTTCAGCGTAATCCTGCTGGGCCTGTCGGTTCTGGGATCATATTACCCTTCTTTACTCTTCCTGGCAGCTCTGTTTGGTCCCCTGGGGCATGAACTGGTTATCGCCATTGCCTGGCGCTCGGAACGACTTCGAACCCCGATTTACACCCCGCCCGCTCACGGGTTGATGGTGCTCGATGTTGTCTACGGTTCACCAGCCCAGCAGGCCGGGGTTCGCAGCCGGGACATTATTATCGAACTGAACGGGAATATGGTCGGAAGTCCTGCTGACCTGATCCCGGGCATCGATTATTCGGGGCCATGGATAACCATGACCATCCTCCGAGGGGAGCAGCGCCTGAAGTTATCCACCTGGAATCGAAACTACGATAACCTGGGCATAATCCCGGTTCCCGATCCCACCCGTCAAACCGCAGGGGATAACGCACCCCCGGCCCCCGGTTTACTCATGTCCCTCCTCCTTAGACTCAAAAAACTCTAAGAATGCATCATGGGGACAGTCCCCACGATGCATTTTGCATCACGGGGACTGTCCCCATGATGCAATCCGTGATGCAGTGTTCACCCTTTGTTCACTTTTCGCATATCTTAATGCAGGGGAAAGGGGGATTTCGGGTGAAAAACCGGATCGAATACGTATTTACCAGCGGCTTTACTGCACAGGGCTATTATTCCTACCTTCCGGCTCTCCTCAGCAGGATCGAGAGGGTGATAATTCTCCAGGGGGCCCCGGGCAGCGGGCGTTCGACCTTTATCAGAAGCATCGGGCTGAGTCTGGCCGAACGAGGCTACCGGGTGCAGTTCTGGCCTTCGCCTCTCGATGCTTCCTATATAGACGGGGTTTATCTTCAACAGCTCAAAACGGTGGTTATAAGCGGAGATGCGACCGGCAGTACCAAGATCGAAAACCATCCGGGGATCATGATCCACAGTATTGACCTGCGGGATTATTACAACTCGGGGGAACTGGCAGGTTCTCAGTCGGAGATTGCAACTCTGACTGACCAGCTTGAGTCCATTATGGGCGTGGTCAAATCCAGCCTGGAGGTGGCAAGAGAGGGTCACAAGCAGCTGTCCGACAATTATGAAAGACTGCTCAATCCCGGCAAACTTCAGGCCTTAAGTCAGCAGCTGATCGCCACTGTACTGGGCGAGGGGGAACAGGCCACCCACTACTTCGCCCGGGCCATCACCTCCGAGGGGGTGGTCGATTTCTTTGAGGATATAACCAGGGACTGCACCCAGCGCTATATACTGCAGGGCCCTCCGGGGAGCGGCAAGTCCTGGGTAATGCGCCGCATCGGGGAGGAGGCTCTGGCCCAGGGCCATAAGGTCGCCTTCTATCACAGCGGCCTGGACCCGGACCTCCTGGAGATGGTGGTCCTGCAGAGCCTCGAAATCGCGATAGTCGATGGCGATATCGTCCGGGTTGCCAACCGGCCGGGAGACACTCACATCAATCTGACGGAGTGCTGGGATGATTATGATTCGATAAACCAGCCGGTGATCAATGAGACGGAACGGCTGGTCTCCAACCGGGTTTACCAGGCGGTCCAGGGACTGACCAGAGCCCGCCAGGTGGAGAAAAAGCTCAGCAAACTTTTTACCAAAGCCATGAGATTTGAGCAGGTCGATGCACGCCGGGAAGAATTGATCAAGGAGATCCTGCAGATGGAATGAGAGGTAACAAATAAAGGAGATGGATTCTGCGAAAGAAAACTTCGCAGAAAGACAGCGGTGTTTTGGCTGGTGGTTAATGGACATTAAAAGGTTTACAGCCGGCACCGCTCTCTGCTTTTTATTTCCCGGCCTTTAACTGGTGTTTCGTTTACCCTTTATCAGTATTCTGAAGGGTTGCGCGTGTAGGGTATAATGTTCTTGAAGAACAACTGTTTGATTAAATAGCAGGAGGTCGTGATGAACCGGTTTAAGCTCAAATCAGAATATGTCCCCACCGGGGACCAGCCCCAGGCCATTGAGCGGCTGGCGCAGGGACTGGAGAAGGGGTACAAGTACCAGACCCTGCTCGGGGTTACCGGATCGGGTAAGACCTTCAGCATGGCGCAGATCATAAACCGGGTGCAGAGGCCGGCCCTGGTGATGGCACCCAATAAGACCCTGGCCGGACAGCTGTACTCGGAGTTCAAGGAGTTCTTTCCGGAGAACGCGGTGGAGTACTTCATCAGCTATTATGATTATTACCAGCCAGAGGCCTATGTCCCCCAGACCGACCTGTATATAGAAAAGGATTCGTCGGTCAACGATGAGATAGACAAGCTGCGCCACTCGGCCACTTCCGCCCTCTTGGAGCGGCGGGATGTGATCATTGTCGCCAGCGTATCCTGCATCTACGGCCTGGGTTCGCCCGAGGACTATTCGGGAATGGTACTGTCCCTCCGTCCCGGGAACACTCTGTCGCGGGACGGGTTCCTGCGCTCCCTGGTGGAGAGGCACTATGAACGCAATGACATCGATTTCTCCCGGGGCAAGTTTCGGGCCCGCGGAGATGTGGTAGAGGTCTTCCCGATTCAGTCGGGGGAGAATGCGATCCGGATCGAGTTTTTCGGGGATGAAATCGATCGGATTCTGGAGTTTAACGCCCTTACGGGCGAGATTATGGGACGCCGCAATCATGTTCTGATCATGCCGGCCTCCCATTATATAACCTCCCGGGAGCGGATGCTGGAGGCCGCTTATGAGATTGAGGAGGAGCTGGCTATCCAGGCGGCGCAATTCAAATCCCAGGGGAAACTCCTGGAGGCCCAGCGTATTGAGCAGCGGACCCGTTATGACCTGGAGATGATACGGGAGATCGGGTTCTGCAAGGGTATTGAAAACTACTCACGTTATATCACGGGAAGGGCGCCCGGTGAGCCGCCCTATACCCTGATTGATTTTTTCCCTTCTGACTTTATACTGTTTATGGATGAGTCTCATGTAGGTGTGCCCCAGGTGCGGGGTATGTTTGAGGGGGACTACTCCCGGAAGAAGAACCTGGTGGATTTCGGATTCCGCCTGCCTTCGGCCCTGGATAACCGCCCCTTGAGATTCGGGGAGTTCGAGACCAAGATTGGACAGGTCATATTCACCAGCGCTACCCCGGGCCCCTATGAGCTGGAGAAGTCGGAACAGGTGGTGGAGCAGCTTATCCGTCCCACGGGCCTGATTGATCCGGAGATCCAGGTGCGGCCAACCACCAACCAGATCGATGACCTCCTGGACGAGGTCAGGAAGGTGGTTGAACGCGAACAGCGGGTCCTGGTCACCACCCTAACCAAAAGGATGGCGGAGGACCTGACTGATTACCTCACGAAGGCCGGGGTGCGGGTCCGTTACCTGCACAGCGACGTGGAGGCCCTGCAGCGGTTGGAGATCCTGCGCGATCTAAGGCTGGGCGAGTTTGATGTCCTGGTGGGGATCAACCTCCTCAGGGAGGGGCTGGACCTCCCTGAGGTGAGCCTGGTAGCGATACTGGATGCTGACAAGGAAGGTTTTCTCCGCTCCGGACGCTCTCTGATCCAGACGGTGGGCAGAGCCGCCCGTAACCTGGAGGGCAGGGTTTTGATGTATGCCGACACCATAACCCCCTCCATGAAGACGGCCATCGATGAGACCGAACGCCGCCGCCAGATTCAGCTCAAGTACAACCAGGAGCATAATATTGTGCCGCGGTCGGTGGAAAAGAGCATCCGCGACCGGGTGGAGGCGACTATTGCTGAGGAGGAAACAGCCTACAACCCGTTCTTTGCGGATCTACCGCGTGATGAAAAACGCCGATTGGTAGCGGAAATAGAGAAGGACATGAAAAAGGCGGCTGATGAGTTAAATTTCGAGAAAGCCGCCCAGCTGCGGGATATGATCAAGGAGATAACCGCCAAGAAGCCGCGTTCATCACGGGTCAATGCAAGAAAGAAAACTGGTCTGCCCAGGTCATAAAACCAGGGGCAGAGGATGATTCCGGTCGAGGCCATAATCCGGGTCTGGGACAACCGCTTGGTTTCCAACTTGTGTGTGCCGCGACCAAACTGAGGCGGAGAGGTAAGGATATGAAAAACCGGATTTTTATCAAGGGTGCGCGTGAGCACAACCTGAAAAATATAGATGTGGCGATACCCCGCGACCAGTTGGTGGTGTTTACCGGGGTGTCAGGATCAGGGAAATCCAGCCTGGCCTTCGATACCATCTACGCGGAAGGCCAGCGCCGCTATGTGGAGTCTCTCTCCACCTATGCCCGGCAGTTCCTGGGCCAGATGGAGAAGCCGGATGTGGACTACATCGAAGGGCTGTCGCCTTCCATTTCCATCGATCAGAAGGCGGCCTCCAACAACCCGCGTTCCACCGTGGGAACAGTGACCGAGATCTATGACTACCTGCGGCTGTTATACGCCCGGGTGGGACGACCCCACTGCCCCAATTGCGGACGGCCGATTACCCGGCAGACCGTGGATCAGATTGTAGACCAGGTCATGAATCAGCCCGCGGGCACCAGGTTCAAGGTCCTGGCTCCCGTTGTCAGAGGCAGGAAAGGTGAGCACCAGAAGGTCTTGCAGGGGCTGTTCAAGGAAGGGTTTGTGCGGGTAGTGATAGATGGGGTGGAATATACCTCGGACGAGGAGATCACCCTGGAAAAGAACCGCAAACATGATATCCTGGCGGTAGTGGACCGCCTGGTTTTGAAACCGGAAATCAGAAGCCGTCTGGCGGAGGCCCTGGAACTGGCGTTTGAGAAGGCCGACGGATTGACCATAATTCAGTACCTGGAGGACGGCGGGAACCGGGAGGTGCTCTACAGTGAGAACTTTGCCTGTCCGGAATGCGGGTTCAGCCTGCCGGAGATAACTCCCCGCATGTTCTCATTCAACAGCCCGTACGGCGCCTGTCCCGGCTGTGATGGACTGGGCTTTAAACACGAAATAGACCCGGCCTTGGTGGTTGACCGGGAATTGTCCCTCGATGAAGGTGCGGTTATCCCCTGGGGCCATAACCTCTCAATGTATTACAATGCGGTCCTGTTTGCCATGGCTGAGAGATACGGGATACCCAGGGATGTCCCGCTCAAGGACCTCGATCCAAAGCATTACCATATGATTCTCTATGGCAATGGCGGGGAGAAACTGCCTATCAGTTTCGTTAACCACGATGGATTGCATCATAACTTTTATGCCAAATATGAGGGGGTTGTCAACAACCTTTCCCGCCGTTACCAGGAGTCTCAATCGGACGCCATCCGGGATGAACTGGAGAAGTATATGTCCAGCAGTCCCTGTACCCAGTGTGAGGGGGAGCGCCTGAAGAAGGAGGTCCTGAGTATTCTGGTGGGAGGCGAGTCCATCACCAGTTTCACCCGCAAGTCGGTGGCCCAGGCTATGACATTTATCGAGAATGTAGATTTTACGGAGCGGGAAGCTTACATTGCCCGCCAGATAATAAAAGAGATCCGGATGCGGCTGTTGTTCCTGGTCGATGTGGGTCTGGACTACCTGACCCTGGACCGGGCGGCGGGGTCCCTGTCCGGAGGCGAGGCCCAGCGCATCCGCCTGGCAACCCAGGTGGGGTCCGGGCTGATGGGGGTCTTGTATGTCCTGGACGAACCCAGTGTCGGCCTGCACCCGCGGGACAACAACCGTTTGCTGGCTACCCTGGAACGGCTGCGTGATCTGGGCAATACGGTTATCGTGGTGGAACATGACGAGGATGCCATGCGCCGGGCTGATCATATCCTGGATATCGGACCCGGTGCGGGTGTACACGGCGGACGGGTAGTGGGCCAGGGAAAACTCGAAGATATTATGCGCTCCGAGGAGAGCCTGACCGGACAGTACCTGTCCGGCGCAAGATCCATACCGGTGCCGGAGGTCCGAAGAAAAGGAAACCGTTCCTTCCTGAAGGTCAAGGGAGCCAAACAGCACAATCTGAAGGACATAGATGTACGAATACCACTGGGGACCCTGACCTGTGTCACCGGGGTGTCAGGTTCAGGAAAGAGTACCCTGGTGGAGGATATAATCTACCCCCGGCTGATGCAGTACCTGCACGGGAGCCGTATGCGGCCCGGTCAGCACCGGGAGATTCAGGGCATGGACCTGATCGATAAGGTGGTCAACATTGACCAGTCACCGATCGGGCGTACCCCGCGCTCCAATCCGGCTACCTACACCGGGGCCATGGACGGCATCCGGGAACTGTTAGCCGGCACTGCCGAGGCCCGGGTTCGCGGTTACAAACCAGGACGGTTCAGCTTCAATGTGCGGGGAGGCCGGTGTGAGGCCTGTTCCGGTGATGGTATCATCAAGATCGAGATGCACTTTCTGCCTGATGTATACATCCCCTGTGAGGTCTGTAAGGGAACCCGCTACAACCGGGAGACCCTGGAAGTAAGATACAAGGGCAAGAACATAGCGGATATTCTGGCCATGACGGTCAGCGAAGCGGTGGAATTCTTTGAACCCGTTTCCCGGATACACCGCCGTCTGCAGCTCCTGGAGGACGTCGGCCTGGGTTATATGACCCTCGGCCAGCCGGCCCCAACCCTGTCCGGGGGTGAGGCGCAGCGGGTGAAGCTGGCTACCGAGTTGTCCAAACGGGCCACCGGCAAGACCCTGTATATACTGGATGAGCCGACCACCGGTCTGCACAAGGAGGATGTGCGCCATCTCCTGGGGGTATTGAACCGTCTGGTTGATGCCGGAAACACGGTTCTGGTCATCGAGCACAACCTGGATATTATAAAGTCAGCCGATTACCTGATCGACCTGGGCCCCGAGGGCGGAGACGCCGGGGGATCTGTGGTAGCAACCGGTACTCCGGAGGAGATCTGCCGGGTTCCGGCATCCTACACCGGGCAGTATCTGCGGGAAGTTATGGACCTGCCCAAAAATCCAAAGCGAAAGGCCAGGACAGGAAGTTGAGTACCCCCAACGGCATCGATAATTACCCGGAAAAACTGGAAGACCTCAAACAACGCCTCAAGGCAGTTCCACAGCTGCCGGGCGTTTATTTGTTTAAGAACCTGAATGGTGATGTGATCTACGTTGGTAAGGCGCGCATCCTGCGCAACCGTTTGCGCAGCTATTTCCAGGACCCGGTAAAGCTGGACCCCAAAGTGCGGGCCATGATGTCCCGGGTAAATGATTTCGATTACATCGTAACCGCCAACGAACTGGAAGCCCTGATTTTGGAGAGCAACCTGATCAAGTCGTACCAGCCGCGCTACAATATACTGCTGCGGGATGACAAGAGCTACCCTTATCTGAAAATCACCCTGCAGGAGGATTACCCCCGTATGATTATGACCCGGGAGAAACACCACGATGAATCCCGCTACTTTGGACCCTATGCTGATGTTACAGCCCTTAAAAACATCATGCGGCTCCTGACGGACCTGTTTCCCATCCGCACCTGCAAGAATTTGCGGGTGGGGAGCAGGCCCTGTCTGAACCGCGACCTGGGGCGCTGTCTGGCTCCGTGCACCGGTGAGGTTGACCGGGAGGAATACATGGAAATGATCCAGCAGGTTATATCTTTCCTGGAAGGGAATACCGCCGGTCTTGTTCGGCAGCTGGAATCGGAGATGCAGGTGGCCGCTCAGAACCTGGAGTTCGAAACTGCCAGCCGCCTGCGCGATACCCTGGCTGCAATCCGCAAAATGTCGGAGGACCAGAAGGTGGTCTCATCCTCTCAGCTGGAGATTGACCTTATCGCTCTGGCGGGTTCGGAGAAGGACCGACTGGTGGTGGTTTTTCGCATCCGCGGCGGGCGGCTGGTGGGTAAGGACTCCTACCGGCTGCAGGCTTCCCTGGCCCAGGAAGAAGAAGAGGTCTTCTCATTCTTTATTCAGCACTACTACCGTGACAACCCGGATATCCCAGCCGAGGTCCTGGTCAGCCACACCCCGGAGGACAAGGATCTGTTGGAGTCCTGGCTGCGTGAGAACCGTGGTGTGCGAACCACCATCAGGGTTCCGGTCCGCGGTGAGAAGAAAGGCCTGCTGGATATGACCCGGGAAAATGCCGTCCTGCTGTGGGAGGAAAGGCTGCGCCAGGATGACACCACCCAGGGAGTCCTGATCGAACTGGCCCGGGTCCTGGGGCTGGAGACAGTGCCGGAACGGATTGAGTGTTACGACATATCCCACCTGGGCGGGGAGGAGACTGTAGGGTCAATGGTGGTGTTTACCGGCGGCACCAAGGACAGCAAGTCCTACCGGAGGTTCAAACTGGAGGAACAGAATAATGATTACCAGGCGATGGCCACGGTACTGCGGCGGCGCCTGCAGGCCGGACTCAGAGGTGACCAGGCCTTCCTGCCCATGCCGGATCTGATCATGGTCGATGGCGGACTGGGACAGGTCAATGCGGCGGACCAGGTGCTGCGGGAACTGGAGGTGGATATCCCGGTCATCGGGCTGGCCAAGAGGCATGAGGAGGTGTTCCGCCCCGGTGACAGCAAGGGCCAGCGCTGGCCGCGCAACAGCGAGATCCTGAAGCTGCTGCAGCGCATCAGGGACGAAGCCCACCGGTTTGCCATCGAACACAGCCGCAAGCGGGTCCGCAAGCGCTCACTGGTTTCAGTCCTGGACCATATCGGGGGTATCGGCGAACGCCGCCGGCAGGAATTACTGAAAGCCTTTGGCAGCGTGGAAAAGATAAAGCAGGCCACCGTGGAGGAACTGGCCCAGGTCCCGGGCATGAACCGCCGGGCCGCACAGGCGGTGTACGACTTCTTCCACCGGGAGGTTTGACTGGATTCCCCAATTCCAATCGGGGAATAATGCAACTGTAGGGTAAGACAGGCATGGGGACCGTCTAACTACCTGTATTAAGGGGGCATAATGTGGCGGATTTGTTGAGCATCAGATATAATCACCTGTTCGGAGATTCAGAAGGGATGGGTCTTCCAGCCAGGTCAGAGATGGAGGAGTTAATACCTCATTACCAGGATCTGTTTGAGGAATTTCGTGCTTCGCTGGCAGAGGAGAGGTTTCCCCTGACCCTGCCTTTTACCGAGACCGGTCAGATTCCTTACATCAAGGGTCTGGCGCGGAAAATCCGGGAGAATTATCGCGACGTCCTCTTGATCGGGATCGGAGGATCCTCACTGGGGGCCCGGGCGATCATGCAGTTCCTGAGAGGTCCGTACTACAATCTTAACAACCGGCCGCGGCTGTTTATCCTGGATAATATCGACCCGGCCCTGACTCATAAGCTGGAAGGGATTCTGAATATGCGCAGGACCGCTCTTATCTATATCAGCAAATCCGGATCCACCGCCGAGTCAGCAGCCAACTTCAGCTACTTCTTCCAGAAGTACCTGAAAGCAGGCGGTAATCCACGGGACGTAGTGATTATCTGCGACCAGGCTGACAACGGCATTAACCGGATTGCTCATGACCTGGACTGTAATCTGCTGTTTACACCCCGGGAACTGGGAGGGAGATTTTCGGTCCTGTCTTGTGTCGGTTTGTTACCGGCCGAGATAATCGGAATTGACTGCATGAAGCTGCTGGAAGGTGCCTCGGCCATACGCCGCAGGATTACTGAGGAACCACCGAAGACCAATGCTCTAATGGCTTTGGCCCTCGGGCTTTTTATGCTGACCAGGCACGGCCGGTCCATCCATGTCCTGTTCAACTATGGCAGCCTCCTGTCTGATTTTGGGCTGTGGTTCATGCAGTTATGGGGGGAGAGTCTGGGGAAGAAAGTGTCCCTAAACGGTGAGGTTATGCGGGCAGGAACCACTCCGCTCAATGCGATCGGGGCTACCGACCAACACTCACTCCTGCAGCTCTTCAAAGAGGGGCCTCAGGACAAAGTCTACGGGTTTGTGAAGGTAGGAGAACCTCCTCATGATGTTGAAATTCCCGGCGTATTTCCGCAGGCGGATGAGTATGCCTACTTTGAGGGACACACCATGAACCAGCAGCTGCACATCCAACAGCTGGCTACCGAGATCAGCCTGCACCAGGACGGAAATCCCTGCTACCGGATTACCGCCCGGGATTACTCTCCCGAGACTCTGGGAGCAATGTTCTATTTCTATCAGGCCCTGACCGTATTCAGCGGAAGGCTATGGGGCATTAACCCTTTCGACCAACCGGGAGTGGAAGAAGGCAAGAACATAACCTATGCCTTGATGGGCCGGGAGAGTTACGTCGACCGGCGGGAGCATTATGTGGCCGAGGTCACCCGTTACGAAGAGGCTCCACTAGTAGAGGAATACAATCTTAAATGAAAGCACGGGGGTTCCCGTGCTTCACTAATTCAAAACAAATCGCTATGGGTTCCTGTTCGTGTAAGGGTAAGGGTTAAAATACCTTTTTCAATTTTATATATAAGCAGCCAATCCGGGGTGATATGACATTCACGATGACCGCCATAGTTTCCGGAAAGCGGATGGTCAAGGTATTTTGGAGGCAGAGGCCTTTCCTCAATAAGATAACGCAGCACCTCTTCAAAAAGCTTAACATCATAGCCTCGCTTGATAATGGTTTTAAAATCTTTTTTGAACCTGCTGGAGTATCTGATCTTAAGCATGCAAGTCTTCCATCAGATCACCAATACTGGTAAAGGTCTTGCTCATATTGCGGTTGTTGTTGACATCGTCGATTGCTGCCAAAGTATCTGCGTTGGGCTTTTTGATGCGAAGATCAAAGGGTATGCCGCCGTAACGGACCGAATAACGCAGGAACATATTTATAGCTGTGGACATATTAAGTCCCAGTTCTGAAAAAATGGCATCCGCCTGGCGTTTCAACTCTTCATCGACCCGAATATTTAAACTGGTTGTCTTAGCCATCGTGTCAGCTCCTTTCTCATCTTGATTATAAAGCATTTTGTCTAATCATTCATTAAGATATGCTAAATTGCTTTACGTTGTAATTACAAATTGTATTAATTCGCGATGAGCCTATACTAACCCGTAACTTGTGGTATCCTCAGGCCAGATCAAGGAAGCGATCAAACAGCATAATTTGGGGTTCACGCAGGGAGGTTACCATTTAACGGCAATTTACACCCCCTATCCCGGGGGGGCGGCAGGGGAGATCAAAGATTCCCTGGAATAGGTTGCGGAGGTTCTGATAAAATTAAATAAAGGGATTAGGGGAGGGTTCAGATGCCAAGATGGTTATTTAGGTGGATTCTTAATATCCTGGGTCTGCTGCTTACTGCATACCTGATTAGTGGTTTCGAGGTTACCTGGCTGGGGGCCATAGTTGGTTCCATAATCCTGGGTATAGTCAATGCCATAATCCGCCCGGTTGTCGTCCTGCTGACCCTGCCGATTAATGTTGTTACTCTGGGTCTGTTTACCCTGGTGATCAACGGGTTAATGCTCTGGCTGACCAGTGCTGTGGTCAAAGGCTTTGATATCCACGGTTTTGGGGCAGCGATACTTGCGGCCCTGGTGCTGTCAATCGTCAGCTTCTTTACCAGCCTGCTGATCAAGGACTGATTATTAACCGGCATATCAGACCGAACCTGTACGAAAACAGTTATGAAAGGTGCCAGGCACCATATGACGATACGATTGGTAGCGATGGATCTGGATGATACCCTGCTGGATTCGAGGTTGCGGATCTCAGATCAAACAACCAGAATGCTGCAGCGGGTGGTGGACCGGGGGGTCAAAATAACCCTGGCCACCGGCAGGATGTTTCGCTCCGCGCAGCGTTACGCCGTGCAATTGGGGATGGATGTCCCCCTCATAACCTACCAGGGTGCCTTGGTAAAGAATGCGGTTTCCGGTGAGGTTCTTTATCATCGCACGGTGCCTGGTGATATGGTTACACCGGTGATAGACACTGCCCGCGAGGCAGGCTACCATTACCAGGTCTATTTTAATGATATACTGTATATGGAGTCTCTTACCCCGGAAGGGCAGGCTTATGCAGAGTTAGCCGGGGTAACACCGGTGGTGGATAAGGAACTGCCAGCCAGGCTGACCAATGAGGAACCCACCAAGATCATAATTATCAGCCATAATCTGCCGAATCTGCAGCAGATGGAAACACAACTCCAACATCGTTTCTCAGAACAACTCTACATAACCCGTTCCAAACCTCACTATCTTGAATTTATGAACCGGGAAGCTACCAAAGGCCGCGCGTTACAGGCGGTTAGTGAGTACTTTGCCATTGACCGCCAGGATGTGATGGCCATCGGTGACAGCTATAATGATATAGAAATGCTGAAATGGGCTGGAGTCGGGGTGGCCGTTGGCAACGCGCCCCCTGAGGTCAAGAAATATGCCGATTATGTGACCACCAGCAATGATGAGGATGGTGTAGCCGCAGCCCTGCAGCACTTGGTAATGAAGGACATTGCCGATTAAAAATGTGACCATTATCGGCCAAACCCTTGCAACCATGACGCCATGGGGGTCAGTTTTCCGCCGGATGGTGTCCGTACCCCGGATATTGGTGAACCTGGATTGAGGATTACGGCTAGAACCTGCAGCGACCGATGGCGGACGGTTAAGTCGTTTACACCAAAAAAATACTATTGAGGTATAAGCATGGTCCAAGGGATGATTGCCGGTGTCGATCTGGGAGGAACCAAGATCCTGGCCGGCCTGTTTGACCAACAGGGGCAGCTTATGGGCGAAAGACTGGTCCTCACCCGGCCGGACCAGGGCCTGGAGACCGTTTTGGACCGGATGGTCAGCTTGGTTGGCGAACTGATGCAGGAGTACGCCCCGGGCCAGAAACTCGAGGCGGTGGTGGTTGGCGCTCCCGGTCCGCTGAACAGCGAAACCGGCCTGATCTACGAGGCTCCGAACCTGAAATGGAAACAGGTCCCGCTGCGGGAGGTACTGCAGGGGGCCTTGCAGGTACCGGTGTGGGTGGACAACGACGCCAACCTGGCAGCCCTGGGGGAATACACCTACGGTTATCCGCTGGAGTATGAGGTGCTGCTCTACCTTACAGTCAGTACCGGGATCGGCGGGGGTATCATCATAGATGGCGAGATCTACCGGGGGATCGATGGCGGGGCCGGAGAGTTCGGCCACATGACCATCCTGCCGCGGGGCCCGGTATGCGGATGCGGAAACCACGGCTGTCTCGAGGCCCTGGCCTCGGGAACCGCGATAGCCAGGGCCGCCCGGGAAGAGGTTTCCCAGGGCCGGTGCCGGGCGGTGCGGGAAGCCGTCAAGGGCCGCCTGGAGGATATCGACGCCCGCCTGATAGCGGAGCTCGCGACTGGCGGGGATGCTGAGGCCGGCCGCATCATGGAAGAAGCCATAGGCTACCTGGGGATTGGGGTGGCCAACCTGGTCAACCTGTTTAACCCCCGGGCCATAGTGATCGGGGGCGGGTTGTCCGGTTACCCGGGCATGCTGGACCGGGTTCGTCAGGTGGTTAAGGAACGCGCTTATTCCAGTTTAGGTGAAAACCTTAAGATCCTGCCGGCGAAGCTGGGAGGCCGGGCCGGGCTGATAGGCTGTCTGGCCCTGGCTGAGAGTAAGCTGAGGTTACCAACCGAAAGAGGGTAAATGCAGCTGGGGCCGAATGGATTCATAAAGGACCGGAAGGCAACCGGCATATTCCTGAACCGGCAGCAGGTTCGGGACCTGATTGGTAAAGAATGATATTTAGCCATCAATGGCGGAAGATAGAACCGGGACAGCTTAACAAAAGCCCCTTTTGCAGGATTGCAGACAGCAGTCTGAGGTGAAATGTTTGAAATACTATGGGGACTACCACACGCATTCCCGCTACAGTGATGGGAAGGAATCAGTGGAGAGAATAGCAGACGCGGCCCGTCAGCGGGGTCTTTCAGAGGTGGCCATAACCGATCACGGCCCCAATGTTATAGTTTCCGGGGTTAAGAACCTCGACAGCTACCGCCGGGTTCTGGAGGAGATTCATGGCCTGGAAATTCCCGGAATTCGGGTATTGGCCGGGGCCGAGGCCAATATAATAGACCTGGAGGGGAAGCTCGATGTACCACCGGCAGTTTGTGAGCAGCTGGATGTACTGATCTGTGGCCTGCATCCGTATTCCGTTCCCGCCAATATTCGGGATGGCTATCGGCTGTTCGGGCGCAATCATCTGCGTCACCTGAGTCGCGGCCGGCGGCAGAAGGCAGTAAACGCCAATACCAGGGCCGTAGTGGCGGCCCTGGAGAACAACCCGGTGGATATACTCTCCCACCCCGGGCTGTTCTTTGAGGTTGATGTGGAGGAGGTTGCCCGGGCCTGTGTCCGGGAGAATGTCCTGTTTGAGATAAACTGCGGGCATCACCACCCGGAACTGGAGGATGTGGAGATCGCCTTCCGGGCAGGAGCGAAGTTTATAATCAGCAGTGATGCACATTTTTACGATACTGTGGGGGAGTTGGAATATGGGACCCGCCTGGTTGAGAAGCTGGGGATACCGGCCGAACGAATAGCAAATTGCAGAGTTGGGGGAGATGAAGGATGGACCGGAAAAAGGAAGCAATCAAAGCACTGGTAATTACCGGGCTCTCCGGAGCAGGTAAAACCCAGGCAGCCAACTGTTTGGAGGACCTGGGTTATTTCTGCGTTGACAACCTGCCGCCAGCTCTGATACCGAAATTCACGGAACTGAGCAGCCAGTCGGAAGGGGTCAAGCATGTAGCCTTTGTCGTGGATGTGCGGGGAGGCAGGTTCTTTAATGACCTCTCCCGGGCCCTGGAGGAACTGGCCGTTCAGGGTGTGAACTACAACATCCTGTTCCTGGAGGCTGGAGACAATGTACTCATACGAAGGTTCAAGGAATCACGCCGCCGGCACCCGCTCCAGCAGAACAGGGCACTCCCGGAAGCTATCAAGCTGGAGAAGGAGATGCTGGAGGAACTGCGGGGGCAGGCAGATACCATAATTGATACCACCAACCTCAATGTTCACCAGCTGAAAGAGGAACTGGTCCGGCTTTACTCGGAAGGGGAAGAGGGTCTGATCACCGTCACGGTCTTCTCCTTTGGCTTTAAATTCGGACTGCCCCTTGATTCTGACCTGGTATTTGATGTCCGGTTTCTTCCCAATCCAAAGTACATTGATGAACTCTCCCACCAAACAGGCCAGGATCCGGGCGTCATAAGTTACGTTATGGAACCCCGGCTGACCAGGTCTTTCCTGCGTCGGCTGATGTACTTTCTCAAGTTCCTCCTGCCTCACTACGTGAAAGAGGGCAAGTCGAACCTGGTAATGGCCATTGGCTGTACCGGCGGTCAGCACCGTTCGGTGGTGGTCGCAGATTACGTAGGTCGTGCGGTGCGGGAGATGGGATACCGTACCATCATCAAACACCGTGACCTCGAGAAATACAGGTAAAGCGGAGTATGAGAAGATCTCTGTGGTGGTTTTGGGTATTTGCCCGGGCCCAGAAGTGGTTTCTATTTATGGGGTTGGGACTTTTTGTATTGGTGGCCGGCCTGGTTGGCATAATCAACCTCTACTACTTTGATTTAACCTTTATATCACTTGGCCAGGGTATTATACTGTCGTTGGCTGGGATAGGCATGGCCTTATGGGGCTTCATAAGAGGTTCCCGGGGAGTAATCGACATTGTCTCCTCGTTAACCTCAGTCAATATTTACGACTATTTGCGCAAGGACTCACAGAAAAAAAGAGGACCCCGCATTGTGGTGATTGGAGGAGGCACCGGGCTCTCCGTCTTGCTGAAAGGTCTGAAGAACTACTCCAATAACATTACTGCGGTGGTTGCGGTGACCGATGACGGAGGTAGTTCCGGCAGGATTCGGGAGATGGGCATGCTGCCGCCGGGTGATATCCGCAGGTGTCTGGTGGCCCTGGCCCAAACCGAGAACCTGATGGACCGGGTATTCGAGCACCGTTTTACAGAAGGAGAAGGCATCCGGGGACACAGCCTGGGGAACCTGTTAATCACCGCCCTGACTGATATCACCGGTGACTTCATCGGGGCTATAACCGAGGTCAGCAAGGTCCTGGCAGTGCAGGGCCGGGTCTTACCGGCTACGGTGGAGCTGACGGTTCTGGGTGCTGCCATGATGGACGGGACGGTAGTGATGGGACAGACCTCCATCGCGGGGGCGGGCAAACCAATCAAAGAGGTATTCCTGGATCCCCCCAACTGCCGGGCGGTGCCTGATGCAGTTAAGGCGATCCGTGAGGCTGATGCGGTGGTTTTAGGACCGGGGAGTTTGTTTACCAGTATCATCCCCAACCTCCTGGTTCCGGAGATAGGTGAGGCCCTGCGTTCAACCCGGGCGGTCCGCATATTTGTGGTCAATATAATGACCCAACCCGGTGAGACGGCCGGTTTTACGGCCACTGATCACCTGGATGCGGTGGCCCGGCATATTGGACCCGGCCATATTGAATATGTGGTGGTAAATGATGCTCCGGTGGACAAGGAACGGGCTTCACGTTACCGTCTGGAAGATGCGGACCCGGTAACGTTTGACCAGCGGGAACTGGCCGAACGGGGGGTTAAGTGTATAAGAGACTCGCTTCTGGGTCAGGAAGATGTGGCCTGGCATGATTCGGAAGCCCTGGCCAGAACCCTGATGAGAATAGTCTATGAGAGAAAGGGGCTGAACTGGCTGGAGTGAGCAGTTTTTCAGGTGAAACCAAGAATGAACTGGCCCGGGTTGTACCGGGCAACAGGTGCTGCCAGGTGGCTGAGTTGTCCGCTCTCTTGCGGCTGAACGGCAGGCTGGAACTGACCGGCAACAACCGCAAGACCCTGTGCATCACCACTGAAAACGCCGGTATTGCCCGCAAGTCCTTTAAATTGTTCAAGGCTTTGTTTGAGTTTCCGCTTACGGTTGTTATGGAAACCAAACGGCGTTTTAATACCAACCGGTATTATCTGGTTAATGCACATTTGGATGAGCAGCATATAACCATACTGAATGAACTGGGGATTATCGATGATGAAAACCACCTGGTATACGGGGTGGAACGGGGAATAGTACGGAAACGATGCTGCAAACGCACTTATATGCGAGGGGTATTCCTGGCACGTGGTTCGGTCAGCAAGCCCGGGGGGTCATACCACCTGGAAATGGTTTTCCCCACTTACGAACTGGCCAGGTCAGTGCAGCGGGTTGGCGAGAGCCTGGGGATTAAACTCCGTCTGACAGAACGCAAAAAAACGTTTCTGCTTTATCTCAAGGATTCAGACCAGATTGTGGATTTTATCCGGTTGATCGGGGCCAACTATGCTCTGCTGGAGTTCGAGAACGTACGGGTTTATAAATCCATGAAGAACCAGGTCAACCGGCAGGTGAACTGTGAGACGGCCAACCTGGAAAAGACTCTGGAGGCCTCCTGGAGACAGGTGGAGAACATCCGCCGGTTAATTGACAGATATACTGTTGAGGGCCTGCCCGAGAACCTGCGGGAGTTGGCGGTTCTCCGGCTTGATTATCCCGATTCCAGTTTAAAGGAGTTGGGGGAGATGCTGAGCCCGCCCTTGAGCAAGTCCGGGGTGGCGTATCGCATGAAAAAACTAGAGCAACTGTCTGAAGGGTTATTATGATTTAGTAAGGCAGGAATTGAAGGTTTTAATGTCGAAAAATAACAGAGGGTGATAAAGCAATGCGGCTTATTCATGATTTACATCTTGAACAACAACAAAAGCTTCTGATTACTCCAGAGCTTCGGCAGGCCATTGCCATTCTCCAGATGTCTTCCCTGGAACTGTCTGAATATCTGCAACAGGAGATCGACGAGAATCCGGTCCTGGAACTCAAGGAAGAGGATGACCGCCCTGAAGGAGATATGGTGGGTGAGATTGAAGAGGATTCCCAGTCGGACATGGAGTGGTGGGAGTATTTCCTTGACCGGAGTGACCTGGGTTATACTGGCCGGCATGAGGAAGAAAGGCAGTATAATCAGCAGCATAAGGCCTTAGCACCCACCCTGCATGAACACCTCCAGTTTCAGATGCACATTGTGTTGAACCGGGAAGAAGACCAGCGCATCGGTGGGTTCCTTATCGGTTCGATTGACGATAATGGTTACCTCCGTATCAGCCTGGAAGAGGCAGCGGCCACCCTGAATGTGAGCGTTATGCAGGTAGCCGAGATACTGAAGGTAATCCAGGCCTTTGAGCCTTACGGCGTCGGAGCCCGCGATCTATCGGAGTGTTTGCTGATTCAGTTGACCCAGCTCGGCCGGCTGTCTCCGGAGGTAGAGCGAATTGTTCGTAATTACCTGGGAGACCTGGCCCGGGGACGTCTGGCCAAGATCGCAGCCACCCTGAAAATGACGGTAGTTGAGGTGCAGGAGATAGCGGACCTGATCAGGACCCTGGATCCCAAACCGGGCAGACAGTATGCCAGCGGCGGCGATGTGCGTTACCTGGTCCCTGACGTCACCGTGGAGAAGGTTAATGACGAGTATGTGATTCTGGTAAACGACGGCAATTCTCCGCGGCTTATGATCAGTCCCATGTACCAGGAAATGCTGCGGCAGCCGGGCCTGTTAAACAACGAGACCCGCAAGTATGTTGATGACCGGATTAATTCGGCCATTTGGCTGATAAAGAGTATCGAACAGCGGCGGATGACACTCTACAACACTGCCAAATGCCTGGTGGAAGCCCAGCGCGAATTCCTGGAAAAGGGCATCAAATACATGAAACCCCTTAATCTCAAGCAGATTGCTACCCAGGTGGGGGTTCATGAGTCAACCATCAGCCGGGTCACCAACAACAAGTACATTCAAACCCCACAAGGGGTATTCGAGTTAAAGTATTTCTTCTGCAGCGGGCTGGATTCGCGGCATGGAACCCGTTATTCATCGCGCAGCATCAAGCGCGTGCTGAAAGAGCTGATACTTGAGGAGGATGCTCATAACCCTTACAGTGACCAGCAGATAGCGGACAAACTCTGCAGCAAAGGTATCCAGATCTCCCGCCGGACTGTTGCCAAGTACCGCATGGAAATGGGTATTGAATCAACCGCGAAGCGGAAAAGGTATTAACACTGAAATGGAGGGACCGGTCTCATAGGTACAGTCGGCAGATTTGCTCACCAATAAGGCTCAAACATCGAACAAGAAGCGATGCTTGAGCCTTTTCTATTTCGGGGACACCTTACTGAATTATTCTGGCGCGCCAGAATAATTGGGACTGCATCATGGGGACTGTCCCCATGATGCATTTTCCTGTTCTAGTCTCCGAACAGGTCTTTTCCTATGATGCGGCAGGCGGTGCGCCACATCAGGTTATCCAGACTGTCCTGGTCCGGGCATAGCCTGGCGGCGATGTCATGCAGCTTTCCGGTGGGGTACAGGGTACCCATGGGGAAGTCGGTGCCAAAAACCAGCCGGGGGCTGTGTGAGGCAATAAGCTTCTGCAGGCTTTCGCTGTCGGGAGTGCCGGGTTGGCAGTAGACCAGAGTGTTGGTTGTGTCCAGATAGAGGTCAGGATACTCATCCAGGAGAGCCGGCCAGTCTTCCAGAGGCAGGTCGGGGTAGAGCATGTGAGCCACCACCAGGTGCAGCCGCGGGTAGCGCCGCAGCAGTTCCTTGGTATCCCCCACCATGGATGGACGCTGATAAAACTCAGCGAAACCGGTATGGATGACCACCGGGCACTGCCGTTCCTGTAATTCTTCGAAGACCCGGGTCAGCCGATCGTCCAGGACAGAAAAGCCCTGTATGTAGGGATGGAATTTAAATCCGACAAAATGCTGCTGGTCCATGGCCCGGCTGATTAGAGCCGCTTTGTCCTCATCACCCGCATGAAGCGAGGCAAAGGGAATGGCTTTGGGGCAGCCGTCCGCGAAGTTACGGTGCCACTGGTTGATTTCTCCACTCTCTCCGGGTTTCAATGGATAGAAGAAATTAAAGAAGGCCTCCACCCCCACCTCCTCCAGGTGGTCGAGGAGTTCCTCCATAGTTACATCGAGGCTCAGGTTCTCATAGTCCGGGGCTACCGGGCGGACCCACTTGATCCCGCCTCTTACCCGGCGATGGGTCATTATATGGACATGGGCATCGATTCTGTGACGGGGAGACAGCAGGCCGTTTCCGCCATTCTTTTCATTCAAAACAAGCACCTCCAAAAACTGCTTCCAACAAAAAGTTGTTCAATTATGATCTCTTTGTGAAGCAGAGGATCGATAAAAGGGTTCCACATGATTATACATAATGCCTGCCAGATATTTGTGAATGGAAATATTTTAAACCTCCCCTTACCCTTTTATAAAGTTACATTCACCGGCATATAAACTAATAATTGAATTCTGGCCTCACTCATGGGAAGGGAGTGGAAAAGCTTGCGGTGGTGGACTCTTTCATGGAGAAAAACCAAAGTGTTCCTGGTAGTGGCAGCTATGCTGGCCTTGTTGGCGGGGAGACTCTATGCCGGGGCTGAGCCGGATATAAGCACATTGTCGTATGGTATTGCCGGTCAGGTCATCGTGGTTGATCCAGGACACGGGGGGATTGATTCAGGGGCGGTTGGCAGACAGACCAAAACCCCGGAAAAGGAGATTACCCTGGCTATATCCAAGAAACTGGCTCGGGCCTTGAGCCAGGCGGGAGCCATGGTGGTTATGACCAGGGAAACAGATACTGACCTCTCTGGTGATATGCAGGGGAGCCTCATTCAGAAGAAGCGGCGCGACCTCTCCCAGCGGGTAGCCATAGCCGAAGAGGTAGACGCGGATCTGTACCTGTCCATCCACACCAATGCGGATCCATCGCCGAGATGGTATGGTGCCCAGACCTTTTATTACGCCAACAGCCCGCAGAGCAAAGTCCTGGCCAACTGCATTCAGGATGAGATGGTTCGTATTCTGGGGAATAATAAACGCAAGGCTAAAGAGGGTGTTTTCTATATAATGGAGAAAACAACAATGCCGACAGTAATCATTGAAGTTGGCTTTATTTCCAATCCTCGCGAGGAACGAATGCTGATGGATGAACTTTACCAGACCAGGATAGCTTATGCCATCATGTCAGGATTGGTTAAGTATTCAGGAAAGGAGGCAATACCATGATCGTGTACGGGGCTTTGGCCCCGCACCCCCCTTTGATGATTCCGCAGATTGGGGGGCGGGAATTACAACAGGTTACAAAGACGGTGGAGGGTATGCAACAGCTGGCCAGAGAGATTGCCCGCAGGTCTCCTGATGTTTTGGTGGTGATCACTCCCCATGGGAACATATTTCGAGATGCCATATCAATACTGGGTAACCCTCAGCTCACGGGCAACCTGGGCCAGTTTGGGCAGAGCAGGCTGGTTTATCACCATCCCAACAGCCTGGAGTTCCTGGAGGTTTTGCAGATCAGGGCCGGGGCTGATCACATTCCGGTGGTTGCGATTACCAGTGCCGAGGACAAGCACCGCTTGAACCCTGACCTGGACCACGGGATAATAGTGCCCCTGCATTACCTGGAAGAGGCGGGCCTAAAGGATATCCCTCTGCTTGCGATCAGTTATGGCATGATTTCCCTCCCGGAACTGTACCGGTTCGGCATGCTGATCCGGGAGGCTGCTGATGAACTGGGGCTTAAGGTGGTGGTCCTGGCATCAGGTGACATGTCCCACCGCTTGAAGAGTGATGGTCCCTACACTTTCCACCCGGATGGGCCGGTATTTGACCAGCAGGTGAAGGAACTGATCAGTCGGGGCCAGACCATGGAACTGCTCAGAATGCCGGCAGAACTGCGGGATAATGCCGGGGAATGCGGCTACCGCTCCCTGGTCATCATGATGGGCAGCCTGGACGGGTATGACTATAAGCCGTATGTCTTCTCTTATGAGGGCCCCTTCGGGGTAGGGTACATGGTAGCCGGCTTGGAGCCTGGTGACAAGCAGGTGGCCAGCCTGTACAGTCAGCTGATAGAGGAAAAACAGCGGGTCCAGAAGGAACGGCGGGCGCAGGAGTCGGTACTGGTCCAGTGGGCCCGGAGGTCACTGGAGAGTTTTGTGGAGTCGAAAAAGAGGCTGCCCTTGCCGCAACCGCTGCCGGAGGAGATGAGTTATGCCGCGGCCGCTTTCGTTTCCCTGAAAAAGGATGGCCAACTGCGCGGATGTATAGGCACCCTGCAGCCAGTGCGGGACAACCTGGCCCTCGAGATCCGGGAGAACGCCATTAGCGCCGGAACCGAAGACTACCGCTTTTTGCCGGTTGAGAAGGAGGAACTGGCGGACCTGGTGTATTCGGTTGATGTCCTGAGCAAGCCGGAGCCCATTGACAGTATCTCTCAGCTGGATCCCAAAAGGTATGGAGTGATTGTACGCAGTGGCGGCCGGTCAGGAGTCCTGCTTCCGGACCTGGAAGGCATAGACACCCCGGAAGAGCAGGTGGAAATCGCCCGGCAAAAGGCCGGTATCCCCCGGGGCACCAAGCTGGATCTGGAACGATTCGAAGTGAGGCGTTTCTACTGATGAAAGCTGAGGTTGCTTATTACCAAAAATTAGAGGATGCCAGTGTCCGGTGCGAGGTCTGTCCCCAGTACTGCCGGATAAAGCCCGGGAAAAGAGGGATCTGCCGGGTAAGGGTCAATCTGGGCGGATCACTCTATGCCACCAATTACGGTGAACATTCCTCAATCGCCCTGGACCCGATTGAGAAAAAACCGCTCTATCACTTCTGCCCGGGCCAAAACATACTCTCGGTCGGGACCGTTGGCTGTAATTTCTCCTGCGGTTTCTGCCAGAATTACCAGATCGCTCATGAGGACCCGCCCACCAGGTTCTTTTCCCCTCTGGATCTCCTGAGCCTGGCTGAAGAGTCCAGGTCGCGGGGTTCCATCGGAGTGGCCTACACTTACTCGGAGCCATTAATGTGGTACGAATACCTGCTGGACACGTTACCGGTTATCAGGGATGGAGGGTTCAGGAACGTCCTGGTAACCAACGGGTACATCAACCCCCGGCCCCTGGAAACGATCCTTCCCTATATAGATGCCATGAACATCGATCTTAAGTCCTTTTCCGAAAAATACTACCGTACCAACTGTCATGGACGTCTGGAACCGGTTAAAGAGGCGATTAAGCTCTGTGTCGGCCGCACCCATGTTGAGGTTACCACTCTCCTGGTTACCGGACTGAATGACACCCCGGAGGAGATCGAAGAGCTTTCCCGGTGGATAGCCGCGCTTGATTCTTCGATACCCTTGCACCTTTCCGCCTATTACCCGGCTTACAAGGTAAATCTCCCCCCTACCCCTCAGGCAACCATGAAGATAGCCCGTGAGATTGCCAAACAACACCTCCAATATGTATATGTAGGCAACATGGCCGGCTTTGACAATAATACCCTCTGTCCTCACTGTCAGGCCACACTGGTGACGAGGC
>JBMNJO010000014.1:0-26407 GCA_050951725.1 Syntrophomonadales bacterium | reverse complement strand
TCGTGGAAATTGCGGGCGGGATTAGCCGGAACCTGGTCGCATATTTCTGCGATTTTTTGAAGTTCGGCCTTCCTAGCCGCATCAGTCTCCATTTCCACTACCTGCCGGGCCTTATTGGCAAATCTCCTGCCAATTCCGGCGGCGGCTTCCATTGCGATGATAACCCCTTTTAAGAACGGGATTTTCCGGAGTTCTTCCGGGTCGGTTTCATCGAGGCGGGCCAATCTATCCACGGCATCCTTTTTAATACCCAGGAAACCCTTCTTTAAGACCTTTTCATAACCAAAGCTGGAATGACCAATATGCTGGCACCTCATCCACTCGTCAATAATACCTCGCCCCAATACCTCTACTTCCTGAGGAATCTTGATGTAAGGACTGCCATGCGGATCAGAGCGGCTGACCATCCAGGCCTTCTCTCCCTCAGGGTCGGCATCTCCATAGAGGACGTGGCGGGTTTCAGCGGGCATCATCTGGTAGGCTCGCGTGCCCCAGTTCTTTCGCCAACCACCATCCCCTTTCCAGTAGGGGATAATCTCCTCCCGCAAAGATTCACGGTCTTCCTCTGTTATGTTTTTAATATGATCAAGCTGAAGCTCCAATCTGGCTCCGCGCTGCTCGGCACAGGCAGCGGTGGCGTCTGGCATACCGGCTATCCAGCCCACCAGGAGTTCATCCGGGTATATGTTGAGGGGCATTTCCTCCACCACGGCCGCAAAAGACTTAGCGCGGCGCAGGACCATGGGTTCACCTTCGGTTTGCTTCATTACACGGGTAATGGCACGATCGGCATAAATGGTGTAGATGGGTTGGGAAAGGTTCGCATTCTTCAGATAGGTCTTTCGCAGGCGCTCTACGCGTGCGGAAGGTTTAGCCATAAAGACATGTTCAAACATCAAACCATAGCCTCCCTTCGTCGAATCCATCACATTAATATCAAATTTGTGATTGTATCTGTCATTCATATTGGGGTTCTATTTCCATCTTAAAACGTTTTTTTAATATGGTAAATGCAAGGTTGGACAAATCGATTGATTGATATGGCCATTGGCAGGCAACAGGGGAATACTAACAACCCTTCGGGAGGGTAGATAACATAGATATTTAAAAGTAGGAAGATTTGAAATATATTTAACGAGCCAATAATATATAAACGCTAAACTAAAAGTGAACCAGGGAATTGAAAAACGCTAACAAAAAAGTGGACCACTCTGCCAAACCAATCCCCTATCATTGAAGGTGCAAAATAAACAATGTATGGGGGATGTAGGAGTGATCAGAGTGGACCAATATGATGATATCAGACAAATGTATCTCGTGGAAGGCATGTCTCAACGAGCCATTGCCAGGGAACTAGGAATATCCCGAAATACCGTGCGGCGTTACTGTCATGGGGCGAATGTTCCCTGGGAAAGAAAACCCGTAGATCGGGCAGCAAATATTGTGACGCCTGAGGTAGTAGACTTCATAAAATCTTGTTTTAAGGAGGATGCCCAAAGCCCGAATTCAAAGCAAAAACATACAGCCCGGAGAATCTATGAGCGTTTATGTGAAGAGAAAGGGTTTACGGGAGGAGCATCAACTATTCGCCGCGCCGTTCGAGAACTCCGGGAGAAGCAGCCCAAGGTCTTTGTACCCCTGTCCTTTGACCCTGGCGAAGCTATTCAAGTTGACTGGGGACAGGCCACAATCATCCTTAACGGAGTAAAAACTCAAGCCCATATCTTTTGTATGCGGCTAAGCCATAGCATCGCTCCGTTCGTCATAGCGTACCCCACTGAACGGGAAGAGTCCTTTTTGGAAGCACATATCAGAGGCTTCGAATTCTTCGGTGGAGTAAGCCGTGACCTGATCTATGACAATTTAAGAACAGCGGTGAAGGAAGGCTGGGGCAAAAATGCTCGAGAACAAGACAAATTCGCAGCCTTCAGAGCCCATTACGCCTATCGACCCCTATTCTGCAATCCAGGTGAAGGCCATGAAAAAGGATTGGTTGAAAACCTGGTCGGCTATGCAAGAAGGAATTTTCTAGTCCCCCTTCCCGAAGTAACTAGCTTCGAAGAACTCAACCAGCTTCTGGAACAACGATGCGCGCGATACATAGAGCACCACCGTGTCAGGGGACGGGACATGAGTGTCAAAGAGGCATTTGCGCTTGAGAAGAGCGCACTCCTGGCACTACCAGTAAAGTCCTATGATGCAAGTAAAACAGCCGAAGTCAGAGTAGACTACTTCTCAACCGCTCGCTTTGAAACCAACTGTTATTCGGTTCCGGTCAAATGGGTCGGTAAACAGGTAACTGTAAAAGCCAGTGGTTTAGAGGTTAAGATCTACTACCGGGGAGAAGAGATTGGATCCCATCCCCGCTCCTATCTAAAACACAAGACCATTTATCAATTAGAGCATTACCTGCCTTTGATTGAACAACGTCCCCGGTCAGTATTTCATGCCCGACCGGTTAAGGAGGCTAATATACCGGAACAAATATATGCCTATGCTAATAGGCTGCCAAGCCCTGATAAGGCCATGGTAAGACTACTGCGGTTAATGGTTGATTACGGAGTGGAAGCAGTATTGAATGCCGTAAAGGATGCCCAGGCCAAACAGCATTACTCAATCGATGTCCTCCAGTTTAATCTTAAACGAGGCGAAAAAGCCACCGAGTTATCTATTAAGGGTCCATCCGTTAATCTGGTCGATATTAGTGCCTATGATCAACTCCTGAAAGGGGGTGCATGCATGTGAACCCCGAGCAGGAAGTGATCAAGCTTTATGCGAAGCAATTGAAGCTTGCGACTTTGGCTAATATTGATGATCTTGTCCGCCAAGCGGAAGAAAACGGTCAGGGACATACCGCTTTTTTGAGTGAAGTATTGAAGCGGGAAATCAATCAAAGAGAAGAAAACCGGCAACGAAGAAACGTACGTCAGGCCAGGTTTCCCTTGGAAAAAACCCTCGACACTTTAGACCTTAACCGTTTTGAAAAAGTAGAAGCGGCTGTCATCTGGCAGCTGGCCACCGGCGATTTTGTTAAGCGCCGGGAGAATGTCATTATGATCGGGAGCCCAGGCACCGGTAAGAGTCACTTGAGTATCGGCCTTGGTCGCCGGATGTGTGGCCTGGGTTTTAAGGTTAGGTTCTACAATGCCGGTAATCTGGTAGCTGAACTAACCGAAGCTCAACACGCCCGGTCTTTGCTAAAGCTTGAAAAGAGTCTGACCAAACTGGATCTGCTGATTCTGGACGAGCTTTCGTACCTAAGCTTTACGCGCGACCAGGCGGAACTCCTGTTCCATGTCCTGTCGGAGCGAAACGAACGAGGGAGTGTGATAATAACCACCAATTTAGAGTTCTCACGTTGGACAGATATCTTCCCCGATACTATGTTAACGGCCGCTCTCATTGATAGGTTAACTCACGCGGGCTTACATCCTTGATATGAATGGCTCATCTTATCGGTCTAGAGCAGCGAATAAAAAAGAAACGGGGAAGGTGGTGAGAATGAGCAGTAGGATAACAATTTCCCTTCTAGTCATTCGGCTCGGTTTTTATTGATTTAGGAATCTGTTGTGAGCAAGTGGCTCACTTTTAAATGAGCATAAGTGGCTCAGTTTCTAATGAGCAGAGTGGTTCACTTTTTAGTTGACATTCACAAATAATATATGTTACATTGGTAGTACCAATAAGCAAATTATGGATGATTAATGGAACACTGAAAAACAGGGGAAAGGAGAGAATAATCTTGATAGCTCAAGACATGACCTTAATAAATGCAGTTAAAAATAAGTACTTAAACTCTGACAACAATACTTGCTTCTACGAGCGGGAAAGGGTTCTAAACCGATATGGCAAGCGGGATCTGATGCGCAGGCCAGGATACGCGCGGTTGCTTGCAGAGATACTTGCGGAAGCATCTACCCCAATAGATGACGAGGACGTCTTTGCCGGACGGATGGTGGAAGCTCCGCCGGAGTCGCGCTGGAGGGTTCCCAACGCTGAGGTCATGGAGAATCCCGGGCACCTGCATTTCCGCTGGGATGACATATTAAAGCTTGGGGTAGGAGGCATCCTGCGCCACATACAACGCCGGGCGGTAGAACTCGGCGACCACAAATCTCGGGTCTTTGCGAAGAATGCTCGGATCCAGGCAGAGGCGGTTGATGCGTTTGTCAAACGATACGCCCGAGCGGCGGTAGAGAAGGCCGAGCAGTCTGAGGGTGAGGCAAAGGAACGGTTTTTGCGGATGGCCCGGGCATTGGAGGTAGTACCCATGAATCCCGCTTATGACCTGTACTCGGCCCTTCAGGGAATCTGGATACTACATATGATAGCAAGCTGCTATGCGGGTGCGCGTGATTACGGTTTTGGCCGGATCGACCAGTACCTCCTGCCTTATTACGAGAAGGATTTGGCTAGTGGCGTCTACACCCAGGAGGAGGCCGATCTGCTATTAGCCCACTTCCTGGTGAAACCCAATGAGATATGTGGACTTGGGACCTACCACGGTAAGGCCAAGCCCATCCCCAGCGTGGCCAGCAAGCAGTACCTGACCCTTGGCGGTTGCGACGAAAACGGGGTTTCCCAGGCAAATGCACTGTCTTTTGCCTTCTTACGGGCGGAAGAGATCTCCAATATGCCCGAGCCGGTAGTAGTAGCCCGCATTGACCCCGAAGCCGACCCGGCTTTTGCGGGGCAGGTATACCGCACCATGTCTATCGTCACAGACAAGATGCACGCCTATAATGACCGCCTTATTTATAACACCCTAAAGAACAGGGGATTGCCGCCCGAGGTGGCTGCGGATTTTACCTTCTCTGGATGCTGCAACGTGGAAGTCAATTGGCGCACCATCCGCAACGAATGGTATTTCCCTACACCCGAATGGCTCTGTAAGGCCCTTGGGATAATCGGGAGCGGACCGGTACCCGACTACCAGTCGGTAGACGAAATCCTGCAGGCCTTTAAAGCTACCGCCAAGAGGCATATTGAGGACCAGCTAGACCTGGAACTGACCAATGCTTCAATCTGGCGTACTTTTGACCGGGTTGGCCATACATTTGACGCCATGTTCATGGGTGAATGTGCAGACCGCTGCCGCTATCCTCTGGAAGGTGGTGTGGACTATTATCTGATCGATGCCTACTTTACTGGCGCTGCTACGGTGATCGATTCCATATCGGCTATTGACCGGTTGGTATTTACTGAGAAGCGCTACCACCTGACGGAGTTTGTTCAGATATTAAAAGATAATTATGCCGGTCAATCGTTTTTGCAAGCAGAACTAAAAAATAAGTTCCCCAAATTCGGCAATGACGAGGAAGAAGGGGACCGCTACGCAGCTCCAGCCATGAACGCGGTCCTCGACGCGCTTGATGAAATTGACTGGCCGGAAGGCTATATTCCCGTGGGCGGTTTTTATTCACTCTACCACCACCGTACCTTCGGCCTGGAACTATGCGCTACCCCGGATGGCCGGATGGCAGGAGAGAACTATAGTGAGAACCAGTCCCCAGTCTATGGTGCGGATAAGAAAGGGGTCACTGCCCTGCTATCTTCTCTGGCAAAGCTACCCTTCCACCGGACGGCCTGCGGTGGGGTAAACCTCACTTTTTCGTCGCCGGTAACACCTGAACTACTGGCCTCCTTAATTGAGGGATATTTCAAGATGGGTGGTCTTCACATTGCCATTACCGTCGCGGATCGGGAGACCCTTAAGGCGGCCATGGCTAATCCCGAAGCCTACCGAACACTGACCGTGCGCCTCTATGGCTTTAGTGAATACTTTATAAATTTGACAGAGTGGCAGCAGGAGGAAATTATTGCGCGTACCTCGCTCTGAGGTAGAAAGGGTAGATCGAAAACATGGCGGTAACAGGAATCGTATTTGACATTCAGCGCTACTCTATCCATGATGGGCCGGGTATTAGAACGAATATATTTCTTAAGGGCTGCCCGCTTCGATGCCAGTGGTGCCACAACCCGGAAGGGTTCAACGGTCTTCCTGAGATCTCCTTTCTGATAGCCAAGTGCGTCGGCTGCGGCTGCTGTGTCCAAGCCTGTCCCCAAGGGTGTCACCGGGTGACGGAGCAGGGGCACGAGTACGACAGAGCGGACTGCACCCGTTGCGGGCGCTGCGTGGAGGTGTGCAATTTCTGTGCCCTGGAGGTCGTGGGCCGGGAGATGACAGCTGAAGAGGTAGTGGCTGAGGCCGAGAGAGACCGCACGTTCTTTGAGACCAGTGGCGGTGGGATCACCCTCTCCGGGGGAGAGCCCCTATTTCAGCCCAACTTTGCGGAGACCATCCTGCGGCTGGCCAAGGAGCGAGGACTTTCCACCTGTGTGGAGACCAGCGGTTTTTGCAGCGAAAGGGTCATGAGGAAGGTAATGGACTATGTGGATATCTTTCTGTTTGACTACAAAGAGACGGATCGTAATCGGCATATCGAGTATACCGGAGTTTCGAATGAGCCGGTATTGCGAAACTTGCGAATGTTATCGGAAGCGGAGCATACAATCGTGCTTCGCTGTCCCTTGATTCCCGGCAAAAACGACCGGGAGGAACATGCATTAGGAATTGCCTCAATGGCTGACTCACTACAAAGTGTCTTGCGGGTTGAACTCGAGCCCTACCATCCATTAGGTGCATCGAAAAGCTTGCGCTTCGGTTGTAAGGCCGCTTATGCCCGGGACTCCTTCATGACGAAGGAGGAAGCCGAATACCTGGCAGAGGTCATCCGCAGCCATACCGGTGTACCGGTGATAATAAAGTAACCATTCGAAGAAGCTGGGATTACCTGTAGCAGGTGATCCCAGCTTCAAATGATTTCAAGCATGAGGAAAGGAGAAGAAATTATGACAGACCAGGAGACTATTTTGATGAATGCCCTCAAGGAGAAATACCTTAATACTGATAACAAGGCCTGCTTTTACGAGCGGGAAAGAATACTAAACAATAGATTTGGCAAGATGGATCCTATGCGCAAGCCCGGTTACGCATATATTATTGCCGCCATGCTAGATGAGGCGTCTACACCGATTGAGGACGAGGATGTCTTTGCAGGACGAATGGTAGAAGCCCGCCCGGAGCCAGGCTGGATGGCCCCTAATAAGGCTGTCATTGCCAACCCTGGGCACCTGCATTTTCGTTGGGAAGATATCTTAAGGCTTGGTGTAGGGGGCATCCTGAAGAATATAAAGCAACGGGCGGAAGAACTGGGGGACCATAAATCACGGGTCTTTGCCAAAAACTCCGGGGTCCAGATAAAAGCGGTAGACGCATTTGTCAAGCGTTACGCTCGGGCAGCTGCGGACAAGGCGGCCAGGTCTACGGGTGAAGCCAAGACGCGGTTTGAGCGGATGGCCCGGGCACTCGAGATTGTACCCATGCAACCTGCCTACGACCTGTTCTCAGCCCTGCAAGGTATGTGGATCCTGCACATGATCGCCAGCTGCTATTCAGGCGCTCGCGACTACGGCTTTGGTCGGATCGACCAGTACCTCCTGCCCTATTACGAGAAGGACCTTGCCGACGGTGTCTACACCCGGGAGGAAGCCGACACCTTGCTGGCCTTCTTCCTGCTTAAACCCAATGAGATCTGTGGAACCGGTACTCACAACTATGAGATCAAGCCGGTACCCAGCGTGGCCAGCAAGCAATATATGACCTTGGGTGGTTGCGATGCGAACGGGGTTTCCCAGGCCAACGCGCTTTCGTATGCATTTTTGCGTGCAGAGGAGATCTCCAACATGCCCGAGCCGGTGGTTGTTGCCCGCATCGATCCTCAGACTGATCCGGCTTTCGCTCAACAGGTGTACCGTACCATGTCTATCGTCACCGATAAGATGCACGCCTATAACGATCGGCTCGTCTTCAATACCCTAAAACGAAAAGGGCTATCGGGTGAGGTGGCGGCAGACTTCACCTTCTCCGGCTGCTGCAACGTCGAAGTCAATTACCGCACCATCCGCAATGAATGGTTTCTTCCCATGCCCGAGTGGCTTTGTAAGGTACTGGGAGTAACCGGCGACGGTCCGGTTCCTGATTGTCAGTCGGTGGATGATATTATTCAGGCCATGAAGCAGGAGGCAAGGCGACACATAGAGGATCAGCTGGCCTTGGAATTGATGCATGGTTCCCTCTGGCGAACCTTTGACCGGGTTGGCCATACCTTCGACGCCATGTTCATGGGCGAGTGCGCTGATCGCTGTCGTTATCCGCTGGACGGTGGGGTAGAATTCCTCATGATCGATGTCTACTTTAGCGGTGCCGCTACGGTGATTGATTCTCTATCGGCCATTGACCGGCTGGTATTCAGGGAGAAACGATTCAGCCTGGAGGAATTCGTGCGGATTTTGAAAGATAATTATCAGGATCACCCATTGCTTCAGGCGGAACTTAAAAACAAGTTCGCTAAATTTGGCAACGACGATGACGAAGCGGACCGCTTCGCTTCCCCGGCCATGAATGCGATGCTGGACGTGCTTGACGAGGTCGACTGGCCAAACGACTATATCCCGGTGGGTGGCTTTTATTCCCTCTGCCATCATAACACCTTTGGTTGGCAACTCTGCGCCACTCCGGACGGCCGGATGGCAGGCGAACCGTTTAGCGAGAACCAGTCGCCAGTCTATGGAGCGGATAAGAAGGGCATAACTGCCCTGCTCACCTCTCTTGCCAAGCTACCCTTTCACCGGACGGCTTGTGGCGGGCTGAATTTAACTTTCTCGTCGCCGGTAACACCAGAATTGTTGGCCTCATTAATTGAGAGTTATTTTAAGATGGGGGGCCTGCATATTGCCATCACCGTTGTAGACCGCCAGACCCTTGAGGCCGCCGTGGTCAGTCCGGAAGAATACCGGACGTTGACAGTGCGTCTGTTCGGCTTCAGCGAATACTTTATCAATGTTTCCAAGTGGCAGCAGAAAGAGATTATCGCCCGCACAGCATACTGAGGTGTGTCCGTTGTTAGTTGCAATGTCCAGAGTAACTCCTTCACTAAGGCCTAAAGATCCGTTGAGAAGACGGACAACAATTGGAATGTAGAATAGGTGAAATAAACGTTTTAAAGGAGTAAGACATATGGAGGATGATTACATTTTTCCGGTCGATTCCTCCCGTATTTCCGAAAAGGTCGCCGAAGCCCTCACCCGGGCGATTCTGGACAGGAAACTGAATCCTGGAGAGAACCTGCCTCCTGAGCGGAAGCTAGCCCAGATGTTTAACGTTACCAGAAACACTGTTCGTGAAGCATTGCGACAGGTTGAAGCTTCAGGGTTGATCTCGATCCGGCAGGGAAGCGGCATAACCGTAAACGATTACCAGCATGAGGCCCGGGTTGACGTAATCAGGTTTCTGACCGAAAAGGGCCGATGCTCATGAGCTGCGCCGGGATGTGGCAGTGGCTCGAATAGTGGTGGGGGCAGGCCATGATTTTCCATGCCATTGATGTAATAGGCTTGAAGTCACTGGCTACAATTCGGGAGGCTATTAACGAGTTCTGTGAGGAAGCAGAAAAAGCGGAACCAGACATTGTTCGGCTGCAGGAGATTGATTTTGAAATCCACCGCCGTTTTATTCAGGCGGGCGGGAACAAGACTATGCTCTTTATGCATAACACCATCCGGCATACCTACCGCAAGACCTTGAAACTGTTTGAAGCATTGATGGAAGACCCGCCGCTTATTGCCCGCTACTACCGGCAGACAATTGAGGCCATGGAAGCTGAGGATAAAACAGCGGCCAAGGTGGCTATGCAGGGCTACTTCCAATATGGTTATTCGATGTTGACCGAACGCTAACTCTGGAAGGGGGGTGAGTACAATGGATGGTTTTGATCAAGGCTATGTAGAGTTACCGGTCAAAGTAAAAGGAGTGAATCCATGATAAACAATTTAGAAAAGGTCATTCAAACCAAACCTACTGCTCGGGTGGAACAACTCAGGAAAAGATTCCTTGAGAACAACAAACGTCCTCATCCCAATTATAATATATCTGCTGATCGAGCAATTACTCGGGTTATGAGAGGGACTGAGGGGGAGGCCATGGTTTTGCGCCGGGCCAAGGCCTTTGCTGCAGTCGTGAATGAGATGCCGGTGAATATCTCCCCGGATGAGCTCTTTGTCGGGTGGATCGCCGGTGATTCATCTTCCATAGCCGTCTGTGTCGAACAGAGAGGTCGGCGTCTGGAATACGAACTTGACTATTTTGATACCATGAATGAGCAGGACAAACAGGAAATCAGGGAAAATATAATTCCCTACTGGAAAGGTGACGGGAATTGGAAGCGTCACTGGTTCGCCCAGGCCTATCAAATGATCCCTCCTGAAACTCGTGAACTGCTATACGGTGACCCGGATCCCAATTGTGACAAGATCGGCATTTTAACAAACTCTCACCTGCCATCCAACCCGAATGTTCGTCTGCCTATTAAGGTCGAGCAGCTCGGAAAAGGCATTATTATGGACCTAATGAACCGCCACCACATTGGTCATTCCTGTTTCGGGTATGAGAAAGTTTTAAAGAAGGGGTTCCTGGGCATTAAAATGGACGCCGAGGACCGCCTGGCACGTCTGGATATAAACGACCCCGAAGAAATGCGAAAGATTCCCTTTTTGCAGGGGGTAGTCATAGCCATGGATGCAGCTGCTCAACTTGGGAAGCGGTTTGCGGCCAGAGCGCGGGAAATGGCCCTAGCGGAAGATGATCTAACCCGCAAAGCCGACCTGGAGCAGTTGGCCGAGATCTGTGAACAGGTACCCGCCTATCCGGCCAGGACCTTCTATGAAGCCCTGCAGTCAGTGTGGTTCACCCAAATAATGAACTTCTGGGAGACACCTCTGATTTTATCCGTATCTCCAGGAAAAGTTGATCAGTACCTATATCCTTATTTTCAAAAGGACATCAGTGAAGGCAGATTGACGCGGAACAAGGCTCAGGAACTAATCGATTGTTGGTTAATGCGTTTCGCCCAAGGGGTAGCGCCCTTTATCCCTCATTCCGGTGCTGCCTTCCATATGGATATAGGCGGGTTAAAAGCGGATGGCACTGATGCCACCAATGAGCTATCTTTCATGTTCCTGGAAGGGATGATGCATACCCGTATGGTTGAGCCCAATATGGGAGTCCTGGTACACAGTAAAACTCCAGACGATTTCCTGATCAAGGCTTGCCAGTTGTGTTCGCTGGGAACGGGTCACCCGATGTTTCTAAACAACGACGTATTTGTGGAAAACTTTCTGGCTCGTGGAACCTTGGGCGGTCCGCCAGTGCCCATAGAACTTGCCCGCACCAGTGGAGCGATTGGGTGTAATGAGCCGCATGTAGCCAACTACGAATCAGATTTCAACGTGGGGGCAGTTTTCCAGATGCCGGCTGTGCTCGAAACTGGTCCTGTGGAATGGGAGAAGCCGCATAATGGACCGGGAAGTAGGACTCAAAACCGGAGACCCCAGAAACTTCAAGACCTTTGAGGAACTGCAGGAGGCCTTTATCAAACAGCTGAGATACGTATGCCAACAGTGTGGTATAACCGTTAGGGCATTCGAGATTGCCCTGGCTGATGTTTATCCCACGGTTTATCAATCCGCCCTCATCGAGGATTGTATCGAAAAGGGCACCAGTCGTGAGTCTGGCGGTGCCCGCTTTAACTTTGGTCCCTGTATCGCTACCATTGGGGCAACAGACGTTGGCGATTCTCTAGCCGTTATCAAAAAGCTGGTATTCGAGGAGAAGAAGGTTACCATGGACCAACTGCTGGAGGCCTTGGAGAACAACTTCGAGGGTTACGAAGACATGCGTCAAATGTTCCTGAATGTACCGAAATTCGGTAACGACGATGACTACGTGGATCAACTGGTGGCCTGGGTGATGGATGTGTTTTGTAAGGAATCTATCAAAGAAAAGAACACCCGGGGCGGTTACCTGCTTCCGTATCAGAATCCACTGGCAGGCTATATCGGTCATGGTCGGTTGATGGGGGCGCTACCTTCCGGAAGAAAAGCTGGTGATCCATTATCCGACGGGATCTCACCTACGAGAGGCACCGATGTCAACGGTCCTACGGCGGTACTGAATTCAGTAGGTAAAATTGATAACCCATCCATATTCTACGGGGAGACCCTGAATATGAGGCTCAATGCCGAGATATTCGGCACGGAGGAAGGCGTGTACCGGCTCGCTTCTTTGATACGGACTTTCATTGACCTGAAGATACACCACATCCAGTTCAATATGGTCTCTTCCGCAACCATGCGGGCTGCGCAGGAGAAACCTGAGGAATACCAGGACCTCATGGTGAGGGTTGCCGGGTATGTGGCCTACTTCGTCAAGCTGACCAAGTCGATGCAGGACAGCATAATTGCGCGAACGGAACACGGCATGTAATTGTCCACGCCCTTGAAGAAACAACCAATCTTAAAACATAGGTATTTGATTTGCAGCCTGCGTTACAGGAAATCTACAGCATTACATCATCTCCAGTTTCCGTATAAAGTATTGGGTTTCAGACCTGGATGTCCACAATACCCAACAGGAACCAGGTTTGCAGCTCACAGTAAATGATGGACAAACAATATGATACGAGGAGGATGATATTGTGGATTACCAGAGTGAATTGCTGAAGAGAAGGCCCTGGATCAGGAACTATGACCCGGATGTACCCTATGAAGTGCGCTTCCCCAGAATCCCCATCCATTACATTTTGCGCCATCAGGCCGACTGCAATGCGGATAGGACAGCTATCTGGTACTATGGCAACGAAATTACTTTTTGGGAACTGAATTTAACCGTGTGCCGTTTTGCTAATGCCCTACTTGACCTGGGGGTAAAGAAAGGTGACCGGGTAGGCCTTATGCTCCCTAACTGTCCCCAGTTTGTGATCTCCTTTTATGCGGTGGTCATGATAGGCGCCATCGTAACCAATATTAATCCGATGTACACCCCATCGGAAGTGGAATTCATCGTTAATACCACTGAGATGTCCGCTATTATCACAGTTGATGGGGTGATTCCTACTATTGAGGCGGTAACTGAGAAGGTCGAAATTCCAAGGGTAATTATTACTACGGTGGATGATTTCAAACCGGATGCTCTGGCAAGCAGTGCTCAAAGCCTGGGTCTGAAGGAAGACTGGTATAATTTTTCGGAACTCCTGGCCAAAACCACCAGCACCATCCGTCCCCGCATTGACATCGACATTGACAAAGACCCCGCCATCATTCAGTTTACCGGTGGTACAACTGGGCTGCCAAAGGGAGGAGTCTTGTCCCATCAAGGGGTGGTGGCGGCGAACTATGTAATGAAGAACTGGTGGAATACCATGATGGCCAGTATACCTATTCATAGACGTTCGGTGCTTTGTCTTATCCCCTACTGCCATATCTTTGGCGAGTTCTGCGCCATGGGTTTCAGTGTCTTGAATGGTGCCACCCAGATTATCCTGCCCCGCTTCGAGGTCAACGAGATTATGGATACCATAGCTCAATTTGATGAGATCATGTACCTGCCGGCTGTTCCCACCATGCTGCAGGCCATCTTCAATCATCCGCGGGCCGAAAAACTGAACCTCGCAAAAAGGTTTATAACCTTCTCTATGGGTGGTTCCCCATGTCCGCCAGACCTGGAGAAAAAGCTCTGGGATTTGGGTGTCCGCTGCACTGATGGTTATGGCTTGACGGAAGTGGCAGCGCAGGCAACCGGTGCTACAACGGGGATGCACAAAATGCACAGCGTAGGGCTGCCTTATCCCAACATGGATTTTAGGATAATTGACACGGCTACCGGGCAGCAGTTGCCGACCGGAGGAATCGGGGAGATAGTTATCAAATGTCCCTGGACTATGCTGGGGTACTGGAATAACCCCGAGGCGACCGCCCAGCAGGTAAGAGACGGGTGGGTTTACACCGGTGACCTCGGCTATTTTGATGAGGATGGCTTCCTGTTCCTGGTTGACCGTTCGAAAGACATGATAATCGCCAGCGGCTATAACATCTATCCGGTTGAAGTGGATGGAGTGATAGCATCTCATCCCAAGGTATTGGATGCGATGTGCATTGGGATTCCTCACGAGTACCGGGGTGAAACGCTTAAAGCCTTTGTGGTTTTGGCACCGGGCGAAACCGCTACGGAAGAGGAGATAATAGCCTATTGCCGTGAAAAAACTGGCCGCCTACAAGGTGCCCAAATTGATTGAGTTCCGTGATTCCGTGCCCCGTACTAACGTGGGAAAACCACTCCGCCGCATCCTGAGAGAGGAAGAGATGGCCAAAATAAAAGCTGGTAGCTAGAAAACCATGTAAAAATCAGAGTGTGACAAGCAGATGGACAGCTTGTGCACTCATTAGATAATGTGAAGCGTGTCCGATTACCAGAAACCTTAACAATTTTGTAACAACTTGTCGACAAAATGATAACATCTGCCTGTTATATTAAATGAACAGGCAGTTTTTTTGTCCAAGAACCCGGGAAGGCTTCATGATTCCTGCAGCGTTTTTGCAAAGATTACTGTAATGGTGCAGTAGTGACGGAACAGAACAGGCAGTAAGAGATGATGTATTTAGTCAAAGAGCAAGAGCTAAAACATAAAAGGCGCTGGTCAATAATCCGCTTGTGTCTATATTGCCTCCTGCTGGGAGTGGCCTGTTTTTCATTAGCTAAGGTTGCGACCGGACTGCTGCTCACCTCTGATGGCAAGAGTGATGGCAAGAATGCGGTCATCTCCAAGAGATACATAGTGATTGATCCAGGGCATGGTGGTGAAGATAGTCCAGGGTGCGTATATGGCGGTATTCTGGAACGGGACATTACTCTGGAGTTGGCGCTTCGAATCAAGGACGAGCTGGTTAACCGAGGTTACGATGTGCTGATGACCAGGGAAGTGGATGAAACCGTCACGTTAGAAGAACGGGCGGAAAAGGTAAATAAGAGTGGTGCGGATCTTTGTATCAGCTTTCATCTAAATGCACATGATGATGCCAGCATCCATGGCATTGAAACATGGTTCAATCCAGATACAAATTCCCGGAGCAGTGCCTTGGCTGAATACATACAGCAGTCGATCGTCGAATCTACCAAAGGAAAGGACCGTGGAACCTATTCCGACACAACGCTCGTTATGATCCGTGAAGTACTAATCCCCTCCTGCCTGGTCGAAGTGGGTTTTCTCTCTAACGATGAAGAAAGAGAAAAAATGACCACCGAAGACTACCGTGAGAAGATAACCCGAGGAATTATCGATGGAGTTGAGCAATACTTTAAGAGGTACCCGGACAAAAGGTAATTCTGGACTCTGGAGCGAATATAACCTTCAAGGATAATTTCTTGAATCACTGCCAGTTGACGTGTGACTGTGGTAAGGGAGGGTTTGTATTGGATGTATATGCGGTGTTGAGAGAGCGCCTTGATGCCTGTCCGCCCGGGGCACCAGGGACGGAAACCATGGATAAGATCCTGCGAATGCTGTTTGGTCCCGAGGAAGCCGAAATCGCCTGTCATCTTAAGTTTACCCTGCAGACGGTTTCCCAGCTGGCTGCCCGTACGGGATGGGAAGAGACCAGGTTGGAGAGGGCCCTGGAGGATTTGGCCAACCGGGGAGTTATTCTGGGACAAATCAGGGAGGGGAAGCCTACCCGGTATGCTCTCATGCCTATTGTGCCGGGGTTTATGGAGTATACCCTGATGAGACGCGACCGCATAGCCGATTACGATGAGCTGGCCCGGTTATGGCACCAGTGGTCCGTGGAGTCCTATTCGGTTCCGACTCCTCTATTCCGGGTTGTGCCCGTCCAACAGGCGGTGCCGGTGACTACTGGCCTGCTTCCTTATCAACAGGTCCACGAGGTTATCAACCAGGCCGAGTACATATCTGTGACCACCTGCGCCTGCCGCGCTTCTGCCGGAAATTGTGATCATCCCCTGGACAACTGCCTGAATGTGGGTAACATTGCCCAATACCTGGTGGATAGGGGTCTGGCCCGGAAGATTGAGCGGGAAGAAGCATTGCGGATTCTGCAGGATGCGGAGGAAGCCGGACTGGTACATTCATTCAACAACTTCGAGAAAACCATGTCGATCTGCAACTGCTGCAGTTGCTGCTGTGCTAACCTGCAGGGCGTGACGGCCCTGGCCCGACCCAATACGCTGGCCAACTCCAGCTATGAGGTCAGTTTTGATGACAGCCAGTGCATTGGCTGTATGTTATGCACAGAGGACCGCTGTCCGGTAGGGGCAATCTCACCATACGAAGACATCATTGCAGTTGATATCCAGCGTTGCATCGGCTGTGGGCTATGTACCACGGTTTGTCCGAGTGAAGCTTTGACGATGAGGGAGAGGGAGCTTCCTCCCGCGATCCCCAGAACCGGGAAAGACCTGATGAACACCCCTTTTGGAACAGACCGACCGCAAGGAGCGTTTTAATAGGATTAATAACGAGTGATCTCTTGGAATATGCTTATATTACAGTTTAGCAGCGGATACTCAGGTGTCCGCTTTTTCTTTTCGGCAATGTACTGTTCGCCAGGGCAGCGACGATGCGCCATGTAAACGGTCTTTATCGGTAGTAGAATTGTGTTTCACCATTATTTTCCTGAGTTCCTCACTCGGAACAGGTAAAAGCGATAAGTGAGTAGAAGTTACAGGGAAGATGCGGGCGGAGGCTTTCGTCTGTCTGTGTTTAGAAGTGTTGACAGGGGGGGGTAATCATAAAAGTATTGGTGATAGGCGGAGACGCAGCAGGGATGAGTGCTGCCTCGCGACTTAAACGCAGCAATCAAGCCATTGAGGTTATAGTTTTCGAAAAGACCCGTGAGGTGTCATATGGTGCCTGCGGGATTCCGTACTACATTGCAGACTTGAATCCCCATCTTGATCTGATGCGGATTCGGTCGGCGCAGGAGTTCGAAAAGCTCGGCATTACAGTACACTTGGAGCACGAAGTTGTAAAAGTGAATCCCGCGAAGCAGTACGTTACGGTACTGGACATACCCAATGGGACCTACCGAGACGAACCCTATGACAAGCTGTTGGTTGCCAGCGGTTCTTCGGCTAAGGTACCGCCGATTCCCGGGACGAACCTGCCCGGAGTTTTCACGGTAAAAACACTGTCTGATGCCTACGCCATTAAGACGCACCTACAGCTGCCGGAAGTCAACAAGGTGGCGATCATTGGTGGCGGCTACATTGGACTTGAGCTGGCGGAGGCCTGTGTGCTGCAGCAGAAAACAGTACACATTTTCGAGGCGATGCCCAATTTACTAAACGGGTTTGACGAGGAATTTGGGAAAGCGGTTGAACAGGAACTAACCCGTCACGGTGTTGAGGTTCATACTGGTCAAGGGGTGGTGGAACTGTTAGGGGACGATCGTGTCAAAGACCTGATTTGCAGTGGCCAGACCTATGATGCGGATATGGTGATACTGGCCGTCGGCGTGCGTCCCAATACCTCCTTTATAGAAGACACGGTCATAAAAAAGGAGAACAATGGTGCCCTGACGACCAATAGCATGATGCAGACCTCGATTCCGAACGTGTATGCGGCAGGTGATTGCGCCACGGTTATGCATAAGATCCTACAGCGGCCCGTGTATTTGCCGCTTGGTACCAATGCCAACAAACAAGGGCGACTGGTAGCTGATGCGATCCTGGGTAAGCCGGTGTGCTTTGAAAACGCCTTAGGTACTGCCATGCTTCGGTGTCTCGACTTGGAGCTTGCCAAGACGGGGATCACCGAACTGGATGCCCGGATGGCTGGCATAGAAGTGAAGGCCGTAACCGTCAAGGCATTGTCACACGCCCCGTATTACCCGGAGCCGGTGCCGCTGACCATTAAAATATGCTATGACCCGGTAACACATGTCTTGCTGGGGGCCCAGCTGATGGGGAAGAAAGAGTGCGCCTTAAGGGTCAATGTCTTCGCCGTTGCGATCGACCGCGGTATGAGGGCAGAGGAACTCGGTTTGTTGGACCTGGGTTACGCGCCGCCGTTTGCTACAGTCTGGGACGCGGTGCAGATTGCGGCTAACGCTGTCAAATAACATCTTAAATTGGGGGTGAGGATTAGTGGACAATCAGCGACTGAGAAACAAGTATGCGATTGTCGGGGTCGGGTACACCCCACAAGGGAAGGTGCCAGGACGGACCATGCTCAGCTTCCATCTGGAAGCGTGTGCGAACGCGATCAAAGACGCGGGCCTGCACAAGGAAGATATTGATGGTTTGTTCTTGTACCGGTATTTTCCCCCGGTAAATAACGACTATGATACTACCGCCTTCCTGGTTGCGGAGCAACTGGGCATCCGTCCGGTCGTATTGAACCAGGAGTATGATTGTTATCGCAGTTGGCTTACTCAAGCCATCGGCCTGCTGGAGGCGGGGTTCTGCCGGTACGTGCTGGTTTCCTATGCCGATAATGCCCGCTCCGGTAGGCGGGCTTTCATGACGGAGCTTGATCCCAACACTGGTAATTCAGCCAACGAACTGCCTCCATTCGGCGACTTCAGTACCCTAGCCAAATACGCAATGGTGGCACGCCGGGCGATGCATGATGAAGGCACCGGACCACATGTATGGAAGGAGATCGCAGTTAACCAACGACGGTGGGCCAACCTTAACCCTATCGCGGGTATGTACAACAAGTTGCTGACCGCGGAGGATTATTTTAACGACCCGATGGTGGTTGAGCCTTTTCGCACCCTGGATGCGGTTCCGGTCAGTGACGGTGGCCGGGCAGTAATAATAACCACGACCGAGCGCGCCCGGGATCTTAAGCACCCACCGGTTATGATTCGGGGGGTAGGCGAGTCGAATGTTCCCCTTTCACCCTTCCGATTGAAGAACAAAGATGAAGCGAGCGCAGCGGCCGTGGCCGGACGCCGGGCCTTCCAGATGGCCGGGATCGAGCCGTACGATGTAGATGCCTGCCAGATCTACGACTGCTTTACCTTCACGGTTGAGCATACGCTGCGTGATTTGGGATATTTCAAGCCCGGGGAGAGTGAAGGCTGGTTTAAGCCGGAACGAATCGGGCCCGGGGGCAGTCTGCCTTTGAATACATCCGGCGGGATGCTTTCGGAGGCCTATTTCATGGGGATGACGCCGGTCAGTGAGGCGGTTATGCAGCTGATGGGCCGCTGCGGTAAGCGTCAACTGGGTGTCTTGCCGGGAACCAAGACCCCGCACCTGATGTTGGTTACCGACAATGGCGGTGTGCTGCAGAGCAACTGCACGATGGTATTGGAAAGGAGTTGACCAGCATGAGCGAAATAACCTATCAGCTCCCACCCCGAAATCAGCGACGATACAGCCCCATTCTGGCAGGGCTGCCGGGAACGGCGGCTGTTATTCCAGCGATGCTCAGTCTGCGGACATATACGGTATCCTATCTCGTTTATTTGTCCTGAATGCCTGTCATCCGCCCATGAGTGGGTGGAATCGCAGGGTAAAGGAAAAATCTATTCATACGTGGTATTCCGCCGCGCCTTTCATCGGCCGTATTAAACCGGGTTCCCTACGTAGTCGCGGTGGTGGAACTCGACGAGGGCCCTTCGTTTTTGACCAATATAGTAGACTGTCGCCCGGAACAGGTAGAATGTGAGCAGCAAGTCAGGTTGAAATGGGAAGACGCAGCCGAGGGGTTGTTCCTGCCGGTGTTTTGCACTGCCGACAACCAGGGTTAAAACGCAAATCTGCTGGGTCGCAAAGGACCGTAGTCTGGACCGGTAAGTGCAGCGGGTGAAAAGCCGCCTCACGGACGGGCAGAGAATCCATCGGAAATATGGTCATGGAAAGTCATGGTTTTCAAGGCGTATCAATCGTTAACGTCACAAGCCCCCAGAGATAAAGGTATTACAGGGGTGGTCTTGTGGCGTTTTTAATTTATTCCTTTTGTTTATTTCGCAATGGAGAATTCTTGTGACCTGCTGATGTCATAAGGTCCAGGAAAGATAGAAGGAAACTGTAGGGTAAGACATTACGACGATATGTAAATATGGAAATGAATATAGCAGGGATACCAGGAAGAAATGGGGAATATCTGAAGGGTGCGAAGGGGGGTTAACTTGAATAGGTTAATTGCCGAGCTTGATAGGGTCTGTAAGACCCACCTGCTCGAAGAAAAGATTCTGGTGGTTCCTACATATCTGGCGGGGTACGAGCTGAGGAATGCTCTGGCTACTTGTTCGCAGGGGTGGATAAACCTTATGCCATCGACGGTTTCCGGCCTGGCATTTGTTGTGACTGCGCCCCAGATGGCCAGAGAGGGATACTACTTTTTGAACCAGCAGGGGGTTTCTCAGGTAATAGAAGATATTCTGACCGGACTTATTGCCGATGGCGAGCTGGACTACTTTTCCGCGCAGACGAGGCTGACCGGTCTGGTTTCCGCCTTGACTTCTTCCATATTCGAGCTCCGTTACTGCGGGATTAAGGCAACAGAACTGAGAGAGACACAGTTTGTGGCTGCCAAAAAAGCTCGGGACCTTAAAAAAATATTGAAGAGCTACGAAGATTATCTGGATAGAAACCGGTTGGTCGACTCTCCGGGTCTAATACAAATGGCGATCGATATTCTGACCGAGGGGAATCCGGTTGGCGGTCGGATTTACCTGGTTCCTTCATTCCTGGAATTATCGCCGTTAGAAGAACGTCTACTGAACCTCCTTTCTTCGGGCGGGCAGCGAGTCCAGCTGGAAGCAGGCACAAGTTCAGATGATAACTTGATTTTCCCGGACCTGGGACGGGTGACGGTTGAACTTTTTAACGCCTACGGCATGGTTAACGAGGTCCGCGAGGTGTTACGCCGTCTGAATTCGAAGAATACACCGCTGGATAGGGTGACAGTGGCCTATTGCTCCAGCGAATACATACCAATTTTCTGGTCATTGGCCCGTAATCTGGGCTTTGGTCTTACCGTATTCGAGGGAATCCCGGCGTCCATGACCCGGTCTGGCCGTATACTCCTGGGGTTGATTGAATGGGTCAGGCGGGACTTTGGGGTCACGCAGCTCATTAACCTGCTGCAGGAGTGCAATATAACCTGGTCCGGGCCGGATGGCCTCGAGATGTCCGTTTCTACTGCGGAAAGACTCCTCCACCGTGCCGGTATTGGCTGGGGAAGGGAGAGGTATACCTGTCTGCACGACTTGGCGGTAAGGCTGAAAGACCGGGCTTTGAGCCGGGATTACGACGAGGATAACGACAGTGGGCAGCATGAGGACTTGCTGCAGTCGCATCTGGCTGCCAAATTGTATTCCATCTTAAATGATTTACTACAGGCAATACCTGAGCCGGACGCGGAAAACAGGGTACCCCTGGATCAGTTGGAACGAGGGTTGGCGTCGCTGGTCAGGAAGCTGTCTCAAACCAGGGATGAGTTTGACAACTCCGCCCTGACCGGGATCATTGACCGGCTGGAACAGCGGGAAAATAGAGTAGAAGTAAAACTTAACGATGCCCTGGAACGAATTGAGAACCTGATATGTACCATGCGGGTAGGGAGAAGCGCCAGCCAACCTGGCTGCCTGCATCTGGTTGATTATCGGGACCTGGTATGGTCCGCCCGGCCGGTTACTTGCGTCGTAGGGCTGGATTCCGGGAATTTTCCTGGACGGGGCACTCAGGATCCGGTGCTGCTGGATTCGGAACGGTCACGTCTGCACCCGGGTCTCAAGCTGGCCTCAGTCCGGCCCAGAAAGAATCAGAAAATGATGGAACTGAGCCTGGCTGCTCGGCAAGGCCGGGTAACCCTGAGCTGCAGTTGTTTCGACCTGATCCAGAACCGTTCACAGCACCCGGCATTTTTGCTCTTGAAAGCCTGGCGCCAGCTTGAGGGAGACGGCTCCCTCGATTACAGCGATTTAGCAAAGGAACTGAGAGAACCGGCTGGGTTTACATCCCGCACCAATCACCTGCTCGATGAGGGAGAATGGTGGCTGCAGGCGGTCGTTGACCAGCAGGTAGAAGCGATACCTCTGATCCTCAAATCCTATCCCGGTCTGCATCAGGCGCTTGTAGCACAAAAAGCCCGGAGTGGAGACGCTATGAGCGAGTACGACGGGTTGGTGGATGTGTCACCCTCCGATTATGATCCTCGCCGAAATATGAACAGGACTCTCTCTTGCAGCATGATAGAGCATCTGGCCGGCTGCCCTTTTTCGTATTTTCTTAGATACATTTTAGACGTTAAACCGCCGGACAGTATTGAATACGACCCTGACCGCTGGCTGCAGGCTTCCGACCGGGGGAGTCTGCTGCATGAGCTGTACTGTGATTTTATGCGCGGCATAGCAGAAAACGGTGAGGAAATCGATGTGGCCGTTCACTCTCCGGTCCTGCGACAGATGGCAGAGGATAAGATTAATTCCTATCGTAATCAGATACCTCCCCCCGATGACATGGTTTTTGAGCTGGAGGCCGAGGAGATTCTGGAATGCTGTGAGCTATTCCTCAAAGGTCATGACAAGGTGTTTGCTGGATACCATCCCCGGTACTTTGAGGTTCCGTTTGGGATGGGATGGGATACGGTAAACGAAGCCGGGATTGGCCTGGCTAACCCGGTAGAGATTGAACTGGGTTCCGGCGATAAAATCCGCCTGCGGGGTGTGATCGACCGTATCGATCGGAAAGACGATGGCAGCTTTGCGGTCTGGGACTACAAGACCGGGAGCTCGCGAAAGTATGCAGATCACCAGTACCTGTGCCGAGGGCGTCAGGTGCAGCATGCCCTCTACTCCATCGCAGCCGAGAAGATCCTGGCGACCCAGGGGGTCCCTGATCCCCGGGTCCAGGAAGCCGGATACTACTTTCCCACCGAAAGGGGGGAGGGCCGCAGGGTAGTCCGCTGCCAGAACCAACGAGCCGTGGTTCTGGAGGCCCTGAACCACCTGTTTGACCTGCTGAAAACCGGGGTTTTCCCAGCTGCTGAAGATGGAGAACCCTGCGGGTACTGCGACTATATAGAGATTTGTGGCGGTCCGGCTGCAGTTTCTCGAATCAAAACCCTGCTGGCGACTGAGATGGCTTTGGAGCCCTGGAGGAGGGTGATGCAGATTGGGTAAAGCCATGAAATTAACCGACGACGCGGCCCGACAACAGATAAAAGTTGATCTTGATAGCTGCCTGCTGGTGGAAGCCGGGGCTGGTTCCGGCAAGACTGCCAGCCTGGTATCCCGCATGCTGGCCTTGGTACGGGAAGGCAAGTGCCAGATCTCCACGATAGCCGCGGTAACCTTTACCCGGAAAGCGGCTGCCGAGATGAAGGGCCGTCTGCAGATTTCGCTCGAAAAAGCCCTGAGGAAAGAAATCGACTCAGCCAAAAAGGAGCGGCTGGCGCAGGCTCTGAAGGATATAGACAGCTGCTGCATCGGCACCATTCATGCATTCTGCGGGCAACTTCTGCGGGAAAGGCCGGTTGAGGCCGGGCTCGACCCGGGGTTTGTGGAAATGGATGAACTGGAGGACCGGTTGTTCTGCCGGCAGGTTTGGAAGGAATACCTGATGGATACCCGGGTGAAGAATCCTGGGGCCATCCAATCGCTAGTGGAAATTGATATCGATATGCGGGATCTGGAACCGCTTTTTGTGACCCTCTGTATGTATCCGGAGGTTGAGGTAATTCGCCAGGCAGTGCCTTATCCCCATCTGGGCCCAGTGAAGACCGAACTCGACGCCCTGATGAAACTGGTTGCCCAACGCTGGCCGCAAAGCGATTCGCCGAGGGGCCCTGATTCTCTGCAGACCATCCTGGCCCAGGTGAAACAGCGTCTGGAATTCCTGGGTACCAGTGATGACCTGAAATTCCTGCGGGTGCTGGAGATCATGGAAAAAACGGGGAACATAACCCTGAACCGCTGGGATAAGCCCGACGATGCCAAAGAAGTAAAAAAGGCCTATGAGTTGTTCCAGGACGAGTATGTAAAACCGACTTTGCGAAAGTGGCGCGAATACCGGCACCAGAGGCTGATCGACTTTGTCCTGCCGGCTGTTACAAGGTGCCAGGAGAGGCGGATTGAGGACGCCCGCTTAAACTACCAGGACCTCCTGATGCTCGCCCTGCAGATGCTCAAAAATAACCCGGAGGTCCGGGAATACTTTCAAAGCCGCTACACCCACCTGTTGATAGATGAGTTTCAGGACACCGATCCCCTGCAGGCGGAGATCCTGTTCTATCTTACCGGGCAGGATACCACTGAACCCGACTGGCGGCAACTTACCCCCCGGCCAGGCAGCCTGTTCGTGGTCGGTGATCCCAAGCAGTCCATCTACCGTTTCCGCCGGGCGGACATCGATACCTATAACGAAGCAAAACGGTTGATTGAAAAGGCCGGTAGCCAGGTGCTGAACCTTACCTCCAACTTCCGCTCCGTTAAAGAGATAGGGGAATGGGTCAACCAGTCGTTTGCCAACCTGCTTCCCCCGAAATCTGATCAATATCAGGCTAGCTTCGCCCGGCTGGACACAGTACGGGATTCTGGCTCTGGAGACCTGTGCGGGGTCCGGAAAATCTCTATTCCGAAAGTAGATCGCCACAAACAAGAGGTAATTGCGGCCCTGGATGCACAGCGAATTGCCCGGTGGATTCGTTTTGCCCTGGACGATGGTATCACCCTGAGCCGAACCAAGGAAGAAACTGCCGCCGGGATTGACGGTCGTGCGCGACCCCAGGATTTCCTGATTCTTTTTCGTTACAAGGCTCACATGACCGTTTATGCACAGGCCCTCGAAGAGTACGGTATTCCTTATAAGATGTCAGGTGGCGACGGGTTCTCCACCTCAGGCGAACTCGCCCAGCTAATCAGACTTCTGCGGGCGTTACTTGATCCACAAAACCCGGTCAAACTACTGGCAGTTCTGCGAGGGCCCCTCTTCGGATTCAGCGACAACCAATTGTTGCGTTTTCGCCGGGCCCGGGGACAGTTTAACTATGAATATCCTGTCCCGGAGACCCTGGCACCGGAGGATGCCAAGCCTTTCTCAACGGCATATGAGATGCTCCAAAGATTTCGGGTATATCTTGACCGTCTGCCCGGCAGTGTGGCCTTGCAGCGCATCACCGTGGAAGCTGGAATCCTGCCCATTGCAGCCGCAGGAGAATTGGGCAAAAGCCAGGCCGGATATCTGCTCCAGGCTCAAGAGCTTCTGGCTGCGGCCGAACGTTCGGGGCGGGTTTCCCCATCGCAACTCGTGGAATACCTGGAGGTACTTTGCGAACAGGGGGTAGAGGAGGACATAACCGTCACCCCCGAAATGGACGATGCAGTCCGCCTGATGAACCTCCACAAAGCCAAAGGTCTCGAGGCCCCGGTAGTCTTCCTGGCCCACCCTGGCAAAACGGTCAACCGCGAACCGTCCAGTCACATTGACCGGCAAGCAGGTATACCGGTCGGTTACTACGTGGTGGAGAAGAAAGGCCCCTTTAACAGCTCCCAGGTATTGGGTTACCCACTACAGTGGGAAGAACACCTGGAGAAGGAAATGGAATACACAGCCGCGGAAGAGATACGCCTCCTGTATGTGGCAGCCACCCGGGCCAGAAACCTGCTGGTGGTCAGCTGTTACGAGGGCAAACCCGAAAAAAGTGCGTGGGTAAAGCTGGAAGGATTCTGTTCCGGGCTGCCGGAGTTGGAAGATGTGAAGGCAAAAAAGCCTGACACCCCTAACCGGACTAACCTGCCACCTGATGATCTGCAGAACGCTCGAAAGAGGTTTTTCGAATCCAATACCGCCATTATTGCCCCGAGCTATTCCATAACCTCGGTGAAGCAAATTGTCCAAAGCTCTTCGACCCGGCCTGCTGCTGAGAAAACCGGCAAAGGTGCTGGTTGGGGACTGGTCATCCACCGGGTTCTGGCCGCTTTAGCCGCGGGTCCGGTACCTGACCTGGAACTCCTGGTCGAAAACGCTCTAGCTGAAGAGGAGCGGTCCCCGGAAGAAAAGGACGAAGTCCTTTTGTTGCTCCAGGGAATCACGAAATCTTCCCTATGGCAGCGCCTGTCTCAGAGTTCACGCCGGTTTATGGAGATTCCTTTTTCGAATAAAGTAACGGATGACTCTCTGGGGATACCAGGTGGAACAATCGTGAACGGGGTGATTGACCTGGTCTTCGAGGAAGCAGGAGGCTGGGTGATTGCCGACTACAAAACCGATGCTATCACCAGTCCCGAAAAACTGCAGGAACTAACAGTCTACTATGCTCCGCAAGTCAAGCTTTACACGAGATTCTGGGAATCACTGACCGGGGAAAAGGTTAAAGAGGCCGGAATGTACTTTACATCGGTAGGCGAGTGGGTCGAGGTGTAGCAAGATTATGCCAATGAGTTTTTGCAGCTCGTTTCAGAGTGTTTCAAAAAAGTTTCAAGTTCGTCCTCTCCCGGGACATATTTTGAAGGTGATGTGGTTGCACAGCTGGGACAGATA
>JBMNJO010000013.1:0-51627 GCA_050951725.1 Syntrophomonadales bacterium | reverse complement strand
TGCCGCTTTTAACCTGGGCAGCGGTCGGAGCAGGGGAGTTATCGGCCAGTACCACGTAATAGGCAGTGCCGTTTTCGCTAGCCTTCAGCAGCAGGTTGAACCCGTTTTGGGTTATGCCAGATGTATTAGGATAACCTGGTGCCCATACCGGTGCGGTAGTATCATCGGCTGGCGGGTTGCTGCCACCGCCTCCGCCGCCGGTGGTCTGGCCGGGAACATTGGTATTCAGCTGACCCAGGTCGGTATCACCGCTGAACTGCTGACCTGTGACAAAGTCCTCCCGCTTCCCGTTATGGAAGATGAAGCCCGTATAGGACAGGAGCTGACCATCATGCCCCCGCGTGGGCAGAACAACGGAGAATTCACCATTATTGTCAGTCTTTCCGCTGAAGCTGGGGTTGGTGGTGAAATACACCGGGGTATTGGCCAAAGCCTTACCGCTTTTATCCACCAGTTTGCCGGTCACCCGGGCCCCGGTGGTCAGCGTTACCTCCTGGGTACTGTATGTATTGCCGCTGGTAACGGTCACCGGACCGGCGTAACCAACATTCTTGTCCAGCACTGCCGTGAGTTCATACTGTCCATCCGCAACCGTAAAGGTGAAAGCACCATCCTGACCGGTGACAGCATTCTTTAGTGACTCATGGGAACCCTTGACAAAGACCCTGACGGTTGCTCCCTTTACCGGCTGGTTGCCCAGCTTAACGATGCCAGTAATACCGGATATTGCTTCCGGTTCATAGGCCAGGGCCTTATCCAGGGTGACGACCGTTTCCGCCCGGGTGATGTTTTTCCTAGGACCAAAGGTCTTGTCGGGGAAGCCATTCATGATGCCCTGGGAAACCACTCCGCTGATACCTGGCTTAGCCCAATCATCAATGCTCTGCTTATCGGCAAAAGCGTTGATGGCGTTCGCATCTCCAGGATCAAGGTCAAGGAGGTTGGTTATCAGTGCGGCGGCTTCCTGCCGGGTTATGGGGTTGTTCGGCCTGAAGGTACCGTCCGGGTAGCCGGAGATGTAACCAGCCGCCTGGCCGGACATCACATCACCATAAAACCAGTCGGACGGCTTAACGTCGGAGAAACTGCTGGTTGAGTTGTTGTCGGGAATGTCAAAAGCCCGGTTAACCAGGGTAACCAGCTCGGCCCTGGTTATGGAGTTATCAGGTTTAAAACTTCCATCGGGATAACCGGTGATCAAGCCATCGCTGATCCATTTTTCGATATGTACCTGGGCCCAGTGTTCGGTGGTGTCTGTTATACCGGCTGCGGTTACCGCCGGCAGCCATAACTGAAATCCCAGGCACAACGCTACGACCACTGCCAGGAATCGTTTTCTCACTTAAACTATCCACCTTTCGCCTGGCGGAAAATGCCAGGTACCTGTATTACTGTGAAATAATAAGACACAGGACTTTTTGATAATAAATGGTTCGCCTCCTTTCATTTGGCAAAAACAACCCATAACGGCAGTCCAAATATTCCTAGCGAGGTAGAAACAGGTCGATATTAATACTAATTAAACAAGAAGGTAGTTTCTCCTTTAGAAAGCAACATGAAATTTGCACCATAGTCGAGGGTAGTAAAGATTGCCTACGGATCATGAGCAGGTGCAGAAAGGCAGGCATTAAGCCCGAACGTCAGGGACTGGAACCCAGACCGGCGGATAAGAGCTGGTTTTCCAGGACTCATGAAAGCACAAATATCAAAAAGCGCCCCGGGTACTTCAAGGAAATTTATTGTGAATACCGCCGGAAATTAGTGGTTAGCCGAGATACCGGGTTATAATGACCAATGATAGAAAGGTTGTCAATTTATAGAAAGGAGATGCCATGGACAGATTAACAAGATCACAGAATGGCGGATATGTCGTTGATCAGACTAAGGTCACTCCAGACCCGGGCGGGTATTCGGGAGAGGCCATTAACCGGCTGGGCAAATTCGAAGATTTTTTGGAACACCTAATGACGAGCCAAAATGAAATCCCGGGGCAGCTGCAAAAACTTCGCGATGAGGGCAAGGAAAAGTCTTATCGATATAAGGAATTGATGGGCAAAAAGCTCTCTGACAGCTATATCCTGAACCTGTTGAAGTCATATGGCATCGAGTAGATGGGTGACCAGAAGTCCCAGTGAAATTAATCCACTGCTTTGCGCGTAATCAGGAGAGTGGATAAATATGGTAACGGAAGGGGCTGGAGTTGTCGATCAGATCGCTGCTGCGGGCTAACCAGTATGCCGAGAAGCCATGCAGGGGCAAACTGGACTATCCGCCGGGATGCGGGAAAAGGTGGACTATAATGTGGCCTTGTGTTACATACACCTGAAGTATTATGGTTACGAAATCCGGAATCTATATAATGAAGGGGAACTGGATAACCTTCTGGTGGAAAGTCTGAATGCATTTATCGAAAAGTACCCGAACAGTGAGATGATGGCCAGGGCCCTGCTGGCCCTCGGGCTCGAAGAGCCCAACGAGAAAGCTTTACAGGAACTGATCGAGCGTTACCCCGATACTGGGGAAGCGAAGAGGGCCCGGGAATACCTTATAAAAAATAGCCCGTCACAATGAAAAGGGGGAATATCTTGCCCTTGATTAACCGCGGTTAACGGCAGAGTTCGGATAATGAACTGTCCAAGGGGGGAGATAACCCTTTATGGGTAGTTGTCAGAGACCTAAGAGTATCCTTACCCGATCTTCCGCTGCGGCTAAAATGTTTGGACTCACTGCTCCCAGTTTTGATACTAATCGTTCTGTGGAAATTGAACGGATATCCTCGCATTTTATGAAACTGGTTTCTTTAACTCCGCCTTCGGAGGGCGAGATAACCACATGCAGGTGCAGGATGACCTGGCCAAAAGATGCCGTAGGGTGTTACGTATTAGAAGATACAAAGTAGTAATTGACGAGGAGAAAGCATGGACAATCGCTTAGAACTACGTTTTGCCAATGAAAAAGACGTTCCTCTGATTCTGGAGTTAATCAAGGAGCTGGCGGAATATGAGGGTCTATTACAGGAGGTAGTGGCCACCGAAGACATACTCAGCGAATGGCTGTTTGTTAAGGAGAAAGCCGAAGTGCTGATTGGAGAGTGCAATGAGCGAACGGTGGGATACGCACTCTTCTTTCACAACTTCTCCACCTTCCTAGGCCGGGCCGGAATTTACCTGGAGGACTTGTATGTCAGGCCAGAGTACCGCGGCCGGGGATTCGGCAAGGCATTCTTCCGGAGACTGGCGCAAATCACGGTTGAGCGGGGCTGCGGTCGCCTGGAATGGTGGTGTCTGGATTGGAATCAGCCCAGCGTTGACTTCTACCTGTCGCTAGGGGCCGAACCGATGGAGGACTGGACCGTATACCGGCTGACCGGAGATACGTTGGCGGAATTGGCGAAATAGCCCGGTGGCGGTAGATAATAATGGAATTGTTTAGGAATCACAGGAATGGAGCCGGTCATGAGGCTGGATGATTTTGAAGAATACATTGATGATAGTAGGATCCTTGCCCGGGGCCGCAACTATTTTGAGGAGAGCCGGGTCAGAAACGTCAAAAAGCTTGACCAGACTACATATTCAGCTGCCGTGGAGGGTGAGGCCAATCCCGGGTTGAATAAATTGGGACAGGGAGACACACAACCAGTTCCTCTGTCCCATTAAGTTTGTTATAGGCAGGGGTGTCCCGGCAACCCTGCCGCATCCCCATCCTGCCTCTGTTTTCTCATCGAGTTCAGCAGAACGAAGCCCAACAAGATTCCGAACACCTTGGGCAGTGCCGGGTTGGCTGAAAGCAGATAGATGAGATGCGGGACCGATGTTTCCAGACGTAAAAAATAGGCCAGAGCAAAAAAGAGGATTGGAGCTGCGGTGATAAAGAAGGCCGGAAGGCCAACGACCAGGAGCATAATCCAATCAGTCTTCCAGAAACCTTCCTGTCTGTATGTCCTGATAAATTGGGGTAACGCCAGCAGAAGACCGACCAAAATAGGGAATACGAATTGCGATATAAACAGCCAGAGATACGGTGCGCGAAATGTTATCCGGTACACATCCTGAAAATAATGATTCATGGTCTCAACCAGAATAACTAACAATCCGAAGGCTGCCACATATGCAAGGTATCCGACAACGCGTTTTAGATTACTGTTCATGATTTACCATACCACCACCTTTTATCCAGTGCTTCTCTTAACAAGGCATGAAATCCTCCACTCATAGAATGCGCCGCGATTAATCGGTTACGACTTACATGTCAATTCATGGTAATATGAAAAGAGCGAAGTAAAATTATGGGCAGGGGAGCGTCGCTCACACAGCAAATCATGGGTCAGGGGAGAGGAGGCAAATACTTTGTTGGGAAAGACGGTAATTATCACCGGGGCCAATTCAGGTATAGGCAAGGCCGCAGCCATCAGGTTTGCCCGGGAAGGTTACCAGGTTATTATTGCCTGCCGTAATCTGGAAAAAAGCAAAAAGGCGCAACAGGAGATTATTAACCTGACAGATAACCGCAGGGTGGATCTGCTCAGGCTCGATGTATCTTCCTTCGAGTCCATCAAGTATTTTTGTTCAGAGTTCAAGAAAGGCTATCAAAGGCTCGACATATTGATTCATAACGCCGGATATTTCAAGCACGGTGAAAAAAACTATCAGCTCAGTCAAGACAATATCGAACTGTCCTTTGCCACCAACGTGTTCGGCCCGTTTCTGATGACCCAATTGCTGGCGGACATGCTTAAAAAATCTGAGGATGCCAGGGTTCTCAATGCCGGCAGCACCAATATCAGGCACTTCTTTGAACCCAAGCGGCAAATCGATTTTGACAACCTGCGGGGGGAATTCAAGGATCGCCGGCCTTATAACAGTTACAAGATGTACGGCGACTCCAAAATGGCGTTATTGATGTTGACCTTCAAGATGGCGGAGCAGTTTAAGCAGGATGGTATCAAGGTAAACATGGTTCAAATACCTGCGATAAAGCTGTCCCCGGAAACGGTGGCCCAATTCAAATCCGGGTGGAGCATTGCGGCCCGGGTGCAGAATCTCTTCAGCGCTCCACCGGAGACCATGGCCGATACCTACTTTCATATCTGCACGTCCGAAGAATTCAAAGATGTAACCGGTAAACTCATCAACGACCAAAGGGAAATCATGCAGTCATCACACTATACCAGCGGATTTGTAGAGGAGCTTAAGCAGCTCAGAGATCAGAGAGTTTATCCCCGATATGCAGATAAGGCAGACAATATTGAAAGGGTTTGGGATCTGGCGGTTGCATTGACAGATTCCTTGGTTGGGGTGTGAGGTGAGAATGTGGAAATAAGGCCGTATTCGGTAAAAGACGAGGCGCAGCTGTTTGACATGATGCGCGAAGAGGGCACGGAATGGGAGTGCTATTACGACGATGCTGTGATTGAGAAATACAAACTGGCTTTGTCCACTTCCATAGTCTGCGTTGCCTGCGAGGGAGATGTCCTGTGTGGTTATTTGCGATGCCGGGATGACGATGGGTTCGGGGTTTATGTTTATGACTTGCTGGTCAGAAAGACTTATCGCGGAGGCCATATAGGCCGTAGCCTGATCGAATACATCTGCGCAAAATACCCGGAGGACACGGTATACGTTATGTCCGATGTTGACGAATACTATGAAAAACAGGGGTTCGTTCGTGAAGGATCAATATTCAAGTGCCAAATCGGCAGCAAGTAAAGCGTCAAAATTCCTGATCAAAAAAAGAGGCTGTTCCACGAGTCTCAAGCAAAGATGCATCACGGGGACAGTCCCCGTGATGCAAAAAAGACCGCAGACAAATCTGCGGTCCTTTCAAGGGTTGAGGGGAGGGTCAGCCCTAGGCGTATATACGTTCAACCTCGTCAGCAAAGTGCTTGATGATTACCCACCGTTTGAGCTTCAGAGTCGGGGTAACCTCATGCCGTCAGTCATGATCCTGTTCCTCAGCCATCGTGATTTACCGGGTCCCGAAACACTATTCGGATTAACAACCTAAGCCTTTCCATCACTCCTTAGGCGATTTAGTCCTGCCAATAACGCGGTCCTATCAAAATATACTTCGTTCCTGGTAATTCTTCCGTTGTCAATCTCCACAATTTCCAATCCGTACTCAATTATCTGCTCAGTACCCAAGGGGATTGTGGCTTTCCATTTTAGCGTGAGACCTTTTTCGGTAGGAAAAATCTCAACTACCTCCCATTTCCAAGCCGGATTGGCGGCCAGCAGTTTCCTGAAGTATTCCATCAACTGTTCATGGCCTCTTAACCCGTTTTTATTCGCCGGATCCGAATAAAACGCGTCCCGGGAATAATAATTGATCAAATCTTCCGGTCTGTTTCCCGTCCAGGCCTGTAGCCATTCGGTACAAAACGCAAATAACTCTTGCCCGTCCATCGTTTTACCCCCCCCATATAGAATTAACTATTTAGTTACGGCGCAGATCCAGCAAATACCTTTTTTGGCATCGATAATCAGTATGAAATTTTTGGCCAAGGTTGGATAAGCATGTCCATTTCTGGTCCAATGCATCACGGGGATGTCCCCATGATGCATCAGATCATTTCCCGCAATCGCTTCTTATCAACGATCTTAATCCCGCCGCGGTATTGTTCCACCAGGCCTTCCCCGACAAAGTATCTTAACATCCGGGAAACCACCTCTCTCGCCGAACCGATATACCGGGCTATTTGATCGTGAGTGAGAGGGATCTCATCACTCTTGGTCCGGCTGGCCTCATCCAGCAGGAACCAGGCCAGGCGCTTGTCAAAGCTCATGAAGAGTATTTGTTCGACAGTCCACATTACATCGGAGAACCTGCCCGCCGTTTCTTTAAGCGAAAAGTTCTCAACATAAACGTTTTCCTCAGCCAGTTTGGCAAAGACTGCGTTATTGATGATTAGAAGCTCACTGTCCATTTCCGCGTCAATATGCACGTCAAAGGTGATGCTGTTAATAATACAGGAGGCTGACAGGATACAGATATCTCCGCTGAAAAGCCGGTAAAGGGTGATTTCCCGTCCGTCCTCGGAAAGGATGTAGCTTCGAAGCCCCCCGCTTTTGACGATTATTACTCCTACACAGTCATTCTCTCCGCCGTGAACGTTTTCTCCCTGGCGGTAACGCCTGGTAGTGATGCTGGCGGACAGCATCTCCTGCTCATTGGGTTTTAATTTGTCCCAGAAGGTCAGGACCTCGCTCAGGAAATTATTAGGTTCCAGCATGATATACCCTCCCCAGTCTACTTAGGAAGAGTATATCATTACCGGAATTCAAACTCCTGTCTTCACTGGTTAAGCATCGCCAGAATAGATGCCTTTGACTGAACTCCAACTTTTCTTTCTATGACTCTGCCGCCCTTTACAACTACCAGGGTCGGGATGCTCTGGACATAAAAGGCGGATGCCAAGTCCGGCTGTTCATCAACATTGACTTTGCCAATCTTCAAGTGGGGTGCTTCCCGGGCCACCTCATCAAGAATTGGGCTAAGGACCCGGCAGGGGCCGCACCACTGTGCCCAAAAGTCCAATAATACGGGTTGCTCGGATTTAATGACCTCGGTCTCAAAGTTATCTTTGGTAATTGTTATTGCACTCATTTTCTGAACTCCTTTCTGGTTGAGGATAATTAATTCCGGGTTATGTCTTAATTTTACTGATAGAGAAGTAACCTCATCAGTGACCTGGTCACATAAGCAAAAATTTCTGTTTAAAACACACTCAGAATTGCACAATAACAGAAATGAGCGAAATCAGATAAGGTGATACGCAATGACAACCGAAAAAGAGAAGATGCTCGTTGGCCATCTGTATAATGCAGCTGACCCGGAGTTGGTAAAAGAACGTGAAAATGCGCGGAGACTGACTCGATTGTACAACCAGACCCTGGAAACGGAGACCGGTAAGCGTACTGAAATACTGAGGGAACTCTTCGGTTCAGTGGGAAAAAAGATATATATTGAACCGGAACTGCGTTGTGACTATGGATACAATATCCATGTCGGCGAAAACTTTTATGCCAACTTTGATTGCGTATTCCTGGACGTATGTGAGATCAGGATCGGCGACAACTGTCTCTTGGCACCCGGCGTCCATATTTACACTGCTACCCATCCGGTAAAACCGGACGAAAGGGTGTCAGGGGCGGAATATGGACGGCCGGTATGGATAGGCAACAATGTTTGGATTGGCGGAGGGGCGATAATAAATCCTGGTGTCAGTATCGGTGACAACGCCGTAGTGGCTGCCGGGGCCATAGTAATCCGGGATGTGCCCGATAACGTTGTGGTGGGTGGAAATCCTGCCCGGATAATCAAACATATTTAAAGGACACAAACTGAGTTCTGGTCCCAAAACAGATACTTGGTCGACATAATGTAACGGAAAATGATTGGTCCCGTGGAGTGTCACTCGGAAACCACAAAATAAATCTGTTCAAACGGCGGTATTTCATTCTTCCACTGGGAAAGAAACTCCGCGTTAGTCATCACCCGGTTGTACCCCTTCGAATTGTCTGTATCCCGATTTGAGTCATAGAGAAAAATGTGGTCTTCGTCATACCCGACCACCGTTAATCGCCGATGAACGTTCCCGATCTTCAAAAAAATTGTAGGATCTGATGGCACTGCTGCGAAGGGCAATCACGGAAAACAAATATGTGATTCACTATGGTGTATGAAAGTTCATGCGGTTGCTTGGTTGCTGGAATGAATTAAGTTGACCATCCTCCTACGACTACGGAGACCCGCAGATTACACTTTCCCCTTAAAATATCCCTGGTATCAGTTGGGCAAGATAGAGCCCAACGCCAAAGGATGCAGCATTTGCTGAGAAAGCATACAGATAGGTAGTCCTCTTCATGATTTCCTTGCCGCTGTACCTGGGCAGCAGAGTAGAAAAGATAATGGCTTCTATAACGATAACTAGTAGTTCCATCCAGATATAATGAAATACAAACGCCATACTGCCTTGATAGTAGTTAAATATGTTCAGCAAAATGTTAAGCATGGTCTGGGTAACAATATTGGTGGTCCCGATAACCAGCAGCAACTTTTTCGCCCGGAAACCGATTAACAGTGCAATCAGCACCTCAATGGCCATGGTGGCAATGATCCTGGCCAAAAGTGAAACCGTTTCCCAGGTATAATCGTAATCCTTTTCCGCGGAGATGCTCCTGGCCGTGGTAAACGGTTGCATTTCGAGGCCGGTCGCGTCCACCCGGTAATAACTGTCGAAGGCATACCGCTCATATATCTCCTTGCTTGCCGCAAAGCAGTTCTGTTCCGGGAAATAGAGCAGGATCTTGAATCTGGGCGGAGGGTGATATCCCCAGGTAAACCGGGAAGTGTCGGTGCAGTTGCCGAAATACTGCAAAAAGTGAAACCCGTCTTCATCCTGGTAGGATACGAATTTCTGCCAGACTCCGTAATCTTCATCCTCTTCATAATACCTCTGGTTGTTAGGGTGCTCACCCAACACACTGTACGGTCCGGTGGAGGGCACTTCGGACAGCAGGGTCACATAGTAGCTTTGGTCCTCCAGTCCTTCAAAATTGATGACCACCGAGGGTTTGGGACCGATATCAGCATAGGCGGGTGCCGTTCTGGCAAGTAGTATTATCGCCAGGCACAACAGAAATAATAGCCCTTTTTTCACAAGCACACCTTCTTTTTGTACCCATCTGGTAATCAGCGCGAGATGCCCTATAAATATCCAGTTATACGAAGAGTAAATGGCGTTTCCGCTAACTAACACAATAAGTACCGGGTTTTAAAATCAATCCTTTTCGAGCAAAACATGAGTGACGTGTCAATAACTATTTCCCTTCCCAATATGATAATCCTGTCTAATGCATCACGGGGACAGTCCCCGTGATGCATTTTTTTGTGGCCCCCTCCTGTTGTTCGGTAAATTTTGGCTGGGTAGCTAACTGCAACTATTAAGTCTAGATATCGTATTTCATATTAGGTACAGCCGAAACGTAGTATTTATTACACCAAGTAGCAGGGGGCGGCATCTACATATGACAACGTCAGACAGCATTTGCGGCAAAGGCTCCAGTGTAGACAAAAAACGTTACATGCCGGGTTTGGATGGGTTGCGGGCGATATCGGTCCTGGCCGTTATCGCTTATCATTTGAATTTATCCTGGGCCCCCGGAGGTTTCCTGGGGGTGGGGGTTTTCTTCGTATTATCCGGTTACCTGATTACCGACCAGTTGATGGCGCACTGGCAGGATACCGGTCGGCTTGATCTGAAGGATTTTTGGATACGAAGATTTCGGCGGCTGATGCCGGGGCTGTTTTTTATGCTGGGGATTTTAAGCCTGTACCTGTTTTTATTCAATCGATCAATGCTCAGCTCGCTCCAGGGCGATTTCCTGTCGGTGGTCTTATACTTCAACAACTGGTGGCTGATCTTCCATCAGGTATCATACTTTGAAAGTTTCGGTCCGCCATCTCCGATAGGTCACCTCTGGTCGCTGGCCATCGAGGAACAATTCTATCTCCTGTGGCCATTGATCCTGGTATTGTTATTACGGTTTGCTCCGCAACGCTCCAAACTGGTGCTTTTCACCATCATCGGGGCAGCGGCATCGGTGGTGGCCATGGCCCTCATATATAATGTTGGAACCGATCCCAGCCGGGTTTATTATGGCACAGATACCCGGGCGTTTGCTTTGCTTATCGGGGCGGCTCTGGCGATGGTATGGCCCAGCCGAAGTCTGAAGAAGCAGATCCCCCGCAACCCGCGGATAATTCTCGACCTGGCCGGGTTCGTGGGCCTGCTGGCAATTATCCTGATTATGTGGAAAACCAACGAATATAACGCTTCGCTTTATCTGGGAGGGTTGGCCTCATTCTCAATCATAACGGCGGTCGTTACCGCAGTACTTGCTCATCCGGCCAGCCTGACCGGCCGGGTGATGGGCTGTAAGCCGCTCCGCTGGATCGGGGTACGTTCATACAGCCTTTACCTCTGGCATTTTCCGGTTATTATACTCACCAGTCCGGCAGTGGATACGGGGGGACCGAATGTCAGCCGGTTGGTTATTCAGTTAATCATTACCACGATTCTGGCTGCCGCCTCCTATAAATACATCGAGGAACCAATCCGTCGGGGCTCGTTTACCTTAAGGCCGAAAAGTATTAATATCCCAACCCCGTTAATGCTGCGATGTACAAGTGTCATGGTGATAGTCTCATTGCTGCTGTTCGTCTGTACCGGCCCGAGTCATATGTCAAAGGAGACTTACGCCAATGCGCCGGGAGTTGTTAAAGGGATAAGAATTGACCCGCCGACACCGGTTGAAAATCCGCCGGCTGATTCGCAGGAACCCGAGGTAAATACACCGGATGAAAAACCGCCGGAGGTTAATAGCCCGGATGTTGGCTCTGAAGTCAAAACAAACGCGCTGATAACGGCGATCGGGGATTCCGTCATTCTGGGGGCGGAACCGTATCTGAAAAAGATTTTTCCCGGCATCGTGATCGATGGTGAACTCGGCCGGCAAATGAATCAGGCGCGGGATGTGGTGAACCGGCTCAAGGCGGAGGGTAAGCTGGGCGACTGTGTCATTATTGAACTGGGTTCCAATGGCCCCTTCAAACCGGAAGAGTTCCACACATTACTAACATCTCTGGGGGATGTGCAGCAGATTATTATTGTTAACACCCGGGTCCCTAAAAGGTGGCAGGATACAGTGAATTCTGACCTGGCAAATGCAGCGGCGGAATTTCCCCAGGCGACACTGGTGGATTGGTATGATGCCAGTCAAGGGAATGATGCATATTTTTACGGAGATGGGGTCCATCTGAGTCCACAAGGGGCCGAATGCTATGCTGCACTGATCAGCGATGCCGTTAAGATAACCACAGGACTTTGAGCAGCCTGGCATTTCCCCTCTGTTTAAGACCAGCCCATGGTAGTAACGATCTTAGGCCCCGATGGCACTCCACGCTGGTGCCAAAATAGACCTTTGGTGGGGATGATAAAAGCTTAGAAGCTCGCGAAGGGACCAAACGAAACCTTTTTCCCGGGTGGGGAATATGATGATACAAACGCTCCGGGGTGTTTCGGTGATGGAATACGCTGCTGCGTTCAAAATTTTGCCGTTATAGTTGGGAGGATTTTTGTGCTGCCGTCCACCCCTTCGGTGCAATCTGGCCTGCGCGACCTCATAGCAGGTCTGAATATGCCTGTAACCCTGGCCAATGGTAAACAGGTTCCACTGATTAACTTCGATAATGCCGCCACTACCCCTCCTTTGCGGTCTGTCCTGCAGGCCATCGAAAATTACGCCCCCTGGTATGGTTCTGTACACCGGGGCGGGGGAGCCAAGTCGGAGGTCACCACCCGGCTGTTTGAAGAAGCCCGCGGGTTGGTGGCTGATTTTGTCGGGGCTAACCGCGACCACAGTGTGATTATATTTGTCAAGAACACCACTGAGGCTATCAATAAGCTGGCCTACCGTCTGGCCCAGAATGCCGGACGCAGAAATATAGTCATCTCTACCGCAATGGAGCACCATTCCAATGACCTGCCCTGGCGGGGCAAGTTCCGGGTCCTGTACGTGGAGGTGGACCAGGCTGGCCGTTTGCTCCTCGATGACCTGGAGAAGAAGCTTCGCATCTCCCGGGGCAGGGCCCAGCTTGTAACTGTTACCGGTGCCTCCAATGTCACCGGACACGTCAATCCAGTAGGAGAAATCGCCCGCCTGGCCCATCGTTACGGCGCGGAAATCATGGTGGACGGGGCGCAGATGGTGCCGCACCTTCCGGTATCCATGAAGGGTTACGCCGGAGGTGAACCCCTTGATTACCTGGCATTCTCAGCGCACAAGATGTATGCTCCCTTCGGCACCGGGGTGCTGATTGGCCCCCGAAAGACTTTTGCAAACGGGCCCAGCGATATCGTCGGTGGGGGAACTGTGGATCTGGTCAGCAGCCGGCAGGTCCGGTGGGCGGACGTCCCACACCGAGATGAAGCCGGTACTCCCAATATAATGGGAATAATTGCCCTGTCGGAAGCGATCAGGAGCCTTAACCGTTTGGATATGCATCAGGTCATGAAGGTCGAAGCGGAGTTGGCGGATTATGCGCGGAAGTGCCTTTCCCGCGTGCCGAGACTTATATTCTACGGCGATAATCAAAACCACAGCCACAAACTGGGCATTATTCCTTTTAATATCCCCGGGATTCCCCATGATGCCGTGGCCTCTTACCTGGCCAACCAACACGGGATAGCGGTTCGCAGCGGCTGTTTCTGTGCCCAGCCTTACGTTCAGCGGCTGTTGAGGGTCTCACCCGCCGAGGTAAAAGAGGCCTTTACTGCCCCCGGCAAGCCCCAGCGGGGCATGGTGCGGGTGAGTTTCGGTCTCTACAACACCAAAGCCGAAGTCGATACACTGGTCAATGCCCTCCGCAACATCTTCGAATAGAAACCTACTGCACCTTTTTCTTATTTTGATGGCGGAAGCAGTAAGTTAATCATTTTTTCAGCGTACCAAATAGTGACGGATAAAATGAGAGGCAGGTTGAAGGCATGAATGTGGTTGATGGTTGCAAGCGTTTCTTAGGCAAGCTGTTTCCAGCGAAAAAGACGTCCCTGGTGGCGGCTAGCGTCGCTTTGCTGGTCTGTGTCGGGGCGACAGCAGCGTGGGCCGGCAATCCCGTGAAGCTGTTGGTAAATGGTCATGAGGTCACTTGTGACGTAGCTCCGCAGATTATTGATGGCAGAACAATGGTGCCGGTACGGTGGGTTGCAGAAGCATTAGGGGCCGAGGTTAATTGGGATGCGCAGAATAATGCAGTCAATATAAGCAAATCCCATTTTATTTCCAGTAATCCGAAGGCAAAAGCCAGATTGTATCCCTTTCAAGAGATAAATGGAATGTATGATGGATTTATTCTGGAGGTTAACGGAAACCGCCAATATTTTAATTGGAAAAATATCAGCAACCCAACCTTTGCCCCCCGGATTGTCCTCACAGATATCAACCAGGATGATGAAGAGGAGCTAATTATCATTTTAACTACCGGGAACGGAACGGGGGTTCATATCGAAGACATTCATGTTTTAAACCCTGATACTTTTACCGAGTTTGAAGTTGAAGCACCGGCCGAAATAGTAAAACAAAACATAGTTACGGGAATTGCGCCTGATGGGGACCAGGTAACCATACATATCAAGATAGGTGATGAAGAAACAAAGGTTTATAAAGATAAGGATTATGCTGCTACCTGGTTCGATAGTGTTTCCATTGGTAATAACCGCCGTTATGAAGTCATTGATAATAAATTGGTAGCAAAGATGGTTGCGCAAGTATCTCCAGCTGGGTTTATCGGGGAGATTGAGGCGACCTACGTCTTTGACCATGGAAGATACAGAGCAGAATCAATCATTTATAATAACGAAGATAACAATGACCTATCGGCTTTGCGTGAAGAGTACTTTCAATTCGGAATTGAAAACCGGCTGGACTATGTACCCGTGTTCGATGAGGGGAAAGCCCCCGCGAGTAGTACCGAATACCTTTTTTGGGCTTTTGCCGTCAACCTCGAAAAATGGGGGGATGAAAAGGGTACCATGACCCGTGATTACGTGGAACAGGTAATCCGCACTCATTTTGAAGTTGATAACATTACTCATGCTCCTATGCACAAGGGTTGGGACTACGACGGCGCAAGGTATACTGCGGTTCCACAGGGTATCAAGGAAAAGCCCATTTATGTGCTGCGGGAGTTTGACTCTTATACTGAAAACGGACGAACCGTATACAGAATAACACTGGACAATTGCAGTTTTGGTGGCGCACTTCCCACTAATGAGGATATGGCAAACATTAAGGCAAGCATTATTGCTGGTGATCTGTCGGCTTTGACAGTGCTCCAAACTGAATGTTTTCAGTATTATATAGACCAGGCAACTGGTGATGTGGTATTTGTCTCTCACACACTAACGGAAAAGTAACTGGCGAGAGAAAATATGGGGATTAAAGGCAGGCTAAGCTAAAGACAATTTCTGATGAACGAATACTCGATTGCTCACGAGTGAGGGGAAAGCACCGAGGTGTCAGGAGAAGATGCAGGATCGGACATTGGCGATATACCTGTTCAACAAGGTGCAAGCGGCGGTAGACGGAAGTACAACGTGATTTAGGAAGTTTATCCGAGAACCCAGACTCCGTTCTAATCCGGCAATAAAACCACAAATTACGAGGGTCTTAACCCTGTAAATGAGGTGAACAGCAACTGAAACAAAGAAAACGCAAAAAGGCAATCACCATATTAACTACAATAAGCATCATAATTACTCTAGCTGGTTTAGCATTTGATTATGTCATCCCCAAATATCTGACATATAGATTCAACCTTGATGCAAACACTGGCAGTTCCATAGGAGTTATCGGCGGCGCCGATGGGCCAACCGCCATTTTCCTTACGGGCAGTCTATCGCCCGGCATTACTACGATAGTGTTCGCTCTACTATCGATGGCCGGAATCGTATACCTGGTTTTAAGCCGAAAAACCCGGGAATAACTGTATGCTAAAGAATCCAGCCTTCGGATGTGTTATACTCCCGATGATGGAAAGACCAATGAGCACAACCAAGCCCCCCATTAATAGGTTCTTGTTGAACATTTCATTACCACCCTTCCAGGCTATTAATCTTGTTCTGAATCCGGAAGCTGTAGTAAGCATCCTTCCAGGTGCCGGGTTCTTCGGGGAAGAAAGTCCGTTCCCGGAACTGGACCTGGTTTTCACGGTCGATCAGCAGTATGGTGGTAGACCGGGTGCCGTAGCCTGGAATCTCGATAAACATCGAAGAGAGCATCCGTTCCATTTCCAGACTGACTCCGGTCTGCGGCAGGTCCGAGTCAGCCGCGTACTTCTTGTCGGACATTAGGGCAAACAAGTCCTCATAGTCTAACTCTGCCTCTTGCAAGCAGGCGGTCAGGCCTTCTATCCCCCGGGTTACCTTCGGCCAGGGCACGTCCAGCAAACTGTTGCTGACGGCGTGATAGCCACTGTCCAGAGGGCGAACCACCTTTTCCCGGTTGGAGTAGTAATACAAGCTCTCCGGAGTACCGGTCAGGAGGTTAAAGCCGTTGTACCGGTCACCCTCATCCAGCAGACCCTGCATATAGGTTTCAGGAGAGACGCTGCTCTCCAAAAACCGCTGTACCAGGTGCCCGCGGGAAGGGGCCTGCGGGTTATGGCGGGAGGGGTCACGGTAATTGGTCAAAGCGGCCAGGCGCCCGCTGGTGGTGATCCCCATCCAGGTGCCCCCTTGATAGCCGTCCCGCCCCGCCAGTATTGATGGGTTGTCCGGCCAAAAGTCTGCCGGCAGGGTCTGACGGTTATAGTATTCGTCGCGGTTTGCTGCCATTACCAGTCGATATTTCGGATGACAATCGATTGCAAAAAGTATCAGACACATAATCCTGAACCCTTCATTATATTTGTCTCCATTATAATACGATTACGCGGTCGGCCAAAGCATAGCGGGACGTCCTTTCTGTTGGGCTGGAAAGACCAGACAAGATGAACGTCCCGCTGCTTGGTCTCTAGTGGTATGGCTCAGCCCTTTTCCTTTTCATACTCGGCTTTCATCTGTTCCAGCTGAGCGATCAGGAGATCCAGGTTTTCTCCGCGATCCCGAGCCGCCTGCTCGAGAGTCATGTACTGGACCCCTCATCCGGTGCACCTGACCCTGTTATTAAGCAGAATACGATGGGCGCCGGGGATTTCCCGGAGTATCTGGCCGATTCTGGTGTTTCGGTTATACATTGATATCGTCCTCCTTTTGGGTGTTAATTTGCTCCTGCGGCTGTCGCGGCTCTTCAGGTGGGTCAGCCGGGTTTTCTATGGTGGTGTGTCCTTGTTCCTGCAGCCTTGCCCACCACTTGCCATGGCGTTTCTGGACGTAGTCCGCAGAAATCCGGCCGGTGAAAATACTGGGTACCAGGGGCCGGTTGGCCTTTATGATAAAAGCTGCCAGGTGAACCACGATGGATAACAGCAGGATGACCGTGAACAGGTTATGAATCTGAGCCGCCCAGAAGACCACCTCTACCGGCAGGTAGGTTCCCGGGAGGTTCTTGTAAACCTTGATAATGCCGCTGATGATCAGGGCCATCACTGAAACCGCGGTCACCGCGAATGCCAGGCGCTGTTCGGCCAGGTACTTATCGGATTCCGGTTCCTCCGCCAGGCCCAGCATGGCCGCAAAAATCTGCAGCGACTCCCGGAAATCTCCCCGCCGCGGCAGGATATCCCGTTCCTTGCCGAGCAGCAGGTAGGTGACATAAAAGAAGCTGATAAAGATTAATGCGGCCGCGGCGTAGTAATGGATATTCAGGGTGATCAGGAAGTTGCTCGACCAGCCCAGACCGGGGATCTGGTCAACAAAGTACCTTTTATAAATGGGCATCTGGCCAAACCCGGAAAAAAAGAGGGCCAGTATTGATAATGCCGTAACCCAGTGGGTAAACCGTATCGCCCGCTTATGCCGGAGTATCTTCACCATCATCCACCCCCTTCATGGTCTGGTATACTGCCAGCCCGGCACCCATGATCCCGGCAATGGGTGCGAGCAGGAAACCTTCCATCATCCCAGCCGGCTTATCCAACGGGTTTTCCACCCCCACGTCCATGGGAACCCGGCCTGGCTTTCCATCCAGGTCCTGTTCCTTAATCGCCCGGCTGATGGCCTCAAAAGGGACCTTCGATATGTAGAAGGTCGAGGTCCCGCCATTCTCCGAATCACCGTAAATATAGCCCTGGTTTTCCTGGGCCCAGCTGCGGGCATACTTTCTCATCTCTTCTCTGGGACCGAAGGTTATCGCTTGTCGGGGGCAGGCAGTGACACAGGCCGGTTCCTGACCCTGCTTGATCAGGTCATAGCACATGTCGCACTTGTACATGACCCCGCCGCCGGCAAACTTGGGGGCCACTTCCTTGTAAAGACCAACCCCGGCCTGGCGCTGGGGGATCTGCCACGGGCAGACATCCCGGCATTTCGCACCTCCAAAGCAGCCATTGGTGTTAATAACCACCGGGCCTTCCGGGGTTTTATCATTTACCCCAAAGGGGCACAATGCCGAGCAGGGCGGGTTATCGCAGTGCATGCATCTCCGGGGGACGTGTACCTTAAGCATTTGCCCCTGGTGTTCGACCTCCAGGTGCTGCACGTATATCCAGTTATATGGGGTCAACCGGTTGGTGACGTCTCTCCTGTCAGACCAGTCTTCATGCTTTTTCTGCGGCCAGTAATCCATGATCGGCTTTTCCGGTTCCGGATAATTATCCTGGTTCTTCTGACGGCAGGCTAATATACATAAGGGGGTACCGGTAGGCGAGGAGCTGCAGCCGTCACACTTGGTGAGGTCAATAACTGTAGCGTATTGGGCGCTGGCAGCAATCTCAGCCACCGCTTTCTTTGTTCCTGTTACCAGGGCGGCTGCGGCAATCCCTGATATGGCAGCCCTTTTCAGAAAGGTCCTTCTGGTAATGGCCATTTTGATCTCTCCTTTACATGACATCCTCTTATATACCCCCTAGGGGTATATATAAATTCTAATAGGATTATTGAGTTTTGACAAGAGAAAAATTCAAAAAGACCCTAACGTTATAATATTGAGTTGGTAAAAGAAATGCTCCTGAAGTGGATTGGGCGGGGTCAGCCAGACAGATGCAGGCGGTCCGGAAAGTGTTTTGTTCCGCATGATGCGTGGCTTGGAGTGAATAAAAGGGCTCCTGTCTTACCCTACAGTCGATCCCCCTGCGAAAACATCAAATTATTCTGTTTGAAAGCATAAATACGTGGGAGCCGGTTGACGCGGCATGATAGCAACACCGTGCGAATGCGAACGACGTAAGTGGGTGAGCCCCATGGACGGGGCGAGAGGGCCACTGAACATGGCTGCAAATCGGTGCAGTGACAGTACCATTCAACTCCGGGCGTTCAGCATCTCCAATAAATCGGCCATATCCCGGGGCAATGGGGCTGTTAAATGAACAGGCTGTCCGGTGCGGGGCTGCAAAAAGGATAACTCCCCGGCGTGGAGGGCTTGGCGGTTAATGAGAGGGGAGGCATGCCCGTATAGGGTATCACCGCAGATGGGATAGCCCAGGTGGCTTAGATGGACCCGGATCTGGTGGGTTCTGCCGGTGCCGAGGGTCAGAGAGAGCAGGGTGGAGCCATTAAAACGCCGGACCACCTGAAAATAGGTTATGGCCTGTTTACCGGAGGGATCAACTGTGCGCGGACGCAGCTCGGGGTCGAGTTGGGTGATGGGAAGATCGATACAGCCGGTGTCCGCCGCCATAGTCCCCTCCACTACCGCCAGGTACCTGCGGGTAATGGTGCCCGCCTGCTGCTGCCGGTACATGGCCTGGTGTGCATACTGGCTTTGACCGACCAGGATCAGGCCCGAGGTGTCCTTGTCCAGGCGGTTGATGGGGCGAAATAAGGGTGAGCGGCCCAGTTCGGCCCAGTAATAGGTGACCGCGTTGGCGAGGGTTATCTCCGGTCCGCCGCGCTGGGAATGGACCGCCATCCCCGGGGGCTTGTTGATCACCAGGCAGTCAGGATCTTCGTAAATTATATGGAGGGGAGAATAGACGGGTCTGATTCCGCTTTTCTCCTCCAGTTCTATGTCAACGGTAACTACATCTCTGGGCCGCAGCCGGTAGTTAGTTCGGGTAACCTGGCCGTTGACCCTGATCCTGTTTTGGGCCTTAAGCCTGACCTGCAATGAATGGGACAGCTGCAGGTGATTGGTCAGGACTTCCCGCAGAAAAACATAGTTGTCCGCTGGATCAACCACGTAAACCAGGCTATTGTCGCCAAGCCCCATATCTTTCTTCACCTTTCCAGCCAACGTACTGCATTAAGATTATCCCCTGCACCGGGTTAAGAGCAAACCACAACCTTATTATATAGCCTTATTTGCGCCGGGTTGTACGTTATTGAGGGGCGGCAAGATGGGATGTGGTGCCAAAGATGGTAAGTATTGACAATAACTGGAACGATGGTTATATTGGATGCGTGGTGTCATATGGTATATCAGCAAGGATCTTTGACAAGAGCATAGGCAGCGTGGTCCTCCGAGGATTGGAGGAGATTAGTTTTGGCCAACGGCAACAATATTATTGCGGTGTTTGTAGACTATGATACGTGGTTCTGGACGAAACACAACAATAGATACAGCAACAGCATTGATGGTCTGTTTGAACGCATCAAAAAGTCCGGAATGATCGCTCACGTTGCAATATATGGAGATTTTTCGAAGGACTTCATCAAAGATGAAAGAAGCAGGTTAGAGGTAAAATACCCGAGAATGGTTAGAGATTCAGCAGCTCACAAAGATGAAAACAACACGACCAAGAAAAAAGACTTGACCGATTTTTATCTGCTGGATGACATCTATCAAACGTTGTTTACCAACCCCACCATAAATCAGTTTATCCTTATAGCGGGTGATGGTCATTTCCACAGCGCTTTGGCCCACCTTAAAATGTATCACCAGAAAGAGGTCGGAGTATATGCTCTGAAAGGGACCCTGAGTCCATTACTGAAAAACACAGCGACATGGTTTGTAGAGTTGGAGCCGGAATTCGATTTTGATTTTTGCAGCGTTTTTAGATTGTTACACAATAACGAGAAAAAAGGTTTATACTCTTACTTTTCGTCTGTAACATCCTATCTGTCTAACAATATCGAGAACGCCGCCAATGCGGTATCGTATATATTGAACGAGGGATATGCCTACCAGGAGCATATCCAGGTGCCGAACTTTGGAGAACGCAAGGTGATTAGAGTCAACTGGAGCAAGGTCGAAGAAGACGGACTCTGGCAAAGACCCCGGTAAAGTGTCGGTCATCACATGACTTTCGAAAGGACCACATGTCTGCTCTGTCAAAGATCCCAAACCGCCAATAGCTCCGCACACGGGGCATTGGCGGTTTGGTCGTAGCAGGGGAATAAAGAATGAAAAGGAAGCAGGGGAGTGCCTCTGCTTCCTTTAGGGATAGATGTTTTCCAAAGATATACTTTAGACCTTGCTTTTCTGGATTTTGTCTATGGCGGCTTCAGCTTCAGCGATGGTGCGGTCAATTACTTCCTGAACACCGGGGATATCATTAATCCCGCCTACGTTCTGGCCGGCAAACAAGATGCCTTCATCGACATCGCCTTTGGTAATAGCCATTAAATGCCGGCGGGTGCCGACGGCCTGCCGGGCCATGATCCACGGCATATAACCTTCGTCTTCCTTGCCCAGCATCGCCATACTCATGGCCAGAAAAGCCGGGTATGAGAGGTTCATCTGCTCCTTGACTTCTTTGGCCCCTTTGAAAGCTTCGAACAGGGGGAATCCTTTCTGCATCATCGCCTGTGCAGCTTTGGTCTTCAGAACCCGTCCGTTCATACCGTCGAAGACATGGCTGTACAGTGTATCCTGTTCCGAGGCGTTGACGATAAGTTGTTTGAAATTCTGATGCACATTGCTCTCTTTGGTAACAATGAACCTGGTTCCCATGGAGACGCCATCTGCTCCCAGTGCGAGTGCTGCCGCCAGTCCGCGCCCATCATAGAAACCGCCCGCTGCAATCAAGGGAATGTCGACCATGCTGGCAACCACCGGAATCAAGACCAGGGAGGTGGCCTTGTCACCATGGGCGGCTGCTTCATGACCGGTAATTACCAGGGCGTCACAACCAAGTTTGGCTGCGTTGGCCGCATGCTTGGCGATGGCGATGGTACCGACCACGGTGCCGCCATAATCATGCACCTGGTCGATAAACCAGGGTTTGCCCAGAGAATAATTGATAACGGGCACTTTCTCCTCGATCGCTACCTGAATGTTTTCTTTGGCATTGGCGCCGATCAGAATCTGGTTGATGCCAAACGGTTTGTCCGTCAGCTGCCGGGTTTCCCGGATCAACTTGCGGGTTTCCTCCGGTGCGCAGCGCGCCACCGCCAGTATCCCCAGGCCTCCGGCATTACTTACCGCCGCGACCAGGTCCGGCTCTGTGATCCAGTTCATGCCCGCCAGCATGATCGGGTGTTCTATGCCGAAAAGCTCGGTCATACGTGTTTTCAACATGATGCGTTCCTCCCGCTCCCTTTGATTTATACCCTATTATTATAACAACAAGTATAGATGGAATGTTGTTGAAATACCAGCGCAAGCTGAGAATGCAGGGTGGGCCTTTGGTGTTTATATGGCTGACTAATGTGGGGGATCACTTATGGGTTCTTCTACCGGGGACTCTGTCTGTCAGACGCTTGGAAAGGCCATGCATACTCTATGGCGTTTCGTTCTCAATTCATCTCATGCTGGCGGCCCATTTGACGCTGCCATAATACGCATGGTAGACTTTTGATAGATAAATGACAGGAGGAGTGCATAATGCAGCACAGAATCCGCCGGCCCGGGGTTATGCTGGTTAAACCATCATCGGTGATTCGCTCCGATTACAAGAGCTTTTCTAAACTCTGCCACGAAACGGACGATCCGATTGTTATCACCAATAACGGTGAGAACGACCTGGTAGTAATGAGCCACGAAGCTTTTTGCCGACGTGAAGCCTGGATTCGCCTCCAGGTAAAGCTGGCCTCAGCCGATAAACAGATTTCTGCCGGCGACCTGATTGACCACGAAGAGGTTTTTGCTCATCTCAGGGAGCGTGTTCATGACGAAGTATAGAATTCGCTATACCCGGGATGCCGTGGATGACCTGGACAGCATGTTCGATTATATTGCGGATGATAATCGTAAGGCAGCTGCCCGGCTGCTGGAACGAATTGAAAGCTCCATCCTGAAACTGGCGGAAAATCCTCGTCTGGGAACCGTCCTGCCGACTAACGATTTGTCCCTGGTTGAACCTGGATACCGTCGCATTATAGTCAAACCTTATATTATTTTCTATCGCATCGGTCAAGACGAAATCTTTATTTCCAGGGTATTGCATAACCGACAGGATTGGATGAATCTCCTGTTTGAAAAGAGTTATGAAGACAACTAATAACCTGCCTTCCGTATGTAACCGGTCAAGTGTTTTGGAGAATTTTTGGCCAATAATTTTCCATAGGACTATTGTCTTAGTATAGAATCTCGATGCTTCAGTCGGTAGCTTTCCCCGGACAGGTTAAAAATCTCACTGTGATGAGCGATTCTATCAAGAATTGCGGTCGTAATAACGGGATCGCCCATCAGCTCGGCCCAATCTTCAAAACCCTTGTTTGATGTTATGATTAATGATGCCTGTTCATAAAGTGCCGATATCAACTGGAAGAACAAATTGGCTTCCTGGCGCGAGATAGGGACAAAACCTATCTCGTCAATAATCACCAAGTCCGAAGCCATGAGCCGTTTTACCTTCTGCCGGCTGCGTGGGGAAGTGGCTTCCAGCTTCAAGTGCTTCATCAATTCATCCATGTTTACGAAGCTCACCCTGTACCCCTTTTTGACTGCCTCATATCCAATAGCCACTGACATGTGGCTCTTGCCGACCCCGGGAGGGCCCAAAAAAATCAGATTGTAGCATTTTTCTATCCACTGCATATCCAATAACTGATTAACCTGTTTCCGGGTAATAGAACGCTGAAATACGAAATCAAACTCGTCAATTGTTTTGATAAAGGGGAACCCGGCCATCTTCATTCTGCGTTCCTCAGCCCGCTTTTCCTTGTATGTCAGCTCTCCTCGCAAAAGGCGGTTTAGGAACTCCAAGTACGACATATCGGTACTGTTAGCCTCTTGGAGTGCCTGATCCAGGTTGTCCCGACTCCAAGAAAGATTAAGGCTTTTCATGTAACCTCTGGTTTCTTCGGCCTTGTTCAACGCTCACACCTCCATAAATAGCGGTATACTCGCTAATATTTCTTACTTCTGTTTTGATTCGGTAGGCGGGAGGTATGGCCGATGTATCAAGTATGGATCCACTTGTCTTGCTCTCTTTGGTTTGGGCAACGTAATCGAGAGCTATTGCGAACTCGACAGCACTAAAAATCCTTCTTTCTACGCAGTGGCTCAACGCCTGAGATATCGTTTCTGCGTCATAATTTGCAATCGTTCGATTGATAAGATCATACTGGTCACGAATGTATCTGGGCTTTTCTTTGCGAATACCCTTCAGAAAAGCACCTGCTGTCTCACTTCCTCCCAAGTTAGCCAGTGTATTCTTAAAAAGTTCGGCTATCTTTGCTGAATGGTCACGCTTATGGTTGTTGTTGCTGATCAGTTTGCCTTTTTCAAGCGTTATCCTGTGAATAGCTAGTTGCTCACCGGTTTCCAGGTCAAATATCCTGAGAAGCCCCTGGTTTTCTTTAATTACTACCTCTTTTTCAGGATTATAAGTGCCAAGGGGCAGGGTATATCGATTGCCGTTGAACCATATGGTATTGTCTTTACGCACCTGCCTTGTTACAATTTCTTCAGGTTGATTAATTATGTTTGGTATCGGTTTTAAGTGTTTTTGCTCTTCCTTAAACACTTCTGCCGGTACCATTTTTGTTGTGCCATGTATATTGGCGTTGCCGGTTCTTGCTAGCCATTCTATACACCCCTGATTAAATTCCGTGATGTTATCAAAGATCCGGTGCCGGGCGTAATTGTTTTTTGCATATTTGATTACCGCTTCAATTTTACCTTTGGTCTCGGGATCATTTTTGCGACAGAGATATACTCTGAATCCCATCCGTTGCCGGAACCTCTCAAATTCGGCTGTGAATACAACATCACCAAAGTTTTCGCTTATGGCCAAGAGCCTATCCTGGTCGTAGACTATTTCTTCTGGCACCCCTCCCATAAATTCAAATGCCCGATAATGCATATGTATGAACCTGGCCGTGGTTAGTGGTTTGTCCTCCCATTCAACGTACTTTTGACGGCTGCGTGATAGGACTAGCCCGAATCCAGTAAGCTTTACCTTCTGACCCTCAGTATTCTTAAGGTTGATAAATCCTAGATCAACCTGGGCCTGGTAACCCATGGGCAGCTCTTCTGTTGCCTGATACTGGCGGACCTTAACAGATTTCTTAATTCCATGCTTTATTCGCAAACTGGCTACGTATCGTCTAAGTGTCCTCTCCTTTCCGTGGTAATCGGGATAATGCTCTTTGAGCCAGTCATGTACTTGGGCTGACGAGATATCAGGATGTTCTTGTAACCACCTCACTATCTGATCTTCGTATTTTTCTAGTTTCTTTGTTCTTTGGTTGTTCCGCCTCATTTCCGAAAACTCGTCTGGCGTCACCTTCCAATAACGGTCAACGGTTTTCCAATCTATCCCTAATCGTCGCTTAACCTGTGATTTGTTAAGTCCCATCGCTTTTAGTTGCTGCAGATCTTGATACATCGGCCACCCTTTCACCTGATTCCTCTCCCTGCTAAATTGTTGTCTTTCAACAAACAATTTTAGCTGGTCTGGAACATTGCGGTAAATATTATCCGTTTTTATTGGCCAATTTTTCTCCCTTTTATTTTACCGTTCACAGCAATTCGTTCCGCTTCCTTTTTGTTGCCATTCTTTCCTCCACGCTCATATGTCCCGCCAACAACATGAATGTACTCCACGCCAAAACCATCAGCTTTTTCGACAGATGAAGGAAAAGTTATTAAATTGCCTTGATATATTTTCGCGTTTGAAAACGCTATCAAATATTCATGTTTACTGCGATAATGCCAAAGAAGCATCTGCGTCGGTAATATCACCGCTTCGTCAAGTAGGGATTCGTATGCACCGGTGTCGTTGATTTCCCCATCTTCATCATAATACTCGCCCGTATCAGAAATTGATGAACTAAAAAAGTCTGTCGGGGGCAACTGCTTACTGTCGCCTGCGATTATCACCTGTTTTGCCCTAAAGATGGAGCAAATTGCGTCTTCCGTTCGCACTTGTGAGGCCTCGTCAAAAACTACACAGTCAAATTCGTAACCGCTATTGCCGAGATATGTACTCACAGACAATGGCGACATCATCATACACGGTTTTAGTACGGGCAACAAATTGGGAATTGCGGCTATCAATTTGCGTGTCGGCATGAGTTTGCGTTGCTTCGTCATCTCGCGACGCAATAAGGCGATTTCGCCACTATTCGCCGAAAACGAATCAAAATTCGGTAAGCGTGAAATCAGTTTTGCTTGCAAGACTGCCTTTGATATTTCTATGTGCAATTTGTCCATTTCTTTAAATTGCTCAATACGTCCATCTTGCCGTTCTCTTCTGAACGAATTTACAGATGGAAATTTGGGCATAACCGCATCAAGCCAAGAGCGATAGAAACATTTATTAAAAACGGGTATAATTTCGTCTGCTGTTAAATTAAGCTCCTTTGCCTTTTTGAGATAACTGTCAATACCCAAACTCGTTAATTGCCGCTCCGCATTACGATAGTCAATCAGATACTCCAAGCACGCGAAATTATCGAGGCAGTTTTGAATAACCTGCTTCAAATCAATAATCGACATAAACGCAAATTGCTTTTTACGGTTATCCTCAAATAGCATGGAAAACTTGTTTAACCACGGTTCAATAATTCTCGCCCAATCGGTTAGAGCAGATACGTGTTCTTCAAATTTTTGCAGCGTTTTGTAGTCGCGAGTGCACAGTTTTTTTGTGAATTCATTACAAATGGCGTATTTCCTTAATTCTTCTTGCAATTGTAATGCGAATTCCAGTCTTTGTTTTAGGTCAGCAAAGTTTGTACTTTCTGAAGTCGTAATCGCTAACACGTCCAGTTTACGGCAGCAATCTGAAAATTTTGTTTTTTCTTCTCTTAACTGTGCATCATAACTTTGAACACAGTTTTTAACTGTAGTTGTAAGCAACTGCCTGTCAGTTTCAAGTTTTGTTGTATTGATGCTAATCTGTTCGGCAATCAAAGCCAGATTGGCCTCTATCTCAGCAAGCGCTTTTTCCTTTTCCTGCTTCAGTACGGTTGTGTGGTTGACTACCTCCACTTGTTTATCATAATTTGCCTTTGCTGTTTGTGCGCATAGTATTCTATCCAGATAAAGGAGAGCTTCGGAGTATGTCATCTTTGTGTCTCGTTTGCAGTAACCAAGTAGAGTTTTCCGGTCATTTCTATAGGCAGAACTGAAAACTCTTTTTAGTCCTGAACGGTATGCTGTTCTATAACGAGAAAGCATACTTTCGCATTCCATAGACATAATTCTTTCATCCAAATCCTTAAACAGCTCATTTTGGGCTTCCTGCCATTCCGTTAACGTTTTGTCTAGTATCTTTTGTTCGTTATCAAGCGCCTGTTCAACAGCGGACAGTGCTTCTCGGACGTGACCGTTTTCTGCTTCGGCGTGTTCATACTCATTAGCTAACTTTTGACATAATTCAAACTGCTCGCGAAATGCAGATATGTTTGCCGACACCTCTCCAGTTGGTAGCAGCATTATGAACTTTTCGCTTGCGGATGCATAGTCGGCGTTACAATCCTGCCATCTATCACTTGTCTTGGTCAGGGTGCTGTCTGACACCTTCCGTATGGCGTTAAATAGCGATTGCGTATATTGTTTAAGATTCGTTATAAACTCATTGATATCATTTATTCTCCGCAATGTAACGGAGCACACATCAATATTATTGAGTTGTTCTTTCAAATCGAGATTCAGCCATTCAAACGGCATTTCCGGTGATTTTGCAACAATAGCGGACAAAGCCGAAATATCTTGTGTTCCCGCATACGTTGGCGACAAATTCGCCGCGCCTGTCAACGCGATAATATCGTCGTATAAAATTTCCCCGTTTTCAAGCAATGACAACAGTCTTAGAGCGTCGACCAGAAATTGCTGACGAAACTCGTGCGTGACGTTTGTCAAGACGCACCCGTTCCAAGGATTGTTTTGCTGATAACCGCTTTTGTCGACGATCCGCGTAAGTTCTTCCAATGCTGCTTCGCATTGCGCCAAGAGCTCTGGCGTGAAGGTTTCCGCACCATTCTGGATATAATCGATATTTTTATAACCACTATAACTTGCTACGAATCCGTTGACTTGATAAATAGTTTTCCCGAGCGGCGCGACAACAGTATGCAATTCCTGCGTGTAGGCATTAAGTGCTGCTCGTACTTCTTTTAATTGATACAATTTGTTGAACGCATCTTGCTGTAACTGTACCTTGTTTCTTGATAGTTTCAACGAAACTTCCAACTGGTCTAGTATTTCACGACGCTTTGCATTGTGACTATGCAAAGTAAGGCAAAAGTTACTGAGTCCCGTTTGCTTTAACCGTTTATAAACAACTTCAAGAGCCGCCATTTTTTCGGACACAAATAGGACTTTCTTTCCCTCTGCTATTAATTCAGCAATGATGTTAGTTATGGTTTGACTTTTGCCAGTACCGGGAGGCCCCTGCAATACAAAACTTACTCCGCGCTTGGCGAGCAATATCGCATCCTGTTGGCTTGAATCTGCATCGACTACAGAGAAAACGTCTTGCGGTTCAGTCATGTCGTGGTTGTAATTGCTTATTGCGGAACAATCGATACCGCTATCGAAGCCTTCTCCATTCAATGCGCGAACTATACAATGCCCGGCTATTTTGTCAGCATTTTTCTCTAAATCGCGGTACATGTTTATTTTAAGAAATGAAAACAGCGACAATTGGGCGGCATCACATTCTACTTTCCAGTTCAGAGGAGAGCACATTTCGCGCACTTGCGACAAGTAATTGTGCCAATCATCAGCTTCGTCAAAGTGAGGGAGTGTTATGCCAAAATCGTTTAGTAATTTTTGCTCCAATGCGTAGTTTCCCGTTATTTCATCGTCCAAACGCGAAAGCAAGATGGGGTCGTTTAGACTGTCCTGCGATAGCGTTACAGGGACAAGAATAAGCGGCGAACGCATATCTTGTCCTTCCGGTCCATTCTCTTTCCAATTAAGAAAGCCGAAAGCTAGATACAACGCGTTAAGGCCTTTCTCTTCGGTGAACTCCTTCGCCTTTTTCATTAGGCTGCGGAGTGTTTTGCAGGTTTCAGTGGGCGATTGGTTTGTTCGTATGCCGTTGTCAAAACTATCAGGCTCGACCAGCGATTCTTCTACTTCGTCACCATATGAATTAATCGGTACAGGAAATTGAAGTGTTGTATCGCCCTCTGCGAGAATGTCCCACAAATCTTCTAAAGATGGCTCGAAAATTAAAAGCGCAGTTCGGGAACCGCGTTTACCTGACTTCGGCAAAGTACAGTTAATAAGCCGATTACGTTTACCCAAGTCAAGCAGTCGGTTTTTCCAATATTCTATCTTCTGACTTATCTGCACATATGTAACCCCCTTACCTGCGGGTGCTTAATCTTCCTTTGTATTGGCTCATACGATACGCCTTTATTAGTGCAAGCAATCTTTTGGTCGTCGCCATAGGCAAGGAACCACAATAATACGGTTCTCTTGCTATTGTTGTTAATCCTGCTGACTCAATCAAGCTACTCATACACCTTTACCCAGTCCTTCCTTTTCAAAAGAATAACAAAGGAATTTCCTTTTGTCGGATCTTCTGGAAAACCAGTAATCGGGTTCGCGAACCGCCTGTAATCTAGGTGCTGGCCGCAATACTCTGCGAGCGTAATTCCCATTTACTGATAATCTACTACAACTACATTATGGCAGACCAGGAATAATGATGATATACTTTCCCCACAGCCAGAAGCTCAATAAACAAGATTGGAACCGATAAGAGGGAGGCCTTGGGAGAAGCTAATGGAGAATACATCTCGTATTAAAACCGTGAAAAATATGCAAATAGACCCGTTTCATTCCATTGGGGACCTATCGGGTATTTACCGGGCCGTCCTGGATATCGCATTGGATAATATTTTGATTCTGGATGAACAAGGACACATTTTAGAAGCGAACCAGAAGGCCATTGAATGTTATGGATACACCAAAGAAGAGCTTCTGTCCCTGCGATTACTGGATATTCGGCATCCCAGCACCTGGAAAGACTACGAAAGCCAGATGGCCGCTTCGAAGCAGCACGGAGTATTCTTTGAAAGCATCCACTGCCGACGGGATGGCAGTTGCCTCCCGGTTGAAGTGAGTTCGCGAAGTGTTCAAGTTGATGGCCAATTGCTCAGGGTACATATTATCCGGGACATAACCGAGCGGAGGAAGAACGAAGAGAGAATTTATCATCTGGCTCATTATGATCTTCTGACCGGGTTGGAAAACCGGGGTAGTATTTTGAACCGGTTCGATTATGCTTACTCGGAGGCGAATAGCCGGAACTCGTCTATGGCTTTGATGGTGATCGATCTTGATAAATTCAAGTTCATAAACGATAATTACGGGCATTTGATCGGGGACGAGGTCCTGAGGACAGCCGCGCAGAGGTTCAGGAAGGCCTTGCGCAAGAACGATTATATTGGACGTTATGGTGGGGACGAGTTCCTGCTGATCCAGGAAGACATCGCGGACAAGCATGATATCATGGCCCTGGTACAACGTATATTCATCGAGCTTGAGAAACCCTGGGAGTTCGATGGTTTAAGCCTGATGGTTAACCTGTCGATTGGAATCGGCATATTCCCGAGTGATGCGGGTTGTCAGGAGGACCTCATTCGTTGTGCCGACCGGGCAATGTATGCTGCGAAAAAGATAGATGGCAACGCTTACGCCTTTTGTGATCAGTTGGACCCGTAGCAGCGGTGCTATCAAATTGTGAAGGCCGTATCCCCTCAGGATGCGGCCTTCAACTGATCAGGCAGGGTGGTGGTGTCCGCCGTGGTTGCCGAGATATTTGGCCGCCAGGTCTTTCAGCAATTCATGATACCTCTCGTGCTGTCCCGGACCCATCCGTTCCATTTCCAGTGACTCAAATTCTTCGTAAAGCCGATCCTGAACGGTTTCGTCAAGCAATTTGTCGGCCATCTTGAACAGGACCTGGTTTTCTTTTTCGATATGGCTGCCCAGCAATTCCTGGTATTGTTGGCTAGCTTCAATCAGCCGCTGTCTGGCGTCGGTTTCACCATTTTTAAAGGACTTAACAGCCTTATCCATGTCAGCAATATAGGATCTGCCGGTCTGATGCTCGTAGAGCATTTGACCAATCGGGCCGCCGTTCTCCGGCATCCCGTGCCGAACCAATTCAGGAAACAGGAGATCTTCCTCTTTACCGTGGTGACATTTATCCACAAATCCCTTCAGAAAGCCGATGATTTGTTCCACATCCTCCAGGTCAATTTCGGCCCTGGCGAGTAGGTGGTCAAAAATCTTCAGCATCAAGTTCACTGCCCGATGTTCATCAATCAGTTGTTGAGTCGCTTTCATCCTCATCCCTCCTATCTATGGTTCAAAAGTTGTAAGACGACCTCAGTCATTGGGGGTTTTTACCGCCGTTTTCTTCATGTTGGGAACCTTCATTACATACACTGAAAATTCCGTTCCCTCCGAGGCTTCCAAAGCGTGAGGTATATGGGCGGGGCTAACCACAATATCGCCCGCCGTTACCACGGCCTTCTCTTCGCCCACAGTAACCGTTCCCTCACCCTCCACGATCTGAAACAGCACATCTACCGGTGTTTTATGAGACGGAACGATTTCCCCCGGTTTGAGAACCAGATTGATTATCCCGATATCGGGCAGGTCTATTACCATTTTGCCTTGTATTCCCCAGGCGGTTTGCAGGAAGGGGAGCGTGTCGACTTTGACAATTTTCATTGATATCCCTCCTTAATCACTTAACTGGGACAAATGGGATTATTTTTATCCTAATTAACCATGGGATAATTGTCAAGACCTCTCTTACCTACAAAAACCGTGATTTTAAGACAAAATGGCAAACGGAGACAGAAGGGAGCATGGGGAAAAAGGGTATGGGGGGACGAAACGGCGGGCAAAAGAACCGGCCCCATGCCCTCTTCCGGGCGATTTTAATTCATGCAATCCAGTTTTCGACACGGTTTTCGATATAAATAAATTATTGTTATTACATAGAAAGATAAGTGTTGAAGGGGGAGGGCTTATGGACGAAACCAGGACCCGAGAGCAGCTTATTTGTGAGGTGGCCAGGCTTCGGGAAAGGATCAGAGAGCTGGAACTTGGCCAGCAAAATCCCAACGTTAGCCCCGTAGCTCAAGAACCCTTGTCATTCAGCGGCGATTTCTCCTGCAGCAGTCACCAGTCTTTCTCGTCCCTTCATGAAAATCAGCGACAGGATCATGGGGAAAAGTATCATATCTCAGAACTTATCGATATACCGCTTCTCCAGCGATTGTTTGATTCGTTTTATGAACTCACCGGGATACGCTACGGCCTGCATGACGCAGACAATAATATCCTGAGCAAAACCAGCTGGAGTGACATATGTACCAAATTTCATCGAGCTTGTCCGCAGACCGAGAGCAGATGCAGAATCAGTGACAGCTATATCCTGGATCACCTTCACGATGGGCCATATGTCACCTATAAGTGTTTGAATGGACTCATTGACTATGCCACCCCGATCATGGTGGAAGGGCGACATATCGGCACTATTTTCACGGGGCAGGTGCTAAACGAGCCCCCGGATGAGGAGTACTTCCGCCGGCAGGCCCGGGAGTTCGGGTTTGATGAAGCAGCTTATATTGAAGCTTTGCATAAGGTAAATATCGTGCCGGAGGATCGCATTAAATCCATTATGGACGTTTGCTCCACACTGGGACAGGTGTTGGCTGCGATTGGACTGGAACGAATGCGCCGGTCAGAAGCGGCCAGTTATGCCCTCTTGCAGTCAGAAGAGAAATTCTCCAAAGCCTTTCGAGTTAATCCAGACCCCATGTCAATAACCACTCTGAGGGAAGGCCGTTTCGTAGATGTAAATGACGCCTATGTAAAGGCCTCCGGCTATGCCTTGGAGGAGATAATTGGCCACACAGTTCACGAAATCGGCATGTGGGATGTTTCGGATAGGCAGGATGAATTTTTACGGTTAATCAAGGAAAGGGGAAGAATCAGGGGGTTTGAACATAATTTTCGGCTGAAATCCGGTGAGATTCGGACTTATTGTATCTCCGCTGAGGTAATCAGGATTGATGGCGAGCGGCATCTGCTCTGTTCCGTAAGAGATATTACCGATCGCAACCGGATGGAAGCGGCTTTGCGCTTGTCGGAGGAATGCTTATCCAAAGCATTTGACGTCAGTCCCATAATTATGGCCATTACCACCCTGAAAGAAGGAAGGTACATAAGAGTTAACCGGGCATTCAGCCAGATTACCGGCTACAGCAATGAGGACATAGTTGGGAAATCGACCATAACCTCAGGGTTTTGGGCGGACCCCTCCCACCGCGATGAGGTTACAAAGAGGCTAATGGCGAACCAGTCCGTCAGGGACATGGAGATCCATTTCAGGAAAAGCAACGGTGAGCAGCGGTTGGGGCTGTATTCGGGTGAGCGTATTGACATAAACGGCGAACCATGCATACTCAGCATCCTTATGGATATAACCGAGCTGAGACAAATGGAAGCTGAGATGACCCGCATGGACCGGCTCAATGTGGTGGGGGAAATGGCGGCCAGCATCGGCCATGAAATCAGGAATCCCATGACCACCGTGCGCGGTTATCTGCAGCTTATGCGGACGGATGAGGTTTTTCAAAAGGAAGCGGAATTCCTTGATCTGATGATCGAAGAACTGGACCGGGCCAATTCCATAATCACCGAGTTTCTTTCTCTGGCCAAGGACAAGATGGTGGAACTGAAACCCGCCAGTCTTAATAAGATAATCGGCAAGTTGTGGCCGCTGGTCAAGGCCAAAGCAGTAAGCCGCGATCAGGACATCAGGCTGGAACTCAGTGACTTACCGGTCTTGCCCCTGGACCCCAAAGAAATTCGGCAGTTGATCATCAACCTGGTCAATAACGGACTGGAGTCAATGCCTGCGGCCGGGGTCGTTACTATAGAGACGTATATGAAAGAAAATCAGGTGGTGCTGGCTGTTCGGGATCACGGTCACGGTATAGATCCGAAATTGTTGAATTCCCTGGGCACGCCTTTCATTACCACCAAAGAACACGGGACCGGCCTGGGGTTGGCAGTGTGCTTCAGAATAGCCGCCCGGCATAACGCGAAAATCAAAATCGACAGCAGCCCAAAGGGAACCACCGTCAAAGTTGAATTCCCGACGGTGGCAGTGATTGACAAGCCTGAGGCCACCGATTAAGCAAGACCAGGGAAAACCTGCGGTAGAGCTTGGATCGGTGGACCGGTATTTCACAGGACTGGCGGTGGGTTTATCAGCCCTCGGCCAGTCTCTGTTCCTTAAGGACCACCTCTTCCCAACCATGACGGGGGGGAGTGTGGGTTCGGCTATTTCCTGATAAACCGCCTTCCAACCCACCAAAAGATTCCCGCCATGGCCAGGGAAATGAAGAAAGATGCCAATGAGGTAATGAGATCGGTGGCCATCGCCCCGGACAGACTGTAAAGCAGGGCTATGGGGAGAAGTCCCCAAAACGATGCCCGCAAGACCTCCTGGCAGGATAGCGAGGTCCCGGCTACGATGGACATGGTTTCGGCCAGAATAGGAATGGGCCTGGTGATAATAATTCCGATGCTGCCCCACCTGGTCAGGAAACGCCGGGCTTGTTCCCATTCCTGCTCAGAAACCCAGCCCTGAACCAGGGGAGTCATCCACCGGCCCAGGGCAAACCCGACTAAGGCGGCTCCAAGTCCCCCCAGGAGGGAAACTGCCGCCCCCAGCCAGATGCCAAACAAAGCCCCGTTAACCGTCATCATAATGCTGGAGGGCACCGGGATCACGACATCGGCCGAGAGAAGCAGAATCGCCAGCAGAGCCGTCCAGGGACTGTTTTTATCCAACCAGGGTGTAGGGTCGGTAAGGAAACTGAGCTGGGAGTACTCGGCTACCACAAAAAGAACCAACAGCAGGGTCATAATCAGGCCAACAACGGCCAGGAAACGTTTCATTAAAACCCCCCCTCGAAATGACTTGGGCGGTTCAGTTAATCCAGCCCAAGAACCGGGATGGTTTAAAAAGCACCCGACCCTATAATGTTATGCGAGATCGTCATATCGGTGTCTTGCGGGTGAGTGACATTGTAACCCGCCTAAATCTGGGGCGGGACCAGGTCGCCCGGAATGGAAAATGACCGGCATTAGCGGCATGGATGCCGCGTATTCCGGACTGTCCCGCCCTAGGAAAACGAGCCTTACACCGCCCGTATCCGCCAAATGACTCCCGTGCCCTCCAGGTATCCTTCTTCCCCGTCACCCGATATGCCAAAGTCGACTACATACATGGATTCATCCCGGCCAAAGACCACGTCGATCGGTCTTTCAAAGCCTCCCCCTCCGGTGTAGGAGGCAGCAAACCCCGATTTGTTGATGGCAAAGGTGGAAACCTTGCCGTTCTTCATGTTGATGCGGGATACGCGATGGCCGACTCCAGGCAGCGGCTCACCGCCGGTAGTTCCCGGGGCTTCACTCCCAAACTCCGCGATGTATACATCCCCGAAATTCTCGAACCGGTGGGTGTAATTGAAATCAAAACCCATAATGGCCGAGTGCGGTGCGAAAACCGCAACTGGCAGGGGCGGTCTCATCGGGTGTCGAGCCAGGAGAAACTGGGGCTGAGGACCGTTGTGGGGCTTAAATATTCGATTGGTTACCGGCTGCCCTCCGGTAAAATCAGGCCATCCGTACCAGACACCCTCCTTGATCAGTTGAAACTCATCCGGTGAATTGGCCACCCCCCGGCTTCCCCGGACATCCATACCATGATTGGTGGAAAACAATCGGCCATGGCGGTCAAACTTCATGCGGAAGGGGTTTCTTAAGCCCCAGGCGATCAATTCAAGACCGGAGCCATCCCGGTTGGCCCGCAGGACACTGCCGCTGGCCGCAGTAATCCCTTTGATACACTCCCCGCGACTGGTGGAGACTCCAAAGGGTGAGTATGCTCCGGTGGTGGCGAGGTCGCCGGGTGCCGAGGTCAGGAAATTCTCAGAAGTAAAGTTCCTGCCCTCAAGAACCACCGATGCTCCAGGGTAATCGTGAAACTGGGGATGATTTTCCACCCAACCGGCGTTGTCCTCGCCGACCACCCCGGAATTGGTCGCCGTACCCTGACCGAAATACATCTTGCCATCAGAGCCGAATACCACCCGGTTATTGTGATGGTCTCCCCAGCTGGGCAGCCCGGCCAGGACATCAATCAGCTTCCCGTTGGGCTTGATAACCGTGATGAATCCCCGGTGGGAAACGAAGATATCACCTTTGTAAATGTTGATACCGGTCAAGGGGGGATTGAATCCCTCGGCAACAACATCCTCCCCCTGAGGCGTTAACCGGATGACCTTCCCGCTGCCTGATGTAACACCGGCGTCCGCCACATACATCTGATCGTCATGGGCAATAACCAGGTTGATCGGAGTGGTTAACCCGGCCTTAAAAACCTCGATCTTATATCCGGGCGGTAACTGAATGTCACGAGGGTCCAACCGGCGGGCAGTCTTGTGGCCCTTTAGAGGGGCGCCATCATTTGAATAATCCTCGGTGCTGTTCATAGCCTATCCTCCCAAAAATGAACATCTTGATCTCAATATACTGGGGGTACCTACGAAAGGTTACTGGGACGTCCATGTTTGTGTGACCAGGTTGCTGACGAGATCTTGACCATCAGTAAGACATGGCCCGGACAGGAAAGGAGTTACGGGAAAGGCTTGCAATAACGATTACCAAAGATAATGTGGTTATTCGGACTCGTCCGCAGTCGGGTCACGAATTGCGATCCGGCCCGGCACAAACAGGTCATTGGCGTAAGAGGCAGGGATTCATGCGAGAACGGAACTCACAGGATAACCTCATTAAATAAGGGTGGGGCTCCGGCCGAAGCCGCCCCACCCTGCTTTAGCTGTGATAGACTGCAATCATGATGGCGATATGACTACTGGTGATACATGTTTACGGCACTTCATAAGTGGCACTTGGCAGCATATTGAACATGCCCTGTCTGCGAATCTTGACGCTGGTCGTTGCCGAAGGAATGGTCAAATTCGAAATTTCAGTATTGCTCGGTCCGCCAACGCCACCCAAAAACGCAGGTGTTCCCGAAATGTGACCGTTCCAACCTCCATTGCCGATTTTCCACTCGACGTGATTATAGGATGTAGCGGTGGTGTTGATTATCATTTCGTCACCGGTATTCCACAATCCATCGGCTCCGGCACTTCGGATTATAGCGGTTGGTGCATCACCCATGCTGGTTACCTCCAGAAGGTCAACCCAGGTGCTGGCTGAATGGGTGTCACTGGCACTCCTTCTAATCTGCAGTGTATCCGGGCCATTATCAATCAAGGCCTGCAGATGCTCCTCATTGAAAATGATATCACCGTTGACATCGGTTGCTATAGAGATAAAGCTGCCATCTTTTAACTGAATATCAAAAACGGTATTGGCTTCGAGCCCGTCGGTTTCAATCTTCCAGTGCATCATGTCACCATTCACAGTGCCGGGCACTGGTGCCGGATATGGCTCTGCTATCTCAACAGTTACATATGCGGTTTCATATCCCGCCTTGCTCAAGGTTAACCGATAGGTTCCGGGTACAAATACCTGTCCGGTTGGCGGCAGTATGTTGTACTCCCAGGTTCCCCCCAGGGGATCAATTGATAATCTGATTCCAGATATGACTTCTTCCCCGACCAAACCGTAATCCTTTATAAGGCTGAAGTCATCGATGGAAACGTCAGCGATTCCAGAATCTTCACCGCTTACAGTCTGGAAAAGTCCGATAACAATCTTGTCTGCATCCACCATTATATCGTTCAGGGCAACCGGTATTGAAGAATCCGCCCCAGTAGTGGTGATATTAATGGTTGCCACCGCTGAAAGATTGCCGGCGGCATCCTCTACCATTACATACGCCTTGTAAGCGGTTGAGGCACTGAGTCGGGTTACATTAACTGTGTTGACGGCGGCGACCGCCGTTCCAACGCCTTTGGTTACTCCTGCACCCTGTGCTTTGATAGTCGCGGCATCCGGAGCTGCGGCAGCGGCTGCATAAACAAGGTAATAGTATCTTCCAGCCTCATTGGACGTGAACTCCAGGCTGGCAGTTACGTCGCCTACGGCACTCACACTGGGTGCACTCAAGGTTGGAGCGGTCACATCCATTACAATGTTAACGCTGGCAGCATCAGTGCCGGATGTGGTTACATTGCCTGATGCTCCGATTACCGTAGCGGCAGGGGCAACATTGGCGACCAGATTAATTGGGGCATTTGCGGCTACAGTACCGGTGGTTCCGTCGTTGATTATGGTTGTGTTATCAGAGCCGGTTCCGGCGGTTATGCTGGTCACCGTCGCCCCGGAGGATACCACAATATTCACCGGCGCATTGGTAGTAATATTAGTTACGGTAGCACCGGGATTCACAGTAACCGTAAGATTTCCGCTGGCATCCTCGGTCACCGTTACCGAACCGGGACTTCCCGTTACCGTAATACTCGCTCCATCTGAAACCGTTATGGTCAGGGAGTTGCCATCTGCGGACTCAGTCCAGGTTCCAACCTCTACATTGACCACGTTGACTGACCCGCTGACTCTAACCCCGTTATTTAATGATGCATTGGCCGTGTTTACGGTTAGGTCACCAATGATGCTGTTGGCGGCGGTTCCAGTCAGGATCGAAGTTCCGGTTCCGGCGTGGCTAAAGGTCACATCGCCCGTTATCGTGTAGGTGCCGAAATTGATGGTTAAAGAACGGGTTATGGTAGGGCTGGCCGCAAAACTGGAATTGAGTACTATTGTGGTAATATTTGCGTTAGCTAATGCGGTGGTTAATTCTGCAGCACTGCTGACCGTGGCTACAGTTGAACTGCCGCCGCCGGTCGGTGTGCCGGAAACGCTTTTTCCGCCGACACTGGCAGAAATGCCGCTGGCTACCGTAAGATCAGTAATGGGGGATTCAATGGTTACCCCGGTTGCTTTAATCATCCCTTTGGCTATGGGCCGCCTGCCCGACAAATGACAGCAGCGGCCTCCGCTCTGGTTATAAACCGTTGGGGTTTAAAGGTCTGGTCAGGATAACCGCTCATAATGCCGGATTGTATTATTGAGACAATCGATTCCCGGGCCCAGTTCGATATGGTATGGGAATCCTGGAAGCTGCTCAGTGAATCGCTGGTCGTCGGGGTATTGGATTTCACCACTTGAGAGATCATAACCGCTGCTTCCTGGCGGTTGATATTATTGTTCGGCCTGGCCGTGCCATCTTCGTACCCCGCCAGATAACCAGCCTCTTTGGCCCTTGAGAGTTGATCCGCATACCAGTCGGTTGTTTTTACATCAGTAAAACCGCTGGCGGCACTTTTCTCGAATTGGAAAGCCTTATTTATTATGGTGACATACTCAGCTCTGGTTATGGTCTTGTCAGGCTTAAAAGTGCCATCCGGATAGCCTTTAATAACGTCCAGGGCCATCAGTTTTTCTATCTGGCTCTGCCCGCCAGGGGAACCGGCGGATCAGCACGCTCCCAACCTGACAAAGGCAATCGAGTGTCCCGAATTTAAACTTCCCAATAAAGTTCTGGCGGATTTTGCAGAATAAAAGCATATATTGTTAATTCCCGGCAGGAGAATGGCATTGTATGCAGAAATATTTGAAATGTCGAGCGATTCAAGCAATGCAGAATAAAAAGGGGGCAGCAGAGTATGGAAATCAAAGCGTGGGACAGATTCTGGGAAAAAACTTATTCAGGGCAATGGATTAAGGAAGGGTACATGCACGGCGGGGATCCTATGTTCCGGCAGGTCTATGACAACTCGATGCGATTGCGTTATCGAGCCGCATTGAACTATTATGGCCAGGTCATTACCTGGGACGAGCTGAGAAACCTGATATTGAGGGCTGCTGGCGGTCTGAAGAAGCTGGGGATAAAAAAGGGCGATCGCGTCTATCTGGGGATGGCCAACAGTCCGCAGTTTGTGATTTGCTATTATGCAGCCCATTCGCTGGGGGCGGTGATAATGGCCATGTCTCCGCTTTACAAAGCAGGTGAGGTCAGTTACGCCGTTAATGACGCCGGGGTCAAGGTTATGATTATTGAGGAATCAGTGGTGCCGGTATACAACCAGATCAAAGATATGGTGCCCACCGTGGAACATGTGGTGGTGACGGCGTTGGATGAGTATCTTCCGGAAGACCCTTATCCGGCGTTTCCCGCTGATCTGAAGGCCAGCGGAGCCGAGTATCCAGGTACAGTGGCCTGGAAAGACTTCATGGCTGCGGACCCGATTACCCAGTTCGAAGATGTCAGGTCTGACGACCTCGCCCTGCTCCAATACACCTCAGGAACGACCGGACGTCCCAAAGGGGCCATGCTGACCCATAAGAACCTGGTCAATGGGGCCTGGATTAACGCTCATATCTGTTCCAATACGGTTGATGAGCGCATTATTGTGGTCCTGCCCATGTTTCACATTACTGCCATGAATGATCTGCTCAATATGCCAATGTATACCGGCTGTGAATTGATTATCATGGCTCGCTTTGATGTCGAATCATTTTTGCAGGCGGTCGAGCGCTATAAACCGACCTATACCGTGATCGCGACCCCCATTGTAATTATGATGGCTAATCATCCGGCTTTCCCGAAATACGACATTTCCAGTCTGAAAATAGTTGGCATTGGGGGCGCGGCCCTGCCGGTCAACATCGCCAACAGGTATAAGGCCATGGGGATCAATCTCTTTGAAGGCTACGGCATGAGTGAGACCACCGCTACCACTGTATCCAACACGACGGATGTCAATCTTTATGGCAGTATTGGGCTGCTGTGTCCCAATATGGACATGAGGGTTGCCGATGTAACAGATATAAGCCGGGATGTGGGCATTGGCGAGGAAGGAGAACTCTGGGTCAAGGGGGACAGCAACGGCATCGGCTACTGGGGAAATGAGGAAGCTTCCGCGGAGACCTTCCTCCCGGGCGGCTGGGTGCGCACCGGAGATATCGTCAAGGTAGATGAGAACGGCTTCATTTATATCTGCGGCCGCCTTAAAGAGATGATCAAGGTCTCCGCGTACAGCGTTTTCCCGGCGGAGGTTGAGGAATACATGTATGCCCATCCGGCCATCATGGAATGCTGTGCCATCGGTGTTCCCCACGAGACGAAAGGGGAAGAGATCAAATTATTCGTGGTCTTGAAACCTGACTTTGCCGGCAAAGTAACGGAAAAAGAAATCATCGAGTGGGCCAAAGGACAGATGGCCAACTATAAATACCCCCGCCATATAGAATTCCGTGACACCCTCCCTAAGGGCAATACCGGCAAGGTGCTGCGCAAGGATCTGGTGGCTGAGGAGAGAGCCAAATGGGCCAACGATTAAATCACTCCCATTAGTTTATTGTTTCTCCCGAAAGGGACCGGCGTTGCCTGTCCCTTCAGTATGACATCAAGAAGAGAAATGATATGGTTAAGAGGATCGCCGGTATGAAGGTTGGCTGATGGCTAACCGAGAATTTTGGGGGAAGCAAAAAGAACCTCTTCCTGCTTCCCCCTGTGTCTTTTAATTCTTGATTTGTATCTCAACTACGCTGCCCCCGGCGTACCGCTCCCTCAGCTTGGGTTTTTCAATTTTGCCGGTCGGGTTACGCGGTACCTCATCAAAGATGATTTTCCGCGGTCGTTTGTAACGCGGCAGAGCGGAACAAAAGGCTTTTATGTCCTCTTCGGTACATTCATGTTTCGGTTTTAACTCGATAATAGCGGCGGCAATCTCACCCAGACGTGCATCCGGCACTCCAATAACCGCCACATCTTTAATTGCATCATGCCCGCGAAGAAAATCTTCGATCTGAACGGGGTATATATTCTCTCCGCCACTGATGATTACGTCTTTCTTGCGGTCCACCAGGAAAATGAATCCGTCTTCATCCATGCGAGCCATATCCCCGGTAAAAAGCCACCCGCCCCGGAGTACGGCGGCCGTAGCTTCCGGGTCATTGAAGTAACATTGCATTAACCCAGGGCCCGTCACAATCAGCTCTCCCACCTGTCCTGGCTCCACTTCGTTGCCAAACTCATCAGCGATGCGGGCTTGCCACTTATAGCCGGGTTTCCCGATCGCCCCCACCTTATGGATGTTCTCAACCCCCAGATGAACACAGCCCGGGCCAATGGATTCGCTCAAACCATAATTCGTATCATAGAGATGGTTGGGAAAATATTTTTTCCAGCGGTGAATCAGACTGGGGGGAACCGGTTGGGCCCCGATATGCATCAAGCGCCACTGCTCAAGCTCATAGTCTTCCAGTTTCACTTCTCCGCTTTCGATGGCATCCAGGATGTCCTGCGCCCAGGGGACCAGGAGCCATACTATGGTGATCTTCTCATCGGAAACCGCCTCTATAATCCATTGCGGTTTCACCCCCCGCAGCAGAACCGCTTTGCTGCCGGCCAGCAGACTGCCGAACCAGTGCATCTTGGCCCCGGTGTGGTACAGCGGCGGAATGCACAGGAAGTTGTCCCCCCGGCACTGACCATGATGGTTTTGTTCCGTCTCACAGGCCGAAACCAGGCTCTGATGATTATGCAGAATCGCTTTGGGAAAGCCGGTGGTCCCAGAGGAAAAATAGATGGCCGCATAATCTTCATCGGTCAGTTTGATGGCGGGAGCCTCAACCGGGCAATCGGCCGTCAGGCCATCATAGCTTTCCGCAAAGGCGGGGCAATCATCACCGACAAAGAAGCGCAGCGCAACCTGGGGAATCTGATCCAGAATCGATTCCACCCGGTCGATGAATTCCGGACCGAATATTAAGGCATCAGCTTCAGATAATTCCAGACAGTATTTGATCTCTTCTGCGGTATAGCGGAAGTTTAAAGGCACGGCAATGGCACCGGTTTTAAGAATCCCGAAATATATCGGCAGCCATTCCAGGCAGTTCATCAGCAGAATCGCCACCTGATCGCCTTTTTTGATCCCCCGGCTAAGCAGCAGATTTGCAAACTGGTTGGCCCGGTCATCAAACTGACGCCAGGTCATCTCCCGCCGGAACAAGGCCGGAGGATTGGGCTCAATGAGTTCGTACTCGCGCCAGGTAACTCCCCGCCTTCCCTGCGACTCCGGATTTCTTTCAATCAGGCAGATCTCGTCACCATACAGGTTGGCGTTACGAACCAGAAAATCGGTAATGGGCATATGGATTCATCCCTTTCTTAAAATACTGGGTTGCTAAACCGCTTCCCTTTGGGGTGGTTTAAGGAATTTGACCATCGCGACCGCGATAACCAGGATGACCGCCGCGGCCAGGTACGCGTAGCTGTAAGATCCAGTAAGATCAACGATTTTTCCCGCCATCAGCGGTCCAATTATACCGGCTGCCCCAAAAGCAGTGAAAACCAGGCCGTAATTCATACCACTGTTCTTCAAACCAAAAAAGTCATAGGTCAGGGCCGGGAAAATCCCCAGGAGTGAGCCATAGGCAACCCCGGTTATGCAAACTCCTATGGTTAAGGAGGTCATACTGGCATAGTTTTTAAACATCAGCATATTCGCCGCCTGCAGTGCAAACATCAGCATCAATGTATAGTTGCGTCCGATGCGGTCAGACAGAAATCCACCTATCACCCGGCCGCTGGAATTGAAAACCGCCAGAATTGCCACCAGGGCAAAGCCCCACGTGAGCTGGGCCTGGATACTGGCAATTATGGCTATATGTCCGATCACCATCAGACCGGCAATCGCTCCAAAACAGTACATCAGCCAGATCATCCAGAACTGGAGGGTACCCATCATTTCGGAAGGCGAAAAGTCCCGTTTGCCGGATATTCCGTTGGCAGCCGGTGCCGGTGTTCCCGGTGGCACATAACCAGCCGGAGGCACCGCCAGGAACTGAGCCAACAGGACCACCAGGCCCCCGAACACAACGCCAACGATCAGGAAGGTCTGCTTGACCCCCACGGCATTAATGATGACCTGAGCCAGCGGGGCCGCATAGGCCGCAGCCAGGCCGAGACCGGCCACCACCATACCGGATATCAAACCGCGTTTGGCAGGTGGAAACCACTTGACTGCCGAAGGAATGGTAACCCCGTATGAGATCCCTGCTCCGGTTCCTACCACCACTCCAAAAAAGATTACCAATCCCGGTATGGTGGTCTGCATGGATGTCAGGGCCATACCGACAATCATTAGTATTCCGCCGGCGGTTGCAACCAACCGGGGTCCATATTTATCAAACAACTTGCCGCCCGGAACCATCATTACCGCCAGCATCGCCAGTGCCACAGTGTATGGCAGCATGGCCTGGGTCTTGGTGAATCCCAATTCCTGTATGAGGGCTGCCGCATAAACGCTCCAGGCATATAAAAATCCACTCGCCAGATTAAGCAGGACCGCCGCTATTGTGACTCGCCAACCAATGTTCTTTACCATTACTAACACTCCTTTTATAATTCTGCCCAACAAAAAAAACCCCCGTAGGAGTTCATGGCATGGAAAGACACAATAAAACACGGCCTGTGCCTTACTATTTGCCTACCATGCAACCTTCCTACCCTTTTGTAACCAGGTTTTCTACCATCCAACCAGACCCTACTATTCATATAATAGCAGGATTTTTACCTACTGCCTACAATTTTTTATTTTACTGTAGTGTAAGACACCTCCCCCAATATCATGGGGGCTTCTCATTCCCGCCACTCCTGCTCTGGATACCCGGTGAAATCCCAGATGATTGAAAACCCATTTGAGCGAACCGATGATGAATCCGCTGCTGAAGCAAATGATTACCTATGCCCGACCAGATTTTAAGTTTATCGAGGTCTTTACCAACGCCACGATGATTAACCAGGAATGGGTATCGTTTTTCCAAGAAAACCATATCAGTATCGGAACCTCCGTCTACTCCTATGAAGGGGCCGAGCACGACAAGGTTACCGGGGTGAAGGGTTCCCATGAAAAGACCACCCGGGCTTTGGCGCTCTTAATGGAAGCAGGAGTATCCTGCCGCACGGCTACAGTCTGCATGGACGATGTTTGTGTGGGGGAAAGGGAGGATCGGGCCTATAGTCTGGAACGCAAGCAGGATCCGGCCCGGTTGACCGGCCGAACAGACTTAAGCCTGATGAACCGAGAACTGATTGAACGGAAGATGATTACCAAAAAGAGCTATTTCAGTCGCTATCTGTACCGGGAATCAGTGCGGGGTGCGTTACAGCGGCACAACTGTTTCGGTTCCAAGCTTTATATCACGGCTGATTTGGAGGTATATCCCTGTGTTATGGAACGCAGGTTTTGCCACGGCAACCTGCGGGGCCGCACCTTACAGGAACTGGTGCAGCGGGAAATTCTCGAACTGACCAAGGATAAAATCGAGGGATGTGGTGACTGCGAATACCGCTACGCCTGCCACGATTGCCGTCCCGACTCGATGAACCGTGAGCTGGCAGCCTGAGGACGGTACCCGTTGTGGTCTATTGGATGATGTAGAAGTAAAAAGGGCGTTCCCGGCCGAATACCCGTGAGTGGCGGGCCGGAATTACCGTCTTCCACACCGTATATCGGTTTGCGTCCAGGCCGGCCTCCTGCATAAGCCGGACAAAAGAACCCGGCGAGCAACCGAAGATGACTCCCTCCGGACCCAGCAATTCCCGCGCCCTGCGGTAATCGGCGGCAATGGTTTGCGCAATAGTGTGTGGTTCCATAGCTGCCAGATTGCCTGCCCGGGAAGGCTTTATGTGCATTTCCCAGAAAGTCATGCCCGGGGACAGCTTTAATTCCGGCACACGGTGGCATAGCAGCAGCCCTACCAGGATCAAGGCGGTTCGGGTTGAGTAATGAAGGTGGTATAGCCTCAACCGCAGGCGGCGATTAGCATTCAAAGTAGCTATCGCCCAGGTCAGGATCAGGATGACTATTACCACTGTAGCGGCCGTAAAGGCCACCCGAAAGTCAGTTGCGAACAGGGAAGCAGTCACGATGAGCAGAGCAGCCAGAATGGCCGCGGATTGGAAAATGATTAGCGTCAGGATCAGGGCCGGCAGCGAACCATACAGGTTGACCAACTGCCAAAAGAGGGAGAAAACCGTACCGGGGAAAGCCGGGAGCAGCCGCAGGAAGTTGCGATAAATGAGCCCCCTGGTTAAATGCCTGATTACTAAGCGCAATCTGGATTTCCTCCTGACATAACAGTGCCCTGAAATAATGCTTCCTTAATTAGGATAATCGAAACCTGCCCATCTTGTCGTCCTTTCGCGCCAATGCCGGATTCAATTCCCCCCGATAATTTGTACGTGGCACAATACCGGCTATGGGCGTATTAATCTGGGCGGATACAGGAGAACATGTGGGAATCGTGCGGGACATGCAGCTTGATCAAATCAGATAAACAACAAAAGGCTTAAAGCCATTACCGCCATTCCGGCAATCAGACCAACAATAGACAGATGATGCTCCCCATATTCTCTTGCGGCTGGGAGCAGTTCATCAAGACTAACATAAACCATTATTCCTGCAACGGCGGCAAAAATAAGGCCGAACATAGCATCATTGAGAAACCTAAGCAGAAGAAAATAACCCAGCAGGGCCCCCGCGGGTTCTGACAGTCCTGATAAAAACGATAATTTGAAGGCCTTTTTTCTGCTGCCTGTCGCGTAGAACACCGGAACTGCAATAGCGATACCTTCCGGAATATTGTGTATGGCAATGGCAAGGGCTATCGCTATTCCAAGGCCAGGATCACCAAGTGCAGCTACAAAGGTTGCTATTCCTTCCGGAAAGTTATGAATTCCTACAGCCAATGCCGTAAATAGTCCCATTCTCATTAAATTTGACTTATGGGTTTCGCTTTTTCCATCCATTTCTTCTACGGTATGGACTTCATGAGGGTTCTCTGTGGAAGGCACCAATTTGTCAATCATACCAATTAACAACATACCAAAAAAGAAGGCCCCCGCCGCGGCCCATGATCCGCCCCTTGGTCCAAGAGCTGCTATTAAAGACTCTCTGCCTTCAACCAGTATTTCTACGAATGACACATATAGCATTATCCCGGCTGAAAAACCCAGGGCTATGGATAAGAACTTGGTACTGGTCTTCTTGGTGAGCAACGCAAGAACACTGCCAATTCCTGTAGCCAGACCTGCAAAAAGCGTTAAAGAAAATGCAAACAAAACATTTGAAAAGTCCAAACAGATCTTCCTTCCATATGAACAATTTACCTTAAATTGAAATCTAATTTAACACATAATTCGGTTCAATTCTACCCCAATCCGTGCTTCTGGATACGATTGGTCATCTTGGATTAAATCGGGGAGGGAGATCGATAAATATGCCCCGGTCGCTCAAACGCGGGTGGGCTTTCGCCCGGCTTTAAACCTTGTTATGCACTCAAAGTTTATAAATCTTTTATTATAGTTGGATCAACCCAGCAGCCGACGCAGCACCCTGCCGGTCCCGGCATGGGGGAGGAATCCACAAACTCGATAATCGCTGGATCCTTCGATAATGCGTACCCAAGTCCCCTTTATTGCTAATCGGCCTACCCTCTAACAAGGTTCTTTTTAGCTGTTAATGCTTTTTACGAAATCCTCTATTCCCTGGAAATACAGTTGAGGATCGACCAGCATGATGTCATTATGGTCGGCCTCGGGAATCGGAAGCCAGTATTTTTGACTACTTCCCAGGGTCTCATAGACCAAACGCCCCTCATCAGGGAACACCAGACTGTCCTGCTCTCCATGAATAACAAGCCCCGGAAGAGTTATGGTCCGAATCATTTCCAGGCACTGCTTTTCCAGCAAAGACAGGCCGGAAATGTCAAGGGGGAATCCCCAACGGGTTATCAAACGGGTGACGGCGGCAAAACCGCTTTCGATAATCAGTCCCTTCAATTCTCCCTGATAATGAGCCGCCAATTCCAGAGCCGGCAAGCTTCCCAGGGATCGCCCCATCACACATAAGACTGGAGAGTAGTTACGTTTAATCAGCTCGTCTTGTACTGCCTGGAAGACGACGTGCGCGTCTTTTGCCAGAAGAGAAAAGGTGGGCTGACCGCTACTCATTCAATAACCTCGATAGTCCGCCACTACCAGGTTAATCTTGCGGGCATGGTACATCTTACAGAAATAATCGTAGTCAGAGGCGACTTCTCCATTGCCATGAAAGTATAGTATCCACGGGAAGTCTGCATGGTAGGGGTAAAAGCGGGCGGCGATTTGCACGGTCTGGTTGGCTTCGACATCAACCAAGAGGTCAAAAGCTCCAGGTGGCGGGGGAGTAAAATCTCTACGGGGGAACAAAAGGTATTGTGCCAACAAAGGCTGTTGATCCAGTAGCAGATAGTCGGGCGTCATAAAAATTCCCTCCTGAGCTGTACTTTATCTTATCTTAACGTTTATTGGAAAACAAAAGAAAGCCCGTTGATTGGATTGAGGAGGTATGGAACTAAAAGGTCGTTTCGGCCAAATAATCGGTTAGTGGATCGCAAGTATAATGGTTAGGGAGTATTTGCAGGTTCATACATGAGCCCAGCAGGGATGGAAAACTGTGCTCTAAAGATATGGTTAAACCCCACCCGATTGACCTTCCTCTATTTAATACTAGTTTCCCTGAATAATATGGAGGATTTTGGAGGCTGCGATCGAATTGTTTAAATAAAATGATGATTATATCGTAGAACTTGACCAGCATATGGGAGGGACGTCCATTGCTGGAGCATTGTTCTTCCTTATTGGAATGCGAGGACATACGTTGATTGGCTTGAGGACGTTTGGAATGTACCTCTCAAAGCCGACATAGGCCTGACTCCGGCCGAACGCCGGATACTGGCCTTGCTGAAAAACCGGGAAGGCCGGCCGGTCCCTCCCGACATAATCACCCCGGGAAACTGGACCGGGACCCGGCCGCTGATGGCGGCGCCGCCCGCCGGTATCACATCCTGAACCTGCGCCGCAAGGCTCGGCCACTCCGAGGAGCGGCCCATCATCATGACCGCCAGCGGGTGGCGGCTACTACCTGGTGTACGGTGTGCTGAGGTTCGTTCCCGAACCCGCGTCCAAGGGGTGCTAACCTGAAGCCAACAAAATCCTAACGTTCTGCCAACCAAAAAGGCTGCCATAAAGGCCGAAAGCCCGGTCACACCGGGCTTTCCCACATCCTTCATCGGCAGGAATTTGAACAGAATTTAAACGCCATCCAAACCAAACCCCAACCTACCGCATGTTAAGCTCAAGACGTAGGATATCTCACGAAAAAGGAGGTGAGTTTTGAATGGCCGTTACCGCAGAAGCAGTAGGCAGCGAATTCATCATCCGGGTCGAGGACGGGATGACCGCCTACTGGCGCTACCCGCTACGCCAACCGGACCTACCGCAATGTCAAGGCTGAAGCCACCGACAACGACGTAAAAGCCATCGCCGACCAGCTGGGGGAGGCCCAGACCAAGCCCGTAGTCAGCATCCTGCGCACCAACACCCTCATGCTGACCGGCGAACCGGTCTAAACACCATCGTAAGGGGAAAGGAGGATGATCTTGGATGGCAACCAGAGTTCTGGAACTGCGCTTCAACAATGCCGCGGGCCGCAACGCCACCGTCCGGGTACCGGACGTTAAGGATCCCTACACGGAGCGGAGGCCTCACAGCTGATGGACAACATCCTGGCCAGGAACATTTTCACCACCACACGGCGGCGACTTCGTCGCCAAAGACAGCGCCCGCATCATAGTAACTGACATCACCGACCTTGAGCTGAGCTAGAAAAAAGGCCAGGCTCCGCCTGGCCTTAATACCTTAAGGGGGAAGGTGGTAAGTGATGGAGAACTTACTGAACGCCGTCGGCAACTACGGATTTCCCATCCTGGTTTCCGTGTACCTCCTGGTACGCATCGAATCAAAGCTGGACCAGCTCACCAAAAGCATCTGCGAACTGCGGGATGCCATAATGACAGCAACGGGGGGGCAGGTAAACTGCCCCGGCATTTTCCTTAAGTAACGGAAGGAGGAGTGTAAGGTGATTATCGGTATCGATCCCGGCCACGGCGGCTGCGACCCCGGGGCGGTGGGCCGTGGGGGAACCAGGGAAGCAGACATAAACCTGGCTATCGCCCTGCGCCTGGCAGGCAAACTGGACAGTTTTGAGAACACCAGAGGGGAAAAGGGTTTGTGCCGTTTCTGACACGGGAAAGAGACGTATTTGTTACATTAGCCGACCGGGTCAATCAACTTAACCGCTCCCGCTGCGCCCTGGTTCTGTCCCTTCATATCAATGCTGCTGTTCGAAGTGAACCGCGCTACATATCAGCGTTCATCTGTGGCCGCGGCGGCCGCGCCGAAACTGCAGCCGGGAGGTTGCTGGGGGCCGTGGTGCAGGCAACCGGCTGGCCCAATGGGGGTGTAAGAACCCAACCCTTCTATGTCCTGCGAAAAACCACGGCACCGGCGGTTCTACTGGAATTGGGATTCATAAGCAATCCGGAGCAGGAGAGGGAACTCCTTAGAACCGAGGTGCAGGACAACCTGGCGGGAGTGATCAGTAGGGAGATTGCGGAAATGGTTGTTTGATATTTTACACAAATAACAAAATCGATGACACAGAATGAAATGTAAGATACGCTCGTAATGGAGGAAGATGTTACCGGAATTCTCAACGTCAATTATGTTGTCCTGATGGAGCGTATCTTCTCGTTAATACGTTTATGGCGAATCACTAATAACTTGGTGTTTTTCAGGCCAGGGTTAACAGCGATTCGCCCATCTCAATCTTCATGTCATTGTTCCCCTGCTCTCATATCTGTGATGCCATCAGGAGAATAACCTACTATCCACCCCTCTGATGAGCGGATAAACCACTTAAATCCATTAAGTCAACGAGTTGGCCTTCCTGGTCAAAACGCTGGATGAGTCTTACGCAGGCAATAGCATCGTTTGCCTCATTATATACAACCCCAGGTGATCGAACGGCCGCCGGATAAGGTTCAAGCAGCAAATACACGGCAAATTACTAATTTTAAAAAATGCAGCAGGATTATGGCATAAAACCAGAAATGATTATTTATTTGAGAGTTGTGCATATTAATTACCCAGAAAAACCTGGGTTTTCTAAGAATAAAAAAGGACTTCACCCCCGCTTTTGCCGAATTTTTTAGGTGACAAAAACCAAAAACAAGCAAATGCGGAAAGGGAAGTCACCTATGTATATTCGGCAAGGATGCGTTTTTCTCCTTTGAAGATGCTATCAAAATGCAGCCTCAATCCCGATTAGAGAGTGTTTTAGCCACCCTCAATTTAAGGGCAGTTGTCGCTACTTTGGATGAGGATATTGATTATCGTCGCGGACCAAATGGTTATTCCACTGAAAACCAAGCTTAGAGCTTTGATTGCCATGCGAGTGTATAACATGGCTAGTTTTACTGAATTGGTTGAGCGCCTTAACAATGATCCTATGCTTAGATATAACTGTGGTTTTGAAGTTTTTGGCAAGGTGCCCAGTGTGGCTACTATTAGCCGCTTCTATAGCCGCCTGACTGAATCAGATTGTCTTGCAAAAACTCTTCAAACAGGTAGTGCAGCAAGCTGAAGCTATGGGACTTCTTGATACTAATGCCATTGCCATTGATGCATCTAAGGTAAATGCTAATGAAAAGTCTATTCCCCGTA
>JBMNJO010000012.1:0-613467 GCA_050951725.1 Syntrophomonadales bacterium | reverse complement strand
TGGATTAATGTCTTTTACATTGTCGGTAGTCGGAAACACGTCATCGGCACTTTTTGCACTATCGGTAGGCGGGAACATATCGACATATATAATAACTACCCTTTCAAAACTCTAAACATTTCTTCTTTATGCTTTCTTGCTTTTTCTTCCGTCCATTTTTCATCATCGAAGTTCACCAACTCTTTCATAATCTTGAGTTTCAAACTTTGTTCTATAATACTTGGATATGAGGTGATTTTTCCCTCTGGTGGTAAATTAGAAAACTTCGAGTTTCCTGACACTGTAATTAATGCGAGGTTGCCAAAGCCATCAAGGTCATCTGCTTCCCAGCTTTCACCTTCAACGGGATTTTGGGGTTGAAAGTGTTCAATGGAACTTCTAAATTGGAACTGCCACTCATCATATAATGGAGGAATAATTTCCTTGCCCAAGTAAGAATAACCATTCTTATATAAAAGATAATCAAGGTAAGTAAATACGATTCTTTCAAAACCAAATCCACTAGAATTCTCAAACTTTGATTCGAAAACTTTTGTTTTGCAGTAATCTTCAAGTATTTCAATAATGTCACATGATTCATTTTCTAATAAGCTTGTTAATATTAATGAAATCCAATGCATAGTTTTAGGTGATGTGTAGGTTATACGCAAGCAGGATTGCAGAGTTCTTAGTTGTTTATTATTCTGACTATTGTCCTCACCAAATGTTCCTACATATTTGGGTTTATCACCTTTCCCATCATTATACCTTTCTAAACGTTGTAACGACCATTTCCCAGTTTCTTTATAATCTCTAGCATATTCACGTTTCAATATATATTTATCAAACAGTACACGGCATTTTAACATATGAAATAAAAAGTTCTTTGCTTTATCAGCGTCCCCCCAGGCCCATGATAAATTATTTAAGAAATGTTTATCATCAAGGGTTGAATCTTCCTCTTCTAAATTATTAAGTACAGCATTTATCTGAAGTAAAAAATTTGGGAACGAAATAATCGATTCAAAACGTTCATTCTCAACTTCATCCTTACTTATTTCATTATTAAAGAGTTTCTTGTTTTTTAGAATCTCAATCAAAGGAACTAAATTATTGTCTTCATCTTCACTATGAATAAATTCCTTAATTGTATCAAAATCGTTAATATTATCCCTGATACTAGACCAATCATTTGTAAAAAGATACTTTCTAACACTGGGATCAAAATTCATTTGTATATACGAGTCCATGTTAGAGCATTTTTCCCAAATCAATGCTGCCGTTTTTTTATCTTGTTCTGTATCCAATACTTCTAAAAATTTTGCTTTTGCTATTTCATGAAGTTCAAGTTGCTCGCCACGAGTATTCATGATTTCAAAATAATGATTTAAATCTATACCTTGTGGAACTTGTACACGAACAATAAAAACACTTTCCAGTTTTTTAGTTAAATCATTTTTATCTATATTATTAGATTTAAAATAGCTATCAATTATTTGATATCCCTTTAAGATTTCAACAGATGCTAATTCCTCTATTAGCTCATTCTTGTTTCCTTTGCTTAGCATGTTAAGGGTACGGTTTGATTTTTCCCGTGCTTCAAATCTCAACCCATCTTTAGCAAAATTCATACCAAGATAACTTTCTAATAGAAATAGTGTTGTCAACCTCTGTTGCCCGTCTATTACTTCATAAACATTATCATCCCTTTGATTAACAATTAGGTTTCCAAGAAAGTAATTTTTATTAGAGTCGCCAATAGAGCTATCAATATCTTCTATCAATTGTTCTATCTCCGATACTCCCCAAGCATAGTTGCGTTGATATATAGGAACTATATAATGAACATTAGTAAAAATTTTTGATACCGGTATGATTCTTATATTTTTATCCATCATCTACCACCTATTCCATTCACAAAGTAAATCATACACATCCCTGTACTTCTCTTTGTTTTTATTCTCAATTTTAGGTTGCTCTAAAGAAATGAGTTTTAATTCTTCTCCGTTTTTCATTTCACTGATTTCTGAAAACATACCTAATCCATAGTTTACGCGTTCATGTTCTCCTCGCACATATTTATTAATTGTCTGTAGATAGACAGCTTCCATAACCAGCCGCAAAGAATAACTCCAAGTATATAATTGCTGCATCACAGCTTTAGATAGGTTTTCAATTCCAAAGCGATCAGCAAAAAATAATAGCGCACATTCATATAATTGTTTAATGTAAAGATCTCCAGTGCGTCTACTCGGAACTTGTTCCTTTGTATGAACTTTACTCACTAATCTTTGTACTTGCTCAAGTAGATTTCTATAATGTAGAGTGTAATAAAAAAATCGCTTTCCTGCCATAAGAGGCTGTGTTAATTGAAATTGATTTAATGCTCTAGATGCAAGTAATTCATTGCTTCCATTTGCATTAAACTGTTCTACAAAAAGATTACTTGCTTTATGATAAATCGCATAATTAAATACATTTGTGGTTTTAATCCCTTTGAACACATCTATTTTACTAGATGAATAGCCCAAACCACTCTTTCCTTTATACCATTGGGTCAATGGGTAAAGATAGATTTTAAATAGGTCATTCAAATCATCTTGGTTTACATTTTCCCATTGGTTGATAATCCTTATTTTTTGGTTTTCCTCTTCATCATTCATCTCGCGTAAATGATATGACTTTAATAAATCATGTGGGGCTAACTCCTTACCGCGCGAATTTTGTGAATCGAAGAATTGAAAAGCCTCTTGCTCACTGTCTGTAACAATTTGAACTACACTACAACGTTCGAATAAATAATTTTTGTACTTGTTTTGCTCATCTTTCGGTAGCTCACTTATTCTCTTAGATAAAATTTCATAATTAGTTACAATCACATCGTTAGACAGTTGATTGTATTTTTCTTGTAATAACCCCAGATCCTTCTCACCTAAACAGTATAGAAGAATCGAAATAGTTGTCAGTCGTTGTTGGCCATCGACAATGTTATACTTTCCGTTTTCTTTATGTAAAATTACTGAACCAACTCTATATTCTTGTAAACCTTCATGGTATGCATTATAAGTATCTTGAAAAAGCGTATTTGCAGACTTCACACTCCAACTATACGGGCGCTGATATGGTGGTAAAGCCAATTTCATATGAAGTAATTCATGAATCTTTCTTATTTTTAATTCATCTTGAAGCAAAGCCACCTGCAAGTCCCCCCCTGACTACTCAAATCTCGATTATGTAATATTTACGACCGTCACTTAAATCCTGCCAGATAAAATCATATCTGCTTGTCAATGCAATGCTATCTTTGTTCTTTCCTACACCTGTTGGCTTAAAAATGCAACCGTAAACAGAATATTCTTCTCTAAAAAACTTATATATACCTTCATTGTTGCGCCCTTCATAAAAAGGTCTATCCGAAACAAGAGCAACAGCAGCTGTTCTAGTAAATCCTCGGTTCTTAAGCTCCTCCATAAATTTAATATCCTTCACGAATGAATACATCTGTTCTGGATACTGGCCATTTAATGGGCACTTAAGTTCAATTGCATACTTCTCCGATTTATCTTCATTAAATATAGTGATATCTATTTCTTTTTTTATAGTTTTATTGTCTGGTGTGAAGTATGATACATTTCTTTCAAATTGAATACGATAATCCGGAAGCTTTTCACGTAGGAATATCCCCAGCTCATGCTGGAGGCTAAACTCATTATAAATTTCAATACTCTTAGACTGCACAAACAAGAAAAAGTCATCTATTAATTGCCTTAAATTAAGCAAAGCATCCACCCCATACACCCTAATATAATTTATAGTTTTTTATTGCCCTTCATAATAGTTTTGCTATATCCTCAAACCTTCTGATACCTCTGCTGGTTAGATGAGGTCTTTTCAATTGCCTTTATATTACCTTCTATTTTATTTACGTAGTTTAAAAATAAAGTCCCAAGCAGAAGTCGATCCTTTCTGGGTATTCTATTCCATACATAACCCTTGAACAGGTCCTTAACAAGAAAGACTTCACCTGCATTCAAGTTTTCAGTTTCCTTAATAGCTTCTTCTAGTAGCTCATTAACATCGCTCATGTTGTCATCTCCTTATCAATAACAATATCAACAACATTGTTAATAAGATTATATGCCTTTTACCAATTCCAGTCAATAAAAAGAAAACCACCAATCAAGAGAATATATCTCCTGAATGGTGGTCATTCATGAAGGTTGTGTTTATACATCTACTTCTACACCAGATTTAAATTCAATAGTTAGTTTATCATCATAGACCGTTATTTTCTCTATAAGTCTCCTTACTAGTTGCTCATCATACTCCTCAAGGAGGGTGGATTGTTCATTTAGGAATTTTTCCATATCTTCTAGCCTTTGCTTGGAGCCTTTTTTGCCAGCTTCTTCTGCTAAAGCCTTATGCCTTTCCTCTCTGAGCCTGTAAATCTCATCAGCAATGTCGTTATAATCCTCTTTGGAATTGGCCAGTCTCAAAAGGTCTTTTTGTAATTCCTCTAGCTTTTTATCTATCTCGGCAACAATATTATTGTCCGTTTCACTTATCACTGTATCTATATTTTCCTTTAAGATAGTTAAAAAGCCATCCTTTTGCCCTATTAGTTTATTAATTGCCTCCACCGTAGCAAGGCCTATCATATCCTCCAGCACGGTTCGGGAATGACAAGTTAACCCTGTATTCTCAAGTCTACTGACGCATCTCCAAACAATCGATTTTTTACCTCGGTTATTCCAATGAACTCTACGGTATATTTCGCCACACTCTCCACAGAAGATAATTTGTGAAAATACATGATTTGAACTAAAGTTTCTTTTCTTTCCACTAGTACTTATATGTCCTCTACTTCTACGAACTAACTGTTACTGCCAATCCAAGCTGACCGAAAGCTGATGGAATTGCCTGACCGAGAGTTGCCGGATATAATGGCCATAGCTTAAGAAAGGAAAAGACGTCCCTGTTTGTTGTGCTACTGGACCAAACAATAGCACCAAGGACGTCCCACCTAAAAGCATGGTCATTGTATCAAATTATGAGCTAATAGAAAACCCCGAAAAGGGTGTTTTTCGTTAGGAGCGAGGAACAGAATTCTTGCCCATGTTGTAATGGACGGTTGAAAGTGATCGGCAGCAGGAAGCGAATCTGTATTAATGACCAAGGACAAAAAATGTGCCTGGTCATCCGCAGATTACGATGTGTAGAGTGCAGACGTATTCATCACGAGCTCCCCGACAAACTTGTTCCATACAAGCGCCATGTCAGTGAGAATATTGAAGCAGTGGTAACCGGAGAGCCTGAACTAAGCATACCAGCTGATGAAGCAACCCTAGGCCGTTGGCGACACTGGTTTAACAACCTGGCGGATTACTTTCACGGCTGCCTGGAATCAATCAAGATCAGATATGGCAATGAATCTGTGAACGATGCTTCCCTACTTCCAAAGTCCAAGCTCCAGAGAATATGGCATCATGTTGGAGATGCCCCGGGATGGCTAGCGAGAATTGTCCGACCGATAGCAAATTTAAATCTTTGGCCACATACCCGTTTTGCATTCTGTCCGTAATGGACATGAGGTAGACTCATGCCGAAACCTGACAAAGGAGGAAATCAGCATGAAGGACCAAAAGAAAGCCGAGGAAATTGCTGCCCAGCGGATGCAACTGTTATCTCCACTTCTGGCCGAGGGTTTGGATAATGCCCAGGCCCGACAGATTAAAGCCAGGATATGTGAACAATCCGGGATATCAGAACGAACCTTGCGCCGTTATCTAACCCAATACCGAAGAGAAGGTTTTTCTGGACTAAAACCGAACGGCAAGAGAGCTCACGTAAGTGAAGCCGTACCGCCAGAAACTCTTGAACAGGCTATCCTGTTGCGCAGGCAAGTACCAAGCCGCAGCATATCTCAGATAATTCAGATCCTGGAGTGGGAAGGACTTGTCGAGCCAGGTGTAACCGCTAAACTAAAATGGACAGATAACAACAAATAAGATTGAACAGTATTTACCACAATCCTCCAATATAGCTATGATAGAGCTGGAAATTAAACAGCTTTTATCATAGCAGAGGAGGAACAAATGAAGGTAGCAGAAGGGTGGAATATGTATTTAGATATCCAGGATCTTAAGAAAATGCATTTTAACGTAAGCCAAATATCCCGGCGCCTTGATCTATCCCGAACCACAGTATATAAGTATCTGGATATGACTCCGGAGGAAATGGAGCAAGTTTTAGAAAATCGAAAAACCAGGGCCAAGAAACTCGATAAACATCGGGATCTCATTAAATCCTGGTTGAAGCAGTACCAGGATATGACTAGCGCACAGGTATTCGACTGGCTACTGGAAAAAGAACTTGATGGAGGTGTTAGCGAAGGGACAGTTAGAAATTATGTCAGACAATTACGAAAGGAGTGTGGTATTCCCCAGGTTAAGTACATGCGTCAATATGAAGCCGTTGATGAATTACCTGCCGGACTGCAAATGCAGATGGATTTTGGACAAACCGCCCTACACAGCAGGCTTGACAGGATAGTAACCCTTTACTTTGCAACCTTCGTGCTGGCCCACTCCCGACATAAATATGTGGAGTGGCTGGATCGTCCATTTACAACCCGAGATTTAATAAACGTTCACGAAAACGCGTTTGAATACTACAGAGGGATGACCAGGGAAATTGTATACGATCAGGACCATCTTATACTGGTCAGTGAGAACGGCGGGGATATAGTACTTACCAAAGAGTTTGGCGAATACCAAAAGACCCGTAAATTCAGGATTTACATGTGTAGAAAAGCGGATCCGGAAACCAAGGGAAAGGTTGAAAATGTAGTGAAATATGTGAAAAGGAACTTTGCTAAAAACCGCACCTTCCACAACCTAGAAAAACTAAATGAAGACTGTTTCGGGTTAAACCCCCAATTATGGAGAATATCCTTGTGAATGATCCGGCCTAAATAGATTCCTGCTGAATTCAGCGTTTATTCCACGGTCCGCTTGACATGGGGTCCCCTATACCCTCTGGACTCCCTTATTATAGGCGGAAATAACCCTAGTTAATGGAGGTGGCGGGTATTCCCGCCCGCAGGATTGTGCCAGAGGGTATCCCCCCATATCAAGCGGCTTTCGCGGCATAAACGCTGTGTGACGTCCCTTTAGCGTGCTTCTGGTAATAAATAGCTGGTGCCTGGTAACCAATACTGCCATGACGTCTACGGTTGTTATAATAGTCCAGGTAATTATTCACCTCTTCGTAAGCTTCCTGGAAGGTTTCAAACTCATGTCTGCTGTAGCATTCATCTTCCAGAATGCTATGGAAAGACTCAATATAGGCGTTTAGGTTAGGCGAATTCACCGGAATACGTTCATGTGTAATCTTCAGCTCATGAAGTGCTTCAGTAAATGCCTTTGCTTTAAACTGCGGTCCGTTATCACTACGAATAACCAACCGACCTGGTTCAACTCCTCTTTTTTCTGTAGCAAGCTTTACGATACGGGCAGCATCCTTTGCTTTGGCACTAAGGCCAATATGGCTTTCGACAATGCTTCGGTCAAAGATATCTATAATGGATATCTGGTAAAAAAACTGGCTAATACCCTTAATGTAGCCGTACTTTAAATCTATTTCCCAGTGTTCATTGGAGTCAGTTGCTTTTCTTTTGTGGCCTATTTGCCCAGGCCGATATGGCTTCAAAACCCTCTGGGGTCTTAGGATTCTTAGTTCCTTGCACAACCGGTATACCTTTTTGTGGTTAATAATCAGGTTTTTATCTTCCTGCAGTTCAACAGTCAGTTTTCGATAGCCATAGGGATACCCGTCCCCCTCAATTAGCTCAAGAAGCATGGTTTTTACAGTGTCGTCATTAACAACCTCTCCCTGACGGCTAATGCTGTAACCCGGTACTTTTCTTCCGGGTCTTCTTGCTCCGTCTTTACTATGTTTTTTTGGTCGTCTTAAGGAATAGTAAGTGGATACATTTAGCCCGACAAAGCGCAGGACAGTAATCAAGGGATAACCTTCCTGGATCCACTTATCAGCAATGGCTGCTCTGTCGGCTACCTGGGGTTTGTTTTATCTCGTAATTCCCATAGGATTGCTAATTCTAGTTCCTTTTCGGCCACTAAACGTTTTAACTGATCGTTCTCGGTGCTTACTTTCTTTAGCTGTTCCGACATGGTATTAAGGTCTTTAAAGCCATTCTTTTTCAACGTTTTTGCAGTGCCACGTTCCCGGTATTTCTTGATCCAGGTGTGTATGGTGTTGGATGATATCTCGTAACGGCGGGCCACTACAGCTACGTTACCTACTTCCTGACATTCGCGAATAATTTGTTCTTTAAGTTCATCCGAATACTTGTTTGCCTTTTTCATAAAATAACCCCCTGCCTGTTCTTATGCTATCACGCTACAAGGAGTTCTTCCAAATCCATTGGGGGGCTAAATAGGTTTGGCCTGGTTGGAAAGGACCGGTAATGGCAAAGTTCACAATACGACAAAAAAGATACCGGCGGAAGTGTTTGCCCTAGAAAAACAACACCTCGTCCCGGTACCCCACAAGATAAGTATTTCAACTACCAAGATTATAACTAGAGTGGTCCGCAAAGACAACACCATTGTCTATCAGGGTAACCGTTATGCTCTGCCTTTAGGAACCTATGCCCCCGACCGAAGGGTTGTTATCAAGGAAGGTGAAGGGATATTAATCATTGCAAATCCCGATACCGAACTGGAGATTATCCGTTATCCCGTGTGCCTTGAAAAAGGCCGACTTATTAAGAGCAGTGATTGCCACAGGGAAAAAGGAAAGGGCATTGAGGCCTATCTGCAAGAAGTGGCGAAACTTCTTAATGATTCCCCCGAAGCTAACAATTTTCTCGACCTGGTAAAGCAGGAAAAACCCCGCTACATACGGGACCAGTTAAAGATAATCAAGGATCACAGCCTGGATAAATCTCCTGGGATTATCAACAAGGCACTTGATTATTGCTTGAAAAATAGGCTGTATGGCGCAACTGATTTTGTGGATTCATTAAACCATTTTGACCATATTTATCACCTGGCAAAAGAAGAACCCAGGACTGAAAATCATAATGTTAAGCCACTTCACGAAACTAATCAGTCAGTGCTTAAAACCCATGTAGAAATACGAGATCTTAACATCTACATAGAAGAATTGCTGGGAGTGAGAAAGTGTCAACAGAACTCGAACAACTCAAAACAGATATGAAGCGTTTAAAGATAACGGAAGCGGCCGCGGTAGTAGAAGAGAGACTACATAATGCCCAGCTGAAGGAGCCTAGTTACCTAGTATTTCTAATGGAGCTTGTGCAACATGAGATAAAAAAACGGGAGGAAAAGCAGTCCGCGAGGCTCTACAAGCTTGCATCTTTCCCTGAGTACAAAACCCTGGATGATTTTGATCTTTCAGAACAACAGTCCTTAAGTAAAAAACAATTAACACAGCTACGGGAGCTTATCTGGCTAGAACAGGCCTACAACCTAATTTTACTGGGACCTCCCGGGGTGGGGAAGACCTGTTTATCCATTGGCCTGGGGATCGAAGCCGTTAGCCGGGGTTACCGGGTTACTTTCGTTCAGATGGATGAACTAATTCGCCTCCTCAAAACCGAGGAAATCAGTCGCAACTCCAGGGCAAAGATAAAACGAATCGTCGGCTCTGACCTAGTAATCATTGATGACTTGATGTTTATGGCTATTGACCGACATGAGGCCAACCTCTTTTTTCAATTAATCAACAAGCTCTACGGCCAGGCCTCTGTCATCATTACATCAAACAAGGGACCGGAAGACTGGGGAGATATTCTGGGTGACCCGGCGATTACAACAGCTATTCTGGATCGCTTAATCCACAAAAGCGAGGTTATCCACCTAACCGGTGACAGTTATCGTTTAAAACACCGCCAAACCATTTTTGGAAACAATTAGGTGTCCAAGGTTGTTTATCACTTTTTGTTCATTTTTACTTGACAGTTACACTTGCTTAATTTAGATCCAATGTGTTCTCCGTTACTGTAATATGAGGATATTTTTTGATGAACCAACTTGCATTTTCTGTATGGATAGGAAGTATAGCATTTGGTTGCACCGTGGCAATCAGAGTCTCAATGGTTGTTGGGTCAGCATGCCCACTGGTGTGCAGATATTTGTATTCTATTCCATCCAACAAGCATATCAGTCTCTCATTTTTATGGTTCTCGGCAAGATAACCCTTCCACATTGAGTAAATTACCAAGCGGTTTTCCGACGGATATCGATCAAGAATAGCTCTATGGTCATCACGACTGCGTACCAGCATGCAAAAGCCTCTATCTAAAAATCGCTCTTCTAAATTCTTTCCATAAACAACCGCTTTTTGAAAATTGTACAGGTTTGATTTTTGGGATGCGGCTTGCGTAACCACAGATAATACGTCCTTTTGATAACAGTCGCATAGGAAATAGCGGCCGCGAGGATTGGCATGATAAAATGCCGCAATCCGCTCAATGTTGGTGGATGAGCAGATGACAAATACATATTTTTTCTCGCGCATCCAGGAAGCAGCTTTTTGCTGTAGATGCTGCTCCGTCAAAACATCATTTTCCATTCGTGAAAGTGTGGTCCCCTCAATAATAAGGGCATCTACTTTCCCAATGTATTTCTTCGCTACTGGTATCAATGCCTTTCCTCTATAACCATGCCTGCGAAAATCTCCAGTGTGCAGAATGGTTTTGCCGTCAGCCTTAATTAAAAACATATAGGCGTCAAAAGCAGAATGATCTACAAGCAGAGGCGTTATTTCGATGTCACCAATGCAAACAGATTTAAGCGGCTCAAATTCACAAAAGCGTTCCACAAGTGGCAGGCTTTCTTTATCTGTGCGAGCAATAAGCACTTTGAATATCTTCTTCGCAGTAGCCCCCATATATATTGGAATATTCAGTGGTATATTTTTGTAAAGTCCGATATGGTCTCCATGATAATGGGAAAAAAACACGGCATGACAGTCTTTCAAAATAGCCGCAGAGTCGATTTCTTGACGGGGAAAAAGCTCTTCACCAAAGTCAAAAACAATCTTTGTCGTTTTAGTCGAGATGGTTGTAATACAACCTCCGATCTGATCCTGACCGCGATTTATTTCAATTTTCATTGATGAAATCCTCTAGGGAAGACATAGCCTTCTCGTACAGTCCGTATCCCATCAAGCTAGAAGAAGCAATACGGATATCCATCCTTTCGATGAGCCATTTATATGTATCCGTTTTGATGATGTTTGTTAATTCACGCTTCAAAATTGTGCTTGCAGGCTTGTGATTTGCGATCAATAAAATAAACTCCGGCTTTTTTTCTGGGCCGATGGTGATTTTAGTACCCTCTTTTAGTCCCTGTATCAGACCCAGTTCGATTTTCTGATTCAGCATTCTCTGTGCCTCAGCACAGATGTAAGTCACAGGATACATGGTCAAAAAAGAAGTGATATCCGAAAAATGCTTTTCAAGACCTGCCGTGCCCATTAATGCATTATCTCCGTATTTCACTTCGATAATCGACAATCCCAGTCCTTTACTGATTTTACGGGCAGGTGAGTTGGAAGGCCATTTTACAGCCAGCATATCAAACCGGCTCCCATTTTGTGCATTAGCATACTCAATATCGGCAATGAAATAATCGGTATCTTTAGCAATGGACGTGCGGTTATTCTCCCGTAAAATATGTTGCTGGATCTCGCGCTCTATTTTGGGATGTTCATAAAAATATAAATCCATTTCCGCTTTCAAAAATGGAATGAGATTAGTATACTCAAGCACAGTCTTAGCGCTCAATATCTGCTGCTTAAATTTTTCACTGGTTGTTTTATGGTCACAATATTTTATATCAAATGCGGCTGCATACCCGGATGGCCTTTCCAATATACGAATCATGTTACCACCACGGTAATAAATGTTGATGTAATTATCTCGGATTTCAAGGCAAAGAGTATCATCGTGCAAAACAGCCTCCAAGACCGGATATAGCGTGCCTGCTTTTAAATCTGATATAAATTTTTCACTAATACCCCGATTTTTCATGTTGCATTTTCCTCCTTGAATCATATTAAATTCTCTATTACATCCAACCTGACCACACAACCTCGACAAAGGCCGAAAAAACATCTAACCTGACCACTCGCAGACGCTGACATCTAACCCGACCACTCGCGGGGCTATGACATCTAACCTGACCACTTGACTATCAAAAAGTGCCTTTATGGACTTGTTTCCGCGAAGCGATATTTTCATGTTTTCGCCTGGTGGGTTTCATACCCATATCTGCTAAAACCCTTGATATATAAGGGTTTTCAGCTCTCTTAATCTTTTGCCCTTGACATCAATACAACCGTCTCAACATGCGCCGTATGCGGAAACATATCAACCGGCTGTACCTCTTTAACCTCGTAGCCCTGACTGGTCAGGCTGGACAAATCTCGGGCCAGGGTTCCGGGATTACAAGATACATAGACCATCCGGCGAGGTTTTACATCCGCTATCGACTGTAGGATTTTGGGGGTAAGTCCTCTGCGGGGCGGGTCCACTACCAATAGGTCGGCGACTCCAATCGATGGGGCTATTCGGGCGAGGACTTTTTCAAAGTCGCCGCTGATGAATTCCGCATTACCTATATTATTTATTTCCGCATTGTGCCGGGCATCACTTACAGCCGCGGGGTTTTGCTCAATTCCAATTACCTTATCGGCATGACAGGCCAAGGGCAGCGACAAGGTGCCTATGCCGCAGTAGGCGTCGATCACCAACTCACCATCAGCAGGTTGACCGTATTGCAGGACTTTTTGCACCAAGACCTCTGCCATCACGGTGTTCACCTGAAAGAATGCCATAGGTGAGATGGCGAATTCCAAGCCCGCCAGCCGTTCGTTCAGGAACCCGCGACCGGACAAAATCACGACCTCATCGTGTCCGGCGGTACTGGTCACGGTGGAAACCCGTTCAAAATGCTGTCTGATATCCTGTGCCAGCCTCTCCCACACCTGACCGCGGAGGAGCTTATTCCTTCCGTATAGGATCAGCATGATTTCCCGATGGTTATGAGACTCGCGCAACATAATCTGGCTGAGGTCTTGGACTGATGAACCGATGTGTCTTAATGAGTGCTCCAAAAAATTGAGTATGTCCCCCCACCCTGGGGGTACCAGCAGGCAATCCCTAATTGGAACTACGGTATGTGACCCGGTCTGGAAAAAGCCGATTGCCAAAGGATCTGTCTGCACGTGAAATACTGCTTTGCTACGGTAGTGGTAGGGGTTCTCCATGCCTATGGTGGGTAACACCTCGACCCTTCCCAGGTTCCCGATTCGCTCCAGGGCGTCAGCCACCAGTCTTCTCTTTAACTCCAGCTGCGCTTGATAATCTATGTTATGCAGGTTGCTCCCGCCACAGCGTTCCATCTGTTCACAGCGTGGGGTAACCCGGTCTACTGAAGGTCTGATAACCTCTTTTAACCGCGCAAAGCCGTAACGCTTGGCCTGTTTTCCCGGCTCAACCTCCACCACGTCACCGGGAACAGTAAACGGCACGAAATAGACTTTACCCTCATGGCGGCCTACCCCTTCCCCGCGATGGTTTATACCGGTGATTTCTATCTGCACCAATGGTTCCTCCTTTTGTAATCCCTGGCAGAAACAATCATGTCCTTGGTTCTCACAATTGGCACCAGCAGTCTTTCGTTGCTATTAAAAAGTGGGATCGGGAACCTGTCCCCCTGTCCCATGGTGGAACTTGCCCTGCCAAGTGTCGCGGCGCCTGAGCTCGGCGTCGATGCTGTTCAGGACCTCCCATTTCTTCAGGCTCCATTCCGGGCCAATCAAGGCCTCCCGGGGACTGTCCCCGGTCAGTCTGTGTATCACAATCTCGGGCGGCAGGATTTCCAGTATGTCGACCACCAGTCTGATATACTCATCCTGGGTCAACAATTCAAACCCGCCCTGCCTATACAATGTTTCCAGTCGAGTCCCCCGCATGACGTGCAGGAGGTGAATTTTTATTCCCTGTATATCCCGTGAGGCCAAGACCGAGGCGGTTTCCATCATCATCCCGCGATCCTCTCCCGGCAGCCCCAGGATGATATGCGGACATACACGGATGCCTCTCTTACGGAGACCTCCCAAAGCTTTTACAAATTCATCCCAGCCATACCCCAGATTCATGGCATCAGCGGTTGCGCGGTGGACCGTTTGTAGGCCCAGTTCCAGCCAGAGGTAGGTCTTCTGATTTAACTCCGCCAGCAGATCCAGGGTGTCCTCCGAAAGGCAATCGGGCCGGGTAGCAATAGAAATCCCCACTACACCGTTTTCCTCCAATATCGAATAGTAGAGCTCCCGGAGTACCGGTGATGGAGCATAGGTGTTGGTGAAGGCCTGAAAATAGGCGATATATTTGGCCTGCGGCCACTTGCGATGCATCATCTCTCGCACCTGGTGAAACTGAGATTTGATACTAAGAGCCCGGGCCCCGGCGAAATCACCGGAACCCGCCGGGCTGCAGAAGGCGCACCCACCAACTCCCCTGGTACCATCCCGATTAGGACAGGTGAATCCGGCGTCCAGCGAAACCTTGAACACCTTGGTACCGAATTCCTGGCGCAGGTGATAGTTCAACGCATTAAATCTCTTGTCGCCCCATTGTCTGCTCACCGCTTTTACTCCTCATTGCACTCAACTGCCATTAATGTTGCTCAAACTTTATCCAGTTGAATCTCTCAACCGGGTTACTCACTCTCGTTCTTGTGATAAACACAGATCTCTAGCCAGGGGACATTCTTCACACCCCGGTTTTTTATTAGCGCACAGATTGTTTCCCAACCCGTCGATCAAAGCATGATACTCATTGTATAGTTTGGTATCCGGCGGAAGGTGCCTCATAAATAAATCCTGCATTTCGTCATAGGCGGCATCCTCCGGCAGCAGCCCCAAGCGATAAAAGATCCTTCTGGTATACGCATCAACCACAAATATCGGTTTACGGGCTGCGTACAGAATAATAGAGTCGGCAGTCTCTTGGCCGATACCCTTCAACGCCAAAAGCTCGGCCCGCAATTCTTCGATCTCCAAAGAAAACAATTTCCCCAAATCCCCCTGGTATTCGCGAATAAGAAACTCGCAAAAGCCGTGCAGACGCTGGGCTTTCTGCCGGTAATAACGAGTTGGCCGGACCGCTTCCTCCACCAGTTCGAGAGGAGCATCCACCAGTTGCTGCGGGTCCAGCAGACCCTGTGCTTCCAGGTTCAAAATGGCCTTCTCCACGTTTCTCCAGGCCACATTCTGGGTGAGGATCGCTCCCACAATCACCTCAAAATCGGTTTTGGCCGGCCACCAGTGGCGGGAACCAAAATGCCCCAGTAACCGGTTATAAATCTCTATCAGACGAGCCTGTAATCCTGACAATTTTCGATTCTCCTTTTCCGTTTGCAGACAATACTGCGGCACCACGCAGGTTCCGCAAACCATAACCACATCAGTATGCATAGCAGGACTGCCACGGCTTCACAACCTGCCGCCGTCATTATGATAAATCCCTTCAGGGAAACCGATTATCTATGAAACCGGAATTTCTTAATTAAATTACCATGTCCGGGGTAAGATAACAACCGGGACTGTACGTTAAACAATTAACTGTTAATAGAGGAGGATGATAGAATGGCTCACCCAGTGGTTGATGAAGACCTTTGTGTCGGTGAAGGTGATTGTGAAGATGTTTGCCCCGCGGAGCCCAATGTATTTGAGGTAGATGAGAAAGCAAAAGTTGTTCACCCGGAAGCCTGTATCGAATGTGAGCTTTGTGTAGACAATTGCCCTGCTGAAGCCATTACCTTGACGGATGACTGACCGGCACCCTCTCAGCCCATCTAACCCTTGAGAGGATTACAAAAAGTACAATAGCTCGCAAACACCAATCAGCAACAAATAGGAACCACACCTGGTAGAGTTGCAGATGAAGATGTTTAACCATGATCCATAGCAGAGGGAGCCTGAAAAACCAGGTGCCGGCAAAGGCTACTAACATAGGTGACCGGGTGTCTCCAGTGCCACGCAACGAACCGGCAAATACCATTTCAGCGGCGATAGCCACCTGTTCGAAAGCCGCTATTTTGATCAAAACACCGGCAGTTGCCATCAGCGACTTATCATTGGTAAAAAGAGACGCTAAAAGTTCGGGAAGGAAAAAGAAGAGTAGGGCGGCTATTCCCATAATCAACACCGCAAATTGAAATGATTTATAGGCCGCTCTACGAGCCTCCCCGGGCTTTTGGGCTCCCAAAGACTGTCCAACTACTGCGGTAGCGGCAATGGCCATGCCGTATCCGGGCATATATGATAGTGATTCTACCGTCAATGCAATCTGATGAGAAGCAAAGGCCTGGGTGCCCAGATGAACCAGAATCAGGCTGGATGCAACCAGGCTGGCATTTCGAAACAGCTCTTCCAGACCTGCAGGTACCCCCATTCTGATTATTTCAGTGATCATTTGGCGTCTGGGTCTTAGCAGCTCCCGAATATTGAGACGCACTCCCCATCGTCCGCTGATCAATGCTGCCATCATCAGGGAAAACCCCAGGATATGAGCAAGAGAGGTTGCCAGCCCTGCCCCTAAGCCGCCCAGCTGAGGAAACCCGAATTTACCGAATACCAATGTGTAACTGCCAAAGATGTTAAAGATGTTGGTAATCAGGGCAATGGTCATAGGAATCCGGGTATGGCCATTTCCTCTGAATACCCCGTTCCCCATATACAGACACAGAGCCAGGGGAGCAGCAGCAAAAGTTACTTTGAGGTATCTAACCGCGATTTCTGCCACGGCCTCTTCTACTGCAAAAAAAGATACGATGACTGGACTTAACACCCAGCCGAGTACAGCGGTGATGATTCCTAAAGCGAAAGCCAGAATCAGCACTTGAGCGGCCAGGCGGTCCACCTGTACGCGGTTCTTGGCACCGGTGTATTGTGCTGCCAGGACAGTAGCGCCAATCCCCAAACTGGTGAGGGTTAATACTACTCCAAAGAACACCTCGGCTCCTATTGATACAGCAGCCAGGTGGACGGCTCCCAAACGCCCGACAAAGGCCACATCTGCCAGGCCGATTAACATATACAAGGCCATTTCGCAAACGGCAGGCCACGCTATGCCCAAGATCTTGGCCGAGAGTTGATCTTTCATGTTATCCCTTCATAAAGGCAAGAAGAATATCCTGATGGTATCAGTATTGATTGGACGGCTGATCCTGACAAGGACATTCAGCTTCAGGTCGGAATTCAGGGGAGATGTCCCGCAAAACCTCAATCATATCCGGCAGAAGGGCCAGGAGATAATCGACTTGATGATCATTGTTTTCCCTTCCCAATGTGATCCTCAGTGTGGATTGGGCTAACTCATCTGAATATCCCAGGGCCTTAAGAACATGAGAAGGTCCGGGAGAGTCCGAGTGGCAGGCCGACCCGTTGGAGGCCACAATACCCTTTTCATCCAGCATAGATAATAAGGCCTTTCCATCTACAACAGGGAAACTGAAGCTGACATGCCCCGGCAGACGTATAAAACGATGGCCGTTTAAAATACTGTTCGGTATCCGCTCTGATATCCCTTCAATAATCCGGTCACGAAGGAAAACCAACTCCCAACGGCTTTGACCTGATACCTGACGAGCCAATTCCGTTGCCCGGCCCAACCCAACTATTCCCGGTAGATTCTCAGTTCCCCCGCGGAGATCTCTCTCTTGACCACCACCGGTTATCAGGGGGACTATTTTTGTACCTTCTCTAAGATACAAGCATCCTACCCCTTTGGGGCCATAAAACTTGTGCGCCGAGAGACTTAACAGGTCGCACTTGATCTCACCTACGTCCACAGGTATGCGGCCCGCTGTCTGTACCGCGTCACAGTGAAAGGTTATCCCCCGGTCCCTGGCAATGGCCCCTATCTCTTCTACCGGCTGGATGGTTCCTATCTCATTATTCGCATGCATGATACTTATCAGAATGGTGTCCGGCCGGATGGCCTGCTGCAGCTCCTGTAAATCGATTATCCCGGACTCATCCACAGGCAGAAAGGTCACCTCAAATCCCTGCGATTTCAGGAACTTACACGGTTCCAAAACCGCTCGGTGTTCAATGGCGGTGGTTATTATGTGCCGGCCTTTCTCCCACTGCTGGTAGGCAGTTCCCAGGATGGCCATATTATCCGCTTCCGTTCCTCCGCTGGTAAAAAAGATTTCCTCCGGCCGGGCGCCAATCAGAGCCGCAACCTGTGAACGCGCATGCTCCATGGCCTGCCGGGCTTGCTGGCCCAGACGGTAACTGCTGGAGGGGTTGCCAAATCTGTTATTCAGATAAGGTAACATGGCTTCCAATACTGTAGGATCGACCGGAGTTGTGGCACTATGATCAAAGTAAATACACGTCATGCTCAATTCTCCTATTAATTGGAGGTAATTGCAGAACAACTGTCTATAATTTGTCCGGTTGCGGTCATGAAATACCCTCCACCGTCTGCCAAAAACCTCCGTTAATCATCCTTAATGATTTCGGGCAACAATACAAAGGAGGTGATTTTTGTTGTTTCATCCGCGCAGAGTCTATTTCGAGCCCCGGGCCCTGGATTATCCTCTGGGGCAAAAGCTTCTGGATGTCTTTCGCGGCTCCAAAACTCCGATTCACTTTACAACCAGCCATAACCGGGTTACCGGGATACCAGGCAAAGGTCCGCAAAAAGCGTTCTATGAAGGCAAGCATACCCTGGTGGTCGGAGTACGCAAAACATCGAAGTTTCAGACCTGTCGCCCCTCGGCGCACTACCAGCTGCCGCTGGTTACAGGTTGCCCCGGATTATGTGAGTACTGCTACCTGAACACCACCATGGGCAAGAAGCCATATATCAGGATTTATGTTAATATCGATGAAATCCTGGAGTGGGTCCAGCAGCATATAAGGGACAGAGAACCCGAGGAGACGGTATTCGAAGGCGCAGCTACATCGGACCCGGTCCCGGTCGAGCCCTATACCGGTTCTCTGGCCCGCACCATAGAGTTTTTTGGGGCCCAGAACCTGGGGAGATTCCGCTTTGTAACCAAATTCGATGACCTCGATTCCATTCTATCCGCTAAGCACGAAGGGAAGACCGAAGTCAGATTCAGCATTAATACTGCCCCCATTATTGCTCAGTTTGAACACGGGACCCCTTCACTGGAAAAACGCCTTGCAGCCGCCCGGCGAGTCCGTGAAACAGGATACCCCCTGGGCTTTTTAGTTGCGCCCATAATGAGAATTGATAACTGGAGGAGTGAATACTCACGAATGTTTGAAGAGGTACGCAGGGTATTGGGTTCCGAACCAGTAAGTTTTGAATTCATCACCCACCGTTTTACGCAGCGGGCAAAATCACAGATTCTGTCCGTATTTCCGCAAAGTGCATTAGACATGGACGAAACTCGACGACGGTTCAAATACGGACAGTTTGGTTATGGCAAGTACGTATACCCGCCGGATACTATGGCCGAACTCAAAGATTTCTTTACTGCTCAGGCCTACCAGGTTTCCGACCAGGCCAAGGTTCTGTACAACGTATAAAACCCGCTGCATACCCTGTTTTGAGCTGGCAGCGGGTTTAGTTTTTCATTATATAAGATTACGCCTCCGCGCTTCGAACTGCAGCTCATCACGGTAGTCCGGGTGAGCAATGGCGATGATATTCTTAACCCGCTGCCTGATGGACTGCCCTTTGATATGGGCAACCCCGTATTCGGTAATGACATAATCGGCAGCTGAACGTGGAGTAGTAATAATGCCTCCCAGAGCGATATTGGGAACAATCTTGGATATCCGCCCGCCGCCCTTTGAAGGAGTTGCGGTTGATTGAGTGGCAATAATCGAGACTCCACCCTTGGATCTAAACGCCCCTTCGACAAAATCAAGTTGACCGCCCGGATGGGTATACTGCCTCCAACCCATTGATTCTGAGCAGATTTGGCCAGTTAAGTCTATCTCCAGACTGGCATTAATCGAGATCAGGTTATCATTCCGGCCGATAACATACGGATCGTTGACAAAATCAACTGAATAAAATTCAACCCCAGGGTTATCGTCAATCCAGTCATACAGCTTCTGACTTCCCATCGCGAAGGTGAAGATTGATTTGTAAGGCAGGAAATTCTTTTTCTTGTTGGTAACAATTCCGGCTTCAGCCAGTTCTCTCATGGTATCACAGGCCATTTCGGAATGGATTCCCAGGTCCTTAACCCCCGATTCCAGAAACACTTTGGACACTGCGTTGGGGATGCTCCCTATCCCCAGCTGAATCGTTGAACCGTCCTTTACAAACTCGGCGCAGTAACGACCGATGGTCATCTCTTCTTCCGTGATTGCTCCATCAGGAAGGCATGCCAGATCCTGGTCCTCTTCAACAATTACATCAACATCAGAGATATGAATATAGTTTTCACCACGGCTGCGAGGGACCTTGTTGTTTACCTGAACCATAACCAAAGCCTTTTCATCACCCTCGCTACGCCTACGGGCCACGTTCCTGGCAATCGGAAGGCTGCCGTCGGCACCCAGCCCCAGACAAAAATACCCATGCTTGTCCATGGGAGTTACCATAAGCATGGCTACATCCATGGGCCTTATCCGGGGATCAGTATAGACCTTAGGTCCTTCCCAGAACCTGACCGGGGTCAAGGTAAAATCACCCGATTGCACCTTATCCCGGCTGGCGGTAGGATACCCGCAGTCTATCTTGATGTTGGAGTCGCGGTTCTGATTTCTCCATTTTATCTGGGGATACAAATCGACGATGACATTGATCGTTATATCTTCTGCTTCATTTTCCCTGGCGATAAGCGCGTCCACGAGGGCGATAGGCACTGGGACGGCGATGCCCGCCCATACCTCCGATCCGTTTTTAACCATTCGGGCCGCTTCCTGCGGGGTTTTTAACTTGCGGTTATAGGCTTGTTTCCAATCCACTCTCCTCACTCCTGACGCGTAATTGAAGTTAAGGCAAATTATGACAGGATGCTACAAATACTTCCTGCATAGAAGATTATCATGCATGCCCAAAAATGTAAACGCTATTATAAATCTGGTATGTCCTGCTTGCAATATCGTTTAGCATACATTTGAGTCTCAGTCTAAATGTGATTCCCCTCGCCTGGGAATCAAATGTGAGTATGGGGGTTAGTTTTTGGGGGTATGCTATCCTTTAGAAATGCTCGATCGAGTGTTTCTGGGTAACACTGACTCTTTGAAGGGGGTGAATACATGAGGAGCAATATAAAATGCGAGGTGCTCAACTGCCATTTTAATGCTAAAGGCATCTGTGAAGCCGAGGGTATCGAGGTAAAGCCCCAGGGCTATGACAGTGCTACTTCCAGCCTGGGGACCTTCTGTGAGACCTTTATACCAAAAGAGGAAGATTATCTAACATAATTGTGCAACAAATAACGCTGTGGTAAGGCTGCCACAGCGTTATTTTTCCACAGCACTGTCCGCACCGTCGTATCTACCGAAACACGCTTCGCCGCATTATGACAAGTTGCTTAAAAGGTTGACCATCTCAATCGCTGTCACTGCAGCATCAAACCCCTTGTTTCCGCTTTTGGTCCCGGCCCTTTCAATGGCCTGCTCAATGGTATCGGCAGTTATCACCCCAAAAATAACAGGTTTGCCGGTGTTTAATCCCACTTGGGCTATCCCTTTGGTCACTTCGGCGGATACGTATTCAAAATGAGGGGTTGCTCCCCGAATAACCGCACCCAGGCAGATTACGGCGTCATATTCCTTCTGAGTCATCTTTTGTGCCACCAGGGGCATCTCAAAGGCACCTGGCACCCACGCTATCTCGATATCGTCGGGGCTTACCCCATGGCGGGTGAGAGCATCCATGGCCCCTCCCAGGAGTTTTTGGGTAATAAACTCATTAAACCTGCTGACCACCAGCCCAAACTTTAAACCTTCACCCAGAAGCTGACCCTCATAAACTTTTGCCACTAACAGTTCCCTCCTAGATAATAAATTTCCTATGGGGTATAAACGGCTGCATTTGGTCTTACTGCCAATCAGTTAATACTTGCCAGAAGGTGCCCCATTTTCTCCTTCTTGGTTCTAAGATAACGCTCGTTTTCCCGGAGTGGGGGTATTTCGATGGGAACCCGTTCCACCACCTGCAGACCATAACCCTCAACCCCTTTTATCTTCCGGGGGTTATTGGTCATCAGTCTCATCTTTCTTACTCCCAGGTCAACCAGGATCTGAGCCCCTATCCCATAATCACGCAGATCAGCCGGGAAGCCCAGTTCTATATTGGCCTCGACTGTATCCCGGCCTTTATCCTGGAGTTCATAGGCCCGTATCTTGTTCGCCAGTCCGATCCCCCGGCCTTCCTGCCGCATGTACAGCACTACTCCCTGGCCTTCTTTCTCAATCATGCTCATCGCCGTGGTCAGCTGGTCTCCACAGTCGCAGCGCATAGACCCGAAGACATCACCGGTCAGACATTCGGAATGAACCCGGACCAAAACACTATCCGTTTCCTTAATCTCTCCCTTTACCATGGCAATATGCTCTTTACCATCCAGGAGAGACTTGTAGGCAATAGCGGTGAAATCCCCAAACCGGGTGGGAAGCTTAACCTCGGCGGCCCGCTGAACCAGTTTTTCATGCTGACGGCGGTACTGAATCAGATCGGCGATAGTAATTATTTTCAGGTTATGATGGGCCGCAAATTCCAGCAACTCAGGCACCCGGGCCATGGTTCCGTCATCATTCATGATCTCACAGATTACCCCGGCGGGATAAAGTCCGGCCAGCTTGGCCAGGTCCACCGATGCTTCAGTATGGCCGGCGCGCCGCAGAACTCCCCCCTCTTTATAGCGCAAGGGGAAAATGTGTCCTGGTCGCCGAAAATCCGCGGGCTTGGCCTGGGGATCCAGTATGGCTTCCACCGTCTTGGCTCTTTCGTGAGCCGAGATCCCGGTGCCGGTGCTATGGTGATCAACCGATACGGTAAAGGCGGTTTCATGATTGTCAGTATTGTGGGCCACCATCTGGGTTATCTCCAACTCGTCCAGACGCTCCCCGATTATGGGCATGCAAACCAAACCCCGGGCATTGGTTACCATGAAATTGATGGCCTGGGGAGTAGCCTTTTCCGCCGCTATAATCAGATCCCCCTCGTTCTCCCGGTCCTCGTCATCCACCACAATGACCATTTTACCTTGCTTAAAGTCCTCAATAGCTTCTTGTATTGAATTGAACATGATATACCCCTCCTAAAATGGTATTTATCAGCCAAGAAATCCGTGTTTTTGCAGGAACGCCAAATCCATTCCTTCTTGTTTTGATCCGGAACCCATACCCTTCATCAAGTGCTCCACATATTTGCCAATGACATCCGTCTCCAGGTTAACCAGATCCCCGGGTTTCTTCCACCCCAGAGTAGTCAACTTGGCGGTATGGGGTATCAGGGAAACGGTAAAGCTGTCCGCAAAGGTCTCTACCACAGTAAGGCTAATCCCGTCAACTGCCACCGAGCCTTTGGGCAGCACGTGCCGCATCAGTTCCGGGGAGCACCCGATGCGGGTTACAACAGCAATATCAATACGCCTCTGCTCAATAATCCGTCCCACTCCGTCAACATGGCCCAAAACCAAGTGGCCCCCCATCCTGTCACCCAGCCGGAGAGCTCTCTCCAGATTAACCGTGTCACCAGAACGAAGTTTTTCCAGATTGGTTTTTCGCAATGTCTCCCACATTACGTCAGCGCTGAACCGGTCCGACTCATAAGCCACCACCGTTAGACAGACCCCGTTTACAGCAATGCTGTCTCCCAGTTTAACGTCGGTCAGAACCTCACTGGCAGCAATATCAATTTGACAGGACTGGCTGCCTTTCTTGACCTCTCGAACCTTCCCCAGTTCCTCAACAATACCGGTAAAAACGATAACCACCCCGCTTATTCCAGCCTGATCCGGCACATTTCTTATCAAAGATAACCTTCTATCAGGATATCCTCGTCAAAGGTCCTGATAGTCACATTCTTCAAATCAATGGTCTGGGACATGCTGTCAATCCCCTGACCTCCTACCGGAGATACAGCTCGATCTCCCCCGCAAATCCGTGGGGCTATAAACCAGTACACCTTATCGACCAACCGGTTTTCCAGGGCGTAGGCATTTATCTGACTGCCGGCCTCCATTAGTACGCTGATAAGTCCTCTCTGCGCTACATCCCTTAGTACCTCTTCCAATGGAACCCGCCCTGAACGATCCCTGATTACAACTACTTCCGCCCCCATACTCTGGAATTCTTTTATCCTTGACGGGTCTGCACCGGAAAGACAGTAAAAAATCGTTTCCTGCCGCCCGGCCGTCTGCAAAATCTGGGAGGTAGTCGGGGTCTCCAGCCTGGCATCGATTATGAGACGAACTGGATCACGAGTATCCTCCTGATGAGGAAGACGGGTGTTCAGACGGGGATCATCCTTTAATACGGTCCCTATTCCCACCATTAACGCGTCAAAGGTGTTTCTCAACTGGTGAACATACTCCCTTGATTTTTCATTGGTTATCCAACGGGAATCGCCGGTGTGAGTTGCAATCTTGCCATCCAGGGTCATGGCGGTCTTAAGAGCAACAAAGGGCAATCCCCGGGTTACGAACTTGAAGAAGAATTGATTCAAATCCCGGGCTTCCTGCTCCAACAACCCTACATTTACATCGATTCCCGCTTCCTTTAGTCTCTCGATTCCACGACCTGATACTAAGGGGTTGGGATCCAGGGTAGCAGTATAAACCGTGCTGATTCCAGATTTGATAATCGCCTCTGTGCAGGGAGGAGTCTTGCCGTAATGATTGCACGGCTCCAGGGTTACATATAAAGTCGCATGGCGAGCGTTTTCTCCCGCCGCTTCCAGGGCGATAACCTCGGCGTGCGGTTTTCCCGCTTGCTGGTGATAGCCCTCACCTACTATTTTTCCATCCTTGACTACCACTGCTCCCACCAAAGGATTGGGGCTGGTGCGGCCAGTGGCCCTGGCTGCCAATTCCAAAGCTCTCAGCATAAATTCTTTGTTACCGTCCAAGATGTTCACCTACTGCCATAAATAAAAATAAGCCCCGATTTCGGGGCTTTGGGATCACAAATACGTATCAAGCCAAGCTCACAAGAAAATGACTTGAAAAACATCCTTCTCCCATCCAGACTATACTGTCGGCCCCGGAATCTCACCGGATCCTGCCCTAAGGCTCGCGGGCTTTACCGCCGGTAGGGAATTTCGCCCATCCCCGAAGGAATAATTCTATTTCGTTGCGATTATGATATCACTCTTAACGTATCCGGTCAACAAACATCGACATTTCATCTGATCAAGTGAATCACGGGGACTGTCCCCGTGATGCAAAATGCATCATGGGGACAGTCCCCGTGATGCATTTCGGGCCCAACGGTCGCCGCACTGGACTTTTTCACAACATATCTAGAGGGATTTGAGTGTTTTTACTGCCTCTCCAGGATCGGCTGAGTTAAAGACGTAGGACCCGGCGACCAGGATATCCACTCCCGCGTTGACCGCCTCCAGGCCAGTCTGTTCATTGATTCCCCCATCAATCTCAATTTTCGCTGAGGAGCCGGTCATCTCCAGCATCTGCCGTAAATCTCGGATTTTGTCGACGGCCAGGCTCAGGAATTGCTGGGCGGCAAATCCCGGGTTTACACTCATTATCAGGACCAGGTCCAGGTCCTTGACCACATATTTCAAAACCTCGATCGGCGTTGCCGGGTTTAGAGCCACCCCGCACTGGATACCTAAATCCTTGATCTCGTGAATCACCCGGTGGAGGTGGGTACATGCTTCCGCATGAACAGTAATCAGATTGGCCCCGGCCTGATAAAACGGTTTAACCAGTTGCTCGGGCCGCTCCACCATCAGATGAACGTCAAAGAACATGGAAGAACAGGCCCTCAGATCCGCCACCACCTGGGGACCGATAGTCAGATTGGGCACAAAGTGTCCATCCATAACATCTATATGCACCATATCAGCACCGGCGTTTTCGATCATCGCTACTCCCTCAGCCAGATGCGCAAAATCAGCGGAGAGAATAGACGGGGCAACCAGGGTCATCGATAGCACCTCTCTCTTTCAATAACCTCTTCCAGGATGGTAAGGTAATTCTGGTAGCGGCTGTTGAGGATCAATCCATCCTTAACCGCATCTTTCACCCCACAATCAACCTCACCGGAGTGGAGACAATCCAAAAAGCGGCATTCTTCTGCCGGTCCGGCAAATTCAATAAACAGCCGGCTTAAATCTTCTCTTTTGATGGGTGGGTTATCCACCACGGTGAATCCGGGGGTATCGGCGACCCATCCTCCGGATGATAAGGGAAATAACTCGACATGACGGGTGGTGTGTTTACCCCGGCCAAGTTTGTGGCTCACCTCTCCGGTCTTAAGCTCCCGCCCCGGGACCAGCAGATTGAGAAGGCTGGTCTTGCCAACACCTGAAGGCCCGGCAATGACTGTTATCTTTCCGATCATGGAGGCAGTAAGCTCGGTTAGACCGGCACCGATGGTTGTGGAGGTTTGAATTACCGGATACCCAATACGTTGGTAGTAGTCTATTATCATTTCTACTGTCTGGTTGCCAGGCAGGTCACACTTATTCAGGACGATAACCGCACCCAGAGCCAGATGCTCAATCAGTATCAGCAACCGGTCCAGGAGTTTGAGATTGGGGGTTGGCTGGTCAAAACTCATAACTACCACGGCCTGGTTTACGTTGGCAATCGCAGGCCGCACCAATTCGACCGAGCGGGGCAATACCTCCTCGATAATCCCTTGGCCTTCACCTGTCCGCGTAATCCTTACCCGGTCCCCGACCAGAATGATGTCTTTCTTGACTTTTCCACGGAGTTTGCACTCCAACAGTTGCTCGTTGGTATCTTGAACGTAATAAAAACCGCTGTATCGTTTCAGGACCAAGCCCTCGGTATAATTGGCTTTTTCCCGGACCATCATTCAAGTGTCTGCCTTTCCATTTCCTCTCCATCAACGTAGAAGGTAACTGTAGCTTTCCCGTGATACTCAAACTGGCGCGAAACAGTATATCCCCCCAAATGAGTATGGTTGTAAATCTCACGACGGCCTTTGCTGTCCTCCAGAATTATTGACAGAACCGAATAGTCCTGGCTGGGTGGCATCGTATACCTGATCTGAGCCGTCTTCATCGACGGCCCTGGGCCAGTGCTGACCACCACTGAAACCTGCTCTCCTTTTTTGACCCTGTCACCGGCAGGGATACTCTGGTCAATAACTGTCCCGGAATAGTATTGGTCGCTGGCCTTCTGATCAATTCTGTACAACTCCAATCCATCCGCCTGCAACTTGTCCCGCGCGTCGGCTAAACTCATACCGATCAGTTTGGGCATGTTCAGCTGGGTAACTTCGCCAGCTCCACTGCTGATGGTTACGTCTACCCGTTCTCCCAGTGGAACGCTCTCCCCTCGTTTGGGACTTTGGTTTACAATAATTCCTTCGGGAGTGTCGGCATCATTGACTTTAGTTACGTCCCCTACATCCAATCCCTCGTTCTTCAGTTTGAAAGTAGCATCCTCCAAAGTGTCACCGACAACATTGGGTACTTTGACCATTTCCCGGCCCAGACTGAGCACAACCTCAATCTCTCGTCCCTTTTTTACGGTCTCATCGGCCTCAGGACGCTGCGATATGACATGATCCTTCTCCACATCGGAGTGGATTTTATTTACAACATTAAGTTTTAGGCCTTTTTCCGATAGTATTTTGGCAGCATCACTGTATGATTCGCCTTTCACATCAGGGACCTGCACCTCTTGTCCAAACAGATTACCTCGCAACCCATACAGCAGACCCGATGCTATACCCAAAACGATGGCCAGAATAATAATAAAACCCATAGGCTTTATCCTCTTTTTGCGAGCCTTCCCGTAGTCTTCGTCCCCTTCTACCGGCGGCATTACCAGGGTTTTATCATGTCTGGACCTTCTTCTGAAAAACCCGCCGCTCTTGGCATTAAGTGAGCCGGCCAAGGCCTGTTTCATGTCCTTGGCACTTTGATAACGATAAACAGGCTTCTTTTCCATTGCGGTCATGATCACTTCTTCCAATGCGCTGGAAACCGCATCGTTTATAACGCTGGGGGGAACAGGCCGCTCGTGGATATGCTTGAGCGCTACTGTCACTGGACTGTCAGCGTCAAAGGGAACCCTCCCGGTAACCATTTCATACAGCACGCACCCCAGCGAATAGATGTCTGAGGTATTATTCACCGGCTCTCCCCGGGCTTGTTCCGGTGACACATAGTGTACCGAACCCACCATGTCACCACTGTAGGTTATGGTGACACTGTTGGCGGCCCGCGCGATCCCGAAATCTGCAACCTTAGCGGTTCCATCCCGGGTAAGGAGAATATTGTGCGGCTTAATATCCCGGTGTATTAATCCTTTTTCATGAGCACGAGTCAGGCCGTCACAAATCATGAGGGCAATAAGTACAGCTTCATCGGGTGACAGAGGGCCCGTTTCCTGAATGTATTCCTTCAGATTGGTGCCCTCAATATACTCCATGACTATGAAATTCGCTCCATTGTCTTCTCCGACGTCAAATACATTAACGATGTTGGGATGCGAAAGACGGGCTGCAGCCTGTGCCTCGCTCTTAAACTTCTGAACCAGGGTAGCATCCCGGGCATACTCTTCTTTTAGTATCTTGACGGCCACAATCCGGTCAAGCAGTGTGCATCTGGCTTTATATACGGTGGCCATTCCGCCATCGCCTATTTTCTCCAACAACTCATAACGATTTTGAAGAAGGGTATTCATTTCCCCTAATCCTCCTAAGGTAAGGCTATAAGAATCATAGTAACATTATCATGTCCGCCCCGCTCCAACGCGAGCTGGAGCAGTCTGTGCAAGGCCTGATCAAGATCAGGTTCCCGGTTAACTGTCTCCCAGACTTCCGAAGGCCCTATAAGGTCCGTAACCCCGTCGGTAGCCATAAAAAGGCGGTCCCCCGGGTTAAGCTTATTCGTATAACAATCTATCTCTACCGACTCTTCAACCCCCAGGGCCCTGGTCAATATATGTCGATACCGGTTAGCGCTGGACTCTTTATCATTTAGTATTCCTTCCCGCATCATCTCTTCCGCCAGTGTATGATCCTGAGTAACCTTTTCCACCCCTTCAGGATGAATCACAAAAAGACTGCTGTCTCCGATATGTGCAGTATACAGCATCATGTTTCTAACAATGGCTGCGGTAATGGTCGTTCCCATATCTGAGCACTCCTCAAGCTGACGTCCCCTTAATAAGATACTCTGATTAGCTTTTTTTATAGAAGTGGTCAGAAAAGTAAGGGGATGTTGATTATCCAGCTCATCCAGATCCCCATGAATAATATCAATTGCCATCTGGGCTGCTACCTCTCCGGCTTTATGACCTCCCATACCGTCGCATACGACAAACAATCCCCGGTTCTGGTCGACGAGGAAGCGGTCCTGGTTTTGTCTCCTGACTTTCCCTATATTAGACAAAACTGCTGCCTTCATAATTGGCACCCCAAACTTTTAAGATTCTCTTTAATTCGAGTCTGCGGCTCCGATTTCCTGCTTGCGTCCAGCAGCGGCTACCCGGCTCCTAAGCTGACCACAGGCAGCTTCGATATCCCCACCCATCTCTTCCCTCAGAGTGACATTTACTCCTTCCCTGATCAAACAGGACAAGAAACGGTCTATTGTAAATTGATCAGGTCTGCGATAATGAACTCCATCGGTTCTGTTGTATGGAATCAGGTTAATGTTAGCCAGCAGGGGTTTTATCATATTGGACAGCCGTTTTGCATCCTGGACTGAAGAGTTGATTCCCTCCAGCAGCAGGTATTCAAATGTAACCCGGCGTCCAGTCTTTTCTATATAAGAGGAGATTGATTCCATCAGGCTCTCCAGCGGGTACCTCCGATTCATGGGAATAATACCATTACGGACTTCATTGGTGGTCGCATGCAGGCTGATCGCCAGGGTAACCTGCAAACCGGACTCCGTAAGCTTTCTTATGCCGGGAACAAACCCGGCTGTAGAGATAGTAATGTGCCGTTGGCCGATGCCAATTGCACGTTCGTCATTAATTATTCGGATGGCCGTCAATACCGCATCAAGGTTTAACAGAGGCTCACCCATACCCATAAAAACGACATTGGTCAGGTACCTCTCGCCTGGAGCCTGCTTTTCTCTCTGCTTGATCTCTCTCTCAACGGCAACTACCTGGCCCACAATTTCATGGGCCGTCAGATCTCTCTCAAACCCGGACTGACCGGTAGCACAGAATTTACATCCGACCGGACAGCCTACCTGACTCGAGACACAGATGGTGTATTTTTTTCCGTCGGCTCTGAATTGTGGAATCGCCACCGTCTCAATTCGCTTTTTATCTCCCAGCTCCAGCAGGAACTTGCGGGTTCCATCCCGCGAAACACGGGCTTTTATCACCCGGGGAACAGTTATCGACGTCTTCTTGTCCAAAAAGTACCGGAGTTCCTTTGGCAGATTGTCCATCTGATAAAATGAATGAACATGATGTTTATAAAGCCAATGATATACCTGACGGGCGCGGAATCGAGGCAAGCCCAGTGTGGTCATGACCTGTTCCACTTCTTCCAAACTCAGGCCCAGAAGCTCCGTCTTTTCCACCTTACTTCCTCCTCATCAACGATATGAACATCCCATCAGCCTGGTGGTGGGGCGGGAATATGTTAAGGCGACCTTTAGCCATAGGCCGGTCACCGACATTTAACCAGGGATTGTTATTTAGAACTTCGCCAAAATCCAGGAATTCAAAGTCGGGGTGGCGGTCAATGAACCCTTCAACCACCTCTTGATTCTCCTCCGGTTCCAGCGAACAGGTGCTGTAAAGCAGCCTGCCTCCGGATCGCACGGTCTCGGCAACCTGATCCAGCATCCGGCTTTGCAAGTCTGACATGGCCGCAATATCGGCTTCATTTTTACGCCAGCGCAGGTCGGCTCTGCTCCTCAACACACCCAATCCGGAACAGGGGGCATCCAGCAGAGCTGCATCCGCTTTTTCCAAACCATTAACCAAATTAAACAAATCCCCTTCCCGGGTTTCCACAATATTGATCCCCAACCGCTGGCAATTGGTCTCCAAGAGATCAAGTTTATGCTGATAGAGGTCAAAGGCCATAATCCTGCCGCGGTCATTCATTATCTCTGCCAGATGGGTCGTCTTGCCGCCCACCCCACAACAGAAATCATAGACTGTCGTGCCAGGTTGAGGTGAAAGACTCAAGGGAATCAGCATGGTGGATTCGCCTTGCACATAAAACCTGCCCTGGCGATAGGATGGCAGTCGGAAAAGAGGCACCGGCAGGTCATCAATTACCAGGCTGGTTTGGGATATGATCCCTTCCCGGACCTTGACCCCTTCTTCTTCCAGGATTGTTTTCAATTCCAGGGCCCCATTTTTCATCCGGTTAGCACGCACTGTCAACGGCGGTGCCTGGTTGTTAAAGGCCAGCAGCCGGCAAGTATCCTCATAACCGTAGCGATCAAGCCACCTGGTCACCAGCCACTCCGGATGGGAATAAAAAACCGCCAGGTATGAGACCATGTCACTGGATGGATCGGGATACCTTATCTGGTGTTTGTTACGTTCCACGTTGCGCAGCAATCCGTTAACCAGTCCGGAAATACCTTTCCCTTCAGTGCGGGTCATGTCCACGGCTTCGTTAATTATGGCATATGCCGGTACCCGTTCCAGAAAAAGCAGTTGATAGAGTGATAGTATGAGTATTACATACACCTTACTCCTGAGCTTCCGCTGGTTCCTATTCAAAAAAAGATCAAGCACCCAGTCCAGGTGCTTTTTCATGCGAATTGTTCCATTGACCAGTTCAGTTACCAGTCCTCGATCTCGATCTGACAGGGAACAGTGTTTCAAGGCCTGTTCCAGGGCCAGGTTGGCATACGCATTGTCATTAAATACTCGAAGCAGGATTCTTACCGCCAGGCCTCGTGCGGTTACCTCCTTACTTCCGGCAACAACCTTACTCGTCGCCAAACACCCCCAGAATAAGCAGGAATCTCACCAGGTTCAGGAAAGAAACCAGGGCAGCAGCCACATAAGTAAGGGCCGCAGCTCCCAGAACCTTCTTCACCAGGGGGACCTCCTGACTGGTTATGTGGCCGCCGCTGTGCAGCAATGCCACCGCCCGGCTGGAGGCGTTAAACTCTACCGGCAGGGTAATCAGTTGAAATGCAACCACTGCCGTGAATATCAGCACACCAATAACCGCCAGATCGGGAAAGCCAAACAGCAATCCAATTAGAATTAACGGAAAAGATGCCGATGAGGCAAAACTTGCCACTGGAACGATGGCATTCCTGATTCCCAGAGGCAGATAATTAGTCTCATGCTGGAAGGCATGCCCAACCTCATGGGCTGCCACCCCCAGGGCGGCTACGGAGTTGTTATCATAGACCGAGTCTGACAGTCTTAGTATTTTGGAACGAGGGTCGTAGTGGTCAGTCAGATTCCCTGGAACTCTTTCTATCCGCACCCCATGTAAACCACCGCGACGCAAAAGCGTGGCTGCCAATTCCGCACCAGTGATGCGCCGGCTGGAAACCACCTTGGAATATTTGGAAAAGGTGCTCTGCACCCTGATTTGAGCCCAACCCGCCAGTATCAAAGCCGGTATAAGCAAGATTAATGTCGGATCCCAGAACAAAAGCCTCAACCTCCTTTAAGCATAGTAACCAGGGCGTCTTCCACCCGATTAAGATCCACCTTGGTATCATGACAGGGGCCATACGGACGTCGGTTCAGAACCCCCATAACCGGCAGTGGATTAGAATCCTGAATCCCTGAAGAAAGGTCCCTCTCACATGCTATGGCTATCACTCCCCGGGGACGGGTCTCACCAATAATCTTCCGGGCCAGTGTGCCCCCGGTCGCTACCCTTAAGATAACTCTATATTTGTCCGCCAGTTCCAGCAGTCCACAGATATCACATTTGCCGCAGCGCCTGCAATTATTTATATCAGTAGTGATCTTGACTGGACAATTGGATTCCTGCAGACAGTGGGGCGCCAGTATAACTACACGGCCTTTGATAGCCAGGTTCCGGTGGGTCCTGACCAGATAGTTGTTAACCTCTATGAAAGAAGCCCATATCCGTTCCTTGGTTATCCCAAACAGCCGTCCGATGCGTACTGCGATAGGGAATAAGAATGTTGTGGCAATACGTATACAGCCTTCAAATGATGGGATGTTTTTCGCCCTGATAATGGTAACAACAATGGCTGTGGCACCGGCGGCGACCAGGAAAAATCCTATTAAAAAGATACTTGCCAGCCCAATAGTTATGCCACGAAACAGGGGGTAATCCTGAAAACGAATAAGGTTATACACGCCCAAAAAAAGCAGTGCAATCACCGTGAGACTGGCGAATAACAGTCCTATGTACAGCCTTTTGTGGTTATTCATTCCATATCACCTGCCCAACCGATCACCTTCCCGCAGTTTACTGCCCTTTAAGAAATCAGCAGCAGAAATCCTTCTTTTTCCTGCTTTTTGAACCTCAAGTACCAGCAGTCCGCCCCGGCCGGTTCCGACTACAAATCCCTGATGAGGGACAATACTGATAACCTCCCCGGGCAGCCCGGATACATTTTCCACCGTCTGAGCCTTAAATATCTTGAGTTTGTCTCCATTCAGCCGGGTATACGCACCCGGATCCGGGGATAAACCCCGAATTTGATTTTTAATATTCTGGCTGTTCATCTCCCATTTTATCAGTTCGTCCTCAGCTGTCAAAGGAGGAGCATAGGTAGCATGGGCGTTATCCTGAGGTTTACGGGGATTAATACCCCACTCGATCTGTTCCAGGGTTTCAAGGAGCAGATCTGCTCCTACCCTGGAGAGTCGTAGAATCGTCTCTCCATAATCCTCATCCCCATCAAGCTCAATCGTCTGCTGCAGGATCACATCACCGGTATCCATGGACTTATCCATGTACATGGTAGAAACCCCGACCGTCTTTTCCCCCGCCATTATGGCTCTTTGTACAGGAGCAGCGCCCCGGTAGGCCGGCAGGATTGAACCGTGAACATTTATACAGCCCCGCAGCGGAAGATTCAGGATGTTTTCCGGCAGGATCTTGCCATAGGCCACAACCACGATAACCTCAGGGTTCAGGTCCTTAATTATCCGTTCAAAATCAGGAGTACGAATCGATTCCGGCTGGATAACTGTTAAACCATACTCATCGGCCAGCACCTTAACTGGAGTCGGCGTAAGCCTCTTGCCTCTTCCAGCGGGCCGGTCAGGCTGGGTAACCACCAGAGGAATATCATGTCCCGAGAGTATTAAGTTCTGCAGTGAGGGTACTGCAAACTCAGCAGTTCCCATAAAAACCAGCCGCATTTACTGCTCCTTTCTGCCAACCCACTCTGCCCGGTCCACAAAAAGGATACCTTCCAGATGGTCGATTTCATGCTGTAGAGCCCGGGCCAGCAGCCCGCTGGCTTCGATCAGCTGCTCTTCACCCTGCCGGTTCAATCCTTTGACAACCACCCGGGCAGCCCGTTTTACCTTCCCATTCAGATTGGGTATGCTCAAACACCCTTCAATCGCCTTTTCCTGACCCTGTGATCTTATTATTTCAGGATTTATGAGTTCGTAGTATTGCTCACCATTATCAATAACGATAACCCGCTTTGATATACCTATCTGCGGTGCTGCCAAACCGACCCCATCATATTCGTACATGGTATCACGAAGGTTATCCAGCAGTCGCAATACGGAGTCGTTGATCTCTCTGACCGGCTTGGCCTTTTCCCTCAATACCGGGTCACCCATTAGAACCACCTTATATACGGCCATTATATCCTCCTAGCTTAAGACTAGATCATTATCAGCGGGTCGACATCGACATCCAGCCTGACCCGCGGAGGTAATCTCCTATCTATTATATACCGAGTTATGCCTCTCATTAAATCCAGCGAAGGACTCTTTAATATCATTTGATACCGGTAACGGTTCTTAATCTTGGGACGGATACAGGGAGCCGGTCCCAGAACATCGATGTCCTCTCCCAACTCTCCTGTCATCTCTTCAATCAGCGCCCGTGCAAACTCAGCTTCCTCTCTTACCATTGCCTCCATCGTTCCCGAAAACAGGAGTTTTATCAGATGAGAAAACGGGGGGTAGCCCAGGGCCATCCGGTAGGCGATTTCCTCCTGGTAAAAACCCTCGAAATCCTCATCGCGCACCAGTTGGAAGAACGACGCCTCTGGCTCAACAGTTTGAATTACCGCCCGTCCTTTTGACGCCCCGCGTCCGGCACGGCCTGTAACCTGCACCAACAGCTGAAAAGCCCGTTCCCGGGCCCTGAAATCCGGCAGTCCCAACAAGGGGTCGGCATTTATAACACCAACCAGGGCCACCCCCGGGAAATCAAAGCCTTTGGCTATCATCTGGGTCCCTACTGCTATATCGACACTCTGATCCCGAATACTATTGATAATCTGCCGGTGATCACCCCTGCCGCGGGTACTATCCGTATCCATTCGTATAACCCTCGCTTCCGGCAGCAGGTTTCGCAATTCCTCTTCTACCTTTTGGCTTCCGGTACCCATAAACCGCAGGCGACTGTTCCTGCAGCGGGGGCATTGGCTGGGTACAGTCTGTTCCCGGCCACAGTAATGGCATACCACCCGGTTAATATCGCGATGATAATTGAGAGCTACCTCACAGGAACCACAAGTCAGGATAAGACCACAATTGGGGCATAGCACCGTCGTTGAGTAACCTCGCCGGTTAATAAAGATGATTGCCTGATCGCCATCATGCAAACACTCCCGCAGTCCATCCAAGAGCTCCGGCGAAGTAACCTGATTCCCAGAGCGGTAATGCCTTTTTATGTCAACTATCTTGATTGAACGCTGCCCAGTGGGAGCTATCTTGTGATTCAACCTTAATAAATCATATTCACCAGTCTGCGCGCGGTAGAAACTTTCCAGCGATGGGGTCGCACTGCCCAGAATCACCACTGCATTATTAAGCTCGGACCTCTTTATGGCCACTTCCCGGGCGTGGTAACGGGGTGTCTCATCCTGGCGAAATGACGGCTCTTGTTCTTCGTCAATTATGATGAGACCCAGATTTCTGAAAGGGGCAAAAACTGCCGACCGCGCCCCCACCACCACATCTGCTTCACCCCGCCGGGTTCGGAGCCATTCCAGAACCCGTTCTGAATCGGTCAGCCTGCTGTGAAGAACACTCACCCGTGGTCCCAGTCGTTGTTCAAAAATGCTCGTAATCTGTTGAGTAAGTCCGATTTCGGGGATCAGGACCAGCGATTGCTTTCCTTTCCGGCGCGCCTGTTCCACAGCTTTTAGGTAAACCTCCGTTTTCCCGCTGCCAGTGACTCCAAACAGCAAGAATACCTTATTCTCTTCTTTGTTTAATGCGGTTGATATCCTTTCAATAGCCTGAGCCTGTTCCTGATTGGGCAGAGGGTCCTGATGCAATCCCGGTACGACATCCTGTCTCATTATAAGGCCCTTGGCCACCAACCTTTGTAAAACCGATTGGCCAACTGCTTCCACTGCTTGCCGTTCGGGAACCGGGTCTTTCCTCTCTTTAAAATACTGCAGGGCCCTGGCCTGACGCGGAGCTCTTTTTCCGGTTCGGGTTATTGTTTCGTCAGACACCTCAGGAGACAGGGCATATTGAACCGCGCTCGGATAGGAGTCCTCGTTTTGAGCCACTTTCACCCTGACCTGACCATTCTGAAAGAGCTCCACCAGTTCCCCCGGAGAAAGGTCTGTATCCTTCCAGGAACGCCCCCATTTCTCATGCCATTCCGGCGGCAGCAGGTCTTTTTCCGCAGAATCGCCCGGGACCAATACCTCCTTGCTGGGATCATCGAGAGCAGACGGGAACATAGCCTTAACAACTCTGCTTAACGGTGCCATGTAATACTCCGCCACCCAGCAGGCCAGGGCCAGCATCTCCGGATTAAGGATTGGCTCCTCATCCAGGACGTCCAGAACCGGTTTTAGATCGCTTATATCGCCACCCGGCTCGATCTCGAAAACAAAGCCCCGGGTCACTTGATTCCCCAGGGGAACCAACACCCTTTTACCGGGTAAGACCTTGTCCTGTAATGGCGGGGGTACCTGGTATGTAAAAAAGGATTCACGGTGGGGGATTTCAACCATCACTTGAATGCGCACGAATAACGCTCCTTTAAGTTATGGCTACGCATCTTTGATTCTCCTGCGAAGGCGAACGACGAATATTTATAAATTCAAACTTGCGAATTATGACTTTTCGCAGAGGGATCACCTTCCCATATTATGTTAACAAAGGCGGGTAATGCCCCGCCTTTTGGTGTTTATACTGATGCAATTCAACATGGTAGTCAAGTTATCTGGAAGCAGCCTGGCGCAAGGCCTCGGCTTTATCAGTTATTTCCCAGGTAAAGTCCGGATCCTGCCGTCCAAAGTGTCCATAGGCGGCTGTCTTCCTGAAGATGGGGCGACGTAGTTTTAAGTCTCTTATAATAGCGGCTGGCCTCAGGTCAAAATGGGTTTCAACCAACCTGGCAATGGCCTCGTTCTCTATGACTCCAGTGCCAAAGGTATCCACCATGATGGAAACCGGCTTGGCTACTCCGATCGCGTAGGCCAGCTGTATTTCGCACCTCCTGGCGAGGCCGGCAGCCACAATGTTCTTGGCCACGTATCTGGCCGCATAAGCCGCTGAACGGTCCACCTTGGTCGGATCTTTGCCGGAAAAGGCTCCTCCGCCATGTCGGGCCATGCCGCCGTAGGTATCAACGATTATTTTTCGGCCGGTCAGTCCGGCATCCCCCTGTGGGCCTCCAACTACAAATCTTCCCGTGGGATTTACGAAAAATCGGGTTTTGCTGTCCAGCATTTCCTCGGGTATAACCTGTTTGATCACCTGCTCAACTATTTCATGACGGATATGTTCGAGTGGAATATCCGGCCTATGCTGGGCGGAAACTACGATGGTGTCAACCCTTACCGGCTTGTCACCATCATATTCGACCGTAACCTGGGTTTTACCGTCCGGACGCAGATAGGATAACATACGATTCTTGCGAACCTGAGTCAAGCGCATAGCCAGGCGATGAGCAAAAAGGATCGGCATAGGCATTAGTTCTTCAGTCTCATCGGTCGCATATCCAAACATCATTCCCTGGTCCCCTGCCCCCAGGGCCTCAATTTCTGTTTCCGACATCTCGCCGGTCTTGACCTCCAGAGCACGGTTGACCCCGAGAGCAATATCTGGTGACTGTTCGTCAATTGAAGTGACTACCGCACAGGTGTCACAGTCAAAACCGAACTTGGCCCTGGTATAGCCAATCTCTCTGATCGTTTCCCGAACCAGATGCGGTATCTCTATGTAACACCGGGTAGTTATTTCTCCGGTGACCACCACCAATCCTGTAGTTACAAGGGTTTCAGCTGCAACCCTGCACTGCGGGTCTTCGGCCATAATCGCATCCAGAACGGCATCCGAGATCTGATCGGCGATCTTGTCGGGATGGCCCTCAGTTACCGATTCTGACGTAAACAGTCTGCGCGTCATCTGCTCATCTCCTTCGTGAGTTTAATAAACAATAAGCCCTTTTAGGCATCCACACAGGTGTAAACTGGTGGCAGTCTCGCAAAACATTAGATCTCTAAAACAGTATCCAGAATGATTCCTGCAACCTCAGATTTTGACAGACAGGGCAGGTTCTTTTCCGTGCCATCCTTAAAGAGAAGGGTAACTATATTGGTATCCACCGCAAAGCCTGCTCCCTCAGCCGTCAAATCATTAGCAACCAGCAGATCCAGGTTCTTCTTATACATCTTCTGCCTGGCATTTTGCACCACGTCATTGGTCTCAGCAGCAAAGCCAACCAGGATCTGATCTTTTTTGCGTTTACCCAGTCCCTCCAAAATATCCGGGTTTCTGGCCAGCCTTATGACCATATCGTCGTCAGTCTTTTTCAGTTTCCGTTCGCTGTAATCCAACGGCCGGTAATCAGCCACAGCCGCAGCCCCGATCACTATATCGACCTGTTCAAAAAGCTCCTGGCAGATGTCGTTCATCTCGCGGGCACTTCTGACCCGCCAGACTTCAACCCCCTCCGGGTCAGGCAGGGCGGTGGGTCCACTCACCAGTAAAACCCTGGCCCCACGCCGGGCAGCATCACTGGCCAATGCATACCCCATCTTGCCGCTGCTGCGGTTGGTTATGAACCTGACTGGATCGATATCCTCCTGGGTGGCGCCGGCAGTTATCAGTATCGTCTTGCCGGTTAAATCCTGGCGGCGACCCTCTAAAACCTCGATTATCCGGTCATAGATGCTTTCTATCTCTGGAAGCCTGCCGCGTCCGGTTACGCCGCAAGCCAAGGCGCCCTCGGACGGTTCCATAACCAGGACTCCCCGGTTTTTCAGCGTTTGGATATTATCCTGAGTCACTTGTTTGTCATACATGTTGGTATTCATCGAGGGTGCGATCAAAACTGGGGCCCTGGTAGCCAGAATAATGGTTGAAAGGAGGTCATCAGCCATCCCACAGGCCATTCGGGCAATGATATTGGCAGTAGCCGGAGCCACAACCACGATGTCAGCCTCTTCAGCCACCCCGATGTGTTGCACTTTGCGGGTTCCGGAATCATCAAACATATCAACCAGAACCGGGTTGTTGGACAAGGTCCGGAGGGTTAATGGCGAAATAAAACGGGTAGCATGCTCGGTCATCACCACCTGCACATTAAACCCGTTTTTATATAACCTGCTGACCAGGTCGGCAATTTTGTAGGCGGCAATTCCGCCTGTTATTCCGACCACCACTGTCTTTTTATCACTCATTGGCCGATGTCCTTTTCTTGTAGGTTATCTTGACTTTACCCTCGTTAAGTTCTTCCAAGGCTGTAGTCACCATACTGGACAAACGCCAGTCTTCGTCTTTGCGCTTACCCTCGGATAAGGCGCGGGCTCTTTTGGCCACAGCTACAACAATCGCATACTTACTGTCAGATATTTTCATCAGATCCTTCAAAGATGGTGGTACCAAGGTAATACCCCCTCATAACAATCTTTTTGCACTGCACCTTTCAGCAATAATAATTGCCCGGATCTTCTCAGTGGCTTCCGATACATCATCGTTAACAACTACATAGTCATAATCACCTACATGTGAAATTTCCTCCTCATAACACGCCAAGCGATGCTGAATCTCTGATTGTGAATCCTTGCCCCGCGCATTTAACCGTTTACCCAACTCCTCAACGCTGGGGGGCAAGACAAATACAAACACCCCATCAGGGATTAAGCTTTTAACTCTTAAAGCCCCCTGGATATCGATCTCCAGCAGGACATCTGTGCCTTTTTCCAGATTATCCATCACGAACCGTTTGGGGGTTCCGTAGTAGTTATTATATACTAATGCCCATTCCAGAAGTTCTCCCTCAGCGATTAAGGACTCGAAAGACTGTATGTCGGAAAAAAAGTAATCGCGCCCATCGACTTCTCCGGAGCGCGGCTTCCTGGTAGTGGCGGAAATGGAGTAAATCAGGCCATCAAGGGGAGTTTCCATCAATTTTTCCCTCAGGGTTCCCTTACCAACTCCTGATGGGCCGGATATGACAAATAGAATGCCCCTTCGATTCATGGCATCCTAAGCTTCGTCGGATTGGCCACTTTCCTTGACGGAAAGGCGATTGGCAACCGTTTCCGGCTGAACCGCAGATAAAATTATGTGTCCGCTATCAACAATAACCACCGCCCGCGTGCGTCTGCCATAGGTAGCGTCAATTAGACTGCCCTTTTCCCTGGCTTCCTGAATTATTCTTTTGATCGGTGCGGATTCCGGGCTGACTATCGCCACGATGCGGTTGGCAGCTACTATGTTGCCGAATCCAATATTCACCAGTTTGATTTCCATTAGTTTCCCCGGTTGACCGGGCCACCCCCTTTTCTACTCCACATTCTGAACCTGTTCTCTTATCTTTTCCAATTCCGCTTTTAGTTCAACTACTGTACGGTTTATAAATAAATCATTGGCTTTGGATGCAATGGTGTTTACTTCTCTGAACATCTCCTGGATCAAAAAGTCGCACTTGCGACCAACTGTTTCTGTGGAGAGCAACAATTCCTCCATCTGTGAACAGTGACTCTTAAGACGAACCAGTTCCTCGTCAATACTGGTGCGATCAGCAAAAATAGCAATCTCCTGGATCAATCGACTTTCATCAATCGCCAGGTCCTGGGTCAATTCCTGTACCCGTTTTTTCATGCGTTCGAAATGCTCGTTGACAACCAGCGGTGATCGTTCTTCGATAACACCTATAGTACTCAGTATGTTTTGATTTCGCCTGCGGATGTCCTCTGCCAGTGCCTGTCCTTCCCGGATTCTCATTTCGACAAGCCCTTCCAAGGCGGGAGTGAGCGCCCCCTCAACCCCTGACCAGATGCTCTCAATGTCTTCTTCATCTTCTTCCAGGGCAAATACCTCGGGCAGTTTAAAAATGTCGACAATGCCAATAGCAGAATCAATTTGTAACGATTCTGCTAAATCTTTCAAAGAGTTATGATAGATCATTGCCAAATCATTGTCAACCTTAATATTACGCTGGGATTCTCCCGTTTTCTCGATATTTATAAATGTCTCAATGCGTCCCCGGACAATGTATTGTTTAACCTTTTCCCGGATCCTATCCTCCAAAATGTTGTACCGCCGTGACATCCTGAGATTAAAGTCGAAATACCTGTGATTGACTCCCTTAATTTCACAGGTTATCTGGTAACCTGGTGAACTGCCTTCACCCCGGCCAAATCCGGTCATGCTTCTGATCATTATTTTATGCTCCTTTTTTTATAACCGTTTCCAGAACATGTCTTCGTCACCGGACTCAAACATTTTAGCGATCTCCAGTTCAAACCGCTGCGTGTTTTGACTGATCACGGTTCCAGGCGAATCATTTCTGTTTCGAAAAGTCAACCTTGCCCATTGCCGCGTGCATTCTTGGGAGTGCAGTTACCGTTTTTCCTTTATCTACCGATACTGCAATCCTGAAATAACCTTCCCCGTATTCGCCATAACCTATACCTGGAGTTAGTGCTGCACCAGTCTCCTCCAGGGCCACCTTTGCAAAGGAAATAAGTCCATCGCATTCAAACTTACGAATTATTACTTTTCGCGGGGATTCAGTATTGATTCCCCTGCGAGAACCTCAAATTATGCTGTTTGAATGCATAAATATGTGGGAGCCGGTTGACGCAGCATGGCAGCAACACCCTGCGAAGGCGAACGGCGAAAGGGGGCGAGCCCCATGGACGGGGCGAGAGGGCCACTGAACATGGACGTGAATTGGCCCGGTCCCCCTTTCGTCGTGAGACAAGCAGATGGTGTTGCTGTCATGCGAAGTCTGGCGACGAATATTTATGCATTCAAACTTACGAATTATTACTTTTCGCGGGAGAATCAGTATTAGGTTGTTGAAGTTCCTATGTTCTCCAGTTTACCATATTGGGGATACTTGGTTGCACTTTTTCTGATCCAGTACAGGCACCATCTGACCAGCATTCCCCCACCGGTTATCGCCAGAATTACAGCCCAGGCCCAGCCATCCAGGGGGGTAGTGCCAAATATCGGATTCATTGGGGTGTAGTAGATGGCAAAAAGATGCATGAGTACCGAACAGCAAACAGCACCTACCAGGAAGGGATTCTTGAAAAACCCTAATTCAAAAGGAGAAAATCTTTCAGACCGGCAGTCAAAAACATAGAACAGCTGTGCAAATACCAGGTTGGTGAAGGCCATGGTCCGGGCCAGTTCCAGGTCCACTCCGCCTTTAAAGCCCGAATAAGTTAATCCGATGGCCATCACCAGGAGTGTACTGATGCCAATATAAACCCCCCTGCCAATCAGATGCCACCCAAGACCCCGGGCAAATACGCTCTCATTGGCAGGACGGGGCTTTCTTTCCATTACTCCGGGCTCCGGTGGTTCCAGGCCCAGGGCCATAGCCGGCAATCCATCTGTAACCAGGTTAACCCACAGGATCTGTAACGGCAGGAGCGGCAAAGGCATGCCAATAAGGGATGCCAGAAACATGGTTAGGATCTCCCCAATATTGCCTCCCAGCAGATACCTGATAAACTTCCGAATGTTGTCGTAGATAGCGCGACCCTCATGGACCGCAGCCACAATGGTGGAGAAATCATCATCAGCCAGAACCATATCTGAGGCCTCTTTGGTCACCTCAGTACCAGTAATACCCATCGCAACACCGATATCAGCCTCTTTCAATGCCGGGGCATCATTGACCCCGTCACCGGTCATGGCGACCACATGATTCCGACTCTTGAGGGCTTTCACAATCTTGAGCTTGTGCTGGGGGGAAACCCTGGCAAAAACGCGTATTTCGAGAGCCTTATCGGCCAATTCCTTTAAAGAAAGGCGGTCAATATCGTCAGGGCCGATAACTACCTGTCCATCCGATATCCCCGTCTGTTGAGCCACCGCACAGGCTGTAGCCGGATGATCGCCGGTAATCATAATCGGTACGATGCCGGCCTGACGGCAGTCTGTAACAGCTGATAGCACTGCAGGCCGGGGTGGATCTATGATGCCGCAGATACCTACCAGACAAAGATTACTCTCCAGCTTCTGGTCACTAATGGATCTTAACTCCTGCTCCGAGATATCCCGGTAAGCCAGCGCCAGAACGCGATAAGCCTGCCCGGCCCACTCCTCCTGCCGATCAGTAAACCATTGGCGATGAGCAGCACTGAATGGTCTCGAACCCTGAGCCGTTTCAATTCGGGAGCAGTTACTTATCAGTACATCCAATGCACCTTTACATAATACCCGGTACCCCTTCCCGTTTTTAATAACCACACTCATCATTTTGCGTTCCGATTCAAAAGGAACCTCCCGCAGAATTGGTGCCGCCCTTTTCAGACCGGCCTTGCGTCCCATTACCTTCAAAGCACCTTCAGTAGGATCTCCCTGTACCAGCCAGCGCCCATTTTCCTTAACAACATCAGCATGGTTACAATGGTATCCAATCTCAATTGCCAACCGCAGAGCAGGGTCACCCAGGGGATCGTTACCCCCGTCAATCAGGAACTCCCCTTGAGGCGAATACCCTTCGCCCGTTATAAATACTTCCTTGTCTATGGTTGAGAGGACCCTCACGGTCATCTCATTTTGAGTCAAAGTGCCTGTTTTATCCGAACAGATAACGGTCGTACAACCCAGGGTTTCCACTGCCGGCAATTTCCTTACAATAGCCTTGCGCTTGGCCATTCTCTGGACTCCCAGGGCCAGAACCACCGTAACAATAGCAGGAAGGCCCTCCGGTATGGCAGCTACCGCCAGGCTTATCCCGGCCATAATCATACGCACCAGGTTTTCTCCACGGTAGAGGCCCATGATCATGACGGCCAGACATGCGCCCAGACAGATAAGAATAAGAACCTTTCCCAGATTATTAAGTCGATGCTGCAGCGGGGTGGTCTGATCGGTAGGCTCTTTAATCATCTGGGCAATTTCACCCATTACTGTCTCGGGACCTGTCGCCACTACCACCCCGCGGCCACGCCCGCGGGTCACTACCGTACCCATATAGGCCATGTTGGATCTGTCTCCCAGAGGCAGTTTGGGATCAGACAGGACATCCGTTGTTTTTCGCACCGGCAGGGATTCACCAGTAAGGCAGGATTCCTCCACCTCCAGGCTGGTAGTGATGCTGAGCCGCATATCAGCCGGGATTCGGTCGCCAGCCTCTATCTCCACCATATCCCCTTTGACAACCTCTTCAGCTGCTATCCGTTGGCGTTTACCGTCCCGAACAACCGTGGCATGTGGTGAAGACAGTTTCTTGATCTCCTCCAAAGACCTCTCCGCCCGGTACTCCTGGATAAAACCCAGAATTCCATTAATTATCACTATGGTTAAAATGACGATGGCATCAATTATATCGCCTAATAACCCGGATAATAGAGTTGCGGCCAATAAAACGAGTACCATGGTATCTGTAAACTGCGAAGCCAACATCGACAACGGTCGGGGCCGCTCTGCTTCCGCAATAACATTACGGCCCGCTTCCAGTCTCTTTCGCGCCACCCCGGATGCGAGACCCGTTTCCAGAGATGTTTTCCATTCACGTGCAACGTCAACCACTGTCTGTACATGCCAATTCGTCTTTTGCATTCCCGTTTTCATCCTTTTGTCTTTTTGGAAAATTTATTCATGAGAATTGCTTTAAAGAACTGTGATTCCCCACCGGTAAAGTAACTTAATCTGTTTGAATGCATAACTATACAACGGGCCGGTTGGCATGGGCATGTTTGCAGCACCCGGCAAGGACGAGCTGCGACAGCAGGCGAGTTTCATTGGAGTGGGACCGAAGGGACGAGCGGACATGGATGCGAAATTGGCAGGCATAATTTTTCTCACCCGGGGCCAGCAGATGCAAAAACCCCATGCGAAATCTGATGATGTATATCTATGCAATCAAACTTCCCAATTATAACTTTTCGCCGAAGAATCAACTGTTTATTCGGAAATGGTAATCCTATGGGCTTGTAGGGCGAGCAAATAAAATCATGAAGAATTATGGGCAGGTGAGCATTTTCACTTAGTCTTCTTCAGTAAGTGAGAGTTTCGGGTTATTCCCTGTTACTCTGGTTTATCAGGATTGGTAAACCAAGGCCGGATGAATCCGCTCAGCTGATACCAGATAACCCGTCAGGAATTATTTGAAACAGGTGGCTCAGTTCAGAAAACGGAGCCTCGCAACCGGATGCCGGCATTTGCGCCGTTATAAACAGGTATTCACTGGAACGGAACAACTTGTTTTTAACCTCATCAAATGGCTTATTAAAGGGATCAAATATCCCAAAGGCCCGAAAGACGTATTGATAAACTCTTTCTCCAACGACAATGATCAGCTCCGGTGCCAGTATTTCGATTTCCTCCAAAAGAAAATGCAGGCAGTTCATAGTCTGCTGATCATCAGGCTTCACCGGGTTGGCATCACACGGTTGGCATTTAAGCAAACACTTTCCTTCGGAATTGATAAGCACCCCATCAAACAGCACTGCCTGGTCTTTGCGGCGGTTACACATCTTGGGCTGACACCTTACCATAAAGGTATGATATACTTTTGTGCCATCACCAGCCATTGCTGATATCTCCTGCCGCATGCGGGTCAATTCACTACGATCAACCACTTCGCTCTCACTGGCGAAAACCACCAGGATGTCGGCCTCCACATCTCCTTTACCAGTTGAAGGCCGATGGCAACAAATCCGTACATCTTTACAACGATTGCATTTGTTAATCCGTTCCTCCATCTTGACTATTCGGCTAATCACTTTTCCCCTTACAGACGTAACCATACTACCCCCCGACCCACAAGGACTGGCGGCCGTTGAAAAAGCCTTAATGAAAAAGGTTTGACTTCCGATCATAATGGCGAATTACAATGAATAAATGCATTGTTCCAGGAGCTGTCTTAGAACGTTTTGACATATAGGGTCACAATTCGGAACCAGGCTTTCTCACGCCCTTCCAGGGCTTGTACGAAATCTCTGTTTCTTTTTTCGCTTAATACCGTCAAATTCCTGCTAATTATCAAAACATTATAATAATCTATTTACTTATCTTGGATAGGTAGGAACGTGTTCCATCGCTAATTCCCCACGTTGCATCAATAATCTTTGCTGAGATATAGCTGCGAATATTGTCATCGAGCTGGGGGTTGGTCTGGTCAAAAATCATGTAGAATCCTCGCAGGATGCTGACAAAATTATCAAATATGCGCTCCACCGGAGCCTTCTTAAGAACCGAGTCATGCAACGCATAATGATAGATCATTCGACGGATGGTCCAGAGTATTTCACTGTTTGTCCAGTTCCGTTTTTCAAGTATCTCTTCCAATAATGTCTCAGGTCCTACCTCTTCTTCCCTTTCCAATAATTCCTGCCATTCCTGGCTCTCCAGTATCGTTTTCATAAATCAATCTCCTTTTGTCTCAAAGATTTGACTCGGATTGCCTAGAAGTTGGTTTTGGCATACTCTCGAGCCTGAGCAACCACATACTTGCATATGTCGCGTAAGATACGACGTTCAGTGAAAGTGCATCGTTGGGGATGCTTAATCTCTTTACCGACCAGATCGAGCATTTTTTCGTTTCTTACTATCTCACCTCGAATGCATTGGATTAGAGACATGCCATCTGTCGTGGGGCAGAGCCTGCTGATATGATCCAGTACCTCGTTGGCCTGATTCTGCATGGCGGTTACAGTAGCCTGTTCGAGCAATTGGTGCTTGGATAGATCAGCTTGTAAAAAGTCCCTTATCAGCGGGAGTCGCTCCGGTCTCGTTTTCAGGATAAGAATTCTTTGAGCGATTTCTTTTTTTTCAACCTCTAAGGCGAGAATTTTCTTTAGTATATCATGGTAAAGATTTCTTACCATTTCGATAGTCATATAGTACCCCGTCCAATCCGGCTGCCATAATTCTCGATCTTACCACATTTTATCTCAAATGAAGGCGTCCTCCAATAACCGTTGTTACTGCAGAACGTGTTGTAGGTTTCCGTTTGACGGTCTATACTTTGAAGACAGAGGTGATCAGAGTATGCCCTTTGACGGGTTAACAATCAATCATTTGGTAAGAGAATTGAATGGTCAACTTTCAGGCCAACGGATAGAAAAGGTTTATCAGCCGGAAAAGGACCAGCTTACCCTGGTGGTCAGGCAGAGAAAAGGCAGCAGTCGGCTTATTATTTCAGTTAATCCTCGCTGGGGTCGTATGCACCTCTCTCAGGAACGTCGAGAAAACCCGGCTCAGCCAACCGCGTTCTGCATGTTGCTCCGCAAACATCTGGATGGGGCCAGGATTCTGGAGTTTACTCAAAAGGATTTTGACCGCATAGTCTGGATCAAGATGGAGGCTTTGAATGATTTAATGGAATGGCAGGAGAAAATCCTGGTCTGTGAGTTTACCGGAAAGAACTCCAATGTGGTTCTTATTGATCCGCTTAAGAATACTATTCTGGACGGATTGAAGAGATACGGTCATGAGTTGAGCAGCCATCGTGAAGTCCAGCCCGGGATTGAATACGTTGCCCCTCCGTCACAAAACAAGCTTAATCCGACGGAGTGCGATTATGAGACATTCTGTCGGGTCCTATGGTCTGAAAATCATACATCCACTGTTTCAGCATCACTTTTCCGCACGATGAATGGTTTCAGCCCTGTTACCTGCCGGGAAATATGTAACCTGACCGGTACCCCGCCGGATCTGCCGGTGGGGGAGTGCGGCGATTATGAGATGAGCAGACTTTACAACACCATCTCCCAGCTGGTTGCGGAGATGACTCCCACTATGGCAATAGGTGTTAAAGGGCCAGAGGAATACTTTACTTTTACTCCGGCTTACCAGGACGAAAAAGAGTATTTCGCCTGTGATTCGATAAACATGGCCATGGACCGTTTTTATACCTTCAAGATGGCCCAGGCCAGACTTGAGTCACTGCGGACCAATATCGGCCGGAACGTCAAAACCCTGCTTGATAAGGCCTACAAGAAACTGTTTTTTCAGGAAGGCGATCTGGAACAGGCCCAAAAAAGCGACTCCTTGAGGCTCTACGGCGAACTGCTGACAACCTATGGTTATCAGATAGCGAAAGGACAAACCAGGGCCGTACTTCCCAACTTTGATGGCCAGGGTGAGACAGAAATCGAACTGCTGCCATATCTAACCCCTCAGCAGAATGCTCAAAGGTATTTCAAGCAGTATGCCAAGGCTAAGAAGGCAATAAACAGGTTGGAGGAGTTTATAAGACATAATCGCCAGGAAATCGAGTATCTGGAATCAGTTCAGGTGTCACTGGAAAAGGCACCAACCATTGAGGATATAGAGGAAATAATTTACGAACTTGAAGAGCAGGGCCTTGCCAAATCCAATAGCCGCACCAAGAGTCGTCGACCAGCGGCCGCTGCCAGCCCCCGTCATTTTATGTCAACTGATGGATTGAGTATCCGGGTAGGCAAAAACAACCGGCAGAATGACACCTTAACCTTAAAGACCTCACGTAAAACAGACCTGTGGCTTCATGCTCAGGGTTATGCCGGGGCCCACGTCATCCTGGAGCTGCCCTCGACGATCAACAGCATTGATGATGTCCCAATCAGTTCGCTGGAGGAAGCAGCCATTCTCGCAGGTTATTATTCCCGGGGCAAGGATGCCGAGAAGGTGGCTGTTGACTATACCTTTCGCTCTCGGGTCAAAAAGCCGCGCAACGCCCGGCCTGGCATGGTGATATATGATAATTATTGGACAATTTATGTTAATCCGTCAGACAAACGGCTCTCGTCAATCCTGAAAAGCTCCGTAGACTGAAGCCAGTTGGTAATCGGCTGCAGTATTAGGAGAGCGCTCTGCTCCCCGGTTTGACGGCCGCCATTTTCCCCTCACGGCACAGGGGACAGTCCTCGGGAGGGAAAGATTCGATTTCCATGGACAGAACCGCTGCGGTTTTTACTCCAAAATCAACCTGGCCATTACTGCGATCGACGAGAACGCCTACTCCTATGACTTCTCCCTTGGCCTCATTAACCAAATCAATAACTTCCTTTACAGAACCTCCGGTGGTTATAACATCTTCTACCACCAAAACCCTTTGCCCCGGTTCAATCGCAAAACCGCGCCGCAGAGTCATGCGTCCTTCCTGGCGCTCAGAAAAAACCGCTTTTACCCCCAGCTGCCGGGCAACCTCGTAAGCAACTATTATCCCTCCCATAGCGGGAGCGATTACCACTTCAATCCGGTCATCCGTATACTGTCCGGCTATAATGCGGGCCAGTTGTTCTGTATGATCTGGATACTGTAATACCCGGGCACACTGCATGTACTGGTCACTGTGACGCCCGGAGGTGAGAATAAAATGACCCTGCAGCAAGGCTCCGGTTTCTATGAATATCTGTTTGATGTCTTCCTTCTTCAACTCTTATTCCTCCAACTCCGTTATAATTCTTTGTACCGCTGTCACCGGGTCCGGCGCTGCAGTCACCGGTCTGCCGATCACCAGATAGTCAGATCCCTTCTCCACGGCTTCGCGGGGAGTGGTGACTCTCTTCTGGTCCTGGGTATCTGCCCAGATTGGTCTTACGCCAGGAGTGACAATCAAAAAGTCAGGTCCACACTCTTCCCTGATGGCGGATACTTCCTGCGGTGAGGCTACTACCCCGTCAAGCCCAGAATCCCGGGCCAAGGCGGCCCATCGCACAACCGTATCCTGAACAGTCCCCGGAATCCCCAGTTCATTGTTTACCTGGGCCTCGGACAGGCTGGTGAGGACTGTAACCCCCAGCACCCGTGAACGAGCAATACCCTGCTTCAGAGACTCCTCTTTGACCGCCTGGGCTGCAGCTTCCATCATAGCCCGGCCACCTGCACAGTGGACATTAAACATCATACATCCAAAGCCGGCTACAACGCGCGACACTGCACCGACGGTATTCGGGATATCGTGAAATTTGAGGTCCAGAAAGACCTGGCCGCCAAGGCCGTGGATCTTGTGCACTATATCGGGACCTGTGGCGTTGTAGAGCTGCATACCCACCTTGAACACCCCCACATGGGGCTGTAAGAGTTCAACCAGATTCAAAGCCTGTTTTTCATTCGCAACATCCAATGCTAACACAATGCGGTCTTTTGCCTGCATTCGTATACCTCCAACTGTATTACGTTATTCGGCTTTATGTTAACTAAGAATTACCGCCCTTCCCTGCCAATCCCTGGGGCAGGGCAGCACCTATTAGTTCTTTGATGTCATAGATGTGATTTTGCTCCATGTATTCTCTGAGCCCATTCAAGACTTCCATGGTTACCAGTGGATTAACAAAATTAGCAGTTCCTATAGATACTGCGGTGGCCCCCGCCATCAGGAACTCAATCACATCGCGGGTATTTGTTATACCACCCACACCCATGATCGGGAGTGCAACCTCTGATGCCACCTGGTAGACCATGCGCAGGGCGACCGGTTTTATGGCAGGCCCTGAAAGGCCGCCAAACGTATTGGCCAAAAAGGGCTTACGACGTTCAATATCAATAGCCATCCCCAAAAGGGTGTTGATCAGCGACAGGCAGTCGGCTCCGCCCCGTTCTGCGGCCCTGGCTATGGCAACGATATCCGTGACATTAGGCGATAGTTTGGCCATCACCGGAAGCGAGGTCTGGGACTTGATCGCGGCAACTACCTCCTGCACCATTCCAGGATCGGTCCCAAACTGCAGTCCGCCCTTTTTGACGTTGGGGCAGGATATGTTGACCTCCAAGCCGGCAATACCTGATTGGTCATTCAGAATTCTGGCCAGCTCGGCGTACTCCTCTACGGTGTTGCCCGCTATGTTAACAATCACCGTGACGTTCCGGCTCCTCAGAACCGGAAGATGGTGTTTGATAAAACTCTCAACACCTGGATTCTCAAGACCGATGGCATTTAACATGCCAGACGGGGTTTCAAGAATCCGGGGCGGCGGATTGCCTGTTCTCGGTCCCAGGGTAGTTCCTTTAACGATTACCGCACCAAGTGAAGCAATATCAACAAACGGTTCATACTCCAACCCGTAACCAAAGGTTCCTGATGCAACTGTTATCGGATTCTTTAGGATCATACCTCCCAGATCAACTTCCAGATCGAGTATAATGCGATTTTTTTTCTTGGTTTTCCTGTCCGTAGTGTTCACCCCTCATTCCCGGTGTGGAATATAACCTCACCGATCCTAAACACCGGACCTTCGCTGCAGATCTTGGCATAACGATGGTCTCCCCCAACTTTCACCTGGTGGGCACAACCCAAACAGGCTCCGACACCGCAGGCCATGTGCCCCTCCAGTGAGACTTCACCTTGAATACCGTATTGATTAGCCAGGAATGTTATCCGCGCAAGCATTGGTTCTGGCCCACAGGCATAAATGTAATCACAGTCGGTAAGCGAGAGTTGTTGTTTAAAAAGATCGGTAACCCTTCCCCTCATACCCTCACTGCCGTCGTCAGTACTAACCAGGTAATCAACTCCCAGCCTGTCAAACATGTCTTTGCCGGAAAGGAAGCCGGCAGTAGATGCTCCCATCAGCACCTTGACCTTAACCTCATTGGCTGTAAGAACCTTCGCCAGGTACACCAAAGGGGCAATGCCTACCCCGCCTCCGATAAGATAGGCTCTGTTAATATGCTTGGGAGTTGAAAATGGCCGGCCAAGTGGTCCCATAACGTCCAGTCGTTTTTGAATAGGCATTTGTGACAAGAGTTCAGTGCCTCTGCCGACAACCTTATAAAACACTGTAATACTGCCGAGTTTTTTATCAACATCATAAATACTGAATGGCCTTCTTAGAAGGGGATCAAGACTGTCCGACACCCTTACATTCACAAATTGTCCGGGTTGCACCTCCTGGGCAATACTGGGAGCAATAAATTCAAGTTCATAGTAATAAGGCACAATCTCCCGGTGTCTTATTACCAGAGCTTTCTCAACTGAGGGCATACGTTACCTCCATATTTTGGTCATCTCGTAGTTCTAAGTGTTACTGTGAACTGACTCCAATTGTTCACCTCAAGGTTAGTTTATTCACCACCAGCCAGGTTTTATCCTGCCTGGGTCCTCTTTTCAGTAATCCAGGTCTTTCATGATCGGTCTTAATTTTTATTCCAACAGGTACAGGCATGTTTCCTATATTTCCCCGGTTTTCCAAGTTGCTGTTTGTCAGCCAACAGCAGTGTAGGGTTGTGAGAATCTACTGTATAATGTTTCCCTTTTGGGCAATAACTTTGCCGCCCACCAGGGTTGCATAAGGCCATCCTTTTAATACCCGTCCCTTATAAGGGGTATTTTTGCCTTTCGATTGAAATCGCTGGGGGTCCACCTGCTGGGTCGCATTCGGGTCAATTATGGTTATATCAGCAACCTTACCCGGAGTCAGTGTGCCCCGGTCGAGCCCGAGTATTCTTGCCGGCATTACGGTAAAAGCTTTCACCACGTTATTTAGATCTAACTGACCGCTGTCAATCAGGTAGGAAAAGATAACCGCAACCGCGGTCTCCAGTCCTGATATTCCGAATGAGGCCAGATTGAATTCGCAGTCTTTTACCTCAATCTCATGTGGAGCATGATCCGTAGCCAGACAATCTATGGTTCCATCCGACAGCCCGGCAATCAACGCATCCACGTGTTCTTGGGAGCGAAGCGGAGGATTTACCTTGTAATCAGCGTCATAAGTTCCCAAATCCTGGTCTGTCAGGGTAAGGTGATGGGGAGTTACCTCACAGGAAACACTTAACCCGGCTTTCTTGGCCTCGCGAATCAGTTCCAGACTGCCTTTGGTGCTTATATGAGCAATATGAAGTTTGGAACCGGTCATACCGCTAAGCATTATATCCCGGGCCACCATAGCTTCCTCGGCAACCGATGGAATCCCTTTTAAACCGTACAGGGTCGAGTAATATCCCTCATGCATCTGTCCGCCTTCGGAGAGGTACATATCTTCACAATGTGATATTACCGGGAGTTTAAACATTTTAGCGTATTCCATGGCCCGGCGCATTACCTCGGCATTCATAACCGGCTTTCCGTCGTCCGAAATACCCACGCACCCGGCATCCACCAGGGCCGCCATTTCCGTAATCTCCTGACCCTTCTGCCCCTTGGTTATACAGCCAATGGGATAAACATTAACCAATCCCTGTCTCCGGGCAGTATCAACGATAAAAGAAGCAACCGCCCGGTTGTCGCAAACCGGATCAGTGTTTGGCATACAGCATATGGTGGTAAAACCACCTACCGCTGCCGCCCGGACGCCGCTGGCAATAGTCTCTTTATACTCCAGCCCTGGTTCACGTAAATGAACATGCATATCAATGAACCCCGGGCATACAATCATGCCCTCGGCATTGACGAACTCAGCACCATTACTTGCAATGGACGGGGATACCTCTTTAATCCGTCCATCTTCTATTAAAACGTCACCTGTCATATCAATCTGATTAGCAGGATCTATAATACGGCCACCTTTTATTAACAGTGTCATTTAGTTGGCACCTCCCATCATCAGATACAGTAAAGCCATTCGTACTGCAACTCCATTGGTGACCTGCTCATTTATAACAGAAACACTGCTTTCAGCCACATCCCCAGCAATTTCGACACCCCGATTCATCGGTCCGGGATGCAGTACCAGAACATCTTTTTTGGCCAGGGACAGACGTTTGCGGGTTAATCCAAAACGATCCGAATACTCTGAAATACTGGGAAACAAGCCCTTCTTCTGACGTTCCAGCTGCAGACGCAAAACGTTTATTACATCGACATCGTCCAGAGCTTCCTCTATATCATAGTATTTTTTCACTCCCAGGCCCTCGATTTCGGCTGGAAGCAGGGTTTCCGGGCCTACCACCCGGACCTCGCAGCCATATTTGCTAAGTCCAATAATATTGGACCGCGCCACCCGGCTGTGTTCAATATCACCTAATATGGCTACTTTCAACCCTTCCAGGGTCCCTTTTTTGTCACGGATCGAATACATGTCGAGAAGTGCCTGAGTAGGATGTTCATGAGCACCGTCACCGGCATTTATGACACGCATGCCGGTATTTCGGGCTACATAGTGGGGCGTTCCGCTCATTGAGTGCCTGATTATCATTACATCGGTCCCCATCACTTCAATGGTTTTGATGGTATCCTTAAGACTTTCACCCTTTTGTACACTGCTGGTAGATACCGCCAGATTGACCGTATCAGCACTCAGGTACTTGCCTGCCAGTTCAAACGAGGTTCTGGTTCTGGTGCTGTTTTCATAAAAAACTGTACAAACCACTTTACCCCTGAGAGTCGGCACCTTCTTGATGTCACGCATCAGTACGTCTTTCATAGGGACAGCGGTATTCAGAATAGTATCAATATCACTGCGGCTCAAATCTGCCAGGCCAAGAAGGTCTTTGCGATGTTTAAAAACCATTTAATCAACCCCTTGTATTACTTACTGTGTGTTGTGCAGGAGCATTTCAAACAATTCCGTAATAATCTTTCCCATAAAAAAACCTTACCCGCCGATTGACTGGTAAGGTTTGGAAGCCTTGGTGGTGGACTCTCCCTTACCAGCCTCTCGGGACTGTCTTAAAGGGAAACTATCCTATGTTTTTTCTTCGATAACCACCTCATCTATCCCATCGATTTCGTTTACCCTGACAGAAATGGTTTCTTTGCTGGAGGTGGGGACGTTCTTCCCCACGAAATCTGCCTTTATTGGCAGTTCCCGGTGTCCCCGGTCAACCAGAACCGCCAACTGTATACATCGCGGTCGTCCCAGGTCCACCAGCGCGTCCAGAGCCGCCCTGACGGTTCTGCCAGTATAGAGAACATCATCCACCAAAACCACTGTTTTTCCGTTAAGGTTGAATCCAACTTCAGTCCTGTGAACCAGGGGTTGGGGGCCCAGAGCAGTCAGATCATCCCGGTAAAGGGTTATGTCAAGAATCCCCACCGGGATAGTAACCCCTTCTATCTCCCCAATTTTGGCCGCCAATCTCTCAGCCAGTGGACCTCCCCGGCGCCGGATACCTACCACCGCCAGATTGCTGACCCCTTTGTTTCTCTCGATAACCTCATGGGCAATCCTGGTTATGACTCGACGCATCGCAGTCTCATCCATGATCTTGTTCTTTTCGATAAAGCCCACTTGGAGAACCCCCTTACGATAACAAAGGTCTACCGTGCAAAAACAAGGTAGACCGCATTGTCCGCTTACCACCTTGTTGATCTCACAGGACCAACTTAAAGGTTATCTGAATGAATTTTATATCACCGGTTGTACGAAGTCAAACCCATGCCCGGCTTTATTGTGGCAGCTTTTAGTCACCCTGGGAAAACCTCAAACATCCGTATTATTCGTTTTCGTAAGGGGATCAACGGTTAATTCCTGTACAATATCGTTGAAGTATTCGGGCAGCGGTGATTCGAAGGTCATTATTTCCCCGGTCGTCGGATGGGTAATAGTCAGCAAACTGGCGTGCAGAACCTGCTTATCCAGTTTCCAGGCATTCTTGCGCGGCCCATATAATGGATCACCCACCACCGGGTGACCCAGGAAGGCCATATGCACTCTGATCTGGTGGGTCCTTCCCGTCTCCAGTCGACACCGTACCAGGGTGTAGTCCACAAACCTTTCGATTACCCGGTAATTAGTAATAGACGGTCGGCCCCCGGCCACTACCGCCATCTTTTTTCGGTCCCGGGGATCCCGTCCAATCGGGGCTTCTATCCTCCCCTGGTTTTCACGGACCTGGCCATGAACCAGGGCCATATACTCTCTGGTAAAACTGTGGGCTTTGATCTGCTCGGCCAGGTGCCGGTGACTGTGGTCGTTCTTCGCTACCACCATAAGTCCTGAGGTATCCTTGTCCAAACGGTGGACAATCCCGGGCCGCAGTTCACCATTTATGCCTGATAGATCCCGAACCTGAAATAACAAGGCATTAACCAGTGTCTGGTCCCAGTTTCCGTGGGCCGGATGAACCACCATTCCCTGAGGTTTATCGATAATTACGAGATCACTATCTTCATATACCACCTGAAGCGGTATATCCTGAGGTACCAGCTGGACCTCCTGAGGAGGTGGAATGTGAACTGAAACCAGTTCACCCTCTTTAATTCGATAGCTGGCTTTAACCCTTCTTCCTTCAACTCTGATCTCACCATTCTTAATTAGATCAGCTGCTAGGACTCTTGAAAGCCGCTCTACCTCCTGGCTCACAAACTGGTCCAATCTCTTTCCATCATGTTCTTGCCCCACTACCAGGGTCAGTGTTTCCACGGCTTTCCTTCCTCCTCCTTGGCAAATCCAACGAAGATAATGATCAGCAGGGAACCAGCAACGATGGCCATGTCTGCCAGATTAAAAACCGGCCAGATTCTGACATCAATATAGTCTATTACTCCACCGAAAATAAGACGGTCAATCAGATTGCCGGTTGCTCCGCCAGCTATCAGGGCCAAGGCTGCCACTACCGCCGTTTGAGGACGGTGGGCCAATATATAAAGCAGTGCTCCGCCGATAACAATCACTGCACACAGCACCAGAATCCAGTTCATGCCCTGGAAAAAGCCAAAGGCCGCGCCTTCATTTCTGACGTAGGTCCAATAGAGGAATGGTTCAATAACCGGCAATGAGTCGTTTAACGGCAAAGACTGCCGGGCCCAGTATTTGATCAGTTGGTCCAGCCCTACTATACCCAAATAAAGTCCGAAGAAACGCATGATATCCAGCTCCCAAGAAATAATACCTATTATATCACAGCCAGTCTGACCTTCCAGTCGCCGCCCCTTGATTCCCCCGCGAGAACCGCAGCATGACCGGTATAACTCCTATTCCATAACCTGACCGTTATACGCGTCCACCATGTAGAGACCATACAGGACCAGATGATCATGCTGATCCTCAACAACTCTGATAATATACACTGGATCCTTAACTGTAGGGTGTTGTTCAACTTGAATCAGGCAGGGGGTCGCGGTGAATCTTCGGAAACTGGTCACATCAGGAATACGGGCAACAGCTTTAATGGCTTCTTTCTCTCCGATAAACGAGGTTAACGGTTCCTCCACCCGAGATAGAGTCTCCACCTCGCGAACGTTAGTGCAGCCAGGGAAAATCGTAATAAAAACCCACAAGGATAAAAATATAATTATCCTTATCCTACGGCCAATCTTTATCATCCCCCTCGATAAACACCGTATTTTTTCACTGCGGGCAGCATCTCAATTACTTTGTTCCAGCGTACAGGAATAAAATGGCCGGGCAATAGCCAGTTGATTTCGCCCAGTTGGTTTAACTTGCGCCAGGATTGGTACAGCTTTTCTGTATCCTGAATCAGAAAGGGTACCGGAGGGATGATCCTGTTTCCCGCACATAACAAAGTATCTCCGGCAAAGAGTATTCGGCGCTGGGGTGACCACAGACCGCAACTCCCGGGAGTGTGGCCGGGGAGGTGCAGGACTTTCCATTCTTCACCGAATGGCATTGCACCATCTTCCACCAGGATGTCAGGCCGCAGGGAATCAGTATTGGCTTTCATCATTCGATATCCGGCTGCGCATACCAGCTGCATGAAAGGATTTAATCCCGATCTGGGCATAGGTTTATCCCAACAGTAATCTATTCCGGCATTTCCAGCTAAGAGACTGGAGTCACCCTGGTGACATACTATTTGGGCTCCCGTCAACTCTCTAAGTCTTTCAGCCGCTCCTGAATGATCACCATGCCAATGAGTCAAGAATATGTACCTGATTTGATCCGGGGTTTGATGTAAACGGTTTTTTACATAGTCAACCACAATTGGTGCTGCCTTGATTTCGGAGCCAGTGTCTACTATAACCAGTCCCTGTTTCGTTTTCAGGATGTAAACCAGGCTGCCCCGGGAAGGTCTCATAACCCTGATGGTCTCGTCAATTATCATTGATTCTCCCCCACCCGCATTATCATTTATATTCAAAGCCCAATGGTTCTCACTCACCCATATTAACCCATTTCTCCGCCTTTGTCGGGAGTGATTAAACACCAAAAAGCACCGGGATTCCCCGGTGCAGGAGGAACTAGCCACGAATCCGCATACGATCCAACATTCCGAGTACAATGTGAGCTAGACCGAAGCCGATGACACCACGTCCAAATCTGCTGCGTTTGAAAATGGTCGCTCCCAGGGCCGTAACCAAGGCCCCAAGTCCGGCAACTTTCAGGCCAACACCTTTGCGTTTCTTCATTTAAGTCACCTCCCACTGTTAGCATGCCAAGAGGTGAATTAAAAAATTACTAGCAATAATAACCGAATACCGGAATTCACTAACCGGAACGCCATTTTTCAAACAGATGAAGATGTCTGCTGCGGCTCCCTTTGCCTTCATCTACCAACATCTGATATTGCCGTTCCAATTTACGGGCCATAGTGCGGGATGAAAGCTCTGACGCGCGAACGACCGCCTGAGCAGAGTATCTCTGCCTCAGCTCATCGTCACGCAGCAGGCGGGTTATTTGCTGTGCAAACATATCCAGATTGTAATCGACTAGCAAGCCCTGTTTTTCATGCTCGACCATTTCCTGGCTGCCGGTCGCTCTAATAGCCACTACCGGCAGGCCGGCTGCCATAGCCTCAACCAGAACAATACCCTGGGTTTCAGTGACTGAAGCAAACGTAAATATGTCAGCCCCGCAGTAGGCATCGACCAAGTTATCGGATGGTAAAAACCCGGTGAAGATAACATCTTCATTAATGATCATCCCCAAATTGATCACCAGTTTCTTTAGTTCCTTTTCTAAAGGACCGGTGGCGACTATTACCAATGAGGTGTCACTGTATTCATCTTTTACCTTCTTAAATGCCCGGAACAAAAAGTCAAGATTCTTCTCCCGGGTTAACCGCCCGACAAACAGGCAGATTTTCCGGTTAGCGGGAATATTGAAACGTCTCCTGAGCCATGAGGGGTCACCGTTTTCAAACCTGCTGGTTTCTACTCCGGTTGGTATAACTTCAATGGGAGTTTTGATACCCTTGGTTTGAATCAGGTTCTTAATTTCCATCGATGGGGTTATTACCAGGTCACACCGATTACTGAAGCTGCTGATGTATTTGTTCGCCCATTCCCGGGCAATCTCTTGAGCTAGCGGCACGTAATGCACATACTGGTCATAGAGCGTGTGGTAGGTAAAAACCAGTGGGATACCCAGGTTCCGTGAACACCTCGCCCCCATCTGCCCTAGTATGAATGGCGAGTGAACATGGATTACATCAAGGTTTAGTTTCTTTGCCACCATGTTAGCCCGCGGTGAGAGCGGTACCGCCAAAGTATAGTTGGGATTGCTCGGCGCTGGAACAGAAAAGAACCGGAACACATCCTCTTCCTCATCCCGGTAATTGCGGTAACTGGGGGCAAATATAAAGGTTTCGTGTCCCAGATTATTCAGTTCTTCTTTAAAAGTACAAATAGAGGTGACTACACCACTGGTATAAGGGCGATAACTGTCCGAAAACACTCCTATTCGCACAAATTAAACCCCCTTTCTCGGTATCACTTAATCTGTGACGCTGTCAGCACCAATTCCGTATTCATCGAACAAGTCATAACCGGCAACCTCGAACTGATCTCCTTTGGCGTCAATCTCGTGCATATTCAGGATCTCTTCCTCCGGCGGCCTAACGAAACGATCCTTATCTCTGCGAGCACATGAAATACACAGGCTGGCACTGGGAAGCCGTTCCAACCTCCTGGGATCAATAGGCTGACCACACCTCTCGCATATCCCGTATCTACCATCACTGAGCCTGTTGAGAGCATCGTTTACCTGGGTTAATCGCGCCTCCAGCATTTCCTGGAGGCCAGCATCCTTTTCCCGCTCAAAAGTCTCAGACCCCAGATCCCCTGAATGTTGATCATACAAAGATAACTCATCAGTCATCTCACTTAGAGGAGTCATGGCCGCCTCTGTTTTTCGCTTTATGGCATCCTGTAACCGCTGCCTCTCCAGCAGTAATTCCTGTTCATTCCTGTTCAAACTATCACATCCCGCCCAGATTTGGCCCTCCCACTTGCAACTCCACCTGGACAAGCCGAACAATATCTGCGATAAAATCACCAATCAATGGCAGATTCAAGACCACTAACCGCTGCATAGCCCATAATACAATGGCCGCCAGTAGGGTAAACCCAATAGCCATGCCGAAACCCCTTACCAGACCCATCATAAAATTCAAATACAGGAGTCTGCGTGGTTTCTCCATCATTTCGATGTATTCTGCCAGTCTCATTTTTTCCATGTTAACCGACAGTTCATCGATTTTGTCGCCGAGCCATTTTATCAGTCCGGCGGTAGTCTGTTCCTGGTCTTCTCTCATGCAATCTTTTCAGAGGAACGTAAATCCGTCCCCCATGCCTTTGAGATTATTATACCATCATCATGATGTGTCGATACCCGGTCAAGAGTTAACGCAGTTTAAAGTTTGCAGTTAAATCGGGCCACCTGTCTAATGACCGTGGTTTTCAATGACTCAGGGACCATGCATCATCCCAAACCTCATCATGAATCCCCATTTCCAGAGTCCTTAACTTTGATTCAATTACAGATACGCCATTATTCAAGACCCCATTACTGGCACAAAAGACCATCCGGGGCTGAAGCGACAGCATACGTTTCAAATCTCTGCGTAGTTCTCCCAAGTCTCTGCACTTGTTTAAGTCCTGATCAGCCAACAGCCTTCCGCTGAACAGCCAACCCCGGTCAGGCTCAAAGAGGCAGATGTGTCCGTATCCAATTCCAAACGTTTCATAAACCCTGAAATAGTAATCCTTGAACCTGATGATACTTTTTAACTTGGATACTTTACTGGTCAATGGCTGACCCCATAACCAGCGTCTGACGATCCCTTCCTGTCGCGGATATTTTATTTTCTCTACCGCCTCTTTATGCGCCCTGATGGGAACACTGAAGGTTCTTTGTAACAGGGCATTGTTACCTATACTTTCGGGGTTATGGTAAGTGTTTACAATAAGTTTGAGTTCATGACCAGTAATCAATTCCACCAACTCGGCACTTGATCTGGGTAAACCGGTATCAATCAGCAGGCCATCCACCAGATAAACAAACGCCTGGGAAACCTTGCGACCAAATAACCTGTGTGACGTATAGATGGCGAGTACTTGATCATATTCCTCTACAGATAACATTCTTCACATCCTTTAATTGTTTAATGCCTGGATGGGAGCGGGAATCCTTCCCTTCCGGGCAATGAACAGGTGAGAAACGCCCTTGTTTACAGCCATAATAGGTGCCTTTCCCAACAAGCCTCCAAACTCCACCCATTCCCCCTCTGATTTATTAGGAGCAGGAATAATCCGCACCGCTGTAGTTTTACGGTTTATCATACCTATTGCAGCCTCATCCGCAATTATTCCTGATATGGTACTGGCCGTTGTATCTCCAGGAACAGCGACCATGTCCAGTCCCACCGAACAGACACAGGTCATGGCCTCCAGTTTTTCCAGAGAGAGAAATCCCTCAGCAACTGCCCGAATCATTCCCTCATCTTCACTAACAGGAATAAACGCTCCCGAAAGTCCGCCTACATAGGAAGAAGCCATCGCCCCCCCTTTTTTAACTGCATCGTTCAGCAATGCCAGAGCCGCAGTGGTTCCTGGTGCCCCGCACCTTTCCAGACCCATCGCCTCCAGTATACCGGCCACACTGTCCCCCACCGCCGGGGTTGGTGCCAGTGAAAGGTCGACAATACCAAACGGGACCCCCAATCTACTACTGGCTACCCTTCCGACCAGTTCACCCATGCGGGTTATCTTAAAAGCAGTCTTCTTAATCTCGTTGGCTACGGTTCCCAGATCAGCTTCCGGCAACCGGTTAACCACGTCCAGAATCACTCCCGGACCGCTGATCCCAATGTTTATGGTGGCTGATGGTTCGCCAACCCCATGAAAAGCTCCGGCCATAAAGGGATTATCCTCAGGGGCATTGCAGAATACCACCAGTTTGGCGCACCCGATTCCGTCCTGGTCCGCTGTCAATCGAGCAGTCTCCTTGATGATCTCCCCCATCATATAGACGGCATCCATATTGATTCCCGCCTTGGTAGTTCCAATGTTCACTGAAGCACACACCCGATCGGTTGCTGACAGGGTCTGCGGCAGAGACTTGATCAGTGCCAGATCACCTTCGGTCATTCCTTTATGAACCAGGGCGGAATAACCGCCAATAAAATTTACCCCACACTGCCTGGCGGCCTCATCCAGACAGCGACCGAGTTCAACCATTTCATGCATGCCGAATCCATCGGCTACGATGGCCATGGGAGTAACAGATATTCTTTTGTTAATTATAGGTATTCCATATTCTTTTTCGATATCCTCCCCAGTTTTCACCAGGTTCTCGGCCTTGCTGGTTATAGTGTCATAGATCTTTTGTCTGGTTTTTGCCAAACTGTCACTGCGGCAAGAACTCAGGCTGATACCCATAGTTATGGTACGTATGTCCAGGTTTTGCAATTGGAGCATTTTAACCGTTTCCATAATTTCGGAGGGTGCCAGGGTCATCGGCATAATGCCACCTCATTTCCCGAATTTAGACTACAGTATAATCGGATGGATTCATCCGTCAACCTCTTCTTAGCACAAGGAATCGCCTCATAGCGATTCCCTATCAAAAATATAACGTTTATTTACACCAAGACGGGATTTTACTCCGCCGATCAAATACGGTGCATATAGCGAAAAACATCTTCGTGTTGGGTTGTAATCACCAATCCCAGTTCCTCGCCTTTGTTCGCCAGCTTCTGGCTCAGATCCGCCATTTCCATGGTACTCTCTTTGGCGTCAACAATCATAATCATAGTAAAAAAACCCTGCATAATGGTCTGGTTGATATCCAGGATGTTGATATGCGCTGCCGCCAAAATCTGTGAAATGGCCGCAATTATCCCAATGCGGTCATGCCCAATTACAGTGATAATCAACCTCTGCCCGTCTTCATTCACGGTCATACCTCCCCCAATCACCGGCAACCAAGATCGTAACCGGGGATCAACTATGATTCCCCTGCCGAAAGTAATGTTTCCTTAGTTTGAATGATAAATACCCGACACCAGACTTTGCAAGGGATTAACTTTCCATCTGGCTTATGACATCAAGACATCTTTTACATAGTGTTTGGTGCATCTCATCTTCGCCAACGGTGGTATCGTAAACCCAGCATCTTTCACACTTGCTGCCTTCGGCCTGCAGGACCTTGACCCAGATACCCGGAACCTCTTCCAGCTGCAGATAGCCGTCGTCCTCAGGTTCTCCTGATTCCAAAGAAACTGCGGAGACTATGAAGATCTTATCAAGATCAGGAACTGACCGCAAGTCGTTAATCCAATCGGAACTAACCACCAACTGCACACTGGCCCCTAGAGAATGGCCGATTATTTTGCTGCGGCGCGCCTCTTCCAGGGCCTTGGCTACAACCTCTCTCACCTTGAAGATACGCTCCCATTTGGCCTCCAGTTCCGGATCCTGGGTGCTCTCTTCCGCCGAGGGCCATCCGGCCAGCTGTACACTTTCCTGGTCACCATCCCGTTTGAGATAGCGCCACATCTCCTCGCTGGTAAAAGCCAGAATCGGGGAGAGTATCCTTACCAACGATTGAATCACATCATACATTACTGTCTGCGCCGCTCTTCTTTCCTGGCTCTCCTGGTGGCTGGTGTAAAGCCGGTCCTTGATGATATCCAGGTAAATGGCGCTCATATCCACTGTACAGAAATTGTGGATTGAATGATATACCAGGTGGAACTCGTAATTGCGGTAAGCCCGGGTCACCCGCAAAATCAGCTTGTTCAGCTTCAGCAAGGCCCAGCGGTCCAGTTCATTCATCTGCTCGGGATGGACCCGGTCCCTTTCGGGATCGAAATCATAGAGGTTGCCCAGAATAAAGCGGCAGGTATTGCGGATCTTACGGTATGCTTCCGCCAACTGCTTCATAATATTATCCGAAGCTGACACGTCAGTGCGGTAGTCCACCGATGAGACCCACAGCCTCAATATATCTGCCCCCAGCTCCTTAACCAGCTTAAGCGGGTCAACTACATTACCCATACTCTTGGACATCTTACGCCCTTGTTCATCAACCAGAAAGCCATGGGTCAGGACACTGTGATAGGGAGCTGCCCCTCTGACCGCGACCGAAGTGGTGAGGGAAGAATTAAACCAGCCGCGATGCTGGTCACTCCCTTCCAGATACAGATCAGCCGGCCAGCGAAGCTCCGGCCTGTTCTCCAGAACCGCCAGATGACTGGACCCCGAGTCAAACCAGACGTCCATGGTGTCAGTTTCCTTGGTAAAACTCGCACCCTGGCAGTCAGGACAGACAAACCCCGGCGGCACCAACTCGGCAGCTGACCGGGCAAACCAGGCTTCACTGCCTTCGCTTGCAAATATCTCCTGAAGATGACTTATAGTCTCGTCATTTATTATGGTTTTGCCACAGGAATCACAGTAGAAAATCGGAATCGGCACCCCCCAGGTACGCTGGCGGGAGATGCACCAGTCCCCGCGGTCCTGGATCATATTGTAGATGCGGTCTCTTCCCCAACCCGGTATCCACTTAACCTGGTCTATATTCTCCAGTATATCCTGGCGGAAGTTGTCAATCGAGGCAAACCACTGTTCAGTGGCCCGGAATACAATGGGTTCCTTGCATCTCCAGCAATGGGGGTACTGGTGGCTGATGCGGTCAACTGCCAGCAGCATGTTCGTGTCAGTGAGGTCCTTTATGATAACCGGGTTGGCATCATGACAGAACAGTCCCTCATACTTCCCGCCTTCTTCGGTGAATACCCCTTTGCCGTTCAGGGGCGAGATAACAGGTAAACCATAGACCTTGCTGATCTCAAAGTCCTCAGCACCATGTCCGGGTGCGGTATGCACGCAACCGGTCCCCTGCTCAAGGGTGACATGTTCCCCGCAGATGACGATGGAATCCCGGTCAATAAAGGGATGCCGGCAGACGGCTTCCTCCAGTTCCCGGCCTTTGAATTTGGTTCTAATCTGGTAATCAGACCAGCCGAACTCGGGAGCCACCTTTTCCAGCAGTTCCTGAGCCACCACATACTTCTCCTGGTTGACCTCCACCAAAACATAATCAAAGTCCGGATGGAGACAGATCCCGGTATTGGCGGGCAGGGTCCAGGGAGTGGTGGTCCAGATTATTATATAAGTGTCTTCGACCGGAAAGAGGTCGTTAGAATCCTTAAAGGGGAACTTGACATATACAGAGTCAGACTGCTTATCAGCGTATTCAATTTCGGCTTCAGCGAGAGCCGTTTCACAGTCACAACACCAGTAAACGCTTTTCAGCCCTTTATAAATGTAGCCCCTCTTGGCCATCTCCCCAAACACTCCGATCTGGGTGGCCTCAAACTCGGGTTTCAGGGTCACGTATGGATTGTCCCAATCACCCCTTACACCCAGCCGCTTGAACTCCTGGCGCTGGATATCCATAAATTTCAGCGCGTAGTCCCGGCAGTACCGTCTGAACTCCACGATATCGGTGCGGTGCCGGTCAATACCCAGGGCCTTGATAGCCTGCTGTTCAATAGGGAGACCATGGGTATCCCATCCTGGAACATAGGGAGCATCATAACCGGTCGCCGTGTGAAACTTTACTATGATATCCTTCAGGACCTTGTTCAGGGCATGTCCTAAGTGAATATGTCCGTTGGCATACGGAGGTCCGTCGTGCAGGATAAACTTGGGATGGCCCTGGTTCAGCTCCTGAACCCGGTGATAGATATCAAGGTCCTCCCACAGTTTCAGTATCTCTGGTTCTCTTTCAGGAAGGTTTGCTCTCATGGGAAAATCCGTTTTCATCAGGTTAATCGTGTGATCGTACTTTCCTTTAGCCATACTAACACTCCTTAACATAGCGCTTTCAAATCTAAAAAACCTTTCATCCCCAGGGACGAAAGGTATTCTTCCGCGGTACCACCCTACTTAACACAGTTCACTCCGGTATCCGATAACGGAGATTAGCCGTTTAAGCCTACTGCTGGCTGTGAAACACGGTCCAGGTTCGGTTAAAGGCTCCAGGGTGATCTATTCAACATCATGGCTTAGGCCTGGCTTTCACCATCCCAGACTCGCTTGTTACCACCAGAGATGTTACGGTCCCTTTCATCGCTATTTCATCAATATTTAAGTTGTTCTGATCGTTCATATTAACATATTAGTCGTCGTGATACAACTTGGAAATCCGACTCACCTGCAAAAACCCTAAACTATGCTGTTTGATGCGGTCCCACTTCCAACTTTGAGCCTTCCATTTCCGTTCCGCTCGGTACCCCTTTTGCCGTGAAACACGAAGATGGTCAGTCCGGCGGCGAAATATTTATGCATTTACACTTACCATTTTATTGCTTTTCGCGGGGGAATAAAGGCCTAGATAGTCTTGTTTTCAGGGCAGAGCCCTGATAATGGGCACTGCGAGCACTTTGGTTTTCTAGCCTGACAATGGCGTCGCCCATGCCAGATAAAAAGATGATGTGCCCGACCCCAGTCACGCGGCTTGATCATACTCTTTAGCCTTTGCTCAGTGTGTTCCGGGTTAGCGCTATCAGTAAACCCAAGTCTGGAAGCCACTCTTTGTACGTGAGTGTCTACTGCCAATCCGGGTTTGCCAAAGCCTACGCTAAGGATTACATTGGCGGTCTTTCGTCCCACTCCCGGCAGCTCCATAAGTTCTTCCAGGGTATCCGGGACCTGTCCCGCAAAACGATCTATAATAACCCGCGATGCCTCAATAATGAAACGGGCTTTGTTTCGATACAGTCCGCACCCTTTGATCCATGGTTCCAACTGTTCGGGGGTAAGAGATGCGAAATCCCGGGGTTGATTATACGTCTTAAAAAGTGAACCGGTTATGCGATTCACCTGATCATCGGTGGTTTGGGCCGACAGGATGGTAGCAACAAGCAGCTCAAAAACACTATTCCATTTTAAGCGCGTTCCAGCCTGGGGAAACTCCTTTTGCAATATATTCAGGACTTCTTTAACTCGTTTTTCCTGGCCTGTCAAAGTGTATACCTCTTTTATTCGATGCCGTAATCCGGATTTTATTATGTAATCTGTTTACTATTCTCGCTTTTAGGCTGGTCCCGCTATTTGCGTTTGTTGAGACTACTCTCGGCCTGGGCCAGCGACACTCCATGGATTCCCACCAGTTTCAACCGGGACGTCTCTCCGCGAAGGATTACCACATTTCTCTTGGCGATGCCCATAGTCTCTGCCAGAAAGGAGATTAAAGCCTGATTGGCCTCTCCCTCGACCGGGGGAGCGGTCAATTTTACCTTGAGTACTCCTTGTTGAAAACCAAGCACTTCATTCCGTGATGAGCGTGGTTGTACCTTGACCTCCAGACGTACCCCGTCATCCCATTCCGAGATAGACAATTTTACAGGCCACCCTTCTCCAGCAATTCTTTGGTGTCTTTGCTGTAAAAGAAAGCGGTTAACTCCTCCACTCTTTTGTCGTGGCGGTCCATAAACTCTACCTGGGAGTTAATATATGATTTGATCTCGGTGCGGTAAACATTTAACCTTTTGAGTATCTCCTCATAGGCGGCAAAGGTTTCTTTTATTTTTTGACGGGCACCTTCCACCAGCATCTCGGCCTCTTTGTGAGCGTTAGCCCGGATTTCATCGGCGGTCTGTTGGGCTAATAACAGAGTCTGGTTAAGAGTTTCCTCAAGCTTTTTGTACTTTGCCATATCCAGCTCTGCTCTCTGAACTGCCTCTTTCAGTTCAGCGTTCTCCCGGTAAAGCCTTTCAAACTCGTCGGAAACACCGCTTAGAAAAGAATCCACCTCTTCCCGGCTGTATCCTCTGAGGCTGCGGCTAAAGTCTCTTCTCCTAACCTCAATCGGCGAAATCATGGTTGTCCCCCTTTCATACTTAAATTCAGGGTTAAGATTCAGTTTAGTGTGGACCCTTGGTCAAACCATTGGGAAACAGTTTCAGCAGCCGGGCATATTGTGATTGCTGATTCCACACCCCTCTGCTTATATCCTTAAGTGCTGCCTGATATATGTCAATGACCTGACCCAGTAAATCCGAAGGATACCCGTTGTCTTCGATTCTTACCGATGATACTCTTTCGGCTAACCAGGGCAGCTCTGTAAACAGAGACATCTCCAGGGGATGATATATATGACAGCGACACCGGTCATCAGATTGAAGTGGATACTTCTGCCCTCGGTCATCGATGAGCCAGAAACTGTCGCGCTCACAAGGAGAGGTACAGCCTTGTTTTTCGCTGGTGTCAATCGAACCAATCAGGCAGTAATCACTGATCATGCCGCACAGCGGCCCGTGAACCAAAACCTCCAAAGGCAATGGAGAAGCATGCGCCATGCTTTGCAGGTCATTTTTACTGATCTCCAGCGAGGGACAGGCCCAAAGGGCGCCCCATTTCCTAACTTGATTAACCGCACTGCTGTTAGCCAGGTTAAGCCCGTATCCGGCTCCTGCTTTGATCCCCATTTGCGACGCCAGGGAGAGTGAACCAGGATCATGGACCATTACTTCATTAACCGTACCCGCCTTGACCAGTTCCCAGAGGTATTCAGCCTGATGGCGATCATTGACGGTAATAATGCGGGGGAATTCCAAGACTACCCTGACCCCGGCACCGTTTGCCTCTTTTAATGCCGATTCAATCTCCTGCAACGATGAGAAACCATGCTGGTTGTGATAAAGCGTCCCCGGAACTACGATGGTTTGCACTCCCCGTTCCAGGGCCACCCTCATGCCATCCCGACTGTCAACCTTTACTGACAGGTCAAGCTGTTTTCTATCACCACTCCATTCTCTGTAATCCTGCTTACCCAGTCGGGTCAGCTCCTGGGGAGCCGTCGGAAATCGGGGTTCCCGCTCTCCAGAAAGGCCGATATCATTGGCAACGGGAGAGCCGTAAAGGCTGCCGGTGCAAAAATCACGAACCCTTTGCTGGTAAAGGTTCTTCCATTCAGGATCATCAGATTGCGGATATCGTGATTCGTTTAGGTATCTGTCGATGGCTTTTCGGTAGGTGGATACCAACAAGCTCAGGTACTGCGCTTCACGCATACGTCCTTCTATCTTGAAGGACGTCACCCCGGCCTGGATGAGCTCTGGTATCGCATGATAAAGACAAAGATCCTTGCAGGCCAAAAGGTGTTTGTTTTCGGCAACAACTCCTGATGATTTACCCTCCAGATCATACACCCAGCGGCAGGGTTTACGGCATTGACCGCGATTGCCGCTCTCAGCAAAGAGCAGCCCTGACATAAAGCACTGTCCGGCATGAGCTATACAAAGGTCGCCGTGGACAAAATACTCAAGTCCCAGACTGCTGTTATTCTTGATTTCCTCAATTTCTTGCAAAGAAAGGTTTTTTGATAGTATTACCCGGCGGCAGCCGTTTTCTTCAAGGACCCTTACTGTTTCCAGATTATTTACTCCCATTTGAACGCTGGCATGCGCCGCGATCCCCAGTCTCCGGCAATGACCGATCAAGGCGAGGTCTTGAATGATAACCGCATCCACCTGGGCATCTTTCAGGAAACCAAGGTAGTCATTCAGTTCGGCTAACTCATGTTCATAATAGAGGTTATTCAACGTTACATAGAGGCTGACGCCTCTATCATGGCACAGGGCTGCCGCATCCCTGATTTCCTGGTCGGAAAAATTAAAATCAGGACGCAAAAGGCGCATGTTGAACCTTTTACCTCCCAAGTAAACCGCATCCGCTCCGGCATTGATGACCTCCCTTAAAACCGACCACTTGCCAGCCGGTGCGAGTAATTCAGTTTTGCAATCAACATGCATATACTCTATCTCCTGACCGTTTCAAAAGTATATAAATAAAGTGCCTCTGGGGTTCAAGCATAGCTGATAGCTGCTGTGTATGGCTGCAGATCTACAAGACTGCCTTCAGAATGCCAAGCACCAGATTTCGCAGCAGCATCAGAACCATCCATACAACTATCGGAGAAAAATCAATCCCTCCGGCGGTTGGTAATAAGCGACGGAATGGGGCCATTATCGGCTCAGTTATATCATAAATAAACCGGATAATTGGTTGATAGGGGTTGTGTCTGACGAAAGACAGGATACACCTGATAACGATCAGCCACATCATCACTTCAAAGGCCAGGCCCACAATATCATAGATAACCATAGTTTCACCTCATCCCCTACACCAATTATAGTTTCGCAGACCTCTGACAGGCTTCCCTTACCGCCTCAAAGAAGGCCGATCTGACTCCTCTGCTTTCCAAGGCCCTTATACCGGCGATGGTGGTACCACCGGGAGATGTAACCCGCTCCCGCAATACCGCTGGATGCTCACCGCTTTCCTGCATCATGATCGAGGAACCAATCAGGGTCTGGTTAACCAGGCGCCGCGCCAGATCCCGCGGCAGACCAACCTCCACCGCTGCATCGGTCAGGGCTTCCGCGACCAGGAAAACAAAGGCTGGACCACTACCCGATACCGCTGTGACAGCATCCATATACTCTTCGGGTATTGATTCAACCAAACCTACGGTGGAGAACAGCTCCAAGATTACCTTTTGCTTGTCAGGCCTTACCGAGTCACTAAAAGACAAGCCCATCACACCTTGTCCAATTAAACAGGGAACATTGGGCATTACCCGCACCACTGGCACCTGGGGGTCAATTTCCTGACATATGCTGTTCATAGTAACTCCAGCAGCTATGGATACTACCACCTGGTCCGCGTTGAGAACTTCTGATATTTCTCGCAAAACTGTTTTTATCTGCGGCGGTTTAACCGCCAGCACTACAACATCTACTTCCTCTGCCAGGGAACATCCGGAATCGGCCACCTTCGCCCCAAAGTCCTGAGCCAGAGCCTGAGCTTTGGCTGTATCAATATCGAACAGACTAATTGATGTCAGTAGTTCCGGATGTCGGATAAAGCCGACTAACAGGGCCCGGGCCATTTGGCCACAGCCAATAAAGCCCAGTGTCATACCCACATTCATTATTCTTCTCTCCCAAAAACATTACCTTTCGCGTATGTAAAAGAACTCCGGAGAAGCGTCCTCGGTTCCCGGGAGATTTCAACATTGCTGGGGGCAAAGAGAAAAATGCTTTCCCCTAATTTCTGAGTCTGGCCATCCAGGGCATAGGTTGTCCCGCTAAGGAAGTCAATTATTCGTCGTGCGACAGTGGCTTCAGTACTGTTCAGGTTCAGTACCACCTGTCTCCGGTTTTTCAGGCTATCAGCCAGTTCCTGAGCCTCTTCGAATGTGGTCGGTTCACTAACAACCACTCTTACTGTTTTGGCTCCCTGAAGGCTTACCAGGTTGGCCTTACGGTTCAGGTCTCGATTGTCCACAATCGGTAGACTTGGAGTTTCCTCCTCTTCGACGTCTGCAACACCCAGCCATTGCCATACCTTATTAACGAAACCCACTCTCTTAACCCTCCTTACAATCTGGGGCCAAACAGTGCCCGGCCGACCCGAACCATATTTGCCCCTTCTTCGATCGCCACTTCAAAGTCCTGCGTCATTCCCATGGAAAGATAACACATCTCCACGTGCGGGTAGTTCTGCTTCTTGGTTATATCGAATATCTTACGCAGTTCCTTGAACACAGGTCTGGTTTCTTCCGGATCATCCACTTCAGGGGCCATAGTCATCAATCCCTGTATCTGGAGATGATTAAACCGGTCGATCGCAGTGAGAAAATCCGGCACTTCAGAGGGCGTTACCCCACCTTTGGACTTCTCACCTGAGACATTAACCTGTAACAGGGCGGGGACTACGACTCCTTCCCTTTCGGCCCTTCTCTCAATATACTCTGCCAGTTCCCATCTGTCCAGTGAATGGATAAGACAGACCCGCCCAACTATGTCCTTAACCTTATTAGTCTGAAGGTGGCCTATCATATGCCATTTCGCCTGTGGATACTCAGATTGCTTTCGTAATAAGTCCTGTACCCGGTTTTCTCCAAAGTCAGTTATTCCGTTTTGACAGGCAACACCAATCTCCTCCGGTCCTGCCGTTTTACTTACCGCCACCAGGCAAATAGCGTTGGGGTCGGTTCCCGCCCGTATGGCAGCTTTTCTGACCTTTTCTCGAACTATTTGTATGTTTCCTGCAAGTTCGGTCATTTTTTATGCTACCTCCTGAAATCTCACCTCAAGGACATTCCCTCGGATACTAATCCCGGTGTGGTTATAATAGTATCCCCTGGTTCCAGACCGTCAACAACCGCCTGACCATTACAAATGGCCAATACCTCGACCGCAGACAGCTCAACCTTTTCCTTACGCACCTTGTAAACCGCATCTTCTGCCTGGCTTTTCACCAGGGATTCTTTTGGAATAATCAGTCCCGAGTAAGAATTTAATATACAATCAACTTCAATCTTCCTCTGGTCAAGCAGGGTTTCGTTAAAGCCGCTCAAACCCAGAATAGCTGTCTGCCGGTCCTCTCCGGGCCAAACTGATTCGCAAACTGCTGTTCCGAGCAACTGGTCTTTGTACCGAACCTGCAGTTTGTCGCCAATGGCCAGTGGCTCATTTAAGGCCAAAGGTTCGATGCTCACCACCAGTTTCAGAGGCACCAAATTATCAATAATTTTGAATAATGGCTCTCCGGATTCATACTGAAAACTGCCATCATTGAACTGACGGGGACTGTAATCGAATATATTCTGATCGCCGTTGTCTACGGAGAAATCATCCAGGATCTCCTCCCAGCCGTCAGGTTTAAAGCTTATTACCCCACTCAAGGGTACATATAAAGATACCGGTTTGAGCTCTCCTTCAGGATAAAACAACCCGGCCACAGACCCGCTGCGAACCCGTTCGCCTTCCAAAACTTTGTTTTCAAAACGGCCCCGGGCCGAAGCTTTGACCATGGTTTCTTCTTTGATCACAATGGCAGTGGTACTGACTCTGTCTTCCAATTCTCCGTACTGAACAACATGAACATCAATCAGCCAGATACAGGTCTTATGATATAGAAATAACATGAAACCGCCGATCCCGACAAGGATAGCCACGGCCAGAAGACCTCTGGTCAGGTTTCGCATTATCTCCTGATTTCTTATACGGTTTTGAATCCTCTGCTGGCGAATACTCAATGGTCACTCTCCGCAAATTTTGGGCACCAGGTCTCCGGTTGGCAAGCAAAAGGTAAAGGTTGAACCAACCCCTACCTGGCTGTTAACGAATACCTCTCCCCCATGTAATTCAACGATGTGTTTCACTATCGCCAAACCCAGTCCTGTTCCTCCCAAAACCCGGGACCGAGCTCGGTCCACGCGATAGAACCGCTCGAACAGACGGGGCAGGCTCTCCTGAGCAATGCCGATACCAGTATCACTGATCCGTATTACGGTTTTCTTGTCTTCCCGGGCAATTCGAACTACAATCCGTGCTTCATCACTTGAGTATTTTATCGCATTGTCAATGAGATTGATCAGGACCTGATCCACCAGATCTTGATCAGCTTTAACCCAGGCTACACCAGGAGGATATATTAACTCCATCCGCAGCTTTTTCTCTTCGGCCTGAGGACCCATGATATTGAATACATTCTTGACTGATTCAACCAGGTTGACATTTTGCAGGCTAACTTTGATTTCTTTGGTTTCCATGGCTGACAGGGTAAGTAGATCATCAATCAATCGGGTCAATCGGTTGGTTTCACTGTCGATAATACTTAAGAACCTGCGGCAAAGCAGTTTGTCTTCCAGGGCCCCGTCAAGCAGGGTCTCGACGAACCCCTTGATCGAGGTCAGTGGAGTACGTAATTCATGAGAAACATTGGCGACAAAGTCACTTCTCATGCGGTCAAACTTGCGGGCATCAGTTATGTCATGGAATACCGCCAAAGCTCCTTCAATATCTTCTTTTTCACCTTTAATAGGTACTACATTTATACAGTAAATGTTTTCACTGTTCGGGAAAACGCTGTACTCGGCCAGTGACTCGACTCCGGTTTTCAGAACCTCCATAATGGTAACATGGAGAGCCTCCATATTGAGCAATGATTTAAAAGTCTGCCCCCAGAGGTTCGGCTCCTGCAGCATAAAGAGACTCTCTGCCGCGCGATTGGCCTTTACTATGCGGCCTTCCTTGTCAACCGCCACCAGCCCGTCCACCATACTGGTCAGAATGGCCTGCATTCTCCCGTTTTCACTTGTAAAACCTTGCCAGTAACTGCTCACGTTGTCTATGGGTATCCACTCTCCCTAAACCTGTAACCTACTCCGCGGACTGTTTCAATATACTGTGGTGCAGAGCTGTCATCTCCCAGTTTCATTCGCAGGTGCCTGATATGAACGTCGACAGTTCTGGTATCACCAATAAACTCGTAACCCCATACTTTTTCGAGCAGAGTCTCCCGGGTCATAACCCTTCCCCGACTTGATGCCAGAATACGCAAGAGGTCAAACTCTTTGGGAGTAAGGTCAAGTTTCCTATCTTTGATAAAGGCTTCATGCCGCTCCGGAATTATCACCAGGTCTTTCCATACTACGGCCTTTTCTCCGGTCCCATCTTCAGTTTTCAGGAGTTTCCTGGCTCTTAGTCGGGCCTTGACCCGTGCTACCATTTCCCGAGGACTGAAGGGTTTCTTTATATAATCGTCAGCCCCCATTTCCAATCCTAAAACAGTGTCTATTTCCTCGCCTTTAGCGGTCAGCATAATTATGGGGAGATTGCGGTAACGGGAGGTTTGTCTCAGCATTCGGCAAACCTCAAGTCCATCCATCATTGGCAGCATAATATCCAGGATTAATAGGTCCGGGTTTTCCTTTTCCACCATCTGCATCCCGCTCAGCCCGTCATAGGCAACAATAACCTGAAATCCTTCCTTCTCCAGGTTAAACTTAACCAGTTCCACTATATAAGTCTCATCATCCACTACCAGAATCTTGGAACCCAATACCATTCACCCTCAGTCAAGTAAGCCCAGAACCGCTGCCATTCTGCCAGTATGCCCCCCCGTTCCTCGGTATGAGAAAAACAACTCCGGGTTACATGCCGTGCAGATACGGCATGATATGATGTTATCTTTCGGGATGCCGCTTTGCTCAATTATAAGACGGTTCGAAAGATGCAGGTCCCAGACATACTGATTCTCATTATAAGAATAGATTATCTGATCGTGAAAAGTAAACAGCCTTTCAACCTGACTTCTCCGGTCGGCGTCGACAGCAAAACACTCAGGTCCTATCCCAGGTCCAATGAAAACCCTTATGTCTTCTGAACAGCAGCCAAAGCGATCTCGCATCACGGTCACTGTAGCCTCGGCGATGCGAAGAGCCGTCCCTTTCCACCCGCTGTGAGCCAGACCAATCACTCTTTTTATCGGATCAAAAAAGTAGACGGGGATACAATCAGCATAGTATTCTGTTAAAAAGACTGCCGGACAGTCGGTTACCATAGCATCGCATCCAGGCAGCGTGTCATGTAAACCAGTCGAACCCCGACCTGCGTGTTGCTTATCAACCACCGCTACCCCGTTACCGTGCACCTGTTCACAGCAGACCATCTGCCGTAACTCAAATCCAAGGCTCTGGCTGACAGTTTCCCGGTTGGCGATAACCAGTTCACGGTCATCACCAACATGAAGGCCCATATTAAGAGATTTATAGGCTCCGGTGCTGTGACCGCCATTTCTGGTAGTAAAGGCCGCTACTGCCCCCAGTTCATTCCAGGCAGGGACCGTAAGATAGCCGAAAGCATTCTGCTGTTTGAATTCCCACTGCAAACGCACTGCCTCCTTACCGTTGCATGTTATGAAAAGATTTCGTTATTCTGTCAAGATGCAAAGACCATGGTTGTGAGTGTTCACGCTTTGTTCCAAACCAGGGTTCTGTTATTATCAAGATAGAGGAGGGAAAAGCATGCTGTGTACCAATTGTCATACGAGCTTCGCAGATGGCCTGGTCCGCTGTCCATCATGCGGCCATCCAGTTACCACATCCTGGGAAATATTAAAGACAGTATACCCTCCCGAGGATGATGTCATCAAGAGTTTACTGGAGAGTTGTGAAATCCCAGTTGTTCTGAGGTCCCGAGAGGGAATCGGACGCGTACAAGGCTTATCATTTGGGCCTTTGGCGGAAGTAATGGTTTTGGTTCCTAAAGCGAGACTATCGGAAGCCAGGGAGTTGCTGAAAACCCGACACGAACCTTAAGAACCAACGGATACCAATGAATAGCATCCGTATCCAGTTCAATAGCTGAAGGTCACTTTAGAACGTCAAAATGCGATTCCCCCTGCGCCGCTTTAAACTGGACAGACTCTTAGAACTCCAGAGTAGATACCTTACCCTCTTGGAAGCTCTTTTGTACATCGATTATTCTCTGGTTTTTCGATCCCCGGAAAGCCAGGGAGAGATCACGTTCCTCGTGGCGGTAAGGTCCATCAATAAGGATATCGGTAGTATTCAAAAGCCTGGCTACAGAAGGGTCTGTTTGGGCCATTTCAGTCAACGCTTCAAAAGTGTAGCCTGAATAGGTCACAATATCCAGACCCAAGGCCTTGACACGGCTTGCCAGTTCCGCAAATGACTCAGCCTGTACAAACGGCTCACCCCCCGACAGGGTGACCCCTCGCAATAGACGGGTCTCCTTGATCAGTCCTAGAATATCATCAATATCCAGTTCGTATCCGCCTTCGAAATCCCAGGTAGAGGTATTGTGGCAATGCGGACAGTGATGAGGACACCCCTGACCATAAATAACGGCCCGGATGCCCGGGCCATCGACTATGCTTTCACGACTGAATCCGCTGACTCTGATCTTTGTCATAATCCACCTCACGAAAACCGGTGGGGTTTGCGATTTTTTAATTCTGCCACCTTGGCATCGTTAAAACGGTCGACCGTTGATAGATACCCGGTTATCCGCCTGACCCGTCTTATCTCCCCTCCCCCGCATTGGGGGCAGTTATCCTCGTCAATGACTCCAAGGTACCCACAGCTCTCACAAAAATCAATAGGAAAGTTAATACCGGCGTATCCCATATCACAGTCCTTCATGTGCTTGACGATAGCCTGAACGGCTTCTGCATTATGCACTGGAGGAGCCGGAAACTCCACATAACTTATATGCCCGGCGTTAGTATACTTGTGATACGGTCCCTCTTTGGATATCTTTTGAAACAGCGGGATATCGTAGTCAACTGGGATGTGAAAACTGTTGGTGTAGTATTCACGGTCAGTGACCCCAGGAATAAGTCCAAAACGTTCCCGGTCCATGCCTATAAAACGGCCGGATAAGCCTTCAGCCGGTGTTGCTATGAAGGTGTAATTCAAATTATACTGCTCAACCGCCTTGTCCACCAGTTGGCGCATGAACTGAACTATTGAGATTCCAATGGCTTGAGCGTCGTCCGATTCACCGTGGTGTTTACCCGTAAGGCACACCAGGGTTTCTGCAAGACCTATAAAACCCAGGGACAAGGTTCCGTGTTTTACCGCTTCCTCAATGGGATCACAAAGGCTCAGCCCTTCTGAGCCCATGTAGAGGCCCTGTCCCATCACAAAGGGCATATCCTTAACCTTGAGTTCAGACTGAACCCGGTAGCGGTGGTGGAGCTGTTCAAACGCCAGCGATACTGTAGATTCCAAGAGGCGATAAAACTCTCCCAGACTGCCCTTGGCCCTCAATGCCAAACGGGGCAAATTGATGGTCGTAAAGGAGAGGTTTCCGCGCCTTTCGGTCACTGCCGGTCCATTGACATTGGCAATCACCCGAGTCCGGCAGCCCATGTAGGCTACTTCATCTCCATACTGCTTATTGTATGAAGAATCCATGAAACTGAATGTCGGGTTCATCCTTTTGGCCGCCACTTTCATGGCCAACAGGAATAAGTCATGGTTCGGGTCTTCCGGACGGAGATTGACACCTTCCTGCACCCGGAAAATGATATTGGGAAAGATGGGGTTTTCGCCTCTTCCAAGTCCCGCATCATAAGCCAATAGAAGGTTCTGGGCAACCCGTCTTCCCCCTTCCGAAGTATCCGTCCCCAGGTTCAGCGAAGAGAAGGGAACTTGGGCTCCTGCGCGGGAGTGCATACTATTCAGGTTGTATACCAGGGCTTCCATCGCCTGATATGTTTCTTCGTCACTGGCGTTATTCACGAAAGGTGCCAGGTCACGATCGAAGAAGGGAAAGGACTGACCTCCAAACATGTCATTTTGAGAGCTCTGCAGGATGATCGCAGCTAATGCGGTAGCAGAGGCCGGTCTCTTTGGTGGTCTGATATAACCGTGCCCATTGTTGAACCCTTCCTGAAGAAGCTTACTAAGTGGTATCTGTATGCAGTTCAGGGTCTTGCCGTAGAAATCAAGATCGTGAATATGAATATCACCCTGGCGGTGGGCCCTGGAGAATTCAGGAGGAATCAAACGATCCAGATAAAACTGCTTAGAAGCGGCACTGGCTATCTGGAGCATTTTCGCCGAAGGAGAATTACCGACGTTTGCATTCTCACGGTTGGTTTCCTTGAGGATCTCTTCCACCACATCCATCAGTTCAGATTTGCCTTCACGGTACCTGGTCCTCTGGGCGCGGTACAGGATATAGGCTTTGGCGGTACGGGCATGACCTTGTTCAATCAGGACCTTTTCTACGATATCCTGAACATCCTCAACCGAAAAAATATCGCCCTTATACTTCTCTCCCAAAACCTTCATAACCTCAAGTGTGAGCTCCAGCGCCTTCTGGCGGTCTTCTCCTCCCATAGCCTTGGCTGCCTTGAAGATGGCTTCGGTAATTTTTGATGGGTCAAATGCCACCTCTCTGCCATCGCGTTTCTTAATCTTTTCAAACATTATTGTTCCTCCCCCTCGGATCCTGATTGTTTTTGTAGTTGTTCTACGGTTTCCACAAAACCCTTAACATCAGAAAACTGTCGATAAACCGAAGCAAACCTGACATAGGCGACTCCATCGACTGAACGTAACTTGTCCATCACCTTCTCACCTATTATCTGGCTGCTGACCTCTTTGTCATAGATGTCCCGCAAGTCACGTTCAATTTCACCAACCATCTTTTCAACGGTATCCATATCTATCGGTCTCTTCTCAACCGCTTTGAGAATACCCTGTAAAAGCTTGTCTCTTCGAAAAGCCTCCCGATTCCCCTCCTTTTTGATGACCATAAGGGGGCGTTCCTCAATGCGCTCATAGGTGGTAAACCTTCGTTTGCAGGCAGTACATTCTCTCCGGCGTCTGATGACGGTTCCTTCATCAGTATTACGCGAATCCAGTACCCTGCTTTCCAGTTCAGAACAGAAAGGACACCTCATGACAATCTCCTCAACATATAGTGTTCAGGATTAGTATAGCACACAATATATGCTTTTAATTATCGTAAAATAGGATGAAGATATCAAACCGTCAAATCGTGTTTTATCCATTAAATTCTACCTCACTTAATCGAATACGACATATCACTCATTAATGCGATGAATTTCAGAATACGGGTTTACTTCTACCAATATGACATCCCGACCTATTTTGACTATCCTATCCCACGGAACAACGATATCCTCTCTCCGGGTAAATATGTTGATGAATCTGTTTGGTCCCGGCAAAACCAACGCATTGATACGTCCCTTTTCGACATCCAGGTCCAGGTCTTTGATAACCCCCAGCTTCCTGCCGTCCTGCACATTAACCACCTCGCGGGTTCTCAGGTCTGATATTTTGATCATTTACAGCCCTCCCCTGATAATCGTCCGGCTCCTTATCAAATCTCCGCAGGCTACTTTGTATCCTTTTCTATTAATATGTGTTTGGTGTTGGACATGTGATAGAAATCGGTGCCGAAAAAAAGCCCCCGCCTCGGCGGGGGCTGGCAGTTTTGTATTTATGGTTTCTGGGCAACTTTCCTCCATAAATCCGATGTTAACTTGGAAATCAGCCATTGGGGAGATTCGTCTGACTCAGTTGACTTGCCCACGCACAGTGGTGGGTACAAGACGCACCACCAGTTGGCACCTTTCCCTTCTCCCAAAACAACCCTTAATGCCTGATACTTTCCGGCAGGAAGAACAACTTCTCCATACCGCCTGGTCGGGAAATCATATTCACCGAGAGCTACTGAGGCTCCATAATCTGCTCGCTCGGCCTTAACTTCCTCGCAGGCAGTCTTACGGATGGCATCGAGATTGTTGGCTAGTACAACGCGGCTTTCCCGGGCCGATTCGCTGGCGGCTAATTGCGGCGAAAGAGAGTTTACCAGGCGGTCTCTGACCTTTAACTTTATATCCTGATCAACCTGTGAGTTGCTGTTAGCGACAATGTGAATGCGGATAAGGTTGTTGGGGGTAAAGGCCTCTTGTTTCCTGAGCAGGTGTTGAACTACCGGAAATGCAACACCTACAATCACAACCAGGATAATGATTCCCCATGCCTTTTTCACCTTGTTCCCTCCTATCACATGTATTTCTTCATGTGCTTTAAAGCTGCCTTCTCTAGTCTGGATACCTGAGCCTGGCTGATCCCAATCTCTTCAGCCACTTCCATCTGCGTCTTACCTTCAAAAAACCGGAGGGAAAGAATCAACTTTTCCCGTTCACCAAGTTTTTTCAAAGCCTCTTTGATGGATATTTCCTCCAGCCAGATATCATCATTCGTTTTATCATCGCTGATCTGGTCCATCACCAGGATAGGATCCCCACCATCGTTGTATATCGGTTCAAAGAGCGAAATCGGCTCCTGGATAGCGTCCAAGGCAAATACCACTTCTTCCTGAGGTATCAGCAGTTGTTCAGCTATCTCCTGCAGGCTGGGTTCCCTCGATTTCTCTGCTACCAGTCTCTCTCTTGCCTGCAATGCTTTATAAGCTATATCCCGTAATGATCTGGAGACCCTGACCGGGTTGTTGTCGCGCAGGTATCTTCTGATTTCCCCAATGATCATGGGTACTGCGTAAGTGGAAAATCTTACGTTCTGGCCCAGATCGAAGTTATCGATGGCCTTGATAAGCCCGATACATCCTACCTGAAAAAGATCGTCCACGTATTCGCCACGGTTGCTGAACCTCTGGATAACACTCAGAACTAATCGCAGGTTGCCTTTAATGAGATCCTCCCTGGCCTCTTTTTCCCCCTCCTGCACCTTTAGAAATAGTTTTTTCATCTCTTCATTCTTGAGAACCGGGAGATTTGAGGTATTTACACCACAGATTTCGACCTTGTTGATCATCTACGTTTCCCGTCCTCTCATTTATGAGCGAATTTTCATCATCAGTATTAACCTTCAACTATCAATTTATTCTGGGTCTGTTGGCAGAATGGCGATATCTGGGCAAAAAAAAGAGGACCTGCTGGTCCTAAGATAAGGTTGGTTTGTCCGGGGGTTATTCTATTTTTCTTATCTCTCTACGCAACCGCCGTAGAATCCTTTTCTCCAGTCGCGATATGTACGACTGTGAGATTCCCAGGACGTCTGCCACTTCTTTCTGAGTCTTTTCATTCCCATCTTCCAACCCAAATCGAAGCTGGATTATCTTCTTCTCCCGGGGAGATAGCTTCAGCATGGCCTGTGAAAGGAGTTTTTTCTCCACTTCTTCTTCAATCTGTTTATAAATCATATCCACTTCGGTCCCTAACACATCCGATAACAGCAATTCGTTGCCATCCCAATCGATGTTTAAGGGTTCATCCAGAGATACTTCAATCTTGGTCTTCATATTCCGCCGCAGGTACATTAGGATTTCATTCTCTATGCAGCGGGAGGCGTAGGTGGCCAGTTTGATGTTCTTTTGAGGATCAAAGGTGTTAACCGCTTTTATCAAGCCAATGGTTCCGATTGAGACCAGGTCCTCGATGTTGATTCCTGTATTCTCGAACTTTTTGGCGATATAAACAACCAGCCTCAGATTGTGTTCAATCAGACTGCTTTTTACCGTTAGATCCCCACTCTCCAACCGGCGAATAAGATGGCCTTCCTCATCTGCAGTTAGTGGTGGCGGTAGGACCTCGGTGCTGCCAACATAATAGATATACCGATAAGCTTTGCTCCTGACGAGCACTCTAACCAGGAAATACCTAAGGAAAGCAAGAGTTCTCTTCCACATTTCTGCCATTCTTGTTTACCTCCCCCACTTGACGAAGTCTGTCACCGCTTGACAAAAGAGGCGGGAATCAGCATTTGAAAACTGCCTTCCGGACTTAGTGGCTCGCGGTATAAACCGATAACCACCCCGGGATAACTCAGCCATTGGTTTCCGGCCTGGATCTTCAGCTCATCACTGCGCAACCCAACCAGCAACCCATGCTTCTTACCTATCGAGGTAAATGGGATTACCCGAAGTCGATGGGCCCAGCTGGTTTGGGCAAGTGCTTCGAATAGATTCTCTTCCCTCTGGCAGTAATCAACAGCCTCCCGGACATCAACCGGGAAGCACCCGCTGATAAGCTCGTATTCGGCCACTACTACCGGTTTATTAGTTAACGGGTCGGTCAGGTTGTTGCCCGTATCGATAAAGCCCTGGCCCTGACACCAGGCAGACCCAAACCGCAGTCCAACCGGACACTTAAGGAGGTTGGGCACTACCCTCTCTTTCATCACCCGATCCCCATAGGCTCCAAGTGCCAGCGCACATACCACACCTCCTCCCAGCCATAAGTAGGAGAAGTCGGGGACTGAACCAAGGGGATAACTTCGAAAGAGATAAGATACACCCACCACTGCCCCGGCCATGGCAAAACTGACACCATAAAAATAGCCCCAGACTTTAAGAAAAACTTGGCCGCTGCCAGGCCAGAACGCCAGTATTACGATCAAGCCGGAAATTATAACCTTTACGGGGAAGTCGTACCACGGTGAAAGGTCGCTAAAAACACTTCCGACAGAATAGACGGCACCCAGTACGGACGCTGCCAGAAGTCGTCGGTATACAATTCTTACCCCGGCCAGTTTGCCCGTAGCCCACAGGACAAGGAAATCCATTACCAGGTTAACCACCAGTATTACGTCAATGTAAACCGGGGTTTGGCTCATGCTGTCACCCTCCTGTCGTATGGAGTGTGAAGCCCCAATTCGACCACTAAATCACTATGAATCTTATCAATAAAACATTCTTCCAAAGTATAACAGACTATCATTGCATTTATTGTTACTTTATGGAAACAACGAAAGACCCCTTGTTTAGACAAAGGGTCTTTAAAAGGCTGGTTATTAGCGAATTGTTTTCAGTTATTTTCTTCTAAGAAAGGTAGGGATCTCAAGGTCCTGGGATACGAAGGACTTCATTTTCAGCTCGGGTATTTCGGGAGCCGGTTCCTTTTTCTTGGCATCAAATCCAGTAGCAATAACTGTTACCCTTACCTCATCCTCTAAATTGTCATCGATCATAACGCCAAATATAATATTTGCTTCGGGATCAGCGGCCTGGGAGATAACCTCCGCAGCCTCGTTGATTTCATATAATGTAAGCTTGGAATCACCTGTAATATTGAATAAAACACCCCGGGCACCTTCAATGGAGGTTTCCAAGAGTGGACTTGAGACTGCAGAACGTGCTGCTTCAACCGAACGGTTCTCACCTTGGCTCACTCCAATCCCCATCAAGGCAGTCCCGGTCTCCTGCATGATGGTTCTTACATCAGCAAAATCACAATTGATCAAAGCGGGAACTGCAATAAGATCGGATATACCTTGTACTCCCTGCCGCAATACATCATCCGCAATGCGAAACGCATCATTAATTGAAGTATGTTTGTCAACTACCTGTAATAGTCGATCATTGGGAATGGTTATCAGACTGTCAACCTTGGCTTTTAATTCGTTAACGCCCTGGTCGGCTCGGGTTCCTCTTTGCCGTCCCTCAAACATAAATGGACGAGTTACAACCCCCACCGTAAGTGCGCCTAATTCTTTGGCCACCTCAGCGATAACGGGAGCACCACCGGTTCCAGTACCTCCACCCATGCCGGCAGTGATAAATACCATATCTGCGCCCTGCAGGGCCTTTTTTATCTCCTCTCTGGTTTCTTCAGCTGCTTTCTTGCCAATTTCCGGGTTTGCACCAGCTCCCAAGCCTTTGGTGAGCTTTTCGCCCATTTGAATCTTTTTCTCTGCTTTTGAGAGCCGTAGTGCCTGGCTGTCAGTATTGGCAACAATAAAGTCTACGCCGCGTAAGTCGGCTTCAATCATACGATTGACTGCATTGTTGCCACCGCCACCCACCCCAATAACCTTGATTTCGGCAAATTGTTGTTCTTCAACATCAAACTCCAGCACCATTTAACCCCCTTAACTGAACAACTCTTTAAACCATTGACTTACTTTGGAAAAGAAACCGCCCACAAGTCTGATCTGCTGTTCCCCGCCGCTATTAACCAGACGTGCCCCGTACAGCAGGTTGCCAAGAACAGCTGCATATTCTGGTCCATATTGTTGATCTATGCCATAACCTACATTCTCTGGAAACCCTATTCGCATGGGCATGTTCAGGTATTCTTCTCCGACAGGTATAATTCCTTTTAATAACGAAGTGCCTCCTGTTAAAACTATCCCCGCGGGCAGAGCCCCGCCGAAACCTGTTCGACGTAACTCCAAATCCAGTAATTCCAGAAGTTCTTCTACGCGGGGCTGAATAATCGAGGCAATAGTCTTTTCCGAAACCTGTCGGCTGTCTTTCCCGTATATGCTTGATATTTCCACAATCTTCCCATCAGGAGCCAGGTTTATGTTGGCATAGCCAAAACTCTCCTTTATCCTGCGGGCTTCATCTATGGTGGTCCTTAATCCAACGGCCAAATCGCGGGTTATGTAATCCCCTCCGATAGGTAAAACCGATGCATGAACCAAAGACCCTTGGTCATAGACTGCTATATCGCTGGTGCCTCCACCAATATCAATCAGGGCCACTCCCATTTCCTTCTCTGCCGGCAAGAGAACTGCTTCGGCGGCCAGCATGCTGCTTAGAACAATCTCCTGAACCTTTGTTCCGGTTCGGCTCACCGTCTTAACCATATTCTGCAGAGCCGAGGTCATGGCAGTAACTATGATTACTTCCACTTCCAGTCGCGACCCCATCATACCCAGGGGATCAACAACCCCCTCATATCCGTCTACAATAAATTGCCTGGGAATTATGTGTACGACCGACCGGTCCGGTGTAACCGGTATCATTCGGGCAGCTTGTATCGCACGATTGATATCATCACTGTTTATCTCGTGATTGGGATTGGTTACGGCAATAGTTGCCCGGTTGGTCACCGTTGAAACACTGGTTCCGGTGAACCCTACGCGAGTGGTGGTAATATGGACCCCAGCAATCCTCTCGACCCCGTCCAGCAGTTCATCGATAGCTCTGGCCGAAGACTCGATATCAATCACATTCCCACGACGCATACCCGATGAGTCTATATGACTGAGTGCCAGCACCGTCAAAGAATGATCAGAATTCACTTCTCCCACTGCAACTGCCAGTTTGGTGGAACCCAAATCAAGGCCGACAACAATATTCCTTCTCACAAAAGACCCCCAGGACCAGACTCGCTTATTCTCTATTACCACACTAATGCAATATTTCCTTTTTTGCGCCGCCTGATCAGTAAGACTTCTTCAACAGATAACGCCGGATAATAGCCAGGTTTTGGAACAGCCTTACCCCAAACGCTACAACTGCGGCCAGGTACAACTCAACACCCAACCTGTCACCCAGGTAAGCCAGTCCGGCGGCCAATAGAGCATTGGTGACAAATCCGGTTAAAAATATTGATGTATCGAATACACTTTCCATGTAGGCTCGAATTCCGCCAAAGACCGAGTCCAGAACCGCCAAAATGGCGACTGACATGTATTTGGCAAAAACCACTGGAATAAAGAGCGGCAGCTGAAAGCCGATTATGATCCCCAGGATCATGCAGAAAAATACTACTAACCACATAATGTATCGCCTCTCTACCAGTAAAAATTCTGGGTTTCATGATTTTAATGTCTTTGTCAGAGCGAAACCGGAGCAAAAATCCCTTGGAACAATGCCGTTTAACTGCTCTTAACCGGCTCGGCGTACTGGAATTTCATAGATCCCTTGAAAGCCGGCACCTCAATTGAATCTGAGGTCTGTATCTGAGTCTGAAGTCCCCAAATCTGCAGGGTCTCTAACCAACCACCCTTAATCTTCAGCGAGCTTTCCAGTATCTCCGGATCTCCAATGGCATTGATCACAAACGGGGGAGCAATCTTATTCACATTGACTAAAATAGTTGTGCCAGCACAACGTATCTCTGAATTCGCCACCAGGCGATGGCCATTAATGCTGATCGCTTCGGCGCCTGCTGCCCGCAGCTCATTAACCACCTTGAGTAAGTCCTCATCATGAATCAGGTATAAGTTCGGGTCTTCCCCCGGTTGTAATCCGCGTGGGCTATCATTTAGCGTTACGATGACTCCTTGTCCTTTAACCGCAACCAGTCCAGCTGCCATATTGGCTTTTGTCAACTCATCTTTGATTGCCTTTATAGCATCCCCTTGTTGGTTTGAGGCGGTTTCCTCCAGCTTTTCCCGCAGGGACAAGACTTCCTCTGCCAGAAAGTCCCTTTCCCGCTGCAGGTTTTCCAGCTGTACCGTAATCTCTGTCCAACGGTCACCCGATGGGTTGCGTGGACTGTTCTCATTGGATCTAAACTGAACCGCTAACATTATTCCCAGAATCAGGCACACAATGGCCATCGAGACCTGGGCTCCCTTGAACTTCAAAAAAATCACCTCACTAGGACTTTTCCTGAATTACCGGTTGTCCCCTAAAACGTAAATCAATGTACTCCAAACCAACCTGGCTATCCTTTTCTTCTTGCATTGCAATCACTCTTCGCCATAAACTGATCTTTTCGTCAATACGATCTTTTCCGCCTAACCGTACTTCTGTACCATCCAGCGTAAAGACTACGACCTGTCCCAGATCAGAATAATGAAATTCCGATACCTCCTCCAATAGATCAGAAGGTAATGCATCCGCAATGCCTCTGACCAGTTCAATAGCCGTCTTGTTAACCTGTTGCCCTTTTTGAACCTCCTGAGTCATTTTGGCAATCGAGATTACAGGAAGTCCTGTTTCTCCCATAGTGTCTAACTTGTCCAAACATATGCCCTCATTGTCTATCAACAAAACCGAACCGGTATGAATAACATAAGCCCATGGTTTCCTTTCAACCACCCTGATTTCAACCCGGTTAGGAAAATGTCTGCTAATCGTTGCTTGTTTAATTCGCGGGATTACTTCGATAGCTTTTTGGCTGGCCTTTAAATTGAATTCAAAAATGTTTTTTCCGGTGCTGATGCCGGCAAAGGTGATAATTTCCTGGGTAGGGACGGCCTGGTTGCCAGTAACCGTAATCTTTTCGATAAAAAACACTGAGCTGTGAAGAAAGTAGTAAAAAGCCGCAACCAAGCCCAGGCAAAGAACGAGGAACATGACGATGCTTCTGCCGCTTCTTTTTCGCTGCTTTCTCATTTGCTCTCCCCCTGTAGCATCAAAAGCATTATATCAGAAATAACCTGGAGGTTGAAGCGACATATACTTCCCAAAATTGTATGACTTTAAAAGGACTATATGTTAAGGGTGTGTATAGATGAGTACTGACTTATGGCACAATCCTGTGAGCATTAATTCCGAGTGATTTTAGTTTTTCCTCGATCTTCTCATAACCACGATCAATGTGATAGGCGTTGCTGATAATCGTCTCTCCAGTGCCTCCAATTGCTGCAATAATCAAGGCGGCACCCGCTCTTAGATCAGTAGCTTCAACCGTTGCTCCCCGCAGACGGTTTTTCCCTTTAATTATTGCGACTCTTCCCTCTATCTTAATGTCAGCTCCCATTCTTCGCAACTCGTTAACATGCATAAACCGATTCTCAAAGATAGTCTCGACAATCACGCTGGTTCCCTCAACCCCACTTAACAAGGCCATCATCTGGGGTTGCATATCAGTGGGAAAACCAGGATAGGGCATGGTCTTAATATCGACTGGTCCCAGTTTTCGGTTCCCGAGAACCCGCAGGGCACTACCGTTATACTGGATAACTTCAGCTCCAGCCTCCCGGATCTTGGCAGTTACCGGCACCAGATGCTCGGCAACAACGTTTTCAACGACTATATCCCCTCCGGATACTGCCGCCATAACCATAAACGTGCCGGCTTCAATTCTGTCCGGAATTACCTCATGTTCAACTCCACCTAGTTCGCTGACGCCTTCAATCCGGATCACATCAAGACCCGCACCCCGGATTTTTGCTCCCATCCGATTAAGGAAGTTCTGCATGTCAACTATCTCCGGTTCGCGTGCGGCATTGCGAATAATGGTGTTGTTCTTTGAAACTACAGCTGCCATCATAAGGTTCTCTGTAGCTCCAACGCTCGGGAAGTCAAGCATTATATCACAATCTGAAGTACTCGAAGCATAACCTTCAATGTAGCCGTAACACTCACCGATTGTATATCCCATCTCGCGAAAACCCTTGAGGTGAATATCCATCGGACGCTGACCAATGGCACATCCACCCGGAAATGATACCCGCGCTTTGCCGAACCGACCCAACAACGCTCCCATAACCAGGTTGGAAGCTCTCATTTTACGGCTCATATGTTCGGGAAGTTCATATGAAGTGATGTTTTCAGTGTTGATTATTAACGTTCCATTTTCCCGCTTGACTTTGGCACCCAGACTGACCAGGACGTCTTCCATCACTTTAACGTCATCCAGGTCTGGGACCTGATGTAAAACACATTCCTTGCGAGTCAACAGACAGGCAGCCATTATAGGTAGAGTAGCATTTTTGGAGCCACTGACCCTAACCCGACCGCGGACTCTGGTTCCTCCACCAATAACAAGCTTATTCAATCCTCCACCTCCGCCAAGCTATGCTGACGGGTGTGAGCCTTCCAGGAGCAGTTTAATCTTTTCTCCGGTTTTCCATATGTCACCGGCCCCCATAAATACTATCAAATCTCCTGATCGAGATTCCTTAAGCAGGTACTCGATGATCATGTCTGTTTCAGGTATATATATTGCATTACAGCCTTGTCTCTGAGCCGATTGGCATATAATATCTCCGTCAATGCCCGGGATTGGGTCTTCCCCGGCACCATAAACAGCTGTGACTATTAATTGATCCACGCCCTTGAAGGCCCCACCAAAATGTTCTTGTAAGAGTTTGGTTCGTGTATAGCGATGGGGCTGGAAAACAACTGTCAGCCTACCATCATGAAACTGGCGGGCTGCTCCCACGGTTGCTGCAATCTCCGTTGGGTGGTGTGCGTAATCATCGATTATGATTATCCCCCCAATTTTCCCCAGCAGCTGCAGGCGTCTCTTCGCCCCCTTAAAACGATGCAGGGTCTTTTTGGTAACCTCAAAAGGTATTCCCAATTCGTTTCCTACCGCGGTTGCGGCCAGGGCATTCAGCACATTGTGATGACCCGGAATAGACAGCTCAATCCTCCCCAGACAGTTCTCATGATGGAAAACCGTGAAGGAGGATCCCCAACCGTTTTTGGCAAGGTCAGTAAAATAATAATCAGCCTCCGGTGATGTGCCATAGTAAATCAAATAGCGAAACTGGTTTTTTAAACTGTACAAAAAGGGGTCATCATGGAATAGCATAGCAAACCCGCCGGTTCTTACTTGGCTTACAAATTGGCGAAAGGCGTCTTTTAACCGGTCAATGGATTTATAAAAATCAAGATGGTCATCCTCAACATTGGTGACCACAGCTACATACGGGTTTAATTGCAGAAAAGATGCATCACTCTCATCCGCTTCGGCTATAAAGTACTCGCCGTCACCAAGTTTGGCTCCCAAACTTGTATCCTGAAGCTCTCCGCCGATTATAAAGCTGGGATCCATGCCATACTCCTCAAGCATCATGGCAAGCATTGAGGTAGTAGTTGTTTTACCATGGGCGCCGGCTATCGCTATGCCCTGACAGGAGTTAACCAGACAGGCCAACATTTCCCCGCGTTTCATAAGCGGTATACCTAACCTAAAGGCCTTTTTCACTTCAGGGTTGGTTTTCGGTATGGCCGAAGAAAATACCACCAAGTCCGTTTCATTGTCAAGGTTAGCTGATGAATGTCCATTAAAAACCCTGATACCAATTCTTTCCAGGCGGCTGGTGACCTCAGTGCTATTCAAGTCAGAACCGGTTATGTCTTTGCCCATCTCTTTCAAAATCTGGGCAATGCCGCTCATTCCGGCGCCGCCAATTCCTATCAGGTGTATTCTCTTTTCCGTGTCAACAGCCAATTGCTCCATCTCCTTTTGAAGGTGCCTGCGGGTTACGCTACACCGTTATCTTATGCAAATCTAATAAAAGTGGTTACTATCCAGGGCATGCTCATGGCACCAAAGGGTTTCTCTGCATCACGGGGACAGACCCCATGATGCATTTTGCATCATGGGGTCTGTCCCCGTGATGCAGGATTACTCCTTTTTATCGCCTAACACCTCTTCTATTATATCAAGGATGTCCTCTAATGCTTGAGGATGGCCTTCCTCCTTCATGATTTGGGCCATCCGCAATAATCTGAATCGATTATTACGCAACTCCTCTATCCTGGCTCTGAGGGTGTTCTTATCAAGAAATTCATCAATTATTAATGATGCCGCGCCTTTTTTCTGCAGGTACCGGGCATTCTTTTCCTGGTGGTTTTCAGCCGCATACGGGTAAGGAACCAGAATGGCAGGAACCCCCCGGACCGCCAGTTCAGAAAGAGTGGCGGCCCCTGCACGGCATATCACCAGATCAGCCATAGCCAAAGCCAATTCCATGTTATACAGGTAAGGATACATCCGGACATTATCCGGAATATCCGGCTTGGACAGTGATTTGGATAGTTTTTCAAAATGCTGTTCCCCGGTTATCCATACCAACTGCACACCTTCGGCAGACAGCTGTGGTACCAGCCCGGCAATAGCCTGATTTATCCGCAGAGCCCCCCGGCTGCCGCCAACTACCACAATGGTGAACCTGTCCTCCTTCAAACCAAAAAAGGCAGCGGCGTCATGACGGCTGGCAGCAGTAATTTCAGGTCTTACGGGCAAACCGGTAACCCTGGTTATTTCTTGGGGGAAATAGCCAGCCGCTTCGGGAAAGGTTAATAATACTCGCTCCACTCTTTTGGCTAATGCCCTGTTGGCTAACCCCGGATAGGCATTCTGTTCGTGGATAACCGTTTTAACCTGCATGATACTGGCCGCCAGAACTACCGGGTATGAAACATATCCCCCGGTCCCAATCACAAGATCGGGTTTAAACTCCTTAATAATATTGCGAGCTTGCCAGAAGCCTACCGGGACTTTCAGAGCTGACCCGGCGGCCTTTATTAAAGAGGATCGGTTAAGGCCCTGAGCAGATATGGTTTTAAGTTCATACCCGCTCTCAGGAACAATATCCTGTTCCATTCCTTCCTTAGTGCCAACAAATATTATATTCGCCTGAGGCCACCTTTTCATAATCCCCCGGGCTATTGCGAGTGCCGGGTAGATATGTCCACCTGTGCCCCCACCGGCCATAATTATCTTCATATTACCTCCGTCATCGGTCATAAGTGTAACGGGAAATACTTAATAAGAGCCCAACCCCGGCCATAGTAAATATCAATGAGGAACCACCAAAACTGATAAAAGGAAGTGGGATCCCGGTTACCGGTAAGGATCCAGACACAACTCCCAGATTAATTGCTGCCTGCGCCGTGATCATCGTCGTCAAACCGGCAGCTAACAGGCTGCCAAATATATCGGGTGCTTTCAATGCAATCTGAAAACCACGCCAGGCAAATACAAAAAATAGTGCCAAAACAACTATTACTCCAAGATATCCCAATTCTTCCCCCAGGATGGCAAAAATAAAATCAGTATGCTGTTCAGGAAGGTAGAAGAACTTTTGCCGGCTTTGTCCCAGTCCCATCCCAAACAAGCCACCTGATCCAATGGCGTATAAAGATTGTATCGTCTGAAACCCCGCATCACTCGCGTACTTCCAGGGATCCAGGAAGGCTATGAACCTGATCATGCGATATGGTTCCAAATATATGGCAAGGCAAACCAGCACTACGCCAAATAAAGCCAACAAACTCATATGACTAACACGGGCTCCGGCCATTATCAACATAAAATAAGCAGTAAGGGCTATAATGAGGGTGGTGCCCAGATCGGGTTGTAGCATAATCAAACCGCATACTACGCCGAGGAGCAGAAGATAAGGCAATAAGCCTTTAGCAAAAGATTTGAGTTTCGTAAAATTTATACTAAGGCTGGACGCAAAAAAGAAAACCATACAGAGTTTGGTCAACTCCGAAGGGGTAAAACTTGTAAATACCAAATCAATCTGGCGGACCGATCCTTTGATGTCTTTACCGATACCCGGCAGCATGACTGCCACCAGGCAAAGTAACGCTACGATGAGGCCGGCTACGCCAAGTTCCCTTAACTTTTGGTAGTTTAACCTCATTACCACCAGCATCGCTGCCAAGCCCATAACTGCCCAGATCAATTGTCGTTTGACAAAGTAAAAAGCATCATTGAACTTGATGTCAGAGGTTACCGCACTGGCGCTGAAAATCATTATCACGCCGATACATACCAATAACATCACTACCAGGAAAAGCATCAGGTCCGGAGGACCCTGCTTTAAACGCATACCTCATCCTCCCCCAAAGCGCATACGGCACTGCAGAAAAGGTCTCCTCTTTCCTCAAAGTCTTTAAACATATCCCAACTGGCACAGGCCGGTGAGAGAAGAACCACCTCCCCGGATCGTGCTATGCTGTGGGCTGCTGACACTGCTTCCTCAATGGATTCGACCTCCACAATGTCCTTAAAGCCTTTGTCCTCAACAGTTTGTCTAATTATACTCCTGGCTTCGCCCAGTAATACCAATGCTTTAACCTTTTGGGTGATGTGACTGGCCAGGTCATTAAAATCGCTGCCTTTATTCCTCCCCCCGGCTATGAGAATAATCGGTTCTGTAAAGGCCTCCAGCGCTTTGATGGTTGAATCGGGATTGGTTCCTTTGGAATCATTAACGTAAAGAACCCCGTTCACAGTTCTTACCTCTTGTAAGCGGTGTTTAACCCCCTGAAAGGTAATCAGCGCCCGCCTGATTGTCTCCGGGGAAACGTTCACCGCCCGTGTAATGCCTATCGCACACAGAATGTTTTCCAGGTTATGACGTCCCCGTAGTTTCACATCAGATAGACTGCAGATTGTTTCTTGCTCTCCTTCCAGAGAAGCCACGATTTTCCCGTCTTCAATCCATACGCCCTTTTCAAGGGGTCTATCAGTAGAGAAGTACCTCACTTTGCACTCTGGTTTGAATCCGGAAATCCAAACGTCCTCATGGTTAAGAATCGTGTACTCGTAAGGCTTTTGGTTCTCAAAAATCCTGGACTTGATAGCGGCATAATTATCCATGGTGTGATGCCGATCAAGATGATCAGGAGTCACATTTAACACCCCACTGCAAATAGGGTGGAAATCCTTAATGGTCTCCAGTTGGAAACTTGAACACTCCACAGCCACCATGCCCCGCTCCATATTCTCAACCACCTGAGCCAAGGGCAGGCCGATGTTACCCGCAGCAGCGGCAGGAACACCGGATTCCTGTAAGATGTGTGCTGCCAGTGCGGTAGTGGTGGTCTTTCCGTTGGTTCCGGTAATGGCCAGAAAGTGAAGGTCTGGGGATTTTAAATGGAAGGCCAGTTCTATTTCGCTTATCACCGGAACCCCGTTATTAATACTGTTAGCCAGCAATGGGTTTTCAAGAGGAACCCCAGGACTGGTTACCAATAGAGCAAAAGACTCTGACATCAATTGTTGATGGTCCCCTAAAACCATTTTTACATCCGGAGGTATGAGCCTGAGGGCACTCTCCAGCTCTTCGGGACCCTTACGGTCGTAAATTACCACCTGGGCACCGTGACGTTTTAATAAGCGGGCGGCGGCCAGCCCACTTCTCGCCAAGCCTACCACTAATACTTTCTGGTTCTTTAGATCCATTTCAATCACTCCTGTTAAATCAGGCTCCAATGCCTCTGAAGCCCCAAAGGCCTATGATCACAAACACTAATGCCGCCAACCAGAATACTCTTACCACCAGTTTTTCACCCCAACCTTTGAGTTCAAAATGGTGGTGCAGAGGACTCATTAGAAAAATACGCTTTCCGGTAAACTGATATGAAATGACCTGCAGTATAACACTCAACGCTTCGATCGCATATATACCGCCGATCACAATTAACGCTAACTCCGACCTGGTTAATGCTGCAATGCTGGCAACGGCCCCGCCCAAAGCCATCGATCCAGTATCTCCCATAAAAACCCGGGCTGGATGGCGGTTAAATATAAGAAACCCCAGACAAGCCCCTGCCAAACTGGCAGCAAAAACTGCCAGAGAAGAATGAGATGTCATAAAACAAATGATTATCAATCCCAGGGCCACAAAAAATGTCGTTCCAGCCGCCAAACCATCCAATCCATCAGTGAGGTTTACTGCATTGGTAGTTGCCAGGAAGACAATTATAATAAACGGAAAGTACCAGTATCCCAGAGTAATGGCAACCCCCGAGAAGGGCACTATTATATCTGTACCCCTGAAGAGACCAAACACCACATAAATACCAAAAAGCAATGCAAAGAATAACTGCATAACCAGTTTTTCACGCGCTCTTAAACCCAACGATCTCCGCAGAACCACTTTAATGTAGTCATCCCAGAAGCCGATCAAGCCAAAAGCCACTGTTGCTGCCAGGCACAGTATTACCTCCCGGCTGTGCCCGGCCATGGTCAAAGAGGCCAGTATCATAGCGGATATGATCAGGATTCCTCCCATAGTAGGAGTACCGGCCTTTCCCAGGTGGCGGGAAGGTCCATCGCTCCTAATAACCTGGCCCGCCTTCATCCTGGCCAGGAGTGGGATCACGAATGGGCCCAGGACCGCAGCTGTCAGAAAGGCTATTCCCATTGCAGTAAGTGAAGTTGTAATATAATTGTTCAATTTGAGACCTCCCTGAATGAGTTGCCCTCATCCTTTGGCAGTAATTGGTTTACGATTTCTTCCATGTGCATTCCACGTGATGCTTTGACCAGAATCACATCACCTGTAGAGACCTCACGGCTTAGGAATCTGATAACATCGACTTTGTTCTCGAAATGCAAAGACACTCCGTCAAAGCCGGCTGACCTTGCACCCTCTATCACGTATTTTGCTCTTTCTCCGGTGGCCAGCAGGATATCCAGTCCCATGGCTGCGGCTTTTTCTCCTACCAAACGGTGACCCTCTTCCTCGTAATCACCCAGTTCAAACATGTCCCCCAGGACTGCAATTTTCCGTCGGTCGCCCGCCCAATCATGAAGCACCTGCAGCGCAGCCTTCATTGACTGGGGATTGGCATTGTAACTATCATCAATTATGGTAGTATCGCTGATACCTTGCTTTAGGTTCAGGCGACCTGCAGATGGCTGAAAATCAACTAAACGTTCTTTGATTTCCCGGGGATCTATACCCAGCAGCATGGCGGTTCCAGCCGCCGCTGCTACGCTTCCGGACAGGTGGGCAGCCGGAAAAGGCAGGCTCAAGACAAAGTTCTGTCCCATAATATCCAACTCAAAATGTGTAACCGGTGATTGGTACCTGGCCGACACCACCCGCCAGTCACAATCGTGACGGTGGCCAAAACGATACAATGAACCTCCAGATAAATGAGCCCTCCTTAACTCAGGCAGATCGCCGTTAATTACAGCAAAATCACGGACATAAGGAAGTACCTCACATTTTGCCTTGACTATGTTTTCAATGCTGCCCATGGTTTCTAAGTGCACCGGGGCGACATTGACAATTATACAACCAGTAGGACGTGCTATCCGGGATAACAGGGATATTTCGCCCGGGCCCCGCATTGCCATTTCTATAACACAGGCCTGGTGATAATCCCTCAAGCCGAGGAGCGTTAACGGAAGGCCAATTTCGTTATTGTAATTTCCCGGAGTTTTTAAAGTGTTTAGACGGCCACCCAAACAAGCCGCCAATAGATCCTTGGTAGTCGTCTTTCCGACACTCCCGGTTACGGCAATCACCGGAACATCATATTGCTTCCGGTGGTAAGCAGCCAGCCTTTGCAGAGCCGACAGAGGGTCCTTGACCTCAATGCTCGGTCCGCTCCCAACAGGACGGGAAACCACTGCCGCCCCTCCCGAAGAAAACACCTGCGGTACAAAATCATGGCCATCATGATTCTCGCCCCTTAAGGCAAAAAAAAGGGTTCCCTGCTTTACCTTTCGGGAATCAGTAACTACGTCATTAATGATGATCTCGCCGTCGCCGGAGGAAACCGCCCCTCCAACGGCCTTTGCGACCTCAAGCAAAGTTCTATTCATTGTTGTTCCCTTACCCTTATGTATTCACGAGCAACCAGCCTATCATCAAAAGGATACACCTTTCCCTTAATGAGTTGGTAGTCTTCATGCCCCTTTCCTGCAATTACCACCATATCATCGGGGTGCGCCAGGTATATGGCATGACGAATCGCTTCTCTCCTATCGGGAACTACTGCATAATGAGCTGTTTCCACCTCTTTCACTCCGACAACAATATCATCGATAATGGCCAGAGGGTCCTCGCTCCGCGGATTGTCAGAGGTAACGATAGTAAAGTCGCTGCACTCTGCGGCTATCCTTCCCATCAAAGGTCTCTTTTTCCTGTCACGGTCCCCGCCGGCACCAAAGACGGTAATAATGCGTCCTCCAGTTATCTGACGGGCGGTCTTTAAAATGTTTTCCAGACCATCCGGGGTGTGAGCGTAGTCCACGATAACCGAATAATTCTGGCCCTCGTCAATAGATTCAAAACGGCCCGGCACACCCTTAACCTTTTTCAGCGCCTCTTTTATTGTCTCGGGCGCTATTCTCTCTTCCAGGGCAAAGGCAATAGCAGCAAGTGAATTATAAACATTGAAGAACCCTGCCAACCGGATGCTGATTGATATTTTTCCCTCCGGGTAAACCACATCAAAGACTGATCCTCGGGAAGTAATCCGAACATTAGTCGCCTTTACGGTTGCCGGATTGTGGATTCCATAAGTAATCTTCTCTCCATTACTGGCCTGTAAAAACCTATCAGCATGAGGATCATCGGCGTTTATAACGCTAAACCGCCCCGGCTCGACCGGAAGTTTGTCAAATAGCTTGAGCTTGGCATCACAATAGCTTTCCAAGTCTTTATGGTAATCAAGATGGTCCTGGGTGAGATTAGTGAACAAAGCTACATCATAATCTATTTCCCTTACCCTTCCTAAATCAAGTGCATGGGAGGATACCTCCATCACAACATATCTCCCCCCATGATCGCGTACGTGGCTCATAAATTTCTCCAAATCAAGCGATTCAGGAGTGGTATTGGCCAGTTTCTCCTGATACTCCTGGAACGAAGCATTAAGAGTACCGATCAGGCCGACGGCGTATCCTGCCTCTTCCAGGATAGCCTTGATTAGATGGGTAGTGGTTGTTTTGCCATTGGTCCCCGTTACCCCAATAACCCTGAGAGCACGTGAAGGCGCATCATAAAAACGTGACGCCAGCAGGGGTAAAAGCTCACGGGTGTCACTCACTTGTACCATGGTGCAATCTTCAGCCCCATCCACCGGTCTTTCGACCAGAAGGGCGCGCGAGCCGTTAACTATGGCCTGCGCCGCATAATTGTGCCCATCCGTTTTGAATCCAGGTATGCACACAAATGCATTACCACTCTTTACATGCCTTGAATCGTATTCAATTCCGGTGACTTCCTGACATGGATCTCCTTGTAGAACTTTATATTCAATACCCTTCAAAAGCTCCTTAAGCTTTGCCATCTTGAACCTCCTGTTGCCCGATTCACTCCAGCGGCTGGAAGCTAACCTTTATTGTTGAGCCGACTGGCACCCGGGTTCCCGCCTTGGGTGTTTGCTGGAAAGCCAACCCATGCCCATCAGGACTCAGATGCAGCCCCAGTTGAGATAGGACCCGGGCAACCTCCTTCATTGTCTTCCCTTCGAGATCGGGAATTGTCACCTGTCCTGAGCCTTCTTGCTCCTCGACCGGCGATAGGTAAACGATCACTCGTGAGTTCTGTTTTGCTGTAGTATTCGACTTAGGGACTTGACTCCAAACCAGGTCACCATCTCCCTGAACCTGGGCATTCAAACCAGCCTTGCGCAGTGTCTGGACTGCTTCATCAATTGGCAGATTGATAACATCAGGTACTTTTACTGTCTTTGTCTGCTTGGATTCTTCTTTCTGAGACAACTCAGAACGAGGAACCTCAAGGTAGCGCAGGCTGTCGGCCATAACTTCCCTGACAACCGGAGCAGCCACCCAGCCCCCGTAATATGGGTAACCCTGGGGAGCATCAATCACAACCAAACAGACCAAACGGGGATCGTTAGCCGGGGCAATTCCCAGAAACGAGGCGACATATTCATTGCTCATGTAACCGCCGCCCGGGGCAATTTTCTGAGCAGTACCCGTTTTACCCGCCACCCGGTATCCTTCAACGTAAGCATTGCGCCCACTACCATTTTGCACAACTCCTTCCAAAACCAAACATAGCTCATCAGCCGTCTCTTTGGATATAACCTGACGAACCTTGGTAGGAGTAACACTGCTTTTCACCTCTCCATCAGGGGTTAATACCTGCTTTAGAAGGTGGGGCTTCATGAGGGTTCCTCCGTTTGCGATCGCAGAAGCAGCTGTAATGAGTTGAATAGGGGTAACTGCATTGGCCTGCCCAAACGACATCGTAGCCAGGTCCACTTGGGTTGCTCTTGACTTGGGAACGGTTATTCCCTTGGCTTCACCGGGAATATCTATGCCGGTCTTCTGACCAAAACCAAAAGCATTGAGGTAACGATAGTAATTCTCAAGTCCAAGTTTCAGTCCCATGTTAATGAACCCTACGTTGCAGGAATGTTCTACTACTCCGTTAAAATCCATGCTGCCATGGCTGGTTCCCCCGGCGCAGGATATGCTTCGATTTGCCACCTTTATACTCCCCGGACAGAAGAACCTGTCACCAGACTTGACTACACCCTCTTCCATAGCCGCAGCGGCAGTAGTAACCTTCATGGTTGAACCAGGCTCATAGGCATCATTAACCGCGAAATTGCGTCGGTTGCTGGCGGGATAATCGTTATAACTGTTGGGATCAAAGCTGGGACGTGAGGCCATAGCCAGTATTTCTCCGGTTTTGGGATCCATAACTATGCCGCAGGCTGCCTTGGGCTGCCGGAGCTCAACAGCTTTATCCAGTTCTCTCTCCAAGATATATTGAATGGTCTCATCAATAGTCAAGACCAGATCTGATCCGTCAACAGGAGGGACGTAGCGATGGGTGGCTTCTGGAATCTCACGGCCCCAGGCATCATGCTCGATCAGTATCCTTCCATCGGTTCCCCCGATTATGTCGTCGTAATACAGATCTATACCGTCCAATCCGGTATTGTCTATCCCTGATATCCCCAAAATATGGCATGCCAGTTTGCCTTTAGGGTAAAAACGTCTGCTCTCTTCCGACAGGCCAATTCCATCAAGGTCCAGTTCCCTTAGTTTTTGGGAAGTCTCAAAATCGACCTGCCTCTTCACCCAGATAAAGCTTACCTGACGGGTTATCCGTTCATATATCTTGTCCTCATCCATTTCCAGGATTTCAGCCAGTTTTCGCGCTATTTCCCTTTCCTTTTTCGATCTTCTGATTTCAGCCGGAACTGCGTAAACCGAATCGGTGCTTATAGATATTGCCAGCTCGCGGCCATTACGATCATAAAGAATCCCTCGCTTGGCTTTCACTGTGATATCTCGCATGCGATTGTCCAGGGCTCTTTCTGCCAGTTCATCGCCCCTTACAACTTGAAGCCAGAAGAAACGTCCCGCCAGGATGCATATCACAGCGACAAATACGAAAAAAAGCGACGCAATGCGCTTTCTTATCTGTAAACCGGTGGTTTTCATCCTCCCCCACCCCATTTGTAACTAAAATCTCCTAATAGGAACCTGTAATTCCCACCCGGTGCAGAATACTGGAAATAACCTGGTAATCTCTTTTTAGGGAAGCTGACTGTTGCTCTGTGCCCACATTTTCGTTAACACTTGCAACTGCAGTGACCGGAGGTTCATACTTCAAAGCCACCATATTTTCCGACTGAGGCCTGAACATACCCAGCTTCGTCTCCGCCTCAACCTGAACTCTTTCTAAAGATGATAGTTCTGCTATGGTGTATTCTATGCGCTTGTTTTCATTCTCCAGTGCTTTAATGTCCGCTTTTAACTCAACGATCTCATAACCAATTAATGCACTGTGCAAATATAGAGATATTCCAATTATCGAAAAAGCCAGTATAAAGACCGTTATATTCAGCATCAGATTGGCTTTTTTTACTGTTGTTCTTTGCTTTTTCTTCCCCGGTCTGGGATTTGGAAGTTCAGGCTCCCGGAACACCGGCTCTTGTTTGAGTTCGGCCAATACCAAAATTATTCTACCTCCATCCTCTTTAGAACTCCAACTTCTGGGCCACTCTCAGTTTTGAGCTGCGAGCACGGTAGTTTTTGGCTATCTCTTCGGGTGACGGCCCTACCGGTTTTCTGGTCAGCACCTTTATTTTCGCTTTATGCCCGCAGTTACAAACCGGTTGTCTGCTCGGGCAAAGGCAGTCCTTGGATTCGCAGGCAAAATGTTCTTTGACAATGCGGTCCTCCAGGGATTGGAAGCTGATAATGCATAACCTCCCTCCCGGTTTCAATACATCAATAGCTTGCGGAAGAACCTCTTTCAAAGACTCAATTTCCTGGTTGACCTCAATACGCAGGGCTTGAAAAGTACGGCGGGCCGGATGAGTCTCCCGCTTGTAATTTGCAGGTACACTCCGGCGAATAACCTCTACTAAATCAAGTGTGGAATCAATAGTATGGTTTTGTCTGGCTTTTTCAATGCCGCGAGCGATCCTTCCCGCATAACGTTCTTCTCCGTACTCCCTGATTATTTGCTCCAGCCTGTCCACCGGCCAGTGATTCACCAGCTCCCAGGCGCTGTTTTCCGAGTCGGGATCCATTCTCATGTCCAATCGTGCTTCGAGGTGAAAAGAAAATCCCCGTTCTTCCTCATCCAGTTGAAATGATGACACCCCCAGATCAATCAAGACCCCATCAACTGATTCTATAGCAAGGTCCTTGAGAATAAGACGCAGGTTGCGGAAATTACCTTTTACGAGTTTTATATTGGAGGTTGTCCCCAACCGTAATCTGGTCCTCTCAAGGGCCATGGTGTCCTGGTCGATTCCCACAAGGATTGCCTGGTTGCTTGTCCTCTCGATAATACCTGTAAAGTGTCCGCCGCCGCCTAAAGTGCAATCAACATAAACTCCCTGGGGGTTGGTAATCAAATACTCAAGAGTCTCGTCATACAAAACAGGAACGTGCAATCATTTGCCCCCTATATACCAAGTTCAACCAGTTTTTCGGAGATATCTTCATAAGAAGCCCCTGCCTTTTCGGCATATTCTTCCCAATATTCCTCAGCCCAAACTTCAACCCTGGCGCCAACACCTATAATTACCACATCCCTGTCGATATGAGCGTACTCTCTCAAACCGCCCGGCAACAGGATGCGGCCTTGTTTATCGGTCTCACACTCACAAGCCCCGGAAAAGAAAAAACGCACAAAGGCCCGTACATCACTACGGGTGAACGGAAGACCTTTGAGGTTTTCTTCAACCGTTTTCCATTCTGATAACGGATAGACAAAAAGACAGTTGTCCAGGCCTTTAGTCACAATGAAGGTTTCCCCCAATTCCTCGCGGAATCGGGCTGGAACCGTCAGCCTACCCTTGTTATCAAGACTATGTCGGTATTCGCCTAAGAACATATGTTCGTCCTTTATCAGAGATTATAGGGCCCATACTCCACTTTGCTCCACTTTACTCCACTTTATTCTATTAGTTGTTTTGAAGTTCCTGCTTTTGTGCAAAAAGAATTTGCGTCTTAGTTATTCTCGTTCATCCATTATTATACATTATACGACATTATTGGTTTGATTGGCGATTGTGTAAAGGATTTGGTAGTCGAATTGAAGAGTTTCGCCGGTGAAAGCGTCAAATAAACCGATAGAAATGTGAAATGATGGTAAGGGACTGATTGATGCGGGAAAATACTATTATTAATCCAGATAAATAGGATTCGAATAGATCCAGGCACGGTAACCAAGCCCATGCCAATGATGGGCCTCTACCCGGTAAATACCGGGCCTTAATTGACGAAAGCGGTGCTTTTTGCCTTTATTCTGCAAATAGGGTCTGCCATCCTTGACTAAAACCACTTTTGCTTTTGACGGGGTATCAACCATTAATACGGATCCCCTGGCTGTCGCTCTCTCACCCATATTTACTAAACGCCCACCTGATTCGGCGACAAAGCGAAACCCTTTGGCACTCCTGAAGAAATTATAGCCGACAAAACATCTCCCTTTTTGTAAGGCTTGAATAATCGCAGCTTTATCCCTTTGGTAGTCACCGGATAATGGTTCGTTTAAGGTAAGATGGGTGTTGATGCAGCGAAAACAATCGTAATAATCGGATAGGACTGGTTTCCAGGGCCCCAGGTTGATCTTGATAGCGTGGGCATCGGAACAACCGATGCCCACTACCATCCTCTCTTGTAAGAGCTGATCCCATATTTCAAGGGATGCCTGATGTGGTCCCCGCCTGAAAGCCTGGTGGGGATTAAAATAAAGGTAAAACCCTTTAGGGATATTGGATATACTATCTCTCCACTGCGACAAATAACTCCAAATATCAAGTCCGGTAAAGCCCGTGACCTGCCAATCTGTCCAGGGATAGGTCTTTCCGTTTTTATAGACCGGGGAACCAGTTTCAAAGGGATGGGCCAGAAACCCTATCCCGCCCTGGCTTCGTACACCGTCAATTACCTGTTGGGGAACATCGTCATTGGGGGGAACCTCTTTAGTAATATTAATTGCGAGATAGTGATTGCGTTCCCGGTTCACTTCACTCCCAACCATGACCAGGACTTTTCCATGATAACCTTCCTCGGGCTTTCCCTGCAGGTGATTATGATCGGTGATAATAATAAAGTCGAGTCCAGCCCTTTCTGCTGCCCGGGCTATCTCAGGTATGCTTCCCGATCCATCCGAGTACCGGGTATGAATATGTATGCTGCCAACATAATCATACATAAACACTCACCGCACATACTGAAATTTATTTTAGGAATCAGGTTTGATTATCCAGATAGCGATCCCTGGACTGTATGTCATACCCGAGAGCAAATCATATCATGAAGGAGGGGTTAATTAGAGCTTATATATATGACTACTGTCCAAAACACTAATTCCGTGCGTTTGAAAGACCTGAACCGCCCGGTCAGGATCCTCCACCTTAAAAATGACCAGTGCATCTTCAGTGGCTTTGCCGATAAACGCATAAAGATACTCAATATTAATAGATGCTTCACCCATCACATCTAGAACCTTGGCCAGTCCCCCAGGCGTATCAGGAACTTCAACCGCGATAACCTCAGTCTCGCTAACGGTAAAGCCTGCTCTCTTCAAAACCCCGTAAGCCTTTTCCGGCTCGTTGACAATAAGCCTCAGGATTCCAAAATCGGAGGTATCCGCGATAGAAAGAGCCCTGATATTAATCCTCTGCTCCCCCAGAACCTTGGTTACACTGGCCAATCGGCCCGCTTTGTTCTCCAGAAAAATGGAAATCTGCTTAACCATACTGTTCCCTCCTTTGTATAAATCCTGCTCGCCCTCAGAACTGTCGCGGCATGTTGCCGGACTTTTCGCTTCCAAAAGTGAACTCTTCTGGTAACCTAATGAATGCAGCTGATATTATTATACCTTAGAATTTGCGCCGGTCTTCAACCCTCTTGGCTTTGCCTTCACTTCGCTGCAGAGATTTGGGTTCGACCAGCTTTACCTTAACGGCTACACCCAGACTGCTCTCCAGTTCCCTGGTTATCAGTCTTCCGAGCTGTTCAAGCTTCCTGACCTCATCACTGAAGGCTTTTTCTGAAACCTCCACCCATACTTCCAGTTGATCCAGGTTATTTACCCTGTCAACCACCAGGAGGTAATAAGGCTCAACATTATCGATAGTCAACAGTACGCTTTCCACCATGGACGGGAATACGTTGACGCCTCTGATTATTACCATATCGTCTGAGCGTCCCAAAACCTTGTTCATCCGGATATGGGTCCGGCCGCAGGGACAGGGTTCACTAATGAGGGATGAAAGATCCCGGGTGCGGTATCTTATCATCGGTAAGGCCTCTTTGCTAATGGTGGTTAAGACCAATTCGCCCTTTTCACCTGGAGGTAAGACCTCGCCGGTATCAGGATTGATTATCTCGACAATAAAATTGTCCTCAAATAAGTGAAGTCCTTCCTTCTCGGGACATTCTATCGCCACCCCTGGACCCATTATCTCACTCAGACCGTATATATCGAATGCATTGATTTCCAGGCGGTTCTCCAGATCACGACGCATGTTCTCTGACCAGGGTTCAGCTCCAAAAATACCCGACTTGAGCTTTAATTGCGATGGTTTTATGTCCATCTCCGTCATAACTTCATGCATGTGTAAAGCATACGAAGGGGTACAGGTTAAAACCGTGGTTCCAAAGTCCTGCATCAGCATAACCTGTCTTTTGGTGTTGCCTCCGGAGCTGGGAATAACCGAAGCACCAATTTTTTCAGCTCCATAATGCACCCCCAGCCCCCCGGTGAATAAACCGTAACCATAGGCGTTTTGCACCACCGAATAGCGGGTGGCACCAGCACAGGTCAGGGCACGAGCCATCAACTCTGCCCACTTGTCAAGATCTCGTTTGGTATAACCCACCACGGTAGGCTTTCCGGTCGTGCCTGATGAGGAGTGGATTCTAACCACATCTGTCATAGGTACTGCAAACAGTCCAAAGGGGTAGTTGTCACGCAGATCCTGTTTGGTAGTAAACGGTAATTTGCTGATATCCTCCAGAGTCTGGATATCACTAGGGGTGATTCCCATTTCGTCCATTTTGGCTTTATAGCTGGGCACAAAAGAATAAACCCGGAAAACCGTCTCCTTCAGCCGCCGCAGTTTAAGCTCATCCAGTTCTTTCCGGGACATACATTCGATTTCCTGATTCCAGTACATTTTTTACCCTCCCATTCTCTCTTCTGACCTACCCTCCCACCACAAAGGGCACGATATCCACCTGGTCTCCATCCTGCAGACGGTCTTCACCATCAGCCTTCCTGCCATTAATCATTATGACCAGGTCCTCCCGGTTAAGCCCTAAAAGATCAAGCAACCCCTCAACATTCAGGGGTTCGTCAGGTGTAATAACACCCTCGGGCCGCTCCATTTTCTGCTTAAGTTCACCTACTGCACGGTAATGAACCTGCATATCATCATCCTTCTTTCACGTATTCACGATTAAAGCCTTACACTGTGTGCAAATCATTATCGTGTAGAAGGTCCTGTACAACAGCACCGGCGATAATCAGCCCGGCTACTGAAGGCACAAAAGAAATACTCCCTACCGGATGCCCGGTTTTGGTTGGGATAGGTTTTTCACGAGAGAATACCACTTTAAGGCCTTGTTCTATATTTATTTTGCGCAATTCATGTCGTAATTTGCGCGCCAGTGGGCAGGTGTGAGTCTGCGAAATATCAGCAACTTCAAACCGGGTGGGATCAAGGCGATTCCCGGCTCCCATGGCGCTGATAATTGGAATGAATCTGGTGAGGCATTCTTTGATAAGACAGACCTTATCCATGACCGAATCTATTGCATCTACCACATAATCAGGTCGATTACTTAGAAGTTCATCTATGGTGTCTTTTTCGCAGCGAGTAACACAGGCCTCAACACTACAGTCTGGGTTTATATCTTTGATCCGCTCCGCCATAACCTCGGCCTTTGGTTTATCTAAAGTACTTGTAAGCGCCACTAACTGCCGGTTGATGTTGCTGATGGCTACCTGGTCAAAATCTACCAGGGTCAGACTTCCAATTCCGCTTCGGGCCAGGCCTTCCGCCACAAATGAGCCAACCCCTCCCAAGCCGACCACCATAATGCGTGCCTGTGCCAAGCGATAACAGGCCTCTTCTCCAACCAGTAGTCTGGTTCTTGACCACCTGTCTTCCAAATATAAATCCTCCAAGAAAAAAGTAACCCCACCGAGTCGTGTGGAGCCAGTTGTTTTGAACCTGCACATTCGCAGGTGGGCACCCTCCTGTCAGTTTTATGTTTCCCTAAGAATACAGGGCCTGCACGCTACTGACAGAGATCAGACGCCCTTCATTTTGGTGTTGGGCCAAAACGAAACCGGCCTTTCACGAACACAGCAGGGGCTGTTCTTATTTTCCCTAATTTAAGCTTATAATATCACAGCCGGCGGCGTTTTTCAATAATCGCCCAACCCTAAAAGGGCTCTACACCTCTACTTAATTATGGTCCTAATGTTAAGTTCTTTCAATTGCTTATCCCGGACTGATGAGGGTGCCTGAGTCATGGGGCAGGATGCGCTTTGGGTCTTGGGAAAAGCAATCACATCTCTGATGGAATCACGCTTGGCCATCAACATTACCATGCGATCAAGTCCAAAAGCAATACCTCCGTGAGGAGGAGCACCATACTCAAAGGCTTCCAGCATATAGCCGAATTTATCGGCAACTTCTTCCGGGGTTATTCCCTGTAAGGCAAACATCCTTTCCTGCAATGACCGGGAATGAATACGTATACTCCCCCCGCCAAGCTCCGTTCCGTTCAAAACCAGGTCATAGGCTCTGGCTTTGGCTGCCTCGGGGGCACTTTCCAACTCGTCAGGGTTCTGTGGAGATGTAAAGGGGTGATGTACAGCAACATACCGTTTTTCGTCCTCATCCCATTCCAGCAATGGAAAATCGGTAACCCAAACAAAGCTCAAGTCATCTTTGTCAATCAATTGCAGTCGTTTACCCAATTCCAGCCTGAGTCCTCCGAGAACCCTGGCGACTGTGTCCTCAAAATCCGCACAGAACAGCAGCAGATCTCCAGGTTTCGCGTTTAACCGTGATGTTATATCCTGGATTTCTTTTGGTCCCATGAATTTAAGAATCGGGGATTTCATGCCATCTTCGGTAACCTGGACCCATGCCAAGCCTTTGGCTCCCAGATCAATCGCAAGCTGGCCCAGATCATCAATCTCTTTACGTGAAAATGACGCACATCCCTCGGCATTAATCGCTCTTACCACGCCTCCGCTGTTTATCGCCGTGGCAAAAACCTTGAACTCCGAGGCCTGCAACAAATCAGTCAACTCCTGGATAACCAGCCCAAACCGCAGATCAGGCTTGTCACTCCCGTAAGATCTCATGGCTTCCTCCCAGGTCATTCGAGGAAACGGGATGGAAATCTTCCGGCCAATTCCCTGGTCAAACGCCTGGGCCAACATGGCCTCCGTCATCTCTATAATGTCATCCTCATCAACAAATGACATCTCGATATCCAGCTGCGTAAACTCGGGCTGGCGGTCGGCTCTAAGGTCCTCATCACGGAAACACCTGGCTACCTGATAGTACTTCTCCATGCCTGCAACCATCAGTATCTGCTTGAATATCTGTGGGGACTGGGGTAATGCATAGAACTCTCCCGGGTGTACCCGACTGGGAACGAGATAGTCCCTGGCACCTTCGGGGGCACTTTTGGTTAATATAGGGGTTTCAATTTCCAGAAAGCCTCTTTGATCCAGAAAGTCTCGCAGTGATTTGATTACCCGGTGGCGGAGCATTACATTATTCTTCATCTCCGGGCGCCGCAGGTCAAGATAACGGTAACGGAGCCGTAATACTTCGTCAACCTCCACATTATCTTCCAGGTAAAAAGGTGGGGTTTTCGCCGTGTTGAACAACTCCAAATCCGAGGCGTAGACCTCGATTGCACCCGTCATTAGATTGGGATTGACGGTTCCCTCCGGTCTCTCCCGTACAACTCCCACTATCCCAATTACGTATTCATTACGAATCCTCTCTGCTAATTCAAATGCGGGTTTGCTTATTTCGGGATTAAAGACCACCTGTACCAATCCCGAACGATCCCGCAAGTCGACAAATATCAGCCCTCCATGGTCACGGCGGGTGTCAACCCATCCAGCAAGTGTAACCTGTTGTCCTGCCATACGAGGGGTTAATTCCTGAATAGTATGAGTCCTTTTTAATGTCGCTTCCATAATTTCCTCCTTAAGGTGTGACCAATTCGGACTTAATCAAGTCAATAATCTGACTCGAGGGGACTTCTTTTTGCTCCTTGTTCAGCATGTCGCGTAAAACAAAACTGTCTTTCCTGATTTCCTCTTCTCCGATAACTGCAACAAATCGGGCCCCGTTTTTCCCGGCATACTTCATTTGCGCCTTGAGGCTTCTATCCATGTAGTCTTTATCCGCTTTTATACCGGACTGGCGGAGCCTATCCAGCAACAGGCAGGCATTTCTGTCATATTCCTTGTCAGCCACGGCCACAAACACCTCCATAGCGGGGGGTATGTGCCATATCTCGGAATTCTGCTTCTGAGCGACCATCAACAGTCGTTCCAAACCCATAGCAAAACCGATACCGGGGGTGGACGGACCACCACACTCTTCTATCAAGCCGTCATACCTTCCGCCGCCTCCGACGGCCGCCTGGGCACCAAGATCCGGTATCAAGAGTTCAAAAGCTGTCTTGGTATAGTAATCGAGTCCCCGAACTAACTGGGAATCCAACACATAATCTACTTTATAGGCTGATAGAGTCTTCATGACCTGTTCAAAATGGGTTCCGCACCGTTCGCATAGGTAACTGTGCAGCTTGGGGTGTTCCTTTACCAGTTCCCGGCAACGGGGGACCTTACAGTCCAACACTCGCAGCGGATTCTTATTCAGCCTTTGCTGGCAGTCCTCACAGAGTTCCCCCGCAAAGGGAGTCATATACTGCAAGAGCCTTTCACGGTATAAGGGTCTGCAATCGGGACAACCTACCGTATTCAAGTGCAGTTCCCCATTCTTTATACCCATCTTCTCAACTATCCGCACCAGTATGGCGATTACCTCGGCATCAACATCCGGATCCTGACTGCCGAAAACCTCCAGTCCAAACTGGTGAAACTGCCGGTACCTGCCGGCCTGGGGACGATCATACCTGAACATGGGCCCCATGTAATACCATTTTGTCGGTTGGGCCTGGTTATAGATTTTATGCTCGATGAAGGCCCGTGCACAGGGGGCGGTACCTTCCGGCCTCAGGGTCAGACTGCGGTTACCGCGATCCTCAAAGGTATACATCTCTTTCTGGACAATATCGGTGGAATCTCCGACTCCACGTTCAAAAAGCTCGGTATGTTCGAAGATTGGCAATCGCACCTCTGAATATCCATAAAGCTCGGCGATTTGGCGAAGGTTAGACTCGATGATATGCCAATAATAGGATTCGTTCGGCAGTATATCATGGGTCCCTCTAGGTCCCGATAAATCCATGTCTGGTTCCTCCGGTTCAATAATACTGGGTAAATCCGCAAAAAACGCTAAATTTTATTCTAGGATAAGGCTCTAAGCTTGTCAACTTGGGCGTTTATCAGCCCTTCCACCTTGTTTATGTAGGTGGCAGGGTCTTTAGGATGATAGAAGGCAGTCAGGGTCCAATTGTCTGGATTGACGAACTTGCTGGCAGCACCTCCGCCCAATCCGACAATAGTCTGCCGTTCCTCAATAATCCTGATATTGTATTTGCTGAAGGAGCCCGGCCGGGCATAGCCGATATTTTCCTGGTTGCCCCTCATGTACTTCTGACGGTAAAGATAGTAGGGAAGATATCCGGCCGCGGCCATTATCTCACCGGTATTCCCGATTGCCTGGCCGGCGGGGTCCTGATTTACAGTCACATCCTGCATTTGCCATATGGAGCCACGCTTGCGGGAAAGGTGATGAACGGTGATGCTTTCCGGACCCAATCGCAGCACCTCTCGCAGGCTTTCCTCGAACTCGGTACGACCCTCTTCCGGCAAACCCACTATTAAATCCATGTTGATGTGTTTGAAACCAGTTTGCCGCACCAGTGCAAATGCATCCCTTATCATCTGCGCGTTATGCTGCCTGCCGATTCGAATCAGGGTCTTGTCGTTCATGGTCTGGGGGTTGACGCATATGCGATTGACTCCCCCGTTCATGAGCAGATTCAGGATCTCAGGTTTGAGGGTATCCGGACGACCCGCTTCGACGGTAAACTCTGTTGTTTCCGGTCCCAGTATGCCGCCGTGCAGGGAGTCCAGCAGCTTATCCCAGAGAGGTGCATCCAGCACTGTAGGGGTACCCCCACCAATATACAGGTTATCGACTACCAGGTTAAGCTCCTTAAGTGCCTGACCGGTTTGACGGACTTCGTAGATCAGGGCCTGAAAAAACTCGGACAACCCAGGCCGGTGTTGTAACGGGTAGCCGGGAAATGAGCAGTAATGACATCGACTGGGGCAATAGGGAATACCGATGTAAACCCCAATGAATCTCCTGGCCTCCTCCTGGTTAGGAAGATAGGGGCGGTTCCGCAGGGCCACATCAATAAGCAGTTCGGCCTTTTCCGGCACCACCAGGTATTTGTCTTCCAGTTCCCTTAGTATCATCTGGCGGGAATAGCCGCGGTCAAGGTAACGGTGGACCAGTTTGGTCGGCCTTACCCCGGTAAGGATGCCATAAGGACTGGGAACTGTGGAAGTGGCCTGGCTTAACAGGCTATAGGCAAAACACCGCATTTCTCTTTTCGTCTCCACCGGATCGCCGGCAGTAATCCGGCCTTGCTTCCCGGCATTCAGCATACCCTGGAGTTCACCTGTCAGGTCCAGAAATCCGGGGCCCTCGACCACTCTAATATTGACCTGCAGGTCATTACCAGTGCCTTCATAAGTGACCTGGGAGCGGGGAAAAAAAAGCCGTATAATTTCGTGAAGCCCACCGTCGTAACCATCTGTTACGTTCAAACCAATCAGCATGTGTCCACCACCAGGCATTATAGAGTCCTTCCCTTTCCCAGATTGTTTCCTTTGCAATCCGAATGGATTCAATCGTCCCTGCCGTAGCAGTTTTCGATTTCCCTGCGCGTTGTTTGCGGTGCTTTTTCTATTCTATAACCATTCCCCCTTTCCAACCAGTGTTACAGTCATATTAAATGAAGAAACCTCTCTCCCCTGCCAGGAACGAGAGGTTTATCTCCCGCGATATACCTGCTTAACAGCTGCCCTTATAACCTGTCAATTTCTTCTTGAGAATACATTCTAATATTTCTTTCGTTAAATAGTTCTATGACCCTTGCACTGTCCGAGAATCGTAAAACCAATAAGGCATCACCATTCACACTGTAGTTAAAAGAATACATATATTCAATTGAAGCATCTGTCTCTTCAGCAACCGCTAAAACCTTATCCAATGCGCCCGGTTTATTAGGCACGCCTACGCATATTACATTAGTTTTTTTAACCATAAAGCCTGCATCTTTCATACAGTTTAATGCCTTGTCAATACAAGCCTCCCGAACGATCAGCCGAACAATACCAAAATTCGAGGTATCCGCTATAGAAAGAGCCATGATATCAATCCCGTTCTCTGCCAGCAATTTGGTCATCTCTCGTAAAGCTCCCCGGACGTTTTCCAAATACACGGAAATCTGCGTAATAAACATACTGATACCTCCTTTTAAATGTTTCTTTTATCAAGAATTCTCTTCGCTTTTCCTTCAGATCTCGGAATGGATTTTGGCGGTACCAGTTTTATTTTCGCGCTAATTCCAATCACTGATTTAATTCTATCTTGAATCCCGTCTCTTAATTTTTCTATCTCAGCTACAGTATCAGAGAACATTTCGTCCGTAAGCTCCACTTGTACTTCTAATCTATCTGTTGACTTCATTCGGTCTACAACCAGCATATAGTGCGGAGAAACGCCGTCCAAACCGACCAACACAGATTCAATCTGACTGGGGAATACATTAACACCCCGTATAACAAGCATATCATCGGTACGCCCGGTAATTCTCTTCATCCTGACATTTTTACGTCCGCATTTGCATGGAGAGGCATCCAATCTGCAAATATCACGGGTTCTGTAGCGAAGCATAGGCATTCCAGTTCTCGTAATTGTTGTAATTACGAGTTCCCCTGACTCTCCGTATGGAAGTGGTTCTTCTGTTACCGGATCTATAATTTCTACAACAAAATGATCTTCATTGACATGCATCCCTTGCTTCTCCAAGCATTCAAACGCAACACCAGGCCCGCAGATTTCTGTTAAACCATAGATATCACATGCGTCTATATCCAAGAGTTCTTCTAAATTGGCCCTCATCTCTTCTGACCATGGCTCAGCTCCGAAACAGCCTGATTTCAATTGCAGTTCTTCCGGTTTGATTCCCATTTCTCGAACAGTCTCTCCGAGGAATGTTGCATAAGAGGGCGTACAGCAAAGCATGGTTACCCCGAGTTCTTTCATCATCAAAATCTGGCGCTGGGTATTTCCGCTGGACATTGGTACAACCATGGCGCCAACTTTTGATGCTCCCTGATGTACACCCAGACCACCTGTAAATAACCCATAGCCGTAGGCAACTTGAACAATATCGTCCTTTCCGCCTCCAGCCGCAGTAATGGCACGAGCTACCACCTCTGTCCATACATCCACATCATTTTGTGTATATCCGGAAACAATTGGTTTTCCTGTAGTTCCTGATGACCCCTGTATACGAACAATCTCTGACTTTGGTGCTGCCAGCAGCCCGTAAGGGAACTCATCACGCAAATCTGTTTTTTCCGTGAAGGGCAAATGTTTCAGATCATCTACCGTTTGAATGTCTTCAGGCTTTATTCCTTTGGCATCCATGCGTGAACGATACAGCGGGACATTCTCATACTCGATCTTTACTGTCTCACGAAGCCTTTTACTCTGTAATTCACGTAATCCTTCACGACTCATGCATTCCATTTGGGGATTGTAAATCTTGTGTTCTTTGTACTTTGTTTTCATTCTTGTACCTCCATTTATAAAGTATATTTGCGAGGACAAGACAATAAAAAAGCCCTGTCCTCTGTTGTTCAAAGGACGGGCTGTAATAATCTTCCCGTGGTACCACCTTAGTTCAATGCCCTCTCGCGAGCAGCATCCTCTTCGGGTACGGCAAATGCTTATACCCTATCGCTATAACGGGCGAAACCGTCACCACCTACTTAAATCTGTTCAGCGTGCTGCTCTCGGGATGAATTCGGAATACTTTTCCTTATTGGCTCACACCATCCGCCAACTCTCTGCAAGGAACTCGTAAACTTACTACTTCCCGGTCACTGCATTTATGGTTATCTAAATTTGATTCCCCTGTGAAAATTAATAATTCGTAAGTCTGGATGCCATGGGCAACACCAACTGCTTGCCTCACGTAATACTGTCACCCTGGGATCACGATTGTGCGGCGGGTCGGACATCACGCCATCAAAAAAGCCTTCCTCCCCAAGGGACGAAAGGCTTACTCCTTCCGCGGTACCACCCTAATTGACATAGTCCGCTTGAAAAGGTACGGGATGACTTATCCGATACCCCCTTCCTTTTAACGGTGGAAGTCTCCGCCCTCACCTACTTTCCATAATGGTTTCAGTTGGGAGTTCTAAAGGGAACTTCAGCTCGTTCCTTTTGAAGACGCTTCCAGTCACGACGTCTTCTCCCTGGAAAAAGCACCCCGAGCCTACTTTCCTTTATCATTACTTCTGTTGATATTGGATTAATATAGATGATAGCATAAGCTGAATTATGAAGTAAACTGTTCTTTTTATAAAAATGGATTATGCTTGCGTTCAAAACCGATGGTAGTGGGTTGCATATGTCCGGGATAAACTATCACGTCATCATCATAACACATCAGCTTCTCAGTTATTGAATTAATCAGAGTCTTGTAGGATCCGCCCGGGAAATCGGTACGACCAATGGAGCCGGCAAAGAGCGTATCGCCGGAAAAGATGATATTGCCGGTTTTCAGGCAGATGCCCCCCGGTGTGTGACCGGGAGTATGGATAACCGTGAGCTCAACTGTAGTTCCTATTTTTATAGTATCGCCATCCTTCAGCAACCGGCTGGCGGCGGGACTGGTGATCCTTTGACCCATAAACATTGAGAAGTTGGCGGCTGCACTGGTTAACATCTTCGCATCTTTTTCGTGAATAAGAATATCTGCCCCGGTGACTTCCTTTACTTTGGTATTGGCGCCAATATGGTCGATGTGACCATGGGTATTGATTATATACTTGATGGTAAGATTCTCTTCCCGTACAACTCGCAGAATTGAATCTGCGCCGCCGCCAGGATCAATGATGGCACCTTCTCTGGTCTCCTCACATCCGATAATGTAACAGTTCGCTCCTACGCCACCGATCTCAAGACCTTTAAGAATCATGAACAATTAACCTCCTAAATATCATGCTCTGCTATCCAGTAATATTGTACAGGGCCCATCGTTAATGATCCTCACTACCATATGCGCCCCAAATTCACCTGTTTCAACCCTGATACCTTTACCCTTAATTTGTTCCTTAACCTGATTGAAAAGCTGCACCCCCAATTCTGGTGGAGCCGCTTCCGTAAAATTGGGCCTCCGGCCTTTTCTCGCATCACCATATAGGGTAAACTGCGGGACCGCCAGGACTGCACCCCCGATATCCAAAACTGAAAGGTTCATCTTCCCTGCCTGGTCTTCGAATATTCTCAGGTTAACTATCTTATCCGCTATGAATTCTACATCCCGAAGACCATCATCCTTACCTACCCCAATTAGAGCTACCAATCCGTGTTCAATCCTGCCGGTAGTTCTCTCGCCAACCTGAACCTGGCCTTCGATAACTCTTTGTATTACTGCCCTCATGGTGTTAATGGGCGGTCGGGACCACCCTTCTTACCTCCACTACATCTTTTACTTTGCTGATCCGCTGCATTATCGCCTGCAGGTGATCCAAGTCCCTGATCTGCAACTTCAAATTGATGGTTGCCATAGAATTCCGGGTGGCCCTTGAAAAGACCGAGTGAAGCCCTATATGGGCATCAGCTATGATGGTCACAACGTCAGCGGTCAGACGTGCCCTGTCAATAGCAGTAACCTCAATTTCCACGGTATATACCGTAGGTTTGGCAGAAACCCAATCAACCTCAACTATCCTGTCAGCCTCAGTGCGAGCGTGGGCTTTGATGTTAGGGCAATCAACACGGTGTACGGAGACTCCCTTACCCCGGGTAATGTAACCAATTACCTCATCTCCGGGTAAAGGGTTACAGCAATGAGATAGACGGGCTACCACATCTTCCACCCCTTTGACACGTACAGCGTTGGAAGGCTTATCCTTGGTCTGTTGTACGCTGCTCTTAGTCGTAGGGATGATCAGTAAATCATCGAGCTTTTTCTGCCGGAAATAGGTTTCGGTCAGCTTGCCAATAACCTGATTGGTGGTAATGGCACCATCACCGATGGCCGCATAGAGGTCTTCCACCCGGTTAAGGCTGAACTTGCGCCCGATTTCCAGGAGTCTCTCCTCTTTCAGGAACTCCCGGAAATCAAGGTTGTTTCTCTTAAGCTCCAGTTCCAGGCTATCCCGTCCCTTAATTATGTTCTCCTGCCGCTGCTCTCTTCTAAACCAGGCTTTAATCCGGCTTTTGGCCTGGGAGGTCTTGACAAAATTCAGCCAATCCCGGCTCGGGCCATTCGACTGCTTGGAGGTAAGTATCTCCACTATATCACCGTTATTTAGCTTGTATTCAAGAGGAACGATGCGGCCATTGACCTTGGCGCCTATACAACGGTGTCCTACTTCGGTATGAACCCGATAGGCGAAATCAACCGGGCAGGACTCAGCAGGAAGCTCCACAACATCTCCTTTCGGGGTAAAAACAAATACGGTCGCAGAAAACAGGTCTATTTTAAGGGACTCCATGAATTCCTTAGTGTCCTTAACATCCTGCTGCCATTCCAAAGTCCTTCTCAACCAGGATAGTTTTTCTTCGAAATCCCGGTCACTGTGCGAGCCTTCTTTGTACCGCCAATGGGCTGCAATACCGTATTCCGCGGTCTGGTGCATCTCCCAGGTTCTTATCTGCACCTCAAACGGTTCTCCACCCAGGCCGATCAATGTAGTATGCAGCGACTGGTACATATTGGGTTTGGGTGTGGCAATATAGTCCTTAAACCGCCCTGGCAGCGGCTTCCACTGAGTATGAATTACGCCTAGTATACCATAACATTCCCTTATCGAATTAACTATAACTCTAATGGCTATCTTATCATATATTTCATCCAGATCTTTTCCCTGTTTCAGCATCTTGTTGTATATGGAATAAAGGTTCTTTGGCCGACCGGCAATGTCCGCCTCAATTCCCAAACGATCCAGACCAGCTCTTATCTGGTCTATCAGGCTCTGTACATACTGCTCTCTTTCTTTACGTTTCACTTTGAGACGGCTAACCAGTTCATAGTACACCTCTGGGACCAGAAATTTTAATGACAGATCCTCCAGTTCCCATTTGAACCTGAAAATTCCTAAACGGTGAGCCAATGGCGCATAGATATCAAGGGTTTCCTGGGCTATCTCGCGCTGTTTCTGGGGATTCTGGTAGTTTAGTGTCCGCATATTATGCAACCGGTCAGCCAGCTTGATCAGGATTACCCTGATGTCCTTGGCCATTGCAAAAAACATCTTGCGCAGGTATTCAGCCTGCGCATCTTCTTTGGATTTAAATTCTATCCGAGAGAGCTTGGTAACTCCGTCTACCAGCAAAGCGGTTTCTTCGCCGAAGGTCTTCTCAATGTCAGAGAGCGTCACTCCGGTATCCTCAACTACATCATGCAGCAATGCAGCAACGACTGTTGTAATATCAAGGCCAAGTTCAGCCAGTATGTAGGCGGTTTCCAACGGGTGATTTATATATTCCTCGCCCGAAATTCGGTACTGTCCAGCATGAGCCCGGGCGGCGAAATTGTAGGCCTGCTCAATTATGGAGGTATCATTGGAATTATTCTGTTTCATGCACTCCAGTAAGAGCGGTAAATCCATTGAACAACACTCCTGTTATTTAAAGGGAAACCTGATCAGCATTTCATTTAGTATCTTCTTTTCCTGAATACCCTCCAGATAAAACGGAGATGCTCCAAGCTCCAACGCTCCGGCATTACAGGGGACAATTTGTATGTCATAAGAGTCAGATTGACGGACTAATCGGCACAACCCCAATTGGTACAGGATTTTTAACCCTGAACGGATAGTCAAATGTTCTCTTTTAATCTCCTGCTGGCTGTCATTTAGTACACTTTGGGGCAGCCTCAACTTACCTTTCTGATCACGTAGTCTTTCATATAGAGAACGCACGTAGTCATTGGTCGGGTACAGCTTCTCCAGGTACTGACTATTCCAACTCAGGTCCTGCTGGGTAAAATTTACTCCGATTTCCGCTAGTCCACCTGATACCTGAGCCAGTGAATTTTCGACCTCATACCACCCGAAAGGGGGGTCTCCCAATATCAATTGATCGGCAATCACTGGAGAAAGACCTCCGCCAAACACCCCATCCCAAAATATACTCCCATTATCCTGGTCCTGGAATTGTTGACGAACCTTTATTCTCTGAACAATTTCCTCAATACCCACTTCCAGCAAATCCCCGGGGCGAAAAAGCTTCCGCAAAGTCTTTCTTCTATTAGTGTAGATTATCCTTCGCTTACTGCCAATGCTTTCGGGGATAACGGGCTCGGAAACTGTCACCAAAACAGGTTCAGCCGGTTCGCGCTCCAAGTTAATCCAATCCACCAGGTCTTCACATAGCGGGCTTTCGGTGGGCCATAGTGCTATCCCCACCATTTTATGTTTTATATTATTACGATCTGCACTATACCTGAAAAAGGCCTCGGTAGTCAGAAATACCTTTTTTCTTCCGTCTTCCAGGCTATGTAGATTTCTTCGTCTAACTGTTTCCGCCAGGCAGCCATGAACCGGTACCAATATGTTCTCCGGAAAAAGCCTTTTTAGGCCCGGGAGATGCTTTTCGAGACATCTGACCGTCGGATACACAACAACAACCGGCAAATCGCTGCTAAGGCCATTCTTGATACAGTCTTCCATACGGTCAAAAAACGGGCGATCTTGGCGCCGAATATGATATATCAATAATCGAGGATCATCCAGGGAATCCGATGTTTTCATATCGTGAATCTGCAATTGCAGGCGGTTCTGACCGCGAAAGCTGTTAATCCCCGGCTCAAATACCAGATCGAAAAGTTGAGTTGTTAAAGGCTGCTTCATAAATTCGGCCATCCCAAAGCCGATTGCTTCTATTGGTTTCCCCAATTGACCTTTCACCTGCACCAGAAACTTCAGGTGTTCCTTACTCTTGCCAACAGCTACGGGATTAAGTATCCTGGCTGAGCGTAACACGAATAACGGAGAGGAATTGCAGTGGCCAAAGGGCTCCAACAATGAAAGCTCACGGATCAATTCGGTATTGATCTCGTGAATCTCAAGCTTACCATCTATCATGAGCTGTGGTTCCTGGTCTTCCTCCCAGGAACTGGCCGCGACTTCGTTTAGAGCCATGCGAAGACTCTCGATCTGCGAACGATGCACAACCACCCCGGCAGCCTGTTGATGACCGCCGAACCTCTCCAAATGATCCCGGCATTTATCGAGAGCTTGGTACAGATCAAATCCAGGAGCACTTCTTCCTGAGCCTTTGCCTTCCTGTCCCTCCCAGGATATCATAATAACCGGCCTCTCAAACCCCTCCGCAATGCGCGAAGCCACTATGCCCAGCACCCCCTGGTGCCAACCCTCTTTAGCCAAAACCAATACTTTTTCTCCCTGATCTACACGGTGAGCCGCTTCGAGGCGTGCTTCCTCAAGTATATTGGCCTCTACGCTCTGGCGGGTAGTGTTTAAAACCGTCATCTTCTGCGCCAGCAATCGGGCCTCCTGCTCGTCGTCGGCTAGTAACAGCTCGACCGCAGAACCGGCATCCTCCACCCTTCCTGCCGCATTGAGCCGTGGTCCCAAAACGAACCCAATGTGCCAATACTTTAAATCTTGACTACTCAGACCGGAGAGTTCAATCAGTGTCTTGAGACCAGGCCGCACGGTAGCCCTAAGCCTCTTCATTCCCTCCCTGACCAGTATCCGGTTATCGCCAATGAGCGGGACTATATCGGCTACGGTCCCCAGGGCCACCACATCCAGCCATTTCATAGGGTCCACCTGGGCAAAGACCTGATCCAGCGCCCTCACCAAATAAAAAGCTACCCCCACTCCAGCCAATTCCGGAGACCCGGACGGGTTAAGTTTCGGATTTACCACCGCTGCAGCTTCAGGCAAAGAGGAACCTGGCTCATGGTGATCGGTAACAACCACGTCCATCCCCAGTTGGCGGGCCAATTCAACTTCGGCAATTGAAGCGATCCCACAGTCAACCGTAATCAAAAGCTGGCAGCCTTGATCACGAATCAGTCTGACGGCATCAGAGTTCAACCCATAACCCTCCGTAAAGCGATTGGGTATGTAGTATCCGACACCCGGCAACAAATGATCCAAATACTCTTTAAGTACCGTTATACTGCAGACTCCGTCAACATCATAATCACCGTAAATCACAACTCGTTCCTGCTGACTGACCGCCTGTTCAATACGACGCACCGCACTTTCCATTCCGGGGATTACTTGCGGCAAAGACAGTGAATTGATATCAGGATACAAAAAGTCACTGGCCACCTGTGGATCGGTCAGGTCTCGCTTTACCAGAAGGTCAGCCAGTACCCGCGATATTCCAAGGTTGTTCATAAGGAGCTTAACTGTCTGGTCACGATTGACTGTTGATTCGGCTACTGACCACACCTTATTTCTTCGCATTAATTACTCCCAATTCATAAAATTGATTAGTACAAAATAACCCTAAACATATCGTTTCAATGCTGGTTGCGCCGGCAGCATATTTACAAAATAAAAAGCGTCGTCAACGACGCAATATTTGCTTTGAAATCATGTTTTACATTGTCCACCTCTAAACAGTTCCGAGGATGCATTAATCTCTCAAGCCGACGAAGGCCTTTATCTATCCCCGACTAGAATTAAACCCCCGCTGAATCTTTGGTTTGCATAGACTCCTTTTGCCGGTTCCTGCTCTTAATCTTTTTCTCCCGCAGTTGCTTCATTTTCTTAAGACGCCGAAAACTCTCCACCAAAAAAGTAATCAACGCCCCTGAACAGGCGGCGAGAAGAACGACTAACGCCAGTGAAACTTCGGGAGAAACCCAGGTAATAAAAGTCACCGTTACTGGCTGTTGATTCTGGAAGATAAAAACCACCATTGCAATCAAAAATATTAAGGCACCTATCAGATAAGACTGCAAGATTAATCCCCCTCTTATCAATCTTCGTTATTCATTTTACTGGAGATACCAACATTCGTCCATAACCCCATTGTATGACTCATCACCGCAATAAACGGGCCTCAATCCGTTCATCGTTCTCTCCTTCATCCGGCTCAGCATGGATCAACACATGGGAATAGGGCACTTTTTCATTAATCCCCTTTTCAATCTGATCACAAAGGTCATGTACTTCCTTGACACTCATCTCCGGTCTCGCCACCAGGTGAAGATCAACGTGGCACTCCCTCCCCGCTCTGCGGGTTCGCATATTGTGGTAACTCACATACTCGTCAGCATAGTCATCCAAAACGGATTTGATAGAATCTATTTCACTGTCAGTAAGAGCCGTATCCATCAGCGGCATAAAGGCTTTCCTGGTCAAATCATAAGCAGCTTTTAAAATCAGCATCGCCACCAGAATAGCAACGATGGGATCTATTATGGTATACCCAGTCAATTTGATCAGCAATAATCCCAAAAAGACACCTGCTGAAGTGTAAACATCGGTTCTTAAGTGCATGGCATCGGCTTCAAGGGCTATGGAATCTGTTTTCCTGGCCACATGCATTAAATACTGAGAAACAACCAGGTTCAAAAGAGCCGAAAAACCCATGACTCCCAAGCCCCAGTCCAGAGTTTGTATCTCTACTCCATAACGAAGCCTTTCGACTGCTTCTTTTATGATCAGAAAAGCAGCCAGGAATATCAGCAAGGCCTCAATAGTTCCGGACACATTCTCTACCTTGGCGTGACCAAACGGGTGTTCTTTGTCAGGTGGCTTACTGGATGTCTTCACCGCGAACAAGGCAATAAAGGATGCCAAGAGATCATTGGCTGAATGAATTGCCTCCGAGATTATACTGACCGAGCCGACGATTATTCCAGCGATTAACTTGCAGATGACCAAAATCGTATTGCTGCCAATCGAAACCCACGCTGCAGTTACCCGTTCATCCTTCATAAAGCCTTCCCTCCATAAAAGGTGATAGCGAAGAAGCAGGAGTCAGAATTGGTGGTGACAGTAATAGGATATACCTTAAACCTCCAACTCAAGCCTCTATTCATTTGACAAAAAAAGCGGGACTAAATTTAAGTCCCGCGATTTACACCGCTGCCCATAATCGAGCCCAGCGCTGTTGCGCCTGACGCAGTTATGTTCTTAGCATCATACGTTAGATTTAGTTCTCTCTTATTTTAAGATCATACCATATCGGGCTGGCAATGAAAATGGAGGAAAAACACCCGATAACAATTCCAATCATCATGGCGATCACAAAATACTTAAGGGTGGCCCCACCAAGCACCAGCAGCGCACCCAGACAAAAGACCACCGTTAGGACCGTATTTATGGAACGGTTCATTGTTTGGAGGACACTCTTGTCAACAATTACATCGTAGCTCTCCTTGCGCCTTAGCTTCAGGTTCTCGCGAATCCTATCAAACACTACAATGGTGTCATTAATCGAGTAACCAAGTATGGTCAGAATGGCGGCAATAAATGTGCTGTCAACCTCCCATTGGAAGAGTGAAAACAGCCCCACGACAATCAACACATTCTGCAACAGGGCCAAAACAGCCCCTACCCCAAACTTGAATTCGAACCGGATTGTTATATAAATCAGCATTAAAACGCAAGCGATCCCTATCGCCATTAGGGCCTTGTTGGTTAGTTCCTTCCCAATAACCGCACCTACCTCATCGATGCGCAATACCTTCAATTCTCCCACTTGGTCACGGAAGCCCTGTATCAACTGTCCGCTCTGTTGCTCAGAGAGGATTGGGGTACGGATAATAAACTCGTTGTCCCCCGCGCTCTGAACCGGTACCCCCTTGTCAATATCATGCTGACCCAGTACCGTCCTTAACTGAGCCATCTCTACCCGGTTCTCGAACCGCACGTGTATGAGGGATCCCCCCGTAAAATCAACCCCCAGGTTCAGTCCCTGGACAAACAGGGAAACCAGCCCGGGAAGTATGAGTAATAACGATAGTATATAGGTATATTTTCTGATCTTGGTAACATACATCTTTTATCCCCCCTATGCCACGTACAGCTCGTTCTTTTTAAAGAGATCCGACACCATTTTCAAAACCCACCGGGTGAAGGTAATGGCGGTAAACATACTGGATATAATCCCTATGGAAAGGGTCACTGCGAACCCTTTTATCGGACCGGTTCCAAAGAACATCAATACACCCGCTGCGATCAGGGTCGTAATATTGGCATCAAAGATGGTCCAGAATGCCCGACCGAATCCGGCTTCGATGGCCGCCTTCAGGGTCTTGCCATGGCGCAGCTCATCCTTCAGGCGTTCGTAGATGATAATGTTGGCATCCACTGCCATCCCTATGGATAGTATAAACCCGGCAATTCCCGGCAGCGTCAAAGTGGCTTTAAGCAACACCATAGCCCACAATACAATGCATGTGTACAATACCAAGGATACCGCGGCCACAAGTCCCGGCACCCGGTAATAACCGACCATAAATATGAGAATCATTATTATACCAATGATTCCTGCTCTAAGGCTTTTGGCCAGGGAGTCACTACCCAGTGTTGGCCCAACGGTCCTTTTTTCCTCTATGCTCAGGCTAACCGGCAAAGCCCCGGAGCGAAGGAGTACCGCCGTGTCTTCAGCATCCTTCAGGGTCTCAAATCCTCCCGAAATCCGGGCCATCCCATTGGGAATCTCTTCCCGTATGGTAGGGTTACTGAACATCTGGTCATCCAGATATATACCCATCGGCTTACCGATATTCTGGGCGGAGAATACCCGAAACTTTTCCGCACCTTCCTTGTCGAATTCCAGTGAAACCTGGGCCTCACCAGTTTGCGGGTCCAATTCAGCCTTGGCTTCTTTAAGATTGGCGCCGCTAAGTATTACATTCCCGTTTTCATCCTTGAACTCCAGTTCTGCAGTCTGTCCGATGAAATCAGCGGCTGCCTCAGGGTCCTCCACTCCGGGAAGCTCAACTATTACCCGGCTGTTGCCCTCACCTTGTATGATTGGTTCAGTTACTCCCAACTGGTCAACCCGCTGGCGCAGAATGCCTATCGACTTTTGGATGGTATCCTGGGTTATCTTCTGACCCGGTTTCTCTTGGGCCTCCATAACAACATGCAGGCCTCCTCTTAAATCAAGGCCCAGGTTAATCCGTTCTTTAATCGGGTTATAACTAAATCCGGCTACCAAGGCCACCGCCAAAACCACCGCAATCAGTTTAACCAGGCTGGTGGCATTGAGTTTTTGCATCGGTGTTCCTCCTCCCACAGGTTTCAAGCAGCTATATTATAAAAGTTTGGCTCCATTAATCAGGAGTTCAAACTGACATTCCAAAAAGGATGCAGCTCTCCGGCACATAACCATCCTGCTCAGGAATATCTCGAAGTACTCCATCACCGGGCAGATTTCTGTTTCGATTGACAGTTCCATGGTAATTACCCGGGTCTCCCCATTGACTCTGAGAATTGATTCATTGACAGCGTAATTGACCCGGTCGTGAATATCAAAGGTCGAGATATCTCTGTTCCTGACTCGTGACCTATGCGCGTGAGATTTGTCCGCTAATATAAGGGCCGCTGCCACACGGTTAACAGGTTGGCCATAACCTTCATCATGGTTGCCAATGGCACCGGCCACAATTGCGATCTCGCTCGGATCCATAGACATCCTGCGAAGGATGGTTATCGCCATAAGAGCTCCGCTCTGACTATGTCCTTGTCTATTTATAACATTCCCTATGTCGTGCAGGTAACCAGCAATTGCTGCCAATTCGCATTCGCGTTGGGGACAGCCGAGCTGATCAAGAATATCGTAACTGATATCTGCTACCAAAGAGACGTGCAATTTCCCGTGATCGGTAAAACCAAGCGCCCCCAGGTGGTCATTTCCCTTAGCAATCATAGTCCGAATCAGTGGATCGTTCCTGAGGTCCTGTAAAGTTACCACGTAAGGCCACCTCTAGTCTTCGTCTTGGAGATAGGCGACCGCACTCTTCAGAATCTCAAGCTCAGCATTGTCGGATACCTTGATAATCAATGTCTTGTCCTTGATCTTCTTAATCTGTCCGTGTAAGCCGCCAATGCTAACTATTTTATCATGAACCCTTAGATTTTGCACCATTTCGTTATGCTTTTTCTCCTGCTTCTTACGTGGCATAATAATCAAGAAGTAGAAAATAGCGAAAAAAGCTACCAGGAACAACAGTGAACTCGTCCAACTCTGGGCTGCGGCTTGTCCAAAAAGCATCAACTTTCTTCCTCCCTTTTTATTTTGTATTTGTTCAGGAAATCGCGGCGAAAACTCAGGAAGTTGTTATTCACCAATGATTCCCTGATGTTCCTCATCAATTTTACCAGAAAATAAACATTATGATAACTGAGTAACCTTAATCCTAAAACCTCGCTGCTCTTGATCAGGTGACGTAAATAAGCTCGTGAGTACTGGCGGCACACCTGGCAGTCGCAATCGGGGTCGAGAGGTCCAAAATCCTCAGCATACTGAGCATTGCGAACTACCAGCTTGCCCGCAGCAGTATACGCGGTGCCATGACGGGCCAACCTGGTTGGCAAAACACAGTCAAACATATCTATTCCCCGGTGTACCCCTTCCAGGAGGTCTTCAGGCTCACCCACCCCCATAAGATACCGCGGCTTATCTGCAGGTAGGTGTCCCTCCAAGAGCTCGATGGTACTGTACATTGCCTCCTTCGGTTCCCCCACACTCAGGCCCCCTATTGCATACCCGGGAAAATCAAGCTCTACGATCTCCCGAAGACTCCTTAACCTGAGATCCTCATAAAGGCCACCCTGTACAATACCAAACAGGGCTTGATCCGAACTCATGCAATCCCTGCAGCGGCGCGCCCAGCGGCTGGTCCTTTCCACAGCCTTTTCCGCATACTCATAGTCGATAGGGTACGGTATACATTCATCAAAACACATGATAATATCTGCGCCCAGTGACTGCTGTATTTCGATTGCCTTTTCAGGGCCAATAAAATGGCGTGACCCATCAATATGGGAACTGAACTCTACCCCTTCTTCTGTGATCCGGCGAAGCCGGGCCAGGCTAAAAACCTGAAACCCTCCGCTGTCCGTGAGGATTGGGCGTTTATAGTTCATGAAACTATGGAGTCCCCCCGCCTTGCGAACGATCTCCGGTCCCGGTCTCAGGTTAAGGTGATAGGTATTGGCCAGGATTATCCCGGCCCCAATATCATATAACTCATCAACCGTGAGGGTTTTAACCGTTGCCTGGGTGCCAACGGGCATAAATATGGGGGTTTCAACTGTTCCATGAGAGGTAGATATTCTACCGAGACGAGCTGCTGTTCCTGGGCATTTCCCTACGAGTTGGAATTCAAACATGTCTTCTCCTGTATACTACTTCAGATAATAATCATAGCATCACCGTAACTAAAAAACCGATAATTGTTAGCAATTGCATGGTTATATGCTTTCTTAATCAACTCAATACCTGCATATGCCGATACCAGCATCAACAATGAAGATTTAGGCAGGTGGAAGTTGGTAATCAGAGCATCTACCGCCTTAAATGTATACCCGGGATAAATAAAGATTCCGGTTTCACCTGCTCCGGATTCAAATCCCCTTCCGGGAGAGAAAACGGTCTCCAGAGTTCTGACCGAGGTAGTTCCCACTGCAACAATCCTCTTGCCCTCCCGGCGGGCTTGATTCAGTTTCCGCGCTTCTTCCTCCTCTAATTCGAAAAACTCACGGTGCATGACATGATTCCGGATGTCATCAACTTCTACGGGTCGGAAAGTCCCCAATCCCACATGAAGGGTTAGCCTGATAACCTCGGTTCCCCCTTTTTCAATCCGTTCCAGGAGTTGTGGAGTAAAGTGCAAACCTGCGGTCGGGGATGCCGCTGAACCGTACTCACGGGCATAAACGGTCTGATAATCCGTAATATCATTGTCAATTGCGTTGCGGTTAATGTAAGGAGGTAATGGTACCTCCCCCACTTCATCAACGGTTTGCATAAAGTCTTCATAACCGTAAAAATGGATCAGTTTTCCTCCTGCAAAATCCAAATCGGCTACAATCTTTCCCCACATCCGTTTTTCGCCGAACATGATGAGGGTTCCAGGTTTCATTCTCTTGGCGGGTCGTCCCAGACAAACCCAATCATCACCTTCGGGTCTAAGCAACAGGACCTCGACCCGACCACCGGTATCCAATTTCACACCAGGTAACCGGGCGGCCATTACCCGTGTCTCGTTCAGGACCAGAACATCCCGTTCATTCAACAGCTCAGCAACCTGAAAGAATGTCATGTCCTTCAGTTGTTGGTTCCTGCGATCAACCACCAGTAAACGCGCATGATCGCGCGGTGACTGCGGATATTGGGCGATAAGTTCAGACGGTAAATCAAAATTGTAGGTGTTGATATCAAATTGGTCCATCAGAAGTCCTTACTCAATTTTATATGGCGTATCAAATCAAATAGATGGGCATCACGTATTGCCCTTCGGTTTTCCTGGCCAACTTGCCAACAGCTGGAAAACTTCAAGTCAGATTCCCCTCTGGCGTCTAATGACAATTGTTTCCCTTTCTCATTTCGGATAGTCTGACCGTCCGGGTCTTTACGGGGCAGAAGTCAGGAGGATATAAAAAACCGAAACGGCCAGAGCGAAAAGCAGCAAGGTCGTTATCCCGTAAACCACTAGTTCACCGTAATCTCGTTTATAAATTTCTTGACCTGGCTGTACCTTGCCACGGTGCGAATAGCTTTTAAACTCTCCATTCTCCGTAAAAACCGTTATTCGGTGACCGGTTTGCTGGAGGACAATTCCTTTTACGCGGGCCATCACTTGCCACCACCTGTCCAAGTGGATAACAAACCGGCCAACAGCGGGAAACGGCCGGAGGTTATGAGGGCCAAACCAGTGATATACGGGAAATGGCATTCCATAACTTTCTTATCCCTGGTATCAATAAACTGGCCTGCAGCTCCTGGCAGGCCCTGTTGCTCCTTTATGTAAACCATCGACTGCGGATCGCTGCTCAAAAAACTGGCAATTCTTTTGGCCCTCTCCCGGTCCTGCCAGGAGCGGGGGCTATTCTTAACCAGATCTTCCAACCGTAAGCCATACTCCTGAAGCATGCTCAGGAAGTCGCTGACCTCCTGCTCGGCCGTCCGTTCATGATTCTCTGGCACTGCTGCCACCCACCGCCTTTCATCGTATAGTATCGAATTCCTGGTTTTATGAGCCACTTATCCTGCAAATTGTCGTAAAGAACCATCCTCTAATATGGTGCAATAGTGCCATACTGTGCTGCGTCTGAAGGTACTATCAGCGCCGGAAAAAGACGTTGAGCAGAATAGTTAAGACAATGCTTATTACTATGCAGGTCATCACCGGAAAGAAGACTGTGAAGTTACCCTTCTGGATGAAGATATCTCCCGGCAGGCGCCAGGATATGCCACTCCTGGACATAAGAAATGTAACCCCGCCAAGGAGCAGCAGAATTAGGCCTCCCATCAGAAGCAGGCGGGAAACACTTTCCCAGGGATTCATGACTTGCGTTGCTCCTTTTTCACTTTTTTTCGGTAACGCTCCCATTCACTGTACAGACAGCCGCAATACTGTTGACGGTACAGCCCTGATTCTTTGGATAGTTTTACTGTCTCCGAATACTGGGGACGCCAGTCGAAATACAAAAAGGGGACCTCATACTTGTCGGCACAGTTTTCTCCCACCGCTCTTATCACCTCATGCTTTTGAAACGGACTGATCAAAAGCGAGGTGGTAAAGGCATCAAACTTGCCCTTGCGGGCTATCTGCGCTGCTCGTTCCAACCGGGTCTGATAGCATAGCTTACAGCGCTGCGATTCCCGAAAAGCTACTGCCTGCAAGTAGGGCGTAGGATCATAGTCCTCGTCACCAATTATCGGCAGGTTGTGATGCCGGGCCAGTTGGTAAAATCCCTCTTTACGCTTTTCATACTCTGTAAAGGGATGAATATTCGGATTGTAATAGTAGGCATACAGATCGTGACCCTGCTCCAGAAGGAATGGTACCGGGTAAGAGGCACAAGGACCGCAGCAGCCATGCAGCAATACCTTCATTCACTATCCGCCTCCTCCATAAACAATCCGTTACCATGCTGAACCGGTACCGGATGGCCCAGATGTGCATAGGCCCTGGAGGTCGCGACTCGTCCTCGGGGAGTACGCTGAATGAAACCAATTTTCAAGAGAAATGGTTCATATACATCCTCCAAGGTATCAGGTTCCTCCGAAACAGCAGCCGCCAGAGTGTCGAGTCCTACCGGGCCTCCGCCAAACTTCTGGACAATTGCTCTCAATATGGTTCGGTCCAGATTATCCAGCCCTTCCTCATCTACTTCGAGCATGTTCAGGCCTAACTTAGCCACTTCACAGTTAATTATTCCATTACCTTTTACCTCGGCAAAATCACGCACCCTTCGCAGAAGGCGATTGGCGATACGAGGAGTTCCTCGCGCCCGGCGAGCGATTTCCCGGGCCCCCGGTTCATCAACCGTGATATTTAAGATTCTGGCGGCCCGCAGAAGAATCTCTCCCAGTTCTTCCGTTGAATAAAAATCCAACCGGCAGGCAATTCCAAAACGATCCCGTAAGGGCGCAGTCAGCAAACCCGGCCTGGTAGTCGCTCCCACCAGAGTGAAGGGAGGCAGATCCAGTCTGAGGGTCCTGGCACTGGGGCCCTTGCCGATTACGATGTCCAAGGAGTAATCCTCCATCGCCGGGTAAAGGATCTCCTCCACCGTACGGTTGAGCCGGTGAATCTCATCAATAAAAAGGACTTCTCCCGGCTCCAGGTTGGTCAGAATTGCTGCCAGATCTCCGGGGCGTTCAATGGCCGGTCCCGAAGTCTTGCGGATCGGCTGTCCCATCTCATTGGCAATAATCGAAGCCAGCGTAGTTTTTCCCAAGCCCGGCGGACCGCTTAACAGCACATGGTCCAGCTGTTCATTGCGATCGCGAGCTGCTTTAATAAACACTGCCACGTTTTCTTTAACCCGTGGCTGGCCAATATATTCCTGCAGCCGCATTGGCCTGATATGGGTCTCAAGATTGTCCTCCTCCAGATAACGCGAGGCCAAAAGTCTGTCCACTTTAACCTTCCCCCAACTAATTCCCCTATTACCCGACTGTGCTTAGTTTGCCTAACAAAAAACTACGGTCCCTGCCGGACGGAATGTTAACCGCCAGCCTGGGTCACTTTCCGGCAAAGCGTCCTCCCTTGGCTTTGAGTATTTGCCGCAGGTTTTCTTCCAAGGTGCCCAGTTTGCCCTTCTCAACCAGATTCATGACCTGGGGGTAAACCTCTTCTCTGCTGTACCCCAGGGCCATCAGAGCATCCAATAGAGTCCCCACTTCGCCCCCCTCAGGACCGGAATCAAACGACGCCAAAGGAATACGGTCCTTCAGCTCAAACATAAGCCGCTCAGCACTTTTCTTTCCCACTCCGGGAACAGCAGTCAACGTCTTAAGATCCTGACTGGCCACAGCCCGGTAAAAATCACCGGGCTCAAAGTGACCCAGAATAGCCATAGCCACTTTTGGTCCTATACCGGAGATGGCAATCAGTCTCTTGAATAAATCTATCTCCTGGCGCGACAAAAAGCCGTATAACCTCAATTCATTATCGTTCACCTGCAGCCAGGTGTAAATCTTAAGTGCCTGATTTTTTCCCGGCATGGCACGCAAACCACGGGTATGTACCATGACTTCAAAGCCTATTCCATGGACATCCAGCAGAACTGTATCCGCCATTACATCAACAAGCGTACCCTGAAGAAATCCTATCATAATCCTATGTCTCCCCGGTAGGAATGAATATGGCAGATCGCAATTGCCAGTGCATCAGCCGCATCATCAGGGCGGGGCACACTGTCCAACGTTAAGATGGATTTAACCATCTTCTGCACCTGGTCCTTTTCTGCCTTGCCATAACCTACCACTGCCTGCTTAACCTGCAGCGGAGTGTATTCAAAGACCCTTATCCCGCACTGGGCAATCGTAAGGATTAAAGCTCCCCGGGCCTGACTGACTGAAGAAAAGGTCTTCACATTACGATGGAAGAAGAGTTCCTCCACTGCAACTGCATCCGGCTGGTAACGTTCCAGCAGTTCTTTTAATCTATCACTGATCTGAACCAGTCTCAGTGCGAGTTCCATACCAGCTGGTGTGCGAATTACACCATGCTCAATGGCAGTTAATTTGCCACCCTCTTTGGATACCAATCCGAATCCGACCAAAGCCGTACCCGGGTCTATCCCCAAAACCAACATTTACTTATTCTCCCCAATTCCTGTGACCTGCTCTGAAGTCACTTTCTCAATAGCCAATTATCATCTTCGTTCATGTGAGTCGGCAAGATCCCTTTAGCAACCCCACCAGTGAAGCAATCCTTATACAAGATTCTCCTTATGGCAATAACATCCTGCCCTGAACAGGTTGCCGAAAACACCCGGTTAACAACCCCGAGCCATTCTAATTATACTCATCTAAATTCTCCAACACAAAATTGGCCTCATCTTCGCTGCTGTATTCGAGTATGCCGGCCTCCAAATCCTGGCGCAGTGTTTCTGGCAAGAGTTCAGTCCTGATTCCTGTGACGCGCAGCACTTCCTCGTCAAATCCACTCGGCCCCCGGAAAACAGCCACATGCCCTTTGAAAATACCCAGGTGAACTCGCTCCTGATCATCTGGACACCAACCCTCAATCCGTTGATGAATCACCAGAGAACCGTCTTCGGTAAACCAGACCATATAGCCATCCTTATAGGTGAATTCCTGCTGGATCGCAGCCACGGTTTTCCCCATTAATTCAAGTGGCTCTTCATACCCGGATGTTATCATGTGCCGGCACTTGGAATAAGCCTTTTCCATGATAATGGGAGTTTCAGAGGTAACACGAGCCGCCTCTTGACTGCTGACCTTCATTATCGGCTTACTGAAAAAACCTTCAGCCCGGTCATAATAATTTGAGGCCAACAGCCCGAACGCAAAGCTCACGCCCACCACCAGAGCGATTACGACACCTCTAATTATCTTGTTCATACAAACCACCTCCCCACAATTATTGCCAAATATCGGGCTAACGAAACTGAATCAGCGTATCAGCGGGGTTACCCCCGCTCACTTTGGTTCATATTATTGAACAGAGTGTTTAAACTATCGGTAATAGGAGGTGTCTGATATGAAACGACGGGTTCCTGCAAGCAACGGGAATGAACACCCGCTTGCACCATGGTTCAACGGTTTGGACAACCTGCACAATGAAATCGACCGCTGGTTCAGTGAATTCGCACGTGGTGTGCCGGGATTGGAATCCTTGAAGGCAGGGTCTCCGCGAGTAGAAATTGTTGAGACGAATGAAAGTGTATTAGTCAACGCAGAGTTGCCGGGAATCGAGAGCAAGGATGTCGATGTCAGAGTTTTCCCGCAGGAAGTGAGGATCAAAGCTGAAAGACGGCAGGAAAGGGAATACGAGGAAGAGAAGAAGTATCGATCTGAAAGTTACTACGGCAGCATTTCACGCACTGTATCACTGCCCACAGAGATAAATCCTGACCAGGCTGCGGCATCTTTTAAAAATGGCATCCTGAAGCTTGTCCTGCCCAAAATAGCCCCTTCTGATACCGGCAGACGATTGATAATTGAAGATTGATCAGTAATAAAAGATTACCCAAAATTTATAAAGGCCCCGAACAGGGGCCTTTAGTTTGGACTAAATCTTTCCCAGTATCTCATCAGGGATAGAGAAATTGGCGTATACATCCTGCACATCATCGTGATCTTCCAGTACATCAACCAGCTTGATTATTTTTTGGGCGGTCTCCACGTCCGTCACTTCAACAGTATTCTCTGGAATCATAGTAATATCAGCAAAAGCCCATTCGATCTTAAATGCCTCTTCCAACGAACTTTTTACCGACTCAAAGGTTTCTGGTTCGGTGATGATCTCCAGGCTGTCGTCGCTCCCCCGTATGTCTTCGGCTCCCGCTTCGATGGCCATTAACTCCAATTCATCCAGGTCTATTTCCAAATCCGTTTTACTTATCTCCAGCAGTCCTCTGCGTTTGAACATCCAGCCAACGCAACCGGTTTCACCCAGGTTGCCGCCGTATTTGGAAAAAAGGTGCCGGATATCGGCTGCAGTGCGGTTCCGGTTGTCGGTAGTAATATCCAACATCAAGGCTACCCCGGCAGGGCCATACCCTTCATAATTGATCTCTTCCAGGGCATCCCCTTCTATTTCGCCGGTACCTCTTTGAATAGCTCGATTGATATTGTCGTTAGGCATGTTCATAGCTTTGGCTTTTTGAATCAGCAGTTTCAAACGGGGATTACCATCCGGATCTCCGCCTCCCTCCCGGGCGGCGACGATCATTTCCTTGCCAAGCTTGGTGAAGGCTTTGCCACGTTTCTCGTCGGTTCTGGCTTTTTTGTGCTTTATGTTAGCCCATTTGGAATGTCCAGCCATAGTACCTCCCCTTTGCTCCGAATTGACAACATTTTAACACATAGAAAAAAACAGGTTCAACCATGCATCATTCGCCCATTACTGGAATACTCCGATCGGTGGAAATTGACGTTTATGCAGGCTGCTGCGGTAGAGGTTCTCCACCCGGTTTTTAACCTGGTCGCTTCCCTGTCCCGTTAGGATAAACCGGTCTAGTTCCTCGTAAGACAGACCTATTTCCCCTTCATCAGTCTGTCCTTCCCACAGACCAGCCGACGGCGGCTTGTCAATGACCACCTCGGGTACTTCCAAATACCTGGCCAGTTCCCTTACCTGCCATTTAACCAATCCTCCCAGAGGGAGGAGATCGGATCCGCCATCACCGTGTTTGGTAAAATAGCCTATTGTCAGTTCAGTCCGGTTGGTGGTTCCCAGGACCAGGTAATTCTTTTGCTGGGCATAATAGTACAAGGTAATCATCCGCAAACGAGGTTTGATATTGGCTACAGCCATATTGTCTCCTTTGCTTTCCGGCCCCTGTAAGATTCCTAAAAGGTTTTGGTAAACGGGGAACAGGTCAATAACCTTTAAATCAAATTGGTATTTGCTGGCCACTAAATGACCGTGTTCAATATCTTCAGGCAGGCCGTTGCAGGGCATGATTATCCCCAGAGTGGTCTGGGGGAAGGCTCGCACCGCCAATCCGGCCACAACTGCCGAATCTATGCCGCCGCTAATACCCAGAGCAACTCCTTTACATCCCGCTTTGACAGTTTTCTCCCTGATCCATTCGACCAATTTGTCTGCAATCACAGCCGTTTCCATGTGTGTCTCCCCCTTTTACAATCATAGGCTGATCATACTACGCCGCGGCCCGGAGAGCCAGGTAATCCGGTTATCAGCCTTTTATCGCTACCAGTTCTATATTACCCCAGGCTGCCATCTGGTCGTCCTTTATTACCAGAATTCCCGTAACCCCAGCTATGCTCTGCGCATAGTTTACAGCTTTCATCAGTCTATCCTTTCGTAATACCCGGTTACCAGCACCAGTCGCCACTGCATCTGCCAGAGAAGCGCTGGTGGCTTTGACCATGGCGGCATCGGCCCGCCCGAAACTTATTGATGGGCCGACTGTACCTGAGGAGGTACAAACACCCAATGGGGATTCTTCCGGCCTCACTCGTACAGCTATACGATTGCTGAAGGGAGAAAGACCAGCTATTATCCCTACCTGTCTCTCTCGACTGGTTTTGATGTACAGGTCCCCGCCGTTTTCTACGATCACGTCCGGGCAATCAGCCAGCAACTCACCAACCTCTTCAGCAAAGGCCCCGGCTACTGCGGCCATGGGTCCTACCCCGGCCAACCATGAGGCGCGGGCCATCCTTAATACGATTTCCGGCGCTCCGGTTTTAAGGTTTACCGGTTCCATTGAGGACAAAAACCCCGGGTGGGAGTCGATATATGTTTCCAGGTCGGCACGCACTTTGACCACCCGCTCTTCAATCTGTTTTGCCAGATCGGGAGTAAACGATTTCCTCGTAACTCCGATGGACAAATCCGTCTGCTTAATCTGTACCTGGAAATAAACCAGATCCTCACCCTGGTAAGACCCTCGGTACGTTCGATTGACAAAGTCTCTGTTCATAGAACTCATAATGGCGCTGATATATTAAAGAATACCGTCACGGCCCGGGTTGGACAGCAATCAAGACACATGCCGCAAACCACACACCTGGCATTATCAAAACTGACCTCCATACTAGAGCGATCAATTGCCAAAGCCCCCGTAGGACAGAATGAGGCACAGGCGCCACACTGAGTGCAGCTCTCTTCCTGCCAGACCACGGTTTGACTGAGCGGTTCTACTCTTACTCCAATATCCTTTAAAAAGCTGATGCCCGATTCATAGTGTTCCCGTTCCCCGGAGAGTTCAACTACCAGGTAACCTTCTTTGCGCGGATTGATATCTGCCTTCAGGATATTAATAACCAGATCAAAGTCCTTGACCAAGCGATATATAATTGGCTGTTCGGATTGAGCTTCTGAGAAAAAGCACACGATACGGCTCTTATGCATTCTTACCACCTCCTGCCATTACGCCCGTTAACGTCACGTTCGAGCAGGGAGTTGACCTCAATGGGATCATCTGCTGAGGGAAGCTTCGCCACGGGGATGGTCAATTCAAACTGGCCCTTTAAAATCCACTCTTTCAGTATTCCAGCTATTTGACGGGCTCTCGGATAGCTGGATAGAGGAGTAGTCGTGACCTTTTTACCATCTATGATGACCTGACCGCTTTTCAGGTCCTTGTAGTTTACCAGTCCCAGATTACCAGGTTTACGGTAAGGGTAACCCTCACTGTAGTCAACAATGGGACAGACGATGTCCTCATCTTTAACGGCTGCGAACCTCATGATTTCTTCATCCAGTATTGGGATCGGTATGCCAATACCCACTATAAGGCTGGCCCCATACCCCAGCAAACTCGCTCCAACGAGCCATTCCGGTTTCATCTGCTTAAGATCTCCCATGACTGCCAAGGTACCGGCCCCTCCGGTAGGAACTCCATTTTCATTTCTCTCCGCGTTGGGATGGTGTTGGGTGCCATGCCAAGCTACATACCCTATACCTCCGCCCAGGAATATCCTGGTGCCTACCCCAACGGTACGATAGTAAGGGTCATTTAGCAGAGGGCTCAGCTGCCCGGAGGTGGAATAACTGGCATTGCCCATGCGGGGCTTCAGAATCCCCATATAGGTATAAATAGTCCGGTCACTTAAGTTTACCGCACAATTGTAATTCTGATAGGCATTCCGTGGATTGAACAGGATGGCCTCGTTTATATCATTTAATGTAATAAGGGTATCGATCTTCTTGCGTGGATAACAGTCAGTACCGTAACTTGTAGCTTCCAGTCTAATCTCCTTGCCGGCCAGGAGGTCATGAATCACATGTCCTCCGCCATAGCTGAACCGGCCGGGGAAAACCTTATTCTCGGGATCGTTTTCCGGAAGCTGAGTGGCCCCCAGGTAAGCATCGACAGCCGCGATACCGGAATAGGCCTCAACCCCGTTTAGCCAGGCCTTGGCAATTCTGATGCGGGGGTTGGAGTGGCCAAAGTTCAGGAACACCCCCGAGGAACACATTGGTCCAAATGTACCAGTGGTAACGACGTCAATCTCCTGGGCTGCTCTCTCTATGCCCTTCTCCTCAACAATGCCAATGACCTCTTCTGCGGTGACCACCACCGCTTGTCCTTTTCTGATCTTTTCATTTATTTCCTCGTAAGTCTTTTTGACTCCCATCCTTTACAAAATCCCCCTTTCCGGGTTCTGATTCAGAACTCAACTGGCTGTCTCACAGCTTGTTTCCAGCATTATAGCCAGGTTAGGCTTTAATAAGCTGATTAACGGTTACTACAGCTGCACGGGCATCCGGAGAATACCCATGGGCCCCTATTTTTTCAGCATAATCCCGGGTTAAAACTGCACCCCCCACTATAACTTTGGTCTTAAGTTCACGACTCTTGACCAGATCAATAACTTCCTTCATCCGCGACATAGTTGTAGTCATCAAGGCGCTTAATCCAATGATATCTGCGTTTTCTTCAATGGCCGTGGCTACAATCCTGGGGGCCGGTACATCCTTGCCCAGATCTATCACCCGGTAACCGTAGTTTTCCAACATTATGCCGACTATGTTTTTACCAATGTCGTGGATGTCACCTTCCACTGTCGCTAGAACAATCGTACCCCGCTCGACCTGGTTCTCCTGTATCAACAACGGTTTCAGGTAATTGAAACCTTCTTTCATGGTCTCTGCTGATAGCATCAGCTGGGGCAGGAAGTATACCTTGCGATCATAGAGATCGCCCACTTCTTCAATTCCCGGTATGAGATATTTATTGATGATATCCATCGGATTCTGCCCGTCTTCCAGGGCCTGTTTGATTAAGTCCAGTATCTGCCCTTTTTGTCCTTTGACAATCGCCTCTTTTAGAGGATCGCTCACTTGATTCTGGACAACCGATGGTGCCGGGTCTCTGGTGGTGGTCATTACCGGTGGCGCCTTTTTCGCGGCTGTTACCGCTCGATCTTTGTAGTACTCGATGTAACTCGACGCATAGCTGTCGCGGTTCATCAGCACCGCTGACGCCCGGATAACATCCTGCATCCGTTCTTCAAACGGATTCATTATGGGGAGATCCAGGCCATACGCCATAGCCATAGCGAGATAGGTCGAGTTCAATACATCCCTTGCAGGCAGACCATGCGATACATTGCTGGCCCCCAAAACAGTCTTCAAACCCAATCGGGATTTAACCGCCTGCAGCGTTTTCAACGTCTCCATCACCTGATCCTGTTCAGCACTGGCCGTTTTAACCAAACAGTCGATAAATACATCCTGGTCTCTTAACCCGTATTCCCGGGCCCTGGAGTATATCTTCTCAGCTATTGCCAACCTGCCTTCGGCACTGGCGGGAATACCGTTTTCATCCAGACATAATCCCAATACCGCGGCCCCGTATTTTTTGGCCAAGGGCAGGATCCGGTCCAGGCTTTTTTCCTCGCCGGTAGTGGAATTTATAAGTGGCCGGCCCACAAACGTCTTCAAGGCTGCTTCGATAGCTTCCGGATTAGTTGAATCAATAACAATGGGAATGTCAATCGCCGTTTGAACCTCGCGCACCGCCTTGATCATGGCTGCAGGTTCGTCAATACCGGGCACACCCATGTTTACATCCAGGATTGGTGCCCCGGCCTCCGCCTGTTTCCGGGCCTCCTCTACCACCACTTCCATATGCCCATCCTTTATATCCTGAGCCAACTTTTTCCGGGCTGTAGGGTTGATCCTCTCTCCTATGAAGGACGGATAAGATTCATCACTTATCACCACGTGCCGGGTGCGGGAACAGAATGCCCAGGCTGGCGATGACTTTCTGCTTACCGGCTGTAATCCCCGCACAGCCTCAGCCATGGCTTTAATATGATCTGGAGTAGTGCCGCAGCACCCACCTATTATATTGGCTCCGGCTTCTCTCAATGCCAAAGCATGGTGTCCCATCTCCTCCGGGGTCTCAGGAAAGACCGTCTCCTCGCCGACCAGGGTCGGCAATCCGGCATTGGGCTCCACAGAAATAAACAGACTGGTGGTTTGGGCCATCTGCTCAATTATTGGCAGGAGCTGAACCGCGCCACCTGAACAATTGGCTCCTACTGCGGTTATCCCCAATGCCTCCAGCATTAGGACAGCGGTAACGGGGTCGGTACCCATTAAGGTCCGGCCATCAGGCTCAAATGTAAGGTGAGCCAGTACCGGAAGACGGGTGCTGTTCAATGCAGCAATGACGGCCACCCTCAATTCAGCAATATCGGTCATGGTCTCAATTGAAATCAGATCGGCGCCGGCCTTTTCCGCCGCCTGGAACTGAATCGAGAAAGCCTCAAACAGATCGTCAAACTCAACCTCACCCAACGGTTTGAACAGCTTCCCCGACGGACCTGCCGAAAGAGCTACCAGGGCCCTCCCTCCGGCAGCACGCCTGGCTATCTCCACCGCCCGGGAATTGATCTCTTCTACCTTGTCCCCCAATCCATATTCACTGAGTTTGAAACGGTTGGCACCAAACGTATTGGTCTGAATAATATCTGAACCCGCTTCAATATAAGCAGAGTGAATATCTTCGAGAATCTTAGGGTGGGTCAGATTGAAAATCTCGGGGCATTCACCGCGTCCTAACCCCTGCTGCTGCAGCATGGTTCCCATCGCTCCATCCAGAACCAGAATTCTTTTCTGCAGTTCCGAACGCAGATCAATGGTCATGGCCTCACTCCCCTTCTTACAAGAATAAAAAATGGCCTCTACAGAAGAGGCCTTAATCACCTGGATATCCTCCTCTCATCTGTCAAGACAATGTCCTGCAGGAATTGGCACCTTCCCACACCGGGGGTTGCCGGGCTTCATCGGGCCAGTCCCTCCGCCACTCTGGATAAGAGTAATAAGACTATTCAATTGCGAGTAACCCCTGTGTTCCGTTAGGCTTTTTTCTCATCATCATCCAGGCTAACAGCTTCCTGCACCTGCTGTTTAACCTCGTTTGACGCCCTTTTGAACTCGTTAATACCTTTGCCTACCGACTTTGCCACTTCGGGCAGCTTGCCGGGCCCGAAGATGATCAGGGCTATAACCAGAACAAGTACCAGTTCCCATGGTCCAATATTTCCTATAAAACCAAACACTGTGTATCCCTCCCGGCAGGTGTGATGTTTATGATCAGTATTACCTGACCGCATCGGACACTAGAATAGTCTGATAATCAGATCCCTAGGACTTGCCCATAATTTTACCCTTTTATTGAAGGTCAGGCAATGCTATTTTTCACCATTCCGGCAATTCCCTGACCGGTGCCTTTCTCTCAACTTCCTCGAAAATGACCCTCAGCAGCTCAGCCACCGACCATGCCTGGGCGAAGCATCCTCGCGGGTGATGGGGAGGATCTCCATCAAAGATTTCTGAAACCGTGCCTACGCATCCCTCATTCAGATGAGTAATAAGCGGGGATAGCAGGCGGCGGACCAGCCCGTTTATCCCCGGGCGATCACTGTATATCCGGTTAAGAGCGGTAATGAAGTGTCCCCAGGGCCAGACCCATACCGTGCCCTGATGGTACGCGCTATCCCGCTCGTACTGGTCGCCGGTACACCGTGCCCTGTATTGACCGCTGGCGGGTGACAGAGTCCTCAGCCCGTAGCCTGTATACAGGTGTTTCCAGACTGTCCCGAGCACCTTTCGTTCCTGATCCGCATTCAATAACCTTATCGGCAGACTCAGGGCGATTATCTGGTTGCACCGTATCGACTCATCCCGTAAATCCTCGCTGACCAGATCATACAGGTAACCACCATCCGGGAACCAGAATTCCTTCTGAAAGCTATTCCGCGAGTTATGAAACAATTCCTTAAAATATTTGCCTCTTATATGGTCGCCTGAACAGGATGCCAAATAACCCGTAAAGTACAGGGCGAAACACCAAAGAGCATTTATTTCCACCGGCTTGCCCCGGCGAGGGGTAATCACCTCTTCACCCACCCGCGCATCCATCCAGGTCAGGGCTTTTAGTGGTGCTCCCTGGGTTATCAGACCTTCACCGGTCATTCGTATACCATTGAGGGTACCGTTAATGTGATTATCCAGAATACGTAACAAAACCGGGTACTGCTCCTCGAGAAAACGGAGGTCCCCGGTATACTGAAAATACTTATAGAGACACCAGAAAGCCCACAAAGAAGCATCAGCCGTATTGTAAGCCGGTGCTCCCGGATTGTCGGGGAACAGGTTTGGTATGAGTCCCTCCTTTTCGTAAGCCAGAAAAGTCCTGATAACCTCCCGGAAATCCTCGAAACGGCCAGTTGGCAGAGTCAACCCCGGTAATGAGATCATCGCATCCCGGCCCCAATCAGCAAACCATGGGTAACCCGCGATTACCGTGAGGCTCTGTAACTCGGAGCGTTTAACCAGGAAAGAATCCGCCGCCAGACCGAGGAGCATCAGTTCCTCATGCTCCTTTGGCAAGGCTTCAACTAACCCTTGTCCTCGAGATAACTCTCGTTCCCGATATTGCTCGGCCTTGGAGGCGCTCATTTCCAACTTCTCGGCACTGGCCCAAATCCAAAACTCCCGGCTCTGATTACCCTCCATCACAAAACAAACAGGACAGTATAGATCTTCCACCGCATCCAGGCCCCGAGCCGCTTCAACATCATAAAAAATATCCATATACCAGAACTCAGTTTTTTTATAATGAGCGTGATCGCTGCCCATATACAGCAGTGGTGCCCCGGAAAAAGGTTCTATAACAATGTTTGTACTATCATCCGGTAGAACCTTGAATGGCCAATCATTCCTGCGGGTCGTCCAGTGATAGTCACGCGATGTAATCAAAGGAAAGATATTCAGCCGGACCTGTCGCTCATTCTCATTGGTGAGGCGGTATTTAACCAAGACTGTGTTCTGACCATACACCAGCATGATCTCCTTTTCCAGGATGCAGTCTTCGATTTCGTACGTATAGGTCGGGAAAGGAAACCTTTTAAACTCTACCAGATGGTTAAAACCGTATCCCGAAAATCCGCCCAGGGTTTCAGACGAAAACAGCTTATACTCATGACCATCGATTGTAATCTCTTCCTCAAGCTTGGCCAGCATGAGCCGGCGGTCAACCGGTGGTTTGAGTGACGCGATAAGTAAACCATGATAACGCCTGGTGTTTATCCCCGATATGGTTGATGCAGCGAATCCACCGAGACCATTGGTAAGCAGCCACTCTTTCTGCTTTCCCGCCGGTGGCAAGAGGTCTGTTGTTGTAAAGCGGAACATCGTTTACGCCCCTTCAATAGAGAGTTGCATTAATGCTAAAGTTTTTAGCTAGTTTTCTCGATAAGAGTAGGGAGATATACAAATAGGGGCTGGACTCTTCTTGAGAGGCCCCGTTGACGTTGACTGATTGAGACGTCGGCAACAAGAGGAGGGTATACTTATGCTTAGAGCTCTTTACACGTCCAGTACGGGCATGTACGGCCAACAGCTAAACATTGACGCAATTGCCCACAACGTATCCAACGTTAACACCGTTGGTTTTAAGAAGTCCCGGGTTAACTTTCAGGATCTTCTCTACCAGACTATACAAAAACCGGTTGCCTCCGAAGAAATCCAACAGCCAACAGGACTTCAGATCGGGCTGGGAACAAGGCCGGCAGCAATTCAGACCCTTTTCACCCAGGGCAGCCTCTCTTCTACTGGAAACCCATTGGACGTCGCCATCAGTGGTGATGCCTTTTTCAAGGTTGAGGTCCCTGGTTATGATGAGCCACTCTATACCAGAAATGGTGCCTTTCTGATCGACGCTGAAGGAAACCTGGTAAACAGTGATGGCTACTACGTTATCGGTCCGGATAGTATTGACCCGGGTGCACGCGACATCTCTGTGGGCACTGATGGCACCATCACCTACAAAGCCCCGGGTGACGATGAGGTAATCGAAGCCGGCAGACTGGAATTATCCCGGTTCATCAACCCTAACGGTTTGGAATTGCTGGGCAAGAGTTTGTATCAGGCTACCGAATTATCTGGCGAGCCGGAAGACTGGGATCCTGAAGATGACAATTCAGTGAGCTTGCATGGCAGTTATCTGGAAATGAGCAATGTTCAGATCGTGGAAGAGATGGTAAACCTGATTACCGCTCAGCGGGCGTATGAATTTAATTCCAAGTCAATTCAATCGGCCGATGAAATGCTGGGCATGGCTGCTAATCTCAAGCGATAACGACACCGCCTCTGGGACCAGACAGGTAGGTTAAATACCTGCCTGTCCTGGTTAAGTTCTTTTGATTAAAGGATGGACTTCCAAATGAGAGTATCTGATATTGCACTTAACCTGGTTAATCCCCCCATCCCCCGTCAACTCAACACCCCGGCCGAAAAGGTCGTCGGCGGCAAGGGAAAGTCGGCCCCGGCTGATAATGAAACACGTCTTATGCAGGCCTGCCGCGATTTCGAGGCTATATTCCTGGGTGAACTGCTTAAGTCTATGCGAAAAACTGTACCGCAGGGTGGTCTCCTGGAAAACAGCTTCGGGCAGGATGTCTTTCAATCAATGCTTGATGATGAGTATGCGCAGTCAATGGCCCTCTCCCGCAGCACCGGTCTGGCGGAGATCCTTTTCCAACAATTGCGATCGAATCATAACATGAAATAATTTTGCGGAAACGTTTCACCGGCAACCGGGGTTTTGGCCTCAAACTTCACCATGCCGATTTTTGTGCACACATGTCTTAAAAAAATTTCCTTGATAATTCTAATCTTCTGAGATACTTTTACTGGTAATTCGTATAAGCTTATAAGAGACAACTTTCATTCCTTGGCAATTTTCGGGAATTTGAAAGAAAGGGGGGCTAAGAGCCTGAATGCCGTAAGAGGCACTGTTTACAATGCCGGATAGAAAGGGTGTATACATATTGAAAAAGGAAAAGAACCCTGAGTCATTATTAGATCCCAATAGCGCCAAACTTCCTGACGAACAACTAGTCTCGGCGACTGGCGGAAGAGACGACTGGATGCCAATTTATGTTGTCGAATGTTTAAGATGCCAGAAAATACTTGGCAAGGTTGACGATTACGATGAAGCTTGGAGGGTTTTACGTAGACACAAAGATGAAATGGGTCAAATGGGGCCATGGCATAATGTTGTGATTAGGAGTGAACTCAAACCGGAGTAGGTCGCCAATTCTAGGGCAAGAAAAACTAAACTCCTTGAGCTGGATAACTCAAGGAGTTTAAATTAGCTCCTGGCGGTGGAAGCAGGGAGCCGAATCCGACGCAGGAGGATTCGTGCGAGTCGCTTTGCTCGACGTGGAGCGTTCAGGCGGGAGCCGAATCTCCCCCAAGGTATCAAGGAGATTCGTGCTTCCCGCTTGGTTCGACGTGGAGCGTCGAACTTCCTTACTCCTTAATTTCGAGAGAGTAGGTCACCAATCTTGGGCAAGAAAAACTAAACTCCCTGAGCAATATTACTCAAGGAGTTTAAATTAGCTCCTGGCGGTGACCTACTCTCCCACGAATGCAGTACCATCGGCGCTGGAGGACTTAACTTCCGTGTTCGGGATGGGAACGGGTGTAGCCCCTCCGCCATTACCACCAGGAAAGCTTATTCATTTTTCTAATTAAGTTTTGACCTATCCAATTATGTTTTTCCTTCGGCGTGGCCTCGGGACCCATTCGAACGGCATTTCGCCTCCACTCCGTTACGGCGAAACGCTCGGTCGCATTTTGCCCCTCCGCCATTACCACCAGGAAACCTTATTTCGTTTTTTATGTTCCTGTGAAACCCAACTGTTTTGCTAACAACCAACTCATTTGGCTCTTTGCCCTTTAATTTCACTTGGTAAGCTTAGCTTTTACGAGGTTTTCACAGTTCAGGAACTTAGGTTCTCTGAAAACTACACAAGCGAATTTATGAGCGTGTACTAGGTCAAGCCCTCGACCTATTAGTACCGGTCGGCTGAATACATTGCTGCACTTACACCCCCGGCCTATCAACCAGCTAATCTTGCTGGGGTCTTACCTGGTTAACCCAGTGGGAAACCTCATCTTGAGGTCGGCTTCGCGCTTAGATGCTTTCAGCGCTTATCCGTCCCAGACATAGCTACCCAGCTGTGCCTCTGGCGAGACAACTGGTACACTAGCGGTCTGTCCATCCCGGTCCTCTCGTACTAGGGACAGCTCCTCTCAAGTTTCCTGCGCCTGCGATGGATAGGGACCGAACTGTCTCACGACGTTCTGAACCCAGCTCACGTACCACTTTAATGGGCGAACAGCCCAACCCTTGGGACCTTCTCCAGCCCCAGGATGTGATGAGCCGACATCGAGGTGCCAAACCTCCCCGTCGATGTGGACTCTTGGGGGAGATAAGCCTGTTATCCCCGGGGTAGCTTTTATCCGTTGAGCGACGGCCCTTCCACTCGGAACCGCCGGATCACTAAGCCCGACTTTCGTCCCTGCTCGAAATGTCTCTCTCGCAGTCAAGCTCCCTTATGCCTTTACACTCTTCGCGCGATTTCCATCCGCGCTGAGGGAACCTTTGGGCGCCTCCGTTACTCTTTGGGAGGCGACCGCCCCAGTCAAACTGCCCACCTGACACTGTCCCTGAACCGGATCACGGCTCGAGGTTAGAACTCCAGCACATCAAGAGTGGTATCCCACCATTGGCTCCACGAATCCTGGCGGACTCGCTTCCATGCCTCCCACCTATCCTGTACATGACCTGCCAAAATCCAATATCAAGTTGCAGTAAAGCTCCACGGGGTCTTTCTGTCCTATCGCAGGTAACCGGCATCTTCACCGGTATTACAATTTCACCGAGCCCCTCGTTGAGACAGCGCCCAGATCGTTACGCCTTTCGTGCGGGTCTGAACTTACCAGACAAGGAATTTCGCTACCTTAGGACCGTTATAGTTACGGCCGCCGTTCACTGGGGCTTCGGTTCAAAGCTTCGCTTGCGCTAACCTTTCCCCTTAACCTTCCAGCACCGGGCAGGCGTCAGCCTCTATACGTCATCTTTCGATTTAGCAGAGACCTGTGTTTTTGATAAACAGTCGCCTGGGCCTCTTCTCTGCGGCCCCCTCATGCCACCACAAGTCTTTATGGCTACACTACACGGGGCACCCTTTCTCCCGAAGTTACAGGGTCATTTTGCCGAGTTCCTTAACGAGGGTTCTCTCGCGCGCCTTAGGATTCTCTCCTCGCCTACCTGTGTCGGTTTGCGGTACGGGCACCTTATACCTTGCTAGAGGCTTTTCTTGGCAGTTTGGGGTCAACGACTTCGGTACTACGCTTCCCTCCCCTTAACTCCTCAGGCTTTTCGTGAGACGGATTTGCCTGTCTCACACCCTACGAGCTTGGACGCACTCTTCCAACCGTGCGCTTCGTCTACCCTCCTGCGTCACCCCATCACTCAATCGGTACAAGGTGGCATCGGAATTTCAACCGATTGTCCATCGCCTACGCCTTTCGGCCTCGGCTTAGGTCCCGGCTTACCCTGGGAGGACGAGCCTTCCCCAGGAAACCTTAGGCTTACGGCGGGCAGGATTCTCACCTGCCTTCTCGCTTACTCATGCCGACATTCTCACTTCTCACCAGTCCACATGTCCTTACGGTCATACTTCTGCCCGATGAGAACGCTCCCCTACCACTGTATTTCTACAATCCGCAGCTTCGGTATTAGACTTTAGCCCCGTTACATTTTCGGCGCAGAGTCACTTGACCAGTGAGCTATTACGCACTCTTTGAATGATGGCTGCTTCTAAGCCAACATCCTGGTTGTCTCAGCGACTCTACTTCCTTTCCCACTTAGTCTAATTTGGGGACCTTAGCTGGCGGTCTGGGCTGTTTCCCTCTCGACTACGAACCTTATCGCCCGCAGTCTGACTCCCAGATTCTTACCTTAACGGCATTCGGAGTTTGGGATGGTTCGGTAACCGGTGAAGGCCCCTAGCCAAACCAGTGCTCTACCTCCGTTAGGAAACATCTGAGGCTAGCCCTAAAGCTATTTCGGGGAGAACCAGCTATCTCCGGGTTCGATTGGCATTTCACCCCTACCCACAACTCATCCACGGATTTTTTAACATCCTCTGGTTCGGGCCTCCACGATGTGTTACCATCGCTTCACCCTGGTCATGGGTAGATCACCCGGTTTCGGGTCTACAGCAGCAAACTTGACGCCCTATTAAGACTCGCTTTCGCTTCGGCTCCGTCCCTATCTAGACTTAACCTTGCTTACTACCGTAACTCGTCGGCCCGTTCTACAAAAAGTACGCCATCACACTTGGAAGCCGAGGCTCCCAATAGTGCTCTGACTGTTTGTAGGCATATGGTTTCAGGTTCTCTTTCACTCCCCTCCCGGGGTGCTTTTCACCTTTCCCTCACGGTACTAATCGCTATCGGTCGTCAAGTAGTATTTAGCCTTAGGAGGTGGTCCTCCCTGATTCCCACTAGATACCACGTGTCCAGCGGTACTCGGGTGGTATCCCAAGAGATAGCTGCTTTTCGTGTACAGGACTTTCACCTTCTGTGGTGTGGCTTTCCAGCCAGCTTCTACTAAACAGCTATTTTTTGACTCTTTGGTCAATCTGCAGGTTGACCACGGATACTCCCGCAACCCCGTTAATGCAACGGCTGCAGCCTATTTCACATTAACGGTTTAGGCTCTTCCCCGTTCGCTCGCCGCTACTTAGGGAATCGTTGTTACTTTCTCTTCCTCCGGCTACTAAGATGTTTCAGTTCGCCGGGTATGGCTCCTCTGACCCTATTTTATTCAGGCCAGGGTACCTGGTCTCCTACCAGGTGGGTTCCCCCATTCGGACATCCACGGATCTATGCTCGCTTGCAGCTCCCCGTGGCTTTTCGCAGCTGGCCACGTCCTTCTTCGCCTCTTGACGCCTAGGCATCCACCATACGCCCTTTCTAGCTTGACCTAAAACGCGCTCTTGTTTCTTCGCTTGTGCAGTTTTCAAAGAACCTTATATGTCTTATGTAGTTTTGGGCTGTAAGCCCAAAATATATAACTAATCCAGTGGAGACCTAGTGATCGACCTAGGAAAATTTTGAAGTGTATTTCAACTTCAATACTCCTTAGAAAGGAGGTGATCCAGCCGCACCTTCCGATACGGCTACCTTGTTACGACTTCACCCCAATTACCAACCCCACCTTCGACGGCTGCTTCCTAAAAGGTTAGCCCACCGGCTTCGGGTGTTGCCGACTTTCGTGGTGTGACGGGCGGTGTGTACAAGGCCCGGGAACGCATTCACCGCGACATGCTGATTCGCGATTACTAGCGATTCCGACTTCATGCAGGCGAGTTGCAGCCTGCAATCCGAACTGTGACCAGCTTTCTGAGATTTGCTCCACCTCGCGGTCTTGCATCTCTCTGTACTGGCCATTGTAGCACGTGTGTAGCCCGGATCATAAAGGGCATGATGATTTGACGTCATCCCCACCTTCCTCCGGTTTGTCACCGGCAGTCCTGCTAGAGTGCTCAGCGCTACCTGTTAGCAACTAACAGCAAGGGTTGCGCTCGTTGCGGGACTTAACCCAACATCTCACGACACGAGCTGACGACAACCATGCACCACCTGTCTCAACGTTCTCCGAAGAGCACTCCGGTGTTTCCACCAGATTCGTTGGATGTCAAGACCCGGTAAGGTTCTTCGCGTTGCATCGAATTAAACCACATGCTCCACCGCTTGTGCGGGCCCCCGTCAATTCCTTTGAGTTTCAGCCTTGCGACCGTACTCCCCAGGCGGGGCACTTATTGCGTTAGCTGCGGCACAGAAGGGGTCGATACCTCCTACACCTAGTGCCCATCGTTTACAGCGTGGACTACCAGGGTATCTAATCCTGTTTGCTCCCCACGCTTTCGCGTCTCAGCGTCAGGGTCAGTCCAGAAAGCCGCCTTCGCCACCGGTGTTCCTCCTGATATCTACGCATTTCACCGCTACACCAGGAATTCCGCTTTCCTCTCCTGCCCTCAAGATACCCAGTTTCAAGTGCAACCCCGGAGTTGAGCCCCGGTCTTTCACACCTGACTTAAGCACCCGCCTACACGCTCTTTACGCCCAGTAATTCCGGACAACGCTCGCCCCCTACGTTTTACCGCGGCTGCTGGCACGTAGTTAGCCGGGGCTTTCTCCTAAGGTACCGTCACCCCTACCCATTATTCACAAGTAAGGACTTCGTCCCTTAGAACAGAGCTTTACGACCCGAAAGCCTTCATCGCTCACGCGGCGTCGCTGCGTCAGGGTTTCCCCCATTGCGCAATATTCCCCACTGCTGCCTCCCGTAGGAGTCTGGACCGTGTCTCAGTTCCAGTGTGGCCGTACACCCTCTCAGGCCGGCTACTGATCGTTGCCTAGGTAGGCCGTTACCCCACCTACTAGCTAATCAGACGCGGGCTCATCCTTAAGCGGTAGCATTGTTAAGAGGCCACCTTTGCTACCACAAACATGTGTTCCTGGTAGTGTATGCGGTATTAGCAATCGTTTCCGACTGTTATCCCCCGCTCAAGGGCAGATTACCCACGCGTTACTCACCCGTCCGCCACTAAGATTCAGAATCGCAAGCTTCATCTGAATCTCCGTTCGACTTGCATGTGTTAGGCACGCCGCCAGCGTTCGTCCTGAGCCAGGATCAAACTCTCCATAAAATTCTTTCCTAGCTAATAACTTAGCTGTCTTTTTTGCTTGCCAAAATTACTTGGCTCTAGCACTTTGCTCTCTCGAGCTTTGTATAGCACTAGGTTCCACTGTTTAGTTTTCTAAGATCAGTGCGCTTCCCGCGCGCAAGATTTATCTTATCATGTCTGCCCTTGTCGTGTCAAGGGCTGTCTTGGATCCTTTGACTCTTTCTATTATATGCACTTGGAGCCAAAGTTTACTGCGGCCTCATCGCCGCGAAAGTTATCTTATCATGCCCTTCTATCTACAGTCAAGCCTTTTATCCTTTTTTCTGTTTATCCTAGTTTGTCTGTCTCTGATTGAAGTCATACAGGCAAAAATGAATTATTATTCGGCACTCAGACCTACGATCTTGCCCTGGTTCTTAAGCATCATGTAGGTATTCGGCACTTGACCTACCACAATGGTTTCCGCCACGGGAATCGTCATTGCCACATCAATCTCTTCTTTATTAAATGGAACGACTACTTTAATTTTGCCTGATACCTTTAAGCAGACTAAATGGCGAGTCTGGTTAATACCTGCTTCTTCAAAATGGTCCACCAGGTCAGCATTTACTCTTCCGACTGGCACCATCCTGACTTTTATCCCCGGGCCATAACCGGCAAAGACCCTGCTGCCCAATGCCTGACCCAAAGGTATAGAATAGCTTTGAGTTTCAAGTTCTGCAAATCCTTTTTCAACATACAAAAGGGTTTCAGCCATCAATCGGTTAATCTTCACCGTATTTGGCTGAATCAAGACCACCCTTCCTTCTCCATCCTTATGAATCACCACCAGATCCTGATACTCAGTTTTCCAGGCAACTTTTTCATTTACGGCCTGGGTTATAATCTGCTGTCCTGTCAGCTGGGCTTTCGATTTGGCGATTTCATTTAATGTATTCTCAAGGTTGGAGTCTATAATAAGATAGAAAGCGATGATCAATGGTAAGGCTATTATTAAGAAAACCTTAAACCTTGATCTCCTACCATACAAAAAAGTTCACCTCCGCAAACCCATAGTATGAAAAAAGTTCACCGGAGGTGAATATTCCTAATATAATTGTCGGTATTATTAATCGATTTTTTCTATCTGGTAACAAAGGGCATTGACGGCATCAGGGCATTGAAGCTCCCTTAGTTGTGACAGCCAATCATTATCAGCACTTCTCCAAAAGCCTGAGAGGAACGGAATAATGGCACTGAGGCCGTAAGCGCAGAGACGAACAGCCGGGTCATCAATAGATACTGCGCCGTCCTGATAATAAAACACATCCCCCACCCTACAGCCGGCTGCGCACTCTCCACGAATCGATTTCACAGTTACCTTGATCTTATCCATACACCATATACCTCTCCTATCTGTTGATGGTTAACCGGAGGTTACACCTCCAAAAATTGAACCACCTAATCTTTCGTCATGTTTGGTGGTAAATCCTACATGTTTTTTCCCCGACGATTCGCACTGATTACACCTCATGTATCCTGTGATTCGCCAGAACCATTCTTTTGCAGAGCAATCCGAATTACAAAGTAATCAAAATCATCAGGCAGGGCTTCCTTGATCGGCCTCAGCCGCTGGCCCCCCACTTCCCGGAATGCCTTCAACACCTCTGCTTCCTGTTGTGGGGTTATAAACTGATCCCAATCGACTTCATAGCCCTCATTAGCGGCTCGCAGCAAATGGCCTTGTACGGTTGATAGCCGCAGTTCTCGCTCCTGGGCAATCTCCTCCAACAGCATTCCTTCGTGAAACTGCTGCCAGGTCAGTATATGGTTGGGTATTTTCTTTTCCGCATCTTTATTTTCGGCCTTTTTCTTTTTGGCACTGCCCCTTTTCAGAGGTCCTTTCTGAACGCTCCCCGGACTCTCAATCGACTCCGGGTTCTCCACATACCGGCGGATCACTTCAATGAATTGCGGGCCATATCTTTCAAACTTTACCTCACCCACGCCGGTGATCCCAAGCATGGCTTCGCGGTCCAAAGGCAACTGGGCGCACATCTCCCGCAGGGTGCTGTCTGAGAATACCACATAAGGAGGTATATTCTGCTGTTTGGCAATGGTCTGGCGCAGGGAACGTAATGCCTGAAAGATGCCGCTTTCCTTGGAGAACGACTCCGGTGGCTGGGGGAATCTGGCGATTACCCTTTGCTGACCTCGTAAAACCGGGACAGCCTTGGGGCTAAGCTGGACAATTGGATATTTGCCTACTGTTATAGTAAGGTAGTCTTCGGCTGCTAAAAGATTAATCAACTCGATAATATCCTCAGCCTTCATGTCACTCATAATGCCGTAGGTAGAAAGCTCATGAAAACCCAACTGGTAAATTCTCTTCTGCTGCGAACCTTTCAGAACTGACGCCACCATTGAACTTCCGTATTGCTGTCTCATGCGATAAATGCAGGAAAAAATCTTCTGAGCCTCGATAGTAATGTCTCTGACTATGTAGTCACTGCAGTTACCACAGTTACCACATTGAGCTTTAATCTCCGTTTCTCCGAAATAATCCAGAATAAATCCTCGAAGGCAGTTCGGGGTGTGGCAGTAGTCAATCATACTCCTTAATTTCACATGCTCTACTACCTTCTTTTCCCGTGACAGGTTGCCGTTTTCAATCAGATACTTCTGGATATGTATGTCACCCGCATGATAAAGCAGGATGCAGTCCGCTGCCTGACCGTCACGCCCCGCCCGACCGGCCTCCTGGTAATAGGCCTCCAGATGTCGGGGCATATTGTGATGTATTACAAACCGGACATTGGACTTGTCTATGCCCAATCCAAATGCATTAGTAGCCACTATCACCTGAATTTCATCATGAATAAATGCTTCCTGATTACGGGTTCTCTCCTCATTGGTCATCCCGGCGTGATACTTCCCGGTGTTGAACCCACGTGAACTCAGGTAATCAGTTAGACTATCCACCTCTTTCCGGGTGGCTGCATAGACAATACCAGATTGATCCGGGTGTTCCTTTAGATAACGCCTAATAAACCGTTCCCGATCAACGCCCTTCATGAGTGTCCAACGCAGATTGGGACGATCAAAACTGTTGACAAATACCTGAGGATTATTTAAACCCAGGAGCCTGGTGATATCTTCTCTCACCTTTGGGGTGGCAGTAGCGGTAAACGCCGCCAAAATTGGGCGCTTAGGCAAGGAGGCTATCCAGGAACCTATGGCCAGATAACTGGGTCGAAAGTCGTGTCCCCACTGCGAGATGCAGTGGGCTTCATCAACCGCCACCAGGGATATGGATATCCGGTTAAGTTGGCTGTTAAAGTATTCCGAGGCCAGCCGTTCCGGAGCAACATACAATAACTTATACTGTCCCCGCGAGGCCTGGTAAAGCCGGTACCTCACCTGGTCCGGTTCCAGGGAGCTGTTGATGAACGAAGCCGGTACCCCCTGGTCATTTAGCGCATCTACCTGATCCTTCATGAGAGCGATCAACGGAGATATCACTACGGTGATCCCGGGTAGGACCATGGCTGGAAGTTGATAACACAAGGATTTGCCGCCGCCGGTTGGCATCACTCCCAGGGTATCATGGGCTTGCAGGATGCTTTTTATAACCTCTTCCTGACCCGGTTTATATCCGTCGTAGCCGAAGTGTTTTTTCATCGCTTTGCGAATCTGTAGTTCCATCTGACACCTCATAAGACTGACTCAGCACCTGGCAGCTTGATTCGCCATGTCTAATCCTAGTTTCAAGACTGTATCAGATATATCCTCCTCTTAGGCGGGTTACGGCTTGTCAGTATTCATTGGCTCACCAAAACCCATTTCGAAATGGTACCATCCAACCTGAACAAGAAAAAACTCAGAAGAATTTCTTATGCGCCAGTCCAATTCTATGGTGAATTACCTTTATACATAATGGCTGAGGGGGTTTGGAGTTCAAGGAATGAATAATTAGTGATAGTTCAAGGCCTCAAGGAGTCCACGGTGGGCACATTATCGAAAGCACGTTAAGCATTACATTGGGCGGTGATCCACTACCCAATTGGAATCAGCACTATAGACGTACAACGTTCGGATCACGAATTACGCTTACTTTGTGTTGGAGGATAACTGCCTGCAACCGGGATAGCTGAACTTAATCAGCTATTTGGACCACAAAGATTTCAAAGCAATTAACAAACCGGCAAAATCCGGAGGTTCGACAGTATCTTCGTCCATACCGGAGGCAACCACTGCGTATAGGCCATCACGCCAGGCAAAGCATTCCAGGGTTTTTTCCTGCGGATCGAGCAGCCAATAATGTTGTACCGCGGCCTTCTGGTAAATCCGCATTTTCTGCAGCCGGTCTTTCCGTCCGCTGGAGGGAGATATAACCTCAACCACCAAGGCCGGTGCTCCGTCTATCCGGGCATCTTTCACCATCAGTTTTTGTTCGCCCGATACATAAAACAGATCCGGCTGGACTACGTTGTAATCAAGCGGGGTAACATCCAGAGGGGCATTGAAGATCTCTCCTTCAGGATCAACCTCCCCAAAGTAATCCTCCAGAATCCTTTGCAGCTTACGGGAAGCACGCTGGTGAGCAACATTGGGTGATGGTTCTTTAATCAGCATACCCTCAATAATCTCGAAACGATAGCCTGGTTCTTCCGGTATATCCAGGTAATCCTGGTAAGTGAGCTTTTTGGAAGGTTTAGTTTCATACAGAGCGGTATCTTCCCTGACAATGTCACCGCTAAGTGCTTTGATTACATCATCCACCCTATACCGGTATTGCCTGCTGCCCAGTTCAATGTAGGGTATTCGGTTCTCCCTGGTATATCTCCAAATCGTTTCCACCGATAGATCCAGGATCTCAGCCAAGGCCTGGGCAGTAACCAGTTCCTTGCTCATCACCATTAACCTCCTCACATACTGCCGAATCATTTGGCACTATCACTTCTCATTCTGATCATACTCAGCCTATCAATTAATGTCAACTGATATCAACTAATGTAGTCTATTATAAACAGCCTGACATTGCCGAAAAGGCGCATTGGGCTCCATTTCGCGATGAAGCCTGCCACAATTGAAAGGTCAAATGTCCCTTAATGACAAAGGAACTAATGTTCACAGGAGAATGTAATGCCCCATATTTTACAAGAACCCATGATTACAAATCCATTAGTTGGACTGATAGGGGAACGATGAAAGATAGAGAAATACATCGGGCCAAAAATAAACACCCCAGGTTAATCTTGGGGTGTTCTCTTGGACCCGGTGGGTCAGTCTCAATTCTGGTTGTTATCTAATGCGGGGTGAGAAGAAGTCGAGCCTATTCTCCCGCCAGGAGCCGTGCAAACTTTCGTTTACCAACCTGTATCACCATTCCATCCTGAATGGTGATCACCTCTTCGTCGTTATCACACTTTTCGCCGTTAATCTTGACCGCACCCTGTTTTATCATCCGCTTACCGTCGCTGGTGGATGACACCAGTCCGGTATCGGCCAATAGCTTGGGGAGCCAGATCTCGCTTTCGGAGACGCTTATTTCAGGAATGTCCTCTGGAACATCGCGTTTTTGGAAGACAAGTTTGAACCTTTCTTCCGCCAACCGGGCTTGCTCGGCATCATAATACATGGTTATAAACTCACGGGCTAATCGCATCTTGGCGTCACGGGGATTGACCTGCCCGCTCTTCATGGCCTTGTCCAAACGTTTAACCTCGTCCATGGGAACTCTGGTGAGCAGCTCAAAGTAACGGATTATGAGTTGGTCCTGTATTGACATAGTCTTGCCGAATATCTCGTTGGGATCCTCACTTACGCCTATATAGTTGCCCAAGCTCTTACTCATCTTCTGGACCCCGTCAATACCCTCCAAAATCGGCATCATCAAGGCAATCTGAGGCTCCTGTCCGTACTCTCTCTGCAGGTTTCGTCCTACCAGAAGGTTAAACTTCTGATCAGTCCCGCCTAACTCAACATCGGACTCCAAAACTACTGAATCATAGCCCTGCATCAAAGGATAAAAGAACTCATGGACACCTATCGGCAGGCCTTCTTTATAGCGTTTTGCAAAATCATCCCGTTCCATCATGCGTGCCACTGTATACTTCGCTCCTAGAGTCAGGACATCAGCAAAATTCATGGCAGAAAGCCACTCACTGTTAAAATAAATAGTTGTACGGTTTCTATCGAGAACCTTAAAGATCTGTTCCTGATAGGTCGTGGCATTGGCCTTTACCTCTTCCTCTGTCAACTGTTTCCTGGTTTCAGACTTGCCGCTGGGATCTCCAATGCGAGCGGTGAAGTCGCCAATGATCAAGCGCACCTCATGCCCCAAATCCTGAAACTGTCTTAGCTTATTAAGTACAACGGTATGTCCTAAATGAATGTCAGGGGCGGTGGGATCGAGTCCGAGCTTTATCTTCAGCGGTTTCTTGGTCTTTATAGACCTCTCCAGCTTTCGTAAAAGTTCGTCTTCGGGTATAATCTCAGCTGTTCCCCGCCTAATCATCTCCAACTGTTGAAGTGCCTGTTCCTGGGTTTTCTTGTCCACAATCAATACCTCCCTTGATCCCAAAATAATACCATAATCAAGGAAACCGTTCAACCAAGCCTGGGTTGCAGCAGCCAATGGTTATTCGCTCCCTGAGCAAAATGAGGTAAGCTTATATGGAAGTATTGCGTATGTAATGAAGAAAGGTAAATGGGAGATAGTATCGGACTCATCCACATAGTAGATACGCGTATACTACAGTATTTTCTGGCAGAAGGAAACTTTTGAAAGCAGGACTTTGCACATATTGATATAATTCTTATTAAATCGACCATTGGGAGGCAAGTGCCATGCCTAAGCGCAAAAAAAAGAAGGTTTCCAAGCGTGTTACACGTAAATGGCTGGTGTCGGCGGCAGTAATTGTCGCCGTAATCCTGTTGGGCGCTGTAGTGGGAACAGTAATTGGAGCAGTCATTAATGTACCATCCTGGAGTCCCGAAACATTATATGGTTCAGAAACTACTACCCTCTATGACAGAAACGAGAAGTCATTCTATAAACTGCATGCTGCAGAGGGTAATCGTATCCAAGTACCACTCAGCCTGATGCCTGAATACTTAAAACAAGCCATTATTGCTGTTGAGGATCAGAGGTTCTACGATCATTACGGAATAAATCCCATTGCCATTGGCCGGGCTGTCATTGTGGATATTATGGCGGGTGAAAAGGCTCAGGGAGCCAGTACCATTACCCAACAGCTGGCGAAGAATGCGTTCCTCGACCCGGAAAAGACCTGGGAACGCAAGATCAAGGAAATGATTTTGTCATTCCAACTGGAGAGCAAATACTCCAAGGATGAGATCCTTGAGTTTTATCTTAACCGGATTAATTTTGGCAGCGGAGCCTGGGGAGTTCAGACTGCCTCCCAAAACTACTTCGGCAAGGATGTGAACCAACTGACTTTGGCGGAGTCAGCTTTGTTAGCCGGGCTGGCTCAGAGACCTAATGCTTATTCTCCCTTTAAGAGCCTCGAACTTGCCAAAAATAGACAGCGGATAGTGCTGAACTGCATGGTAGACTGCGGTTTCATCACTCGGCAGGAAGCCGATGAGGCTTATGAGCAGGAACTTAAATTTGAAGAGCCCAATGATACTGCAAACCGTTATGGTTTCTTTGCAGATTACGTGGTGGATGAGGCGGAAAGGATACTGCAAGAGAAAGGTCTTTATGAGAATCCTCAGGATGCAATTTATAAAGGCGGTTTAAAAATCTACACCACCATGGATCCTGAAGTTCAGTTAGCGGCAGAAGAAGCCTATGCCAAACCCAATAGTTTCCCTCAAGTTAAAAGCAAGAACGGGCAGGATATTCAGTCTGCCATGGTTCTGCTGGATCACCGGACGGGAGAGATTCTTTCACTTATCGGCGGCCGCAGTTACACTCACCAGAGAGGCTTTAACCGTGCTGTAGATATGGTCCGTCAACCAGGTTCAGCCTTCAAACCGGTAGTTGTTTACGGCCCGGCTCTGGAGATGGGATACAGCCCGGAGTATCAGTTGGAGGATGCTCCGGTAACATTCATGGCCGGTGGAAAACCATATTCACCAAGGAACCATGACGGGAAATACCGTGGAATGATCACCATGCGCACCGCAGTACAGTGGTCAGTCAACGTATACGCTGTCAAGCTGGCTGACGAGATCGGGATCAAAAACGGTGTAAATTTTGCTGAGAAGTTGGGAATTACCACTCTGGTTAAGTCCGGACGCGCCAATGACCTTAATCTTTCAACCGCTTTAGGGGGAATTACCAAGGGGGTATCACCGTTAGAACTGGCCTCCGCATACGGCTGTTTCGCTAATAAAGGAATCCGGGCTGAGCACCACGTAATAACCAAGATTGTAGATAATGCCGGCAACACCATTTACGAGTACCGTCCCAACGTCAAGAGGGTTATGAAGGAAGAAACGGCCTGGATGATGACTGACATGCTGCAGACAGTGGTTAAGGCCGGGACCGGTACCAATGCCCAGATTGGAGGAGTCCAGTGTGCGGGAAAAACAGGCACCACACAAAATGATAAGGATGCCTGGTTTGTAGGTTACACCCCTCACTATTCATGTGCGGTATGGATGGGATATGACCGCGAAGAAACCATGAACAACACCTACGGTGGGTCCTATCCGGCCCGTCTTTGGAAGGCCGCCATGACCAAGGCAGTTGCACACTCTAAGGGGAGTTTTTCAATTCCCTCGGGAATCCAGCAGGTTGCCATCTGTCAAAAATCAAACAAGGTGGCTGCATCGGCCTGCCCTGAAGAAGATATCATCCTTAGTACTGTACGTGCAGGAGATGCGCCGCAGGAAACATGTGACCTGCACGTCCTGGTCGACATCTGTCCAGACTCTGGAAGGTTGGCCACACCGGGATGTCCTGCGCCGGTGCAACAGGGTTTCCTGAAAGATCTTTTGCCTGGAACCCCGGGAGCCATTCCTCATGAATCCTGCAATTTACATGGTGGCCTGCAAGCCCAAAAGACGGTAAAGGTTTGTACCGATCCCCGGCATCAAGGCCGGATTTACCTGGCCAATATTCCCGACAACGATGAGTCTGGAGGCTGCCCCGGAGAATATATAGCGGAGATTGAAATTGATAACCCCGGTCAATTAGGCCACTGTCCGCTGCCTGAACACCAGAAAAAGGATTAACCACTGTCGTTATTGATAATGCAATACTAATGAAGATAATTAAGAGCCAGGGACGGATTTGTGATGTTCCCTGGCTCTCTGTTTCGACCCCCTGGCAGATTCCCAGTAAGGGTATATCGTTTCACCACTCGGTTCGGTAGTCATTAGTTTGATTCTGATCCTTGCCGTTTTGCCGGCGAGGGGAATGAAAAACCGCGGACCTTAAGCGTACTACTTATTCAGATAGGCGATGGTTACTCCATTTCCCCCTTCATTATTTTCTCCATCGCGGAAGTTCTTGATGTAGGGATGGCCGGATAAGTGTTCGCGAACCGCCCGGCGCAGGGCACCGGTTCCCTTTCCATGAATTATGCGTACCTTTTCAAGTCCCGCCAAAAATGCTTTCTCTACGTACTTCTCAGTCTCATCCAGGGCCTGCTCGGCCAACATCCCTCGTAAGTTGATCTCCGTAGGGATGTTCTTGCGATTCTCCAGGTAGCTGCGGTTTCTCTGTCTGGTATATACCTCTTCGGGTGAGGATCTGGGAACCACATCATTTTCCGGAACAGTTAACCTCATAATCCCTACCTGAACCGCGACTTCGCCATGATTCACCTCAAGAACGTAACCTCTTTGTTTAACACTCTTAATCTCGACGTAGTCCCCCGGTTCAACCTTTTTGTCTTTGACCGGTCTTGATTCCAGACTTACCTGGAACCCAAGGTTGGGAACGGCCCTTTGGTAACGCTTTCGCATCTCTTCAATTTCATGCCACTTAGGGGCCTCTGCCTCCCGGGCCCTCCTCTTGAAATCCAGCAGTATAGTTTCAACTTCCTGACGTATAGACTTCAGGTACTGCGAGGCTTCCATCTGTAACTTGTTGATCAGCTGCTCCCTTTCCCGTTCCATTTCCACGGCTTTGTCTTTTAAAAGATCTCTTTCCTCTTGCAGTTGTTTTTGGAGAACGGCCGCCGATTCTCTTTCCGCGCGAGCCTTGAATCGCTGTTCCTTCAAATCAGCTAACAGCCTGGAAAACTCCTGTTCCTGCTGCGGCACATACTGCCGAGCCCGCTGAACCAGCGCCTGATCCAACCCTAACTGGCCGGCAATCTCAAAGGCATTGCTCTGTCCGGGCAAACCAATGGTAAGCCTGTAGGTTGGCCGGAGTGAAACCGGATCAAATTCAACACAGGCATTTTCAACCCGGTCGTGTTGGTAAGCAAAGGTTTTTAACTCGCTGTGATGGGTTGACACCAACACCTTGGCATTGAGCTCCAGCAGTCTTTCGAGAATGGCCCTGGCCAGGGCTCCACCTTCCATAGGGTCAGTACCTGCACCCAGTTCATCGAGGATAACCAGGGAATCCTGCCCTGCCTGGTTTAGAATCCCGTTAATGTTGGTCATATGAGCGGAAAAGGTGCTTAATGACTGCTCAATACTCTGCTCATCACCAATGTCTACCAGGACCTTTTCAAAAACCGGCATCTCTGACTCCGATGAAGCCGGAATAAACAAACCGCAACTGGTCATTATGGTTAGCAGCCCCACTGTTTTTAGGGCTACTGTTTTTCCCCCGGTATTCGGACCGGTGGTAACCAGGATATCAAATCTGGTACCCAGTTCCAGGTCTATCGGTACTGCCCTCGAACCCAACAACGGATGCCGGGCCCGGCACAGCCTGATCCTTCCCTCTGAATTCAGATGGGGGCGAAATGCCTCCATTTTCAGAGCCAAGCGTGCTTTGGCTACCCAGAAATCAAGTGTCTCCAAGACCTCCAGATTGCTTTGCAGTTCATCTACTGATTCTGCAATCCTGCTCGATATTCTTCGAAGTATTCTCTCAACCTCTCGGGCTTCCTCAGCCTCCAGTCTTCTGATTTCATTATTGGCCGTTACCACCAATTCGGGCTCAATATAGACTGTGGCACCGCTGGCTGATTCATCGTGTACAATCCCTTTTACCTCATTGCGGTATTCTATTTTGACCGGCACAACGTATCTTCCCCCGCGCTCGGTTACCAGATTCTCCTGAAGATACTTCTGGTTCTGAGTTGATTTAATAAAATCGCGCAGATACTCTTTGATACGGCTGCGCATTATTGTCTGGCGTCCCCTGATGGTCTGAAGTTCTGGGGATGCTGAGTCTTTTATCTCTCCGGTCTCATCAACCACCGCCTTGATCTCGCGTTCTAAACGGTGATTTTCAGTCAGACCATCCCTGATCCATTTAACCCGGGCCCCCTCTCCTGGGGATAGGAAGGTCAGGGCTCTTCTTGATGACTGCAAGATCTGAAGAACCTGGAGAACCTCGGTTGGATATATCATCCCTCCGGCTTTAGCCTTGGCCAGTTGTGGTCTGATATCCGGCACCTCGCTTAAGAACGCAGGCTCCTGAAAGTGTATCAGGCCCAAAGTCTCTTCGGTCTCGTCAAGCCGGGCCATCACCACATCGAAGTCTGAGCTGGGCTCCAGTGCAGATGCTATGCGGGTTCCTCCATCTGACCTGGTTTGTTCTGCCAACAACTCTACTATCTGTTTGAACTCTAATCTCCTCAAAGTCTCTTTCATTTAAACTCTCCGTATGTTGGAATAGGTATATTATAAATCGATTAATATAATGATCAACTCATACCAGCAATTGTCACTGGATGCCCCGTTTGAGGTGCAAACTGGTTAAAGGTGATTGAGCTATTGCCTCCAGTTCCTTCCGCAAGCATGATAATTTGACTTTTTCTCGTCCTTCTATCACATGGATGGCCTGACGGTAAGCGTATATCGTCTGCTTCACCTGATCCACGTTGTCCAGGAGTGATTCAATTCTAAAATACTTGATGCCCATCCGGCTGAGTTCCCCTAGTTGTTCTATTAGACAGGTAGTCCGCGAGTTAAAAACATGTAACCGGCAGTACCTGTCAGTTGCGAGGGGAAACTCATAACCTTTATCATCCTTTAGCACCCGGTTGGTTTGATGGCAATCCCGGGAACAGAACCCCAGGTTACCCGCTATGCAGTGTTCAGAGATCATAACCTGCAACTGGCCATGAACAATGTATTCCAAGGGCATGGACAATGTTACAAGTCTTTTTAGCTGTGTCCGATTGAGTTCTGGGCTGAGACAGACCCCTTTTACACCGTATTGAGCCAATACTTCGACCGTCATACTATTAAAGGTATTGAAGGTGTAGTCCGCTTGAATATCAATCCCCCACCTGTGCATTTGGCGTAACGCACCGGGGTTTCCGACCAGAATCCCATCCGGGTTCAGGTCTCTAATCCGGGTAAAGTCAAACTTTTCACCCGGCCTCAGTATAGCCGGTACCTCCAGGAAAAGCTCTTTGTCCCCTCCATTGGCTATATCTTGTAATTCTTTTATTTCTTCTCCGGTACAGGCAGCCCCTTTTATCCCCAACAGGCTGAGGTAAACCCGGTCTACCTCAGATTCAAGGGCAGCCCGGGCGGTTTGCACACTGGGTACTCTGATGGACAGCCGCACAGTTTGGTTTTGTAGACCCTTTCCCGTATCTTTAGAGTCTTCTAAGGCTTGCGAGGTTCCATGTTCCTTGATAATCTGGTTTACTCTGGACGAAAAAACCTCCCTGCTTATCGAAGGCGGTTTGGCTGCATCGAGTATCTGATCCTTCAGTTTGTCGCCCGCTGCCCGTCGAGCCTCATTCAATTCGCTGAACGGAATCATTATCCCGGGGTCCAGATCAAGATCCCATGATACCGGTTTCCATGGAGTATTTCCCAGTCTATCCAGCTTGTCAATAATATCCGTTTCGGTTAAAGGTCGATTCCTGGCCGCCATCACCGCAGTCTCGGTATAGGCAATTCCTTTATGGCCCTGTGGATCAGAAAATGACAACTGCATGCTTTTGCCGATCCTGGCCTTTACCTGTACTGATATGGGCACCTTGCTTTCTTCCCGGTTTTCAACGATCGTCTGGCGGGCCTCATCTATCAGCACCCGGTCACGGGTACGATATACACTATCGCCGGCACGGCATTTGCCTCTGACCTCGATGTTTATTATATCACCTGGTTCAGCGGTTTCTAGCCGCCGCCCATTACCGTAAATATTTTCCACTATGGTGGCAGGATTAGTGCCCTGACGGGTCCGGATCTCAATCCCGTCACCAGTATGCAGCTCACAATCAAGTCTGATGTCAACCATACTATCGCGCGGATACGTTTTGACTACCTGTCCGACCAGGACCCCTCGATTGTCGGGACGATCAACGCTTAATACATTCAGGTTCTTACCGGACCACTGATTGCTGGTAAATGTCCGGTTAAAGATAGAATGCAGTTCCCTGGTCTCCTGCAACGTCGGCTTCCACTCGTCCGCCTTTCCGTTTGCGCGGTATTCCAGCAGCCTGTCTATGGCCCGGCGAAATACCCGGGTTACCACGGCCACGTATTCCGGTCGCTTCATGCGTCCTTCGATTTTCAGAGATGCAACCCCCAGATTTACCAGTCTTGGGATTTCGGAAAGCAGGCAGAGGTCGGCAGGACTAAGAAGATACCCGGAATGGACCTGGTTCCCCTCTTCCATCAGACGGTACCTGAGCCGGCAGGGCTGGGCACAGCGTCCCCGGTTTCCACTGCGGCCTCCTACCACACTGCTTAGGAGGCATTGACCTGAATAGCTGTAACAAAGAGCCCCATGGACAAACACCTCCAGTTCGGCATCGGGACACTGTGACCTGATATAAGAGATATCTTCTGCCCCTAGCTCCCGGGCCAGCACCACTCGGCAAGCCCCCAGTTCCACCAGCATTCTGACACCTTCGTCATTATGGACTGTCATCTGAGTGCTGGCGTGAACTCGAAGATCCGGAAAAATGCTGGTTAATGATTTGAGTAGTCCAAGATCCTGGACAATTACCGCATCAGCCCCCAACCGCTGGAGTTCAAAAGCGTAGTCCAGGGCCCGGGGTATCTCCTGATCACCCAGCATGATGTTCAAGGTAATATAGACTTTTTTCCCCCGCACATGAGCGTACTCCAATGCCCGCTCAATATCACTGTATTCAAAGTTGTCAGCGTGATAACGGGCATTAAATTCCGTGCCGCCTAAATATACTGCATCTGCTCCATTCTCAATCGCCGCCAGGAAGGCCTCGTAATTCCCGGCTGGAGCAAGAATTTCGGGAATCACAGCCGTTCCCCCATAACCATAAATTTATATCCGCTTCTTCCTGATCAATCCCGAAGCAGGAATAATCGATATTCCGCGCAGTTCCAGCTGGTCCAGAAACAGGTTCAATCCCAGAGAATCACTGGCCATATGACCGGCAACGATCACGTTTATGTTGTGTTTCTTGGCTTCTTCCCGATGTTTCTCCGTTACGTGCATGCGGATTAAAGTACCTATTCCGGCTGTCTCCAGCTTCTCAAAAACCTTGGCCGAACCTGAAGTGCCCCCGGTCATACTTACCAAAACCCGTCCGACTCGTTTTTTCTTGTCTCCCACTACCAACTCCGGGCCAGCTTTCAGCAGCTTGGCCTCATGGTATTCGGGAATCTCCAGGAGCAACTCCAGTAATTCATCCAGGTACTGCGGGTTCTTACCATCAATCTCCCGCTGCAGATAATCATTAACCAGGTTATCAGCTGGAGTATGCACGCACATGAACGGTATATCCAGGAGGCGGGCCGCATCAACTGCCCGCTGATGGTTCAGCGGCATCATTAAACGCCTTACTTCCGAGATTCGTGATTCCATAATACCTTCTGCAACATTTATCGGAATGCCCGCTCTTAAAAGGAGATCAGCCTGCAGACCCATGACCCCATACAAGGCTGCCTGGGCCTTGCCTTCCGGATGATGAGCCATTACCATATCAATCCGTTGGCCCTTCTCCCGTAACCGGTCGGCCAGAATTATCTCGGGTGTCTCCATGTCAATCCCGCAGAAGATCGAGGTAATCTCTTCCTCCCCGGTTCCGTACAGAATCCTGGTATCGCTGAACGGATTAGTCAGGGTCTGTCGGTCAATATAGGTGCAATCCTTCTCCTCTGCCCGTTCAAGCTCCCGTTGGTTCCTGTTCAGTAATCTCTCAATCTCTTCGCTTCCCCGTACATCTTTCTCAATCCCCATCTTGACAGCCAGTTCGTATATCTCGTAGAGCTTCACCAATATCCCTCCTTGGATTTACCAAACTTATTGCAGTCGGAATTCTCCGTAAGCATTATATCATACCATTAATGACCAGTTATTCTCTCTTTTCCAGAGTATCAAGCCTCTTAATCACTTGATCCAGCTTGGCCTGGATTTCTTCCAAACTCTTCACCAGGGACAGAGGTGGTTCCATTGACACCGGGGGCTTGTTTGACAAGGCAAAAATCTCCTCGCGGTTAAGCTGTTGATAGGTCAGTATGCTGTCAGGGGACGGTTCCCAGGTGATCCCCAGTTCACCTCTGGAAACCGGTTCTTCTGTTCCTTTCAGAATAACGCTGAAACCCCCTGATGGTTCTAGGATTCCGGTTTCAACCTCGCTCACATCTCTGATCCCCTGCTTGCGCAGTTCCTGCATCAAGTCGTCCACATTAAATTTCTCTTTTCCCAGGTTTTCTCTGATGATCCGCCCATCCTTAATCATAACCACCGGACACCCCTGAATCAGGCGGCTCAACCGCTGGTTTTTGATGGATAAAAATGACACTCCATATTCCATGGCTGCCAGGGTGATCAGAACCCCCACTCCTTCATAGAAAGGAAGGCTCTGATCCAGAGCTACGGAAGTCAGAATGTGGCCTACCCCGGTCATAACTACAAAATCAAAAAGCCCCAGTTCTCCCAGGGCCCTTTTTCCCATAACTCTTATGACTATCAAAGCCACCACATACATGGCTACTGCTCGCACAATAAACGCAAACACTTTAAACTCTCCCGGTCAATCTTCCTCTCTTAGTATGGATTACCTAGTTGGCTTTATTCTCAAAGTAACGGATCAGTTCCGGCAGTGGCCACGTGTTTATTATATCTTCGGCCTCCAGCCAACCGCGCCGGGCGTTAAACACACCGTATTCCATCAACAACATGTCACCAGCCTGATGGGCATCACTGTTGATGGCCACCTTAACCCCTTGTTCCTTGGCCCGTTTGGCAACCTCCTCAGAAATATCCAGACGGTCAGGATGGGCATTTATCTCCAGGGCCGTGCCCTTACAGGAAGCTGCCTCCAAAACCGCCTCCACGTCAACCTGATATCCTGAACGGCGATTAAGCAGGCGACCGGTCAAGTGACCAATTATATCGACATGTCGGTTGTTAATAGCGCTGATAATCCGATGGGTCTGTTCTTCCGCTGAAAGATGAAAGGCGCTGTGAATTGATGCCACTACCACATCCAGCTGTTTCAGAATCTCATCCGGGAAATCCAGTGACCCATCTCGCATTATGTCAACTTCTATTCCGCTCAGGATGCGAAAATCCTTGAGATCCTTATTTATCTGGGCAATCATTCGCAACTGGTCCTGCAAACGTTTTTCGTCAAGTCCTCGTGAAATCTTAAGGGATTGGGAATGGTCAGTAACCGCTAAATAGGAATACCCCATGGCCCGAGCCTGCTTCACCATCTGTTCCAGGTGATGGGCACCATCGCTCCAATCTGTGTGTACATGGAGGTCTCCCCTAATTTGCGATTGTTTGATGAGCACCGGCAGTTGTCCGTGGGCAGCCTGTTCAATCTCTCCCCGGTTTTCTCTTAGTTCCGGTGGGATCCACTGCATACCTATGGCGTCATAAATATCAGCTTCACTGTTTCCGGAAGTCACTCCTGCCTCCTGCAGCAACGGCAGCAGTTGTTGGCGGTGATCTTTGGAGCCGGTCGCTAACAGCAAAGCCATTGGGAAATCAGAAGGGGGCACTACGATAACTTCGAATCTATAGCCTAATCCGATCTGTCCTTTGATAACCTCCTGGGTCGTCTCATCGATTAACTTCAGTCTTCTGTATCTGGCAACCCTGTCCCTGACTATTTCCGGGTCAGACGAAGCAACCAGTATATCGATGTCATGTACCACTGGTTTTCGACGACGGATGCTTCCGACTAACTCCGCCGATTCTATTCCATCACCAGCCGCCAGAAAAGCGCAGAATTCCTGCGCAATTGGAAAAACCGTGCCGAGGGTTACAGTGTCACCAATTGACTGGAGCATCTCCATGCCTTTTTTAATGTTGTATTCGGTCTTCGCCCCCAGACCTGGCAGTTGGCGTATCCTGCGAGCCTTCGCAGCCTCCAAAAGATCATCCAGATTGGTTATTCCCAGGTGTTCATAAATAGTTCGCACTGTTCGGGGACCCATACCCGGCAAAGTCAACATTCTGATTACTCCCCGGGGTACCTGCCGGAGCAAATCCTGGTGGTACTTCAGTGACCCGGTGCGCATAATCTCTTCCACCTTTGATTGGATGGCTTTGCCGACACCATCTATCTCCAAAAGCCGGCTCTCTTGCCATAAATCCTCAACGTCTTCTGAGAGCTGATATATGGAGTGTGCTGCTTTTCGATAACTCCTGATTTTGTAAGGATTCTCCCCCATGATCTCAAGTATGTCAGCCACTTCTTCCAGGATAGCGGCAATTTCCCGGTTCTCCGTCAATCAGGTACCCCCTTTGAAAAACCTATCGAATTTATGCCCTTGACTGCTTTCGTTTATTACCCAGGTCATCATGGACACTGCTCATCCTCTTTTTCTCTTCCAAAAGGTGTACCAGCTGGTCATAATCCTCCTGCAGCTTGCTCAATTCATCCGCCAGGTTAATGCAGGTGAGAATTGCCAGTTTGCTGACTCCCAGATGGGGGCATTTACGGTAGACTTCGCGCATCTTCTGATCCACCTTTTCAGCCAGGGCCTGTATGTATTCCGATTCTTCGGAACCCTTGATCACATACTCCTCATCAAAGATATCTACCGTCACTTTAACTATTTCCTTCTTCCTGCTGCCCATACCCAATAAGCCTCCCCTTCTTAACGGTTATTTTGATGTTCGATATCTGCAGAATAATCTCCTTTTTACACCATTACCCCAACTAATATGTCAATCTTTGTTATCGATACTTTACAGCATCCTCTGATGTCGTATTTCCCTTGGTTACCGAGCTTCTACATCATATCATGGGGAAAGAAAACAAAATAAAAAGCAGCAGAAAGGAGTTCCGATATTGGCTGTGATTAATCAAAAAACAACCAACAGATCGGCGTGCTTAACGAATTGCCCTGTTTTTCAATGAAAAATTTCCGGTGACTGAACATTTGATTCCCCTGCGACTTATGACTCTTCAGGAAAATCTTTATTTGAAGATAAATTAAATAAGTCTGAGCGGGAGAGCATAGCATACTCTCCCGACCAGACTTGTATCTTACCTTAAACTGGCACCATGAACCTCTGCTGTTTTTTGCAGAATCCGTTCGACTATGTCGCTGATCTCATCATCCTGCAGTGTACTCTGATACGATTGAAAAGTGAGTGCATAGGCCAGACTTTTCTTGTCCTGGCCGATTTGAGGAGACCGGTAAACATCAAACAGATCAACCTTTGCCAAGAGGTCTGTACCCGCCTTTTTAATGGTTTCTGCCAAATCGGCTGCGTTAGTCTCTTCGGAAACAACCAGGGCCAGATCCCGTTTAACTGCGGGATACTTGGATATGCCCCGAACCTGGTGTTGGTGGAGCGATACTGCTTCAAAAAGCTTCAATACATCAATTTCGAAAGCGCATACCCTCTTATCAATGTCAGCCCTCTTCAGTACTTGAGGGTGAATCTCACCGATAGTACCAAGCTGCTTACCCTCCACCGTGATCGCAGCTGTCCTCCCCGGGTGATAGGAGTGTTCCGGCATAAACGGCAGGAATTTTACTTCTGGCAGGTGAAGCTTGCCTAACAGGTCTTCAATAAGTCCCTTAAGGTAGAAGAAGTCCATTTCACTGCCTGTTACCTGCCAACCGCCTGAAACCTTACCGGTAACCATTCCAGCCATCATGAGAACCTCTCTCGGCTGCAAATCAGACTCATTAGGCCAAAAGACACTACCCTTTTCAACCAGAGTCAGATCTTCATTCCTTCGAGCCAGATTGCGGCTCACCACTTCCAGGAGACCTGGCAGGAGAGTTGTACGCATTATACCCTGCTCTTCTGAGAACGGATTGGCCACCTTGACCGTATTCCGCAGATGATTGTCCTCCGGTATTCCCAGGGTATCCAACCATCTGGGGTTAATAAAACTGTAAGTAATAACCTGATGCATCCTATGGGTTGCAAAAGCCAGAAGCTTTTCCTGAAATCTTTGGTAATCGGTTCGGTATCCGTGAGTAGGTACGGCTGGTTCCAGTTGGGAAGAGATATTGTCGTAGCCATACAGCCGTGCCACCTCTTCTATTAAATCCTCTTCAATGGTCAAGTCCGGGCGGTACGAAGGAATGTCCACCAGCATATGATCGGCATGAACCTCTACCGGGAATCTGAGTTTCTTAAGGAATCCTTCAATCTCGGCCGCTGTAATACTGGTCCCCAATACATAATTAACCCTGTCGGGCCGTAACCTGATCGTAACCCGCTCAGCCGGATGGGGATATACATCGCACACACCCTGAACCACTTCACCAGCTCCCAGGATTTCCAATAAGCGAGCTGCCCGGTCGAGGGCCAAGACTACTCCTCCAATGTCCACCCCTTTTTCAAACCTCATCGAGGATTCCGTTCGAAGTCCTACCTTCTTGGCTGTTCGCCGGATACTGGTCCCATCAAAAATGGCGGATTCCAAAAGGATAGTGGTGGTGTCTTCCCCAATTTCGGAGCTTTCTCCTCCCATGATACCAGCCAGGGCCACCGGCTTGACTGCATCCGCGATCACCAGCATTCCCGGTTGCAGTTCCCGGCTGCTGCCGTCCAGGGTCACCAGTTCCTCGCCCGCCTGGGCCTCTCGCACCACTATCTGCCGTCCTTCCAATAGTTCATAATCAAAGGCGTGCATCGGCTGGTTTGTTTCCAGCATGACATAGTTGGTCACATCAACCACGTTGTTTATAGGTCTGATGCCTGCTTTTAAGAGCCTTTCCTGCATCCAGACCGGTGATGGAGCTACCCGGACATTCTTCATCACCCGGGCGCCGTACCTTTTACATAGACTTGACTGGATGGTGATCTTTACGTAGTCTTCTATCTTTTCATCAAGCTCATCGGGCTGGGCCTGGGGAATGTCAAGGGGTTTTCCGGTTAGTGCGGAAACCTCCCGGGCAATATTAATAATGCCCAGACAATCTCCCCGGTTGGGTGTCAGGTCCAACTCCAAGACCATGTCGTTTTCCAGTTCCTCAATATTCTCCACCGTTATTCCTGCCATGGTAAGTCTATGTGCAAGTTCCTGAGCGGAAATGTCAAGCTCAATGTAATCTTTTAGCCATTCCAGTGATAACCGCATACGGTCAATTCCCCCTTAGACTACTGTATAATCGATCCAATGCCCATTTCCGAAGTTGCCTGATCTGCAACTAACCTGTATTAAAACTGGGACAAAAATCGTATGTCATTGTCAAAAAACAGGCGCAGATCATCAACCCCAAATTTCAGCATGGCAATACGTTCTACACCCATGCCAAAGGCAAAGCCCGTTACTTTTTCCGGATCATAGCCGCCCGCTCTCAGAACATTGGGATGTACCATGCCTGATCCCAGGATTTCCAACCAACCGGTATCAGAACAGGTTCGGCAGCCTTCCCCCCCGCACATGACGCAGGAGACGTCCATTTCCGCACTGGGTTCCGTAAAAGGGAAGTAACTGGGCCTGAATCTTACCTTGACATCGTGCCCAAAAATCTCATGTGCAAAAAGCATCAGGATGCCTTTTAAGTCAGCAAAGGTTACCCGGTCACCAATATATAACCCTTCCACCTGATGAAACATCGGGGAATGAGTAGCGTCATCGTCTCTTCGATAAACCCGGCCAGGAATAATTATCTTGACCGGCAACTCCGGTTTTTTGGCTTCCATGGTCCTCACCTGTCCGGGAGATGTATGGGTTCTGAGCAGAACCTCATCACTGATATAAAAGGAATCCTGCATATCCCGGGCCGGGTGATCCGCCGGCACATTAAGAGCCTCAAAATTGTAGTAGTCAAGTTCGACCTCAGGTCCTTCAACAATCGCAAACCCTAAACCCAGAAATATGTTCTCAATCTCTTCTATAACCTGAGCCAGTGGATGTTTACCACCTGACACCACAGGAGTACCGGGAAGAGTAACATCCAGTCTTTCCTTCAATAAACGCTCTTGCAGGGCTTGCTCATCAAAATTCTGGTTTTTGGCCTCGATCAGTTTTTCCAGACGGTTCTTTAATTGGTTGGCCGCCTGGCCTACCGCTCCCCGTTCTTCTGGAGCCAGATCCTTTAACCCGCGTAAAATGGCGGTTATCTCACCTTTGCGTCCCAGAAACTCCACCCTGATGTTTTTTAGTATTTCCGCATTCGAAGCTGCTTTGATCTTTTCTTCAGCAGTCTTTTCTATCTGCTGCAGCCTTTTATGCACAACCAGACCCCCTCTATATAATTAGAGCTTTCATCCTCTCGGGACGAAAGCTCTCTTCCGCGGTACCACCCTGTTTAGCCATATGGCTCGCTTAAACCCTGATAACGGAAAGGCTCCGGGTAGGCCTACTAGTGGTTCAGCCCCCAACTCCCAGGTGAATTCCTCTGCCATTCGCCAGACGTGCTTACAGTCACGGCAACGTCTCCCTGTATGGTTTCAAGCAGAGTACTGGTCCTGATCCTCGTCTTTTACTGATACATAAACATCCTGTACCAAAGATAGTAGACAATTAGTCCTGAAGACTCGAAAAGGTCCCAAAATACTTCGGCGTACCTGCACATCAGCCGGTCCACCCCTTTTATTTTGGTTTGAACTGATTATAGCATACAGGTAAGCAAGGTACAAGAAACCACCATGGTTCAACTTTCCACAGACAAGTCCCAAATTTTTATGCTCTTAGTCCTAGAAAAAACCCAACTTTAATCGGAAGATATCCGCTGAGCTGCGAGTTATTCTAATAATATGCGAGGGTCCAAAGGAATCGGAATAATGATTTCCCTGCGATAACCCCGACTTTGCCTGTTTGCATGCATTTATGTCCAAGATATCCAGGAGGTGAGTGTATTGAGAGGTCTGTTCAAAACGTTAAAGAGCGAAGCTGGCACGGCTATAATCCTGGTCACAATCATGGCCACTGCTCTTATTGGAATAGCGGCCCTGGTTGTAGATGTAGGCCGCGTCTATCACACCTATTCCACTATGCGTAATGCGGCGGATGCGGCCGCGTTGGCGGGGGCTCAGCGCCTTCCCGATCAATCAACCGCGTATTCCACTGCTGTCAGTTATGCGTCGGCTAACGGCCTGGATTTAGCTGAGCTGGAGATCAATGTTCCATACAATGGCGATCAGCGAATGATTGAGGTAAAGTGCAGCCGCACAGTTAATTATATGCTGGCGCCGGTTTTGGGTTTCACCGACCAGCTGTTAACCGCTCGGGCAGTAGCCATGTACGGAAACAGCAGGGTTTTTGACTATGCCCTCTTTTCGGGAAGCCGAGACGCAACGTTGAAGGTATCAGGGGCCAATCTGAATATAACGGGCGATGTTCATACCAATAGCGATGCCAAATTTACCGGTGCCAATGTCACCATCGACGGAGCATTGGAAGCGATGGGCCGAATTGAAGCCTCAACCACCAATCACCACATAACCGAAGTGATAGAAGGAGCGCCGTTTGTTAATACTCCCGTCTGGGATATGGATGAACTCCGGTCTATCGCAACCCGCACTCTAATCGGAAACCAGCATTTTAATGGAGGAATAGTGGAGTTGGATGGGGTTCTTTTCGTTGAGGGAGACGTTAAACTGAATGGTGCTCTTATCAGAGGCACTGGTACCATAATTGCCACGGGGGACATTCAAATAAGCGGCAGTGGAATAAGCTACGCTACCAGCAGTGATGCGGTCTGTCTGTACGCTGGTGACCAGATGAAGATAAGCGGTGCCAACGTCAGCATTGATGGGATTCTCTATGCCCCTAACAGTCAAATCCAGGTCAGCAGTGCCAACACCACCGTTCGGGGAGCCGTAATTGGAGATATCGTACTAATGCACGGTTCCACCACCACTATCATTCACGACCAGCAAGCGGTGGAGGCGGTGCCATTTAAAGCCGCCCGCTTGGTTGTATAGGTTAACCGGTCCGGTCTGACAACCGGTCTCGTGATCTCCTGTTACAGCCGGGCTTCCTCTTATTTTACGGTCTTTATAAACCGTGTCTTTGACGATAAGCCTCGTACAGGACAATACCGCTGGCCACTGCAACGTTTAAGGAATCAACTCCCGGCTGAAGAGGGATATTTAAGCGGCTGTCGGCCACTGCTTTCCACTCTGCGGACAGGCCCTGCCCCTCATTACCCATAATGATAATAAGCTTATCTTTCAAGTGGCTTTCAAAGAGGCTTGCTTCTCCTTGAGGATCGCAGGCGATAACCCGAAAGCCTTTTTCTTTCAGCTTTCTAACATCAGAAAGCGTAACACTGGTGAATGTCGGAAGATTAAGAGTCGCTCCCATGGCCGAGCGGACTATCTTCGGGTTAAACGGATCAACACTGCCCACGCTTAATAAAACTGCCTCCACACCTACCGCCCAGGCAGTACGGAGTATGGTTCCCAGATTACCCGGGTCCTGTATCCCGGCCAAAACCAGAACAAAACCGATAGAATCTGCAGACTCCAGCTGACCCCAGTCAGGACGTTTACAGATGGCCCATATTCCTTGAGTTGTTTCGGTCTCCGAGAGTCTTAGGGCTAGTTCGGAAGAAATCACGGTCATCGGTACTGAGCGTGGTGTCAGATTGCCGGACACCACTTCACTGCTGGTTTCGCTAATCAGGATTGTTTCTACCAGTTCCGGGTGTAAAAGTGCCTCCGAAACAAGTTTAAACCCCTCAACAATAAATCTCCCGGTCTTCTCCCGACCCTTACGACTCCCCAGTGTTTTGGCAAGTTTAAATACAGGATTATCCCGAGAAGTAATCAGTTTGCTTTTAATATTAAGTTGGGATTGTTTGGTTTCCGACTCGTTCTTATGCATTGCAGCCACCTTGATCGTTGTTCAGGTTTTCTAACCGATGATCACGTTGCCTTTCGGGAACTTAACGTGTTCTTTGCGCGCGCTTCTCTCGAGCAGAGCAAATCCGAGCGTCAGTGGACCCAACCGGCCAAAGAACATCAGGAATATGATAGTTAGTTTCGCTCCGACAGTTAATTCGGGAGTAATCCCGGTACTGAGTCCAGTCCCGAAGGATGCAAAAACCTCAAAAATCACCTTCATAATTTCGTGCGAGTCAAAAAGGCTCATAAGGATAATACCCATAAATATTACCCCGGCAGCTATAACAGTCACGGTTAAAGCCCGGGCAACCGTGTCCTGGTCTATACGCCTATTGTAGACGACCAGGTCTCCCTGCGCCTGCATTCTGGATTTGGACGCCAAAAACAGAACGGCAAATGTGGTAGTCTTTATACCACTTCCGGTTCCGGCTGGTGAGGCTCCTATAAACATCAGAAGCAAAAGAACCAGTAATGTAGCCGGAACTGCGTGATTCAGATCCACCGTGGAAAAACCGGCCGCTCTTGAGGTAATGCTTAGAAAAAGTGAATTGACCAGGCGATCAATCACTCCCATTCCATTCCAGAGTGTCCCCGACTCAGTAAAAAAGAAAAATACCAGCCCAAACAAAATTAGAACGGCAGAACTGAATATGGCCAGTTTGCTATGCAGAGACAACCGGGTAAACTTTTTGTGTTTTAACACATCAAGAATAACCGTAAAGCCGATTCCTCCGAGAACAATAAGTAAAGAAATTGTTATCAGAACCAGTTTGTCCTCTTGAAAGGGAATCAGGCTGGAATAAGCTGTGAATTCCCGGCCAAAAATATCCAGTCCTGAGTTACAGAAGGCGGAAACTGAATGAAAAGTTCCATACCAGAGGGCTTTGGTCGGTGGGAAATACTTGAGAAAAGCAACAGATAAGAGCAATGCCCCGGCCACTTCGACGGCCAGCGTAATCAGCAGAATACTCCTGGCAAGGCGCACTACGCCTCCCAGCGAATCACTTTTAAGAGCCTCTTTCAGTACAACCCGCTCTTTTAACCCAATCCTCTTACCCAATAACAAAGCATAAAAAGTCGTAACAGTAATCAGGCCTAGGCCTCCTATTTGTATCAAAGCCAGGATCACTACATGTCCAAACGAGCTGTAAAACAATCCAATATCGACAACCGTCAATCCCGCCACACATACCGCACTGGTGGCAGTAAAAAAGGCATCCAGCAGGGTATTAAACTCACCGGATCTAATGGCAGCAGGAAGGGAGAGCAATAGCGTTCCTGCCATGATTACTAAGACATAGGTCAATACTATCAATTGCGCCGGGGTTAGTGATCTCTTGGACTGTACTTGTCTTAACACGACAGACCCCTCGATTATTAAAGATAGTACCAGTATTTGGAGTTCTTAGCGTCCCTCTAATAATAACGTTCGCACCTTACATTAAGGCGAATTTGTCCAGGGCCTGAGTCCTTCCTATGCAGATCAACACGTCTTCAGGCTTCAGAACCTCCTCACCAGGAGGCGCGACAATTAGATTATCTCCCCGCTTAATAGCAATAACATTCACCCCGTATTTTACCCTTAAGTTAGTTTGTTTGAGGGACTTATTGACCATATTCTGAGGAGTAGTGACTTCTGACAGACTGTATTTGTCGGATATTTCAATATAGTCCAGGAGATTGGCGCTAACCAGGTAGTGAGCCACCCTTTCCCCCATGTCCCTTTCCGGATATACAATCTTATCGGCACCCAGCTTTTCAAGTACTCTGCCATGCCGTTCATTTATGGCTTTCGCCACCACCCTTTTTACACCCAGTTCTTTTAGGGTCAGGGTAATCAGAATGCTGGCCTGTATATCATTCCCAATGGCCACGATAGCCACATCAAAATTGCGAACCCCCAGGCTTTCCAGCACCCTCTCCTCCAGGGCATCCGCCGTCACTCCATAAGTAACCTTGTCCTTCATCTGGTCTATGAGTTCTTCGTCCAGATCTATTGCCATAACGTCATAACCCATACTGAAGAGGGTCTGAGCAACGCTGCTGCCAAACCTCCCCAACCCAATGACTACAAACAGCTTCTTTTTCAAAGCTTCTGCCTCCTAATTAGTGATGGCAAAATTGGGGTATCTCCTGGGGTAATACAGTGTTTCAAACAGTGTTTTCTTAACGAACTAAAAGGCACCGCCGGGGGTGCCTTTCATAATATCACCAGTTTAGCCGATTTATTCTGTTAGCTTAAAGGTTGTTTTTTGCAAGTTCAGCCAGTTCCGAAAAGGCCTGGGGGTCACTTATCGCCATATCTGCTAAAACTTTTCGGTTTATCTCTACCCCGGCTGTTTTTAACCCGCAGATCATTCGGCTATAGGTTATTCCGTTATTGCGAGCTGCCGCGTTAATACGGGCAATCCAGAGCTTGCGGAAATCCCTCTTCTTAAGTCTCCGGTGTGCGTAGGCATAGTTAAGGCTCTTTAAAACTTGCTGGTTGGCGACTCGGAAAAGTTTGGACTTGCCTCCCCGGTACCCCTTGGCTAACTTGAGAACCTTTTTATGTCTTCTGTGGGCGGTTGTTCCACGTTTCACTCTTGGCATAAGTACTAGCAACCTCCTCTTTATTTGTAGGGAATCAGTCTGGCAACTTTAGCGGTGTCTGCTTCACTTGTATAGCCGCCCTTACGCAGCTTTCTCTTGCGTTTTGGGCTTTTGGAGGTTAACAGATGGCTGTGGTAAGCACTTGCCCGCTTTATTTTACCGCTGCCGGTCTTTTTGAATCGTTTAGCGGCCCCACGATGGGTTTTCATCTTCGGCATTTATCGGGAATCCTCCTTTAACTTGCATTATTGTTGGCGTTGTCATTCCTGGTAACATCAATTCTGGGAGCCAATATCATCACCATATTACGACCCTCTACTTTGGGTTCTCTCTCTACCAAAGCAATATTTTTCAGGTCTTCGGCCAGTTTATTACACAAGTCTTTTCCGAGATCAACGTGGGAAATTTCGCGCCCTTTGAACATGATGGTCACTTTAACCTTATCCCCGGCATCAAGAAATTTCCGGGCATTCCTGGATTTGACCAGGAAGTCGTGATCCTCGATTCTAGTTCTCATCTTGACTTCTTTGACCGTGATAATCTTCTGCTTTTTACGAGCTTCTTTGTCTCGTTTACCTTGTTCGTAGCGGAATTTTCCATAATCCATTAAACGACAGACTGGTGGCTTGGCGCTGGGGGCGATTTCCACCAGGTCTAACCCTTTTTCCACGGCCATTTGCAGGGCTTCGCGAACGGGTACGATTCCAGCCTGTTCTCCATTTTCGTCAATCAATCTGACTTCCCGTACTCGGATTTCCTCATTGATTCTCCAGTCCTTGCTAATAAACAATCCACCTCCAAAAAAATTAAAGCGGGTCAATACCCCGCTTTCCCGAAGATATACTCCGCAGAACTTGATTGGTCTACCCTATCAGCGATACCATAGGGTGAGAAGCGTGGGCCTCTACTTGCCAGTATTAACTTCACTAAATTATAGAGTAGCATAGGGATTTGCCTGATGTCAACTGATTACGCCCATGCTTCGGGGGAAACAGTTATTCCTGATCATTACACAATAAGGAGGTTTTAGCCCCATGAACTGGCACACCGAATACCACTGGATGAATACCAGTAAAAAACGGGAATTCGTCAATATTACCGATTTGGTCCGCAAGGCAGTGAGTAAAACAGGGATCCAGGATGGGATGGTCCTGGTCAGTGCCATGCACATTACCTCCGGGGTGTTTGTCAACGATGAGGAACCAGGCATCAAGAATGACTTCATGGAATGGGCGGATGCCCTGGCGCCTTATCGGGACGATTACCGGCATCACCAGACCGGAGAGACCAATGGCGACGCCCATCTGAAGAGCATCCTGTTTCATCATCAAATCATCGTCCCCGTCACAGACGGTAAGCTTGATCTGGGGCCCTGGCAACAGATCTTTTATGCCGAATTCGACGGTCAGCGCAGAAAACGTCTCCTGATCAAGGTTATGGGGGAGTAATGACTCCCCCGTCCAAGCCCTCTGGATTGCTTAGGCTCGCATAACTTGACTTCCCTGTGACAACCCTAACTTAGACCCAAAACCATTTAAGCGTAATCCCTTATCTGTTGGCTATTTCTTCGGTCAGTTCCCTTATGAATTCCTCATACCCCTTACTGCCGACATCCCCTTCTTTGCGTTTACGAATGGATACCGTGCGGGCTTCCACCTCTTTATCTCCCACAACCAGCAAATAAGGGATCTTCTGCAGTTGCCCTTCCCTGATCTTATACCCCATTTTCTCACTCCGGGCATCGACGTCCACTCTTATACCCGACTCTTTCATCTGCCGAACCAGGTCATTGGCATAATCATGGTGGCGCTCAGTAATTGGAATGATCCGAGCTTGAATTGGAGCCAGCCATACCGGAAACGCCCCAGCATAGTGTTCTGTCAGGATGCCGATAAACCTCTCTATGCTTCCGAATACCACCCGGTGAATCATCACGGGCCGGTGTTTTTCTCCGTCTTCACCAACATAGGTAAGATCAAAGAGTTCCGGCATTTGGAAATCGAGCTGAATGGTCCCACACTGCCAGGTACGGTCCAGGGAATCTTTGAGGTGGAAATCGATCTTGGGGCCGTAAAAAGCCCCGTCACCTTCATTAATCTGATATTTCATGCCTTTTTCTTCAAGAGCCGTCTTCAGAACCTGAGTGGCCATATCCCAATCCTCATCAGACCCCATGGCTTTGTCCGGTTTGGTAGAGACCTCCACATGATAAGAAAAACCAAACTTGGTATATACCTCATCGATCAGGTTAATTACCCTGGTAATCTCGCTGATCATCTGTTCCGGCAGCATAAACAAATGAGCATCATCTTGGGTAAACGCCCTGACCCTCATCAACCCGTGCAACACACCAGACATCTCATGGCGATGAACTAACCCCATCTCTGCCATACGTATGGGGAGCTCCCGGTAACTATGCAGGTTTTGTTTAAAGACCAACAGCGCTCCAGGGCAGTTCATTGGTTTGACCGCGAAATCCGCCTCATCAATCTTAGTAAAATACATGTTTTCCTGGTAGTGATCCCAGTGGCCGGAACGCTCCCAAAGAGAACGTTCCAGGATAATGGGGGTTCTTATCTCCATATATCCGGCTTCATCGTGAACCTCACGCCAGTATTTCTCCAGCTCATTGCGGATTATCATGCCTTTGGGCAAAAAGAACGGAAAACCCGGGCCCTCGTCCAGGATCACAAACAGCCCCAGTTCGCGTCCCAACTTGCGATGGTCACGCTTCTTCGCTTCTTCCAGCTTGTACAGGTAATCATCAAGCTGTTCTTTCTTAAAAAATGAAGTGCCGTAGATCCTCTGCAGCATCTTCCGCTTCTCATCACCACGCCAGTATGCCCCGGCCAGGTTCATAAGCTTGAATGCCTTGATCTTTCCCGTGCTCGGCAGATGGGGACCAGCACAAAGATCCACGAATTCTCCCTGGCGGTAAACACTGATAGTGGCATCCTCGGGCAAATCCTCAATAAGTTCAACCTTATATGGCTCTCCCGAATCACTAAACATCTTAATGGCATCTGCACGGCTTAACTCATCACGTAACAGAGGGTAATCCTCCTTGATGATTTTGGCCATTTCCTCTTCAACCGCAGCCAGTTCCTCAGGTCCTAAGGACTCGGAAAAATCAAAATCATAGTAAAACCCTTTTTCTATAGCCGGGCCAATGGCCAGAGCCACGTCAGGATACAGTCTTTTCACAGCCTGGGCCATCACATGAGCCGTCGTATGACGATAAACTTCCAGTACCTCAGGATCTCTGGCAGTCAGTATCTCCAGGTGACCATCTTCATTCAATTCCGCGTTTAAATCCACTAAGCGCTCATTGAAGCGAGCCACTACAGCTTCTCTGGCCAACCGACCACTTATCTGCTCAGCTATTCGTATGGCAGAAATCCCCTGTGGATACTCCCCCACCGAGCCATCTTTTAAGCTGATCTTAATCATTCCAATGCCTCCCTATGGAAATAATTTAATAATCGCCACCTGGACCAGTCCGATAAGAAAGCCCAGCACTCCCCCCAGGACCTCTATACCTCTAAGTTCCTTGGATGCCACTTCCTTGACCAGACTCTCCAATTGCGACACCTCGAAAGCAAGGATTCGGTCCTTAACGATCTCACTAACCCGGATCTCTGCCGTCAATTGCTGACTGTCAGACTCGATAACCTGAGCAACCAGAGAGCGGCTCTCTCTTACCAGAATCCCTTCCACCAAGTCGGCCAGGACTCGCGTCAGGTTATGGGGGACCAAGCGCGGCATAGCATCCTCCAGCCTGGCCCTGACCCTCTCCGAGATGATTTTCACTATCTTGTCCTGCATCTCGGGGGTACTAAACCGACTAACCAGGTCATCAACCGACAGTAACTCTCTTTCCACCACTTCTCCTATTTTAAGGGCTATCTCCTCCTGTCGGCGAGGAAGCAGGCCCTGAAATTCAAACTTAAGTATCCGGAAGGGTTCTCGGGGATGAAACAGCATCTTTATGGCTACAACATTCGTTAAATATCCAATAAAGGCGCTAATCAAAGGTACGGTAAGCAAACGGATCAATCAATCACCTTCTACTTCTGACCCATACCCTAAGAATATAACAAATTCTGTGTCAAGCTGCAATTAATCCAGATTTCTTGAGGAACAGAGCAACAAGCCCCCATAGATGCGAACACGCAAAGGCCAATGCTGATTTGCCTGCAGAAATCGTAACCTGACCTGTTTTTATGCATAACCACGTGGAGCCTTGGTGCAGCACGGCAGCAACACACGTGTAGACGTAGGGCGAATGGGGGTAAGCCACATGAAGGGGGCGAAAGGGCCAACTACATAGATGTGAATTGGTTTAGCGCATAAAGAGGCCCGGCATCAAAAAGATACAGGGCTTGCATGCTATGACTTGCTGGTTAACGATCTCTTAACTGGTGGCCAAGACACCTGTCACATCCCGGACACACCATAATCCTTTCCTTAAAAACCCGTTTAATAATACGAGCGGGTTCGGTGTCAGGTACCGCTCCCAAAGAGTGAAATATGATGCGTCGTGGGGCCACAGTGATTAGAATGCTGATAAGAATATCATCCAGGTTGTTATCATTGGTCAGAATGTCTTCAAGGTATAGATCAATAAGGTCTTGTTCAATCACATGACCCTTTTCATCCCATAAATGGAACGCACCGTTTTCCGCCAGGTATATGTTTACTTCCACGGCTTTCGGCGGCTGGGTTTCAACGAAATACTTAAGCAACCTGATAAAATCGTTATACTGTTTTTCACTCTTCAAATCCTCGTAGGCCAGATCAACAGCGAATCTGATTTCCCGCAGGTATTCTCTTAAGCTGAAATTCACCAGCCCATCAAGATTCAAGGTATTATCTGTGTCCAGGTGCTCCAAAATGTTATGAGAGATCTTGTTCTTACGTCCAAATTTCAATAAAAGGTTCAGGCTCTCGTTGTCATTGCAACGACGCAAGAAGTGAACCGCTCTCTCTGCCAATTCAGCTTGTTCCGCCGATGGAAGCCGCTTGTAATTTCTCTCCGCCTGTCTCCTGATTAATTTCTTTTCCCAGTGATTAAGTATCGCTTCTGCCAGTATTTCTGCCAACTGATGCTTAAATATATAAATAATATCATCATCATGAAAAACCCCGTTATGAGTAGAACCACTTAAGGTCAGCTGTATTATGCGGAAAGGTTCTCCGGGATAAACCTGGACTGTCAAATGAAAGCCTCGTTCCTTGAGCCAGTAAAAGCTGGTTTCGAGCCGTTCTCTAATATACTCTTCGCCATTTTGCATAACCAGGTCCAAAGAATAAATCATATGAAAAGCCCCCTGGGCATGATGTTTTATTATATGTTGCGTAAAAACCGCATATACAAAGGAAAGCCTTGAAAAAAGCACCCAATTTCGCCAGCAAAATCAAAACTATCCGGTAATAGCAAGAGTGGTCTGGCCCTGAAAAAGATTATTACCGTAATTCCCCGCAAATAATAAGGCTCCCCAAAATATTGGGAGCCCTTTTGTGGAAAGCACTGTAATTATATGCTACTATCACATTATCGTCCGGCAGAGGAATTTGAATTTGGTTGGTAAATAGTAAAATCAGTTTTATCGTCCTTAGAGGAAGCAAAAAGTAGGCTTACAACAATGTTGAGGCCTGCTTTTTCTTTTGTTGCGGAGCGATATAACATATTGTCGATAATTAGGGAATGAATTTGTTTGGAAATTGTATACCGTATCGCTATAATTTCATTAATGCCACATCTATTTACCAACCAATGGGGCTATTTGCAAAATTGAAGAACGGAGGGGAATCTATGCGTCTACAATTGGTTTTTAATCGAGAGGAGGGAGAAAATTCTCTAACTATTAGTCTGGATTACAGGAACTCCATTATTTCCGTTATAAAATATTTGCTTGACGGATCCTGGATAGGTCAGCGCTATTCGAAAGAGCATCCCGGCTATCCGCCATATGCATGCGCGCTAACATTTGGAAAAATATTGAGTTTTCAACGAGAAACGCGAACCATGACGGTTCGTCTGCCGATTATGCTTACCATTTCTACCGGTGATTTTCAGATTTTTACAGCCCTATGTAACGGGGCAATTGGACAGCAAAACAGCTTATCTTTTCGGGGTGTTCCCCTATACGGTATTCACATTCTCAACGAACGTCCCATTCATTCTGAGCAGGTGTGTTTTTCAACTGTCAGCCATATGCTGTTGCCTACTCCCGCCGGCTACATCGGTTCCAATCAAGCAGCGCCTCTGGAGGAGGCCATCAATTACCATATGTTTAAGCGCGTTACTTTTTATCGGGAACTATGGAATATAAGAATACCGGACCTATCACCGATTTCTGTCCTGGATGCTTCCGATTTAAATAAAGGGGTTTCCCTGCATTACGGTGGCTACTTAACTACCTTGAGAGGGCACTTAGTATTGAAGGGTTCTCCCGAGAGCTTGAAGCTTTTGTACGACTTTGGTATTGGCAGCAAGTGCGGCCAAGGCTACGGCTTGATGAAGGTGGTGGATTGATGAGAGATATTGTTTTTTATCCTGGTTCCTGGTATTACAATGCTTCTATACACGGGCTTTTGCATGTCTTGGCCCAAGGACTGGGGGAAAAGTGTGTGGAAGAGAAGTTGCTGCAAACCGATGGGAGTCTATTGTTAGGCCCGGAGGTTTTACATACGATCTTAGGCACCAACGCTTCTGAGCCAATACTTCCTCTAGTACCTTCAACAGAAGTTCCAGAAGATATGAAAGGCCTAAAAAGGATCGCATGGTGGTGGGTCTTGCAAGGTACCAAGGTACGAAACACTCAGGCTGAGTCCTGGGGCAATCGGGAAAGGCTGGACAGAACCGTATCCAGTTTTTTTGTCGGTAATAAAGGGTTGTACGTAAACCTTCTCCAGAGCCGGGAGGACAAAGCGGCTTTCTTGAATCACTGGTTTCAAATCGAAAAAGACAGCCATGGCCAAACCTTATGTTCGTTCTGCGGACAAGCCTTTACTATAGATCAGGAAGAAAAGAGTTATCATCATTATTTGACCGCCTCGATTTCATCGGCCATCAGCAGTTCTCCTGCCTTTCCAAATCTCTTTTTTGACGGTCGTCCCACCCTGCCTATCTGCCAACATTGCCGTTGGCCGCTTATTTGCTTTCACTTAGTCATTCCTGCCGGAATTTTTGTCAATGCCGGTTCATTTTTGCTCAACTGGCATTTAAACAATTTGATGGCCGAAAGCGGCGCCTATTTCGACCATCGTTTCTCCCGCTTAATGGACTCGGTATTTGGGGAGAGGCATCTGCGGGCCACTTTGGGCGCTTGGGGCTTGCAGGGTATAGAGGTTATGGTTATGGCCGGTACAAAAGTCAATCGCTACCTGGTGTCTGACAGCCTGGCCCGTCTATTGCTGAGTCCGGAAGTGGCTTCACTTTTGAAAAGCCTGAATGACATGGAGGTGCAAAACATTGTCCTCAGCGAACGTTACAGCGAGCTTTCAACCCTGCTGTACCATCGTTCTCGTGAAGCCCTTAAAGAACCTTATAAACTAACACGTAATCAAATTATCCTCCGCCTGTACGGGGCCATTCTGAACCGCTTGAAAGGGGGCATAAGAGTGAATGTAAGTAATTTGATTGATCTGGGAAAAAACTCTCCTTTTAACCTGAAAAATGAGAAGGGAGAGCCCAATAACGCCGACCTGAACCTAGTGTATCGTCTACTGGAATTGGTTCGTAATAATCAGCGTTCTGAAGCCTATCATTTATTGCTACGCCGTTATATCACATCCGAAAAGCCTTTCCCTGAGGACCTGGGTCGGGTTTTCGCCTGTGATGATCCAGAAGTTTTCAAAACCGGCCTGTTCAGTTACGCATCCGGGATTACGGCCAAGGACCAAAACTAAAATCAACGAGAATTAAGGAGGGTTATATTATGCAGATAAAAGGTGTTACCTCAACCATGATATTTGAATCTTCCGCCCTAAATCGGGACGAGAAAATTGGCGGCAATATCTTGTCAATCAAAAAGTACTCTTCCGCTGATGGGGTTTATTCCTATATCGGTCGTCCGGCTGTGCGCTACAGCCTTTTCCAAACTTTGCAGGAGCTTTTTAATTGGAAGGAAGCACCCTTAAAGCTTTCGCAAAGCAGTGATGATAATAAGAAAAAGGTGGTACAATTCGATTTCCCCACCGCCAATATCGTGTCCTATCCGGAAATGGATGTTTTCGGATATATGATTACCCGAACGGGGGACAGTTCCATTATTCGCAAGGCCCCGTTAGGGATTACCAAAGCCGTATCGCTGGAACCATGGATGGCGGATATGGCCTTTTACGCCAACCACGACTTAATTAACCGGCTGCGCAGAACCGGTGAAAACTGCGAGCCCAATCCTTATCAAAAAGAAGAGCATTATTCCTGGTATAAGCTATCATTTACCATCGATCTCACCCGCTTGGGCTACCACGAACTGATGGTTGGGAAAATGCCGGAAGACCTAGCCGCCTATATAGAATCCCTGGCTCCCGCCGAGCAGACAGATTTGCACCTGGGGGAACACGAGGATTTGCTTCCAGAAATTGACCAATGGTATGCCATAGAGGATCAAGGGTATCTCGGCGTGAAAGCCATGAGCAAGGCCCAGCGGATAGTTTTTGTGGTCAAGGAGGAGGAAAAGAAGCGCCGTTTGCGGCAACTGCTTACGGTAATGAAAAACGGCTTGATGTATCATGCCAGTACCGAAAACTATGGTATGATCCCTCTTTTTAATATAATTGGCGGCCTGCGCGTGCCAGCCCCCTTGTTCCACGGCGCGTTAAGAATGAACCGCCAGCAATTGGAAGTCGAAGCCTTAAATCATGCATTGCGAAATGATTATTTGGCCCATTTCTTTGTCAGTGGTCCCTTGAATAATTCATTGGAGAGACTGGAACAAGAAAAGATGTTGGATTGGAGCGGCTTTTTATGTAGTTTGACTCTGGCCGCAGATGCAAAGGAGTGATGGCTTTGCGGCTATTAAAGATTAAGCTCCGGGCCCCATCTGCCCATTATCGCATTCCCCATAGCAATAATCCTCACACTACTTATCCGGCACCCCCTTATTCCACGGTCATAGGCATTCTGTGTAATATGCTGGGGAAAAGGGAGCATATTGTTCATTTTACCAAACAGAACTTTTGTCTGGGGATGCTCTCCTCCTATCAGAGTGTTACCCGAGAATACGTCTGGTATCGCAACTTAAGCGTGGAAGCTCATCAGAAAAGGTATATCACCACGGCTAACCGCCAATGGCAGGAGCGCCCCGATCATCCGGGAGGACAGTCCCCGGTACAGATTGATGTATTGAACAACGTGCAGCTGATTATTTATCTGAGCCACAGCGAGGAGATAATGGAAAGCATTGGGGAAAATGCCACCCGCCCTGAACGCTGGATAAATCACATTCACTTAGGACGTTCCGAAGATTGGGCAATACCGGTTCAAACTGAACTGACCAATTTAAAAGCCGAACAAAAAGCAGAACTCACCAGCCGGACCGGCAGCTATTACCAATGGATGCCCAAACCCGAATTTTACTATCAAGACGGCGAAGCCCGGGAGGAATACCGTTCAGTATACGAAAAGAATAAGGGCAGCGTTAATCTGGTCAGCAGTCTTTACAGGTTTATTAATCCTGTTACCGGTGAGCCAAGCAACTCACCAGCAGGCTCAATCCGCAATTTCAACTATATAGTTGCCAAACTTAGCTGTGCCCCGCTGCCTTATAAAGCTCCAGCTCTTCCCACCGACATTGAAGAAAAATGTTCAGTATATCTTTCTCTTATTAAAGGAGGGTGCTGAAATGGATCTATTGGCCAAAAGTAACGGCACTACTATGGCTCGTCATATATACGATGTCGTCTGCTGCTTGAAGGTATTACAGGAACACAATTTTGCCCAAGCCGTCCCCGCCTGGTGGGAAGATTTGATTTATGCCGCCCTGTATCATGACCTGGGCAAGATAGATCCCGGCATTCAGCAGGTGTTAAGACGTTCTTATCCCCGGAAGACTTTCCCACACAGTTTATTATCCCTACTGCTGTTTAATGCCGATCATTGCTGCTATCCTGAGGAAGTTATCGCAGCGGTGGCTTTCCACCACTGGAGGGACTATTTTCCGGACTACTTAATGGGCCTGGGCAGCAATGAGATAAGCCGTAAGGCCGCTGAACTATATGATTCTATGGAGGAGTGGGACGGATATTTGGAAGAGCTTAAGTCCGAACTAAATCATATGTTTCCAAAATATGACCTTGAATCAATCCAAGTCAATGCCGGTTTAGCCGATTATTTACGATGGAACTCCCTGGCGGACAGCGGGGTTTTGCTGCCCCCGTATACATTGAACTTTGTTCCGGATTATCTGGCCCGGGTTTTAACTCAGCGCAAAGAACGGGAAAAATTGCGTGTTTTCATGGCGGGAACCTTGATGCGTGCCGACCATTTCGCTTCCCTAATCGAAGATCACGAGGGCATGAGCCATAAAGATGTAGAGTTGGGGCCCTTGCCGACATACTCTGTCATGCGAGGGGTTATGGAAAACCGCTTCACTGATTTCTGGCAGGGACATTTTTTTGTTAAATATCCAAAAAAGCGCAGCCAGGACCTACTTTTTATTGGTGGCACCGGAGTAGGCAAGACTGAATTCGCTTACCTATGGAGCGCCGGCTATAAAACTTTTATTATGATGCCCATGCGCGTGGCTGTAAATAAGCAATGGGATCGCGCCACAGATTTTTTGCGTGCTGCAGGCCTTAAGTTTCCACATCAAATTGGACTGCTGCATGGTAACGCCAATCTGGATATTAGGGATCGCATAAACATAAAATACACCACCACGACCCCAGATTCGGAGGAAAATACACATGATTCCTCGGACTATACCCCTGGCCGGGCTTCAGCTATGAATGACGGGGAGGCTACCCGAGCAGTCATGCTGGCTCGTCATTTAGCGAGCCCCTTAATTATCGCTACTGCCGACCAGATAGCCCCGGTGGCTTTGCGCTATCCCGGCTATGAGCGAATTATGGCATGTTTAATGGGTGCCTGCTTAGTTGTAGATGAGATTCAGGCCTTCGACCCTAAGGCAGCCGCTATAGTAACCGCCTCGCTGGAGTTAAATCACTTTTTCGGCGGGAGAAATTTAGTGATGACCGCTACCCTGCCACCTTTTATTCGTAAACGCTTGGAGTCTTCACTCGGGCTCAACCCTTGCCAAATCGTTAACCTATATGAGAGCGAAATGCCTGCTCTTGGCAGCAGCAGCAGACATAGCATCAGATTTGCTTATCATTCGGAATACGATGAAGAACTAATGGAGGAAATGGTTGAGCATTGCTTGAATGGAAAACGGGTATTAATAGTAGTAAATACGGTCAACACTGCCCAGGCACTCTATACTAAATTACATGAAAAAATCGAAGCCAACCGCACATTGTTACTTCATTCCCGCTTTACAGCTGCAGATCGCTTAAAGCAAGAAAATCTGGTGACTTCCGAGGCCTATCTTTTAAACCGGGATGGGTCTGCCACATCCGGTTGTATAGTAGTAGCGACCCAGGTAGTAGAAGCTTCTTTGGATATTAACGCTGATATCCTCTATACTGATCCAGCTCCGGCTGATTCATTGGTACAAAGAATGGGGCGGATAAACCGTCATTTATCTCGTTCCCCCAACAGTACTGCTCCTTCCGAAGCAAATGTAGTTATTTTATTACCCCGAGTGTCCAAAAAGAGGAAGAAAGCAAGTGCTAGTATTACGAGTATCCGTTCGGCCCCTTATGATCGCGACTTGGTTGCAGTATCCCTGGCCCTGCTAGCGTCTTTTGCTCAGGACGGCTATAGGTTCAGCGATGGCTATGAAGAGATACGTGGCAAGTGGTCGGCGTGTTTCCGCGCCAGGGCGAAGGATAAACTGGATAAGCCCAACCAAAACCTGCAGGAAAAGTTGGCGGATATACCAACAGTTTTTGCTATATCAGAACATCAGAAACAGCTATGGGTGGAACAATCCTTTGAGGCTTTAACTGAGGCCAACAATCACTCCGAATTGTATTTGGGGAAATACTTGCAGGATTATGAGGAAACTCTGGATATTCTAAGGCATGGTTATTGTTCCAACTCTCGTTCCGAGGCCGAGCGTCTTTTCCGCCAAATATATGATTTTGAAGCCATTCCCGAAAAGTTGCATGCAGAACTTGTATGCGAGATTAAACAGTGGGTAGAAAAGAACTCTGAAAATTCCGGGTTACATAGCAGCTATGCCGATTTCGTTCATCACGTACTATCAAAATACCTAGTATCTTGCCCCCGACATTTTTTTGGAGAAAGTGCTCACCTCGATTTAAGCGAAGAAATATCATGCTTGCCTCTTGGTAACAAAGATAAGGGCAGATTAGAGCGGTGGACAGAAGGTCTGAGAATTATTAACCGACCCTATGATAACAGATTAGGCTTGATCACCTATAAATGATACCGTAAAAGTGTACCACTTAGAGGCCTTTTGATCACGAATTAGTTTACCACCTATCATCTAACCTCTTGTAAAATGTAACGGAATCTTGCAAGGGGATGTGAAAGGTGTTGATTATCGAGATGGATATGTATTCAGAGATCCGAATTCTCTACTCAAACGGTGAATCGATACGGTCTATTGCCGCCCGACTAGGAATCGCTCGACAGACCGTTAAGAAGTATTGTGAAGGTGCCACCCATCCCGAAGTACGTAAAGAATATCATCGTAAAGCAGAAGTCGTAACCGATCAGGTAAAACAATTCATCCTTAACTGCTTTCAAGAAGATAAGGATGAAAAGTTAAATAAGCAGAAACATACCGCAAAGCGGATATATGATCGCTTGGTACAAGAAAAAGGATTTAATGGTTCATATTCAACAATCCGTAAGGCGGTTCGCGAACTTAGAGCAGATCAGGCAATACCACCCCAGAGCTGTGTCCCATTGTCATATGCCCCCGGTGAAGCTGTTCAGATCGACTGGGGTGAAGCGACCATCTACTTGGATGGCCGCAAAACCAAGGTATACATATTCTGCGCCAGACTCTGCTACAGCTGCGACATCTTTGTACAAGCGTACCAAGCTGCCAATTCCGAGACATTCTTAGAAGCTCAACAACTAATGTTCGATTTCTTTGGGGGCGTGCCCAAACGCGTGATCTTTGACAATGCCAAGATTGCAGTTAAAGAAGGTTTTGGCGTCTATGCTAAACCACAGGATAAATACCTGGCCTTCAGCGCTCACTATGCATTTGCCACTGACTTCTGTAATCCGGCTAGAGGAAACGAAAAGGGCCTGGTCGAAAACCTTGTCGGCTATTCAAGAAGAAACTTTTTCGTTCCGGTACCCAGGGTTGTCGACATAGATGAGCTTAACCAAAAGCTATGGAACGATTGCATCTCTTACCGGCACAATCACAAGGTTGATAATCGCCAGAACCCAGTTATGTGCCTTTACCAAGAAGAGTGTCGTCTGCTTACCCCGGTTCCCGCCTATCGTTATGATACAAGCAAAACCGTCATGGCCAAAGTGGATGACTTTTCTACAGTACGCTTTGAGAAGAACAACTACTCAGTGCCAACTAGGTACCTGCGCAAGGAGGTTACCGTAAAAGGTTATGCCAATTCTGTCTGCATCTTACATGGAGGAAAAATCATAGCTGCCTATACAAGGAGTTACGGTTCCGGGAAAACTCAATATCGCTTGGAGCATTATCTCGACCTGCTGGAACGCAAGCCACGATCAGTATTCCATGCTAAACCGGTCAAAGATAATATCACCCAAGAACTGCTGGAATGGGGCAGACAACTCCCCGGGGGTAACAAGGAGATGGTTAAACTGCTCCGCCTATGTGTAGATTATGGGGAAGATACTATTCTTGCCTTAAAACACTCCCTTCCTGAAGGTATTATTCCTACAGTGGATATGATTCGAAGTTGCCTCCATGAGTCGCTCCCGAATACGGGCCTCTATCTCAAACAAGAGATAGCCGTAAAACCAACCGACTTGACGAAGTATGATGAAAGGTATGGGGTGGCGTATCAATGAATGTAAACGCACAGACTATAGAACTATATGCAAAACAGTTGCGTACCCCGGCCTTTAACCACTATGGGGACATCATCCGGCAGTTAGGACCTGACCAAGGTTATGAAGATTTCCTGATCGCACTTATGAAAATGGAACTAGACTCCCGTATGGAGCGCAGTCAGCGTCGTAAAATTAAGGCAGCAACCTTCCCCTATATCAAGACCATCGATGAATTGGATTTTAGCCGTTTTGAACATATAGATGAGGCATTTATCCGGGAACTGGCCAGCTGTGATTTTATCACCAAACGTCAAAACATAGTTATGATCGGGAACCCCGGAACGGGGAAGAGCCATTTGTCAGTAGCTTTAGGCATCAAAGCGTGCATGCAGGGTATGAACGTAAAATTCTATACAGCGGCCAATCTTTCTAATGAACTAATTGAAGCCCAAGAATACAAAAAGCTTCGTAAGTTGGAAAAGCAAATTGCCAAGGCAGAACTCCTTATTATTGATGAACTCAGTTATTTGACGTTTAATCGCCATCAGTCCGAGCTTTTGTTTAAAGTCATTGCTGACCGATCCGAACGCCAAAGTGTCATAGTATCGACGAATCTCAAGTTCTCAGATTGGGTCACAATGTTCGAAAACACTACTATGGTAACGGCTCTAGTTGACCGGCTGACCTTTAGATCTCATGTATTGAACATGAATTCAGAGCATCCTTACGTAAGCGTCAAATATTTCACACATGGGAATAGTGATGCCCCCATGAGATAATAACCTGAGCACAGACAATGGAGGGATGCTTAGGGATGGTCAACAGAGAACGTCGAATCTTATGGGAGAATCGTTTAGCAGAATATGAAGCCAGCGGGCAAGGCCCCGTCGCCTGGTGCAAGGACAATTCAATCAGAGAAAGCCAGTTCTACTACTGGCGCAGGAAGCTGCGCGGCAGCCGGACAGACATAAAACAACCAATAAGATGGCTGCCATTAAATATGGAACCAATATTGATTAAGGACTCTATAATCGTACATATAGGTCAAGCAACGGTTGAGCTCAACAAGGGTTTTGACCAAGACCTGTTCCGCGAGATCATACAGATCTTGCAAACAGTATGATCAGCGAAATATCAAGCCGCCAGGTATATTTAGCCTGCGGCAATACGGATCTTAGAAAATCGATTGACGGACTGGCAGTGTTGGTCAAAGAAGCCTTCAACCTGGATCCATTCAGCCAGGGGCTGTTTGTCTTCTGTAATCGCAAGCGAGACAAACTTAAGATTCTGCAGTGGGACCACAATGGATTCTGGCTGCACTACAGAAGATTGGAACGGGGCAAATTCAAGTGGCCGACGTCGAATGATGATACCATCAGCATCAGTTACCGTGAATTCCGCTGGCTTTTGGATGGTCTACCGATTAGACAAAACCAGGCTCACAAAGCAGTCAAAGAACGCACAATTATTTAGCGGAAAGCCCCGATTTATTCGGGTTCCTGGCTCTTTTGGGGTGGTTTTATGGTATAATGAAAGCATGGAAATGCAAGAGAATCCCACCAAGACAATCCAACAACTTAGTGATAAAATCCTTACGCTTGAAGAGCAGAACCTGGTACTCGAACAGCGAAACGCTGAGCTGAATGCCCAAGTTAAGTGGTTCAAAGAGCAGCTTCTTTTGAGCCGCGATAGACAGTTTGCAGCTTCCAGTGAAAAAACTTCTCCTGAGCAGATCAACCTGTTTAACGAGGCTGAGGAAGCCGCTGACCTAAGCCTTGAAGAACCCACCATCGAAACCATTACCTACGATCGGCGTAAAAAGCAGCCCGGCCACAGAGCGGAAATGTTAAAGGATCTACCGGTTGAAGAGATCGAATACCGGCTGCCGGAAGACCAGCAAACCTGTCCCTGCTGTCAGGGTCCCCTCCATGAAATGAGCACCCAGGTTAGGCAGGAATTAAAGGTCATCCCGGCCGAGGTTAAAGTAATCAAGCATATCCAGTACATATACACCTGCCGGCGCTGTGAGCCCGGAAATGACAAGACACCAATAGTAAAAGCGGAAATGCCTAATCCAATCCTCCCGGGCAGCTTGGCTTCCCCTTCAATTTTGGCATTTATCATGGATCAAAAGTACACCAACAGCCTACCTTTGTACCGCCAGGAACAGCAGTTCTCTCGACTGGGCATTGGCCTATCTCGTCAGACCATGGCCAACTGGCTGCTAAAGGCAGCAGATCCGTGGCTTAAGATAATTTACCAGCGGATGCATGAAGAACTGGTTAAGCGGGATATCCTGCACGCTGATGAAACTACCCTACAGGTTCTGAAAGAACCCGGGCGTCCTGCTCAATCAAAATCCTACATGTGGTTATACCGGACCGGCCGAGATGGTCCACCAATAGTTCTCTATGATTACCAGACAACCAGAGCCAGTAAACATCCGAACAATTTTCTATCTGGCTTTAAGGGATATCTACAGACTGACGGCTATAGCGGTTATGGCAATCTAACCAACGTAACACTGGTTGGGTGCTGGGCTCATGCTCGTCGAAAATTCACTGACGCCCTTAAGGTACTTCCGGCTACCCAAAAGGACAAACCGGTAGCTGCTGGTGTGGGCCTGAATTATTGCAACAAACTGTTTGCTATTGAAAAGAAGCTTAAGGATGTTTCCAACCAGGAACGTTATGAAAAACGACTCGAACTTAGCAAGCCGTTACTTGACGACTTCTACAGTTGGCTAAAAAGAATGCGCCAACAGACCTTGCCCAAGAGCGCATTCGGTGAGGCTATTACCTATTGCCTTAACCAGTGGGATGATCTTGCCCACTTCCTGCTGGATGGCCGTTTGGAGATAGACAACAATCGTTCTGAACGGTCAATTAAGAGGTTCGTGATCGGCAGGAAAAACTTCTTGTTCTCAAATACTCCCAGAGGGGCTGAGGGCAGTGCGATAATCTACAGTATTATTGAAACGGCCTTGGAAAATAACCTCAAGCCTTATAATTACCTGATGTACCTGTTCGGGCGATTGCCGAATGTGGACACCAAAGATCTTTCAGTGATGGATGACCTCTTACCCTGGTCAGATGCTATACCGGAGGACTGTAGGATGCCCGAAAAGGGGAATACCTAACAGGAAATCCCCTTCAGTGTTCAGTATTTGACGCTTACGTAAGTTGGAAAAGCAAATTGCCAAGGCAGAACTCCTTATTATTGATGAACTTAGTTATTTGACGTTTAATCGCCATCAGTCTGAGCTTTTGTTCAAAGTCATTGCTGACCGATCCGAACGCCAAAGTGTTATAGTATCGACGAATCTCAAGTTCTCGGATTGGGTCACAATGTTCGAAAACACTACTATGGTAACGGTGTAACCGCTAAACTAAAATGGACAGATAACAACAAATAAGATTGAACAGTATTTACCACAATCCTCCAATATAGCTATGATAGAGCTGGAAATTAAACAGCTTTTATCATAGCAGAGGAGGAACAAATGAACGTAGCAGAAGGGTGGAATATGTATTTAGATATCCAGGATCTTAAGAAAATGCATTTTAACGTAAGCCAAATATCCCGGCGCCTTGATCTATCCCGAACCACAGTATATAAGTATCTGGATATGACTCCGGAGGAAATGGAGCAAGTTTTAGAAAATCGAAAAACCAGGGCCAAGAAACTCGATAAACATCGGGATCTCATTAAATCCTGGTTGAAGCAGTACCAGGATATGACTAGCGCACAGGTATTCGACTGGCTACTGGAAAAAGAACTTGATGGAGGTGTTAGCGAAGGGACAGTTAGAAATTATGTCAGACAATTACGAAAGGAGTGTGGTATTCCCCAGGTTAAGTACATGCGTCAATATGAAGCCGTTGATGAATTACCTGCCGGACTGCAAATGCAGATGGATTTTGGACAAACCGCCCTACACAGCAGGCTTGACAGGATAGTAACCCTTTACTTTGCAACCTTCGTGCTGGCCCACTCCCGACATAAATATGTGGAGTGGCTGGATCGTCCATTTACAACCCGAGATTTAATAAACGTTCACGAAAACGCGTTTGAATACTACAGAGGGATGACCAGGGAAATTGTATACGATCAGGACCATCTTATACTGGTCAGTGAGAACGGCGGGGATATAGTACTTACCAAAGAGTTTGGCGAATACCAAAAGACCCGTAAATTCAGGATTTACATGTGTAGAAAAGCGGATCCGGAAACCAAGGGAAAGGTTGAAAATGTAGTGAAATATGTGAAAAGGAACTTTGCTAAAAACCGCACCTTCCACAACCTAGAAAAACTAAATGAAGACTGTTTGGCCTGGTTGGAAAGGACCGGTAATGGCAAAGTTCACAATACGACAAAAAAGATACCGGCGGAAGTGTTTGCCCTAGAAAAACAACACCTCGTCCCGGTACCCCACAAGATAAGTATTTCAACTACCAAGATTATAACTAGAGTGGTCCGCAAAGACAACACCATTGTCTATCAGGGTAACCGTTATGCTCTGCCTTTAGGAACCTATGCCCCCGACCGAAGGGTTGTTATCAAGGAAGGTGAAGGGATATTAATCATTGCAAATCCCGATACCGAACTGGAGATTATCCGTTATCCCGTGTGCCTTGAAAAAGGCCGACTTATTAAGAGCAGTGATTGCCACAGGGAAAAAGGAAAGGGCATTGAGGCCTATCTGCAAGAAGTGGCGAAACTTCTTAATGATTCCCCCGAAGCTAACAATTTTCTCGACCTGGTAAAGCAGGAAAAACCCCGCTACATACGGGACCAGTTAAAGATAATCAAGGATCACAGCCTGGATAAATCTCCTGGGATTATCAACAAGGCACTTGATTATTGCTTGAAAAATAGGCTGTATGGCGCAACTGATTTTGTGGATTCATTAAACCATTTTGACCATATTTATCACCTGGCAAAAGAAGAACCCAGGACTGAAAATCATAATGTTAAGCCACTTCACGAAACTAATCAGTCAGTGCTTAAAACCCATGTAGAAATACGAGATCTTAACATCTACATAGAAGAATTGCTGGGAGTGAGAAAGTGTCAACAGAACTCGAACAACTCAAAACAGATATGAAGCGTTTAAAGATAACGGAAGCGGCCGCGGTAGTAGAAGAGAGACTACATAATGCCCAGCTGAAGGAGCCTAGTTACCTAGTATTTCTAATGGAGCTTGTGCAACATGAGATAAAAAAACGGGAGGAAAAGCAGTCCGCGAGGCTCTACAAGCTTGCATCTTTCCCTGAGTACAAAACCCTGGATGATTTTGATCTTTCAGAACAACAGTCCTTAAGTAAAAAACAATTAACACAGCTACGGGAGCTTATCTGGCTAGAACAGGCCTACAACCTAATTTTACTGGGACCTCCCGGGGTGGGGAAGACCTGTTTATCCATTGGCCTGGGGATCGAAGCCGTTAGCCGGGGTTACCGGGTTACTTTCGTTCAGATGGATGAACTAATTCGCCTCCTCAAAACCGAGGAAATCAGTCGCAACTCCAGGGCAAAGATAAAACGAATCGTCGGCTCTGACCTAGTAATCATTGATGACTTGATGTTTATGGCTATTGACCGACATGAGGCCAACCTCTTTTTTCAATTAATCAACAAGCTCTACGGCCAGGCCTCTGTCATCATTACATCAAACAAGGGACCGGAAGACTGGGGAGATATTCTGGGTGACCCGGCGATTACAACAGCTATTCTGGATCGCTTAATCCACAAAAGTGAGGTTATCCACCTAACCGGTGACAGTTATCGTTTAAAACACCGCCAAACCATTTTTGGAAACAATTAGGTGTCCAAGGTTGTTTATCACTTTTTGTTCATTTTTACTTGACAGTTACAAACGGCTCTAGTTGACAGGCTGACCTTTAGATCTCATGTATTAAACATGAATTCAGAGCATCCTTACAGAGCCGAACCGAGCCTAACCTGATTTAAGGATTCCGTGAGGGGAAATGACTCTCTAGGAGTCGTTCCCCTTTCTTAACTCCCTGGTGGTAAACTTTTTCATTATCAAGGTGGTAAACAAATTCAGTATCAGTGTTGGTAAACTTTTTGGTGATCATTAGTGGTAAACAAATTCAATATCACGTGGTAAACTTTTTCGTTGACATTCAGAATCACCAACAGGCAATCCGCTGAGCAAATGGAGACTAACTAGGGGCAAATTGGTATGCTAAATAGGAACAGAATATCCTTAACCGATATTCCTGATCTAACCGGCAATTTTCTGTTATGCTTAACCGGAGGTTTGACGCAGATGTGCCTTTGTTTGCACCCTTCGAAGCCAATATATCTGCATTTATTTTGCGGTAGCCATCGTCCATAGAGGAATGTGAACCTAATAAACTCGCGGCGGTCATATTGTAACCAGAGTAGCCATCGTCCATAGAGGAATGTGAACACTGAAACTGCTGGAGAAGGCCGGGGAGATCACAAGTAGCCATCGTCCATAGAGGAATGTGAACGCACAAAGGTTTACTCGTTGGTTATGCAACCGTCTCGTAGCCATCGTCCATAGAGGAATGTGAACCAGTTTAAGGCACACCTGCTTTACGGAGTGTCTAGGTAGCCATCGTCCATAGAGGAATGTGAACTTGTGTTCAACAAGGAAAGACAGCAGATGAGGCAGGCGTAGCCATCGTCCATAGAGGAATGTGAACGATGTACTCGCCCTTATCTACATCTTTGTCGGAATCGTAGCCATCGTCCATAGAGGAATGTGAACATTACAAGGAAACATGGGGGCTGCAGCTCCGTCGAGTAGCCATCGTCCATAGAGGAATGTGAACTGACTCCTGTCATAAAGACCCCGTCAAGGTGGACCTACGTAGCCATCGTCCATAGAGGAATGTGAACGTCTTTTTTGGGCACGTGTTAATGCCCGTTTATCTTTCGTAGCCATCGTCCATAGAGGAATGTGACTTAAGCTGCTTTTCAATGGCAAATAATTTGTTGCAGTAATCTAGAGCCACGCTGGTGTGAACGGTAAAATAAAAGGGAGAAAAATTGGCCAATAAAAACGGATAATATTTACCGCAATGTTCCAGACCAGCTAAAATTGTTTGTTGAAAGACAACAATTTAGCAGGGAGAGGAATCAGGTGAAAGGGTGGCCGATGTATCAAGATCTGCAGCAACTAAAAGCGATGGGACTTAACAAATCACAGGTTAAGCGACGATTAGGGATAGATTGGAAAACCGTTGACCGTTATTGGAAGGTGACGCCAGACGAGTTTTCGGAAATGAGGCGGAACAACCAAAGAACAAAGAAACTAGAAAAATACGAAGATCAGATAGTGAGGTGGTTACAAGAACATCCTGATATCTCGTCAGCCCAAGTACATGACTGGCTCAAAGAGCATTATCCCGATTACCACGGAAAGGAGAGGACACTTAGACGATACGTAGCCAGTTTGCGAATAAAGCATGGAATTAAGAAATCTGTTAAGGTCCGCCAGTATCAGGCAACAGAAGAGCTGCCCATGGGTTACCAGGCCCAGGTTGATCTAGGATTTATCAACCTTAAGAATACTGAGGGTCAGAAGGTAAAGCTTACTGGATTCGGGCTAGTCCTATCACGCAGCCGTCAAAAGTACGTTGAATGGGAGGACAAACCACTAACCACGGCCAGGTTCATACATATGCATTATCGGGCATTTGAATTTATGGGAGGGGTGCCAGAAGAAATAGTCTACGACCAGGATAGGCTCTTGGCCATAAGCGAAAACTCTGGTGATGTCATATTTACGGCCGAGTTTGAGAGGTTCCGGCAACAGATGGGATTCAGAGTATATCTCTGTCGCAAAAACGATCCCGAGACCAAAGGTAAAATTGAAGCGGTTATCAAATACGCAAAGAACAATTACGCCCGGCACCGGATCTTTGATAACATCACGGATTTTAATCAGGGGTGTATAGAATGGCTAGCAAGAACCGGAAACGCCAATATACATGGCACAACAAAAATGGTACCGGCAGAAGTGTTTAAGGAAGAGCAAAAACACTTAAAACCGATACCGAACATAATTAATCAACCTGAAGAAATTGTAACAAGGCAGGTGCGTAAAGACAATACCATATGGTTCAACGGCAATCGGTATACTCTGCCCCTTGGCAGTTATTATCCCGAAAGGGAGGTAGTAATTAAAGAAGACCAGGGTCTTCTCAGTATATTTGACCTGAATACAGGTGAGCAGTTGGCCATTCACAGGATAGCGCTTGAAAAAGGCAAACTGATCAGCAACAACAACCATAAGCGTGACCATTCAGCAAAGATAGCCGAATTTTTTGAGAATACACTGGCTAACTTGGGAGGAAGTGAGACAGCAGTTGCTTTCTTGAAGGGCATTCGTAAAGAAAAGCCCAGATACATTCGTGACCAGTATGATCTTATCAATCGAACGATTGCAAATCATGACGCAGAAACGATATTTCAGGCATTAAGCCATTGCTTAGAAAGACGGATTTTTAGTGCCGTCGAGTTCGCAATAGCTCTCGATTACGTTGCCCAAACCAAAGAGAGCAAGACAAGTGGATCCATACTTGATACATCGGCCATACCTCCCGCCTACCGAATCAAAACAGAGGTAAGAAATATTAGCGAGTATGCCGCTATTTATGGAGGTGTGAACGTTGAACAAGGCCGAAGAAACCAGAGGTTACATGAAAAGCCTTAATCTTTCTTGGAGCCGGGACAACCTGGATCAGGCACTCCAAGAGGCTAACATTACCGATATGTCGTACTTGGAGTTCTTGAACCGCCTTTTGCGAGGAGAGCTGACATACAAGGAAAAGCGGGCTGAGGAACGCAGAATGAAGATGGCCGGGTTCCCCTTTATCAAAACAATTGACGAGTTTGATTTCGTATTTCAGCGTTCTATTACCCGGAAACAGGTTAATCAGTTATTGGATATGCAGTGGATAGAAAAATGCTACAATCTGATTTTTTTGGGCCCTCCCGGGGTCGGCAAGAGCCACATGTCAGTGGCTATTGGATATGAGGCAGTCAAAAAGGGGTACAGGGTGAGCTTCGTAAACATGGATGAATTGATGAAGCACTTGAAGCTGGAAGCCACTTCCCCACGCAGCCGGCAGAAGGTAAAACGGCTCATGGCTTCGGACTTGGTGATTATTGACGAGATAGGTTTTGTCCCTATCTCGCGCCAGGAAGCCAATTTGTTCTTCCAGTTGATATCGGCACTTTATGAACAGGCATCATTAATCATAACATCAAACAAGGGTTTTGAAGATTGGGCCGAGCTGATGGGCGATCCCGTTATTACGACCGCAATTCTTGATAGAATCGCTCATCACAGTGAGATTTTTAACCTGTCCGGGGAAAGCTACCGACTGAAGCATCGAGATTCTATACTAAGACAATAGTCCTATGGAAAATTATTGGCCAAAAATTCTCCAAAACACTTGACCGGTTACAGCTGGCGGCTACCGGCCGCCTCATAAAACGCCGGACCCCGCCATTGACGGAGTCCAGGTAAAGATTTTTTTCGTCTGTCTGCTTGACAGGGAACAGTTGCTATTTAACTCTTACTTGTGACTTTTTCACTTCATATCCTAGTGCAGTGATAGCATTTTCGATCTCTTTAACCGATAGTTTTTCATCGTCAAAGTCTAATTTTACTTTACTTGAGTTAAACAGTACATTTACACTTTCTTTGTCCACACCATTCAAGGATTTCACTGCATTGTTAATCTTTTGCATACATGACGGACAAGTTAAAGTTTCCAATTGGATAGTTGCTTTTTGCATTTTTATCTCTCCTTTTATTCATTATTGGGGTATTTTGCATCGTTATCTCAATTTATACCCAAGAAGTCTCATACCGTTCAAGATTACGACTAAGATACTAAGTTCGTGAACCAACATACCTATTGACATATTCATCCAATCGCTGAAGAATACGGCGGCAAGTAGAGTTAGTACCACTCCGACTGCGATTATAATATTTTGCAGCATATTATTAGCTGTTGCTTTGGTTAGACCTAACGCGTGCGGTAAGCGGCTGAAGTCCGAATTCATTAATACAACATCCGAAGTTTCAATGGCAACGTCAGTACCACTTCCCATAGCAATGCCGATATCTGCCAGAGCCAGTGAAGGACTATCGTTTGCTCCATCACCAACGAATGCGACAATTTTATCTTTGGCTTGCATCTCTGCAATATAGGCTGATTTATCTTCTGGTAACATGTTTCCGTGGGCTTCTGTCAATCCAATTTCACGTGCTACCAAATCAACTGTTCCTTGGTTATCGCCTGAAAGAACTACTAGATTCTTGACACCTAAACGTTTTAGCTTTTGAAGATCTTCTTTAATACCGGGACGAATCTGATCACGAATTCCCATTAGTACTCTTAATTCACCATCAACTGACGTCAGAACAAGTGAATTTCCCATTTTTTCAAATCGAGCAATATCTTCACGAACCTTTTCATTCAGGGGAACGTTTTCTCGTTCCATTAATGCAACATTACCAACTGCAACTCTACGGCCGTCCACAGAAGCGATAATTCCGCCACCTTTTACAACATCAGTGTTTTCAACAGTATATAATTTTGTGTCCCCAATTTTCTCGACCACTGCTTTAGCCAATGGATGGTCGGATTCACTTTCGACGCTGGCCAAGTAACCTAATACCTCGTCAATGTTGTCCCCATAGAATTCAGTGTCCGCTACCTTAGGATTCCCTATTGTTAATGTACCTGTTTTGTCAAATATTACGGCATCAACTCTACTAAAATCGTGGATGACTTCACTGCCTTTGAGAAGAACACCATTTCGCGCCCCGTTACCAATGCCGGCAACGTTTGAAACAGGTACACCAATGACCAATGCTCCCGGGCATCCTATAACCAAGATTGTAATCGCCAGTTTAATATCTCGTGAAACTAACCATACAATAATCGCCAGGGCTAAAACCGCCGGAGTGTAGTATTTAGAGAATCTATCAATAAAACGTTCGGCTTCTGATTTTGAATCCTGCGCTTCTTCGACTAACTCAATAATCTTGCCAAAAGTAGTATCCTCTCCGACGCGATCAGCAACAATTTGAATGGTTCCGTTTTCCAAAATCGTACCAGCATAGACCTCGGAATTCGTCTTTTTACTTACCGGTACAGATTCACCGGTAATACTTGCTTCATTAATGTGACCTTCTCCGGTTAAAACAGTACCGTCAACCGGCACTTTGGCGCCAGTTTTGACCAGTAAAACATCACCTACATCAACTTCATCCACGTCTACTTCTTCAAATTCTCCATTTTCCATTTGTTTTAAAGCACTTTCTGGTGCCATTTCAGTTAATTCTTTAATCGCAGATCGGGTTTTATTTAATGTACGTTGTTCGAGGTAAGCTCCAAATAAGAATAAGAAGGTAACAATGGCTGATTCTTCGTAATTACTGATTAATAATGCCCCAACCACGGCGATAGTAACTAAAACATCTATACTGACTACTTTGACTCTTAATGCTTGATACGCTTGGATCGCGATAGGTGCAACCCCGAAAATAGAAGCAACAATCAACGCCCAAACAAACAGGTCTACATTCTTAAAACCTAATTTGCTGACAAATGCAATTACAATTAAGGTTGCATTAATTAACGTTATTTGATTTTTCTTGCTTAAGATAAACCTTTGCATTCTGTACTCTCTTCATCTATTTTTTGCTCTTTCCTGTTAATGAATCCAGAAAGCAAACTACTTTCTGGATTCACTACCGCTGACAGACCATTTTATAACGAATTGTCCAATTAATCTTGATATGCTTCGTCTACTTCAGCTAACATGTTGTACACTGCTTCGTAACTTTCGCATACATCTCCCGGAACTGTGTAGTTGGCTGTAATTTCACGTAATTTAGCAAATTCTTCGCTTAAATCAGGTCTTTCAGTTCCCGCTTCTTTTATTTTCTCATTGATTGCTTCAAACAATTTACGAACTTCATGGAATTCTGGGTGACTACCTCCATGGACTCTTGCTACAATCGGCACATATTGCTCCAATGTTGGAAAATGGTTTTCCTTTACTTCATTAAATATCAATTTTCTTGACATTTTTATCCTTCTTTCATGAATTTTTGGTTTTTCTTCACTCCATTATATCAAGTATTTAATTAAATCAAATTGATTTTCAAAAGAAATAAACTAAGAATGCTAAAGACTTTATTACCTTTCAGGCAGTTGCTCTGGCTGATTGCCCCGTGTCCCGGAGCTGCCATTTAACGATTATAATCTGCTCAAACAAAAAGTAACCTTATCTCGAAAGATAAAAGGCACCCTTTATTTCAAACTGGTGGGTCGTGCAAGACTCGAACTAACAAGCCGCCCGAAACAGGTTATATTTTAAACCTTAACGCGCTGGCGTTATAGCCCCAACCGCTCTTTAAGAGTTTCTTGGAGGATTTGCGAATAACTTATTCCGGCTTCTTCAGCCATGATTGCTAGCCATTGGGGGAGACTGACTGTTTTGATAACTGATTTTGTCTCCTTCTTGCGCAGGTACTCATTAAGGTCAACATCAATCAAGGTAACGAATTCCTGTTTTGACTCAGTTCGAATATCGTTGCAGTTTGATGGCGCGGGGATTTCCTCATTAGCCTTCTTCATGGCTAATATACATCCGGCCAAAGCTTCCCTGACCATTAATAGTGCCTCCGGAATTGATTCCCCCTCAGTGATGCAACCAGGGATATCTGGTATCTCAACAGTATATACAGTTCCTCGCTTTTTTGTCTTTTCAGGGGTAAAAATGGCCGGGTAAATATAAATCATTTTCGTCAACTCCTTCTGTTCGTACCTTTAGGCAGGAGACTATTTCAAACCCGCTGCCTTAAGTATTTTATTTAAAGTTCCCGGAGCCAAGTCCTTATTATGGAGGGCCACTGGTATAGTTCCGGGTTTTGTTGGATGCTTATGTATGTGGTGCGAACCTTGAATCCTTACAATATTCCAACCGTCTTCGGCTAGGATTTTCATAAGTTCCTTTGGTTTCATGTTGCAAGCCCTCCTTATATGCTCACTATATTGTATAATTTTATATAACGCAAGGGTTATTATCTAATTTTATATAATGATGTTTTGGAATTACAAAACAACTGGTTCTAGATGGTGCAAGTTGTTATTTGCCTGCTTCTAGCGCCTTCACAGAGACGCGTTTTAAACACTCCGAAGGTGATCGGTCTTGAAATTTTAAAATCGCCGGAATCGGCCTTATTTGCCCTGTGGTGACGTTTTTGTTATTCGACTGCATTCTCCATCTGGGGATAGGATGGCAGGGTGTAGATGGCGGTGGTATCAAGGCGTGAGTGCCCTAAAAGAGCAGCCACCAAAACGATGTCCGCCCCATCTCGGAGAAGATTGGTGGCGAAGGTGTGACGCAAGACATGAGGTGTTACTTTTTCAGGATCGATCTTTGCTTGCCAGGCATATTTCTTTATCATGTGCTGCACTGCCCTGGATGATATAGGCCGACTGTTTTGGCCGGGGAAAAGCCATTCGCCCCTGGACTGATCATGCCAACTCCTGATCATATTCCGGGCATCCAGGCCTAGGGGGACCACGCGCTGTTTAGATCCTTTCCCAATCACAGTCACCTGACCTTTGCGATCGGACAGTGTGATGTCCCTGACCCGGGTTTTGGCCGCCTCGCTGACTCGTAATCCCGCGAACATCATGAGTCCAACAAGTGCCATGTCCCGGAGAGATCCTTCGCGCTCTACTGCCCGGAGGAATCGGTCCTGCTCCTTTTTGTCCAAGGCCTTGGGTGCTTGTTTCACCTGTTGGGTTCGCTTCGGCCAGCGGGGGAGGGATTCAATTTCCCCTTGCTCCACGCACCATTTGAGCCAGGATCTTATAGCAGCCAACCGTCTGTTAACAGTGGCCGGACTAAGCCCCCTGTTTAGGATCATGTGAGCCTGGTACTCTTTGAGATCGATCGAGGTCACCCGATCCGGAGAGAGATCCTCGCCATTAGTATCATCAAACCAACGCGAAAAGTCGGTTAGATCCTCGCGGTATGCCCGGGCGGTGCCCGAATTGAGTTCTGATATGTATAGTTCAAAGGTCATATTATCGCCTCTTCCCTAGTGTACGCTTAAACCAACTGTAGCTTTGTCTTTTCTAAACAAAGAATCTGTTTCTTGGCTTCATTGTGGAGCTTGGTCTTTATTTGAGCCCCGCTCATGCCATCGGTCTTATCAACCCAGTCGGCTATATGTATATCGATAGGTAGGCCCTTTTTGTAGTAATGTATCAATCTTCGCCTTTCCTCGGGGCCTGGTAAGTCCATATTTACCGTTGTAAAACGTCTCCATATGGCTGAATCCAATAAGTGGCCGTGATTTGTGGCAGCTATCAAAAATGACTCCGGCGGGAACATGTCTATATTTTGAAGGAGCATTCCTGTAATCCTTAAGAACGATCTTTGAAAAAAGAGACGCCCATCAATACAATTGAATTGTGCTGATCCCGACAGAAAGGCACAAAACAAGATTTAAACCCTCCCCTCTATGTCGCATAATTAACGGAATACAGTTGGTCTTTACCTAAATAATGCGCCCCTCCTGTTATGCGAAGTGAAAAACGAAGATTAATACAGGGCTTTCCCTTAAAATCAGCTCCATAATCGCGGGACAACTTCGCCTAACAGCTATTACGCGCCAGTGTTAGGCGCATCGTCCGAAAACAATCTGAGCGCCTTTTCCTTCTCTTTTCCCTCGTAATGGTCCCGGATATTTTGCCTGATATCATCAAAAAGCATATCCTTGAAGGCATAGTACCGCCTTCTGAGTGCCGGACTCATTTCTTCTGGCTTTATCAAATAGAATGCGAGTTGGCCCACCTGTACCGACCTATCTCCATAACCGTCCCTTTTCGCGTTACGGTGGAGCAGGATAGAGGGTACCGGTTCGTAGCCTGTCACCTTTGCGGCCCGTACCAAGGTCATATATACCCGGTGGTTCTGCCATTTCTGGGTCCAGTGGGCGAAGTATTGCGGCGTATGAATTGCCCGAGGGTTGTGATATAGGTATGAATAGGGGTTGGCGGGCTTCTGGGCGTACTCAAACACTGTGTCAACCGCCTTTTCTATCATCTTTTCCTCTGTCCAGCGCTTCATTAGTATTGACACCTCCCTCGATCATGTCCGGATCAATTCCATCCAGGTCAACATCGGTTATGGGGATCTCTACTAGGTACATGTAATCAAATTCTACATGTGCCATGTTCCCATCAATGCGAAAAAGCCGGCCTGGCCCAATATTCGTGTTAACATGCGGTCGGTATTCCATAGGGCCCTCCCTTCTAACGAGCTCGGGCTTCCTTCCCTTCGAGTACATCCTCATCCTCCAGGGGGGCGGTTCCCCCTTCTCTGATCTCAACAATCGTATCCAGGAAGCGTTCAAACGCCCGTTCATTCGAGGGGAAGTTTACCGCCCTGATTATTGCATGGGAATCATACATGCCGGTAGCGAAGATCTGTTCAGCGATATACCTCGGGAGGAATTTCTTCCGGAGTAGACGTTCTGACTGGAAGTCATATATCTCGTACATGAATCCGCCGGCGATTTTATGGCAGTCCACGAGAATGTTTGTGAGTTGCCTCATCCTGGAGTCTAGGTTCCGGATGTTTGGGGTGGTCATAAAAAGACTGGTGTTAAGCTTTCGCAGATAGAACATGAACTGGGTCATATAGATATTAGAGCCTCGGGCAAACAGGCGGCTATCCAGGTTTATGTGGGCTTCGTCCATCAGGCATATAGAGGCATCGGACTTCGCAACATGGTAGAAGTCCCGGTAACTATGCAGGGGTTTAGCTCCCAGGAGGTCAAAATTGGCGTAAATATCGGCGTTAATGCCCTGCTTTCGGGCTTTCGCCACGAAGTGCCAACCCAGGACGCACATGCCAAAGGTCTTACCTTCGCCCAGGTTGCCTTGAAATACCCACACGTACATTACCTGTCGCCCCCGTTCCCAAATAGCTTAGACATTCGGACCTTGCCAGTCACGAATCCCCCTAGGGTCATCTTCTCGATCACGTCCACGAAGAGGCCCGGAGGTGTGATCTCTTTTGACATATCAGACATGGCTTGGATTATTGGTTCATATACCTTGTTATTCCGCTTTTTTTGTAGCACCCTCAGGAGGCCCACGGCTGCGACCTGTCTCTCTGACAGCGGGGTTCCGTGCTTTTCCATGAATTTAAGGGTCTCTACCATATCACTGCGGGAGCTGGCGAAGAGTTCCCCACTCATTATGTCCTGTATCGATTTTTGTTGCGGTTGTTGTGGATCTGCCATCTTCTCACCCCCTCAGGAGGAATATCGTTATAATTAGGACCGCCATCATTACATAGAATTGGATATTAGCGGTCTTTCCCGTTGCGCCGTAGTCAAAGAGGTTTCGCAGGACCGTGGACTGTTCGAGCCGGGCAACGTTTTCACATTCGGCCAGATAGGCAGGTGTGCAGCCATAGATAAATGCGCGGCCACCGGAGGGAAAGTATCTTACCTCGGCATCCGCTTTCGGGAGAGATAGCCCACCTGCCGATATAGCTTCCTCGTTTTCATCGTCCACGGGCAATTCCCGGATTTCGCGTTCGTTTATAAGTATCACCACATCGGGTGATAGATTCTTCTTTTTGAAAAACATTACTGTCTCCCCCTTCGCCCGGCCACTACCCGGTTATAAAGCAGTAGACAAGGTATCACCACTATCGCTACCCCCAAACTGATACCGGCAGCAGCGCCAAAAAAGAACTCAAATACCATGATCATCCCTCCATTTTCGAAAATACATAAGATAAGGCATCCAACATCTGAACAGGTTGGTAACTGCCATCCGTATATTGATATGCCTGTCCTTTGCCGTCCAGGTTGAGATATCGACGGGTCCAGATATGCTTATATAGATAGATTTGGTCACCCTTTGAAGATGTCGCGCATCCAACGAACATGAACAGTCCCATCAAGGTATTCATGAGCGGTTCCCAATTTGACAACGATGTTCTTGGCAATTCGCTCACCTCCATGTTAATTATTGGCCGGTCAGAGACTTCGCACAATGAATGTTATGTGCAATATTCATGCACAGAAAAACCCGTCTTTCGTCGAAAGACGGGGCTTGTAACTACCTGACAGTAAGGACTCCACTCCAGTGGCTATATGAGCCTTCGGCCTTCACCCTGACCCGTGACGGTCGAGGCACATTTGCGCTGGTGCCGGATGCTGTCCCAGCTTGCCAATCCTGGCCGTTTACGCTGTACTGCACCATATAGCTACTTACGCTGATTATAGGATTCCAGGTTATCACTGCGGCGTTATCGTCCACTGATGCTATACGCAGACCTGCAGGGGCTTTTATTGGCCTGTCACCCGTTGCCCAGCCCGATTCTGCGGCTACAGTCCAGCGATAGTAATTGTCTATACCACATTCCCGGATCTCATACCGGCAGTTTAATCCTACGCTCACATTCCTGTCGTTATATGTAAATCCGGTCTTTTCCGCATTGGTTAGGGTTTTGATTGGCGTCCATGGGCCATTGTCCATTTGTCTCCAAAGTACCGCCTGGCTACCGAGTTGGGTGTCTCCTGCTTCCCAGGACACCTCAACATAGTTTCCTTTCCAGACAACCCCTAACTGTGTGGGTGTGGGCAGGTTCGGCGTTGTTACAGTCGCCGGGTTGCTTCGCTGGCTATCCTGGCCGGAAGTGTTATAGGCCACCAACTCATAGGTGTAAGTGGTGCCCGGGGATGCGGTATTGTCAGTCCATGAGCTTAATTTTCCAACGGTTTCTATCACAACCCCATTCCGGTATATTTTATACCCGGCTAGATCCTGCTCGGTGTTGGCCTGCCAGGTCAGGTTTACTGAGGTCGGGGAGGTTGCGACTGCGGACAAACCAATGGGCGCTGCTGGGGGGATACCAGGAGTGCCATCCACCACATTGCCGTTCTCATCCAATGACAATCCCGCCTGGAGGTATATAGTCGGGCGTACACTACCGCTGGCATTGGCGGTATTGGTATCGCCCAGATTGCCAGTAGCATCAACCTCCCAAGCAGTATACGAATATTCCGTTCTGGGCGAACGAGTCCACCACCAGTAACTATAACTACTCGGGAGGACGTTTCCATCATAGTAGGTGCTATACTCCTTGTATTCAGTATAGCTTATGAGTCCTACTTTACAGTTCACACTCCCATGGTCAGTGCCTACATTTCCATAAAGATCGTATGAAACACGATCCCATGAGTGTTCGCTGATGAATTCCTTTTGGCTAAGACTATTGTGAAAAGTATTATTCAAGTAATAAGCTATATTATTCGAATCATTTGGCGCAAACAGACCAATTTGGTCGGGGTCAAACGCCCTTTGACAGTCGGGTTCTTTTAAAATGAGATACGTCTCACCGTTTTCCATCTGCTCTAGGATAATCCATTCCTGGCCACTAAACCTAATAATCGTGCCCGGGGCTTTGTCATGTAACATACTATCGCCACCACCCCCGGATGGTGTGGTTACAGTCGCCTGGTTGCTTCGTCCACTATCCTGGCCGGATGTATTGTAGGCCACCAGTTCATAGGTGTAAGTGGTGCCCGGTGATACGCCGCTATCCGTCCACGAGGTAACTTTTCCAACGGTTGCTATCTCAACCCCATTCCGAAAGATTTTATATCCCGCCAGATCCGTTTCCGTGTTGGCCTGCCAGTTCAGGTCTACTGAGGTTGGCGAAGTTGCAACCGCTGACAAGCCGGCTGGTACCTGGGGGGGAGTTGTCCCCTCTTCCACCGTATTGTCCTGGCCCAAAACTAACCCGGATTGTAGATATATAGCTGGCCTGACATAAGCATATGAGTAGTCAGCATTGCTGCTACTCCAATGCCCTTCAGTCCAATCATCGACTATATATATAAAATCTTCAGTCGGCGAACTTTGAGAATATGGCGTTATAAGCCACCATTGGCGGTCCGAGTGATTGTAGGGCAATACACTCCCGGAATAGACCGTGCTGTAACTTATGTATTCATCCACTGACAGCAGACCAACTTTACATGCAAGACTTCCGTGATGTCCCAAATCCCAGGTGTGCTCACTTATTAGGTTTTTTTGTCCCAGAGAATTGTAATAACTATTATTCAAGTAGTATGCAATATTGTTTGAATCCGTTGGGTCAAAACGGTTCGTTCTGTCTTCGTCAAATGCTCTTTGCGAGGTGAGAAAACCTTTTAAAAGAATGAGAGTTTCCCCATTTGCCTTGTGCTCAAGGACGATCCATTGCTTGCCACTAAAAGTAATAACCGTCCCCGGTGCAACGTTTTGCAATGGAGTCTGCGCTTGCGCCAGTGACATAAATCCGAACAATAGAGTGCCTATCAACCCTGCCAGCAGTAACGGTTTAGACGGCATCCTTATCTCAATTCCCTTTATGTATCGCCGTATCTTCCTTACCACCACTTAACACCTTCCTTTAAAGCCAAATAGAGACCATACCCTTTACGGGCCACTAAGATACTCAATAATAAAAACGCGCTGGCTACCACGCTGGTTACCAACGCCTGCCACTGCCAACCCATCATGGCAATTGGTCCTAAGAAATAATCCAGGTTCAGGCCCTGTGCGGCTACCAGTGCGGCAGTATCCAGGTGGTCCCTAGCTGATATCAAGATCTGTATTATCGGGTCAAATACAGTGTCAATAATGCGCTGAAACATTAGCGTTCACCCCCTGCTATACGTATGACAGCGTAGGCCGTAATCAGCCAGACAAAAACGGTCATAAGTATTGCAATCGTATGGACTCCGGTACTGTTAAGCACATCAGTCACCGCACTCCATCCTGGTTGATAGGCAGTCGGCAGGTAATAGTAATCGGTGCTACCACTGAATCCCAGCAGCTGGGCAAAGGTATTAAACACCCCCATGATCACGCCCAGCACGACCTTAAATATCCCAAAGATCACTTGGACAACCAAAACCGCTATATAAAAGCATTTTGACAAAAGGTAGGCTATACCCAGAAAGAAGGCAACGACCGGCTGAAATAAGGTAATAAGAACAGTTTTAAGTGCTCCGAAGAAGCTCTCTAGCAGCAATCCTATCCATGTGAAAAACACATGCAGTGCATTTATGCCATTCTGGAATAGGCCTTGAAAGAACTCATACATGGCTTATCCCCCTATCCTCCCGGTGTACGCGGCGGTTGCGGCGTTAATGGAGTTGTCCGGTTTATTGGTGTTTGAGGCGTCAATGGGTTTTTAGGTGTTATTGGCGTCTCTTTGCCAAAAGGGTTTTGTCTCGCTATGGGCTCATCCTTGTCCCGAGGTGGGTCCATGTTCACCGGGTCCATCTGACGCGGTTCTTCTTTAATGACCGGGTCTGTAGGGCGCGGGTCTTCCCGTGTAACCGGTGGATCTAATTGCTGCGGTGTTTCCGCTATCAGTGGGTCATCGTGCGGCATCACCTGGGGATCGGGCGCGAACGGCAACGGTTCTGGCCCGAATGCTGCGGGTGGATACGTGGGTTCCCCACGGTCGTAGGTATATGGATTCTGATATGGTTCGGTTAAATCAGGCACGGTACTGTCCATGGTCGGTTGCGGTAGTGTATTTACTTGTAAGGGGGAGGGTGAACGTGGCGTTGTGAAATAGTCTTTCATCGCCGCCACGTCACCTTTGATGACTCCGACATCTGATTTAATGACATCAACGTCCGTAGAAATGGTATCTAACTTACTTTTTACCTCATCAAACTGTTCATTTATATCCGTGGTCAAAGTAGCAAGTTGATTACTTACGCCTTGAAATCCAGTTACTACCCCCTCACTTAGGCCATTTATTGCGCCTCGTATCGACCGCATTTCGTTTATTAAGTCGGCCCCCCCAGCTGGGTCTCCTGGATCATATAGAGGTGGATCCGGGGGGTCTGGCGGATCCGGGGGGTCTGGTGGATCTGGAGGATCTTCTATGATCTCTGGGTCGGCAAAAATGGCTGTCCCCCAATAATCACCGTAACTTGTCGCATCAAATTCTTTTATCCAGACTTGTCTACTGCCAGTATCATTTCCAGCCATTAGTTCCACCTGGCCGGTACAAGCTCCTTTAGGAGCTGTGACTGCAAACTTCCTGGCACTCAAGCTACTTGAGGTTACTTTTACCGGTGCCATCTCAACAGCGTTTTTGTCATAAAACAACATTTGTATGGTGTCCCCAGCCTTTATCTCCCATGATAATCTCACCACTGATATTTCCCGTCCAAGTCGATGTTGTGTGTCAGCTGTTATAAATGGATAAGAGAACGCCGATTCATTAGGGTAATATCCATATGCCTCCACGGTATAGTCATAATTCCATATATCCGCTTTAGCAATTTCATGCGGTGACAAAACGAAGACAACCATTAGAATTAGCAGAATATTGGCTCTGATAATCCTATTTCTCAACAAACCTAAAACCTCCTAAAAACGAACTGCCGACCAATCGAGAACTTTCCGGCACGCGCTATTTTCAAAGCTGCGCCAATTACAAATATGACTACTATTCCCGGCATCACATCCGGTATGTATTCATAGGCTGAGGATATTACTGTGTCTAGGGTTAATTCTGCTGCCGGTGACGGTGTTTGTATATCAAGGTTAGCGTTCGCTGATTCGTTTCCATCGCTCAATACGGCGTAAACGCTCACCTGGTAATTGGTTTCCCCGGTCAACCCTCCGAGAAAATAGGAGTTTTCCTTGGATTCTCCAACCAGGTTCCCGTCCAATTGGACCATATATCGGTCGGCCCCCGGGACTTCATCCCAGGTTAGCAAAACCTGGTCGTGGCTGCGGTTGGCAACAAGTAAGCCCGTTGGTGCTGGGATTGCTTGGACCGTAAACTTCGCTGGTCTGGAAGTGGGACTTTCCTGGTTCTCATTAATCCCGGATACGGTCACATAATGCACCCCGGCCTCCAGGTTGGTCAGTTCTGCCGCCTGTATCCCCTCGGACGGTTCAATGTCAGCTACAGCCTGACCGTCAACATAAATCCTGTAGCACTGTATGTATTGCCATACCGGGAGTGGCTGCCACTCAATTGTCGCCTTTGTATCCGTTACCTCAGTTACTACCGGTCGTTCCGGTGCGCTCGGTACCGGGGGAAGTGTTGTAAACATCACTGTCGGAGATGACGAACTTTCCCCTGCATCGTTGGCAGCGGTAACATGCACGGTATACTCCATATAAGGCTGCAATCCGGTGATATCAACCCCGGGATGGTTGCTGCCAGACCACCGCTGACCGTCAACCCACACGGTGTACTGTGTGGCCGTAGGAACCGGTGACCATGATACCGTTGCCCTGGTTTCCTGTATCCCAGATACTGTTACCTGGCTGGGAGAGGAAGGCGGTATCAGCACCGGCTCGGTCGGTTCCTCAGCTAAAGCTATGGGCACCATAATCATGAGAAATACTGCACTCAGCAGGAATGACAAAATCGATCTCACACTAAACCCTCCCCATTGCGTTTATCACCCGGGCAATGTACTCACGGGTCTCCTGAAAAGGCGGGACTCCCTGGTACTTATCAACCGCCCCTGGTCCCGCGTTATAGGCCGCCAGGGCAAGTTGGATATTCCCTTGGTATTTGTCCAATTGCCGTCTTAAATACATAGCTCCCCCGAGAATGTTCTGCTCCAAATCGTAGGGATTAACTCCCAGGCCTCGGGCAGTGCCAGGCATTAATTGCATAACGCCTACTGCTCCAACCCGGGACACCGCTCCCTGGTTTCCGCTTGATTCGGCCATAGCCACAGCCCGGACCAACGCCGGGTCAAGTTTCAATTTCTCCGAGGTTGCGTCTATAAGATCGCGCACCTTAACCGGCAGGGATCGGTTTATGCTAAGTTTTTGGTTACTTGAGGCTGTGCGTGGAAGAGTCCAAAAGGGGTTAATCGTCCGGGTTTTTATATCCACTTTCGTATTGATAGGTCTGACTAACTGCCCACATAATACCTCGCGAGGTTCGGCCTTGATTGCTTTTGTGCAATCAATTGTGGTCTGACCAACGGCAACAGGACCGCCCATAAGGACGGCCCCCACTATTGCTATTACAAACAATCCCTTTATGTTCATGGCGTCCTCCCCGGCCCGTTATAGTCCTATAACCTTACGTGCCGCATCAATCAACGGTCCCGCTCCCTTGAATGCCAATGACAACGCCAACAGTCCCCCCAGGGAGCCAAATACCGCAACGGCATTGGTGGTTACATCGCCAACCATTTTGGCAGCTCCCGGAGTGGTAAAAGTGCCTACCTTTATGGTTACGGTGGAGCTCGCAGTCCCATATATGTTGTAGACTTCTACTTTTACTTTGTAGCTTTTCCCGCTCTCGCCGGCAAAGCTGTACTTACTAACGTTACCGGGTATTTCGTCCTTTAGTTCATCATTAACGTATATCCGGTATCCACTGATCGGTACGTTCTGGGTATTCCAGGCCAAGCCGATATTCGTGTTATCTACGGAGTAGGACAACCGGGGCGCAACCGGTACCGGTTTGGGTTTGGTCTGCGCCATTATAAACGCCGTATAATCGGATTCCTGGTCGCCATCAACCGATTTAATCCGGTAATAGTATCTTTCTTCCCATTCGAGGTCACTGTCGGTGTAACTCGTGCCCTCAACTTCGGCCAGGTCATCCCAAAAGATACTGTTATCGCTGCGCTGTATCCGGTAGAGGCTAATTCCTGGTGCCTCATCCCACGTGATTGTGATTTGATTGTCCGTTACACTGGCCTCCAGGTTCTCCGGGATCGGTACGCTGGATGTGGTCACCTGCACCGGGTCCGATGCAACAGATATAAGTCCCTCTGCGTTCTTGGATTTAACACGGTATTGGTAGCTGGTATCCCACCGGGGCGCGGCTTCCTGATATGTTAACTCGCTCTGCTCTATAATTTGTTCCCAAGTGATCCCATCCGTGCTGCGTTCTATTATGTAGGCCACTGCGTTACTTGACGCTTCCCAAGTCAGGGTTACATTTTTCCCGTCCACGTTAGCCTGTGCGTTGCCGGGAGGACTTGGAGGCAGTGCAACCCCCGCAACATTAGAGGGATCGGACACCTGGTTTCCAGCGTCCGCCCTTACACGGTACAGGTATTGTATATCGCCATCTTCAACCGTATCTGTGTACGTGGTGGATGTAACCGTTGCTATCGTCTCCCAGGTTTCTCCGCCAATACTCTTTTCCACTATGTATGTATCTACTCCGTCAACCGGCTGCCAGGATAGGTTTATGTTCATACCCTCCATGGCAGCGATTAACCCTGTTGGTGCAGGTACCGGTTCTGTAGTAACCTGTACCGCCTCAGAGTATGCTGATATATTCCCATCCTGGCCTTTTTGGGCCACACGGTAATAGTACGTTGTCCCCCATAGGTCGTTTGTCTCGGTAAACGATTCTTCCGTGACTTCGGCCACTTGGGTGTAGTCAGTTCCGTTGGAACTTCGCTGGACTATATAGCATGGATTCCCCGGACCTTCCCAGGTTAGAGTAACCGTTCTCTCGACTGCGTTTCCGCTTAAACCGGTTGGTGTGGCCGGTGGAGTAGTCACCGTAACCGGTGCGCTCCTATCGCTTTCGTGGTCATCAGTATTGTAAGCGGATATGGAGTAGCTGTATGTCATGCCGGGCTGTACAGTATCATCGGTGTAGGTGGTCGATGCTGTCTCAGCAATCATGCTAGTACCTCGATATACTCTATAGCCAGCTAGGTCTTCTTCCGTATTTGCCTGCCAGGTTAGAGTTACTTCGTTGGAGGATTGATTATTGGCTGACAACTCCGCTGGTGTATCCGGCTTGTTTACGATTCCCTTGCCTACCACTACTTTGTTATGATCTATTAGGATATTAGATTTAAGATACAAAGAGGGCTGGACTCTCCCGTTAGTATCGGAGGCAGTGCTACCGCCTATGCTGCCATCCCGATTTACGCACCACACCGTGACGGAGCTCTCAGTACGAGGAGTCCGAGTCCACCACCATCCCCAGTAGTTTATGGGGTAGTAGGTTGAATATTTTTCTGCTTCTCGATAGCTAATTAAGCCAATGCTACAGGTAACATTTCCATAATCAGTCCCATCAAGACTATCGCTAAAATTAACTGATACTCGATCCCAGGAATGCTCGCTAATTAAGTGCCTTTGCGACAGACTGTTGAGAAAATCGTTATTTAGGTAATAGGCAATGTTGTTAGGATCCGAGGGATCAAACAACTGGGTTTTATCGGGGTCAAATGCCATCCCGCTACCCTTGTCGTACAGTAAGATATACGTCTCCCCATTAGGCATCTGCTCAAGGATTATCCACTGTTTTCCCGAAAATGTAATGATCGTCCCCGGTGCCTCATCGTGTAGAGCAGTCTCCGCGGCATAGGTCAGCGACAGTACACCAAACACCAGCCCCACCACCAGCACCCCAACTAGCAGGTACCGGATTCTAGAATTCTTTACTTTGTTGACAATACTCACAACCCCCGTCACTCCTTTATTAGTGTGGCGTTCTCCGCCATTGTTTGTTTCCGCAGCTGATCACTCCGTAGGCGGTAACCGGTATCCAGGTTAGGAAAAAGGCACCGCCAGTTATCAGGTACGCCCAGGCGCGGCTTTTCTTTATCTGGTCTGCAGCCATGGGTAAGGTGTACAACACCGGTACAGATAGGAATACCGATAACAGGTACTGCCACCAGCCTTGATGAATTGACAAGGCTACGGCGGCAAATATCATCACGTGCATGGGGATCCACATCAGCGCATCGAACAACCGGGCGACCTGGCCGAGATTGCCCTTTAACCAGAACCGACCCATTGACACTAGAATTTGCGGTATGTATCTGATGCAGGTTTGCGTCTGGCCGCGCATCCAGCGGAGACGTTGCCTCATTGAATCCTTTAATTTGGCGGGTTTCTGGTCGTATACAATAGCATCTTCGGCAAACGCGACCTTTTCCCCGGCTATAAGTAACTGGCAGGTGTACTCAACATCATCGGTCAATGTATGGAGGTTCCATCCTACACGGCGAATCACATCGGTTCTTATACACATCCCGGTACCGCCCAGCCAGGCTGACAACCCCAGGAACTTACGGGCCATCAGCAGCCTGCACCCATACCAGGCCATGTAAGCATAGTTTGCCGTTACCCATGATTCACACGGGTTCTTGGCGTCCAGGTATCCTTGAATTACCTTGTTCCCTTTAGATAGTTCATCATCCATGACACCTAAGAAATCAGGATCTACATGATTGTCAGCATCCAGGATAACTACGGCATCATATTCATCAAGATTTATCTGTCCAAACGCCCATTTTAAGGCGTGTTGTTTTCCAGCTAAAGTTCTATTAAAGCGCTTTAATACTTTGGCTCCGGCTGATTTGGCATACTCAGCCGTCCGATCAGAACAGTTGTCAGCGATTACATAAACGTCAAATCTCTCTGCAGGATAGTTAACGTTCTTAATTGAGCGCACGGAATCACGGATTACGTTCTGTTCATTGTGAGCCGGTATTACCACCGCCAGCCGGTGCACTTGGTCACCTTGTTTAAGAGTGCGCCGGTGTCTGATAAACCCTAAACTAAGCAGGAATATAAAAAAGTGATAAAGGTAAAACACCAATACGATCTCCATTGTTTATTCCACCTTTACTTGGCTTTCCGTAATTTCTGGGTTTGAGCCTTTTTTACATCATCGAAGTATGAGACGGTGAAACCGGTCTTGTTATAATTGACTCGGAGTCCGGGATATTGCTTACGGTCATATCTAACTCTCGTTCGGGGTCTTTTTGCGGCTTTCTTTTTTACAGGTTTAGGGAATATCTTGTTTGCAACTGTGTCCATTAGAGCCCGAAGGGCCATTAGGCCAAAAAAGAAGGCATATATTGGCCCTAATATGGACATCACCGACATCATCTGACCAATTACATCACCCGCATTAGTTGTAAACATAGCTATTCTTCACCTCTTCTTGCCATAAGCGCCCTCGGTCTTCTCAGGCAAAGGGCGCCCATGCAAGCATTTTCATTTAACGTCCCCACCCAACTAGCAACTACCGTGAAAACACGGCCTTGGCAGAGCTAATGAGCCTGGGTACAGCCGCGATACCTAACCCAAGAGCCAGGATCGGCCACAGAGCGCCAAAGATGTCAACCAGGTAAGTAATAACTTCTGCGGGCACAATGTTTAAGCTCACAGGGGTCCCTCCTTTTTTGTTTTTTATCCCAATCGCCCCCACCAACTGGCAAGGACGTTAATCGGGTTCGTAGGTGATCAGCCGTCTGGCGTTAGCGGATAACCGGTTCCGACCGCCGTATAATTCTGGTAGTGAAGGTGTCGCTGCACCAGCATTCGGTTTGCCGAGTGGTCCCGTTTCACCTCCTTCCATACCATTTACACGGCGGTCGTACCCCGAATTATCTCCGGGAAAAAACGGCCTTGGTAGAGCCGATGAGTTTGGGCACAGCAGCGATACCCAACCCGAGAGCCAGGATCGGCCACAGAGCGCCAAAAACGTCAACCAGGTAACCGATAACATCGGTTGGAATGATGTTCAGACTCAACTACTTCACCTCCTTTGCGTTCAGGTTATGTTTAAGGTATTTGGTACCTAAAACAATCAATCAACCCACTGTCTAAAAGCTCGTACGATTGCGTAGAGCAGAAATCCCGCCATCGCTATCCCTAATGCTGCCGCTATGATCGGCCAGAGCGAATAGATGATGTCCACTATGACCTGGTACAGGTAATCGATATTGTAATCAAGCGTAATATGCGGCATGGCCTACCTCTGTGCGTAATGCTTGAAAATCGTAATCAGACCCCCAAAAACAAACAAGGCCAGTAACACCCCGATAAACGGCCACAATAGTGGAGTCAGTGAGCCGAAAACGTTGGCAAACTGTTGGTATACCTCGACCATATCAACGTTGAAGGACATTCAAATCCCCCTCCTCTACCTAACCAGAGTTAAAAAGGCGGTTAGGATTGCCAGTGATAAGCAAGTCAGGGCAACGGCCCAAATCAGTAAAGGATAGCTCAGAAACCACATCACACAGTACCCGAAATTATCTATCATCTCATCCACCAACCTGCTATGCGCTGAATAAAATAGGCTATCGAGATCGGCATCAGAATCACAGCCGCGTAAATGGCCACTAATGAGTGCAGATTAAAGGAATCCCACATCAGATAAATCCCTCCCGGTCTGCTATATCGTAAATCACCTTAAACGTTACAACCGCTAAGATGATAATCAGAATTCCCGCGATGATCATGTCTCCGTAGGTTAGTTGCTGTAAAACCTCGAAAAAACCCTCGGGAGTGAAAACCCTGTAAATCATTTCCTCACCCCTCACCTAAACTCTATTAATAAGATTCTGGCTCCACAATGAAAGAAGTGTGCAATGTTCTTGCACACTTCCGGGTGGTTCTTCTTATTGAGCCCCTATTTCGCTAGTCATAAGTATTTTCACGCATTGCTGTGACCAGGGGCGCGAACATGGCTATACTGCTGCCCAGAGTCCGTTCCAGCGATTCACACCTGCGGTTATGCTTGCATCTCCGCCTTTCAAGCATTCGTTTTTCCTCTTTCAATTGGCTAATCTCCGCCTTTAATGACGATATACTGCTTTTAAGAACCTTATTCTCCGAAACAAGCTCTTCGTTTTTCTTTGTCAGCGTCTTATTGGCTTTGTTTATCATGTTTATGTAATTGCTCAAATCCGTCCCCCCTTTTCTGTACCTGTTAACTATAGTTAAACAACAACTCCCCCTCTTGTCTGGCCTTAATCCATGGAGCATAATCTTCAAAGCTGCACTTCTTGTAAAACCGACCGTTAACCCATCTGGCAAAGTGGTGGAGCTGGTAGGTTGATCTTTTGTTGTAGATCATTACATATGGATCGACGCCGATTTCCCTTAATCTCCGATAGCGATACATATCTTCTTCAAAGGTGGTGTTATACCCGACCAGCATAAAACACATATGGCGGTGTTTGTTCACGAATTTCGATAGCGTCTGTATCCCATTCATGACCTGGTGTTCGTATGGCATCAGATCCCAGGCATAATGCAGGCTTCTCAAATGGTTTACTTCGGACAAAGCCTTGGCTATTTCCGGGGTCATCAGCCGGACATCAATCCCCTGGGTAATGTCAATAATCAAATTCCGTTCTTTAATTTCCTTGAGTTTTTCAATGCAATCCGGATCGGCGGTCAGGTTATTGTCCAGGAGAATAATTACATTGGACCTGGGATTGATTAAATCTTTTATGGGAGCGTCCTGGTGCAACCGGCCTTCCTTTCTAGGCACAACGCAAAAGCCGCATTTCCGGACACATCCCCGACTGGTAAACCCTATCCCCGCATAAACAATTTCTTGAGCCTTTCTTTCTCTGGCTTCTCGCGTCATGATCCCTTTAATACGGGGGTAAATGTGGCCGACACCATACAGGTCATAATCAGGTTTACAGGACTCAACCTCAGGAGGCAGTTTGATTGATAGATCCCATCCGGTGCCTCCGAAAACTATATTGGAATATAATTTGCGTAGTTTTTCGGCTTTTTGCTTATTCCATGTAAATAAAACGGAACAAAGTACCATATCAGCCTTCTGTCCGGAAGGGTTATCTATGTGTTCTAAAACCACTTGAAAACCCTGATGTTTGTAAAAGGTGGATAGTTTCATTAAGGCAAGGTTTGGCAGTTTTCCATCGTCAAACAGAAGAACCTTGGTCATCGTTTTCCCCTTTCTCCTAATCGCGCCCTTTCGTGGGTTTCAACTACAACTGTAATGTTTCCCTTATAAGTTGGGAGTGTTTGCTCAAGTACCACGGTGGTTGCTGTTCTTCTAATAATTCATAAATTACTTTTAATGCTAGTTGTGTCTTTTGGAGTTGGGATTCAAGGCTGGTAACTCGGTCTGCAAGATGATTCCTGGCTTCAACTGTCATCTGCATAAAATCCTCCACCAGGTCTTTTTCAAGTTGTTTTGGCGTTAACAGTTCAATATCACCAATTACCTTCTCAGGCATTTAAATTCTCCTCTCTTATGTCACAGAACTTATTGTGCTCCTCGGCTCGTGTCTTGTACTGCTCTGTTTCTTTAACTTTTTCTGTGATCATATATCCCCAATATGGAGGGCTTACATGGTCATCATGGGCATCGCAAAAGCTAACGCAATGCAATTCCACTAACCCTTCCTTTCGCAATGAGCCTATGAGCTTCTTAGCTTTATGTCTGCTTATTCTCAATGCCTCTGCTACGAAAACCACATTTACTATTGACTCGAAATTGGAAGCATCTAACTCGTTACTAATAAGTACATCTAAGACATCGTATTCCGTTACATCCCTATTCTCAATCGTAATCCTAAGCACATCTTCCAAGTAATCAAGCCCTCGCTCGGTTAAGGAAAATATTTTTGAATCCCCGTCCCTAAAAGCAAATCCTTTGCTAACGAGGAATTCCCATTCGCCAATATCCCTTGGGGCTGCTCCATAGTAATTCCTGTAATAAAGATATTTCCCGCGCCTAACCCGGTTTGGTTCATAACCAATAGCATGTTTCATTTTGTTTAGCATCGGCGTACTTATCGCCATAGCTGTCATATTTCTCACTCCTTCGCATCTTTAACAGAATGTGCGGCTACCCGAACAGGGCAATCTGTTGGGGTGGCGCAACATATTCATCCTCCCATTTGACACCGATATAGTTCAAAACCTTGCCCCACCCCATGTCGTACATCCAGAACCGCCATTCCTTGTAATTCGTTTCCCTGAGTCGGTCGAAACGGTGGGGCCTTGGCTCGATGTGAATTCCAAACCCGCACATTGTACAGCCCGTGCGCTGCGCCTTTGTTGTCCGCAGTTTGCCGTCCGGATCTCGGACTATTTCGCCGTATATCGCAGGTACTGGGACTTCAAGATCAAGGGCCAGTTGCAATATATCCTGCCGTTGAAAGATCGCAAAGGGGCAGGACCGGGTTACGGTCTTTCCGTAGTAGTTACAACCGTTCTTAATTAGGGCCTTCTCCCGCTGACCGCCTTCGCTTGCCATAAGGCCCATATAGGGGTACAGGCCGTGTTGCTTCGCCCAGTCGTCAGCCGGCTTTTCCTTCATGTAATAACAGCAATCGGGACTAACCTTGAATGGTGCGGTCTTGTAGTTGGTTCCATACTTCTCGTTTTCCGGTCCGCCAAATAGTTCAAGCCACTTCTGCGGTAACTTCATCCTGGTCCCTTTTCTATAGCCGCCGTAAGCTCCAGTTTCACCGGTCATGATTGCGTGGCGCACAGTTTCATTTTTAACGGTCGGGTTCTGGAGTAACTGTATCTTCCCGGCCTTTTCCTTCGAAATTACCGGGTACCCATGTTCCTGGATGACCTTAACCTTTGATTTATAGGGTTTTAAGAAGACCATGTTATCTAACTGTTTGTGTACACCCCGAACGGTTTTGTCCTCTAATACCGACACGGAAACACCCGGAATATCAGGATCAATGTACATCCGTAAAAACAAAAGTAGTGTAATGCTATCAAGACCACCAACACTGCAGAATACTTTACCTTCCATCGTTTCGTAAAACTCTTGAGCTTTGCCCAAAGCATACTGAACTTTGATTTTGTACGGCAGATTCTGTAATTCTCGGAATCGTTCTATTTGTTCCTGTGGTACGTGTTTGACGGTTGCAGTCACGTTATCCCTCCCCTCGTTAACGCTTAGCTGCACTTTTTCCCGGTCAGGAACAACACCCACCACTTCAGTACTTTCAGCCGGAAGTTATAGCATGTGCGGGTGCTATATCCCAGTTTATCTGCAACCTCTTCCATGGTTTCAGAATGTTGATAGCGAAATCGGGCGAAGGAACTATAAGGCTCGGGGAGTCGCGTGAAAAATTCGTCTATTTCGTTGCGAATAGGAGTTTTCAGAAAACGGTAATCTTTTAGGGATTCTTCGGCTTTATCAAGATTTATTTCCCCTTGGTCCCCCCGACGGATAGACATAATCTGCCTCACGGTTATATCACCTCCCATGGTAGATAAAAGCTTTATAAGGCTTCGTCAGTTCAATCCCAACTGCGCCACTTAGTGCCTTGGTACCTCGGTGGCGTGTCCTCCCCCGTTATAACCTCCAGAATCCGGGCCGCCATGCTTGCGCTCCGGATGGATTCAGGCCATATATCTAGCCCATCCTTTTTCAGCAGAAGTAAGTCCGTATGCAACCCTTGAACTAGCATCTTAACGTAATCCAATGGATTCTCAGTGATTTGATGAAAAAAGTAAACTTTACTTGATTCCACTGCAAAAACCCCAAAAATATTGTAAAACAGCAGGATAAACCACTGTGAATATTGAAGTAATAGTTAGATATTTAAAGCAAATAAAAGATAAACTAACTTTAGGGTGGTTTTGCAGTATGTTCCGTAAAAACGATAGTCACTATCAAGATGAACTTTTTAGCCATTACCAGTCCATGAGACCAAGTGTAGCCAAACTACTAAACAAAACCTGGGCACCAGTTTTCTATGAACATGTTTTTTGTAAAATCAACGAAGATCTGTTTGCCCCCATGTATTGTCTTGATACCGGCAGACCCAATGTTCCAGTTAATATACTGATGTCATTAGAGATTATCAAAAACATGTTTGGTTATACTGATCAAGAATTAATCGAGCAGTTCTACTTTAACTTCCAGGTCAATTATGCCCTAGGTATAAGAAACCTGGGTGAGGTTTACCTGGCTGAACGTACCCTTTACGAATTCAGAGAAAGAGTTTATAGGCACATATTAGAGTATCCCGAGCAAGATGAAGTGATTTTCCAACAGTTTGAAATCCTAACCAAGAATTTTATCGAACAAGCCGGGATAAAAACCGATGACCAGCGTATGGATTCTACCTTGATTTCTCCCAATATCAAGAAAGCCGGTAGACTCTCGTTAGCCCTGGATGTATTGGTTCAAGCGGTAAGAGGCATTGCTTCTAACATGCTTTCCGATAATCTCAAACAAGTGTTAAGAGATAGCTTCAGAACTGATTTACTATACAGAACTAGAAATCAGGAACTGGAAAGCAGGTTCCAGAAAGTCCTTAACCTCATGCAAGAGGTAGATAACTTGGCAAATAAGGATCGTAACCTTGCTTCAAAACGAGAAATGGTTCTGCTTAAGCGTTTTCTAGGCGAACAGGCTGCCTTCGATGAATCTAAGGGAATATGGCTCGCCAAGCCCAGTAGTGAAATTGAAAGCGGTTCCCTGCAATCAGCTTATGATAGTGACGCTACCTTCCGTAACAAAGCGGGTAAGAACCATAGCGGCTACGTTTTAAACGTGAGCGAAACCAGTAGCAAAGAAAACCCGATTCAGGTGATTACCGACTTTTCAGTACAACCCAATAACATCAGCGATGTAGAGATGGCTAAGGAGCGCATACCCATCATCAAACAAAGGACGGATGTAAAGGACATCTACTTAGATGGAGGTTACTACGGCCAAGAGGTCATAGAAATGGCAGATGAGCTAGAGGTTAACCTACACTATACAGATATGACCGGACGTAAGGCTCCATCAGATAAACTTTCCACAACCAGTTTTAAGTTTGATGATGATATGAAAATAATCAGTTGTCCCCAGGGCAAGATCCCATTTAGAAGCGATTTCAATCCCGGTTCCAAGACTAGCAGTTGCCACTTCAAACACGAGGATTGCCAAGGATGCCCGAATTTTGATATATGTCCAGTAAAGACCCAGAAGAAAGACCGGATATTACGGGTTAGTTTAAAAACCATCCAGGCTGACCGGGTTAGAGATCAAATACACAATATTGCGGTCAGACGTGAAAACACCAGTTATCGTGCTGGAATCGAAGCAACCAACTCCGCTCTAAAAAGAGGGGAAGATCTGAATAACCTTTACACACGTGGCGTGCTAAAAACTTACTTGGTCACTGCTTACAAAATTATAGCCCGAAATATTAAGCAGTTTTCCCGGATGGCTCTGGGCAAGCTAAGGAAGCCGAAAAGGCCAAAAGCAGGGATATTATGCCCAAATTTAGGTTAACGAACACAAAACCATAGTAATGGAGGTCTAAATTAGCGATCTTCAGTTGAAAAAGAACTTTTTGAGCTATCTGCTCAAGACAATTTTTACTATTGAAAACCCCCATAGGGGTTAAACAACCTGTTTTTGCAGTGGAATCTTACTTTCAATTCCGTCATAGTGGTTATTCAAAACCTCCCATAAACGCTTTCCCTTGTCCAAATCGCTGGATTTATTCAACTTAATCACCCCTTTCATGTCACGTTTGGAGGTATGTATATTTCACGATCATCCAGACTTGTCTTAGATCCAGAAGTAATAGCGCGCTCCTTTTGTTTGTCTTTTTCCCGGTTATGCCAGTCTAAGATCGTGTAATAGTCAGAGTGCGTTTTCCGACCCTTGCTGGATTTCCATAGGTTGAGCCTGTTAATCCATTCCTGTGTTTTTTCCTCGCCAAAGAGGTCAACCAATTCCTGATGTTCTTTCTCGGTCATGGAAACACAATTAGCGTACTGAATCTTTTGTGTGTCTTCCCCCGCTGGGGGGTCAGGGGGATACACACTCTGTTTTGTTATGTTATATATATGTTTATTAATGTTCCCACTATTAGACCCGGATTGGTCCCGGATTAGTCTCACATTAGACCCGCATTGTTCCCGCGATTGGTTTCGTGGTTGTTCCCATGATTGGTTCCATATTGAAACTAATCTATAGGTACCGGATTGGCGAGTTGTACCTGGTTGGTATTCTATAAGCCCCCTTTGCACCAATTTATTTCTTGCGCGATCGAAGCTTGATTTGGACAATCCAGTCAAAAGTTGCAGCGTTGGATTCGACGCAGTAAACTGGTCACTCCATCCGACCATATTGTTTATGGTGAGTAACACATACCATAAAGCAATTTCGCCTGATGTTGGACGGTTTATAATTGTCCAATCCCTGAACGCTTTCAACTCGTGGAATATGTTCTTCAAGCTGTTCCCTCCTCTGTTACAACTGCTATGAATTCAAGGCGCGTGTGAAAGTCACCCAGGTAGCATCAATGATGTTCGATAGGATCACCCCTTTCCATAGCCTTTCGCTGTATTTCCCGGACTAGATCCCCAACTTTCCATAGCGGCCAATAAGATTCGTCTGGTTCCAATTCAAGCGCTTCGCGTACCAGGCTTGCGAAATACTTATTTGCCGATTCATAGCGCATTTTAGTTTCTTCTAATTCCTGATGGACGCGAAGGGCTTTTGCAATGCGCTTTCCTAAATGTCGTGCTTGACGTTTTTTGCCATCCCAATCACCATATGAAGCGGAATAACCAAGGGCCGCATCCAGATTCCTTTGTCTGACTGTTGTACGCCCTTTAATGAATAGCATTGATAATAGTGTGTTGTCCGGGATTTCGATGTCCATTTTGGGGGCTGCTTTCTGAACCTGCCACCCTTTAGGACCACGAACAATTAAGCCAGCCTCCCGGGGAACCTCTTCTTTCTTTATCATTCCGGCTGGGACAGCAAACGTTAGCCGATGGCAGTGGTTTAAGTAACCACGCCATTTATCCCGCCTGAGGTCGCCTAAGAAGTCAGCCCGGGAGACTTTCACCTCGTAAATGTGCAAGCAAAACCTGGTGTAGGACGGTTGGATTGTAATAACATCAGCCAACTGTGGCCTTTCTAGCCATACACTACCCAAGGGAACCTGCAACCATGGTGTGCTTAAATGAGCAGCAAGATCCTCAGCTAATTTGTCATGTTTCCAATTCATATCAGGTACCACCTTAATAATTGGGCTAAAATGTAACTGACACTGCCTGCAAAGATAACAAGGAATAACGATCTCATAAGCCTGCTCACGTTGTCAAAGAAATTCAGAACCAAGGACTGATGCTCCTCGACTACCTGCTTGGCCTCGCGATATTCGGCCAGACTGATTACTTTCCCTGATTCCTGGCTGTACCAATAACGTTGAGTCGCTGGCTTCATATCTCCACCTCCGGAAACTGCCGCCACTCCTGGCCGTCGATCAGGTACCCAGCGGCTTTTTTGCCTACACGGTACATTGCTAAACCTCTAGAGGGATTAGGTCCGTCATGGAATCGTCCGCCGTCTGCACACCCAATGACGGGGACATCTTTTGTTGGTATTGGTGCCCAATCACCCCATTGCTTGAAGAAGAATGGTGTCCCTGCATCCCGACACTGATCCCTGATCGACCGTACCCAATCAGGATGCATGGGCCGGGCACCGGGGCCTGTCTCGCCACCGCAGATAACCCACTTCAGCCATTGCCCAATGCCATCGACTGTCGGCACTTCAATTTCTCCATTGATCTCAATTGCGACATCGATGGCTTGAATTAAATCTACCGTCCCCAGCATCGGTTCCACCGAAACGAAGCGTTTCGCGGCTGGTATCTGTAGCAGGACCGGAATTCTTTCATCCGCCCTAGTCTGGTTCTCGCAGGTCACGCCAAGCCAAACATGGGGGTATTCCTGCGGCCATGCACCACGCCATTCAGGACCAATGAACCACTCAATAAACTCTTTCATGCGCTTTGGCCGCTTTGTAAGAACCATGAAAGTATGATGTTTGGAAGTGTGCATAATCCTAAAAACTTTGGCGATTACCATAAATGGTACATCCTCATGAAACAAATCCCCCATACTCTGGACAAATACCCGGCGCGGTTTCTTCCAGTGCAGAGGTTTGTGCAATTGCTTCTGGTTTAGTACAAATTCAGCAGGTGCATTGTCAAAAGGCTTGAGGTTGCCAAAGCGTTTATTCATGCGTTCTGCATAGCAGTTCTGGCACCCTTCGGATAGCTTCGTACAGTGGTACCCGCTGTCCGCAGTACGTATGGGGTTCCACGTTTCGTCGCACCACTCTATCTTTGTAGGCATCAAACCAGCCTCCTTTTCGCTCTTTTCGCCATTTCCGCTTTTGTAATGTACATTCTGCAAGCCTCCCGATTACGAGGCTTACACTGCTTTGATATCCCGCAAATGGCCGTTTCGTCACTTTTGCAACCATACCAATGTCCGCATGAACCGCACTTTCGGCGGCGATTCGAGTTGGGGGTGTGGAAATTCTCAGTATGCTGGGTTGCTGATATTCGACTTACTCTCACTGCAACACCTCCGCATTCTCAACAACGGTTTCACTGTGAACCCAAATGCCGGCACTTGAAAGCATCCACAGGTTATCTTTGGCTGACATAAGAGCCAATAGGATTTCCTCACCTATTGCACGTGCTGTTGGAGGTGGGACCGCGTTGCCGATCCTTTCCCGCCACCTAGCATCCGAATTACCCGCCAATTGTAAGGGTTGACCATTGGCCAGAATGATCGGAAAACCTTGCAGAGCTACAAGCTCCAATGTAGTCAAAGGCCGATGCCAAGTACCATCCAATGCAATGATGATAGGTGGTGGGTCCAATACTTCGGTATCTTTTGGAATACGCGGGTCTGCTACGGCCGCAGCGCCTGCGTGGATGTCACCAGATCCGATGATTGTCTTTGATGGCTGATTCCATGGTTGGACTCCCATGGTGCCGTTTCGGGGTTCACATGAAAGGCGTGGATCAGCAACTGAAATCGGAGCATTCACGACCCTTCCCGCTGATCTGACTGTTGGGGCGGGATCATCCCAGTCTATGACACCGTAACCGCCCGGGTATTGCCCAGCCTTAACCCGCGGATCAGCCACCGTTATAGCACCATTATTTGGACCATGGGCACCTGTAACCGTATTGGCGGGTTCCTGCCATGGGCTCACCCGGTATAGTGCTTGGTGCCCGTTTGTGATATTAAGTCGGGGATCTCCAACTATGGTTCCGGTTTGTCCGTTTCCGCTGGTCACTGCTCCTGGGGTATCATCCCATTTGGTGATCCGAAAGACGTTGTTAAAAGGCACTCTGTTGTCTGCTACTGCAGGGGCTCCTGAACCAAACCTAGTACCAGTGACGCACGGAGCGTGTTCATCCATATTCAGGACCTGATAAACCCCTGGATGCCTGGACTCACGATTAGTAAGCCGTGGATCAGATATTGATACTGGAGACGTTCCTCCTACAGTAGAATTACCTATGACGGTATGACCAGGATTGTCCCACTCCTGTACTCCAAAAGAACCGCTTCCCCTTTTGACATGCTCGATTTGGTACGAGCCCACATTCTCCATATCCCGCCAGTCGCCGCCTGCGGGTATAATCGCAAGCCGAACCCAGGTTTTCCACTGCAACCGGGGAAGTCTGTGCATGGGCCCCATGGTCGGATCATCCGGAAAGGCAAGCGGACCAATAATTTCTCCTATGGATTTTACCCGGCGAGTAGGTGGTCGGTAGATGAAACTTGGCATCTTATCTGGAAGCCTAGCAATGAGCAGGTACCGCTTCCGGTGCTGACCAAGGCCGCCCAGCTCCCCACAGTCATGGGTGCCCTCGTGAAAGACGTATCCGTGTCTGCCCAGCAGCTGTTTGACATGACGGAGAAGGAAGTCACCCCGGGACGTAATCCTGGGCACGTTCTCCAACATAATCACTGATGGCAGGTCATCCATATAGGCATCAAGGATCAGTTTCAGTCCTCGCAACACAAGGCGGTTCAAAGCTTGGTACTTTTCACTTTTCGCCTTTTTGTTTGGCAGCAGTCCAGAAAACCCCTTGCAAGGTGGAGATAAGAATATGACATCTGGATACTCCCCGTTCGTTACATCAACTATTTCATGCGGAGTAACTTCCACCCATTCCCTGGGAGGTTGCTTGCCATGAAATTCTATGTAGTCTTTGCGGCTGAATAGGTCCATCTCAACCGCGGGTGCTCCGGTAATGGTTTCAAAATCCCGGCAGGCCTCCGGATCACAGTCGATACCTGCCAGTGTGCGAAAGCTCCCCAACAATCCTTTATATTCTGCCTTTGCCTCCTGAAATCCGAGAGCAGCCCCCCCGATGCCGGAAAACAAGTGAAGGACGGTGTATTCTAACATGAAGAAACACCGCCCTTCTTTATATGGGGAGAGGTTAAACTGTTGAAGGCGGCAAGGAATTGCGATTCAATTATTTCCGGTTGGGTGTAATCAAAGTACTTGGGGGATAACAGAGTTTTTCCCTTGATGTATCTCTGGTTCCATGAATCGCTACACCTCATAAGTGCTTCAGCCTCATAGCCAAGAAGCAATTCATCAGCACGTTTTATGACTGCTTTTTCCCATTGAGCGGGAGGGGTAATCTGCAGGCCATTCCAAATAGCCTGCTGTACAGTCTTTTCAATTTCACGATATGCCGGTATCAATCGTTTAAGGGGACTCGGCATATCTCCAATATAAGCCTCAGACGCATCGTGGAGTAATGCCAGTAAAAGCAACCGGGGACCGCAGCCACGCTTATTTAGTTCGATTGTCATGTTGATTGAATGCTGAGCAACTGAGTAGAAATGTGAACACTGACCTGAGAACCGGCAAACATGAGACAGGCCATGCGCTATATCCTGGATCTTGATTGCTCTAGGTTCTGGGAAGGGGAAACTGACCTTCTGGCCAGAATAGGTCTCAATCCATGTCATTGGACTTGACCTCCTTCCAGCTATCAGTAGATTTTACTCTTAGTGGCATAAGCAATACTCTTGCATTATCACCGGTAAACAGGACAGAAGAGAACTCGAAAAGAGTTGAATATTTGATTGTTATTTGACCCGTCAGAGTAGAACGTATTAGGTCTAGATATGTTTTGTTGAAGTAAACAAAATGATAATTCAGGATGAATCCCTCAACGAGGAATTCTGGGTAGGCGAGTTTATATATGTGGGTTTCAATCCCAGAGAGTGGCTCAGTAACGCCAAGAAAGTCAAACAGTGACTTATAACTCGGGAACGGCTTATCATGCACTGCTACGCAATCATCCTCCAGCCGCACAATAGACTTATCATGCAACGACAGAGGAACTTCACACGAGTATTCGATCAAAACTCTCGTATCGCTGGCTACTAGCAGCTTGTGTGAATAACCATGCATAAAAATACTTTTACAAGAAGGAATATCCCTTCAAATAGCGAATTATCCAATATGAAGAAATTTAGAGAGTACGACCAACATCAGATAATGCTTTTTCCACCTTCTATGCATGACTGGATACCCGATGATCATCCGGCCAAATTCATTGACGAGGTTGTGGGGACCCTCGATCTTTCGGCCATTTATGAAAGCTATACTGAGTCGAAAGGGTATCCGCCATACTCACCGGTTATGATGGTGAAAGTCCTGTTTTACGCGGTATCAAAAGGCATACATTCCTCCAGGAAAATTGAAAAGGCACTACACGATGACATCGGTTTTCGATATCTTTCAGCCAATCAGCAACCAGACCACTGGACTATCTCAGAGTTCCGGAGGCGACACCTCAAAGCTTTAGGAGACCTATTCGTGCAAAGTGTTGTACTGGCCGATAAAGCTGGTCTGGTTAGGTTGAACCAGATTGCTGTCGATGGAACCAAGATCAAGGCAAGCGCCTCCAAACACAGCGCCATGAGTTATGCTCGAATGAAAAAAGAAGAAGACCGTTTGACCAAATACATCAATGACTACCTGAAAGAAGCCGACCGCATCGATCAGGAGGAAGATGCCCGTTATGGCCAAGGTAACGGATGGTCGTTACCGGAAGAACTCTCCACTGCCGAAAAGCGGCGGGAAGCCATCCGCAAGGCTATGGCTGAACTCGAAGCAGAAGCACGTGAAAAAGCTGAGAAAGAACAAATAGCCCAAAAAGAGAAGGCTGAGAAAAAGGGCAAACAGCACAGGCCGCGCAAAACAGCCAAGGCGTCGGTTCCCAAGGACAAATCCCAGCGAAATTTCACGGATATGGAATCTCGAATTATGCGCAATTCAGATAAGGCATTCATCCAGGGTTACAATTGTCAGATTGCCGTAGACGCTGAAACCCATGTAATCGTTGCCTCTGACATCAGTAACCAAGCGGCTGATGTAACTCATCTACCACCAGTAGTCAGTCAAGCGATAGCAAACACAGGAAGAAAGATCAAGGAACTTAGTGCTGATGCCGGTTACTATAGCGAAGATAACCTGATATTTCTGGAAGAAGCCAAAATAGAGGCATTCATCCCACCCGATAAGGTTAAACACAGTGAATGGCGGGAAGCAAAGCCGCCACGCGGACGTATTCCTAAAAATGCCAACCGAAGATACTTAATGCGCAGAAAACTTAGGACTAAACATGGCCGCGCCCGCTATCGACTCAGGCAAACGTCTGTAGAACCAGTATTTGGATTTATTAAAGAGCAGCTTAAATTGCGCCAGTTTCTCCACCGGGGCTTAGATAAGGTGCGAAACTATTGGCGATTTACATGTGCAGTGGTCAATTTCATGAAGGTATACCGGTTGTCGTGGGCCAAGTAGACCCTCATTTTGGGCCAATTAATGTGACATACAGTTAGAAGGCTTGAAAAAGCTTAACTTGATGTCTCACAATTTGTTATTCACACAAGCTGCTAGGTGATTATCCGCTGATGCATAAACACAAATAAAATGGGGCTTAAAATGCTCTTTGGCCGCAAATTGTTTCGCTGTATTGAATGCATTACGGAAATCATCGGAGATTACCATTGGAATGTATAGATCAATAGCGTTTTCTATCATTTGCTTTTGTCTCTCGGCCTCGATCTCGGCCACCTTCTCAGGTGACGCTTCTTCGTATTTGTCGTACGTAATGTGGTCAAAGTGGTCACAGTCAAAGCAATAATCGTTGTCATTGTGGTGAATACAGGTTTCGCAATCTCCACGCGCCATCTAGACCACCTCTTTCTCGACAGAGCGTAGCGCGATTATTTTTATACCATTCATTTCTGCCGTTAATAGATGTGAATGACCATATTCATTAGGTTTCATGGGGGTGGTCTTATGGTTGGGGAACAGTTTTATAAACCGATCAGCATTAAAAACATGAACTACGACTTCATGAAAGTTATTATCGATTTTTATATCAATCACACCCATCCCGCAATTATCCAGATCGGCAATGGCTGACTGAACGGCTGATATACCTTGAATTAGGCCATCAAATGCCCACATAATCATGGATCGTGCTCTAAATGAAATCTTTTCGAGAATTACAAACCGAAGAACTAAAAAAACTAAACGTAAAAGCGAAGTCAAAGAAGCAATATTTAGACATAAGGCCCGGATAACCGGCGTAGACGCCACAGATACTATGAAAGGCCGCGAGTTCGAAAAATGGCTGGGCATAAAATTTGGGAAAATGGGTTATCAGGTTCACCTAAAATCGGGCACCAAAGACCAAGGAGCCGATTTAATCCTTAAGGCCAAATCCGGTGAACGAATATGTGTTCAGGCCAAAAAAAGAGGAAAGCAGAACATTGGTGTCGCAGCCTTAGGTGATATCCTTCGTGCTATGCGATACTATGAAACCCCTAAAGGGATAGTTGTCACCAACCAGTATTTCACCAAAGAAATGAAGGAAGAAGCATCGTATTATCCTGATATTGAGCTATGGGACCGGCAACGACTGGTTGATGAACTCGCCAAGGTGGAAGGTATCAAGGAATCAAGGAAAACATGGTATAGCAAGTACATTGAGTGGCTGCGGAAGTAATGTTCAAAAATCCCAGGTAGAGGGATTACTGTGAACAAAAAAGAGATAACACTTAGATTCCAAAATAATTACGCACTTTCCAATAACGGCTGTGCTTGCGATACCTAAAGCTACCGAACCGGTAATAGCGGTATTTGTCCATGAAGGAGTTCCAATTATCAGTCCAAAGACCCGTGCCGTTGTGGTGAACAAAAACATCGAATAGCCTAATCAATTTGTCTAAGCAAGATATAGCCAGGAAAAAGCATATAACCCCCATGATTCCTTGGATGACGGCGGTCAGGTTAATCACAACATCGCCTGTACTAATCAAAAGTTCGTTGATATAAATACCTCCTTTCATTTGAATTTGCCGGGTAATATTCAGTTGCCAAAGATCTGGGAGTCTTGAACCTGAACCCTATACCCTGGAATCCCCTGGTGGGGTACTATCCCTCGGTGCCGGTGTTCTGAATCCCACACCCACTACACGTACCGTGTGGTTTTTGGGCAAAAAAAATGGATTCAATATCGGCGTTTGGATAAATATGCTTGAAACGACAAATAAAATTGAAACTGCTGTTTCTTTCTCCCTTTTCAACCTTTTGATAAAGAGAAAGTGAAACACCTATTTTATCGGCCATTTGCTGTTGAGTCAGATTATTAGACTCTCTGAAATTGATTAACGCCTCGTTTTTCACGTTATCACCCCCCCTTATTACACGATACGTGTTGTGGGTAAACTCATATTAACACACGCTTTGTGTGGGGGTCAACCTTGATTTTATTTTTTTTGCACATTTCGTGTAATAAATTCCCTCTACACATCTTGTGTGCTAACCTAAATTTACTGGGGGCGTATCACAATGTTTGCTAAAAAGTTGAGAAAATTACGAGAGCAAGCAAATTTGAATCAAGAAGAACTGGCTAAGATATTGTCGGTATCTCCAAGCACAATAGGGATGTATGAGCAGGGGAGACGTCAACCCGATCATGAAAAGCTGAAACAAATTGCAGATTACTTCAATGTACCGTTAGACTACCTCCTTGGTCGTACAGACGACCCCACGCCATATCTAATTTCCGTGTCACAAGGCACTGAAAAGTTAAGAGAGCCAGGTCATGATGATCCGGAAGGAAGTAAAAATCTCCCCCTGGGGGAAGTAAGAAAAATTCCTATTTACAGCCTAAAGCCAAAAAATAGGAAAGAACTATTTGCCCCGGATAACATCATTGGTTGGGAGCCTGTCCCTGCGGATACTTTGGCGCAATTCGCTATCAAAATCGACGATGAAAGCATGTCTGGCAGTCGCATTAACAAAGGGGATCGTGCTATTATTCGTGAACAACAGACTTTTGTTGATGGTCAGACGGTATTAGTTAGAATAACTGACGGTTCCTTCATTATTCGCAAGGCAAACCGCACCAACAATGGTGACATTATCCTTTCTCCCGGTAATCAGAATTATCCGCTGCAGGTTTTTAGGCAGGAGGAGCTAAGGATTATCGGGATAGTTGTTCAAGTTAACTTCGACTACATATAAGAAGGGGGGGAGCAGGGGGGGCACCTCAAATGGAGTTAGCCGATGTGGCAAGGAAAGACCTATCACAAGATAGAGAGAAATCGTCGATAGTAACAAAAAAGCGAGCGCATATGATATACGGGCAAATCATTTTACCCAGATTACCATAGATTATTAAAAAGCGGCCAGAAAGGCTGATCAGCATGGCTACTGCAATTCAAAAGATTGAAGAGATAATTAAGCGGTTACCCGCCGAAAAGCTTGAAATCCTGCTTGAAATAGCAAGGGATATTGAAAATGAAGAATTATCGCCGCAGGATATTGCCGACATTGAAGCCGGCCAGGAAGAAATAGAACGCGGTGACTGGGTGAGTCTGGATGATTTCAGCAGACAAAAGAGAATATGAGGTCAGATTGTCCCGCAGGGCGTCAACCTATCTTTCACGCGTTAACAATCCATTAACCACTACGTAGGGCATCAATTTTTCTTTTAAAGCAGAACAGTTGATGCCCTGTGCTTACAGGCTCAGAATGGTTATTACAGGTTGGGGGGGCTGCAAATGATAAGTTATACTGAGGCCGAACTGGAGTATTTGATACACTGTCCAAAGGAAATATCTGTACCGCCTAAGCATACAGATAGTTACGACAGAGGACATTATCGCAATAATATGGAATTACAATCGGTCGATGGTCAGCACTTCTTTTCGGTTTTTATGCGCAGGCATGATTTTTTCACAGAAAACTTTTCAATCGGATTAAGATACCACCCAACGTCTACTCCCGGGTCATTTATATTAGTCCGTTTTAATGGGCCTCACGAACACATTGATGGCTTGGATAATTTTGACTCCCATCATTATGGGTATCATATTCATAAAGCCAACCAGGAAAGTCTGGATAAGGGGAAGCGTGCTGAGGTTTACGCCGAATTAACCACGGAATACTCTAATTATAATGATGCGCTTTTGTACTTTTTGAGGTACTGTAATATTAGTGGTAATCATGAGTATTTCACTAGGCTGAGGCAAGGAAGCCTATTTTAAGGAAGGATAATCGTGGAGATTTACCTGCAAAAATTAAAAAAACAGTTTAATGACAAGGTTGAATTCCGTGAAAAACGCAAGGGCGTTAAACAGCTTATCGCGCCATTTTTTCATGAAGATGGGGATATGATTGATATATTCATAACGGAATCACCTTCGTCACCAGGTAAGATTCGCATCTGCGATTATGGGCTAACGTTAATGCATTTATCCTACACTTATGATATCGATACCCCAAACAAGGAAAGAATTCTGGATAACATCATCAGTGAAAATGGGTTGCAAAGAGAAGACGGGAACATTTTTGTTGACGTTGCACCCGATATGCTGTACCCATATATCTTTCAGTTTTCACAGACAGTCGGAAAAGTATCCAGTATGCAGTATTTTAAGCGAGAAGTCATTCGTAGCCTTTTCTATGAGCAGTTGGCTGAGTTTATCGAAGTCAACCTTACTCTTTATCAGCCGAAGGCTAAAGTGTACCCTATTCCCACACGTGATGACCTGGAGGTTGACTATTCGTTTAATTTTGCGCAAAAACCAATTTACCTTTTTGGGATACGTGATGAAGCCAAAGCAAGAATAGCCACGATTTCATGCCTTGAGTTTCAAAAGTCGAATATACCATTTAGAAGCATGGCGGTCCATGAGGACATGGAGGCTTTACCAAAGAAAGATAAACAGCGGATAACTAGCGCCGTCGATAAGCACTTTTTTGACTTAGAGGACTTTAAAAAGAACGGTAGGTCATACCTTGATCGGGAAGCGGTGTAACAAACATAAACCTTAGGAGGCACAATGCCTTTAAAAGTGAGAGAAGTTATTAAGATGATCAGTGATGATGGGTGGTATTTGGTTAAACAGGTTGGCAGCCATCGGCAATTTAAACACCCTACCAAGAGTGGGCGGGTTACGATTGCCGGTAAGATGAGCGACGATATCGCGCCTGGTACGCTAAACAGCATACTGAAACAGGCCGATTTAAAAAGGAGGTAACGTTCATGGAATACCTGGTTATCATTGAGAAGACGGACAAAAACTATTCCGCTTATTTACCTGACATCCCGGGGTGTATTGCCACAGGAGACACCAAAGAAGACGTTCTTAATAGATTAAAAAAGGCCCTTGTTATGCACGTTGAGGGATTACGGGAAGATGGTCTTCCCATTCCGGAGCCAACATCTCAATCGGTTTACGTATCCGCATCAAACTAGATTTATGGAGATTCATTTTTCATAGAATTCATAAGCCCGGCTATCCGCCGGGCTGAATTTTATGCAGGAGGTGCAAACCATGACACCAATCGCTTGTGCTTATATAAGGGTATCACGTGAAAAAGAAGATGGGGTGTCCCCTGAACAACAAAAGGAAAAAGCCGAATTGCAGGCTAAATTGCTCGGACTGGATCTCGTGCACGTATATCAGGATCTGGACATATCCGGAAGGAGCGATAAGCGCCCAGCCTTTCAGGCAATGATCTCTGATATAACCGAAGGAAAATATACTGCCTGTCTGGTGTACAAGCTGGATCGTTTCTGTCGCAATGTAAAGGATTTCCACCACTATGCCGAAATTCTCGAGTCTAATGGATGCCGCTTGATCTCGATATCACAGAATATAGACACCTCAACACCAGTAGGCCGGTTACTCCGAAATATCCTCGCTGATTTCGCGCAGTTTGAGAGTGAAATGATAGGAGAAAGAATTAAGGATAACAAACTGGCAAACGCCAAAAGAGGCCGTTGGAACGGCGGGCATGTACCCTATGGGTATCGAAAGGATGATAAGCAGTTTGTGGTCTACGAGCCGGAGGCTGAGGCAATCCGCCTATCTTTTAAGTGGAGAGCTCAGGGTAAAGGGGTTCTCGCGATTGCAAAAGAACTGGACCGGTCAGGGTACAAGCCAAGACGTGGTTCAAAGTGGGGGGACTATTGGTCTGAGGGATCAATAAAGTATATGCTTAAAAATCGCGTCTATTTAGGAGAATTGGTGTACTCCGGCGAGACAATCCCAAACGTTTTTCCGGCTATAATTACCCAGGATCTTTTTGACGCCGCGCAAAAAACCAGTAAACTGCCCAACCGCAGCCAGGGAACAACTCACCTTTTATCAGGACTTTTGTATTGCTCTTTTTGCGATGTACACGGATTTCAGATCCAATACCACGGTAGACGCCGGTTAAGGCGCTACGTGTGCCAAACCAAGCGGCGTAAATCGTTCTCAGATTGTCCCTCATGCCTCTTAGATGCCGATAGCATAGAAAGACGCTTGGTCGAGGAAGTATTCAACCTGGCAGCAAACAGAGAGGGATTAGAACGGGCCAGAATGGAACTGGTCGAGGAGTATAAAAAACGGGTCAAGGCAATCCCTGCCAGTCGCCCCAAACTAACTAAAGAATTAGATAAGGTTCAACGCTCAATACGGGAACTGTTTCAGGACTATTACGACCACCGCATTATCAGCCGAGAACAATTTATATCAAAGAACGCTGATCTGCAACAGAAAGAGGCAAATCTGAAAGCAAGGATTGAAGAAATAGAACAGATAGACTCGCAGGGTGAGGCAATCGACATCAATATTCAACAGCTACAGACTGAGTTGGTAGCAATAACTCGGGAGTGGGAGTATCTAACGCCCGAAGAAAAGAGAACTGCAATAAGACTGGTAGTAAAACATATCAATGTATTGCAGGATTCAATTGAGATAGACTTCTTTCACTTCAAAATAAAAGTACCCCCGGCTAATCAAACCAGGGGCACTCTGACATTCTAATGGTGCGCGGTATAGGACTTGAACCTATGGCCCCCTCCGCGTCAAGGAGGTGCTCTTCCTCTGAGCTAACCGCGCATATTTTTGTGCAACCTGTTTCGGGCGGGTCGTTCTTGCGACCCCCTCCGCGTCAAGGAGAACTCTTCCTCTGAGTTAACCAAGTATAATTGTAAAGCGAAAAAAGCTTAAACGCAAGTATGCGCCGCAGTCAATAGCCAGTTTTAATAATATCACGAAAAATAAAAATATCAAGTCTGCGTCCTAAGAAAGCCCCATCGAGTACGATCTTAGGTCTATAGACCGTAAGGTTCCGCTGCTCAACCTGGACCCAGTTGCCCGGAATGACACATTTTGGTTGCACTAAGAACCATTTCATGCGCCTTCTTTATTCTAGAATAGGATATTTTCACGTACTTATTGGAAGGAAGCCTGTAATGCTTTGCCAGCATTCTGCCCTAAGCCGGTAATAGTAGGATCATGTTCCTGCGCGATATCTAAACAGACCCTTCCCGCGGCGCCATCACATTTGTTTAAGGAGAAGGATTGAAATGATGGTAATTCTGCGTCGAAACCATGTAGTCATGTTCTTGTTTTCCTGCTGTTTCCTGGTAGCTTCCTTCGGGGTATATTTGTTCGCGTTACATCCAAATCTGAAGGAGTGGCAACGGCAGGGTATCGTTGTTTCCTCGGTCGACACCAATGAAAAGGCGATTGCTCTAACTATTGATGACGGACCTAACCCTGAAGCGACCCCTGAGGTTTTGAGGGTACTTCAAGAGAACCAGGCTCGAGCCACCTTCTTCGTATTGGGGGTATATGCCAAAGACCACCCGACTCTGGTTGAAGAGATTCAAATCCATGGACACGAAATCGGCAGCCACGGCTATACTCACAACATCAGACAGTACAATAACTCAGAGTTTGCGCGTTCCGATGTTCAACGCAGTCTGGAGGTTATTACCTCAATAACCGGCACCCGACCCCGCCTCTTGCGACCACCAGGTGGTTTCCTGTCTCATGATCTGGTCAATTATTGTAAACAAGAGAAACTTACTATCGTCTCCTGGACCTGGAATGCTGACTACAAGGACTGGAAGGCCACCAATGCCGATTCGCTGGCCGACAAGATTGTCGCGGGGGTTGAGCCCGGACAAATCATTCTGCTGCATGACGGAGGCGAAAACCGTCAGGTAATGATTCGTGCGCTTTCCCTCGCCTTACCGAAGTTGTCCGAACTTGGTTATCGATTTGTGACAGTCAGCGAACTCCTGGCAATGAAAAACAAGTAATAAAGGAAGCACCCTTACAATAACCTTGTATAAAAACCGTGGGGGTGTTGGGATTTGAGGCCCACTGTAGTTGGCTTTTACCATTTAACGAAGCGCACCAAAATAGTTCTCCTGGCGGTAGCCGTCATTTTTTTTACAGTCAGCTCGGTTATATATGTAAACGCGTATCACCGTCTCAAACCAGTATACGAAGTCCCCGTCAAAGAAAAGGTCATTGCCTTGACCTTTGATATCAGTTGGGGTAACCAGACCCCGGAGCCGGTGATCGAAATTCTCAAGAAGAATGAAATCCGTTCGACTTTCTTTTTATCGGGACCTTGGGCCAGACAGTATCCAGAGATACCACAGCGGATAAAAAAAGACGGGCATGAAATCGCCAGTCATGGTTACCGTCACATTAATTTGAGCACACTCAGCCGAACAGAAATCAAAGAGGAAATCATGAAGGCCCACGAGGCCCTCAAAGAAGTGACCGAAACCACACCGACGCTGATACGTACCCCCAATGGTGATTACAATGATGAGGTAATCAAAGGCGCTGAGGAATGCGGATATACGGTTATACAGTGGAGTGTCGACAGCCTGGACTGGATGAATCCCGGTGCTGCCACCATAGCCGAACGGGTTATCAAGCGGGTTAAGCCCGGATCTATTGTTTTAATGCATGCCAGCGATACCTGTAAACAGACTACCGAAGCTCTGCCGGTCATTCTTCAGGAACTTAAAAAACAGGGTTACAAATTCGTAACCGTTTCAGAACTGATTAAGATGGGGGAGGCAAAATAGCCTCCCCCCACCTATCACTGGAAACCGCCCAGCAGAACACATCCTATTAACCTTCCAAATGCAAACAGCATAAGCACGATTACGATTTTGATTAATCCTCGGCCTCAACCAACTGTTCTTCTATACTTCTAGTTGTATAATCCCCTTCAGGTACATAGTCTGGGCCATGATCCTTCAACGGCGTATATGTGGCTTTGGCTGGAACCTCATCGGTTACCTCTTCGACACGGTAGCTTATGGTCGCCAGGATGTGTCCATCTTCCATCCGAACATAGAACACATCACCCACCCGACCTTCAAACTCCGCGGGAAACAGCAGTTCAGTTGCGAAAAAGTGGCCGCCCAATTCAGCTTCCGTCGGCACCTGAATATTCTTCATCTCCCTGAAATCATTGATTACTGTAGCCTGGCTCACCGTTGGTGTAGTTAAACCGGGTTGGTTTTCTCCCGTTTTGTATATATAGCCAACATACACCAGTAAGGCTGCAATCAAAATCCACAACACCAGCCGTGGATTTCCTATCTTTTTCAAGCCAGTACCCTCCCCCCAAACTCAAATGATTACTACAATTCTTAGTTTCAACACACAAACCTAATTTCCTGCGGACATATCTGTCTAAGCGAATATCAATCAAAAGGGCTGCCCCGAAACGGAGCAGCCCTGATTCTTACAGTGTTTAGATATCCATTTTTCCCATTATATCTAATACTGTGGTAAGGAAACCTTTTAAGTCTTCTCTATCATTAATCCCGGCTTTAAAACTAATCTCAGGGAATTTCCCTTTGGAATTTACCTTTAAAGATACCCGGTAATAGGTTTCTTCCTTCGCGTCTTCATACTGATCCCACTCTTCCTCAAACATCTCAGGGTCATCTTCGGCATCGAGTTCCAGGTCAGTCGGGCTAATTGGCAGACCAGAGTCCCGCTCCCAATCGCAGTCCCTAATGATCTCAGTTACAATCCACATAATATCTGAATGTTTCATATCAAGTTCCTGGCCCAAGCGAATAATCTCGTTAGCCACTGGAGTAATCTTCAATAGGTCTGAAAGATTTACGGGGTCCCCTTTTTCCCATTTGTCCCTCATCCTAACCACCTCCAAATCTCAGCTGTAAAAACATCAGTGTTTAAGTATACCTGAAACTGAGTTCACTGTCTACCAAACCTGCCCCACTACGATTATATGCGGATAAGTTTTCCAAAAAGCCTCGTGGGTGTGAACCTGATCTGGTGGTATGTCGTATAGCAAAGCTTATCCTCAAGTATATATCTTCGTCAAGAATGGGAAGGAACCTTTCAGCAACAGCAGACAATTTTTCCCGCTAAGTGATCCTCCAGCAGGGCTGTTGTCGAATAACCAATCCTTGTAATTATTGCCCCTAACTGCCATCTGACAGACCCTTTAAAAAATTATTTGCAACAAATACTAAAGGCAAAGGGGGCTTTACGAATGAAAATAACCTGGCGGCATCTGGCTGTATTGGCAGGTGCTTTGGTACTGGTACTTGTATTGGTTTTTTCCCGACAAGAGGTAGAGACACCGAAAAAGTTGGCTGTTCCTGATCGAAAACCGCAGTGGTACTTGGTAAACCGGGCTACAAACCAGGTTTCTACCGCTTACACCGAACTCCCAGGCGCCCCGGTTTCTTCCAGTGGTCGTCCATATTTTATCGGAGGAGTTGCGGTTCATCCTAAGGTACCTGGAGGAAATCATCTTGATCCCATAATACCATTTGGTACGGTGATAATGTTGGAGAACCCAAAAAGCATTACCATCCAGGGCCAAAAATTGAACGCCTTTACTGTAATTGATACTGGGGATGCCAATTGGAGCAGGTATGGGGATTCCCCGTACTGGGTTGATTTTTACTTCGGTGTTGGCAACTACTGGAGCAATCAGGAAGCTCGTAAATATGGGCAACGTACCATTGACTATTACTGGTATGAACCACTGGAATAAGCACTCAAGGGAATCTCGATCTCGAAACCATCGGGGGTTACCACCTGACAGAGACTGTCCTGGTAATCACGTAGAGGGATAGCAGCAATATGGTAACCTTTTCGGACAGGCTCTATTACAATCTGTAATTGATTCCCAAGTTTAAAGATATCTTTGATTTTCGCTTCCAGTGCGATAATCGCAACCTCTTCTCTAACTTTAAAAGCTATGCCAACTGGTGCGGTATCATCCGTAAATCCCATACTTGGGCTTATGTCAAACCAGTAAGAACCTCCTCCCTGATAAATAAATACCCGGTGACGGTTACTTTCGATCAGGTGCGGAACGTAACAGAATCTACCGCTGTTCCAGGCTTTACTATGCCATAAAGGGATATAAATAGGGCGATTCCATTTATCGTTTATCTCCAAAGTGCGGAATTTGATTCTCGATCCCTTTTTCATGACCTCATCAATGGAGTGGGGAAGTGTTGGCAAATCTTGCGACCAGATAATTTGAGGTGAGGGCGGTTCCAGGTAAGTAAGACGTTGGCGAAGCTCTATATTTGCTGCGGATAGAGCGGCTATCCGGGATTCGTAAAAATAAACAACCCCCGTTAATAACGTGAAGGTTATTAAAACCCAATAAATTGTACTCCTGTTCATACAACTCCCCCCATACATCATAACGACCTTTGACTGAAAATATGACGAACAACCGGCAAGACCGGCTGTCAATCTTTGTAAGCAAGATGGTCAATATCTTCATCGGGCAATGCAGTCGGCTAATGCACTCAAACAAGCTAAATGGTTTCATAGGGATTGAAGATGCCACTTCGTCAGGAGATGATATGTTTTGGGGATGAACCGAAGGATACTGATACCGGCAATTTCTCTGGTGTTAACAGCTATGGCAGCTTTTATCGGCGGGACTTTTCAACAGGATTGTTATCCCGAAGAAATCAGCCTCAAACAGGCTATTGAGGTGTGTTTGCCGCAAGCGTTGCGCTGGTCGTCGGATGCACGTTTGGCCTACGCTATCAGTACGGAAGCCGGCGAATACTCCCCTGCCGGCAGTCAAGGAAAAGGTGGACTCTGGTCAAACTGGAATGTTATCTTTGTTGAACAGAAAACAGGGCGCAACCTTCTGGTCGCAGTACGTCAGGGTAGAATGGCCTATACTAAGGAACTCCTGATGGCGTTTAAACATCCTATCGATCTAACCGATCTCAGGTTCGATTCCACCGAGGTAATCTCACGATTGACGTCAAAAAACCAGTCTCCCGGCAAGGTTCATTTCGAACTCGTTAGTCAGCAATCTCTCGTTATGCGGGTTTACCTCAGTTATTCCAACATGAATCCGCAGATTACCTGCATTGATGGAACCACCGGAAAGGTTATATCACAATGGGATGGTGCTGTAAACTAGAATTCGGTTTTCTCCCTGCCAGTTGTAAACGAATAAATCAGATAGTACCAGATCTACCTGGTCTTTAACAGCCTCAAATTCAGAAGATGATACTGGTACCGAGAATTCGATTTCGAATACATAAACCGGTACAACTTGCCAGCAAAGCAGTTTAAGCTCTTCTATACCTTCCTCCAAGAACTGCATTTCATTTACGGGGACCGAGAACGGAGTATTGCGGTAAGCATTATCGCTCATGTGGGTCCGAATCCGGTTGATGAAATCCAGGAGCTTTTGCTCCTTTTCGGGTGTAAATACATACTGAAACAGTATGTCGTACAACGTTTGGGTTACCACCAGTTTAGTCAGAGAAGGCATCATTAGATGGTCTTCCTTGCCAAGAAACTTCATATTAAACAAACCTTGCATCACTACCTCCATCACCTTTCTTGCCGCTGGGTTTTTTTGACCCCCAGAGTTTCAGAACTGTTCAAACCATGGACCACACTTATTTTATCAAAACCCGCGAGTAATGAGTATACTGAGCTGCATCCCAAGGGGTTTTCGCAACTACCGGAAATTAACACGGGTTCTTCCGGAAAGCCTAACCCCGATATACCTGCAGTGTGATGGACATCCTTATGATATGTTGGGAGAAACATAGTGAAGTGTCTTTCGTTATGGAGATGGTGATGTGGCGGCTTGGATATACAGCAATGAGCCCTTACACCTTCTTTTTCCCGGCCGCTTTCACGGGACAAAAAGGTGAACCCCCCTAAAGGGGGGCTCTGTTACTAAATTTGTTTTATAGCATTTAGGCCTCTACCGTTACGGAAGGTGCTCCTCCTCTGCCGATGGCCGCCAAAAGACCCAAGAGTATTACCAGAGCAATTACGCCGTTAACCATTCCTCCAGCCTGAGGCTGAACCGGAGCGGTCCGGAACACATAAATTACTTCACCCGATGCATTATCGGGCTTGCCCAGGAAAGTATCAACCGCATCGGCATTGGCTTTAAGGCTATCTTTAATCGCCCCCGCTGAACTCAGATCAACCAGACCAGCAGCCAAGCTGACTTTGGCAGTGGATGCACCTTCGCCGATCTGACCAACACCTGCTTGCATTTTTAACAATCCCGGAACTAATTGCTCGCTGACACCACTATGCAGCTTTGCTCCACCGTCTTTCAGCGTTGCCATGGCGAACAGCACCGTTCCCGGCCGACCCTCGATCAGTACAGGGACTGGTGTCCCATCTGCCTTTACGTCTCCCAAGCCTTTTACTACCTGATCAAGTCCAGCGCTGGCTTTGCCCAAAGAGTCACCGACCTGCCCCAATCCTGCTTTGACCGCTCCGACTGATGCAGGAAAGTCAACCTGACCGGCAGAAGTGGTAATTTGGCCGCCTTTCTGCAAGGCATTCAGGTTGCCGGACAGTATACTCACCTTGGGTATGATCGCTTTGTTAATCAAGTCAGCGGCTGGCCCGGAACCGGCAGCTGCCTTCAGGGTGTTCAAATCATTGAACAATGAAGTGCTGGCAGATGGAGTCTGACCGACATCCGTCGGATTGCCGATTACACCACTCAGACCCGTTACGAGTGTTTCCTGAGCTTCCACTGCCGGAATGAGTTGGTTATCCACGCTTAAATGCACCAGATCAATAGCATCCCTGGCTCCGGGACTTCTTCCTTCAGCGTCCTTGCCTTGAGCGGCATTGAAGGTTGTTGGATCGAATCCAGGGGTTGCAATTCCCATTCTGATCTTAACCAGATTATCGTATAACGAATCCAATCCTCCGCTGATTTGACTCAGACCATTAATAACACTTCCTTCAGCCCGATCATTACCCAGCGCCTGGAGTACAGTATTAAAGCCGTTCAGCAGGGTGTCGGGCTGAGACGGTGAACCAACACCCTTTTCTATGGAATCAAATCCCGCATACAAGTTCTCAAACGCGGTTTTGATTCCACCTAAGGAATCGGTTTGAGAGGTTTCCGGCAGCACTGGAATCACAGCGACGTCAAATGAATCCAGCTGAATGTTCTTGCCATCTGCTTCCAGAACCGCGTACTGTTTGGAGGGGTAGGAAGGAGGAATTAGAGGAATAGTCCAACTTACGGTGGTTACTCCCTGGATGTCCGTAACTACCCCCTCCGGAGATTCCCCGCCTACACCAGGAGCGGTTACGTTGTCAAAATACTTGTTGTCAAACTTCCAGCCTGACAGAGAAACAGCATAGGGGGTAAATACTATTGCTTCTTTGGTAAATATCTCGCCCTTATCATTCTGGAACTCCAGAACCTTAGGAACACCGGAAGTGTTTTCCACTGTGACCACTATTTTGAGGTGGCCACTCTTGCCCAGCAGTTCGGCAGGTTTTAGTTCTTGTCCATCCAGGAAGTATTGAATATCAAGGTTGATTGGGAACTTCATATCTTTCACTGCCGACTGTTCGAGTGTTGCCAGGTAGTAGATATCTTTGGAGCCCTTAACCTCTGTATTTATTACTAATTGGCCATCACCAGCAACCAGTTTCTCTTTACCGTAGAGATTGCGTACTGACGAAATCCCGTAAGCAACCTTGTCGGCAACCTGGACCTGACCCTCGCCATTGATCCTCAGGTGATTCAGCACCTGGATCCCGCTCACATTCCCATTGCCATCGAGGGTAGTAAGCACCAGTTCATGGTCCTTTATCTGGGAAACGGTTCCCCCTGCGCCAAATGCCGCTAGTGGAGCTGCAGCAACCAGGGCAAAGACCAAAAGGGCAACCATAAGCTTATGGATTCTGCCTCGGTTTTTCAATTCTAGCTCCCTCCTTCTCTGGCAGCAAATGACACCGCCATTTTTAAGACCAGCAAACCCAAGACCAGACCAACCAGTAAGGATACTGCGGCACCTACCGCCGCAGGTACTCCAGCCGTCGCCAGAGCAGTTGGGTCACTCAGATAGATTGGATAAACAGCGGCAAACAGTCCCGCCCAACCGATTAGGAGTCCATCAAGCCTCAGACCAACGGCTGACAATAGAACGACGAGAAATACGGAAACGGAACTGACAATTGCTACATACCCCATGTTGTCTGGCGGGAGCGGCAAAGACACGGCCAGGAAAAAGATTGCTATCAAAGCAATTACGAGCCCAGCTAACATGCTGTAGGCCATCTTGAAGAACTCTCCATATGGCCCCAGTGTGACGAATAGTGCCAGTGCGATAGCAGCCAGGAAAAACGCTTCGGCCCCAAGCAGACCCTCTAAGAACACGAATGCCCCAAATAGTACTGCGATGACCAATGCCAACAGCAAGACCTTTTTCAAACAACCTCACCCCCCAATAGAATATTTTGATTTATTTCTATATTCATCCTATTTCTACTTATGGTTATAAATTCCTGCTAATGAAATAGATTCTAAGGTAATTTTTATAAGAAATTATAATGGTTTCCATGGCGGGACTCGACCAACAGCTTCCACTATTATTTATGAATATATCCATGCGAAATTGAGGCTCGCTAAGGCTTGACCTTTAAGATTAAAACAGATAGGACGCGTCGAAGGGTACGGCAAAAAGAATCATAGCTTTTTTGACGTGGAAAGCTTTGGCCTCCGGGATGGAGGCTCAATTGGCAGGGAACTCTTGCGGATTCCCGTATCGGAAGGTCAGAATATGCAACCAAAGAGGGTGTAATAGAAATGTTGATACAAGTAGTTATTCCCGTTCACCGCGACCACTGGTCAAGTCGAGGGGAACTGTCTCCCAACCTTGATCGACAGACTTAACTAATTGCGAAATTTTCCCTTCCGCCTTACTTAGTTCCTCTTGACAGCGGCGAAAAAGACCAATTCCCTCTTCAAATAATTCCAATGAAATTCTAAGGGGTAAGTCACCTTCCTCCAGCTGCTTGGCTATTTCCTGCAGCCGGTTAAAGTCTTGTTCAAAACTCATTATAACCAGTCTCCTGTTCTTTTTTCTCGAACTACAGCCTTGATTTCCCCATTGCGTACGATAAGATTCAACAGCGAACCTGGCCCTACCTGCTCAATCACCCGGATTACTTCCCCATCTTCCCCGCGAGCAATAGCATAGCCGCGTTCCAGTACTTTAAGCGGACTCAGCGCGTCCAATGAAACTGCCAATTGCTGAAGCAGTAATTTCCGGGCATTCAGATTATTCTTCATATTATTTTGCATCCCCTGCATAAGATGCTGTAATTCCCGACGATGATTTTCAAATAGCAGATGGGGCTTTTTCCAGACCCTTCTTTCTTTGAGGTAATCCAACTGGGCCCATTTTTGATTGCAGTATCTCTCAATTGTCCGTTGCAGCCTTCGTTGAGTAGTCAGCAGCTGTTCCTTATAGGCAATCATGTCCGGTACCGCCATCTGTGCCGCCTGGGTAGGGGTTGCGGCCCGGGCATCGGCTGCAAAGTCGGCCAGGCTGAAATCCACCTCATGTCCTACTGCAGAAATAACCGGTATGTGGGATTGAGCTATCGCCCTTACCACTTTTTCGCTGTTAAATGCCCACAGGTCTTCGATAGAGCCCCCACCCCTGCCTACAATCATTGCCTCAGGGTATCCCCACTGGTTTAGGGCTTCTATGGCCCGGACAATCTCCCCCGGTGCTTCGGGTCCTTGCACAGTAGCCCCGGCAACCACTATATGACAACCTGGATGGCGCTGGCGAACCACTCGCACAATATCCCTGAGAGCCGCCCCATCCTTTGAGGTGACCACTCCCAGGCAGTTTACGAAAGGAGGGATCGGTCGCTTACGACGGGGATCAAAGAGACCTTCCTTTTCCAGACGCTCCTTGAGTTGGGCCAATGACAAGAATAGACGGCCAAGACCGTCTGGTTCCATTTCTTCCACATAATACTGGTAACGCCCATACTTCTCGAATATAGAGATGTACCCACGGGCAATTACCTTCAACCCGTCACCAGGTTCAAAATCTATATTTTTCGTCCGGCTGCGGAACATTACACAGTTGACACTGGATACCTCATCCTTCAAATTGAAGTACATATGCCCCGATTTTTGATAATACCGAAAATCGGAAATCTCTCCTCTGACCCAGACATTCTGCAGCATTCGGTCGCCTTCCAGAACCGATTTTACATGGGAAGTCAACTCCGCCACCGAAAGTATCCGGTTAACTGGCAACATTCCCTTATCCATTCCTCTTTGCCGCCTTTATCAGATTGGAAAGCAGCATAGTAATCAAGAGCGGCCCCAACCCTCCTGGCACCGGCAACAGCCATGGCCGTGAATCGGCCTCAAAATCCTCAGTTATCGCGTTTCCGCAACTCTTCCCTTCCTGCCAGTGGAAACCGGCATCAATTACCAGTGATCCCTCCTCAAACGCCGAACCGGACACTGACCGGGGAGTGCCGTTTTCCAGTACCGCTACCTCATACAGAGATAGATCAATCCACGGATGCATCTCATCTACCACTGTTACCGGGCATTCTCTCCCCACCAATAAAGAGTTCAATGGTTTGATAAGGTCCAAAGATTTTCCGATCAGCAGGACCCGCGGCCTGGGGGTTTGGACATAGTTTTCAATCAGATTAAGGATTGCCGCGGACGCACAACTCGTAAACACCTGCTTCCCCATATAGCCCAGGCCCAGATTCAGGGGATGAAAGCCGTCAACATCCTTGGACACATCGATGGCAGCAATAACCTGGTCCTGGTCCACCCCCGGGGGCAGAGGGAGCTGAACCAATATACCATGGATTGCCTGGTCCTGGTTCAACCTGTTGACGAGAGCGACGACCTCGCTGGTGCTGGCTTCATTCAAATGATGCACCTGACACTGGGCTCCGATTTCGCCCGCCGCCCGCTGCTTCATACTTACATAGCGCTCGCTTTCCTGGTCATTTCCCACCAGAATAATTGCCAATACCGGAGGATGTTTTAAGTCCTCCACCTGTTGCTTTAATTCTTCTCTGAGATTCCGGGACAGCTTACTTCCGTCAATAATTGGCATTTTCTCATTCCTCCGGTTCAATCTGCCAGTTAATGGCGTCAACAAGATTCTTCCACAGATATGCAACGGTCACTGTGCCAACCCCTCCTGGTACCGGGGTTATAAATCCGGCAGATTTAACTGCTTCCTCAAATTCAACATCCCCTACCAGTTTGCCGTCAAGGTAATTGATTCCTACGTCGATCACAATTGCTCCTGGTTTGATCCACTCACCCCGAACGAAATTGGGTTTGCCCAGCGAAGCCACCACAATATCCGCCCGCTGAATGTGGTCCTTAAGCACCCCACGCTCGCTGGTTCCTGAATGACAAACAGTCACTGTACAGTCGAGGCTGGTAAGCATGAGGCTTACCGGTTTGCCGACGATGTCGCTGCGACCAATAACAACGGCTTCCAGCCCACGAAGTTTGACACCGGTAGTCTTTATTAATTGAACAGCGCTTAACGCGGTGCATGGCGCTAACCCCGGCCGGCCCAGGAATAATCTGCCCAGGTTGTAAGGGGTTACCCCCTCCACGTCTTTCTTGCGATCGATCGCCCACTGCAAAGCCCGGCCATCGAGGTGTTTAGGCACAGGCATGTGCAGCATTATGCCATGGACTGTAGGATCGTTATTCATGCGTTCAATAGTCTCGATAACCTCTCTCTGCGCAGCGGAATCCGGAAGATTGACCAGTTCGCTCTTGATCCCGACCTTTTCAGCACTGCGCATCTGGGAAGCCAGATATGTTTTGGAAGCCGGATCCTCACCAACCTGAATGGTCACCAGGCGTGGATTTATTCCTGCGGTCTTCAAACGCAGTAAACTATCTGATACTTCCTTCAATATTGCATTAGCCGGCTCCTTGCCGTACAAAATATTGTTACCGTTCAAGACGAACCCCCATTTCATGTTCGTAATAATAACATCTACTGGCCATCATGGCGGTACCCACAGCGTTGTCGGTGCTAAGACGTGGTGGTGCCCAGAAAAGCTGAATTCCCGACCCCTTAAGCCTTTCTGTCAGGCGAAGGCGGATAATTCCGTTGGCCATCACCCCTCCCGCCATAACCACACTGCTAATTCCACAAGATTTTACGGCTGATCTGAGTCCTTTTTCCAGGGTATTGGCAATACATTTAAAGACCAGATAGGCTACGGTTTCCTGTGGCACTCCCTGGTCCAGCATGGAAGCCGCTCGGGTTTCGGCACCGGAGAAAGAGAACCCCAGCGCATCTACCGCCGAAGGAAGGGTAAGATCGGTTGCCACATCTTTTGCCACCTTCTCCATATGCGGTCCAGATGGGAAGGGCAGCCCCATAGCCACCCCCACCCGGTCAACCAACTGTCCGGCATTCAAATCCTTGGTAGCCAGGAGCAATTCAATGTCATACCTGCTCTTATCACGTTTCACCAGCAGGATCTCGGAAGTCCCCCCGGAAAAATGAACCGCCAAAAAATCCTGCCCATCTAACGGCAGTTCATAGGATGCGGCCTCAACATGTCCTTCCTGATGGCTTAATAAATAGAGTGGGTAATCTCCAACGCTGGCCAGACATCTGCCAACACCCAATCCGGCAAGGAAAACCGGCATGTAGCTATCGGGAAGCCTTCTGGGCCGGTCGCTCACACCCAACGCCAAAAGCCGGTGTTTGTTTAAAATCGGCCTTAGCTTTTCCATCAACACCGGGAGGTTGCGTATGTGTTGGAAGTGGGCCTCAGATTGCCGCAGGCCCCTGTTTCCTGGTTTTACTTCCAAAAGCATGCGCTCATCAGCCAATACCTCACCCGTTTCCCCGGCTATCGCCACCGAGGTGGTATAGGCACTGGTGTCTATACCAAGAAAGACGTTCAATTCCCGACCCCCTTGATACGGTCCAGGATGGCATTAATAAACGCATGGGAGTTGCTGTCCCCATAGATTTTGGCCAGTTCTACCGCTTCATTTATAACTACCACCGGGTGGACATCACCCGCGTATAACATTTCATAAGCGGCCATTCGCAAGAGGTTCCTATCAACTACGGGCATCCTCTCCAGAGGCCAATCGGGAGAAAACCGGGTTATCTGCCGGTCAATATCTGTCAGGTGTTCCAAGGTTCCCAGTACCAGGCTGGAAATAAACTTCCGGTTCTCTTCCTTAATGGAGAGATCTTGATTGAGTTTCAGAAGAGCCTCTTTTGCATCTGCCTGAACCAGGTCTACTGTGAATAGTATCTTGAATGCTGCTTCCCGGGCTTTTCTTCTGCTCAATCGATGTCCTCCTTCTATCGTCCGCGAAATTTTTTGAACCAATCATCGAAATCAACCTGTTCGTCAACTGCCTTACCTATTAAGAAGCCGCCTATTATGCACATCACAATAAACAAGGCCTTCCAGAAACCATAATTAATCACCAGTATGCCGGCGATTAATCCCAAAACCAAACCGATAGCCTTACCGCGGTGGTTCTCTATTATGTAAGTGAGCATTTTATCCCACACTTATTCCCTCCTCCTTTCAGCGCACGGCAGGCTTAGGAGCAAAGTCATCCACCTTTATCCTGACCTCTGCTACTCGAAGACCACCGACTTCTTCCAGGAGGGCTCCGACCTTTTCTTGAATTGATGAGGTCATCTCAGGGATTTTGTAGTCGGGATTTACCATTAAGGTCAGGGAAACCACCACTCCGTTTTTACCATTGGTCACTTCCGGTTTGACTTCTCGCACCCCTTCCACCAATTTGACAGCTTTGAGAACAATCTGCTTTATGGCGGGAACGGTTATTATTACTCTGCCCGCAGGGGATTCCTGTACTATCACCTCGGTTTCCGGCCTTGATCTAAATAACTGAATCAAAAGAGCCAGACCGACAATGGCCAAAAACACCCCGGCACTACCACTGATCAGACGGTTTTGGGATGTTCTTACCATCTCATTGATCCACTGCAGCGGTTCGGTATTTCCAAGAGCCAGTCCCACAATTATCACTGATAAGCCAATCAAAACCAGGTTATATAGGACTAGAATTGACTTCCAAAGAGCCGACATCAAACCCCCCCTTCCTTGAGCGGTTGGAATAGAACGCTGCAGCCGGTTGGTTAAACCGGCTTTGGCAAAACTTCTGTTCCTAGTGATTAAATGCACAAAATCATCGAAAAAAGCCCAAAAATAGGACAACAACCCCCTAATAGCAGGGGGTTGCCAGAATATTTCTTACTTGTCAGCTGACTCTTCCTCAACTTTGCCTTTCTTCATTGAAACCCCGACAACGTGGACATTAACCGCCGTAACATTAAGACCGGTCATGGTTTCTACTGCGCTCTTGATCTGATTCTGTACCGCTTTGGCCACACCGGGAATCGGGAAACCAAATTCAACGACAATAAAGGCTTCAATAGCAGCTTCAGTGTCTCCTACTTCAACTTTTACGCCCTTGCTCAGGTTCTTCCGACCAAGTATTTCAGTTAATCCAGCTGTAAGACTGCCGCTCATGGCAGCAACACCCTCAACCTCAACTGCTGCCAGACCGGCTATCGTCGAGACAACCTCTTCCGCTATACGTATGGCACCGATATCAGTATTGCTACTCATTTTCTCCACGCTATTTTCCAATTCATCACCCCCTGTATTTGTACCTACATTCTATTAGAAATATTTGCCGAGGGCAACTCTGGGCTTATTCCCGTTATTTACTTGCCGCTGATATCTATTCTTCTCGCTATAAAATTGGTATATACCTCACCGCGCCGGAAAAAACTGTTGCCCAGTACCCGTTGATGAAATGGAATGGTGGTTTTGATGCCTTCAATTACGTGTTCGTTCAAGGCCCGGTCCATGCGGTCAATCGCCTGGCTGCGATCCGGAGCCCAAACAATAACCTTTCCTAATAGACTATCGTAGTAGGAGGGTACGGTATAGCCTGTATATATGAAACTGTCAACCCTTACTCCAGGGCCGCCGGCCGGCAGGTAATTCAGTACGGTACCAGGTGAAGGCACAAACTCCTGACCTGGATCTTCAGCGTTGATGCGGCACTCGATGGCCCATCCGCGGGGAATGATCTCATCTTGAGATATGCCAAGTTTCTCGCCGCCAGCAATGGCTAACTGGGCATTAACCAAATCCACCCCGGTCACCATCTCGGTTACCGGGTGTTCGACCTGAATTCTGGTATTAACCTCTATAAAGTAACAGTTTTTGTACCTGTCCACCAGAAACTCCACCGTACCTGCGCTGTAATAACCCGTAGCTTCAGCAACTTTCAGGGCCATCTGACCCATTCTGGCCCGTAGTTCCTCATCTACAAACGGTGACGGGGACTCCTCCAGCAGTTTTTGATTGCGTCTCTGGATTGAACAATCCCTTTCGCCGAGATGAACCAGATTACCGTGTTCATCACCTAAAATCTGTATCTCTATGTGACGAGGTTCCTCGATGTATTTTTCTATGTAGACCTCGCCGTCGCCAAAGGCCGCCTGTGCTTCGGTCCGGACCACTTCCAAGGTTTTTGCCAGTTCCTTGCGGTTGTGGACCAGACGCATCCCCTTACCGCCACCACCCGCCGCAGCCTTGATAAGAACGGGGTATTGAATCTCTTCCGCTATTCTAAGAGCTTCTTTCACATCACTTATTCCCCCGTCACTCCCCGGGACCACTGGAACTCCGGTGCTGCTGACCAGTTCTCTGGCAGCTATCTTGTCTCCCATCAGCTTGATGGTATGGGGAGAGGGACCAATAAACTTTATACCATGAGTGGAACACATCTCGGCGAAATACGCATTTTCCGCCAAAAACCCATACCCAGGATGGACAGCCTGACAACCGGTGTTAATAGCTGCACTGATGACATTAGATATATTAAGGTAGCTTTGGGTCGCTGGTGCTTCACCGATGCAGACAGCCTGATCGGCCATCCTTACGTGCAAGGAGTTAGCGTCCGCCTTGCTGTAAACCGCTACGGTGGCAATCCCTAACTCCTTGCATGCTCTGATAATTCTGACTGCTATTTCACCACGATTAGCGACTAGTACCTTGGAGATCAAATCATCACCTCTATTCCTTGGCAATTAAGAACATCACCTGTCCATACTCAACTGGCTGAGCGTTCTCCACCAGTATCTCGGCGACCCTGCCCTTGACTTCGGATTTAATCTCATTCATCAGCTTCATAGCCTCGACTATACAAAGGGTCTGTCCAGCTTCAATATAACTCCCGACTTCTACAAAAGGAGGAGAATCCGGTGAAGGGCTGCGATAAAAGGTTCCTACCATAGGTGCAATTACCTGGATCAGATTCTCATCCGGTGTTTCCTCTTTGGCTTGCTTCTTTCTGCTGCGGGGCCTTTCTGCAGATCCGGATTGATCCGAGCCGGCATCAGACCCATTCTTTAAACCTTTGCGCAGGTTAAGTCTGAACTCGGGTCCCTCATATTCCAGTTCTGCCAGACTGGTTTCATCCAACAACAGGATTAGTTCTCTTATTCTATCAACATCCATATCCTCGTTCCCCTTATCCGATTTGATTACTTTTTGAGCTGGCTTGGCAGGAGGCGCAGATGGTTTAGGTTTTTTGTCCTGCTCAGAGAGAGAAATCAAATCCGCTCCTTCAGCCCTGTTATTCCGGTATTCAAAAAACTTACGGGCTACCTGGGGAAACAGCGCGTAGGTCAATATATCTTCATCGCTTTTGGCCAGATTCGCCGACTCTTCCCGGGCTTTTTCCCAACCGGGGTTAAGAAGATCCGCAGGACGAATGGTGATAATCTCTTCATCCCCAATTATTTTCTTCTTAATCTCGTCTCTGATAGGAACAGTCGGTTTTCCATAGAAGCCCCGCACATAGTCTTTTACCTCTTTAGGACACATTTTGTAGCGTTCTCCAGCCAGTACGTTAAATACCGCCTGATTCCCCACTATCTGGCTGGTAGGTGTTACCAGAGGTGGATATCCCAGATCCGCCCTTACCCGCGGAATCTCCTCTAAAACCTGGTTCAGCTTGTGGACTGCCTTTTGTTCCTCAAGCTGGGTAACAAAGTTGGTTATCATTCCCCCGGGCACCTGATGTTCGAACACCTTCATGTCGTTGATGCGGGTTACTCCGCGTTCAAAACCCTTTTTCTTGCGGATGTCCTCAAAAAAAGACGCGACCTCAAATAAAACATGGATATCAAGACCCGTATCCCACGGTGTACCCTGCAATGCCCTGACTATGGTTTCCACTGGAGGTTGAGAGGATCCGAATGCCAATGGAACACTGGCAGTATCGACGATATCAACCCCGGCCTCGGCCCCCTTGAGACAGGCACCGACCGCCAAACCTCCGATATAATGGGTGTGAAGCTGTATAGGAATATCAATGCGAGCTTTTAACGCCTTAATCAGGTCGTAGGCCTGGTAGGGACCCAGCAGACCCGCCATGTCTTTAATACACAGGCTGTCAGCCCCCATATCCTCCAGACGAAGGCCCGTTTCAACAAAGTACTCCATAGTATGAACCGGGCTGATAGTATACACTACACACGCCTGAACATGCTTTCCTACCTTCTTGACCGATTGTATCGGAACCTCAAGGTTACGGATATCATTCAGAGCATCAAAAATGCGGAAAATGTCAATACCGTTATAGGCTGCCCGCTCAACAAACCTTTCCACTATATCATCAGGATAATGAGCATAGCCTACCAGGGATTGTCCCCGCAGCAACATCTGCAGCCGGGTCTTGGTAATGATAGAACGGATTGTCCTGAGCCTCTCCCAGGGATCTTCATTAAGAAAGCGAACTGCCACATCAAAAGTGGCTCCACCCCAGACTTCCAGGGAATGATAGCCTACATTATCCAGTTTTTCGAGAATCGGATGCATATCTTCCAGGGACATTCTGGTAGCCCAAAGGCTTTGATGTCCATCACGAAGTGAAGTATCAGTAATTTTAATTCGATTCAATAGGTTGCCCTCCCCCATGGATTGCTGTTTTGGTTTGAGTTTTCAAGGTATGCCTATATGTTGTCATTAAAAACTCAGGCCGTAGCCTGAGCGTTTTATTGCCGATCATCAAAAGCATATTTTAATTATAGGGATAAGAATACGTTATTTCAACAGAATCGGCTCATGTATACAATATGCGAACCGCATTTTTTCGGGCCTTCACCAAGTGAGGGAGTATCTTCCGGAATAGCTTTTATGTTCCACAATGGCAGTACCTTACCTCAAGCTTTTACACTCTCAATCCTTTCTGATAAGACTTATCTGTTGACTTTTCATTTTCAAGACCCCAGCCACCTGGCTCCTGACCAGTTCTTCCTCAGTTTCATCCAATTCAGGCCCCGAGATGATTACGGAAGCAGCTGCATCCTGCACAATCACAACCCCCTCCTTAAACCCTTGCGCTTGTAACAGACCCTCGGCCTTTAATTCCAACTCCATGGCATTGGTTATGGTCAAGAGCCGGGTCAATGCTGACTGCTTGGAGGTATCATCAGTATTGGGATTGTTGATTATCTCCTGCAGTAATTCCAGTTGTTGACTGCGGACCTTCTCTCTCTGTAAACGGAAAGCAGGGAAAAAGGATTTTTCAGTCGTTTCGGTTTGCCGCTGGGTAACTGATATTTGGGGTGGCTCCGCAGGTGGTTCCGGGGTATTGGCTGCCATTTTCCAATCCACCAGCTGCCAACAGCCAATTCCCACCAATGTCACCACAAAAACGGCCGCAATGATTAATATAGGTTTTAGTTTAACGATCATTGGGCAATGCCCCCTTTCTCCATCGGCAGCACCGTGACCCGAGATGCAGGAAGTCCCAATAGTCCGGTGACCGCTTGCGACAGATTTTCTTCTACCGCAGGATCTTCTGCGCCCTCAGCAATTACCAGTACCCCGACAATCTCTGGTGTTTTACTTTCCTCCAATACCGGAGTGTTGTTGGAAAGCACCAATTGCCTATCAGAACTCTGCTCAGTTATGTTACGGGTGGTGCCGCTCTGGTCCTTCTCCTGGGTCTGGCGGGTCTCTATCCTTTCGTTAGTGGCATAAACCTTGGTCCCCTCAGATTTAAGGGTCAGTTTGGCTTGCACTGCACCAACGCCGCTAATCTGAGAAAGTATCTGGGACAACTCCTTTTCCAGCACAGTACTTGCGGGACCAGACTCCGACAAAACCGACTGTTCCCGGGGTGCAGGGGATGGCGATGGAGCCGTATTGGGCGTCGTCGGCCAGAGAATCAGGGCAATGCCCAAGACAGCCAGAATAACCACTACTGCTCTAACCTGTGTAGTTTTCCATGGCTTTTCCTTGACCTTTTTCAACCAGAATTCAGATGGCAACATGTTCATCCTCCCTCGAACTTTATTACTACCTGTTGGCCTTTAAGACCATAAAGGTTTTTCATCATGCTGACGAGTTTCTCTTTGATAACCTCCCGATCCTGATTTTTCTGATCCCTGGAGGAAAATGCCTCTACGGCTCCATCCTCAGAACCTTTATGTATTGGTTTGATCACCAGCGTTACCTCTGACAATTCTCCGTTCTCCGGATCCAGAGCCACCTGGGTATTCAAATCCCCTACCCCTGGAACCAGAATCGCCAGACTATTGATCTGCTGTTCGATCTTTTCCTTTATAACCTCATTACCAGCTTTTTGAATATCACGGTTCACCTGTTCACCAGTTTCCTGAAAGTCACTGATTCCGCTGTATTCCCAGGGAAGATCCCATGCGGTTGCCATAAGATCCCGTTCAGAGTAAAAAGTCGATAGGATAGGGTTAAGGATCGCCAAAATAACAAAAAGGCCGATGGTAAACCGGACAAAAGGCCGCAAGCTGTTATCAGGCAGCAAGATTTCCAGGAAACTTGCGACCACCACAATCAAAAGCAGGTTTTTAACAATGCTTATCAAAATGCCCATTCAACACCACACCTTAATGATTACAGTTCATGCCTTTTATCTGTTCGTGAACACCTGTTGTTTTGCCGATTGCTTTTATCGCAGCAATATCACACTGTTTCCGGTGCTTACCAGTATCGCAACCAGAATGAAGAACATAAGTCCCACCGCAGCAACGGAAGCCAGAGCCAGAAATAGATGATTCCCCATTATTTCAAGAACCTGGCTGATGCGTTTGTCACCCAGGGGCTCAACTAATGCTGCACTGACTTTATAGATAAGAGCTATAACACCTATCTTTAGAATCGGAAAGACAAAGATACCGAATATAGTAAGCAGTCCCAGAATACCAACGGCCTGTTTTAACAAGACCACGTAGCCGGCGGCCGTTTCCAGTGCATCTGAAAGGTAGCCTCCGATGACCGGGAAAAAAGTATCGGTCACAAACTTGCCTGTCCTCAAAGTGAGGGCATCCATGACTGAACCATATATGGAACGAAGGGTAAGGATGCCGATAAAAAAGGTCAGCATAAGTCCCATGATGATTTCGGCGAGGGTATAAAGCAGCTTGCCCAATCTTTCCAATTGGATAGTATCAGTAAGCTGGTTCGCCAGGTTTAATATCGCCGACAACGCTATCATTGGGAACACAATCAACCCGATACCTCTGGCGAAAGCGGTACAGGCAGCCATCATTATAGGGAAGATAGCGGTGGCCGTGTGTATATGACCCAGTCCGGTAACCAGGACCATCATCTGCGGTAATACCGCCGACATAAAGTGGGTCATTGAATCAACAGTTGTCTGACCTATCTGGATAACATACTTAAATGAGCCCAGGGCAATTGCGGAGATCGCCAAAAAACATGCCATGCTTGAAATCTTGGCTACTCCTTGATCAAATGAAGACTGAAGATTCACCAGCAGAGCCGAAATAACCGCCAGGACCAGTATCTTTCCCAGCAGTTGGCCGTTGGCCAAGACTTCCCGGAGGAAATACCTCCAGAGATTTTTTGCAATCTCTTTCGGATTAAATTCCCACTGCCCGGTCATGAAGTCTTTGAGCCACTCCCGGACCGAACGATTTTCTAAGTAACCGCTTATCTCCCCTTCAATGTTATTCTTGAATTGCTCCATTTCTTCCAAATCCAGTTTGCGAGCCGTTTCCTCCCAGGAGAGGCTGTTCCTCGAGGGCTTACTCTCCTCTGCCCAGGCGATTCCGGGCCACACGGCCAGGATGGCGGTCAGAATGGCCAGCCAACACAGTAGTCGTTTCAACCCCTCACCCCTATCTGGGCATAATCTCCATCAGTGACTCCAGAATTGCTATCATTATGGGCAAGGCCAGTACAGCTATAATTATCTTGGCCCCGAATTCGACCTTTTTGGCTACCGCCTCCTCCCCGGAATCCCTGCAGACAGCAGCTCCAAACTCAGCCAGGTAGGCCACCCCCAGAATCTTCAGCACTGTGCCCAGAAAGAAATAGTTGGCTTCTGCCCGGTGTGACAGTTCGGTTATTACTCCTACGATGGTCGATATCTTATCGATTACAAACAGGAAGATGACAGTTACAAAAGCCAGGCTTAAAACTACCGCCATCACCGGCTTTTCTTGGCGTATTATCAATAGGAATATGGTTGCTACCAGCCCCAGCCCTACTATTTGCGCAATTTCCACTTCCAGCACCTACAGGTTAAAAACTGTTCGAACCACAGTGAATAACTGGCTTAATAGTTGCACAACAAGAATCAACACTACTACAACCCCTGCTAATGTCAGCATCTGGGCCTGTTCTTCCTTTTGGGCTTGCTTCAGCACTATCCCCAGTATCGAGATCAGGATACCTATTCCGGCAATCGTGAAAATTATATCGGTATTCAATGTCTATCCCCCCCGTTAAATCATCAGGATACTGATCATCAAACCCACCAGGAAGCCCCCATAGCTCCACAACTTCTTTTCACTATCCTCCTGCTGGCGTGATTTTTCTTCCTGCATTTTTAACTCGGCGCCGGCCTGGCGCAGCATCCTAATCTGATCAGATGCATCCGATGCCCCTATGCGGGTTCCAATTAACGCGATAATCGCCAAATCGTCGGCCGTAAAGATTTGTTGTTCACAAAGGTAGCCAACCCCTTGATTCCAGGCCTCCCGGGCAGGTGTTGACATGTCTTCCTGCAGAGCTCGGCTGACTCTCTCAAAAAAACCCTTTACCGGTTCTGATGATACGTGAGCAGTACGTTTAAGAGCCTCTTCCAGCGGATTTCGGGCATAGTTGATTTCCTTTTCCAGAAAATCGAGATCCATTCGCATTTGCCTGATGGCCCGCGTCCGACGGGTTAATTGATATGCCTTTTGCAGCCCAATCCACCCGGTAACCGAGACGACGAGGCCGACACCGACAACTTTGGTAAGCAATGTTTACCCTCCTGTTTGGCTCAATCGGACAATCTTTTCGATAGTTCCCGGACCTTTTCTGCGAGATAGAATAACCACCACATGAAAGCTCTGCTGTGAAAATATCTTCTGTAAGACAGGCCTCCTCTTTAGGTCTTCCAGGGAACTGGCATGTGCAGTGGTTATAATCCTTACCCCTGCATTGAGACACTCCTCTACGGCCTGGACATCCTCGTAACGGCCAATTTCGTCCGTTATGAGAACCTGCGGCGAGAGGGCACGAATGGCCATCACAATCCCCATGGCCTTGGGACACCCTTCCAGGACATCGGTCCGGGGACCCACATCCAGTTGAGGTTCCCCTTGAAAACACCCGGCGATCTCGGAACGCTCGTCGATCACCACTATGTTTAATCCCCTTGACAATTGTCGGGCCAGGTCCCGTAAAATTGTAGTCTTGCCACACCTGGGCGGCGAAACTATCAGAGTATTATAAGGAAGACGGTTTTCATCAAGGATCTGCCCCACTAACTTGTCGCTGCAACCCGGTAACTCCCGGGCTATTCTGATGGCCAGGGTTGAAAATTCTTTCATGGATTTGATCTGACCGTGCTCCACAATGGTCTTGCCGGCCAGCCCCACCCGGTGTCCTCCCCTTATGGTTATGAACCCCCGTCTTAACTCTTCCTCCAATGCATATATTGAGTTGCCGCTGATTGCTGCCAGGGTTCGGGTTATGTCATCTTCTTTTACTCGATAGCCTTCCTCAGCTAACCGGGTGAGTTTTCCTGACCCGGTAATGAAGGTTTCACTTTTCATCAGATGGAGGCAGAGTGGTTTACCCATGCGGAGGCGAATTTCCTCCAGTTGGTTTTGATAGGTTGTGGGGAGATTTACCAAGAGATCCTTTATAGTCGGCGCAAGGTACGGAAATATCTGAGCCTGAAGTTTTTCTGGCATAGCCTGGTTTATACTCATAGGACCACCCCTTGCTTTAAAAGATATATTGGTAGTCCCACCAATTTATGCAACAAATAGGTGGCAGGAGGATCAACATAATACGCGGGTTGTCAGGGCTGGCATACAGGGAAGGCCGGTTTACTGTCCGGTTTTAATCCAGTTCGAGGCCTGCGGTAAATTCCAGTGAGCGGACGTTGGGTCTGAACTGTGCAACACCCTGCGAAGGTGAAGGTGGAAAGCAGCCGAGCGACAGGAGGTCGCGAGCCCGCTTTTGAGACATGGACGTCGATTAAGCGGGGTGCTGCTTTCCACCTGAACCTGAGCAGTTGGTGTTGCCAGTGCAGGACCCAGGGAGCGAACGGAATTTACCGCAGGCCGCCGCGCGCGGTACCAGAAAAACTTACCCATCCCAGCTATTCCAACCATCAAAAATGGGACAGTGAACCTGTCCCCCTGTCCCAACAACCGATCTTCTTGGCAATGATAGTTTCCAGGTTGCCACGCCTCTGGAGGACTCCCTCCACCACCAGAGGGCCGGTTTGGGGAGAGAATATGCAGTTGCCGTATTTCTGGTAGACGTCCTCGAAAACCGTCACATCAACCAGGCCGAACTCGTCTTCCAGCGACATAAAAACGGTTACCCTTCCGCTGCGGGTAGGAGGTCGGTGAGGACGAAAAAGAATTCCCGCCACCTTAACCCATTTCCCCTCCGGTAAGGTGGAAAGCTCCCGGGTACTGGCAAAACCTCTGGAGGTCAAATCATTCCTGACTCGGGCCATGATATGATCACCGGTAGCTATCCCCAGGATTTCAGACTCCATCAGGTGTTTTTCGATCGGGGAAAAATCAGGGATATTCAGACCCCCATCACCGCCTCCCGAAAACAGGGGATCCTCACCCCGGTCATAATCCTTTTTGTGCTGCAGACAGTCAGGCAGCAGGGCTGACAAGCGGCGGCGGTTATTGTCAAAAACATCGAGAGCTCCACACTTTATAAGGCTCTGCATCTCGTCAACATTCAACTTGCTCCTGATTACCAGGTCCATCAGGGAGACAAATGGCCTGTTCTCCAGGATACTCGCCAGACCGTTACGGCTGAGTCCTTTAACCTGAGAGAGAGAGATACGGATGGAAGGTGGGTCCTTAATAGCCTCAAAACTCTCTCCACTGAGGTTAATGTGGGGTGGCAGTATCTTTATCCCCCTTCTCCGGGCTTCACCGCAGATGATACGGGGAGGATAATAGCCCATAGGCTGGTTGCTCAGTATGGCGGCATAGAACTCCACCGGATAATGACGCACCAGATAGGCGGTTTTGAAGCTGGTGGTAGCAAAAGCTGCAGCATGGCCCTCGCAGAAACCATAACTGGCATAACCGGCAATACAGGAAAAGATGGTCTTGGCCAGTTCCGGGTCAAAGCCATTGGCTATCGCTTTGGCCACAAAGGTTTCTCCAATTTCCTCCATAGCCCGGTGAGAACGGGCATGGGTCATAACCCGGCGCAGCTGATCGGCCTCCCCGGGAGAGAATTTAGCGACTGCTGTGGCTATTTCAATAACCTGTTCCTGAAAAAGAATTACTCCATAGGTTTTGGCCAGTATAGGCTCAAGTATGGGATGCAGGTAGGTCACCGGTTCCAGTCCCTGCCGCCGGGCAATATATGGTTCCACCATATTCCCCTTTATGGGACCGGGCCTGATAATAGCCATACTGGCAACAACATCCTCCATTACACAGGCCCCCATTCGGGCCTGCAAAGCCCGTTGCGCCGGGCTCTCCAGCTGAAATATACCTATGGTTTTTCCACTGTTGATCAATTTATAGGTGTCGGGATCATCAAGCGGTATTCTATCGTAATTCAAGCCGTTACTCCCCCGGTGGATAGAAGTCATAGCATCTTCTATCGCGGACATGGTACGCAGGGAAAGCAGGTCCAGCTTGATCAGCCCCAGATCCTCCACATCATCCTTGTCGAACTGGGTTATAACCATCCCCTTGGCCGCCTGCTGCAGAGGGGTCAGCTCGTTAAGCGGCTCCCGGCTAACCACCAGTCCCCCCAGGTGGGTCCCCAGAAAGCGCGGAAACCCGGCCACCTTCTCACACAGATCCAGCAACAGTTCGAACTTCTTGCTGTCCAGGCCACTACCCTGCAACTCGGGGAGCCGGGGTAAAACAGTCTTTATCTGGTCAGCATGAATATGGGGTAGTTTTTTAGCCAGGTAGTCAAGCTCTGCCTCTGGCAGTCCCAGGGCCTTGCCAATATCCCTTAGAGCCGACCTGGCACGAAAGGTATTATAAGTGCAGACGCTGGCCACCTTATCCCGGCCATATTTGTGGTAAACGTACTCTGCCACCCGGTCGCGGTAACGGGCATCAAAGTCCAGGTCAATATCAGGCTTCTCGCCTCGCTCCAGGCTCATAAACCTCTCAAAAAGCAGTCCCCTTTCCAGGGCATCCACCTCGGTTATCCCCAGGCAGTAGGCCACCACCGAATCAGCAGCCGAACCCCGCCCGGCATAGCGAATACCCTCTAAACGAGCATGCCTGACAATATCCCATACCACCAGGAAATAATCTGCATAGCCCAGGGCATTGATTACGGCCAACTCATGTTCCAGCCGCTCCTGCAACACCGGGCTGACCTTCTGATATTTCTGATAGGCCCCCTGGTAGGTAAGCTCACGAAGCAGGGATGCGGCTTTTTGCCCTGGGGGAAGATCAAATGCCGGAAAATGTGGGGTATCGAGGTCCAGGGCCAGCTCGCACCTCTCCGCTATTCGCCAGGTGTTTTCCAAAGCCTCAGGATACTCCTTGAAAAGCAGTTCCATTTCCCGGGATGTCTTTAAGTAATTCTCAGCATTCAGCGGCCGGTCCGGGTTTACATCATCAACCCGGACCAGGGCCCTTACACAGCTCAGAACATCATGTACCTTAAAATCATCCGGGGAAGCGTAGTGAACATTATTGGAAGCCACCACCCCTACTCCCAGCTGCCGGGCCAGTTGTTCCAGGCTCGCATTGAGCTGTATATCCCCGGGTAAATAACTGCCCTGCATCTCCAGGTAAAAATCCTGAGGCCCCCAGATCCCAAGATAAATTGAGGCGACCCGGTAAGCCTCTTCATAGTTGCCAAGCAGAAGGCAATGGGGGATTTCGCCCTTGCGACATCCGGACAGGGCAATGAGCCCGCCTGCATGATCTCTAAGATTCCCCAATGATACCCGGGGATGCCGGCGGGGGTTTTTCAGGTGAGCAGCGGTCAACATACGGCACAGGTTACGGTATCCTTCAGGATTGCGGGCCAGAAGAGTGAGGTGATGCCCATTATCCAGGGTTACCTCCACACCCTGAATCGGCTTAATCCCGGCTTTTCTGGCCTGGGCGTTAAATTTAACCGCCCCGCACAGGTTGTCGTGATCAGTCAGGGCCAAGGCGGGCATGTCAAGCTCAGCAGCACGCTTAACCAGACTCTCTATAGAGCTTCCCCCATCCAAAAACGAAAAAGCACTATGGGTATGAAGGTGGATAAACAAGTCCCATCCCTCCAATTAGATATGCAGGCATAGGGCGATGCTATTTCGGGGACACCATACTAAATTATTTGATACACGGGATACACGGGGTCAGGCCTCCCAGGAGATCTCCTTAAACCGCCAGGGATCCCATAAAGATAAAACCTGTTCCCGGCGATCGACCGTAAATCCCATATGGACCAATCCCGGGACCTTGGATTCCAGTGCCTCCACCGCCCCGTTCAGATCTTCATGAGGCCTGGTCGATTTCTTATCCAGCGTAAACAGGTCCTGCTCGGTCAAACTCCACTTGTATAATGAAGAGACTTCCAGCAACATGCCGAGAACCGGTTCGTTAAAGGACAGATCCTTAAGAAGAATACCCAGTATCTCGCGCAATCTTCTTTCTTCCCCGCACCCCCGCGAGACCTGGCGCTCCACCCGGCAGTTCCGCCCTTCCAACTCCAGCTGCAAAGCAATCTGGCGGCAGTTTATCCCCCGTTCTCTCAAAATGGAGGCGATTTTGCGCGCCCCTTCTTCCAGACCCCTTTCCAGAGGTCCCCGGTTATGAACGCCCTGGGCAAAGTCAAAATAACAGCTTATCTTTTCCGGAGGATACAGCCCCATTAAAGGAGTCCCGTCAAGCCCCCGGCTATGACGGTAAACCAAATATCCATCCTGGCCCAGCATCTTCAAAAGATCCTGCAGAGACAACAAGCCGAGGTCGCCAAAACGGGTAAATCCCAGAGAATCAAGGGTTTTCACCGTTCGGGACGGTAAAAGCCAATCCAGCGCCAACGGAATCCTCTGTAAAAACTCCTTCTCCTGGCCAGGTTCCACTACGCAACTGTATAAACCTGGGATCTCCCGTTTCCTTTTAAAAGGAACCCTGGTCGCCAGTCGTGCCAGCAGCTTATTCTCGCCTAACCCCAATACCACCGGACCCCATCCCTGACCTTTAAACCATTCGCCCAGCCTCTTCATTTCCGGCTCGATTTTACTCCCGCTGAGATCCAGAAAACACTCCTGTTCATCAAGCGGTTCAATTAAAGGAGAAACCCCGGCCAACATCGTTAGATAGTGCTCGTGGGCTACCCGGTGAACCGAATGATCATACTCCCCAAAAAAAGCCTCCGGGCAGCGTCCCCGGGCCCGAGTCAGGGATAATCCGATCAGGAACTGGTCCCTGAGTTCCGGAGAAACGCCAACCACCTTGCCCTCCCGGAAAACAGCAACCGGCTGCTCACGCAGATGGGGATTCACCTTGATAGTTACCGAGGCTAAAAAATAAGGCAGGAACAGACAGCCAACCCTCTTCAAGCGAATACCACCCAAACATATGTTCGTAAATACATTCTAGGGCGGTTCCCGTAAGCTGTCAAATGGTAAGTGGAGGGATAATGGGACAGTGGGGTCACCGAGAGACACCAGGACAGGTTTAGTGTCCCCTCCAAAAGCTGAACTCAAGGCCTGCGGTAAATTCCAGTGAGCGGACGGTTGGGTCCGAACTGTGCAGGACCCAGGGAGCGAACGGATTTACCGCAGGCCGCCGCGCGCCGCCAGTAAATTCTCTCGTACCAGTCATATTAGCCACCAATAAATGGGACACTAAACCTCGCCCTTGGCAGGATAGCGGAAGTGGCCGGTTATTTCCCATCTGAGGAGAGCTTTTTCTTCACGGGCCAGGCCGGCATTGTGGATCACCAGCGGAATACCGTCCCGGGTGGTGCGGTCGCTTATTATGCCGCAGTGGTCGCGGCCGTCTGAAAAGCGCCAGTAGACTACATCTCCCCATTTCCATTCCTCAAGGTGTCCTTCTACCTCCAGGGTCAATGATTCCCCGTAGGTCTTAAAGAACTGTATCTGATTGGGGACCCGGCGGTGATCAATGTTGGGATCAGGTTCGGTAAGGCCCCATTTACGGGGGTAGCTGGCAAAATTCTCTCTCATATCCTCATGAATCAACTGCTGCAGATCTATCCCGGCATTACGAAAAGCCCTTATAACCACATCAGTACAAGCACCCCGGTCCGAGGAGACGTCACCTCCGGGATACTCGATACTAACATAAGATGCATCATAGCGTGTGCCCTGCTCGGCCTCCTGACGAGCCCCCAGAAGGATCAGGTCCGGTGTCTGTCTCTCTTCCTCCGGGATGGCTTCAACGGGAGAATCCCCAATAATCTCAGGAGGCAGAGGCAGATTTAAGCCTGTATCCCCTCCAGTTATGAAGTACCATCCCGCCATGACGCCCAGACAAGCAACCGCTGCCAGCACAAGAAGAGTCAGGATACGCACCCCTGGATCACGGGGTTTGAGGCTTTTATTACGATTAACCCCGGAATTCTTCACAATTACTCCCCCCGATCTGACAGCATCACAAATCATATCAGCAACAGGTTTCCATATTGGCATGAACGACCCCGTATCGTTCAATTCGCTAAGTTCTTTGTAGTTATTATACCGTAGCTGCCCTTGCTGAGGGACATTCCCCGATGTCCTCGAGGCCAATACCCGGTATGTTTCCCCAAAGATAAATAAACCGGAGACCCCTGTACATTGAACAGGAATCGCCGGTTTAGCACCCAATCATAGACATCGGATCATCAGGTATAATTCATCTTTCAGGTGGAAAACCCGGATCGGCAATCCCATTTTGGGCGTTTAAGGCCTTTTCCCGGGCACTCCTAATGCGACCGTTAATTGCTTCTGCAATAACAGTTCTATACCCAGCCACGCATCTTAACCGCCTGCGCCACCCGGTTAATGGAGATAATGTAAGCTGCATCGCGCATGTAGACATTGTTGCTGCGAGCCAGTTCACTAACGGCTTTAAACGCTGACGTCATCTTAAGATCGAGTTTCTCCAGCACCTCGTCTTTTTCCCAGTAATAGTTATTGTTGGATTGTACCTGCTCAAAATAACTGCAGGTTACACCACCCGCATTAGCCAGGAAGTCAGGAATTACGTAGATGCCGCTATTCCTGATAACCTCATCAGCCTCTGTGTTTACCGGGCCGTTGGCTCCTTCGGCAATTATCTTGACCTGTTTGCTTATCTTGCCTACGTTATCCATGTTGATCTGGTTTTCCAGAGCGGCCGGAATTAGGATGTCCACATCCTTCTCAATCCAGGCATTCCCGGGCTGGATCTCACAACCCATATCACGTGCTTTGTCCTTGTCGATACTGCCATAGGAATCGGTAATGCCAGCCAGCAGTTTGCCATCCATACCGGATGGTTTGTAGAAGGTGTAAGCCTTTTTATCTACATTGTCCCAACAGCAAATAGCTGCCACTGTACCACCGAGCTCCTGATATAACCGGACGGCATACTGAGCAACATTGCCAAATCCCTGAACGCTGGCTGTGGTATTCTCCGGTTTGATTCCCATCTCTTTGAGGGCTTCCCGCAGGGTGAAAACAACTCCATAACCGGTAGCCTCAGTTCTGCCCAATGAACCGCCCATCCCCACAGGTTTCCCAGTAATAAACCCCGGATATCTTCCGCCGTGGATGAGCTCAAATTCGTCCAGCATCCACAACATATGTTTGGCATTGGTCATCACATCAGGTGCCGGCACATCGATAAAGGGACCAACATCTCTAGCCAGTTGTCTAACATAACCCCGGCATAGCCTCTCCTGTTCGGTCTCGGTCAGATTACGCGGATCACAGATAATTCCGCCCTTTCCTCCACCCAAAGGTATGTCAACCACCGCACATTTCCAGGTCATCCACATGGATAGAGCACGAATAGTATCGGCTGTCTCCCGAGGATGGAATCTGATTCCGCCCTTGGCTGGACCCCGGGCATCATTATGTTGAACACGGTAGCCCTTGAATATTCTGGTACTCCCGTCATCCATCCGCACCGGGATGGTAAAATGGTATTCCTTCATGGGCTGACGGAGCAGTGCCCGGGTAGCCTCATCCAATCCGATCATATCCGCTACCCGGTCAAACTGGGCTTGAGCGTTTTCATAAGGGTTATACGAACCATGACTCACAACATTTTCCTCCCTACGTTTTGAGTGAATTATCGACAAACCTAGCCTAACCTGAATTATAAACCAGAATAGGTCCATTTCCTATACAATCGAGGCGATATCCAATTAAATTTTGAAATGGAATTCCACATTTCTATTTATGACTTCGGAGTCAGATCTATTCAACCTTTAATAAGCATTTCACAATGGCCGGGAAACACAGGAAAACACGATAATGATATGGGAGTTAGGATGGATACAGCAGGCCTAACAAGCGGATTGAAACTCTCACGTGATGATCAAGGCGCGTCTTCCAGACTATCAGCCACATTCTAATCTGACCGGTGTCAGGCGGCAACCGGTATTGCTGATGCAGTTTCCAGCCGGAATTCCCCAACGGCCAGGTCCAGGTCAACGTCAATTTTCGATGAAGCCTCATCATAATTAGGAGAAACGTAACGGCCGTTGACCACCAAATAGCCCATTTCTTTGAGATTGGTCTGCGAGAGTGCGCCATCAATTTCAACACTCACTCCGGTATCCCCGATAATTCTAAGGGTGATTTTGGCGGCCCCGGCGTCCGCTTCGATGTGGGTTTTGGGTCCATTCTCGCCCAGCGTAATATTAACGTCACCAGCTCCGAGTTGAAGGTCTATTCTTTTTAATGGTACATGAATCAGATTCAGCTGTCCCTCCATGGCCCCCACATCCAGATCCAAATCCCAGATCAGGTCAGGAGACAACTGTATGTTCCAGCGATTATCTTTAGAAAGGGCAAAAGTCCCCCGGGGATTTTGCAATATGGCTTTAATGCTTTCGTTGTGGATATCCACCTTGGATACAGCACCGGGACCATCAAATTGTCCTTCAAGCCATTCAGAGGTATTCGTTCCCAGGACTAATCTTCCGCCTCCGAAATTGATTTTCGCACTACCGCTTGATACATCTGGATACTGCTGCCGCGCTATTGTTACCTTTGAATCATAGCGATCATAGCGGTCGGCAAGCAAACCCGGTGTCTTTGAAAACATGAATATTACACATCCTGCCAATGCCGCCACCAGTACCAGAGCCAACCAATTGGGTATTCTGCCACCCCAAAAAAGACTTAACCCCAGTAGAATAAGAAGAACAGGCCAGAATTTCCCGGCCTGCATTATTATCTGCCACGAACCGTATCCCAGGTTGAGCATGAGCATAGCCACACCTGCCAGGACCAGCAACGTCGATATTAAGAAGGTACCAAACCGCATTACTTGTTACCCTCCCATCCTTTAACAAAGATAAAAACGCCTACCACAATCAACAAAACCGGCCATATAAAACGTGAGAAGTTTAAAGGGGCCAGCTCATGGGCCAAAAACAAAACCCCCAATCCGATTAACAACAGCCCCCCCGTACTTCTTCTCCGGTCCCGGACGCTCTCTTGTTCGGGCGACAATTCCACCGGAGCTGCTCTTTCAGGTTGTGGTTGCGGGTTTTCTGATGCACGGACCGTCCGCTCGCTGTCCAATGGCTCCTCCGGTATTACGATCCAGGCAATAATGTACGCCAGCAAACCACCACCGGCCAATAGTATCGACAGAAGCCACAACAGTCTTACTACCGCTACGTCAACACTAAAGTATTCCGCGATGCCGCCGGCAACACCCCCGATCATACTGTTTTGCCGGGAGCGATACAGATGATTCATTAAATTCCCCCCTTTTCCTTCATAAGTTAATCCTTGTCTTTGTCCCATGGTTCTACCAACCGCTCGTAAAGTTGTCTGGTCTTGTCCTGCTCTTTGTAGTTTATTATCACATAACTCTGGTTTGTCATTATATATACAAATGGACCTTTCCGGGAATGAATAAACAACTTGCCCTTGCCCAGGTCCTGCAGTAGAAAGTTGCCCTTAAGGGTATCCCCAAAAGCATACCCGTTAGTCCGGCTTTTAACAGCAGGAATCGAGTCCTCGATACGGATATCTGTAACCTCTCTCAAGTCCAGTCTGGTCCCGTACATCCCGCTTATCCTAACCTGATGGGCTTCGATCTCCACCGTGGATTCCCGGTTTCCGCCTATGATCATGGCAGCAATCACAGCAAACACCACCACAGTTATTGCTATTGTCCACACCATGGCTTTTTTGCTGCTCACCGGGTCGGGACTGCTCTTATCAGGGACAAACCTCTGGGCCCTGATAACTATATACCCTGTAGCCAGTATAAAAAGCGCCCAGGAAACCAGTTGAGCCGCCGGATAGCCCAGGTATTTACCCAGGTTCCCTAATGCCAGTATCGCCGCCAGAACAAAGAGTCCATTGCCCATATGTTCCCCGATGCCCTTCTCAGACATCACTTTGCGGTCCTCGGCTTTGGAAGTGTTGTAACCGGCGATCAGCCAGTGCATTTTAAGATACTTAATCATCACTCCCAGAACAAGTATTATAATAACTGCTAACCAATCAAATAATATTTCCACCATAAACCTCCCAGTGATACCCCTGCATATTTATTATTAGTTTAAACAAACCTCATAGACAATTCGACCTAATTTAACATTGTTGTAAAAATTAAAAACCCCGGGTTCTGATCCAACCCGAGGTTGCCACAAGTTATCCGTTATCCGTATGATAGAGTGTCCGCAGGTTTTCCGTACCTTCCCCACCTGGGAGTCAGCGATTGCTCGCTAATTCCTGCGGACGCTCTAGTTTTCTAAGGGACAGGAAACAATTTCCTCCCCCTCTTTTTCGGCATCATATTGTGCAACATTATTATACCCACCTGTCGATGTCTTAATCAAGTCCTGATTCGGCAGGGGAACAGGCAAATAACCCGGTTGTGACAGCATTCCAGCAATTCGCAGGTTAATCTGCAGTTTTCAAATAAGAGACCAGCTGATTGACCAATACTGAATAATGCACTCTTATGATTGCTTGGAGTTTATCTTGATATCATGGCCATCGCATCCAACAATGACCGTTCCGTCCAGATCGGTACGGAACAGCCGCAGCCCCGGGACGGCAAGACGAGTCAGTGTTTCCTTATGGGGGTGACCATAGTCATTGTCCTCTCCACATGATATCACAGCATACTCGGGCTCGACCGCCTGCAGGAACTCTTCGGAGGTTGAATAACGGCTGCCATGATGCCCTACCTTGAGCAAATCCGCTTGCAGGTTTACCTGAGAGTCCATCATTTCTTGTTCGGACTCAAAACCTGCGTCTCCGGTTAACAAAAAGCTCCGATTCCGGTAGGCAATTTTTACAACGGCCGAGTATTGATTAAGATCATTATAATCGCTGCTAACAGGTGCAAGGAACTCGATTCTCAAGTCTGGGCTGTCAAGCACAGTCAATCCGGCCCTGGCTGGAGTAACCTTGAGATTCCGGTCCTTGAGTGCCAACAGAACATCCTCATAAGTGCGTGTGGTGTGAGTCACCCTGGGCATATAAACCTTGCCCACCTCAAAAGCCTTGATAACGTCGTCCAATCCGCCAATGTGGTCCTCATGAGGGTGCGTTCCCACCAAATAATCTATGCGGCTCAGGCCCAACCCTTTTATGTACTCCACTACCATGGAACCATCAGCATTGTTGCCCGCATCAACCAGCATTATTTCCTGGTTGGGTAATGCCACCAGGATACTGTCAGCCTGCCCGACATCCAGGAAATGCAAGGTGAGTTCTGTTGCTGAAGGTTGGTTTGCATCACCAGGTTCCCGGCCGTTATCAACTGGTCCTTCACTAACCGGCGGTACTCCCTGAGAAGGTGTCCGTACATCTGAAGTCTCGAACCCACACCCGCACAACGTGACAGCCAGAAGGACTGCGACCAAGGCAAATACTATTATTCGTTTCATTGGCTTAATCCTCAAATACTTCTTCAATCAGTTTCTTCATCTTCTCACTACGCGAGTTGGTAGCTTGGTGGTCGATACCTACTGTTATTTGAATCACATCCCCCTCCCTCGCATCCCCGGGAATAAGCTTGCGAGGCAGGTTGAAGGTTTCGCCTTCACACTCGATTACCGCCCAGCTGCCTTCAATCCTATCGATAATAAACATGTATCCTCTCCTTTCTGAGAATGATAACCCTGTCAGCATTCATTATAATGCCAACTACCATCTACCTGCCAACTATACTGCAGCAACAGCACAATGGACAACCGGTCTTGGTCAAATGTTCGGCAAGCATTACTGCGTATACCTTCCCCGGCACCGGGGAAACTTAATCTGAGGTGAAAGAACTGTGAGATTATCGTTTCGCCGTAATTTAGGCAATCGGGACCGGGCCGTCCGAGGCCTTATCGGTCTTTCTGCCTTTCTTTTGGCTGTTTTTCGTTCAGCAGTAATTACCAGGCCAATAAGCATCGTCCTTCTGGTTATCGGTATCCCTCTGATTGTAGAAGCAGTCGCGGGCTACTGAGTTGTTTTCGATCTGCTGGGTTGGTCAACCCGGGAAGGTAGATTAACCAGGGTACGTTAGCAGCTCAATGGTGTCCTATCGAGCTGTATGGGAGGTGACTTCATGAATACCAAAAGCATCGAGTTCTGGACAATCGTTTTTCTGGGTCTTTACGCGGCATTAGGTTTGATGGCATGGAATATGACCCCTGTTTTCCAGTATCTTTTTAGATAACCGTTTTCCAGAACAATCCCTCTATCCAAAATGAATGAAGCTCAAGCTAGAGCAGGGAGGCTATGATCATTTTCTGAACGTTGTCGGTGCCACCCACAATGCTGCAGACCTTGGCGTCCCGGAAGTAGATGCCCAGCAAACTGTCGTCAGTGTATCCTGCAGCTCCCATGATATCTATAGCTTGAGCGGTTACATTCTGCACAACTCTGCTGGCGTAAAGCCGGGCCATGGAAGAGGCTCGGGTATAGTCCCCATCCTGGTCCATCAGGTAACAGGCCCTCCACACCATGAACCTGGCGGCATCAATGGCGGTCGCCATCTCCACCAGGGGAAAGGATATTCCTTGATTGGAAAAAATGGGGCGCCCAAACTGCTCCCTGGTCCGGGCATAGGACAGAATAAGCTCGTATGCGGCCCGGGCAATCCCAACCTGAATCGCCCCGATCAAGGCCCGACCACAGTCGAGGGTCTGGCTGAGCAGCAGATATCCTGCATCGGGGTTGCCAACGATTTCTTCACTTTTAACCAGGGCATTTTCAAATACCAGTTGCGCGGTATTACTGTAACGTATACCCAGGGTATTTCGATTTATAGCGGTCTTAATCCGGTCCTGCGGAACAACCAGGAACTGGTATGGTCCTCTCCTGGATTTTTGATCCGCGCTGGCACATACAGTCACGAATTCAGCCACCGCACCATTAATCACATAATCCTTGATCCCATTTAAAACGTAATCATCGCCTGTACACTGACAAATAGTGTCCAGCCTCTGGATATCCGAACCACCCTTGGGTTCGGTAAGAGCAAAAGACGCAAGCCTCGGTTCACTGGATGCCAACGGAGTGAGTAATCTTTGCTTTTGTTCTTCATTCCCCCCCACAAGAACTGGCAATAAGGCATGAATCGTCCCCACCATGCACGCCGCCAGACCAGCACAGACAGCGGCCACCTCCTCAATAACCAGAGCAGTGGTCAGGAAATCCAGGCCCCGCCCCCCGTATTTCCGAGGCACATTGGGAGCGACCATGTTTATGCGGGCCAGTGATTCAACTGGCCGCCAGTCAAATTCTTGCTCATCCCGCCGGTCCATCTCCAGAACCAACGGTTCCACTTCTCTCTTCAGCACATCCCTGACCAGCGAGATCAGTTCCATTTGCTCTCGGCTCATCTGGAACGCTATCACGATGATTCTCCTTCCCTCTTGGCCTTAAGCCATCTGATATAATCCACCACAGACTTCCGGTCTTCCCGTGGCAACTCGTTCAATTCGGACATAATCATTAACAATTCCGTCACCTCGTTGTGATTCGAAACCGGTTTGCTTGGCTCTGTGTCCGGGTCAATGGGCTGCAGGAAGTATTCCAATGGCCTCCCCAGTTCCTCTGCTATTTTCTGCAATTGGGGCAGGTATACCCGGCGTTTTCCTTTTTCATAATTGGACAGAGTGGCTTGAGAGATCCCTAACCTCTCGGCCAGATCCTTCTGGTTTAGCCCTGCCTCCTCACGGGCAATAGCTATTCGGTAGCCTATCTCACGATATTTCATTACATCTTCACCTGATTCCTTTAATGCAATAATTATAACGCTTTGCGGCATACCCGGCCAATACTTTGATTCATGGTTTCCCTGGATTCAGTTGATGTTCCTTATTTATCAGTATTGACCTAACTGGCTTTGCTAAATTACAATTTAATCAACGAATTGTAATATTTATTACGGGTGGTAGCAGAATCCTGCAAGGGGGTGAAACGGAAACCAGTCTTTCTGATCATTTATTGTGGGAGGTTTTGTATATGTCTTTTCCTGATAGAAATAACCCGTATAGCTTTAATGACTTCCTGGAATGGCGAAAGAATTATGATTACTACCGCGATGACCAGTTTTTGCAGAAAGTCGTAAGGCACTTCACCGGAGACCAGTGGCCAATAGTTGATGAAGAGGCCAGGAAGATATCTCCCAAAGTATCCTTCCGCTGGCGAGACCTGGCCGAGGCCATTGCCTGGCCGGAAAAGCAGCCGTATATGATGCACTACGATGGACACAGAAACCGGATCGACCGCATTGTTCGCCCTCTCGAGACCGAGATTATGGAGAAAGAGATATTCTCCGAAGCCCTGTTTTCCGAAAAGACCTCGCCCTGGGTCAAGCTCACCAAGATGTATCTCATTTATCAAAACGGGGAGGCCTGCATATCCTGTCCCATTACCTGCACTGAAGGACTGGTGGAGATCACCAAGAGATATGCCGACACCCCTGAACTGAAACGCATCCTGCAACACTGCCAGGAAGGGATTGACGGGGATTTCGCCATCGGTGCGCAGTATCTTTCCGAGATTCACGGCGGTTCAGACGTGGGTGCCAATGTTCTGGAAGCGGTTCAGACCGGTGATACCTGGCGTCTCTATGGGACCAAGTTTTTCTGCTCCGCTACCCATGCCGATTATGCACTGGTCACCGCAAAACCGCAGGGGAGTGAAAAAGTAGCCTTATTTGTCATGCCCTCCTGGCTGCCGGGGGATAAGGAAAGGGAGAGACGCAACGGCTACACCATCGACCGAATCAAATGGAAAATGGGCACCAGTGAGCTTACCACAGCAGAATTGACCTTAAATGGAGCGGTCGCCTACCCAGTCGGCCCTTTGGACAGGGGTTTGGCCAATGTGGTAGGTATCGTTCTTACCTGTTCCCGGCTGACGGTTGGTCTGTCTTCGGCAGCCTTCATGACCCGTGCGGTACGGGAAGCAAGACAGTACGCTGAATTCCGGGAGGCCTTTGGTGTTAAAGTTGCGGAGTTTCCTCTGGTGGCCGGTCAACTCAGAAAGGCAGAGAAACTGGCCCGGCAAACCACCGCCGGAGCCTTCAAGCTCTACCGTGACTACCTGCGACTCGAGAACGGTCTGCAGGGAGGACTGGTAACCGCCGGCAGTGAGGAAGAAAGGAAAAAAACCTTCGAGGTTCGGGAGCTTATAATGTTGCAGAAAATCGCGGCATCCTGGGACTCGACCGATGCCATTCGCATCGCGATGGCTATCTTCGGTGGCCATGGTGTTATGGAGGACTTCTCGTCCCTCCCCCGTCTCTACCGCGACTCGGCCGTTAATGAGCTGTGGGAAGGACCGAGAAACGTCCTTTTGACCCAAATGCACCGTGATTTTCAAAGGGCTGCGGCCTGGTATCAACCGGCGGAATTCGTAGAGCGCATCCTCCAGGGAGCAGACCCCGGTGAAATCAAGGTTCTATCACAGGAGATGACGGAGTTACTGTCTCACCCCAATCTGCTGCAAATGGACGAAAAAACCATCGAGGTATGCGAGCGCTGGGATAAATTCTGCCAAGACCTGTATCATGCTTATCAGGCTCTTGCGGTCCAAGAGGTGGAATAAAAAATAAAATCGTCATTATGGAGGAGGAGAATCGAAAAATTAGGTTGCCAAAGTTCCCTGCCCCGAAATGGGGTGGGCAAGCTTCTCAAAGGTCAGCTAAAGGAAAGACTTATCGGTTAGCTCCAACAGAAACATTGTAACACGATTATAAATTGGGGAGTCGAGATGGCAAACGCTTATCGGCTCCCCAAGCTTTGTTGCCTCCCCGCTAAAGTTCCCCACCCTAATCTTTCAAGCAATCTCACTTACGGAAAAAGACATTGATAAATATCTATTTATTTCGTACAATACATAGAAGAATTTCTATATATCAAGCCTTAGGAGGCGGTTAACATACAACAGAACTACGGATACTACGTGATGCTCTTGAAGGCCCTGGCGGATGAGACCAGGCTGAGAATATTTAATATGCTGTCAAGCGGGGAACTCTGTGCCTGTAAGATACTGGAGTGCTTCGATATCACGCAACCGACGCTTTCCTATCATATGAAAGTCTTATGTGACAGCGGATTGGTGGAAGGCAGGCGTGACGGTGTTTGGATGAGGTATTCACTTAACAGGGACGCGTTGGCAGCTTTAAGAAACTTGTTTGCTGATATCGAAATCAGATTGGATCAGGATGATTATCAGTGCAACGAAAAATGGACAGGGAATGATTTGATATGATAGTTTTTCAATGGCTTAATGATCAGCTGCTTCGCATGGAATGGCTTTATGAATTGATAACCATGTTGGTTCAGAACGTCTTCGGCCTGGATGTTAATTCCCGATGGGGCGGCAGCGTTCATTTCTTTATCTACGATTTCATCAAGATATTCATCCTGTTGTCGGTTCTGATCTTTGTGATTTCCTATATCCAGAGCTTCTTCCCCCCGGAAAGAACCCGAGGAATACTGGGCCGGTTTAACGGGATTTCAGCTAATCTATTCGGGGCACTATTAGGGACGGTTACTCCTTTTTGTTCCTGCTCATCAATTCCCCTTTTTATCGGTTTTACCAGTGCAGGGCTGCCAATTGGCGTTACATTCTCTTTTTTGATCTCCTCCCCCCTGGTAGATCTGGCTTCGATTATCCTGTTGGCCAGTATCTTCAATTGGAGGATTGCTATCGCCTATGTGGTAGTAGGTCTGGTGTTGGCAGTAGTTGGCGGCACAATTATCAGCAAAGCCCGGATGGAAAAATACGTGGAGTCTTTCGTCTTTGGCAATAAAATTGCCGGCCTGGAAGTTCCAGAATTAACAACTCGGGAGAGAATTGTTTTTGCCAGGGACCAGGTTATGGATATAGCACGCAGGGTATGGCTATATATTCTGATTGGAGTGGGGATCGGTGCAGTCATCCATAATTGGATACCGGAAAATATTGTTTCCTCACTACTTGGTCAGGATAGACTATATTCCGTACCGTTAGCGACCTTGGTGGGAGTGCCAATGTATGCCGACATCTTTGGCACTCTGCCCATTGCTGAGGCCCTGGTCGGTAAAGGTGCCGGACTGGGAACGGTGTTGGCTTTCATGATGGGAGTGACCGCCCTTTCGCTTCCCTCACTGATCATGTTGAAACAGGTGGTCAAAACCAGGTTACTGGCGGTCTTCTTTGGAGTGGTCACCGTCGGAATAATTCTCATCGGGTACGCTTTCAATATCTTTGGGAATCTGTTCATTTGAGAAGTGAAGATTATCCCGGGAAACACCATACTCGGGTGAAGGTATTCGGTTTGGCATGAAAGTAGATATGATTTTTTCTAGTGCGGAGGAGTCCTCCTGGCAGTTTCGATTATCATCCGGCGCAGTTTACCGGGACTGGTCCAGTGAGCCCCGACATCAACCCGGCAAAGGCTCCGGTAGCCATTCATTACTGGGTAGTTGCCCACTCCCCAGAAGTAGCGAAACCCCGCCTGAAAAGCCGAATCCCGAACAGTTTGATTAAACTCTCCGAACGGAGCTGCGAAATGCAATGTGGTTAACCCATGATCCTTCAGGATTTGGTATGAACTGTTTAAGTTATCTGCAACGCGGCTCTGATAATGCTTCATTATCTCGCCGGGATACCGGGTCACCAACTCTCCGTGGTCTCCAATCCTTCCGTGGGTTAATGAATGAGAACCGAACGAAATACTGTTGGCCGCCATTTCCGTTATCTGTTCCCAGGTCAGCCACTCAAGCGAAGTATTTACCCGACCCACGTCGTTGACGGTAAGAAATATCGTTGCCGGCCATCCATAATCTCTGAGAATCGGATAAGCCACATCGTAATTGCTCCGATAACCATCATCGAAGGTTATGGCTACCGCGTTGGGTGGAACCGGTCGTGTTCCATTTTGAAAAGCCACCGCATCATCCAGGGAAATCACATTGAAGTCCTTTTCAAGAACTGCCATATGCTGACGGAACAGTTTGGGAGGCATGGTAGCACTGTTCTGGCGATCATTCGAGAGATCATGGTACAGCAGAACCACCACCTTATCCCGGTACGTTAACCGAGCCTCGGCTCCTTCCAGAGGAATGAGGAATAATAGCGCCAGGATGCAAAAAGTTGTGATGCGTTTGAGCATAGTAAACCCTTTTAATGTTTGGCTGGTTTGTTAATCATTACGCATTCAATGTGGCATTGCTTGCAGTCCGGGCTATAGTTTCCGTTCAGATCAGCTAAAGCTTATTAAAATCCGAGGACACATCCTCCGTTTGAATTAACGTGGCACATAAAGCAAACCATCATCGACCTTCGTGACCACAGCACATTGAGGTTGAAACATTCCCCGGGAAAGAAATTCCCCCGAGGAATGCTCATCCCCACACAGCAAAACAGAGGAGGTTTAGTACTCAAAAATCTCAATCGGAGCGTTCATTACCGAATCGTCCCCATCCTTTACCAGTCTGGCAACCAGGCTGACATTGGGGACGACATTTCGCAAGTAATACCTGGCAGATAGAACCTTGCCGTAATAATAGTTGTAATCCCAGTGTTCGGGACCCAATTCCTCTGCCTTCTTCTGGGCAATAAGTGCCTGGTCCAACAGTAAATATCCCCCATACAGCTGTCCGGTAGCGGTAAGAATGCGACGTGCCAATACCTGATAGTAACCCATCTTCTTGGCCGCCTTATAGGCTCCCATAATGGCCATAATTTCCCGGTACAAAGCCAAAGCTTCTTTCAGGTAGGAAAATTCGAGTTCAAAACCGTGGTTATTTTCCTGGTGAGCGAGTATGAACTCCTCGATTTCCTGCAGGAAATCAGCAAAAATTGCTCCCTTATCCATGGACCATTTGCGGTTTATCAGGTCCTGCGCCTGAATGAAGTTTGTCCCTTCCCAGATGGAGTAGATCTTAAGATCTCTGGCCGCCTGAGCCACGGGATAATCTTCGCAGAATCCATAACCACCGTAGGTCTGAATGGATTCCGCCACCAGACCCCAGGCTTCATCACTTGGGTAAGCTTTGCATATCGGTGTCAAAACATCGAGCCGCCCGGCTGCCCATTTCCTTCTTTCCGGGTCAGGATCGTGGCGGAATACATCCTGATAAAAATAGGCTTTCATTATCATCGCCCGGCAGGCTTCCAGGGTCGCCTTGTTGACCATCAACATACGTTTGACGTCATCGTGGTTAATTATCGAAACTCTGGGACCTTTGGGGTCTGATGCCGAACGTCCCTGCAGTCTTTCTTTGGCATAGTTTTTCGCGTTCCAGTAGGCATTGGCAGCCACCGCAAGAGCCTGCAGACCGGTGCCTTTACGCTCTTCGTTCATCATCTGAAACATCTGGGACATGCCCTTGCTAACCCCGTCAGGTCCGGGCGGGTCTCCGACCAGCCAACCCCTGGTCCTGTCATTGTCACCACATGCGAGAGCAGCGGTAGGCTGGGCATGTAACCCCATCTTGTGTTCGATGGCCGTAGTGACGACATCGTTGTCCTCCAGACTGCCATCCTCGTTGACCCAGTACTTGGGCACTACAAACAGGGAGATCCCCTTTGTTCCGGGTGCTGCCCCTTCGATGCGCGCCAGGTACAGGTGAATAATGTTTTCTGCGAAATCGCCATCCCCGCAGGTGATGAACTGTTTCGAACCCTTTATTTTGTATATCCTGGGATCTGAAGTGGGGTAAGCTTTAGAAAGGATATCGCCCACGTCGGTACCGGCAGTCGCTTCGGTCAGACACATGGTACCAGCCCAGGTGCCATCATACATCTTGGGAAGGAACATTTCCTTAAGTTCATCAGATCCGAACTCCTGAATCAGCCTGGCCGCACCGGTGGTCAAAGCGTGAGCTCGCATCGGTGGACAGGCGGCCTGAAACATCTCATATATCGCACATTGAAGGACTTCCGGCAAGGTGCCCTCCGTTTCTTCAATATTGGAAGTTCCCCAGCCGTTCTCCTGAATGTACTTGAATATTCTGGTAAAGCCGGGGTGAACGGTGGTCTTTCCATTCACAAACTTGACCCCGAACTCCTCCATCTCATCTCCATCGGAGGCGATAACCTCGGACGCGATATTATGACACTGGTCAATCATCATGTCCAGGTCTTCAATGGTGTAGTAGCCATTATACTTCTCGTATTGGAATATTTCTTCGACTGGAAGCCATTCCTTCAGAATGAACTTCAGGTCCCGGGTGTTGTAGGAATAAGAAGTACTCAAGCAGTTCATCTCCTTTAAATTTCATTTACCACAAATGTAAGGGAGAGCCCGGTCGCTGGTATGCTTCCGGACTGTCACCTTACACAGGAACTTGCTCACGCAACTACACCATCGATGTATCTAGCCAGGTTAGTGCTGTTGAGCAGTGGTTAGCTCCTAAAAACTTTAACTTATTCTTTGTTTCCCTGCTGTTTCGCAATCTCCTCTTCGCGCAGTATACGGCGTAAGGCTTTACCGGTAGCGGTACGCGGCAGCTCTTCACGGAACTCCCATATTTTCGGAACTTTGTAAGGCGCAAGTTTTTCACGGCATAAAGCGTTCAGTTCTTCGGAGGTAACCGTTGCACCAGGTTTCAACGCAACAAAAGCCTTCACTGTTTCACCGCGATACTCATCAGGAACACCGACCGCCATAGCATCAGCAACAGCAGGATGCTGCATGAGAACCTCGTCGATATCCCGTGGATAGATGTTGTAACCACCGGCAATAATCATATCCTTGGTACGGTCAACAATAAAGATATAACCGTCTTCATCCATATAAGCGACATCACCGGACTTAAGCCATCCGTCTTCCGTTAAGGCTTCGGCGGTTTCTTCGGGCCTGTTCCAGTAACCAGTCATGACGGTCGCGCCTCTCATCCAGATCTCACCGCGCTCACCCAGTGGCACATCATTGCCGTTTTCGTCAACCAGACGGAGTTCCATGTCAATATATGGTACTCCAACGCTGCCAACCTTGGGCCGGCCGCCCGGGGTGCTTATTGCCATGGCGCAGGTTTCACTCATGCCATAACCTTCGTAGAAGTTGAAATCGTAGTCGCGGCATTTTTCGTACAGAGCCAGTGTTGCCGGGGCCGCACCCGTTCCACAATAAACCATCTTGCGGTGCCAATCAATTTCATTAACTCGCGGGTTGTAGAACAGTGCCTGCAGCATGGTGGGCACTGCCGGGAAATATGCCCATTGGTCATAACGCTCGATAGTATCGAAAACTTCGTTAGGCTCAAAGCGGGGCAGGATAACCATAGTCATCTGAGCGCGTGCCGAGTACAAAATGCAGCAGACCTCTCCATAGACATGGAAAAAGGGAATTATAGCCAGAATGTTTTGGATTTCACTGGGCTCGTTGTCAACCATTTCAATACACCACATTACAACCTGATAGGCAGCGGCGGTAATATTGAATTGGCTCAGAACTGCCCCTTTTGGAGCGCCAGTGGTTCCACCAGTGTACTGAATTACAGCGGGATCCGAATGTTTAATATCAACCCGTGGCGGTGCCCAGCGCCTGTCGGTTTCGAGAACCTTGGAAAAATGAAGCCATCCAGGCTCAAGTCCCAACTCCTCATCGGTACTGATTTTTTGATTGGGCATAAAATCTGTCAGGCTGGTTACCAGAACGGTAGGAATGTTCAGCTTCTGCACTAGGGGCTTCACCACTGGAACCAGGGCGTTATAGGTTACTAAACCGGTGAGACCTGAATCCGTGAAAGCAAATTCCAGCTCATCGGGGGTATAGATGGGGTTAAGGTTAACCACTACGCCACCTGCCATGAGAATTGCCCAGAAGGAAATAACAAATTGGGGGCAGTTGGGAAGGCAGATTCCTACTCTGTCCCCCTTCTTGATATTGTTTTGGACCAATACATTGGCCAAACGGGTTACCTTCAAGTAGAGCTCATCAAAAGTAATCTTAGCACCATAAAAATCAGTAGCGGCCTTATCTGGCTGAAAAACCGTGGCATCACGAAGAATATAATAAGCAGGGGTTAACGGATACCTCATAGTGGTCGGAGTTTTCCAATTATAGGTCTTTGTCCAAAATCGGCTTTCATACGGTGATGTCATTACGTGGACCTCCTTAAAATTAGTTTCCCAAGTCAATTTCTCGTTCAGTCGCGTCGCACTTTTAGTTGTCTCCGGATTATTTCGTTCGACAGGCATTCCAACCTTTTGAATAACGAATAGAGTCTTAAGCCTGCCATGCAAGTGAGCTCTTTCCGGTGGAATGAATAACTAGTACGAATAAGCATCTTTTAAATTCTGCGACATTGGAAAGACTCGGTTGTTAGATTCAGCTTTGCTGTTCATTCAGAGAGCAGACTGAATCACCAACAGGAGGAATCACTAAACCTGAAACAATTCAAGATTTGTCGATGGTTTTATGGGAGCTATAGAGAGATGTGCTGCAATTAGATGTTCATTTATGTATGGCAAATGCTGCTGCATATAGAGAGCGATGTGCACCCAAAAAACGTTACTTTTTAATCTCCCCCCCTTTCTCGATCGATTCAAATAACAAGAATCAAATTATAGCAGGGGCAGAGCAAGAGGTATTCCTCTACACCTCAAAAGAGAGGTTCCTGCTTGCTCCTGCCAGCCTATCCCGTAATAAATAATAGTTCATGACCAATAAGCAATACGTTCTAATAATATCGAGTCGCTTTTTCCATGAACTGCTGGGTACACACGATAAACACTAGGGTTTACCGGCATAGTTAAATGGACTCAACAATAAATGCTACTCCAGGGCCACCGCTGGCACACAATGATGCACAGCCGTACCGGGCCCCGCGGCGTTTCATCTCATTGATCATGGTGATAATCAACCGGGCCCCGGTAGCTCCCACTGGATGTCCAATCGCTATACCGGACCCTACTGCATTAACCCGGTCCAGGTCTATTTTCAGCTCACGATTGACCCCTAAGAACTGGGCAGCAAAAGCCTCATTGATCTCCCAGTAATCAATCTCATTCTGTTCCATGCCTGCGAATTTCAAGGCACGTCTTACGGCTGGAACCACACCCATGCCCATGATACGTGGTTCAACCGCTCCAGAAGCCGAAGCCACCACTCGAGCGATAGGTTTTAAGCCTAATTCTTTAGCCTTGTCGGCTGACATCATGATAAGAGCAGAACCGCCATCATTCAGGCCAGAGGCGTTTCCGGCTGTCACTGTGCCGCCTTTTTTAAAGGCCGGCCTTAACTTACCCAAGCTTTCCATAGTGGTATCAGACCTGGGGTGCTCATCGGTATCAAATATCCGGGTACCCTTCCGGGAATGGACCTCAACAGGCACGATCTCATCCTTGAACCATCCTTCTTGGATAGCCTTGCATGCCCGCTGGTTACTGAGCAAAGCATATTCATCCTGCTCTTCCCGGCTGATGTTGTACATCTCAGCTATATTCTCGGCCGTAACGCCCATATGATAGCCCACAAATTCGCATATAAGGCCGCCCTTCATCAGTCCGTCAACAATCTGTTCCCCATTTCCCAGACGGTATCCCTTTCTGGCTCCAAAGAGGTAATAAGGGGTGTTAGTCATGCTTTCGATCCCTACTGCAGCCCCAATGTCCACTTTCCCCAGCATGATCTCCTGCGACAGGATCTCAGCAGCCCGCATCGAAGATGGGCACTGCTGGTGAACAGTACAAGCATATGAATCCTCACGGCATCCAGCTCTTAACGCTACGTGGCGAGCACTGTTACCCGGCGATGATGACTGGTTGCAGTGACCTCCCACCACTTCGTCGATCATATCCGCTGATATGCCTGCCTTTTCCAAGGCTCCTTTCAGGGCAAATACCCCGAGATCTATTGGGTCGTATTCCTGAAGTGATCCCATGAAATCCCCAACCGGTGTTCTTGCACCACTAATGATTACAACTTCTTTCATGCCCGATTCTTCTCTCCTTTCCGATTTTGGATACTACCACGTCACATCACAGTTTTCACGGATTCCACACAGGGTTTCCGCCAACTCCTTGCGGTGTTTCAGGTTAACCAGGCGAGATATCATAATCCTCTGGGCCTGTGGAGATCCTGCGCCATGCATCGATTCCGTCAGGTAGCCAACCGCGCCGGAACCCAGGGTAAGGTTTTCAATATACCTTAACATCCGTTGCCGGTGTTCAGCAGGGACGTCACTCTTGCCCGCGGAATACTTTGCCACCAGCGGACCAATCTCAGGATGTTTAAAATCCTGTTCTGAAGGCATGGTTACCATATAGCCACCCGCAATATCCTGTACCAGCCGGGACATCTCATAAGGGAAGCGGGTAACGTTTTGTTTACAGATGTTAGCCAGCAGAAGATCTATCAGATAGTTGCCGGCAGCGGTCTTTCTGCCCTCCGCTGAACAGGCGATCCCGCAGGCGTACAGGGTCTCGTTAAGGTGACACATTTCGATTATCTTGTCCTTGACATGTGAAGCTCTGGCTGCACCGTTGTACTCAGCGATAGCCTGTGCAGCACCAATTAAGGTGTCACCAACCCCGACCTTGCATCCCCCGTAACTCTGGCGATGGTAACCGGCAAAACGCTCCACCAGCATAGTGGTAAAATCAGTTTCACCATCCATAAACACTCTTTCCCAGGGAACAAAAACATCGTTAAATATGGTCATAATCTCCTGGCCACCAAAGTAGACATTCCCCTTGTCAATGCTTCCGGGTTCCATTTTTCTGGTGTCAGATGATTGACGACCATATACGTAGATCATTCCGGGAGTGTCAACCGGTATCGCAAAACTAACCGCCCAGTCCTTTTCATTTTCTTTTAATGAGTTGTTCGGCATGACCAAAATCTCGTGCGAGTTAATCATCCCTGTTTGATGAAGCTTGCATCCTCGTACCACTATTCCATTCTGGCGCCTTTCAACAATCCGCAGATAGGAATCAGGATCATCCTGATCACCGGGGGACTTACCCCGATCCCCGCGTGCATCGGTCATGCATCCATCAACCGTTAAGTCATTGTCCTGGACATACTTCATATACTCCCGGAAACGCTCGTGATACCTGGTTCCATGCTTGGCATCCATTTCAAAAGTGGTATTAAACACCGCATTAAAGGCATCCATTCCCACGCATCTTTGAAAACAGCAACCGGTTTTCTGTCCTAACAATCTCAACATCTTGACCTTTTTTATCAGGTCTTCAGGACTCTGATGGAGATGGGTAAATCGGTTGATCTTCCTTCCCGTCAGGCTCGAGGTTGTAGTCATCAGGTCCTCATACTCTGGATCCTGGGCCAGCTTATAGGTCATGGCCATAGCATTTATTGAGGGTCTTATCATGGGGTGATCCGCATATTCACTTACTACTTCACCGAACATATACAGTTTGATATCCATCTTCCTGAGATCATCAATATACTCCTGGGGCGTCTTTAGCGTCACGTTCATTCACCTCTCTTATAAAACACGTTGGGAAACCCATGGCTAACCGATAGACCAAGTTGTTACATGACCGTTGGACAGCAAAAAGCATTCTAACTTACGTTGATGCAAGATTCATACCAACATCGACTGATAGTTGTGAATTTTCTCATTTACCATATTGGGTAGAGGCATATACAACGGTATCCGGCGGGCATCTGTCACGCCCATGAATTCTTTTGTTTGGGGGCTTAAAGTCTTCAAAACGCAGACTTAATCAGGGAGGGGGGGCAGGTTTTCTGTCATAACGATACAGTATTGTATCGTTATGACGGGGAATATTGTTGGAATTACAAGGAATGTGACTCCTGTCCGTTGCTTTGCGCTATTTCCCAAGGTGATGCAGAAAAGAATCACTGCAGAGTTGATCAGAGGGCTGTTCGGCTACGTTAAGTCGTCGTTCACAGCCCGATACACATTTGGATCACATAGTAAACCAGGGATCGGCTCTGGCCTTTCTGTGACAGAACCTGTCCCCTGGATACTATCAGTTAAACCTTAAACCTGTTTGGCGACTCGATCCAATTTTTCGGCAGTCTTGGTGAGTTCCTGAACACTGGCAGCAATCTCTTGAGTAGCTGCCGCCTGCTCCTCACTGGAGCGCAGGGTCAATTCGCTGACCTGACGGGCATGATCCAGTTGCTCCTTGATCTGGTCCGTCAGCTGTTTTATCGAAACCACCGTGTTACGGGATTGATCCGAGAGTTTCCGAATCTCCTCGGCCACAACCCCGAAACCTCGCCCCACATCACCGGCCCGGGCCGCCTCGATAGCTGCATTGAGTCCCAGCATTTTGGTCTCAGCAGCAATCTGCGTAACAAAGCCGAGGACCTCTTCAATCCTCTCTGATACCTGATAGATCTCGGCAATGCTGTTGTTAAGGACACCTTCGTTGGTGGCGATCTGTGATGCGGCTGCAGCCAGTTGCTCTACTACGGCTGCGATCTCACTTACGTTCTTTTCCATCTTGTCTGACATATTGCGCAGGCGCATCGCGTTTCGTTTGGGTATAGTTATGCCGAAGCTCCCCACCACTTTGTCCTTCTCATCCAGGTCAAAGAGCGGTTGTCCCATACTTAGTATGGGAATCCCGTAGACCTTGGCATCCAACTCGATAGTTTTTGGTTTTTTGGTTTGTATGATCTCCCGGGCGAAGGGGTCAGGGGAATCGCCCACCTTATACTGATCTATATCAAACTTCTCCGAACCTTGAAATGCCAGGTTTTTCTGAGCATCTGTCAACCATACGAATGCCCCTTCGGGGAACATCTCGGCGATTATGGGAGCAAAGTCTGGAAATGCGGGGATGATAGGATTTACCCGTGGTTGAATCACCCGAAAGGTACCCACTACCCGGTCGCCCTCGAAAACAGGAGCTGTTGTCACCAACACCCGGCCACCGTCTCCATCATCAAGTATCCTTGTACAGAGCCTTTTTGTCCTGATAGCCTCATCTGCCGCTCCCCCAGAACTGAACTTCCTCCCTACCTGAAATCGCGGCATGTCGAAAACATCTGATGCCAGTTTCCAAGTGTAGGCCTCAAGATCAGTAGTGCCGAAAATGACGCCCCCGGGAACAAGATTCACCAGCATGGGAGCTATCTGCTTGAAATGCTCGACTGCTGCACTAGTGATCAATCTCTTTCACCTTCCTTTGCTGTACTTCAGAATAGCCGGGTTCAAGCTCAGCTTATACTTGTTCATAATGTAAATGAGTCTTAATTATCGCTCGTTCCCGTTAATTCAGCCGATCTACTGATTCCCAATCAACCCTCATCTCCCATTATATACAATGATAAGTTAATTTCGGTAAGAATTATTCTTTAAAGTATGTATCGTCACATTTTTCTCTTTTGTTTAACATTAAAACATGACGAGTGTTAAAATAGAGGCAATGATACGACTATGCATCAGCGTTAACAACAGCTAGTGCCATGCTGGTACCATTAAAGACAGAGGGGGCGTAAATGAAGATGCAAAATGACTGCACCACTCAAGACCCCTGGGCATCAATAGTTAGTGATCTGATTCGTGATGGGACGACCATCATTGTCAAGAGTTCATTAAAGGTTCGCGATTTTATGCGCCCTGATCCCTGGACTCTTACGGTCAACGATACCCTCCAGGACAGTTTGGACATCATTCTAAACCGTAAAATTGATGGAGTTCCCGTTCTTGACGACAGTGGTTTTCTCGTAGGGCTGGTAACCAAAACTCTGGTTTTACGGGAATTGTCCAATGGCCGAGCTCTTAACTATCCCGTCAAAGACATTATGAGGACCAATATTGCGGTAACCGGACCAGACGAGGACGTCTCCACCCTGATCACAGTGAGTGTTGGTAATTTGCCGGTGGTTGATCAGGGCAGGGTGGTTGGATTGGTGACCCTTTCTGATACCATCAGAGCATATTTCAGCTCGGTTCTAAAGCTGAAGGACGAGCTGAACACCATAATTGATTCCATGCATAACGGTCTCATTTCGGTCAATGAAGAAGGAAACATTGTGTTGTTCAACACCGCAGCGGAGACCCTGTTCCAGGTCCCCCGCGATTTGGCAGTCGGCAAGCCTGTAGGATCAGTCGTTCCCCAAAGCAGACTGAACGAGGTTATGAAAACCGGTCAAAAAGAATCAGGCAAACTCACTTTTCAAGATAAGTTATTAATTTCAAATAGGACCCCCATAATCTCAAATAATAGGATTATTGGTGCAGTTGCTGTTTTACAGGACATTTCGGACCTCGAAATGATATCCGAGGAACTTAGTTATACCAAACGGATGAAGGATGAACTGGATGTCATTATCGATTCTTCCTATGACGGGATATTCGTCACTGACGGCGAAGGACTGACACTCCGGGTTAATGATGCCTACTGCAGACTCATAGGCCTCCCTCCCGAAGAATTAGTGGGCCGACATATAAGTGATCTGGTGAAGGAAGGGGTGTTCAATCAGTCTGCAACCCTGGCGGTTTTGGAGCGTGGGGAAAGGGTAACCATATCTCAGGAGTTGAAGAATGGCAATAGTATTTTGGTTACCGGCAATCCAGTCTTCGATGAGTTCGGCAAAATAGTTTGCGTAGTTACCAATGCCCGCGACATCACCGAACTCGACAGTCTAAAACAGCAGCTAAAGCAGGCGGAAACCCTCACCAAGCACTTTCAGGTGGAATTGAACAAGTACAAGCTTAGCGATGAGTACGTTATTCATGATCAGAAGATGAAAGATCTGGTGGAACTAAGTATTCGGCTGGGACAGGTAGACACAACTGTTCTCGTTCAGGGGGAGTCTGGGGTCGGAAAAGAGGTCATTGCCAAGACTATTCATCGTTATAGTTTAAGGAACAACAAGCCTCTAATCAGTATCAATTGCGCTGCTATCCCTGAAAGCCTGTTGGAATCAGAATTGTTTGGTTATGCTCCTGGTGCCTTTACAGGGGCCAAAAAGAATGGCAAGGCGGGAATTTTTGAAATCGCTCACCAGGGCACTTTATTCCTTGACGAAGTTGGAGAATTGCCTTTTCACCTGCAAAGCAAACTCTTACGGGTGATTCAGCATAGAGAAATCACCCGGATTGGAAGTACCACTCCGGTTAGAATTGATGTCCGCCTTATTGCCGCTACGAATCGCGATCTATGGGAGATGGTTTTGCGCAAAGAGTTTAGGCGAGATCTCTTTTACCGTTTGAACGTGGTTCCCCTGTATGTTCCTCCCCTTAGAGAGAGAAAAGAAGAGATTCCGTTTCTGGCTGCGTTTTATTTAAAGAAATTTAATAACAAATATGGGTTCAACAAGCAACTGGATGGAAAAGCCGTAAGGTCATTAATGAACTATGATTGGCCTGGTAATGTCAGAGAATTGGAAAACCTGATTGAACGACTTATCGTTACGTGCCCGTTTGACACAATTAAAGATGTAGGTTTACCAGTTCCCGAACCCCACGACAATATTACCATCAACCTGCCTCCGGCCCCATCATTGAAGGATGCGATAGGAGTACTGGAATCGCATTTAATACATGATGCATTAAACCGGTGTGGCTCAACCAGAAAAGCCGCTCTGGAACTAGGGGTTAGTCAGCCAACTATTGTCCGCAAGGCTGCAAAATATGGAATAAATCTGCGGGAAGAATAAATAAGACCGGGCGGATTGAAGCCGCCCGGTCTATAATACTGATAATGTCAAAATATGATATAAGATTAGTGCTAATCTAATAGGGTTTAACCATTATTTTTACGGCATCCCCTTTAGGATCATTAAGTCTTTCGAAGGCGTTCTGCACCCCGTCAAGACCAACAATATCATCAACAAACCTATCGGTCTTAAGAGCCTTACGCGCAATATAATCTATGCAGGTATCAAACTCCTCAGGGGAATAGCCGTATGAACCTTTAATCATGATCTCCCGCATGTTTACTCTCATTGTGTAAATGGGAACCAGATCATAGTTTACTCCTACCAACACTACCGTACCGCCATAACCGGTGGCACCTATTGCAGATTGTACAGCCGGAGCAGGTCCTGCGCATTCGAGGGTCTTGTCAAATCCACCATCAGTCGCCGTTAAGAGTTTCTTCTGCAGTTTAGGATCTCCGGCGTCAAATACCTCGTCAACATCTCCGTAGGAAAGTGCCTTTTCCCTTCGTACAGGGTTAAGCTCTGAAAGAGCAACATAAGCCGCTCCGGAGATACGTGCCCAGGCAGCACAGAGGAGCCCAATAATTCCAGAACCTACAACCAGCACTCGGTCTCCAGGCTGAATGTTTGCCAGATGAACAGCACGTAAAGCCACTGCGGACGGTTCCACCATGGCCCCCTCTTCCATGCTCATAGCATCAGGAAGTCTTCTGACCATCAGAGGATTAGCCAGGAAATACTCGGCGTAGGCACCCGGAGTAGAAATTCCTGGTGCATCAGCCATGTAATTAACACAAGCAGCGTACAGTTGACGCTTACAGAACTTGCATTCCATACAGGGGTTGGCAGGAAGCACCGTCACCCGTTCCCCAGCCTTAAACATGTCCTTCGCAGGACCGGGGTCTGCAATTGTCCCTCCAAATTCATGTCCCATTATAAGTCCAACCGGAGCTCCATTATGCCACATGTGAATGTCGGATCCACAAATGCCAGTTCGCTCTACCTTTATCAGTAATTTGGAATCGGTAGCTTGAGGCTGGTCTGTGTCGATCAACTTCAGTTGGCATTTACCTTCGATGGCCACAGCTTTCATGTGCATAGCCTCCTATTTGTTGGTGTTTGATGAGCTGCTCCCATCCCTGAAAGCAGTTAAACCAAGGTTTGGGTGATGGGGGCAACTCATCAACATGCAAAAAGCCTAAGTATTTGGGTCTTAAGTTTCAATTCCGTTCTACTGTCTCAACAAATTATTATCCGATATGTGCGTGCATGCCTCCATCGATCGGTATTGAGTGACCAGTGATATGGTCTGAAGCTTTGGAACTGAGGAACAGTACCGCCCCTTTCATGTCATCCGGACCACCCACCTGACGCAGAGGAGTTTTATCGTAGAATATTTCTTCCCCACCAAGGTTAGCCCAGTGTCTCTCAGTCATATGAGTTGGGAAGGGACCAGGAAGTATCGCGTTGACATAGATCTTGTAACGGCCCCACTTAACTGCCAGGTCCTTGGTCAGGTTGATGACGGCTGCTTTACTGGCATTGTAGGCCACAGTGTCCTGCTCTTCAGGATAACTGCCACCCAGGCCAGCTATGGAGGCAATGTTTACTATCTTCCCATACCCAGTCTCTTTCATGCTGCGAGCGCACAGCATACTGAGATGGAACAGACCGACCACGTTAACTTCAAATACCCAGCGGAATCTGTCCATGGGGAAATCCATCGCATCTGCACCCCAGGTCACCCCTGCATTGTTGACCAGGATGTCCACTTTACCAAATTCCTTTAATGTGAGATTAACCAGGTTCTCGATTTCTTCGCCTTTGGATACATCACAGCGGGCTGGTATGGCCTTAACGCCATACTTTACAAGTTCGTTGGCCAGTGCTTCACACCGCTCAACCTTACGTGCGGCCACAACCACATTAGCACCTGCTTCAGCTAACGCATTGCACATCTGGTTGCCAAGGCCCACTGAACCACCTGTTACAATAGCCGTTTTCCCGGACAAATCAAATAGTTCCTTCAGGTTCACTTTCATACCTCCTCGTAATATCGGATTGGACAAGATCCGGTGCCCTATTTACCAACCATTCACTGCGGTCGAGAGTCTGTGACAGATTGGCATGTACCATGGCACGTAAACTGCTTTAATTATAGATTTCTGACCGTTTAAAAGCAACCAAGTGGCCATTCTTATACAATTCCCAAACCGGTTTGCATAAAAAGTGTGCCTTCCTAAATGCAGCAGTTAATTGCGTTCTTCTGCTCATGTTCCATACTCCGACGTATAAGGAAGGCTTTCCAAAACCGTTAAATTTATCTATAATAATGTGGGAATTAATAACGTAAAATCCTTTACCATTGCAAATACTCCAAGGAGGACTACTATGTCTATTGTTGATGCAACTGGATTTGAAAGGATGTTTGGCGAGATTATCCGTGAGATCGACTCTCTTCTTAGGCGCTTTGGTCATATTGATACGGTAATAGGCATCCCCTTTTATAATGAAAGGGAATCGTTGCTGGAAATCATGCGAATGTTATCCCGGGATCCAGACAACCTGCCCTCGCCCAATTCTTTAATCGCCTGCATTGGAGACCCGAGTGGTCAGGAGATCCTGGAAGTCATTCAGGAATTGGAGTTGGCAATACCACATTTTGAGTTCGTATTGAAGCCTGGGATCAATGGTCGGGGTGCCAGCATAAGAGCACTTATGGAGGTGGCCAATCACCTCGAAGCCGATCTGATCATACTGGCGGCTGATCTGAGACAGGAACAAGGCCGGGGTTTTAGGTCAGATTGGGCAAAAAGACTAGCAGAGCCCATCCAAAAGGATTATGATCTGGCCCTGGGGTGTTTTGAGCGACATCATATGGAAGACATGGTTGGGCAGTTGTTTACCAGTTCACTTTTCGAGGTGTTTTATGGCTGCCGGGTAAGTGATACCACCAGCGGTATCTATGCATTAAGTCATGATCTGGTTGAAGACTTGTGCCAGGACATTAAGCTGTGGACTGACTTCACCACCGGCTATGGGATTGACCCCTGGTTGATAACCAGGGCCCTGCGTTGGAATAAGGCCATCTGCGAGGTAAGGCTGGAATCCAAACTGGCGCGGCCTTCTAGGGATAAGTTGAATTTCGTCTTCAAAGAAAATGCCCTGTCACTTTTCGAGTGTATAACCCGGGATGACAAATACTGGCTGAACCGTCCACCGGTATGGAGACATCTGGATACATACGGAGCACCATATTGTCAGGACGTGCCCAACACCCCCAGTCTATCATTCACCGACCTGGTAATGTCCTTCAAGAGCAGTTTTAATCAATACGGCAACCTGGTAGAATCGGTCCTCCCTTCTGATATCGCCGAAAACGTAAGGGATGAGGTTCAATTCTCCACCAATCGCTTTACCTTTGGGCCTCAGTTGTGGGCGAACGTAGTGTACAGTTTTCTGCACGCCTATGCGTTTAACAAGCAGATACCATCCAACGATCTGCTAATCAGCCTGACTTATCTTTTTAACGGGCGCATGGCCGGTTTGCTGGCAGAAATTGAATCATATACTGCCAGTATTGACCAGCATCTATTATCATCCGGTATGGCAGAGGCTTTCAGTGAGATGCAAAGACGGGCATTCATCCAGTTTTTTGAGGGGTTTACCACGGAGTGGCGACAGGTTTCGCTGGACACCCGCCCAGCCATCATACCGGCTCATTATATGGAATTCATCCCCGGGGTTCCCATTATCCTCCCCAAAACCTTAACCGGCCCGGGCAATACCACCATTTATACCGAAGAAATGTTTACCCGCGTGCAGAATCGTTACCAGGACCGTTTCAACAATTTCGTCCACCACGAGTTGAATATTCCGGATAATGCAGGATCAGCCGAACTGGTAAACGGAATAGCAGAATTGATGCATGATCTGGAAAACGCTCTGGAGAGACTGCTCCCGGGTGATCTTTACAGTGAAGACGGAATCGACCAATTCGTAAAAGGAATATTTAATCTCTTTCCAGTTCCCCGGGTGTTCGCTGTAAAGAACGAAATCCTTCAAGAGATGCTGTTTCAGTTCCCACCATCGAACGTTATCATCCCCCGAGGTTATCAGAACGTCCGCGAAATGGTAGATAAGATGGACCTGAGAGACGCTGTTAGTCTGGCCAGCCTGATGGAAAACCAGATGTATATTGACCGTGCCCAGGAGTGGCTTCTTGAAAACCTCCGTCCCGAGAATATGGAAGAGGTGGAGCTTAAACCGGTTCTTTTGGGAAACCAGGGCCTGCAAGGATCGTATCGGCTGCTGACCACCTCCAGTTTCAACAAGCTGGCGGCCCGGATAGTAGCCAGTCCGCTCAGCAAAGGGGTTGGCGGCGAATATCCCCGGTTGCGGTACTGCCTCTCGGTTATCCGCCAGATCGCTATTTCCGCTAACTACTCACGCTTATGGCGCATCTACGCCCGGGAGAGAAAGAATTTAGGACCCAAAATCGCCAACTCTCTCGCCGGCTGGTACCGTGCAGGCACCTTTGCGGTAAATAATATTATGGAGAACACCAATCACCGTCTAATGGTCGAACTTGTTCAAGCAGTGGCCAAACAACTGCGTTCTTCCGGCCAGACTGATGCCAGCAATCTACTGGATTTGATGGTCCAATCCTACGGACTGAGCCAGGTTCTGGACGATGGAACCTTTCTCCCCTGTTCGGCCTGGACCTGGGCCAGTTACAGTTACAAGGGAGGTCGGGGACTGCCAACGTCCCTGTCCAGTCATGTTGAAGAGAAGTGGTTTAACCAGGAACTACTGGAGGAGATCTTTACCTCTCTGGGTTATGATACTGAAGTGGTAGACGAACAGGCGATTCAGTTGGTGGGCGAAGGCCGCTCCAATGAAGATCTGCTCACGGCAGCGCTGGGAGCAGTAGCTGAAGATGTGATCGCGGTCTCCCAGGATGCCAGTCAGGTCCCTCCGGCACGGCTCCTGACCCGTTACGAAGGAAACCCCATCCTGTCCCCCATCAAAGAACATTACTGGGAATCCCGTTATGTCTTGAACGCCGCTTCCGTGCGCATCAAAGACCTGGTCTACATCCTCTATCGTGCCTACGGGGATGATGAGGTTTCCCGTATTGGTCTGGCGATTACCGACGGTTACCGGGTGCTGGAACGGCTTTCCTATCCCATATTTACCCCGGTCGGTCCCAAGGAGAAAAAGGGAGTCGAAGATCCCCGGGTGGTTATCATAGACAACCAACTCTACATGATGTATACCGCCTATGATGGTGTTATCGCCCAGATTTCAGCGGCTTCCATCTCAGTGGAGGACTTTCTCGCCCGGAATTTTGAACGCTGGGAGAGAAAAGGCCTGGCCTTCGAAGATATATGGGATAAGGATGCTATTCTCTTTCCCGAAAAGATTAAAGGACGTTACGTCATTTACCACCGTATTGAACCTGGCATCTGGGTGGCCTACGTGGATGAACTCAAGTTCCCTGCCCCCCGTGAAAGGCACTCGGTTATCATGGGACCCCGTTCGGGACGGATGTGGGACTCGGTCAAGATTGGCGCCGGCACCCAGCCCTTGAAGACCGATTTTGGATGGCTCATGATTTACCACGGAGTGGACCGGGACCGGGTCTATCGGCTGGGGGTTATGCTGGTGGATGCGCGCAACCCGGAACGTCTTCTCTATCGGTCGCCCAATCCCGTACTCTCCCCGGAAACCGAATATGAAATAGGCCTCCCAGGCCAGACCTGGGTCCCCAACGTAGTCTTTACCTGCGGGGCAGTACCAGCCGAGGATAAAGATTTTCTGTGCGAGGATGATGTGCTCCTGGTGTATTATGGCGCAGCCGACTCCCATCTCTGTATGGCCACCTGTACAGTGAAGGATCTGCTCCCGGAAGAAATCAGGCGAAAGTATCGGGGAGCAGTTTACGAGAGTGAATGATTAACGAAGGGTTCACCGTTCATAATTTGATTGGCGAGCAAGAGGGAGATTAACGCTTCGCCCCCCTGGTTCTGGTTTAATCCCGTCGGGGTTAAGCCGTCATAGCAACCACCGGTTTCGGGATCATAAAGGGTGAGGTTATGGACGTTTTTTCCCTGGTACCAGGCTAACGCCATCTGTGCCATGTCGCGGAAGTCCTTCTGGCCGGTTACAATGAAGGCTTCCCGACAGGCCATTATCATAGAACATCCCTCCACCGGCTGTTGGTCAAAGAGCGGCATGGGTTTCCCCTTTGGCCACCAACCACGGTTGCCGACAGGATTAAAATAGCCTCTGGCCAATACATTGTCCCCCAAAAAAAGCAGTGTATCCCGGGCCATGCCCTGAACCTGCCTGTCAATCCTCGCCCGGCAATAAGTGAACAAGGCCTGGGGAAGAACCGCATTGCAGTAAGTCATGCTGTCCTCAAACCATCTCCATCCGGCAGAATTGTTGCGCCGGTAGAGGCTGGTCAACTGGTCAACACACTGCCCGATTATGTTAACAATCCTCTGATCCTGTACAGACGGTGAACTGATCAGGGCAGCACACCCAATTAGTGCATACGCTTTACTACGGGGATAGCTCAACCCCTCCATGATTGTTAATGAATCGAAGGCCATTTCCCGACATGCCTCTGACACCCCAGGCAGATCCGCAACCGTTCCCATACAACTGGCCCAAAATGCCCGTCCCAGGCTGTCCTCCGAATCGAGATCCGGGATATACCCCCGACCGGGAAGCCACCAGTTACTCCAGCCCTCACCCTTCTTCCAGGCTTTATAAAGCACATCACAATAATGCTGGGCGTATTTCTCCCGTTCCGGGCCCTCCATACCCAGCGCGACCAGGAAGGCCCGAGCATTGTCATCTGTTGTACAGCCGCTTCCCGGATCAGGCTCGCCATACGGGGCGAATTGGATAATACCATGATCACAGGTCATACGGGCCAGGTGACTATAGTCCATACCGATTCCTCTCCCCCTGATCACTGTTATACTTAAAAAAACGAGCAGTTTCGCCAGCCACCTGGCTATAGACACCTGCCACGCTGCTCCAGCTAAGCGATCTTCCGTACCGAGATGCCTTTGCTTCCAGATCGGCTTGAAGCTTAGGGTTACCCAGTACCGCATCCAGCAAATCAGCCAGAGCTTCAGGAGAGGTGTCCCGGGCCACCAGGCCTCTTCCTTGATCCAGTATTTCCACCGCATGCTCGTAAGGGGTGGCCACTACCGCTCTGCCACAACCTACTGCAAAGGATAGGGTACCAGAAACCGCCTGATCACGGTTGGGATATGGACTGAGATAAATATCAGTCATGTAAAGATAGTCACCCAACTCATCCAGGTCCAGGAAACGATTTATAAAAAAAACCCGGTCCTGGAGTCCCAGTTCAGCGACCAACTGCATTACCTTATCCCGGTACCTCTCCCCTTCCAACCTCAAAAGATTGGGATGGGTGCCACCCGCAATGATATAAACACACTCGGGATACTTGTCCGCCACCCGTTTCAAGGCCTTGATTCCGATTTCCAGCCCCTTCCCGGGGCCGATCAGACCAAAGGTTGTGATCAGCCGGCGCTCTTTAAATCCCATTTGTTCCTTTAACACATCCCGGTCTTTAGCTTTAAACTCCGGAACTCCATGAGGAATAACGAAAACTTTGGCGGGAGACAGATCATAGACTGGTCCCAGCAGTATATCACGGGCTCGATAGGTCATGCACACCACCCCGGCAGCATAACCAGCCAATCGGGTGAATACCTCCCGCTGGTGGGCTGATGGCCGGGGAAGAACCGTGTGCGCAATAAGCAGGCTTGGCTTACGCAGCCCGGCCGCAAAATCGAGTATAAACTCGCCGTCTGCTCCTCCATAGATACCGTATTCATGTTGAATCAGAACCAGATTAATGTCAGGTGATTTGTTAGTCCAGTTGGCACACCCTGTATAATCTGAAGGCCTATCATGCCTGACTCGATAAGCAACTTCGGAAGGATAGATATAACTGGAATCTGTAATAGCCGCAATTCTTACATCTTCACCGCGGGAAACAAGTCCATCCCTTAGATCCTTGGAGAACGTGGCAATTCCACACTTTGTTGGAACATATGTACCAATCATTAAATAATTCATCACATTACACCCCCTAAGATCATTAAAAGCCTGTTCTTTACGAGCAATGTAACCTCTATTAGTCCCAGGGGAGTTAATTGGATTTAACCACTCCCATCAACTTTACCTAATTGCAAAAACAAACATCAGATGGTCAAACAGTGTGGCGGGGATTCCACCGGTTTTATTACACCTTAACCTCCAGGCCTAAACCGCTCAGGAACCCGCACAACTCTTCTCCTATCCTGTCCAGTCCCTCTGGGGTTGTTCCCTCGTAACGCACAATCAACTCCGGACCGGTGTTGGATGCCCTTACCAACCCCCAGCCATCGGGAAACAGAATGCGGGCACCATCCACATCGATTACCTCATATTTTTTTCGGAAGTGCTCCAAAACCCTTTCCACTACCCTAAACTTCTCCGTATCTGAACTCTTGACCCTGATTTCGGGGGTTGTGTAATACCTGGGGATATCTGCCAGCAGTTCAGCCAAACTAAGTTCACTGTTGGAAAGGATCCGCAGAAGCCTGGCGGCGGCGTAAAGAGCATCATCATACCCGTAATATTCATCGGCAAAAAACATGTGTCCCGACATCTCACCGGTAAAAACTACACCCATTTCTTTCATTTTGGCTTTAATCAGTGAGTGGCCGGTTTTGTAAATGACGGGACACCCACCCATCCTGGTGATTTCGTCAATCAATGCCTGCGAACACTTTACCTCCACAATACATTCAACGCCAGGACACCGGGGCAGGATCTCCTTCCAAAACAGTATCATAAGCAGATCCCCCCAGATGATGCCGCCTTCCTCATCAACCACCCCTATACGGTCACCGTCGCCATCCAGGCCGATACCCAGATCCGCCTGTTCGCTCTTTACCAACTGTATCAGGTCCTGACAATTCTCTACTTTAACCGGGTCCGGATGGTGGTTGGGAAAATCGGGATCCGAATCGCAGTACAGCTCTACTACCTCGCATCCCAGTTCCCTGAACAGGCGGGGAGCAAATAAGGAAGCGGTCCCATTACCGCAGTCCACCACCAGTTTCAACCTGCGGGGTCCCAACTGAATCTTATTCTTGATCATATTCACGTATTCTGTAGTTATATCCAGGCTGGTCACCGTGCCCCGGGCCCCGGAAATGAATTCCCCACTCTCGGCCAGGCGGTACAGTTCCTGAATATCCTCCCCATATATGGTGTTCTCCCCTATGAGGACCTTGAAACCGTTATAATCCCCGGGATTGTGACTGGCCGTTATCATAAGACCCGCTGGGATCTCCAGGTGACGCGCAGCAAAATAAAACATAGGAGATACTACCACCCCCAGATCCACCACCTGGCAGCCTGACTCTATAAGAGCATCAACTGCCACATCCCGTATGTGCGGCGAGGACTTACGATTGTCCCGACCCAAAACTACCCGGCGAAGCCCTTGTTTCGCAGCCATGGCGGCAAAGGCCCGTGCAATTCTTCGAACAGTATCATCATTCAATTCACGTTCCACTACACCACGTATGTCGTACTGACGGAAGATGTTCCTGTTTATCATTCTTTGGCGCCCTCCTGACTGGACTTTAACCTCTTCTTTAGTTCTTCAATCATACTGACCGGAACCGGATCGATGCCATAAATGGCAGCCAGATAGGTACTGACAAAATCCCCGGTATACATGAGGCTGAACAGTCGAGCCATCCGGGATTTGCCCCGGGCGTTAACGGTCAAAAAACCTTTAACCTTATTGCCCAGGATGTCACGGGTTATCTCTACCCTGCGGGCGGTCTGGGAGTTTTCCTCCCCGTCTTGCAGAATAACAATCGCAATCTTCTTGGTTAAACCCGCGGGCGTCTCCAGGCCAGTAAATTCATTATGATTTAGTTCGGGGAAACAGTTGTAATACGCTGGGGCCTTGGCATTCTCATTTATCTGCCCTTTCCAGCGCATAGCCGCTACCTCCAGACCAGGTCCAACAGCCCAGATAACCGGAATGCATTCATTTAATTCCTGAGCCAGATTAAAGGCGGGATTTGATTCATTCGGAGATTCGGAATAAAGCTCATTCCTGATCTGCTTCAGCACCGTAGCCGTTTCCTGCAGCTGGGACCTCAAGCCGGTAACCAGCCCGATCTGCTCTACCAGCAAGGCCAGCGGCGTAAAAAGATAACCCAGAGCCGCACGGGGCGGCAGGCCGGCTGGAATATTAACTAATGGCACCCCTGACTTTTCAGCCTGAACTCTCAACTCACCCCCGGTGCTAATGGCAATTGTCTGTGCCCCTCTGGCCTGGGCGTCCTTAAAAGCACTGAGAGTCTCCTCGGTATTGCCGGAGTAACTGGCGGTCAGGACCAGGGAATCCGGACCGACGAATCCCGGCAGGCGGTAATCACGGCTGACCACCACCGGAACTGACACCCTGGAATTAATGCAGCAACGGAGTAGATCCCCTCCGATAGCTGACCCACCCATCCCAGCAATAACCACATTGGATATCCGTTTGTTTCCAGTCACTGGAACCTGATATTCCTGTTGCAGACAGTAATCCAGCTGTTCCGGCAGTCCCTGGATATAGTCAAGCATCTGTTTAACACCGTCCGTTAATATACCCTTAACCACTCTCAATCATCCCCTTTTGCTTCCTCATCATACGACATCTTCGTAACCAGTCTCTCGCAAGGCCTCTACTACCTCTTTAACATCCTGAACCCGATCCCGGTGGCAAATCAACAGGCCGTCAGCACTATCAATGATCAGGAGGTCCTTCACCCCCACAGTTGCCACTACCCGCTTAGGCGAATAAACCATACAGTTGCAGGTATCAAGAAGTACTCCTCTGCCCTGGTGAACATTACAGTTCTCGTCAGCCGCATGATGCTTTTCCCACGAGGTCCAGCTGCCGACATCGTCCCAATCGAAATCAGCGGGTATCACCAGCACCTGACGGCACTTTTCCATAATCCCATAATCTACAGATATCCGTGGGAACCTCTGGTACTCACTCCGCAGCACCTGTGCCTGATTGGGGGTACCCAGACTACGGCCGATAACCTCCAACCCGCTGGCAACATCAGGCAGGAACTGCTGCATAAGCTGCTTAACGAGATCCACCCTCCAAATGAACATACCGCTATTCCAAAGATAATTGCCCTCCTCCAGGTACCTCTGCGCCTGCTCCAGGGCCGGTTTCTCCCGGAATTCAACAGCATGGCAGATTAAAGTCTCCGGGTTCTCAAACCTGGTGTCCCCAATACGGATGTATCCAAAACCGGTCGCCGGTTCGGATGGCTGAATCCCGATGGTGACCACCCATTCTCCACCAGCAGCAACATCAATGGCCCCCTTAAGACATTTATGAAACTTCTCAATGTCGTTTATGCAATGATCAGCAGGCAGGACAACCATGGTCCCCTCTCTATCCCGGCGATAAATAAATTCTGCCGCCAGGCCTATGGCAGGTGCGGTATCCCTGCCGAAGGGTTCGCAGATAATATTCTCATGAGGAATTTGTGGAAGCTGTAACATTACCTGTTCACGGTACTGCTCTCCAGTTACTACATAGATGAATCCCGGTTCAACCAAACCAGTTACCCTGGCCACCGTCTGCTGCAGCATGGTCAGTTCCCCAAACAGGGGTAAGAACTGCTTGGGTTTCTCCTGCCGTGACAGCGGCCAGAACCGTTCACCCGCACCACCGGCCAGAATCACAACATGCACCACGAGTATCACCTCACTTGACGTGAAACATATCATGGCTATTTAAGAAGTATTTGAATGTACTACTAAGAATTATAACTAACCATTATGTACCAGGCAAACCAGCGACGGATGCTCGTGGAGGAGTGAGGAAGCATATTACCGGCAAATAGCAATGCACTCTGACCAGGTACCAGGTTATCCATCTTGCTGCAATTAAACACTCGATTGGCACTTGGCGTGTTAAGGATAAAGTGTGGATTCGTCCAATGATGACAGGAGATTTAGAAGCTGCTGTTCGATAAGTAAAAAAAAGTCTCACAAATCATGTGAGACTGATGTTTCTTTTTGGTGCCCGAGGCCGGGGTCGAACCGGCACGGCCGTCACCGGCCGACGGATTTTAAGTCCGTTGCGTCTGCCTATTCCGCCACCCGGGCACATTTAAATCTGGATATAAAAATGGAGGGCGGAACCGGATTTGAACCGGTGAATGGCGGTTTTGCAGACCGCAGCGTTTCCACTTCGCCATCCGCCCTCGTTTCAGCAACATTAATTATATCCCAGGTAATTCGGCTCGTCAAGAACTGTTAGTCCTCAGTAACAGCGGTATTCTGCTCTGCCGCTGGAAACTGAATAACCCCACACTGCAAGGGGTTATGTATTAAAAAGCCGTTCACTCAGAACGGCTTTGAATTCTGATTGGAGCGGAAGACGAGATTCGAACTCGCGACCCTCGCCTTGGCAAGGCGATGCTCTACCACTGAGCCACTTCCGCATCCTATATGGTGCCTCAGGGCGGACTCGAACCGCCGACACGCGGATTTTCAGTCCGCTGCTCTACCAACTGAGCTACCGAGGCCTATCAAACAAATATGGCGGAGCCGACGGGACTTGAACCCGCGATCTTCGGCTTGACAGGCCGACATGTTAACCACTACACCACGGCTCCAGAACGCAAGTATTATTATAGCATCGGGGTCCAATCATATCAAGGGTCTTTGCTGATTTTTTTATTGGAAGTAAATAGTCCGTAAAACCGGACTTACCCGCCTATCAACTTCTTAATGAAGTTGGGCAACACGAAGGCTGCCTGGTGTATCCCGTCATTGTAGTAGTTGGTCTCAAGCTGCATCTTCTGGTACCGTGCCTGATCAAAGTCAGCTATGGGATCATACTTCTTGGAACACAGGGTGAAACTCCAAATTGCGCTGGGGTAAGTCGGGATATAAGCCCAGTAGACTCTCACTATAGGGAATATCCGGGACAAATTCTCATACAGCTTCTTAAAGGTACGCTGGTGGAAAAACGGGGACTCTGACTGGGTTACAAATATCCCATCATCGTTCAGCCTGTCATAAGCCATCTGGTGGAAGTCCTTCTGGAAAAGAACCTCTGCCGGTCCGATGGGGTCAGCGGCATCGCAGAGTATAACGTCAAACTTCTCCTGGGTCGAGCTCAGGAACTTCTCACCATCCGCAAACAGAAGACGAGCCCGGGGATTACTGAGCTGTCCCGCCACCTCCGGGAAATACTCCTGGCATTTACGGACTACCATTTCATCGATTTCCACCAGGGTGACCCGCTCCACCTCCGGATGCTTCAGGGTCTCCCTTACTGTTCCTCCATCGCCGCCGCCAATTACCAGGACCTGTTTCGGATCAGGATGAGTGAACAGGGGCACGTGTCCCAGCATCTCATGATATACAAACTCGTCCTTCTCGGTAATCATTATCGACCCATAAAGTACCAGCATCCTTCCAAACTCATAAGTGTCCAGGATGTCAATTCTCTGAAAAGGGCTTTCCCCACTGTACAGCAATTGTTTGACCTTAATTGTCAATCCAACCCGGTTCTGGTGTAGTTCGCTGAACCACACATTCCACAAGTCCGTCATGGATTCCTCACGAATTATCTCGCTTGACATTCGCTCAATTCCCCTTTCGTGATGTTTATCCCTAGTCGATAATAATGGTTTTAGCCGGAGCAATTCCATTGAAGTTGGTGGCACTGCATCCGGTGTACGCCCCCATAGCAGGGACGATAAGCATGTCGCCTATATCCAGTCTTGGTAAATTTGAATTTTGATAAATTATATCAAATGAGTCACATGTTGGACCAGCAACTATACACTGTTCCCGTAGGCCCTGGCGCTCGGAAAGCAGTGGGTAATCACAATGGTCATACACCTTGCCGGAAAATGAACCATAAAGCCCGTCATCAACGTAGTACCACCATACATTAGCCCGGTTTGACTTACCAATTACCGTCAATATCAAGTTCACTGCATTGGCTATCACAAAACGACCGGGCTCAGAAATAATCCTTATATTGGGGAAAAACCGGTTTAATGCATCGGATATCGGCATAAAGAAATTTCTGATTGGAATGATGTTTTCCAAATACTCCGCGGGAAAACCTCCCCCTATGTCCAGAACCTCAAGGATCATTCCCTTCAGGGCCAGGAGATTAAAAATGCGCCGGCACTCGGCAATAGCATCAACGTATTTATAAGGATTAAGGCTCTGCGAACCGACATGAAAACACAGGCCTTTCACATTCAGACCAAGTTCTCTGGCTTTTAAGGCCAAATCTATCGCGTGGTCAGGGTCAACTCCGAATTTGTAGGAAAGGTTGACCACACAGTCTGGATTCGGAAAGCTGACTCGAAGCAGCAGCTTGACCTTATCCTTGTAGTTTACGAACTTATTGAGCTCATACTCATTATCAAATACAAACCAGGTAACATCCTGTTCCAGAGAATACCTGATATCCTGCTCCTTCTTTATGGGATGGGTATTAATCAGATTCCTGCCCTCCACCCCAAAACCTTTGACAAGATCAATTTCAGCATTGGAACAGATGTCGAAATACGGATTACAGTTCTTGATAACATTAATAATGTCCGGGTTGGGGTTGGCTTTAACCGCATAATAAGGCTGAACCTGTGGAAGATAGTCACTGAGCATCTGAAATCTATCTTCGATCTCTCTCCTGGAAACAACCATAAGGGGGGTACCATAAGTCTCTTTCAGTTCTCTGGCTTCCTTCATTCCTATTATAGGCAAAACATAACCTCCTCCCTTTTGATATTCCCACTACGACATCCTTCTAATGTTGGCATAATTGACGTGTACGAACCCATTTACCAGGTTCTTATGCCGAATTTGTGTCTTCTAGCACTAGCTTATATTTCTAACAAATTACGCAGAAAAAAACAAGTGTTTTTGGTGCTATTACTGTCAAAAATTAAGGACTCCCGTAAAGGAGTCCTATGTATTGCGGTTGGCGTTGAGGAAATTGAGGAAGTTATCAACCGTTCGGCGACGGTTTCTTTGACGGGGATAAATCACGTAGATATCTCGTTTGGATGCTCCCCCGGCGATACTGAGGGCGAACAGACGATCGCTCCACTGCTCGGCCACGTACCTGGAAACCAGCGCCAGGCCCATTCCGGCTTCCACGGCCGCTACCACTGCTTCGGTGCTGCCCAACTCCACCTGAATGTCCAGTTCCTCCTTATGGAGGCCCAGATTGGTCAGCATCTCTTCGGTCACCATACGGGTCCCCGACCCCTTTTCCCGGAAAACCCATTTTTCTGTGGTCAGTTCTTTCAAATCAACTTCGCTTCGACCTGCCAGTCGGTGACCTGCCGGAACCAGCACCACCAGTTCATCTTCCAGCCATTTGAAACTCTCAACTTTACGGTTGGCTATCCAACCGCCAATTATCCCCAGATCGAGTTCTCTTTCCGCCACCAGGTTGAAGATGTTCTCAGTATCCGCTACCTTCATAGAGATGTTCACATTGGGAAATCTATCCTTAAAGCCCTTCAGATATGTTGGCAGGATATACTGCCCAGGTATGGTACTGGCTCCCAACATCAGCCTTCCCCTACGGCTCTCAGATATTTCCTCCATGATCTGGTCAGTCTTTTCCAGTACCCTAAGGATCTCCCGGGCACAATCATACAAGGCTTCACCAGCCGTAGTAGTTTTTAACTTGCGGCCCGATCTCTCCAATAGCAGTACCCCATACATCTCTTCCAACGCCTGGATCTGTTTGCTGACCGCTGGTTGAGACAGGTTCAGTTCCTCGGCGGTACGCGAAAGGTTGTGGTTCTCAACTACTTTGACATAAGTCTTAAACAATGAAAGATTGATAAATCCTCACCACCAGTTGTTAACGTAAAAACCCCGTCAAAATCGTATCAACTGCCTGTTGTTCATCCAGTCCCAAGGTCATCAGCTTAATCAACTGGTCACCGGCAATTCTGCCGATGGCCGCTTCATGAGTCAGCATCGCTTCCGCACTCTCTGCGGTTAGCTCTGGTATTGATCTGATTTGGGCACTGCCCATGATTATTGAATCACACTCAACATGGCCAGTAGAACGATTCTTACCTACAAGCAAAGCGCGAAATACCTGTTTGGATTCATCCTGAGCCACCGATCGTGACAAAACCTGGCCGGAGGAGTCGGCTCCAATCAAGTTGATGGTCACATTCGATACCGCTTCCTGCCTGCCATCAGTCAGCAGCCGTTCAATGATTTTAAGGCCGCTGTTTTCATGAAGGAAGGCTTCGGTATTGCGAACAGTGTTGTCGACACCTTTTATCTGCACCATCTCCATTTCGGCGTAACCGCCTTTCTCGATCGTAACGATGGTGGTGGGATTCAATACCCGTCGACCCTTGCCGTAACCCTGACCATAGTGCTTTTCAATATACTTGAGAGAGGCTCCCCGCTTGACAATGAATTCATGAATCCCGTCGTGTTGGGAATCCTGGTTTCCTTGATTATGAATGCCGCAACCCGCAACTATAGTTACATCTGCCTCTTCCCCGATGATAAAAGTGTTGTAAACCAGGTCTTTCAAACCGGTCTTGGTCAGGATCACCGGAATATGCACCGACTCATTACGGGTACCGGGCTTTACAATAATATCGATCCCGGGTTTGTCCCGTTTAGGGACAATCTCAATATTAGCAGATGACTGACGGTATCCCTCACCATCCTTCCTGATATTGAAGGCTCCCTGAGGTACACCATGTAAATCGGCTACGGCCTCCAGCAGTTGATTATCTATACTGCTGAGCTTCAATCAATCCACCCCCGCATTGATTTCTAATTCTGCAATCGCATATTATATCGTCCCTGATTAGAGGCCATATTGCTGCGGACGGTCCCTGTTCCTGGATCTCACCATCTGCGACCAGAATTATCTCATCGCATAGGGGCAGAAACTGTTCATTATGTGATATTATCACCGCAGTCTTCTGGTCATTTCCCCGGTGTCTTCCTGCTATAACGCTGATAAGCTTCTGAATCGTCCACAGGTCTACCCCCGCTTCGGGTTCGTCAAATATGGTAATTTTCGCGTCTTTGGCCAGTAACTGCGCAACTTCCAGGCGTTTGGTCTCCCCGCCGCTTAAGCTGGAACCCAAATCCCGGCCAATGTAATCCTCTGGACACAGTCCGACATCTCTCAGGTATGACCTGATACCCATTTCATCTATATCAGGGTTGGCTATACGCATAACCTCATCAACATAGACCCCCTTAAAACGTGGAGGATGCTGAAAAGCATAGGCTAAGCCCATTCGAGCTCTCTCCGTTATACTGAGATCGGTGATATCCTGTCCTTCGAAAAAGATTTGGCCCGCGGTTGGCTGGTAGATCCCCATTATCACCTTGGCAATCGATGTCTTACCTCCCCCGTTGGGTCCAGTTATAGCATACAATTTTCCACTTTCGAAGGTGAGGTTGATGTTTTTTAATATCTCTTTAGCATCGCCGTTATCACCATTAAGGTTTAATCCGATGTTTCTCAGTGTTAACATTATATCAATCCTCCTCTTTACTTCGGAATTATTCAAACTGGCAAATCACCAGCTCATATCTTTTATTATTCTCCCCACTAATATGCTACATAAGTAATTGCTATGTATCCTGGTACTATTAGATTATAACCCGTCAGGCTGACAGATGAAAGGCGATTGAACCCATACTGAGCTAGTTTTCCCATAAATACCTGACAGAGTAGTTTCGCAGATTTTATTTCCAGTAGGTTGCTATTGGATTGGGCAAACAGTATCATATAATTAGATATTTAAATAGTTATCTAAGTGTCTAACAATCGGCATTCTTAGAAAGGAGGGATCCCGTGTCATTGAACCAGATTTTCAAAGCCCTGTCTGATAGTACCCGTCGCAAAATCCTGCGCCTGCTGCAAAAGCAAGACCTGTCCGCCGGTGATATTGCAATGCATTTTGATATGAGTAAGCCCAGTATATCCCACCACCTGAGTGTCTTGAAGCAGGCGGATCTGGTACAGGATCTCCGCCAGGGCCAAAATATCTACTACTCCATCAATAGTACGGTGTTTCAGGAGGTTCTGGGATGGTTCTTTGAACTGATGAATTACGAAGTAAAATATAACGAGAAAGAAGGGAAACATAATCTCCAAACGGGAGATGACAAATTACAGGGAGGCGATGGCGAATGAAAAAAGGTGACAATAGGTTTGACTGGGATACTATCAAGCAGGATTGGCCTTTATGGGTTTTAATGATTGGGTTTTTAATCGGTGCTTTTTTCTTATACCCTCACCTTCCAGAACAGGTACCCTCCCATTGGAATCTAAAAGGCGAAGTAGATTCATACACCACTCGCACCCTGGGTGCTTTCTTAATGCCGGTATTAGCAATTATTCTCTACCTTACAATGATACTGGTGTCGGTAATTGATCCCCGGCGAGAGAATTATGTCCGTTTCAAAAATGCTTATCGGTTGATGCGTTGGATTATGGTCTTGTTTTTAGGTGGTCTTTATGTTCTTACTATGCTGTTCTCACTGGGCTATGACATAAATATCGGCCTGATCGTGAAAGCCGGAGTAGCCTTACTGTTGGCGGTCATTGGCAACTTTATGGGACAATTCCGGCATAATTACTTTGTCGGTATAAAGACTCCGTGGACTCTGGCAAATGAAAAGGTATGGAATCAGACTCACCGTTTTGGAGGCCGGATATGGGTAGCAGGCGGTCTGGTATGTCTGGCCATGTCTCCACTTAATGCTTTGTGGGCCAATTACCTGTATTTCGCTTCCATCATGTTGATGGCGTTCGTCCCCATGGTATATTCATATCTGCTTTATAGACGTATTGTAGGTTAGGCCATCATAAATTGAATTCGGGTTTACTGGAATCAAGACAGGGCGGTCCAAATTCCGCCCTGTTTTTATTCTTTCAAACTTTTGATGCCCAAAGGGAATACCTCGGGAGTAATATTAAACCCTCATAGCTTTATTGCAACGGCAAACGTTTCACCAGTTCTTCACACAGTTTGGAGGTTTCATCATCCATGTATTCCTCGACCTTGCCTTGATCCATCAAGCGGTTGAACTGGGGCTCCCAGGGCAGTCTGCCCAAAAGCGGTATCTTCAACTGGTCGGCTGCCTCCTGTGCATGAGATACTCCAAATAGCTCCAGCTTCTCGTCACAATGAGGACAACGGGCATAACTCATGTTTTCCACCATTCCTATAATGGGGATATTCAGCTTATTGGCCATCTTCACCGCCTTTTTCACTACCATGAAGACCAGTTCCTGTGGAGAGGATACCACGACAGTCCCGTCCAACGGCAGTGACTGCATCACGGTAAGTGGGACATCGCCGGTACCGGGTGGCAGATCAACCAGCAGGTAGTCCAGTTCCCGCCAGTCAGTCTCCTCCCAGAACTGTTTGACCATACCAGCCAACAAGGGTCCCCTCCAAATAACCGGTTCATCTTCGCCCGGCAGGAAAAGGTTAACCGAAATAATCTTGATTCCTTTACTTGATACTGGAGGTACAATGCCGAAGTCTGTAGCCTTGAGGTTTCCACCCTCCAACCCGAAGGTCCGGGGTATGCTGGGTCCGGTGATATCTGCATCCAGGACTCCAATCTTGTATCCCATCCGGTTCAGACCTACTGCCAGAAGACTGGTTACGCTTGATTTGCCTACTCCACCTTTGCCACTCATAACCGCTACCACTCTCTTGATCTGGTTCAGGCTGCCCAAAAGAGATTTTTCCGGTTGAGTGCAGTTTTCGGGATTACAACCCGGCTGCGCCGAGGAGCATGTCTTACACTTGTCCTTGGTTGCCAATTCTTACATCCTTTCCTGCATCACTCTGCTGCTTTTATTTATTTTTCGTCTCGACCTTGGCCTCTTTACGAAGGTTAGTAACGAAATCATTCCAGGCCTGCTGTTCTTTGGCCCGCTTTGCGAGCATTTCGGCCTGGTCTTTTACCTCAGCAAAGGGCTCAATATGAGCATCTTTCTCCTCAAATGCCTTTATTACATGAAACCCGAATTCAGACTTTACCGGTTCGTTTGTCATCTCTCCAGGTTTCAACTTAAGAGCTGCTTCCTTAAATTCAGTGACAAGGTTTGTCTGTTCATTAATAAATCCCAGGTCCCCCTTGGTTTCCTTGGCCGCAGGCTCAGTGGACAGTTCCTGAGCCAGGGTGCCAAAGTCCTCTCCGGCCTTGATTCGATCAATAACCTTTTCCGCCTCTTCCTTGGTTTCCAACAGGATGTGTGAAACCTTAAGCTCGCGGAGATTGCCGAAATCTTCAGGATGTGCTTCGTAGTAGGCCTTGATATCCTTCTCGGTCACTTTTACCTTGGCGATGACCTTTTCATGAAGTTTGTTTACCAAAACCTGGTTATACATCTCCTGTTTGAAGTCCTCATCAGTCATTCCTGAGGCCTTCAGGAAGTTTTTATAGCCATCAGTCCCACTTGCTTCTTTAAAATTCTTGATGGCATCGCTGACTTCCTTATCAGTGGCTTCCAGTCCTTCGCTGAGTGCATTCTGAATCACCAGGGTTTGGTCGATGAGGTCGTTTAAGGCCATTTTTTCGATTTCCCCCATAAACTCCTGGTCCTCAGTTACATCCGTCCCGTAAACCTGTTTGGCCTGAGCTACATACAGATTTATAATCTTTTCCAGTTGGGGCTGTGTCACTTTCTCTCCATTGACAGTAGCCACGGTCTCGGTGCCACACCCCATTCCCACAATACCTATCAGAAGGAGCACGACAATAACGGCTAGTTTCTTCTGCATGAAATCCTCCTCTTCCCATCGATGCTAGTCAAATTATATATTTACCAGGGATAGGCCGCAAGTTTTGCTCTGCACTACCGGGTCTGGTTGCAGGACATATCTGATCTACATGTTTTTTAATTGCCGTACTGCACGGCACAGATGATAGAGCGCAATATTCCCACTCCCGGTCGACCGTAATAGCTTGCAGGCGGATCCTGAATAGCCCTGCGCTTTGACCTTGGCATCACTTAGGTACATGGCCAGCAGACCGGTAACCACCAGGGTATGTAATCCGGACTGGGGCAGGCTGACTGCCTGCTCCATGGATTTGTCGGCAAATATGTGCAGGGCTTTCCATCTCGCTTCCGAGTGCGGATAAAAGGATACGAAATTCAAGTCTCCCTCCTTGATATCTTCCTCCTGGTCAATCATATAGTCCAGCAGTATATGAAGGCCACAGATCCAGGGAAAGTAGGCGTCATAAACCCGGTCCGCAGTTTGTGAATCACAGTCCGGGCAGGCTGCCGCAGACCATAGGGCAAACATTCCCAGAGTCGAACCAGTGGCGGCTGCCATTTCCCACCATTCAAAGCCCAATGGGTTTTCAACCTGATGGAGTATGTAGTTTTTCAGCTGGAAACACCGTTGATCCGGAGAAATATGCTTCAATGCCTGCAGGTTGGTGTAATGTTGGATAAGCTGCATTACCCGGTTATGAACATGCTTAATACCGGGCAAAGAAGTGATTATGCTCTGGCATCGTCTGACCAGGTATGAGAGATACTCCTCTTCCCGCATTCCCCCATATAGGTCATAGTAATCAACCATTCTCTGTCCCGGTTCGGCTGCTGCAAACATTGATTCATGAAGCCGATAAAAGGCCTGCTGATCAGTTATGCCTACCCGGTCGCAAAGGTTATCCAGATAATCGGAAATAGTTTGGAAAGCGGTAATCAGGACGATCAAGTCCGGCCACCGGGACCGAGGTGCCAGTAGTGCCAGGACTGAACCCCCGTAGCAGTGGAAGGCCTTGTTTTTCAAGCTGCTCAGAGCCTGGGTGCGCAACTCCCCGTCATCTATCAAGCGTGCTTGTTCAGTCAACCGGGCAAGTTCAACCTCCACCCTTGGTATGATGCCCCTCAGGTAGTAATAAAGCCAGGGAACTCTGGTCCCGCCAGGCATATTTCTACCTCCGTGGGCATTTGTGCAGCGACCGGTTGCTCGGGCTTCTCACCCATCAACAGTGGTAGTTTGATCAGGCCCGAGCACAGACTTATCAACTCATGGCGAGCCGTTGACGGAGAGAAAAAGTCGAGAGCCCGGACAGCCCTCAGGCAGTAATCAGCAGCCCGTGAGATCGCATAACGAATAGCTCCACACTCCTCTAGAATCTTAATAACCCGGGTTATTGTCTCAGCTTCCAATCGGTGGGATTTGATGGTCAGCATCAACTCCTGACCATGGTCTGACACGGCCAGTGCTCTAATGACCGGAAGAGTAATAACTCCATTTTTTAAATCACCACCGCTTGGTTTACCCAGCGTTTTCCGGTCCCCGTAGAAATCCATTACATCGTCAGCAATTTGGTAGGCGTAACCCAGGAATTCTCCATACTGCCCAATCTGCTCAACCTCTTGCGGGCTGGCCTTTGCCGCCAGTGCCCCGCAACGACAAGCAGCACCAAAAAGGCTGGCCGTTTTTCCGAAAATGTTACTTAAGTAATCCGTCTCGGACAATTCGGTATTAAACAGATTCAAGTCCTGGTTGATCTCACCCACACACATATGCCTGATGGCCCGGGTCACTTCGTTGAGGATGTCATTAAGCTGGTGGCGGGCTAAGAGTTGAAATGCCGTAGCAAACAGGTGATCTCCCACCAGAACCGCTGATTGGGAGTTGAATAGACAATTTAAGGTGGGAATCCCCCGCCGCAAGTGGGCCTCATCAATAATATCATCATGAACCAGAGAAGCGGTATGGATACACTCAATAGCTACCGCTACATCAATTACCCGCTCGTCGATTTCTCCAAAAAGACTGGCACTGTTCAGGACCAGCCTCGGCCGTATCAGTTTACCCGGTCTCTGAAGGGGCAGGAGTACGATCTTGTCTACCGGTTCTCTCCCCGATGCGGCCACATGCAATAATCGCTCACGAACCAAGAGAATCGAGTGATCAACAGTATGAACCATGGTTTAACTCCTAACTTGGTTAATCATAGATAGGTTAACCAGTCAGGAGCTTTTCATGAATAAAAAGGAATTCTATATTGATTCCACTGCAAAAACCCCAAAAATATTGTAAAACAGCAGGATAAACCACTGTGAATATTGAAGTAATAGTTAGATATTTAAAGCAAATAAAAGATAAACTAACTTTAGGGTGGTTTTGCAGTATGTTCCGTAAAAACGATAGTCACTATCAAGATGAACTTTTTAGCCATTACCAGTCCATGAGACCAAGTGTAGCCAAACTACTAAACAAAACCTGGGCACCAGTTTTCTATGAACATGTTTTTTGTAAAATCAACGAAGATCTGTTTGCCCCCATGTATTGTCTTGATACCGGCAGACCCAATGTTCCAGTTAATATACTGATGTCATTAGAGATTATCAAAAACATGTTTGGTTATACTGATCAAGAATTAATCGAGCAGTTCTACTTTAACTTCCAGGTCAATTATGCCCTAGGTATAAGAAACCTGGGTGAGGTTTACCTGGCTGAACGTACCCTTTACGAATTCAGAGAAAGAGTTTATAGGCACATATTAGAGTATCCCGAGCAAGATGAAGTGATTTTCCAACAGTTTGAAATCCTAACCAAGAATTTTATCGAACAAGCCGGGATAAAAACCGATGACCAGCGTATGGATTCTACCTTGATTTCTCCCAATATCAAGAAAGCCGGTAGACTCTCGTTAGCCCTGGATGTATTGGTTCAAGCGGTAAGAGGCATTGCTTCTAACATGCTTTCCGATAATCTCAAACAAGTGTTAAGAGATAGCTTCAGAACTGATTTACTATACAGAACTAGAAATCAGGAACTGGAAAGCAGGTTCCAGAAAGTCCTTAACCTCATGCAAGAGGTAGATAACTTGGCAAATAAGGATCGTAACCTTGCTTCAAAACGAGAAATGGTTCTGCTTAAGCGTTTTCTAGGCGAACAGGCTGCCTTCGATGAATCTAAGGGAATATGGCTCGCCAAGCCCAGTAGTGAAATTGAAAGCGGTTCCCTGCAATCAGCTTATGATAGTGACGCTACCTTCCGTAACAAAGCGGGTAAGAACCATAGCGGCTACGTTTTAAACGTGAGCGAAACCAGTAGCAAAGAAAACCCGATTCAGGTGATTACCGACTTTTCAGTACAACCCAATAACATCAGCGATGTAGAGATGGCTAAGGAGCGCATACCCATCATCAAACAAAGGACGGATGTAAAGGACATCTACTTAGATGGAGGTTACTACGGCCAAGAGGTCATAGAAATGGCAGATGAGCTAGAGGTTAACCTACACTATACAGATATGACCGGACGTAAGGCTCCATCAGATAAACTTTCCACAACCAGTTTTAAGTTTGATGATGATATGAAAATAATCAGTTGTCCCCAGGGCAAGATCCCATTTAGAAGCGATTTCAATCCCGGTTCCAAGACTAGCAGTTGCCACTTCAAACACGAGGATTGCCAAGGATGCCCGAATTTTGATATATGTCCAGTAAAGACCCAGAAGAAAGACCGGATATTACGGGTTAGTTTAAAAACCATCCAGGCTGACCGGGTTAGAGATCAAATACACAATATTGCGGTCAGACGTGAAAACACCAGTTATCGTGCTGGAATCGAAGCAACCAACTCCGCTCTAAAAAGAGGGGAAGATCTGAATAACCTTTACACACGTGGCGTGCTAAAAACTTACTTGGTCACTGCTTACAAAATTATAGCCCGAAATATTAAGCAGTTTTCCCGGATGGCTCTGGGCAAGCTAAGGAAGCCGAAAAGGCCAAAAGCAGGGATATTATGCCCAAATTTAGGTTAACGAACACAAAACCATAGTAATGGAGGCCTAAATTAGCGATCTTCAGTTGAAAAAGAACTTTTTGAGCTATCTGCTCAAGACAATTTTTACTATTGAAAACCCCCATAGGGGTTAAACAACCTGTTTTTGCAGTGGAATCTATATTAGATATTCTCAATTTCCAAGTCAAGGGATTTAACCAGGATACGCTGAATGTCTTCCAACATCTTGATCAGTTCCATTTCCGCCCGAAAGAAATCAGCCACCCGCGGCGATTGTCCGATTATTTCAGAGAGGTCCTGGATCTCTTTGATTCTGTCAGCGGGCGGTTCCTCTCCAGACAGAATCTGCTTTTGGATTTGGGTCTGCCGGGCCCGAAAATCTTTGACCATCTGCCACGTATTCTGATCGGTTCTTAGCTCGTCCCGGGCCATAATATATGCCTTGTACTGCGGGCCTTCCTTAAGAACCCGCGCAGTCTCATGAGCCTTGTCATAAACGTTCATTTTCGAAACCTCCCTATGTACAGATTATAATCCCGGCATCACTAACGAATAATCCCTTCAATTACCATAAGGAAGAATATCACGTAAAACACTCCCGCAAAGAGGAGATACTTGGCTTCTGTGTGATGACGCCGCAGCACTTCGATATAGAGAATTGCTGCAGAAATCATAGCCAGGCCCCCGCTTAGCAGGGCACCGGCACCCAACTGCCAATCGGTTAGAAATATACCGAGGGCCGGAATTAAGGAGCTCTGAAACACCATAGCCCCGGTAATATTGCCCAAGGCCAGGGTGTCCTTCCCCCGGGATATCCACAGGACGCTGTTAAATTTCTCAGGCAGTTCTGTAGCCACCGGTGCAATTACCAGGGCCAGCACGAACGCCGGAACTCCAAAAGCCAAGGCTACCGTCTCTATAGCCCCTACAAAAAGGTGCGCCCCGCCAATAATTACAGCCAGAGCCACCGCCAGTTGTATTATTATGGCACTCATCCTGGGTACGATCATCCGGGGCACAAAATATAAAGGTCTAATCTCATCCTGTTCTGGTTCCCGCTCCTCCTGCAGAGTTACTATCACGTAGTAGATATATGAGAAAACCAAAGCCCCAGCCACGATAAGCTGCCATTTTCTCATCTCAGGGGGCATAGTTCCCGCAATCAAAGCAGCAGCAAATACGATCAGGAAAAAGCCGAGATCTCTTTTCATTACATTGGGATCGGCTTTAACTGTAAGTCCATGCACACGGCGACGTTTAAAAGCCACTATCGCAAACCCGGTAACAAACATGGCTAAAGTGGAAAGCATAAGAGGTGCGCCCAATATGGCACCCGTCCCAATGTTAACAGCCTCCGCTCCTCCCCCGATCAAGGCGATTACGGGTATCATAGTTTCCGGCAGTGCAGTGCCGACCGCTGCCAGAACGCTTCCCACCGCTCCTTCGGATAGATTAAGTCTTTTACCCAGCCATTCAACGCCATTTGTAAACAACTCCGCCCCGATTAGTATGAGCCCAAGACTAATCAGTAGAACAGCAACGTTACCCATGGAATCCCCTACCTTAATTGTGTAATTGGAATAAGAATGTTTTGTCTTCTGCTAAAGCCCGCCATGGTTCGGTAACCAACCTTCCAGACGGTCCGAAAAGCTTCAGAAAAACCGCTTCCCAGGTCATCCGGATGATGGGCATCTGAACCGAAGGTGATGGGGATATTATGTGCAAACAAATCCCGCAGCAGTTTCTCGCTGGGATAGACCTCCTTCACCGGCTTGCGAAGTCCTCCAGTGTTGATTTCTACTACCATACCCGACCGCCTTAGCTCGTGTAAAAGAGGCTTAATGAAGAAGTTTTCCTGGTGTGCGACCGGTTTGAACCCCCAAACTTTGATCAGATCAAGATGTCCTACAATATCAAACAGCCTTGAACTTACGGCTCGCCCGATAAGGGAATAATACTCCCGGTAGACCTCTTCAATATCCCGTATTTCAAAACCCTCTTTATGGTCCGGATGATCAAATGGCCATTCTCCCAGGTGGTGAACTGATCCAATTGCAAAATCATATGGTTTTTGCGCCAAAAAAGCACTTATTTCTGACTCCCTTTCCGGCTTATAGTCCACCTCGATACCAACTCTGGCAGTCAGTTCGCGGAATTCGCGTTTTGAGGCCACCTCGCCAACCTTATCAGGATCTATCCGGGATATGAACCAGTCATGCTCACTGAATCCTATTTGAGTTATATTCCGGTCCTTGGCCCGGCGTAAGTACTCCCCAATCCACTCGGATGAGTATTCATATTCGCCATGGGCCAATGCATGAACATGATAATCAATCAGCAACCCGATCCTCCATCAAAGGCCCATCAGACACAATTCCAATTGGACCAAATTTTACTTTTACCCGTTTAAATTAAAGCACTCCAGATAATAAATTGCAAGAAAGGTGGATATTGACCAGAAACAAAATCCCGTTGCACTAGCCATTCCAAGTATAATAGAATGGTGAGTATTGATATAGATAGGAGGAATATGCCTAATGGCCGGAATTATCCCGTTTGTTGGGTTGCGTTACAATAAGAGTAAGATCGCTAATCTCGCATCGGTTATGACTCCACCATACGATATCATCGATGAGAAATCTCAGGCAAGATACTATGCCGAGAGCCCCGTCAATATTATACGATTGGAACTGGGCCTTAATTTTCCTGATGACGACGATAAAAACAACCGTTACTCCCGGGCCAAAAAGTATCTGGACCGTTGGCTTGAGGATGAAACTCTGCTGTCAGAGTCCAAGCCTGCATTGTACTTCTACCAGCAGGAGTTTCCGGGCGCCAATGGCAGCATTAAGCGTAACGGTTTTATCTGTGGATTGAAAGTAGAAGACTATTCCGAAGGGGCGGTTCTGCCCCACGAGGAGACCCTTTCCAAACCCAAAGCTGACCGGCTGAAATTGATGAATGCTACCCAGTGTAACTTCAGCTCAATTTTTGGCCTGTACAGTGATCCTGAAAAACTGGTAGACCATGCACTGCTTGAGGCTATTGAAGGGCGGAAGCCTGACGTGGATATCGTTGACGAAGCCGGTGAAACACATCGTTTATGGGTTGTAACTGATGAAAATACATTACAAACGGTCTCTGCAGTCCTAAAGGAAAAACAGATCTTCATTGCAGATGGCCATCACCGGTATGAAACCGCACTGGAATACAGCAAGCAGATGCATGATTCTGGATATAATGGCTATGATTACGTTATGACCACCCTGGTTAACCTCTACGACGAGGGACTGGTGGTTTTACCAACCCACCGGGTGGTTAAGAATATCAAGAACCTGGATCTGGGCCTTTTACAATCCTCTCTGGCCGAGGTTTTTGATATTGAAGAATTTGATTCATCACTTGGTCTGTCTGAGTTTATGACCGATTTGGCCAATCGGGGCAAAAAGAAACATGTCTTTGGCATGTATACCCCGGAAAAATCACTGTATTTCTTAACCATCAAGAACATGAACCAGGCAAAAAGCCTTATGCCCAAAGAGATGTCACTCTCCTGGAAAAAACTTGACGTGGCGTTGTTAGACAACCTGGTGTTATCCCGACTGCTGGGGATAAATGAAGCAGACCGGAAAAACCGGGACAATTTGAGCTACACCAGAGATGAAGATTGGGCTGTAGCTCAGGTTAATGAGGGGAGCCACCAACTGGCCTTCTTACTGAATCCTACCAAGGTGGAAGAGGTGGTTGCCGTGGCCCAGGCCGGAGATAAGATGCCGCAGAAATCAACTTATTTTTATCCTAAACTCTTGACTGGAATGGTTATCAACCCGTTGTTCAAGAACTTACCGTAAACACATACGGGTGTTCAATGTTAATGCCAATCTCAACTGACCGAAAGCTGATGGAATTGCCTGACCGAGAGTTGCTGGATATAATGACCATAGCTTAAGAAAGGAAAAGACGTCCCTGTTTGTTGTGCTACTGGACCAAACAGAAGCACCAAGGACGTCCCACCTAAAAGCATGGTCATTGTATCAAATTATGAGCTAATAGAAAACCCCGAAAAGGGTGTTTTTTGTTAGGAGCGAGGAACAGAATTCTTGCCCATGCTGTAATGGACCGTTGAAAGTGATCGGCAGTAGAAAGCGAATCTGTATTAATGATAAGGGCCAAAAAATGTGCCTTGTCATCCGCAGGTTGCGATGTGCAGAGTGCAGGCGTATTCATCACGAACTCCCCGATAAACTTGTTCCATACAAGCGCCACGTCAGTGAGAGTATTGAAGCAGTGGTAACCGGAGAGTCGAAATTAAGCATACCAGCCGATGAAGCAACCCTAGGCCGCTGGCGACACTGGTTTAACAACCTGGCTGATTACTTTCAAGGGTGCCTGGAATCAATCAAGATCAGATATGGCAATGAATCTGTGAACGATGCATCCCTACTTCCAAAGTCCAAGCTCCAGAGAATATGGCATCATGTTGGAGATGCTCCGGGATGGCTGGCGAGAATTGTCCGACCGATAGCAAATTTAAATCTTTGGCCACATACCCGTTTTGCATTCTGTCCGTAATGGACATGGGATAGACTCATGCTGAAACCTGACAAAGGAGGAAATCAGCATGAAGGACCAAAAGAAAGCCGAGGAAATTGCTGCCCAGCGGATGCAACTGTTATCTCCACTTCTGGCCGAGGGTTTAGATAATGCACGGGCCCGACAGATTAAAGCCAGGATATGCGAAGAATCCGGGATATCAGAACGAACCTTGCGCCGTTATCTAACCCAATACCGAAGAGAAGGTTTTTCCGGACTAAAGCCGAAAGGTAAGAGAGGTTGCCGGACCAGTGAAGCCATCCCGCCAGAAATTCTTGAACAAGCCATCCTGTTGCGCAGGCAGGTACCAAGTCGCAGCATATCACAGATAATTCAGATCCTGGAGTGGGAGGGGTTAGCTGAGCCTGGCCAAATCAAGCGCAGTACCCTGCAGGAAAAACTTGCGGAGCGTGGGTACAGTGCCCGACATATGAAGCTTTACGCTGAAAGCGGCACCGCCGCTCGGCGTTATCAAAAGAAATATCGCAATCAATTATGGCATTCGGACTTGAAATACGGCCCATACCTGCCTATTGGCCAGGATGGACGCAAGAAACAAGTTTACTTGGTAATCTTCATCGATGACGCTACCCGGCTTATCCTGCATGGACAATTCTATCCCATGCTCGATCAAATCATTGTAGAAGATGCGTTCCGCCAGGCAATTCTGAAGTATGGAGTGCCTGAAAAAGTATACTTTGATAACGGCAGTCAGTATCGAACCAAATGGATGATTAGGGCCTGTTCCAAAATGGGTATTCGCTTACTCTACGCCAAGCCCTATTCTCCTGAAGCTACCGGAAAACCGGAGAGGTTCAATAGATTAGTAGACTCATTCCTGGCAGAAGTGCCACTGGAGAAACCGCAAAGCCTGGACAGATTGAACCAATTGTTCGCAGTGTGGCTGGAGGAATGTTATCAGCATAAACCACACACTGGATTGAGCGGGAACATTACCCCGTATGCTGCTTATCACAGCGATAAACATCCCTTGAAATACATAGATCCCGAAACATTAGCCAATGCCTTTATGCATTGTGAAGAACGAAAAGTGGATAAATCAGGCTGCATAAGCTTCGAAGGCCGCAAGTACGAAGTTGGGCTCAACTTTATCGGGTGCAAAGTAAGTGTTATTTATGATCCGGCTGATACCAGCGAATTAACCATTGAATACGAAAGCCATGAACCCTTTAGGGTGCGCCAAATGGTGATTGGAGAGCATAGTGGAAAAAGGCCCCGGCTGCCAGAGCATTTACTGCCGGAACCAGCAGATTCATCACGGTTACTAAGCGCCGCAGCGAAAAAGAATCAAGAGCGTATGAAACCTCCCATCCCAGTCGTCTCCTACCGAAAAGTTCGGAAGGAGGGCGAAGATAATGTTTGAGGGTTTCTATGGGTTTAACAGAACCCCGTTTTCAAGGGATATCCCAACAGATCAGTTGTTCCAGTCGCACCGGATTGAAGAGACCCTGGGAAGACTGGAATACGCCGCGGAGCGCCAGCAATTTATAGTCGTAACCGGGGACTGTGGGACAGGAAAGACCACAACTATTCGAAGGTTTAAAGATATCCTGGATAATACTAAATTCATGGTAATGTACCTAGCGGATTCAAAGCTTACACCGAGGCATTTTTACAAAGGCTTACTTGAGCAGTTAGGGTGTGAAGCCAAATTCTATCGGGGTGATGCTAAGCGTCAACTGCATAAAGAGATTGAACTGATGAAGGGCATCCATAAGTTGCAGCCGGTCGTAATCGTTGATGAAGCCCATCTGTTGGATAGGGAGATGCTAGAAGAGGTCCGGTTCTTGTTGAACTTCAAAATGGATGCTCAGAGTCCCATGGCATTAGTTTTGGTTGGTCAAAACGAACTCTGGGAAAGGCTCAAGCTTCAATCATATGCAGCGATAAGACAAAGGATTGACCTTATTTGCAGGCTGCCCCACCTTGACAGAGCTGAGGTTGGAGCTTACATAAAACGACACCTGGAATACGCAGGTGCCGATCATGATATCTTCTCCGATAACGCTATCGATGAGATTTTTAAGTTCTCCGGTGGAGCAGCAAGGATGGTTAACAAGGTCTGCACTCACTGCCTGCTTTATGGGGCGCAGAACAATCGGAGAATTATTGATGATCACATGGTCAAGTTGGTCATTCAGGGAGAGCTGGTTTAGTTCTCCCTGCCCCTACGGGGCAATTGTTGGACGCTATATCCGTCAACTTTTGGACAACTAACGCCGTCTATTGCTGGATATTATGGGCTAGCAGTAACAGTAAAAGGCAATCCATAGCCTTTCTTAACTTGTCCAACATATCTTGAAGCTCAGCTTCATCTTCTGCTTGAAGGTATAAGAAACCTGGGTGAGGTTTACCTGGCTGAACGTACCCTTTACGAATTCAGAGAAAGAGTTTATAGGCACATATTAGAGTATCCCGAGCAAGATGAAGTGATTTTCCAACAGTTTGAAATCCTAACCAAGAATTTTATCGAACAAGCCGGGATAAAAACCGATGACCAGCGTATGGATTCTACCTTGATTTCTCCCAATATCAAGAAAGCCGGTAGACTCTCGTTAGCCCTGGATGTATTGGTTCAAGCGGTAAGAGGCATTGCTTCTAACATGCTTTCCGATAATCTCAAACAAGTGTTAAGAGATAGCTTCAGAACTGATTTACTATACAGAACTAGAAATCAGGAACTGGAAAGCAGGTTCCAGAAAGTCCTTAACCTCATGCAAGAGGTAGATAACTTGGCAAATAAGGATCGTAACCTTGCTTCAAAACGAGAAATGGTTCTGCTTAAGCGTTTTCTAGGCGAACAGGCTGCCTTCGATGAATCTAAGGGAATATGGCTCGCCAAGCCCAGTAGTGAAATTGAAAGCGGTTCCCTGCAATCAGCTTATGATAGTGACGCTACCTTCCGTAACAAAGCGGGTAAGAACCATAGCGGCTACGTTTTAAACGTGAGCGAAACCAGTAGCAAAGAAAACCCGATTCAGGTGATTACCGACTTTTCAGTACAACCCAATAACATCAGCGATGTAGAGATGGCTAAGGAGCGCATACCCATCATCAAACAAAGGACGGATGTAAAGGACATCTACTTAGATGGAGGTTACTACGGCCAAGAGGTCATAGAAATGGCAGATGAGCTAGAGGTTAACCTACACTATACAGATATGACCGGACGTAAGGCTCCATCAGATAAACTTTCCACAACCAGTTTTAAGTTTGATGATGATATGAAAATAATCAGTTGTCCCCAGGGCAAGATCCCATTTAGAAGCGATTTCAATCCCGGTTCCAAGACTAGCAGTTGCCACTTCAAACACGAGGATTGCCAAGGATGCCCGAATTTTGATATATGTCCAGTAAAGACCCAGAAGAAAGACCGGATATTACGGGTTAGTTTAAAAACCATCCAGGCTGACCGGGTTAGAGATCAAATACACAATATTGCGGTCAGACGTGAAAACACCAGTTATCGTGCTGGAATCGAAGCAACCAACTCCGCTCTAAAAAGAGGGGAAGATCTGAATAACCTTTACACACGTGGCGTGCTAAAAACTTACTTGGTCACTGCTTACAAAATTATAGCCCGAAATATTAAGCAGTTTTCCCGGATGGCTCTGGGCAAGCTAAGGAAGCCGAAAAGGCCAAAAGCAGGGATATTATGCCCAAATTTAGGTTAACGAACACAAAACCATAGTAATGGAGGTCTAAATTAGCGATCTTCAGTTGAAAAAGAACTTTTTGAGCTATCTGCTCAAGACAATTTTTACTATTGAAAACCCCCATAGGGGTTAAACAACCTGTTTTTGCAGTGGAATGATATTGAAGAATTTGATTCATCACTTGGTCTGTCTGAGTTTATGACCGATTTGGCCAATCGGGGCAAAAAGAAACATGTCTTTGGCATGTATACCCCGGAAAAATCACTGTATTTCTTAACCATCAAGAACATGAACCAGGCAAAAAGCCTTATGCCCAAAGAGATGTCACTCTCCTGGAAAAAACTTGACGTGGCGTTGTTAGACAACCTGGTGTTATCCCGACTGCTGGGGATAAATGAAGCAGACCGGAAAAACCGGGACAATTTGAGCTACACCAGAGATGAAGATTGGGCTGTAGCTCAGGTTAATGAGGGGAGCCACCAACTGGCCTTCTTACTGAATCCTACCAAGGTGGAAGAGGTGGTTGCCGTGGCCCAGGCCGGAGATAAGATGCCGCAGAAATCAACTTATTTTTATCCTAAACTCTTGACTGGAATGGTTATCAACCCGTTGTTCAAGAACTTACCGTAAACACATACGGGTGTTCAAAACGAAAAAAAGACCCGGTCCATCATTTTTTCCGGACCGGGTCTTTTTAATCAACTTATCGCTTACTTCAAAGCCATACTCTCGACAAAAATCCGCGAGAAATCAGGGTGATCGGCCAATTCTACCGCTCTCACCTCGTCGGCATACCGCTGCGCCTTCTCCCGCTCAGGGACCAGTATTAAAGCCGCAAGGGCTCCCCGCAGAGCTGCATTTCCAACCACCTTTATCTTCTCGGACTGAAACTGGGGTATCATGCCTATACTCATAACTGAGTTGGGGTTAAGATAATTACCAAACGCCCCAGCGAATAGTATTTCTTTTATATGCTCGGGCACTACCCCGACTTCTTTCATCAAGATATCGATCCCAGCTCGAACTGCCCCTTTGGCCAGCTGCAGCTGGCGCACATCCTGCTGATTAAACACCACCGGAGTCCCCGAAGCTGTCTCAGTTTCATTTATAATAACCAGTTCAACGCCTCTCTCGGTATCACGCCATACCCCGGGGTACTTTCCGGGATTGATAAGGCCGGTCTCATCCAGTACATCCATATCCAATAGTACCCGCAACAGGTCGACCAATCCCGATCCACAGATTCCCTCGGGTTTGCCAAAACCAATAACGTTGTATTTCAGTTCCCCTTCGTCCAGCCAAAACCGGTCAATTGCTCCCCCACGGGCCACCATTCCGCTGGTGATATCTCCCCCCTCGAAGGCCGAACCAGCCGCCACAGAACAGGCCACCATCCGGTTTCCGTGCTTGAGAACCATCTCACCATTAGTTCCTATATCAACCAGCAGAAAACTATCCGGGGCACTGTCATCAACTGCCAACAGGCATGCTATTATATCCGAGCCCAAAAATCCTGCGATTTGTGGTAAGAGCAAGACCCGTCCTGCAGGATGCATCGGTAAGCCGAGACTCCTCGCCCGTGCCGAAGTCAGCTTCTTAAACAATCCAACGTAGGGTGCTTGCCCCAGGCCTCTGGGGTCAACCCCCAATAAAAAGTGCAGCATTACCGGATTGCCAACCACTGTCATTTCCAATATATCTTCGTAAGCAACATCCAACCCTGCCAGCAGGTCGCTTACCATACTGGCCACATCCTGTATAACTCTGTCCCTCATCATCTGTAAACCATGTTCATTTTCCATTACATAACTGATTCGCGCCAGGATATCACGGCCATAAGTAATCTGTGAGTTCGGGATTCCCGCTTCCCCCAGAATAACTCCACTCACCAGGTCGATAAGTGCACAGGATAAAGAAGTGGTACCGATATCGAGAGCCAGACCGCAAAAAACACCTTTTCCCCGTGGATGAATCCGTAAAACGGTTGAGTCAATTAAACCGCCTACGATCCGAAAGCCATCCCCCTGGTCCAGTTGGGCGATTGTGTTGAGATTCGAAGGGGTAATTTCCAGGTCGTAGCCAGCGAAGGCCCACTCAATACGTTCCAGCAATGGTATCGGCCTTTTTCGGTCAAAGGGAGGTATGTGGGTGTTGACAGGACGCACCGCCGACAGTATCCCGGGATACCTTTCAAACATTAAAAGCCCGGTTTTTAGGTTGGCGATTCTGATTTCCGGGAGGAAGACCGAGGTCTCTCCCAGGGCATGACACTTGCAGGTCAGCCTGTAACCCTGGGAAATCTCTTCCGGACTCAATGCAGACAGTTCTTCGGTCGTAGGAGGTGAAACATCACCTTCTACCCGTGCCTTACACTTAAGACATATTCCCCGGCCTCCGCAGTCTCCCCTCTGCAATATGCCGGCCTGTTGGACCGCTTCCCACACTGTCTGCCCTCTGAACAGCCATGAGACCAAAGGTTCGGAAGCTGTTTGAATCCTCACTTTTACCCGGTCATTCATAAAATCACCCCATTAATTATCGGCCATAAAGTTATCCTGTATAAAACGGCATAAGGATTCGGCATCGTCGAATCCGAACACTGGAACCTTGACTTCGCTGACCGGAAAATCTACTACTAACGCTATCAGATTATGCGGGTTTATCAGATCACTGCTAATACCCTGCCGTGCCACTTCAATCTTGGGCCGGTCTTCCCGCTTGAATCCTTCGGTAAAGATTATGTCAACATCGTCCTGCATCAGCCGACACAGCTCATCCAGGGATGTATCTTCCTGTACGTGTTTGTAAAACGCCAGCTTTTGGGCTGATGAAACAGATATGGCCCGGGCACCCGCCTGAAATAGGCGGAAAGAATCCGTATCTGGCACATCTATATTGAAGTCATGCGAGGAGTGTTTAATAACTCCTACGCGACAGCCCTGATCGCTGAGAATGCGAATCACCTTTTGCAGAACGGTAGTCTTGCCAGAATTATGACGGCCAATGAACGATATAACTGGCACCATATAAAAGCCTCCTTAAACCACCCGGTATGAATGAGAGTAAATGTTGAACCTTCTGCCTCTGGTAAATCCCACCAGAGTGAGTCCAAGTCTTTCAGCGAATCCGATAGCCATATCAGTGGGCGCAGACTTTGATACCAGAATCTGAATCCCCATTTTTACCGCCTTCAAGGCAATCTCTGAAGAAACCCGTCCACTGATCAAGAGGACCTTATCCCCCATCATTATCTTATTCCTCAGGCAGTAACCAAAAACCTTGTCTACCGCATTATGGCGCCCAATGTCATCTCGTTGCAGATGAAGCACCCCGTTTTGTCCTAAGGCAACCGTATGCACCCCTCCTGTATCCCGGTGTAGGGCTGAACTCTCCTGGAGGGTTTTCATCATGCTAATAATGTCTGTTGGTTCTGCGCGGTAGTCACCAGGCAGTTCTTTACTTAATCGGGGATCTGATAGCTGGGAAAAGGATACTCCCTTGCCCGCGCCCGTAGTCACATAACGGTGGAGAAAGGTCTTTTCGGCCTCTCCTTGAGACCCTCTTAGAGTAACGCGACTTTCTCCAGTCGTCCTATTCACACTGAGTTCCTCCAGATCATCCCAGGTGGTTATAAATCCTTCGCTTGCCAAATAACCGACCGTCAAGTCCTCCAGGTATTCCGGCGTACAAAGGAGGGTAACCAGATTCTGTCCGTTTATACAAACCGTAAGAGCTTGTTCAGTGACCACCACATCTTCTATTTGGGTATAACCGTTGTCCAGATCAAATCGACCAATCTTTCTATTCGTGACTATCTCTTTCATTACGGAACTCCATTAGGTTTTTCTAGAATTATAACCCGCTCGCTTGAGGTTGCCAAAACCAGATATTACTCCGCCTTGCTCGCCCTCTCTCCGAGAGGTACTTTCGTCGATACGCTTCTACGCACAGATTTCTCCGTACGCAGGTATCCTAGCAGCTTGTGTGAATAACCATGCATAAAAATACTTTTACAAGAAGGAATATCCCTTCAAATAGCGAATTATCCAATATGAAGAAATTTAGAGAGTACGACCAACATCAGATAATGCTTTTTCCACCTTCTATGCATGACTGGATACCCGATGATCATCCGGCCAAATTCATTGACGAGGTTGTGGGGACCCTCGATCTTTCGGCCATTTATGAAAGCTATACTGAGTCGAAAGGGTATCCGCCATACTCACCGGTTATGATGGTGAAAGTCCTGTTTTACGCGGTATCAAAAGGCATACATTCCTCCAGGAAAATTGAAAAGGCACTACACGATGACATCGGTTTTCGATATCTTTCAGCCAATCAGCAACCAGACCACTGGACTATCTCAGAGTTCCGGAGGCGACACCTCAAAGCTTTAGGAGACCTATTCGTGCAAAGTGTTGTACTGGCCGATAAAGCTGGTCTGGTTAGGTTGAACCAGATTGCTGTCGATGGAACCAAGATCAAGGCAAGCGCCTCCAAACACAGCGCCATGAGTTATGCTCGAATGAAAAAAGAAGAAGACCGTTTGACCAAATACATCAATGACTACCTGAAAGAAGCCGACCGCATCGATCAGGAGGAAGATGCCCGTTATGGCCAAGGTAACGGATGGTCGTTACCGGAAGAACTCTCCACTGCCGAAAAGCGGCGGGAAGCCATCCGCAAGGCTATGGCTGAACTCGAAGCAGAAGCACGTGAAAAAGCTGAGAAAGAACAAATAGCCCAAAAAGAGAAGGCTGAGAAAAAGGGCAAACAGCACAGGCCGCGCAAAACAGCCAAGGCGTCGGTTCCCAAGGACAAATCCCAGCGAAATTTCACGGATATGGAATCTCGAATTATGCGCAATTCAGATAAGGCATTCATCCAGGGTTACAATTGTCAGATTGCCGTAGACGCTGAAACCCATGTAATCGTTGCCTCTGACATCAGTAACCAAGCGGCTGATGTAACTCATCTACCACCAGTAGTCAGTCAAGCGATAGCAAACACAGGAAGAAAGATCAAGGAACTTAGTGCTGATGCCGGTTACTATAGCGAAGATAACCTGATATTTCTGGAAGAAGCCAAAATAGAGGCATTCATCCCACCCGATAAGGTTAAACACAGTGAATGGCGGGAAGCAAAGCCGCCACGCGGACGTATTCCTAAAAATGCCAACCGAAGATACTTAATGCGCAGAAAACTTAGGACTAAACATGGCCGCGCCCGCTATCGACTCAGGCAAACGTCTGTAGAACCAGTATTTGGATTTATTAAAGAGCAGCTTAAATTGCGCCAGTTTCTCCACCGGGGCTTAGATAAGGTGCGAAACTATTGGCGATTTACATGTGCAGTGGTCAATTTCATGAAGGTATACCGGTTGTCGTGGGCCAAGTAGACCCTCATTTTGGGCCAATTAATGTGACATACAGTTAGAAGGCTTGAAAAAGCTTAACTTGATGTCTCACAATTTGTTATTCACACAAGCTGCTAGCTACGGGGCACCTTGGCGTTTACCCCGACCGGACTTTCACCAGCTGGATAATGCCGTGCTTGGCTGGGCACGCAACCCACAAAAAAAGGCGGCTTACGCCGCCACTATCTGACTAATTATGATTTGGTCTCTGCCATAAGGGCGAATGAAAATATCAATACCGCAAAAAGCGAAGCAAACACCGCAATGGCCATTAACTTGGGATTGGTTAGAACAACCTCTCCGCCCATTCCTTGTTTGGCAGAACTGAAAAGCCAGTTCATAATTACCACACATAATCCAGTTAAGATATAAGCCCACAATTTTACTTTACCGGGAAGAGAAAACTTCTTGGCGTAGGTGCAAAATTTCCAGAAAGCCCAAACACTAACTACTACAATGGCCAATTGAACAAAAGCGTTATCCAAAATGCCCCCCACTATTTCACCTCCTCGTGCTGTCACTCCTAGAAAACCCAAGGTTCATACAGTAAGTAACGGAAAGACGTCCATTCAATTCCTATTTACTATTCTCTCCTAATTCCCTTTTTCCTGCAAACAATAGTACGAAATTCTTACTTTGATTGGTTATTTGTTGTATACGGCGCTATTGTCATATTACCACATCGCCTTCATAATGATAAGTTGGCCCGAATCGAAAAAGCAAACTCCCACGTTATAGCACCTTATGTTTCCACTTGCCTTGTTTGGGGAATAGTCGTATAATATGTTGCGCGAGTAAGTCGGATAGTCGCGGGTCCTTTTGGATCTGAGGAAAGTCGGAGCTCCGTAGGGCAGGGTGCTGGGTAACGCCCAGTGAGGGTGACCTCAAGGATAGTGCCACAGAAATAAACCGCCGAGAGTGGAAACCGGAGCCCTGAGGCTGTATGTTTGACAGCTTCTGTATTCTGATTTCCATTTTCGGTAAGGGTGGAACGGTGAGGTAAGAGCTCACCAGCGGCCAGGCGACTGGTCGGCTAGGTAAACCCCACCTGGAGCAAGACCAAATAGAGGAGCATTGGAGTTGCCCGCTCTGCTCCCGGGTAAGGTCGCTAGAGGTGACAGGCAACTGTCATCCCAGATAGATGACTATCTTTTAACAGAACTCCGCTTACAGGTTTACTCGCCCCTACATAACATCAAAAGAAGCCTTCCGCTTTGGAATGGCTTCTTTTTTATGATCTGTCGTCCCAATTAAAAGGAACAGCAAATGCCAAACACGGCACTTGCTGTTCCTTTTACGTGTGACTTATCTATCCGGGCTTAAGGAAAATCTACTGTTTTTTGCCCCTTCCCTTGGTGGTTCTACCTTTCTTTTCCGGTACCTTAATGGCAACCGCTTCTTTTAGCGACTTTCCTGGTTTAAACGCCGGAACTTTGGTGGCTGGAACCTTGATTTCTTTTCCTGTGGCCGGGCTGATAACGTTTCTAGCTTTGCGATCTCTGACTTCAAATGTACCAAATCCGATAATTTGGACCTTATCACCCTGCGCCAATGCAGTCTGAATGGAGTCCAGCGTTGAATCAAGAACCTTGGCCGCTTCCTTTTGGGTCAAACCTGTTTTCTCTGCCAAAGTTTTAACCAGTCCCGTTTTGTTCACCACGTGACCTCCCTTTTTAGGATTTTCCCTGAATAGAGTTCCTCAAGAACGTTGGAATTCCTTCTTTTTTCTAAGAATTTTTTAATAAGATAACCAGATTTTTCGGAATCCATGCTTAATAAATCAGTATTAATGCCATAATTTCAAGGTTTTTTAATCTTTCTATCTCTAAACCCCCTGATTTATCGGCGTTTATAAAATCGTCGTCCCTGTTAACCAATATCTTCTGAGTTTCCAGCCAGTTATCCTAATCATCATTGGCTTTATCTGATCTTGTGCCTCTCATCCCCAACATAACCGCGCTGATAAATAACAGAAATGCAGCTAGTAATGTAAGCAGTATAGTTTTTTCAGTAACAACCAATCTCAATCCCCCAATCCCTTATGTTTTCCGCCAAATAGGTTTCACCTTCAATCCATAAACCGGAACATCCCAGTTCTCAGCATTTCCCACTTCCTTGAGATGAGCAGAAAGCAAATCGACTACTGCCAGTTCCAAACCGTCATGTCCCGGATCAATGATGGCCAATCCTCTTTCCATGGCCTCTCGAGCCTCATGGTATTTTACATCACTGGTTATCAAGGCCTGACATCCTGCTTGCCCGGCCATTCTGATCATAGATGCACCGGAACCTGGAACCAGACCAACTCGTTTAACCTTGCCGATATTCCCACCACTCACAGCAACATGGTCAATCCCTAATGCGGTCTTAATTTTTTCAGCCAGGTCTTCAACCGCCATTTCGCAAGGCAACTCTCCTTGTCTGCCGTAACTGTAGCTTTGGCCACTATTGTTTAAAGGTATTAGGTCATATGCCACCTCCTCGTAGGGATGGGCTTCAATCATAGCCCGTATAACCCGGTCCAAAACCTGCCCGGCCACAATGACTTCCAGCCGGAATTCGGCTACCTCCTCCATTATCCCAACACTCCCCAGATAGGGCTGGCTGCCTTCCAGGGGGCGGAACGTTCCTACACCAGGGGTGCGGAAGCTGCAATCCCGATAGTTACCAAGAAATCCGGCTCCGGAGTCATTTATGGCCTGACGCACGCTTTCCAGGTGAGACTCCGGTACGAACACTACCAGTTTGGTAAGATGCTGCGATTTGACTGTCCCCAGTGGTTCTATGTCACCGAGTCCCAGCTTATGGGCCAGGAATTCACTCAATCCCTGTGGCGCCAGGTCTAAATTGGTGTGGGCCGAATAGACATTCAGGTCATGAGCGATAAGCCGCTTTATCAATCGACCTTTTACGTCCTCATAGTCTATTACCTTCACTCCTTGAAAGAGCAACGGGTGATGGCTGACAATCAGGTTGGCTCCCACTTCCAGGGCCATGTCTACTGCTTGCTCATCCACATCAAGAGTAACCAGAACTCCCTCCACCACGTTTTCTCTGGAACCAATTTGCAAACCGCTGTTGTCCCATGATTCCGCCAAAGCCAGAGGTGCTAACTCCTCCAGTTTATTAAAAACGAGGTTGGCCTTTGGTCTCATCGTAAAATACCCTCCAATTCCTCTATCCTTTTCTGATAGATTTTCTTCTGAAGCTGAGAACGTTCACTGCTTTGTACCGGAATCCCCTTGACAATCCGGTTATACTTGTCCAGGTGATAACTGTAATACTCCCGGACAACCGGCATTGCAGTATTGTGCATTAAAAGGGGTCCCCATCTCATCTCTGTTTCCGATAACCGGTATGGCGGTCCTGCCCGGGGAGTTAAAACCAGGTTGATATAGTAATCGCCGTCTCTTACTACAGTCTCTTCCTCTATCCTCCAGCCATTCAGGCTGGCCAGATGTCGTAATTTCACCAGGGCGTTCATCGGCTGCAATACCAGACGGTCAAAACTCTGAGTTTTGGCGGACGACCTTCTTAGTATATCTATAATGGTATTGCCTCCCATTCCGGCCAATACCACTGTCGTTACTTCGCCTGGCGCAAGTACTTCCAGCCCATTACCCTGACGGACCTCAATCAGGTTATTCAAGTTGTTCATGCGGATAGCCGCCAGTGTCCTCTGATATGGTCCGTCCCCCAGTTCACCGCATACTGCCCATGGACAGTACCCCTTTCCTACCAGGTAACAGGAGAGAAGCGCATGATCAGAACCTATATCAGCCATGGGCTCGCCAGTAACCACAAGGTCAGCCACACTCGCCAAACGAAGCGGGAGCTTCATTCATATTTCACCACTTCTTGATTAATGGGGTGTCAGATAATCTAATGCCTTACAAACAGGCTTTTAGCAGGCATTTCCCCACCCACTCTTTTGCAAGCTGTTTACAGTCCTTATACGACATACCAGGGTTATCACACAGGAGTGTTCCTCCTTGGAAATCCCCGGTATCTTGGATTTCTTGAACTATTCCCACACTTATATCTTAATATACCGCTTAGACTTAAGTGAAGGTACTGGGTATGATTGTGGAAAATTAATTGCTCCCCAAAATGATCCAGGAACCCCGTAATGGTTGTCTCACTTTTCAGAAAAGTTCCCAATGGTATTCCCGTATAGTCCCGCATATACTGAAATCAGGTGGTGGAGGTTAGTTTCCTTCCCTAAGAAGCGTATCCCTTAGAGAGGTTATCACCTGCCTGATAGAGTGTTTTGCTCCTTTGAGTAAGGTTGTTTCTTCCACAAGAGGACTTTAGGTTTCTTCCTGTGTTAGGTTTAATTCAAGCCTCCACCACCACAACGGATACTCTTTTACTCCCCCGGCAATCCGGGGTTTTTTGTTGTCCTTATCCTTACTGGATATACCGAAATCCGTCATCCAAAGCACACCACAACCCCTGGTATCGTATTTAACAATATAAAGCTCTATCCAGGAGGCTTAAGTGAAAGGAGGGAAACTAAGGGTGTACAAAATTACTTGCTCAAAGTGCGGGCAATTGTTGGGAGCCATGCTCAAAAAACCGCCGGTTAAAATGAATATAGCCTGTACATGCGGGAACAAAGGTTTGGTCAAGAGCACAAAATCAACAACCCAATTTGTGCTGACCAAAAGCGAAGGTCAAAATAAGTTGGGTAAATCAGCCAAGAGGTCTAAAACCAAATAGGTAAATAATGGAACGTTTGGCATTCCCTCCGAATAAACTAAACCAAGTCTAGGGCCCTTTGACTGATGATTTGACCAGAAGGAGGGATACCATGAGCATAGGTACCAATGGAATAGTTGGGGGCCGCGTAGGAACACTTGGCAAGTTTGATTGCGGCGGACTCGGCGGAGTTGCTGGAACGAGCTTTTTCACTTTGCTGTTTAGCCTCTGGCAGCAAAGAGTCAAAGTTCTGACCGAAGGTGATGTAGCAGCGGTAGAAGGCATCCTGACCGATATCAATCCCACCTTTATTACTGTTGTAGGACACCAAATCAACTATATTCCCATTAACCAGATCACCATCATTGCACGTACCTTTACCTAAACCGAAACCTCTGGCTTTTGACGAAAAAACCGGTATTATGCCGGTTTTTTCAATTCGCGTTCATGGTGTTTGCGCCCTGTATTCAGGGAGCTTTTTTAAAAAGGAGGCTGATTTTCCAACTTGAACAATCAGATGGAGAGCAAGCATCCAATTAAAATAAACTTCCACCCGCGCAGAGACAGCTACATTACAGAGTATAGCAGCAGCAAAAATTTCGGCGGCGCAGCCAACCTGTTTGGAAACAGGTTCAAAGGACCGGGAGATAAATATCGAAGTCTTATTCAGTTCGACTTCACCTCTCTGGGGCATAATTACCTGCCTCCAGGAAGCGATATAGTTTTGGCTGTAGTCCAGCTCTATCTATTCCGTAATGAAATCTCCCGGCTAACAACTCTGAATGCTTATATGATCAAACAGAACTGGCATGAGTTTACAGTCAACTGGAACAACCAGCCGTTATGCGCCACAACTCCTTCAGGTCGTGTTCAGATAGAACCCGGTTATTTGGGAACTGTCAGGCTTGAGATAACCGACCTGGTTAGGGGATGGTACGATGGTTCCTTTGTGAATTTTGGTCTGATGATAAAAGGCAGTGAGGACTTTGATGGAATACTCGGATTCTACAGCCGGGAATATGCCGACTCCACACTATGGCCTAAACTGACCGTTGAATACCATCTTCCGTAAGAAAACCAACAGCCTAATCGTTTAAATCCCTGATTAACCCCCCTATGTTTCTCACATTAGGGGGGTATTAATTGGGCTCCAATTTATTATCGGTAATTACCTTCCCGCAATACATTTGCTGGCCAACAGAAAAACCCCCGTGGCAGTTTTAATTCACCACGGGGGATCTGGAATTAGTCTATTCTTTTCCGTTTGCTAGCGTTTGGAAACTATTTTTGTTCCCTTTTCGCCATTTCCTCGTCACGCAGGATCCGCCGCAGGGCCTTACCTGTCGGAGTACGCGGCACCTCAGGGCGGAACTCGAACATCTTCGGCACTTTGTAGGGAGCCAGTTTTTCACGGCAATACGCCTTAATTTCTTCTTCGGTTATCGTCTCGCCCGGTTTCGGTACGATGAACGCCTTCAAAGTTTCTCCGCGATAATCATCAGGGATCCCAACACACATTACATCGTAGACCTTGGGATGACCGGCAATGACCCCGTCAATCTCTACCGGGTAAATGTTATAACCACCAGCTATAACCAGGTCCTTGGAACGGTCGACCAGGAAAACAAACCCGTCTTCGTCCATATACGCCAGGTCACCGGTATAAACCCAACCGTCTTTAAGCTGTTTGGCAGTCTCCTCTGGATTATTCCAGTAGCCCAACATAACGTAGGGTGATGTCATTATAATCTCGCCGACTTCGCCCCGGGGTACTTCTTCACCGGTATCGGGATTGATGATCTTCAGATCAACGTCGGGGTACGGTACGCCTACGCTGCCAAACTTCTTCAGGGCCATGGGCGGTCCCGATGTGGCCTGGGCTGTGGTCTCACTCATCCCGTAGCCTTCCTGATAGTAAACATTCATGTCCAGGAGTGTTCTAACCAGATCGGGTGGGCAGGGAGCAGCCCCACTGCCTACGAAGGTAATCCGCCGGCCGATTTCCAATTCAGCAGCGCGGGGATGGTTGACAATCGCGTTCAGCATAGTGGGAACAGCGGGGAAGTATACAATTTTATTAAACTTCGCAATGGTATCCATGACTTCGTCAATTTCAAAACGGGGCAGAATGATCTGGGTGGCGGCAGCCAGTATTCCATAACCCATACAGTTACCCTGACCGTAGACATGGCAGTACGGGATAATGGAAAGCACATTTCGTTGGGATTCAGGAATTCTCCCGATCAGGGTTCTACCCCAGTAATAGGTGGCGTGGATAGCGGCAACCAGATTGTAGTGTGACAGAGTTGCCCCTTTGGGGGTACCTGTAGTTCCACCGGTGAATTGAATGACGGCTGGATCCTTTACCGGATCTATATCAATGCGCGGACGGATACAGCTTTCAGTCTTCGCCAGCAGATCTGCAAAATAATGCCACTCGGGTTTTAGTCCCAGCTCAGCAGCTGAACTTACACCTGCTCCAGGGATGTAGTCGGCAAGTCTTGTTACAACTACATGGGGAACAGGTCTGATTTCGGAAAGAGCCTTCAGGTTTTCAATAATTCCATCATAGCCGATAATCATAGCGGCGTCGGTGTTGTCCACGATTGACTTCATTTCATCTACCGTGTACATGGGATTCATGTTTACCACAATCCCTCCGACGGTAACAATAGCCTGAAAAGCGATAACGAATTGCGGGGAGTTGGGCAGCATTATCCCGACCCGGTCCCCCTTCTTGATACCTAATGCGAGCAGCGCCTGGGCGAAGCGGTTGACCGTATTGTACAGTTCCCAGAAAGTAATCTCTGTACCATAAAACCAGATAGCTGACTTATCTGGAAACATGGTAGCAGTGTTGCGCAGCATGTCCTGCAGTGCAAACTTCGGGTAACGAATCTCAGCTGGTGTGTCAACATCATAGAACTTGACCCAAGGCCTTTGTTTGATTAGTTCTTGATCTGCGATTCCCATTTAGCATTCTCCCTTCATTAGATAGGTTTTGTGACGTTATACAGCGCAACCACATGAGACTCTGCTCAGTTACTACTTCGTTATAAATCTTCGTTATCCTTCAAATAAATCGAATAATGTCGTAATTAGTAATTCTTAATTCCACCAATATATACCATTTCGTCTTTACTGGTGTATGATTACAATGGGACGAGGTGGGTAGCGCTCACGGATATGTAATATCGCATCTGAAAGGAGCAAAGGAACGCTAATAAAGCATTCTTGCTTGATTTATGTTGATTACTTTCAAGGGTGCCTGGAATCAATCAAGATCAGATATGGCAATGAATCTGTGAACGATGCATCCCTACTTCCAAAGTCCAAGCTCCAGAGAATATGGCATCATGTTGGAGATGCTCCGGGATGGCTGGCGAGAATTGTCCGACCGATAGCAAATTTAAATCTTTGGCCACATACCCGTTTTGCATTCTGTCCGTAATGGACATGGGATAGACTCATGCTGAAACCTGACAAAGGAGGAAATCAGCATGAAGGACCAAAAGAAAGCCGAGGAAATTGCTGCCCAGCGGATGCAACTGTTATCTCCACTTCTGGCCGAGGGTTTAGATAATGCACGGGCCCGACAGATTAAAGCCAGGATATGCGAAGAATCCGGGATATCAGAACGAACCTTGCGCCGTTATCTAACCCAATACCGAAGAGAAGGTTTTTCCGGACTAAAGCCGAAAGGTAAGAGAGGTTGCCGGACCAGTGAAGCCATCCCGCCAGAAATTCTTGAACAAGCCATCCTGTTGCGCAGGCAGGTACCAAGTCGCAGCATATCACAGATAATTCAGATCCTGGAGTGGGAGGGGTTAGCTGAGCCTGGCCAAATCAAGCGCAGTACCCTGCAGGAAAAACTTGCGGAGCGTGGGTACAGTGCCCGACATATGAAGCTTTACGCTGAAAGCGGCACCGCCGCTCGGCGTTATCAAAAGAAATATCGCAATCAATTATGGCATTCGGACTTGAAATACGGCCCATACCTGCCTATTGGCCAGGATGGACGCAAGAAACAAGTTTACTTGGTAATCTTCATCGATGACGCTACCCGGCTTATCCTGCATGGACAATTCTATCCCATGCTCGATCAAATCATTGTAGAAGATGCGTTCCGCCAGGCAATTCTGAAGTATGGAGTGCCTGAAAAAGTATACTTTGATAACGGCAGTCAGTATCGAACCAAATGGATGATTAGGGCCTGTTCCAAAATGGGTATTCGCTTACTCTACGCCAAGCCCTATTCTCCTGAAGCTACCGGAAAACCGGAGAGGTTCAATAGATTAGTAGACTCATTCCTGGCAGAAGTGCCACTGGAGAAACCGCAAAGCCTGGACAGATTGAACCAATTGTTCGCAGTGTGGCTGGAGGAATGTTATCAGCATAAACCACACACTGGATTGAGCGGGAACATTACCCCGTATGCTGCTTATCACAGCGATAAACATCCCTTGAAATACATAGATCCCGAAACATTAGCCAATGCCTTTATGCATTGTGAAGAACGAAAAGTGGATAAATCAGGCTGCATAAGCTTCGAAGGCCGCAAGTACGAAGTTGGGCTCAACTTTATCGGGTGCAAAGTAAGTGTTATTTATGATCCGGCTGATACCAGCGAATTAACCATTGAATACGAAAGCCATGAACCCTTTAGGGTGCGCCAAATGGTGATTGGAGAGCATAGTGGAAAAAGGCCCCGGCTGCCAGAGCATTTACTGCCGGAACCAGCAGATTCATCACGGTTACTAAGCGCCGCAGCGAAAAAGAATCAAGAGCGTATGAAACCTCCCATCCCAGTCGTCTCCTACCGAAAAGTTCGGAAGGAGGGCGAAGATAATGTTTGAGGGTTTCTATGGGTTTAACAGAACCCCGTTTTCAAGGGATATCCCAACAGATCAGTTGTTCCAGTCGCACCGGATTGAAGAGACCCTGGGAAGACTGGAATACGCCGCGGAGCGCCAGCAATTTATAGTCGTAACCGGGGACTGTGGGACAGGAAAGACCACAACTATTCGAAGGTTTAAAGATATCCTGGATAATACTAAATTCATGGTAATGTACCTAGCGGATTCAAAGCTTACACCGAGGCATTTTTACAAAGGCTTACTTGAGCAGTTAGGGTGTGAAGCCAAATTCTATCGGGGTGATGCTAAGCGTCAACTGCATAAAGAGATTGAACTGATGAAGGGCATCCATAAGTTGCAGCCGGTCGTAATCGTTGATGAAGCCCATCTGTTGGATAGGGAGATGTTTATATCCTCACCTGTATTACAAGACTTGGGCAATAAACCCGGAACAGTATTTCTCTTTTCGGCTGGGTTTTCTATCTTTCCGGTTGGGTTGTGCGGCACTTTTTTCCAAATTGGTAAACTGCCGTCATACGCTGCCCTGCAGGCAATTTACAGTGGATATTTTCTGGCAAATATTGGCATTATCTTAGACACCGCTTGAAGTTTGCAAATACACTGCATAAAGGTTTTCGTAGTTTTTAATGGACATACATAATTATGTGTTTACTAGTTTATCTGATTAAAGTAAAGTTATAGTTGAGTTATATTTTTTAAGGAGGTTGCGGCATTGAAAAGGAAGATTGCGGTATTGTTGTTGTTGTGTTTCTCGGCGGTTCTTATCATTGGATGTGGTGGATCTAATAACAATGATGGACAGTCGGCGGTTGACGATTCCTGGACCAAAATTCAGGAGCAAGGGTATTTTACAGTTGGTCTCGATGATGCATTCCCCCCCATGGGATTCAGGGAAGAAGGTACCAACGACATAGTTGGCTTTGATATCGATCTGGCCAAAGAAGCTGCTAGTCGTATGGGAGTCGATGTCAAATTCAAGCCCGTTGTATGGGATACAGTAATTGAAACCTTAAACATAGGTGATATCGATGCTATATGGAACGGATGTACTATTACCCAGCCAAGACTGGAGCAGATTAACTTTACTAAGCCCTATGTAGCTGACCATCAGATTATTGTTGTTCAAAAGGGTTCAGCTATCACTTCCAAGGCAGATCTGGCTGGAAAGACCATAGGTCTGCAAGCTGGCAGCAGCGCTAAGGAAGCTGTCCAGAAGGATGCGGCTACATTTGAATCATTCGGGGACCTTGTGGAATTCACCAGTAATGATGAAGCCCTCCTGGATCTGAGTGCAGGTCGTATGGACGCAGTTGTGGTGGATGAGGTAGTCGGCCGTTACTACATTGCTAAGAAACCTGATACCTACACTGTGCTGACTGAGCACTTCGGCGAAGAAGAATTCGGCGTGGGCGTAAGAAAATCTGACGAGGCGTTCCTCGCAGAACTCAATAAGGCCCTTGACGCTATGAAGGCTGACGGGACTGCTGCTGAAATATCCCAGAAGTGGTTTGGAGAAGACATTACTAAGAAATAGGTCTGAGACAAACACATAGAAGTAAGGCAGGCTGATAGCGTATGTTGTTAGCCTGTCATTTTCAAAGGAAACTGCTGTCCGCCGAGTCTATAGAAGCTTGGCGGGCAGTATGATTTCTTTCTATAAAAAATTGGGTTGGTTTGATTCCGTTTAGGATGATTTTGTTATTGGATTTTACCAACCATCAAAGGGGTAAACCATGCAATATCTACTAAATTTGCTTCCTTCACTTTTTGAAGGAACAGCATTAACACTACAGTTATTCTTTCTGACTTTGGTTATGTCCATGCCGCTGGGCGTCATTATGTCCATAGCTCGCATGTCAAAATTCGGTCCTTTGAACGTCTTTATGCAGTTTTACATCTGGGTTTTCAGAGGAACCCCCTTACTTTTGCAAGTCCTTTTTATATACTTCGGGTTAGCCACAGTGGGGATCAAGTTTGACCAAATGACTGCAGCTGTTCTGGCCTTTGTCCTGAACTACTCCGCCTACCTGGCTGAGGTCTTTCGTTCTGGAATTCAGTCCATTGACCATGGACAGTTTGAAGCCGCCGATGTCCTTGGACTTACCCGTTTTCAAACCATGAAAACCATAATACTACCGCAAATGTTCAAGCGGGTTTTGCCTCCCATCAGTAACGAGGTCATTAACCTGATTAAAGATACAGCTCTGATTTATGCCATTGGTATGAACGAATTGCTGAGAGCAGCAAAAATAGCTTCCGTCCGCGATTTCCTATTTGTGCCCTTTATCGTTGCCGCTGTTTTTTATTTGGTAATGACAGCCGGCATTCAATTATTCTTTAAGTGGCTGGAAGCCAAGTATGACTATTATCGTTAGGAGTGACATCAATGCAGATGCTCCAAGCTTCTGATATTTATAAATCCTTTGGATCGCTTGAGGTACTAAAAGGAGTATCTTTACAGATAAAACGCGGGGAGATAGTTGCGATTATTGGTCCCTCCGGTTCAGGAAAGAGTACGTTTCTCCGCTGTCTGAATCGTCTGGAAACGATTGATAGCGGTACCATAGAAATCGATGGGCAGTGTATGGTCAAGAATGGACCAGACGGAAAAGCGGTTTACGCACCCGAACAAAAAGTTGCCCAGATGCGCAGAAAACTCGGAATGGTTTTTCAGAATTTTAACCTGTTTCCTCACAAGTCAGTCCTGGAAAACATAACCCTGGCTCCCGTACTCGTGCAGAACGTAGATTACCAGCAGGCCGAGGAAAACGCCCGGATTCTCCTGCAAAAGGTGGGACTTGAGCAAAAGGCCGACGGCTATCCTTTTGAGCTCTCTGGCGGGCAGCAGCAAAGGGTTGCTATTGCGAGGGCCCTGGCTATGAACCCGGAAATACTCTGTTTTGATGAGCCGACCTCAGCTCTGGATCCAGTTCTGACTGGCGAGGTCCTCAAGGTTATGAAGGATCTGGCTATGGAACATAATACGATGATAGTGGTGACTCATGAGATAGGATTTGCGCGCGAGGTAGCCCACCGGGTTCTGTTTATGGATGATGGCTATATAGTCGAAGAAGGTGCAGCTGAAGATGTCCTTCTTAACCCTTGCCATGAAAGCACGCAGGCCTTTTTAAGCACCGTATTGATGGCCCGTTAGCTTCTTCGCTAAGACTCTGCGATTCACATAGAACAAAAGGGAGTTGTTAACCCAACTATAGTGTTGACAACTTCTTTTTTTTGCATGCAGAACTTACTCAATCGAGAGAAGATTAACAGTCTATTTCACGTTGCTCACAACACCGGATAGAATTCTGTAATGATAAAACAAGCAAAGGGTTTCGAAATAAATCGAAACCCTTTGCTTGTTATGGTGGGCGATGACAGGCTCGAACTGCCGACCCCCTGCTTGTAAGGCAGATGCTCTCCCAGCTGAGCTAATCGCCCACGTATGGTGACCCCATGGGGATTCGAACCCCAGTTACCGCCGTGAAAGGGCGGTGTCTTAACCGCTTGACCATGGGGCCATGCTTTGTTATCCTACTATGGCCGAATCAGTATTGTCAAGGGAAATTTCTGATTTGCTGTTCTCGGCCTCTTGAATCCAAATTGGTGGGCCTACCAGGACTCGAACCTGGGACCAACCGGTTATGAGCCGGTAGCTCTACCAACTGAGCTATAGGCCCAAATTAATGGCTCCCCGAGTAGGATTCGAACCTACAACCTACCGGTTAACAGCCGGTTGCTCTACCGTTGAGCTATCGAGGAGCGGCTCAGCAAAATCTATTATAAGACGGATTCTAATCAAAGTCAACCGTAATACAGAGAAAAAATTTGCGGCCTTCGCCGCCCTTAAGGACTATCGTTTGAAAGCTTACTCAATATAGTCCTTAAGCCTCCGACTGCGCGACGGGTGTCTCAGCTTGCGCAAGGCCTTGGCCTCAATCTGCCTTATCCTTTCCCGGGTAACACCGAATTCCTGTCCCACTTCTTCCAGGGTCCGGGGTTTGCCATCATCCAACCCAAAACGCAGGCGCAGGACTTTCTCCTCACGTTCAGTCAAGGTCTCCAGAATACCGTCCAGATGTTCCCTGAGTAAGACAAAGGAGGCAGACTCCTCTGGAGATTCGGCATCTTCATCAGTAATAAAGTCTCCCAAATGGCTGTCATCTTCCTCCCCAATCGGGGTTTCTAATGATACCGGTTCCTGGGCTACCTTTATGATCTCCATAACCCTCTCCACCGAGATATCCATTTCTTCGGCTACCTCAGCCGGAAGCGGTTCGCGACCCAGCTGCTGGAGAAGCGTGCGCTGTACCCGGGACAGTTTATTGATCGTCTCTACCATATGGACCGGGATCCTGATGGTGCGAGCCTGGTCTGCAATGGCTCTGGTAATGGCCTGCCTGATCCACCAGGTGGCATAAGTGCTGAATTTGAAGCCCTTCTGATAATCGAATTTCTCCACGGCCTTCATCAGCCCCAGGTTCCCCTCCTGAATCAGGTCCAGAAAGAGCATCCCCCGACCAACATAACGTTTTGCGATGCTGACCACTAATCGGAGATTGGCCTCAACCAGTTTCCGCTTGGCTTCTTCATCACCTTGCTCAATACGCTTGGCAAGATCTATCTCCTCGGCTGCGTTCAGCAGAGGAACCCGGCCTATTTCCTTGAGGTACATACGGACCGGATCGTCGACCTCAATACCTTCCGGTACTGCGATCTCAGCTTCTTCTGTTTCGTGTTCCGCATTGTCCTCAGTATCTTCAAACTCATCAAAGTTGTCGGGTACAACCTGAACACCATGACTCTGCAGTGTTTCATATATTTCTTCTATTCGTTCGGGTTCCAGGCTGAAATTTTGTAATTCGTCCATAACCTCTTCATAGGTAAGACCGCCTTTTTTCTTACCCTTTTCAGTTAGGCCATTTATTGCTTCATCGAGCTTCTTTTCGGTTTTCATGAGGTCCCTCCTTTCCGGCCCTTATAAGTCATATTCCCTAGCCTGACAATGGCCTTCAAAACGGAGTAGAAGTCGCCGTTTGATTCAATTTCCATTAGTTCCGCAGCGAGTCCTTGCCACCGGAGACGTTCCCGCAAGATCAGTTGATGCCTTATATAATAATCAATCTCGTATTCAGTCAGCGGGTTTTCCTCCTCCAGCAAACTTATTCTGGCCCAACAAGCGTTTAATTCATCGTCTTCATGAATCTCTTTTTTAAAACGGCCCAAAGCCTCCTGCGGTTCGCTTGCGGATTGAACCTTGTCAAAAATCAAAGCCAGGCTTTTGGTCAAAGGGTCAGAAAAGAATTCAATTCCTAACTCTTCCTTGATTCTTACGAACAGCTCGCGGTCGGCAATCATTTTAGCAAGCAATCTATCCTCGGTTTTCCGATTTTCTTGTTTTTCTTCGCGTTTTCTATTATTTCTAAATACCCGGTTTCTATTCCTGATACTGCCAACTGAACCGTGACCTTTCTTCCAGGTTGCAAATTCACGGTTCACATCGCTATCGGAAAGATTCAAACGATGCGCCAAAATACTAAGCTGCCTCTCCTGTGCCAAAATACTTTTGACTCGGTCAACCTCAGGAAACAGGTTCCAGAGAATTTCAACTTTCCCCTCCAAAGTGGCGGAGAAGCCGGATTTTATGTAGTTTTCGAGCCTATACTCGGTTACAGTACATCTATTATTCTGTACGAAATTCAAGAATTCCTCTTTTCCATTTTCCCGGACCAAATCATCTGGATCGATTCCAGGCGACAAAGGAACTACCCTTGCATCTATCCCTTCTTGCTGCAAAACCGCCAGGGCCCGCAGGGTTTCCCTCTGCCCGGCTTCGTCACCGTCGTACATAACAAGAACGGTCTCAGTAAATCGTTTGATCAGTTTTGCCTGTTCACGGGTAAAAGCAGTCCCCAGTGTGGCAACCACGTTCGAAATACCATGCTGATGCAGAGATAAACAATCCATATACCCTTCCACGAGTATTACTTCAGAAGCCGTCCTTATGGCCTCACGGCCCTGATAGAGGCCAAACAAATTGAAACGTTTGGAGAAAACCCGATTCTCAGATGAATTCAAATACTTGGGGCCCTCACCATCAACCAGTCGTCCACCAAAGCCGATTATCCGTCCGCCTAAATCATGTATAGGAAATATTATGCGGTTTCTTAGGAAATCAATATATAAATCAGCCTTACGGCTCCTTCTCACTAACCCTGATTCAGTTATAGCCTCAATCGCAAACCCCCTGGCCAGCAGGTGTTCTTCCAATTGGCGCCAATCATCTGGAGCGTATCCCAGGTGAAATTTTTCGACTGATTCCAGACTTACATTGCGCTTAACTAGATAGTCCATGGCCCTTTTTCCGGATTCACTCATTAATCTTTGATGGTAGAATTTCGCTGCTTCCTGGTTAATCTCGATTATGACGTTTTCCCGGGTATCTTTGGGAGCGAAATGCGATACCTGATAGCGACTTATATCGATTCCGGCCCTATTGGCCAGGTACTGCAGGGCTTCCCGGAACTCGAGTTTGTCATGATTCCTTAAAAAAGTAAAAACGTTACCACCCTGGTGGCAGCCAAAACAATAAAAAAGCTGTCTCTCCTGGGAGACTGAAAACGAAGGAGTCTTTTCCGAGTGAAAAGGGCAGAGCCCCCAGTAACGGTTTCCGCGCCTGCTTAACTCTACTCTTTCACCGATTATGTCCACAATGTCGATACGTGATTCAATGTCTTTGATTAGTTCGTCGTCACGGACCCCGTTCATCTCTCTCCCCCTTTCTGTTGATTCATCCCTAACCAAGGTCGGCTAAAGGTAAGGGCAGGAAATGGGTGGTAAAAAACCTTATCGCATACCGGTCAGTCATGCCCGCTACAAAATCTGCCGCCGCTCTTTCTCCAGCCACACCCTGAGAGTGTTCACGACCAAGAAGCTCAGGCCTATCCAAAACCAAATAATATATCTTTTCAATAATAAAACGAGCCTTATTCTCCTCTTGCTGGGCTTCGTCGCCCAGATAGACCACATCAAACAGAAAATCCCTGAGTTTCTGAGTAGCTGCAGCTACCTGGCTGCTCATAGCAACCATTGGCTTTCCCATGCTGTTCAGAATGGTATCCCGGACCATTGTATCAATACGTTTGCTATGTTGATGTCCCAGCAGATCAACACACTCATGGGGCAGTTCGTCAAAGCTGATCCTCCCCGCACGCAGAGCATCATCAATATCATGGTTAATATAGGCGATCCGGTCAGAGATCCTTACCGTCATACCCTCGAGAGTCTCGGGTTCAGCCTCACCGGTATGTTTAAGGATACCGTCTCTGACCTCATAGGTGAGGTTCAGGCCCTGGTCACCCTCTAAAACATCCACTACCCGGAGACTCTGCTCATAGTGACGAAATCCCCCCGGTAAAAGTTCGTTTAGTGCATGTTCCCCTGCATGTCCAAATGGAGTATGGCCCAAATCATGTCCCAAAGCAATAGCTTCCGTCAAGTCCTCGTTCAAACGAAGAGCTCTCGCGATGGTACGAGCAATCTGGGCTACTTCCAGGGTGTGAGTAAGTCTGGTACGGTAGTGGTCGCCCTCCGGGGCAATAAATACCTGGGTCTTGTGTTTCAATCGTCGGAAGGCCTTTGAGTGAATAATCCGGTCCCGGTCCCGTTGAAAATCAGTCCGCACATTACAGGGAGCCAATTCTCTCATTCTCCCCTTGCTGTTTTGACTTCTAATCGCATATGGAGAAAGAAATCGATCCTCAAATGCCTGATACTGTTGTCTGATGTTCATACCCTGGCCACCCTGATGTCCCTGGTTGTCCGGGCAACCTCAACCACCCGCTTGGCCAGAATACGGACCCGATTCAAAGCATTTTCATCATTAATAGAAGGCCGTTTGGCCATCGCACCCATATGTCCACAATCGTCCTCAATATACCCGTCTCCCACAATCAACATGCCCTGAACCAGCATCATATGATGAATAGCCTGGACAGTAGATTCCTGTCCCCCGTAGGGACTTGCTCCTACTGCAACTGCGCCTCCAACTACGTTCAACAGTTTCTTATTTGATCTTAGTGAACGGGTTTTATCCCAGAAGGCTTTGAGTTGACCTGACACAGTACCAAAATAAACCGGACTTCCGACAATCAGCCCATCAGCCCTTCCCAAGCTTTGCAAAGCTTTCTGAAGCGGTTTCCCTTCAGCACACTTTGCCTGGCATGGAGACTGACAATTAATGCAGAAAGGGTTCTTTAAATCCTTCAATGCCTCACGACAGTGAATCATCTCCGTATCGGCTCCCAGCTGCGAACATACCTTAATGGCCTCAGTCAATAATAATGCAGTATTGCCATCCTTTGCCGGACTCCCAATCAAGCCAACGATTAATGGGCGGTATTCTTTTAAGTTATTCATACTTCACCTCCGCCATATACCTTATTTAATATACGCCTTTCATTAGTATGTTCCTCTTTCGGAAACAGTTTCCTGTGATTTTGTCTGTCTGGCCAGAATAAATTACATTCTGTATGATCTTCGTCAATTATTATCCCAATAATCTTTACCCAAATGATATCCCACCAGGTATTTTCCACTCTTGGAAGATATACTGTGATATAATAATTAAAATTCCAGTAAAAGGAGAGTTTGTGTGTCGGCTAATTTTGAAATCGTTGAAACTTTTGACGGCTATTACGTCAAAGTCACCGGAAAAGTTGACCTGAATCTCCTCTCACAGGAACTTAGGCGCCATCGTCTTGATGTTGATGTCAGCAAAATTATGAGGGAAATTGTAAATGCAAAGGTAGGGCAGGAGATTCTCATACTGACCAAACCCGAGGAACCCGAAGGTAAAATTATTTTGACCATAGCGCCTGGTAAGATGACAGCCCTTCTAACCTTGAACATCAAACCTGGAGAAAAGGTTCCCCTTGATGTGGTGTTTCAAAAGCTCAAGGAGAAACAGATTGTTCACGGGGTAAATCTGGAACGCATAAAGACCCTTATTAATCTAAAACGTCCCGCATATCGTGAAGTAATCGCTGCCGGAGATCCTCCGGAACGAGGTCTGGATGCCAGTATAAGCTACACCTATCAACAACCCACGCTTGACCCCTCCCCGGTTGAAGACGGCTTTGCCTACGAGCCCGGCCGTATCATTACGGTCCGGCAAGGGGAAGTCCTGGCACAAAGAACCCCCTCGACACTGGGCATCTTTGGCTGCAATGTACTCGGTGAGATAGTTCACCCGTTACCCGGAAGAAATCTGGAGTTCAACGTTGGCAATAATGTCACTGTCCAGGGAAACACCGCTTTAGCGGCCAAGGACGGAGCCCTAACCTGGGAAAACTCTGTAATGGAAGTGGCTGATGTAAACACGGTTCCCGAAGACTTGCGGATGGGGGTAATATCTGCCAAAGGAATGGTTCTGGTTCTCGGTAGTGTTGGACCAGGTGCCCACGTACAGGCACAGGGCGATGTGGAGATCCAGGGCTCAATAGAAGGGGGCTCGGTAACCTCAGTTAATGGCTCTATATTTGTAAAGGGTGGTATCATCGGCGGAGGCCGGTCCGTCATCAAGGCAGCCGGAAACGTAGAGGCCCAATTCATTGAGGAGTCTACCGTCGAAGCCGGAAAGAACCTCATTATCAACAGGTATGTTTTTAATTCCTCGATTTCCGTAGGTAAGGCAGTGTATTTCAAGACCGTTAAAGAGTATACATTACCAGATATTGTTCAGGTTAGTTCCAAGCCCGCATCAACACAATCAGAAAACACTAAACCGTTTACTTCCCAGTTCTCTTATCCCGAACGGGTAAAGCAAATATCCAAAGATACTAAGGCTATCGAACGGGATATGAAATCCTTTACCGCCCGCTTCAAGACCCTGGCGGACAATGAGGACTCCGGACCAGATTTGCGGGAACAGCTGGAGACATATTTCAACCAGGCTGAAAATCTCGATAATTTGAAGCAGGAACGTCAGAACCTGGTTAATCAGTATGGCGGCAAGGGACTCGGAATCCTGGGGCTGCTGATAAACGTTGGCGTCGGCTTTCGGTTAAGATATGAACAACTCGTATTGGAACAGTCGGTGTCAAATGTAACCATGTTCTATGATTACCACAAAAGACAGGTCGCTTGTTCTGGGCAATAATTATTGTCTGAATCTGATCTCCAGCATCCTGGCTGCCGCCCGAGCCACGTGAACCCGTAAACCGATTCAATACTATCGGAGCAACTTACATACTGATATAAGACTGATTTATGGCCAATCAATATCGAGATTACATAACCTTCGACAAGTTCTCTATGCAAAAAAATGTAACGGACCGGGGGATCCACTCCCGGCCCGTTATAGGCTTTCCCTTGGGCTGCATGGTATAGTTTGGTCAGCACGATTTGATTGTACCCTTCTACAGCATAGAAATGGATTGACTTTTCCCCGCTGACCGATCTTATTCTATTGACATGCCCAAATCGTAATCAGGAACAATAGGCTGATCTTCTCATTTACATACCGGCTGCCCTTTTAACAGCCGCTTGGTGTGCACTGTCAGCATGAGCCGGGTTAGGTGCCCATTGATTTCCGCCATGGGTCATGCTGTTAAGAAAATGAATACAAAAATGGCCCGGGAAGTTATTGTCGGAAATCGTTTTTGATGCATGCGGCATTGCGTGTTGTGAAGCGGCAATCTTTTGCCCGGCAACCGAGACTATTATAGCCCTTCGTGCCCAACTCCATTCTCCGCCCCAGGTTGCTTTCATCTTGGCGGAATCTGCTGCCGTTAGCGGCTCACAATCTGCGTGGTTGCTGCCGCCCATGCGCTTGACCTGCCAGGTTGTTCCGGTGTCGAGGTCAGTAACCGTCGCCACCATACCCACCTTGAAAATCCCATTAACTTTGGACCAGTCAACAAGTGATCCATAACGATCACTCCGACTGGGTGGATTGGTTGGGGTGGTGGGCTGAGTTACATTACCGGGATTGGATGGCTTCTCGCTGTTTCCCGGGTTACTTGGAGGATTGACATTGCCCGGAGCAGTCGGCTCGGCACCCTTTCCAGGTATGGTCAGCTTTTGTCCAACGTATATCATGTCGGAAGTCAGGCCATTGGCCTGTTTAATCGCTGCTACGGTGCTGCCATAGCGATTGGCCAGAAACCACAAGCTATCTCCGCTGGCTACCGTGTAGGTGAATCCCTTCCCCCCCACCAATTCGGTAAGTTTTGTCTTGGTGTTGGGACCGGCTATCCCATCTGCTGCCAGACCATTGGCTTTTTGGAAAGACAATACGGCATTAAGGGTTTTGGGACCAAAAATCCCATCCACACCGTATGTACTAAATCCAAGTCCTGTCAAATCCCTTTGGAGTTCACGAACATCATCCCCCACAGTTCCGTGGTACAAAAGCCTGTCTCCGTAAGCAGCATAACAGCTGGTTATCGGAAGAAATACAGCAGTGACCAGAAAGATTCCCATGAGAATAGATGTCAGACTCCGCTTTATACAGTTGTTGGTCAAGTGGTCTTCTCCTCCCTTCCCAATAAGTTGTACCTATCGTAACCTTTGTCCTAAGGTTTCACCAAACCCGGTCTGACCGTCGGGTCGGTCATCAGGGAGAGTAGCCACGAAGAGGAAGTTTTGATCAGAATCTTTCAGAATAATCGTCAGAATAACTTAAAACGAGGATAAGATGGTCCAACCTGGAAAATAGGAAAGGGGGCTCAGCCGTATATTCTTCTCCTAAATAACGAACATTGCCGATTCCGGGACTGCGGGTGATTGCCTATCGCGATTTGCAGACCCCGCAGGCCATAACTGTGCAACTGAATCAAGCGGGTGTGTCATGGACCACAATCCGCCGCCTCCCGTATCCCCATAATAGTTTAGAATCTGATTACCCGGGGTTCAGCTGTAAATGAATAAAACGTAGCAGTAGCATCTTTTAGATATAACACTTCAGTATTGTCATCATCAGCTTTATAAATCTCCTGCAAAGTTGGATAAGCGTCCAGCATATGCTGTTTGGCTTCAACCCTGTCATCTCTTACGACAGTTGCCGCAATCCGAAGCCACTCGCCACCATCCACAGCACATATCTCCACCTTGGGATTTGCCTGCATCTGCTTGGAGACATTCTTGACTTTGCCAGTCTGAATATAGAGCTTGCCTTCAAATATATCGATGGTACCGAAAGGACGTACCCGGGGCTGATCGCCATCAATAGTGGCAATATAATATGTCTGGCACTTCTTTAAAAAACTATATACTTCGTTCACTGTAAAACCTCCTGAACTTATTTTTCCCAGATTTCAATCCGTCTGCCTTCTGGATCTGCAATCCAAACAAAGGTCCCGTATTCGCTTTTTTCAGGTTCCGCTAAAAGTGGTATACCGATCTTCTTGAAATGATCTATAAAGGCTTCAATATTTTCTACCTGAAAATTCAGCATGACAGATTGTTCTTTGGGGAATAAATCACTATCTTCTTCATGTAAAGAAAAAATCGTTATGTTGTCAGCTTCCGGCTTAATGACAGCACCATTCCAATCCTCCCAAGAGATCCCAAGTGTCTCCTCATACCATCTTCTTAATGAAGCTACATCCTTTGATCTCAGGAATATTCCACCAAAACCTTTGATTTTCATACAGTATGCCTCCATTTAAATAATGAGTTTCCTGCCCCATGGACAGCTTTCTTCGGGCGCTACATTGAGAACATACGCAATGGCCTGTGATTCAATTGAAAACAACATAATAAAGATAGGGTACTGCCTCTTAATTCATTAAGTGACAGTACCCCTATATTGACTATTCATGAAGCGTACAAATTGCTGGCCTTCAGGCTTTGCATGCATCACCTATAGTACTTCAATTAGTCTTTGTGCCTGATCGCGGCCTGGGCTGCTGCCAGCCTGGCTATGGGGATTCGGTAGGGCGAGCAGCTTACGTACTCCAGATTCAGCATGTGGCAGAATTCTATGGAGCTCGGCTCTCCACCGTGCTCCCCGCATATGCCGATGAGGAGATCAGGTTTGATCTTACGACCTTTTTCGACTGCCATTCTCATCAGGCTGCCTACCCCCTGGCGATCCAAAACCGCAAACGGGTTATCATTAATTATTTTCTTTTCAATGTAGATGGGGATAAACTTACCTTCAGCATCATCACGGCTGAACCCCAGGGTGGTCTGGGTAAGGTCATTGGTGCCAAAGGAGAAGAACTCGGCTTCAGTTGCAATCTCATCGGCTACCACGCAGGCACGCGGCAGTTCTATCATGGTTCCAACCTTAAACTCGAATGTGACTCCAGTTTCTTGGCTAACCTCTTCATAGACACTGATAACTTCCTGCTTCATCGCAGCCAATTCCTTTATGTCCATAACCAGCGGGATCTCAACCTCGGGCATTACATTAACACCCTCTTTTTTCAGCTGGGCTACGGCTTCAAATATCGCCCGGGCCTGCATGCGATATATCTCGGGGAAGGTGACTCCCAGACGGGTACCGCGGTGTCCCAGCATGGGATTGAACTCGTGCAGGTTGGTGACCTTTTTGAGCAGAACCTCTTTTTCTTCAATCAACTTGGCATTGCCGCCTTTAAATCTTAACTCGGCAATCTCGAGCATCAGTTCTTTTTCATCGGGAAGGAATTCATGTAAGGGCGGGTCCAACAACCTTACGGTTACCGGCAGTGACTCCATTACTTTGAAGATTCCGTAGAAGTCTTCCCGTTGAAATGGGAGCAGTTTGGCCAGGGCCTTCTCTCTGTCCGCCAGGGTTTCCGCCAGAATCATTTCCTGAACGAACGGCAGGCGTTCCTGGGCCATAAACATGTGCTCAGTACGGCACAATCCGATACCCTCAGCCCCGAACTCCCGGGCCCTCAAAGCGTCCTCCGGATTATCAGCGTTAGCACGGACCGATAGGTGTTTAACCTCATTGGCCCACGTTAACAGCGTCTCGAATTCAACGCTGATTGTGGGATCAATCATGGGGACCTCACCCAAAACCACGTTTCCGGTCGAGCCGTCAATGGAAATGATATCGCCCTTCTTGATTACTTTCCCCGCAACCGCCAGTTCGCCCGTCTCAGCGTTGATTCTTAAAGCCTCACAACCGCAAACGCAGGGTTTACCCATCCCGCGAGCCACAACCGCTGCATGGCTGGTCATTCCACCACGAGCAGTCAAAACGCCTTGAGCCTTGAGAATACCATGGATGTCATCCGGGGTGGTCTCATTGCGGACGAGGATTATTCTTTCCCCGTCATTGCCGGCCTTTTCAGCCTCATCTGCGTCAAAAACCACTTTACCAGAAGCTGCTCCTGGAGAGGCCGGAAGCCCGCGGGCAATTACCTCAAGCTTGGCCTGGGGATCAATCTGGCGGTGAAGGAGTTGATCCAGCTGCTCCGGGTCAACCCTTAACAGGGCCTCGTCTTTCGAGATCAAACCCTCTTGGACCATCTCATAGGCGACCCTCACCGCAGCCCGGGCGGTGCGCTTGCCGCTACGGGTTTGGAGCATGTAGAGCTTACCCTTTTCAACCGTAAACTCAACGTCCTGCATATCTCTATAGTGCTGCTCCAGCGTCTTACAGGTTTGTACAAACTCGTCATATATATCCGGCAGTTCCTCCTGCAACTTGCTAATTGGCGAGGGGGTGCGAATACCTGCTACCACGTCTTCCCCTTGAGCATTTACCAGAAATTCCCCATAGAGCTCATGCTCACCGGTTGACGGGTTGCGAGTAAAAGCTACACCGGTACCGGAATCTGTGCCCATATTGCCGAAAGCCATGGACTGAATATTGACCGCTGTGCCCAGATCATCTGAAATCTTGTTGGCTTTGCGATAGACTTTGGCCCGCGGGGTATTCCAACTCTGAAATACCGCAGTGATAGCCATTTCCAGTTGTTTTTGCACATCCTGTGGAAACTCACTGTTAGTGGCCCGGTTCACAATTTCCTTGTATTCTTTGATAATATCCAGCAGTTTGTCCTCGGGAATCTCGTAGTCAAACTGGAGGTTCAGTCGTTTCTTATAGCGTTCCATAACCGAGTCAAACATTCCGTGTTCCGCTTCCAGAACCACATTGCTGTACATCTGAATAAAGCGGCGGTAGCAGTCGCGTGCAAACCGGTTATTGCCGGTTAGTCTAGCCAGGCCTTCTACCGTATCGTCATTTAATCCCAGATTGAGAATGGTGTCCATCATACCCGGCATTGAAATGGCTGCTCCGGACCTCACCGATACCAGCAATGGATTCTCCCGGTCACCGAATTTCTTGCCGGTTCTTTCTTCTATCTTCTTCAAGGCCACCTGAACCTCATCCAGAAGTCCGGCGGGCAGTTGGTTGCCGTTACGATAATACTCATTGCAGGCTTCGGTGCTGATGGTAAACCCCGGCGGGACTGGCAGCCCAATTCTAGTCATCTCTGCCAGATTAGCACCTTTACCCCCCAGCAACTCCTTCCTTTGTCCTCCACCACCTTCATCAAACAGGAAAACAAACTTCTTAGACATGACTTAACCCCCTATAGTAGATTTCTAATATTTTGCTGGATGTCTCCTCAACTGCCCGGTTAGTAACGTCAATTATGGGACAGCCTAATCTGCGCATGATCTGATGAGCGAATTCCATCTCCTTAAGAATTCGGTTCTCGTTGGCATAATTGGCGTCCGCCATCAATCCGAGACTTTTTAACCTTTCCTTGCGTATCGATAATAGTTGCTGGGGATCAATAGTTAGTCCGATAAGTCTCCCCTTTTCCACTTGGAACAGTTCCTCGGGAGGGGCAACTTCTGGTACCAGAGGCACATTGGCTACCTTGATCCGCTTGTGTGCCAGGTACATTGAGAGTGGGGTTTTGGAGGTTCGTGACACTCCAACCAGCACGATATCAGCCAGCATTATCCCGCGCGGGTTCTTGCCGTCATCGTATCTGACCGCGAACTCAATCGCTTCAACCCGACGGAAATAGATCTCATCAACCTTGCGCAAGATACCTGGTTCCCGGTGGGGTGTCAGTCCGGTTGACCGTTCAACCGCATCCATTATTGGCGACAATATATCAACGGTAATAACGCCCGCTGAAGCCGCTTTTTGTATCAGATACTCTTTGAGTTCCGGCAACGCCAGAGTAAAAGCTATCATTGCCTTTGTCTCAACTGCCTGTTCCAAAACCCTGTCTATAGTATCTGTATCACCAACATTGGGTATCCTTCTAATCTCGATTTTACCCGAGTCAAATTGACTGGTAGCCGCTCTAACCACCATCTCGGCGGTTTCTCCAATCGAATCAGAGATTATGTAAACACCTGGAACACCTGTGGCCAAAACTTAAACCTCCTTGTTATTCTTATAAGCGAGGTCCAGAAATAGTCTTGCGATATTGGTTTTGGTGATGCGACCTACTACCTCAAGTTTCTCCTCGCCCCGGTCGCCAATAAATACCTTCACCACAGGAAGGCTGTCGATCTCATGAGCCACAATTTTTTTGGCTGCATCAACCACCTTGTCATCCAGGGTACAGGTTACGACATTAGGCATACGCGTCATGATAACGCTGACCGGGACCTTAAACAGATCAGTATGTCCCAAAGTAGTTTTTAAAAAGTCCTTTCGTGAAACCACTCCTGTCAAATAGTTTTCTTTATCCACTACATAAATAGAGCCCGCATCTTCGGTAAAAAGGGTAACGATGCCATCGTAGATACTGGAAGTCTCCGGGATCACTACCGGCATGGATTTTACATCCTTCACCCGGTATTGATTAAGAATACGCCGGATGGCATTGTGAAAACCTTCACTCTTGTAAGTGTAACCAACCCGTGGCTTGGCTTCCAGATATCCCGACATGGTCAGAATTGCCAGATCAGGACGGAGAGCTGCGCGAGTGACCTCTAGGATTTCGGCAATCTTTTCTCCGGTAATCGGCCCTTGCTTTCTTACAATCTCGATAATCCGTTCCTGTCTTTGATTCAGGTCGAACATAGTCCCACCTCAATATGCTATACTTTTTAACCCAAAAGCGATTAATTATATATACTATATAGATTAAGTAATCACTCTGTTTCTGTCAAAGGTATTTCAGACAACCAGCTTGGAGAAGTCCGCAAAGGCCAGGAATAACTGTGCCACCTGTTTCAGCAGTGCCAGGCGGTTTTCCCGAATCTGTTCGTCTTCGACCATAACCATTATGCGGGCAAAAAAGGCATCCAGGGATGGCCTCATTGCCGCGAGCTCCTCACAGTAACAGAAGTAATTACCCTGGGTCAGATAGCTTTCCAGTTCCCTGGTCAATCGTGCGGTTACCTCAAACAACTCCCGTTCTGCCTGGTCCTCAAACAATCCCGGCTGGACCTTACAGTCCCCACCTTTGCGGGAAAGGTTGAAAGGGCGGCTGAACGCCACCATCAGGTCGCTGAAATAGGGCTGTTCCTTTATTTCAGCCAGGGCCCTGGCTCTCTCACTGATCACGAGCAGCTGCGAAGTGTCAAGGTTCATTACCGCATCCAGAACGTCATAGGATACCCCCTCATCCTGCAATACCCCCCGTAGTCTCAGCAGGATGAAGTCCATAACCGCATTTATGGTCTCCTCCTCGGTAAGATCCAGGCTGACCGCAAATTGGCGGTAGGAAGTGCTAATTACCTTATGCAAATCCAGTTTCAGATTAGACCCCAGCACTATGGCCACAATCCCCAGTGCCTGCCGCCGCAGGGCATAGGGATCCTGAGATCCGGTCGGCCTTACTCCTATGGCAAAGTTACCTACCAGGTTGTCAAATTTCTCAGCCAGGGAAAGGGCTGTCCCTGCAGGGGAAACCGGGAGATCATCTCCGGCAAACCGGGGAAGGTAATGTTCGAATATGGCCTGAGCCACCATCGGGTCCTCACCATCGATAAGGGCATAGTTCTGACCCATTATCCCCTGAAGCTCAGGGAACTCATAAACCATGCTCGTCTCCAGATCGGCTTTGCACAGCAGAGCAGCACGCTCTGTTAGCTCAATCTGTTCGAACCCAAGTTCCCGGGCAATGAAAGCGGACAGTTTCTGCAAGCGCTCAGTCTTCTCCCAAATGGTTCCCAAACGTGCCTGGTAAATGACATTTTTGAGCAGCTCGACCTTGCTTTCCAGGGGTTCTTTGGTATCCTCACGGTAAAAGAAATAAGCATCGTCAAGTCGTGCTTTTAATACTCGCTGATTCCCTTCGGCAACCACCTGAATACTATCGGTAGTACCGTTTCTTACCCCCACAAACACCGGCAGCAGTTTCCCCTGCTCGTCGACTACCGGAAAATACCGCTGGTGTTCCTTCATGCTGGTGACCAGGACCTCGGAAGGTATGCTGAGGTAATCTGCTGAAAAGGTGCCGGCAAATGCGGTTGGATACTCCACCAGGAAGTTTACCTCCTCGAGGAGATCAGCATCCTTGATCACTCTTCCCCCCTGATCGCGAGCCACTTTCTGTACCTGTTCCCAAATCCAGTCGCGGCGCTCCTGAACATCTACCAACACATAGGCATCGCGCAGCTTTTGCATATAATCCTCAATACTGCTGACCTTGATTGCTCCGGGATGCAAAAAACGGTGACCGTAAGTCACATCACCTGCGGCCACATTCTCGATCTTTATAGGTATCACTTCACCGTCAAACGAAGCCAGTATCCAACGAATGGGCCTGATAAACCTGATTTCTGAATACCCCCAGCGCATGGAGCGGGAAAATGGTAACCCGGTTATGATCCTGCTCAGCACTTCAGGCAGAACCTGAATGGTGGGCTGACCCGATTCCTTTATTGACGCGAACACATAGGTATGTCCGCCTGCTTCCCGGGTGATCAGATCCTCCACGGAAATCCCCTGACTGCGGACAAACCCCTGAACTGCTTTGGTTGGATTACCATCGGAATCAAAGGCCTTATCCGCCTTGGGGCCTCTCACCTCGCGCACGGACTCCTCCTGTTGTTCTGGAAGTCCCTCCACCATAAGGGTCAACCGCCGGGGTGTACTCCCGATCCGCAGGGTTTTGAAGGATAGCCGGGCGGTATTAAGCTCTGCTTCAGCAAGGTTCTTAAATTCTTCGATAACACCAGGCAGGAGCAAAGCCGGCATTTCTTCAGTACCTATCTCAAACAGTAGTTCCCTAGTCATTAGTCTTCACCCCTTTGTTGAGTCCTAGTGCCTCTCTCCTGGCTGTATCTTTAAGCAGCGGATAGCCCAGCCGCTCGCGCTGTTGCAGGTACTCCCTGGCCGCAGCCCGGGCCAGGTTGCGAATCCTGCCGATATAGGCGGTACGCTCGGTTACACTTATTGCTCCCCGCGCATCAAGGAGATTGAACAGGTGAGAACACTTCAGTACGTAATCATAGGCTGGTTGGACCAATGACTTCTCCAAAACCCGCAAGGCTTCCTGTTCGCTCAATTTGAACATGGTCAGCAGTGTTTCAACATCAGCTACCGTGAAATTGTAGTGTGAGTAATCGACCTCTCCTTGATGGTGAACATCACCGTAGCTTATACCATCGATCCACTCTATGTCGTATACGCTTTCTTTGTTTTGTATATACATGGCAAGTCTTTCAATACCATAAGTAATCTCTGCACAGACCGGGTAACAATCAAATCCCCCGCACTGTTGGAAATAGGTGAACTGGGTCACCTCCATACCGTCCAGCCATACCTCCCAACCTAAACCCCAGGCCCCGAGAGTAGGAGACTCCCAGTTATCCTCCACCAGCCGGATATCGTGTTTCTCAGGCTCAATCCCCAATTGACGCAGACTGTCAAGGTACAGTTCCAGCACATCATCAGGTGAAGGTTTCAGGATCACCTGGTACTGGTAGTAGTGCTGCAGGCGGTTGGGGTTTTCCCCGTAACGGCCATCGGTAGGTCGCCGTGACGGTTCCACATATGCCACATTCCAGGGCTCAGGTCCCAGAGCGCGTAAAAAAGTTGCCGGGTTCATTGTTCCCGCACCTTTTTCTACATCGTAGGGCTGTTGAATGATACATCCCTTATCTCCCCAGTACTTTTCCAAAGTTAAGATAACCTCTTGAAATGTTAACGCCAAATTGTATTCCTCCCAAAAAAGAATAAGCCCGTTCCCCTGGCAGGGACGAGCTTGGCCCGCGGTTCCACCCTGATTGGCTTAATGCCCTCTTAAGAAACCGGGTTTTACTTGCCAATTAAGGCTTTCCTCCCGCTGCTCCAGAGTGCCTTTCAGCCTGGTCCCTCTGCCAGGTTTCCACCTCTCCCGGCTCTCTGTTAGAAGACTCCACACCTACTCGCTCTATCATTACAGGTATGTAAATTTAGTTAAAGTTTAGCAATCGCAGTGTTCCATTGTCAATTACCGGCGAGGTGAGTGCATCATGGGGACAGTCCCCCTGATGCAGTGATGCACTCATTTCACCGGATACCTTTCAGCGTCCGCATGACACTCTTGAGATTCAGCTTTCGTTCCAGGTAGTATTCCAGGTAATCCTCCAGAACCTGCTCCAACTGTCCTAATACCGCCGGGGCCAGGCGCAGTCGGGGAAGGATTTTTTGACTGTTATGCTGCAGGGTTCGCAACACCGCCAATGTGGCCGGCAGTATGGGGACTGCGCTGCCCCCGGTGGCACAATCACTGCAGACAGCGCCTCCAATTGCGCGGTTAAAATACGTTAAATCTCCGGTCTTGCTGCAGTTGCTGCATCGGTCAAGTACCGGGGCAAATCCTACAACACCAAGCAGCTTCAGTTCAAAGTATCGCAAGCTTACCGAGGAAACCGGGTTGTTTTCGATATAACGCAGGACCTGGAGTGCGAGATTAAGCAATGCGGGGTTGGGATCCCTTTCAACAGTGCTCTTGTCCAGGAGTTCCAGGATGTACACCGCCTGCAGGGTTTTGTCCAGATCCTCACGGATGTTGCCAAAGAACTCGCTTAACCGGCCCTGGGTGATGAGATACATTTCACCCGAACGGGTTATGTAAAACTGGGAGCAGCAAAAAGGCTGCACCAGCCCGCGCAGGGTACTTTGAGGTTTTTTCACCCCTTTCGCCACCACTGATATTTTGCCCAACTCTCGGGAAAAAAGAGTCAGTATTTGGTCCGTTTCCCGTAAGTCAAACGACTTAAGTACCAGGGCCTCGGTGCGCTGATACATCTTAACCTCCCCTGAAAATGACTCCCGCCACATCTAAAGGTTCGTTTACTATGATGGCCTGTACTCCCGGTCGCCGCATGCTTTTAACAAATTCTGCAGCCATTTCCCGGTTTATGCAATCGTAGTTGAATGCAATATATATCCTTTTAAGTTTAACATCAACCGATGCGAGCCATTCCCAGTTCAGCTTCCCAATATGGCTGACGTACCAAAAGGACGCCTCTCCGTAACCGGTACAACGTGATCCCAAAATCTGCCCCTCATGATCAGAAACCGGTTCCCCCAGAGGAATCTTCGCCAGGGCCCTGATCGCAATCCGGTTCATGGAAGCAGGAGTCTTTACCAGACCCCAGCGGGGTATACTGACTACCGGACACCTAATCTGCTCTCGCCTTAGCATCGTAAGCAGTTCATCTATTTTCATGGCATCCCGTGTATAACCATGCGCAACATAACCCTTGGTCAAAGGAACGATAATCAAATCCGGCTGTAAGGCCAACGTGGGCAGGTGATGCCCACCATCGAAGACCACCACCCGCATAGCCTTTGAGGTCATTTTTTTCAGGCCCTGCAGGCCATCTTCCGTAGCATGCCAGGCATCCATCCCTGAACTCTCGACAATTACCTTAACGCCTTTATCCAGGCAATCATTGATTACTTCTGAATACTGTGATGCATCCGGGGTTACAGCAACTACCGTAAAAGTTTCCGGCTCTCCTTCATAATCCTGCAGTTCCTGCCAGCTTAGTCCCACCCAGTTGTCTTTTGACATCTGCACAATCTCATCCGGGGTTAGAATCCCACTCCGCAGAGTTCCCGGATGAACCACCTCGAGGCGCACCATTCGGGAAACAGCCGCCCCATACTGGTTTACTGCCCCGGCCACCGCCGGACTATCATAGGAAATGAAGCCCTGAGTAATAAATGCTGCTGTGGCAGCTATAATCGTCAACGTCAGAAATACAATCCTAGTCATAGACCTAGTTATACTGTACGATAAGCAATTCTATTCCCAGATCGGGAACAGGTTTGTTATTTTATCAGATTCCTGGCATTGCTGACTCCCAAGCGGTTAGCTCCCGCCTCAACCAATTGGAGAGCAAACTGGTAATCCCTGATGCCTCCTGAGGCCTTAATCTTCATCTCATCACCGACGAATTCCCGGATCATTCGTACATCCTCCAGGCTGGCACCTCTGGTACTGAACCCGGTTGAGGTCTTTATGTAGTCAGCACCCAAATCCCGGGCCATCAAACACACCCGCTTAAGTTCGTCCCCGGTAAGCAGAGCTGTTTCCACAATGACTTTGAGTATGCCTCCCGCATCCTCTACCTTGTGGGAAGCGAGACGAATTTCTTCTTCGACAACCGTCCAATCCTGGTCCTTAATAGCCCCAATGTTTACTACCATATCAACCTCACGGGCACCAAGCCCTATTACCCTCGCAATTTCACGGGCTTTATCCTCAGGACTCACCGCCCCCAGAGGGAAAGCAATAACGGTACATGGTGCCACCGATGAACCCAATAAAGCAGAAGCCGCTGTTTCCAGTCGTACCGGGTTGACGCAAACAGCCGCGAAACCTGATTCACGGGCTTCGCGGCAGAGGTTTTCTATATCCTCCCGGGTGGCATCCGCTTTCAACAGAGTAGAGTCAATAACCGACGCAATATTCAAAGCAGTAACCCCCTAATATCTGTATCCAAGATTCTTCAATTGGGCTTCACTGTTCCTCCAGTCTTTTTTGACCTTAACCCACAGCTCCAGGTACACCTGACTTCCAAGAAGATTCTCTATATCACGGCGGGCCATTTCCCCGATCTTTTTAAGCATGGATCCATTCTTGCCGATGATTATTCCTTTCTGAGAATCCCTTTCCGTGTAGATGGCAGCACGTACATAGATCAGATTACTGCGGGTTTCAAACTCCTCTATCTCCACCGCCAGGGAATGCGGTACCTCTTCCCTGGTCAGGTACAAGGCCTTCTCTCTTATATACTCAGCGATGATAAAACGCTCCGGCTGGTCAGTATACTCATCTTCCGGATAATACAGCGGACCCTCTGGCAGATATTTAAACAGGGTATCTATCAGCCGGTCAAGGTTGCCCTTTTTGGCCGCAGAAACGGGTATCACTTCAGCAAAGTTCATCTTGGTGGCCAATTGCTGAATCAACTTCCCAACCTGATTGTCATCAACCAGGTCAATCTTGTTGGGAACTAGAAAAACAGGGGTCTCAATGTCTATCAGTTTGTTTATAATATAGTCCTCTCCGGCACCAGGGGGGACGGAGGCATCCACTACATAAAGAATCAGATCCACTTCCCGCAGGGTCCGGGAGGTAATATCCACCATATACTCACCCAACCGGTGTTTGGGCTTGTGAACTCCCGGAGTATCAATAAAAATGGCCTGTCCCCGTTCACCGGTATAAATCCCCTGTATCCTATTACGCGTTGTCTGCGGCTTATCTGAAACAATCGCGACTTTTTGACCAATTATGCTGTTGAGTAGAGTGGACTTGCCCACGTTAGGGCGCCCAACTATGCTTATAAACCCGGATTTGGTCTCCATTTAATCCTCCCTCTGCCGTAGAGAAAAACCCTGGGGGAGCAATTCTTCCAGGTCATATTGTATCATCGTACCAGAATCACTGGCGCATATCACAACCAGGTGAGGAGCAAATTCGGCCAAGACCTGCCTGCATGCTCCACACGGGGTAATAATCTCCTCACCACCGGTTATCAACAGCCGTGAAAACTGCTGACTTCCTTCGGATATGGCCTTGGTAATAGCTGCCCGTTCGGCGCAAATCGTAAGGCCATAGGATGCATTCTCAACATTGCACCCGGTAAATATTCTTCCCTTAGTGTCCACCAGGGCCGCCCCCACTTTGAATCCGGAATAGGGTGCATAAGCATGACCCCTGACTTCCTGTGCCAACCTTAATAATTCGAGATCAGTCACCGAAAGAATCCCTCCAACCAGTATATTATCCGGGGGCCAAAGATCATTATCCCCACGAACACCGCGCCCAGTGCAGTCACCAGCACCGCCCCGGCACTCATGTTCTTAGCCCGACCGGCCCTGACATCATACTCTGGGCTTACAAGGTCAACTACCTCCTCCAGTGAACTGTTGAGTATCTCAGCTGCCCAGACCATGGTGACGGTTAGTATAATCAGTAACCATTCCACTGTGTTCAGTCCAAAGAACAGTCCGGCGCTTATCACCAGCACGGTAGCGACCAGGTGTATCTTCATGTTGCGCTGAGAGACCAGGGCATAAACTATGCCGTTGGCCGCATAGCGCAGGCTGTCTCGAAAGTTTCGGGATTTCACCTGAGGAGGCCCAGGCTTTCCATAACCTTTTCTTCCATTGAGCGCATCAATACCCTCTCGTTTTCCTCTTCATGATCGTATCCCAAAAGGTGTAACATCCCATGCACGGTCAGGTAAACCAGTTCTCTCTGCGGAGAATGGCCATACTCCTGAGCCTGAGCCAGAACCCTTTCCATGCATATCAGAATATCCCCCAGCATATAGTCGGTTTCCGGACTCTCATAGTCCGGTTCATCATCACGGGTTTCAGTTATGGCAAAGGACAGTACATCAGTCACCTGATCCATTCCTCGATAAACGTAATTGAATTCCCGTATGTCATTGGTATCGACAATGACCACATTAACTTCGCTGGCTGCTGCCAGTCGGCACATCTTACCCACCTGATTAATCGCCTTGCGGATGAGAGGTTCATTGCTTTTTTGCCATTTACATGCGGTTTGCTGATTAACTATTGCTGTCTTCAAGATCTCCTCTCCTTCCTTCAAATTCCCGTGCCAGTGTTTCCGGGTATTCAATGCGACTGTGATAGACTCCCGCCAGGACTTTTGAAAAGCTCTCCGCAATTATATTCAAATCGCGGAAGGTAAGGTCGCATTCTTCCAATTGCCCGTCATTAAGTCTATCCTTAATAATCCGGCGAACCATACCCTCTATTCTTCCCAGCGTTGGATCCTGTAGGGAGCGGACCGCAGCCTCAACCGCATCGGCCAGCATGACCAGAGCAACTTCTTTACTCTGTGGTTTTGGTCCTTCGTAACGGAAGGTTTCCTCGTTTACATTACCTTCTTTATCTTCCTCAAGTGCCCGACTATAAAAGTATTTAACCAGGCTGTCACCGTGATGCTGTTCTATAAAATCAATAATCTGGGGAGGTAATCGTTTCCCACGCGCCATTTCAACCCCATCTTTGATATGTGAGGTGATTATCAGGGCACTCAGACTGGGCGCAATCTTCTCATGAGGATTGTCACTGGCCAACTGGTTCTCTACAAAAAAGTAGGGTCGTTTCAGCTTGCCGATATCGTGATAATACGCCCCCACACGGACAGTCAGGGAATGAGCGCCTATTCTTTCCGCTGCTGATTCGGCCAGATTACCCACCATAATACTGTGATGATAGGTTCCCGGAGCCTCAACTAACAGTTTCCTTAATAGCTCCTGATTAGGATTTGACAATTCCAGGAGTTTTACCATGCTGGTTACGGAAAAAACGGTCTCCAGATACGGTAAAAGCCCTATAGTGAGGATTGCCGACAAAAATCCGTTCAGAATGCCAAAAAAAATCCCGGTCAGAATCAGGCTGGCAGTCATACCTGTATACAAAATTGACATGGTCAGTATAGTAACTATATTTACCGCAGCAATGTATAGGCCCGACCTGGCTAAATCCCCGGTTTGATTCAGGCGGCTGACCCATAACACCCCGACGGCTCCACTCACAAATGCGGTAGCCACAAAGGGAACCGGATTGCCCTGGGTCAAGAGCCCCACAAAGACTGCGGCCACAAAGGTAAAAAGATAGGCCAGTTGCTTGTTTAAAAGTATGGCCACTAACATCGAACCGGCCGATACGGGTATGAGATACCCCACCAGCATGTTTATTTCCGGCCTCTCACCGATTTGAATAACGGTTATCCCTTTGGCAATCGCGATTATCAATACAAAAATAAGGCCCAGGAGCATCATCAGCCGGCCCTGTTTAAAAATCTCGCGATGATACATCCGCAAGTAGAAGATACAGATCAAGAAGAATATCGCCACGAAGAGAGCAACTCCACCCAGAGTTACCCCAAAGCCAGCGGAACGCTGCACTCCCAACTGTTTGAGGATGTCAATGTGTTCCTGGGTAACCGGATCCCCTTCACGAATTATCATCTGACCTTGCTGGATGGTCCTCTGCACTGGCAAAACCTGTTTTACCGCCTCTTCAATAGCTTCTTCCGTGGCAGCGGCATTATAAATAAGGTTTGGTCTCAGGGCATTGATGGTTGCGATCTCCACCACCTTGCGGGCCGCTGGCAGGTAGGACAGGGTCTCAGAGCGCACCTTCACCTGATCAATAACTGAAGGCAATGCCTCTTCAGTTATTGGCTGGCTCATCAGGCTATTAAGAGTAAGCAGGGTACCGTTCCTGATGTTTTCAATATCTTCTGCACTGGCATTAACCAAATAGGCTACCAAATCCGATGGTGCATAACCTTCCAGGGCATACGCGTCAATAATGTTCGTTGCAAGTACTTGCAGCTGCTCGATCTTCTGGTCATGGGACAGGGCCTCATCATTCCTGATGGTGTTAACCTGGTTAAAAAAATCACTAACATTCTGCTCTGCCTCTACCAGTGCATCGCGATCCTCCTGATAGACCTTCCGCACCTGCTGTGCTGCTTGTTCCTGCAGTTCCCGCGTTCGCGCCTCATCGGTAATAATTGCAGCATGAGGCGACCTTATATTGCGCGGACTTATCTGACCAGGTTTAAGGTCCAATTGGGCACCGATAAAGTTGCTGAAGACAATTAAAGTCACAAGAATAAAGAAGCCCAAATAGATAAATACCTGGCGCCCGATTTTGCTATATATCGTTCTTTTGAGATAGTCTCGCAGAAAACCAAGTGACAGCATTTGGTATTAATCCCTCACCTGACTATTGTCCAGTTCTGTTGTTTCGTATTCTTCATAGGCATCAATTATCCTTTGCACCAGAGGATGTCTGACCACATCTTCCCGGCTGAGATAGTTAAAGGAAATCCCTTCTATACCTTTAAGTATCTTCTGAATCTCAATCAATCCTGAGAAATCTTCCTTGGGCAGATCAACCTGGGTTATATCCCCGGTGATGACCGCCCGGGATCCAAAGCCTAAACGGGTAAGAAACATTTTCATCTGCTGAGGCGTGGTATTTTGGGCCTCATCAAGGATAATGAAGGCGTCATTCAGGGTGCGTCCCCGCATATACGCCAGGGGCGCCACTTCGATGGTGTTTTTTTCCATATACCGTTGGGCCACATCCAGCCCCAGGATATCAAATAACCCGTCATAAAGCGGGCGTAGATACGGATTAACCTTCTCAATCAGATCTCCGGGCAGGAAGCCCAGTTTCTCACCGGCTTCTACCGCCGGTCTGACCAGAATAATCCGCTGAACCTCTTTATTGCGCAAGGCTCTAACCGCCATTACCACGGCTAGGTAGGTTTTCCCAGTTCCGGCCGGACCAATCGCAAATACAACGTCGTTATCGGCCATGGCCCTAACATAGTTTTTTTGTCCCAGGGTTTTGGCCTTTATTGATTTGCCGCGGGCCGTAGTCAGGATAGTTCCTGAAACAATGTCTTTGTGCCTGAAAGACAGCCCTTTGCGGGTTAGACTCAAAGTATAGTTGATATCGGCGGGGGTCAGCTGCTTTTCGCTCTGTACTATCTCGAGCAGGGCGTGAATCACAGCCTCGGCCTCATTAACTGCGTCCTCTTCTCCTCGGATATGGATCTCTCCCCCACGGGCTGACAAATCGGCCGAACAAACCTCCACCAGGTGTTTAAAATTCTCATCATATGAACCAAAAAAAATCGCTGCATCCAAGTTGTTTTTGATACTAACTCGAGCTTCCTTTTCTGGCAAACATCAGACCTCCCACCAAATGGTTGATTAATAACGTGAGTATTATAACACATATACATGTGGGTGTCCGCAACGTGGCCGTCCAGGAATCTCGGCAATACCACCCGGCAGTAGTCTTGAAGTTAATCCTCTTAAGACCCTGTTTTCGGGCGGGAGGTTTAATCCGAGTATTGCGGCAATTCCTCCTCCATATTGAGCGGTTGAGGACGACAGATATCTTCTATGACCTCTGCTTCAGCTTTTATTCGTATTATGTTATCACTCGCAGACGAAATCAGTTTGGTTTTTGTACTAAGTATCTGATCGACCCCTTTTGTTTCATTTCTGAGATTGGCCAATGCCTCCTTACGAGCCATTTCCGTTGCCACCTGAGGGTCAAACTCCTCCACATTTGTCCTGGTTTCCAAAACAGTCTCTGTAACCCAAACTATTTCACCCCAGGGAGTATCCAACCTGTGGTCCGACTTTCGGGTCTCAAAGGATGCGAAATTCTGTCCCGGCTGTTTTATATCCCATTTGCCCCAGGGGGTCTCCAGCCTGATCCCTTCCGATTTGTTTCCGGTGAGAACGATTTTCTCCTCTACCAAAGGATGTTCGCCATACCCCTCGTACCAGACCCTGGCTTTGACCGTGCCCTGAGCTTGAACCAGTCTGGGGGGAGGTGTCAATTCCTGCACGTATTCCCCCTCTGGAATAATTGTTCCCGAAATCAGGATAGTGCCCACGCCGACAATATCTCCTTTTTGTACTGCCGCAATTCCATCCAGGACCATTACTTCTTCTATCACACCGCCCCTGGCGGCTACGAGGTTGCAGGGTCCCACCAACTGTTCCCCGGGCAGAACCTTTTCCACTACCTTGACTACAGCCTTAACCCCTTTTATATTAACCTCAACGTATGAAAGCTCCGGTATTTCCCGCAGTATTCCTTCCTCAACCTGCGTTTTATCGAAACTTCCTTTAAATGCCCAGCGCTGCAGACCAAAATGCGCCGCGCTCTGGGTCACCGTTTCGGCCTTGACAGTATTTGTCCCCCTGATCTCCAAAAACCAGACAAATGAAGAAAGTATGTATAATCCAAGTATAAAAATCAAGGATCCCATAAGCAGCATCCATCGCCGCCTAATAACCCGCCGGTAGAAGGGGAGCCCTTTACGGTTCACCACCTCAATCTCGTAGTCGTACTGTTCGGCAATAGCCTCCAAAGGCTTATACCCTGTCCTGCGCATAGTGAAAGAAATACCCTGTCCATCACGCTTTATATCCGCCAGAAACAACCCACGGGATAAAGCCAGGTTTATGATCTTTTCCGGATAGGGACCACGTATGCGAACGGTTATTATCCCTCCCAGGTAGTCCAACCAGCGATTAATACTCATTTTGTCCCCCCCTAACTTACAAGCAGAGCTATTTCATAAAACCAGGCACGAACGCCTGGTCCATTGCCGGGAAAAAGGGTCACGGTCGGCTCTATTCAACAAAACGGAGGCTGTTAATTATACCGATAATGCTGACCTCGTCCTGCATAATCAGCTTAATCTCCAATCCCTCGCCCTTTATCTCCAACAAACCCCGTGCCAGGTTAATCTTGATGCAGGAATCACCGTACTCGATTATTCCCTTATGATTTTCCAGGTGCAGTTCTCTTTGGCCGATAATAACAATACGTGGCAGGTCTAAAACCAGGTCTTTCGGCAGGTCCAGCATATCACCCAGGAGCCGTTCCAGTGTGTCCGGTCTTGGTTTTTTGGGCACAGAACTCCCTCCTATCCAGTACACTTTATGCTCACAGTTACAGACCGATTCACCAAATCCGAAACCTGAACAGGAGAAAGACGAAAGAATTTGACCATAGATTGAGGTAGAGGAAGGGCGGTTAACGCACGTTTGGCGGCTAAAAAATCTAAACACCGGTATACAACCGGTGTTTCTATGGGCAGAAATGGCGTGTGCAACCATGGATGTAGCAGTGATGAGTTTAGACGTGCAGCACTCTGGACGGTACCTGCGTTCCACCCACATTAGAGACTAGGCATGGGGGTATTTCGGGATACCATACCAAATTATATGCTCCGCCGAGGTGGGCATGTATTCTATATGGTATCCCCAAAATCCTTGGTCCCAAACCTGTTCCAGTTTTAATCTGCACGTTTAACTACATCCAAAGGGGGAGGACTATTGTGAGAAGAAAACTTATGATAACCAGAAACACTATCACGTAAAGAACAATCCGCTGGTTTCGTCTTTGCATACCTTTGTTCATAAATGCCATTTGAATTACCTCCGCAACGTTGTCCGCCATTGGCTATTGATGAAATTATATACCAAACCTTCAAGAAAAGGATAAAGCCCGGCATGGATTTTACTCCTGCCAGGCTTTAATTAGATTCGAGGGTTTGTTTTACAATGATATTGACCAATTTCCCGTCAGCCCGGCCTTTAATCCGTGGCATAATAGCTTTCATGACTTTGCCAATATCTTTGGGACCCTGAGCTTGGTTTTCTTTGATAACCTGTATAGTCAGGTTCCGAATCTCTTCTTCAGTCATCTGTTGGGGGAGGTAGGTTTGAAGACACTCGATTTCTTCTTTAAGCTTATTAACAGCTTCTTCCCTGTTGGCCCGCTGATAATCTGGAATAGCTTCCTGCCGCTGTTTGATTTCCCGGGCTATAACTTCCAGAACTTCCTCGTCGTTAAGCTCACGTTGTATCTCGATTTCTTTATATTGAATAGCGGCTTTTAGGAGTCTCAGTACCGATAACCTGGTTTTTGCGTTTCTCTCTTTCATTGCCACTTTCATATCAGCGGATAGAGAGTCCTTCAGGGTCATCTGTTACCTCCCTATTTTCTTCTTCTTTTTCCGGGCTGCTTCCGCTTTCTTTTTCCTTCTGACACTGGGCTTGTCGTAATGCTCGTGTTTTCTCATTTCCTGCATAATGCCTGCACGCTGGCAAGACCGTTTAAATCTCTTTATAGCACTATCCAAAGATTCGTTTTTACCAACTTTAATTTCGCTCATCGTTTCCCTCCCCTCCTCACATAGCCGTTGCAGCATACCTTTTTATTCTACTCCTTGGCCCGCCCCAACGTCAAGCCAGCCAACTCCTAGTCCATTTCTTTTCCGCCCATGAGGTGGTAGTGCAAATGAAATACTCTTTGTCCAGCTTTCTCTCCACAATTGGTCATAACCCGATAGTGCCCATCCAGACCAACCTGCCGTGCAATTTCCCGGGCCCGGAACTGTATATATCCCAATAGGCTAAGATCCGATTCCTGGACATCCTCCAAATTGGCTATATGCCTCTTGGGCATAAGCAGAATATGAACAGGTGCCTGGGGGTTAATATCGTTTATTGCCAAAACGTCATCATCTTCAAAGACTATAGCGGAGCTGATTTCCTTGTTGATTATCTTGCAAAACAGGCATTCAGTCAATTCTTCACCCCCTTTACCGTATTGATTCAACGATTAGCCGAAATATTCCTCCCCGGGGTTGTAACTTCCTCAGTTTTCCATCAGGTTTGGGAACTGTTAAGAAAAATATTGTCAAATATATTTTAATTGTTTTAATGTTTAGAAATCAAGTTTTGCAACGGCGGGGGATCCCTACTGGTTGGCCCGACAACCCTGATCCATGTATTTTATTAATTCTGGTACTGTAAAACCGGTTGATGTCCTCTGCCTGTTCCACGATGACATCTACATAGTTCTCACTTAGACCCCTTAAACCTCCTGAAGCAGTTTCTTCGGTCAAGACTTGCAACTCTTCGCCAAGCAGGCCTTGGAGAAATTTCAATCTCCGGGTACGCCCTGCTTCGATCAGTTCCTGACTGCGTCTGTTTTTTGTCTCCTCGCTGATCTGATTCTCCATCGCCGCCGCCCTTGTGCCCGGACGAACTGAATACCTGAAGACATGCAGGTCATTCAGCGGGCTGTGTTCGACCAGACGACGGGTTTCTTGAAACTCCTCTTCCCCCTCACCAGGAAAGCCAACCATCACATCAGCGGTCAAGCCCATTCGTGGTTGACGGGAGTAGATATCAGCCAGGACAGTCAGGTACTGGGCAGCGGTGTAATTCCTGTTCATCGCTTTAAGGATGGTATCACTGCCGCTCTGTAATGGAATATGCAGGTGATTGCATAACCGCGGTTCATTGATAACCATATCAACCAGAACCTCGTTGATCTCTGTGGGTTCGATTGAACCCAGACGGATTCTGTAGTTTCCAGGGACCTCCAGAAGGATCAACTCGAGCAGCCGAACGAGGTCCCATCCCTCCAAATCCTTGCCGTACTGGCCCAGGTGGATCCCGTTTAAAACAATTTCCCGGTAGTCGTTGGCCACCATGTGCTGAATCTCTTCTATTACATGCTGCGGGAGTTTGCTCCTAACCGGTCCGCGAGCCAGGGGAACAATACAGTATGAACAATAGTTTTCACAACCATCCTGAATTTTAACAAATCCGCGGGTACGCCCATGGTGATAGGTGTATCTGACTGGTCGCAGCCAGCGAGTGCGATTGCTGGTAATCTTTTCTTCCTGCGTAATATGCCGTTCCAAGCACTCCATCAGGTATTCCTTATCCTGATTAGGAACCACCAGGTCCACCTCCGGCAAGGACATCAGATCAGATCTGGCCACTTGACCGTAACACCCGGTAACAACTACCAGACTGTGAGGATTCCTCCTCTTTGCTCGACGCACGACAGCCCGTGACTTCTTTTCTGCTGTACGTGTTACTGCACAGGTATTTATCACGTAAATATCAGCTATATCATTGAAATCCACGATTTCATACCCGTTTAGAATGAATTCCTCCCTCAGTGCTTCTGTCTCCACTTGGTTTACTTTGCATCCCAAGGTTAAAAATGATACACGACTACCTCGAGCCTTCACCTGTTACCTCCCAGGTCTCCCAATTCCCACATGAGGATAGTAAGCGCTGCCAATCCGGCAGTCTCGGTACGTAGCGTTCGAGGTCCCAGTCCGGCCATCAACGCTCCACTTTTCTCCGCCAGCTGGGCCTCGGATTGAGAGAAACCTCCCTCCGGTCCAATGAATACCGCTACGCCCTGTTCCAACATCTCCTGGCGGTGCTGGTTTAATAATGCTCCTAGCTTATTAGTCTTGCACTGTTCATAAAAGAAAATACTGGGCATCATCCCTGATACTCGCTTCAAAACCGCATCTAAACGGGATACCTCTTCAACCACCGGGGGTTGATTGCGCCCACACTGTTTGCAGGCTTCCAGCGTCATCCTGTTCCAGCGTTTAACCTTACCGAGTGCTCTTTCACGGTCCAACTTGACCACTGAATGATCGGTCTGAACCGGTATGATTCGGTTTGCCCCCAGTTCCACCGATTTCTGTATTATGTAATCCATTTTCTCTCCTTTGGCCAAACCTTGAACCAGAGTTATTGCTATAGGGGGGTCAGCAGTTGTCAGCCTTGAAGAGAGTACCTGACCGGTAACCATGGAGCTGGTGACAGATAAGAGTCTGACCTCATATTCGTATTCGGAACCATCGAACACAATGATCTCATCGCCTGGCTGTGATCGCAATACCACAGCAATGTGTCGGGCTTCGTCTCCATCAATAAATACCTGCATACCCAATATGTTGTCTGGGGCAACAAAAAAACGGCGCACGGCTATACCCTCCGGGCCAGAACCGCTACCCAGTCCTCGTCCTCTTTGATGCTCTCCAGGTTCAGTCCGTGTTGTTTCATTGCTTCTTTCAACCCGGGCCACTGTTCCTTGCCGATACCGCCTGCTATTATCATTCCCCCGGATAGGGTCAAGGACACGATTCGGTCAATCAACTGCCGGAAGACTGGAGCGGTCAGGTTAGCGACGATCAGATCCACTTCTGAATCATTGAATTCTGCCAGATCCTGCTGTTCAATGGTCACCAGATGTTCTACTCCATTCTTCTTAACATTCTGCCGCGCAATCTCCACCGCGACGGGATCGTTGTCAATGGCTTTGATCTCCCTCGCACCCAATTTGGCTGCGGCAATGGACAGGATGCCGGAACCGGTGCCTATATCCAATACGCTTTGGCCTGGAATCAGTGATGTCTCTAGTATTTCCAAACACTGGCGGGTGGTAATATGGGTGCCGGTACCAAATGCCATCCCGGGGTCGAGTTCGATAATCAGATCCCCCTCCTGTGGTTCATATCGTTCCCAGGACGGTTTGATCACCAGATTGCGCCCGGTACGAGTTGTGTGATAATAAGCCTTCCAGTTATCGGCCCAATCTTCATCTCGCACCGTGAGAACTTCAATGTGACAGGCATCGCCCGCAATAGATTTGAGATCATCTATTTGTTTCACAGAAGGTGCGTAGGGAGCGGGATAAAATGCCCTGATCACTACACAGCTGCGCTCCAGGTACTCCTGCTCAAAGCTGTGTGCATCCCAAATCCCCTGGGCAATATGCTCTCGGATGGCATAGGGATCTTCAATAATAACCCCGCCAGCTCCCCATTCATGAAATAACCCTGCGATGACCTCAGCGCAGGGTTCTTCAGTCGAGACTCGGATTTCACTCCATTCCACACCATTCACTCCCAATAAATAGTTGACTCACTTGAGAAAGGTTATCAACCAGTGAAGGCATCCTTTACCTTATTAAAAATACCCTTGCGATCGTGTTTTTTCTCCTCTTCATCTCCGAACTTCCGCAATAATTCTTTTTGTTTATCAGTTAGTTTGGTAGGAGTTACAACCTTCACTATCACTATCTGATCACCACGCCGGTGTCCCCGTATGTGGGGTATACCCTTCCCCTTCAAGGTAAAGCTGCTTCCTGTCTGAGTCCCTTCTGGGATTCTGATGCTCCCCTTTCCGTCGAGAACGGGTACCTCTATCTCATCCCCAATTGCCGCCTGGACGAAGGATATCGGCACCTCACAAAAGATATCAAAGCCGCGCCGCTCAAAGACCTTATGCGGTTTAACATCAATGTAAACGTAAAGGTCTCCGGGGGGACCACCATTTACGCCGGGTTCACCTTCACCCTGCATCCGCAGCTTGGAGCCGGTGTCAACACCTGCTGGAACGCGCAGTGTTACCCGGCGGTTACGTCTGACTTTACCATGACCATGACAGTTTTTACACGGCTTTTCTATTATTTTACCGCTGCCCCCGCAGCGATTACAGGTCCTGACGGTTTCAAACCTTCCCAGGGGTGTGCTCTGTATACTGCGCACCTGTCCTTTCCCATCACATGTAGGACAGGATCTAGGGGAGGTGCCAGGCTCGGCGCCGCTGCCTTCACAGACCTCACAGTCCTCCAAGCGGGGAAACTGGATTTCTTTCTCCGCTCCAAAGGCCGCATCCTCGAAATCAATAGTCACCTGCATCTCCCGGTCCGCCCCGCGTTGCGGACCCGTGCGCCGGCGTCGGCCGCCACCGCCAAAGAAAATATCAAAGATATCACCCACGCCGCCGATGTCAAAGTCAAAACCGCCGCCAAAGCCCTGATTGGGATCAAAAGCTGAATGGCCAAACTGGTCGTACTGCCTGCGCTTCTGCTCGTCACTGAGAACTGCGTAGGCCTCGTTCAGTTCCTTCATCTTAACGGCAGCCTCTTCCTTGTCTTTGGCAACATCAGGATGATATTTTAAGGCCGCATTACGATAGGCTTTTTTAATATCTTCTGGAGAAGCATTACGGGAAACGCCCAAAGTCTCATAGTAATCCCGCTTTGCCACAATAAAACCACCTTTCGGGGTATCGGATTTATTTGGAAAATAAACTTACTGATAGGAATAAAATCCATTTAGGCAATAAAAATCTCTTACTACTATATCATAACCCAGACATTACAGAACTGGAAAAAGAACAATTAATAAAGGGCATCAGGGGGTCGATCTTGTGACCCCCGTATATCCCTTCAATGTTGCCTTTTTTATTTGTTGTCATCAGGTATATCAAAATCGGCATCATATACGCCGTCATTGGGATTATCGCCTTCGGGAGCTGCCTGCTCATAAGCTTTGGAGGTTACCTCATACAAGGCAGCTGTCAGTTCCTCCGTCTTCTTTGTAATCAATTCTATATCCTCACCGGCCAGGGCCTGTGACAGTTCTTCCTTGCTTGCTTTAAGCTTATCGATCAGGGCCGCGTCAACCTTTTCGCCAAAGTCTTTGATGGCTTTTTCGGCCTGGTAAACCATGCTGTCGCCCTGGTTACGAGCTTCAGCGCTCTCCCGTGATTTACGGTCCTCCTCGGCATACTTTTCGGCATCCTTGACCATCTTTTCGATCTCCTCGCTGGTCAGGCCCGATGAGGAAGTAATGGTGATCTTTTGTTCCTTGTTCGTCGCTTTATCCTTGGCAGTTACGTTCACAATCCCGTTGACATCAATGTCAAAGGTAACCTCGATCTGAGGTACCCCCCGCGGTGCAGGAGGAATCCCCTCGAGGTGAAAACGACCCAGGGTAACATTGTGTTTGGCCATGGATCGCTCCCCTTGAAGAACATGTATCTCCACGGAGGTCTGGTTATCTGCTGCTGTAGTGTAGATCTGGCTCTTCGAGGTAGGGATGGTGGTATTCCGGTCTATCATCTTCGTAAACACTCCACCCAGGGTCTCAATACCCAGGCTCAGCGGGGTAACGTCGAGAAGCACCACGTCTTTGACCTCGCCTGCTAAGATCGCCCCCTGAATGGCCGCACCGATAGCTACCACCTCGTCAGGGTTGATCCCTTTATATGGTTCCTTGCCGAGGTAGTTCTTGATGGCCTTTTGTACTGATGGCATCCTGGTTGAACCACCCACCAGGATAACCCGGTCGATTTTCTCCGGTGTCAGGCCGGAATCTTTCAGGGCCTGACGGGTAGGACCCATTGTTTTCTCCACCAGGTCAGCCGTCAGTTCGTCAAATTTGGCCCGGGTAAGCTGCTGGTCCAGGTGCAGAGGTCCCTCGGAGGTTGCAGTCACGAACGGGATATTTATGTCGGTACTGGTCAAGGTCGAGAGTTCATGTTTGGCTTTCTCCGCTGCTTCTTTCAGGCGCTGTTTGGCCATCTTGTCAGCAGAAAGATCAACCCCGGTCGATTTTTTGAATTCGCTCACCAGGTATTGTATGATACGGTCATCAAAATCGTCACCACCCAGCCGGTTGTTGCCGCTGGTGGCTTTGACCTCAAATACCCCGTCTCCAATTTCCAGAATGGAAACATCAAAAGTTCCTCCACCCAGGTCAAAGACAAGTATAGTCTGGTTCCCTTCCCGCTCCAGCCCGTAGGCCAGGCTTGCGGCTGTAGGTTCATTTATTATGCGCAATACCTCAAGACCCGCAATCTTACCTGCATCTTTGGTGGCCTGCCGCTGACCGTCAGTAAAATACGCAGGGACTGTGATTACTGCCTGAGTAACAGGTTCCCCCAGATAAGCCTCGGCATCAGCCTTCATCTTTTGCAGAATCATGGCCGAAATTTCGGGCGGAGAGTATTCTTTATCATCTATTTTTACGCGGTAGTTGGTCCCCATCTGCCGTTTGACTGACATGATCGTCCTATCAGGGTTGGTAACGGCCTGCCTCTTGGCCACCCGGCCAACCAGTCTCTCTCCAGTCTTAGAGAAACCTACTACTGAGGGAGTAATCCTCTCGCCTTCGGTATTAGTTATGACTGTAACATCACTACCGTCCATAAATGCGATACAGGAGTTCGTAGTCCCCAAGTCAATCCCTACCACTTTGCCCATAAAATAGCACCTCCGTCGACTTCTCTTATTTATGTTAATACGCTGGATAACCTTTACTGAAAGGAGTAAACCCTAATAAACTCCAATCCATCCCGAGATAAAAGACCGATGCCCGCCAAATCATTTCTCCGTCGATGACCTGGTCTGGGCTACTACGACCATACTCGGACGCAACACCCGTTCCAAATACATGTACCCGGTCTGGAATTCCTGGACAACGATACCATCAGGGTGTGTACCGCTTTCATCGATGCTGAATGCCTCGTGAACCTGAGGATCAAACATCTCCCCCTGCGCCGGGATGGCTTTGACTCCCTCCTGCTCCAGAATGTCCAAAAGCCTTTTTTCTATCATTTCCACTCCCTTTTGGAGTGAGGAGACATCCCCTCCTTGCTCCATAGCAGCTTTGGCTCTTTTAAAGTCATCGACAACCGGTAATATTTTTTTCAGCAAAGGCATGTTTCCGAAACGTACTAATTCTTCTCTGTCCTTCTGCCACCTCTTACGCTGGTTTTCCCCATCAGCCAGGGCCCTCATGTACTTGTCATAAAACTCTCCGGCTTTGTTTCTTTCCGCCTCCAACTGCTCTCGGAGCAGACTGACCTCATCCCTGGTCTCTTCCACCTCATCCGTAGGGGAAACCTCAACTTCAGGAGCGCACTTATCTATTAAGTCATTCTTTGGATCATTCATTCTTTGCTCATTACTCATCCTAGTCACCTCACTAAATTTGAATCCCCGTACCCTAAGGGTCTGGCGATGCCCATTTCCCGTGTTAAATCTCGAATGGCCATAGCCAATTCGCCAGCAGGCCTTGATCTTGACTAATGCGGGATCCCAGATTCCGGTTGGCCGATCTCTATAACCTGTCCAGTCTCACAATCAACAGTCCACTCACAATTATGGTTCTTCTGTTGAGCAGAAGTCAATTCGACCAGCTTCTCGAGCGGGTTCAGTCGGCGTTGTTTACACAGCAGACGGCTTTTCCAAAGCCTCTTCACACACCATACATTGCAAATAAGCCATGCCTCTGACTTCAGGGGTCAGGTTTTCCATGGCTGTCCACCATCATGATATCAAGCCCTTTAGGCCCTATGGTTCCCTCGACTGCCTGAGAAATCACCCGGGCAGCCGTTTGCGTTGATAATCGGAGTACTAAACCGGTCATCTCTCTCCGGTACTGGATTGACCTCGTCTGCCATCAAGGACGCCTATCTAACCATTTTGTCGATTATTTCCTGAACAATATCGCGAACCTTCTCTACTGAAGCCGATGCCTTCCAGTACTCCATCCGCACTGGACCAATCAATCCAATCCGTCCTTTTTCGTTATTCTCGGTTTGGTAGGTTGTAAAGACCAGGCTGAGTTCTTTTATTTCTTCGGCCTCGTTCTCGGCTCCAATCTTTATTTTTACCTCCCTCAAACCGGTTTCACTCAGCAGGTTTTTGATCAGATCATGTTCTTCCAGTGCTATCAACAGCTTGCGGAGCTTTTCAAAGTCTTTAAATTCCGGCTGATTAACTATATTTAATGCCCCCGTAATAAAGACTTTTTCGTTTTCTCCTTCGCCCAGCGCCATCTCGATGGCCTCCAGGGCTCTCTCGATCACCTGGCGCCGGTGCATCAACTCGCGACGCAGGCTCCCTAATACTGTCCGGCTGATATCCCCCAGATGAACCCCCTGGAAGTTGGTGGTAAACAATTGAGACAGGTCCTCTAAATCCTCAGGTCTAATCGACTCCGGAATTTCAATTCGTTTGTGAATAATATTGCCAAGATCAGTAACCATGACCACCATAGCCTGTCTGTGCCCTACCGGTACCAACTGCAGATGCCGCAATTCGCCCGCGTATTGTGGGGGGGTAATGACCACAGCAGCATAGTTGGTAAACTGCGCCAGAACATTTCCAGTCCTTTGAATGACGGTCGTGATGTCCTCTATCTTTTGGTTCAGTATATTCTTCAGGAAGTTCTCCTCTTCTGCGGTAAGCTGTTCCTTCACCATCATGTAGTCTACAAAATAGCGGAACCCGCTTTCTGAAGGGATGCGTCCTGAGGAGGTATGTGGCTGTTCCAGATATCCCATCTCTTCAAGATCAGCCATCTCATTGCGTACAGTCGCCGGACTTACCCCCAAATTACGTTTCTTGACGATAGCCCGGGATCCGATAGGCTCGGCAGTTCTCACATACTCCTTAACAACCGCTTCCAGAATCGTTTTCTTGCGATCATCAAGCTTCATAACAACCACCCTGTTAGCACTCTCATCGATCGAGTGCTAATATTCTACTAAAAAAATAGCACCAGTCATTTCCTTTGTCAAGCCAGCAACGCCTTTTAAGCGTCGGTTCTGCCGTTGATGGCGGTGTCTGCACCCTCTTACTGAATTCTACTTCTCAAACCATGCCTTTGGATATGAGGAGTGTCAATACGGACTGGATTCCAATATCCGTACGAACACCCGATTTGAAAGGAAATACCCTTTGGATGTCAACCGTAACCAAGGGGCATTGAACTCCAACAACCCCTCTTGACAACTCTTACTAATAGCGTTTTGAAAAACCGTTAAAGGATCAATTTCAAATCGATTTGCGAACTCCTGTATATTAACTCCGCGGGTCATCCTGAGCCCCATTATCATCGCATCGATTCCCAATTCAATCCCCTCCATGGTTTCCATTACTTCCCGGGGCGGATCGTGGTGCTCACTCAAAAGGTTTTGTATATACTGGCTGATCTGAGGAATATTACGGTACCGTCGACCATCCTGGAAGGATACAGCTCCTGCACCGATTCCGAGATACTCTCCAGCTTCCCAGTAATTCAGGTTGTGGCGGGAGGCTGCTCCCGGCCTACAGAAATTTGAGATCTCATAGTGATGATAACCTGCGCTCTTCAGGTGACGAATAGCTGCATAATACATCGCAGCCTCATCCTCTTCTGTCAGACCTTCTATCTCCTTATTACTGAGACGAACCGCCAGCGGAACCATTTCATCCATCTGCAGAAGATAACACGATATGTGACAGGGAGAAAGATCAACTGCCTCCTTAAGGTTTAGACACCACCGGGCGAGGCTCTGCCCGGGAATGCCGTATATCAGATCCAACCCGTAATTACGGATTCCCGCACTTGATATGTTGTCAACACTCCGGAGCACTTCATCCCGGGAATGAATCCTGCCCAGGAGTTTGAGCTCGGATTCATCAAATGATTGAACCCCCAGGCTGATCCTGTTAATCCCGGCTGCACGAAAGCTGTTCAAAGTTTCAAGACTGACCGTCCCGGGATTGGCTTCCAATGTGATCTCACAGTCTGGCACGATTGGGAAGGAGGTCGAGATGAGATCCAGCAACTGCTGAACCTGTTCAGCTTTCATCAGGCTCGGGGTTCCCCCTCCCAGGTAGATGGAACCGATAATGCTGGAGGCGTTTTCTTCCCTGAGCTCCTTAATCTCACATAGCAAAGCTCTACAGTACGCCTCAGCCAAATCTGCCCGGTAAGGAATAGAATAGAAATCGCAATAGAAACACTTGGCTTTGCAGAAAGGAAAATGCACATAAAGGCCAATCGTTCTTGGCGCCCGATCAATTGCATCAATTTTGGGACACGGGGACAGGTTCTCTGTCCCGGTAAGCATCTGCCTGCCCTGCGTATTAACGGTCATCGTCCATATTAAGTACGGTTATGAAGGTCTCTTTGGGAACCTCTACCCGACCTATCTGTTTCATGCGTTTTTTGCCTTCTTTTTGTTTCTCCAGCAGCTTTTTCTTGCGGGTTATATCACCGCCGTAACACTTGGCCAGGACATCCTTGCGTTTGGCCTTGACACTCTCCCGCGCGATGATCCGGGTCCCGATGGAAGCCTGGATGGCTACTTCATAAAGCTGCCGGGGAATGATCTTGCGCAGTTTTTCCACGACAGACCGGGCCCGGGAATAGGCCTTGTCCTTGTGTACGATAAACGACAGGGCATCTACTATCTCTCCATTTAACATGATGTCGAGCTTAACCAGTTCCGATTCCACGTAACCCATAATCTCATAATCGAAAGACGCATAGCCCTTGGTTCTTGATTTCAGGGCGTCAAAAAAGTCGTATATGATCTCGGACAGAGGCATGTCATAGATCAACATCACCCGATGAGGTGACAGGTATTCCATGTTTTTGAAGGTGCCCCGTTTCTCCTGGCACAGCTCCATAACGCCCCCGATAAAATCGTCGGGAACCATTATGGTAGCCTGCACGTATGGTTCCTGTACCTGACGGGTCTGGCCGGTTGGCGGCCAGTGCGCCGGGTTATCAACCTCTTTTACCTCTCCACTCTCCAGAAACACTCTATAGACAACGCTGGGCGCGGTAATAATCAGCTCCAGGTCATATTCGCGCTCCAACCGCTCGTTTATGATCTCCATGTGCAATAGTCCCAGAAACCCGCAGCGGAAGCCAAAACCCAGGGCCTCAGAAGTCTCGGGTTCATACTGTAATGAGGCATCATTGAGTCTCAGCTTTTCCAGGGCATCGCGAAGCCTTTCGAATTCACTGTTTTCGACCGGGTACAGACCACAGAACACCACCGGCTTAATCTGGCGGTATCCGGGCAGAGGTGCCGGTGCGGGGTATCTTGCTGAGGTGATGGTGTCTCCGACGCGGGTGTCGAGGACATTCTTTATCCCCGCTGCCAGGTAACCAACCTCTCCAGCTTTTAGAACCTCCACCGGTTTCATGCGGGGAGTAAACACCCCGATCTCGGTGACCTCGAACTCCTTGCCGGTTGCCATCATACTAATCTTGTCACCTTTTTTAACCTGGCCTTCAAATATTCTTATGTAACTGATGGCCCCGCGATATGAATCGAAGTAGGAATCGAATATCAGGGCCTGCAGCGACCCAGTGACATCTCCCTTCGGCGCCGGCACTTTAGCAACTAACGCTTCCAGGACTTCTTCAACACCCTGTCCCAGCTTCGCTGAAACCGGTATAATGTCAGGCGAATCAATTCCCAGTACATCGCCCATTTCCTCAATAACTCTTTCGGGCTCGGCATTTGGCAGGTCGATTTTATTCAAAACCCCGACTATTTCCAGATCCTGATCCATAGCCTGATAAACAGTGGCCAGAGTTTGCGCCTCAATGCCCTGAGAAGCATCGACAACCAGCAGGGCTCCATCACAAGCTGCCAGGCTGCGCGACACCTCATAGGTGAAATCTACGTGTCCCGGCGTATCGATCAGGTTCAAAGTATATGTCTGGCCATCTTTAGCCTTGTATTCCAGGCGAACCGGGGTTAGCTTGATGGTGATCCCACGTTCCCGCTCCAGATCCAGTGTATCGAGGAATTGCTCCCTCATCTCGCGCTGGGACAGTGTTCCGGTATACTCCATCAAACGGTCAGCCAGGGTCGACTTGCCATGATCAATATGGGCTATGATGCAGAAATTCCGTATATTATTCACAAAGACCTCCATCAGGCCCGGAATCTAATGCCGGGCAGGCGTTTTTTGATAATATCCCAAACCAGATCAGTTTCTTCCAAGTGGAATACGGAAATAATTATACCGTAAATTGACACTCCAATCCCTATCCCTGTCATAACCATTATAAGGGCATTCACTTTTGGTGTAAAAGTCAGCCAGGAAGCTATACTGGCAACCCCGTATCTGGTTCCCACATATAATAAAAGTGAGGCGAAACCGGATACCAGGAGGCTACGCACCAGTACTCCGCCTCCGATATGTTCGAGCCTTCTTCGAATAATGGCTATCAGCAGCAGCAGATTGAAGACTCCGGCTACTGAGTATGCCAGGGCCAGACCCTCATGTCCCATTGTCTCTACCCATAGGATTGAGAGTACAATATTCAGAGCAATGGCGGCGATGCCGGTCAGTACAGGGGTCACGGTATCCTTCAGGGAGTAGTAGACACGGTTGACCAGTTGTAACGCACTGTAGGCAAAAAGGCCCATGGAATAGTAAAACAGTGCCTGAGCAGTGGCCAGAGTATCGTTGGCATCAAACTGGCCCTGTTGGAAAAGCAGGGCAATTATCGGTTCTCGCAGGGCCATTAAGCCTAAAGCGGCGGGAATAGTAATAACAAACACCGCTCGCAGGCCCAAAGAGAAGAGACGTTTGAATTCGGGGATATTGTTCCTGGCTACCTGCTCGGTCAGGGTAGGAAATACAGCCATGGCTACCGATATCCCGAATATACCAATTGGTAACTGCATGATGCGCTGGGCCAGGCGCAACGCTGAAATTGATCCTTCAGGCAAACCTGAGGCCAGGTTTTGATTGACAAACAGGTTGATCTGGGTCACCGACAAACCGATTACCACCGGAACCATCAGAATCAATATCTGTTTAAGTCCGGGATGGTTGGGATTCAAGATTGGATAATACCTCAACCTGGCGCGAGCCAATGCCGGAATCTGCACCGCAAAGTTAAGAACCGACCCTACTACCACCCCAACTGAGAAGGCGGCTATCCCCCACTGACGAGCCAGCACTATACCCACCAGTATTATCCCCACATTATACATAATCCCGCCCAGGGCCGGGAGAGTAAAATGCTTGCGGGCATTTAGTACCCCTAATGATATACCGCTCAAAGCCATAAAGAATGTCTGAACAAGCATTACCCGTGTAAGACTGACAGCCAGTTCGATGGTCTCTGCAGGAAGTTTGGGAACAAGAAAGGTGATAAGTTCCCGAGTATAAACCATACCCAGGATGATCAACAGCACCAGGAACAATATTGTCCAGTTGAGGACCAGGCTGGTTACCTTCCAGGCCTCGTCCTCTTCTCCCCGCGCCAGGTATTGGCCAAGAACCGGAATCAGGGCGGAGCTTAAGGCACCGCCCACCAGGAGCATGTAAATGAAATCCGGTATCGAAAAAGCAGCATTATACGCATCAGTTACGTAGGTCTGTCCAAACCATGAATAGATGACCATATCCCGGACGTAGCCAAGAAGCCTGGCCACCAGCGTGGTAATCATCAAGAACCCTGCCGCTTTGGCAATTGTCCTTCCCTCAGCCATTGATAACATCTCCACAGAAGCATTAAGCATTAATATATACTAAATCGAGCCCAATGCAAATTTCATTTACCCGAAAACGTTTTCAATGCACAGGTATTTAAGGAACAGGGGACGTCGTCTGAAAGCAGCACCCCGCGAAGGCGGACGACGAAAGATGACTCGTCCCATCGATGGGATTAGGAAACCAGAACATGGATTTCGCTCTAAGGCAAGCAGATGCCACTCTCCTTACGCGGGGCGGAAGATACTTATGGATTTGAACTTGTGAATTAAATTTATTCAGAATAAGCCGGTGAAGTGTTGGCAAAGATGGGGCCCATGATATAAGAAACGGGTACGGGAAGCAGGCATCAACACCCTACTGTCGTCCTTGTTCCTGGCCTCCCTAACCGGAAACTCCTTAGAGCCCAGGCATATTAAGGGCCCTGGTGAAAGCAAGGTCCTGGCACCAGAGAAGAGCCCTCTCTAAGCTGTCCTGCAGGTCAGGAGCAGAGGGAAGTGGTTTGATTGTGACATCAGATAGGCGGAGGTCATAATCCGTACCCAGCAGGGTAATCCTGGTGTGACTGGACTCGTTGTTAACTGCCAGAACCGTAATCGGTTTCCCTCCCAGTTCCTCCAGGGAATCAGCAGTAATGGCCATGCCAGTCACCAAGATGCCTGCAGTCAGCAGGATAATGATGATGATGGAACAAAAACGTCTCATCTAACTCCCTTCCAACAATACCCGGGCCAGAATTTCAGCAAAAAGTGTCACTCCATTACGGGCATCCTCCAGGGTGTTGTATTCGTTGCCAACCTCAAGCAAGATCGAAGGTGAGTGGAGATCCTGATTGTAGGTTCCCGGTTTAACCCTAACCCCTCTAATAAGACCCGGGTAGTTATTCTCGGCCTCACTGTACAGTTTTTCGGCAAACTCCAAATTCTTTTCCCAATAGTGATTGTCAGTACGCTGGTCACTACCCACTACAATAAGCATCTGAGCGGCCTTTTTACCGTTTACATCCACGACGGCCGCTGATTTTTGGCCAGGTATTGAATCGCGGTGCACATCAATTAGGACCCCCCAGTCACTCTCGTCCTCCAGGAGTTGCTTCACTGTTTCCCGGGATTTAACATAAGACTGGGTGTATTCCGGCGAATCATGCACCGTATCAACAAATACCGCCAGGAAGCTTAATTGGCTTAGACCTTTAGCCAGCTCTAAAGCTACATCATTAATCAGTCCCCGTTCACCATTGGAGTGAGTGCGGTTGTCATCAGGCAAATAGGTTTCCGAACTATGGGTACAATAGATTGCCACCGGCGGATAGCGCTCATCTATAGCTATATCAGCCTCTGCCCCACCTTCCTGACTGCCAGAGTCCGGATTGATATTAGGGTCGGCCGTTGAAACCCAGGGATCTGCCATAGCCGATGCAGTGGTCGTCAAACCTTTAATCGGCTGCATATGTGAAACCATCATATCAACGGGTTCATTAATCACCATTCCGGTGGAGCCAAGAAGCTGCTTAAAAGATATCCTAGAAGGTACATAGCCCAATCCGCCAATGTTTTGCTTCAGCATACACTCTCCACCGGTTTTGGACACCGCAAGATCGCCGATAAAATCCTGGCTAACTGACGAAATCCGGTATGCCCAACCCTCCAGAGTCTGAAAGCACGGAGCAGGGTCATAACCCAAACCAATAACAAACACGGTTAGGGCAAGCCCCGCTCGCAACAACCATTTACCAAGGGCGCCGAAGTTTATTACCATAATCTCCCCCTGCATTCATGGTTTGGTAGAATTGATATTCTATGATTGCAGGGGGTAGAACAGCAAAAAAGTCCCAACGTGGGTTGGAACTTTGATGCGCTCTATTATCTTAACTCTGTGGGAACGAAAGCGTCTATTAAACCAATCACAAAGGCTGCTAATAGTGCTCCCAAAATTGTAACTGAGAGGTAGTTGGGTATGATATACTGTGCAGCGTAGATTACAATAACCGAAACCACAAACCCAACTATCCCCCGGCTACGTGGTGATATTCGTTCTCCCAAAGCGAGCTCGATCAGGTAACCCAGTATAGCGATAACGATGGCGGCGATCAATGCCCCGGTAAAGCCTGATACCCTAATCCCCGGAAGCAACCAGGAAACAAGCATTAAAACCAAGGCTGATACCACAAAACGAACCACTGTTCCCAGCACTTTTTCCACCTCCTTCAACCGGAAGATGGTTTTATCTTGCCTGAAACCTTGAAAAACTATACAAACCGTTGATTCCCCTGCGAAAAGTAAAATTCGTAAGTTTGAATGCATAAATATTCGTCGCCAGAATTCGCATGGGCAACACCAACTGCTTGTCTCACGACGAAAGGGGGACCGGGCCAATTCACATCCATGTTCAGTGGCCCTCTCGCCCCGTCCATGGGGCTCGCCCCCTTTCGTCGTTCGCCTTCACAGGGTGTTGCTACCATGCTGCGTCAACCGGCTCCCACATATTTATGCATTCAAACAGCATGATTTGAGGTTTTCGCAGGGGAATCAACCGTTGCATTTTGAATTCAATGATGATATCCTAATTCTGTTACTTTATGTGCAAAAAAAGGAGGTGTCAGTTTGGCAAAGAGCAAGACTCCCATGAAACGCGCACGGACGGCAAAGGAACGGCAAATCAGCAATATGTCCAAAAAATCCGCCATGAAGACAGCTATTAAAAAGTTTGAAGCGGCGGTTGCCGATCAGAATAGATCAGAGGCCGAAGTAAAACTGGTGGCGGCTACATCTATTATCGACAAGAATGCTGGCCGGGGAATTGTTCATAAGAATAAGGCCGCCCGGACCAAGTCACGGCTGGCCAAGAAGTTGAACAGCCTAGCCCACTAAAAATCGACATCAAACAAAGCCTGCTCGAAAACGGCAGGCCTTTATTTTTCTTAAACTATATCGTGCCTTCACAGATTTGGACTACCATGACCTCCAACAACAACCGGTGGTCCTGAGCCGTGTTTTTAACAGCGTAGTCCACCTCTGCCAGGCGTGCAAAGGCCTGCCTTAATTCGCCGGTTTTGATGGCTGAACCTCTCATCTTATCAATACGAAAAGGTTGTTTTCCCAGCAATCGTGCTATTGTGGAGGGTGATTCCCCTCTGGCGCCAAGAGCTTGCACCTTACCCAATAGTACCAACTCCCGAGCGATCATATGGACGATCAAGGTAACGGGTTCCCCTTTTTGCATTAACGAAGCCAGGGCCTTCAACGCCTCCCTGGTGTTTTTTCTTAACAACGCATCGGTCAGCCGGAAAACATTAAAACTGGTAAGATCTGATTCGATACCGGTCAGGTCACTGGCAGTTACGGTTTGGCCACGGTGGCATAAGGCCAGTCGTTCGAACTCGCGAACCAGGTAATTCATATCCCGGCCACTTCTGGCCAATAGGTTCAAGGCTTCGCGGTCAATCTTAACTCCCGACTTTTCCAATTCCCCAGTAATCCAGACCAGCAACTGGCGGGGGTTCAGTCCCGGTACCTCCACGGCCTTTCCATATTTTTTGATTAACTCAAGAATACCGCCGGAACCCGGCTGTTTTGCGGCCGTCAAGACCAGGTGGAGTTGACTGGGTCTGCGATGGGAAAACGCTTTGATTGCCGCTTCCCATTCCTTACTGCCACCCTTTTTAGGTTTCTCCAGCCAAGCCGGGTGCCTTATCGCTACCACCCTGCGGTGGGCAAAAAGGGATACCTCCGCCAAATACTGATCCAACTCAGCAGACTTGGTTTCAGCGCTGTCCAGGTTGATGACCTCGGGCACAGCCCCATCAATCTGCTTCAGACTCTGTATTATCTCAGTAAACCGTTGTTCCAGCAGATAATCTTCCGGACCCCAGAGAAGCACAATTGGTGGTACGTTGTCGATTGGACTCACCTCCGGTTATTAGATTAACCAAAGGCAAGTATAAATCCTTCTGGGTGAACCAAGGCTTTCAGGGACCGGTATAAATCCTTATATCTTCACCCCGGGTCAGGAAAGTAACTGCGCCATCGAGGTCAGTTCTGAAGACCCGGATACCCTTATCCTGTGCTCGTTCCAGCACCTCCCGGTTCGGGTGTCCAAAAGGATTGTTCCAACCGGCACATACCACCCCGTACCTGGGATTTACCTGGTTGATAAAGGTCTCGGACCAGGAATACCGGCTTCCGTGGTGCGGCAGTTTCAACACCGTTGCTGACAGATCAAGCCCGGGCCAGTTCATCAGCAACTCGAGTTCCGGCACTCCCGCGTCTCCGGTCAGCAGGAATGATGTATTCCCAACGAGGATTCTGCATATTACCGAGGTTTCATTCCCCGTTTCGCTGAAAGTGCCTGGCCCTGGTGCCCACAGCCACATCCTGGTTGCCCGGTCAAGATAGATCTCCCTAAGTCCTTGCAGAATTACCAAATCTCCATCGACCTCGCGTGGATCTGAAAAACAGCCTTGGCCGGCAACTACCATCCGGGCGGGACAATCTTTCAGAACAGACTTTAATCCCTGCAGATGATCGATATGCGGGTGGGTAGCGATGGCCAGGTCAATGCTTCTTATCCCCTGCCGGCGGAGATAAGGAAGGACCACCTCCTGCCCCACGTCATACAATTCAGATCCCCCACCATCCACCAGAACGGTAAACCCTTGCGGGGTTTTGACAAAAATGGCATCCCCCTGACCAACATCCATGAATACCACCCGGAGCAAACCAGGATCTCGAAACTGCCCCGGTATCAAAAGGGAAGCCGCAAAGATTGCTATCAGGCAAAGCCCCACGCCAACGCGGAATCGTGCCATTCCCTTAAGAAATGATCCGCTCCATCGTTCCCTCTGATCCACTGCATACTTATTCAAACCTCCGTGGTGGATGGGAAGCTTTGCAAATAACAGCAGCATACCGGCATAGGCGGCCATAACCGCCCAGATTTTGGGCTGTGCCACCCACAGGAAACTGCCGGGAACCCCGCCTAGCAAGCCAGCACCCCCCTGAACGAGTGCCGTCAGGAAACCGGCTGGAACCATAAAAAACGAAGCCATGTACTGGCTGCATTGGGCCACAACAACTCCTAAAAAACCAAGAACAACTGCGCCTCCCGCTACGTTAACCAATAACAGGTTAGAAACAACGGATATCAAACTTACCAGATTAAAGTAATAACAGGCCAGAGGCAGGGTAGCCACCTGTGGTGCCAGGCTGAGCAGAGCCGCTTTTTCCCAGGGAATCTGAACCCGCGCCATATCCCTCCAGCGGGGATAGAGAAAGATCAGGCCCCAGGTAGCCAGGAAGGAAAGCTGAAAGGAGATCTCAAACAGATTAGCGGGGTTTATCAATAACAGGACTATACCTGCCAATGCCAGCGACGTAGGCAGGTCCTCCTCGCGCCCGAAATAGTGAGCCATGAGACCCAGACAGGCCATGATCGAAGCCCGCGCCATCGGAGAAGGCCACCCGGTCATGAACCCATACAACATGATCAGAGTGAAAACCATAAAAAAACGGGTCGCATTGCTCTTCCCCAGACGATTAGCGACCCAAATTCCGATGAGAACTATAAAGCCCACGTGAAATCCCGAAACGGAAAAAATATGGACTAACCCGGACTGCTGAAAAAGGGCATACTGTTCCTCACTGATTTCCCCTTGAAATCCAAAGAGCATCCCCTCCAGCAACACTACCTGCTCATCACTCATACAGGCCTGAATGGTCTGGTGTCCCCGTCTGATCACTCCATTCAGGAGTGTCTGTCCAAAACCTGATTGATTGGTGATTACCCGGGGGGAAGGTTGTTTATTGACGCGCAAATTGTAGAAGATCCCCCGGTGAGCCCAGAACTCCCGATAATCGAAATCGCCCGGGTTGGAGGGTCCCCTTATCTCACGCAGAGAGCCGCTAATCTCCAGCAGGTCACCCTTTTCCAGAGCCGGGATGACAGGAAGAAAAACCCGGACCTTAAACCCTTCTTCCTGTAACAGTCCCACAAAACGCTGTTCCCCATCCTTTATTTGTGGTCTGCCCAAGACCAAAACCTTGGCCCCGGCAAGATAGGTCCCGTGAAAATCCGGGCGCTGCGGGTGGACCCCATTCCAGTAAACAAAACCCATAAACGCTGTGGCGGCCAGAAGCAAAACGATAGGTCTCCGCCACAGGAGCACCAGAAAACCACAACTTAGCCCCAGGATGATCAGCCACCAGATATCGCCCCACTCAGCGACCGCGATTCCTGTAGCGAGTCCAATAAAAGCCCAGAGCAGAATCCGGTTTATTTTGACCACCTACGTTCTTTTCGGGTCAGAAGTTTACCTGACTCGGACCAGATCCTTAATCTCCTCATATCTTTTTTCCCCAATACCCGAAACTTCCTGGAGTTCCTCGATTGCCTTAAATCCTCCGTTCTTTTGCCGATAGTCAACAATCCGTTGTGCGAGCGCCGGCCCGATGCCAGGCAGTCTTTGATCGAGTTCTTCAACGGTAGCGACATTTATATTGAGAGGACCATTACTTACTGTTGCCTGCCCGGAATAACCAACTGATGACCCACTCAAGGTCGGTGTTGGCTCTTCTCCCACTTTGGGCACCACGATTGTATCTCCGTCGGAGATAGGGGCTGCCAGGTTTACCATAGTCAGGTCAGCGTCCTCCCCCGGCCTTGCCTTCTCTAACGCCTGGAAAATCCGGTCCCCTTCCTGCATCTCCAGAACACCCGGACTTGCCACCTCCCCCACGACATAGACGTACACCCTTTGAGGTTCGTCCTTTTCCGATGTCCCCGGGTTCTGCATTACCGGATTGGTCAGGCTGGCCTGCAGGCATCTTTTTTCCTGCACATATACCCCATACTGGTATCCCAGCCCAAAGCTGATTAACACAGCGATAATTGCTGCCATCAATAATCGTTTATCAAAGTCAAACATAATCTTACTCCCCTGCCAGGAATAGATATTATTTCTCCGAGTCCAAGTTTTTTCCTGCCAGTCTGATATCTTTCGAGTTTGACCAAACAAAATTCCCCGGCGGCTCACTCCAGTTATTCTGTCGACGGACCAAACGCACAGATTTGATTCTTTCCTTGATTGATTCCTCTGCGGACAGTTGCAGTCGTAAGCATAATTGTATAAATATTCTCGTCAGACTTCGCGTGATCTTGGCATATCACCGCATAGGGCACCCGAGCAGATTATCCATGCTTGGCGATTTCGCACCCCCCGGCATGAAACTCATCCCTTTCACCGTTCGCCTTCACAGGGCCGCCTTGCCATGCCTGTATCAATCGGCTTCTGCATGTTTATGCATGCAAACTGCGTAATTTGGGGGTTTCACGGTGAATATTCATTACATTCGACAGCGAATCAGGTCGGTTTCTTAGTTGGAACCAATACCCAATAATCAGTTAGATGCATAGTATAAAGGTAATTACTGGCAGTACAGCTCGTCGTACAGCTTGCAACCGCACTGAGACTATTAGGGAGGCATAGGCAAGAATGGTAATAAAAACATCGAAAGGGGCCATTATTAGTGGCAACGGGAGCACTAAGGATGACTTAATCCCGACCATAATATTTCTCGAGACCTCTAAATCGGGGTCAGCCCGGGATGCTCTTAGGGCGGCGCACCGGTTGGGTTATAACGTGGTAGTACTTACCAGGCGAAACCGTGATAGCTCCAAGTATCCCGAAGTAAACCAAATGATACAGGTTCAGGATTTCAGTCTGAACTCATTAAGCAAGCAAATCATGGCACTAAAAAAACAGGGACGACAACTTAAGGCAATACTTAGTTTTGTAGAACCATACGTATATCTGGCTGCCAGCCTCGCTGAGTCTCAAGGGTTAAACCTCCTTTCCTCCGAGGCAATGATGAAGATGGAAGATAAAATTCTGACCAGGAACACACTCGAAAACACAACCTATAATCCCTATTACGCGATCATTAATGACCGGACCCAGTTGCCGGAATTCGTTGAAGAGCACGCAAACATGGTGCCGTTGGTGCTCAAATCTCCTAAAGCCTCCGGTTCAGGAGGGGTTTTACTTGCTGAAGATGCCGGGCAGTTGCAAATCTATGCCAATCACCTTTTTAACCGCTATCCAGGCCATCCTATCCTGGTTGAGGAGTACCTCGCCGGGCAACAGTATTTGGTTGAGGTTCTGGTCTACAACGATCAGGTCAACATAGTGGCTGTTATTGAACAGGAAATCACTTTTCATCAACGCTTCATCGTGACCGGATATTTGGTTTTGGCCAACTCCTCCGGCAGCTTGTTTGATGAGCTTGGTATTGTTGTCTCTTCCATAATGAAAGAATTTGGGATGAGTATGGGGGCCTGTCATCTGGAACTAAGGCTGGTTGGAAACGAATGGAAGTTAATTGAGGCCAACCCCAGGATTTCGGGCGGGGCTATGAACCAGATGATAAAAACAAATTGCGGTATTAACCTGGTAAAAGAAACGGTGCGACTTGCGCTTGGAGAGGTGCCGAATGTTCAAAAACAATACTCCCGGTATGTGTTTACTCAGTATTTGACTGTATCCTCCTCTGGAGTGCTGAAATTAGTAACCGGAAGAAACCGGGCATCCAGGCACCCGGGGGTAACTGACGTCTATATCAAGTACATAAGAGGAAGTCATATCGGCCCGCCATCGTCTATGGGAAAAAGATGTGGGTACGTAATCGCTACAGGTGAAACCCCCGAAGAAGCCAAGCAACAGGCCAAAGCCGCGGCCAGCCAGATTCGATTCCATCTGGCAAGTCCGGAGTAAGGAGGGAAGAAATTTTGCCAGTAGTTGGAATGATGCATCATAAGCAGGATCCCTCCCGTGTCAATAGGGCTTACGCGTGTGCAAGCGTCGCTAAAGCCGAGGGGATACCTTTCTATTATTTTACGCCCGACGAAGTGGATATACAGAATGAAACCATAAATGGTTTTGTCTATGAAGACGGCCGGTGGACGAGACGAAACCTCCCGTTTCCGGATGTTGTCTATAATACGGGCAGTCCTCAAGAATTCAAAAGCTATTCATCAACCATAAATGTACTGAAGAAGAGAGTCCCCTTTACCACTATGGCTCTGGGGAACAAACGGCGGGTTTATGAAAGATTAACAAAAGCCAATAAATACATGGAGTATTTACCTGAAACCGAGGTTATTCGCAGCCCGTCAGATCCGATCCAGTTCCTGGAGAAGTATAGTCGAATTGTCATCAAACCCGCTGATGGGCGAAAAGGTATCGGAGTTGTGTTTGTAGAACTAACGCCGCAAGGTATCAGGGTGACTGAAGCGCAGCAGAGCAGGATACTTTCGCTGGCTCAGTTCAGCCAGTATATAAAGGATACGTTGCTCAACAAGGACCATCTGGTACAGCCTTACATAAAAAGCGTCACCAAACACGGTTTGGCCTGTGACTTCCGCCTGCATGTCCAAAAGAACGGACAGGGTGAATGGGTTTTTGTAGCCGCCTTTGTCCGGGTCGCTCCACCAGGTACCATCGTCTGCAACATCAGCAGCGGCGGATACTTCAATTACCTGAAAGCCTTTTTGATCCACGAATACGGAGAACGCTACCGCATCATTCGCAAGAAATTGCAGCATTTTGCTCTGGGACTTGCAAATCATCTTGATGAGATTCATGCCGAAAAGTTTAAATCAAGGCTTGACGAACTGGGAATCGATATCGGAATTGATGAAAACGAGCAAATCTGGCTGTATGAGGTGAACTGGAGGCCGGGTTCACCTCCGGCTCTGTATTTGGAGTTGGATGTAATTAAAAATGCCCTTCAGTACGCCGTCTATGTCGCCAGAACCAACTGTAAGAAACGCCAATAAACTCCGTCCATTCCCACCGGCAAGCCACCGGGATACCTGCCCCGGTATTGTGCATGGAAATCCACCCTGGATAGTACATGCTGGAAAGGAAACGGGGTCTGGTTCAATAAAATTGACGCCAACCCCGTCCTCGTATTCTCGCACCCACGTAACATATCTAAAAATCCTCCCTCTTATCCTCTGATAACTGTTTTGTGACGCCTCCATGGGAAACAGAGATGAAAAACCGCATTAAAAAACCGGAAGATGTTTCTTTTTTGCTTTTGAAACGTAAATCATATATAGAAGGAGGTTTCAAAGTTGGCCAACGATTTCCTTCAACTGTATGAGCGCTACTATGACGACATATACCGCTATGTCTATTGCAAGGTAGGCGATCCCTGGAACACCGATGACATTGTCAGCGATGTTTTCCTGAAGGCCTATCGGCATTACGATTCGACTCGGCATACTCACAAGGCCTGGCTGGTTACTATTGCCCGGAATACCATCGTTGATTATTACCGTAAATCAGGCCGGGAGTTACCCGGTGAGGTTCCGGAAAGCCTCACCTTTATGACGGTGCTGGAGGATCTGGAACATGATCTGGAAAAGGCTTGCTTGAAAAGCGCTCTTAGTCAATTGGATGGTGAACGGTTCGAACTGATAAACCTCCGTTTTTTCTGTGGACTTAAATTTAAGGAGATAGCAATGGTTCTGGATTCCAAACAGGCAAACGTGAAAACCCGGTTTTACCGTACTCTGGAACAGCTTAGGAAGAAGGTGGAGTCATGTTTGGCAAGCGCAAACAATTAGATGAATGGGGGAAGAAGGTCGAAGCCCTGCGTCAGGAGATTCCCGTTAATCAGGAGTTGAAATCACGGCTACGTACCGAATTTGAGTCCCAGCCAGTTTCCCGGAAAAAGCCGACCCTGGCCTACGCAGCCGTATTGACGGTCGCCATGGCTCTGGCATTATGGCTGGGTTTGGGAAACCGTGAAACTGGTCATTTGAATCCGGTTCTGGCCGCCGATTTAAAGATTATTAATCACGTATCCCTTGTTGACATCGCCTCCGGAAGTAATTTGCCACCAGTAATCGGAACCGATAAACTATACATTCCGGTAGCAGATCAGGGTACATTCATACTACCTCTCCAATCCGACAAACAGGCTGGGACGAATAAAATCACCGACAGCAAGATTTTATTCAATGCCCTTTCCCATGATGGCAAAACAGCCGCCTATACAAACAGCAAAGGAATATACTTGTATGATCTGGATAGCGGGGAAACTCGTACACTGATCGAAGGCAATGACTACGATCTCTTTTACGAAGAACCATCCTGGAGTGCAGATGATCAGACCCTGCTGATTACCCGCAGAAAGATTGAATGGCTGGAGCATGGCTTTAATGTCAAGAGCCTTGATATTTGCGAGATCAACCGCGACGGAAGAAACCTGCGGAAAATCGCATCCGGCAATAAGGCTTCTTTTATCCCTCGGAGTGAGGATATCCTTTTCGAGCGTGACGGGATGATACTGGTCAGAAAAGCTGACGGTGATGAACAGGTGGTGGATGAGGGACGGTTCCCCTCGGTTTCGCCCGATGGATTCTATATAGCTTATGTTAAGTCAATCCAGGATGAGAAAAAACTCAGTGAAACAGCCAGTGTAATCACTGACCTTTCCGATGTCTACATCTGTTCGGTAAACAACTTTGCCGATGGTAAAAAACTCACGGCCAACTATCACTTCCGCCACACTGACGAAGAGGAATGGGCCAAGAATCTTGATCCTGCCCACGGCGAGCAGAGCCTGGTTTTTGGCGGGATGTACGATTTTTATAACCCGGTCTGGGGCACAGACTCCAGCACCCTCTACGTCCTAAAAGGGGGCAATAGTGAAAACATTCCCATGCGCATTACCCGTATCAACCTCAGTCCCAAAACCCTGGCGGCGGAGGATACCGTAGCCCGCTATCTTGAAGCCGGTATCACCCGGGACGATGACTTTGCCCGGAGCCTCCTGACAGATCCATCGGGGTATTTCACCATATCCAACCCGCATCCAGTAGCCTACTCCATTACCGGCACCGGTGAGGAAAATGGGCAGCCCTACGTGGACGCCCGGCGGACGGTGGCCTACAATGCCGATAGCTACTATGTACTGAGTCATATCCGCTTCTATCTGGTGAAAAGCGAAGAAGGATATAAAATTGAGCGTACCGCTGGCCGTGAAGGTGGGGTTCAGGTCTTCGGACGGGATGATGGCATCTACATCCGTGAGGGTGATGAGGATCAAGAGCGGATGCTCCTGCCGGTCAAGGGGGTAACACCGCCTGGAGCGGATAATATGAGGAGGCTCTCTTCCCTGGCCTACAGCCCGGAGAAGCAGTTGCTGCTCTACACCATTCAGGAACCTGAGTCTTTCACAGTATTCGCTCACGATCTGAAACAGAACCGGGAGGTATTCTCCCAAAAGATTGCCGATGGGGAATCGGCAGTCATGGATCTAAGTTTCAACGGCAGCCACCAATACGCGGCTATTCGCTACTATGGCGATTCCCATCAGAGTGTAAAACTCTACGATGTCCGGAAAAAGGCCTTCGCCCATGCACCATTCCTGGACAACGCCATGAACGCTTTCTGGGCCGGCGAGAAACTGCTGGTGGAAACAGCGGGCGCAGGTGGAACTATCCGCTGGATATATGATCCTAAAACCGCGAGGGCGATCATTGGAGGATGATTCCGTCGCACTGGTAATAATGATAACTCAAAGCCTGACCCAAGTTTAATTCCTGGCGTCAGGCTTTGATTGTTGTATTGTATAGTGATATCTCCAGGGGGGCAGTAGATGGAGGCAGTTCTAAAACAGATTCTTGGTGAGATTCAAATTCCAGGCCAGAAAATGATCAACGTTGAACAAGGTCAGGATAAGCTGGATAATCGTATTGCCGAAATGGATAACCGGCTGGGTAGTCGCATTGACGAGATAGGCAACCGCATCAATGTAATGGGTAATCAGATCGTTGAAATGGATAGCCGCCTGGGAAAACTCGAAGTACGGGTTGAAAATGAGGTAATAAATAAAATCCGTGGACTTTATGACTTTCGTGAAGTCCAAATGAACCATAATCAATGCGTTATTGATGTTCTGCAGCGAATCGAGGCCAAGGTTGACATACTTCAGGTTGAGACCGCACATGTCCGGAAGGTTCGTTAAGTTTATACTGCAAGAGATATCATAAATCCACTTCCCCGGTATCCCTAAATTGAAAACTTCTCCATCTTGCGATAGAGGCTGCTGCGGGAGATGCCCAGTTCCTCGGCTACCCGGGTCTTGTTGTTGTTGTGTTTTTGCAGGAAACTCCTTATTATCTGTTCCTGTAGTTGAGGATCTTTAGGGAGGCGTTTTCTCCAGATTGTGGTGTGGTCTTCGAGATTGCACTTTAGCTCCAACGGGAAAGCGTCTACCGTTAGAGTTGTCCCAGAACTCATATTGATGGCCCGTTCGATGACATTGCTCAATTCTCGAACATTTCCGGGCCAATCGTAGTAAGACAGGATCTCGAAAACCTTATCATCGACATGAGTAATTTGCTTTCCTAATCGGGGGCCTATGGTCTTGACAAAGTACTCTACCAGTATGGGAATATCGTCCTTCCTATCCCGCAGAGCCGGGATTTTAATGTCGATAACCCGTAACCGGTAATAGAGATCAAGCCGAAAGTTGCCCTTTCGGACCTCTTCTTTCAAATTCTTGTTGGTAGCAGCAATGATTCGAACATTGACGTTGGTAATATCACGTCCCCCCAGTCGGGTTACATTGCCTTCTTCCAGAACCCGCAAGAGGGAACCCTGCAAATCAATCGGCATTTCCCCGATTTCGTCCAGAAAAATGGTTCCCTGATCAGCCAATTCAAATTTACCCGGGTTGCCTCCCTTTCGGGCACCGGTGAAAGCACCCTCTTCATAGCCAAACAGCTCGCTTGATACCAGTTCTCGCGGTAAAGCGGCACAATTGATGGCGAAAAAGGGTTCCCGGGAACGGCTGCTGGCATTATGAATTGCCTGGGCAAACATCTCCTTGCCCACACCGCTCTCACCCAGGAGAAGTATGCTGGAATCAGTTTTAGCCGCCATTTCGGCGCAATGGATGGCATATCTGAATTCAGCACCTTGCCCAATTATGTCACTAAAGGTTATCTTGGCCTGGGCGCCGGAGATTCGCTCGATCATCTTCTTATACTGTTTCATGGGCTGAATGATAATCACGGTTCCCAGGGTTTCCTGTTCTTTGGATACCAGCGGGGTACAGCTCACTGCCAGCTTTATGCTGTCATTCTTTCGGCGGATCATCAGAGGCTCACCGAAAAGCTTGTGTTTGCCTTTGATTCTGGCAAAGAAAAGTTTGTTTTCCGGCATCATCAGCTCGGTCAGGTTTTCACCGACCGCACTGGTATGATTTATGCCGAGGTTCTCCGCCGCCTGGTTATTAATGTGGATGATACGTCCCTCAGTGTCCAGGGTCAGGACGCCATCGGATATGGAATCCATAATAGCGGTTTTATGAAGGTTGGCCATCTCGCTCTGTTGATAGGCGTTGTGCAGGGCAATTTGGCGCTCTATGGCCCGGGATGCTGCTACCGCCATGCCCATGGTATGCCGGTTGACCAGATGATAGGGACCAATAATGTTCATTACACCGATCAGCTGGCCTTCTTCGTCAAAGATAGGGCATGCGGAACAGGTAGCTATTGCTGCACAGAGGCAATAATGCTCATAGCCCAATAACTGCACCGGCTTGCCCAGAACCAGGGCCAGAGACGCGGCATTGGTACCCATCACCTCTTCGGACCAGTTGGCACCTTCGGTTAGATTAGCTCCACCGGTAAAGTCAAGTCCGTCTTTATCACCGATCCGTTTCAGAAAGTACCCGTCGCTATCCGCCAGGGCAAACACGAACCCGGACCCCTCCATAAACCGGTGCAAGTGTCCCATCATAATAGTGGCCTGCTCGATAAGAGACTTATTGGCGGCTTTCCTCTCCTCCAGTTCCGCAGAACTGATTATAACATCACAACATCTCTTGTAAGGGTTAACTCTATACGCTTCGCTCCGTGACCAGGATTCACGGATATCTGGAGAGATGGTTATGCCCTCATACTCACCATGATCACGCAGAGCTTTCCAGATCCGAACTACTTCTCTCTTGTTTTCGTTCATTGACTCATCTCCCGTAAACGACAGATATCCTTACTATGTTTGATTATACATCACTATGAAGATTCAGTTGATTGGCTGACATTTGGGGTTCCTCCAAAACGGCATTGCAGTTATCATTCAAATGCCGGTGAACCACTATAATAACCGTTTAACATACTTCGCCCCACCGAATATGCAGATCCCGGTCTTATTCAGCCACTTGCGTGCGTCAAAAACCGGGATCAAATACTTCAGAGTCGCTGGTAAATGGTCGGAGACTAAAGGCTATGCCAGAATTCGTCCCGAGATAACCACCCGCTGAATCTGCTGCGTTCCTTCGTAGATTTGCAGAATCTTGGCATCACGCATCAGCTTCTCCATGGGGTACTCCCTCATGTAGCCGTACCCACCAAAGACCTGCAAAGCATCAACCGTTATCTTCATTGCTGTATCACCCGCAAATAGCTTGGCCATGGCCCCGAGTTTGGGATCGGGATTACCGCTGTCAATCTGCCAGGCCGCCTGCCATACCAATCCCCGGGCCGCTTCAATCTGGGTAGCCATATCTGCCAGCATAAAAGCTATCGCCTGGTTGCTGCTGATGGGGCGCCCGAACTGTACCCGCTGCTTGGAGTATTCCAGGGCCTCCTCATAAGCTCGACGAGCCACGCCCACCGCAGCTGCTCCAATACTCATTCTGGTCTGATCAAGGGTTCTCATAGCGATCTTGAAACCCTCGCCTTCCGCACCCAAGCGGTCCCGGGCGGGGATACGCACCTCATCGAAAATAACCTCAGCCACGTGCGATGCTCTATCGCCCATTTTATCTTCGACCTTGCCCATAGACAGTCCCGGGGCATCCCCCGGAACCAGAAACGCCGTGATCCCCCGGGTTCCCTTTTGACTGCGATCGGTCTTGGCGAAGACAGTGTTCATGGCAGAGATTCCACCATGGGTAATGAAACACTTGGTTCCGGTCAATATATACTCGTCGCCCACCTTTTTGGCGTAAGTCGCCATGGAAGAAGCATCGGAACCCGCATTGGGCTCGGTCAGACAGAACGATCCCAGTAATGGGGCCTCTCCAAATTGAGGAAGCCACCGGTCCATCTGCTCCTCAGTTCCGGCTATCTGGATTGGAACGAGGGCCAGAGTATTGCCGTCCCAGGCACCCGATACCCCCAGACATCCGTAAGAAAGCTCCTCAACCAGGATAGCCTCGGTAACATGATCCAGTTCCAAACCGCCGTATTTTGAGGGAAGATTGAAGTTCCACAGACCGATGTCAAACGCTTTCCTGATGATTTCCCACGGCATCTCGCCGGTTTTATCATACTCAGCAGCCACCGGGATAATTTCGGATCGGGTGAACTTGCGGGCCAGGGCCTGCATTTCCTTTTGTTCATCAGTCAACTCAAAACTGATCATCCACCTACACCTCCAAATATTATTAATTGCTGGCAGCGCAAAGGCATTATCCAGCTTTCCGCTACCCACCAACAAAGGGAGACTACTCGACCCAAATGATACACCCGGCTCCCTGGGTCAACCCGCCACAGATAGCACACGCGGCATACCCACCACCGTTTGCTTTCAGATTATAAGCGGCAGTCATCATGATCCTCGCCCCACTGGCGGTGTTGGCATGTCCCACAGCGATTGCACTCCCGTTGACATTCAGTTTCTGCTTAAGCTCCTGATACAGGGTGGCATCGTTATCAAGAATGGGTTTCTCTGATGCTTCGCGAACCATAGCCTGGTAGTCCCCTTTAAGGAATCTCTGGTTCGACAGGAGTTTGGTAGCTACCAGCGGAACGCAGGCGAACGCCTCATTGATTTCGAGGTACTTCAGATCATCAACTGTTAAACCGGTCAAATCCAGACATTTCTTGATTGCAAAGGCCGGCGACACCGGCATTATGCGCGGTTGTAAAGCAATAGATGACATCTCTACCACCGTGTAAAGAATTTCCAGTCCAAGCTCTTCAGCTTTTTCACGTTTCATAAATATCTGAGCCGCAGCACCATCATTCATGCCTGGTGCGTTCCCGGCGGTAACAGTAGGGTTACCGAAAATCGGCTTTAACTTGGTCAAATCCTCGATTTTCATGCCGGGACGGTACTGTTCATCGATATCCAGAGATTTCGAAGAAAGCACATTACCTTTTTTATCCTTCTTCACGATTTCATAGGGCACCATCTCATTTTTAAAGAAGCCATGTTCCCAGGCCTTGCCATAGTTCATGTGACTGCTTAGCGCAAATTCATCCTGTTCTTCCCGGGTGACCCCGTATTCTTCGGCCACATTGCCGGAATCAACCGCCACCGGCGCATAGTCCTTGTAACCGAGAGGAATAATCGGATCCTCCACCAGGAAGGAGGTGTGGCGTTTGCCTTCCCACCGTATACCGCGCAGGAGGAAAGGAACCGTACTGAAGCTGGTAGCACCACCGGTCATCACTACTTCAGCTTCGCCTAACCGGATGCTCCGGCAGCCATACTTAACCGCATCCATCCCGGAAATACATGCCTGATCAAAGGTCACTGAAGGCTTCTCCGGCGGGATACCGGCTTTTAACATGCTCTGTCGGGCAGTAACCGGTGTATATGGGTCCTTACAGTTGGTGGTATCACCACATCCCCACCACACTTCATCAATAAGTTCTGGTTTAAGCGCGATCCTGTCCAGAGAATTTTTCATCGCCAGCGCCCCCAGATCGTAGATGTCCACATCCTTGAGGGAACCGCCAAAACGTCCAAACGGGGTTCTGGTTGCGGCTACACAAACCATGTCATCCTTGCTCTTTTTAAACGTCATTACGCCTGCTCCTTTCTAAACTTGATTACTCCGGTCATATTTCAGCCTGTTTATTTGGGATTGGGCTGTGTGAACGTCTACATGGCTACCCAGCCGCCATCAACACTCAGAATAACTCCGGTCACATAACTGGCACCCGGGGATGCCAGGAATAAAGTAGCAGCCTTTAACTCGTCCTCACCACCAAAACGTCCCATGGGAATCATATCCAGGTATGCCTCTTCGTTCGTTTCCAGACTTCCCTGAGTCATATGAGAAGGAAACCACCCTGGTGCGATAGCGTTGACGGTAATATTGTAACGAGCCCACTTAACGGCCAAATCCTTCGTCAGACCAGCTATGGCCGCCTTACTGGCTTGATACGCTACCGTATCCATTATTTCTGGTTTGGCACCCACGAACGAGGCTATCGATGCCAGATTGATAATCCGCCCATAGTTCTGCTGCGACATAATCCGAGCCGCCTTTTGCATGCATAGCCAGGGCCCGGTTAGATTGGTGTTTAACACCTTGTCCCAGCCGTCGCGGGGATACTCCAGTGAAGGGGCACCCCATGAGGCACCGGAGTTGTTAACCAGAATATCCAGTCGACCGAACTCTTTCATCACCAGATCAAACAATTCATCAATTTCTGCTTCCTTGGTAACGTCACAACGGGCCGGCAGGACCTTGATCCCCAATTCTCGCGTCATCTTTTCTGCCGCCGCAGCACACCGATCAAGTTTCCGCGCCGCGATAACCAAATTGGCACCCGCTTCCGCCAGGGCATAGGACATCTGAACCCCTATCCCTGCTGCCCCGCCCGTGACAATCGCAACTTGTCCCGATAAATCAAATAACTCCTTATTGTGTCTCATACCAATCCTCCTATCGTATTAAGGAACAATAATTTAACCTGTTAAATATGCAAATTCCATGCCAGCACCAAAAAGTGCTTATTCTTACCGTAACGCGGCCAATATGACGAAGGGCATAGTGTCCCATTTGGGACACTATGCCCTTCGTCATATGTCCCATTTGGGACACTCTCGTTATGCGTATTAATAATCGGAGTGTTAGCTGCCAGAATCCCCGGCATAGACTTGGACAGACTTTAATCGGGAACTACCATTACCTTGATGCAGTCATCCAATCTGTTCTGAAAGATCCGGTATCCCTCCAGGATACTGCTGAAAGGCACCTCATGGGTAATAAGAGAAGTCAAATCCAGTTGCTTGCACTCGATTAATTTCACCAACCGACGCATCTCATTAAGTGTGGTATACCCGGATATCATGGTCAGGTTTTTGTAGAACATCTTGCCCATAGTAAATCTAACACTGAAAGGAGTCATACCGATAGCTGACAGTATTCCCCCTTTCGCGGTACATGCCAGGCAATCATCCAAGGCGGCTTCCGCCCCTGAAGCTTCTATTGAGACCTGTACTCCGGTCCCCCCCGTTAACCGGCGAATCTCTGAACCGGCTCTGGTCGAGCGAGCGTTGATGGTATGAGTTGCCCCCAGGCGTATTCCCGCCTCCAGGCGGTAGTCTTCAAGATCCACCAGTATTATCTTGGATGGTGAAAACAGCTTGGCACAGGCTACTGCGCACAGCCCAACCGGTCCGGCTCCAAAAACGGCCACCTCATCTCCCGGCTGAATATTCCCGTTGGTCACACCGAAGTAACCGGTTGACAGTATGTCGCCGACGAAAAGTGCTTCCCGGTCTGTAACTGAATCTGGTATAGGGACTACTGAGGAGTCGGCAAACGGAATACGCACAAATTCAGCCTGGGTACCCGGCAGATCCCCCCGGGCCTTGCCCACACCGAACTGAAGGTCCGCCAGGCAGGCATAGGCTCTGCCCGCCTTGCACTCCGAGCAGTATCCGCACGACACCATATAGGGAATGACTACTCGATCGCCGGGTTTAAAGAATTCAACCCCGGTTCCCACCTCCTCGACCACCCCAACCCCCTCATGGCCGATAATAAAATCGGGTTTCAGCGGGACTTCCCCGGTGACGAAGTGGATGTCACTCCCACAGATGGACGAGGCAGTCACTCTGACAATAATGTCACCCGGTTTCGATATGACTGGTTGGGGGGTTTCCTCCAGGGACAATTGAAAATTGTTTCGTAAGAACAGTGCTTTAATAAGGCAACACTCCCTAATGCGATTATTCTGCAACTCTGATTAACCTGAGTATAGCAGATGGTATTGTCGCGGATCGATTAAGCATAGCAAAATACAAATAAGCGTTCACGCGGTTGAATGCATAAACGCTTATTTGTACTGGGTTTAGAAGAGTTGGGCCGTCTTTAGCAGATCAGCTGCAGCTTTTGGGGAAACAGTTCGAATTCGGCGTTCAGCACTCCCGGCTGCTCGCCGTCAACATTCAGAAGAACCCTTTGGTTGGAGGTTGCCCGAACATGTTTACCCCGCATGAGGTAGACTTTCGGGTGAGTCAGGTGAGTACCCCGGTAGATACGATGCAGATTGGCGATGATATCAGGCTTGGCCATGTTGTCGACGATAATGATGTCGAAATAACCGCTATCCAGTTTCGCCTCGGGAGCAATGCGCATACCACCCCCAAAATACTGGCCATTGGCAACTGCCACCAGGGTGGCTTCTCCATGGTAGCGGGTAACACCATCGATCTCCAAGGCCAATTCCCGATTGCGGTACTGAACCAGGGTGGCCACGGTTCCCCATAAAAAAGAGACCTTGCCGCCAAAAACCTTGGTGGTCCGGTTAACCCGATCTACTGTCTCACCGTCCATCCCCATACCCGCAACGTTTATATAATACCTGTAGGCTCGCTGGCCCTCGGAATTCTGGTAAGAAACCTTACCAATGTCAATGGTCCGAACCTGGCCGCGGGCCAGGATTCTGGAGACGTCTTTAATATCCTCAGAATAATTGATGGTCTTGATAAAATCCCGACCGGTACCGCTGGAAATCAGACCCAGACGGGCTTCAGGATTGATCAGGCGGCTGTCCTCTGATTTAAAGAAACCATTCACTACTTCATTGAGGGTACCATCCCCACCCACTGCGATGATGGTCTGATATCCCTTTTGCAACGCGGCTTGGGCGAGCAGGGTTGCTTCCCCGCTCTTTGATGTGATCTGCGCATCAAATTGCAACCCGGTCTTCTTTAACTCTCCGGCAATATGCGGCCAATTACGACCGGTCCTGCCATTGGCAGAAACCGGGTTTACTATTACCATACACTTTTCCAACGACTTGTCCTCCCCAATTTTTGTCCCAAAAAGTTTTGGGAACTCCTAATTATTCAACAGCTGGAAGATTAGTTCCTTCAAAATTGGGTTTGTACAAGTAACACTGGTTGACTTTTGGGTGGAAGGCGTCATATAATATGCAATGTCAACTGTAGATTCAAGCGAGGAACCGGAGTAGTAAGTCTGCCAACTTGTAAGAGAACTGCCGGTTGGTGCGAGGCAGCAGGTTACAGGCTGAATCTCGCCGGGGAGCTGTGCCGGTGAAGGGACTGGGCAGGTTAGGTCAGGGGTAGAATGCGGAACTGGCTGCTACTTGGTCGTTTAACATACAACAATACCCTTCACCCAGCTTGCTAAATCTAAAAAATCCATATAGCTGGCACCGTTGATTACGTTATAATCTTAAGCGGGCAAAACACATGGGGCTGTGGCGCAGAGGGAGCGCGCTTCCTTGGCATGGAAGAGGCCGCGGGTTCGATTCCCGCCAGCTCCACCAAATCTTTTTGCCAAATAAGGTGGTACCGCGGGAGACCTCTCGTCCTTAAGGATGGAGAGGTTTTTTGTTGTTAGCCGCCTTCTATTCAGAGCCAGAGACTGTAAATCTGTCTGAATTCTCGTGCGAACTACGTATAACAAATGTAAATATAAGGAGGATGGTTGTGGACGGCCGATACGATTTTAAGAAGATTGAATCCAAGTGGCAGGACTTCTGGGAGGATAATGAATTATACACGGTGGTAGAAGACCCCTACAAGCCAAAGTATTATAACCTGGAGATGTTTCCCTACCCATCCGGCAACCTGCATATGGGACACGTAAGAAACTATGCCATTGGTGATGTGGTGGCCCGTTTCAAAACCATGCGGGGTTATAATGTTCTGCATCCTATGGGATGGGATGCTTTTGGCTTACCTGCAGAAAACGCGGCCCTCAAAAACTCAATCCCACCCGCCAAATGGACCTATTCCAACATTGATAATATGCGAGATCAGCTCAAGTCTTTGGGTATAAGTTATGACTGGAACCGGGAGGTTGCCACCTGCAGCCCGGAATACTACAAATTCACCCAATGGCTTTTTTTACAGCTGTATCATATGGGACTGGCCTATAAGAAAGCAGCGGCAGTTAACTGGTGCCCGTCCTGTGCTACAGTCCTTGCCAATGAGCAGGTAGTCGACGGTGCCTGTGAGCGGTGCGAAACCGGGGTCGAGAAAAAGAACCTGGAACAGTGGTTTTTTAAGATCACCGACTACGCCGAAAGACTGCTGAATGACCTGGATCATATGCCTGGTTGGCCAGACAAGGTTAAGACCATGCAGCGCAACTGGATTGGACGCAGTGAAGGTTGCGAATTCAGCTTTACCGTAAAAGATTCCGGTGAAAAGATTCCCGTGTATACCACCCGCCCTGACACGGTCTTCGGGGTAACATACATGGTATTGGCCCCGGAGCACCCACTGGTTGAAACCCTGGCGCAAGGAACCGAATATGAAACTGGAGTCCGTGATTTTGCAGCCAGCATGATGCATCTTAACGAACTGGCACGAACTTCGACCGAAGCGGAGAAATTGGGGTTCTTTACCGGCAGGTACGCAATCAACCCTGTCAACGGCGAAGAGATTCCGATCTGGTTGGCCAACTACGTGCTTATGGATTATGGTACCGGAGCAATAATGGCAGTTCCCGCTCATGACCAGCGGGACTTTGACTTTGCAAAAAAGTATAATCTGGAGATCAGAGTGGTCATCCAGAACCCTGACCAGCCTTTACCGCTGGACGGAACTCTGTCTGAAGCCTATACCGGTGACGGGGTAATGGTCAACTCAGGAAAGTTCAACGGACTGACTATAGAGGAAGGTCAGGAGGCGATCATCAAATTTATGGAGGCCAATAAAATTGGCCGCGGAACAGTGAATTTCAAGCTGCGGGACTGGTTGATTTCCCGCCAGCGTTACTGGGGTGCGCCCATACCCATAGTCTATTGTGAAGATTGTGGTCCGGTTCCGGTCCCCTTCGAGGATCTGCCGGTTATCCTGCCGGAAGACGTTGAATTCCGGCCTACTGGTGAATCCCCGCTCAACTATGTTAAAGAATTTGTTGAGACTGTCTGCCCTACCTGTGGCAAACCAGCCCGACGGGAAACAGATACTATGGATACCTTTGTGTGCTCCTCCTGGTACTTTATGCGTTACGCCAGCCCACACGCTGCCAACCGACCATTTCTTAAATCAGCGGCAGACTATTGGATGCCGGTTGATCAGTATATCGGAGGGGTTGAACATGCTATCCTCCATCTGATGTATGCCCGTTTCTTTACCAAGGTACTCTATGATGCGGGTATGCTCTCCTGTCAGGAACCCTTTGCCAACCTTTTGACCCAGGGTATGGTTCTTAAAGATGGGGCCAAGATGTCCAAGTCCAAGGGGAATGTAGTCAGTCCTGAGGACATAATTGATAAGTACGGTGCCGACACGGCCCGTTTGTTCATTCTGTTTGCCTCCCCTCCCGAGCGCGACCTGGAATGGAGCGATCAGGGGGTCGAAGGCTGTCATCGATTCCTTAACCGGGTGTGGCGACTGATTGTTGACCTGGTCAAATGGCAGGAGCAAACCGATGCGGTGGGTACCACGCTAAATGCCCGGGATGAGGAACTTCGGTACAAGGTACACTACACCATCCGCAAGGTAACAGAGGATATTGAGAAGCGCTTCAATTTCAACACTGCCATCAGCGCCATCATGGAGCTGGTCAATGCCATGCACCAGTACCGGGATGCTGCCGGGAAGAAGATGAACCCGGAAGTGGTAAAAGAGTCTCTGGAAGCCCTGATAACCCTCCTGGCACCGTTTGCCCCGCATATTGCCGAAGAATTGTGGGAAAGCACCGGGCACCAGGGCAGCGTACATCTGCAACCCTGGCTTACCTGGGATGAAGAGGCCCTTAAGAGAACCGAGATCGAAATGGTGGTACAGGTTAATGGCAAAGTCCGGGATAAAATCCTGGTACCGGTGGAGATCTCAAAGGATGAACTGGAAGAAATGGCTCTTTCCCTGGCCAGAGTCAGGGAAACCATTGGCAAGAAGCAGGTGGTCAAGGTGGTTACCGTCCCCAATAAACTAGTAAACATTGTAGTCAAATGATGCTGGAATATCGTGTGTTTTCAACCCGTTGGGGATTCATAGGTCTGGTCGGGCATGACCGCAAAGCAAGCTCCCTGACACTGCCTGTACCAGTGCCAGAAATGGTCCATCAGTATTTGCACTGGACTGGTGGAGTAAAATTGGTCGAGAATCCGACACTGCTCACAGGTCTGACCGAGCAATTGAAGGCCTATTTTGCCGGACAACGGGTGGACAGTTGGGATTGTGATCCCGAATTGACCGCGGTGCCGAACTTTACCCGCCAGGTATTGCTGGCTGCCGCCCGGATTCCTTACGGAACGGTTCAAACCTATGGCTCGCTGGCCCGGGAGTTAGGGCGCTCCCGGGGAGCCCGCGCGGTAGGGCAAGCCTTGAAAAGAAATCCCTTGCCCATTATAATTCCCTGCCACCGGGTCGTGGCGTCAAATGGCCTGGGGGGATTTTCCGCTCCCGGGGGGTTGCAAACCAAAGAAGCCCTCCTTAAACTGGAGAGCAAGGCCGATTGATTGCCGGGTTTGCCTGGTTGATTTGTATACTAAAGCCCCTCTTCATTGAGGGGCTTTTTGTCCTTATACTATTGCTGTTTACCAGACTACGTGTGATCGGTTTCTATTCTTACCAAGGAAGCATCACCCCATAGACGTTCGAGTTGGTAAAGATCCCTCTCCTCTTGACGGAAGATATGAACCATCACGCCGGGGTAATCCAGTATAATCCAGCGCCCTTCGTTGAAGCCTTCTCTCCGCAGCGGTTTTTCTCCGCACCCCAGGAGTTCATCCTCAATTTTCTCGGCAATGCTTTTCACCTGTATCGTGCTGCGGCCACTGGCGATTACAAAGTAATCGGTCAGGATCGTCAACCCCCGCAGGTCCAGGACTACAATATCGGTGGCATTCCCTTCCTGAGCGTATTCAACAATTTTGGAGGTCAAATCTGAACTGATACCTGTCGACATGCTAGTCCCCCTTTATTAATCCACGAACATTCTACCACAGGGTTCGATCCCTTGGCAAAATTGACAACAAGTTATTCCGAACCTGCACTGTGCGAGGATGAATCAATCTCCCCTGATCCATACAGTAGCGTAGGGTTGACTCTATAGCTTGTATCATTCCCCGGTTAAGATCTTGCCAGGCCAGACAGCGTAATCTCTCTACTCCCGGGAAATCACGTCCCGGTTCAATCATGTCGGCCAGGAATAACACCTTTTCCAGATCAGTCATGCCCACCCTTCCCAGGGTATGATTCCTGACTGCATCCAAAATGTCCTCATCATCCAGGCCCTGTTCCCGGGCCAGGAGAAAAGCACCTACCGAGGCGTGCAGGAGATCAGGAGACCGGTTTTCGACTTCATCCTCCAACAAGTTATGCTCTTTCGCCAATGCCAACAACTCACAGCCAGGCATGCCTTTGGCGTAATCATGAACAACTCCGGCCAAATAGGCCTTATCCTCGTCCAGTCCAAATGCTCGTGCCATCTCCCGGGCGACTGCTGCCACCCGCATAGAGTGTTGGTACCGGTTTTCGGAAAGCTTGGTTCTGATTATCTCCTCAGCCCTGATTTCTTCCATCATATCCCCCCTGCAGACCCGAGGGGACAATTCCCATTAATCAGGCCCGCTATAGTTCGCACAAACGGAGATATCATTGATAAATACCGTTTTCATGTATGTAAGTCTCCACTTCTGGAATGAGCAGGTATCGTACTGATTGACCTCTTCTGACCCGGTCCCGGATTTCAGTAGCTGCGATATCCAGGCCCGGAACCTCAAGGAAACGCGTTCGCTTCCACACGGTCTGCGGTAACCCAAGCGACCGTCTTTGCGTCTGCCCCAACTCGTAACCCGGGCGGGTAACCACCACCAGTCGGCACAACTCAGTCAGCCGGTCCACACCTTTCCAGCCATTCAGCTCCAGGAAGGAGTCCATCCCCATAATAAAGAAAAACTCATCACTGGGATACAGACTCTTCAGGTGTTCCATGGTGTCCACAGTATAACTGGTACCGCCTCTTTGGAGTTCTATATCGCTAACTGTAAAATGGGGATTTTCTTGGGTCGCCAGACGTAACATATTAAGCCGGTGCTCTCCAGAGGAGTTAACCTGCCCCACTTTGAACGGTGATGTATTGGTGGGGATAAAAACCACCTTGTCGAGACCAGAATCGCAGCGGACCCTTTCGGCAACCGCCAGGTGGCCTATATGTACCGGATCGAATGTTCCGCCAAAAATCCCTGTTTTCAACTTGATCCACCCTTGTGATAGAAGCTCGCTTGTACAGCATTGATTAAAAACCTTGTACACTTTATCACAAATTCATTATACCCCTACTTCTACACGCTTTTCCAGTTGTAACCGCGATAATTAAGCGAGAAAGGACCATTTAAAATGCATTCATCAAGATAATACTTATTCTCTCCACATCTCTTCACTTGCCGGAAGCAGGAATCGGGTACAGCCCTGGGGAAATTAGCCAATAGTCTATAGATGTCAATGTTTATTGACCCGAGTACATGAAATGAATCAGGCAGGGAGGGATGATCGGTAAAACAGAAGGAGGCTTGGTTGTCCAGTCAAGCGCTGAGGAAGTTTTTTAATCTGGACGAAACTGATCAGATCCCGGAAGAAATATCTTATATTTTAGACCAAACCGAGTTGATTCGGTTTGATCCAGGAGACACAATCACCAAAGAAGGGGATTTCGGAGACGCTCTTTTCGTGATTGACAGTGGCTCTGCTGATGTAATAAGTGACAGCAGCGGTGGAATGGTTATAGGCGAGGTTAATGAGGGAGACTTCTTCGGCGAAGTGGCACTTATGACCGGAGGGTTGAGAACAGCTACGATCATGGCCCGGACGCCAATGCTGGTTTTTAAAATATACAAAGACGGTATCGATTACTTGAGCGAGGTTTATCCGCATATTGCCGGTACTCTACTGCAAAAGATCTATACCCGCTTATCAAGCTCCTATTTTAGACTGGAACAGAAGAATGCGGAACTCCGACAACTAAGTCACATGCGCCTCGAACTGGCCTCTCTTTTTACCAACGTAGTTCTGCTGATAACCTTGTACACATTCATCCTGGGTTTAATCAACTCGGATTTCTTTGCCTTGCGTTTTGATCTGGAAAACTACTACTTGTTTTCAAGAATTATTGAGGCAGCAACTTTGCTCATGGTTCTAAAGATTATTGTGAACAGTAGTTTGGAGTGGAAACACTTCGGGCTGACTACCCTAGGAGCCAGGAATTCGATAATCGAGTCAATTCTGGTATCCGTAGCCGTCATGGCCTTGTTGTACTGGGCCAAACTGATTTTAATGAGGTATTATCCCGCTTCATTTGCAGGAGAAGAGGTAATTGACTTCAGTTATTTCGACTGGACCTATATCACCTACCTGGTGGTGGCACCTCTTCAGGAGTTTATCACCAGAGGGGTGGTGCAAAGCACCCTGCAGCGATTATTAGTCGGACGTTACAGCTGGTTGTCGGCAATCGTTATTACCTCGCTGCTGTTTGGATCCTTGCACCTGTTCTCATCACTATATTTGGGATTGGCTGCGTTAGTATCCAGTTGGCTTTGGGGGTGGATGTATCACCGCCACCAAAACCTTATCGGTGTGAGCATATCCCATTTTCTGATTGGCAATTTTGTGGGGTTGTTAGGCTTTTGGGTATATTTTTAGGAGGCAGTTCTCGATGTTGAGTAAAGTCAAATGGGCAACCTGCCGATTACTGTTCTATATTGCGGTAATGTTAAGTCTCTTAACTGGAGGTCTGCTTTGTTATCTGCTGGCACCGTTGTTTTCCTATTGTTTTTTAAACAATCTACACTTTATAAGGAATCATAAATATATCTTTCCTCTGATCAAGACAGGCTGGAACTGGGTTTTCACCTGGATTAGCAGTCGTGAATACCGGCAGGTTTTTTCTGTACCCCTGACTGCTCCTCCACTGACAACACCAGATCTAACTTATGTTAAAGTATCTGAGCAGTGGAATGAAGGAACCTTCGACTGCAATCAGTGTATACGCTGCTGTATTAAAATTGACTGTCCTTTGATTGACAGAGAATCTAACGGCTGTTTGAGTTATAACTCCTTTTACTGGCGTTACTTTGCGTGTGGTCGCTACCCGCGAACCCAGTATCAGATCGATTATTACAACTGCCCCAAATGGGAGCATTCCTGTAATGCTTAAGAACGATCTTTGAAAAAAGAGACGCCCATCAATACAATTGAATTGTGCTGATCAGCAACAGAAAGGCACAAAACAAGAGATTGAGGAGGCGTCCCTATATGAAAGGTACACAAAACCAAAAGATTTCGCAAATCAAATTTGAGACACTCGTCGTTGGAATTGACATTGGGAAAGAGACCCACTATGCAAGAGCCTTTGATTACAGAGGGATAGAGCTGGCCAGGCTGCTGAAATTTAGCAACACAGACCAAGGATTTCAACGTTTGGAACAGTGGATGCGAGATATATGTAAGCAGCAAGAAAAGACTGAGATCATTGCCGGCTTTGAACCCACAGGACATTACTGGTTTACGCTAGCAGCTTGTGTGAATAACCATGCATAAAAATACTTTTACAAGAAGGAATATCCCTTCAAATAGCGAATTATCCAATATGAAGAAATTTAGAGAGTACGACCAACATCAGATAATGCTTTTTCCACCTTCTATGCATGACTGGATACCCGATGATCATCCGGCCAAATTCATTGACGAGGTTGTGGGGACCCTCGATCTTTCGGCCATTTATGAAAGCTATACTGAGTCGAAAGGGTATCCGCCATACTCACCGGTTATGATGGTGAAAGTCCTGTTTTACGCGGTATCAAAAGGCATACATTCCTCCAGGAAAATTGAAAAGGCACTACACGATGACATCGGTTTTCGATATCTTTCAGCCAATCAGCAACCAGACCACTGGACTATCTCAGAGTTCCGGAGGCGACACCTCAAAGCTTTAGGAGACCTATTCGTGCAAAGTGTTGTACTGGCCGATAAAGCTGGTCTGGTTAGGTTGAACCAGATTGCTGTCGATGGAACCAAGATCAAGGCAAGCGCCTCCAAACACAGCGCCATGAGTTATGCTCGAATGAAAAAAGAAGAAGACCGTTTGACCAAATACATCAATGACTACCTGAAAGAAGCCGACCGCATCGATCAGGAGGAAGATGCCCGTTATGGCCAAGGTAACGGATGGTCGTTACCGGAAGAACTCTCCACTGCCGAAAAGCGGCGGGAAGCCATCCGCAAGGCTATGGCTGAACTCGAAGCAGAAGCACGTGAAAAAGCTGAGAAAGAACAAATAGCCCAAAAAGAGAAGGCTGAGAAAAAGGGCAAACAGCACAGGCCGCGCAAAACAGCCAAGGCGTCGGTTCCCAAGGACAAATCCCAGCGAAATTTCACGGATATGGAATCTCGAATTATGCGCAATTCAGATAAGGCATTCATCCAGGGTTACAATTGTCAGATTGCCGTAGACGCTGAAACCCATGTAATCGTTGCCTCTGACATCAGTAACCAAGCGGCTGATGTAACTCATCTACCACCAGTAGTCAGTCAAGCGATAGCAAACACAGGAAGAAAGATCAAGGAACTTAGTGCTGATGCCGGTTACTATAGCGAAGATAACCTGATATTTCTGGAAGAAGCCAAAATAGAGGCATTCATCCCACCCGATAAGGTTAAACACAGTGAATGGCGGGAAGCAAAGCCGCCACGCGGACGTATTCCTAAAAATGCCAACCGAAGATACTTAATGCGCAGAAAACTTAGGACTAAACATGGCCGCGCCCGCTATCGACTCAGGCAAACGTCTGTAGAACCAGTATTTGGATTTATTAAAGAGCAGCTTAAATTGCGCCAGTTTCTCCACCGGGGCTTAGATAAGGTGCGAAACTATTGGCGATTTACATGTGCAGTGGTCAATTTCATGAAGGTATACCGGTTGTCGTGGGCCAAGTAGACCCTCATTTTGGGCCAATTAATGTGACATACAGTTAGAAGGCTTGAAAAAGCTTAACTTGATGTCTCACAATTTGTTATTCACACAAGCTGCTAGGGGATCATCTCAAACGTCAAGGCTACAAACTGGCCATAGTCAACCCGTTCCACGTCAAGCGAACCAAAGAACTGGATGACAATAGCCCTACCAAGAACGACCGTAAAGACCCGAAAACTATCGCCATGTTGGTGAAAGATGGACGTTATCGGGAAGTGTACATACCCGACGACATCTATCAAGAACTAAGAGAGGCGGTATCAGAACGGGAACGGCTGCAGGAGCAATTGACTTCTATCTACAATAGGGTCGTTAGGTGGCTTGACATCCGGTTTCCAGAGTTCACAACAGTCTTCAAGGACTGGAGAAGAAACGCGGCATTGATAACCCTGAGAAGCTTTCCAACACCAGAGAAGATCATGGAAATGGGTGTTGATAAGATTGTAGAGACGTGGAGAAAGCAGATGAAGCGCGCCAGTCTAAAACGTGCAGAAAGACTGGTAAAAGCGGCAAGCAGAAGCGTAGGCCGAACCAGCGGTAAAGTGGCCTCCGAGGCCAGTTTGCAAAACCTGCTAGCAGAATATGACCTGTACTGTCAGCAATACGACAAGCAAGAACAGCTCATGCAAGAACTGCTGATGCAAGTACCTAATGCTGACAAACTCCTGGATATCAAAGGGGTCGGACTAATCACAGCAGCCACCTTTGTCGGCGAAGTAGGCGATATCAGTAGGTTCCAAGATCCTAGACAAATACAGAAGCTGGCTGGACTCAATCTGGTAGAGAACAGTTCCGGCAAACACAAGGGAAAGACCACTATCAGCCGTAGGGGTAGAAGACGACTGAGGCACAGCTTATTCTTTTCCATGATTGCCATGCTGGGAAAAAACCAAGAGTTTCGGCTACTTCACCAAAGAAACCTGATGCGGGAGAATAACCCGCTTAACAAGATGCAGTCCATCATCGCACTCTGCGGCAAGCTGATCCGAGTCTTCTTTGCAATACTAACCAAAGGCGTTGATTACAGCCCGGAGAAGATGCTGGGGGACATGGAGCAGTCAGCTAGAGTAGCTGCCTAGAAGGCAATGAAGTCTTTACCATAGCGATTGTTATTACGTCATTGCCAGCATAAGATGGCTACCCGCAGTCACTTAAAAGCAGCGATGGACGAAAGTTTAAAGAACCAAAAAATCACGATAAAACGGGAGCCGGGACAGTCAGGTTGAATTTCACCATAAGGGCAATGACCCCGCATAGGAGCATGACTGACGTTCCACCTCTTGGATAGGCAGGACGAAGGAATTAAGGGCATTAGACCCAGGAAGACATGGGAGGGTTGCTGCCAGGAGATGGTGTGGAATCCCACTGGCCACAATACAAGAAATCAAGCGGCTTAGCGGAGCGTACTCACCATCACCCATAATTACACATAGATGTAACAAACAAGAGATGGGCTGTCCGTAAACAAAATGAAATCGTGAGAAAACAAGCGATATTTGAAGTATAGCTTAGTTTATTAAGGGAGGCAATATGACTTTTTTCTTCTGGCATATTTGACCATTTAGCTGTAAACTCAATAATAAGAATATATGTATCAATTTTCCATGTGGTGATAGTAAGAGGATAAGCATAGTGGGCGAAGAAGCTCGGAAAAAACTATTTCTGCCTGAGCAGGGCAAGCCTTGGCGCTCTCTACCCGCATTCGATGAATCGTCCATTGGCAATGCCGACTACCTGAATGCCTATCTGGAGCGGGTGGAGTTTTTGGCCAAGGTTCTTGAATACTCTTCCCAACCTTTTAGCCTTGTCACTCCCGAAGGTGAGATTCTCGACTGCAACCCGGCCTTCTTAAACATGGTGGGATACACTAAAGAGGAACTCTCGTCGATCAGCTGGGACAAGGACCTGACACCTTCCGAATGGCACGATGTGCAGAACCACTACCTGGGGAAGCTGCAAAAAACCGGTGTTCCGGTGCGCTATGAAAAGGAGTATCTAACCAAGGATGGCCGCCGCATTGCAGTTGAGCTCCTGGTGCACCAGTTCACTGACCGGGAAAGTGGGAAACGACATTACTATTCTTTTATAACCGATATCAGCCAGCGAAAAAAAGCCGAAGAATCACAGCGGGAGTTGGAAAGGCATCTTGCCGATATTATTGATTTTCTGCCGGACGCAACTTTTGTTATCGATGCTTCCGGCAGGGTCATGAGATGGAATCGGGCTGTTGCAGATATGACTGGAATCAGGGCCGAGGAGATGGTAGGCAAGTCTAATCATGAATATGCTTTGCCCTTTTACGGCTTTCGTCGTCCCATACTGGCTGACCTGGCCCTGAATACAAGCATTCAGCGACCGGAATACATGTACTTCCAAAGAAAGTTTTTAACTCTGGTCGCCGAAAGTTACTGCCCGGCCATAAAGGGCGGAGGAGCTTATGTCTGGGCCAAGGCCTCGCCTCTGTTCGACCAAAACGGTCGATTAATGGGAGCCATTGAAACCTTAAGAGATATGACCAAGCATAAACAATCTGAGGAGGCCCTGCGGCAGAGCGAGGAGAGGTACAGAAACATTCTGGAAAGCATTGAAGACGGTTATTTTGAGGTTGACATCCGTGGTAATCTTACCTTTTCCAATAACAGCCTGAATGAATCACTGGGGTACCTGAAACAGGATTTGTTTAATATGAACTATAAACAATACATGGATTCTGAAAATGCTCGTAAGGTTTTTCAGGCCTTCAACAAGGTATATCTAACAAAAGAACCCACCAGAGAGGTCGACTGGCACCTTACCCGTCAGGATGGATCCAAGCTTTTTGCTGAAGCATCAGTTTCCGCCATCCTGAACAGCCAGGGAAAGGTAAGCGGCTTTCGTGGTATTGTCCGCGATGTGACTCAGCGCAAAGAAGCAGAAGAAGCCCTTCGGCAGAGTGAGTCCAAATATCGTCTTGTTTTTGAGAACACCCCCCTGGGAATACTCCATTTTGATGGACAAGGGCGGATTACGGCTTGCAATGAAAGCCTTATCCAGATTGTTGGTCCCTCAGAAAAGGGGACCTTGATTGGTTTCAATCTCCTTCACCTACCTGAGAAAGGCCTGGCAGAGGGCGTAAAGCAGGCACTCAATGGTCAGAAGGCTTATTTTCAGGGTGATTTCCGTTCCAACATCTCAGACAAAGTAACCCCTATTGAAGCTCAGATAGCCCCGGTGATGTCTGAAGAAGGTCAACCTCTGGGCGGGGTTATCATAGTATCAGACTTTACAGAACGGAAGCAGTATGAGGATACTATCCGACACCTGGCCTATCATGACGCGCTTACGGGTCTCCCCAACCGCCTGCTGATTCAAGACCGTATCACTGTGGCCCTTTCCCAGTCCAAACGCTATAAACAGTTACTGGCTCTGGTCTATATTGATCTGGATAATTTCAAGGTCGTTAATGATACTCTCGGCCACATGGCCGGTGACGAACTCTTGCAGCATGTTTCCCGGAGGCTTAAATCTCTGGTACGGGAAGGCGACACCATCGCCCGCATGGGTGGTGATGAGTTCATGTTGCTGTTTCCAGACATCAAAGAACCTGGAGACGCGGTGATTATAGCCAGTAAAATCCTGCAGAGTTTTTCATCGCCTTATCATGTTGACGGGCACGAGATTCATACGACGGCCAGTATCGGTATCAGCGTTTTTCCCGAAGATGGGCAAGATGTTGAGACTCTGATCAAAAATGCGGATAGCGCTCTGTACCGGGCCAAAGAGCAGGGCGGTAACAACTACCAGGTTTTCACCTCTGAGATGAATGAGTTCTTCCTGGAACGCCTCACGTTGACCAAAGACCTCCGTCATGCTTTGGAACGTGAAGAACTGGTTCTTCACTATCAGCCATTAATTAATACCAAGAGTGGGCGGATTGTCGGTATGGAGGCTCTGGTACGCTGGCAGCACCCGAGAAATGGTTTAATCCTGCCAGGTAGATTCATTCATGTGGCCGAGGAAACCGGCCTGATTATTCCCCTTGAAAAATGGGTTCTGAGAACTGCCTGCCGGCAGAATAAATGGTGGCAGGATGCCGGTCTGGCGACAGTTCGGGTAGCAGTAAATATTTCGGGACGTCACTTCTGGCAGCAGGATCTGGTGAAAACCGTAGCCGGGGTACTTGAAGAAACCGGTTTGGACCCGAAATATCTGGAACTGGAGATCACCGAAAGTATTGCCATTCGCAGTGAAGAGCGGGTAAGCAAGGTTTTGCAGGAGCTTCGTAATCTGGGAATAAAGGTCGCCTTAGACGACTTTGGAACCGGTTACTCATCCCTCAGTTACCTGAGGAAACTGCCGCTTGACTCCTTAAAGATCGATCAGTCCTTCATCCGTGAATTGGGTCAGGAAGAAGAAGGACTGGCGATTCCCCTGGCGGTAATCTCCCTAGCGAGAACTTTGGATCTAACGGTTACGGCCGAAGGCGTGGAAAAGCCTGAGCAGGTCGCGGTACTATCCAGTCTGGACTGTGACCAGATTCAGGGCTATCTGATCTGCAGGCCTCAGCCAGCTCATTGCATAACCCATCTGCTCGCTCAAACCCGGGGAACCATCAACCATGATTCCCAGGATTCACATCTCCCCTGATCCCTGCTTTCCGCACGTACTCTTCTCCATCTGGATCTCGCCAATCTGCTTTCGTAATAATGCCGGTATTTATCTTTTGGAACTGCTCCAATAGCAAGCCCCGATCTTTATTAACTACTTAAGGGTTGGGTCACGAGTGGAAAATGGCTATAATGATAGAGGTTAGCATGGATTAGTTTTTCCATGATTCCGCTCATTGACAGGTGATGTACCGAGGAATCAATATGGCTAGCTGATTGGTTGCTGTTATGTGTGGAACAGACGTTAAGGGACGGAGAATTTGTCATGTTACAGAAAATCAATCTGGTATTCCACCGGAGAGGGTTGCGCAGCTTCATTGAGGTTGATCTGTGTGCAGATTGTCCACGCCGGGACAACAAGGGCTGTTGCGGGTATTATTCGCCGGTGTTCTACCCGACAGACCTTTTCTTTATAAATAGGGAGCGTCCGGAACTGATTGATTACATTGCCAAGCTTCCCAATTTGACAGTACTGGATGCTTCAATAACCGTGAACAGTGTCCCGGAGGGAGATGGTTCCTTACACTGTCAATTCCACAGTACCCAAAAGGGTTGTCTGTTGCCCATGGAACTGCGCGAATCGGTTTGTCGCCATTTTGTCTGTCCAGGTATAGCCTGGCGACAGGAGGACAAACTTGTTCATTGGAAAGAATACTTTGACCACCTGGAGGAATACGAGATTCAGTTAAACAACTACCTGGCCTTACGTCTGAGCCAGGAAAACCTTTCTCTGCGTAATCCGGGGAATTGGAGTTCCATTCTATCAAGTCTGGACAGTATCATGGCTGAGGTATTGTCCAAGGAGGATTTACCGGGGAGCCACCTTCCTAAGCAGGAGTCAGCCAGCATAATACGCCCTGTTTGCTATGGCTCGGAATGGCCCTTGTAAGGTAAGTAAGTCAAATCATATATGGAGGATTATCGCTACTAAGTTAAATACTGGAGGTATTGCTGGATGAACTGGGAACGAAACAGAAGGGTATTGGGAAGCGTTCTGGAGAGTATAGGTCTTACTCCCATGATACGGATAAATCGATTGTCCGAAGGATTAGGTCCGGAAATCCTTGTTAAACTTGAATACCCCAACCCCAGCGGCAGTCTAAAAGACCGGGTGGTTTACCAGGTAGTAGAGGAGGCTGAAAAACGCGGGGAGCTTAAACCGGGTATGATCCTCATGGAAGGGACCACCGGTAACACCGGCATCTCTACCAGTATGGTGGGTGCGGTCAAGGGTTACCGGGTAATCATAGTGATGCCCGAAGGCATGAGCGAGGAAAGGAAGAAGACCATCCAGGCCTATGGAGCCGAGCTGGTTCTGACTCCTGGAGCAGAAACCGATGTCGATTTAGTTCTGGAGGAGGTTGCCCGCCAGAAGGAGAAATACGGGGACCAGGTTTTTGAAGTTGGCCAGTTCGTCAGGCCGGAGAATGTTGATGCTCATTATTACAGCACTGGACCGGAAATCTGGGAACAGGCCGGTGGGGACATTGATGTCTTTATAATGTGTCAGGGAACCGGTGGGACCGTAACCGGAACCGCCCGTTATTTGAAGGAAAAAAACCCTGATATCAAGATACTGATCTCAGAACCCCAGGAATCTCCGATCCTGGCCGAAGGTAAGATCGGTCAGCACAAGGTCCAGGGGATTGCCGACGGATTGATACCCGAAATACTAGACCTGGAGTACATCGATGGCATAGTGCAGGTTGAATCAGACGAGGCTATTCGGGTAGCGCGCGAAATGGCTCGCCAGGAAGGCATATTCTGTGGTATCTCTTCGGGATGCAATGTGGCCGCAGCTTTAAAGGCGGCTCGTCACTTCCCCCAGGCCCGAAAGATAGTGACCGTAGTTAACGATAACGGACTGCGCTATTTGTCCACGGAGCTATGCGGAACCGCCAAAGAGCGCAAATTACTGGAGAGAGAGTATGCGGTGCCGGAAGAGGATCAGGCACGTTTGAAGGCCAGGAATTTCCTTGTTATTTAGTATAATGGACGACGGCCTTTCATAATCGTTAATATACTGCCAAGTTGGACGATCCAGTTTAGGTAAGGAGGCTTAGCAGTTGGGAAAAAAGAATGACCACAGCGATATGGGCCAGTATATAGCGATTGGAATGTGCCTGGGCGTTGCATGTGGAATTATCTATGATAACCTGGCAATGGGCATCGCCTTTGGAATGCTGTTTGGGGTGGTTCTGTCCCAGATCATCCGTCGCCGGGATGATGACGAAACAGATGATGACGATCAGTAGAATAAAAGCGTTATTATTTTAAGGTATAACAGACGCAAAAAACAATCCCGTAACACTTCACGTGGTACGGGATCTTGTTTATGGAGACTCGTACTATATGGATGCGGGGACCAAATCAACAAAACGCTCCTGGTCCCCATTACCACAATGCCATCTGCGCATCATCACTGACCAGAGGTCAGTACCATGCCCTATTGCCGGATCTGGCCATTTCCATAGATGATGTACTTGGTCGAGGTAAGTTCCTTTAGACCCATTGGGCCTCGGGCATGCAGTTTCTGGGTACTGATGCCGATTTCCGCCCCCAGGCCAAACTGAAAGCCATCGGTAAACCTGGTGGATGCATTGACGAAGACTGCAGCTGCATCAACACCAGCCAAAAAGCGCCGGGCCCTCTCATAGCTCCTGGTCACAATTGCTTCGGAGTGGCCGGTCCCGTATCTGTTTATATGTTCCATGGCCTCATCCAGATCCTTAACCACCTTGACGGCCAGGATGAAGTCCAGGAATTCTGTCTCCCAGTCAGAATCCTCCGCAGCCTTTATACCGGGGTCTATCCCTTTAAATCTTTCACATCCCCGCAGCTCAACCTGACGTTCCTGCATAACACTGGCCAGTCGCGGCAGGAACTCGTCAGCTACTGCTTCATGGACCAGCAGAGACTCCATAGCATTGCACACTGAGGGTCGCTGGCATTTGGCATTGATAGCTATCTCCAGGGCCATATCCAGGTCAGCATCCTGGTCAATATAGGTGTGACAATTGCCTACCCCGGTCTCGATCACTGGGACCGTGGCACTGTTAACGACGGTCTGGATCAACCCCGCCCCGCCGCGTGGGATCAGGACATCCACATAACGGTTCATTTTCATAAGTATATTGGCAGCCTCTCTATCGGTGGTATCCACCAGTTGGATAGCTCCCTCATGGATTCCGGCGGCAACCGCCGCTTCCGCTAAGACCCGGGCAATAGCCTGGTTGGAGTTGAAGGCCTCACTGCCACCGCGCAGGATAATAGCATTTCCTGTCTTCAGACACAGTCCGGCTGCATCGGCAGTCACGTTGGGGCGGGCTTCGTAGATAATTCCCACCACTCCAAGAGGCACGCGTATCTTACCCACTTCCAGGCCGTTGGGGCGCCGGTGCATCTCGACCACCTCACCCACCGGATCGGGCAGAGCGGCCAGTGCCAACAATCCTTCCGCCATCTCCTCGATCCGCTTGGGGCTGAGCATCAATCGGTCGAGCAGGGTAGTGGACAACCCTTTACGCCGTCCTTCATCCATATCTATTTGATTCGCGCCTAAGATCGCTTCACTTTTGGCTGCCAGGGCCCCGGCCATTTTCTGCAAGGCCCTGTTTTTCTGGTCAGTAGATGCCAGCATCAGGTACCGCGCTGCCTCTTTGGCCTTTCTTCCCAGTTCCTCCATCCGGGCTTGAATCACATCCCATACCCCCTTTTATCAACAATCAGCAGATATCATTTCCTATCGTTTGTATGAAACACTGGTGATTAAACCAGTCCTGTAATCGATACCATACCGGTCTAAGTTAAAAGACTCAGGTTATTGCGGTGAATTACCTCATCATAATCCTTGCTCCCAAGCACCCGGGCGATCTCATTTGTCCTCCGGCCCATAATGGCTCTGATCTCATCCGCAGAATAATTAACCATCCCCCGCCCGATTTCACGGCCTTCAATCGTTTGGACTGATACCACATTACCGCGCTCAAATTCCCCTTCAACTGCCACCACTCCAGAAGGCAGCAGGCTCTTTCCTTTTTTGACCACTGCATCGGCGGCCCCGGTATCAACTGAAATTTTACCGTGGGTCTGGCTGCCGAAGGCAATCCAGCGTTTGCGGGCCTGCATGCGTCCTTCCTTGGGCTTAAAAAGAGTACCAATACGCTGGCCATCGACTATACCTCGAACCGCACCCGGTTCCCGGCCATTGGCAACCACCAGGGGTATTCCTGAAGCCATGGCGGTACGGGCTGCCAGCAGTTTGGTATACATACCGCCACTGGAGAACCTGGTTCCCTTCCCTCTCAGGCCCTTTTCCACGATATCAGGGATTTCGTCCAACTCCCTGTACAGTTCAGCCTCGGTGTTTACGTGCGGGTCATCACTGTACAAACCGTCAATATCAGTGAGGATAATAAGGAGATCAGCATCCACTATCTCTGCTACCAGTGCGGAAAGGGTATCATTGTCACCAAATTTGATCTCTTCAACCACTACGGTATCATTCTCATTGATGACCGGGATGGCCCCCAATTGAAGCAGTGTGGTCAGGGTATTGCGTGCATTGAGGTACCTCAACCTCTCATCAAAGTCGTCCTTGGTGAGCAGAACCTGGGCAATATCCTTGCCATATTCGGCAAAGAACTTTTCGTACAGGTGCAGAAGGGCTCCCTGACCTATAGCTGCCAGGGCCTGCTTGAGCGGCAAGGTTTTCGGATAATCGCGGTGTCCCAATCTTCCAACCCCTGCGGCCACTGCGCCCGAGGTAACCAGAAGTACCTCCCGGCCCTCGTTATGCAGATCGGCTAACTCCCGGGCGAGCTTTTCCAGTCTTGATAGGTTTATCTTTCCGCTGGCGTGAGTAATGGTGCTGGTGCCGACCTTAATCACTATCCGGCGGCATTTTTGCAAGTCTTTTCGAGTATCCAAAATCCTCCCCCTGACTACAACTGATAGATCTTTCGTCAAAACTTTTCCTACTCCTGGTACTCAAATTCCAGGTCCAGAATACGTACCAGGTCGCCGGGCTTGATCCCTTTTTCCCGCAAAGCCTGATTTATCCCCATCTTCTCAATGATATGCTGAAATCTTGGCAGGGCCTCATCGTTATCGAAATTGGTCATAGAAACCAGTTTTTCGATGCGGTCACCGCTGATTTCATAGGTCCCGTTGGTTTTGCGTATTTTAAAGGGGATGTCCTCCTTGAAGCGTGTAACTACTATCTCTTCCGCAACCTGCGGAACCTCCTGGATCTGGGACAGCGTCACATATATCCGTTTCACAAGTTCGTCTACCCCCTCACCAGTGAGGGCAGAAATCGGAAATACCTCGGTATCTATAATGTGCTCCCGCAGACCGGTTATGATCTCCGCTGCACCCGGGGCATCAATCTTGTTGGCGGCAATTAACCGCGGCCGCTCCAAAAGATCCGGGCGATACAACCTGAGTTCCTGCAGAAGAGTCTCGTAATCCGCCACGGGATCGCGCTCTGCCAGCCCCGAGCAATCCAGTACGAATACCAGAACCCGGGTGCGTTCGATATGGCGTAAGAATTCATGTCCCAGTCCAGCCCCCTGGTGAGCACCGGAGATCAGGCCAGGAATATCAGCCACCACAAAAGTTTCACCGGGAGCGACCTCAACCACCCCCAGGTTAGGGACCAGGGTGGTAAAAGGATAATCCGCAATTTTCGGGCGGGCGGCCGATATCTTGGTGATGAGGGTCGATTTGCCTGCGTTCGGGAAACCTACCAATCCCACGTCGGCCAGCAGTTTCAGCTCCAGGATCAGCCAGTGTTCAGCCCCCGGTTCCCCTTTTTCAGCAAATGCAGGTGCGCGGTGCGTAGAGGATGCAAAGCGCGCATTGCCTCTGCCTCCTCTTCCCCCTTTGGCACCAATAAAGGTCTGGCCGTGCCTCACCAGATCCGCCAGGACATCACCGGTATCAGCATCCTTAATAACTGTACCTACCGGAACCTTGATAACCAAATCTGAGGCTCCGGCGCCGTGCATGTTCTTACCCTGTCCATGTTGGCCCCGTTCACCTTTATAATGCCGGCGGTAGCGAAAGTCCATCAAGGTACGCAGACCCTCATGGGCCTGAAAGACTATATTGGCCCCTCTCCCGCCATCGCCTCCCGATGGTCCTCCTTGCGACACGTATTTTTCACGGCGGAAAGCTACTACGCCGTTGCCACCGTCACCGCCTTTGACGAAGATTCGGGCCTGATCTACAAACACGATATCACCTCGTTAATACTATCTCACGCCGGACCGTCTCTGATTCACCAGACCAGATGAGCCTAATAAGCATCTGCCCTTTATCCTCCACCAAATCCAGCCGGACCTCAAATTCCTCCTCACCATCCGGGACTTTGATATCCTCCAAAATCTGGTACAATTCGGTTAATTCTTGGGGAAATCCCGTATCTGCAGAATCATTGACCGCAAGCTCGCCCAGTCTTAAGCATATCCCGCGGTCCCGAGCCCACAACTGCAGTTCAAATAGCAGTATAGACATGGCAGGTGGAAGGAAATTGAACAGGCGGCTTTCCTGGGCCAGTTCCCTGACCGCGGAATCCAAATATTCCAGGGCCCTTTCCGGCATCTTAAGCTCCATATAGCCTTTGATAACCTGAAGGTGATTCGCATAATCATGCCGCTGACGACTCAGCAATCGCGCCACTTTTACGGTATCCATACTACCCTCCAGTAAAAACAACCCCTGGGCTTTAGCCAGGGGTAAGCTGCTCTTGCATGTTTTCTACAAGTTCTTTCAAGTATCCTTTTATATTGTCGCCATTCTTTTCTTACATGGTCAGGTCAGCAACGGGGTAAACACTAACCTGTTTCTTATTCTTGCCTTTGCGTTCAAATTTGACTAAACCATCGATAGTGGCAAAAATGGTGTCATCGCCACCCAGTCCAACATTGTTCCCCGGGTGAACCTTGGTACCTCTCTGCCTTACTATGATATTTCCAGCAGTAACCATCTGGCCGTCATACTTCTTGACTCCCAGGCGTTTGGACTCGCTGTCCCTGCCGTTTCTGGAACTTCCAACACCTTTTTTGTGAGCAAAGAGTTGTAGATCTATATGAAACATACTTAACACCTCCTGATTCGTATTTCGATAAAATCATGATATTGAAACTCGATTTCCCTTAATCCCATTTCCATGGTTCCCAATATAGTCTGCGCTTTCAACGCATCATCAAGGCTTAATTCCCGTTCCAGCGTGCAGGTTAACAGTCCATCTTCTCTTTGGTAAACCGGTTTCTTTTTCAGGTAATGCAGCAAACCAAGCAGGGCTGTTTGAGTTATCGCGGAGATCCCTGCACAGATTATGTCCTGACCGTGGTCGGCATAACCAGTGTGTCCCTCCACTCGGAAAGACTTGATCACATCATTACGGTCTTTGCACAACTCAACCCTGACCATGATCAGAACATTATTTTCTCGATACGAACACTGGTAAACGGCTGACGGTGACCTTGCTTCTTACGGTAATTTTTTTTGGGCTTGTACTTAAATACTATGATCTTTTTTGCTTTGCCTTGTCCCAACACTGTACCCTGAACTGTGGCTCCCTCAACATATGGAGTACCAACCTTGAGTTCATCCTCGGTCTTAAGCGCCAGAACCTGGTCAAATTCTACGGTTTCACCAACATCTGCGGCCAGTTTCTCCAGTTTCAGGACTTCTCCCTCCTGAACCCGGTACTGTTTGCCGCCGGTTTTAATAACAGCGTACAATAAAAACACCTCCACATTTTAGAGACTCGCTGATCCCAGGTGGGCTTGCGCCGCTTCCATACCCGGACCATGCGGTTGCAAAAATGCGCAACCGACAACAAAAGGTTAACACGCCACACCCCGACAAGTCAAGCCGACAGCTGGTTTTGGGACTACCCTAACCTCCAATTGCGAGGGCCAGCAGCAGAAATAATACCTCAGTTATTTCATTAATGAAGCCATAGGTATCTCCGGTCATTCCGCCCAGTCTTTTCACCAGCCACCAGGAGACAGCCGCCCCAATCAACCAGGCACCAGCTACCAGCACCGCTCCTTCTGTACCCAGCAGCAGAACAGCTGGTGCCAAGGCAAACATGATAGCGAGTGTTATCTGACCAAGCGTGACCTTACCGGCAAAAGAAGAACCGGTTCCTTCGCCCTGACGCGCATAAGGGTATCTCATCGCCAGGACCATAGCCGTTCTTGCGGCCACCGGGGTTAACAGCAACACCGGGTATGTGTAGGAGCCGGAAAGCGAACTGACCGCAGCAGTCTTAATCCCCAACACCAACACACAGACGATGACTCCCATCGATCCCACCCGGCTGTCCTTCATGATCATCAGGGCCATCTCCCGGGAACGGCCGCTGAATATCCCGTCGGCCGTATCCATCAGTCCGTCCAGATGCAGCCCACCGGTCAGAAACAGGACCGCAACTATCGTCAGCCAGGCAGGCAATGGTGGCGGCAGAATCAGAGATGACAGGTAATAAGTAGTCGCCATCAGGCCACCCACCAGCAGACCCACCAGTGGGAATAACGACGCCGACGCGGGCATCTCTCCCGGGCGGATCTCTCCACTGATTCTCACCGGGATCCGGGTTAGCAGTTGTAAGGCCAACAGAAAACTGCGCAAGATTACCTCCGTTTATCTAAACCTGATAAGTTTCTTGTGACTTCGCGACAAGGACTCAGGCCCCCGACGAGGGTTAACCCGCACCTCCGGATGTGGGGGGCCACCCATAGGCGGAAGACATTTTTTTAATGTCCAAAGCTCAGCCCGGAACAGACCAGGTATACCTCGGCAGCGTACCGGGCCATGATCTGGTTGCCCCAACCGACCAGATCCCGGTAGATCCTGGACAGGTGGTTTTCAGGAACAATCCCCAGGCCAACCTCGTTGGTCACCGCAATCACCTGGCAGGGGGCCTCACTGGCCGCCACGGGCCAGTTCCTCAACCGCCGGCAGGATCTTATCATAGTAAGCCTGATCCTCAAGGCCTTCCCGGTAATCCCGGAGCAGCAGGTTGCTGATCCACATGGTCAGGCAGTCGATCAGGATCACCCTGGTCCCCGGGGCCGGGTTTCTTATCAGCCCGGTCAGGGCAAACTCCTCTTCGGCGGTTATCCAGTGAAGAGGACGACGCTGCTGATGCTGATACACCCGCTGCTTCATCTCCTCATCGCGGGGTATACAGGTGGCGATATACAAAACCGGGTGGTCCGCTCTCCCAGGTCGGCGGCCATCTTCTCGGCCCACCGGCTCTTGCCGCTGCGAGCCCCTCCGGTAACCAGTATTAATCTTTCAGCCATGTGATTCCCTCCGTTTCCCGAGCGTCCGGAGTCAGGGGACATCCGGGAGAGCAGCACCACCTGGGGACACCGGTAAACCGGGTGACGCTCGATCATGACAGGTTGACCGTATACTGCTCTGATGTTATCTGCATTAACAACCTCGTCCACCTCTCCCCAGGCAAATATCCGGTTCTGATGTATAAGCATCAGCCGGTCACAGTACTGGGCCGCCAGGTTGAGGTCGTGAATGGCCATTATTATGGCTATTCCTTTCCGCCGGTTGAGCATCTTGATAAGATCCAGGATCTCGATCTGGTGATTAATATCCAGGGAGGAGGTGGGCTCATCCAGCAGGAGAAGATCCGGTTCCTGGGCCAGGGCCCGGGCAATCAGCACCCGCTGCCGCTCCCCGCCGCTGAGTGTATTGACCAAACGATCGGCCAGGTGCAAGATCCCGGTAACCTCCATCGCCCACTGCACCAGTTCCCGGTCATGGGGAGATGGTGCTCCCATCCTTGGGAGATAGGGATGTCGGCCCATCATCACCACCTCCTGGGCCTTGAAAGCAAAATCAATCCTGACCTCCTGGCTCACCATCGCCACCCTCCGGGCCCTGGCAGCAGAATTCAGCTTATGAATATTCATTTCTTCCAACCGAACCTGCCCCGTCTGAGGTTTCAGCAGGCCGCACAGGGTTTTGAGGAGGGTGGTCTTGCCCGATGCATTGGGGCCTATAATTCCGATAAAAGCTCCCTGCTCTATCTCGAAGTTCAAGTCTGCCAGAACCCTGGCCTGGTATCCGCAGGCCAGATCCCTGACAGTCAGAAAACTGGGCATTACATTAAACACCACCTATCTAAAATAAGGGCCCCCGGTAGCGTCTCAACAGGAAAATAAAAAACGGGGCTCCGAACAGGGCCGTAACCACCCCGAGCGGCAGTTCCACCGGAGCCAGGACCGTCCTGGCCAGAATGTCGGCACCGAGCAGCAGTATGGCTCCTGCCAGAATGGAAACCGGCACCAGGATACGGTGGTCAGGGCCTACCAGAATCCTGGCTACATGGGGCACAATAAGGCCAACAAATCCGATCATACCACTCGCTGCCACAGCCGCCCCGGTCAAAATGGAGGCTACCAGCAACAGAATGGCCTTGACCCTCTCCACCTCCACTCCCAGGTTGTGGGCCGATTCCTCTCCCAGGAGCATCAGGTTAAGATCCCGAGCGTAATAGATGGCCACACAGGCAGCAACCAGGAGATAAGGCAGGGTAAACCACACATAATCCCAGGTCCGCCCGGAGAGCCCCCCCATAAGCCAGAATACAATGGTATGCATCTGATCCTGGCCAAAATATATTAGTAATGAAATCATTGCTGACAGAAAAGAGCTTAAAGCCACTCCCGCCAGGAGGAGATTGGGAATCGGCACCGTTCCCCCGGTTCTGGCCAGGTTGTATACCAGGATTACCGTCAGAAAGGAACCCAGCGCAGCTAACAGAGGTACAGCCCCCAGTCCGTTCCAGCCTATGCTCAAGCCCAGCGAAATGGCCAGAGTGGCTCCCAGACCGGCCCCGGCCGATGCTCCGATTATGTGAGGATCAGCCATCGGGTTTTTGAAAAGGCCCTGGAATATAGCTCCTGCCAGAGCAAGGGCAGAACCGACTACCATGGCCAGTACCACCCGGGGTAACCTGAATAACGTTATTATGGTCTCGTAACTCTCCGGCCAGTTCGGTACTATCTTACCGCCAACCCCGGGAAGCTGATAAAGCAGAATCTTCATCACCTTAAGAGGTGATATATATATGCTCCCGATGGCCACCGCCAGTATTATCATGATTAAGAGAACTGCCAGCAGCAGCCACACCGCCTGGCGTTTACAATACTCGATCTTAATCACCCCGTACTTCGATTTCCGGGTGGATTATGGACAGCAGTTCATCCAAGGCCCGGATAATCCGGGGACCGGCCCGGTTAAAAATATCGGGGTCAACCTTCGTTACCTGCCCGTTTTGAATCGCCTTGATACTCTGCCAACCACTCCCGCGGTTCATGGGATTGGACGCCGGGACTCCATGGCTCTCCTGGTACACGATTATATCCGGGTTGCGCAGAATGACTATCTCAGCACTCAACTCCGGGTAGTGGGTGGCGGCATCCCCGGCCAGATTAAACCCACCACAGGCCGTGATCAGGTCGTCAATCAGAGTACCAGGTCCGACGGTCATCAATGGCTCATGCCACACCTCATAATAGACCAGAGGACGATAGGAATCCCCAGCAACCGCATTCCTCACCTGCTCAATCTTTTCCCTTATATCATCGGCCAGTCGTTTGGCCTCCCTTTGCTTTCCGGTTGCCCGACCGATCATCTCCACCGCACCGCTTATATCCTCCAACCGCTCAGGTTCCAAGGCCAGCACCGGGATTCCGGCCTCCTCCAACGCTGGTATCTGCAGGCGGTGAATGCTTTCCACCACCACCAGGTCGGGATCAAGAGCCACTATCATCTCCAGGTTGGGATCGCTGAACCCCCCGATTTTCTTACACTGCCCGGCTGCCGCCGGGTAATTGCAGTAGGTTGTAACTCCCGCTACGCGTGAGTCCAGGCCGATGGCGTAGAGTATCTCGGTGTTGCTCGGTGACAATGAAACGATGCGCTGTGGCTCTTTCTCGATAGTTACCTGACGCCCCAGGTCATCCTGTAGCATCACTGGAAACCCGGATGACACATTCTTGTCCGGTGGAGACTGAGATTGCTCTGAACCGCAGCCGCTTATCATTATCAGTCCGATAATTAAGGCTAATCCCCCTATTATTCGTGGTATTCTAGACATCTAACATTTCCTCCAGACTCAGGACCTCATCCAGGGTTGCCATCTCCTGCAGAATCCGGATGCTAGCGTCGATCAGGTTAAACGCCAGGGCAGCACCGGTACCCTCTCCCAGGCGCATATGCATGTGCAGCATGGGCCTGACCCCCAGCATGCCCAGCATAATCTCATGGCCGGTTTCCTCGGACAGGTGCGAAGCCAGAATATAATCCTTCACGCGTGGTTCAAACCTGCTGGCAACCAGCGCCGCAGCAGTAGAGATAAAACCATCGATTACCACTGGGACCCGGCGGGAAGCCGCACCCAGGATACACCCGGTCAAACCGGCGATCTCCAAACCTCCCACCCTGGCCAGAACCTCCATGGGATTACGAGGATCAGGCCGGTGCTTCTCAACCACCTGGCGTATCAATTCCCGCTTGGATTGCAATCGTTCGTCATCGCATCCCGTGCCGCGTCCTACCACCAGTTCCGGGGGAAAGCCGCTGAATACCGATAGAATCGCAGAACTGGAAGTGGTGTTGCCGATGCCCATTTCCCCGGTCCCAATCAGATCAGCCCCCTGATCTATCGCCGACCAGGCTACATCACGGCCAGCTTTTACCGCCCGTTCTGCCTCCTCCACCGACATAGCGGGACCCAGAAGCATATTGTCAGTCCCGCACTTGATCTTGCGGGTGAGCAGTCCGGCATGCTCGATACACCCGGCCACTCCCATATCAACCACCAGGGTCCTGGCACCCGCCTGTCTCGCCAAAACATTCACAGCCGCACCACCGCCCAGAATGGTCTTAACCATCAGACGGGTAAGGTCCGGCGGATAGCTGCTCACACCTTCCGCAGCGATTCCGTGATCCCCAGCCATAATGACGATAACCTTATTGTCAACTGACGGGATCACATCCCCGGTAATCCCGGCCAGCCTGACGGCAATTTCCTCGAGCACACCCAGACTTCCCGGGGGCTTGGCCAGGCTATCGAGGCGTTTCCTCGTCCTGGCCATAGCGTGTTGATCCAAAGGGGATATTGTAATTGCCAGCTCATCCATAACCATTTACCCTCCTTATCGCCAGGCCTCTACACAAAATGTTCCCAATAAAAAAGTTCCCGGCCAATAAATAAATGGACGAGAACTCGTACGTACATAAAGCACATGCTGTCCCCCCTTTCCGCGAAGGCAGGCCTGTCAAATGAACAGGCAGGTCTCCTGGCTTCGGATCATAGCTTGCCTACACCTTCCCGGAATACCCAGTGGCTTTAGTCCAGACTGACTAACAGTAGGCTCGCTCCCCGTTACAGTGGCGGGACCGCGCCGGCTTCCTGAGCTGTTTTTGTACTGCTCCCGGCTTCCCTATTATCCCCCGAGGGGGCACCTGTTCACGTATGCGATTGTGTTTGCTGAATAAATTCTATCCCAAATAAAGCGAAAATGATAGCATACCGCTGGGATACTGCCGGCTCACACCGGTACAAATCATACAATACCAGCATTTTGGTCAGTTTTCGTGCCATGATTGATAAATTGCTTAACCATTACGTGTTCTTTTTCCGCCCCTTTCCTTTATGTATCGTGGTATAATTTGGTGAAAGAATTTTACATAACCTTCGTATTTAGTATTGATACCAAATTGTGGAGCATTCTGTGGATAAAAATACTGTCGAAATTGAAAACCTCCGTAAGGTTTACCGGGTGGGAGAAGAGAAGGTGGTAGCACTTGATAACATCTCTCTTAACATCAAATCCGGTGAAATTTGCTGCATTCTGGGTACTTCAGGTTCCGGCAAATCAACCCTGCTTAACCTCATCGCGGGGTTGGAGAAACCCACTCGCGGCACCATCAAGATTAATGGCAACCATATTGAAAAGATGAACGAGCGCCAGTTGGCGCTGTTCAGGCAGCGTTTTGTCGGGTTTGTCTTCCAGTCGTATAACCTCCTGCCTACCCTAACCGCTTTGGAAAACGTGTGTCTGCCCTTGACTTTTCGCGGGGTTAAAAAGCAGATCCGCGAGAAAGAAGCCGCCCGTATGCTGGCCGCCGTAGGCCTGAAAACCCATATAAACCATCGGCCTACCCAGATGAGCGGTGGTCAACAGCAGAGGGTGGGAATAGCCAGGGCCTTTGTCTGTAAGCCCAGTTTGATGCTGGCTGATGAGCCCACTGGAAACCTGGACTCGAAAACCACCCGCGAGATCAAGGAGCTGATCCTGAAACTGGCACAAGATTATCAGCAAACCCTGGTCGTTGTAAGCCATGACGCCGATGTGGCCAGTATTGCGGACAAGACCGTCCATATCCTGGACGGCAACATAGAAAAAATTGAGGAAAAATCATAAGTGAGGGTTGATATGATGAGACTTGGACCTTTGGTGAAATTATTCGTTTTGCTTTTTGTCTTTATGCTCTTTGGCCTGCCAGTTGCCGCAGCCGCCAATGGCCTGGATACTGGTCAGGTAATACGTGAAGCCCCCAATCTTATTATCGCCGGGGACAGGTGGATGCCGGTATTCAAAGCCGGTGAAAAAGTATCTCTGAATATCCCTATAGAAAACACCACCAACGGAACGGCGAAAAATGTCCAGGTATCACTGGCAGTCAGCGATCTGTCCAAATTTCCTTTTAAATCTGAAAGAATGACTTTCACCAAATACATATCCTCCATAACCGATGGCACGTCAATCGCCAGTTTCAACCTTACTGTGCCAGCCAACACCAAACCTGGGGTCTATCCAGTCGGTGTCAATATCAGTTATGAATCCGACATGGGAGGTGGCGGACAGACCAGCGGCACCCTGTACGTGGAGATAGTGAATGACTACCGTCAACCAACCATAAGCCTGATGAACGTCCGTTTGCCGGGTGAACGCCTCCCGGCGGGCAAGTCCACGCTGGTCACACTGGTCCTTAATAATGAAGGCGATCTTCCGGTGAAAGATGTGGCAGTGAGCCTTACCGGGTTCAACAGCGGTCTGACTCTGGATAACTGGTCGGATACCCAGAATCTTGGCCAAATGGACGCCCATGAGATTAAGCCGGTTACTTTCAATATCCACGTGGACCCTGAGACCAAGAACGGGACCTACATACTGGACCTCAAGATCACCTGCAAGGATGAATATGATCAGGAGTATGAGACAACCAGCAAGGTTTATCTGCCCGTAGCCGGGAAAGGCAGCCAGGGCGACTTGATACCCCGATTAATTATTGACAACTATAGTTATGGAGGCGAGGATTATACCACCGCCGGACAGCCTTTTACCCTCAGCATGTCTCTCACCAATACCAGCGAGGAAACCGCCGTTAAGAACATCAAGATGAGTCTGAGCTCGGACGGCCAGGTCTTTGTCCCGGTAGGCAGCGGCAGCACCCTGTACATACGGGAAATCGGACCCGGTGAAACGGCCGAGGCCACCATCAACCTTAAACCCAGAGAGACCGCAGAGTCTCAAACCTACAGCGTCTCTGCCGATATCGAATTTCAGGATTCTGAAGGAAACCAACGCACCGAGAAAGAGGTCATCAGCATTCCGGTCATGCAGACCATCAAACTCCTGATAACCGATGCCGTGACGCCGCCACAAGCCTTTGCGGGAAGTCCGGTCAATATCTCCGTGGACTTCTATAACACCGGGCGAGCCACTATTCGCAACCTGCAGATACATACCACCGGCGACTTCGAAGTTAACGACGGATATCTGTTTCTGGGAACGGTGGAATCGGGGAAAAGTGACTATTATGACGTTAACGTGACTCCTAATAAGGCGGGTGAACTCCAGGGCAAAATCATATTTGAATATGATGATGACGGTGGAAAACATTATAAGACCGAAAAAGATTTTAAACTGGTGGTCGGCGAACCCATGCCTATGCCTACCCCGGGTGAGATGCCGCCTTCGATGGAAGGCCCAAATAAGACCGCCTTTAAATGGTGGATGATACCTGGCCCTCTGGTACTGTTGGCGGTCATCGGTATTATCATCTACCGAAAAAAGAAGAAAGCAAAAGAGGCAGCGTTCTTAGATGAATAGCCTGGATCTCATTTCCATGAGTTTTCGAAATTTAATGCGGCGAAAGACCAGAGCCTTCCTTACCGTACTGGGAGTGGTTATCGGTACCGCCTCCATAGTCGTAATGCTTTCACTTGGCTTGGCCATGGAGAAAAGCTTCAAAGAACAGCTCGCGCAAATGGGCAGCCTCAATGTTATCCAGGTATATACTTCGTATGGCGGCTATGGCGACACCCAGCAAACCGCCCAGCCAGCCAGACTTGATGAGGATGCGGTGACCGCTTTCAAAGCCATACCTGGCGTTCAGGCAGTCATGGCCCAGAAAAACAGCTATATGAAAATAGTCTCCGGCAGGATGGTGGGTGGAGTTTCGATAATCGGAATCGACCCTGAGGTTATGGAAGCTTTTGATTTTGAGGCAGAAGAAGGCCGACTACTCCTGAGCTCTGACAAGAACGCCATAGTATTCGGTAAGATGGTGGCTTTCAACTTTTATAATCCCCGGTCAAGGGGAGATCAACATATGCGAGGCATGTACTTTCGGGCGGGACCGGATCAACCCGAGCCGAAACCCCCGGTAGACCTCATGAGCGGAAAACTCATGATCAGCACTGATCACAATTATGGTGAGCCGCGCCGCTCCAACCCTGACCCGAATTATAAGCCTCCTGAGCCTCATGAGGCCAAAGGAGTGGGTATTCTTAAACAATCCAATGATGAAAAGGATTACAACGCCTATATGAATCTGAAGGTCCTCGAGGAAATCATTAAGGAAGACCAGCGGGCCACAGGTCAGAGACCATCCAGGAATAGTCAGGAAGACCAGTATTCGTCGATTCGGGTCAAGGCCCTGGACATAAATCAGGTGGAAGCGGTTCAACAGCAGATTAAGGATATGGGGTACCAGACCTCCAGCCTTTCTGACATACTGGAATCAATGCAGAAGCAATCACGAACCATCATGGCCATTCTGGGGGCCATTGGAGCAGTCAGCCTTTTGGTTGCTGCCATCGGCATTGCCAATACCATGATGATGAGTATCTACGAAAGAACCCGGGAAATTGGTATTATCAAGGTCCTGGGGGCTGATATCGCAGATCTAAGAAAACTGTTCTTACTGGAAGCAGCTATGATCGGCTTTGGCGGGGGAGTAATCGGCATCGTTCTAAGCTACCTGATTTCTATCGGGCTGAACAAGGGCTATGCTCACTTTGCCGGCCAGTTTTCCCCTGGCGGTGTTGGACAAATGTCAGTAATACTTCCGCAACTGGCATTGGCAGCCGTTCTTTTCGCAACCTTGATCGGAGTTGTCTCCGGTTATCTCCCCGCACGCCGGGCGATGAACCTCAGTGCCCTGGAAGCGATACGAAACGAATAATCGGTTGGGTTATAGCATAGGAAACTTCCGAATTTGAGGTTTGACAAGGGTTAATTCCCCTGCGAAAAGTTGTGATGCGTAAGTTTGAATACATAAATACTCGTCCTTTACTTCGCATGATGCAACACATTATAATTTGGGATTTTCGCAGGGGAATCAAGAATTGCGCTGCAAGGTCTCATTCTTTAGATACGAATGCCAAGTTAAAGGTTTAACTGCGCAGTATTCAAAGGAGCCAATGCTATGTCTGAGATTGAAAACCGGGGCCTGGAGGAAGATCTCTTCAATGCGTTGATCGATCATAATCTAAAGGGTCTGTTCTACAATATGCTGGGTCTCAGGCCCACCGGATTGGGCAGGGGCTGGGCCCGACACCGTTTGGTACTCAGCGAACAGCATTGTAATGCCCAGGGAAAACCCCATGGTGGCGTCATTGCCACCATGGCGGATACCGCTATGGGGACCGCTATAGCCACTACCGGCAACAGGCCGGTTACGGCCGAACTAACCCTGCATCTTATTAACTCTCCCCAGGTAGGTGCTGAGGTCGTGGTTGAGGCAGAGGTGGTTTCCATTGGGTCACGGGTGATCTTCACCAAAGCCACCGTAACCAGCAAGGATCGTATTATAGCTACCGCCCAGGGCTGTTTTGTCAATGCCGGTCCGGTAAAGCCGTGATGGCACATACCCTGCAGCGCTCTCCCCGGTCCAGGGATTGCCCTCCTTTCGCCTTCAAGGGCATGGCTGCGTTAAAAGGGCTTTTTACAATTCAGGTCTCCAAAACCTGTTAGTCAGGGTATCGTGAGGGAATCTAATGCCCTACTTGTTCCTTGCCGGGCGTTTAGCAAAGGGTACCCGGTACAGATAGCCCGTCGATTCCAGGGCCTCCACCGTCCATTCGCCACCGACCCCACTGATCATCCACCGGAGAAATTCCCACAGGTCCTTATCTATCTCATCCTCATCCGGAAGAGGGTCTATGTCCTTAACCAGCAGCAGGATCTCCAGCCCTGCAGGGAAAAGACGTCCGGTCTTGCCCACAAATATGAGTTCATAAACCCGACCGCTCTCGGCCTGGAAGTAATGGTTTCTACCCCCATCCACGTCCTCCGGCTGCAGATTAAGCTCCTGGCGGAAGAACTGACGAAACTCATCGTAATGGTCCAGTCTGGTTTCGGTAAGTACCAGTTCCCGGCGATATCCAGCCAGTTTGTTATCAAATTGAATCCATTGCATGAACCTCACTCCTTTACAGCGATTCTAAAAACCGGACCAGTTCCCGGGAGATGAACTCCGGCTCGTCCTCCTGGATAAAATGCTTGGCCTGAATATAAATGGGCTTTTGGGCATTGGGAAGGATCTCATAGAAACGCTCGGCCCACTCCCTGGGAAACACATCATCCGGTTCTCCCCAGATGATCAAGGCCGGGATATCAAGCCCCGGTAACTGCTCTTCGATCTCTTTGATGATGTGATAGCCGGTATTCTCCTTGTTTTTCTCCCCCAGGGGTATCATACGGGGAAAACGCAGAAAAGCCCCGCGCTCATCGTAAGACTGCAGGTGAAAACGATAGCCATCGATAACCTCTTCGGTCATCTTATCCCGGTTTACCACGCTTAACCAGAGGCCTCTCTCAGTCAAGGCATTGCGGCGCTGCAGGAGGTACGGTCCCACCACCGGCGCGTGCATCATCCGCCAGGGGAAAATCGAGCTGTGAAAGGGTGAGACATCCGTCCAGGCCCAGGTACTCATCAGCAACATGGCCTTCACGTTTTCCCGTCTTCTCATGATGTACCCCAGCCCAATCGGTCCGGCCCAGTCCTGCATAACCAGAGTGACGTTCTTCAAATCAAGTTTTTTGACCAGCTGATCAAGGTTAGAGGTGTGGTGCAGCAGGGAATTGTAATAGTCATTACAGGGTTTCTCTGACATCCCCAGGCCGATCAGGTCGGGACTGATCACCCGGTATCCCGCCTCGACCAGAATGGGAATGAACTTGCGGTACAGAAAAGTCCAGGTTGGGTTGCCGTGTAGAAGGAGAATGGGCTCCCCCTTACCTTCATCAAGGTAGTGCATAATCCGCCCGTTAACCTTCAGGTAGCGGGCTTGAAACGGGTATTGTTCTTTGACGTTTAACGGCATCTCCGTTACCATAATAAATCCCCCTACTGTTTGATTTAATCTGGGTTGGGCATCGGAAACAACTATGAGTAATATTCCATATTCAATCAGGATCACCTTCATACTGTGGCCGATTACCCGCCAGACCAGGGTTTACGGCTTGCTGCTGCCCAAATATGATTCCACTGCAAAAACCCCAAAAATATTGTAAAACAGCAGGATAAACCACTGTGAATATTGAAGTAATAGTTAGATATTTAAAGCAAATAAAAGATAAACTAACTTTAGGGTGGTTTTGCAGTATGTTCCGTAAAAACGATAGTCACTATCAAGATGAACTTTTTAGCCATTACCAGTCCATGAGACCAAGTGTAGCCAAACTACTAAACAAAACCTGGGCACCAGTTTTCTATGAACATGTTTTTTGTAAAATCAACGAAGATCTGTTTGCCCCCATGTATTGTCTTGATACCGGCAGACCCAATGTTCCAGTTAATATACTGATGTCATTAGAGATTATCAAAAACATGTTTGGTTATACTGATCAAGAATTAATCGAGCAGTTCTACTTTAACTTCCAGGTCAATTATGCCCTAGGTATAAGAAACCTGGGTGAGGTTTACCTGGCTGAACGTACCCTTTACGAATTCAGAGAAAGAGTTTATAGGCACATATTAGAGTATCCCGAGCAAGATGAAGTGATTTTCCAACAGTTTGAAATCCTAACCAAGAATTTTATCGAACAAGCCGGGATAAAAACCGATGACCAGCGTATGGATTCTACCTTGATTTCTCCCAATATCAAGAAAGCCGGTAGACTCTCGTTAGCCCTGGATGTATTGGTTCAAGCGGTAAGAGGCATTGCTTCTAACATGCTTTCCGATAATCTCAAACAAGTGTTAAGAGATAGCTTCAGAACTGATTTACTATACAGAACTAGAAATCAGGAACTGGAAAGCAGGTTCCAGAAAGTCCTTAACCTCATGCAAGAGGTAGATAACTTGGCAAATAAGGATCGTAACCTTGCTTCAAAACGAGAAATGGTTCTGCTTAAGCGTTTTCTAGGCGAACAGGCTGCCTTCGATGAATCTAAGGGAATATGGCTCGCCAAGCCCAGTAGTGAAATTGAAAGCGGTTCCCTGCAATCAGCTTATGATAGTGACGCTACCTTCCGTAACAAAGCGGGTAAGAACCATAGCGGCTACGTTTTAAACGTGAGCGAAACCAGTAGCAAAGAAAACCCGATTCAGGTGATTACCGACTTTTCAGTACAACCCAATAACATCAGCGATGTAGAGATGGCTAAGGAGCGCATACCCATCATCAAACAAAGGACGGATGTAAAGGACATCTACTTAGATGGAGGTTACTACGGCCAAGAGGTCATAGAAATGGCAGATGAGCTAGAGGTTAACCTACACTATACAGATATGACCGGACGTAAGGCTCCATCAGATAAACTTTCCACAACCAGTTTTAAGTTTGATGATGATATGAAAATAATCAGTTGTCCCCAGGGCAAGATCCCATTTAGAAGCGATTTCAATCCCGGTTCCAAGACTAGCAGTTGCCACTTCAAACACGAGGATTGCCAAGGATGCCCGAATTTTGATATATGTCCAGTAAAGACCCAGAAGAAAGACCGGATATTACGGGTTAGTTTAAAAACCATCCAGGCTGACCGGGTTAGAGATCAAATACACAATATTGCGGTCAGACGTGAAAACACCAGTTATCGTGCTGGAATCGAAGCAACCAACTCCGCTCTAAAAAGAGGGGAAGATCTGAATAACCTTTACACACGTGGCGTGCTAAAAACTTACTTGGTCACTGCTTACAAAATTATAGCCCGAAATATTAAGCAGTTTTCCCGGATGGCTCTGGGCAAGCTAAGGAAGCCGAAAAGGCCAAAAGCAGGGATATTATGCCCAAATTTAGGTTAACGAACACAAAACCATAGTAATGGAGGTCTAAATTAGCGATCTTCAGTTGAAAAAGAACTTTTTGAGCTATCTGCTCAAGACAATTTTTACTATTGAAAACCCCCATAGGGGTTAAACAACCTGTTTTTGCAGTGGAATCAAATATTTGAAAACATTAATATTGCACCAGCAGACAAGACTAAACCAGGGGGAACAGGAACCAAAGATCTAAGCAATTCCCGGCAGGGATTATGCCCCAACCCTCAGTTTTAGTCATGATATTCGTCACATAGCCGATAATATCATAAGATGAAAATATCCGTGACCCGAACCTTGCCACTTATGGCCATGCAGCCAGGGAAAGGAGCCTACGAGCTTTGAGCCGAGTAATCATCAAGAACTGTACCACCTATGACCCTGATTTGATTAAAAGCCGTTTGGAATCCGGGATGGAACTCCTGGGTGGTTGGGAGAGTTTTGTTTCACCGGGAATGAGAGTCCTCTTGAAGGTAAACCTGATCGGCCCCAAGGATTCTGACACCGCCGCTGTTACCCACTCCGAGTTTGTTCGCGCCCTGACTCAGATTCTAAAGGAGCGGGGGTGCATCGTCTGGATCGGAGACAGCTCCGGAGGGGCAATAGCAGGAATTGCTCCCACCGCCCAGAGCTTAATTGTATCCGGTCTGGTAAAGATGGCCCGGGAAGAAGGGGCGATAATAAAGAACTTTGATAAGGAAGGGGTAATGGAAGTCACACCTGCCAGCGGCCGATTTGACCGGATGTACCTGGCCCGCCCCATGTTTGATGCTGACTTTGTGATTAACCTGCCCAAGCTGAAAACCCATTCAGCAGGGATTTATACCGGGGCGGTCAAGAACCTGTTTGGCTGCATTCCCGGACTGAGAAAAGCTGAGTATCACCGTCTCGCGCCTGATCCAAGAGACCTGGGAGAAACCATTGCGGATATCCACCTGGCGACCAAGGTCGGCCTGCATATAATGGACGGAATCACCGCCATGCAGGGGGAAGGGCCAACCGCTGGTGAGGTGTACCATGCAGGGAAAATCCTGATCAGCACTGATCCGCTGGCTCTCGATACGGTGGCGGTGGCCATGCTGGGCATGGAGGTCGAGGATGTTCCAATCCTAATAAGTGCCCGGGAGAGGCAGTTAGGAGAATCTGATCCCGAAAACATCGAGATCGACGGGGATTATGATTCACCTCCCCTGCTCCGAAACTTTAAATATCCCAAAAGGTTTCGCAGTTCCAAACGACGTAATCACGCGGTACTGGTTAGACTGATCGACTTCTTAAAAACCAGGCCCCGGATCAATCCCCGGCTCTGCAAGGGATGCAATATGTGTGTTGAAAGCTGCCCGGTCCAGGCCATAGACCAGGAATCCAAAAAAATAGACTACAGTTCCTGCATCGAATGCATGTGCTGTCATGAGCTCTGCCTGCATAAGGCAGTTGACTTAAGGAGAGACAACCCGGTTGCCGATATTTTCACCCGTCTATACCGGGGGAAATACCGCTAAGACACGCACCACCTCCTAAAGCTGTGGCGGAAACGAAAGCGATCTTCATTGGTCCCCCGAAAAAGAGTCGTCCCTTATGCAAGCTCATTCAGGGTGAGCCGACGTGCAATAACGCGTTCACACCGGCAAGCTATGGTTACCCTCCATGCCGCAGTAGGCATAGCCAACCATGAAAACAATATGGTTAATGCAATTTTATACCCGTTTAAGCTGTTGACCTTGACGTAACGTAAAGGTATATAGTGATGTTGTCGGGGGTGATTGCGTTGGAGTACACAGTTCAGAAACTGGCTCAATTGGCGGGTGTCAGCACCAGAACCCTGCGGTATTATGATGAGATTGGAATTCTTAAGCCCGCCAGAATCAACTCATCAGGATACCGGATCTATAGTCAGGCCGAAGTCGACCGGCTGCAGCAGATTTTGTTATACAGAACGCTGGGGGTTCGTCTGGATATTATTAAGGATATACTAACCGCACCATCTTTTGACGCGTTGACGGCATTGAAACTGCACCGTCAAAAACTCCTCGACAAGAGACAGCAGCTGAATCTGTTGATAGCCAATGTTGAAAAAACCATAGCTGCGGCTGAAGGGAGGATTACCATGAGCGATACCGAAAAATTCGCGGGCCTTAAACAAAAACTCATTGAGGAGAATGAGAAAAAGTATGGCGAGGAAATCCGGGCCAAATACGGCGAGGAGACCGTGAATCAGTCCAACGAGAAATTCATGAACATGACTGAGGAACAGTATGCCGAGTTTGAAAAGCTGAGTGTCAAGGTGATGGATACGCTTAAGGAAGCATTCGCCACTGGTGACCCAGGTGGTGAACTGGCCCAGAAAGCGGCGGACCTGCACCGTCAGTGGCTCAGCTACACCTGGAACACCTACAGCAAAGAAGCACATGCTGGCTTGGCCCAGATGTATGTGGATGATGAGAGATTCACCGCATACTATGACAAGGACCAACCGGGCCTGGCTGTATTCTTGCGGGATGCTGTTCTGATCTACACAGGCATGAAGAAATGAAGGTTTTGATACCTACCAGGTAGTATGTATTAGCTCTTTATACTGAAGATGCAGCAGCGGGGCGGCAGTTACCGATTTTGACAGCTGGCGCCTCATTTCTACCCTTATTCCTCTCCCTGGACTGCTGAATGCATTGATGAACCCTTATTTATCCACCATAATATAAACGATGGGTATGCTGGAAAGGCAGTGTGACAGGCTGTCACCAGTCAGGTGACAGGCATATTGCATTCGTCATCACTGGTTACAGTGTAATAGGGTACGTTAACCAGATTACGAAAGGAAGGTGAAAAGCCTGCGTTTTTGGTAGCATGGGATAACTGTCAAGTGTAGCCACCTGGCAGGAAGAGCACTGGCAGATTAACCTCGGAGACGGTTACTCCGCAGCTTAGTTGTATGATCAGGGATACCAGTCCCCTGTCTGGCAATGGGGAAGAAAGCCAAAGACTACACTCCCGGCAGCTAATCCTTTAGCTACCCGTTCTATCACCGATAGAACGCCGGACTATATTCAAATATATAGTCCGGTCAAACCAGGAAACCATGAAAAGTAAGATCGCTGAGGCTGTTAATCTGAGATACTCCCCCGTGGCTATACTGTTCACCGACGAAAAACCGGAAGGTGCACTGCAGTTCAAGGAGGGCCGGCGGGGTTGTGTTGTTTCTATGCTTACTGCAGCGGCCAAGGGAAGAACCGCAGTTTTTGACCGCAAAACTTACGGCTGTATCGGCGGTGGTGCCGGATTGGGTTTTGGCAACACCTACACGAACTTTCCCGGTGGAATTGAGTACTTTCTATCGATGGGCAACCGGGAGTTCTGTGAGAGCGAAAAGGGAAGGGAAATCCTAAAAAACCGGCCTCACCTGATTCATGGTGAAGCCTATAAGAAAACCCCGGAACTGGCTCGATCCTTTATTGAATCGCTCCCGTATTATGATGTGCCGACCGAGTACATCGTATTTAAGCCACTGGATAAGCTCCTGCCGGATGAAAAACCGGAAGTCGTGGTGTTTCTGGCCACTCCGGACCAGATATCGGCTCTGGTTGTCCTGGCCAACTATGGTCGGCACGGCGGTGATAATGTGATGGTCCCCTGGAGTGCCGGCTGCCACAGTATCGGCATCATTCCATTCAATGAAGGCAGATCGGATAACCCCCGGGCAGTTGTCGGTCTCACCGATGTCTCGGCTCGAAAATACCTGGATAAAGATATACTCTCTTTCAGTGTCCCATATAAGATGTTCCTGGAAATGGAGGACAATGTAGAGGAGAGCTTTCTGACCCGGGAAGAGTGGTTGCGAATAAAACAGCGCAATTAGCCTTAAATCCCCCCTCCTGGCGGTTTCCCTATTTGCCATTCATGCCAGTAGATATTAGGCTACTTCTGCCAAATACATTCATAAATCTGTCTGAAGCGGGCTGTTAAGGATATGCCTTTACCTGGCTTTAACAATGGTTCCAGCTTACTTGATCAGGCTTACTGACCTGTGGTAATATGAATGCGTCAAACTATTGAGAAATAATGGAGACAAAAATGCGCAAGCGAATTCTGGCCTAAATTAATAGATGCAGAGCTCGGTCGAAGGAATTGGTATTCCTTTGGCAGCTTTGCTATGACCAGAACGCTTGTTACCGTTGTGTCTATATAATAAGTCCGAATCCGTGCAGGTTCGGCTAATGAATGATTTAACCAGCTTGAAAAGACTGTAAGTGACAGGTGTTGCTTACGGTCTTTGTTGTTTCTGGAGGTGTTTTTTTGCTGCTAAGCTGTCGTAACCTTAAGAAATCCTTTGGGGATCGTTTGGTTCTGAATGGAGTTAACCTGGACATCCGCCGGGGTGACCGGATTGGTCTGGTCGGCCGTAACGGAACGGGAAAAACCACCCTGGCCAACATACTGACCTGTAATCTTGATTATGATGAGGGCAGTATTATCACTCCCCGGCGCAAGGTGAATATAGGCTACTTGCGCCAGGCCGAGACTCATCCCGAACTTCTTATTAATGTGCTGAATAACCCGGCCGAGGTCAGCGGTGAGTTCCAGCGCCTGGCCAGCCATCTCGGTATAAGCCGGATTGAGGAATGGTCAGAAGAACGCCTGGAGAACCTCAGCGGGGGGGAAAAGACGAAGATGGCCCTGGCCCGGGTCTGGGCTGCCCACCCGGACCTGGTCATCCTGGACGAACCGACCAACCACCTTGATTATCAGGGGGTGGATTACCTGATATCCGAGTTGGCCCATTACCAGGGGACGGCCATCATCATTTCCCATGACCGATATTTCCTGGATCGTGTTGTATCGCAGATTGCTGAGCTTGAAAACGGGACTGTCAGGCTGTACCCCGGCAATTATTCAGCCTATCGGGAAGCCCGCCAAAAGGAGCGGGAAAACCAGCAGCATGCCTTTGAGTCACAGCAGAAAGAACAGAAAAAGATTGAGGACGCCATTGCCCAGCTAAAGACCTGGTCGGATAAGGCGCACCGTGAGTCGCGCCAAAAAGCTCAAGGCCAGATGGGTGGTAAGGAGTACTTTCGCAAGAAAGCGAAAAAACGGGACCAGGCGGTAAAATCTCAGCTCAAACGCCTGGAGAAGATGCGCCAGGATGGTGTAAAACGTCCCCAAAAAGAACAGCAGGTGAATTTCAACCTAAGCACCCGGGAAAAAGGAGGCCGACGCCTGTTGGAGGCAGCTGATGTAAGCAAATCATTTGATAAGCTGATCCTCTTTGAAGACAGCTCCTTTTATGTCAACCGGGGTGAAAAGGTGGGTATTTGGGGACCCAATGGCTGTGGAAAGACCACCCTGCTCCAGGCTATTCTGGGCCAGGAAGGGCTTGACAACGGAGAAGTATTCTTAAGTGAGTCCGCGCGTATCGCCTATGTAAGCCAGGAACTGCCGCAGGGAGAGAATAACAGTCTTAAAGATCTGGTAAAAGAGCGCACCATCCCCGAACAGAAGCTCATTTTTCAGCTCCTGGTCAATCTGGGGGTACCCTATGATCGCCTCCAGATACCCCTGGGAGATCTCAGTCGGGGAGAGAGGATGAAGATTGCTCTGGGACTGGCCATTATGGGCGATTACGATCTGCTCATGCTGGACGAACCAACCAATCACCTGGATATATTCAGCCGGGAGGCCTTTGAAGAAAGCCTCGTCCAGTTTCCAGGTGCCATTATCCTCGTCACCCATGACCAGTATCTAATGAAAGAGGTCTGCGACCGTTTACTGGTTTTCGAGGACCACAAAGTAAGACGAATTGAGGACAGTTTGGAAGGTTACCTGGCCAAAAAGCAGTCCGCTTTATCTCATGCTGATTTGGATAACACCAACCGTGAAGAGAATCGGCTGCTGCTGGAAGCCCAAATCTCCCGGGTACTCAGCGAGCTAAGTCTCCGTAAACCCGGCGAAGAAAATTACGCCCTCCTCGACCAGAAGTACCGGGAACTCCTGCGGCGCCGAAAAGACCTCGGGTAATTTTCAGAGGAAGGGCTATTTCGGGGTTACCATTCTGGTATTTTAGGGACACCATAATAATTCAGGGACACCATGCTAGGCTATTTAAGGCCATTTCGGGGACACACCATATTAAATTAGTTGATACACGAGACCAGACCTCGTGCCTCAGACCAGGTATAGCGCTATTTCGGGACACCATCTAATTACGTGCTCTGCCGCAACGGTCAAGTAATTAGTATAGTGTCCTGAAATGGAGTGGTGTTCCGTTACGAAAGTAATTAGTATGGTGTCCCCGAAATTAACAAAGCCAATCCCCCTGTCCGAAATCCGTCCCCGGCTTGTTCATCCTCCCGATGCAAAACCTCAATCGAGACTGGTCAGTTTTTCGTAGCAGGCCTTGACTACCAAGGCATCGTACAGGGCATTGTGCTTGTTTTCGACCCCGGCAAATCCTACGAGTTCCTCCCGGTTAGTGGCCATGGGCTCGTAACCCTTCATCTTGAGCAGGGTACAGATATCGTAACAGATGTAAGACAGGTTTTGAGGAAAGTTCCAAAACCCACCCAGCAGATCACACAGGAGCACCCAATCAAAAGGAATGATATCGGCCCACATCTCAACCCGGTCCCATTGGGAAAGCCACTGCCGCAAGGCTTCCGAGATCTCACCTTTGCTGCCCAGAAGGGTTACCAGTTTCCCCTCTCCCAGGTATGAAGGCGGTGCCTGTTCCGGATTTGACAGCCACAGGTTGTTAATGACGTTCTCCTGAAGCCATTCATAAACCTGGCTCTGATCGTAATCGGTAAACTCGGCGTAGAACATGTTGCCGTCTTCGGCCACCAGGCCGATGCTGATCAAGGTAGTATCCTGGCGGAGTCCGGTGAATTCGCTATCAAAGAATACTCGCATTACTAAGCCCTCCCCACACTATTGGTGCACAATTAACTGGTGGCTGGATTTACATCAGAATAGTCATTTTTATCGAGGTACATTGTGAATGGTATTTTGAGTTTAACACATGCCGAGCATAATCCTAAAGTCACCCGGCTTCTCTTTTTCAAAATTCCTATGCAAATTCCCTGTAGAAAAGTAACGTAACGTTTGCATGCGAGCGGGGTCGGTTGAAGGAGACCTGGTAATTTCTTGCCGGCAGATGTGGAGATCAGCATGGCAGGTTAATGGCGAAATTTGTCGTTATGGAGTTTAATATGTTGAAATTGTGCTTTTTACTGTGGAATTTATCTGTATTAGGTATAATGGTAGAAGATAGCAACAGACATGAAAGGATTGGTGTGTTGTGAGACTTCGGCTAACCCTGAAAATGAAGGTTATCCTCATGTTTGCGTTCGTAATCGTTGTTGGCAACCTGGTTATGGCACTTTATATGTCAAATGCCATGAAAGTTAAAGTAATTGAGGCGGCACAGGAGAAGCTCAAATCTGATTTGGCTATGACCTCAGCGTTATTGGACGAAAAATACCCTGGGGCGTGGAAGATGTCGAACAACCAGATTTTCAAGGGTGAGGTGTTACTGAACGATAATCATGCTATGGTCGATATGATTGGCACCAAAACAGGCGGTACGGTAACCATTTTTCAGGAGGATACCCGGGTTGCAACCAACGTGAAACTGGCTGATGGAAACAGAGCCGTGGGTACGAAGGTTTCCGACGTTGTTGCCCAGGCTACATTAAAAGAAGAACGTACCTACCTGGGTGAAGCCGAAGTAGCCGGAGTTATGAACCAGACTATCTATGAGCCGATTAAGGACGCCAGCGGAACCGTGATCGGGATCCTTTATGTCGGAGTACCCAACACCCCTTACGAAGTTATGGCCAGTGAATTCAGGGCTAAGACCCTGGGGTTCGGCCTTATACAGATGCTGGTGGCCCTGGCGATTGCAATACTCTTCTCCAATCGTCTGGGTAAAAATATTGTTTCCCTTCAACAAACCGCAGAGAGTATCGCTGAAGGTGATCTGTCCGTCAGTTCTCAGGTAAACAGCAACGACGAAGTCGGTATTTTAAGTAGTTCCCTTAATAAAATGGTACATAACCTCCATGAAATGGTGGTAGCGATTACTAAAACGGCAGAACAGCTTTCCGCATCCAGTGAGGAATTGTCATCCGCTTCCGAAGAAAGTTCGGCTGTCTCTCAACAAATGGCTAAGGCCATGACCGATATTGCTCAGGGAGCTGCTAACCAGTACCAGGAGATCACCAATGCTACGGCAATCTTTCAGCAGCTGTCCGAGGCCACACAACAACTTACCGCCACTGCCCAGGCGATGGCAGCGATGGCTGATGACACTGAAAGAGTAACCAGAGAAGGCGCTCTGGCGGTTGAAAAGTCGGTGGAGCAGATGAACAACATCATCCAGAGTACCGAATATGTCAATGAGACCATCAATAAGCTGACCTTGAGTTCCAGACAGATCAATGATATCTCTGATGTGATATCCGGAATTGCCGAACAAACCAATCTACTGGCCCTAAATGCTGCAATTGAGGCGGCCAGAGCCGGGGAAGCCGGCCGGGGCTTTGCTGTTGTGGCTGAAGAGGTGAGAAAGCTGGCGGAACAATCCCAGGAAGCCACCAAACAGATAACCAACCTGGTCCACGATAACCATACCCACATCGAAAGCGCCAACCAGGCAATCAAGAGCGGCGAAAAGGATGTCCAGACAGGTCTGGAAGTAGCCAATGCAGCCAACATTGCATTTGCCGAGGTTGAACGGCTTACTAACCAGGTTATTCGTCAGATCCAGGAGATATCAGCAGCTATTCACCAGATTGCGTCTGGTAACCAAAATCTCTCCACCTCCGTGGAAAAAATCGCTTTAATCAGCCAGCAGACAGCATCGCAGACCGAATCAGTTTCAGCCGGTACACAGGAACAGCTGGCCAGTATTGAGGAGATCTCCTCGGCAGCCGGTGTGCTGGCCTCTATGGGCGAAAACCTGCAATCGCATGTAGCCAGATTCAAATTGTAAAGTTTGTAAAAGCGGGCTTCAGACCGGGATCATAAACAATGCCGCCGGGCACCATACTTCAATAAGGTGTCCGGCGGCATTGATTCGCTGTGATATAAGAGAGCGACTTCCACCCACTAACTGTAGAGAGCTTGCGTTTCTGCCATCTCACCCCTATGAAACCGGATCCAAAATGTGGTTCCCGTCGGACTGGTATCGACCTTAATCTCAGCATTATGCCGGGAGGCAATTCCAAAACAGACGGCCAGGCCTAAACCAGTGCCATTTTCCTTGGTGGTCAGGAACGGAGTGCCAAGCCTGTCCAATACATGTTGGTCAATTCCCGGGCCCTCATCTTTAATAAACAGAATGGCCTCATCATCCTTAGCGCAAGTTCCTATGACAAGGGTTCCGCCTGGCGCCATCGCTTCGAGGCCATTGCGAGCCATATTAATAACGAGTTGACGAATCTCTTTTTCATCCATAGATACCATGGGGGGATCATCAAGATCGAGTTTGACCTGGTTGTCCCGATAACGGGCATCTGCCTGTATCATAGGGTACAGTGATTCGATGATGCGGTTAAGATGCCCGGGGCATAGTTCCAAGGGCTTGTTCTTAGCCATATTGAGATAATCCGAGATGATCGTATTGGCACGGTCCAATTCCTCAATCATCAAATCGTAATAATCGTGATAGGGCTGGCAATCCTCTTTACTCTTCAGCATCTGCAGAAATCCCCGTACAGAGGTCATGGGATTTCTGATCTCATGACTGATGGATGCCGCAAGTTCTCCTACGATGTTCAACCTGTCGAGGCGGGCCAACTCCTGTTTAATGCGTTCAGCATCCTTGCGTTGAGTAATATCCTCCATGGTACCCTCATAATATAAAATCTTACCCTGATCATTACATACAGCCCGTATGTTTTCCGAAACCCAAATAACACTGCCATCCCGGCGGCATATCTGGCGCTCAACCGCTGCTTTTTGTTGCTCACCAGCCAGTATCTCTTCATAATTGACTCCAGCAGCAGTCGAAACAAGGTCTTCGGGTTTATCATATCCCAATATCTGTGCCATGGATGGGTTAACCAATGAATAGCAACCATCCGGGGTAATCTGAAAGATCCCTTCCGAGGAATTTTCAAAGATTGAACGATAATTCTGCTCGGCCTTCTGCACTTCTGTATAGAGCCTTGCATTCTCCAGAGCACTGGCCGCAGCGCTGGCCAGTATTTTTAGGGCCTTGATCTTCCCCAGCGTAAAGGACGTCCTCTTCCTGGACCTAACGTTCATTATCCCAACACACCTGCCCCCGACAATAAGGGGTATGGAAATGGGTGATTCGTTCTCCAATCCAACCTGGCTCTTACCTGTCAACGAATCAGTTACTGTGTCCCTTTGCAACTCGGTCCCGCATTGGCAGGCCTCCCATTCAACACTGTCTTTTGCTATATTTATTACGTCTCCGATTCTTCCTTTTGCCTGCTCTCCCTTAACCAGGGCCACATAGAACTCATTACTATTACCGGTCGGCAAAAGGATCGAAATCTCATCCGCTCCGCACTGCTCAATAACGACATTAGCAGTCTTATTAAGGATATCATTGCGGTCGAGACTGAGAGATACAGCCAGCATAAGGTCATTTATGGCCTTCGACTCACGCAGATGGAAATTTTCACTCCTCAGACGACTCATCTCCATAGCGCGCAATAATACTGGCAATATCATTTCCATGTTGAAAGGTTTCAGGACAAAATCAAAAGCCCCGGCTTTCATGGCTTTCACCGCTGTTTCTACAGTCCCGTAGCCGGTCATGATAATGCAAATCACATTGGGATCAATAGTTAAGGCCTTTTTTAAAACCTCAATGCCGTTCATCCCGGGCATCATCAGATCCAATAAAAGAATATTGAAGCTTTGCTTCTGCAGTACAGTTAAGGCTTCCATGCCCGAAGTAAAACCAGAAGCTTCGTATCCCCGTTCAGCCAAGGAATCGCAAAGGGCAGTCATTAATTCCACTTCATCATCCACCACTAAGACACGTGCTAAACCGGTCATGATTGTTACCTCCATATACTTCGATTCAGATCCGCGTTCGTAAGTCCAGGTCGTTTTCGTTGATGGGAAGTTTAATACAAACTGTCGTACCTTCATTAACCGCACTGGTAATTGAGATGGTTCCGCTATGATCCTCCACAATACGACGGCATATAGAAAGGCCCAATCCGGTGCCCTTACCTTCCGGCTTGGTAGTGAAAAAGGGATCCATGACATATGTAAAATCGCCAGGAGGAATCCCCATGCCAGTATCAATGACGTCAATGGCTATGTGTTCACGAGAACTTGAATATATACGGATTTTCAGTTCCCCGCCCTCGGGCATAGCGTCGCTGGCATTGATAAACAGGTTAAGAAAGAGCTGGTGCAATCCCTGGCGGTCGGCATAAAGCAAAGGCAATTCCGGGTTATACTCCTTAATTATCCGGATACCGTGCTTATGGACATGATAAGTGATAAGTTCCAGAGCATAATCAACTTCCTTGCAGATATCGACTTTGGCTCGCTGGCACCCGCCACGACGGCTGAAATCAAGGAGCTTTTTAACCAATGCAGCCATGCGGTCAATTTCTCGGGAGATTATCTGCAGCGATCTCTGTTTTGGATCATCAGCAGGAATCTGAGACATCAGGGATTCCAGCCGCAGGCTCATGGTTGCCAGGGGGTTATTCAAGTCGTGAGCAATACTGGCCGCCAGCTCACCCATGGTCGCCATCCGGGCTACCTGCCATAGCTGTTCAGTCAGTGCCTGGACTTCTTTGTTCTTCTCTTCAATCTCCATGGTCAGGGCGATTAAGCCCTGATTAGTTGCCGACAGTTCCTCCTGGAGCATCCGGTTTTGTATCAACTTCTTTCTAACCGTCTTATTCTTAAACAGGGGTTCCTTATTGTTATCGCGTATCCTCGATCACTCCCATTCGCATTCAGATCCCCTCACCACTATTACGGTGGCATCATCGTCGCTCCCGGCCAGTGTTTGTAGAAGGCGCCGGGCGACATAGCCAGCTGACGCCTCAGCCAGCTCAGGGAACTCATTCCAGTGCCATTTGTTGTTTATGCCATCGGTATGCAGAACCATTGTATAGGCGGGATTCCAATCACGCTCTATAACATTGGGTCTGGGAGCATTGAAACCTATTACTCCACGTTGGGCCATCAGATTAATCGGTGTTGGACAACCGAAAACCCTGGCTTCGATATTACCAATGCTGGCAAAGGTTAACCTGATCGGGCTTCGCCCCCAATCGAACCGGGCAACAGCCATCACGATTCCGCGACTGGCCTGGCACACTTGTGCTACTCCGCCAAAGAGAGCTGGCAGAGGTTGATCATAATGATTTTCCACATACTCTTTCGCCATCTGGGCAGCATAGTGGGCAAGCTCCCCATGCCCCAACCCATCGATGAGCGCCACCAGAGTTGACCCATTCCCTTTCGTAACGGCAAATGAATCTCCATTAAATTTTGAGTTAAGGTGAGCACGGGTGGCAATGCCAAAAGAGAGGGGACAGGAAACCAGGTTGGGAAGAGAATGGAGGTTCCAGCGCAGGCAGGTAATGAGAGTGCCGGGTTGGCCATCAGGTCGGGACGCGATGATGAATTCATCCATAAGCCGGTTAACAGTACCCAAACCGTAGCCCAGACCTCCACAAGTTGAGTATCCATCGGTTACCACCCGGTCAGGATCCGCAATTCCAGGGCCATTGTCCTGTGATTGAATCCTAATGCCCAGGCGACCTTCTTCCTCGAGCGGAGTTAAGATTAACTCACCGTCCCTGGCATGTATGACAATATTAGTAACCAGTTCAGTTACCACAATAGCCAAATCTCCAATCTCCTTAGCCGCAAAACCAAGGATGCCGGCCATATCTTTCAGCATTCGGCGCGCCTCGCTGGCATCACTCAAATGAGAAACTTTTAGTCTACAAGCAGGGGGAAGATGCAACCTTAACACCTCCGCCATTTCTTGACGACTACCGTGGTCCCCTCACCCACCTGGGATCTGATCTCAATGTCATCCATAAGCCTCCGGGACCCGGGCAGTCCCAGCCCCAGGCCTTTGCTGGTTGAATACCCTTCCTGCATTACCTGTTCCAGGTCACTTATTCCAGGGCCATGATCTTCAAAGGTCAACTCGATTCCCACGACATTACCCTGGTCAAGAATACACCAGCTCATAACACCCGAACCGGCATATACAAAGATATTACGCGCCAGTTCAGAGACCGCAGTAACTATGCGCGTTACATCCGTTAAACTGAACCCGAGTTTCTCGGATACCACACGGATCGTTTTCCTCGCTACGATTATGTCGCTTTCGTCACTAATATCTACCGTTCCATGGTTGCACTCGATCACTTTGTTCGCTCCTGTTGTATTGTTGCACCGATTTTTTGCAGCGCATGCTCAACAGTCAAGGCCGTTAACGCATTTCCGATTTTGAGACCAAGTTGGGTCGCGGTGATAGCTACGCTTGGCTGCATCCCGGCGATGACTGTTTTACCGCCCATTAATACTACCATCTGTGCCGTTTCGGTTATAACCCGGGCAAAAAAGGAATCCACCGTCTGGCAGGCGGAGATATCCAAAACCAGCCCCTTGACCCGGTGTCGTTCCATGCCCTGCAATACTTTATTCTGCAAAATATTTACCAATGCGTCGTCAGGGTCGGATGGAACAGTTACCAACAGCACATCCTGTATCTTAATGACCGAAATACTATCGTCTGCCATCTTCATCCTCCTATTACTTGCAGGTTTCAAGTCTGCTTGACCACCTCCAATTTCAATAGATTAAGTGCAAAGAGCAATCCTGCTGAGAAAGAGGAGCGGGTGTTGACGTTTGAAAGATCGGTTCCTAACTGCACCAGGGTCCGGGCAATCTCGGGGCGGATGCCGGTCAGCACTACCTCTGTCCCTAATAGACGCACAGCACTGATGGTCTCAATCAGATACTGGGCGGTTTTTGTATCTATAGTAGGAACTCCGGTAACATCAATCAATGCGACCTGGGAGCCTGTCTCTACAATCTTCTGCAGCAGCTGTTCCATAAGCTGCTGGGTCCGCCGGCTGTCCAGGGTTCCGATCAAGGGCACAGTAACAATGCCGTCCCAAATCTGTATCACCGGAGTAGAAACCTCCAGGATCTCTTGGGCCTGACGGGATATGATTTCCTCAGCCCGTTTACGTTCCTCAATTTCCGCCCGTAGAGTCTCATTAAGCTTTTCCAGATCAGAGGTCCGCTCCTGTACTCTTAACTCCAATTCTTCATGTGATTTCAGCAGGTCTTCCTCGGCTTTTTTGCGCTCCGTAATATCCTGGCCCTGGGCAATGGTTGCCTCAACAGTGATACCGTCCTCCCGGAAAATGGTCGCCGAGTTCCAGAGTACTGTCCGTACGGTGCCGTCTACATGGGCAATGGCAATTTCTACCACCTCCCACCGCTCCCCGGGTGCGGTGCGGCGGATCAAGGCCATCGATTTCTCCCGCTGGGAATCAGGAAAAAGGATCTCCAGAGATTTGCCTATGACCTCCTCAGCCACGTACCCGGTCAGTCGTTCAAAGGCATGGTTAAAACGGACGATCCGGTAATCCGGGTCCCAGACAATGATGGGAGCATTGGCATAGTTTATCAGGTTTTCCAGGTACGCATTGGTCTCCCGGAAGGCCTCCTCAGCCTGCATACGCTGGGCTAGTTCCTGATTCAGCTCTGCTGTCCTTTCAGTAACCCTGGCATCGAGAACATCATAGGCCTTTTGCAGCTCTTCTTCGGCTTTCTTGTATCCGGTAATGTCAATCCCCATCTCCAGGATCAGTGTTGAGCCGTCTTCATCAGTGAACGGGATGTCAAGGATATGATAATTGCGGCCATCCGGTCCATTCCATTGCCACTCATGCGGCTTACCCGTTTCCAAGACCATGAAGCTCTCACAGACCTCGCAGGGTTCACCCCTACCGAACAGATGCTCATAGCAGCGCTGACCATGAGCTTCGCCAAAACGCTCCCGAAAGAAACGATTGGCGAAAGGAACTTGATAATCGGGGGTCAACAGGATCAGGTAAGCAGGTAGTTGCTCCAGGATATCATTGAACTGTTGCCGTTCTGGTCTCATCGAATCCCTCCTTCTGTTTTCAGCCACTGTTCAGCAGCCCTGAGACAGGTTGATACTGTTGTCATCCCAGGCAGGGGAGTTTCCCATGGCAACACCGATAAACTCCCCGATTGTCCTGGGAGTCATTTTCGGTGCTTTGACCTCCCGTTACTGCTACAGGAATCAGGAATTTTGATCGCAGCTTATCCGATTAAGTTCGCAACGATTATACTTCTCCAAATAATTCTATAAACCTCCTTTCTGGAGAAAACTAAAGCATGTCGAAGAATGGAGAGAATAATTTCACATTACCGTTATAAGGGATTGGTATATGGCATGTCATTATCCAGTCAAGACCATGTTTTCGTCTAACTTCGAGGCGTTTCTGGGAAACGGGGTAAATTCCGCCTCAAGCAGGATAACCACACCAATCAATACTCCCTATGTCGAATTTGCGTGAACTTAAACGAATATTGCATAATGGCATATGATCAACATAACCAGTAACCTTGTTTTGGCCTGCTACAAAGAACTGGCAAGAACAGCAGAGTCCGTCTCAAGCACGATATCACACTAAGCATTACTACATATATCGAATAAATAAGCGCAAAAATCACCCTTTCCGGGAAAGGGTGATTTCTTTTGTGGTAACACGATTCTATCGGATTTACGTTCACATTGGTTCAAGCCGCAAGTTCAGGTTTGTGCGGCTACTGTACCGGCAGCCGGCTGTTTCCTGTCAAGGGTGCATTACTGAGAAGGTTTTTGAACCGGCCATATCCTTCCCGTTGTGCACTGTTAAGTCCCCATTTCTATTTGGTATAGTCGTAGAAGCCCTTGCCGGTTTTTCTTCCCAGGTGTCCGGCGCGCACTTTATTTCTCAAGGCCAGTGATGCGCGGTATTTTGAGTCCCCGAACTCTCTCCAGTAGTAATCGCAGATCATAAGTAAGGTATCAAGGCCCACCAGGTCCGCCAGGGCCAAAGGACCCATCGGCATGTTGGCCCCCAGTTTCATGGCCTTGTCAATCGCCTCGGCCGGGACCCCTTCCTGATACAGCATCGCCGCTTCATTCATGTAGGGGACCAGTATGCGGTTGACTATAAAGCCAGGCGTCTCCTGGGCTCTAACCGGCTCTTTGCCTATTTTAATGCTCAGCTCAGTGATGGTTTCTACGGCGGTTTCGCTGGTCACGGCTCCAGGTATAACCTCGACCAGCTTCATTACCGGAACCGGGTTAAAGAAGTGCATACCAACCACTGACTCGGGACGCCCGCTGGCGGCAGCGATCTCGGTAATGCTGAGGGCTGAAGTGTTGCTGGCCAGGACTGCGGAATCCTTACAAATCTCTCCCAGCTCTTTAAATACCTTTTTCTTGATATCGATATTCTCGATTATGGCCTCTATGATTACATCACAGTCTTTGAAGTCCTTGTTATCCAGGCTGGTGGTTATCAGAGCCTTGAACTTTTCCACGTTCTCAGCCGTCCTTTTCCCCTTCTCCACCGCCCTGGTCCAGTTCTTGACTATGCCCTGGTAGCCTTTATTGACAAACGCTTCGGCTACATCCACCAGGATAACCTCGTACCCGGCCTCGGCACAGATCTGAGCAATACCCGCTCCCATTATGCCTGCTCCCAAAACTCCAACCTTTTTGATTTCCATCGAATTACCCCCTCTTAATATAGAAATAGTTCCTGACATTAAATATTCTTCCATAACTGTCCAATTCCTGCCCCCATGTAGATCGAACATTCAGGTGAGATTGACCCGGATACGGAGCAGTCGGCAAGGGGGATTTGCTGACAGCGAATCTGGTTGGCTGCTGGTGGGTGGGAAAAAGGAAGCAAGGATTCTTAAACCCTTGCTTCCTCTATATGCATCTAAAACCAGAGATTGCCGGCTTCCTTGAAGGTGTTGAGATTGTGGACCCGGACTCTTTCCTGGGAAAGGGTGTAAAGCCCGTCATTTATGTATAAGATTCGTTCGACGTTTCGGCCGCTGTTGTACCATGAACCACCGGCTTTGAGGTAATCCTCTTCAGTTAGGTGGGTAATCTGAGCCTGCAGTTGAAAGCCGTTTTTCAGGTCTACCCGGTAAACATAAGCCCCTTGGAACTCGAACTCTCCATATTGAGGCATGCCACTGACCGGTGCTTTTTGTCGGGCTTTCATAACTGTTACCGGGAAAGCCAGGAGACTTCGCTCCCGGGAAAACAGAAGCGCTTTGTGATTACGCAAGAGTGCCGATTCAGTTCCCCTGTCACCAATAATCTCTTTGAACATTTCCTTGGGTTTTGTAACATCGGTGACATCAAACATCGCAATTTTCATCCCGGTATAATAGGCCTGAGACCCATATTCCGTCTTAACCTCCACCGTGTCCTTGCCAAAGCCGATAATGTGGTGGTCATCATATGGGTGTAGATAGTCACTGTATCCCGGTATTTTCAAGGCACCCAGAACCACTGGTTTTTTGGGATCCTTAAGATCGATAACGAAGAGGGGATCGACATTTCTGAAGGTCACCATATAAACCCGGTCACCCATAAACCTGGTGGAATAGATCCTCTCACCCGGAGCAATGTTCTCTAGCCGGCCTACAATAGTCATTTGATCGTTTAAAACGTAGATATTATTTTTGGAGGTTCCTTCATCGGTACGCCACATCTCGCCAGTGGTCGTCGCTATCCGGAAACAGCCGTTATGCTCATCCATTGAAAACTGGTTGAGGATGGTTCCGGGTACCTCGCCCTGCCCCGTGCATTCAGGTCGCCCGTCGTTTAACGCCAGTCGATATACCCTGGTATTGCTCTCCCGGGAATCGATAATTTCCGGCACAACCCGTTTACCGGCTGGTAGGGGCCGAGACTGGTACTGCCATTGGCTGATGGCCACATAAAGGTTCTTTTCCGAGCAGTAGATGTTCTCCCCCGAACCTAGATAAGTAGAGATGACAGCTGGTTCATTCCCTAGGAGATTTATTCCGGCCACCACCAGGTAGTTCGGCCGAACACATTCCGGGAAGTACCGGATGGCGGAATAATCTATTGCCCGCATCTTGTCACCAGCCGCACTGTCACGGTAGTACGGCCGGAGATCAACATCTTCAGCCAGTTCCGGCCGATAGTAGTTGATCCATTTATTTGCGGCCAGGTACAGTCGGTTGCCGACTTTACGAGATGATATGTAGTTTCCTTCCAGCTCAACTTCGCGGATCTTTTTCACCTGGGTCCGGTCAGTGATGTCGTAGACCAGGGCCGTGACAAACTGACTGCTCATTGGTGGCGGATAAATACTTGGGACCCTGGTTTTTTCCGCCGGATAATACGATTCGGAAGATGACGAGCCGATCACCACCAGCCGGCTTCCATCGACATACAACTCCTGGGGAGTAAAGCGGCTGTCCGCAAAGCTTATGGTTGATAACACCTGAAGCTTCGAGACCGGATAAGCTCTGATTATCTTGATTTCCTGGTTGTTGACCTGATAGATGTAGTTTCCATCCGTCTTGACAACATCGGCCTCATCCACTCCGGTCACCTGTAGGTTGGTTTTCGAGTAATCGTTCGCCATATCCTCACTTGCTACCCGGTTGGAATCTGCAGGCGCAGCAGCCCCAGCCGCTACCTCTTTTGTTTTTTGGGCTTCGGTCCGGAAATAGTATTGGTAGTCCTGGCCGTTTTCCGCAGCCTGCTGCTCCAGGAGCTTCTTCAGGTTATCAAGTGAACCCACCGAAGGCAGTATGCCAAGCTTGGGCTGCAAAGTCTGGGGTGGTTTAGTGCCATTTCTGATTAACTCGACCTTCGCCGGTTTAGCTGCACCCGGAATTACTGCCTTCGCCTCCGGGTAGGTTATGGCCTGAGTCACTATATCCCCCGGTGCCGGGGCCTTGAGAGAATAGGTGGCCGTAAGGGTATTCCCTCTAACCTCCAAAGAATCGATGGTTATGGCATAACCCCCGGTAGGCTTCTCACCCCAGGACAATACTATATTCTGTCCTTCAATCCGGTACGAAACCCCATCGGCATTGGCCACTCCCGGTGCGGTCCAGGCCGGTCGGGTGGCGCCATAGAAGATGATTACCCCGATCAAAACCGCCAGGGCGATGAGCCTGGTGCCCGTTAACCATCTCCGATCATTTTTTATAAGGTTGTTTAAGTAATTCATTATGTCCCTCCCCATGGCAATGATGGTCAGACAGCCGAAAGAACTGCTTTACCCTAATTACGCAATATTTCAGCAGAGCTTACATTTGGAAATCATCTGCCTGGTTCCCTTGCGAAAAGTTACAATTGGTTAAGTTTGAGGTTTCCGCACGGGACATGCCTGGGGAGTGATTTCAAGGCAGGATTTACACCTCCTGGTAGCCAATTAGATGTCTGGGGCAATTTATCCAACACGCAGGAGGAGACCAATGAAGCCGAGAGCAGCCGTGATCGGAACCGTTTTTATGGACTGCAAGGGATTTGCCAGGCAGCTATATGATCCCTATGGACGTAACCTGGGCAGCATCAAGTTTGTCCATGGTGGTGTGGGCCGAAATGTTGCCCAGAATCTGTCTCTATTAAACCTGGAGGTGTTTTTTGTATCCACTATCGATGACTCAGCCCTGGGTGAAGAGGTAGCCCGACGCTTGCGCCAGACCCAGGTAAATCTGGACTACCTGGGAGTAAGTAAAAGCCACGGGATGGGACTCTGGTTGGCCTTGTTAGACCAGCAGGGAGATCTGGCCGGATCAATTTCTCAGATGCCTGACCTCACTCTTCTGCAGGAAATGGTGGATAACAGAGGCCAGGAGATTATGGAACGGGTCAGCCATGTGGTACTGGAAATAGATTTAAACGCTGAGATTGCAAAAAAGGTGATCAAAATCAGCCGGCAGCATAACAAGCCGGTCTACGGTATTCCCGGAAACCTGGACGTAGTTCTTAAACACCGCGATCTCCTGAGCCACATTGAATGCTTTATCTGTAATGATGTTGAGGCTGGACGTTTAATAGGAAAGAATATAACCGGATCAGAGATTAATGAGGTATTGCAGGAGTTGAAAGCCCTGGTAAAAAGAGAGGGCCTGCCTTCAATGGTCATAACCCTGGGTCCGCGGGGCTCGGTTTATGCTGACTCTCGAACCGGTGATGAAGGCTATCAGCCGGCTTTTGAAACACGCGTAGTCGATTCCAGTGGTGCCGGTGATGCATTCTTCTCCGGAACAGTCGCGGGTCTTATCCGCCGGCTGCCTCTACGCGAAGCCGTAGTCCTCGGCAGCAAGGTAGCCTCCTGGACCATCCAGGTTGAAGAAAACACCTGCTTTGACATCCGGGACCGGTTGTCCAGGGACGACCAACTGTTGGCACGACTGCGGGATACGATTACCGCCCCCCGGATCGCATTATAAGTGACGGTGGGGTCAGGCTTGAATAATTTACTTAAATAAGTAAATTATTCAAGCCTGACCCCACCTTCCTTACGCCCGAATGCGATAAAACTCTTCCAGACCTGGATGAGGGGAGAATACGATGTTCTTGCCCAGATGATCCTCAATCTGATTGATGTACCTTTGTTCCTCCTCCAGGTGGGGGAGAAGCTCGGGGATAACATCAACATAAACTGCTTTGGCGGAGCGCCGTCCCAGATTGTAGACCTGACGCATTATCTCGTGACATATCTCCTTATTGCTGGGCATCCGTCCCTTACCCTCACAGACCGGACACTCTTCCGCCAGCACGGTACGCAGGCTGGCCCTGCTCTTCTTGCGTGTCATCTCTACCAATCCCAGCCGGGTGAGGCCCAGGACCCTGCTATGGGCCTTGTCCTGATACAATTCTTTCTCCAGGGCCTGTAATACCTCATTACGGTGACTCTTTTCTTTCATATCTATGAAGTCGATCAGGATAATGCCGCCGATGCCCCGTAAACGCAGCTGCCGGGGAATCTCATGAGCCGCTTCCAGGTTAGTCTTGAGAATCGTCTCATTTAACTGCCGTTTGCCGATATATTTGCCGCTGTTCACATCAATGACTGCCATGGCCTCGGTCTCTTCGATTATTAAGAACCCCCCGCTCTTCAGCCAGACTCGCGATTTCGTAAGACGCTTGATCTCCTTTTCCAGACCCAGCTTTTCCAGGGGAGCATGTTCCACCTTGATTTTGATTCCACGGGCTGCAGCATCCTGGCTTATGATTTCTTTAATAAGGTCGGCCTGTTCCTGGTCATTTAATACGATGCTGGTGGTTTTGCCATCGATATAATCCCGCAGGACTTTGTGTACTACATCCAGGTCCTTGTATATCAGGGCTGGAGCCGCCACATGCCTCTCGAGGTCACATATCTGCTGCCATTTGGCGTAAAGGGTCTCCAGCTCTGCGGCCAGATCCTGCAGCGGGGCCAATGCTCCGGCTGTCCTCACGATTAACCCCGAGTTTTCGGGTTTCAACCCTCTTAGGTATGTCCGCAATTCATCTCTCAAATCGGGATCTTTCACCTTGCGCGATATGCTGACATCATTCTGGTAAGGAAGGAAAACCAGATAGTGCCCTGGCAGTGTAATATGGGTAGTAACCCGGGCACCCTTCCCTGGGACCTCTTCTTTCTTCACCTGCACCAGTATTTCATTATCCCTTTTAAGTACGTCACCAATAGGGGTGTTAGGCTTAACCCCTCTCAGATCCCCTTGGTACAGAAAGGCGTTTTTGTCATATCCCAGGTCAACAAAAGCACAGGAAAGTCCAGGCAAAACGTTCATTACACGGGCCTTGTAAATGTTACCGACCCGGTCATCATCCTCTTCGTAGTGAAGTTCAACCAGACGTCCATCTTCCACGATGGCCAGACGGGTCTCCCATGGGTATCGCTCTATAATCAGTTGTCTTCGCACACATATTACATCCTTCTAATCAAGAATCCAAAGGGTCTTTCAGTATTCCATCTGATCTTATGTAGTTGGCTTCTCTCCATGAATCGATTATGCTTTCCTGAGGCAGTCCGAAATCGGCCAGGGCCAGCACCAGCTCCGGAAACCGGACCGCATCCCGACTGCCGGTAATTACCAGAGACTCAAGGACAAATCCATTGTCAGCTGGAAAACAGTCGAGACTCACTATGCCTGGCCTGATATCGACCTCTTGCTGATCCTTTTGACGGATAACCTGAATTCTAGAGGCCTCTTTCATTTTACTCGCACTGTCCTTCACCCTGTCTTCCAGTTTCCCGGGAAACAAGATCCTGTAAGCAGAGGTGTTAACTGCTGCCATCAACGATGGCGATCCCGGCGGAATGATACCCAGACGGTGGACTTTGATCCCCGGAGGCGCCGCCTGTGTGAGTCGGGAACGCAACTCATCCAGTTTGAATTCCTCCTCCATCTCCATATCCAGGTATTCCTTTTTCCCCCACAATCCTACCGGAAGCACGGTCCCCAGAGATATTTTAAGATGAGGATTGAACCCCTTGGTCAGCTGGATCGGTAGGTGACTCCTTCGAAGCAACCTCTCCCACAATCTCACCATATCCAGGTGGGACAAATACCTTATAACGGGTCCCTTTTCATACTCTACCCGCCAGCGCATTTAACAACCACCCTTCACCTGCAGGTCCACTCCCAATTCGGAACAAATCCCACAGTCCTGACAGCCTTCCTCCCGGCAATCCAGGGTAGGCAGAGCCTGGTAAGCCCGCTCTCTCTCAGTTTTCAGGAACTCAGCAGTCACCCCGGTATCAATGATGTCCCAGGGGAAAACCTCATCCAGGCCGCGCCGGCGGCTTACGTAAAACTCAGGGTCGAGCCCGGTTTCTTCCAGGGCCTGGAGGTAATTGTCCAGCTTAAAGTGCTCCCTCCAGCCATCGAAACGGGCTCCCCGCTGCCAAGCCTTCAGGATAACCTGGCCCAGGCGCCGGTCTCCCCGGGATATTACACCTTCGAGATAGCTGGTAGATGGGTCATGAAAACCGTACTTTACTCCCTTGATCCGACCATTATCCAGTATATACCGGCGTTTTCGTTCCATTTCCTCTCTGGTGATCTGTGGCTCCCACTGGAACGGGGTATGAGGCTTGGGCACAAAGAAGGCCAAACCGACATGAATCTTGGGGGGGCGTTTGGACCGTTCAGCCGCTAAGCGTTTGATTTTCCGCACCAAATCAATTATCCCGTCCAGGTCCTCATCGTTCTCAGTAGGTAATCCCAGCATAAAATAAAGCTTTACCCCTAACCACCCCGCATCAAAAGCTGCCCGGCAAGCAGTCAGTATATCATCCTCAGTTACATTTTTATTGATGACATTACGCAACCTCTGGGTTCCCGCCTCAGGTGCAAAGGTCAGAGTGGTTTTACGCACCCGCTGGACCTCTTCGGCTAATCCCACTGAGAATGCATCTACTCGGAGTGAAGGTAGTGCCACTCCGATCCCACATGGTCCATGTTCATCAATCAATGACCTGGTCAGTGGTTCAATACCTGAATAATCAGCGCTGCTAAGGCTGGACAGTGATATCTCATCGAAGCCGGTCGACCCCAGAGTTTGACGGGCCATCTCCCTGACACTTTCAACGGAACGCTCCCTTACCGGACGGTAAATGACCCCCGCCTGGCAAAAACGGCATCCGCGCTGACAGCCTCTCATGACTTCCAGAACCGCACGATCATGGATGATTCCCAGGTACGGCACCACAGGATTAACCGGAAAATAGGCCTGATCAAGATCCGGTATCACCGCTTTGGTTACCCGGGAGGACACCCCCGGCAGTACCGGGTCCATGCTGGCTACCGTGCCATCAGCATTATACTGGACTTCATAAAAACGAGGTACATAAACCCCTTGAGTCTCGGCCAGGGCCCGTAACTGCATATCCCGGGGAAGATCACGGTTCATTTTGACCGAGTTAAGAACCTGCAGTATGGCTTCTTCCCCATCCCCGATAACAAAAGCATCAATAAAATCGGCCAGGGGTTCGGGATTAAAGGCATTGGGTCCCCCGGCGATTACCAGCGGGTGGGACTCGCCCCGGTCCCGTGATAACAGCGGAATATCAGCCAAATCCAGCATATTCAGCACATTGCTGTAAGAGAGCTCATACTGCAGTGAAAAGCCCACCACGTCGAAATCTCCTACCGGTCTCACTGATTCCAGACTGAAAAGAGGAATATCATGCAATCTCATCTTCTCTTCCATGTCCGGCCAGGGGGCAAAGGCCCGCTCCATTAAGAATTCATTCTGATTATTTACCAGGCCATAGAGTATCCTGCCTCCCATATGTGACATCCCAACCTCATAGACGTCGGGAAAAGCGAACACCATCCTTACCGACACCTCGTCCCAACTCTTGTATACGGCATTCAGTTCGTTGCCCGTATACCTGGCCGGTTTACTCACTTGAGGCAGAACCCTGGCTAGTTTGGTCTTAAGCATAGCACCTTCCATTCTTGTTAAAGGGGATGTTTTTCGAAGCAGAATATAAAACTGGCAGCCCGCAGCGAGTATACCAATACCAAACCTAACCCGGTTTATCCTCAAGGTCCTCATCTGCCCTGAGCAGATCCCCGAGTGTTGTCATCGGTCCCTGGTTCAGCATCGCCTCAATCAGGATCCTTTCGGTCAAAACCCCCAGGGCCTTTCCTCCGGTGTCGATCACCAGGACTACCATAATGGTCTCCGGCAGGTTGCGGTTCAAAACCCGACCGACCCTGACCCGACTGTGGGCAACGATTAACAGACCGGGGGCCATGCCGCGTTCCGCCAGCATAAGCCGCTTACGTAACAGATAGCGGGTGAATCCATAAGGCAGCATCTGCAGTTCTTCACGGGCCTTATAACCTAAAAAGCCTGCCACCAGGACCAGGTTCAGAGCCTGGGGATCCTTCAGACCCAAATAAAGACCTGCTATTAACAGAATCAGAGCTAATATTTGCCCTGACCAGGAGCCTATCACCGTTGCCGCACGCAGCCCGTATTTCATGGAAAACAAGGCTTTAATAACCCTGCCACCATCCAGGGGCAACGCAGGAAGTAGATTAAAAAGCCCCAATAACAGGCAAAAACCCATAAAAAAAGAGAAATCCGCTATCCATAGATTTCCCTCCATTATATAGGTTAATCCGGCTGAAAACAAGCTGACTGTTGGGCCGGCCAGAGCCACCATCACATCTCGCGCTGGATTGTCACCTACCATTCCCTCAGTTAAGATCTCCCCACCAAACGGAAACAGTTCCACCCGCAACAGTCTTAACCCACAAATTAAAGCGGCCAGCGCATGACCGGCTTCGTGTAAAACCAGTGCCAGGACCGCCCAAAGGATTTCGCTTAACCCTAAACACAGATAAACCAGACAAATAAGCATGAAAAGAGGGTTGACCGCCAATTCAACCCCCTTGATCTCGCCTATTCTCATACGGGATTTTCCGCAGTCAGAAACCCTTCCGGATTAATCGGCCCGTCTTCACCCTTCAATTCCAGATACAAGAGGTCCGTTCCCTTTCCCAACGCGGTAGACTCTTCCACCGTTTGCCCTTCATCCACGCTAACCTCGCGCAGCCCGCGGACAACCGACGTCATGGTATCTCCATGCTGCAGAACCACCTGGTAGCCGTTCTCCAGCGCAGTTACCGAGGTAACCTCTCCTCTTAAGACCGGATATACCAGTGTATCATCATCAATTCTCAAAACCACTCCCGGGTTAAAAGCCTGCGTCCCCGTACGAGGATTGTAATACCACCCAAAATGGCGGACCACCCCGGTGAAGCTGCAGGGCAAATGAAGGGCTGAGGTGGAAACAGCTGGTGACATCTCTTCACCGCACCAAATTGCTTCAGCCCACCTTATTACATCGTAATCCCTGGTGGTGGTATAACTTAACCACGACTGCACTACTTCCTGAAGCCGACCATTCCCCTGGTTTACCCAGGTCAAAGCTACAATCAGGATCAACGCTATAAGTAGCCTGGTCTTAAAACTGCTCATCAAAGTCCCTCCCCCATCCTCTTAAAAATATATTGGGGGAAGACATTAATATGCCAATAAAGTTGTCCCGTTTTCCATTAAATTGGACGGAAGTGAATCAAGGGGACAGTCCCCGTGATGCAAAATGCATCATGGGGACTGTCCCCTTGATTCACTTAAAAGACTATTTTTTTGCCTTTAATATTGATGTCCAAAAGGAGGCCTACCGCAATCATATTCGCCAGCATAAAGCTGCCTCCGTAGCTTATAAACGGCAACGGAACCCCGGTAATCGGCATAAGGCCGATAGACATACCAATATTTTCGAAGATGTGAAACAGCCACATCGAAATAATACCGATCGCCACCAGAGTACTGAAAAAGTCTTTGGCGTTGTAGGCAATAAATATGGTCCGCAAAAGGATTACCGCGAACAGCAATAACAGCAGACCGGCACCTATGAAGCCAAACTCCTCACCTACTACCGCAAATATGAAATCAGTGTGGTGTTCCGGCAGGAAGTTAAGCTGAGCCTGAGTCCCCTGGAATAATCCTTTGCCCAATAGGCCCCCTGACCCAACCGCAACCAGGGACTGTATTATATTCCAGCCTGCTCCCCGACCACCCTTGCCATCATTATAAGGATCAATAAACACCGTTAGCCGCTTAATCTGATAGTCTTCCAGAGGTAACCACATTCCAAACTGGACGTGAAGGAACAAAGCCAATACCACCAGTGCCAACCCTCCCGTAATGATCCCCAGCAGGATTCGAGGATTGGCTCCCGCTACAAACATCATCCCCAGCGTAATGGCTACAAAGACTAAAGCCGTACCCAGATCAGGCTGCGCCATGACCAGCAGAATCGGGAGTCCCATATAAATGAAACAGGGCAGCATTTCCCGAAAAGTATGAAGCATACCCTGCCGTTTGGCCAGGAAGTCCGCAAAACATAGAATGATCATGATTTTGGCAAATTCGGCGACCTGGAAATTGAATCCCCCGACAGATATCCAGCCTTGTAAACCCCGCTGTTCGGTGCCCAGGACCAGGACCACAATCAATAGTATGTTGGTAGCTACATAAAGCAGGTTATTATAGCGGTTTACCTGGCTATAATCCACATTAAGCATTATCATTACCAAACAAACACCGATTCCAAGAGAAACCAGCTGTTTCTGAACATAGTAAAATGGAGCATCAGAATTAATACCGCCACTCGCACTGGTGAGTATTACCAGTCCGAACACAATCAGGGCTGTCAATGCCAAGATAAATGGCTTATCAATCACCTTAAGGGCTCGGCGATTCACAAAAAAACCTCCCCCGGACGACTAAGTCACCTAGATTATAAACCTGCCGGCAACTACTGTCCATCGGGAGGAAATGTCAGATCACTGGCAATTATGTAATTCCTTTACGGGGATTCAGCCCGCCACCCAACAAAAAAGCGCCCGTGAAGGCGCATAACGAGGAGGCCGCCTGATTTCAAACCAGGCCCTTTTTTATTTTCAGAACTGGTATGTTAGCCACCAGAGCCACCGTGTTTTCCATGCTGTCGAAGCTGATGTCAAGGGCATCTTCATCAATTTCAATATATTCACGGATTACCCGGATCAGATCCTCCTTTAACGCCTCCAACAGTTGAGGGCATGCATTTACCCGGTCGTGAACCAGCACTAGTTTAAGGCGTTCCATGGCCACATTCTTGCTCCCGCCTTTTTCCCTGTCTTTCGAAAAAAGCCTGCTTAAAAACCGAAGCAAATCTTTCCCTCCTTTACCTGGAAGCCATTTTGAACATTCTTCGGAATTTGCTCATCAAACCCTCCGAATGGTTTAAGGGCAGCAGGGATACCTCCTCCCCGTTCAATCGCCTGGCAATTCTGCGGTAAGCATCACCTGCACGGGATGCCGTATCCATCACCGCCGGTTCCCCTTTATTGGTTGACACAATTACAATCTCATCCTCCGGTACTACACCCAGCAGGTCCACGGACAGTATATCTATCATATCCTCAATATCCATCATATCTCCCCGTTTAACCATTCGATGCCGTATCCGGTTGATGATCAATTGATTCTTCTTTAATCCGGCAGCCTCCAGGAGTCCCACAATCCGATCTGCATCCCTGACCGAAGAGACCTCAGGAACAGTCACTACGATTGCTTCATCAGCTCCGGAGATAGCATTCTTGAAGCCCTGTTCAATGCCAGCCGGGCAGTCTACCAGCACAAAATCAAATTCTTTTTTCAGGTCGTTGCACAGGTTCTTCATTTGATGAGGCGAAACTGCGGTCTTTTCCTTGGTTTGCGCCGCAGGTAAAAGATATAAGCCCTCAAATCGCTTGTCTTTAATAAGTGCCTGTTTTAATTTGATACCGCCGGTTACTACATCGACGATATCAAAAACAATTCTATTCTCAAGTCCCATCACCACATCCAGGTTACGCAGACCAATATCCGTATCCACCATAACTACACGTCTTCCCAGCATGGTCAAAGCCGTTCCCAAATTGGCAGTAGTAGTAGTTTTGCCCACGCCTCCTTTGCCCGAAGTAATGACTATAACCTTACCCTTCATTCCTTTTCCTCCCATTCCAAATCAGAGTTTGAGATCTTCAATAATAACCTTGCCGCTTTTTATAGAGGCCATCTCTGGATCGCTGCCCGCAGATCCTTGCCCTTCAGGTGCACGAGTAATGTGGTTGGCTATGCGTAATTGGGTTGGATTAAGACGAAAAGCGACTACTACAGCTTGCTCTGACCCTAAGGCTCCAGCATGGGCCAGTCCACGCATGGATCCCATCACCAGCACGTTACCTCCAGCAATAACCTCGGCTCCTGGGTTGACATCACCCAGTACCACAATATTCCCGGGGAAAAACACCCTTTGACCAGATCTTAGCGTTCGTTTGATCAGTATGGTCTCCTCAGAAGACCCAACCTCCTGATTACTTAATCTGGCAGGCGGCGCGCTGATGACCTCAACCTGTCCCTTGCTATCTTTTAGATCCACACTCTTTCCTCTGCTGACCAGTTTTTTCAGATGAAGCCCTTGTTCCAGAAGGAGGTTTTTCAGTTCCTGGACTTCCTTTTTGCTAAGTTTCCTCTGCCCCACGTCAAGAACCACCTGCACTCCAATCAGCAAGTCATCAAAGGCCTCCAGCTTATCAGACAACTGCTGCTTGAGGGCCGGGAATGAACCCTGAGAATCTAAACATATGATAATCCCGCCTTGGGATTCCCTTATCACGACATCCTCAGTGATCACAACCACCCCGTCTTCCTTTTTACTCTAGATTCTATGTTTGTTATTTATTTCCTCCAGGGAAACCCTCCAAAAATTGAGGCAAATTGGGCTGTATTCAGCAAAAAGATGTTCCGTATCAGCATGAATCTACACGTAAATCAGACCTGAATCAAAGGTATGAAAAAGAATAGGCTGTTTCGATTGGCAATAAATGGCTTCAGTGCTGGGCTGTTAAAATCGGAAGCGGGAACGTCCGGTAAGGAGTTTGTCGGATAAGAAATGTCGAGCCCACCAGGAAATCTGGAGTTCACTCGTAACCGTTAACGAAATATGGCAAGGGGGACAGGTTTACTGTCCTTTTTTCTGTCCCCCGAACCAGGCTTTGCTCTTTAATAACAGGGTTACTCAAGCTGAAGTAAATCCTTTTCCAAAACCGGTGGCGGGTCGTCTTTCAAGTGGTCCACCACCTTAAAGTATTGCTCGAATAATGCCTTGGCTACCAGACCGGCTGATGTACTGCCATGATAACCGTATTCGACCAGCCCGGCAAAAGCAATTTGCGGGTCGTCATAGGGCGCGTAAGCGATAAAGACTCCATGATAATCGTGGTTCTTGCTATCACTGGCGCGCCCGGTTTGGGCAGTACCGGTTTTGGCACCCCCGGAAATCTCAGCCGGAAGGTTTTTGAATATTGAATAGGCCGTTCCCCCGGGCATGGCTACGTGATGCATGGCATCCCTGGTAATAGCCAGTGTTTCGGGATCCAGTTTCACCTCGTGAACCAGTTGTGGTTTGAACTCCTTAACAACTTCGCCGCTTGGCGAAACCACTCGCTGCACCAGGTACGGCTGGTATCTTTTCCCCCCGTTGGCGACAGTGGCCACGTAATTTGCCAGTTGCATCGGCGTATAGTTATTGCTGCCCTGGCCGATTGACATGTTGAAGGTGTCAAATTGCTGCCAGGTCGTCTCGAATTTGTAATCAATGCGGTATTGAGCCTCAAGTTTATTCATGGCTTTTTCTTTTTGGGAAGTCAGCTTCTTTCTGTCTTCCGCAGTTACTGCCGCTTTGATCAGGGAGTCATAGCTCTTGATCAGCTCTTCACGTTTTTTATCGTAGCGGCGATCTATCAGGATCCCGCTTATTTCCTTTTTCCACGCCGGATCCGGAACCAGCCCGCTCTTTTCATAAGGCAGATCTATGCCGGTTTTGCTTCCCAATCCAAACTCATGCGCCACTCTTGCCATCTCGTTAACACCGGCCCTGCGCCCCGCTTCCTGGAAGAACACGTTACAGGAGACGGCCAGTCCTTCGTAGTAGTCGACCGAACCGTGAACCCCCCAACAGCCAATATGGGGTTTAATCCAGTAAGCTCCGGTGCAGGTTACCCTATCATTAACCGGGTCAAGTTTACCTGATTCCAATGCGGCCATTCCAGTCACCGGTTTAAATGTCGAGCCTGGAGGATAGAGAGTCTGAATAGCCCGGTTGGTAGCTGCCCCTGGGTTCATGGGATCATAGTCACCTTGAGGAAAGTAATAATTCAAGGTAGCCTGATCCATATTGGTAGTGAAGTTATTTGGATCCATGCCTGGTCTGCTGGTCATGGCCAGAATCCCGCCGGTCTTGATATCGATCAGGATCGCAGAAGCAGCTCTGGCCTTGGGGCGGCTCTTTTGAACCGTCTCAAGCACCTCATCCATTGACAATTCCATTACCCGCTGCAGGTCCCGGTCCAATGTCAGTTCCAGATTGTTGCCTGCTTTGCGTTCCAGAGTGACCAGTTCGCGGATGGGGTTTCCCCGGGCATCAACCTCCACCCGCCGCGCACCATCGGTTCCTTTCAGATATTCCTCATAAACCTTCTCCAGACCATCCTTCCCTACCAGATCTCCTACCCGGTAGTTCATAGGATCATAACTTCTCTCGAGTTCCTCGTTATCGTAAATAGGATGGACATACCCGAGCACATGGCCGGCCAGGTTTTTTTCAGGATAGTACCGCAGTGGTTCAACATTTACCTCCACCCCTGGCAGTTCACCACGGTGTTCCTCCAGCTTAACAACCATCTGCCAATCTACATCCCGCATAACGGTTATAGGTTCAAAAAGCCTGTACCTCTGACCTTCGATCAACTCATTGATATAATCTACAGTAACCTCCGGATAACTGGGATTCATCAATTCTGCCAAACGGCTGACCACCTTTTCCTGGTCAGTCAGACCGAGGTATGTCAGTGAAACCGTATAAACCCGGCGATTATTAGCCAGAATCTTGCCATTGCGGTCATAGATTTCTCCGCGCGGGGCTTTAAGGCTCACCAGACGCACACTATTCTCCTGGGCCTTGGTAACATACTTGTCATTTTGGACAAATTGTACAAAAGCAAGTTTTATCATTAACACGGCCATTAAACCGACCACAACGTACCAACAAACCCTGAGCTTGGCTTGAAGCTTTTTGGGATGCATATCTTCACCCCCTGTGTTTTGATGCTTTTAACCACCCGTTCCTGGCGGACCTATAGTACCAGATATAAAATGGTATCGACAACAGTCCATTGTAAACCAGCTGTCCGCTGAGATCAAGCAGCATGGATTTATCCAGGACCAGATGGGGCATGCTGATCAAGGCTATTACTACCATCAATATGGAATTAAAAACCGTAGCCAGTACCACCCCACCAAACCCGACCAACAGGTTGTCCTTAAAAACATTTACCTCCAGCTTGCCTATAACCAGGGCGGTAAGTCCTTTGCACAATGCGTTCATGCCGATAAATCTGCCAATATACAGGTCCTCAAAAAGGCCACACAAGAAACCGTAACTAAAACCCTTACGGGAACCGTAAATTATGGCAAAAAAGACAACAAAAATCAGCATCAGATCAGGTCCCACCCCACGCAGGGTGAAACGACCAAATATTGTACTCTCAAGAAATATAGATAGGAATGGGATGAGGACCAATACCAGATGTCGCAAGAACTCACCTCTCCACAAATGTAATCAAAGACTTTAAACATGGCCGTGAATTGTCCCGGCACTCCTTTGGTCGTAAGACCCATGCGAAGTCCGGCGACGAATACTTATCTTTTCAAGAATGCGAATTACAACTTTTCGCAGGGGTATCAAGGTTTAAACAGAGCTATGGTTGTGGTTGAGTCGCTAAACTCTGGTTATCATTAGTTTCATTTTCTGGCTCTCCGGTTCCCCAATCGGAAGCCGGGTTTATATAAGTCTTTACAACCAGAACCTCTTCAATCTGGTCAAGGTCCACAGCCGGAGTAACGGTAGCAGTCTTGGTCAGTGCCTCAGGTTCCGCTGAAACCTCATCGATAGTTCCGATTATTATTCCTGCCGGGTACAGCTCGCTGAAACGGGAGGTCACCACCCGATTACCTTTCGCAACCTCGGAATAGAAGGGGATATGACTCAGCTCCAGCTTCTTGCCGTTTACCGCACCCACAATGATACCCGGAACCCGACTCTCCTGAATCATTGCACCTACGGCCGCTTCCCGGTCGGTTATCAAAACAACTGTTGCATGATCCGATAAAACCGAAGAAACCCGACCTACCAACCCCTTGGGTGTTATCACCGGCATGTTGCGGGCCACCCCATTATTACTTCCCTGGTCTATGGTTATGGTATTATACCAGGTATTGGGATTGCGAGCGATAACCTGAGCCGGAATCAGTTGCATATTGTTAAGGTTCTGATCTCTGAAATCCAGCAGTTCTTTAAGTTTGCGGGCTTCATGCCTGTATTCTCTTAAGCCCTGGTTCTCCAGTTGATATTCAGCCAGTTCCTCCTCCAACCGTTTAACGTCAGCCATTAATCTCTTTTTATCCGCAAAAAGGATGTCCAGATGATCGAGGTATCCTCGAAATGCACTTACCCCGCGTTGCAGCGGGGTATAGGCGTTACGAACCATCTTTTCAGCTATCGTTAAATCTTCTCGCTCCAGTGAGGTCTGGTGGATGACGGTCAGGCTAAGAACAATAATCGCCAGAATGATCCAAAAATAACGGTTCCTCAGGAAACCAAACACTTACTCCATCCCCCGCAATTGACCGCTGTTCCATAAAACAGGAACACAATGGGCCGTAGTCGTTATACCCGGATTGATTCCTCCGGCAGCGATAATAAAAATCACTGAGCTTGTCTGCCTGTATATCAGTAGTTCAAGCATTATTCGCCTTTAAATCTAGTAGTGTCTGCGGGGGTTCCTCAATACTCTCCTCAGGACATCAATGTTTTCCAGAACCTTGCCCGTTCCCCGGGCCACCGCAGACAACGGTTCTTCACAGACGTAGACAGGCATATTGGTCTCCATGCTTATCAGCTGATCAATTCCTCTCAGGAGGGAACCTCCACCAGCCAGTACTATCCCTTTATCCATGATATCGGAGGCCAACTCTGGCGGCGTCCGTTCCAAGCATACTTTTATAGCCTCGATGATAGCGGAAACCACCTCTGACAGGGCGCTATTAATCTCCCCAGAAGAAATCGCCTGGTTTTTGGGCAGACCGCTTATGAGATCCCGCCCCCTGACCTCGTAAGAGGTTTCGGGACCTTCCCATAAAGCTGACCCCAGATTAATCTTTATCTCCTCAGCAGTCCTCTCACCGATCAACAGATTATAGTTCCTCTTTAAATGCTGCATGATAGCTTCATCCATGTTATCCCCTGCAATCCGCACCGATTTGGAGGTTACAATCCCTCCCAGGGATACAACCGCCACCTCAGTGGTACCTCCCCCAATGTCAACTATCAGGTTGCCGGTCGGCTCATGTACCGGTAGCCCCGCTCCTACCGCGGCGGCCATGGGTTCCTCGATCAGAAAGGCATCTTTGGCTCCAGCCTGAACTGCTGCCTCTCGTACGGCTCTTTCTTCAACAGCCGTAACACCAGTAGGTACACTAATTACTACGCGCGGTCTTAGAAATGGGTTACGCTGTCCTACAGATTTTTCGATAAAATAGCCCAGCATCGCTTGGGTAATGTCAAAATCAGCAATTACCCCGCCTTTCATAGGCCTGATGGCAATGATATTGCCGGGAGTCCTCCCGATCATGCGTTTGGCTTCCTCTCCCACGGCCAATACCTTGTTGGTGTCGCTCTGAATGGCCACCACCGATGGCTCTGTCAAAACTATACCCTTGCTCTTTAAATACACCAGGCAATTGGCCGTGCCAAGATCAATTCCCATATCTCGAACAAAGAACATCTCTTTTCTCCCTTCAGCTAAATGGCGTTGCTGGCCTTAAGGCTAACATACCTGCCATCTCCAATAATTATATGGTCGAGCACTTCTATGCCGAGCAATTTGCCCGACTCTATCAGTCTCTTGGTTATATTGACATCCTCCGCACTGGGAGTGGGATCCCCGCTGGGATGATTGTGAATCAAAATCACAGATGCAGCACTGCGCTTAATTGCCGGTTTAAAAACCTCCCGGGGATGTACCAGCGAACTGGCCAACCCGCCAACGGAAACCGTTTCCAACCCCAGGACCTGATTTTTGCGGTTGAGGTATAAACACTTGAAATGCTCACGGTCATAATACCGCATATCCTCCATGACATAGTTTTTAACATCGTCAGGGGATTTTATTTGTTGTTGTTGGTTCGATGTCAAGGCCAATCTGCGTCCCAACTCCGCCGCCGCCCTGATGCGAGCAGCTTTGGCCAGTCCAATTCCGTCAAGATCCAGCAGTTCCTGGATGGTCATAGTCTTAAAAAAACGCAGACCTTCGTGATTCTGCAGCAGTTGTTGAGCCAATTCAATGGCGGATAGCTCTTTGGTACCATTTCCTAAAAGAATCGCCAAAAGCTCCGCTTCCGTCAGGTATTCTTCCCCTTTGGTCAGCATCCTCTCCCGGGGGCGCATATCCACCGGCAGTTCTTTGATGGCGGTATGATACTCTCTAGCCATTATTTCACCCCTACAGCAGGCTTATCCCCAGACGTTGGAACATTGTCTGCAGCTTGGCCAGGGGCAGACCCACCACGTTATAAAAGCAACCCTCGATGCCTGAAACCAGGAGGGCACCTTTTTCTTGTATTCCGTAACCTCCCGCTTTATCGAAAGGTTCACCGCTGTCTACATACCTCGTAATCTCCGGTTCCGACAGTGTACGAAAATGAACTGTAGTGGTTTCTGAATCCACCAGTTCCTTATTACTGGCCATATCAATCAGACAAACCCCGGTAATAACCTGATGTTTACCCCCGCTCAGCTGCTGCAGCATCTTAATTGCCTCCAGGCGGTCGTGGGGTTTTCCCATTACCTCACCATCCTTAACCACGATGGTATCGGCCGCCAGTACAACAGATGTCTTTACTTTGGAGCTTACTTCACGGGCCTTCTGTTGGGCCAGATTTTCCACCAGACGATGTGGATCATCCCATAATTCCATGTTCTCATCATTGGACGGAGGAACCACCTCGAATTTTAGTCCCAGGCCTTCCAAAAGCAGACGTCGCCGGGGCGAGCCTGAAGCCAGAATCAGATAAACCTTAAAGACCTCCTCACATTCTGCGGTATACGAAGTAGGATCCAATAAGTCCCAGGAGGCTGAATAAACTTATCTTTAGTGTGAGGCCAAAGGAGAGGCTTAATACCACTAAATCCAACGTAAAATGGGGAATACCCACTGTGTATACCTGTCCTATCTCGGCCAATGAAGGTACCAGCTTTACAATGGCCTCCCCCAGCCATCCGCCTATCAGCGCTCCAACAATCAAGATCACCAGGAGGATAGGCCATCCGGGGTATGAACGGTAGTTACCGCGTGAACCCAAATCAACCCCTCCCTCATATTTTTTTAAGTTTAGCATTCGTTATCCACAATTACAAGAAAGGTACCCCCGGGTTGGGAGGTACCTTTCTTTTCCTGATTCGAAGATCTTTGTTAGACTTTGCGGCTAAAAAACGACAGGTTAAAACTCAAAACCTCCAGGTTAACTGATAGATCAACATTACGCAGTATTACATGATCGGGTACCTTCAGGACTCGGGGAGAAAAGTTCAGTAATGACCTGACGCCGGCTCCGACCATCATGTCAGCCACCTCCTGGGCGGCAGTAGCAGGCACAGTCACTATTCCAATCTCAACGTTCTTTTCCCGGATACGCTGCTCCAGGTTGGTCAGCGGTTCGATAATCAATTCACCCAAGGATTGTCCGATTCTGTCAGCACTTACATCCATAATTCCTACGACATTGAATCCCCGGTCTTCAAATCCTTTGTACACGGCAAGCGCTGAGCCAAGTTTACCGGCTCCAACTATTACCACGTTCCAGGTCTTGTTCAATCCCAGAATCCGCATTATATGGCTGTACAGTTCCTGTACGTTATAGCCCACTCCCCTGGTGCCAAATTCACCAAAGTAAGCCAGGTCTTTCCTCACCTGTGCTGAGCTGACTCCCACTCCCAACGCTATTTCACCGGAGGATACTGTGAGAATTCCATCTTTTATCAGCTGTGCCAGATGTCTTGAATACACCGATAACCTTGTCACTGTCGCTTCTGGAATCTTAAGAGCCTTCACACTCATATCCCCCTTTTTTGGCATGGCACTAAATTCTATTCAAAGCTTGTGAAATCCTTCTTTATTATACGATAATGCGCCAGAGTTTACCCGAACTACTTATGGCATTTATTATCAGGGGCTATATGCGGGCTAGATATGGGACCAGAAACAGAATTCCAGAAGTTTATAAAAAACCAGAGATATGAGGGCAGTGGAAGGTATAGTGATCAGCCATGCGGTCACTAATTGTCGGGCGGTCTCCCAGCGGACGGCCTTTATCTGTTTAGCGCACCCCACACCGATAATTGAAGAAGAAACCACATGTGTGGTACTTACCGGATAGCCCATCAGAGACGCTGAATAAATAACTACCGATGAACTAAAATCAGCCGCAAAACCGTTTATCGGCTCAATCCGGAATATCTTGCTGCCCAGGGTAGAAATAATCCTCCAACCTCCCGCTGCCGTCCCCAGGGCCATGGCGACAGCACAGGCCAACATAACCCAAACGGGTACATGAAATGAGGATATGTACCCACCACTGAGCAATGCCATGGATATTATCCCCATTGATTTCTGAGCATCATTGGAACCATGGGAAAAGGACATCATGCAGGCTGAGAGAACCTGGAGGCGACGAAAGCCTTTATCCAGCTTGGTTTGTGAAGCTCCATGGAAAACCCAGGACAGGAGTGTCATAACCACCCCCCCAACCAATAACCCAACCACTGTTGACGCTACCAAAAATAATACAATTACACCCAATCCTGGCCAGTTAACACTGTGGAGTCCGAACATGGCCACTGAGGCCCCGGTTAAACCACCGATAAGAGCATGGGACGAGCTGCTGGGTATACCGAAATACCAGGTAAATATATTCCAGGCAATAGCACCGATTAGTGCCATTATCAGAACCTTTTCATCAACCATACCGGGCTTGATTATACTGCTGCCTATCGTCTCGGCAACCGCAGTCCCGCTGAGAGCCCCCAGAAAATTCAAACTCGCTGCCAGTATGATGGCGTTACGTGGTGAAAGAGCCTTGGTGGTTACTGAGGTGGCGATAGCATTGGCGGTATCATGAAAGCCGTTAACGTAATCGAAGATAAGAGCAAACAGGACAACTAGAACTAAAAGTATGAAACTAAACATTATACTACTATGACTCCTTTATTATTCCTGGCAGAGATCGGGGCTGCTGATGGCTCAAGAGAACATGCGTTACAAAAATATTTGGTTTTGAAAGACAGCAGGCGGGCAGTTAAAAGAGCGATTCTTTTCGGATACGCCGAATCGCTCCTCAAATTGGTTATTATTTGGTTGTTATGTAAATGTAAAGGTTCAGGATCAGCATAAGCAGGACTGAATAATAAGTCCCCGACGCTTACCCCGGTATTGCCGTTGTTCCCTGACCGGGTCCGCTTGTTTTTATTGGTAAAATGGCGCAACGTACCTGACACCTGTTTAATCGTTATATCGTGCGATAAATCAATGGAGCATTTCGTAACTGTCTCAGGCAACCCGACAAATGGTTTATATAAGTCCTGAACTTGCACCTGATCCCCCTTGACTCTCAAAGGTGGCGCCCGCATCCCGTAAGATGTGGATCGGGGTAAATCCTATACAGGTCTACCTGTCAAATTCTACGTTGGAGCGACTGATAGAATACCCAAAAGCCTGTACTCAAAACGGAGGTCATCAGGAGAGCCATACTAAATAAACCATTAACCCCAGTAAAATTTTAACACAGCCTGGATCCAGGCTGTGTTAAGATCCTGTTAACTCATGCTAAGTTTGTGTAAACATTCGTCGCGCCCTATCAATGGTCATAAAAGATCCACTGATTAGAATGTATTCCTGGTATTGAACCTCCTTTACTGCCCTGTTTACCGCCTGTTCAATTCCTTCCTCCACGTAAACCAGCGGAAAAATCAGGTTAGCCTGTTCATATCTCCGTAACCAGTTGCTGGCTCTATTCCCTTCCGGGCGGGTGAGGATACATAATCGAGTATGCTTACTTAAACTCTTGAAAATGCCCGGGCCATCCTTGTCATCAAGAATGCCGATTACCAGGACCCGATTACGATTGGGATAGATCTCTTCCATTGCCCGGGCTAAACCCTGTGCGCCATGCAGGTTGTGAGCCGCATCCAGAATTACCTCCGGATGCTGGTGGACCCTTTCTACTCTCCCCGGCCATTTTAAACCCAAGAGAGATCCGGCAAGGCTTTTCTTAATCGGAAAACCATGCTGATGCAGTTGATCCAGAATTACAATCGCCGTTGCAAGGTTCTCCAGTTGAAAGCTTCCCGGCAGTGAAAAGCGGACCCCCTCGGCAGCAAGGTTCGGTGTATATAGATCGAGGACAAATCCATCCATACCATTATTTTGTACCCGGTTGATTCTGGCGGTGTTGGCTGCCAAAATGAGAGGCGAGCCCTGTTCGCAGCAGGTATCCATTAAGATCCTCTGCACCACAGGGTCATTATCGCCATAAACCATCGGAGCCCCGGGTTTGATGATGCCCGCCTTGTTGTAAGCAACGTCCTCTATGGCGGGTCCCAGGTATTGGAGATGATCAAGACTAACATTGGTGATTGCGGTCACCAATGGCTGGACCACGTTGGTAGAATCATAGATCCCTCCCATACCCGTCTCTATGACTGCGATTTCAACACCCTGGCGTTCAAAATGGGTAAACGCCAGAGCGGTCAGGATTTCGAATTCAGTAGGACTGCCGTAACCAGCCTTTTCACATTCTTTGATGGCCGGTTTTATTTCCTTAATCAAGGCCCACAGTTCATCAGCATTTATCAGTTGATGATTAATCCTCATGCGTTCACAGTAAGAGTGCAGATGCGGGGAGGTAAAGACCCCCACCCGGTAACCCTCTGCACTCAACACCTGGTTGAGGATTGCACTTACCGATCCTTTCCCATTGGTCCCGGCGATATGTACGGCAGCATACCGTTTATGTGGATTGTCCAGGCAGGCCAGGAGGGCCCGGATTCTGTGCAGACCTGGTTTGATGCCAAAACGAGTCAAAGCCTGGAAGTAGTCCTCTATCTGTTTAGCGTGTTGAGACGTTTGAGGATGCCCTCCCTCTTATCCTGGTTTTCACTCAGGCGTACCTTTTCCTTCTCCACCACTTCTGCAGGAGCTTTGTTGATGAACCCCTGGTTGCTAAGCTTGGCCTGAATCCGTTTGATATCCTGTTCGGTTGACTGCAGTTCCTTCTTGAGCCTTGCGAGTTCCTTCTCCACATCTATGACACCTTCAAGGGGAACCAGGATCTCAATGTCAACCAGGTGGGCTGACAGGGCCTGAACTGGCCGCGGAGCCTGGGGATCAGTTATCGTGATTTCCTTGAGGTTAGCCATGATCTCGACGTAGTGCTGGTTTTTCCTGATGGTCTTTGTTTTTTCCGGGTCAGCAGTGATAACCTGGGCAGCAATTTTCATTCCCGGGGCGATGTTAAACTCGTTGCGGATATTCCTTATGGCCCGTATGGTCTGAATCAAGACCTTCATGTCTTCCTCAGCCTCTGGCCGCTGGAACTTTTCATTGTCTGGCCAGGGCTCTATCATTATGCTCTCTGTTGATTCGGGCAGGTGCTGGAATATCTCCTCAGTTATAAAGGGCATGTACGGGTGCAGCATCTTCATGATATCTTTCAGGACCATCACGAGAATATTCTGCACAACTTGCCTCTGCCTGGGTTGCTTCGGCCGGTATAGACGGGGCTTAACCAGCTCAACGTACCAGTCACAGAAGTCATCCCAAATAAAATCGTAAAGACTGCGAGCCGCCTCTCCCAGCTCATACTGCTCCATGAGCCTGGTTATCTCCCGGTTGGTTACACTTAACCGGTGCAGAATCCATTGATCTGCCAGTTCCAGGTCACTTTCCTGCAGCTCGATTTTCATATAGTCTTCAAGGTTCATGAGTACAAACCGGCTGGCGTTCCATACCTTGTTGGCAAAGTTTCGGGTGTTTTCCACCTTGTCCATATGAAAACGCACGTCGTTGCCCGGGGTGGTACCGGTTATCAGGGAGAAACGGAGGGTATCGGCTCCGTACTGTTCAATAACCTCGATTGGGTCAATCCCATTACCCAGGCTCTTGCTCATCTTGCGTCCCTGGCCGTCCAGAATTAACCCATGGATCATAACATCTGAGAAAGGTACTTCCTTCATGAACTCCAGACCGGCAAAGATCATGCGCGCAACCCAGAAGAAGATGATATCCCGACCGGTAACCAGTACCGAAGTGGGATAAAATCTGGCCAGATCGCGGGTATCCTCCGGCCAGCCCATGGTAGAAAACGGCCATAGTGCTGAACTGAACCAGGTATCAAGGACGTCCGGGTCCTGAGTCAGGGCCCTCGAATTACAATTGGGACATATTTCAGGCTCTTCCCGGCTGCAGATCATCTCTCCGCATTCACAGTACCAGACCGGGATCCGGTGTCCCCACCAGAGCTGCCGGGATATGCACCAATCCCGGATGTTCTCCAGCCAGTTAATATATACTTTGGTAAACCTGTCGGGAACAAAGACGATGTCCCCCTCCAACACCCGGCGGATAGCCGGCTCAGCCAGAGGTTTCATCTTGACAAACCACTGTTTGCTGATCATGGGCTCGATAATGGTATTACACCGGTAGCAGTGTCCTACCGCATGAGAGTGATCCTCAATCTTCTCCAGGAATCCCTGCTCCTGCAAATCCTTCACAATCTGACGCCGGCATTCGTAACGATCCATTCCCTCGTAGGGTCCAGCTTCTGCACTCATGGTTCCATCCTGATTGATAGTGTTTACCCGCGGCAGATCGTGACGCATACCCATCTCGAAATCATTGGGATCGTGAGCCGGGGTCACCTTGACAGCTCCGGTGCCGAACTCCCGGTCCACAAAATCATCGGCGACAACTGGTATCACCCGGCCCAGTACAGGCAGTATCAAATTTCTACCTATAAAATCCTGGTAACGCTCATCAGCCGGGTTAACAGCCACCCCGGTATCACCGAGCATGGTCTCCGGCCGGGTGGTTGCTACCGTTAAATAGCCCTCACCTTCCTGGAGTGGATACCTTATGTAGTAAAGTTTCCCCTCCGATTCGATATGTTCAACTTCAATATCACTTATTGTTGTATGGCAACGGGGACACCAGTTGATTATATAGTCCCCCCGGTAAATAAGCCCTCTTTCGAAAAGGCTTACGAAGACCTCACGAACGGCCCGGGAACACCCCTCATCCATGGTAAACCGCTCCCGGCTCCAGTCACAGGAAGCCCCCAGCATCTTGAGCTGATTGGTTATGGTGTTGCCGTATTCATGCTTCCATTCCCATACCTTCTCCAGAAAGGCCTCCCTCCCCAGATCGTGACGGGATATTCCCTGGTGGGACAGTTTCTCCTCCACCCTCGCCTGGGTAGCTATGCCTGCATGGTCGGTGCCCGGCAGCCACAGTACACTGTAGCCCTGCATACGACGCCACCTGGTCAGGATGTCCTGCAGGGTATTGTCCAGGGCATGCCCCAGGTGCAATAAACCAGTGACATTGGGAGGTGGCATAACGATAGAAAACGGTTCCCGGGTAAGATCCTCCGCTGGAACAAAGTAATCCTTTTCCAGCCAGTAATCATACCACTTCTTTTCGACCGCATCGGGATTATATGTTTTAGGCAGATTTTTTAGGTCATCCAATGTTGTACCCTCCTCATCAGTGTAAAAACACCACTTATAACATTTTAGCAAACTGGATTCCACTATTCAGCTAAAAGGATAATATTTGGTCCCCGGGACGATTAGCCGCATCCTTGTATAAGGGTCACCCCGTCCCGTGGGGCTCTCCCTCTTTCACCTTCTCAGGTTGTTGCTGCCTTATGTCAACCGGCTCCTATATGTTTATGCACCCTGATATACCGAGTTAGGTTGTTTGCGGGAAATCTATAATGCGTTAAACATAATTCAATTGGGAAGTCTAAGGCTAACCGCCAGTTAGCCCGCTTATTAGCTGGAAGCGGTGTGGTTAAGCATTCGATTACCAGAATAAAGAGTAGGAGCAAGGTTGTGAAAAAGATCCCTGTGCGCTGGAAGGCAGAAATCTACCTGTTGCTGATCGCTTTCATCTGGGGCACTACCTTTATTCTGACCAAGGGGGCCCTCGGGTTCATTGGTCCCTATACATTCCTGGCCCTAAGGTTTATTCTGGCCTCGGTCTTCCTGGCCCTGGTCTCCTATCATAGTCTGTACCAGATATCATGGTCAGAAATCAAAGCCGGACTGGCACTGGGACTCTTTTTGACCGTCGGGTTCGTTTTCCAGACCGTGGGCCTGCAGTATACATCCGCCTCCAATGCCGCTTTTATCTCCGGGTTGTCTGTTGTAATCGTTCCTATTATAATTTCCATTTATACCACCAGTTTACCCACCTGGGGCACAACTTGCGGAATTATTCTGGCTACACTGGGTCTGTTTCTCCTCTCGGTCACTGATGCCTTCCGCATTTCTTACGGGGATATTTTAGTCCTTGGCGCCGCTTTTGGCTTTGCCAGCCACATCGTGGTAGTTGATCGTTATACTCTTCGTTATAATACATTCAATCTGGCGATGGTCCAGATATTTGTGGTTGGACTGGTTTGTATGCTGGTCGCCATTTTCCGGGAACCCTGGCCACCGGTAATCAATGCTCCGGTCGTGGAGGCCCTGGTGATAACGGTGGTATTTGGTACCGCTCTGGCCTACTTGGTACAGAACACTATGCAAAGGTACACCACCCCCACCCGCACCGCCATAATCTTCATCACCGAACCCATCTTCGGAGCAGCCTTCGCCCATTTCTGGGCTGGTGAGGTCCTTTCCTCACGCGCGCTGCTGGGCTGTGCCCTAATCATCAGCGGCATGCTTCTGGCCGAACTCAACTTCGCCGGCTTAAAACTCCCCCGTTTGCGCCAGACCTGAGGCGGGTAACAAGGACCGGTGATATCCAACGGGCTCAAGTAAAACTGTCCCCAACTTGCCCATGGGACCCAATGGTTTACGCCGCCTTCCATCAGATTTCCCGTTGCCGGGGATACGCCTTTATTCTAACCATCAGTGTCACCTTCACCGGTCAGGGCCTTCACTCTATAAGCGCCCGGGCGGTTGCCCACAAAAAAACACCGGTTTGCAGCCGGTGTTTTCATGCAATGCGTATTTACCTCTATTCCAGCCAACAGGACAGGGCTTCGGTTAACTCGTTAAGACCTTCGCCGGTAACTGCGGAAAAGGAAATAGCCGGGTTAGTGAGTCTCAGTCCGGTGTTTATGATTTTCAGATGCTGAAGTCGTTTGCCCCGGGGAATTTTATCAAGTTTGGTCGCCACCACCAGAGTGGGAATACCCAGTGACCTGACCCAGTCCTGCATTATCACATCACTCTCCATTGGAGGGTGGCGTATATCCACCAAGTGTACCAGACCCCTGAGTGTTGACCGGTCTGTCAGATAGCCTTCAATAAGCTTGCCCCATGAGGCCCTCTGGCTTTTGGCCACCCGGGCGTAACCGTAACCGGGAAGGTCCACCAGATACCAGGTCTCATTAACAAGATAGAAATTAATGCTTTGAGTTTTTCCGGGAGTAGAACTGATTCGAGCCAGTCCCTTTCTCCCGGCAAAACGGTTGATGAGCGACGATTTTCCCACATTGGACCTGCCGACCATGGCTATCTCCGGTAAGGAGGGCCGGGGCAGTTGTCCCTTGTTAAAAGCTGATACGGTAAAAACCGCCGACTCAATTCGCATCATTTTCCTTTATAAAAGCCCGTTCCAGGACCTGGTCCATGTGATCCACCAGGATGAACTCCATTTTTCGTTTAACATTGGCCGGTACTTCTTCCAAGTCCTTCTTATTGTCAGCGGGCAGAATTATGGTCTTAATCCCTGCCCGGTGAGCAGCCAGGACTTTCTCCTTTATTCCGCCGACCGGGAGAACTCTGCCACGCAGAGTTATTTCGCCAGTCATAGCCAGGTCGTTATGAACCGGCCGGTTTGAAAAGGCTGAAGCCAATGCGGTGGCTATGGTTATCCCTGCTGATGGTCCATCCTTGGGAATTGCTCCCTCCGGGACATGCAGGTGGATATCCGTCTTCTCATGCGCATCTGATTCTATGCCCAGGTAATCCTGGCGCGATCTGACATAGGATAGTCCTGCCTGGGCCGATTCCTTCATCACATCACCCAATTGCCCGGTCAGGGTTAGTCTGCCTTTACCCTGCATCAGAGCCACTTCCACCGATAGGATATCTCCACCGGATTCAGTCCACGCCAAACCGGTTGACAGACCTACCTGGCTTTCTTTCTCGGCCACCCCATAACGGTAACGCGGCGGACCCAGGAAGGTCTCCAGATTATTCGCACCAACTCTGAGGGATTTATTACGGTCCTTAACCACTTCCCGCGCGGTTTTGCGGCAAACGGTAGCTACTTCACGTTCCAGGTTTCTGACCCCTGCTTCCCGGGTGTACTCTCTGATTATCTTTCTAACTGCGCCTTCTGATATAGTTAGATTTTTTGCCTTCAGACCATGTTCTGCGATCTGTTTTTTCACCAGGTAATCAAGGGCAATACGAACCTTTTCCTCTTCGGTATAGCCGCTGAGGTGGATAACCTCCATACGGTCGAGCAGCGGTTTGGGTATATTGTGCCATGAGTTCGCAGTAGTAATGAACATTACCTTCGAAAGATCAAAAGGCACCTCAATATAATGATCACTGAACATATAGTTCTGTTCCGGGTCCAGAACCTCGAGCAACGCGGATGAAGGATCACCCCTGAAGTCGGAGGTCATCTTGTCTATCTCATCCAGCAGGAAAACAGGATTCTTCGATCCTGCCTGCTTCATGCCCTGCAGTATCCGTCCCGGCATCGAACCAACGTAGGTGCGCCGATGCCCGCGAATCTCAGCTTCGTCCCTGATGCCGCCCAACGACATCCTTACAAACTTGCGGTTTAATGCTCTGGCGACCGATTTCCCCAGGCTGGTCTTTCCCACACCGGGCGGTCCGACGAAACACAGTATCGGCCCCCTCATCTTCTTCGCCAGTTTCCTGATCGCCAGATATTCGAGAATTCTCTCCTTGGGTTTCTCGAGACCATAGTGGTCTTCGTCCAAAATATTCTCCGCGGCTGACAGATCAAGACGGTCCCGGGTTTCGTTACCCCAGGGCAACGACAGCACCCAATCCAGGTAGTTGCGAACAACTACCGCCTCAGCAACCATCGGAGGCATTTTTTCGAGTCTTTCGACCTCTTTTAAGGCCTTCTCCTGCACCTCTTCCGGCAAGTTGGCCTTGGCTATCTTCTCCCGAAGTTCTTCTACCTCACCAGCACGGTCATCCTTATCTCCCAATTCTTTCTGAATCGCCTTCATCTGTTCACGCAGGTAGTACTCCTTCTGGGTCTTTTCCATGGCCTTGCGCACCCGGATGTTAATCTTTCGTTCCAACTCCAGAACTTCCATCTCTTTGCCCAGCAACTCACACAGAAGTTCCAGTCTCCGCTTAACATTAATTGCTTCCAGTATGGCCTGTTTCTCATTAATTCTGAGTGACAGGTGGGAACCAATGACATCCGCCAGTCTGCCGGGTTCTGTTATGGAGACCACAGAAACCACAGTTTCCGGCGGTATCTTTTTACTCATGCGCACGTATTGTTCAAACTGATAAACCAGGGTCCGGGTTAAGGCCTCGATCTCGGAACTCTTTGGTACGTTTCCCTCCCAGATCTCCCTAACCTGCACCCTGAACAGTGAATCTTGTTCCAGGTACTTGTCAATTCTGGCCCGGCGCAGCCCTTCCACCAATACCCTCATGGTTCCACCCGGCATTTTCAAAACCTGTTTGATTTCAGCTACAGTTCCTATTTCATATATATCCTGCTCTCCGGGATCGTCAGTCTGAGCTTCTTTCTGAGTAGCCAGAAATAACTCCTTGTCGGCAATCATAGCCTCCTCAATAGCGTTAATTGACTTTTCCCGTCCCACATCAAGGTGAATCACCATGTATGGAAAGACCAATACTCCCCTAAGCGGTAGGAGAGGAATTTCTCTAACCTGTTCTGTTATTTGACTACTTAACACTAAAACAACACCTCCACCGTTTCAGGCGCAAGTATATTCTACTATATGTAAAATGGCCCCGCAACTCGACAAAATAAGGGCAGACTAGTAACCCTGCCCTTATTATCTTCCTGTAAGTGGGTAATCCTGTATTGTTCCTTTATATTCCAAGTCAGCCTTAACACTTCCCAACTAAAATGTACTCACTTCGGCTGCCGGGGCAAACTCAGTGTTAATAATCGGCAACCGGCTTACTTTTGTGTTAAAACGACCAGGCATTACCAGGTCCAAAACCTCTTCCAGAGTGCTTACTGGAATAACCTCAATACTGTTCATGTCGTTAAATATCTTCAGCCAGTTGTCTTTGGGAATTATAACCCGCTTAATCCCTATCTTGCGAGCAGCCTCAATCTTGGCTATTACGCCTCCTACCGGCTTGATCCGCCCTCTCACTGAAACCTCCCCGGTCATGGCCAGAAGATTGTCCACTTCATAGTTCTCCATAGCCGAAAGAACCGCTACAGCCATGGCCACGCCGGCTGAAGGACCATCAACTGGAGTTCCGCCGGGGAAGTTAATGTGTACATCGTATTCCCGCATATCAACCCCACAGACCCATCGCAGTGCGGTCATTACCGTTTCTACCGAGCCCCGGGCCGCACTCTTGCGGCGCATGGTACGATTGTGTGAACCAACCTCTTCTTCGTCAATAACCCCTGTAGCATTCCATTTGCCACGGCCATTATCAACCTTTATGGTTACAGCCTCCACCTCAATCACGATTCCCTGGTTTGGCCCGTATACTGCCAAGCCATTTACCATGCCTACTCCCGGTGCATCATTTCTCTTGCTCTCGCCTCGGGGTGAATATTGCCCGCTTTGAACCACCTTTTCGATAATTTGCAGGGTAACCTGATTACTGTTCCGACTACGGGCCATACCGGTAGCCAGTTGTACCATGTTGACTGCTTCCCGCCCATTGGTAGCATAACGGGAAAGTTCAGCCAATGCCTCCTCCTCAATCTCAAAGCCCACCTTGTCGAGGGCTTTCTGAGCTATGCCCATGATTTCATTCTGTTCCAGGGGACGGAAGAAGACCTCCAAACACCTGGAGCGCAGGGCCGGAGAAATCTCCTGCGGCATTCTGGTGGTCGCTCCCACCAGGCGAAAATCCGCCGGAAGGCCATGCTGGAACATGTCGTGGATATGAGCGGGGATGTTTGTGTCATCTTTATTATAGTAGGCGCTCTCCAGTATAACCTTGCGGTCCTCTAATACTTTGAGCAGTTTGTTCATCTGAATCGAATGCAGTTCCCCAATCTCGTCGATGAACAGTATTCCGCCATGAGCTTTGGTAACTGCTCCGGGCTTGGGCTGGGGAACTCCGGCTGAGCCCATAGGACCTGCCCCTTGATAAATGGGGTCGTGTACAGAGCCAATCAGAGGATCGGCAATGCCCCGCTCATCAAAGCGTGCTGTAGTGGCATCTATCTCTATGAACTCCGAGTTTTCGTTGAAAGGGGAAAACTCATTCTTCTTGGCATCTTCGAGAACCAGACGTGCTGCTGCCGTCTTTCCTATCCCAGGAGGACCATATATTATCACATGTTGTGGATTGGGACCGCACAAAGCTGCCCGCAAAGCCTCAATGCCATCATCCTGGCCGATCACGTCAGCGAAACTGGTAGGACGAGTTAAGCTTGACAAGGGCTCAGTGAGAGCAAATCCTCTCATTTTCCGAAGTTTGTCCTTCTCTTTGTAGGAGTCCTTGACTACAGCGTTCTTACTGCCCTGCTGGTTGCGCAACAGGTTCCAGAAATACAGCCCGATTACCACGGCGAAGAACAACTGAATTATGGCAAAGAAACCACCTAATCCGCCAAACGCTTCATTCATTGCTGTCCACCCTTTCAACAAGTTGTAATGTATAGTATTGCCGTTTAAGGGATGATTAAGTGCTAGTTGGTAAAGTAAAAAAAGGCAGTATTCACTGCCGTGGTGTTGTGAAGGATAAAACCTCCATTGATGGTGGTAACAATCGAAATAACTGAAAACCCGGTAACCTGGCCAGGCGCATTACCCCGAGAACAAAAACAGCCGGTAATTCAAGAGATTTGAATACCGACTGTCAAGGTTATTCACTTCAGTTAACTAACATTAAAGCCCGCTGCTTCCGGGTTTTCTCAATTAATACCTTATAAAAGTCCGTATTGGCAGCACTGTCCGCATTTCAGCACCTTTCCGCTGCATCAATCTATTTTTTAAACTTGGGTTTAACCCTTTCCAGGAATTCCGATTGTTCGTAAGCAGGATTGGGATAACTGTAAAAACCTTTACCAGTCTTTCTGCCCAACTCATTGGCATCAACTTTGGCCTTCAAAAACTGCACAATCTCTTTGAGGTAAGGAGTGTCAGGGTGCAACTCCAAATCCTGAGCAGTAATATGATAGTTGGTATCCAGCCCGACGCTGTCCATAATACCGAAGGGGCCGATCTTGGTTCCCATAATCGCCATCCATGCGCGGTCGATGTCTTCCACGGAAGCAACATTGTTAACCGCCAGGCGCAAGGCTGCTCCCTGTAATGCGGTAAGCAATTCGTTATATACGTAGTGCGGCCACTCAACCCGAATGTCTATCGGAATCTGATTAATCTTTTTGGAATGCTCAATAATAACCTGAGTTAATTCAGGATCGGTTCCAGCATGAGGCATAACATCTACCACATTGGCGGTAAATACGGGAAGATGGAAATGCCAGGCCAAAAAGCGTTCTGGACGGCCGCTGGCCTCGGCAAACATGGAGGCTACCAGAGTGGAAGTATTGGTAGTAAGGATAGCATCCTGAGGCAGATATTTATCAAACTCGCTCCAGACCTTTTGTTTTAGAGGAATGTTTTCCGGAACGCTCTCACTTACCACTTGCACCCCTTTGGACGCTTCCTGAGGATCAGTGGTGGTGGTTATCAGTTTCTCGACGTTGGCATGCATCTCTTCTGATATAAATCCAGACTGCAGCAGTCTTCCCGCTATTTTCCCAATATGAGTCGTGGCAACCTGCAACACTTTCTCGTCTATGTCATAGAAAACTACCTCATATCCATACAGAGCGTGTTGGAGACCGATATGCCGTCCCATGGTTCCGGACCCGATAATCAGAATCCGCTTGATGTCTTCAACTTTCATATTCATCCTCCATTTCTGATTTGAAATTAATTCATAATTTTACTAACATGCAATATTTGTGCCAAAGCAAAGGACTCGTTCCTATTACTTATAAACCCCACATTAGTGGGTTTTATTCAGCATGGATGAAATTACTACCGGCATGCTCGATGTTGTCATTTTGTACAACTTGATGTCTCGCGTGTCATTTTGAAACGATCACACCATTGGTCCTGTATAAAAAACTCCCGGTCGAAATCCTTGCTTTCGACCGGGAATTGTTTGAAAGGAGCCTCGGTTTGGACAGTTGATAGCTATGACTGTTTCTTTGCGATTTCCTCTTCTCGCAGGATTCTGCGCAGGGCTTTTCCGGTGTTTGTGCGGGGAAGCTCGGATCTGAACTCAATAATCCTGGGTATTTTGTAAGGAGCCAAAATCTCACGGCACCAGTTGCTTAATTCCTCTTCAGTCGCAGTCTGCCCTGGTGCAAGTACCACAAAAGACTTAACTGTTTCACCGCGATACTCATGGGGAACACCTATGGTCATAGCATCAGCGACTTTGGGATTCCTCAGCAGTGCGCTGTCCACATCCTGGGGATAGATGTTGTATCCTCCAGCAATGATCATATCCTTGGTGCGGTCCACGATAAAAACGACGCCATCTTCATCCATGTAGGCTACGTCGCCGGTCTTAAGATAACCATCTTCGCTGAAGGCTTTTTCGGTATCTTCCGGACGGTTCCAATACCCTTTGCAAACGGTTGGACCCTTGATCCAGATCTCGCCGCGCTCGCCCAGAGGCACATCTTTGCCATCTTCGCCAACGATCCTGATCGTGTAATCAGTCATGGGAATGCCAACGCTGAGCGGTTTGTGATTTCCCTGGCCGGGAGACCCCAGACCGGTAGCGCACGTTTCGCTCATACCCCATCCTTCCGCAAAGTTGAAGTCATATTCGCGGCACTTCTTTATTAATTCCACCGAGGCCGGAGCGGCACCAGAGCCGCAGTAACCGATTTTGCCATGCCAATCGATTTCCTCAACCCTCGGATTATAGAACAGCGCCTGCAGCATAGTAGGCACTGTTGGCCAATAGGATATGTTTTCGAATTTGTGAAGAATATCAAAAACTTCGTTGGGGTCAAATCTCGGCAGAATTACCATGGTCGCAACATGAACTGTTGAATAGCCAATGCAGGCAGTTTCTCCGTAGATGTGGCAGAACGGTATGATGCTCAGGACCCGCCGCCGGTCGTAGCTCTGGCTGTCTACGTAATCCGAGCACCATCTCCATATTCCAATGGATCCGGCGACAACATTTGAGTTGGTTAGTACCGCGCCTTTGGGAAATCCGGTAGTACCTCCCGTATATTGTATAACCATGGGGTCATCTGGTCTAATATCTACCAGTGGAGGTGCCCACCTCTTATCTGTTTGCAGGACCTCGTAAAAATGAAGATATCCTTCCTCTAAGCCAAGATCAGCTGCAGTGCTTATGGGGGTACCCGCCATAAAATCAGATAACTTGGACACCATCACCGTTGGGATTGGTTGTTGGAGCTCCTTATTCAATGGTCTGACCAATGGCAACATTGCGTCATAGGTGATTAATGCTGCCGGGGTGGTGTCTTCAAATATAAATTTCAATTCATCTTTGGTGTACAAGGGATTAATGTTGACGATAATGCCGCCGGCCATGTTGATGGCCCAGTAGGCAATAACAAACTGAGGACAGTTCGGAAGCAGGATTCCAACCCGATCACCCTTCTTAACGCCCCGTTCAACCAGCACATTTGCCAGCCGGGTACATTTTAGATAAAGCTCATTGAAGGTGATTTCAGCTCCGTAAAACCAGGTTGCCGCCTTGTTCGGCTGATAGGTGCTGGCGTTTCTTAAAAGCGAATAGGCCGGAAATTTGGGATACCTGAGTGTAGCCTCGGTTTTCCAATCGTAGTTTTTCAGCCAAAATTTTGATTCATAAATGGATGACATGAGTTTACCCCCTCTTTCTGATTAAATGAAACATGATGAATCATTAAAATATTATGCAAATTGCGTGCCAATCTATGGTTCTGCCCGCCATTGCTGGATTTCTGGGCCAATCCTTACTTTAAACAAATTTCATTTCCACCTAATATTGTTGCAATTGCTTAACAATTCCATGGCCGGATTGAAACATTCTGTTTCAACGGGTATGCTATAGTTGAGTATTTATGTTTCCCTAAGCGCATTCCATGTTTCACAAATGAAACACGGAATTGGTATTGATGGAGAAGGAGGCCTCTGATTTGAATGAAATACTGCAAATCTGGAAGTCTTTAAACAAAACCGGTCAATGCGAAGGGATTGCTATCTCCGAGGAGATCCGTGACTCATGGGCTCGCTGTAAACAATACGGAGTAGATCCATACAAGCAGCGTTGTGAAGTAATTCTAACCGCCGCTGAACTCGAAGAGAGAAGAAACCAAAACCACGCTTTTATGGAGCAGGGCACCGTAATGATGGGGCACTTAAATCACTTTATGGAGGAGAATGATTTTGTTTTCTTCCTTCAGGACCGGGAGAACTATGTCCTTTCTATGTTGGGAGGCAAAGAAGCACTCGAATTCGCCGCCCTATCCAATCTGATTGAAGGTTCAAACTGGGCCGAACAGGTTATGGGAACTAACACCGGTTCGATGGCTATGGTTCTGAAAAAGCCGGTGCAATTCTTCGGTTATGAAAACTACTGCCGGGTAGCAGCCTATTCCTCCAGTGCTTCATCACCTATCTTTGATGAAGAAGGTACGGTTATTGGTTTGCTGGGGGTATCAGGTCCGATTCCCCTGGTAAACAGGCATACACTGGGTATGGTGGTAGCCGCATCCCGGGCGATTGAGCGACAGATGGCTCTCCAACAGTCCCTGTATGAAAGCGAAATGTCCAATCTTCACAAGGTAGCCATTATGGAGTCAATGGCAGAAGGTGTTCTGACATTTGACCAGCAGCACCGGTTAACTCATATTAACCAAGTTGCGGCACGTAATCTCGGCATTTCCTTCAAGAATTCGATTGGCAAACCACTCGAAGAGATAATGCATTCAGACAATCAATACTTTTTTTCCAAAGTATTCAGTAATAGAAAACTCTCTAACGAGCCGTTGGTAATCCGTCATAAGAACGGCAATGTAAAGGTTGCCGTCAGTTCTACTCCTCTCACGGGACAGAACAATCGGGCAGCCGGTACAGTGGTCATTCTTCAACCCATGCAGCAATACAAGCGGTTAATCAAGAGAGTATCTGGGGCTCGTGCAAAGATCTCCTTTGACCAGATAATCGGACGTAACATTAAATTCAAGTATGCACTTAGTTGTGCTGAAATTGCAGCCAAATCTGACTCCAACGTATTGCTGCAAGGCGAAAGCGGGGTAGGAAAAGATATGTTTGCCCAGGCTATTCACAATGCCAGCAACCGTTCCAAGGAGCCTTTTTTCGCAATAAATTGTGCTGCGCTGCCCAGGGAACTCATATCCAGCGAGTTATTTGGCTACGAGGAAGGAGCATTCACTGGGGCTCGCAAGGGAGGTAACCCCGGTAAGTTTGAACTCGCTGATCAAGGTACGATCTTCCTCGATGAAATCGGAGAGATGCCGCTTGATCTGCAAGGTTCACTCCTGCGGTGCATAGAGGACGGTACAGTGGTTCGTCTTGGGGGCACAGAAGTAATTCCGGTCAATGTCCGGGTAATAGCAGCGAGCAATAAGAACCTCTTGGAGGAAGTCAAAAATGGCAATTTTCGGCTCGATCTCTATTACCGCCTGGGAGTAATGGATATTAAAATTCCGCCTCTTCGCGAAAGACCCGATGATATTCCTGACCTGGTGAACAGTTTTATCAAAACCATCAGTCCCAAACTGGGGAAAGATATTAAGGGAATTGAGGATAGCGCGATGAATCTTCTGCTGAATTATGAATGGCCGGGAAACGTTCGTGAGCTTAATAATGTGATTGAGCGCGCAATCAATATGGCACCCGGACCTTTATTGACCATTTCTCTTTTTCCGCCTCAGATGAGAGAGTTGAGTGCTTCAGAGAAGGCTCTTAGTTACAAAAAGACATCTCTCGAAGAACAAACCATTAGAGACTGTCTGCAAAAAAACAAGTACAATCGCAACAAAACCGCTGCAGAACTGGGAATTTCCCGGGTCACACTTTATCGTAAAATGATTAAGTATTCCCTTATGTAAATTAATCACTCGCCTGCCAACTCAATATGTCATTAAAAACAAAACCCGCTTTAACGCTTCTAAAGCCTTAAAGCGGGTTATCCTTACAGCTTGATTCTGTGCTGTTAGTTCACCCTGCGCTTGGGTTCAACTGTAACCAGCAGGGGGTTTTCTTTCTTGGCCACAACATCCTTGGTTACCACGCATTTGGTAACATCCGCCCGTGATGGGACATCATACATTACATCCAGCATGATATCCTCCACAATGGCCCGCAATCCGCGGGCACCGGTGTTGCGCCGCATAGCCTCCACGGAAATGGCCTTAAGAGAATCTTCAGTAAACTCCAGGGTAACCCCGTCCAAATCGAACAGCTTCTGGTACTGCCGCACCAAAGCGTTCTTTGGCTCAGTCAGTATCCGGATCAAAGCATGTTCATCCAGGGCATCCAGGGTTACAACAATTGGTACCCGGCCTACGAATTCGGGGATCAATCCGAATCTGAGAAGGTCCTGAGGCAGGATCTGTTCCAGGATCTCTCCGATCCGCTTTTCTTTTTTGGTTTTAATATCAGCCCCGAACCCCATGGCCTTGTGCCCGGTGCGCTGCTGGATTATCTTGTCAATACCCTCAAAGGCACCACCGCATATAAAGAGTATATTACTGGTATCAATCTGGATGAATTCCTGATGCGGGTGTTTGCGCCCTCCCTGGGGCGGCACACTGGCAACAGTTCCTTCCAGTATCTTCAACAGTGCCTGCTGTACCCCCTCCCCGGAAACATCCCGGGTGATCGAGGGATTATCAGTCTTGCGCGCAATCTTGTCAATCTCGTCGATGTAGACAATGCCTTTTTCGGCCTTTTCGATATCATAATCGGCGGCCTGAATCAACTTGAGCAGGATGTTTTCCACATCCTCCCCTACATAACCGGCTTCAGTCAGGGACGTAGCGTCCGCAATGGCAAAGGGCACGTTAATGATTTTTGCCAGTGTTTGAGCCAGCAGGGTTTTCCCGCTGCCAGTAGGTCCGAGCATGAGGATGTTGCTTTTTTGGAGTTCGACATCGTCCAGTTTCATTCCTAGATTTATGCGCTTATAGTGATTGTAAACAGCTACTGCGAGAGTTTTCTTGGCTTTATCCTGGCCAATCACATAATGGTCCAGTATCTCCCGGATTTCTTGAGGCTTGGGGATATCACCCATTTCAAACCCCAGATCTTCTGCCAGTTCTTCCTCAATTATCTCGTTACATAGTTCAATACACTCGTCGCAAATGTAAACACCAGGACCAGCTACAAGTTTTTTTACCTGATCTTGCAGTTTTCCACAGAATGAACACTTCAATTGACCCCGTTCGTCTCCAAACCTTTGCATAAATCCACCTCTCTTCCCGGCGTACCTATCCCTTCTTCAAGCGCTTAGCCTGGTACATAACCTCATCGATTATACCGTACTGTTTGGCTTCGTCAGCCGACATAAAGAAATCCCTGTCGGTATCGGCCTGAATTCGTTCCAGTTTTTGGCCGGTTCTCTCTGCGAGTATCTTATTTAATCGTTCCTTCATTCTCATTATACGACGGGCGTGTATCTCAATGTCAGTAGCTTGGCCTTGAGTTCCTCCAGCGGGTTGATGAATCAAAACCTCGCTATTGGGCAACGCAAATCTTTTACCTTTGGCCCCTGAAGCCAACAAGAAGGCTCCCATGCTGGCCGCCAGCCCGACACAGATAGTTGATACGTCTGATCTGATGTGCTGCATCGTATCATAGATGGCCATCCCGGCGGTAATTGAACCACCCGGGCTGTTGATATAGAGGCTGATATCCTTGTCAGGATCTTCACCCTCCAGGAAGAGTAACTGGGCCACCACCAAATTTGCGACCTGATCATCTATGGCGCTGCCTAGAAACACAATCCGGTCCTTAAGCAATCGGGAGTAAATATCGTAGGCCCGCTCCCCCCGGTTCGTCTGCTCCACAACCATCGGAACCAGATAAGACATTGCACTTTCATCCCTTCTTTAGATTATGAACCTTTTTTAGAATTATGAAGTGGGGAGGCTACTTATTTGCCTTCGCCACTATTTTCTTCACTGTCGCCAGTTTGTTCATCAATCACCGTAATATCAGCATGCTCTTTCATGTAATCGACGGCTTTATCCAGCAGAATGCCGTATTCAATACGTTCCCGGGAGCCTTCCAGGCTTGGTCGTACCGCATCTGCTTCCATGCCAAACTCCTGGGCCGCCTTTTCTATCTGCTTATCGAAGTCTTCGTCGGTGACCTTTAGATCCATCTGCTTGGCAATTGTCTCCAGAACCAAGTTTTCGCGTACTGATTGCTCGGCCTGAGGTCTCATATCCTGACGCATCTGCTCTATACTGATGCCAGCCATCTGAACATAGTCTTCCAGTTTCATACCCTGATAAAACAGTCTCTCTTCGAACCGTTGCAACAACAGATCCGTTTGGCTCTCTATCATCTCTTCGGGGACATCAATCTCGGAGTGCTCAACTGCTTGAGCTACCAACCGCTGCCTGATCATGCCTTCGGTCTGGGTGGCGGCTTCCTCCTCCAGGTTTTTTCTGAGATCAGACTTGAGTTCCTCCAGGGTGTCGAACTCACTGACATCCCGGGCGAAGTCGTCATCCAGCGGACTTAGCTCCCTTTTTTGTATTTGGTTGATAGTTACCTCAAAACGGGCATCTTTTCCCTTGAGATCGTCGGCGTGGTATTCTTCCGGAAAGGTAACTTTAACCTCTTTCTCCTCTCCTGTCACTGCACCTACCAACTGCTCTTCAAACCCGGGAATAAATGTATTGGAGCCCAGTTCAAGAGAATAATCTTCACCCATACCACCCGGGAACGGTTCGTCATCAATAAAGCCCCTGAAGTTGATGTTTAACACATCACCGTTTTCCGCCGGAACCCCTTCCTCAGCCGTTATCAGCTTGGCATACCGGTTCCTCATGGCTTGGAGACGCTGCTCGACATCTTCTTCACTGACTTCATGCCTGGGAATTTCAACTTTGAGACCAGTTACCGTCCCTAGTTTAACCTCGGGTTTCACAATGACGTTCGCCTTGAAAATCAAAGGTTTACCGTCTTCAATCTGGACTACATCAATTTTGGGCTGGCTAACCGGTTCAATCTCGGTTTCCTTTACGGCTTCATCATAAGCCTGGGGAATAACCTCTTCTAGTGCATCCTCGAACAGGGCTTCTTTTCCTAGATAAGCTTCAAGGACCTGACGTGGCGCTTTACCTTTACGGAATCCCGGAATATTGACCTTGGTTACAACCTTGCGATAGGCCTTCTGCATAGCCTGCTCCAGCCTGTCAGCTTCCACCTCGATTTCCAGGGCCACCTCATTCCTCTCTATTCTTTCCAGCTTAGTCTTCAATTATGCTTACCTCCCGTTAGCTAAATCATACGCTAGATAGATCATGAACCGTTGTGGCGATGATTGACTCACGCCGCCAAACCCATCCCTGAAGTAGGTTTTCTACAACAGAATATGATTTCCTCCTTCACTTGGCTGACGGTTCACTAACAAAACACCTCGGCCCAGCAAAGGGCCGAGGCAAGGTACTTTTGGAGCGGAAGACGAGATTCGAACTCGCGACCCTCGCCTTGGCAAGGCGATGCTCTACCACTGAGCCACTTCCGCAAAGCACTAATTCCCAATGACCTATATTATAGGATAATGGGAGGATAAATGCAAAGTCAAGACCCTGCGAGTTATAAACCAAAAAATCCGTGTATTTGAGTTGAGTCTGACCTTTATCAAAGATTTTATCATGATTGGACCTATACTACACAATTAAAGGTCCCTCTAACTCAAAGCACATATTTCGGGTGAAAGTAGTTTCATAAGTTTATCGGGAGCGTCTCTGTCCCGAGACTAGATAAGTATTACAGATAATAAACGGCCTATGTTATAATGTTCCAAAAAACAAGGGATGTGAACCCTTGATTCCTTTGAGAGACCGTAACCCCAGTCAGCACCTGCCGTTTATGACACTGCTCCTGATTGCTATAAATATATTTATTTTCTATAAGCTGAACATACAGGGGGCTCCCGGAATCGATGAAACATTTACCCGTTATGCTTTGATTCCCGGACAATTTGACTTTTTTCATCCTTTTAAAAGTATTACGCCTCTTGTCACCTCCGCCTTTCTTCATGGAAATTTAATGCACCTTGTCTCCAACATGTGGGCCTTGTGGCTGTTTGGCGATAACGTGGAAGACCGGATGGGAGCTTTTAGCTTCCTTCTTTTTTACCTGATCAGCGCAGCTGTTGCCGGAATATCTCATATATATGTAAATCCAGATTCATTGATCCCTACTGTGGGGGCCTCGGGAGCCATAGCCGGGGTTATGGGAGCATATTTTATTCTATATCCCCGCGCCAGGATTCTGACCCTGGTACCAATATTTATTATTCCCTGGTTTGTCGATATCCCCGCTTTCGTATACCTGGGCTTCTGGCTGTTGATTCAGGTTATGGGGGGGGCTCTGACAGGTGGAGTTGCTCAGATCGCTTTTTGGGCGCATATTGGTGGATTCGGAGCCGGGATACTGCTGCATCGGTTATTTCTTCGGGATCAGACTGCAGGCTGAGCTTGTTGAGCCAAGGTGCACCACCGGGAGGTCTTGCTGCAAAGCTTTCGGGCCATCCATAATTTTACACCAATTCGGGTTTTCAAGGAGGGTTTTTCCAATTTAAAGGGGAAACTAATAAGCGGATACAACCGCCACAGAGGTGAACGCATTGCAATGGCAGAGTTAACCCCGGCTGAGAGTATCAGCATTTACCGGAACGTTCTTAACAGGATACAGAATACCGCTGATCAGACATTGGCCCCGGATCAACAGCACGGTCTCATGCTTCGTTTTCTGGACAGCCTTCCCCTTGAGGGTATGCTCGACATCCTGGAGCTTCACTCTTACCAGCGCCTGTACCGTATGTTTTTCTTTGATTGGCTTTTCCTCGACTACCGCAGCAAACCTGGAATTCCTACTATGGCTGAGCTGACCTTGCACAACCTGAAGGGCACCCTTGGTCAACCGGAGCAACTGGCCCTGATCAACCTCACCAAATCATATATTTCTCCCTACCGCATTTTAAGCCTGCAAAACGGCCACGGTCATCTGGAGAACCTGATACTGCCAAAGTCCAGTTACAGGATCACCTATGACTTTGAAGGCTTGATGGTTGGGGACATCCTGATCACCAGGCTGTTACCTGGACCTGGTCCAAGCCAATGGTTGTTCTTTGAGCCCTGGATACTCTTAATGCCCATTAATGACAAGTTATTTGTCAAATCCCTCCACCAGGTCATGAAAAAGGCCGGTTACCGCAAACGGGACTTCAGCTGCTTTTGTAAAGAGGAAACCATCCAGCTCCTGCAGGTCATAAACCAGGAGATTGCTGAGAGCGAGCGGGATGTTGCGGAGATGGTTGAAAGCATACCCTTTTGCCCGGACTGGCAAGAAACCGCAGTCAATGATCACCAAAGAATTATTGATTTACTGACAGCCTGCAATGCTTGTCGGGCTATAGAGGGGGGCAAAGAGGGATCTTTCCTATTTTGTTATCCAGAACACCGGGAAAGACTGACCTGGAGTTACATCCTGGTTGAAGATGGCCGGATAGCCGTCTGTGTTCCACCGCAGGAGGACTTCACCCCGGTTTTGGATGTTCTTGAACAGGCACTCACTCTCTCCGGAGAAACCTTGGAATTCATCAGGGCGGACAGTACGCATGAGCAGATGGCCCACTACAATGACCGGATGTTGGAGGATTTGAGCTGCTTGCTGCAAAATCACGAAGAGATGATCAATGATATTCTGCTCCCTTGTCGGCACAAAGATGTCAGCGAGGATTATTCCCGCTCTGACTTCTTTACCAAGCTTAGCTTTTTGCTGGGCGAGAAGCTGCAGAAAGAGAGTTAAGCCCAAAAATCAGCAGACCTTTCCCAGCAGACTAATCAGTAACTTAAGGAAAGAAAAGTATCCCGCATCACCTCGTATGATACGGGATACTCGTGCGGATTTTGCCGCTAACCAAAGCAGCTTTTTCCCTTATCCTCATATCTCACATATCGGAGACCTTAGTTCCGATGGCCCCGCATTCGCGGTCACCCGAGCTGTTTAGCTCACCAGGTTTAGATCTTGGGAAAAGCCTGCACTCCCATGGTAAAAACCTTTTGATTGAGTTCCAGGGCCCCACCCTCGAAGCGCTGTTTCAGGACCTCCTCATAATGGACAATATCAATGGGGACCAGGCCGCTTCCCGCCAGACAACCTACCATTAAAACGTTGGTTGACACAGCGCTGCCGGCCTGCTTGGCCAGTTCGGTAGCTTCAACCACCTGAACCCGGGCAGCAACCCGGCCAATCTCATTTAGCATTTGAGCGATTTCCGGGTATTTGCTCTCACCGATCAGTGTGCCCAGGGGGTAGTTAGGACGAGGGTTGAGGATTACATGGGTGTCGCTGTTGCCGTAAATGCGAAATACCCTCAGAACTTCCAGCGGTTCAAAGCCTACTATCACATCGGCCTCCCCTTTGGGAATAAGCGGGCCGTACTGAAGCTGTCGGGATAGCCGTACATGGCTCATGACTGAACCACCGCGCTGCGAAGCCCCGTACGTCTCTCCGATAGTAGTCAGGAAACCTGCAGCGACTGCCGCGGAACCTACCAGCTCAGATGCCAGTATGTTGCCCTGTCCGCCGACACCGCAGATAATTATGTTCAATGGATCCTTGGCCAATGCCATGCTAATCCCTCCCCTCTATTTGAATAGCACCCTGGGGACAGAGGCTGGCACATACCCCGCAGCCATTGCATACCACCTCATCTATTCGGGCCTTTCCAGCCGCGGCATCCCAGATGCAGGCTGGGCACCCGAAAACCTTGCTGCAGAAGCGGCCGCACCCACAGGCATCGCCCAGGCATTTCTCCTGATCAACCCATACCTTGGGTTTGGGCCCCCGGCGGCTCTGAACCAGAGCACAGGTCCGGCGCAGGATCAGGACCTTAACCCCTGGCTGCTGAATCAGATTGTAGATCTTTTCGGTGGTGGCGGCCACATCATAGGGATCTGCAATATGAACATCCGCACCCATAGCCTGACAGATGCCCTCAATTGAGAAGGGGGCACCCTTTTCTCCCATGGCCGTCTGCCCGGTTCCGGGATGCGGCTGGAAGCCGGTCATGGCTGTGGCCTCGTTGTCGAGTACCAGGAACAGCATATTGGAGTTGTTCCACCTGGCATTAACCAGACCCGGCAGACATGCGTGGAAGAAGGTTGAGTCCCCGGCCATCGCCAGGACCGGCTGATCAAACCCAAACTGCTCCAATTTGCCCATTCCGCTGGCCATGCCGATCCCGCCGCCCATACAGAAGAGTGAACTCAAGAGGAAGTGTCCAGCTTTAGCACCGCCCATGGTGTAACAGCCGATATCTCCCATAACCACACCCTGGCGACCATCGATTTCCAGGGCGTTCTTGGCAGCAAAGAACGACGCCCGGTGAGGACAGCCCGCACAGAAAGTAAGGTCCCGGGCTGGTATAGCGAGGTCTTTCTCAGGATCAACCACAACATCACTGCGGCTTGGGCGCGCCACTCCCAGGACCGCCGAGAGTCCATCCATGACCACATCTGGATTTAGTTCTCCAGTTCCCGGACCTCCCGGACCCTTAATATGACCGGAGGCCTTGCCGAAAAACTTGACCAGCATCTCTTCCTGGGCCGTCAATACCATGACATTCTGTTCCAGGAAGGGATCTACCTCTTCCACCACCAAAACCCGAGGGCACTTCTCCAGGTAGCTCTTAACCAGTTTTGCTGGCAGCGGGCAGGTGGTCCCCAGTTTAAGAATCCCAACCCGCTCAGTCACTCCCAGCCGGCTTACGGCCTCCCGGCTGTAGAAACCGCCAGTGCCGCTGGTGAGGATAAGGAGTTCGGGATTTTCCGGCCCTGTATAGGTATTAAACGAAGAAGTCTCAAATATCTCCCGTATTTTGGCCAGTTTTTGATGGGTGTATGGATGAAAAGGATTGAGGGCGATCAGTTTATCCCACTGTCCCAGCTTATTCGCTGGTTTCTTGGGCAGGAAGTCCCCCAGAACCACATTACCACGGCCATGACAGATCCTGGTTACACTGCGGATGATCACCGGGGTCTGGGTTTGTTCCGAGAGTTCAAAGGCCCATTTGGTCATATCCTTCGCTTCCTGGAAGCTTCCGGGCTCCAGGAGCGGCAGTTCCGCCCAGCGGGCCAGGTTGCGGGAGTCGAATTCGTTGGTACTGGAATGCGATTCAGGATCGTCGGCAAAGACCACTACCAGTCCTCCCCGGCATCCCGAAAGGCCAAGCGACATTAGAAAGTCAGCTGCTACATTGGCACCGTTCTGCTTCATGATACACAGAGAACGCAGCCCGGCAAAGGAAGCCGCGGTAGCCGCCTCAATGGCTACGATTTCATTGGTTGACCATTCAGCATAATGTCCGAAGGCCTTGGCAGTAGCCGCCATTAAGGCCAGGATTTCAGCTGAGGGTGACCCCGGGTAGGAGCTGCAGAACTGAACTCCGGCTTCCAGCGCTCCCCTGGTTATGGCCTCATTGCCCATCATCAGGAACTGAGCACCAGGCTGATTTATAGTGAGAACACTCTGCATTTAATTCACCTCCCCTTCGTTAACACATTGGAACCGGGGACTGGCGAGATCCACCATACTGGCCCCCTCACTCTGGATACGGGTTAACTCGGCCACCACCCGGCGTTTTTTGCCCAGGGCCGCCATTCTGAGTTCCTCAAGCATCGCTGGCGGATACTCCTTAATCTCCAGAACTCCGGCCTTCAAGGCCTTGCCCAGCAACGCCCATCCACGTTCGGAGCGAACAATGAGGGTGTTCCACCCCTCGGCAAATTCAGCTGCTCCTACCGATATATCAGCCAGTTCTGAGGTTACATCCCAGCAGAGGTTGCAAGCCGAACGCGCAAACTGTTTGGCCTCCTCTACTGATTTGGTGATGGTGCCATCGACAGTCTTGATCTGTAATTCTCCTTTGGGAATGGCTATTCCGGTTACCTCTTGGTCACCCGCCTCCTGCCGGACATAATCCCGGAATCCGTAGGACAAAGCCCACATGCAGAACAAACCTATAACCATGGTGTTATCCTGGTTACACTCCTCCGGTACTGCCGTCTGGTACTTGCGGATGCCCATGACCTGACAGGGTCTTCCCACGATACCTACCTTGTCCAGCCCGGCACGGCGTGCCTGATGCAGAGCCTGCAGGCTGGTGGCGGCTATGTACTTGGAACCAGAGGTTTTGCCGATCTGGTCAGCTTCGGTTATCAGTGCAGCCTGCGGCGCGAGCCCGTCACTGGTTGCGGTTAAGACCGCTCCCTCGATCATACCCTCAGCCATGGCGGTACGGATCAGGGTGGTAACCGTTCCCCCATCCTGGGTCCCTCTGATCAATTCCGGATTTGTACCGCGGGCCATCCAGACCTGAGTGTATCTCCCTATCAAAGGATCACGACCGTCAACGTCACCCAGGATCTGCCCCTCCACAGCATCCCAATCGGTAAATGTCCGCGGACAAGCAGCGTAACACTTGCCCTCTTCAATATCACAGGGAAAGACCACTGCTATTTTGTCTTCCAGGCTCTTGATATAGGGACATCTCCCCACACAGAGCCCGCATAAGGTACAAAACCCCTTATCCTGAACCTCTTCTTTTAGCTCTTTTCCGCCTTTCATATTCACCTCTCCCCTTCAATGTCCTCCTCAAGACCTTACCGCCAACCCTTACCAATGGTGAGGTTCTTATTTACCGCGTATCCCCCCCTTTCCCTATAGGAGCTATTCAATCGAGCAGCCCAGATTGCGAGAGATTTCGCCGGCTGCCCGGACAACATCCTTGACCAGTTGTGGATACAGCTTTCCCAGGATCTTTTCCACTGGTCCGGATATACTGAGAGCCGCTACTATTTGACCATTGCGGTCAGATACTGGCGCCCCCACACAGGCAATACCCATCAAGGTCTCTTCGTTATCAATGGCAAACCCCTGCTTACGGACCCTGATCAGTTCTGCCATCAGCGAACCTTTGTCGGTGATGGTGTTACTGGTAAAGGGGTACAGTTCTTCTTCCCGGTATTTTTCGATGTCGGAATCCGGCAGGGCCGCTAACAGGACCTTGCCACTGGCTGTAGCATAGGCCGGTATACTGGTTCCCACCCTTGGGAACGCCACCAACTTCCCCTTGAATTCGGTCTTCATGATATAGACCACCATGCCCCCTACATATATAGACAGGTGTACCGCTTCTTCATAATGGGAAGAGAGTCGATTGGCGGCGTTCCTGGCTGCGGACTGCAGTTCTACAGTATTGCTGTAAACCATGCCCAATTCGTATAATTTGACTCCCAGCTGATACTTGCCGTTTTCCGGATTCTGGGTCAGGAACCCCCGGGTTTCCAGAGTCTTTACCAGGCCATGAACGGTGCTCTTGGGCAGGTCCAGGAGCCGACTCAGGTCCGTTATTCCCAGGTACCTGACCTGGGAATTGAACTGGCAAAGCACGGATAAGGCCCGATCAACCGATTGAATCACAATCCATCAAACTCCTCCTTTGAGCCGCGATACTGTTTAAGTACCTGACTCTGACTGAAGGTTTTGGCATGTCTCGTCAGACTTCAATCTATAGTCCGTAAGCTGCAGCCAAATACCCCAACGGATGCATGACCTTCTGTTCTTTTAGCTGTACACCCAGGTAGAAACGACATACCGGACACTGGGTTACTACCTTTTCTGCTCCGGTTTCCCTTATATCCTCCAGCTTGTGGGAGCGAATCCTTTCCGCCAGTTCGCGGTGTTCCAGATAGAAGGTTCCGGCCGCACCGCAGCACCGCCCGGGTTCCTCCATTTCGGACAGCTCAGCCCCGGGGATACTGGCCAACAGCTGGCGGGGAGCTTCATCGACGGTCATAGACCATCCCCGGTGACAGGGCTCGTGGTAGGTAAACCTGCCAGCCATTGTGCCCGGTTCCACTGCGAGTCCCAGGTTGTTCAGGTAATCGGTCGCTTCCCAGAACTTCTCACTGACCAGCTTAATCTTTTCCTGCAGGGGATCATTTTCCGGATATAGCTTGGCGGCCTTGGTCTTGAAAGCCATTCCGCAGGAGGTGCAATCGGTGACAATAGCATCGACATCCAACCCGGCCAGGATCTCGATATTGGTACGCATCGATTCCTGAGCCCCCTCCAGGTCACCTTCTGCCAGAGAGGGAATGCCGCAGCAGACGATTCCTGAAGGAATAACGACCTCCACCCCGTTGTGTGCCAGCACCTTGACTACAGCGGTACCGGTGTCCGGGAACAGGAAGTTGGTTCCGCAACCAACAAAATAGGCCACCCGCGCGCGTTTGTCCCCTTGCGCCGCAACCGTACCGCTTACCTGGCGATCAAAGGTAACAGAGGCCAGGGTGGGCATCTCCATAGAAGTAATATTAAGTTTCTGTGCTACCGACCCGGCCTTGGTCAGCACCCCGGCCAGACCGCGCTGGTTTAACACCTTGCGCATCACAAACTTTTTCAGGGAATCGACTGCCCCCGAATCACTGGCGAGCTCAATGCGAGCCGCAGTTATGATGTCATCACACGGCACCTTGCTGGAACAACTGCGGGTGCAGCTGGTGCACAGGAGACAGCGGTTGATGATCTCCTTCACCCGGGGGGTAACCGGTATCGTCTTCTCTATTAGTGCTGCATTGATCAGGTTAATGCGGGCCCTGGCCACATGGCTCTCCAGCAGGTCCTCCAAATAAACCGGGCAGGTGGCCTGACAGTATCCGCAGTGAGAGCATTTGTTGATAACCCGGGCGTAATCTGCCAATTTTAACACCGGCACTCACCACCTTCCGGCCAAATCTTTCCGGGATTCATTATGTTCAGCGGGTCAAAGGCCTGTTTGATTCGTTTCATGAGTTCAATCTGGACTTCTCCCAACTCCCAGGCCAGGAACTCTGATTTGTGAATGCCAATCCCGTGCTCACCTGAGATGGTACCACCCAGTTCCAGGCCCTTTTTAAGCAGTTCACCAATTGCAATCTGGGATTTCTCGTCCAGTTCCGGACTGGTCTGGAAGTGGAGAATCGTGGGATGAATGTTGCCGTCCCCTGCGTGGCCCCCTAAACCTATGCCTACACCCGTGGATGCCGATACCTCCTGAACCATCCTTACCATCTCCGGCAGCATACTGCGAGGCACGGTGAGGTCCTCACTGATGACCCTCTCCAGGATGGTCAGCATTAATGGGTACAGGTTGCTCCGTGCCCTCCAGTAACTGGCGGCCTCCCTCTCATCCTCTATTACCCTTACCTCACGGGGCTTCATTTCTTTACACAGGTCGGTAATTACAGCGGTGTCATAGTCCACCTGGCTCCGGTTCCCATCCACCTCTATCAAGAGATACGCTTCGGCATCGCCTGCCAGGGGCGGAGAAATGATATTGTTCATGATCCCCACTGCTCCCTGACTCAGGTATTCCAGCATGGCGGGAACAGTACCCCGAGCTATAATCTCAGCGACCATTTCTGCTGCCTGCTCGGGGCTTTCACAGGTGACAACGATGGTCTTGTGTTCCGGTGGCAGGGCGATAAGCCGCACATTGATCCGGGTGATAACCCCCAGGGTCCCTTCTGACCCGGTCATCAGGTGGGTGATGTCATACCCTACCGATTGCTTGACGAACTTGCCTCCGCTGTTGATAACAGAACCGTCGGGAAGCACTATCTCCATGCCTAAAACATAATTGCCAGTGGTACCGTACTTAACTCCCCGGGGCCCCCCAGCTCGGGTAGCCACATTGCCCCCCAGGGTACAGACACTCAGGCTTTGCGGATCAGGCGGATAAAACAACCCCATTTTCTCGACGGTTCGATGAAACTTGGACAAGACCAGACCGGCCTCAACCGTGGCGGTCATGTTGCGCGGATCTATCTCCAGGATCTGGTTCATGCGCTTCATATCCATCACGATTCCACCATGAACCGGGGTACAGGCACCGGAGAGACCGCTGCCGGCTCCGCGTGGTGTGACCGGTATCTGGTGTTTGCTGGCATATTTCATAACCCGGCTTACCTCTTCGGTACTGTTAGGAAGTACTACCGCATCGGGCATACTGCGTTTAAAATAATGGGTAGCATCATTGGTATAGGCCAGCAGATCCTCAGGATCGGTTCTTACCCGGTTTTTGTCCATTAGAAGTCCCAAGTCAAGAGATAACCCTTTCACAAACGCATCCCCTCCCATACGTGGTACTAATTCAAAGCCTTTGTATCACCCCTCTCCCAACGGGAAGAGCATGGACAGGTACATGCTGTGGATCGTTTCGCGATTGGCGCTGCAATCAGCATACTCCCCATGTTTTTATCAGGGTTTATTAATAAGGTAGAGGTACACTTATCCAGGAATTTTGTATTACTGGTCGTTAAGCGGGCTCGCTCTCCTCCACCAGGATGATGCCAACCTCCAGGGGACCGTGCATCCCCAGGGTGGGAGTCAGCAGAATATCAGCAGTACGGCTTACACCCGATATTATGGTTACTGCACTGGGCATATGTTTCTGTTGTTTGATTGCCAGGTCCAGGTCTTTCATGGTTTTAAGCAGTTGGCTGGTGTATAATATCGCGATATGAATCGGGGGACTTATGGAAGGAAGCCGTGGAGCACTTGCCCGGTGAAAAATGACAACAGATGCAGTCTCCGCTACCCCCCAATCGCAGCAGGTTATCCCTACATCGCAGGCAAAGGCCTTGTCCAGGTATTCCTTTTCACTCAGTTCCCAGATTGAAATATACTCGGCCTTTAACTCTTTCGCTGCCTTTTTCATTGCGGCAGCATCCAGGCGCTTATCCTCCACTACAAGCAGGGATTTTACTTCCTTTTCACCCAGGAGTTCAATTACTCCTTGGGCTATCGCATCCTTACCCGGGACCACGGTGACTTTTGCCGATACAATCTGGGCTTCGCGCAAGAAAACCTCAACCTCACCTTTGGCTATCTGCCGGGGTTCACCGGCAGCTGGTTTGGCGGGTGACACCTGGCGTTCAGCCGTTCTAAGGCGTCCTAATATCTCTTCGCGGGCGTTACTGACCATGAGTCACACTCCCTTCTTTGCCGGTGCTGAGCGGGGCTTTCTGTGATTCCTGGGAGGCCCACCACTCCCGGAAGGTATAGGGAGCCGGAGCCGGGAGGTCTCGATACTGGAACCATCCCTTGAGTATGGGCAGTGCTTTAATGCTGCCATCTTTCGTATATTTCTTCAGGAAGGCACGCCCCAACCTGGCACCAACCCGGTAGCGCCATGGTGAACGCATCCCCCAGGCAAACAGTTTCATGAACCGTGTACCTTCTTTGGGCTCCTTTTTCACATTAAGCGCCGGGAATCCGTAGATTACCATCTGCCGGTAACGGCTGAACATGTCCAGGTGCTTGATGCCCCCCGGACAAACCTCCTGGCAGAATCCGCATTGGGTACAGGCTTCAAACAGATCCTGACTGCGGTTTACTCCCAGGAGCAGCGGGTTCAGGACCGCACCCATGGGACCAGAATAAATCCATCCGTAGGTAGGTCCGCCAACGCGGGTGTAGATGGGACATACCCCCAAACAAGCCCCGCACCGAATACAGCGCAAAGCCTGTCGAAGCTCAGGATCCTGATAAAATGCGGTTCGGCCATTGTCCAGGATTACGATATGCAGCTCATCAGGGCCATCAGTCTCTCCATCTTTACGGGGACCGGTGATCATTGATATATAGGAAGAGATTTTCTGCCCTGTACAGCTCTTGGTCAGCAATCCAATCGATTCCAAAGCGTCCCCAACTTCAGCGACCACCTTCTCGATGCTCATCAATGCGATATGGACCGGTGGTTTGCTGGTAGCCAGACGGATATTGCCCTCGTTTTCCACCAGGCAAATGGAACCGGTCTCCGCAACTGCTACGTTTACCCCGGTTATCCCGACCCCTGCGGCAGCAAATTTGTCACGCAGGTGAACCCGGGCCGCCCGACCCAGGGCCACCGGGTCACTGGTTGGTTTAATTCCCATGATGTCAACAAAGAGGTCCGAAATATCTTCAGCTGACAGGTGGATGGCCGGACCCACTATGTGGAAGGGGGGCTGGTGGAGCTGCTGTACTATGAACTCACCCAGGTCTCCTTCGTAAACCTCCACCCCTTCCTTCTCCAGTGCGTGGTTGAGTTCCGTCTCCTCACTGACCATCGACTTGCCTTTGACTGCCAGTTTAATCCCTTTGGCGGTCACGATATCCGTTATGATTTGATTGGCTTCCTGGGCATTACGTGCCCAATAGACTTTGGCCCCGGCAGCTGTGGCCCTCTCCTCAAACCTTTCCAGAAGCTCCGGCATGTTTTCCACACTGCGGGTCCTGATGGCGGCCACTTCCCGCATCACCTGAACCGGGTCTTCGTAGCTCTGCAGGGCATAGCTCCTCAGGAATTTAAAGACTCCGGCGACCCTAGCGGCCAGCTGGCGCTGACGCTCATTTTTCAAGCTCTCCAAAACCATTTCGCGGTAGCGCTCAGTTTGCGGAATCATGCCGTCACCTCCCTTAGATTGGCAGCCAGGAACTGCGCCAGGTGCATCACCTTTTTCTCGGGGTTGTGGCGCATAACATACCCGGCGATGTTCAGCAAACAGCCGGGATCAGCCAGCAGAAGGATATCAGCCTCGCTATTAATGAAGTTCTGTACCTTGTCTCCTACAATGGCCCCTGATAGTTCGGGGAATTTTATGGAGAATTCCCCTCCGAAACCACAGCAGGTATCTGCTTCAACGAGTGGTACCAGTTCAGTTCCTTCAACACCGCTGATCAATTTCTTGGGCTGCTGGTCAATGCCCAGGTGACGCAGGAGACTGCAGGACTCGTGATAGGCAACCTTACCCTGGTAACTCACTCCCAGATTCTCCACCCCTAAAACGTCCACCAGGTACTCCGACAGTTCATAAACCCGGGATGCAACATCACTCGCCCTTTTTTGCCAGGCAGGTTCATCCTTCAGGACCCGGGGATAAAGGTGCTTAATGGTATAAACACATGAACCGGCTGGACAGACTATGCACTCATCCTTCTCAAAAATCTCCACAAACCGCTTGGCCATATCCACGGCCAGATCAACATGACCCGATGTGATAGCAGGATGCCCGCAGCAGGTCTGTTCCGGACGGTAGTAAGGATTGCCACCTGCACGTCTGATGATTTTAACCGTGGCTTGGCCCAGATCGGCTAACAGCAGGTCTACCGAACAGGGAATAAAAAGCGATACCCCCTCCATAACCCAACTCCTTTCCACAGTCTTGTGGTCCCTACCACAGAGTTCAGGTATTCAAGTATTAAGTTATGCGGTCGGTAGTACCACCTCCCTGTACGCGAAGGTTCCTGTGCAAAGCCCTGGGGAATGAATCTGCTACAAAGGCTGCTCAACCGCAATTGCCGGATTTTATATTGTTTTATGAAATCATTGTTGATCTGCGATTGAGAGCCTGGCCCTGGAACCTGAAATGCTGCAAAATCTAAAAAAAGGCTTTACAACAACAAGTGAATTGGGTCCACCTTGTTCGGCATTCTGGAAAAACGTTCGACCATGTCGGCATAAGCTGTTCTTGTTGGTAAGAATAGTCAGAAGTGTTCTGGCATGTTGGGTTTATGTTGGTAGGATGTAAAGGAAAGACGGCGATACTTTTATTGTGTTTAGTGTACCTCCTAGAAAAGATATGGAATTCCTGGACCATTTATACCAGACCCAGTCTGGGCAGTGAATTATTACCTATATTCTAACAGTAAATATTGATTCCACTGCAAAAACCCCAAAAATATTGTAAAACAGCAGGATAAACCACTGTGAATATTGAAGTAATAGTTAGATATTTAAAGCAAATAAAAGATAAACTAACTTTAGGGTGGTTTTGCAGTATGTTCCGTAAAAACGATAGTCACTATCAAGATGAACTTTTTAGCCATTACCAGTCCATGAGACCAAGTGTAGCCAAACTACTAAACAAAACCTGGGCACCAGTTTTCTATGAACATGTTTTTTGTAAAATCAACGAAGATCTGTTTGCCCCCATGTATTGTCTTGATACCGGCAGACCCAATGTTCCAGTTAATATACTGATGTCATTAGAGATTATCAAAAACATGTTTGGTTATACTGATCAAGAATTAATCGAGCAGTTCTACTTTAACTTCCAGGTCAATTATGCCCTAGGTATAAGAAACCTGGGTGAGGTTTACCTGGCTGAACGTACCCTTTACGAATTCAGAGAAAGAGTTTATAGGCACATATTAGAGTATCCCGAGCAAGATGAAGTGATTTTCCAACAGTTTGAAATCCTAACCAAGAATTTTATCGAACAAGCCGGGATAAAAACCGATGACCAGCGTATGGATTCTACCTTGATTTCTCCCAATATCAAGAAAGCCGGTAGACTCTCGTTAGCCCTGGATGTATTGGTTCAAGCGGTAAGAGGCATTGCTTCTAACATGCTTTCCGATAATCTCAAACAAGTGTTAAGAGATAGCTTCAGAACTGATTTACTATACAGAACTAGAAATCAGGAACTGGAAAGCAGGTTCCAGAAAGTCCTTAACCTCATGCAAGAGGTAGATAACTTGGCAAATAAGGATCGTAACCTTGCTTCAAAACGAGAAATGGTTCTGCTTAAGCGTTTTCTAGGCGAACAGGCTGCCTTCGATGAATCTAAGGGAATATGGCTCGCCAAGCCCAGTAGTGAAATTGAAAGCGGTTCCCTGCAATCAGCTTATGATAGTGACGCTACCTTCCGTAACAAAGCGGGTAAGAACCATAGCGGCTACGTTTTAAACGTGAGCGAAACCAGTAGCAAAGAAAACCCGATTCAGGTGATTACCGACTTTTCAGTACAACCCAATAACATCAGCGATGTAGAGATGGCTAAGGAGCGCATACCCATCATCAAACAAAGGACGGATGTAAAGGACATCTACTTAGATGGAGGTTACTACGGCCAAGAGGTCATAGAAATGGCAGATGAGCTAGAGGTTAACCTACACTATACAGATATGACCGGACGTAAGGCTCCATCAGATAAACTTTCCACAACCAGTTTTAAGTTTGATGATGATATGAAAATAATCAGTTGTCCCCAGGGCAAGATCCCATTTAGAAGCGATTTCAATCCCGGTTCCAAGACTAGCAGTTGCCACTTCAAACACGAGGATTGCCAAGGATGCCCGAATTTTGATATATGTCCAGTAAAGACCCAGAAGAAAGACCGGATATTACGGGTTAGTTTAAAAACCATCCAGGCTGACCGGGTTAGAGATCAAATACACAATATTGCGGTCAGACGTGAAAACACCAGTTATCGTGCTGGAATCGAAGCAACCAACTCCGCTCTAAAAAGAGGGGAAGATCTGAATAACCTTTACACACGTGGCGTGCTAAAAACTTACTTGGTCACTGCTTACAAAATTATAGCCCGAAATATTAAGCAGTTTTCCCGGATGGCTCTGGGCAAGCTAAGGAAGCCGAAAAGGCCAAAAGCAGGGATATTATGCCCAAATTTAGGTTAACGAACACAAAACCATAGTAATGGAGGTCTAAATTAGCGATCTTCAGTTGAAAAAGAACTTTTTGAGCTATCTGCTCAAGACAATTTTTACTATTGAAAACCCCCATAGGGGTTAAACAACCTGTTTTTGCAGTGGAATCATATTAAATTTGTCTGCCACCTTGATTGTAATTTGTTAAATGTATCCTGATACCCAATTTATTGTCTTACGGAAACAATTCTCCCATTGTCTCATCTACTCGGGGTTTCTATGACCTTAGATATGTTTCGCCCCCATCGTTCATTCCTGTTAACCAAACCCAGACCATTAGGAACCAGTAATTGGCGGCAACTACGCTGGGCGTTTTTTCGTCAATTAAACTAAGTTGGTACAAGCTTATACTCTGGAGGAATCGACACCATGTCCAAAGCAGCCCGTAACTCTCGGCAAGTTACTATCAAACTTCTGCGAGAATTTCTGAAGGAATCCGTCAATCTGGAGCCTGAATTGGAACAGTTTGTAAAATCTCTGTTGCTCTCCTTGGAGTTTCAGAACCAAGGGGACTTCACCAGGTGCCCACAATCGTTGGACTACCCGTCCAAATTCCGACACTGATCGATAGGTCTTCTCTGTACATATTCCAACGTGATCAGGCATAGTTTTCTTAAAAGGTTCTAATAAACCTACCCGGGGCATATCCCTATGTCACGGTTATGTTTCCACATTGTGACAAGGAGCTATCCCCTGTAACCGCAAAGGGGGGTTTAGTCAATGAGTAAATCAGAAACCGGCAATGAGTTCAACTCCCTGAGTCAGGTCACTATTGTCATTCTGCTTCTGGCAGTGGTTCTGATGAGAGACGACATTGACCGTGACCTTATTCAGGCCATTTGCCTGGCATGCCTACTATCACTGATTATTAATGAAGTGGAAGTGAACCGGGTTATAGAACCCAGCAGCGACATGAAGTCCGATTCTGCTGCTGCAGATTCCGGCGAGGAGCATCTTTCGTCCGAATCGGATTCCTCTTCTGAGGTGTTGGAGGACTTTGATGTGGAATCAACTCCTGATTTTGAAGATGACTTTGAGTTCAGTACGTCCCCCGGTCATCAAAAAACAACTTCAGACATATCCAATCGCCGCCCCATTGAAGTATACAGCAGTATTCCCAGCGAGACGAAGACCACACACAACCAGGATATAACTTGGAAGCCCATGCCGCCAAAATCGATTGTACCAACGAAACACCTTCCCAATAAGGAGTCACAAAGTCTATCGATCCGGTTTGTTCCTTAGGCCGGGTAATCGGGGCAATCATAAGCAAAATCGCCGGGGCTTTTATCCTACGCAAAATGAGTACTGGATGATAGAAGGCTTGGTCACATATGCTTGAAACCCTGTGTTTATAAGCAGCTCTGGTTTGCCGCAGATATTTTCAGGCCAGCATAAAAAAGGTCCAGAAAAACAAAAACCCACCGGAATACCGACGGGTCTTGGTTGGTTAGGGTATGGTGCGGGTGAAGGGATTTGAACCCCCACGGTTGCCCATCGGATCCTAAGTCCGACGCGTCTGCCAGTTCCGCCACACCCGCGCGTATAGCTTTTCAACGACATCAATCATTTTACTACGGGTCCCAATCGTAGTCAAGACGGGTTCTGCACGCGTATTGGGTCGGTGAGCTTCACCTTACCGGCGATTTGAAATAATGTCTCCCTTTAGATACGAAGATCTGACCTTGTCAAAAGCAGGGCAAATTCCAATCGGAAAGCATCGACATCCAAGCACTCCAAAGCGCACGTCGATTGACATATCTTACCTACAGTTCGAACTGCCCAAACTTGAAGGTAAATTTTGTTGGTTTTGGTCTTTCGAAGCGTAACCTAATAAGGCATACTAACAGTAATCATTAGTTTTACACAAGACGGGGGATAGATCAATGATTGCCAACGTGGATTTTACCGTCAAGTTCTGGGGCGTCAGAGGTTCCCTGCCCGTACCTGGTCCCCACACGGTCCGTTTCGGAGGGAACACCTCCTGTGTACAGATTCAAATCGGAGAGCGTCTGATTATTCTGGACGCCGGATCAGGGATCTACCATCTCGGCCAGGAACTGCTTCAGCGCGGAGGCTGCATCAGGGGAGACATTTTCATCACCCATTGCCACTGGGACCATATTCAGGGGTTTCCCTTTTTCTATCCCGGATTTGAAGTGGGTAACCACTTTACGGTTTACGGACCCAAAAGCGGGGACTTTACCCTTGCTAATCAGTTTTCTGGCCAGATGGCCTTTCCCTACTTTCCGATCAAACTCCAGGATATGGGTGCCCAATTCGATTTCCGGGAGGTAACCGCGAATACGAGTCTTGATCTGGGCGATGGTATCCTGGTCAGGGCCATGGCCAATAACCATCCCGATGGTGGTCTATCCTACCGGGTCCAACATGCTGGAATTTCCTGCTGTTATATTACCGATCACGAACATTCACCCCAGCTTGATTCCAGTATAATCGATTTTATGCAGGACTCCGATCTGGTTATTTTCGATACCAGCTTTACCGATTCAGAATACCAGGGAGACGGAGAAACCCCGCCCCGAGAAGGTTGGGGGCACTCAACCTGGCAGGAAGCAGTGAGGCTGGTCGAGGAAGCAGGTGCCAAAAGGCTGCTCCTGTTCCACCACGCCATCAACCGCACTGATGATGATCTGGAAGAAATAGAATGGCTGGCTCGCAAGCGTTTCGCTGACTGTTGGGCAGCCCGTGAAGGTATGGTGGTGTCATTATGAAACCGTTCTCGGCTGAGATACTGGATCAGGTCGAGACCCTCCTGAACATTGGGATAGCCTTGTCCGGTGAAAAGGATCACAACCGTCTCCTGGAGATGATTGTTACTGAGGCCCGGCGGATAACAGGTGCCGATGCTGGTACCCTTTATCTTTGTGAAGGTAATCACCTGGTGTTCAAGATAATTCAGAATGAGACCCTGAATATTTATCAGGGAGGGAAAGGTGAGCAGATAGAACTGCCGCCAGTTCCATTGAAAGAAGAAAACGTTGCCTCGTGGGTGGCACTTCATCACCAGACGGTTAATTTCCCGGATGTGTATAATGCTCAGGGGTTTGACTTTTCCGGGCCCAAAAACTATGATAAGCTGACCGGTTATCGTACCGGATCGATGCTGGTGGTTCCGTTAATGAATCACGAGGACGAAATCATCGGTGTACTGCAATTGATCAATGCCCGGGATGAAGATGGAGGATTCAAACCTTTTGCACCGCACTTTGAAAAGGTAGTCACCTCCCTGGCTTCCCAGGCGGCCATTGCTCTGACTAATATGCAGTTTATGCGGGATATTGAGAACCTCTTTCGGTCTTTTGTGGAAGTCATGGCCACAGCTATCGATGCCCGTACTCCATACAACGCCAATCATACCCGGAGGGTGGCCAGTCTGTGTCAAAGAATTACCGCAATGCTTAACGAGGTGACGGAGGGATACTGGGGAACCCAACACTTTGATGAGGAACGGACCGAACAGCTGATTATGGCGGCTTGGCTGCATGATGTAGGGAAAATAGCGGTTCCCTTAACCGTCATGAACAAATCCACCCGGTTGGAGGAGCGCCTGGAATTGGTACTGCAGCGGCTGGACTACATAGCTGCCAATATACAACTGGAGTCTCTGCAAGCCCGGATAAAGGGAGATAAAGCCAGTAACTTCGAAGAGGAACTGAACCAGGTGGAAACAGCCAGGACGTTGATACTTAAGGTCAACGATCCCGCAACAATAGTAACCCCTGAAATCGCTCAGGAACTCATCAATATGAAAGAACACGTTTACCGGGATAGGTCCGGGCAATTACAGCCATGGCTTACCCCGGAAGAAGCGGAAGCTTTAAGTGTGACCCGCGGGACCTTGACAGAGGAAGAACGACGCGTTATGGAAGAACATGTACAGTTTACCAACCGCATGCTGGCAAAAATCCCATTTACCCGCAAGTATAAAGATGTGCCTTTTTGGGCTGGAATCCACCACGAGCACCTGGACGGCAAGGGATATCCCCTGGGTTTAGAGGGTGAGGCCATCCCTCCTGAGGGCAGAATTCTGGCTTTGCTTGACGTCTTCGATGCCCTTACGGCGGCTGACCGTCCCTATAAGAAGGGGATGACAGCCGAGGATGCTCTACGGATCATGGATTTTATGGTCAAGGACGGTAAATTGGATGGTGAGCTGCTGGCTCACTTCGGCAATTCACGGATATGGGAAAACCTTGATTAAATGTGAGGGAGGGCTATGCATTGTCTTACTCAAATCCAAGGCCACGGTTATTAGCCTTGCTGATAATTGCAGTTGGTCTGGTATGGCTGCTGAACAACCTCGGGTATACCCATTTGGACCTGGGAGAACTATTCAGAACATATTGGCCGGTGCTCCTCGTTGTATGGGGCATTGAAATCCTGGGGAGCGGCATCCCCAATAAAAATCGTAAAATTGCCGGAACAAGTGCATTAATCACCGGGCTTATCCTGGTAGTCCTGGGACTAGTCATTGTAGCTCGCAACCTGGGTTATCTTGATTATGACTTCTCCCAACTGTGGGGAGTGTTCTGGGCAGTCTTGCTGATCCTCCTGGGGGTAGTAATTTTAAGAAGGCCTTCAACAGAACCAGGGCGCACCCGCCTCGCATTTATGGGCGGCCTGGAAATGAAAAATCCGGGATGGAGACTATCCCCTGGCGGTTGGACGACCATAATGGGTGGAATTGAACTTGACCTGACGGTTGCCGAAATCCCACCAGGTGAGACCATCCTCAATTTGACTGCCGTTTTAGGAGGAATCGACATCCGCATCCCGCGCAACCTGGGAGTGGACTGTCAGGGAACGGCAATTTTGGGAGGACTGGATTTTTTCCGCCAGAGTGATGGAGGTATTGTCGCCCACAACCACATCAAGCGCGAAGGTGATGGTCAATCTACTCTGGTGATTAATGCGCTGGCAGTGCTGGGCGGGATTGAGATCAAAGAGTGAATGCCAACTTGATTGCGCCGGCTCAGTTACCATACTTGATGGCAGGCAATACATAATCGACCAGATACAGGGGCATCGCATAGCGGTGCCCTTTTTTGGCTTTATACGAGTCTGCTCCCTTCTCACTGGAGGTGGATCTATCAGTTAGCACTACGACAATTGTATATTTGGCGTAGAATATATATGGAAGGAATACAGCACTTGTTCTCTGGAATGAAGTATGTCTTACGGATTATGATTGTTAGCGAGCCTTCTGGCCGTTGCAGACTTTAAAAGAGGTGTTTTACTGTTGTCAAATTCCCAGCCTATAGGTTTGTTTGATTCTGGAGTAGGTGGAATCTCGGTGATGAAAGAGATCCGCCGGCTCCTGCCCAACGAAGAAATGCTTTATTTTGCAGACTCACTGCACTGCCCGTATGGCGACAAGCCAACCGAGATAATTTGCCAGCGGGCCCAGGCGATCAGCAGTTTTCTATTGTCCCGGGGTGCCAAAATGATAGTTGTGGCCAGCAATACTACCTCGATAGCGGCTTTGAACGATGTGCGGCAGACGGCAGGAGTCCCGGTGGTAGGTATAGAACCAGCTGTGAAACCAGCCACTTCTGTTACCCGCAATGGGCGGGTAGGGGTACTGGCGACCGGGGTTACTCTGGCCGGAGAACGATTCAATTCACTGGTGGAGAGATTCGGCAACGGGGTGGAAGTCCATACCCAGCCGTGTCCCGGCCTGGTTGAAATGGTAGAAAGGGGCCATCTGGACCACCCTGAAACCGAGGAACTATTGGCGGGCTATCTAAACCGTTTACTTGACATCGGAGTCGACACTGTGGTTCTGGGATGTACCCATTACCCGTTCCTCCGCCCACTTATAGAAAAGCTTACCGGCGAGGGAGTTTCTATTATCGACACCGGCCAGGCTGTAGCGAAACAGGTTTCCCGTGTATTGGAGAGTCATGACCTTTTGAACCCGCACGGGGTTCCCGGACACGAACACTTCTATACCAGCGGCAATCCCCGGGAAATACAACCAGTGATCCGCGGTCTATGGAAAGACCCTGACCTCATGGTAGAAAAGGTCCTCGTCTGATGGGGGGACCAGGTCAGGGGGCGGTTGATTCGAAGACACCAGGAGGCATGGGGACGGTTCTTTTGCCTGCACCCTGAGGTGCGGGCAAAAGAACCGTCCCCATGTCTGTCTAATCAGTTACCGGCCTTTAAAGTTGGGCTTTCTCTTTTCCAGGAAGGCCCGGGCGCCTTCTTTGAAATCCTCGGAGGCCCAGGCCTGGACCTGATTCATGTTCTCCAGTTCGGACTGCTGGTGCCAATCGTTAACCATGGCCTGGCGCAGGATCTTCTTGTCCAGCCGGACAGTGAACAGCGGTTTTTCAACCAGGCGATCAGCAAGGGCCAGCGCTTCTGTCAGGACCTCCTCGTGGGGAACCAGCTTGTTAACTATGTTAAACCGCAGAGCGTCTTCGGCAGAGAGAAGGTCTCCGAACCACAAAATCTCAGCGGCTTTGTTATAACCTACTTTCCGGACCAGGAAATAGGTGTTTCCTCCATCCGGACACAGGCCGATGTTGATGAAGTTGAAACCGAAACGGGCTTTTTCCGAGGCCACAATGATATCGCAGGCCATCATCATCGAAGTAGCAGCACCGGCTACGACTCCATTAACAGCAGCAATAACCGGTAATGGCAGTTCATAGATCTCCCCAATCATACCCGTAGAAAAATCGTACTGTTCCTTGGCCTCGATAGCGGTTTGCGGTCCTCCCATAAGTGAGTTTATGTCACCACCTGCTGACCAGGCATTGCCACTGCCAGTGATAACCAATACCTTGATCTCTTCACTCTCGCGGACTATTTTGACTGCCTTCTTGATATCCAGCAGGATCTGCTCATTAAAAGAGTTCATCTGCTTGGGCCGGTTCATGGTAAGGAGAGCTACCCCGTTTTCCCTTACCTCAAATTTAATAGCTTCCCACACTTGATAATCATCCTTTCCTGTCAGTTTAATGCTGCACGTAACGCAGGCCGACATTCATACCGTCCCACAAAATACGGATAATTACCCTAATTCGCCCGGCAGCCATCCAGTTCCTCTTTTACCAGTCAGCGGCATCATTATTTACTCAAACCCCACATGTTGGCCAAAAATGCCGTCACCTGGTTCTGATAACAAGCCAGGTCAGCAGCAGCAATTTAACTGAACTTCAAAACCTATTGATAAAGCACATATTCGGATTGTCAATGCTCTCCTGACATTAAAAAAGGGAGTGAACACTTAAGTCCACTCCCTTTGAGTTGTTATCCAATTACAGTTATACCGGTTAACAATTAGTCAACCTTGATACCCGCAATCTTCTTAACCATATCTTTTCTCTTCTGGATGTCATACTGGGTGGTGATAGCGATCTGTTCCATAATTGGGGATCCTCCACCATGGTAGTTACCATAGTTCATTGAACCACCGGAATGTGAGCAGGTGAAGTCAATGAACTGGAACCAGAACTTAATCTGATCGTCAATGGGAATCTTGGGATTCCGATTGAGATATTTGCGGAGAAGATCTTTGATTTCTGGATGATCGAAGTCTCTCTCCTGCGGGAAGGTTGCAGGCAGTCCACCAGCGATATTACACAGGATTTCCTGCTCATGGAATACAGCCTCACCAGTCAGGCACCTTCCAACGTTTGCATAGATGGAGTTCGGAATATAGCTGCCCGGGCCATAAGGAACAAAGCCCTTACCAGGCATGTAAACTTCAGGCTTACCAAGATCAGAAGCGGTGTAACCTGCAGCATATCCGAGTTCACCAGTCATAATCAGTTCAGCCAGCATCTCTCTGACATGAGAGGTCTTTTCGATTCCGTTGATCTCAGCAGCATTGGCAGCCAGTCCAAGAACATAGTCGAGGCAAGCCGGTTTGCAGCCGGAATAGCTATGACGGTGGAAGAGTGCAAACAGCAGTGCAGCTACGCCGCCATGTTGAGTTTCCCCACAAAGGAATACGCGATCCCAGGGAACAAAGGTATCATCAAAGATGATATAGGAATCGGTGTATCCACTGTCAAATCCCCTCTTGAAGGTTTCACGAGGATGATTGTTATGGAAAGAAACCACCTGTTTAACTTCGGGATGGTCCGAAGGAACTGCAAATGCCAAAGCATATGCCTTCTCATCCGGCATCAGAGCACGGTTCGGAACAACCAGAATCTCGTCGGAAATGGAGGCTTCGGAAATATGAACTTTACAGCCTCTGACCACAATTCCGTCGGCTTTCTCTTCAACTACCCGCACATACATGTCAGGATCAGTTTGTTGACCCGGTCTTTTTAGCCTTTCGCCCTTTTGGTCGGTCTGGGCGCAACTTGCTACCAGGTCATTCTTCTGGAAGTATTCCACCCATTTGAGCCAGTTGGCATAGTAATCAGTCTTCCGATCGGGGTTCTTGGAAGCTTCAAATGATACTGCGTTGATTGCGTTAGCAGCATCAATACCCATACATCTCTGGATACATTGTCCCACTTTGTTACACAATGCACGGGTCATGTCCTGTTTCTTGTGCAGGTCGGTTGTGCTTTGGTGAATGTGATTGAAGCGGTTAATGGTCTCACCAGTAAGATGAGAAGTGGCCGTGCAGAGATCCTTCAGTTCGGGGTCCCATGCGGCGTCAAATGTCAGAGACATAACATTTATGGCGCCTTCTTGAAACGGATCAAGCCGGTCAATTTTTTCGCCATTGAAGTACAAGTTCTTGTTCTTCTTGGCCAAGTCTTTTCTGTATTGTTCGCTTGTCCTCATCAATAATCTCCTCTCCTAAATTTATTGTTCCATGCTTATTACATAATAGCCCTTTAATGATATTTATTCAATACTTCATTGTAATATGGTATACATTTGTCTTCTGGTCTTTCTGGAATTCCTTCGGTTATTGTGTCATATTGTTACGATAGCAAAACTCGCTGGCAATTGCCTGCCAGTCTACAGAGGGATTCCCCACTTATCCGCTTCTGGAAACAGATCCAACAAGCCATAGTATCCAATTTCTGAAGACCATATATCACGACCACAGTTAGGACAACAAAGAACCCTTTCTTTCGGGTCGAAAGAATTACTTTGCCGGCAGAAAGGACACTCAATCACCTGATAATCATTCTGTTCCCGGTTAGCTATCTTCATGGTAGTGTTACTAAATAATGCCATAATTGCACCTCCTTTACTGCTAATTCAAGTGCGAATGTCCTTATAATATAGTTCTATCACAATTCGACACATTATTGGCTTTTTCCTATTTCCATTTCCGGTTTTTTATCACCCTGTTTTACTTGCAACTTTTAATTTCCATTAAAAAAGACCCCACACGCAAATAGGGCCTTTTAATTATGAAGGTTATCAGTCAGCGGAGGGAACCTGTTTTGACTACGAGATATTAAATCTCACTCGCACTGTATGATTACCGCCAGACAATATGGGGTTTCCTTCGCAGGGGAATGCGTTGGTATGGAAACTGCGGGTAGCCGATCAATAAGGCACCAGCACAGCGGTGTCCTTTCGGAAGACCTAATGCCGCGGTCAGCGAGGGGTAGGCGTTGGCCGCGTTATTGAAATAGCCGGCCCAACAGGTTCCTAATCCGTCAGAATATGCAGCCAGGTCGAGGTGGGTCAGGGCGATAATGCAGTCAGTATGAGCGGAAGGTATGTTTTCCGGGTAATGAGTTAAGACCACATGTGGAGCCCGGCGACAAATCCTGTCCTGTCCTTTTTCCCAGGCTGCCACCAGCCCTTTCATACGCTCTGCATATGATGGTTCAACGTTTTCTGTGGGTGAGAGCCGCATCCAGTCAATCACCATTTCCGCCATTTTTGTTACCCTGGCAGGATCTTCAACTACTATCCAATAGACCTGCTGCTTATTACTCCCGGTAGGTGCATACTGGGCAGTATCTATCAGGTGGGCGAGGCGATCATGTTCCACCGGTTGTTTCTTATAACTTCGCACCGAGCGTCGGGAAAGCATGAGATGTCTGACCTGATCCGCTCCGGGAAGCAAGCCTTGTTCTATTACAGGACACTCTTCCGGCCCCATAGTATTCAAGGTTATGGCCCCCACCGGGCAGACGGTTACACAATGACCGCAGTTTATACAGAACGGTTCTGCGCCCGCCGGCATAGACGGGTAGGCATCCTTTTCTTTAAAAATAATAAGTTTGCCAGGGCACTCAGCCGCACAAACGCGGTCACGCTTGCATTTCTCCTCATCGATGGTGATAAGGTTCATTTTTTCCCCTCCCAGTTGGTCTTCATTGGCCTTCATGGAAACCTATTCAAAAAGGTCTCTGAAGTGTCCGTAACCTTCCTCTTCCAAATCCTCTTTGGGAATGAAGCGAAGGGCAGCGGAGTTTATACAGTAACGCTGTCCGGTAGGTGCTGGTCCATCATCAAACACATGTCCCAGGTGAGAATCAGCTCTCTGACTTCGCACTTCCGTACGCACCATATGGTAGCTCAGGTCGGTTCTTTCCTTTATATTATCTGCCGCCAACGGTTTGGTAAAGCTTGGCCAGCCACACCCGGATTCAAATTGATCGCGGGAACTGAAGAGCGGCTCACCGGAAACAATATCAACATAGATTCCTTCGCGCCTGTTGTCCCAGTATTCGTTGTGAAAAGGTGGTTCTGTAGCATTGTTCTGGGTAACATCGTACTGCAGCTTAGTAAGTTTTTTCTTCAGCGTTTCCTTATCGGGCGTTTTATCTTCTCTCCACATTGTATCCAGAAACCTCTGCCGACCTGAGGCTTTCCGGTAGGCAATGTAGTGAAGAGGTTCCTTCCGGTGATAATCCTGGTGATAGTCCTCAGCCGGATAGAACTCTGAAGCCGGAAGAATTCTGGTGGCTATTGGCCGGTCGAATTTCCCGCTTTGATCCAATTTGCGTTTTGATAACTCGGCCTGTTCACGCTGAGCTTCATTATGATAAAAGATGGCGGTCCGGTAAGAGCTGCCCCGGTCGGCGAACTGCCCACCCGCGTCTGTCGGATCAATCTGGCGCCAGAAAGTATCGAGCAGTCTCTCATAGGCAATGATTTCCGGGTCATAAGTAACCTGTACCGCCTCGTAATGGCCGGTCTTTCCCGAACAAACCTCCTTGTAGCTTGGATTTTCGGTGCTTCCGCCGGTATAGCCGACAATTACCTTCCTGACACCTTCCAATTCTTCAAAAGGCGCCACCATGCACCAGAAACATCCTCCGGCAAAAGTGGCCAATTCTGGTTTGTAGTTATTGGCTGACATAGAGAATCACTCCATCACAAAGGATTTATTTTCGCATGTTGTATTAAGGTTTACTCCGTTTATAGCATATCCAAGTAACCAGTTATCTTACAGCCCATAATTACATCTATACGTTAGCTCCTGACCGAATTCTTCGTCTGCCTCTTTGCCTGGATGGCAGCCCATAAAATTACCCTGTACAAGAGTTGGCAACGATAAACGTTTATAATTAGTGTCAGAGGTATTGAGATCAGTGCTGATGCATGAGAGGTTCCCCGGTGTAAAACGTCATAATTCTGGAGCTCTCTATCCTTAATACTCGCCGGCGGGCTTTACAGGGGTTGCTGCCATGCTGCTTCAAGGGTACCCTGACATTTTTGCATTTACACAGGCTATGATAAGTTTTTCTTTATTGAGATCAAGTGCTGTATATAAAAATCTTGGGGATTGTGTGGCGGAATCATGATTGACGATAACCTAACCATCATACATTGTGATCTTGACGCCTTCTACGCTGCAGTAGAACAACGGGATAACCCGGCTCTCCGTGGTAAACCGGTTATTGTGGGAGGTCGCCCCGATTCCCGGGGAGTTGTGGCTACCTGTTCTTATGAAGCTCGTCGTTTTGGAGTCAAGTCGGCCATGCCTCTGGCCCGGGCCCGAAGATTATGCCCGGATGCGATATTTTTACCGGTGGATATAAAGCGCTACGCTGAAGCCTCCCGGCAGGTCTTCGATATCTTCTCCCGCTTCACCCCGGATATTGAACCACTCTCTATAGATGAGGCCTTTCTGGATGTGACCGGGTCGTTAACAATTTTCGGTTCCGCTGAAAGGATGGCCCGGGAAATCAAACAGGCAGTTCATGATGAAGTCGGTTTAATAATCTCTGCGGGTATTTCCTACAATAAGTTTCTGGCCAAGCTGGCAACCGACCTGGACAAACCGGATGGAATGAGAACCATCCGGCGTGAGGATGCTGCCCAGGTACTCAACCCACTTCCCGTTTCGCGGCTTTGGGGGGTAGGAGCGAAGACCCAGCAAACCCTGAAACGGCTGGGGATTGAGACTATTGGAGATTTAGCCAATACCCCGCCTGGAGTTCTGGAAAAGCACCTGGGGCAATCGGGCCCCTTCTTCTGGGAGTTGGCCCACGGTATTGACCACCGCCGGGTTGAGACGGAGCGGGAGATGAAGTCTATCGGACGAGAGATCACCTTTGACCAGGACATTGATGACTCCGACCTGCTGGAAAACTACCTCCTGCAGTTCTCACACCTGCTGGGCCGTCGTCTGCGCCGGGCCCGGATGGAAGCCCGGACGGTGACCATAAAAGTCCGTTATCAGGACTTCAAAACGATTAACCGTTCCAGATCGCTGTCTGAACATACCGCGAACAGCACCGTTCTCTATGAAACCGCCTCTTCTCTGTTCGGCCAACTTGGCCGGGACCGGCGTCGGATCCGGTTGATTGGGGTGTCGGTGAGTAATCTTCGTTCTCTGGACACTATTCAACAGGGAAGCCTTTTTGCTGAAGATGTTACCTCTCGTTCGGAAGAGGTCCTGGATCGCATTAATGAGCGTTTTGGAGAAAATACTTTAATCAAGGCCAACCTCTTGCCCCCTCAAGATAAATGATTAATGACACCGGTCTGACCACCCCATGAGCACGCAAATATGAATTTTCGAACCTTCCAAAGTAAGAAACAGACTCTTACTACGTATTAGTCAGTAGGTATATACTTGATAAAAACATATCCGAGGAGATGATTAGATGCGTTCAAGGAGACTCCGGAAACTCACCGCCCTAATGACGGTCTTTCTGTTTATAACCGTGACCCTGGCTGGGTGCGTTTCTGGTCAGCGAGCCGGAAACGCGGACGACAAAACCGCTCTGGCCGCTGAATTTGCGACCTACCAAGAGGTGCCCGTCAATATTCAACCGGCTATCAAGCCATATCAGGTTGAACCCGATCTGTCTAACGTTACTAATCGCGAAAAATTCGAGTTCTCACCGGAAGCCTTCAAGCTACTGGCCAATAACGGTTTTGTGGTAACACCAGGACAAATGCCTGAATTCTTTATGCTTTACGAGACCAACCGCTATGACAACATTCCGAATTTCGTAACTACCGATGCCATGTTACATAACTACCACCTGTTTTTTAATCACCTGCTGAAGAGCGTGGAGAACAAGTATTTAATCCCGGAACTTAAGGCCTTGAACTCCAGTATGGTGCAGGAGTCACTGCGACAGTATGAGGAACTTAAAGGATCAGAGTGGGAAAATGCCGCTCTGCGGAACCTGGCCTTCTTTACCGTGGGTGCCATGCTTCTTGACCCATCTGCCAAAATCCCGGCAGCAGTGCAGGATGTGGTGACCAGGGAATTGGCCCTCATTGATAAGCATGATGGCATTACCGTGTCACCGGTTATGAGCATAGGGTACACTGAACTCAATATCCTGGAAGACCTTAAAGAGGATTACACCCAGTATATACCGCGCGGTCACTACACCAAATCAGAAGACCTGAAACGGTATTTCAAATCTATGATGTGGTATGGCCGTTTGACCTTCCGTCAAAAGGACGTGGATGAAACCCGTTCCGCGGTCCTGATGACCCTGGCTCTTAACGAAGGCCAGAACCTTAATAGCTGGGATAAGATTTATCAGTCCACCAACTTCTTTGTCGGCAAGAGCGATGACCTGGGCTACTATCAGTATGAACCGGTACTTAGAGAAGTCTACGGTAAGGGATTAACCCTCAAAACCCTGGTCAAAGATGCCGCCAAATGGGAGGCGTTTGTAAACAAGATTAAAGAATTGGACCCACCGGCGATCAACTCAATTCCTGTGTTCGATGAAAGTATCCAGCCAGATCGCGAACATGAGATCAAAGGATTCCGTTTCATGGGGCAGCGGTTTACACTGGACGCGGCCATATTCCAGCGCCTGATCTACCGGGAGGTCAAGGAAAACAGCCAGGGCCAGCGGAGGACCCTCCCCAAAGGCCTCGACATACCGGCCGCTATGGGCTCCAAGGAGGCCTATTCCTTGTTGGATAATATGAACGAAACGGATTATGAGGGCTATCCGGATAACATGCAAAAGCTCAAGGGACATGTCAAGGGTCTGAAGCTGTCCAACTGGACGGAAAACCTCTATTGGAACTGGCTCTATACCCTGCTCCCCCTGACCTGGGAAAAACCTGAGGGTTATCCATCCTTCATGCAAAACCAGGCCTGGCAGCGCAAGGATCTGGCAACTTATCTGGGAAGCTGGACTGAGCTCAAGCACGACACCGTTCTGTACGCCAAACAGGTTTACGCAGAAATGGGCGGCGGTGCGGAGCCGGAAGACGATCGCGGTTACGTCGAACCCAATCCTCACCTCTTTGCCCGGCTGGCGGCATTGTGCTCCATGACCAGCGAAGGTCTGGCATCCCGCGGTCTCTTGAGCGATCAGGACCAAGACAGCCTGAGCCGCATGGAAACCCTGGCTCTGTCGTTGAAAGACATCGCCGAAAAGGAACTGAACAACACCCCGCTGACCGATGCCGATTACGAACTGATACGGACATTCGGCGGACAGCTTGAACACTTCTGGCTGGAGGCTCTGAAGGACGATGATGTCGTGAGCCGTTCACAGATCTGGGAGAACCCCGCGGCCCTGGTCACCGATGTGGCTACCGCACCTCCGGACACGGTGCTGGAGGAGGCTACCGGCATGGTCTGGTCAATTTACGCTGTCGTGCCAGTGGACGGTAAACTGCGGATAGCCCGGGGCGCGGTTTACTCATACTATGAATTCCCCTGGCCGAGCAATGATCGGCTGACAGACAGCAAATGGCAGGAGATGCTGCGCAATGACGAAGCCCCCGATCCTCCGGATTGGATACAGTCCTATACCGGTAAAGTAGAAAACATACCGGCGTGGTAACGGCAATCCCTGTAATGCAGACTATTTATCCGGGCATGTGCCGGCTAATGATGCCTTCGGCTTGCTGGCGTATTGATTGTGGGGATGATGGAAAAGGATGAGTGAGGCGTGATGGACCGGCAGCACCTGATAGCAGTTTCAGCAATACTCATAGCAGCAATGGCCGGGTTTATCATAATCGACCTGCCTTATCCGCTGTCTGTTCTTGGTATAGGGACCACAGAAACGTACATCATGAATTATGACCTGGACCAGGATCTTCAGCCTGAACGTTACGTCCTGCAAGACCTGAGGCTGACCGTGGCTGACAAGGGTCGGGAACTCTGGAGGTCGCCTGCCGATTGGCGGGTGACCTCTCTTCATATAGCTGACGTCACCCATGACAGCCGACCTGATTTACTGCTGGTTGTCTGGAAAAGAGGGAGTTTTGGTCAAGCCCGCCCCTTCTGGCACACCGGTCCGGACCATGAATTAACCTGTCATCTGTATGTATACAACCTGGTAAACAAGCGCTTAAAACCCGTGTGGATGTCTTCTGCCCTTGACCAGCCGATAAAAAACCTGGAAATTAAGGACACTGACGGTGATGGGAGGAATGAGTTGTTCGTAACCGGGTATCACAGTTACTGGCAGCGTTTGTGGGTGCATAGTAAATCCCCCGTGAACAAGGTTACCACCTGGCAATGGCAGGACTGGGGATTTTGCCGGGTGAAGTAGTGATGCCGGGCTCAACTGAAAATGAAGCCCGGCTTCCGCCGGGCACCTAAAGCAAATCCATATCTTTCCTGTGTCATGGTTTTCAAATCAGAAAGTATTACTGGGCATGTATCCCTTCGCTGCTGAACACCATACTGGCTTGCTGGTAAGCAAGTGAAACCTGCTCATCTGGATTCTGGTAAGGTTTATACCAGCCTTTTTTAATAGCCAGGTTGGTGAGCGTCTCGTGGGACATTACGGATTGGGTCAGGAATTCGCTGAACATGCGTCTTACCTCGGGGGTTGCCGATTCCAGAGTAGCTGCCAGGTACGCTGCGGACGTGCCCTTGGCACCATGCAGTGAGATATTGGCGAGCATCTCGTCTGTTATCTGAGACTCGGAACCAAGTACTGTGTTGATTACTTTTTTCATCATTTTATTGGACCCCCCTTGATATTAGATCATGGTCACCGATAAACATCTGCATCTCGCGGATTCGGGCCTCCATGGCCTTGATACCGGTATCGGAAAGTGATTTAAGCTCCGGATCCTGTATTACATTGTGAGTTACACGGGCCACAGCCAGAGCGTTAGACTCCATCTGCATTAACTCTCGCAATTGGAGCATCTCTGAGGGTGAAATTTTTTTCAAGGCTATCTACCTCCTGTATTGTGGTAACACTATTTTCCCCCTTGCCCATTTTTACTATGTAACCTAACTGGCATATCAGCCAAAGCCCCAGAGAAAACTGTACTCGAAAGGGAGTGAAAACCACGTCGCGTGAAATCAAACCCTGACAAAAAAAAGAGCCCGAAGGCTCTTTAATGATTGTGTTTTTAACTTGGTTTGGGCAACCAGCCTACTCAGAGTATACAGTTAAAGGATCACGACGTTGCTGGCTTGATCCCCTTTGGGACCAGTAGTGACATCAAATTGAACCCTTTGACCTTCACTTAAGGACCTGAAGCCTGTGTTCTGAATAGCTGTATGGTGGACGAATACGTCCCGTCCTTCTTCACTCTCAATAAACCCATAACCTTTGGCATCATCAAACCATTTTACTACTCCTATCAATGCTTATCCTCCTATAACATGTTTGTGGTAGTATTGTTTCCTGACAGCGTCCTGATTTTCCACGAATATTTATCTATTCGAGTCAATATCTAACAAGGCAGAATCTGGGGACAAGTCGAAATGCCAAATACGCATCGAAAAAACTTTTATTCCCCGTGCGAAAACCCTGACTCGGTATTATAGCTTTTCGCAGGAGATCACCTTAATTGGATTTGACGTCCAAAAAACTTACTGTAATTTCCTGTTTGCTAAGTACGTTCAAGGGGGGCATACTTGACTATGATTCTTTCTGCGGTTTTGACACCATCAACCGCCGATGACATTATGCCGCCGGCATAGCCGGCACCTTCTCCTACCGGGTATATGCCGCCAATGTTGGACAGATGTTCCTCATCCCGGTTTATCCTGACCGGGGTAGAACTCCTGGTCTCAACACCGGTCAAAATACTGTCCGGCATGGCAAAACCCTTTATGCGGGTATCAAAATGCACAATGGCTTCCTTCATTGTCTCAATGACGTAAAGAGGTAAACAATCCCTGAGCTGCGCCAATACAACACCAGGACGGTAGGTTGGTTTGACACTTCCCCACCTGGTGCTCAACCGGTCGGCCAGGAAATCTCCGGTTAACTGGGCCGGTGCCCGATAATTTCCACCCCCCAGCTGGTAGGCCAGACCTTCCCACCGGCGTTGAAATTCTATACCCGCCAGGGGATGCTGACTTGCAAAATCAGCGGGTGTAACTCCCACCAGCAGAGCTGCATTGGCGTTAAATCCATCTCTGCGGTATTCGCTCATGCCATTGGTAACCACACCCAAATCTTCCGACGCAGCAGCCACCACGTATCCCCCGGGGCACATACAGAAGGTGTAAGCAGACCGTCCATTCTTTGAATGATAAGCGAGCTTATAGTCAGCAGCATCCAACCCCGGATGCCCGGCCGCATCACCATACTGAGCCCGGTTAATCAATTCCTGAGGGTGCTCAATTCTGACCCCGATGGAAAAGGGCTTTTGAGTCATGCGGATACCTCTCCGATAAAGCACATCGTATGTATCCCGGGCGCTGTGGCCTGTGGCCAACAAAACCACCTGACAGGGGAGTCGCTCCTGATCATTAATAATGAGGGCCTCAATCTTTCCATTTTTGATGACAAAATCGGTCACCTTGGCTTTGAATCTCACATCTCCACCATGGGCGATGATCTCTTTTCTTATGTTGACAACTGTCACCTTGAGCTTGTCAGTTCCTATATGCGGTTTGCTCTTATACAGTATCTCGGCTGGCGCCCCGGCTCTGACAAACTCCTCCAATACCGCGCGTCGCCTCGGGTCATTAATCAGGGTAGTAAGTTTCCCGTCAGAAAACGTACCGGCTCCGCCTTCCCCGAACTGCACGTTGCTTTCCGGATCCAGTAAACCGTCGTTCCAAAACCTGTTGATTTTGGCGGTTCTCGTTTCTACTTCTTCTCCTCGTTCGAGGATTACCGGCCTATAGCCTTTCCTCGATAACAGCAAGCCGGCAAAGAGGCCGGCTGGCCCCACGCCAATGACCACCGGTCTTTCCTTTAAGTTTTCAGAACCTGATTGTACCTCATGATAAGAAAGGTCCGGAGCCGGTGTTATAGCTTTCGAACCGCTTCTCCCCAGGACCCGCTTTTCATTAAGCACCTCAACATCCACCGAGTACACATAGGTAATGTCGTCTTTTTTTCTCGCATCGATCGACTTTTTAACTATGATAACCTCAAGCAGATCCTTCTCTCTGATCCTGAGCCTGGAAAGTATTAACGCCCGCAGGGCCTGTCTTTCCATTTCAGGATCTGCGGCCTGTTCTATTCTGATTTTTATATCTGAAAGTCTTATCACTTTGCCCTCCTGCGATGGCAGCACTCATAAGGCTGCGTTCTGACCTGCAACGTATCCTGATGACCATGCCCACTGCAGGTTGTATCCACCGCACTGTCCATCTATATCCATTACCTCACCGGCAAAGAACAGGCCTCTGACCAATTTGGATTCCATGGTATTCGGGTCTATTTCACTGGTATCGATACCGCCGGCAGTTACCTGGGCGCTTGACCAGCCCTTGGTCCCCCGAACCTTGAACCTCCAATCAGTCAAAATATCTACGATCCCTTGTCTATCTTTGGCTGATAGACTGGCCGCCGGACACGTTATATCATCAATACCTGCTTGTTGCAGCACCACCGGGATCAATCTCTTGTTGATAAGACCCACCAGGCTGAAGTCCACCGGCTTAGTTGGACTCGATTGAAAGCGCCGGTTGAGAAGGTCGCGAAGTTCTTCTCTGGACATCCTGTCCATAACAGTGATTCTTAAATGGACTTCTTCACCCTCTTTTAATAGTTCACCGGCTGCCCTGCTGATCTGAAGAATGGGCGGGCCCGAAACTCCATAATTGGCGAAGAGTATATCCCCTCGATCCCTGGCGACTGATTTGCCACGGTGGATTATTTCCGCCGTCCCCACGAACTTTACTCCCTCTATCCGTTTGAAAAAGGAGCCTTCCAACATCAGCTGCACCAGGGCCGGAAAGACTTCAATAATCCCGTGGCCCAGCCTGGAAGCCAGGTCATAGCCACTGCCATCAGAACCGCTTGACGGCATGGCTTTACCACCGGTGGCCAGAATGACCCGGTCCCCGTGGTATACCTTTCCATCCGCCAATTCTACGATAAACTTACCATTGGCCCTGGTTATTTCTTTTATAAATGCATCAACGACAATTCTGACTCCCAGTTCCTTCAATTCATACCGGAGAACATCAAGGACACTTGAAGCCTGGTCAGACATGGGGAATACCTTGCCAAAATCCTCCACTTTATGGGCAATCCCCAGCTTCTCAAAAAATCTGATGGTATCTTCCACCGTGAAATTGGCCAGTGCACTGTAAGCAAATTTCGGGTTACTGCCATGATAAAAGTCAACACCGGCATTTATGTTGGTGAAGTTACAGCGCCCATTGCCAGTAGCCAGTATTTTCTTACCCACTCGCGGGTTGCGCTCCAGTATGGTAACCTCAGCACCCAGCCTCCGGGCAGCAATCGCCGCTACCATACCTGCGGCTCCTCCCCCGGCTACAATAACTTGTCTTTTTCGTTTCATATATACTCCCTAAGCAGGTGTTTGGTCTCACTATATTATTATCGATTCAGCAGCAAAAACAAACGGCGGAATCCATCTTTTAAACGGGATTCTGCCGCCGTCGTAGAAATAAAGTCCAGAACTAATACGCCAGCTCAGCCTCGGCGGTCAGTCCTTTCGTGATCTCAATGTTGGTACCATCGGTAATGCCGGTCTCCACCGGGATCTCCCTGATCTTGCCCTTTTCGACCAGGTTCACGGTCTGTTTACCCTCGGGGGTGGTCTTGACCAATTCGCGAGGGACCAAGAGCACTCCCTGGCGAACCTGGGTCTGGATGGCAACATCCACCTCATAACCCGGTTTGAGGTTGGCCTTTTGTTCCAGGATGATGATCACTGGAACTCGCTGCTGCACAATTCCAAGGGCGGAGTATTTCTCTTCGGCCTGGGGATATATCTGCGACACCTTTCCTTCCAGGTAATCCTGATTCAATCCCGGTGCAGTTACCAGCACCTTTTGCCCTACTTCAACATGAGCCAGGTCGTCACCCAGGATGTCGGCTTTGACCTCCAGTCCGGTACCTCCGCCTACTGTAGCCACCAGAGTTCCAGGCGCCACCACCTGCCCGGCTTTAACCGGAAGACTTAGGATCACCCCGTCTACGGGACTCTTTAAAACCAGTTCATCCTCCCGTGCTGTCATGTGGGCCCGGGTCTCCTTCAGCCCTTCGATCTGAGCGGAAACAGCCTGCAGTTGTGACTTCTGTCCTGCCACGGCAGCGTTTGCACCCTCCACCTCCAGCAGTGCCTTTTCGTAATCAGTACGGGAAACCGCACCGGAATCATACAAGACCTTGATTCGTTCCAGGTTATCCTGGGCGTTCTTTAGCCCCATTTCCGCCAAACGCAGGCCGGAAACCAAAGCCCGGGAAGTGGCTTCCGCCTGGCTTAAAGCTGATTCGGTATCGGCCACCTGGACTTTAAGCTCCCGGTTTTCCAGTACCATCACCACCTGACCCGCTTTCACCGGTTGTCCGACCTCGAAATTCAGTTGGGCTACGGTGGCAGCCTGGGTGGCGTAAAGGCTTGATTCCTCCGTAGCCCGGACGTAGCCGATATCCTCCACCGTCTGGATGATGTCTCCAACCTGCACTCTTACCGTTTCCACATCGTTTCCCCGGGTGGCAAGTGACCAGATCACCAGGACCAGAACGACGGCCGCACCAATTCCAATAATCTTGTTTCTCCGGCTCCGCTCCATTTCCAAACCTCCCCATCTAATCGTTGTTCTTCAATAACTCGGTTGGTTCGATACGTTTAATTCCCCGGGCGGCAAACCAGTGTGCCGCCACCACAAACATCACCCCGATGAAGGCGGATATAATATAAGTCCAGGGATATACCACCACCGGGAAAGAAAAGGCATCCGTGCTTATCGCCGCTACATACCACTGGCTCATCATCCGGCCAAAGGGCAATCCCAGGATCACCCCCGGTATCGACTGCAAGAGGGTTTCCCTTAAAAGAAGTCCCCCGACTTCGCGGTCACTGAATCCCATCACCTTAAGCAAGGCCAATTCACGCTGGCGTTCGCTGAAGCCGATAACCGACGAGTTGTAGACGATGGCAAATCCCAGTATAGCGGCAAATGAAACCATTATCACCACAAAGTAGATCATATACCCCATCTGCTTTTGAAAACCGGCCAGCTCCCGCTGTTGACTCTGAATTGAACTCACTCCGGTCATCCGGCTCAGTTCCTTTTCTATACTTGCGGCCTCACCTGGATCGATCCGCAGCATCACCCCGGTGACCACCCGGCTTTCCCTCAGCACCCGGTTCGCCTGGTCCAGCGAAACGTACGATCCGTAGCCAATCATCTGGTGGTTGACTCCCAGCACCTTGAGCCACGCCTCCCGCGATGCTCCGCTCTGCATGCGCGTCTCTATCATCACCCGGTCTCCCACCTTGACCCCCAGTTTGTTTGCGGTTATGTCGTTCATCAAGACCCCGTCCTCAGGGATTACCAGGGGATCACCATCCTCGTCAAAAACAGATTTGAGTGTGGTGTCAGGCCTCATACCCAGCAGGAGATCGTCCTCTTCTTTGCCGGCAAAGCTTACCCGAACCGGGACTTCCAGCAACGGCTCAGACTTGATGACCCCATCCAAACGTGAGATGTTAAGAATCTCATAGTCCTTTACAGGCTCCGTAAAACGGACCAGGTAATCATAACGTTGTTCAAAGGCAAAGTGCTGGTTCAGCATGAAGTCCATGGAATCGTCGGCAAAGAAGGCGATTATGAGCATGCCGGCAGCAAACATTACTCCCACCATGGTAAAGAATGACCGCCAGCCATTGCGCCAAACGGTACGTATACTCATCCGCCAGTAATTATCCAGTTTCCTCCACAGCCACGTCCACCGCTCCAGCCATATCCGGCCTGAAACCCGCGGAGGCTCGGAACGCATGGACTCAGCCGGATTCAGGGAGAGTATGCCCCGCGAAGCACCCAAACCCGCGGCCGCTCCCGCTGCCAAACTGAAGACCAACCCGGAAATAATGGCGTTGAAATTGATCCCGCCGATTTCCTGGGGCAGATTAAAAAACATGGCATAGGTCCTGGAAAATACCGATGACAGCATGAGGCCGAGGATTATCCCCAGGATGGCTCCCAGGACAGTAATCACCATAGAATAGGCGGCATAGTGTAAAACAATGCGGCGCCGACTGAATCCCAAAGCCTTAAATATCCCGATCTGCTGGCGCTGGGTCTTTACCATCCGGCCCAGCATTACGTATTGAACGATGGCGGCCAGGATAAGAAAGACGGCTGGTAAACTGCTGGCACTCTTCTGGAGTCCATCAAGCTCTGTATTCAGCATGGCGTGGCTGAGTTGGTCCTTCCGGGGATAGCTGGCCAGGTTGCCATAGGGCTTCAGGATCTTTTCCACCTGATCCGCCACCTCTTCCTCATCAAAACCAGGAGTTACCTTGATGAGCACCTGGTTCACCTGACCAGAGTAGCCCAGAACCTGCTGGACCTGGTTCAAGGGTGCCATTATTATTCCAAAGCTCTCCGGCTCCGGCATGAGGCTGGCGGCATCCTTCATGGGGTAAATAAATTCGGGTCCGCTGCCGGTGCCGGTAACGGTAAGTACCACCTCACGTCCCTGGGCGGCTACTACAATTTCGGAACCCGGACTAAGGTGATTGGCGGCTGCAAACTGAGGATCAGTCAGTACCTCTATCCTGCCCCCGCTGGGGTCTTTGTCAAACATCCGGCCTGAACCCAGCTGGATGCGGTTTACTTCCTTATCCATAGGCAAGTGGTAGCCGGTCAAGCGGGCGGTGCCACGGTCACCGTTTTCCCGCATAATAGGGACATCCATCTGCACCCGCCCGGTAACCATAGCCACGCCGGGCAGGGCTTCTATCCTCTTGACCACCTGGTTAGGTGCTCGCACTACGTGAAAGTAGTAATCAGCAAAATCATTCTCCTGGTAGAACACATCCTGAGAGTGATCCAGGTTATAGTAGGCGGTGTTCATGGATATGAAGACCGATACCCCGATCATAACCACCAGGGCCACCGCCATGAACTGCAGTCGGTTTTTACTGAAGGTGCGCCATAGCCGACGGCTGAGAACATTCATTACCAGCTTATCCTTTCCGGAGGCAGCGGGTTCAGGTTGGTTATGACCTCGGCAATAGCCCCGCTGCGCATACGGATCACCCGATCCGCCATATCACCGATGACTGTGTTGTGGGTGACAATAACCACCGTACTGCCCAGGCTGCGGCTGATATTGGCCAGAAGCGAAAGCACCATACTGCCCGTCTGAAAGTCCAGGGCCCCGGTCGGCTCGTCGCACAACAGCAGACGAGGGTTCTTCACCATGGCCCGCGCAATGGAAACCCGCTGCTGCTCCCCCCCGCTGAGCTGGGAAGGGAAATGGTCAGCCCGGTCCGCCAGGCCTACCTCATTCAATACCTTGGCCACCGGAAACGGGGCTTTTACCAATCCGGCTGCGATCTCCACATTCTCCCATGCTGTCAGGTCCGGTATCAGATTATAGAATTGAAATACAAACCCCACCTCATGGCGCCGGAAAAGCCCCAACCTGTCATCAGATGCCTGGGTCAGGTCTTCCCCGTCATAAATGACCCGGCCGGCAGTAGGGCGGTCCATGCCACCTACAATATTGAGCAGGGTACTCTTGCCGGAACCGCTGGGTCCAAGGATCACCAGGATCTCTCCGGCCCTGATTTCCAGAGTGGCATCACGGAGTGCCTCCACAGTAACCTCACCCATAATAAAGTTCCGGCTTACATTCTCCAGGCTCATCAAAATACTGTCCGCCTCAGAAGAAACATCCCTGATATGACTCTCCATTACCACACCTCAATAAAACAAATTACTAAAATCAAAGTCTTCCATAACAATATTCTACATGTCATACGCAATTCTATATAAAACTCCACCAAACCTTTATTAAAAAACTCGTTATTCATATTAATAAAAATTGTTTAAAATTGGCATGATTGCCTCGGTTTGAGCTAATTGGCCGGCAAGTGATGACCGGTATTTTTTTGGTTGCCCTGATGGCTATATGGAACTTCATACAAACGCGAATAAATTTCTTGAGCGGTTCAACAAATCAGTATCATTAACGAAATTGAGAATACTAAAAACAAATCCATGCCTGCTCTATATATGGAATGCTTTGCTCATTTTTTGATGTACAATTTTTTCAAAACAAAACACATATTTGTTGTCCGTTCAATAAGTGTTAGTATGTTAACCCTTAAAGGAGGCATAATAGTAACACCAAAAACGAAAGGAGGGAAATATCTAAATGGGTAGAGGCCAGAAGCGGAACCGGGTGCTTGTTCCACAGGCATCACAAGCTCTGTACAATTTTAAGTATGAAATCGCATCAGAGCTTGGAGTTGGCCAGGAGATTCAGGGCGATTACTGGGGCCATGTTTCATCCCGGGACTGTGGAGCAGTTGGAGGAAATATGGTACGCAAGATGATTGCGTTTGCTGAAAGCCAGTTGCAGAGCAATCCCCAGGCCATCAGCGGCCAGCCGTTGATCGGTAACTCCAACGCCAGGAACCAGGCTGGAAACGCTCAGAGCTTGTTGTAAAAGGCCATCTCCAGCGGACTAATAATTGAATCATAATACGGAACAAGCGGGCTTTTTTAGAAAGTCCGCTTTTTTAATCGTAAGAATAACAGTATCGACGCGGAATTACTTTCATTGCCGGTGTGACATGTGCTACCATGAAATTGCCTACAATAGGAAAAGGAGGTTAAATAACATGATACAAAGCAATGTAGATCAGTTCAGGTTACTAAAACACAACCCCAATAATGAGCCGGTGGTAATGTTGAACCTGCTCAAATTCAAGCCCGATGGCGGCCGCCAAACCTACATCCAGTATATGATAGAATCTAACAAGTACGTTGAGGGCGTCGGGGGCAAGATGATATTCCTCGGGAAACCCAACGAACTTTTATACGGCAATGAAACATGGGATCTGCTTATGCTGGTACAGTACCCTTCCCGGGCCAAATTCCTGGAAATGGCCAATAATCCGGACTACGTGAAAGTACATGAGCTACGGGAAAAAGCTGTTGAGAAAGCTGTTCTTTACGCGACCGACCAGATGGGCTTCAGACAATTTGTATCTGAAGCATAACACCGTTTTACTTGATTTGAATGGAGGAAGATAAGCATGGCGGAGTTGCGAGAAAGGTTTATTGAGACCAATGGCATCAAGCTTCATGTAATGGAGGCCGGCCCGGCAGACGGCCCCATGATCATGTTCCTGCATGGCTTTCCGGAATTCTGGTTTGCCTGGCGCAAACAGATCGGATATTTCGCAGATAAGGGATACCTGGTGGTGGTTCCGGATCAGCGGGGTTACAACTTGAGTGACAAACCTGAAGGCATTGCAGCCTACAAAACCGATGAACTGGCCAAGGACGTTATTGGCCTGATCGATTTTTATGGCAGAGACCAGATTTATTTGGTTGGCCATGACTGGGGTGCGTCTGTTTCCTGGTGGACGGCACTTAAATATCCCGAGCGGATCAAACGCATGGTAATAATGAATGTACCTCATCCCAAGGTAATGAACCGCAACATGTTGACCAATCCCAAACAGATGCAGAGAAGCTGGTATATCTTCTTCTTTCAGCTCCCCAATGCCCCGGAAAAGTTGGGCTCAGCCAACAACTTTGAGTGGCCGGTCAGTGTCCTGGCCGAATCCAGCAGACCCGGCACCTTCAAGCCCGAAGAACTTGAAGAATACCGTAAGGCTTTCGCCCAACCGAAAGCTTATTCCTCCATGGTCAATTGGTACCGGGCTACCCTCCAGTGCCGCAACGAGCCCCCAGCGAGTTTCCGCATCACCATGCCCCTGTTGATTCTGTGGGGCCTGGACGACATAGCCATAATTCCGGAACAGGCTGACCAGAGCCTGGAATACTGTGATCAGGCCCGTCTGGTTAAGTTTGAATGCACCCACTGGATTCAACACGAAGAACCGGATCAGGTAAACAAGTTGATCGAAGAGTTCATCACGCAGCCATAATCAACAGCGGATTTTAGAACTACAGATGGAGACACGGGTGGCACCTTTAATTATGTTCACCCCTGTCTCCATTTCCCTGGTCAAGCTTTCCTCTCTCCTGCCTTTGTCCCAACAGCTTCCAGATTACAACCCTTCTACTCTTCCATATAACAATTCGGTATGATGAGTTGTTTAAATGCTCAGCTTATTCCCCATTGTTAAAATCGCACAATTTGTTCAAACATTATAATTTTTATGAGAACATAGGCAGGTATACCTGCTGGGACGTCGAATATAAAATATGTTGGCGTCAAAAGGCATACTTTGTAGCGTTGCCAAAGCCCCGGACAAGTCTTATTAAGGAAGGAGGGTAACCAAAAGTACACAAAGGGAGGTCAGAAGGGGTGGACGTCACAACGCATACCACTGAACGCACTGTTCTGTTTCCATTAAACACAGCATTCCATTATTCCAGTATTAGTTAATCATTCGCAGCAAGATACACTCCAATCTCTATTCTGGGCAATCTGAATAAGTTAGAAGCCATCAGGCAAGCCAGTGATTCCGTTTAAGATATAGCAGAGAATGGAGGTCTTGTGATGACACAGGAATATGATATTGACAGGCTATTAAGAGAAAGGCCTTGGCTCAAGGAATATGATCCCGAAACTCCCTACTTAGCCCGCATTCCAACCTTTCCCGCCGGTGATGTATTAAGGAATACTGCCAGCAGTTGGCCCGATAAAGATGCCATGTGGTTTTACGGCTGGACCTGCACCTTCTGGGAGCTTTACCGGACCGTCAATCGATTTGCCAATGCCATTTTGAGTTTGGGCATCAAACAGGGTGATCGCATTGGTCTCCTGCTTCCCAACTGTCCGCAGTTTGTTATTTCCTTCTGGTCCATATTAACGATGGGTGGAATAGTCGTTAATATGAACCCGATGTACACTGTAGAAGAACTGGAATTCATGACCAAGACTACCGAGCTTAAGGCCATGATCACCTTTGATGGCGTAATTGGCAATATGGAAGCCCTGGTCAAACGAGTTGACATACCAAACATGATTATCACCCGCGTGAGCGATTACATTCCCGGTCAGGGACAGGCTACCGCAGAAAGCCTGGGGATTAAGGACAAAGGCTGGCACCACTTCGGAGAGTTGTTGGAAGCCACTGCCAGTCACAGCCGTCCGCGTCCCACTATCAAGCCAGAGGACCCGTGCGTAATCCAGTTCACCGGTGGAACCACCGGCGCACCTAAGGGTGCTACCCTGACGCACGCGAACATTGTGGCTGGCATCTATGAGAACATGTACTGGGGAGGATCGGTTATAAATCCAATACCCGTAGAGAGGCGCAAATCTTTCTGTGTACTGCCTTATTACCACATCTACGGCGAAGTCTGTCAGATGTGCTGGTCAATAAAGAATGCAGCAACCCAAATCATACTGCCCCGATTTGAAATCGAAGAAGTCATGGACACCATTGAGAAGTTTGATGATATCAGTTATTTTGCTGCAGTACCCACCATGCTTAACGCTATAGTCAATCACCCCCGGGCCAAACAGATGGACCTGGGTAAGAAGTTCGTTTTTGTGGGCTGCGGCGGCGCTCCCTGTCCGCAAGATCTGATCGACAAGTTGCTGGATATGGACATTTTCTATCAAGAGGGCTGTGGAATGAGCGAGACCGTGGCTCAGAATATATCCCAACCCTGCCTGGGCAAAAAGAAGGTAGGCAGTATTGGAATTCCCTATCCCAGCACCGTAGTCCGGCTGGTAGACCCTGAAACCGGCGAGGATGTCCATTGGGAACCCTTTAAAGTAGGGGAAATTGTCACCAAAGGCCCAATGATAATGGCCGGTTACTGGAACAATCCAGAAGAAACAGCCAACCAGCTGAAGGACGGGTGGCTCTACACGGGTGATCTGGCCTATCGCGACGAGGATTGGCACTTCTTCATTGTTGACCGTTCCAAAGACATGATAATTTCCGGTGGTTTCAATGTCTTTCCATCAGAAGTGGATAGTGTGATTTTCGCTCACCCTAAGGTATTTGACGCGATGTGTATCGGAATTCCCGATGATTACCGGGGTGAATCACTGAAGGCTTTCGTGGTGCTGAAGCCGGGTGAAACCTGTGATGCCAACGAGATCCTTTCCTGGTGCCGCGAGAGACTAACCGCTTACAAGATTCCTCGCGAGGTTGAATTCAGGGATTCAGTTCCCCGTAGTGCGGTCGGAAAAGCTCTGCGCCGCATCCTCCGCGAAGAGGAACTGGCCAAGCGCGCTGCCAAATAAGGAAGGGTTAATCTCCTGACCATAAATTCCCCAAATCGCAACTCACACATTGGAGGACGTTCTATTAATCGAAAGAACGTCCTCCCTGATTTGTAAACCTTCCGCCGCCAACCACTACTAAGCCAGAGATCAGGAATACACTTCTTCTGTTAGGCAGCAGTTAACTTTAAATGTCAATCATTTTGATGTCAAGCCATCCCGTATCGTTCGAATAAATTGATTTGTCCAAATTTTGATATTGTTTGGATTAATCTTGCAGGTATGGGCCTTGCGACCTCGAATATGATTAACCAGGAGTCTTGTTGCGTCTTAAGGCATTCGGAATCAGAATTACCCACCGCGGCCGTTGGACCATTCCGCAATGAAAGGGGGGAAGTCACTCAATAAAAGGTCAGTAAAGAAATGGACGCCACAAGGAATTAATGCAACATCCACATCCAGATAACGCAACATCACAATAACAATGTTTATTGACGGCTCGTATCAAAGCATCTCCAATTTTGCATCGCCTATGCACGGCAAGTTAGCCCCATAATGGCGTTGAGGAAACAAATGTTGGTTTTGTTGAACCCAACAGAGAATGGAGGTCTTGTGATGAAGCACGAGTATGATGTTGACAGGCTAATGAAAGAGAGGCCTTGGATTAAAGAATACGATCCCGATGTACCCTATATCGCCCGTATACCCAAATTCGCTGCCGCTGAAATATTAAGAAACACTGCAACCCAATATCCTGATAAGCAAGCCATCTGGTTTTACGGCTGGACCTGCACCTTCTGGGAGCTATTCCTGACTGTCAATCGCTTCGCCAATGCCATACTGGAGTTGGGTGTCCAACAGGGCGATCGCATTGGTATTCTGCTTCCTAACTGTCCCCAATTTGTCATATCTTTCTGGTCCATACTGACCATGGGCGGCATAGTTGTCAATATGAACCCAATGTATACAGTTGATGAACTGGAACACATGGTCACGATCACTCAGATGAAAGCCCTGATAACATACGATGATTTAATCGGCAAGATTGATACTCTCACCAAACGCATCGAAATTCCTCATGTAATTGTAACCCGCCTGGGGGACTATATTCCCGGTCAAGGCCAGGCCACCGCTGAAAGCCTGGGGATAAAGGACAAAGGATGGTACCATTTCGGAGAAATCCTGGACGCGACTACCAAGCACTACAGGCCGCGCCCGGTTATCAAACCGGAAGATCCTTGTGTTATTCAGTTCACCGGAGGAACCACGGGCAAGCCCAAGGGAGCCACATTGACTCATGGTAATATCGTATCGTGCATTTACCTGGTCATGCTCTGGGGAAGTCCACTGTTAGGAAAAATTCAAGTTGAGCGGCGTAAAGCCTTCTGCGTACTTCCCTACAGCCACGTCTACGGGGAAGTCTGGCAGATGAGTTGGTCGATTATTATGGCGGCCACCCAGATACTCCTGCCCCGTTTTGATATTGAAGAGGTTATGGAGACCCTGGACAGGTTTGACGATATAAGTTGGTTTTGCGGCGTTCCCACTATGTTTAACGCTATTGCGAATCATCCCCGGGCCAAAGAGATGGATTTGGGTAAGAAGTTTGTTGCGACTGGTTGCGGCGGCGCTCCCTGTCCTCCGGATCTCATCAACACATTCCTGGATATGAATGTTTTCTTTATTGACGGTTGCGGCATGAGCGAAACCGTCGCTGCGAACATACACCAACCTAACATGGGCCAAAAGAAGGTCGGCAGCATCGGCGTTCCTTTTCCCAACGTCGTTGTCAGGCTGGTGGACCCGAAAACCGGAGAGGACGTCCAAAATGAGCCCTTTAAGGTGGGTGAGATTGTCACCAAAGGACCTTTGGTCATGTCCGGTTACTGGAACGATCCGGAAGAAACCGCCAGGCAGCTAAGGGATGGATGGCTCTATACGGGAGATCTGGCCTACCGCGATGAGGACTGGCATATATTCATTGTCGACCGTTCCAAGGACATGGTTATTTCTGGAGGCTATAACGTTTTCCCATCGGAAGTGGACAGCGTTATTTTCGCTCATCCAAAAGTGTTTGATGCCATGTGTATCGGTATTCCCGATGATTACCGGGGTGAATCACTGAAGGCTTTCGTGGCACTAAAACCCGGAGTCACCTGTGAAGCCAGTGAAATAATCGCCTGGTGCCGTGAGAAACTCGCTCCCTACAAGATTCCCAAGGAAGTTGAATTCAGGGATTCAGTTCCCCGAAGTGCGGTCGGAAAAGCCCTGCGCCGCGTCCTCCGCGAAGAGGAAATGGCCAAGCGCGCTGCCAAATAGACGACAGGCCAAGTATACTGATTACATATAGTTAAAATCTGATATCTTAAATTGGAACCTCCGGCATAGCTCCGGAGGTTTTTTACCAACGAGCTGTTTCAGTCTGGATACAACATGAATCCCTTAATATTCCTTCCACTGTGGTGAGACTTACATCCAGGGCTTATTCTTGTTTTCATGCATTTATTTTGGCGATTAATTGAAACAGGTCCGCGTCGCTATGCATATATTATCTTGAATCCAGAATGTGGGAGGAATACTCTTGAAAACAAAGGTATTGAAAAAACCGGTTATTGCCATAGCCGGAAGTTCAGGCAAGACCACCACCAAGGAGATGATTGCCTCCATTTTGCAAACACGTTGGAATATCTACAAATCCAAGTACAACCAAAACAACCGTAAGTCAATGCGAAAACACGCCCGGAGCATCCGTCCCTATCACCGGGCAGTAGTTCTCGAATTTGGTATGTCTGGCAGCGGGCATCTTCGCCAACAATGCCGGATAATAAAGCCCAACATTTCCGTAATAACAATGGTGGGCTCAGCCCACATCGGCAACTTTGGCGGTAGCCTGACCCGGCTGATTAAAGCCAAATCTCAGTTGGCGCAATACATGAAAAGGACCGGAACCCTTTTTTTGAACGCTGATGATGTTAATTCCCGCAGACTTCACCTGAAACCTTTTCGGGGTGTTATCAAGACTGTAGGAATAAAGGGTATAGGTAACTATACTGCAGACAATATCCGCTATGTCGACGGCGGCATGTCATTTGACGCCAGGGTTAAGGGAACCGAGCACAACTTCTACATTCCGGTTTACGGTATACATAATGTATATAACGCCTTATTCGCGATTGCGGTTTCCGACCGTTTGGGTTTTACGGTCGAACAAATGAAATCCGGCCTTAAACGCTATCGCCGGCCCGCACGCCGGATGATGGTTTACCGAACAAAGAATAACGCCAGAGTTATCGATGACACCTTTAACGCCAACCCCCATTCCATGAAGGCAGCTATCGATGTGTTATCCAATCTCCACGGACGCCCCAAGGTATTGGTCTTGGGCAGTATGTCCGAACTAGGCCGGTACTCTAAGACGGGGCATCAGAAGGTTGGGCGTTACATAGCACGCAAAGATATAGACTATCTTTTTACTTATGGTAAACCAGCCCGACAGATTAGCTCCACTGCCATAAGCCATGGTTTTCCGGCCCAGAGAACCTATCACGCTCCTGACCGGAAATCACTGCACCAAAAGGTCCGAACGGTTATCGGTCCCGAAGCGATTGTGCTCGTCAAAGGGTCTAACGACACCAACATGAACCGGACCGTAAGCTACCTCAGAGGGAAGCAAAAATAATACCTCCGACAGTTATTCTGGATGGCATAAGCGTTTTTCCAGGTTCATCCGACAGCCTAAACCGCAAAAATCATAAACGATTATAATTGTTGCCTCTCAATTCATAACCCCGCAAATTGCCGGGGTTATTCTTTTACCTCTCCAGTCTCACGTTAAATTGATAAATTGAAAGTGTTGGATTATGATGGCTATAAGCTATTTTTGATGGTTACAACGTCGGGGTCAATTGTGGCCTGAGTGCAGGTCAGACCATCATGCACCATCCCCCGCTACAACGGAGATATGGAGAATCCTCGCGGGGGCGTTCGGGGCGTAATACCGGAAAAGCAGAAGTATTGAGGACGGTAACCAGTAGTGGTAAAGGACGTAACCGCAGCGATAATAATTCGAGATAACAGAGTGCTTATCACCCGCCGGGCCCGCAATCAAAAGCTGGCCGGAAAATGGGAGTTCCCGGGAGGAAAGATTGAGAAGGGCGAATCACCGGAGGGCTGCCTCATCCGCGAATTAGAAGAGGAGTTGGGTATTCGCGTTCTTGTGGGCCAGAAGTTCGGTGTAAGCCAATACAGATATGAACACGGCGAAATCCGGCTATTAGCTTACTATGCCGATATCATCTCCGGAACCGTCACCTTAAGCGTCCATGACGCATATTCCTGGGAGTCGCCGCACAATCTCCTGTCGTATGATTTTTCTCCAGCCGATATCCCGCTGGTCAAGAAACTGGTTCATATCGCCGAGGGCCGTTCCTGACAGCGCAAGCATTGGTCTGCCCACATGCTCTTATGCTTTTATCGCTTCTTTTAAAACAAAAGCAGGCATGTCCTCCCTCATTCGCCAGATGATACTTATCGGAGCAGACCCCGAGTGGCTCTCATAGTCTGCATGATTCCACGAGTTCTCCGTCAACAATTCTCTCCCTTGCTATCAGTAACACAATCATTTTGGGTTCATAGAATATATCAGCATTTAAATTGTTAGCGATAAAGCTAACAAAAATTTTTTAGCTTTAAAGTTAGTTGATCCTAAGTCTGTGAGTTGTTCCAAAAACAGATCAGCTAGCTTGCGAAAGGAAGAAGGAGCTATGGAAACATCGCCTGTCAGTCTTTCACTGGCCGATCTGTCAATAGGGTCCGCTGGTCGCATTGCCTCACTGGAACTTGGCGACCTTTTACGGAGACGAATTCTGGACCTGGGTATGGTGCCCGGTACTCAGGTTCACTGCGTACGGAAAGGCCCCTCCGGCGATCCAATTGCCCTTCAGGTCCGCGGCAGCATAATCGCTCTGCGTGCACAGGACCTGAAAAAAATAAGAATTTACCCTTCGGTTGCATGGGGGAGGTAGCAAAAATGATTGAGGAAATCAATAAGCAGGTATTTCGAGAACATTTCGGCGTTCGAGCCAAACCGGATCAACTGGTAGTTGCTCTGGCAGGCAATCCTAACGTAGGAAAAAGCACGGTTTTTAACGTCCTTACTGGTCTAAGGCAGCATACCGGAAACTGGCCGGGGAAAACGGTCGATAATGCTCAAGGAGTCTTTTCCTACCGCGGTTCCTCTTTTCTGCTGGTAGACCTTCCAGGAACCTATTCCCTTCTCTCCCACACCGTTGAAGAACAGATTGCCCGCGATTTTATTTGTTTTGGTCATCCTGACGCTACCCTGGTGGTATTGGATGCCACCTGTCTGGAAAGGAATCTTAACCTTGCACTGCAGGTGATGGAGATCACCTCTAACATTGTGGTCTGTGTAAATCTGATGGACGAAGCCCGCAAAAAGAAGATTCACATTGATATAGAGGCGTTGGAAGCTGAGTTGCAGGTTCCGGTGGTGGCCACAGCCGCCCGTGTTGGTGAGGGAATTCAGGATTTGAAGGAAGCTCTGTGGAAAGTCGCAACCAAGTCCATCTCCGCCAAACCAACTCAAGTCACATATTCATTCGCGGTTGAAGAAGCCGTTCAGGAATTAAGTGCCAGCTTAAGCTTCATTTCGGATGCCCCTATCAGCCGGAGGTGGCTGGCTCTGCGATTACTCGATGGCAACCCTTCAATCCTGGCCAGCATAAATGAGTATTTTGGCATCTTCTCCAGATGGGGGGACCCGCATGAGTCTCGTTTATGATCGTTCATGGCTGGATGCGGCGTCCAAAAGAGCAGAGGAGATTCGCCAAAGGTCCGGCGAGCGAATTGCGGATCTGATTGTTTCCGACCTGTACACTAACGCAGAGGAAATCGCCGCAAAAGTTGTTACAAATGGCATGAGTCGCCCGGGTTGGGATAGGAAACTGGATGATATCTTGACCTCCCGTCGGTTTGGTTATCCAATAATGATCGCACTGCTTGGAATCGTATTCTGGCTAACGATAGTCGGTTCAAACTATCCCTCTGATCTGCTTGCCGGTTTGTTTCTTATAGTTCAACAACATCTAACCTGGTTTTTTGGTTTAGTCGGTTCTCCGGAATGGCTCCATGGAGTTTTGGTTCTGGGACTCTTTAAGGGGTTGGCGTGTGTGGTGGCAGTGATGCTCCCCCCCATGGCCATATTCTTTCCCTTGTTTACGTTGCTTGAGGACCTAGGTTATCTACCCCGGGTAGCTTTCAACCTCGATAACGCTTTCAAAAAATGCGGAGCTTGCGGCAAGCAGGCCCTGACTATGTGCATGGGTTTCGGATGTAATGCCGCCGGGGTCGTTTCCTGCCGGATAATCGATTCTCCCCGGGAACGTTTAATAGCGATCCTGACCAACAACTTTGTTCCCTGCAATGGACGATTTCCTATACTTATCGCGATCGGAACTATCTTTATAGCCGGGGCCTTTTCATTTGCTTTTCCAACCGTGATAGCCGCCGGGGTAGTCACAACCATGGTTGTACTTGGAATTGCCGCCACTTTCGGGATCTCCTGGATTCTTTCCCGCACGATACTGCAGGGGGAGCCTTCATCTCTGGTACTGGAACTTCCCCCGTATCGTATTCCCCAGATCGGACCCGTCATTTACCGTTCAATAATTGACCGGACTATTTTTGTTTTGAAACGTGCGGTATTAATGGCTGCTCCAGCGGGAGCACTGACCTGGATACTCGCAAACATCTATGTGGGTGATCTCAGCATTGTTGCTCATATAGCCACCTGGTTACAGCCTATCGGCAATGCTATAGGATTGGATGGCTTTATCCTCCTGGCCTTTATACTGGGACTGCCAGCCAACGAGATTGTGATTCCGATACTGCTCATGATGTACCTGTCGGCCGGTCAAATGGTTGATTTTTCGAACCTGGAAGAACTGGGAACAGTTTTGATTCGTAATGGATGGACCTGGCTGACAGCGGTAAATATGATGCTCTTCACCCTGCTTCACTGGCCGTGCACCACCACGCTTCTTACCGCATACAAGGAATCGGGCAGTAAGAAATGGACGGCCATGGCTTTTATCATTCCAACGGTTACAGCATTCCTGGTATGTTTTGTGTTCACCCAGGTAGTTCGGTTTTTGGGTCTGGCATAAAGTTGCGACAATGATCATCGGCATAGTATCAAGGCCACGATGTCACCCGGTTGCCGCGAGGTGTCCCGGACTGCTTGAGGCCAGCATATAAGAACCCCCCTGGGAAATCAGCATCCAGGGGGGGTAGCCGAAGGAGAATACACACTATCTAACCGGTGTCAGGGCTGGTATACAGTGATCGATATTGTACACCGGTTATTTGCCTGCTTGCTGGGCTTTTTGCTTTTCTTGCTGCCTGAGGGCATTCCGCATAGGTTTGCCTACGCTGGTACGGGGGAGTTCGTCAATGAATTCAACATGAGTCGGCACCTTGTAAGGAGCCAGGCTTTCACGGCAGAAATCCTTCACTTCCTGTTCGGTTAACGTCTCTCCCGGTTTTAAAATGACGAATACCTTCGGGGTCTCTCCCCGCTTGGGATCCGGCACACCAATGGTACAGGCATCCTGAACTTTTGGATGAGTGTATAGGACCTCGTCTATTTCCCGGCAGAATACATTGAATCCGCTGCAGATCATCATATCTTTTTTGCGGTCAACTATGTATATATACCCATCCTCATCCATGGTGGCAATATCGCCGGTATACAGCCAGCCGTCTCTTAAGGCGTTGGCCGTTTCCTCCGGGTTCTGCCAGTAAGCTTGCATGATCTGTGGTCCTTTGGCAATCAGCTCACCCGGTTCACCGGTAAGCATATCTTTCGTACCCTCTTCCAGGTCAACAATCCTGATATCTACGTCAGGCCAAGGAATCCCAACGCTGCCGATCTTCCTCTTAGTGAAAAGAGGTGTACAGGTTAGTACATTGGAAGTCTCTGACAGTCCATAACCTTCGGTAATTGTAGCTCCAGAGATCTCTTCAAAACGCTTAAGTCCTTCCACAGCCAAAGGAGATGAGCCGCATATCAAACCTTTGAGCGATTTAATCTTGGAGGTGCCAATATCGGGGTGGCTGTTCAAGCCGTAGATCATGGCCGGGACACAAGCAAAGAAATTGGGTTCGTGCTCGTTAATGTTTTTGATCAAGCCGCTCGGGCTGGGGTCATTGACCACAACAATTGTACCACCGGCTACGGAGTTAATATTAACGCTGCAGTTATAACCATATATATGATAAAGAGGCATGGCAGCCATAACTATCATATCTTCCGGTTTTTCAAAAGGCGGGCTAAACCAGGCGGTGTCCTGCCAGGCTATAGCTTCAAGGTTGGCGTTACTTAGCATGCATCCCTTGGATACGCCCGTCGTTCCGCCGGTGTACTGCAGCATAGCCAGGTCGCCAGATACCACTTCTATTTCCGGTTCCTTATCTACGCCTTGCTCAAGAAGATCGTTGTAAGAAACGATATATGGTGCTGCTTCAAGATTAGAGCCGGCCGGAGTATTAATGACCACCATCTTTTGAATAGCGGTCGAAGCATTTTTTATGATTTCCTGTACTTTGTTGGCAAAGCGATCCTCAACAAATACAATAGTACAGCCGCTGTCTTTGAATTGGTGGGTTAGCTCAGGTATGGTATACATGGGATTGGTGGGAACAATACAAGCCCCAATTTTATAGCAGGCTTGCAGAAGCAATACATATTCGGGAAGGTTGGTGGACATTAATGCGATTCGATCACCCTTCCTGTAACCTGATCCCATAATAGCTGTGGCCAGCTTGCGGATGATAGAATTGGACTGGCCGTAGCTGAGCCTGTTTTCTCCCCAGATAAGATACGGTTTGTCAGGGTTTTTGCCGGCCCATTCGTTAAAGTAGTCCTTCATAGCCTTCTTGGGATAGTTGATTGAACGAGGAACCCCTTCATCGTAAAACTTGTACCACACTCTTTCCATAACAAATCCTCCCATCTTTCAAAATACCTGTTTCCAAAGTTGACAAAGATTAGAAAGCCTTGAATAAATTTTAGGTGCAATTTTGATAATGTTCAACCAATATTTACTTTTAATTTATATTAATTTAAACCATCCCATTTCCAGGTGCAGGATTTTGCCAGTAGACAGGGAATACTCTAACCACTGTGCGAAATCCTGGTATATATTGGGGAGGTAGTGCCATGACTACTCAAAATGGGGAGTGTTGTCCGAGATTCGATCCGGGGCCCTGGGATAATAAGCTTTTCGAATGGAACCAGAAGAGGTTTATCAAAGACAAGGTGCGCACTTTCTTTTATATCCCGCTCAATTTTGGCCAGGTCATTACTCGTTTGATGGGTAAACTGGAGAAAGCCGGAGTCGAGTGTCCGGATTGGCTTTGTTTGTCGGACCATACCTCAAAATGGAATATGGATATCTACCTGGCAGTTGATAAGGAAGTAAGTGGAGCTGAAAACGTTACTCTTTCAGGTAAGTATCTTAGTAAGGTATACGAGGGTGATTTTAAAAACACTGGTGCATGGGGCCGGGATTTTGAAAGCCTTGCCCAAGATAGGGGACTCAAAGTTGGCAAACTGTATATGTGGTACACCACCTGCCCGAAATGTGCCAAGAAATACGGTGAAAACTATGTGGTTTTCATAGCTGAGGTAAACTGATATGAACAAAATAATTGAATCTATCCGGGAAGAACTCCAACGCAATGCTGACGAGGAAACGCGGGTCAGCGGTCAGCGGTTTTTTAAGGAAGAAACGAAAACATACGGGGTAAAAACCGCTACGGTGACCAGGTTAGGAAAACAGTATTTCAAACTGATTAAGGACAGGGAAAAGCAGGATATCTTCGATCTATGCGAGGAACTCTGGCAATCGGGTTACATGGAAGAATCCTTTATCGCCTGCAACTGGTCGTACTATATCCGCAAGCAATATCAACCGGATGATTTTGCAGTTTTCGAAAAATGGGTGGACCAGTATGTCACCAATTGGGCCTCCTGTGATACCCTCTGTAATCACACGGTGGGAGCATTTGTTGAAATGTATCCGGAATACCTGTCTGAGCTGAAAAGATGGGCCAAGTCCACGAATCGTTGGATGCGCCGGGCCTCCGCCGTAACCATCATCATCCCGGCCAAACAGGGAAAGTTCCTGTCAGACACATTTGACATTGCCGACATCTTGCTGCTCGATCAGGATGATCTGGTACAGAAAGGGTATGGCTGGATGTTAAAAGAGGCCAGTCGCACCCATCAAAAGGAAGTGTTTGATTACGTAGTTAAAAACAAAAAGGTGATGCCGCGAACTGCCTTACGCTACGCTATTGAGAAGATGCCGCCGGAATTAAGGAAAACCGCGATGCAGAAATAGGTACCGGGTTGGCACTTTCGAAATGGACCATCGGTTATGTCTTTTCCAGGGGGAAATTGCCAGTATCACTTTCTTTAAAAAGACCATAATAGTGGTGAAGAGAGTTTTGAGGGCGGAAATGGCCGCCGCCGCCCCACCCCACGTGGGTGTTGGAGATGCAGGAACTGTCACCCTGCCAAACTCTTTTCTTATTGGGACCGGGTTCACCCGGTCCCTTGTTATTTGAGAGGCATAGCTGCAATCGGTTTTTTATTGTACACGGAGTCAGCTAAGTCTGTTGGGTTGTGGTGCCACCCCTGGTTCGCCCCTGTCACCTTTCCCGGGTGAAACCCAGAATGGCGTCGCGGAGCTCCGCTATACTTTTGGTCAGCTGATCCAGCTTGGACTCGGTGCGGACCAGGAGGTAGGCGGAAACGATGATTGGGAACCCGTAATTGCCAATGCTCTGTAACAGTTCCTCCACCTTTCACGACCTCCTCTCTCTTCTTGATGCTATTCTTTCCTGCAATATCTTTTTTGCTCCCTTGGTACTAAGCCTGACCCCGCCCGCAGTGATTTCTGTTGCAAAAGAAGACAATGGGGACCCCTCATCCCCGTAAAAGCTCAGTGAATAAGGAGTCCCCTCGGCGGCTTAGCTTAGTTCGAGTTCGGAAATATCAGTTACAATGATACGAGCGCTGTCTTTGGTAATCAGGTCGCCGCCGGTGCTGGTGAAAATGTTCGCAGACAGTATGTTGTCCATCAGCGATGAGGCCTCAGCTCCGGTGTAGGGGTCGTTGACTTCCGGCACCCTGACGGTAACCAATTGGCCTGCAGCGTTGTTAAAGCGCATTTCAAGCACTCTAGTTGCCATTTTAGCTCATCCTCCTTTCCTTAAATTGTGAAATGCCAGGATTCTAGTCCGGTTCGCCGGTGAGGGTAACCATGTTGCTGCGGAAGACGTTGACTACGGGTTTGCTTTGGGCATTGCCCAGTTGATCGGCTACGGCTTTGACATCGTTGTCGGTGGCCTCAGCCTTGATGTTGCGGTATGCCAGGTTCTTGTAGCGGGTAGCTCCAGTACTGGTCATGCCATCTTCAACACGGATGGTGAGCTCGCTGCCGGTTGGTTCCGCGGTAACTGCCATAGTGTTCACCTCCTTTCAGTTAGCGTTGTTGGTTCCACCTACAGAATAGCCCCCCGGAGGTTTGAATACGGTTTAGGCGGTGTTGGATTGGTATGCAGTTTTCAAAAGCAAAAACCCCGGAAAATCCGGGGCTTAAGGCTCTCAATGTTTGTTTTTGGTTTGCAGTTTGATTGATTTGCGTTTGCGTACTTTGAAAGATACCCAGGGGGGACCAATTTTTTTGCTTAACCGGCACCAGTAATACCGGTAGGGATGCTCAATAAAAAGGCCGCATATCCGGACCTATTGCATGGCATGTGTACGGGGGCTGTAGATACGGAATCGCAGGTACCATCAATGAAGGGTAGTTGATTTAAGGCTGGTCTTTATGAACGGGCGGCGAATGAACATGTGAAAGCTGGCTTTCTGGATCATAGGAATAGCCGCCCTTCCTGAAGTAGTGCAGGTAGATCCCATTGTTCAGGTAAAGCCAGTGTGCCACCTGCCGGTTCGTTTTCTGGGGCCTTATTTCCAGCTTAACAATCCGGTCAATCTCACGGGAGGCATGAAGCTTGCAGAAGAGGCATGGGGTATCCCTATCAAAGATTGCCTTGTGGCATATATCCCCCGTGAGGTACCCAAGCCTTTCGGCAAACTGGTTGACAGCTATAATCTTGCGTTCACTGTTCAACAGGAAGCATGCATACGGAATGGCTTCTATGATCTTAACAATCGGATTCTTAACATCCTCCTTCTCCAGTCTTTGCATCTTATATAAACGTTTCTTTTTTCTTTCCACTTTATAAAGGCAACGGACTAAGCTTTTCTCATCCTTGGGACTGAGGTCGGTAAACTTGATGCCATAAACATCCTTATCTTCCCTGCGAATGATCTGGCCGCGAATGTTAAAATTAAACTCCTCCAGGCCAAAATCCACCTGGAGCATAATCGTATGTTTGGATGCCTCCAGGTCCAATGGGGTTTTAACCTTTAATCCGCCAGCGCTGACATCCAAGATGGTAAGTGGAAAATCCTTGTCGACTGGTGTCGGCTGATCATCAATACTTTTAATCTGAGCAGTACCTTCAACAGGCGAAAATAACGGCAATCTGAAGTCCTGACGCCTTTCCTTGCCCAATAGGGTTTTATCCTTTTTATTTATTGAATCCATAATGAATCACCTGTCCTGAACCTGTAGTTGCTGGCAATACATAGCAGTCGAGGAAACATATTGTTAAGAAAATTATACCAGAGCAATCGCAGAATTGACAGACAGCAGGGGTCCTCGGGATGCTCCCACGGGTCATACATAGCCTGACATTCCTTTTGGGATATACTTATGCGATCGCAGGCCGTTGTATTTCACTGCATAGACCACATTCAGGGCGAAGCGCGACTAGCAACGTAAAGGATAACTGTTTTGGCAACAGACTGCCGTACGTTAATTCCGGGCAGGACTGATACGGTAGTATGGGTGCTAGAATTCTTCCGAATGGTTGGGGAGGAGTCTCAGTTCAGGCAACGATTGATCCTGCATATGTGGGCATGCGGGAGAGGATCTCCGGAACCTGCTCGGTTCCATGGCATTACCCATATTGCTGCGGCTCCAAACCCGTAATAAATCCTGGAGTTCGGGCCGGGTGAAATGTTCGAAGCAGACGAATCCCTTGTACTCCAACGGCTGTCGGGAAAGATGACTTCTGACTACTGCCTTGCTCTGCTCGTCTTTGAAACAAGACATTGTATAAGCTGCAATCAGCCCCTTCTCCAAAACCTGGACCCACGGGGTGTAGTACCAATACGAATCAGTATTCAGATAGGCATGAACGAGTTCACGGATCAGATAGGCAGAGAATATGATTCCGACCAGGGTGTTCAGGGAAAGGGATCTATGGTCACTAGTCTCCTTTATCCTGCTGGCCACCTGAACAATTCGCTCCATACATATTAAGATGGACTTACTACGCGGAATCATCTGCCGATGTTCTTCAATAATAGATTGAAACCCGGTGATAACAGGGTCAGAGGTAATTTGGCCCAGGCGTCCAAAAACCTTCTGATAATTGTTCAAATCACCAAGCGTGGGCACGCCGTTGAGGGATCTCATTCGAGACTGCCGATTCTCTCCCAGATAATTGGTAAAGGGAATCCTGATCTTTGTACGCCGTTCTATCTCTTCTGCCACACCGGGACTGAGGCTTTGGCAGTACACAGCCCTGAAATGCACAACACTTGAGCCCTGTACTTCCTGCTCAACCAGTTGTCCCAACCTCTCGGCTGCCACAGTGATATTATCCCGCCAACCCCAGTAAGGCCTGCTGCCATTGGACGTCGGCGCCAACTGGGTGCGGTACTCCTCCTCAAAGGAGCGAATCATCTCCTGTAGGCGCTCCGGCTTGACCCGTGGACGAATCTGAGGTGGGCATACGGTATCCATAAGATCCCGGTCCACAAGGTAAACCGGGACCCTCTGCGCTATATTATCCAAGAATCCCGAGTTAGTGTACACAAACTCCAGGGTATCTTCTGTGACGTTAAAGGGCGAGTTGATATTGAACATCTTTATGCCCATTGACCCACCGCCATCTGCTTTAATTCCAGTAATAATCTCAAATTGAATACTCAATTCAATTAATTCTAGTCCTCCCCGAGCAATCCTGCATAAAAAATTCTTATTATTTCGACAAGTTCGGCAAATAGATTCATACATCCTTGCATTTCAAAAATTGAAAACACAGGTCAGCTGTGTGCGACTTGAATTATCGAACATTGAAGATTATCCTAACAGTATGAGTTGCTGGAGATTTTACTTTAGGAGGTTTTTGAATGCAAGCCAGTGATATTAAAAAGGTTCTGATCATTGGATCAGGCACCATGGGTCGGCACATAGGACTGCAGAATGCACTTTTTGGTTGTGACGTTGTTTTCTATGATATCAATGAGGAAATCCTGCAGAAGGCCCTGACCCATATCGGCAAAATTGCTGCCGGACTGGTACGGGGCGGGTACATCACTGAGGAAATGGCTGAGGCTGCCAGAGCCCGCATCAGCACTACTACCGACATGGCGGCAGCCGCAGCTGGAGTAAATCTGGTAAGCGAGTCAGTCCCCGAAAACATCGAGCTGAAGAAAAAGGTTTGGGGTGAATTCAGCAAATACCTGCCGAAGGATGCTATCCTTACCACCAACACCTCAACCCTGTTGCCATCGATGTTCGCCGAAGCCAGCGGAGACCCGGCACGTTTCCTGGCCTGGCACTTTGCCATGCCCGTTTTCCTTCTTAACATAGTCGATGTTATGCCTCATCCTGGAACCGATCCGGCGATCACCGAAATCATGATAGAGCATTCACGCCGTGTTGGTCAGACACCTATCTACATTGCCAAGGAATGGCCGAAATACGTTTACAACGAGATGTTTGTCTCACTCTTAGCTGCTGCCCAGCGGTTGGTGGTTAATGATGTAGCCAGTGTCGAAGACATTGACCGCGCCTGGATGGTTATCATGGAAATGCCGCGTGGTCCTTTTGGTATAATGGACAACGTGGGGCTTGATACCTGCTTGGCCGTCACCAAGGAAGCCGTCGCCGCTGATCCGAACTACCCGTATGGCAAGGAGATTATCGCCATGTTCCAGGCCAAGATCGACGCCAACGAACGGGGACGGAAAACCGGCAAGGGATTCTATACCTACCCCAATCCGGCCTACGAACAGCCTGGCTTCGTAGACCGTGTGTACCCCAAGTACAAGAAGTAGGTGTTAACAGCCCTGCGGCAAGTATTGGTCATGAGGAAGTCGCAGCATGACCACTCCAACACAATTTGCACATCTTGGGACTAAGTAAAGCCCCTGGACTGTCAGGTGACAACCAGGGGCTTATAGTTTCCCTGTTAATAGGCCGAATTTTCCTCTCTCACGCGATCAACTTGCAACTCTACCCCAGGTTCAGGTTGGAGAGCCGGACTCCGTCTGCCAGGTAGAAACGGTCCCCGTCTCTTTCGACCTTTCCTAATCGTTGCAGCCGCTTAAGATGGTGCCAGACCATCATGAATTCAAATACCACAATCCGTTTGGGGTGGCCCTGGAATATCGGTTGTTCTTCAGCTATTTCCGAGATGGTGTTTTTTCCGCTCCACAGGTGGCGGATGATTTCCTTATCCCGTTGAAATATTACATCCCGATAGCTGTCCAGCAGCTTGGGGATACCTGAAGTGAACGGCTCCGGGGCATGACCGGTAATAATATAATCAGGCCCCATACGGCGCAGTCTCTCCAAAGAATTCAGGAATTCATCGACACTCGACTTCATATTGCCATACCAGGGCCCAAAGGGTTCAAGATCGATATCCGCTGTAAAGACAAATCCTTCGCGGGGGAAGACAAAACCGGTATGTCCCGGCGTGTGGCCAGGCAGGTGCATAACCTCAACCTCAGTCTTCCCGAAACTGATCCTTTGACCATCAAAATGCATGCCATCAGCCGGCCGGAACCGGTATCCCATCCTATCTATCTTCATATTATTAAAGTTTTCCGCGCCAAAGATGTCACTTCCCAGCATCTTCAGAAAGGAATCGCGAGAGGCCACATATCCGTGGTCTTTTTCATTGAGCAAAAGCCGGGCATCCGGGTACTCACTGTTGCGAAGCGCGTGATCCACATGGCCATGACTCCCCAGCAGTATGTCTATCCCCTGATCCTTAAGAAAATTAAAGTCCGCTTCGCTGGTTGCGGAATCAATCAGGCCGTTAACTTCGTCCTTGATAAAGATGCTGGTACTATGAGGGAAGTTGCGGTTTGGCGGGTCAACCAGCCAAACGTTTTCAGACAACTTTTTCATGGAATCTCTCCTTTGCAAGATGCAGAAAAATACACTGATTCATAATGGATCTGCGTGTGATCGAACCTTATCCTAAGTGTTAGAAATCAGCCCATGACCATCGCCAGAGCTGTCTAAACAGTCCGCCTATTTGGTCTTCGCTATCGCCGGCGGAAATCCTCTCTGAAAAAACACCTGGATTTTATACGATATGACCGGTTTCAACCGAGGAAGCACCTGGTTTGGTAACATAAGACCATAACTCACATGGGGCCTTTATTAATACGAGGTGTGCTGATGGGAGAGGCAATGTCGGTACGAAAGGCTGCTGCCGTCGGGTCAGAATACTTTGTTCTGGGCTCATGTTCAAGCATCCCGGAAACATCATGCTTTTAAGACATCATCCAGCAACTGGCTTAGTTTTGCCAGATTGCAGGGTTTGGTAATAACCCCGCAAAAGCCCTGGGAGATATAATCCTCCATCACCGGATCATTGGCATATCCGCTGGTTACAATCACCTTTGCCTTCGGGTCCATTGCCAGCAGGCGCTGGACAGCTTCCTTGCCCCCCATCTGTCCGGGGACGGTCAGGTCCATTATAACCACATCAAACGGCTTTTTATTGAACAGTCCCAGCACATACTTTTCAAGAGCCTCTACTCCATCATCTGCATATTCCACCGTATAGCCAAGATAGCAAAGCATCCTGCCCAGGGTTAACCGCACTGGTTCCTCATCATCCATAACCAGGACATGACCATGTCCCGAGACCAGGTGTTCATCCGTTTGAGTCTCCGCTATCCGACCGGAAAACGAAACTGGAAGGTATATTGTGAATCTGGTCCCGATACCCAAGCTGGATTCCACTTGAATATCTCCTCCATGTCTCTTGATTACCGAGTATGAAGTAGCGAGTCCCAGGCCATGGCCATCTTTTTTGGTTGTGAAGTAGGGTTCAAAGATGTTGGCCAAATTTTCTTCCTGTATTCCTGTTCCCTGGTCCTCAATAGTGATACAGACTTGACGCCGGGGGCTTGGAGCTGATTGTTCAATGGGCTCACTCTCGATGTTGCGTGCAAAGATTTTTATAACTCCACCCTCAGGCATTGCCTGGTCCGCATTTATTACCAGGTTGCTTATCACCTGATTAACCTGACCAACGTCGATTTCCACTGCCCATAGATCTTCCGGAATATCAAACTCGCACCTCACATTGGACCCTCGTAAAACAAACATTGCCGACTCCTTGATCAGCTCAGCTATGGATGCTGTTTCTTTTACCGGAACCCCTCCTTTGGAAAATGTCAGCAACTGGTGGGTCAATGTGCGGGCCTGACCAGTGGCTGTTTCAATCTCTTCCAGAAGATCAAGCACATACTCGCCGTTATTGCATCCGGTTTTTGCCATTGCTGTGTTCCCGGCAATAACGGTTAAGATATTGTTAAAGTCGTGGGCGATTCCTCCAGCCAAAACCCCCAGAGACTTCAGCTTGCTGCCCTTCAGAATTTCTTCTTCCATCTTGAGGCTCTCAGTGACATCCATAATCGCTCCCACAATCGCGTCGGCGCCCTCGTAGTCGATTATATCGGCCGAAAGGTAGCCCCAGATATCCCGTCCGCCTTTGCCAACCAGACGGATCTTGTATGGGGGAATTCTTTCTCCCCGGAACCTGGCAATACAGTTCCTGCGGAGTGATTCGGTATAATCGGGGTGAGCCAGCAATTCGAACGGGTTACTGCCCACAATTTCCTGAATGCTGTATCCGGTGAGATCCAGAAAGGCCGTGTTGGCATAACATAAAACGCCATCCTGATAGACGAAGATAGCCGCCGGTGATGCCTCAGCCAGCTTTCGAAAGTTGGCTTCACTCTTGATCAAGGCATCCTCCAACTTCTTTCTCTGGGTTATATCACGCCCCACCACATGGTACTCAAGTACTTCCGGGCCATCAAAGATGGCTTTACAGTTCCATTCTGTCCAACATACCTCACCTCGCGCGTTTATGACCCGGATGGTGGTTCCGCCATGGTCTCTTGCCTGCACAGATTTTCTGATGGCTGCAAGTGCAGTTTCAACATCTTCTTTTACCACGGAATACAGCAGGTTCCGCCCAAGCATCTCTTCCCGGGATGCATGGAAGTACCTGCACGTCGCATTGTTTACAAAACTCATTCGATAATCGGGAGTAAAAGTGATAACCAGTTCGGTTTGATTTTCAACTATAGCGCGGTAGCGGGCTTCGTTTAGTTTGATTTCGGTGGTGGTTACCTTTTCGGGATGGATTGCACTCTTTTTCTCAAGTTTACGCATAGTAAAGCAATCCCTCTCTTCGCATTAACCCGCCTCCTTATCCCGTTGTCGATTTTCCCGTTTGAAAATTTAAGTATTAGACAAAAGGTGGTAAAACCCCTTGGTATTTCTTGTCGTTAGTAAAAGTTATTTCCGACTTTTTTCTTGATTGTAACACACATAGATTCAGCCGATAACCGCGTCTGCCTTCACTCTATGGAATGTGAAACAGTTATTTACAGGCTATCATTTTCTATGTAATATGTTAGCATACGAATGTTAGTGTGCTGGCAACCTGGCGAAGGGGGGTGTATAAGTGGCGGAGGAACATAATAGTACCTCGAATTTTGTATGTTTCAAATTGGGGAAGGTCTACCGCAACGTGCAGCGTTTCTATGAGAACAACCTGTCAGCCTTCGGACTTACCCCGGTTCAGTATTTCGTTATAGTCACTCTTTACAACCAGGACGGCATGAAATTTAAGGATCTGGCCAATTCTCTGTCCATTGAAGGACCAACTCTAACCGGGTTGTTGGACCGCATGGAACGCGCCGGTCTTTTGGAAAGGCGGGGGGACCCCGAGGATCGCCGCTCGGTTCGAGTTTACTTAACGGAAAAAGGAAAACAGATTGGACCGGAAGTGAGCGGCCTGGCGGGTAAGCTGGACCATCAACTGAGAGTTCAGTTCTCAGATGAAGATTTCAACCTCTTTTTGAGTATCCTGGACCAGGTTGAAGTCCCCATCAAATAAACTGATCCGTGTTTTGTCGTCAAGTGCATTGACAAAGTGCCTCTTTTGTTTTTGCCTCTGACCAAGGATGACGGCCGGTAGGCGACTTATGAACATCTGTTAAGGGAGTGGAGTTAATGAGCAGTCTGGAACACCTATTACAACCAATTAAAGTCAGAAACCTGGAGATACCCAACCGGGTTGTTATGCCTCCTATGGGAACCGTACTAACCAATAAAGATGGTTCGGTGGGAAATCGCCTGTTGGCCTTTCTGGAACGGCGGGTAAAGAGCGGCGCCGGTTTTGTGATTAATGAAATCACCTCGGTACACCCGAAGGGTTCCACCTTCCCCGGAGAATTAGCAGCATTTGATGACCGTTTCATACCGGGACTAAAGCAATTGACCGATCTTGTACACCGTCATGGCAGTAAGGTTGCGGCCCAGTTGCACCACGTGGGACGGGAGAGTTCCCTCCTGCTCGATTCCGGCGAAGCCATGGGGCCCTCGGCAGTTCCCAGTTATGTGTACAACCGGGCTCCCCGGGAAATGACCCTTGAAGATATTGCTGAGGTAATTGCCTCTTTTGGTAAGGCGGCCGCCCGGCTGCGAGAAGCAGGATACGATGCGGTGGAAATCCACGGCGCCCACGGTTATCTTCTGTGCCAGTTCCTTTCAGCCAACTCCAACAAGAGACAGGATCAATACGGCGGAGATCTGCGCCAACGGGCTCGCTTTGTGATTGAGGTACTGCAGAGTGTGCGACAGGCTGTGGGTGATGACTTCCCCATATCCCTGCGTCTCTCCATTGAAGAAATGATTAAAGGCGGTTATACCGCAGATGAGATGGTACCGATAATTCCTGAGTTTGTTAAAGCCGGAGCCGACATCATCCATGCCTCCTTCGGAACTCACGGCAGTCCCGGCGGAATGACCAGCGCCCCTATTGAATATGAACCCGGGTTTACCATGCATCTGGCCCGAAAAGTCAAAGAAACGGTCAATGTGCCTGTTATCGGTGTAGGTCGCTTCACTGATCCTTTCCTGGCCAATGACTGCATTGCCCGGGGGGACGCGGACATGATAGCCTTTGGCCGCCAGCTCCTGGCAGATCCTGATTTCCTTATCAACGCAATCAATGGAAAGTCCCATGAAACATTTGAGTGTCTGGCCTGCAATCAGGGGTGCATTGAGCGGGAGATGCTTGAGGGCAAGAGGATCCGCTGTGCGATAAATCCCGAGACCGGGATGGAGTTAAGGTATCCCACCAAACCGGCAGAAAAGAGTCGTGTGGTATGGGTCATCGGAGGAGGACCAGCCGGTCTTACTGCAGCTCATGAGAGCGCACGTCTGGGTCACCAGGTCACCCTCTTTGAAATGGAGGCTGAAACGGGTGGCCAGGTGCTGCTGGCTGCCAAAGCCCCCTTCAAGGAAGCGTATAAACGCTGGATCACAAGGCTTGCTGCCAAAGCGGAAAGGGCTGGCGTCACATTCAAGCTGAATACCCGGGTGACACCAGAGATGATTACGGCCGGCAGCCCCGAAGTCGTGATACTGGCTACCGGAGCCGACGAAGCCGTTCCTGCAATTGAGGGTATTGATCTCCCCCATGTCCACTTTGCCCGACAGGTGATAAAAGGCGAGGTTAAGTGCTCCGGGAACGTTCTGATCATCGGTGGCGGCCTGGTAGGGATGGAAGCCGCTGACTTCTGCCGCGAGCAAGGCTGCACTGACCTGGTTCTGGTTGAGGAAATGCCGGAGTCACCTGTGACCAAAGCCGCGTCTCACGGATACATGCTGCACAAGCGTTTCAGGAACGCGGGTTATACTATGATTCTCGGCGCCCGGGTGCAGAAAATTACCCCCAACGCAGTTACCATATCTGTCGGTGGAAATGAGCAGCTGTTAACCGAAATTGACAGCGTCATCGTCGCCACGGGGACCAAATCTCGTGATGAGCTGAAGAGTTACCTCGAGGAAAGGGGCATAACTTATCAGATAGCGGGCGATGCCATTAAAGGCCGCCGGATTATAGAAGCGGTGGAGGAAGGCGCCAGAGCCGCCTGGTCGATTTAGTTATCGTCAGAGGACCGGTTTATTGGGTCAGGCCGTCCAACAAGATGTCTGGCAGATCTGATGTGGACGGAAAACCTGCTCGTTTATGAATATAAAGCGCAGAGGGTTCTCGCTGGAGAACCCTCTGTTTCTTTCTTATCGTTTGGCATGGGGATTGGGAGTTAGAAGGATTTATTAACCAGCCAGTATCGCCATCAGGTCATCATCCGAGGTGGTTATCGGTCTGAGACCATAGTTATCAACCAGTACCTTCAGGACTCCCGGGGAAATAAAGGCCGGGAGTGTAGGCCCAATCCGAATATTCTTGATACCCAGATAGAGCAGGCTCAGGAGTACAGAAACCGCTTTCTGTTCATACCAGGACAATACCAACGACAGCGGAAGGTCATTGACACCACACTCAAAGGCATTGGCCAGGGCCACTGCAATCTGAACCGCTGAGTAGGCATCATTGCACTGTCCCAGGTCCAGCAACCGTGGGATCCCGCCAATATCACCCAGTTCCCGGTCAAAGAAACGGAACTTGCCGCATCCCAGAGTCAGAATCACGGTATCATCAGGGGCTTTTTCCACTATTTCGGTGTAATAACTACGGGTCGCCCGCGCTCCATCACACCCGCCTACCAGCAGGAAGTGCCTGATAGCTCCACCCTTCACCGCTTCAATCACCTGATCCGCTACGTTCAGGACCGCATTGCGGGCAAAACCACAGAGTATGGTCTGACCCTCCTGGTTATCATCAAACCCTGGCATCTGCAATGCCTTGTCAATCACCGGCTGGAAAGAGCCGTTCTCTACATGGGTGACTCCCGGCCAGGCGACTGGTCCGGTGGTGAATATGCTGTCAGCATAGGTCGGCTGCGGCTCTTGAATACAGTTGGTGGTCATCAGTATTGGCCCTGGAAACTGGCTGAATTCCTTTTTCTGATTATGCCAGGCGGTCCCGTAGTGCCCCACCAGGTGCTGATATTTCTTAAGTTCCGGATAGCCATGGGCCGGCAGCATCTCACCGTGGGTATAGATGTTGATGCCCTTACCCTCTGTCTGTATTAATAATTCCTTAAGATCCAGCAGATCATGCCCGGATACCAGGATACATTTGCCCTGAAGGTGCCCCAGGCTTACTGGAGTCGGTTCTGGGTGGCCCAGAGTCTCAGTATTTCCTGCATCCAAAAGTTCCATCGCCCGAAGGTTTATGCTTCCGCATTCCAGCACCAGGTCCAGCCATTCCTGCAGGCCCAGTGAACTATTGGTCAGGTTGGCCATCGCTTTGTGCATAAACTGATAAACAGCCGGGTCTTCCTGCCCGAGCAGACCAGCGTGATGGGCATAGGCAGCAACGCCTCTCAGCCCGTAGACCAGGATCTGTTTCAGCGACATGATGTCCGGGTCAGATTCCTGGAATCCCAGGGCCCCGACATCTTCGCCCTGCTGGCAGAGACCCTGCAGATCTGCAGCAGGTGTAAAATGCAGGGATTCGTCCTCCCATCCGTCAACCTGTCCGGACTTCCCAATTCTATCGACCAGATCTTGTCTCAATTCCACAGCCTGGTTAATATAATCAGCCAAGGACTCGGGGTCAAAATTAACATTGGTAAGAGTGGCAAACAATCCTTTGGTTAACATGCGATTGGCCCGCGGATCATTAACCCCCGCTTTCTGTGCCTCATAGGCAGCACGGCTCAGGCCGCGCAGAGCATAAGTCAACAGATCCTGCAGCTGGGCAACATTCGGTTTCTTTCCACACACTCCAGAGACTGTGCACCCGATTCCTTTGGCTGTCTGTTCACACTGATTACAGAACATGTATCATTCCTCCCCACATTATGATGATAAATTAGATGTTTTATGTCCTCTTTTGGGGTAAATAAAAGCCTGGTTCTGTTCTACTCCTCTCTCCTTTCATCTATGATGTCAGCCAGGGTCTCCCGGCTCAACTCAGCCGACAAAGCCGCCTGGGCTCTAGCCAGAATCCTTCTGACCTGACAGGTTCCCATCTTATCACAGGGATACCCGGGCACCATGCAGACGTTAATGGCCAGCGGGCCTTCGATCGCAACCAGGATATCCTTAATGGTGATCTTATCGGGGGGTAAGGCAAGCCTCACTCCTCCCTGAACCCCTCGTTGCGTGATAACCAGTCCAGCCTTGGACAGCAGTTGCAGTGTTTTGTGCAAGAAGGTCTCAGGGATTTCCTGGCGTTCAGATATGGTTTTGGAAGCAATCAACTGACCTTCTGGCAACTGGGCCAACTCGATCAGTGTTCTGATGCCGTATTCGGTCTGCCTGGTAATCTGCAATTCGCGCACCCCTTAAGCGGATTATTTTGATCCACATTATCTATAAGTTAATAATATACGATGTCATTCTATATCGCAACCCAAAATTTGTCCCCCTTGTCCAACCTTAACCTGGCTTGATTGATATGTAGGAATCGGTTGACGCAGCATGGCAGAACACCCTGCGAAGGCGAACGACGAAAGAGGGCGAGCCCCACGGACAAGGCGAGAGAGGGCCACTGAACATGGATGTTAAATTGGCCAACTCTTCGGTCCAATTTGGCTGCTGGATGGACTCTATCTGCCGCGGTATTGCCATAAACCTCGAAGTGTCTGTAAAAAGCGTGAGTAGGTTATCCGGTTTTTATCCAAAATACTATGTGAGAGTAAGAAGCTGTGAAAGAGTGGTGCTGATGGAGTACATCATCGAGATGAAAGGGATCTCCAAAATATATAAAACCGGTGTTGAGGATACCGTGGCTTTGAGGGATATTGATCTGACAGTAACCAGAGGTGAATTCCTGGCGATAATGGGGCCGTCGGGCTCTGGCAAATCAACGCTGATGCACATCCTGGGCCTGCTTGACCGCCCCACTTCCGGGCAGTACTTCCTGGAAGGACGGGATGTCAGCAAACTCAGAGACAACAGTCTTGCTGCTCTGCGAAACCAGCGGTTTGGCTTTGTATTCCAGCAGTTTAACCTGCTGCCCCGTACTACAGTTCTGGGCAATGTCCTTCTTCCTACCATTTACGGCAGGCTCAAAAACAGCAGGAATAGGGCAGTCAAGCTGATCGAAGAGGTCGGCCTGGCTGACCATATCAATCACCAGAGCAATCAGTTATCAGGTGGACAGATGCAGCGAGTTGCCATTGCCCGGGCCCTGATAATGAATCCCGCCATTATCCTGGCCGATGAACCTACTGGCAACCTGGACAGTAAACGCTCGATGGAGATCCTGGACATATTTCGGAGAATCAACTCCAGCGGATCCACCATTATTCTCATCACCCATGAGGAACAGATTGCCCGTCATGCAGACCGGACCATAAAACTGCTGGACGGTGAAATCGTTTCCGTTGCTGAGAGGGTCGCATGAGAATCTGGCTCCTCATTAGTCAGTCCCTTAAGGCTATATTTGCGAACAAAGGGCGAAGCCTCTTGACCATACTTGGCATTGTTATCGGCATTGGTTCGATTATCGGACTGGTATCACTGGGTGCCGGAGTCAGAGTCAGCATAGCCGATCGTATACTGGCTCTTGGTGCTACCAACCTGACGATTTTACCCGGAGCGGTTGCCGGGGCTCAGGCCCTTGACCCCACCAAGACTCAGTCGCATACCCGGGGATTTACCCTATCGACATCAACATTGACTGAAGAAGATATGCTCTCACTGGCTGACCGGAAAGAGCATCCTCATATCAAGTATGTATCTGGAGAGATTACTAGCTCTGCAGTGGCCGAAACCAAAAAGGGTAATAAGCGTTTCCCGGTGCTGGGAATATCGCCGGACTACTTTGCAATCAACAGTCTTACCGTTGGTGAGGGACGTCTTTTTACCCAGCGTCACGTGGATGAGGGTTCACAGGTACTGGTGATGGGGAAAGACTTGGCGAAAGAGTTATACGGTGATGAAAACCCAATTGACAAGATCCTGGAAATAGAAGGCACTGGCTACCAGGTTATTGGCATCTTCAATCCAGCTGATGAATCCGGCCTGGCTGATCCCAATAATCAGGCCTATATTCCGTACACCGCCGCTGCTGAAACCTTTGAATCCCACAATTTCAATTTTATTTATGTTCAGGCGGTTGACGAGAATGTAGTCCCTGCGCTGAAACGGGAAATCAGAAAAACCCTCATGAAAAATCATGATATCACCAATTCATCACTGGCTGATTTCACTGTTATCTCGTCCGGCGATGTCCTTTCAGCAGTTGACAGCATTACCAACATGCTGACCTCACTGTTGGCCGGAATTGCAGCTATCTCCCTTTTGGTGGGTGGAATAGGAATTATGAACATCATGCTGGTAGCTGTCAGTGAAAGGACCCGGGAAATTGGACTGCGCAAAGCAGTCGGTGCCCGGACTGTCGATATACTTAACCAGTTTTTGATTGAGGCGGTTTTGTTGACCCTCACCGGAGGGATCCTGGGCATCGGGTTCGGCATATTGATTGGGCGAATAAGTGAGTCCTATCTCGGGTTTACTCCCATTGTCAGCAGCAGCACCATCCTGTTGGCTGTGGGAGTATCCAGTGTTGTCGGACTGATATTTGGGGTCTACCCGGCGATGAAGGCCTCACGTTTGGACCCGATCAACGCGCTTAGATACGAGTAGGAACTGTGAAAAACGGTAGGGCGTCCCAGCCCGGACCCGTCAGCTAACCTTGTAAGCACTTTGGGAGGGGAATGGCTTTGCTTATCGTCAACCCCGCTTCATCAGAAGCATCTCCCACAAAGTTTTCCTCAATAGCATATCCCAATAATTTCAGGTCACACTATTATAAGTTAATCGTGCTGGTCAGGCGATCAGCGTTAATAATATGTGCCCTCCGATCGTTGACTCAGGTTCCGGCTGGGCCAACAACCGGTTGTGCCTGTGTGGAAAGGTTATGATTCATGGATAAAATTACGATTAAAGATGTCACCAAGGTATTTGGCAATCATCCGGACCGCGCTCTGACCTTAATAAAACAAGGCGTAAAAAATGACCAGATAAGGAAACAGACCCGACAGGTGGTTGGGATTAGAAATATTAACCTTGCGGTGCAGCCAGGAGAAAGTTTTGTTCTCATGGGCCTTTCTGGCAGCGGCAAATCGACCCTGTTAAGGTGTATAAACTTCCTTATCAGTCCAACCTCAGGAACCATCATGATTGACGGACAGGATCTAACCAGGGTTTCCTCCCAGGAAATGATTCATATCCGCCGGAAGAAGATGTCAATGGTGTTTCAGCGTTTTGCCTTACTGCCGAACAGAACCGTGGTGGAAAATGTGGCTTATGGTTTGGAGGTCGATAACGTCCCCAAGGCGGAAAGACTTGAAAAGGCCAGGAAAGCCCTGGAGTTGGTTGGGCTTGGTGGCTGGGCCGAGTATTACCCCAATAACCTGAGTGGTGGTATGCAACAGCGGGTGGGATTGGCCCGGGCCCTGGCAACCGATCCTGATATTCTCCTGATGGACGAACCCTTTAGTGCTCTTGATCCTCTTATCCGTCAGGACATGCAGGATGAATTGATCGAACTGCAAAAGAAACTTCAGAAAACCATCATATTTGTCACCCATGACCTGGATGAGGCCTTAAAGATTGGGGACAGGATCGCTCTCATGAAAGACGGGGAAATCGTTCAAATCGGTACTGCCGAAGAGATTTTGCTTTCACCAGCTACTGATTACGTAGCCCGGTTTGTAGAAAATGTTGATCGTTCCAAGGCCCTGACAGCCGCTACGGTAATGGTAAAACCCCGCAGCGTAGCCTATACGAAGGATGGGCCCAGGACCGCTCTGCATCTCATGGAAAAGCACGGGATGTCAAGCGTGTTTGTTACCGACCGGGAAAGACGCCTCCTGGGCTATGTGGTGGCCGAAGACGCCTTGGATGCAGCGAGCAGAGGCGAGAAGAGCCTGGACGGTATTCTAAAAAAAGATATGCCCGTAACTTCACCTGATACTTATCTGAATGAGCTCTTGGATACCATGGCATCCAGCAGAGTCCCCCTGGCAGTGGTGGATGAAGACAACTCCCTGAAAGGTATTCTCGTGAGAGGCTCAGTTATTGCCGGCATAGCCGGAGAAAGAAGGGAATAATGCTAAGCGGTCTGCCCAAAATCCCCATTGGTCAGTGGATAGAAAATGGAATAGAGTACCTGGTACGCGAGGGCGGGTCAACCACCGAAAGCATCTCTGAGGCCCTGGAGGTTATTATTGAAGGTCTACAGGATGTATTATTGTTCCTCCCGCCTGAGCTTTTTATAATCGTGATTGCCGGACTCACCTGGTGGCTGGCGGATCGCAAAATTGCGATTTTCAGCGTTATAGGACTCTTCTGGCTGCTGAACGCCAGGCTTTGGGAAGCCACAATGTCCACCCTGGCCATGGTTTTAGCCGCAGTTCTGTTGTGTGTTTTACTTGGTATCCCCCTCGGGATTCTGGGTGCCAAAAAGAACGGGGTTCGTAATGTCCTGATGCCTATCCTGGACTTCATGCAGACCCTTCCGGCATTCGTTTACCTGCTGCCAGCCATATTCTTTTTTGGTCTCGGCGTAGTACCAGCTGTTATAGCTACCTTAATTTTTGCTATGCCGCCAATTATCCGACTGACTATACTCGGACTGCAGCAGGTGCCGGATGAACTGGTGGAATTGGGGAACTCCTTCGGATCAACCTTCTTGCAGATGTTGATTAAGATTGAACTGCCCTTAGCCAAACCAACGATAATGGCAGGGATTAACCAGTGCATCATGCTATCGCTGTCTATGGTGGTAATAGCTGCTATGATCGGTGCCAGAGGACTGGGGGGTGAGGTATGGAGATCGATTCAGCGGCTGGAGATTGGCGTGGGCTTCGAGGCCGGTCTGGCCATAGTTGTTGTTGCAGTAATACTGGACCGGATAACCCAAAACCTGGGAAAATCTGATTGGAATGGAGGAAAATAATTGTCAAAAAGAAAAGTAATCGCAGCGTTATTATGTATGGTATTTCTCGTGGCAACAGTGGTTGGTTGCGGCGGAGACTCCGCGGATAAAAAGACTGCCAAAATTCTGTATGTAGAATGGGCTTGTGCAACGGCTACTTCGCATGTAGTGGCAGAAGTCCTGGAAAGCAAACTGGGATACGACGTTGAACTGGTGCCGGTAACTGCGGCAGCCATGTACGAGGGCCTGGCCGGCGGCAGCGGTGATGCCACCTTCTGTTCCTGGTTGCCGGTAACCCATAAGGAGTACATGGACAAGATGGGTGATCGGGTGGAGAACCTGGGAGTCAATATGGAAGGTGCGAAATTAGGCCTGACAGTTCCGGAATACGTAACCATAAACTCTATTGATGAGTTGAACGGTGTAAAAGACAGGTTCGACGGAAAGATTATCGGCATTGACCCGGGAGCCGGCATTATGGGGTTAACCGAGCAGGCGATTGAGGACTATCAACTGGATTACGAACTGGTGGAAGGAAGCGATTCTACGATGACAGCGGCCCTGAAGAAGGCTATTGACAACCAGGATTGGGTGGTTGTAACCGGTTGGACCCCGCACTGGAAATTTGCCCGCTGGGACTTAAAATTCCTGGAGGATCCCAAATTGTCCTTAGGGGAAGAGGAACAGCTTAACACCGTGGTCAGGCGGGGACTAAAAGAGGATATGCCCGATGCATACGAGTTCTTTGATAAATTCCGTTGGACCTCTGATGACCTGGCTAATGCGATTGTCATGGCTGAAGATATGGGTGACAGCGAGGAAGCAGCCGCCAAGTGGGTGGAAGAAAACGAGGAGTTGGTCAACAGCTGGCTGCCAAAAGATTAGATTGGTTTCGCACTTAAAGGATGCGCCGGAAGGGTGCATCCTTTTTTGCTTTTACAGGATACACTACGTTGTGATAATCGAGTGCAATTGGTTGTGTAACATACCTTCGGTATAGTAGACTGATAAACAGCCCGGTGCTTGGTAATATTTACTTATATTGCGGCGTATTACTACGATTAAAGGGAAGTTTGCGAGTGAAGTTTTTCTCCTGCATAATCGCATTAATTATGCTCCTGGTGTCTCCGGGACCAGTTTCGGCTGCTCCCCAGGAACAGGCCCGACACATATATCTGGTGGTAGCAGACAAACTGTCAATTAGTGATTTTGATACCGCGGCTGCCCCAAATATATCTGAACTGGCGCGAAATGGTGCTGTTGGGCTGGTCAGCAACCGTACATTGGGCAGCAATACTACGGAGAACGGTGCCCTGACTATTGGAGCCGGTAACCTGGCCAGATCATACAGCCCGGGAATAGTCGCCTACAATGTGGATGAAACAGCTTATGGCAAACACAGATCGGCTGCGGAAATCTATAAAGCCTTGACCGGCTTTGAAACAGGTACAGACGAATGCGTGCTCATCAGTCTTCCTGCTTTAATGGCAGGTACGGATAAAGAAAGCACCAATACCAGGCTTGGTTTACTCGGTGAAACACTGGGGCTGCATGGCTTTAAGGTGTGCATTCTGGGTAATGCCGATATCGGATATACAGCAGATACCAGATCACGCCCTTCCGTGGCCATCGCCATGGATGCTTCCGGCCGGGTCCCTTTGGGGAATATATCCAACCAGACGACCGTCCCTTCCTCCGGCATGTTGGGCCTTGAGACCAATTACCGTTTTATACTGCAGGAGGTTGCCCGCTATAAGTCAGATGCTGATGTTTTTGTTATTGAGCTGGCGGATCTTGCCCGCCTGGAAAAGGCCCCCGTGGCTTTCCCTGATATAGTGCAGGCAGAGCGAACCCGCCTGCTGACAAACATTGATCAGTTTGTTGGTAAATTGCAGGAACAAATGTCACCTGATGATGTCTTGATAATTATCTCCCCTTCTTCGGCCAAAAGGCAGTTGGAATCCAAAGACTCCTTCACCCCGATGGTGGTTTACGGCTCCGGATACCATGGTTTCCTTACCTCCGCGTCCACCCGCCGGGATTTTGTGGTGGCGAACACAGACATCGCCCCCACCATATTATCTTTTAAGGGCATAAATGATTTTGGAATTAACATGATTGGACGGCCGGTTATATCCAGGTCCGCAGCCGGGATCGATGCCCTGAATGAGGCCCAGGTCATGTCCGCATCAACCGCTTTGACCAATCGCCTGCGCTCCCCTCTGGTCAAAGGTTATGTGGTCTTTCAAATTATCGTTATTGCCCTGGCCCTGTTGCTCCTGGCTGTTTTTAAGAAGAAAGCCCAATGGCTGCCGCCCTTCATACTGGCAATGGCAGTAATCCCTCTGGTATTGCTCCCCCTGGGTAAAATAAACCTGCCATTTGACTGGGCTTATGGCGTGGTAGCCATAATTGCCGCTCTGTTGCTGACCCTGGTACTAAGTGTCGGTTTTCGTGCCCATTACTATAAGGCTTTTGTTTTTGTTGCCCTCATAACCTTACTGGCACTTGATATTGACCTCTTAACCGGGGCGACCATGATCAAGTCATCAGTCCTGGGATACGATCCTATGGCCGGTGCGCGCTACTACGGTGTTGGCAACGAGTACATGGGAGTGATGATCGGATGTGCCATTCTGGTCAGTGCAGCGGTTTATCAGGCATGGCATCACCGATGGGTGTTGTGGCTGCTTGGTATTTTCCTGGCCTCTCAAGCCCTGCTTATATCAGCTCCAGGGTTTGGGGCCAACACCGATGGGGTTCTGACAGCTCCGGCAGCTTTTTTGGTAACTTTGATGCTCTTTGGAGATATCCGCATCAGCGTACGCAATCTTTTGATAGTATTATCGTTAGTTGGGGCCGCTGTGCTGGGGCTGACAATATTTGATCTGAACCGCCCCCCTGAGTTACAGTCCCATGTCGGCCGGGCGGCTAACCAGGTCCTGTCTGGCGGTTGGCAGGAAGCCCTTATTATTATATTCCGCAAGGCCAGCATGAATCTTAAACTTATGCGCTACACGGTCTGGAGCCGGGTCTTTCTGGCGATCCTGGCTGCTCTGGTTATACTGCTCTATCGCCCGTCAGGCGCTATGTCCCGTTTAAAAACCGACTGTCCCCGTCTATTTCAGGGATTCTCCGGAATCCTGGTTGGCGCAGTAGTGGGGCTGATTGTCAATGATTCAGGAATTGTTGCCGCTGCTACCACCAGTATATATGTAATTGCCCCCGTACTCCTCTTAATCTTCTCTCAAAGTGACGAACCCTGCCACGATCTTATTGAACCTAACGGGGAGGGATAAGTTTGAAAATCATGGTTTTTGCGCCACACCCTGATGATGAGATTCTGGGTTGCGGCGGCGCCATGACAGGTCATATTGAGAACGGTGATCAGGTAACTGTGGTCTATATGACCTCAGGGGATGCAGGTGGTTATAACATCTCCAAAGAAAAGCTCGGTTCGATTAGAGAACAGGAGGCCAAAGGCTCGTGTTCTATACTGGGAATTACTGATCTGGTCTTTCTGAGGAATCCGGACGGCTACCTGGAATACAACCAGGATAATATGGTGGCATTGATTAATCTTATAAGAGACAGAAAACCGGAATGGATCTATATCCCCCATCAGCATGATGGCCATAAGGACCACCGGGTGACTCATGAATTGGTGGTTGAAGCCAAGGGGAGGGCGGGAGGGCCCTGGTTCCAGGAGTGTCAGGGTGATCCATGGCAGGTTGCTATGTTATTGGCCTACGAGGTGTGGACCCCTCTCCAGCAGTATTCGCTAGTCGTGGACATCACTCCCTACCTGGATAGGAAACTGGCCGCTCTGAATCTCCACCAATCACAGTTGGCGAATTTCCGCTATGACCAGGCTATCAGCGGCCTCAACCGCTATCGCGGAATTATGACCGGTAAAGGGAACTATTGTGAATGCTTTCAGATCCTATGAAGGGGGTTAAATTAAATGAATCAAATCGCACGTCCCCTTAATTCACTGCTTATTAAAAATGCCTTGATAGTTACTATGAATCAAAACCGGGAGATTCTGCGCGGCAACCTGCTGATTGATGGAGACCGCATCAAATCCATCAGTCAGTCTGAACCTGAATTTGAGGTTGATCGAGTTATCGACGCCCGCGGAAAAGTGCTGATCCCCGGTTTGATACAGGCCCATGTGCACCTGTGTCAGACTCTTTTTCGCGGCCAGGCCAATGACCTGGAACTCCTGGACTGGCTTTTTACCCGGATTCTTCCCCTGGAAGGCGCTCATGACCCGGAAACCCTATACTGTTCAGCTATGCTGGGCATTGGGGAGCTTTTGCAAAGCGGCACCACTGCCATCATTGACATGGAAAGTGTTCATCATACCGAGGCCGCCTTTCAGGCCATTGTTGAATCAGGGATACGGGCTGTCAGCGGCAAATGTATGATAGATCATGGAGAGGGACTCCCGGAGAGCCTGATGGAAAAAACCGATGATTCCCTGCAGGGGAGCGTTGATCTGCTGGAGAGATGGCATGGCAGCGGTGATGGGCGTCTGCACTATGCCTTCACCCCCCGCTTCGCCGTGTCCTGCAGCGAGCCACTGCTTGTCGAGGTCAGAAACCTGGCGGAGAGGTACGGGGTCCAAATACATACCCATGCCTCGGAAAACCGGTCGGAGGTGGCCCTGGTTCGGTCAGACCGGGGAATGGACAACGTAGCTTATCTGAACCACCTGGGATTGACCGGCAGTAATCTGGTTCTGGCTCATTGCATATGGGTAACCGATGACGAGATTCGCCTGCTGGCTCAAAGTGCAACCAATGTGGTCCACTGCCCCTCTTCCAACCTGAAGCTGGCTTCAGGGATTGCTCCCATACCCGGTATGCTTGAACAAGGAACTCATATCGCCCTGGGTGCCGATGGTGCACCCTGCAACAACAATTTGGATCCCTTCCTGGAGATGCGATTAGCCGCCCTGATTCACAAGCCCCGTTACGGGCCAACCTCAATGCCCGCCAGGAGTGTTTTGGAGTTAGCTACCCTGGGAGGGGCACAGGCTATGGGATTGGATAAGGAGGTTGGTTCCCTGGAGGTGGGAAAGAAGGCTGATCTGGCTATGATCAATCTGGAAGGAATCCACTGCGCGCCCTGGGATTACACCGATATTTACGGCCAACTGGTTTACCAGGCCAAAGCCAGTGACGTAACTTTAACTGTGGTGGATGGCCGCATCGTATACGAAGATGGAGTCCTGACCACCATGGACCAGGATTCGGTGATTCGCCAGGCCAACCATAACCTCGACCGTATTAAGAAAAAACTGCCTCACCTCTTCTAGGCCGGCTTTTACAGCTTCGGGAATATCTCGACTGCTAGATGCGTACGTAAAAAAGGCGGTCCTGGGTCAGGAATCTGACCCGGAACCGCCTTTTTGTGACCATCGGTTATTAACGGTAAACGGGGCCCTTGCCCTGCATTACGTTGTGCATCATCATCATGATCTGATTGCGGTTCTCCATGGCCAGAGCAGCTTCCAGTCCGGCACATCCCAGGCTGTGGTTAATAGCCTCTTTCGTCATTCTTAATGCCAGTGGATCTTTGGCGGCCATAGTACGGGCCAGATCCAAAGCTGTTGCCATCAGCTCCGCGCGTTCAACACACCGGGAAGCCAGGCCCAGGTTCATGGCTTCTTCGGCATTCATGATCCGGCCGGTCAGCATAAACTCGTAGGCTCTGCCGGCTCCGATCAACCGGGGCAGAAAATAGCTGCTTCCCATATCAGCCCCACCGATTCCTACATTGACATAGGCGCACAAGAAACGGGCATCGGTCGAAATGACCCGGATGTCTGAAGCCATGGCAAAACTAAAACCCGCCCCGGCCGCAGCGCCATGTATCATGCAGACAATTGGCTGAGGCATCTGCCGCATGAACAGCTCGATCTCCCCCAGCCTGGTCTGCCAATCAAACATCAACGGACCGGTATACTCAGGGACCGGTACCCCTTCATTCAAATCCAGACCGCCGCAGAAACCCTTTTCGGCCTCGCCCTTAAGGATTACTACCCGGATATCCAGGTTATGCTTCAGCCCGCCCCACAGATCCAGGATCTCGTCCAACATCTGCAGGTTGAGGGCATCCAACTTTTCCGGCCGGTTGAGACCTACCAACAGAATACCAGGTTCAATCTCCTCGACTTTTAGAGTGCTATAATCCTTCCACTCCAAATCTCCTTCCTCCTAACCTTAATGATTGTAAATGTTTACTACGATACTCTTAACTGTAAACGTAACACAAAACACCCCTTTAAGCCACAAGAATCAGAAAATTAGGAAAAGGAACGCAGATGGGCATCACTCGGTTGCTTTTTTATGCATAGTTATAATTCATAAGTTTGAATGCATAATTTCTCTTTGCCAGACCTCAGGCTGCAGGTTTTCACAGACAGACTCCGAAAACTTAATATAGATGCTGAAATTGGACGTGACTTTATGTTGGAACCAAATCCGAAGTTTGTCTTGTACTACATCCTGGTGATCAATACTGTGACCTTTTGCCTCTTCGCATGGGACAAACGGCTGGCCCGGAACCACCGGCGGAGAATTCGGGAACGGAACCTGATGCTGGCCTCGGTCCTGGGAGGCTCAATAGGCGGATTAGCCGGCATGCATATCTTCCGCCACAAAACCCGTCACATCAAATTCAAATGGGGTTTGCCACTGATCATGTTCCTGCAAGGCTGCCTTTTATATTATTTGTTCCCATAAGCCTGGTTCACCTTTAGGGCGGACATGATCGCGGAACAACAGAAACGCCTATCGTCATATTAAAAGCCGCCGGTGTCTTCAAGAACTCCGGCGGCTTTGGAAATGATCAAAATGTCCTTAGTTCTTGAGCTCCTCCTCCATTTGCTGGCGAAGAACCTTCTTCTCAATCTTGCCCAGCGGGGTCATGGGGAATGAGTCTCTGAAAACATATTCACGCGGAATCTTGTAGGGGGCCAGGAATTCTTTCAGATATTCCTGAATAGCATCCCCATCCAGATTGGCACCAGGCTTGGGCACGACATAGGCCCGTCCTACCTCGCCCATAACCTTATGGGGAACAGGGAGTACTGCCACCATGGCTACGCCGGGATACCGTGAGATGTACTCCTCCACCTCGGCCGGGTAAACATTCTCACCACCAGTGATATACATTTCCTTAATTCGTCCTACCAGACACAGGTCACCATTCTCGTCAATATAACCGGCATCTCCGGAATAGAACCAGCCTTCATCATCAAATGCGGCTGCAGTTGCTTCCGGCATCCGGAAGTACTCCTTCATTATTGAGGGACCACGATAGGCGATCTCGCCCGCGGTGCCATTAGGCACTTCTTTACGATTAGCGTCAACAATCTTCATTTCAAACTCAGGCGCAACTTTACCCACTGTCTTGTTAAGGTTCTCGGCACTGGCACCGATATCAGTATAGGTGATCAGTCCCGAGGTCTCGGTCATACCCATGGGATTGGTGACGTAGGGGGTAATTTCTTTCATTTTCGTCAGTATCTCCATGGGGGCCATGGCACCGCCGACCATGCAGAACCGGACGGAGGACAGGTCATAGTCCTTGAAGTTCGGCAGGTTGAATTCCATGACAAACATGGTAGGAACCCCGGCAAAAACAGTTGCCTTATGCTTTTCCATCTGCTCCAGTGTTATCGCGGGATGGAACTGATCGATAACTATTTGAGTGGCACCGGCTACAATTGGAGAAGCTCCCAGCTCGGTGGCACCGCTAACATGGTTTACCGGAACGTGATTTAAGAATCTGTCATTCGGGGTAAGACCGGTTGGAGCGCCAAACTCGTCGCACAATACCAGGGATTGGGCGATTACGCTCCCATGGGTTAATACTGCTCCCTTCGGCTGCCCGGTGGTCCCGGAGGTATAAACAATGATCAACCCATCATCCGGGCCAACCTGCGCTTCTCTTTCCTTAAGCGCCTCTTCATACTCCAAATACTCATCCTGCATAATCTCATCCCAGGTCAGGGCACCTGGAAGCTCAGCCGGTCCGCCTACAACCCAAACCTGTTTTACCGAAGGGCACTCAGGCAGAGCTTGGGCCAGTTTTTCCTGATAGTTTGCTACATCTCCCAGTCCGTACAGTGTCAGCACATAGTCGGCTTCCGAGTTATTCAATACATACTTCATCTCATGAGGCGTAAAACGGGTGCCCATCCCCACAATTATGGCTCCAATCAAACCAGCAGCCATATAAAAGGTATAGAACTCCGGGCGACCATTCATTATATAACCAAGCCGGTCCCCTTTCTGAACCCCAATCTTAAGCAGGAACCTGGCAAATTGATGGGCATTCTTGGAGAATTCACCGTAGGAAAGCTCCTCATCCTTATAGATAAATGCCGGGTGACCAGGATCCCTCTCTGCTGCACGTTTCATGTAATCGGTAAGCCGTGGCAGCGCTCCTTCGAGTCGGTTCCTCGTTCTGTCAGTCATTGATAACGCCTCCCCTTTTTTGAATTCCTATTAACCTTTTTTGTGCTCCCCTTGTTACAGACTGTGTCACCCCCTTCGTTCCAAAGCATCCATTGAAAACTGTTGATACCCATAGTGTAGTGCATATTAGTCTTCTATCCTGGAGTTTCTGTTGATTGTGTGATTGGTTGCTCAACATGCAGACAAGTATTTCACTATTCTTAAGATTAATAATACCTCAAAAGTGGATACGTACCAATCAACTTTTACCTCAGTTGGCAATGGTGGGATAACACTATTATGGTTTATTCTGGTGGGGGTGTAATCTACAACGCTATTCCGCATATATAATAAATAGCAGTCTGTCTATTTTGGGTTATTATGGATAAATTGCTTTGGAGATTGCTTATGTATCAATTTGTGTGTCCACAATGCAATGGCCGAAGTTTTTCGGCCGCGAAGCTCTCCAGCCTGAAGAATCCAGTATGCCCTTATTGCGGGTCTCTTTTGACTGGAGAAAAAGAGCATTTGCCTGATGAGCTGGCTAGGCGTAAAACACCGGGTCAGAACCCTACGATTAGCAGCAAACAAGATTGGAGCATACCGTCAAAAAAGAAGTGACGCAAGAGGATAGAGACTCTCCACTTGCATCACCTGCAGTAATCAGAAGAGAGAGGAGCATCTTGTGAAGCGCTCATCATCCCATCTTTTGTTTTTTTCCAGCGCAAACGTAGTAACCTGCTTGAATGCACCTACCATGCTACGCTGCTTCTGACTCCCCGTCCTTGACCGTAACCTTGACCATGACCGCGGCCATTGCCTTGACCCATCTTTCCTGTCCTGCAGTTTCCTTGTCCATAACATTGTTGACTTATGGCGTTCCCCTCAGCCGGACATTCATAATTGCCTGCAGCAATAGCGTTATACCTGGACTCGTGGTTGGCCAGACGCCTATCTGCTTGTGCTTTACTTATAGTTCCTTGCTCGAGTGCTGCCTCTACTGCGGCCCTTTTAGAGGCAAACTTTTCATCAAAGAACTGTTTACCTAAGGTGTTTTCACCCACTGCCACTGCCGGAAAGACTCCCATCATCAGAAATAAAGCCATCAGGGGCAAGGCCAGCCACCTCGTTTTCATAAAAAGCACCTCCTTGGTTCGTATTGTACCCTGAAGATATGTCAAAAAAGTGAACAAAAAACAAATTCATTTGAATGCTGAAAAGCAGGACAGTATAGCACACTTTACTGCCGGGGAGAAAAATGTTGGTTCTCCTTTGACACGATTCTACAAAATAATCACCAAAAGTATGACAAAATGCATACAGATACAAGTAATTGGCTGGGAGGACTGGAGATGGTTTTAAGGGTTAATCGGCAAGCCGTATTAACCAGTTCCGGGGATTTGCCTGAGGTTTCAGATGAGACTGGTCAAAATGGCCAACTTAACACACCTCTGAATCTGTCGGAGACACTCGATACCCTGGTAGACCCCTTCCTAGTCCTGAGCAACCAGGGACAGGTCCTGTATTTAAACAAGGCAGCTACTGCCCTGTTTGGTTCGTCCAAGCCGAAGGTATTAGGCAAAAATCCGGCCAAGTTCTTTTACCAATACAATCCGCTGTTTGTTCAGTATTTTGATCAGGCAGTTCAAACAATGGAGCCGGTACACTTTGAGGTAGAGCTTCAGAATACCTGGTATGAGGTTCACTATTATCCGACTCCAGAACAGCTTTCGGTTCAGTTTCATGATATCTCGAATAGCAAACATCTCGAGTCTGAACTGCAGCAAAGCCTATACCGTTTCAAGGCTTCAGTAGACAATATGCTTGATTCTTTTGTAATCCTCTCCACTTTGCGTGATGAATCAGGTTTGATTAAGGACTTTGTCATAGATTTTATCAACCGCATTGCCTGTTCAATGCTGAGACGAAAACCGGAAGATATTGTTGGCAAGAGCCTGTTTAGATTCTACCCCGGCCATCGCAATTCCAGTGTATTTGCCGACTATATAAGAGTAGTTGAAACCGGTAAACCTTTGTCGCTGGAATCTGTTTATTATGAGGACAAGTCTGTTTCCGGTTATTTTGACGTGCAGGCTGTTAAGATGGGTGACGGTATTGCAGTGTCTTGGCGCGACGTAACCGACCGCCATATGACCGATGAAGCCCTCCGCCTGTCGGAAGAAAGATTCTACAAAGCATTCCAGCTAAACCCGGCCACTATGTCGATTTCCCGGGTTTCAGATGGCTCCTACATTGATGTTAACCAACGATGGGTAGAGGCCACTGGATATACGGCCGCCGAAGCCATAGGAAGCAATTCGACAACCCTTGGCCTCTGGGTTGCTGACAGCTTCTGCCGCGATTTTCGCAAGGCTTTTCACAGCCACGATGCCCTGAAGGGTATGGAAGTCAAAGTCAAGAACAAATCAGGGAGGATTCTAACCGGACACCTGTCATCGGAAATCATTATTATGAATGGTGAACCCTGCTTCTTAACAGTTTTCCAGGATATAACCGAAAAACGGCTGATAGAAGAAAACCTGGCGCGTCTGGACCGGTTGAATCTCATCGGACAGACTGCAGCCAGTATTGGACATGAAATCAGAAATCCCCTGACGTCAGTCCGCGGCTTCCTGCAGATGATGGGAGAAACCACGGAAGGTGCTCAATTTAAGGATTATTTTGACATTATAATCGAGGAGTTGGACCGGGCTAACTTCATCCTGTCAGAATTCCTGCTGCTGGCCAAGGACAAGGCCATAGACCTCCGCCCCCATAATCTCAACAGCATTATTACGGCAATTTACCCGCTGCTGCAGGCGGATGCCAACCGTTTGGAGATGACAGTAGAACTGCAGCTTGTACCAGTCCCTATCCTGAATCTGGACGATAAAGAAATCCGTCAACTGGTGTGCAATCTGGCCCGTAACGGGCTGGAGGCCATGGAACCAGGAGGAAACCTCGTGATCTCCACCAATTTTAAGGACCACCATGTCGTTCTGTCAGTCAAGGACTCAGGTAGAGGTATTGCTCCTGAAATACAGGAAAAACTCGGTACCCCATTTGTCACCGACAAAGATGGTGGTGCTGGTCTGGGGTTGGCGGTATGTTACAGTATCGCTGCACGCCACCATGCTGATTTATCCTTCGATACCGGTCCCGGAGGAACCACCTTTACCCTCAATTTCAAACCCATTGAACCCGCAACCTGGCGGTTCCTTCCCAAGGCATGACCAAAGGAGGGTTTCCTTGCCGGGTTTCTGAGTTCAATACATCAGCAACCCGCCTTTCACATAGCCTGGGATTTACCATTCAGTCGCTTATTACCTCCTGAGTTGTGACTGTAAGAGTGCACTTGATCCAGTCAGTGACACCTCCGCTATGAACTCGTTCACTATGAAATCACGGGTCCCCGCTCCTTTTCGAAACAATAACATCCTCCCAATCCTCAGAATTGTCAGGAAGATTTTTCCTAAAGCCATGATCTTCGGATATCTCCGCACTTGCCACAAATTAGCACCGTTTCACGTCAAATATAGAGTATATAATTGCAGTAACTATGCCAACAGGTGTCGATTCTGCACCCCTATTTTTACATACTATCCGCTTCATCCTGATCCAAAGATTGCTTGAATTCATTCAGGTTAGGAACAAGGTGAAGGAGAGCGGAACCACCAAGCATTTAGGGATGAAGAATTATGCTAACCAGACTTAGACCTGTGCAAAAATTGTTTCGACTGCTGGCGCTGTTGGCTATAGTAGTACCTGTTGTTCTGGGAGGTAAGCCCGGCCTCTTAGACTGGAACAGTACCAGTGGTTCTGATGAAGTGACCGTCCATTCAGGACTATCATTTGTGGTTGAAACCGACTCGGGCTTAAGTACTCGTATGGCCGGACCTGCCATCAGAGAAGAACCCCTCTTGCGGCAATCCAGTTATCACTACACCATTTTCAACCGCAGCCAGGAGATTGGCCAGGTAACCCTGACCTGTCAGGACTTACTCAACGGTGATGTTCTGTTTTTCATCGAATCCAAAGGCCTTTCCACCGAAAGCCACACCTGTCAGGGTCGTTTGACCCTCTCCGGCCCTCATCTCACCAGTGGCAGGACCCTGGTTTATCCCGAAGGAAATGTGGCCATCGGCCAGTCCAACTGGCGGGCCATTAGTCCGAAACAGCTAAAATCAGGGCTGCCAGCTGGGATTGCCTTTCTTGAATGTGGAGAGAAATCACTGGTCTTAGGGCCGGTCGACCAGATACAGGATTTGGGGCATGGCGTTTTTCGGGAGATGCGGACCTTTGATGTTTCAGTCCGGCGGGGTCAGGGTGAGAGCGAGTTCCGTTTTCCCCTGTCCAGCGCCCAGGGAGGCATGATCCGCTTGTGGGGGGTTATCAGTCATGGGCAACTGGTGAACTGGGAAAACGAAAACGATACTTCCTCAATTCAGGTAGCCGACCTGAACGGGACTCGTAAATTCTGGATTGATGGATCCTATGATATGGTCCCCACAAGCTACGTTCCGACCCATTCCCGTGGTTTCTGGCGCTGCCCGGCTCAGCACGTTGGCAGGTCATTCTTGGATAAAGAAAGCCGCTTCACATACGCCCTCGCTGTCAGTTCCATGTATAGCTGCATCACCAGCCAGAACAGTACTGGTTACTGGCCCACCCGGCCAAGGTCCAACTGGCTGGCAGAGGACTACGGTTTCGGTCATGATTTCTATGACACCCGTTTCAATACTGATGCCGCCCTGTATCTCCTGGAAGCCTTCCAGACCTATGGCGAAGAGAATGCCCTGGCTGCAGCTCATCGTTACGCGGGTTTTCTCTGCAGCTTTGCCCGGGAAAACGCTTACCGCAGTAAGAACGGAGGTTACCTGGTCCCTGATTACCAGGACTCATCCGGAGAGCACCGTACTCATACTTCGCTTAATCACCTGCTGGCGGAGATGAATTTTCTCTACGAGATGTTCTTAACGACTGGGATGCCAGAATACAAGGAAACCGCAGATATGATGCTGCAGGCAGTTAAAGATACCCGCGACGAGTGGATTAAGGAAAACGGTGAGTTATGGTATGCCCGTCTTCCCAACGGGGAATACGGGTTTGAGGATTACCCGACCCTGACTCTGAACGACTTGCGGCAGTCACAGAAGATAATCACCAGGATCAGCGGTTATCATGATCCGGACCTGGCGAAGCTCATAGAATCAAAAGAGACCTATAACCGCACAAATGGCATCCCACTCTGGTAAACAGTGCTTTACCGGGTAAATGCAGCTCGTGCTATTTTAAAACAAGTTTCCCACGCATTGTCTTCTGACGTTTGCCCAGACCAGAGGAAACACGAGGCTATTAATGGGCGGCTGCCTCCATCTCAATCATCAGGGTTGATTTCGTTTCTGCAACCTCCCCCCGTATCTCAAACGTATCGAGGGAGTGTAGATGGTGATTTATCAGACCCCTGAATTCTTTCTTAAAATTGTCCATTCTCGAGTGCAGAAGTTCCAACTCCTGCAGTATTTCCGTCTTTCTTGCCTCTGCGTCCAAAATTATAGCCTCCGCTTGAGCCCGCCCTTGCTCTACAATATTACGGGCCGTGAGTTCAGCATTTATTATTAATTCTGCAATCAGATGTTCCCGGGCATGCAGTTGCTGTAGCTGTGCCTGGAGTTTTATTATCTTTTCGTCTGCTTCCTTCAACTGCTTGGTTACCCGTTCCAATTCATCATGCAGATAGGTTACTCTGTCGTCACTCTCATGCAGCAACCTGTAGATTTCGCTCCTGACCGCAGCCGGTTTGAATCCCAAAAGACTCCTCTTAAAATTTAACGTCATATTATACATCCCTCCCTGGCCCTTTTGAGCAATGGCGGCTCTGCCTGCAGCAGAACGCAACCGGTTGTCACCCATTCTCTGATAATCTTAACATTAATTTCCATGTTTTAACAGTTGAGAATTTTATACCTCCATATTTACCTTCCCTAATATTCCTCAGGCTTCAGGGGTATCAATGTGCCTTTGAACTTTTATAAAATATAATAAGCAGAATAGTACTCATGGTTATTTGATTATCAGCTTGAAAGAGGAGTTCGATATGGTCTCAGACAGCCTATATATCGGTCTCAGACGGGAAATCGAAAGATTTAGCCGAGTTGCCGTAGCCTTTTCCGGAGGTGTCGACAGCAACCTGCTTTTGAAAATTGCTCTCGATTGTCTGGGCAACTCGAATGTCCTGGCAATAATGGTCTCATCACCTCTGATTGCAGGTCAGGAATTGGAGGAAGCCCGGGAGGCAGCCGTCGATCTGGGAGCCGACCTGCGCACTATAAGGACTGACCCGCTCCAGATTGAGGAGGTCTCGAGAAACCATATTGATAGGTGCTTTTTCTGCAAGAAACACCTGTTTCAGCTTATAACAGATTTGGCAGTTGATGCGGGATGTGAAGCGGTTCTGGAAGGGAGCAATGCTTCTGATACCGAGGATTACCGCCCCGGTATGGACGCAATCAAGAGTTTTGACCTGGTTAAGAGTCCTTTCATCAAGTGTGGAATAACCAAGGCTGAGATCCGGGATATGGCGAAATCTCTTTCTCTTAAAACCTGGAACAAGCCTTCTCAAGCCTGTTTAGCATCACGAATCCCATACGGAACCAGACTCTCAGCCGATAGACTCGCCCAAGTTGCATCGGCCGAACACTGTTTGAAAAAAATGGGGATCAACCAAGTGAGGGTTCGGCATCACGGTGATTTGGCCCGCATCGAGGTGAGCCCGAAAGAACTCCCGGCGGTCTTAAACCTCACAATGCTGAATCAGATATCAGAAGCTTTAAAGTCCTGCGGTTTTACCTTCGTGGCCCTCGACCTCGATGGTTATCGAACCGGCAGTATGAATCAAGCAATTCGTTAACCATCCCACGCGTTCTCCATAGTACCAAGCTTTCCCCGCCAACCACCACAGCCAAACACGGGTAATGCACGGAGCAGAACCCTTGTACCATTACTGTGTTTATAGAAATGACAAATCCCTCGGTACGCTATTTCAGTCTTTGCTCAAGCTCACTGATTCTCTTTTCCAGCTTGCCAATCTGGGCCAGTGCCGACAGACCGAAAACAAATCCCAGGGCCCCCAATCCAAATCCACTTAGAGTAAAAACCAGGTTAGAGGAATCCATTAATTCATCTCCTTTTTTCGAGCTGATGGTTACCCCGCAAAAAGCAGTAACTCGTAAGTTTGAATGCTTATTCCGTCCCGCTGGACTTCGCAACACCATCTGCTTGTCTCACTACGAAAGGGTACCGGGCCAATTCACGTCCATGTTCAGTGGCCCTCCCGCCCCGTCCATGGCTCGCCTTCTTTCTACGTTCGCCTTCCCGGGGTAATCACCAATATGTAAAAAAGGGGGTGTTCTATTTTATGTAAACCAAAAAACACCCCTCTTAAAATCCTGTTATGAATTGTTAATCAATATACTTGGAGTAAACCAGTCTTATCATTTCCACTTCATCGTCCTGGGTCATGTCCGGATTCACAATGGTGTCGTCGTCTTTGTCAACGTCAAAAATGACCAGGGCCCCGTCTTCCACCTCAAACCAGCCTTCTACTTTTTCGCCGGTGTGAATGCTCTCTGGTTCACTGTACTTTTCCTGGTACGTCTCAATCGCGGTAGCAACCTTGTCTCCAACCTTTACTCCCATGTTAGTCTTCATCTCGGGAGTAGTTACATCAATCTGCAGGACCTTGCCTGATTCCTTACCAATAATGAGTTCAATGCCATCCTGGTAATCCCATATATAATAGGACTCGCCAAAATGGCCTCCTTCTTCGCTGAAGGTTTCCTCGTATTCGCTGCCCAGAACCTGGGTTACCTGACTTTGCGTATCGCCCAGGTGTAAGCCCCCGATGTTGGGCACTGTTTCCTCATCCGGAGGTGTGGCAGCACAACCCCCTATCAGAAACATGATAGCCATAATAGCCACGACGACTGTTCGTTTCACTGATACCACTCCTTCATAATAAATCTACACTATATACGACTTGACCAAGGAAATGTTTCAGTTCACAGGCGTCTTCCTCCTACAGGCACCCAAATAATTTCCCATTTTTGTCTAATCCCGTTTATGATCAGTTCAGCCTCACTGTCCTGAGCCGCAGGGAGTTTGAGACCACTGATACCGAGCTTAATGCCATCGCTCCGCCGGCAATAATTGGATTCAAGAATCCGGCTGCTGCCAGTGGTATTCCTATTATGTTGTAGATAAATGCCCAGAACAGGTTCTGTTTTATATTGCGCATCGTGGCTCTGCTCAACCGGATGGCAGTTACTATCGCCCGCAAATCCCCGCTCATGAGGGTGATGTCTGCTGCTTCCATGGCCACGTCGGTTCCGGTGCCCATCGCTATTCCTACATCAGCGGTGGCCAGAGCAGGAGCGTCATTGATTCCATCACCCACCATGGCCACCACCCGACCCTGGTCGCGCAGTTTCTGAACCTCGCGGGCCTTGTCACCCGGAAGTACCTCGGCCAGGATGTTCTCAATTCCCACCTGTTTTGCTATCGTTTCCGCCGTCCGCCGATTGTCACCGGTGATCATCCACACCTCAATACCTGAATCCTTTAACTCCTTAATTGCATCGACAGAATGCTCCTTAACCGTATCGGCAACTGCCAGGGCCGCTGCTGGCTGCCCGTCTACCGCCATCAGCACCGCGGTCTTCCCGGACTGTTCCATCTCATCCACTATTGGCTTAACCAGTGTTATGTCAACTTGAAAGTCCTGCAGAAGCCGTCTGGTCCCAATAAGAATATTTCTATTATTAAGTCGAGCCCTTATCCCTTTTCCCGGGATGGCCTTGAACTCTTCCGGTTCAGGCAGCTCTGCTACTTTCAACCTCTCCCCCGCCCCCTCCACAATAGCCTGGGCAATCGGGTGTTCAGACATCTTTTCGACCCCGGCCGCCCATTTCAACAAATCCTCTTCCTGACCAGCGAATGGCGCTGCGGCGACCAAATCAGTGAGTTCAGGTTCTCCCCTGGTTATGGTCCCGGTCTTATCCAGTACGACAGTATCCACCTTATGGGTTCGTTCCAGGTGTTCCCCGCCCCGGATCAAAACGCCGTTTTCAGCTCCCCGACCGGTTCCCACCATGATGGAGGTAGGGGTGGCCAGCCCCATGGCACACGGACAGGCAATCACCAGAACGGCGGTGGCGTTTATCAGGGCCCGCGCCAATGTTACATCTATCACCCAGTACCAAATCGAGAATGTCAATAACGCAATAGCAATAACAACCGGCACAAAGTAACCAGCTACCACATCTGCCAGGCGCTGAATCGGAGCCTTCGATCCCTGGGCCTCTTCCACCACCCGCACAATCTGAGCCAGCACGGTGTCGCGCCCTACCCGGGTAGCCTCGACCCTCAGTACCCCGAATTTATTGACGGTAGCCCCGGTTACCAGGTCACCGGACTGTTTGTCAACCGGTACGCTCTCCCCGGTAAGCATGGACTCATCAACCGCAGAATAGCCTTCCATAACCCGCCCATCAACCGGGATCCTTTCACCCGGCCGTACCAGCACCAGATCTCCGACTATTACCTGCTCTGTAGGAATATCCATTTCCCGTCCCTCTCTGATAACCCGGGCCGTTCGGGGCGCAAGTCCTATCAGTTTTTTAATAGCCTCAGAAGTTCTGCCCTTGGCCAGGGTCTCCAGGTACTTGCCCAGGAGGACCAGGGTGATTAGCACCGCACTGGCCTCAAAGTAGAGACTGGCATGAGGGATCAGTATAGAAGCGATCAGACTGTAAAAATAGGCGGCGCTGGTACCCAGGGAAACCAGGACATCCATGTTGGCACTCCCGTTTCTAAGGGCAAAATATGCTCCCCGGTAAAAGGTAAACCCGGCAATGAATTGAACCGGGGTAGCCAGCAGTAACTGGACCGGTGGACTCATCAGCCAGTGTGGCACCGGCAGGCCAACGAGTTCTGCAATCATCATCACCACAAAGGGCAGGGAAAAGACCCCTGCGAAGATCAACATACGGCGCCGTCCTTTGAGCTCATCAGGCTCTGAGGCATCTTTGGGAACATCACGGGTCAGCGGTTCGGCATCATAACCGGTGCGCCGTACTGTCTCGATCAGGTCCTCAACACTTGTCCGGGTGGGTAAATACTCAATGGTCGCGGTTTCGGTGGCCAGATTCACCCCTGCCCTCTTCACCCCCGGCATCCTGCTCAGACCCTCCTCCACCCGGGCCGAACAGGCAGCGCAGCTCATACCTCCCACCCGGAGTTCAACCTTTTCCATCGGTACCGAATAACCAAGCCCTTCAATTTTTTCGGTCAGATCCTTGATACCAACTTCTGTCTGGTCGTACTCAATCGTCGCCTGTTCCAGGGCCAGGTTCACCTCGGCTCGTTGAACTCCGGGCAGCTGTCCTAATCCCTTCTCAATTCGGGCCGCACAGGCAGCGCAGCTCATATCCTTTATCTTCAAAGTAACTTTTTCCATAATATCCTCCCGGGGTGTCACCGGGACGGTTCATTTGACACCCGCTCATTCTTCCATCCATCATTTTCCCCTGTTATCCCATTCCTGATAACGCCAACAACACGTTACATCATCGGCCAAGCCTGTACACGGCGTCACGATGACGGCCTTTCAGCAACCTCTCATTTTGACGTCCCTATTCTTCTCCTGGCATCCTGCACCTAATAACGTCAAAATTCACTTTACATAATCGAACAAGTCTTTGCCAGCCGATACCGGATAATATTATCATCATACTTTGTGTTATGATATGATGCTTGATTTTCTTTCCCCAGTGAAATTATACCTTTTTAATTGGCGTATATTTTTTAAAAGGAAAGAAAGGAGTGTCTTTTAAGTTGAAGACCGTTAACCGCCCCCTTATATTACTGCTGGTAGTGTCCTTCTTTGTAACCATCCTGCCCTTGCATACTCTGGCTGGCAGTCAGCCGAAAGTGACCCTGCAGAAGGCCATTGAAACCGCCAAACTTAAGTTTGATATCCCGCCATCATACAATGAGTTTACATCGCGGTTCAGCGATTACGACAACAACCCCACCTGGTCGTTGTCCTGGAGGCCAACTGATAATGCCGGCGGCAGTTTCAGTGTCGAGGTCAATGCAAACACCGGTGAAATTACCGCAATGAATTCATACCAACCTGACGACTATAAGAATACAGCGGTCCGTATCCCCGCATATACGGTTGAGGAGGCCGCAAAAATATCGGAAACATTTCTGAAAAGGATTGTCCCCGGTCGCATGAGCGAATTACGCCTCGTCTCTCCTTCGAAGCAATCGGAAAACAGTTACTCCGGGTTGAGTGATTACACCTTTCACTGGCAGAGGGTGGTTAATAACATACCTGTACAGGGCGAGAGGGCAACTGTAAGAGTGGACAAATACAAGGGGACCGTGGTTTCATATCAACTGAGATGCACCCATAGCAATTTCCCGTCCACAGCCAAGGCAGTTTCGGCATCTCAAGCGGGGCAGGCTTTTAAGGATGCTGGCATGCTTGAACTGCAATACCTGGTTCGGCCGCAATACCGGCCGTTAAACACGGATACAGCAGCGGAACCAGTGCTGGTTTACCGCCTCACTCACAAGTCAAATGGCTTGATTGATGCCCTTACCGGCAAGCCCTTTGTCGTCCCTTCAGGCTCATACCTGGAAGGGCAGGATGTTTACGCAGGTGCAGGCGGAGCAATGGCGAAGGAAGCAGCTCCTGCCGACCAATCAGCAAATGTGGAGTTAACTCCCGAGGAACAGGAAGAAATCATCAAACATGCTAATCTTCTCACCCAGCAAAAAGCCTGCGAGGTCGTGTTCCGATGGGTACCGGCAGCCAAGGACATGTCACTGCGCAGCGCCAATCTGGAAGCAGTATACGGGGAGCCGCAAAACAGAAGCTGGAGCTTAAGCTTCATCAAGAAGGATGACGATGGCAAGGATTACCGGGTTTACGCCCGTTTGGATGCATCAACCGGAGAGATGCAGTCCTTCTCCTACTATTACCCCCGCGATTCCTTTGACCCCAAAAAGGTCAAGGACCGGGAGGTACTGGAAAAAGCAGCGCGTGACTTCCTGAAGCGCATCCAGCCTGGAAAATCGAATTCCGTCAAACTGGACCCGGAAACGGAGAACCGGACGGTTCCTGATATCCAGGCGCCTACCAGGTTCTTTAACTTCACGCGGTTGGTTAACAACATCCCGGTGCCTAACAACGGAATAAGTGTAAGCGTTGATACCATAACCGGCGAAATTGTTGAGTATAGCTTGACCTGGCCGGATCTTAAATTCCCGGCCCCTTCCGGTATCCTGAACAGTACCCAGGCAGCATCGTCATATTTAAACCAGCAGCCGCTTACTCTCAGCTACTGCAAACTGACCTCAGAACCGGGAACTAAAGAGGTGCGTCTGGTATACATACCCTGGAACGATTACAATTCCGGCCCGTATATGATGCTGGATGCCCGCACCGGCAAACTGCTGAACTGGGCTGGTGAGCCGCTGTCAGAACCTCCTGCCGCCGAGGCCTTCAACGACCTGGATGGCATCTCCGGGCAAAGAGAGATCAACATGCTGGGACAGATGGGCTTCTTCCGGGAGTATGGAAACAGTTTCAAACCCAAACAGCCGGTAACCCTGGTCTCCTTCCTGAGAGCGCTGATTTTGGCCCGTGATGGCAATAGAGGCGTTTATGAACTGGATGATGCCGAGGTTCTGAAGAGAGCCAAATCCCGCGGCTGGTTAACTGAAGACCTTGCTCCAGCTACCGCACTCAATCGCGCAACAACCGGAAGGATCATCATCCGGTATCTGAATCTGGAATCAGTGGCCAAATTAAAGGACATCTACGTCAATCCGTATAAGGACATTAAAAAAGGTGATGAATTTACAGGGTACGCTGCTATTCTCAAAGGATACAAGATAATGGAGGGTGACGGTACCAACTTCTCCCCCGCTGCCATTGTCAGCAGGGCTGACGCCGCCCAGTTCATCTTCCGCATGTCCAAGGTTACCCTGAATTAGAATCCAGTCTCTAAACGGACTCCATCAGCTGGAGTCCGCTTTTTATTTTGTTTTAAAAACCGTTTCCCACAAGGGGGAATTTATCGAATTGTGTCGAATGCTGTTATAGGAACAAGGTTGGCGGAACGTTGTTGTGGGTTAATACGCAGTCTTTTGCGGACAGATAGTTGGTTCTTGCGTCACAACCAGGCTTACATTATAAGGGGGTAGGTGCAGCGATTTCAATTTACTTGGACTTTGTATAAATATGATTCATCCACCAACCATTTGCTCCCGTTGTTTATCTGTTCCTTAAGACTGTACCAGTAATTAGACGACATATTGCATTGCACCAGTATGCTGTCATGCTTCGGAAAACCTGTTTCAGTCAGATGTAGCACGTATGCAGCAGAGATCAAGCATTATGGGAGGAGCAAAACTAATGACAGACATGTTTACAAACGAGAATGTGTACCCGGAACTGTACAAAAGGAGACCGTGGATCAAGCATTATGACCATCTGGTACCGCCGGAGATAAACTTTCCACGCTGGCCCGCACACGAGCTGCTCTTTATCACCGCGAACAACCATCCAAACAAAACCGCCATGTGGTTCTACGAAACTGAAACCAGTTACTGGGATCTGGCGATGCAGGTTATCCGGTTTGCCAATGCTCTGGTTTAACTTGGCGTCAAGAAGGGTGACCGGGTAGGTATACTGCTGCCCAACAGCCCGCAGTTTAACATTACTTTTTGGGGAATCCTGACGGCCGGAGCTATTGTAGTCAACATGAACCCCATGTACCCGGTCGAAGAACTCGAGTATATTGTTAAAAACACTGAACTAACCACCCTGGTCGCCTATGAGGAATGTATACCCAACCTCAAGGCGCTTACGAAGAGGTGTAATATCCCTAATGTTGTCGTCACCAAGCTCTCTGATTTTATTAACCACGCTGGAGTGAGTACACCCGAAAGTCTGGGACTGGAACCAGGTTGGCATCACTTCTCCCAGATCCTGGATGCCTGCGGCAATACCTCCAAGCCGAAAACCGGTGTAACCAGGGAAGACCCGGCAGTAATTCAGTTTACGGGAGGAACTACCGGGGTTCCTAAGGGAGCAACCCTGTCACACAAAAATGTCGTAGCCGGAATCTTTGAAAACGCCATATTTGCCAACAATTTAATAGCAACCATGCCGGTGGAAAGACTTAAAGCTTTCTGTGTGCTGCCCTACTACCATGTATACGGTGAGATATGCCAGATGAGCTGGTGTATATTCTCGGCAGCAACCCAGATCATTCTCCCGCGCTTCGAGATTAACGAAGTCCTCGATACCATTGAAAAATTCGATGAGATCACCTACTTTGGGGCAGTACCCACTATGTTAACTGCCATTTTCAATCACCCTCGGGCTGAGAAGATGAACCTCGGCAAGAAGTTCACCTTCGTAGGTAACGGCGGCGGACCCTGTCCGGTTGAGCTGATCAACAAGCTCCTGGACATGAACGTATACTACTCCGAAGGCTGGGGTATGAGCGAAACCACCTCTATGGGCTGCGCCAACCCTGACTTCAACGTGCGCAAACCTCTCAGTGTGGGAGTCCCGATTCCCAACATGGATATTAGAATTATTGACACTGAAACCGGTGAGGATGTTCCCCGGGGAACCCCGGGCGAACTGCTGGTTAAAGGCCCCTATGTGATGATGGGGTACTGGAACAACCCCGAAGAAACCGCCAAACAACTGACTGAGGACGGATGGCTGCATACCGGGGACGTGGTTTACCAGGATGAAGACGGTTACATTTTCATCGTCGACCGTACCAAGGACATGATTATTGCCGGAGGATTCAACATCTACATGCAGGAGGTTGACCGGGCTATCATGGGTCATCCCAAGGTAGCAGACGTTATCTGCTGCGGAATACCCGATGAGTACCGGGGTGAAACCCTGAAGGCCTTTATCCAGCTAAAACCTGGAGTAACTGCGACCGAAGAAGAAATCATCGCCTTCTGCCGTGAAAAACTGGCCGCTTACAAGGTTCCGAAGATGATTGAGTTCCGCTCCGAACTCCCCAGGTCCGCCGTGGGTAAAGCCCTGCGCCGTATCTTGAGGGATGAGGAAATCGCCAAGAAACAAGGTAAATAGGCCGTTTTAAAACCTGCCAACCAAAGCCCCCGGTCGAGTGATTGACCGGGGGCTTTTGATTTGTTGATTTAACATACGTAGATGAAAAGTGAGCTTATTCATGGGTAATCGACCGATATCAGAAATTATCCGACACATTTGCCAATTCCCTTTATTATCGCATGCATTTCCCTTCTGTCTAAATAATTTGTTCTTGCAGGGGGGAATCTTTAGAATACTGTCGAATATAAGAGTGTGGGAACGAATAAGTGAGCATAGTAGTGGATATTTTCAAAATTTAATAACGATACTTACTATGTATCGGATGCTTCACATCAAAGAAACATTATTGAAGGAGGGGGTATGGCGCAACAATTTCATTGATATCTGGCTGGCAGCCATTCGATCTATCCACCAACTTGTTTACACTCGTCACTATCCGTTCCTTCCTATGATTCCTAACAGGGGTTTTGGAAACAACACAGTACATGGCCTACCGGATGTCTGATCTATGACAGCAGGTCCGGTATCGCCGCTTGCAGCAGCAGACGCACCAGAAATCACAGCAAAAATGGGAGGATCAAACAAATGGCAGACATGTTTACAAACGAGAATATGTACCCGGAACTGTTCAAGAGGAGACCATGGATCAAAAACTATGATTACCTGGTACCACCCGAGATAAACTTTCCGCGGTGGCCGGCACACGAGCTGCTCTTTATCACCGCGAACAACCACCCGAACAAAACTGCTATGTGGTTCTACGGAACCGAAACCAGTTACTGGGACCTGGCGATGCAAGTTATCCGGTTTGCCAATGCCCTGAGAGAAATCGGTGTCAAGAAGGGTGACCGGGTAGGTATACTGCTGCCCAACAGCCCGCAGTTTAACATTACTTTTTGGGGAATCCTGACGGCCGGGGCTATCGTAGTCAACATGAACCCCATGTACCCGGTCGAAGAGCTTGAGTTCATCGTTAACAACACCGAACTAACCACCCTGGTCGCCTATGAGGAATGTATACCCAACCTCAAGGCCCTGACCAAGAGGTGTAATGTTCCTAATGTTGTGGTCACCAAACTATCTGATTTCATTAACCACGCTGGAGTGAGTACACCCGAAAGTCTGGGACTGGAACCAGGCTGGCATCACTTCTCACAGATCCTGGATGCCTGCGGCAATACCTCCAAGCCGAAAACCGGAGTAACCAGGAATGACCCGGCAGTAATTCAGTTTACCGGAGGAACCACAGGAACTCCCAAGGGAGCAACCCTTTCACACGCCAATATTGTGGCCGGCATTTTTGAAAACGCTATCTATGCCAACAATATAGTATCAACTATGCCGGTGGAAAGACTTACAGCTTTCTGTGTGCTGCCCTACTACCATGTATACGGTGAGATTTGCCAAATGAGCTGGTGTATATTCTCGGCAGCAACCCAGATCATTCTCCCGCGCTTCGAGATTAATGAAGTTCTGGATACCCTGGAAAAATTCGACGATATCACTTATTTCGCTGCAGTACCTACTATGCTAACTGCAGTTTTCAATCACCCCCGCGCCCAGACGATGGATCTCGGCAAAAAGATTACCTTCTTAGGCAATGGCGGTGGACCCTGTCCGATAGAGCTGATCGACAAACTCCTGAGCATGAACTTGTACTACTCCGAAGGCTGGGGAATGAGCGAAACTACGTCCGTAGGCCTCAGCAACCCTGACTGCAACATTCGTAAACCTCTCAGCGTAGGAGTCCCGGTTCCCAACATGGATATCAGAATTATTGATACTGAAACCGGTGAGGATGTTCCCCAGGGAACCCCGGGTGAACTGCTGGTTAAAGGTCCCTATGTGATGATGGGGTACTGGAACAACCCGGAAGAAACCGCCAAACAACTGACTGAGGACGGATGGCTGCATACCGGGGACGTGGTTTACCAGGATGAAGACGGTTACATTTTCATCGTCGACCGTACCAAGGACATGATTATTGCCGGAGGATTCAACATCTACATGCAGGAGGTTGACCGGGCTATCATGGGTCATCCCAAGGTAGCAGACGTTATCTGCTGCGGAATACCCGATGAGTACCGGGGTGAAACCCTGAAGGCCTTTATCCAGCTAAAACCTGGAGTAACTGCGACCGAAGAAGAAATCGTCGCCTTCTGCCGTGAAAAACTGGCCGCTTACAAGGTTCCGAAGATGATTGAGTTCCGCTCCGAACTCCCCAGGTCCGCCGTGGGTAAAGCCCTGCGCCGTATCTTGAGGGATGAGGAAATTGCCAAGAAACAAGGCAAATAGGCCATTATAAAACCTGCCAACCAACCAAAGTCCCCGGTCGAGTGATTGACCGGGGACTTTTTTTGTGCCTACAGGCGCTGACTGCAGGACTCCTTCCTCTCAAACCAACCTGGCTGATATTGGAAATCATTCGATGTATCCGCCAATTCCATCGATTCTAGATGTTACCATCTGTCTGTTTAAAAAGTTTTTTCCCACAGGGGGGAATTTTTAGAATAGTGTCGAATAATAAAATTATGGAACATGGAATGTGGGCCGGTAGTGGATAAAGTCGCAATTTATAATAAGCAATTAATATGGTTGGATGCTTCACATCAAAATCAACATTAGTGAAGGAGGGGGTATGGCCTAACGATCTTATTGATGCCTGGTTGTTTACAATCATTCGCTTTATCCACCAACTGGTTTGCTCACATCACTATATCTGTTCCTTCCTCTAGCTCATGACAAGGGTTATGGAAACAACGCATCAAATTATTCACTGCTTGGCTGATCTTAGCGACAGCAGGTTCAACGCTTGCGGCAACAACGCACCGGAAATCACAGCAAAAATGGGAGGTTCGATTCAATGGCAAACATGTATTCATTCGAGAATATGTACCCGGAACTGTTTAAGAAAAGACCCTGGATCAGACACTATGACCACCTGGTGCCGCCAGAGATAAATTTTCCACAGTGGCCGGCATATGAACTACTCTTCAACACTGCGAATAATCACCCGGACAAAACCGCTATGTGGTTTTATGGAACCGAAACCAGCTACTGGGACCTGGCGATGCAGGTTATCCGGTTCGCCAATGCCCTGGTTAAAATAGGCATTAAGAAAGGTGACCGGGTAGGTATACTGCTCCCCAACAGCCCCCAGTTTAATATAGCTTTCTGGGGTACTCTTACGGCCGGAGCCATCGTAGTTAACATGAACCCCATGTATCCGGTCGATGAGCTCGAATTCATCGCCAAGAATACAGGACTGGAGACCCTGATTGCCTTCGAGGACTGTGTTCCCAACCTTAAGGCCCTGACCAAGAGAGTCGAAATACCCAATATCATTGTCACCAAGCTCTCTGATTTCATTAATCATTCCGGGGTAAGTACGCCCGAAAGCCTGGGACTGGAACCGGGTTGGCATCACTTCTCACAAATCCTGGCTGCCTGCGGCAAAACCTCCAAGCCGAGAACCGGAGTTACCAGGAATGATCCGGCAGTAATCCAGTTTACCGGGGGAACCACAGGAACTCCCAAGGGAGCAACCCTTTCACATGCGAATGTTGTGGCCGGTATTTACGAATGCGCTATTTATGGCAACAATATAGTAGCAACTATCCCTGTAGAGAGACTTACCGCTTTTTGTGTACTGCCCTACTACCATGTATACGGTGAGGTCTGCCAGATGGGATGGTGTATATACTCGGCAGCAACCCAGATCATTCTCCCGCGCTTCGAGATTAACGAAGTTCTGGATACCCTGGAGAAATTCGATGATATCACCTATTTTGGCGCTGTACCCACAATGTTGACAGCTATCTTCAATCATCCCCGGGCCGAGAAGATGAACCTCGGTAAGAAGTTCACCTTCGTAGGCAACGGCGGCGGACCCTGCCCAGTGGAATTAATCAACAAGCTGCTGGACATGAACGTGTACTATTCCGAAGGCTGGGGTATGAGCGAGACCACCTCCGTAGGCCTCAGTAATCCTGACTTTGGCGTTCGCAAACCCCTCAGCGTGGGAGTCCCGGTTCCCAACCTGGATATTCGGGTCATTGACACCGAGACTGGCGAGGATGTTCCCCAGGGAACCCCGGGTGAATTACTCGTTAAAGGACCTTATGTAATGATGGGCTACTGGAACAATCCGGAGGAAACTGCCCAGCAGCTGACCGAGGATGGCTGGCTGCATACCGGAGACGTGGTTTACCAGGACGAGGACGGTTATGTGTTCATCGTAGACCGCACCAAGGACATGATCATTGCCGGAGGATTCAACATCTACATGCAGGAGGTTGACCGGGCCATCATGGGTCATCCCAAAGTGGCAGACGTTATTTGCGCCGGCATCCCGGATGAGTATCGCGGCGAAACCTTGAAGGCCTTTATCCAGCTGAAACCGGGAGTAACTGCGACGGAAGAGGAAATCATCGCCTTCTGCCGCGAAAAATTGGCCGCTTACAAGGTTCCGAAGATGGTCGAGTTCCGCTCCGAACTTCCCAGGTCCGCCGTGGGTAAAGCCCTGCGCCGTATCTTAAGGGATGAGGAAATTGCCAAGAAACAAGGTAAATAAGATCGTTGTAACCTGAACGCACAGTTCGTTTTGCCCCCGGATCGAGTGATCGACCGGGGGCTTTTGCATTTCTGATCATTTCAGCGCCCAGCAGAGTGAACTCTGATCATCGCAACTCCTCCATCAAACCAAAACCTGCCCGATACAGATGACCTATCGCATGCCGCCGATAAGTTGGTAATCATTTCAGGTAATTCTTAATAAATTTATTTTTCTCCCTTGGAGGAAAATTCAGAAGATTGTCGAAAGAATTATAGGAACAGACCCTATCTACGAACCGGCGGGTCTAATCACTCATCCATCTATAAGGGAGGTAGTCGATTTGTCCACAAACGATTTGCTGGAGAGAAGACCCTGGCTTAAGTATTATGACGTTGGTGTCCCCTACACGGTAAACTTTCCCCGTTATCCTGCTCAGGATATACTTCGCGCTACAGCCAACAATCACCCGAAAAAAGACGCCATGTGGTTCTATGGCACCACCACTACCTTCTGGGAGCTGTACCTGAAGGTTAACCGTTTCGCTAACGCTCTTATTGAGTTAGGCGTACAGAAGGGAGACCGCATCGGCCTGCTCCTGCCTAACTGTCCACAGTTTGTAATCTCCTTTTGGGCTCTGTTGTCGGTGGGCGCTATTGTGACCAACATGAATCCGATGTACACCACTGAAGAATTAAAGAACATGGCCGAAATTACCGGCATGAAAGGTCTTATTACATTTGACGGGGTACTGCCCAACGTAATCCCGCTTACCGACCAGGTTGATATACCCCTGGTAATTGTCACCAAGCTTACCGACTTTGTGGATGGTGTACCGACCAGCAGCCACGAGAGTCTGGGTTTGAAAGAGGGCTGGCATCACTACTCCGAGGTTCTGGATGCCTGCACCAACGATGTACGTCCCCGCCTGGGAATCACCCATACCGACCCCGCAGTTATCCAGTTTACCGGAGGCACTACCGGGGTTCCCAAAGGAGCAACCCTCTCTCACGCCAATCTGGTAGCGGGGATTCACGAATGTGCGATGTGGGGTGACTGTTTGATCAACGACATCGCCATTGAGCGGCGTACTGCCTTCTGCGTCCTCCCCTATTTCCATATATATGGAGAGATATGCCAGATGAGCTGGTCAATCTTCAGAGCGGCCACGCAGATACTGCTGCCCCGTTTTGAACTTAACGAGGTCTTTGAAACCCTGGCCAAATTCGAGGACATAACCTATTTTGCGGCAGTTCCGACTATGCTGACCGCTATAGCCAACGACCCGCGGGCCAAAGAAATCGATTTTGGCAGGAGATGCACCTTTGTATGTAATGGCGGCGGACCCTGCCCCATATCCACCATCGAGAAAATGCTGGATCTGAATGTATTCTACTCCGAAGGATGGGGAATGAGCGAAACTACCTCACTCGGGATTTCCAACCCGGTTCTGGGCCGAGTCAAGCCCCTGAGCATCGGCCTTCCGGTAATTGATTGTGATGTCAGAATCGTTGACCCCGATACCGGTGAAGACGTGCCCCAGGGCCAGACTGGTGAGCTGGTAGTCAAATCCCCTTATGTGATGATGGGTTACTGGAACAACCCTGAGGAAACTGCCAGGCAGCTTAAGGACGGATGGCTCCATACCGGAGACCTGGCCTATATGGACGAGGAGTACTATGTATTTATCGTTGACCGCACCAAGGACATGATCATCGCCGGCGGCTACAACATCTATCCCGCCGAAATAGATGGCGTAATATTCGGCCATCCCAAGGTGCAGGATGTCATGTGCGTAGGAATCCCTCATGATTACCGCGGTGAAACCTTGAAGGCCTTCATCGTACCCAAACCGGGTGAAACGATAACCGAAGAAGAGATTATCAGCTTCTGCCGTCAGAAACTGGCCGCCTACAAGGTGCCGAAGCTGGTGGAATTCCGCAGCGAGCTTCCCCGCTCCTCGGTTGGAAAAGCACTGCGCCGGATTCTGCGCGAAGAGGAAATCGCCAAGCAGCAATCAAAATAAGATGATACTGCCTCCAAAAAACCCCCGGGTGAGCACCCGGGGGTTTTTAACTGACACAGGGACAGGCCGGCTATCCCATTTTCTTTGTAAAGGCTGTCTACCCTTCTTGAAAGAACTCTTCCAACATCGGGTTGATCTGCTGAGCCTCCTCATGCTGCACCCAATGGGTAGCCTCATCAAAATAGACCACCCGGCTGTTTTCGCAGCAAGCGGCGCTTTGCCGGGCCTGCTCCGGTACCAGCGCGGTGTCATTTACTCCCCACAGCACTAACGTAGGTACCGTAATGGTAAGAGGATCCTGATTCTCAAAGAACAGGGGGACAAAAGACCGGTACCAGTTGATCATGGCCTGGCAGGACCCGGGTTGGGCAAAGGCCTTACGGTATTCCTCCAGCTCTTCTTTGCTGAATGTACCAGGCCGACTGGTTTTGCCCAGCACATTTACCGGCCACGAGAAATCATGGGCGGATACCATCTTCTCAGGAGCGCGGGGCACCTGGAAGAAGAACACATACCAGCTCTTTTGCATCTGCTTTACATTGCCGAACAGGTTTTCCCTTATCACACTGGGATGTGGACAGTTCATAATAACCAAACGCTTTATATGCTCGGGATAATGCGCGGTCGTCCACCAGGAAACCATACCCCCGAGGTCATGACCGACCAGAAATACCTCTCTGCGGCCGTATGATTCAATAAGCCCCAGGAAATCACCAGCCAGCTGGTTCAGGTGATAAGCGTCAACCCCCTCGGGCTTGTCGCTCAGGTTGTAGCCCCGCTGATCCGGGGCCACTGCCAGGTATCCTTTATCAGCGAAGTAGCTTAGGTGCCTTCGCCAGGCATAACAACAATCGGGAAAACCGTGAAGAAACACTATCATCGGGCCATCCTGGGGACCGGCTTCCAACACATGCAGGTTAACACCGTTGGTCTTCACGAATCTTTCTCTTATGTCCGCCATACTACACTCCCCTTATTAATCAATTAATCATCCGAATACTAATCCATTCAGCTTTTCTACACCAAATTCCAAAATACCTTTGCTTCCCCTGCAAAACCAGTAACTTAACCTGTTTGAATGCCTGAATATAAGGAGCCGGTTGACACGGCATGGCGGCAACACCCCGAGAAATCGTACTACAAAGGGGGCGAGCCCCATCGATGGGCGAGAAGGCCACAGAACATGGACGCAAATTGGTCGTACCCCGTTCGTCGTGAAAACGCAGTTGGTGTTGCCCATGCGAAGTCTTACGACGAATATTTTGCATTCAAAGCCGGTCTTATACAACAGTTGCCCGGGATCACCTTAAATTAGTTTACTTTTTGTTACCGGTTTAAGAGGTCATTTCCAGAATTATGTCGAATTAGTGGTTAATTATTCCCAACTGCCAGATTTATATAGTCAGTTTATTAGAGTTTACTTGAAAGGGGATGTCCAATTGATTACTCTGGAGTTCGCCGAGAAATTCAAGGAAGTTGCGTCGGTGCTGGTTGATATCACTCCTGGCGGTGCCAGGTACTGGATTACCGACACCGAAAAGGTAACCTGGCAGGCTACTTCACAGATGGGCTATGCCAGCGCAATGGAGATCGGCACGAAGCTTATGCCGGGCGGGGCAGCATATGAGGCAATTAAGAATAAACAGAATGTGGTGCAGGACTTGACTGCCTATGGCACCAATGCAATAACCGCTGCCATTCCTTTGTTCCAGGAAAATGAGGTGGTGGGAGCGTTATGTGCTGCATTTCCCAAAGCCCATCCGCTGGAACGTGCCTTTCCGATATTTGCGCCCATGATGGCGGAGATGTTCCCCGAAGGAGTCTTTCTGTGGCTGAGCGACACGGAAAAGCTCATACATCGCCAGGGCTCAAAAAAATATGATATTTCAGAGTTTCAGGTAGGCTCTGCCATTGCGCCCGTTGCTGAAGTAGTTCAGTGTATCCAGGAAAAAAGGCCAGTTAATTCGGAGATTTTTAATGAACAATACAACATTCACGTTCGGATGATGGTCGCACCAGTCTTTGATGAGAAGGACAAAGAAAAGGTGATCGGTTCCTTTGGCCTTAGTTTACCCAGAGTGTTGGCGGTTCGACTCCAGACCATGTCCGATAACCTGACTAAGGAATTGGAGCAATCAGCAGCTGTAATCCAGGAACTTGCCGCCTCAGCTTCGGAAATCAGCGCCAGTCAGCAGCAGCTGCACGACAACGTCAAAAACATCCTGTTACTTTCGGAAGAAATCAATAATATTCTGGCCTTTATTAAACAGATAGCCGATGAAACCAAAATGCTGGGCCTTAATGCCGCTATAGAAGCAGCCCGGGCCGGAGACGTGGGGCGCGGATTCGGAGTAGTGGCGGAGGAAATCAGGAAACTCTCCGATGATTCCCGGGAAACGGTTTCGAAAATCAGAGTCTTGACGGACAATATACAGGTAACAGTTGATGAAGCGCAAAAGAACTCCGATATGACACTCAGGAACAGTGAAAACCAGGCTGCAGCTACAGAAGAGGTATCGGCCAGTCTTATGGAGATAATGGCCCTGGCGGAAAAGCTGGCCCGAATAGCCAAGAAGATATAAGCTCTGGAGGCGGTCTCCAGCAAAAGGAGATCGCCTCCATGCGCCCTCGTCTTTTGTCTCCTGAATCCAGTCCACAGGAACATTACCCCATTCCTCGTCCTGATCCCGATATTAACCTCCCCATCAGCCCTCCCTGCTTGCTGCGCAGTTGTACAATGATGCCGACAAAACCAATTGTATTAACTCATCTCCAATAAGAGGTTATACCGGGATATATGTAGTATTTTATCTTTATAGGGACTATCGTCGTATTAATTCATACAATTACGGTTCTATGTGGAAAGGAGTCATCTGATGATTACGATGCAGTTCGTGGAAGGATTTAAGGATTTTGCCCCCCTCCTCACTGAGTTGGTGCCGGGCGGTATTGGTATCGGCCTTACTGATCTGGAAAAGGTGGTCTGGAAGATAACCTCTCCAGGCTTTGATGTAGATAGCCTGCAGGTTGGCATCGGGATAGACCAGCAAGGAGCAGCATATATGGCGATCCGAGATCGGAAAGCAGTGGTAACAAAGATAGCCGCAGATGTTTATGGAGTTGCTCTGGCCATAGCCGCAGCCCCGATCATTGAAGAGAATGAAGTGAAAGGTACTCTGTGTATGGTTATTCCCCATCAACATCCATTAAAGAGTGCTTTTCCGATTTTTGCACCGATGATAGCCGAGATGTTTCCTGAAGGGGCCTTTCTATGGTTGAGTGATATGGAAAAGCTGACTGCCCGTCAGGGGTCAAAAAAATACGACCCGCCTGAGCAGGTCGGTTCGTCTATTTCCCGCTATAAAGAGGCCCTGCAAAGTATTGATGAAAAAAGGGCGGTGACCAGTGATACATACTATGAGGAGTGGGACATCAATATCAGAATGATGTCGGCTCCGGTTTTTGATCAGCAGCATAATGAAAAAGTCATAGGTACCTTTGGCATTGCCCTGCCCAGAATTGCCGCTGCCAAACTCACTGCCATGTCTGACAATCTGAGCAGGGAGCTGGAACAGTCAGCGGCAGTTATTCAGGAACTGGCAGCATCAGCCGCGGAGATAAATGCCAATCAGCAGGTTCTTAATGAAAATGTGAAGAACATCCTGGTCATTTCTGATGAGATCAACAACGTGCTGGCCTTTATCCGGCAGATTGCCGACGAAACCAAGATGCTGGGATTAAACGCGGCCATTGAGGCTGCCCGTGCTGGAGACGTTGGCCGGGGATTTGGTGTGGTAGCCGACGAGATCCGCAAGCTTTCAGATGATTCCCGGGATACCGTTTCCAAGATTAAAACTATGACCGAGAAGATAAGAGCAGCGGTGGAAGAGGCCGAACAGAATTCAGAGCAAACCTTGAGAAACAGCGAGAACCAGGCCGCAGCAACTGAAGAGGTATCCGCCACCCTTACTGAGATAATGGCCTTGGCGGAAAAGCTGGCCCGAATAGCTAAGAAGATATAGGTTAATACATCAGCAATCGTTCACACTTTAACGAAGATAAGTTAGAGTTCCACCAGTATCCCGGTACGTTTGACGGTTAATTAATTTCAGACGTGGATTCAATACGAGAGTGACAGGTATGGATAGGACATCACTATTCTATCTGTCCCTCTCGTTCTTTCTGGCCCACAGTTCCTCCTGGCCTCCTCCTGAAAAGCCATCGCAAAACGAATACCCGCCTGCCGCGAAAGTCTTTGTTATGAGAAAAAGTAAGAAATTCTTAAGAAATATGGTCAGTTTTTTGTCAGTCTCCCAGCTTAAGGTATAACCAGGTTCTCGGGTTTAGGGTTACCATTATGTAAAGGGGGTGAGAAATCTGTTACAGCAACGCGTTCTGGTGGTTGACGATGACCGGGAGATAGTAAAAGCAATTGCCATCAATCTGCAGAATGAGGGCTATGAAGTATTGACGGCCTACGACGGACTGCAGGCTCTCGATATAATCAGCACTCAGAAGGTCCATCTTATCATCCTGGATGTGATGATGCCCCGGCTGGACGGGCTGTCGACTACCATGAAGATCCGGGCCGAGAAAAACATCCCCATCATCATTTTGTCGGCGAAGTCTGAGGGCACGGACAAAGTACTGGGACTGTCCATGGGGGCTGATGATTATGTCACGAAACCGTTTAACACTATGGAGCTTATGGCCCGGGTTAAATCGCAACTGCGGCGTTACCTGACCCTGGGAGATGTCAATGGGCAGAATTCGGCCAACATCCTGCAATCGGGTGGTCTGCGCTTTGATGTTGACAGTCACACCCTGACTGTCGATGGTGAACCAGTACGGCTGACAGCGACCGAAACCAAAATAGTAGAGCTCCTGCTGCGCACCCCGGGGCGGATCTACCCGGCGGAGGAGATATACGAACGGGTGTGGGGAGAAACCGCCTACGGGGTGGAAAATACCGTTATGGTGCACATCCGCCGTATCCGGGAAAAGATCGAGATAAACCCGAAAGAGCCTAAATACTTAAAGGTGGTATGGGGCATTGGATATAAAATCGAAAAAATCTAAACCAATCTTAATCTGGCTCTCATTCTTTGTGGGGTTAAGCATACTGGTCTTTCTCCTGTTTTCCGGCCTTGCGGCCCTGGTTCACTCCGGGAGCAACTTTGCGGTTTTCAAATCGTCCTTTAGCAAGGATTATAAGGAAACCCCTGTATTCAAGGAACGGACCGCCAATTATTTTGATCAGCTGACCTATGCGGCCACCGATGACGAACCGACTGTTTCACCATTGAGGAACCTGGATAATGAAGGAGATAATGTCAGGTATTATTACATCAACCAATCTACCGGTATTACCTTGGACAATATCGAAGGGGAGCTGTCATTTAAACCGGCCAGCGGGTTGCCGGTTTTACCTAACATCTACAGCTACTTTTGGTATTTTGATGGAGAACAACTCCAGGTGATAAAAGACGGTCATCCGGTCGATACCAAGCGTATAGACAGCGGCTATCGGGAGGTCACTCGCCAGCTGATGATCAACCAGCGGCACTACTCACCCGCCGATTTCTCCAATATCCGGATAGTGCTGGCCGTAAAAGATAATCTGGAGGAAAACCCATACAGTATTTCTGATTATTATAGTGGGCAAAGATTTATTTCCATTGCCCGACCCATCTATGGAGTCCTGGTATTTATGGCCCTGGCTTTGTTGGGGCTGTCTCTGTTCTATCGCAAGGATAAACAAAGGTTTGATAAAATGCTCGCCCACTGGTCAGGCAGAGTCTGGATAGAAATCAAGGCTTTTTTCTCCTTCCTGGCATTGATCATTTTACTGGCGCTTTTGGGTAAGAACTACTGGCTTGGTTTAGCGCCTTTTACCCCGGAGTTCGTGCTTAACGTGGCCGTGGTCACACTTGGCCTTTTGATGGTCGGTTGGTGGTTTTATTTGATGTTGGTTGATCTGCTTTACAACCGGAAGACCTTTTTCAGCCATAACCTGATAAATACTGCGTTGACCTGGTACCGGAAAATTGAAAGCCGTTACCCCTGGCAGAAGTCCATGCTGCAACGGGCATACTCGCTCCTGGCCGCAGTAACGGTTTTGGCCCTGTTTTCGGTGTTTTTTGTATTGGTGTCCGCCGGATATGGAGATTTCTTCTCATTAATGATGTCCCTGATTTTGGCGGCGGCGGGCGTGTATCTCATAATCCGTTATATGAAGCGTTTTCAACAGACTGTTGGCAGTATAGGACAGGTTGTGGATCACATTGAGTTGATCAAGCACGGTGACTTTGATACCCGGCTGGAGTTAGCTGAAGATGACGATATGTATAGGACAGCTATGAACCTGAACTCCATCCAGCAGGGCATGAGCATCGCCGTCGATGAAAAGACCAGGTCAGAACGCATGAAGGTGGAGTTGATAACCAACGTGTCTCATGATCTAAAAACCCCGCTAACCTCGATCATCAGCTATGTTGACCTGTTAGCGAAGGAAGAAGGTCTACCGGAGCACGTTAACGATTACATCAGGATACTGGCGCAAAAGTCGGAGCGCCTCAAAAATTTGATCCAGGATCTGTTTGATTTGTCCAAGGCTACGAGTGAGAATATGGCCCTGGAAATGGAGAGACTTGATCTGGTGAAGCTTATCCAGCAGACAGTGGCGGACATGGAAGAGCAGATAACTGCTTCCGGTCTTACCTTCCGGATTAGAATGCCTGATCAGCCGGTGTTGATTGAGAGTGATGGTGATAAACTGCGCAGGGTCTGGGAAAATCTTATTGCAAACGCCCTCAAGTATTCCTTGCCGGGCTCGCGGGTATATATTGATTTGATTACCGACAATGGCCAGGCTACCGCGACAATTAAGAATACCGCTAACTATGAAATGGATTTTGGCCCGGAAGATATCCTCCAGCGTTTCGTGCGGGGAGATGAAGCAAGAAGTACTGAGGGTTCTGGGCTGGGGCTCTCTATAGCCCAGAGTTTCACTGAGCTTTGCCGGGGACAGTTCTCAATCACCATTGACGGCGATTTGTTCAAGGTGGAACTGCGGTTTAACCGGCTAACCTAGGTATCGTCCCAACAATACACTGCCTGGGCAGCATTGCTCAACGTAAAAGAAACTCGCCTGTTGGCGGGTTTCTTGTTTTCAATTGATCTGGCGGTATGCTCTGTTATTGGTCATACCCGGCTACCCTTAGCTGCGGCAGTATCTTTAGTCGCATCTTATCTCAGTTCCTAGTCTATTATCTTGTCTATTGGGCCAGAAACATCAACCACTCTCAACCAATATGATACCGGGCAGTACTAATTCTTCCGCCGGCACCTTTAAGCCATGCTTCCTGAAGTACATTTGTTTTTGGCCGGTGGTGAGTACATTCGATATCTAACCGGAATGGGTACGGTTTTCCAATGGCCAGCAGTTCTTCACCAGGTTGAATCTCCTGCGCCTTTTCAAACAAGGCAAGGTACTGCTGTTTAAACAGGCATACATCTTCATGGATACAGCGTTTGCATTTAACCATTAATAATCACCACCCTTGAGCAAAAAGAACTTCTGCCGTCACAGGATACCTTAATGGAGAGGCTACGACTAACAGATTTGATCGGTCTCTCTAATTATGTTCATATCAAGTTCTCCCTGTTTAATAATACGAAGGGAGTTACTGATTTTTTGGGGTACCTGAAAGTTTGATGGTGTCGTTGCCGGCTCATTCAAAAAGCGAAACGATTCCAAACCACTATTGATGGTGATCTGTTTAAAGCGGAATGAATTTAGCCAGCTAACCTAAAAGCACAGGCTGGGATTTCCTCAAGGATTATGGAATTGGAAATCAATGTGCTATAATTATATTAGACTTTGGCGTGCTTAATTTAAGGGAATTGTTCATTACGGCAATAGCACGTTTAAATCTTAATCGCATGGGACTCCTATAAGGTTGATGCGTTTAAATACCACAGCCTTAACAAAACAACTAAATAACTGACCGTTCTGTGTGCCGAGTCCTCATTTTATATGAGGAGCGGGGGAACCAACTTATTGGGGTGAATCTAATTTTCAAATTAGTAGGACCGCCCTTAGTCCGAACCCGTCAGCTAACCTCGTAGGCGTAACAAGGGAAGAATAGGTAATTATTATGAGCCGAACTCTTCTCGGCTCTTTTTGTCGTCTATACCCACCACATTTAACCATTCTTTCCTGCTTCCCCCTCGTTGTAATCATGATTCAAGGGAGGTGATATAAAAATCCTGATTTGTGCAGATATTGTAATGTAGTTTCGTTTGGTTGGCATGTATTTCGTTTAAACCAGCATTGGTTAAGCGACGGATAGGAGGATCATTTATGAAGAGATTTTTTAAGGTCGTCTTTCTTTTGGCAGTGATGACGTTGGGACTAGCGACTGTGGCAGGATGTTCAAACTCGGCTGATTCTGATGGAAAGGTAATCAAACTGGGGCATGCTCCCTACGATTATGAGGTCCCATTTGTGGAGATAACCAAGCAGATTGCTGTTGAACAGGGTTACCAGGTAGATGTGATGGAAGGCGACATTGGCTTTATGTTTATGTCCCTGGTCCAAGGAGACATCGATGCCTGGCCTGGTGTTTGGTTACCGTCGATTCACGAGACTTACCAGGAAAAATACGGCGATCAGTATGAGCTGGGCAGTGCTATTTTTTCCGATGCACCTGTTGGTTGGGTAGTGCCCAACTACGTTGAAGCGAATTCAATCGCGGATCTACAGGGCAACGAAGAGATGGTAGGCAATAAACTGGTTGGCTTTGAGCCAGGCTCAGGTATGATGCTGGTTTCTGAAGAAGTAATTGATGGCTACGATCTCGATATGGAAATAGTATCCGGCACCATGGCGTCGATGATGGCTGAAGTGGATTACGCTATTAAGCAGAAGCAGCCAATAGTTTTCCTGGGATGGAGACCCCACACCATGATGGTCAAGTATGATGTCAAGGTATTGGAAGATCCCAAGGGCTTCTGGGATAAAGATGCTGAATTATGGGGCATAAGACACGGACTTAAGGAAGACGCGCCCGATATGTATAACTTCTTTAAGAACTTCAAGATGAGCCTGGATGATACCGAAGAGTTTTTATATGCATATCAGGAAGAAGGGAAAGATGTTAAGGAATTGGCCAAAGCCTGGATACAGGAGCACCGGGCCGAAATTGACTCCTGGCTGAAATAGCGCTTTGGCCCTATCGAGGAGGACCCTTATATGAGTTTTATTGAAATAAACAATCTCTACAAGATTTTTGGCAAGCACCCGGAAAAAGCACGGGCGATGTTGAAAGAGGGGCATTCCAAGGATCAAATACTTTCGGAACTAAAAGCTACTATTGCGGTCAACAATGCCTCTTTAAAGATTGATCAAGGCGAGTCATTTGTGGTGATGGGTTTGTCGGGAAGCGGCAAATCTACTCTGATACGCTGTCTTAACCGACTTATCGAACCCACCTCGGGTCGCATCGTGATTGACGGGGCTGAGGTCACCGGCATGGATCACGCTGAATTGCAGCAATTGCGGCGTACCAAAGTGAGCATGGTTTTCCAGAGCTTTGCTGTCTTCCCTCACAAAACTGTGCTGGAAAATGCAGCTTACGGCTTGAAAATCCGGGGACTACCCCTGGAGGAACGCAACAAAAAGGCTTACGAAACCTTGGACCTGGTTGGATTGAAGGGATGGGAGAAATCCTATCCCAATCAGCTTAGCGGCGGAATGAAGCAGAGAGTAGGCTTGGCCAGGGCCCTGGCCACCGAACCGGATATTTTACTGATGGACGAGGCCTTCAGCGCTCTGGATCCGCTGATCAGGAAAGAAATGCAGAATGAACTGATACAACTGCAAAACACCATGCGCCGGACGATAGTTTTTATAACTCACGATCTTGACGAGGCTCTAAAAATCGGTGATCGAATCGCCTTAATGAAGGATGGAGCCATTGTGCAGGTTGGAACTCCTGAAGAAATTCTGATGACTCCAGCCAGCACCTACGTTGAGAAATTCGTTGAAGACGTTGACCGCTCCCGGGTACTGACTGCAGAAATGGTTATGAAAAAGCCAACTGCTGTTATTATGTTCCCCAAAGACGGACCCCGGGTGGCTCTGCGTCGCATGCAGGAGAACGGTATATCCAGTATTTTCGCAGTTGATAACAGCTTTCGTCTCCAGGGGATTGTTATGGCTGAGGATGCCCTGGAGGCTGTGGAAGGAAACCAGAAAGACCTGAGTGAGATACTCAACCGGGATATATCGACCGTGAAACCAGATGCAGTATTAAAGGATCTGTTCAGTCTTTTATCCGGAAAAAATTTGCCCCTGGCAGTGGTGAACGATGAGAACAGGCTTATGGGAATTATAGTTCGCGGTTCTGTCATGGCCAAGTTAGCCGAGGGAGGGATCGCCCGTGATTGATTTCTTTATTCCCGTTGCCGATTGGATAAATGTAGCTTTCGAAGCCATCAGCTTTCATATAAGCCCGACTCTGCGAGCATTCAGTGCCTTTTTGGAAGTAATAATCAGAGGGTTTGAGGACATTCTATTATGGCCCCCCGAGATCGTGATCCTTGCATTGGTTGGAATACTGATATGGAGAATTGCCGGAAAAAAACTGGCCGTTTTTGCAGTTATCGGCCTTCTGGCTACTATCGGCATGGATGTATGGCAGGAGACTATGGCCACTGTGGCCCTGGCACTTTCCGGAACTGCGGTCTCGCTGCTGTTTGGAATACCTCTGGGAATACTTGCTTCACAAAGCAGCACCGCAGAAAAGATTATTCGTCCGATACTCGATTTTATGCAAACTCTGCCCAGCTTTGTTTATCTCATACCTGCAGTTATGTTTTTTGGCATGGGCAAGGTATCGGCTCTGGTGGCAACGATGATCTTTGCCATGCCCCCTGCTGTCCGGCTTACCAACCTGGGCATCCGTGAGGTATCAAAGGAAATGGTGGAGGCAGCTCGATCCTATGGCTCGAGCAGATGGCAAACACTGGTTGATGTTCAGTTTCCACTGGCGCTACCTACCATAATGGCTGGTGTTAACCAGTGTATCATGATGGCGTTGTCCATGACGGTCATAGCGTCCATGATTGGAGCAGGCGGCCTGGGCTTGATAGTGCTGCGCTCAATGCAGACTCTGGATATCGGCATGGGAACAGTAGGTGGCCTAAGCATCGTAATTCTGGCAATTATTCTGGACCGGTTAACAGAAAAGGTATCGGTACAGAGAGAAGATGGATGATTGTTTAGCAGCATCGCCTATGGATGGAGGAGACCCGCCTGGTTGGCGGGTTTCTTGTTTTCGAGTGTCAGACTCTTCATAGATGTCGGTTATTCTTTAGATAATAAACCTTGAACAGGGAAGATCCGAGATTTATCAGCTGCTCCTTGCCCTTTTTGAAGTGCGGCATTCCTTCGATCTGGGCGATCATCAGGCCGTACATGAAGTTATCAAACCGCTTGGCATACTCATCGGTGTCGTCCATATAAACCAAAGGCGCCAGATGAGTTATCAGTCGTAAGGTTCTCCATGGCTTTCGTGTTATTCTGGACCACCTCGGCGAGGTCATTGTCGCCTTTCTGCTTAATCCACCGGTCCACTAAATAAATAAGCCCCGCCACGGCAAACACGGCGAGGCCATATTGTGCGACTTCAGGTCCCGGCATTCTCATCCCTCTCCTTCACTTTTTGCTATGATTGGAAAAAGGTAACACCTCGCTAATTGTAGAAACATAATGCCATCGTAACG
>JBMNJO010000011.1:0-118345 GCA_050951725.1 Syntrophomonadales bacterium | reverse complement strand
GGAAAAAACGGAATTAAAAAGGCCACCTCCTATCTGGTTTTTTCTAACCAATGATAGTAAGGTGGTCTTTAAAACTTGAAGCGTGTCGGGGATTGACTACCTGATTTTTTACTTCGTTAAAACCCCTTTAAACGCCTATATATCGGATTTGGTGAGCCATGCTGGACTCGAACCAGCGACACCCTGATTAAAAGTCAGGTGCTCTACCGTCTGAGCTAATGGCCCATGTATACATTATAAAGTTATTTTTTTACATAAAAATGGCTGGGGTGGCTGGATTCGAACCAACGCATGACGGAGTCAAAGTCCGTTGCCTTACCGCTTGGCTACACCCCAACGGCTCAGAGTATATAAAAATTCTGCGCCACTGTCAAGGAAAAAATGGGGTGGACGATGGGACTTGAACCCACGACCCTCAGAGCCACAATCTGATGCTCTGCCAACTGAGCTACGCCCACCACAATGGCGTCCCCGGAGGGATTCGAACCCCCGGCCCACGGCTTAGAAGGCCGTTGCTCTGTCCAGCTGAGCTACAGGGACGTAAAACTGGAGCGGGTGATGGGAATCGAACCCACGCTACCAGCTTGGAAGGCTGGAGCTCTACCATTGAGCTACACCCGCACAATTAGCCGCCAGAATATTATACAACGTCTTTCACAGTTTTTCAACCCCAAAAGCCCTTGCCGTAAGGTAGCTGTTCATTAGCCACTTAATGAGAATACCTAAATGACAGGAGCTTGTCAAGAGAAACTCTGCTTGGATATGGTGAAGATTTCTGGTGATGGACGGTAAGACTTTGATATGGAGGGCTTGACGACCTTGATAAACTCTTCAACCATTTTGGGGTCGAATTGCGATCCTGCATGGCGCCGCAATTCCGTAATCGCATACTCAACTGATTGTGCATGTCTATAAGGTCGTTCGCTGGTCATGGCGTCATACGCATCAGCTATGGCAAATAACCGGCACTCAACGGGAATCTCATCCCCTTGAAGACCGAGGGGGTACCCTTTTCCATTCCACCACTCATGGTGCGTCAGTATCCACTCGGCGATTGGAGCCAGGTCAGGTGAAGACAAGGCAATGCGATGCCCGATCTCACAGTGACGACGTATTTCCTTTACCTCCTCTTCATTAAGGGGGCCAACCTTAAAAAGAATGTCATCTGGGATGCCCACCTTCCCCACATCATGCACCTGGGCCAACAGGCGTAATCCATTGATAGCATTTTGAGGCAATCCCATTGATCGGGCCGTAGCCTCCAGGAGACCCTGAAGGCGTTCTGCATGTCCCGCTGCGATAAAGTCTTTGGTTTCCAGGGCCCTCGCCAGTGTCCTGATTATATTGCTGCGAGGCCTGCGGCTGCTGTAAAGTTTCTCCCGGTACATACTGTTGTCAGCTTCTTTGAAAAGCTGAGCCATAGGCATCTCCGGATTCCTTTTAAGCGCAAAGCCCATGGAAAAACTCAGCAGGTGACCGGAACTTGTTTGATTGCACTCTTCCAGAACCGACTCAATCCGTTGTTTAAACTCCTGCATAGACTCCTCTGTGGCATCCTTAAACAGAACTGCGAACTCATCGCCGCCGATGCGGGACACTGTCTCACCATTTTTGCAGCAGGAAGAGATTAAACGGGCGGCATTGAGTAAGAGTTCGTCACCAAAACTGTGTCCCAAAGTATCGTTGGCCAGTTTAAGACCGTCCAGATCGAAAATCATCAGACCCACAGAGGCCTGGCCCTCGTATTTCTCCATCTCCCGCTCAAAGAATGCCCGGTTTGCCATGCCGGTCAACGAGTCCTGCAGACTCAGACGCCGCAATTCCTCTTCCATCTTCTTCTGCCGGGTTATATCACGCCCCACAGACTGAAACTCTACCATTCGTCCATTTTCATCAAAAATGGCCCGCTGGGTCCACTGGGTCCACAGCACCCGGCCATCAGGCATCACTGCCCGGTGTGTATTCGATTTAGTCGGGTTATCGGGTGTAACCGTGTAAAGATGCTCCGCCGACTTTTTCCCCTCTTCATCCGGTATAAAGTCAAAGAACCGTCGGCCAAGAAGTTCATCCTGAGATTTACCGACATAGCGGCACAAAGCATCATTAACAAAGGTAAGGGTTCCATCCGGTAAGAATCGAGATATGAATTCGGTCTGGTTCTCAACTACCCCCCGGTAGCGGGCCTCACCAATACGCAAAGCCTCTTCTGACTCCCGGGCCAGCCTAAGCAGCTCGCGCTGTGACTTGGCTAGTTTGCTCCACTCAAAAAACCAGATCAGCAGGCCAATGAACACCAGAGCCATCCCCAACAAATGACAGGCCATTTCCACAATAACCAGCATCCAGTCAAACGCATTGATCAAATCGGAAAGCATGGCCAGATACAGACCCTCAGCCAGGATTGACAGAATAAAGCCTAATATAAAAAACTTCAATCCCATATGGTCCCCTAGTTCTCTGCTGCGGTTCAACCACAGAAAACCGCCGAAGGCAAGAATAAATACAAAACTACGGGCGATTTCAATAGCCAAAACAGGGTTCGACATCTCATTACTCCCGTTGAGTATTTCCTTCTCATTGCCACCTTCTATTTACTTCCACAAAAAGATCAGTTTTCCTTCGTTTGTTAAAAACAGACTGTTGATTGGTTCATTGCACACTTTTCTCGAGAAATAGCACTTGTCGGGGATGAGCAAATCATTCCCGCACATATTTAATGTTTTCGTACAAAGAATAATAAAAAACACTGAGGGGTGAAAAACATGGTAATGTTAGGCGACCCATTTGTTGCCAACGTGCCGCGACAGATGTCAAATGAAGAGCTGATCCAGGCCTTGAGGGTGGATATGGCTGGCGAATTGGAGGCGATCATTGGTTACGAGGCTCATGCTTTATCCACCTCCGATGAACGAGTAAAGAAGGTCCTATACCACATAGCCGACGAGGAAAAGAAGCATGTTGGTGAACTGCAGCAACTCATCTATATGCTGAGCCCTAACGATCAGAAGCACATCCAACAGGGTCACCAGGAAGTCGTAGACCAGCAGGCAAGCAACTTCCAGCAACCTATGCAGTAGCACAAGTAGTTTGATCCGTGGACTTGTCGCGGGGGGGACAGTTCTGTTGGCAACAACAAAACCGTCCCCTTCTTACCAGTCTCATTATAATTACAGGATTTGAACCGGTGTGAAATTGATGTAATCAGCAGAAACACAATGGAATTCCATGTTCCAGTGGATACCGGTCAACGCATATTGAAGGTAGCGACCATGGAGGTGTCCGTAGACCACCTTGTCAACTCCATGTTCTCTCAAGAGCTCGATAAACCCGGTCTCTTCCCCCTGGTTGGCATGGGGCGGGAAATGCATCATGGCAATCACCTGGTCCGCGTCCTCCGGCACCTGCGCAAGAGCCCTTTCCAAACGCTGCAGTTCCCGCTGGTAAACTACCTTATCCTTTTCGGGATCAAAACGTGGATCTCCTGGAGTTATCCACCCTCGGGTTGCGGCTACGGCTATCCGGCCTACCATGGCGCATTCTGCGTTAAGAGGCTCTATCCCATGGGGGTTTAAGGCTTCAATCATCTTACGCCTGGTAGCCCAAAAGTAGCAGTGGTTACCCTTGGCCATTATCTTCCTTCCCGGTCGGGCGGCAATCCACTCAAAATCCGGGACAGCTTCCGGCAGACGCATGGCCCATGAGGTATCGCCTGCGATCAGAACTGTATCCTCAGGCATCACTACCCGATCCCAGTTAGCCGCAATCTTTTTATCGTGATCCCGCCATTCTTCTCCAAAGATGTCCATTGGCTTGGACCCATTTGATAAATGCAGATCGCCAATAGCGAATACTTTCATGGATACTCCTCTAGTTAAAATTCAGCTCGGATACAGACTTTATACCTCAATCACCACTTCCAAGGCAAGCTGTTTACTATTCATTTGTGTCACGGTATCACCTGAGTTGGCTTAGGAATAGGATAGACCATGACAAGTTTTCAATCGACAGCGAAAGGAGCGCCTTCACCGAATGAACAAGGAACCTGTGAGCCGCATAGCAAAGACCCACCCTGAAGTCATCGCAGACGCAGATAGCAGCGATAGGGAGGTAGAAGTGGATAACCTTGCGGCTCTGCTTAAAAAAGTACTCTTAAGAAATGAAGACGACCTAAAAGCTATTACCAGCTGGATTCAATCAAAAAAACGACTGTTAAATGGGGAAGCATCAACCTTGGATGTCAACGATGCCAAAAGAAAGGTCCTCTTGGATGAGGTTAATCACCTGGAAGCGCTGCGCCAGCAATTGCTGGCCACTTTTGTCGGCCAGCAGGCGTCTTATCAAAGCCTGATGAACGCAGAACAGGAACTCAAAAAAAGATACAACGAGGAAAAAGAACCCGACAACAAGCCACACCCGGCACCTGTTCTCCCTGAACCTGTACTGAATAAGGTTGCCAGGAAAAAGAAACGCCGGGCCTCCCGCACCAGATAACCTAACCGGCACCACCTACCGCTGCCGCAACTGGTTCGCACTTTTGGTTGGGCACAATCTACGAGAGTGGAACGTTTCCCTTGACGCGGTTCATGGCTTCCTCGAAGTCGCCGCCCCCGGTGCGTTCGATGACGCCACGGGCCTGTTCGGTCACCGTCTTCACCTTCTTCTGGTTTTCAGGACTCCATTCCACCGCGGAAGAACTGTGGAATTCCCGGTTTTCGTCATACCAGTGAATCACGATCCATCGCTGGTAAGGCAGTGCCTGCAGGCAGGAAACGGATTGGTCATCCAAAATATTCAGGAACACGTAGACATTATGCTGTTCCTGGTCCTGGTCAACCAACAGCAGATCAAACCAGATCAGGGGAACCCCATCCACTTCTTCAAACCGCAAGTCAATAGACAGGTTGCTGCCTTGCGAATTCTTAATAATACTTGATCGGGTGTGCACAAATATCGTACACCCGGATTCTGTCCAGAGTGGGATAGCGCCAAAACCGGTCTGCATGAACACCTTCTTTATCTGTCCATGAAGATATTCCCCCGGAGGCCGCAACAGGTTTTCTGGTAATTTTGCCATAATTCCCGACCTTTCCTAAGTAAGTAGCCTTTGGCTTGAAGACAAACCAAAGGATGGTATAGAAGATCAAATATCCGCTATAATTCCTCGTTGATGAACTTCTTGAGCTCTGCTGTCCGCGGCACCCGTCCGGCAGCCTTAACCTTACCATTAATAATCAAGGCCGGAGTAGACATAACATTGTAGGCCATAATCTTCTGGACATCCTGCACCTTCTCCACATCCGCTGCTACGTCCATAGCCGCCAGGACATTAAATACGTCTTTCTCCAGTTGATTACACCGGGCACATCCGGCACCCAGCACTTTTATTTGCATGAGATGAAAACCTCCTCACGTGTTATTGATTCGCCTGTAAGCGCTGGAATCCCTTCATCATTACCGGAATGTATCAGGGCACTTTACAACCCGTGATATGACGGAACATCTACTCGATGTTTTTGGGTGGAAAGGATTCACGGGCATCATGCTACATGGCTACCCAGCCGCCATCCACGCTCAGAATTACTCCCGTACAGTAACTGGCTCCAGGGGATGCCAGAAACAGAGTGGCGGCCTTTAACTCATCATCGCCCCCAAACCTTCTCAAAGGAATTAATTCCAGAATCTTTTCCCCGCTCTTACTTAGGGTGCCCTGACTCATCTTGCTGGGAAACCATCCCGGAGCAATGGCATTAACGGTTATGTTGTATGGAGCCCACTTTACAGCCAGGTCTTTGGTGAGACCAGCCACCGCCGCCTTGCTGGTCTGGTAAGCCACTGCATCCATAACCTCCGGATCAGCTCCCACAAATGAAGCCAGTGAGGCCAGATTGATTATCCGGCCGTACATCTGCCGCGACATTATCTGTCCAGCTTTTTGACACATCAACCAGGAGCCGGTGACATTGGTGTTGATCACCTTGTTCCACCCATCAAGCGGATAATCCAATGAAGGTGCGCCCCAGTTGGCCCCGGAGTTGTTAACCAGGATATCAACCCGTCCAAATTCCCGCAAAACCGTTTCATACAGACTATCAATCTCTTGCGGCTGGCTCACATCGCACCTGGCCGGGAGGGCCCTGATTCCCAGTTCCTTCTGCATCTGCTGGGCGGCCTCGACACACCGGTCCAGTTTCCGTGCGGCGATGACCAAGTTAGCGCCCGCCTCCCCAAGGGCGTAAGCCATTTGCACCCCAATGCCGGCAGCACCTCCGGTAACGATAGCCACCTGACCCGACAAATCAAACAACTCTCTGATACTTCTCAATTTATCATCCCCTTTTCTGTCAGCCTTCTAACCTCCCGGCAGGATACAACGGTCACATCATAGTAAAGAATCCCCTGCAACTACCGTGATTAACCTCTTTGAATGAACGAGTATCAAGAAGCCAGGTGCTGAGCCTGGCGACAATACCCGGCGAAGGTGAGCGACGATCATTTGCGATTTAAATTTGCAGATTCCCGGCTTTCGGCAGTCTAAGCCAGGGATTAATCAAATGCAATCATAGGTTCAGTAGATTTGCGCATAAAAATTAGTATCCAATCTTACCTGCGAGAAGGCCATTTTTAATAAGGTTCGAAATATTCCTTAGCTTTTGGCCGCATTATGAATTATTATATCAATAGAATTCGTAATTTAAAGAATGGTCGGTATTGTATGTCATTATCAACGGAGGTGATTGTTGACCCAACAACTCAATAAGAGCATACCACTATCAATATTCCATTAACTACTAAACCTAATCCTCAATCTCAATTGGTAAGCCCTTGCGTTCTGAAACAGCAGCGTTATTGCTTAAGAGAATGAAAGGAGTGTAGTCATGATTGACAAGAGCAAACGTACAACTCGCCCCATGTACCCTCTCGAAGAAGTAGAAACCCTTAAAGGACTGCGCCTGCACTTTGACAGCATGGCCGAATTGGTTACCGTTCGAGCACAGGAGATTCCGGACCGACCTCATGTTTTCTATTATGATGAGGTTGTGACCTATGCCCAAACCAACGAGCGCTCCAATAAGGTGGGCAATTACCTGAAAGAAAAAGGGGTTACCAAGGGAGACATCGTATCAGTTATGATTCTCAACTCTCCGGATGTCTACTATACGATGTTCGGCGCGCAGAAACTGGGGGCTATCGCCGGTGGTGTAAACTATATGCTAAAGGGCCCCGAGATCGCGTATGTGCTGGAGGATTCCAAGCCCAAGGTCGCATTCGTCGGCAGCGAATTCATGGCGGAATTCGCCCGGGGATGGGAAATGTCTTCCCATAAACCAATCGTGGTCGAAGTCGAAACCGGAGTTCCCCATGACGCCAAGGTAGCCGAGACTACCTTAAAGAACATCCTTGATAATTATCCTGCCGATGAGTGCTTGGTGCCACAGGCTCCAGAAGACCCATTCATGCTTCTTTATTCTTCAGGGACTACTGGCATGCCCAAGGGTATCCTTCTCTCCAATAAAGGCGAGTTCTCAATCTGCACCAATATGGCTGGCATGAATGCCACTGTCCCCGGCGATGTCATGATGATAATACTCCCGATGTTCCATACCAATCCCCTGTGTGTCTGGACTTATCCTTATACCTACCAGGGATTAACCCTCTGTATAAGAAAGATCTTCTCTCCAGAAGACTTTTGGCCATCGGTTACCCGCTACGGAGTCAGCATAGTTATGGGAGTACCGGCCATGTACGCTTACGTCGTGGCTGTGGCCGATCCGGCCAAGATAGACATGGACAGGATGAAACTGAGGTTGGCGTTTTCCGGCGCCGCCCCTATGCCACTGGATATTGTGGCAGCTTTTAAAGAAAAGTTTGGAGTGCGGGTTATTGACGGTTATGGTTTGACCGAAGCCTGCGGGGTATCCTCCACCGGCTACGGTGTAGAAGAAAACTGGGCGTCTATAGGAAAGGCGTATACTAATCAGGAAATTGAAATCATGGACGATGATAACAATATCCTGCCCTATGGCGAGAAAGGTGAGATCTGCATCAAGGGTGACGCGGTTATGATCGGGTACCTTAATAAACCTGAAGCAACCGCCGAGGCTATAAAGGATGGTTGGCTGCATACTGGTGATATGGGCTGGATGGATGAGAGCGGATTCATCTATATTGCCGGGCGTAAGAAAGAGATGATCAACCGCGGCGGAGAGAATATCTATCCCCGGGAGATCGAGATTCCGCTCGAAAAACACCCCAAGATCATGGAAGTTGCCGTAATTGGTGCGCCTGACCCGGCTCTGGGTGAGCGGGTGGCAGCATGTATCGTTCTGAATGAGCCGGACAGCATGACTGTAGAAGAGGTCAGGGAATACCTGGGCGACAAGATAGCCAAGTACAAGATTCCCGAGTTTATAAAATTCATGCCCGAACTCCCGAAGAACCCGACTGGAAAGATCCTCAAGCCAGAACTGAAAAAGATGTTTGCCTAAACCCTGAGTACCAGAATATCGGGAACCGCCCTGTTTACGGGGCGGTTCTTTTTTGGTGACCGGGGATTTTTGGGCTGGGTGTTTCGTAAAGCTTGAACCCAACTTTGTTCACAGGTTCGTCGTCAGCGAGAGCCCTGATCCCGGTTACTCTTACAGAATGTTTTTCAGGGTTACTGCTTCTTTGGCCGGGATGTGTTCGATCATCAGCTTCAATTCAGATAACTGACCAAGGGAAAGAGGTTTGTCCTTATTTGCCACGTATTCTTTGATCTTGGCCAGTGAGAACTCGATGTTGTCAATCTCTTGATGGTCAAGTATGATAGGCCACCAACCCACCTGGTTACTCCATGCCTTCTCCAGTTCTTCGGTATGGTTTACAGCCTCCGCCCAGCGCTCGTCTTTTATTTCATCTGCAACCCTGTCAATGTGGATTACCAGATGCTGAGCCGATTCCCGCAGCAGATCGTTCGTCCACAAACCCGTGCCGGTGATTAACCCTAGAACAATCAGTGAAATGACCAGTTGCTTCATTGTTGCTTTAATGCTCCTTTAGCCGCTTTTGGCGCCCTCCTTCTCCTGATAAAAGAGATTCCCCTGGGTATCGATGTATGAGAAAAAGACATTGTTTAGATCGTCGATCCCGAATTTTCTTAGCTCCGCCTGCAGCCATTCAACACTGAGGTTAATGCTTTTCAGGTTGTCGTGAAAGATAAATCCGTCGATTATCAGGGTAATCGGAAGGCCTTCATACCTGGTCGGCAGATTGATATCCTCGGGTGTGAGCGGTCTTTTCTGCGACTTAAGAATTACACTCAACTGCCCGCTGGTTTCGAGGATCGCATACTCTACATCGGCCAGATTGGCCACATTCTTGGAACGCAGTTGCTCCAGCAGATCATTTATGTTGTAACGCTGCCTTCTCATCTCCGCTTCGACTATCCTGGAGTTTTCAATCAACACACTGGGGGTGCCGCAGATTACCCCGCGCGCCCTCTCACTCTTCAGTGAGATGTAGGCCAATAGCCCCTGAGCCGTAAACAGGACAAATATCGGAATCAGCCCCCCCAGAATGGGGATGGAGGTGTTTTCCATAGGTATGGCTGCCAACTCTGAAATAAGTATGATTATCGCGAGCTCATAGGGCTGCAGCTGGCCGATCTGTCGTTTTCCCATGATGCGGAGAAATACAACGACCACTGTGAACAGTATCACAGTACGCAGGATCACCAGAACCATCAGAACGACCTCTTGCCTTAGTATTCGCTCTATGTATCATTAACGTCCTCACCGGCTTTTATGTAGTCGGCTTACCAGACTCATTGATGGTCCTCCGGACATTCGCGCATAACCGAACCCTATATCGCTCTATTTCGGGGACACGGGCATAAGAACCGTCCCCATGCCCGTCTATTTTAGGACTCCGGATTGCGGCGGGGGTGGGCGGGGGCCCGGGTACTGGTAGTAATTGCACTGGATGCGCCCATTGTACAGCTTGCGTTTTCGTGCGGCAGTCCGTCCGAACAACCTCTCAAAGCCCGGGTGGGCAGTGATCACATAGATTGACCAGGTATTAAGCGGCTTAAAAGCAAGTCCCATCTCCCGGTAAAGCCTCTCCACGGTTGGGATATCCTCCAAGCGCTCACCATAAGGCGGGTTGCAGATAATACAGCCGTATTTCTGCCGCGCCCGCAGCTCGGATACCGACAGACGCTGCCAGTGAATTCTGCCTTCCAGCCCGGCTTCACGAGCATGATAGCGGGCTAGGCTTAAGGCTTCTTCATCGATATCGGTGCCGCGGATGGTAAGGGTCTGGTCATGGCGTATCAGATCTCTGGCCTCCTGCCGGGCTTTCTGCCATAGCTTCTGGGGGATCACCGGCCAGGACTCAGATGCGAATTCCCGTTTCAAACCCGGGGCCATATTCATTCCAATCAAGGCCGCTTCAATGGGAATAGTCCCGCTCCCGCACATAGGGTCAATTAAGACTCTCTCCGGGCGCCAGACACTCAGACTCACCAAACCAGCAGCCAGAGTCTCTCTGATCGGCGCACTGCCGGTTAACCTGCGGTAACCTCTTTTATGCAGACCGGAACCGCTGGTGTCAATGGTCAAGGTGGCCATATCCTTTAGCAGGGCTACCTCGATACTATAGCGTGGCCCATCCTCCTTAAACCACTCCACATGGTAGCGGCTTTTCATCTTCTCCACCACAGCCTTCTTAACAATCGCCTGGCAGTCGGGTACACTGAACAGCCCGGACCGGACCGACTTTCCCTGTACCGGAAAGTTGGCGTTCTTCGGCAGCCAATCGGGCCAGTTGAGCCGTTTGGTCCCCTGGAAAAGCTCCTCAAAGGTGGTGGCCGGAAAAGCCCCCATTTTCAGCAGTACCCGGTCAGCACTGCGCAGCCACAGGTTGGCCCGGCAGATGGCCTGTCTATCCGCCCGGAAAGTTACCTTGCCATCCTCAACCGTAACGTCTTCATACCCCAATGCCCGGACCTCCCGGGCCACTACTGCTTCCAGTCCGAAGGCAGCGGTGGCAATCAGCTCTATCTGTTCCATACTGTCTCCTTTATCACCCGCCGGGTTAAACCAGCAACGTCAGCAACTCTTCGCTGTATTATACCCAAAGAGCACATTTCACAACAATGGGGCCAGAGCATCATCTTTGTCCTCTGGATTGTGAAAGCCAAGCAGTTTGAGCACCAGGATTTGAATCCCACCCATACGGAGTACAAAACCGAATCTTACATGGTCGTCGGACCCATATCGTGAGTACAAAACCGAATACCTGAATCTGCTGATTATTCCGAGTAATAGTGACTGAAAACCGGGATGGGACAGCTGATTCATTTGCCACATCCCGGTTTTTCTGATTCCAGAACACCTGTTCAATCATGGATTCATTAATCTATTTCCCCATATTAACCCGTTTTTTTTCCTGCCGGTGAAAGGACAAATATGGCTATTTGTTGAACTAGTTACCACATCGACAACTGGCAGGAGGTTGATCATGGAAAACAGTATTTTCCGCAAAAGCTCGCTGGAGAGGATATCCTCACCCGAGCAGCTTAACGAATATGTAAGAGTCACTAACCCATCAATCTGGGTTTTGCTCCTGGCGTTGTTTGCCCTCCTGGCTGCGGTCGTGGTTTGGGCTTTTGCTGGTTCCATCCCCGAAACAGTACGGTTCGGCGGAGTGATTTACAGCCAAAACGGAGAACCACAAACAGTATACTGTTACCTTTCCATGACTGAATCCAAGCGACTGAGCGAAGGGATGCCTGCGCAGGTCTCCCCCGACTATGCACCTCGTGAAGAATACGGCTACATATTTGGCAGTATTGCCAGCATTGGAGTACAGCCAATATCTGAAAACGATCTTATAGAAACCTTCGGTAATCCACGGTACGTGGAGGGTCTGGTTCCACCGGGGAATGTGGTCGAGGTAAGAATCAGACTGACGGAAACTGATGGCCGATTGCATTGGTCAAACCAGAAGGGTCAGAGCCTTAGTGTCAGCAGCGGCACTAACTGCAGTGTACTGGTGGTTACTGAGGAAAGAAAACCGTATGAACTCTTATTCAACTAATCCATTATCTAAATTTAAGCAGGTGTACCATGGCCAAGGTTGCTAAAGTCCCGGTAGTTCTGCAAATGGAAGCCCTCGAGTGTGGGGCAGCATCGCTCTGTATGGTCCTGGCCTATTATGGAAAATGGCTGCCGCTCGAGCAGGTGCGCTCCGATTGCGGGGTATCGCGTGATGGTTCCAGCGCTAAAAATATAGTAAAGGCCGCCCGGGCGTATGGTTTGAAAGCCGCAGGTTACCGCATGGAGCCTTCCGCTTTGCGAGACATTACACTGCCGGCCATTATTCATTGGAACTTCAATCATTTCGTGGTACTCCGGGGCTTTAAAAAAGACAAGGTGCTGCTGAATGACCCAGCCTCCGGTCAAACCGAGGTTTCCTGGGAAGAGTTTGACAGGGCCTTTACCGGGATTGTCCTCCGTTTCGAGAAAACCGAAGATTTCAAACCCGAAGGCAAACCCAAGAGTGTTCTCACTTTTGCCAAAAGGCGTCTCGAGGGCACTTTGGGGGCCTTTATCTTTGTGGTCCTCACAAGTATCCTGACCGCAGCGGTAGGCTTGGTGACACCACTCTTCTCCCGGGTCTTTATGGACAATATCCTCTCCGGCAAAAACCCGGAGTGGCTGATTCCATTTGTTATCGCTATGGCCTTGACTCTGCTGTTCCAGTTGGTTGTGAGCATTATTGAGGCCATATACTGGCTGAAAATCCAGGGAAGCTTTGCGATAACTGCGAATGCCGAATTCATGTGGCATGTTTTACGATTGCCGGTTGAATTCTTTGCTCAGCGGTTTGCCGGTGATATTGTATCCCGTCAGGCTTCCAATGAACAGATCGCCGGGACGCTCATTCAGCAGCTGGCGCCCGTATTCATGAACATCTGTCTGCTGGTGTTTTACCTGGCCATTATGATCAATTACAGTATTCCATTAACCCTGATCGGTGTTGGCGCCGCCTTGCTCAACATTGTAGCCATGCGTATTACCGCCCGCAAACAGGTCGACTTGATCCGTTCTGTTCAGACCACCGGTGGCAAGTTGATGGGTACCACGATGTCCGGTATCGAGATGATAGAGACCATCAAGGCCAACGGCGCGGAGAACGGCTTTTTTGAGCGCTGGGCCGGATACTATGCGCGGCAGCATAACGCCGAGGTTTCCGTTGCCAGGTTCACCCAGTACTACGGCGCTATCCCAGCGTTTTTGCAGGAGATCGCTAATGTTGCCATCCTGATGTCCGGGGTTTACCTGATTCTGGACGGTGTGTTTACCATAGGTATGATTCTCGCGTTTCAGGGTTTTACGTCCTCGTTCCTGGCCCCGGTTACCCAGCTTGTCGGTGTAGGTGAGAGCTTTATCACCATGCGCTCAGACATGGAACGGGTGGAAGATGTCATGAATTACAAAACGGACGTTGCGGATGATACGCAGCCGTCTCTCACTCCTTCTCCCCCCCCTGAGGCTGGAAAGCTGTTAGGGGCACTCGAGATCAAAAACCTGACTTTTGGCTACAACAAGTTGTCTCCCCCGCTCATCCAGGATTTCTCGATTTCCATCAAGCCTGGTTCATCAGTTGCCTTTGTAGGCGGCAGCGGCTCTGGCAAATCAACCCTGGCGAAGTTGATTACCGGACTGTATCAGCCCTGGAGCGGTGAAATCCTTTTTGATGGTCAGCGCCGGGAGGATATAGACCCCTATACCTTTAAGAGTTCAGTTGCAATGGTAGACCAGGACATCACCCTTTTCGAGGATACCATCGCCAATAACATCCGCATGTGGGACAACTCAATTGAGAATTTCGCGGTTATACTGGCCGCCCGGGACGCTGATATCCATAATACCATCGTTACCCGGCCCGGCGGGTACTCGCACATTATCAAAGAAGGCGGCAAAAACTTCTCCGGCGGTCAGCGCCAGCGTTTCGAAATTGCGCGTGTGCTGGCCCAGGAGCCGACCATAATTATTCTGGACGAAGCCACCAGCGCCCTGGATGCTAAAACCGAGGAGATGGTTATGCAGAATATCCGTAACATCGGTGCTTCCTGCATAGTGATTGCCCATCGCCTTTCCACCATTCGTGATTGCGACGAGATAGTGGTCCTGGATAAGGGTCTGGTGGTGGAGAGAGGAACCCACCAGGAGCTTTATGACCGGGGTGGGAAATACGCGGAGCTGGTGACGATGGAATAGAACTGTATCCGGCATTAACGGGCAACCAGTCAATGGCACCCGTTGTGCATCAGTCTTTATGAGCTTTGTTTTTATAGAAAGGCTAAATTCAATAGGGTCAAGAGTTAAAACTATCGGAGAGGCAGAAACCTCATGAACTTTAATATCTTTGACGACCAGATAAATACCCGGCGCGAAAATGACCAGCGAATGATGGAGGGAGCCTTGTATGACCTCCTGTCCGTGTTGGGCGGCGGTCCTGATGGGGAAACTCCTGCTGAAAAGCAGGCAGTTCGTGGAGCGCTGGAAACCGTCCTGCGGTCGCTAGGTGCCAGAGTCCCCGAAGTTCCGGATAGCATGCCGGATATCAATGCCGAATTGGAATATATGCTGCGGCCGTCAGGGGTAATGCGCCGCCGCGTTGAGCTGATTGGTGAATGGTGGAAGGACGCAACCGGACCGCTCCTGGGCAGTACAGTTGACGGCGACATCATCGCTATCATGCCTTCCCGGCTGTCAGGTTATGAGTACCGGGACCCCAAAACATCGCAGCTGGTCAAGCTTAATTCGCAGACGGCCAAAAACATAAACCGGGATGCATTTTGCTTCTACCGTCCACTTCCCGCCCGCAAGCTTTCACTGCTTGACCTGGGCGTGTTTATGCTGCAGAGCATATCCCGGGCCGATATTGTCTTCATCATGGGAGCCAGCCTCCTGGTCTCTCTCCTGGGTATGTTCCTGCCGTTTATGAACAAGCAGATCTTTGACAGTGTTATTCCCTCGGGTACTAAAGGCGATGTGCTCCCTGTGGCAGCTCTCCTGATCGGAGCGGCAGTCGGTTCTGCCCTGTTTGGTATAACCCGGAGCATCCTGCTTGTCCGCTTTCGTGACAAAATAAATCTCTCTGTCCAAACTGCGTCCATGATGCGAACCTTTATGCTGCCAGCCACCTTTTTCAAGGATTACTCCGCTGGGGAGCTGAGCAGCCGCATCATGAGCATGAATAGCCTTTGCAATATGCTCTCCGATGCGGTCATGACCACCGGCCTTACGGCGTTGTTTTCTTTTGTCTACATATTCCAGATGATTCATTACGGACCGGCTCTGGTGGTTCCGGGCCTGATCATCATTCTGACCATGCTGTCCTTTTCAATAATTACGACTTTCATGCAGGTCAAGATCTCCCGCAAACAGATGAAGATTTCCGCCAAACTTAACGGTTTGGTCTTTGCCCTCTTCAGCGGACTGCAGAAGATCAAGCTGGCTGGGGCGGAGAAACGGGCCTTTGCCAAATGGGCGAACCTCTACAAAGAACAGGGCCGCCTGATGTATTCCCCGCCACTCTTCCTGCGAATTAACGGCGCGATATCCACCATGCTGACCATGGGTGGCACCCTGGTTATATACTACTTCGCGGGCGTAACTGAGGTGAGCCCCGCAGATTACATGGCATTCAATGTGGCCTATGGATCGGTGAGCGGTGCGATTATGGCCCTGGGCGGCATTGCCATGACCCTGGCGAACATTAAGCCGCTGCTGGAGATGGTACAGCCAATCCTTGAAACCGTCCCGGAAACAAGCGACGGCAAAAAGATTATTACCAATCTGGCTGGTAATATTGAGGTTAACAACCTTACCTTCCGGTACGACCCCGAAGGCCCGGCGGTGCTCGACAATGTAAGCCTCAAAATCCGCTCCGGTGAATATGTTGCTATAGTAGGAAAAACCGGATGTGGCAAGTCCACTTTGATGCGACTCCTGCTTGGTTTTGAGAAGCCGGAGACCGGTGCTATATATTATGACGGCCACGACCTGGAAAGCCTGGACCTCCGGTCAGTACGGCAGCTGATTGGAGTGGACCTGCAAAACGGCAAGCTCTTTGCGGGGGATATATTCTCCAACATTATCATAACTGCTCCCTGGAAGACGCTGGATGATGCTTGGGAAGCAGCCCGGATGGCAGGTATCGAGGAGGATATCAAGGCCATGCCGATGGGCATGCACACCATGATTTCGGAGGGTAGCGGGGGTATCTCCGGGGGACAGCGCCAGCGGCTGTTAATCGCACGGGCCATCGTATCAAAGCCGAAGATACTCTATTTTGACGAGGCTACCTCCGCCCTTGACAACATAACCCAGAAGCATGTGGCCGATAGCATCGCCAGTCTGCGTTGCACCCGGCTTATTATTGCTCACCGGCTTTCAACCATCCGTCACTGCGACAGGATTCTGGTCTTGGATTCCGGTAAAATAGTTGAAGAAGGTGACTACGAAACACTTATGGCCAAACAGGGCTTGTTCTATGAACTGGCCCGTCGACAGACCATATAGGATTTAAGACTTCCCCAATTCTTAATCAAAATATTAATTATAAGGAGCGATCAGCTATGGATATCACTAAGAAGACTGATGGTAACACCATAACCCTCACCCTGGCAGGACGGCTGGATGTAGTAACCTCAAACCAGCTTGCCGGCGAACTGGGGACCATCTTTGACCAGGGTGCCGTAAACCTCATTTTCGATTTCAGCTCCCTGGAGTACATCAGCAGTGCCGGGCTGCGAGTTATGCTAACCGCTCAGAAAAAGGTCAATGCCCTTGGTACTGCCATGAAAATCATGAACGTCAGCGAAACAGTCAAGGAAGTATTTGACGTAACCGGTTTTTCCGGGATCATGGAAATTGTTTAGATCCTTGAGCTGTAATGACAGGTGCCCCGTATAAACCATTAAAAACTGTAAGAAAAAGAAGTGGAGGGGACACTCATGTTCAGGGAAGCACTTTATGAGTTTTTCGGGAATCAGTCTATGCCCAAAATCCCGTAAACGGTTGTTTGATCATGACGGTTATTGTCCCAACGGCTCCATTTCTTTTGGAGGTGGATATTGCCAAACAACGCCAAGTATGACTTTTCTCGGGAGTCGCATTTAAAAGGACCCTTATTTCAGGCTATGAAAAAAGATTACCAGAAAGCTCGCTGGGAAATTGCGCTGAGCGACGATGATTTGGAGAAGGTAGTAGCTGCAGGCGCTAACGCTGAACGTGAGTTGTGTCCACTGTCGGATCAGACCTGCGATAAGTGCGACAAGTATAAGTTGGGCGTTTGCACAGCAGGATACACAAAGGACGGGGGGTAAAATGCGTGTATGACTTTACCCTGCCGTCTGATTTTGAGCGGATGTATGAGGACTATTTCCCCAAGGTATATAACTTCATCTTCTACCGTTTACTACATAAGCAGGATACTGAGGATCTGGTAAGTGAGGTATTCCTGAAAGTTGCCCGGAACATATTCAGCTTCAATGCACAGAAGGCCAGTTTCAACACCTGGATTTTCACCATCGCCCGCAACACCCTTACTGATTATTTCCGCCGGCGCAAAAACACTTTATCCCTGGATGAATGCGAGTTTGCCTTCACGGGGGCAGATTATGCGGAACAGTATGACATGATCGAAGATGACGACCGCAAGGCAGTTTACCAGGCACTGATGCGTCTGGACGGACGCAGTCGTCAGGTTCTGGCCCTCAAGTACTTTGGTGAGCTCAGCAACCGGGAAATATCAAAGCTCACCGGCATCAACGAAAGCACAGTCTCCACCATTGCCCTGCGAGGCCGACAAAAAATGCGGGAATACCTGCTCGAAAGCGTAAATTAAGGGTTAGCCCCGGTTAACAAACGATAAGGGAGGAAAGAAGTATGAACCGGTATCTCAGGAGGCTTGCGGTAATTTTGGCTCTGCTGTTACTACCCTGCTTTGTACTTTGCGGCTGCAACAAGGGCGCTTCATCAGAACAGGGCCCTGGTAACAACAGCCTGCCGGATTCTTCAGTACAGATAATACATAAAGTACAATCCGAAACCTTTTATGATGATAAGGACGGAACGGTTTTGCTGGAAGCCAAGATAACTGTACCGGAGATAGTTAATCCCAATAATAACGATGTTATAAATACCATCAACCAGTACTATCAAACCCAGATCGACAGCTTTATGAACAGCATCAGGCAGGAGGATTTGGAGATAGCCCAGGCTGATAAGGAATTTGCGCTGAACAACGGGTACGAATTCCGGACCCACAGTATTGAAACCAACTTTGAGGTCGCTTACAACGGTTATAACCTGCTCTCAATTCTTAATACCCGTTACGCAAATACGGGCGGCGCTCATCCCAATTATACGAGAAAAGCCGAAACCTTTGACCTTGTCAGCGGCATACAGCTTACGCTGGCTGACATCCTGGGGCTTGACCAGAACGGGGCCCTGGAAAAGGTGCATGCCACCGCAATTGCAAAAATCAAAGCCACTGAAGGAACAGAAGATTTCTTCTACTTTGATGACTACCCTGATAGTGTGCGTGAGTACTACTCTGCTGACGACTTTATACTTCGCGAAGACGGTCTGGTGTTCTATTACCAGTTATATGTCATTGCACCCTATGCCTTCGGTTTTCCGGAGTTTAAACTGCCCTATGATGAGCTGGGGGATTCCGCGATGAAGATTACGCCCCTTCCTTCCAGCCAAAACGAAAGAGACCTGCACATGGCAGCAGATCAGCTGCTGAGCCGCAATCAAGAAGCCTTTTTTAATATCTTTGGTCTTGCCATCCTCCAGCCGGAATTTCCGGAAGAAGGCATCGGCGAGGATACAATCCTTCCGGTCAAAGATGCCCGCTTCGCTGCCTACAGCGATCTGGAAGGCTTTGTCCGCAGCACCTATGTGGCAAAGGAAGCCGATTACTTACTGAAAGAACACCGGGGTGGTCTTTATTTCGATCGGGACGGCAAACTATGCGTCGACATAAGTAAAGATGCCGGTATGGGCTATTATGTTAACTGGAACAACTACCGGTACGAGTTAACCGACATAAAAGCGGACTCGGCGGTACTAAAGATTTACACTACCGATGAATCACCAGCCGGAATCGAAGAAATCACCCTGACCGGTAAAATGCTCAAGGAAGACGGCAATTGGCTGCTGGAAAAGATGATCCAATAACCGTTTAAGCCAGGGCCAGATACATACGAGTCTAGGAATTGGGGGATGCCTTAATGTTGGTTCTTCTAACAACCGGACATTAATTGCATCCCCTGCTTTGGTCTATCTTTCTCCAAACTGCAGGGTAAGACAATAGGCGGTCTTTTCATGATAGGAACTGAATTCCCCGCGTAAGCCAAATTGTGCTGCTGGAATGCATAAATGTGTACGACCACTTGATGCAGTATGGCAGCAACACCCGGCGAAGGTAAGGGGGCAAGAGGGCTGCTGAAGGTGGACATGAATTGGCCAGGTGTCTTAAGAATCAGTGATCGAATCTGCCGGTTCATAACGAGTATTCAGTACCTTTTCAATAAACACCCGGGCTATGAGCGGATCAAACTGGGTGCCTGCGTTATCACGTATTTCACAGATAGCTTCATCCTGTCTCATGGCCGGGCGGTACGGTCTATCAGAAGTCATGGCATCGTAGGCATCGGCTACCGCAATGACCCTGGACTCCAAAGGTATTTGTTCCCCCTTCAGCCCTTTGGGATAACCCTGACCATCCCATCTTTCATGGTGAGCCAGAACATATTCAGCTATCTGAGCCAACTCATTAACCGAACTGAGTATGCGGTAACCGGTTTCTACATGCCGTTTGATATCTACCCATTCTGAATCAGTCAAAGGTTCGGCCTTGGTAAGTACCCGCTCATCAAGGGTTACCTTGCCTATATCGTGCATCAGACCACTGGTTCGGAGTTCACGAATGGTTTCCTGACTCAAGTTCAACGCTGCTCCAATTTCCTCGCATAACTTACTGACCGCATAAGAGTGTCTTTCTTCCCGCACATGTTTCGTATATAACGCCTCGACAATGACCCTAATGGTTTGGTTCCGCATGCTGGAACTTTCCGATAACTTGTGCCGGTACATCTCGTCTTCTGCCGTCTTAAAAACCTCATCCATGCTCTGCTCAGACTTCAGCTTTGTATCCCAGCCAAAAGAAATGGACAAAATTGTATTCCCGACTTTTTCTTGAGCAACAGCACTTCTTATCCTTTTTACCACCCCACTTGCTTCTTGTGAGCCGGTTTGGGGCAACAGAATACAAAACTCGTCTCCGCCAATTCTTGCGATAATGTCATCAGCCCGGCATTCCCTTTTAATCACTTCGGCAGCCTTCTGTAACAATTGATCACCTACACCGTGCCCAAAGGCGTCATTAGTTAACTTAAGCCCATTGACATCAGCCATGATCAGGGTAATTGGAAGATTTCTTTCAGTATCAAGCCTTCTGATCTCCTCCTCAAAGAATCTGCGATTATACAAACCAGTCAGTTGGTCATGGTAACTGAGATATACGATTTCCTTCTGCTTTTCCCTTTTGTCGCTGAAATCCCGGAACACCAGCACTACCCCCAGGACCCGTCCATCCTCATCAATAATCGGGGCAGCGGTATCCTCAACCGGTATCCGCATCCCCTGTTTGGAAACCAAGAGTGTATGATTACTGAGCTCAATGGTATTTCTGCTTCTCAATACCTGTTCGATTGGGTTCTCGCGGCGTTCCCCGGTAAACTCATCGACTATATGGAATACTTCTTCAAATGGCAGGCCCTGAGCCTCATCCCGATTCCAACCAGTCAATTTTTCGGCCACCTTATTTAAAAGTGTTATCCTGCCCTGATTGTCCGTAGAAATCACCCCGTCGCCAATGCTTTCCAATGTTGTATAAAGATTCTGTTTCTCCAGGTTCAGGGCCAGCTGCAGTTCCTTTAATTTTGTTATATCCCGGCTAACACTTATAACTGTCGCCACTTCACCTTTCTCATCAAATTCGGGAGTGATAACCGAGTGATAGTATCTCAGGCCACGGGGACCAAAGTTACTGGTCTCAAATGCCTGCTCACACTTGCTATTGAATGCCGCCCGGATTGCTCCTTCCCAGATTGTCAGATTAGGCTCAGGCATGCCCAATTCCCGATTGGTCTTGCCTATCAAGCGCTCAGTCTTGGTTTTCTGATTGGTATAAACATAGCGCAGATCCTTATCAAATCTGGCTATGAGATCAGAGACATTGTTGGTGAGTGCGACGATCTCCAGGTTCTGCTGTCTGATCTTCTCTTCAGCCTGCCGACGCTCAGTAATCTCCATACCGATAGACCCGATTAATTTGATCTGACCTTCTTCTCTTCGCAGCGGAAAACCCCACACCTCAAAAGCCCGATAACCATCCTTAGTCGGCAGTAGTTCAACTGAAGCAAACGTTTCCTGGGTTTTGAGAATTGTAGAAATATGCTCCGAATACTTTGAGGCCAGTTCTGGGGGCATTACTTCCATGAGGTGTTTGCCACTGAATTCCTCAGGTGAGAAACCAAAAGTCCTGGCCAGAGTGTGAGAAACCATGGTATACCTGCCATCCTTATCGATAAATGACATAAGATTAGGGCTGTTCTCAAACAGGGATTGCATAATCTCGTTGTTGTATTGCAACTTTTGTTCCATCTGGTAGCGGTCAGAAATATCGCGGGTTATACCGAGCAGAATAAGATCACCACGATTGTTCTTCATATATTTGGAGACAAATTCCACCCAGACCGTTGAACCGTCCTTACGGGTATGCTCGATTTTATCCTTATACATATTCCCCGCATCCGGGTCAACGAGGAAATGGTTAATACGTTCAGCGAGTTTCTCTACTATTACCGGATATGATTCTTCGGTTAGTATCTGTTTTACCGGTTGGCTCATAATCTCTTCCATCGTATAGCCCGTTAACCGCTCCATGGAGGGACTCATATACTCCCACCGGCGGGTTTCCAGGTTCAAAATCCAGGTGACATCAGTGACATTTTCCATCAACAACTGCAGTTTGGAGAGAGTCTCCTGCATTTCGTTTTCTCTGGAATAAAGGCTGTCTACCAGTTTGTAAATTATCATGGCTACAACCAGCGCGATCAAGGCACGGGCAAACGTTGTACCGGTGACTGCGCCCACACTCAGATATCCCAGCAATACATGCAGGCCTCCCAGGAAAACAGCGACGGGCATAAGGTATCGATGAGCATAAATGGCAGTAACTGCGAGAGCAAAATAAATGAAATGAGTGTAGACAATTTCTATACCCAAATAATAATGGAAGTACAATGCCAATATAATAGCTGTCAGCCAGGTCAGAGCTAGCCATAGTATTTTCTGGTTATGCACCCTGAGAATCAATCCTTTGGCTAATAATTGCATTATAGGATTTCGACAGCCATTACCGCGGTTCCTTCGCATACCCATACAAAAATGGGTACAAAACAAGAGAGCAGACCCCACCAGCGAATGACAGTTCCACTGGTAGGTCTGCCCGTATAACAAAGGGATTAAGTTGGAAACGCCTAAGTTATGGTTAATTATTTAATCAGTAATTTTCAATAAACATAGTGCGGCTTGCACTTCTCAGCTTTGTTGGCTGCTCTTGGAAGTTCGGCTTTTCTCAGAACCTATCTATGTAGTTTCTAATGCAAAATTCATGCCAATTGAAACATACAATTCATGCTGTCAAAAACGTGACAAAACCGGCATCGAAAAACATGTCATCCGATTTTGTAGTCAGAAATGGGACACAACTCCGCCCAATCATGACAATACAGTCACACTCATCGGCTGTTTGTCAATGAATCAACCAACTCTCATCAGGGCCCTGACACGTTTAAGTGTCACATTCTGAAGTATCAGCAGGAGCAGAAAAATAATGGGATTGAAGGGTGGTTTTATTCCACCCATTCAAATCCCATTTCTGGCGGAATTACGTCTCTGTAGTTTAGGGTGTGCCAAGTCTGACTTCGGGGCTGGAATCAAGACGAAAAACTCACTTTGATGTGGTGGTATGTGCTGACTCTCTTCTTTACCGCATCAGGTCGTTCAGCCATTTGACTATTGTGTCACCCAGAGGTTTCTCGTGTCCCACGTAAAAGTGATTTGCCCCCTCAAGCTCCACAATATGACACAGATCTGGATCATTGCATTTCGACTTAACTGTTTCCAGGAGTTGCCACGGAACGGGAGGCAGGTCATATTGACCCCGAATCGCCAGCATTGGGTATGAAAACCCTTCGGCGAGCAACACGGTATCTGTAGGCGAGTCTGGAGCGTATATGTTGAGAAAGGTCCGAACCGAAAACGGATATGGCAGGTTACCGCGACCCCGAAAAACCAGGATATGATCATGTTCACCTTTTTCAGCCAACTCCTGAGCCTGCTGCAAACCGTCTTCATATAGATGACTCCGCAGAAGGAATCTCATGATGTCGGACGCGGACGTCGGGGCACTCATGATAATCACTCCCGCGACACTTTCCATCTTCTCTTCCCTGAGAGCATAAAGAATCTTCAAGGCTCCCTGGCTGTGGCCTGCCAATACGATTTTGTTGGCCCCCCGTTTCTCAAGGAAATCGACCATGGCCCTTATATCGAGGACACAGTCCTCAAAACAATCGAATATCGCCCCAATAACCCGGGGGTTGACAGGATCAGGTGCGGTTCCCACATCGTGTCCCCGGTGATTGATATTCAAGCAGGCAAATCCGTTCTCGGCCAGAGCGGCTGGCAAAAAGGCTCCCACCCCGGTATAGAAATTCATTGCGGCCCCCGGGAGCAGGACTACGGCAGGATTATCCTCTCGTCCTTCATAATAGGCACCGTGCAGCAGCACCCCATCCTCGGCTTTAATCGCAACCATTTCAGCCTTCATAAAACCGTCTCCCCTCAATATGTAATCGTGGTAACTTTACGGTGATTGTACCACGCTTTGTAAATCCTTACCAGATGATAGGAGAAGAACGGTTTTCGAGAGGGTTCGAATACTTTCAGGTATTTATGTAATACGACTGCTGCTCACCTGTTAAAGATTTAGCAGCAAATTCCGCACCATCAGGGATCCCCCCAATAAAGCCATAAATCATACGTCCCGCCCTCGCCGGTGCATAGACTGCTAATCTGATATTGAGCATGGAGGTAGATGTTTAAGGTTGCATCGACAACCCCAGGTATGAATAGGTCTGGAAACAAAAAGAGCAGACGCCGCCAGCGATTGACAGTTCCACTGGCCAGGTCTGCCCCCATTACACGGGTTGAGTGGGTAGGCCTATATTATTATTTTTTTAACCCGTATTTTTCTATGAATTCATCACGGAGTTTGTATTTCTCGACCTTGTTGGTGGCGGTCCTTGGAATCTCCGTTCTGATTTCCAGGTACTTGGGAACCATGAACCGGGGCAGCAGTTTCCCCAATTCAGTGCGGAATTCTTCTTCAACCAGCGATCCGTCCTCTACGGGTACCACGACCAAAGCCACTTCGTCTTCTCCACCTACCTCTGCCGGAACCGGAAAGGCTGCAGACATGGAGACTCCAGGCAGACTATTGGCTGCTTCTTCTATCTGTATGGGTGAGATGTTCTCACCCCGTCTTCTGATAACCGAGCCCATACGATCCACAAAATAGAACCTGCCATTTTCCGGATCTTTGACCACCGCATCCCCCGTATGGAACCAGCAGCCACGAAACGCCTCAGCAGTCGCCTCAGGACGTCCAAAGTACTCCTCCATTATCCAGTGTTCCAGGGTGGGTCTAACCAAAAGTTGGCCCACCTGGCCGTCAGGGACCTCCATTCCGTGTTCGTCTACAATTCTTAATTCCTGAAAGCCTGGGGCTTCGCCGATGTACATATTTAGTTTGGGATCCTTCCCACTGACTACTTTACGGCCGTGCTCGGCCAACACTTGCAAAATCTCTTCGCGGCTTCTCCCTTTGCGCCATTCCGGAGGCTTTACATCGCCGATTTCTTCATCGATGTGAAGCGATGTGGGATTGCCTGATTCTGTAGATGCATAACCCGTCGTAATGAAATCTATCCCAAATCTTTGGGCTATCTGGCGATGTGTCTGCAACAACGGTTGTGAGTTTACAATATGCAGGGAATGATTCTTGTCGTCCGGACTCTCCGGTGCACTCAATAACCAGGGAGCAATGACATCGATCAGCAAAGCCATGGTTGCACCGCTCTTGCGTATCCGGTGCCAATAGTCGTTAAGGTTAAATTTATCCCATACTGCTACTTTACAGCCAACCCAGCAGGCGCAACCAACGTCAGATAATGATCCAGCGATATGATACATGGGCAGGTCGGTATATAACACATCTTCCTGCGTCATTGGGAGACGACGGTTTACAGTATAGTTGTTGATCCAGCGATAGGAATGTATAACTCCTTTGGGGAGTCCGGTGGTCCCGGAGGTATAGATGATGTTGCAAATATCATAGACGAATAACTCCACACCCGGGTTTTCCGAGTTTCCGGTTAATAGAGAATTGTAATCAATAGTTTTAAATTTGGCCTGATTCTTGGCAGCCTCTTCCTTATAATCGTGATCGCCAGGTTCAGGATGATACATAAATATTTTCAGTTCTTTAATCTGTTCTGCAATATCGTTCAGCAAGGGTATAAACCCTACATCAGTTATAAGGAATTGAGGCTTGGTATCCCCGATCTGGAATGCCACCTGCCGGGCAGCATAATTGAAGTTGATCGGTGCGTAAACCCCACCGCACTTCCAGATTGCAAACATGGATACTATGGTGACATAGGGATTGGTTAGTAAAAGACACACCCGATCACCTTTCTGGACGCCATGGGCTATCAGGTTGTTGGCAATCTGGTTAGCAATTGAGTTAAATTCCCTGTAAGTGAGATGCTTGTCCTCTTCCCCGTAGTAAAAGAATTCGGCATCGGGACGTTGCTCTGCCCACATCTCAAGTCGCTGCGGCAAAATTTCGGTTTGCCCTTCCCATTCGAATGTAAACTGTTTGGTGTTTATGGCCGTTTCCTCCTTTCCAAGGTGCACTCATACACCGCAGTGTCATATCCGGAAAAACAAACAAACGTTAAGCAAGACATATTTCACTACGGTTTATTATGATCGAAAGTGCAAGATTCATGCCAATAAAAGCTTGGTAAGGTTTGTATGTAAGAAGAGCAACACCGCAGGCATCATCAGCTAGGCCTTCGTGTTATTGAGGCAGCAAGCGAGGGACAACTCCGCCCCACCGAGACATAACGGGCACAAACCAGATGGGAAATCAGAGGGAAGTAACACATAACAACCGAACTCCATCCCTTGCATCTTTGAAGGGATGTCAGCTCTGGTCAAAACAAATCTCTCCAAGGGAAAACAAGGTCGGACACCAGGAAGATTCCTATGCCCGACCATTCCAATTTCGCTGACGCTCATTTTATTGTCATTCATTTAGGTTTGCCGTATTAACAAATATCAAGCTGTTTTTCTTAATCGCTCGGGGTTTTGTTGATTCTAACCTCTAGCCTGTAAGGCCTTCCGATCTGGTTTGCCCACAGAAGTTCTGGGGAGTTCATCAATAAATTCTACCTGGGAAGGCACTTTATATGGTGCCAGCCTTTCCCTGCAGTAGGCTATCACTTCTTCTGCGGTGAGGCTCTCCCCTGGCTTCAATACCACATAGGCCTTTACACTTTCACCCTGTTTGAGATTGGGTACTCCAACCGTGCAGGCTTCCAAGACCTTGGGGTGGGCATAGAGCACTTCATCTACATCCCGCGGATACACATTGAATCCACTGACGATTATCATATCCTTTTTGCGATCCATGATGAAGATGAATCCATCTTCGTCCATCTTCACTATATCGCCGGTATAGAACCATCCATCCCGAACGGCATTGGCAGTCTCCTCAGGATCGTTCCAGTATCCCTTAAACATCTGAGGTCCGCGTGCGATCAGCTCTCCCAGTTCGCCCCGAGGCATGACCTTGGTACCGGTTTCAACATCGACCACAACAAGATCTGTATCTGGATATGGAATACCGCAACTGCCCTCTTTGCGGATGGTGAATGCCGGTGTACTGGAGAGAACATTGGTTGATTCTGATAGTCCGTAACCTTCCTGAATACGAGCTCCGGTCAGACGTTCGAATTCTCTCATGACTTCGACCGCCAACGGGGCGGAACCGCTGAAAATCGCTTTAAGCGAGGAAACATCGGTCTTCGCTACATTGGGGTGATTATTCAAGCCTAATATCATGGCTGGCACTGCCGCCCAAATATTGGGTTTATGCTTTTCAATAGCTTCCAGCAAATTGTCAGGGGTTGGCTGTGCTACCAGTACAATTGTCCCACCTGCATTCAGGTTGATATTAATATTGCAATTGAAACCGTAAACGTGGTAAAGGGGGATGGCGGCAAGGGTCCGGAATTCTTCCTTCGGTACTGACGTGAATCCACATGAACACCAATTGGAAGCCATTATGGCCATAGTAAAGATGATTTTATTGGTTAAAATACATCCTTTAGGTATACCTGTAGTACCACCGGTATACTGCAGCCGGGCTACATCATCCCCAAATACTTCGACGTCCGGCTCGGCATCACTGGCAGTCGCTGCCAACTGGTTAAAATCATAGATCCCTTCGCCGGTTGGAACTTCTATTACCGGACCCGGCACCTGAAAGGAGATGACCCGTTTGACCGGTGTATTGGGATCGCGCATAATCTGAATTGCCTTATCCGCAAAAGCAGCCATAACGATGACCGTTTCGCTCCCGCTGTCCTTGAATTGCAGTTCCAGTTCCGGAACGGTATATAGGGGGTTGGCGGGCACTTCGATCGCTCCGATCTTAAAAAGCGCCTGCAGAGAAAGTACATACTGCGGCACATTTGGGGCCATAATTGCTACCCGGTCGCCCTTTTTTACTCCCAGATCTAACAAGGCATTGGCTATTCGGCAGGCCGTGTTGTTAGCTTCCCCGTAGCTCATCGTAAAATCGCCCATCAGTATATATGGTTTGTTCGGGTGCTCATCGGCCCATTTCTTGAACCAGTATTTTAAAGGATAATCGGGGTAATCAAAATGTCGGGGCATGTCCTTATCATAGAGAGCTTCCCAGTTGGGGCGCCATTTTGCCACGTCTTCGTCAAAATCCTTCAACCATGATTTCTCCATTTAATGTTCCCTCCTATCCGTTTTTTACAAAAGAAGAATGTTAACGAATCCCACAGATCACCCCCTTCAAACTATTGACAAACCTTTTACTTCGTTTTCTTACACTGGGCATGTTGCGAAATGTGAAACTTCTCCAGACAATATTCTATGCAATTCTTATATATATATATATTATATATTAAAGTGGTTAGAAAACGAGACGATTTGTGGGAGAAACTCTCTTAACTCGTCGTTCATCGAATCACCCACACATTCCGTTCATTCGCAAAAGATTGAGTGCCTTGAGAATCATCCAAATATCGGGCTAGGGTCAGTACTGGCTCATTTCACTGTCAGCGGTATGTTAGTAGCCGTTATGGTTGGAAGCTAAATTGGGTTACCGGTAGGATGATAACAGATGGTTTATTAACCGGATATAAAAGTGCAAAACTAACGAAGTCCACCTAGGCACCTATGGATAACAATAAAACCAGGGGTGACGTTTACGTGTCACCACGAACCGATTTACTACGAAAAAACTTTCTCTACCAGGCTGCAGTACTCACCATACTCAGGGAACCGTTCCAAAGTGGCTAATGCTTGGGTCAGCCCTTTGTAATACTCTCCTTGTTTGGCCTTATCCTTTTCATTGAACCTGTTCCATATCTGGTCTCCAAACTCAATATAATCGCGGTACAACGAACGCATATTGGAGAGTTTGTCTCCCAGGGCCACGATCCTAATATCTTCGTCATTGACCGTTTTCAAGTATTCGACGGTGTGTTTTTTCCTTTCAGCCCATGTTTTCGATTTATCCTCACTCTGCGACCCAACGAGTTCGGCAACCCTTGGATTGAACATTAACATTATCGCTTCTAAAGATATTTTGGCATCCTCAAGTACGTCGTGAAGTATGGCCGCACAAATAACGTCCACATCAAATTTCATATTGGCCACTATGACACCAGCCTCGAGGGGATGCAATATGTACGGAATGTCCGTCCCTTTTCGTTTTTGATCAGCATGGCAGGTTGTGGCCATAATAATTGCCTTATTTATCACCCTTATCAAACCCCTTGTCAATTGTCATCTATCTGAAACGCAGATTCATGCAGCCAAATATGATCCAGTTCCGGGCTTTTATTTCCCTCCGAACGCCTCTCTCTGACCACCCGGGCAGGACTGCCAGCCATCATCATTCCCGGAGGAACATCCTTGTTAACCACCGAAAAACCTCCCACCAACGCTTCTTCACCTATGGTCACTCCGGGAAGCAGCAAAGCATTTGACCATAACTTTCGCAAAGTCGCCGATTCTGACCTCAATTTTTCGGGGTATCCTTTTGTTTCGCCTATGAACCGATGTAGCTAACATGCACCGCGCATAATCAGTATCAGTTCCAAAGATTGCGTCCATATCTGTTCCAATGCTACCATATTTTGGCTTGCCTGAATGTGCTGCGTCCACAAAAAATATAACCGGGAGTTTCCGGTTAATGATTGTTGGTAAGCATATTTTCGCGGGTATCGCACTTTTTGGTTAAGAAATCAACTGATGGTCTGGGAGGTGAAACGGCGGGGTCCCAGACCCCGCTATTTCATTAACAATGCTTATGGCTTTAAGCTTATTCTGTATTCCACCCCGTAATAATTGGGCTTACCCCGGTTTCATAACGCAACTCCTCTGCTATTTCCTGTATCTCGTTCAGACTGGTAATACCGTGCCATAACCTAATGCTTTTTTCCCATTTATCGGTGCCAAAGTTCAGCAGCATATCTGCATCACTGATTTCCACAGAAAAAAGGTGAACACCGTCATAGTTGAACTTGAATGCCTCATCTCCAGATAAAACTCCGAAGCCGGATACTATCACCTCAACCGGTTTCTTATCAGAGAGCAGTTTCCATTCCATATCCCTATTGTCAGAAGATGCAGTGGTTAAGATGGCGTTTTCCACAATGAGCTGGGCTGTTTTCAGCTTTTCCCGCTGTTTACAAAGGCAAACAATTATCAGCAAGGTTAAAATCAATGATATGCAAAACAAAGCATAACTTCGCCTGTAAGCCAGCCAACCGCATGTTCCCACCCCTATTGCCGATAGTACGCCCAGAATGATTGATTCTCGCCATAACAGCTGCACTGCCGTAATCCTCCTTTCGGGTTGCCCTGGTAGTTGTATAGAGCCCTTGCAGAAAATGCCCAGGGCTTGCGAATACGTAAGACAGTTTTGGACGCTATCCCTGGTAAACTATATAAGGAGGATCAATTGGCACGGGTGAGACGGTTGCTGCAAAGGGTACATTTCCGAAAAGCTCCCCGAACAGATAGTCATACAGCTTATCCAGTACGTCAGCTTTTAAGTCGATGGTAACCTGATATGCTTCGGTCCCGCCATCAGCCCCGCCAGTGACGGTTTTCCAGGTGATTGCCGGCCAGGCTGAAATATCGATAGTGCTCTCAATGCTGCTTTGGCTGGTTAACTCATATAATCCTTTGGCAGCAGCCATATCGATTTCCACTACCTTGGCGACTCCCATGCCGAAGATTTCTTCCAGGTATTTTTGAATTACATCGGACTTGGTGAAATCGATCATTTCGTATTTCAATGCTTCTTTGCCTTTTCCCCATTTGACCAGGGTCGTATCCGGAACTAAATCCTGCAGCCATTTGGCCATGGGAGTGTTGAGTTTTTCCTGCACTACCTTGTTATTCAGGGCCTTCTGAAAGAAGTTGCCCGCAATTGCTTTCATGCCCATGGCCGTTAAATCGGAAGCGGTGGCGGTAATCGCCTCATAAATGTCCATCTTGCCGTCCCGGTCCAGGTTGTCATAAAGGTTTTTGGCAGTTTTCCAGATCAAAAAGCCTCCCACCACCACACAGACCTCTTTGAAATTCACTTTTTTGCTATCATCAAAAGCATTGCCGATCAGGTTATCAAAGGCGGCGTTGATGTTTTTAGCAGTCTCCAGCTCATCATAGACAAACACCTCTCCACAAACCAGCGAGTCTATGATTTCGCCCAGGAGGGAAGCGAAGATATCCTTGGCCGGGGAAAGGATGGCATCGGCTGTACCGCCATAATAGGTGCTGATCAGATAGGAAAAGGCCTGGTCACCAAACCATTTAATCCACTCAGCATAGTAGATCATTTTATCCAGCTCATCAGCGATCTCAACGTATTCTGAGGCATCTTGGGTGTAATAGGCAATGGCATCCTGGCAGATGCGCTTGTTGATCAGACGCAGTTCGGCTGTGGACATCTTCTGGCCATTTTCCCGCAGCACCCGGGCAATATCCGGGCTGATCCCGCCTACCCGGTTGACGATGCGTTTCATCTTGGCAAACTCTTCTTCCCACCCTTCCATAGGTCCGGGACCACCGCCCATCAAACGAATTGGTAGCTCCAATGAATATTCCTGGTCCCCATAGGAACAGGAAACAGGAAGGGTAACGTAGTAAGGACGGCCCTCCTCTTCCACCAGGGCTTCCCGAGGCGCAAATTGGTATTCCTTCAGATTGCTGGCTATATCCTCAATGGTGTATTTGAATCTTTCCACCAGACGATTGGTACGTTCATCTGTTCCCCTGATGTGGTCAAATACCGGGTTAAATTCATCCGGTTCCATTACCCGCACCCGGCGCCGGTCATTCCCATCCACCTCCGGAACGGCGAATTCCAAGACAAAACGAGTGGGCAGCACATCACCATACTCATCGGTAGACTCATTGTCAAAGGTTCCCACCAGGGCATAACCATTTTCATCAAACTCCAGGTCGCGAAGGGAAAGTCCCTCGGGATAAAGCTCAATTTTGACGCTGTTTTCTGCCAGTTCCTGCTCATTTTCGGCTCTTATCCCAATAAACGCTGTCTGCTTAACAGCTTTATGGGCTTCAGGTGCTGCGCTGTTGTTTTTAACCTGGAGGATATACTGATTTTCTTCGATTTCTTCTATCGTACAGCTGAAGGGAGCACCTTCATCAGGATCACATTGGACACAGATGGGTTTTTCCGTGAAATCATTGACTAGTACCAGGGTTTCGTAACTGCCTTCATCACCCAGAAGCATAGGCATGGTCATGGTAAGGTAGTCGCCCTGCTCAGGGAAAGAGATATAGGGCTTGCCTACCAGCCGGAAGATAACATTGTTCTGGAAGGAACCTGCTTCGCCGGCATACCTGATGCTGATCACACCTTCATCCGGGTTGGGTCCGCCAGGTACCGTCCGCGCAGAAACCAATGCTCCCATATAGTTGTCCGCCATCTGGCACCCTTCTACAGATAGATTTCCTCCGGAGATAATATCGATCGATGCGGTCAGATCCGGCCGGTCAATTTCGTCACCTTCAGGGGTTATCTCCACTATCCGGGCATAAACGCTTACCGGCTGGCTGTCATAGCGGATGGCATCGCCGAATTCCTTACGCAAACACATCTTATAACGGCTTTTCCTGCCATTGTTCTCTCCGCTGCCGCTTCCGGCACCAGCAATCGCAGCACCAATGCCCAGAATGGAAATGGCCAATGCTTCGGGAAGAGGCACCGAAGTTTCACCCTTATCTTTATCAGCCCGGGTATCCACCTGACCATTTACCGCTCCGGCAACTCCGTCAATTGTGCCCAATTTTACACTGGTTACCTTGAACCACACATTAGCCTGGTTATTGGCATTTCCTTTCTCAGATACTTCTGGCACGTCCTGGTTTGCCCTTTCCAGATTCTCCTTATAGCTCCCCCGGAGATTCAGGTAAATCCGCAAAAAGCCATCATCACCCACATACCAGTCAATTCTGCCATCCACACTATCCTGCAGAGTATATTCACCTGTAAAGGTCATGTTGTTTGAAACGCTACCCGGTTCCAAGAATTCCTTTAATCCCCGGCCAGCGGCAGTACCCGCCGCTTCATAGGCCAGATCAAAGCGGACTCCCCCCAGGCTGATTTTTTCGATAGAATAAAGCACATTGTGGAAACTTAAATTTATTGAAGCATTCCATTCCCAAACATTTTCATCCTTGCTTCCCGGCAGATAATGCCCGCTACTGCCGCCGCTGTGAGTAATGCTGTAGCTGTTCTTTTCGCCTGCTTTTAAGATCCACGGTTTTCCGTCAAATGGGTAGGTATCCTGACCGGAGGAGGGGTCGGAATTGCCGGCGGCCATCCTGATGGCTGCATAATCCAGGGCCAGCGGTTCAAGTACCAATTCCACCGGTAAGTATTCCTTTTCCTGAATGGCCTTGTAGATATCACCTTTGGCAGTCAGCTGCATCCCCGCAAATCGCTGCAGGTCGTAATAGTCTACCGGATCCACATAATCTCCGGCTTTAGGACCGGCAGCAAAAGCTGTCATGGGCAAAACCGATACCAGTATAAATGCGAATACAAGAGATAGTGATAGAATCCGTTTTCTCATGGGGCTGGCACCTCCTCCCTTTGGCGGCTGATCAGCTTAGCAATAACAGCTGCAACGAGTAAGAATCCACCCAGGATGTAGCCGTTAAATGCGCCCGGTAAAACCGATAATACAAGGGCCATGGCAAAACCAGTCCCCCAGCCTGCCATAAAACGATACATTCCGGAAGTGTTTGCTGCTTCTGACCTGCCAGCACCGGCCAGGCTCCGCAGAGAAAGCCCCAGGCAGGCGATAGAGGCCATACTGTTCTGCAGCGAAGTGCTGCCCACCATGAGATTGTATAGAATAAGTGCCAGGGCCATCCCAGCCAGCCAACGGTATGTTGTGGTTTTGTCTCCTTTAATACCGCCGGTTACAGCAGAAATACCGGCTTTCATCTGGCCCCATGTGCTTTTATCTACGAGCAGTGAGGTGAAAAAGACCGCCAGTAAGCCCTTGCCCACAATACCGCCGATTTTAGTCAGGAGGCCGCCCTGTAAACCACCCTGGGCAAAGGTCAGCCAGGACAGTAGTTTTGCCGGAACAGCATCTGTGACAGCTGGCGGCAGAAAAATAAATACTATCCATAAGAACGCTAATACCAGCGCTGCTATCAGTCGCCTTCTAACCCGGAAAGCAGCCTTAAAGCCCGGTAATATCTGTCGTATCCCACTGCCGAAAAACTCAAGTACATTTGTGAACTCCGGCATATTTAGGGGAAGCATTTCCTGGGGCAGGGTCATTTCCCCGGCCTTAACAGCTGCACGGCCGAAGGGCAGGAACCGCGTTGCTGTTGGAGCCGATGCCGGATTAAAATTCATGGAAATCCTCTGCTCCTGTTCTTGGTCTGCATCCTTGCTTGTAACCGGCGTACCGCAACCGGCGCAGGATTTTACATGGCCTTGCAGAGGTTCTCCGCAGGCGGTGCAGAATTTACTCAAGCCATCATCTCCCTTTATGAAAATAAAACGCTCAAAAACCTGGGAGGCAATACTCTAGAGAATTGCCTCCCTTATAATTCGCTTCAGCCTTCTTGGTTTGTGAGCAAACGCATAAGGATACTGGCTGCTTCTGCGCGGGAAGCGTTTCCTGATGGATCAAGTATCCCGTTGCCTTTGCCGGTCAGAATTTGACTGGCTACTGCCCATTTAACAGCATCGCGGGCCCAGGAGGAGACGCTGCTGCTGTCATGGAAGATACCCAGATCTGCGGCAGCGGAGGTATCGTATCCTTTGAATTCCGCAAATTTGTAAAGAATGACGGCCATCTGTTCACGGGTGATATTATCCAGGGGACCGAATCTGCTGTCACCATAACCTTTAACTATTTCCTGGCGATTGGCCCAATCTACCGCCCTGGCGTAGTATTCACCTGCAGGAACATCTGAGAATACCTGATTAATATCGATATTTGCCTGGCCCTCCAGCCGCCAAAGTACAGTGACCAGCATGGCGCGGCTCATGGGGGTTTTGGGCTCAAAATGCTCCTCACTGGTGCCGGCAAACAACTGGTTCCGGTATACGTAGTCAACCGCTTGGTAATACCAATCATTTTCCCCCACATCAATAAAGGGGAAGGCCGGCGGATTATCCGGCAGGACGGCGGGAATCTCAATGAATTGAGCCTTAACCGTGATATCACCGGATGGCATGGTGAAAGAATAGGTCCCATCACCGTTATTGGTGTAAGTCACTTCCCGGCCGTCTTTATCGAGGATGAGCAGGCGGTCGATTTGATATCCTTCATCAGGGTTTACTGTAATAGTTACCCTGCTGCCAGCCGTTGAACGTGTTTTGTCGAAGGTTACCTCCCCGTTATCGCTATTCGCATCAACAGAGACCGTATAGTAGTTGGAGCTGCCCCCGCCGCCTCCGCTGGAAGAAGAACCAGCAGCACGGGTGATGGTAAGGGTATAAGTCTTGGTTGTAGTTGCATCCTGGGCGGTCACCAGTATGTGTATGGTGTTAACGCCTACACTGAGCACTACGGCGCTGGGAGTACCGCTGGCGGTGGTCACTCCGTTCACTGTAACAACAGCATCAGCCTGGTTTACCATGGGAGTGACATTTACCGAAGACACACTGTAGGCTACATTGGCCGTATAGTTGGTTGTGCCCGGGACAAATGCGGGTGACAGGGTGCCGGAACTGATGGTCAGAGCCGATAAAGTTGCATCGGAAGAGGCTACCGGGGTACTGTCAGTGATGGTTATGGTTAAGACAGGGTCAGTACCACCGCTGTAATCAAAGTTCAAAACGGCTAGGCCGGTGGCCAGGGTAGCCAGGTATTCCTTTTTGATGGTAACCGTATTACCAGCGATGGTATAATCCGTATTTGCCGCTAGGGCGGCAGCCCCATTATAAATGCCATTTAGAGTATGATCGCCATCGGACTTAGTAACAGTAACATCAGCATAGCCTGCTGCACTATTGTATTTATCAAAACCAGCTGTGGAGGGAGTGATGGAGCCATCCGTGGCAGCAGCACGGTTTATAGAGATAGTATAGGTCTCGATAGTAATGTTATCCTGCGCAGTTACCAAAATAGTTATAGTGTTAGTGCCTACACTGAGCCCTACGGCGCTGGGAGTACCGCTGGCGGTGGTCACTCCGTTCACTGTAACAACAGCATCAGCCTGGTTTACCATGGGAGTGACATTTACCGAAGACACACTGTAGGCTACATTGGCCGTATAGTTGGTTGTGCCCGGGACAAATGCGGGTGACAGGGTGCCGGAACTGATGGTCAGAGCCGATAAAGTTGCATCGGAAGAGGCTACCGGGGTACTGTCAGTGATGGTTATGGTTAAGACAGGGTCAGTACCACCGCTGTAATCAAAGTTCAAAACGGCTAGGCCGGTGGCCAGGGTAGCCAGGTATTCCTTTTTGATGGTAACCGTATTACCAGCGATGGTATAATCCGTATTTGCCGCTAGGGCGGCAGCCCCATTATAAATGCCACTTAGAGTATGATCGCCATCGGACTTAGTAACAGTAACATCAGCATAGCCTGCTGCACTATTGTATTTATCAAAACCAGCTGTGGAGGGAGTGATGGAGCCATCGGCAGGTGCGGACCACCTTACGGAATCAAAAGTAGGGTATCCACCTGCTTCCTTCCACTTATAAAGGGTGTTGTCCTTAATTTCATCCAGATTGGCATTAAGGGCTGTCAACAAATCGTTGGTATTAGTACCACCTACAGTAATTTCCGATCCCAGTGTGGGAGGGGTACCGGAAAAATACACCACATTGGCGACCGAATCGGTTGCACTACCTATTCCATAAGCATTGGAGGGCGTAATAATACCTCCATTGTCCCAATAGCAGTATTCAACTCTGCCACCGTTTTCTATGAGTCCTACTACTCCGCCTGCATTTGGTCTACGGGCTGGTTGGTCACCGAAGTTAGGATTATTAGCCGATACATTTCCAGAGTGATAGCAGTTGATAATGTCAGAAAAAGAAATAGATCCTGCAATACCCCCACTTCCACTCGCTTTATTATTTTGTTGTTTTGTGTCGGATATAACATTGCCCGAATGATAACAATTTATAATTATGCTATTTTCTGCTATTCCAACAACGCCACCGCTTCTCACAAAACCAGTAGTAGAAGTGGTTACTGCACTAGCATCTCCAGAAACTCTTAAATTTTTAAGTGTTGCACTACTGATAACACCAAACAAACCCCCACTTTGATCATGTGCAGCAGACATACCGCTTATAATGTGACCATTGCCATCAAAATAACCTTGGAAACCTGAAGATGTTGTCGCGAGATTTCCGATCGGCACCCAATTATAATTATCTCCATTCAAATCCAAATCTTGAGTCAACCTGTAATGCTTACTTTGATAATCAGCCTCAGTCACATGTTGTGCCAAAAAGGCCAGTTTTCCTGCGGTATCAATGATATAGGGATCAGCCTCCGTGCCTGACCCTTCAGTGATCGCATAAGCGTTACCATCCCAGGTGGTCCCATCAGCCGCCAGGGCCATCCCTGGGGGGAATATGAAAAGGCACAGCAGCATAACAGCAGCTGTCAGCAGCGAAGTAATTTTCTTTGGCATCTTTGCATCCTCCTGTCATAACTTTGCAATTATTGCTCCAGAGTCCGGCCGGATTTTTGTCGCATTAGTTAACAACTCCTCTCAAGGCCGTCTAGTAAACTAATCTTGATAAAAATCAGCGGAAATGTCGTCACCCAAAAAGAATGATTTTAGATAAAAAATGCCCCTCACCCAAAAGGGTGAGAGGCTTCAAAAGTGCCAGTTTAAGGCGTTTAATCAGGTAGTTGATCTTTTAGCAGGGTGCTGATAATTTCCGCCCGGGAAGAAACATTGTATTTGGAGTAAATATTCTTCACATGGGTTTTCACTGTATTTTCCGTAATGAACAGCTGGGCGGCAATCGCTTTATTGCTATTTCCCCTCAGAATCAAGCGCAACACTTCCTGCTCCCGGTCAGTAAGAGGATTAAGCACCGGAGCAGTATGAACAATTCTTTTTTGCTGTTTTTCTTCCATGGAGGCAAAAGCCAGTAAATAAGTATGATTTGACAAGAGTATAACCAGATGGCGGTTGAGGAGAGGCAGAATTGCCAGAGTAATACAAATCACGGATAGGGCAATAACAGCAACATTAGCGCTGGAGATATTTAGTGAAGTGATACTGCTGCCCAGCAAACCGCCCAGCAACACCCCAAAAACGTTAGCCGACAAGCCGACACCGAATATCTTCACCGGATTGTCGGTATAGTCCAGCATTTCACCGATAATGCTCCACCAGAATAAATCAAAGATTCCGCAGGCACCAAGCATGAGAGTGTCCACTGTCAGGTAGCTGGATGCGGATCGGTCCAAAAGCATAAAGGCAATAAAAGAGGCCATGATCATGGCCATACCTACATACAAAAAGTATGAGCGTTTAACCTTGCCTGGCAGATTACGCATAATAATAAGGGCAACAATATAAGGCACAGCCCAATACCAGCTGGTCAACCAGGTCAAATGCTGAAAGGCCGGGTTAAAGACCTGGTACATTAACCCCGAATTAATTGTAATAATGACCACAAACAGGATCAAGTAAAGCATGGGAGTTTTTAAATTGTGGCTCATGCTGGTCTCGCTGGTCCCTGCAGGCTGGTCTCCGGTCACCGGAAGCAGCACCGTGAACACTCCCGCCAGCAGCAGCGCCGCAATAGATAAGCCCAGTCCCAAAAAGGGTGACAGATGGACAGCGCTGAGATTGATAAGAATCATCAGCAGGTTGGAATAAATTAGTACGTCTGCACAGGTTTTTATACGTTCATTCTTAGGGGTACAGCTTTTTAAGAATTGCCCCCAGGCCGCCACTGCAAAGCCCGAGGTCAATGCACATACTACCAGCGACACCGTCCACAAAAAAGGCAGTGCCAGGAAAAATGGAATCGAACCTGCCAGGCTGACAGCGATGCTGTACAGCATCGCGCTTTTGGCCGCTGATGGGGTTTTAACAAAATAACCACAGCTAAACAGGCCGATAAAGTGAGCGACAATAGCGGCAAAGACAAAATTGGTTGAAGATACCTCATAGTATTCGGTAAGAGAGTATAAAACCTGTCCTTCAAACACAAAGGAAAGCAGATATGTAAATAAAAGAGAAAATCCTATGACGGAGATTCTGCGGGAGTCAACTATATTTGTAAACACGTTTATTGCCTCATACGTATTTTCATAATTATATCATGGGATGGTCGAATTATTGCAAAACCATACCGACGCAAGCCTTTCTCAAAAAAGATTCTCGAACGGGGATTAAAGAAAAGTAATCACTCCCAATAAGGTTGGATATTATGGAAACGACCTTGCCATTTACTGATTATTTCATGAAAGTCAATATGCCGTTTGCAATGCCTAGTGCTGCTCGTTTAATAGTTCTCTATATGACTAGAATGTTCAAAACGGAAAGTCAATCCTTTATTTCAATGCCATGGAGGAAACGATGTCAAAGACAAAACAGCTGTTTGTCTTAGAACACTAAGAGATAAGGAAACAAATGAAATTGAAAAGCTGGTTTAAATGTCCGAAGATGAGGTGTTTGACCTATTAGGAAATGGCGATGATAATCTTGTTAAAATGACGCGGACACCTTTTGATGAGAATTAGCTGTCATGTTCGTTCGTTTGGGCACTTTGGACTTAGTAGCCCGAGACATATAGAATACTATTCAGTTGAGAAGGACGCCTAAATTTCGGTATTCTTAAGAAATAGAATGGTCGGGGTGAAAGGATTTGAACCTTCGACCTCCTGCTCCCAAGGCAGGCGCGCTAGCCAAACTGCGCTACACCCCGACGCAAAATCTATTGTAACCCCAAATTCGGTGTTCTGTCAATCACGTCTACATGCATGTACTAGCCTCATCTCATCTCTACGATCCGCAGCTCAGCTTTACCGGGCAGAAGTTCCATCAGGCCGTAAGTGGGGCGGGCTCCCCGCGGGTAGGTGGTGCTTCCGGGATTCATGAACCAGATGCCGTCCACCTTTTCCAGATAGGGCATATGGGTGTGTCCGAAGAGAACTATGTTAAAGCCGCCTTGCTGGGCCTTGTAGTATAGATTGTTCATGGTGTGCTTTACCTTCTGCAGGTGTCCGTGAGTAAGGAGAATCCGGTGGCCCATGAGTTCCAGGGCCATCTCTTTCGCCCCATCATCCCGCCGGTCACAATTGCCGATTACCCAGTGACCCTTGATCTTCAGGTTGCGCGCCAAAGCCTTGCCGTCCCGGTAATGGTCCCCGGTGTGCAGCAGGAGTCCAATTCCCGGGAGCGACCGGAGCTCCCTTTGTATTCTGTCGTAGCGTCCATGGGTATCTCCCACCACCACAACCAGCAACTGGCTACCCTCCTCATCATTTACTCCGGACCGAAGGCCATCTCACCCCAAACCCGACACGCATCAGCATTGTTCCTCGTCAATAAGAGGACGCTATCCAGATAACGAACCAGAAACACCGGTAACATATCTAGAGTGTCCTCAACCGCCTGGATGCCTCCTGTAATGCTTTTCCCCGGTGGCTTATACGGTTTTTTACCTCCGGACTCAGCTCGGCAAAGGTCTGGTTAAATCCGTCCGGGATGAAGAGCGGATCATATCCAAACCCGCCCAAGCCTCCAGGAGTGAAGCCGATCTGGCCTTCGCAGGTACCCTCGGCAGTCTCAATTCGGCCATCCGGAAAGGCGATGGCAATTACACAGCGGAAGCGGGCACCGCGTTCCGGGGCCGGGACTCCCTGCAGCATTTCCAGCAGTTTCTGGTTATTCCGCTCGTCATTTGAAGGCTCGCCGGCAAAGCGGGCCGAGTAGACTCCGGGACGTCCCCCCAGGGCATCAACCTCTAAACCCGAATCATCGGCCAGGGTCACGCACCCCGTAAACTGGGCAATCTCCCGGGCCTTCTTGATTGCATTCTCCCGAAAGGTCAGGCCATCCTCCTCGACCTCCGGGGCATTTGGGTATTCATTCAAGGTTACAACATCCAGTTCCAATCCCTCTATAATCTGCAGCAGTTCGCGTTTCTTCTTCTCGTTACGCGATGCTATCACCAGGCGTGTCGTCATTATCCAATTTCTCCTATTATATCCTTCTGTATCGCAATAAGTTCTTTGATTCCCGCGGCAGCCAGATCAAGAAGCTGGTCCATCTGAGGCCGGGCAAAAGGTTTGCCTTCCGCCGTACCCTGGACCTCGACGAATTCTCCCTGGCCGGTCATGACAACATTCATATCCACTTCCGCCTGGGAGTCTTCCAGGTACTCCAGATCAAGAATGGCTTCGCCGTTAACAATACCTACACTGATGGCGGCCACGTAGTCATTGACCGGAAAACGTTCGATCAATCCGCGTTCCTTTAGTGTCCTCATGGCCAGACACATAGCCACGAAGGCACCAGTAATGGATGCGGTACGGGTACCTCCATCAGCCTGAATGACATCACAATCGACCCAGATAGTCCTTTCCCCCAGGGCCTCGAAATCAACTGCCGCTCGCAGAGCCCGTCCTACCAGGCGCTGGATTTCTGAGGTCCGGCCGGTCACTTTCCCGCGGGCGGCTTCCCGTACATTCCGGGTCTCGGTTGACCGGGGCAGCAGGCCGTATTCGGCGGTTACCCATCCTTTACCCAGTCCTTTCAGAAAAGGCGGGACCTTATCGTCTACAGAAGCCGCACAGATCACCCGTGTGTCCCCAGCCTCTATAAGAACTGAACCTTCAGCATATTTCAGGTAGTTGGGAGTTATCTTGACTGGTCTCATCTCATCAGGCTGTCTGCCACTAATTCGCACTTATTTGTCCCCCTTGTTGAATTCTCTATAGAGATTGCCCCCCTGGGCATCTGTTGCTACGATACATGGGAAATCAACAACCTCCAGCTTCATTACGGCCTCCGGCCCCAGATCTGGATAGGCCACGATCTCCGCCTTGACCACTCTCCGGGATAAGTAAGCTCCAGCGCCCCCCACGGTTGCCAGGTATACTGCCCTATACTTCTGCATTGCCTCCCGGACTTCAGCCGATCTTTCCCCTTTGCCGATCATTCCCTTGAGCCCAAGTCTTAAAAGATCCACAGTATACCCGTCCATGCGGCCGCTGGTAGTGGGGCCGCAGGATCCAATCGGATGATCGCCAAAACCCGGGCAGGGACCGGTATAATAGATAACCTGTCCCGCGGGATCAAACGGCAGCGGTTCCCCATTGGCAATCGCCCGGACCATCCGCTTATGGGCGGCATCCCGGGCGGTATATATGATTCCCTGAATGGTCACAAAATCACCCGCTTTCAGCGAGCGTACTGTTTCCTCCGTCAGGGGTGGTTTCAGTACCTTACGATCCATCAAAGCCTCCATGTTTCTCACCTGCTGAGTCCTACAGCCGAACGGTACAGCGCCGGGTTGAATGGCAGCCAAGGTTTATGGCCACCGGCAGACTGGCGATATGGGTCGGGTAAACCTCCAGGTTAACTCCGAGAGCTGTGGTACTGCCCCCCAACCCCTGTGGTCCGATCCCGGTCCGATTGATCAGCCCCAGCAGCTTATCCTCCAACTCCGGGTGGGGTCCGGGTACTCCCAGAGGCCTCATCAAAGCCTTTTTGGCCAGGTAAGGAGCCATCTCCAAATTGCCGCCGACCCCCACCCCCACAACCAGTGGAGGGCAGGGGCTTCCTCCCGCGATCTCAACCGTCTCCAGTACGAAATCAATTATCCCTTGCTCGCCGGCACCGGGCTTGAGCATGGCTACCCTCCCCATGTTTTCACTGCCTGCACCTTTGGGGAAAACAGTCAAAAGCATACCGTCGCCGGGAACCAATTCCGTGTGTATGATGCACGGGGTGTTGTCGCCGGTATTCTCCCGCAGAAAAGGATGTCTTACCACTGAAGCCCGGAAGTGACCCTCCCGGTACCCCAGCCTGATACCCTCATTGACAGCCTCCTCCAGACTGCCCTCGACATAGACCTGCTGTCCAATCATTATGTTAACTACGACCAGGCCTGTATCCTGGCACAAGGCCAGACTCTCCTCCCTGGCGAGATCCGCGTTTTCCAGCAGGACCTCCAGGATCTGTTTGGCCCGTGGGAGTTCTTCATTATTATAGGCCTCCCGGAGAGCCCGGTAGATATCAGGCGGCAGTATGGTGTTGGCCTCGATAGCCGCTTTTTTCACGGCTCTGGTAATATCCTCTGAATCAATAATGCGCATGTTATTCCCTTCCAGATCTAGGCACATAAAATACGTACCCCGGCCTAGATCTCCAATCGCTCCACCTTTCCCAAGTCTTTCCCATAAAACCTGGATCCAACGTTCGTAAACGAATCGACTGATCCAGTAGCAAAAAACCTTGCACTTCCAGAGACCCGGTTTGCATATCCCCCTGCATTTTCCAGGGTCTGCTTAAGCTCAGTCACTGTCTCCACCGCAGGATCAATAATGGTTACCTTTCCCCCGGTCACCTCTTCAATAACCGGCCGCAGGTAGGGGTAATGGGTACAGCCCAGGATGATGGTGTCCGCCTGGTTAGCCAGAGGTACCTGCAGATATGATGATAGAAGTTCTCTAACCTCTGAATCCGCAGTCCGGCCTGCCTCCACTGCCGGCACTAAAGCCGGACAGCCAACCTCCCATACCTTAGCATTTCCTTGGAGGGAGAGAATCTCTCGCCGGTAGGCTGAGCTCTTTGCGGTCGTCTCGGTAGCCAGGACCCCGATTCTCCGGTTTTGACTGGCTCGAACTGCGGCCCGGGCCCCAGGTTTGACTACACCGATAATCGGAACCGAATAGCGGTCACTCAGGGGATCAATTGATACCGAGGAACTAGTATTACACGCGGCAACAATAATTTTCACCTGTTGTTCAACCAGGAAGTCCATAATCCGGCGGGCCAACCACATCAGCTCCGAAACAGACTTACTTCCGTAGGGCAGGTTAGCGGTGTCACCTATGTATAGTAGGTTCTCACCAGGAATCTGCTGTCGAATGATCCGGGCTACAGTGAGCCCACCTATTCCAGAATCAAAAACCCCAATCGGCCGGTCATCAAACTGCAAGTATAAAAACTCCCTCTCGCGCGTCGCAATAATCCGAAAATCGGCTCCGCTTTTGCATCTTATAATAATTTATCACTTCTACTTATTAGTATCTACCAAAGAACGGAGAAGGGAAAATTGGATTAATTTTATTGCCGAGGTAATATGTGAGATGATAATATAAATTTGTATGTTCTTGTGAAATTCTTAACGAAGGGAGGGAAAGGTGTCGGGATCTGAACTGTTCGATTGGAGTAATTTTATTGCATATTATTGATGGGGGATGGTAGTTGTGTCGGGACAGGGAGAAATCAATCGGGTACAAGAGGTTGTAGCCAACCCATCAGCGCTTGGCCTCTTAGGTTTAGCCATGGTCACCCTGGTGGCCTCGTCTCAGAAGCTCGGAATTACCGGGGGTGATGCTCACAGTGTCGCTCTGATTCTGCCCTGGGCCATATTCCTGGGGGCTCTGGCCCAGTTTGTAGCCGGAATCTTTGATTTCAAACACAACAATACCTTTGGAGCCACTGCCTTCTGTGGTTACGGTTTCTTTTGGTTTGGGGTAGCCATGACCTGGATGATAAACCTGGGGATGTTTGGCGAGGCTGCCTCTGCTTCCGCTGATATACATCAGCTCGGATTTGCTTATCTCGGCTACTTTATCTTTACCCTCTATATGACTGTAGGCGCCATGAGCACCCACAAGGTATTGTTCACGATTTTCTTTTTAATCGATCTGCTGTTCCTGGGGCTTTTTATCAGCACCCTGGGGATCGGAGGGGAGTTCTGGCACATGCTGGCTGCCTGGTCTGAGCTGGGAATAGCCATCTTTTCTTTCTATGGCTCCGCAGCGGCAGTACTGAATACCCACTGCGGAACGGTTGTTCTGCCAGTAGGGAAGCCCTTCGGACCATGGGCTCCCAAGCCATAATCAATTCGGCAGCGGATTATTAAACAGTACGGACCCCTGGTCGCATACACCCAGGGGTCCTGGTACTTTTAAAGAGTTCATCCACTTCACTATAAAACTTCAGGCAGCACTCACCCACTGTCCAGCCGGGGTCCTGGTATTCAAGATCTCTTAAAACACAAGGAGCATAACCAACCAATATTCACTCACTCAGACCATAATCAGCAGTCACCGGCTCAGCAGTACTAATGTAACCGCCAATTGATTCCACCTTATCTCCTGCTACCAGAAAGGAAACGTTTTCAACCGTGGAAAACTGGCTCAAGGTATTGACGATCGAGTAGACTGCCAAGGCTTCCGCCTTGGATCCTGATACCTCAGTAATTTCGGAACTGAAATCCACTATACAGGTACCGTCAGGTTTAATATTGATATCCAGCAAGCGGGTTCCGGCAGGTAAGGCTGGCTTCAGACCTTCCGTCTGGGGACCTTTCAGTAATTCCTCAACTGTGGCCCTGGCGATTCCCGTCACTTTGGTTATCTCTCTTTCCTCTACCACCAGGCCATCACCCTCCTGGTTGGCAAAATATAGCTGTACCTTGAGGGTCTCGTCCGCTTCATTCGGCGGAGCCTTTTCCTGGATAAGATCTTCAATCACATCATCCGGTGGCGGATCTATTGGGGTCTTAACTGCATCCTTCCATGATGTAATCTGATCCTCAAAGTCCAAAGGACCGCACCCAACAACTCCCATCAACAGAACAATAACCATTACCAACACCATATGCCGACGCAAAGACTACTCACCTCCATTCGTTGATCACATAGAACCTTATTAAGTGTACAGTTAAGGCAAGCTCTTTATGCCACATTTATCCATTTGTTGGCTAAAAAAAAGGAGCGCATAAATTAATGCGCTCGCCATTATGAAGGAGGAGTTATTAAAGCAAACCGTTGGTCTGCTTTAAGTCTGTTTAATTGTAGTTGGCTGCCCTCTTTTCGTAAGCCATTATGTCAACCAAATTGCTCCGGTTAAGGTCATCCACTACATAGAGTTTGCCTTTTCCGGTGTCAGCCAGTTCTTTTAGATAATGCCGATTGGACTCCACTCCGATACATATAAACCTGACTTTTAACTCGGCAATCTTCTGCGCCGCTTCCAGGGCGTCTCTTTTGGCATCGAAACTCCATAACGGGAAGTTTGGCATGCCATCGGTTATCAGAATCAGTACCGGATTATTAACCCGGGTAGACCTTATCACCTCGACGCTGGTTATTATCCCATCTGCCAGAGGGGTTAATCCCCCCGGTCTAACGTTTTTCAAACCACGCGACAGTGTTTTTTGACACTTGGTAAACGGCACCGCGAGACGGGCTCGCATCTCCTGAAACGTAACTACTGCTACCTTTTCCCGCCCGCTCAAAAGCAGGTGTTCTGCCAGGTAGCAGGCGGCCTGCCTCTTCTCCCCGGCCATGCTGGCACTGGCATCAATCAATAGACATACATCCATTGGTATATAGTGCCGTTTCTCATAATACTGCAGATCATCTTTTTGTATTGTTAAACGGCTCTCTTTTCGCAAGAGGCTTGATTTTTTTGCCTGAATCAAGGTCTGAGGTATAGCTAAATGTCCCGACCAGGTATCATCGTTGTGTCTCTTTACTTTATTGTAGTTTACATATTCAATGCTGGTTACTTTTTGAATACTCTCGCCCAGTTTATGAACCTTGCCTGATTTCCTGGGTTTTCGTCTAATGCTTCGTCTGATTTCTGCTTCCAGTTCGCACTTATGATTGAGTATAAAATCTCTTAGTTCCTTGCCGTCTCGGGTTAGATATGTTCCAAAGAATGTTTTTTTGACGATGCCCAGCTCTTCCAATTGCTGCAGATTCTCTTCCAGATTGCCCCACTTTCGACGCTGTTGATCCTTGCTCATACGGTGAAATATATTTGGAGAATAGCTGGCCAAGAACTCTTCCACTTCTTCAATACTGCCAAATCTGGCGGCAAGTCTCATTACAAGTTGGTTTTGATTCTCCCTGAGGGTAAGGAAACTGGCATTTTTCAACTGCTTCCAGGGAAACAGTACATAGTTTGAAAGACTCTCTTCCTGTTCTTTGGCTCTGGTGTGAATGATTTTGCGTACCTTGCCTAGTTCCAGGCCGGCGGTTATGATTGCTTCTTCGACTGCTGCTGCAATAGGAAGGATTATACCATATTTCTCACTACCGACTTTAATAAGAACTCTTACATGATTTGTAACTTGGTCTCCTGGATCCAGCGGTTCAACCTGTCCCTGAAATAGGTCATACACCAAACCCTTTCCCCCACAGGTTACCACTTGAATTTTAAGTGCGTGATCGACTGCATTCTGTAGTGTGTCTTTTTCTACAAAGCTTGGGTGGGAATCATCTTGCAGTACGAATTCTTCAATGGCCCAGAATATCCGTTTGGCTACTTCTCTTGGATGAACGATGCCTTGTTGATGGAAAACACAAAGATGAACCACCTGGCCGGGATCTATGAACTCTAACAAACACTGTCCGGCATCACGGTTAGTCAGGATTTTGACCTGACCCTTACGCCCGGGAACCACCTGATGTGCTTTCAGACTTACCACGCCGGACTCACCAAGTCGAACTCCCTGTTCCTGCCCAAAGTAGATATTCAGGTAGTTGCCTACCACGCTGGAGGTATTAAAAGCCTCTTTCCGGTCGACCTTCATGCCTTCACCCCTGCCACGTTGCGTTGCTGAAAAACAGACTCAGATGCTTATGAAGTCTTAATATTCTTACTGCCTCGTGTAATAGGCTTTACTTCGGGCTCATACCTGGTGTTAAAAATCGTTGGGGTTCAATGCCTTCTCGGTGGCGATAATCTCCTGGCGCCCCATGTCTTTCAGACGACGCGCCCCTCCGTCAAAGTACGCCTCCTCCCTTTCTCTGGTGGCCTTGCTGGGCCGCCTGTCTTTGATATTCAAAATGCTGTCCCGGGAGGACTTGCTCTCCAGCCCGTTCATAATTTTAACCAGGGTATCACCGTCAACACGGTGTTTTAGGGCCAGGGGCAGCATTTCAATAACATCGTTTATCATTATCTGTTTATGTTTCTTGAGAATGCTGTACAGGACGGCTCCCTGTTGAACCGCCTCAATTGCTCTGATACTTTCCAGGTTGTGTTTGATATAAACCCGGGCAATAAAATTGCGCAGAAAGTCAGGGAGCTCTGTAACCTTGTAGGCATTGGCCATTTCCAGAACCCTTTGCTGAAACTCGCGGTTCTTGGCCACATACTGTTTGGGATCAAACTCTTCCCTTCTCGCCCGGTCACTGCCCTCCAACATCTTGACTACTGCATCCACTGAACCGGGACGACCCATATAGACGACCATATCAAAACGATCCGACAGCTGTCTTCTGACCTCTTCCAATGGTCCGGGATCCTCGTCGGGATTGGATGCTGCCCATACTGATACCTGGATGGTGATTTCCACGGTAGGCAGACCTGCTTCTTCAATCTGCAGACGACCCGGTTTGTTACCCATCACGTCCAGCAGTATGTCGGTTATTTCGGGCGAGGTATCAGCCAGCCGGTTTATCTCATCAATAAAGATTATCCCCCTGTGTGCCTGGGGGATTATCCCGGGAAGCAAAGCCGCCTGGGGATTATTGGTGTCAGTTATCTTGGCCAGATCAATACTTCCTGCTACGGTACCGACTTTTGCAGAGTGGGATATCTCAAGGAAAGGCATGTCAATTTCTTCGGTCCCCAGTGCCTTTATCTCTTCCCGGGATAAATTCCGGTGTAATGGGCAATGCGGCCGGTCAGGGTCACAGTTGTAAATACAGCCTGATATGCGTGTTATCTTGGGCAGAAGTTCTCGGGCCGCTCTCATAATAGTGGTTTTACCGGTCCCTCTCAGTCCTTCTGCATGCAGGTGCAGGGGCTCACCGGCCGTTGTTGAAATAATGGACATCTCAACCAGGTTAAAGAGCGACTGATTCCCGTCATACCTGGCCAAACCAAAATATGGTTTCATTCTGTCCTCCCTCTGCGGCTAAAAACATCTCCGCTTAGAAATACAGTCCGAACATAAAGATAAAACCAAGGAAAAGAGCTATAAGGAAAAGAAAAGGGAAGCCGATCTTGAATATGTCCACCGTATATCCGAGCACGGTGTCCACATCGTAAATGGTTATAACCTCATCATCCTCCAAGTCATCGAGTTCGAAATCATCTCTCAGGTACTCGTTATCATACGGTTGCGTGGCCGTTCCCCCGTACGTACCGTTTCGTCCCCTCATTGGCCAACTCCTCCTTTCTTAAATTGTACCGCACGAATCTTTGCTAATATTATAATAGCAGTCATTGTTAAAATTTTCACTATCCCCCTCGCTATTCGGTCGAATTCAAGGGATAGTTAGTTCTTTCACAAGGGTAGTCCCGCAAATAAACACTGTGCAAAGGCAGTGATGCCCAAAACTCGGGGTATAGCCGACCTACGCCATATTCATTTGAATCGTTATCGGGAGGTTGGCGAGCAAGGACATACTTCATTATTCTCGGCCTGAATGGTCGTTTTTGCCCGACAGCCTGTCGTTATTAAATGCGGAGCTTGTTTTTAAGAACCCGAGCACGAGCCCGGCTCAGTATAATCTGTTTATCAAACTCATCGAGGTTTATTAAGTAGGAACCCTCACCGAAAGGAAGTATTTCCTTGGCCCGATTAAGATTGACTATAAAGGCCTGGTGAACTCGAAAGAAACTGGTACTGTCAAGCCGGTGTTCCAATTGGTTGAGGGTATACGAAGTGGCAAACTCGCCCTCGTTAGTATAAACATAGACTTTCTTGTCTCGCGCCTCTGCATATACTATATCTTCCTGGTTGAGCAGGATTATCCTGCCTCGTTCCTTGATTGGCAGTTTGGCGTAAGTAATATCTTCCCGGCGCATACTTCTGAGCAGGGCGTTGATTCGCTCCCGGAGTTTCTCCTCAACCCGGGCAGATATGAATTTCTCATGAGCCATGCGCTTGTTGGCCCTTTCTATGGTCTCTCTTATTCGGCCGGGTTCGATAGGCTTAACAATATAATCCAACGCACCTACTTCAAATGCTTCCACTGCTTTTTCGGCGTGCAGGGTGACAAAAACAAACAGAGGGGGATTGGGCAACTTGCGTAAGCGCCGTGCGGTTTCCATCCCATCCAGTTCGGGCATGAAGATATCGAGCAAGACCAGATCCGGTTTCTTTTCTTTGGCCAGCATCACCCCTTCGATACCATTGCTGGCCTCACCAATAATTTTCACGTCCTCCATCTGCTCAATGATGTACCGGAGCACAATCCTTTCCCGTTCATCATCATCTATTATCAGTATTTTAATGGCCACACTGCCACCTCCAACGGGCCCTTACTTTACCAGCGGTGACATAACCTTAAACTCTTTTGTTCCTGCCCTCTTAAGCATATCAAAAACCACGGTTTCGGTGTTAGTAATCACCGCTCCCATTTCTCTCATCAGGGACAGCCCATTTTCCTGGTTTAGAGTACGTCGGGAACATACAGCATCACAGGGCACCTGAACCGCAAAACCAGAAGCCAGCAAATCCCGCACCGTCTGAAGCACGCAGATGTGGGTCTCACTGCCCACCACTATAACCTGACTGCGTCCAGTCTCCTTCACCTCGTCGGCCAGTTCCGGGCAGGCAGAATAGGTTATCTTCTCTATTAAGCGGTTCCCCTTAAGCTGGGCAGCAATCTCCGGGACAGTAGGGCCTAAGCCTTTTGGATACTGTTCAGTGACTATTACCGGGAGCTGAAACTGGTTGGCCAGTTCCAGCAGTATCAGGGTATTCCTTACGACCTGATCGCGATCAGACATGACCTTCATCAGTTTTTCCTGAATATCAATTATTACCAGTGCGGATTTTTCCGGGTATACGCGATACACGCTTTTCCCTCCTCATATTTCAAAACGGTCATCCTTCTGCTATCTTATATATAGGCATTTACAGGGTGCAATATTTCGGGTCTATCTATTCCTGCCCGGGACTTCCTCCCTGTCTTTCACGGTGAACCCGTCAAGATTGCCAACCACAGGCCGGAACCTGGCCTTTTTAAATAACCACATGGAGGTAGGAGAATGCGCTACGAAGGTACTGTCTACCGGCCCCCCAGCGAGGCCAACAGCTTGCTGATTCAGGCAACCATTGGTTGCCCTCACAATAAGTGTACTTTTTGTGATATGTATAAAGGGACTCGTTTCCGGCTGCGTCCCGTTAACGAGATCAAAGCCGATCTATGGATGGCCCGCGACTATTATGGTCCATGGGTAAGATCCCTGTTTTTGCCCGATGGTAATACAATTATAATGAAAACTGACGATTTGGTACAGATATTTGAGTTCGCCCGGACTCTTTTTCCTCAATTGGATCGTATCACCGTTTATGGTTCCGCCCGGTTTGTCGACAAGAAGTCGCCAGAAGACCTTAAGCGACTCCGGGAAGCAGGATTAAACCGCATCCATATGGGGATGGAGACCGGGGATGATGTAACCCTGGAAAGGGTAAGGAAAGGATCAACCTCGGAACAGATCATCCGGGCCGGAACCAAGGTACGGGAAGCTGGAATTCAGCTGAGTGAGTACTACCTGGTTGGTATCGGGGGATTGGATAGAACCCTGGAACACGCTCGGGAGAGTGCGCGGGTACTCTCCGCTATTAGTCCTGAGTTCATCCGCTTGCGGACCTTTGTACCCTTGCCCAATACTCCGATATATGAGGATTATCAGGAAGGTCGTTTCCAGCTCCTCAGCCCCCATCAGGCCCTTGAGGAAGTCAGGAACCTGCTGCAGGATCTGAATGCCAATGGCAGTTGGGTGGTAAGCGATCATGTCTCCAACTACTGGAACGTAACAGGCCAGCTGCCTCACGACAAGGAGGCCATGCTGGCCGAAATCGATCGCGCCGTGACCATACCTGAGGACCATTTCCGGCCGGCGGACTTATATAACCTGTAGATTCTATTAAGGTGGAGACGGTTCTGAACCGTCCCCACCTTGCCCCTGCCTTGCTCGCCTGGTGTCATCTAATAACGTATTTCGGGGACACCTTACTAAATTATTCTGGTTCGCAGAGAATAATCCAGTAAGATGTCCCCGAATAAGTAAGGTGCCCTTGATTTGTTAAGGTGTCTCCAAAGAAGGTCCCCTGTCCGACCCACTACTCATAACAGGATCGCTTGGGGTGCCGCTGATGCCTTAGAAAGCCGTAATAATTCCGCCTTTCCCTGCGTAGGTACCCAGGGTGCTTCCCATCTCGGCGATTATTATCCTGGCCGGGCTATAAATCTTTTCGATCTCCTTTTTGAGCTCTAATGCTTCTTCAAGGCAATCCATATGAGAAATTCCGATTATGCACTTCTCAACATCCCTGGTCATTTCTCCGATTAAGGCAGTCAGACGCCGCAAGGCACGCCGGCGTCCCCGCAGTTTCTCCAGGACCTCTATCTTGCCTTCGACTCCTTGAAATATTGGCTTAATGTCCAGGATACTGCCTACCAGACCCTGAAACTTGGTCAGTCGCCCGCCCTTGATCACGTTTTCCAGGGTATCAAGGGTAAAAACAGTCTTGAGATTGTCCCGGTAATCTACAAGCCGGTTGAATATCGTATCCAGAGACAATCCCTGCCTGGCCATCTCGGCAGCACGAATCGCCAAAACCCCTTCACCCAGAGAAGCGGACAGCGAATCAATAATTCTTATTTTCTCGGTCTCCAGCATATCCCGGGCCAGAACAGCTGACTGATAAGTGCTGCTGAGTCCCGAAGATATACATATACAGACGGCTTCTCCGGCTTCGTCCAAGGCCCGACGAAAAACCTCCATAAAAGTATTAGGATCAGGAGCCGCAGTTTTGGGCAGTTCCTTTGAGCGGTACATCTTCTCTCTAAATTCCCGGGGACTAATTTCCACCCGGTCCAGATAACTCTCTCCATCCTCGAAAGTCACTTTGAGGGGAACCATCTCAATCTGGTTTTCTGCCAGGATCTCCACCGGCAGGTCACAACCACTATCAGTAATAACCCTGATCACGCTACACCCCCCTTAGTCATTCAGTTTTCCAGGAGGGATTAATAACACCTGGTTGTTCCTTTCTACCAAGAAATTGCTCACCATCCAAAAGGCCGACCGGCTCAGACGGGTATCGTTCTCCCACTTGAAGCTGAGATAAGGTGTATCCTCTTTAAACATCAGAGGTATCTCCTCCTCAACCCTCATCTCCTGCTCATCATAAAAGACAAACACGATCGCACCCTCGTCAATATAGGCCTCTGCAGCCAAAAACGGTACATCCTCTACTGTGACGGGGAAGGTTTCCTGGTTAAGACGAATGTAGAACCCATTACCGTTATCCCTCTCCAGATTCATGGCGAAGAGTTTTACAATTGGTTTGCGAAACATTAGCCGATCATCTGCATACCATTTTCCATCATTCTTGATTCTTATCTCTTGCACCGACACTTGGACATGCCTCCTGAAAACTGTTGCTTTCTTTATCGTAGCAGAAATTAGGATAATTTTACAGGTTATCATTCTAATTGCATCATAGGGACAGTCCCCGTGATGCAAAATGCATCACGGGGACTGTCCCTATGATGCATTTTGCAGTGGTTTAGATTATGCCGTATTCTTTGCCCAGGGTCTCCAGGATATCCAGGGCCCGGTCCAACTGCTCTCTGGTATGACCGGCCATAAGACTGATCCTGATCCGGGAAAGCTTTTTGGAAACCGCCGGGAATACAACTGGGTTCACATACAGGTTCTCTTCGTGGCAGCGCCGACAGATCTCTTTTACTTTCAGGTCATCTCCAATAATGATAGGAAATATTGCAGTCTCGGCATTGCCCAGGTCAAACCCAATGTCGGTTAGTCCCTTATGGAAGTACCTGATATTTTCCCAGAGTTTTTCCCGCAGTTCCGGTTCTTCCTCGATCACCTTCAGGGCTTCCACCAGAGAACCAGCGGCCTGGGGGGTCATGGCAGTAGAAAAGATATACGAACGGGAATAGAAGCGAATCAATTCTACCAGCTGTTTACTGGAAGCAATGAATCCCCCAACTCCTCCAAGACCCTTCGACAAGGTCCCGGCCACAATGTCTACCTGCCCTTCAATGTGGAAATGCTCAGGGGTCCCCCGGCCATGCTCTCCGATAACACCTGTGGCATGGGCTTCATCAACCATAACATAAGCACCGTAGTGGTGAGCGAGGTCCACAATCTGATCCAACTTCGCGATATCCCCGTCCATTGAATAAACTCCATCGACCACCACCAGCTTGGTACGATACTTGTCCTTACTGCGTTTAAGAACCCGTTCCAGCGACTGCATGTTATTATGGCTGAAGTATCTTATATTGGTGTTGATGCAACCATCAACCAGCGAAGCATGATCCAACATATCCAGAATAGCGCAGTCCTCTTTCTGCAGCATAGATATTAGGGTTCCGGCATTCGAGCCAAATCCTGAGGTATAGATGACTGCTGCTTCACACCCTTTAAACCTTGCTAACGCCTCTTCAAGCCGCACATGAATGTCAAAGGTTCCCCCTAGAAGCGGCACACTGCCGGCTCCTGCCCCATACTTCTCCAGGGCCTCCTGACCGGCCTTTATCACCCGGGGATGACGGGTCAGGTTCAGATAATCATTGGATCCGAAATATATCATATCGCGTACCTGTCCGGTGTAGGGATCGATTACCTGCATCACCGGGGCCGATCCCGAAAGGGAAACCCGGCGGTACTGAAGATGGTGCCTCTCCCGGGTGTCCTGCAAGAATTCCGAAAATATAGCAGCTCTCTCCATTATGTCCTTACCCTCTATAGAGGCAAAATCCGCCTGGCTGTACTTGGTTGAATCCATTCTGGTGCTTCCTCCTTGTGCACAATTTCGTGTACTCGCACGTCTCTATTGTAATCAAACCCCGCACTTTGTAAACCCCAGCGGAGACTCGAATTACATAAAACCTCTCCACTTTGGAAAGTTTATGGGAAAGCAGCTGTTTCTACATAACAAGTTGCAGGAAGGAGGCTGGCCAATGAGTGACCAGATAAGTAACCGGTATGATCTAAAATCCTGGGGATTTCTGCAGTCTGGTTGGTGGATCTTACACATACTCGCAATCGTTCTGGTGTTCTACCTCGGTTATCTTTTCGGGCCTGGACTTTTTGGACGCTAGATCCACTTCAGGCACCAACGAAACATAAGACGGGCCGAGATCCATTGTCGTGCCCGACCGGTCGATAGTTTAAAAACTCCAAATACTAAGGGTCTCGCCAATATAGCGAGACCCTTCTCATTCAACTGTATAATTCCGGTATACGAGTTCTACCACTCCGGCGGGAGTTTCTTGAGCTGGGCCAGGTTGAATACTGGTCCATCCAGGCAGATGTAATCGCTGCCGATGTTGCAGCGGCCGCACTTGCCGATGCCGCACTTCATTCTCATTTCCAGGGTGGTTATGACCTGTTCGTCAGTGTAGCCCATCTTCTCCAGGGCCTGCAGAACAAACTTAATCATGATGGGTGGTCCGCAGGTTACCGCAATGGTTCCCTCTGGTGAAGGATTAATCTCCTCCAGGTAAGCGGGAACAAAGCCGACATGACCATCCCATTTTTCCTCCGGATTGTCTATGGTGATAAAGACCTCACAGTCCGGGACCTTGGGCCATTCTTCAAAGAGTTCCTTTTTGAAGCACAGGTCATCATAACTGCGTGAGCCATACAGGATCTTGATCTTGCCATAATCCTCACGGTGGGCAAAGCAGTATTTAATAAAGGAACGCAAAGGTGCCAGGCCGATACCGCCGCCGATAAACAGCATATCCTTGCCCTTGCACTCGTCAACCGGGAAGCCGTTGCCATAAGGGCCTCTGACCCCCAAGGTCTGACCCGGTTCAATTTCGTGCAGGGCCTCGGTCAGAAGCCCTACCCTCTTGATGGCAAACTGCAGGTGATCCTCCGCCTGCCAGGAGACGGAAAACATACCCTCGCCCACCGGCAGCTGTGAAACCATGGCCAGCTGTCCGGGCATAACTTTAAACGGAATACCATCTTCAGTAGTTACATAAAAGGTCTTGACATCAGGAGTTTCCTCGGTGATTTTTACCACCTTTACCATGGTTGGGACCAGGGGGTTGGTATGACCATGATCCTTACAATTACACTCGTGGTCGTGATCATGCATCAACCTGCACCTCCTTTAACTTATTAATGACCTCCAGAACGTTTACCCCGTTGGGGCACGCAATTACGCAGCGACCGCACCCGATGCACAGGTTAGCGTTATAACGTTCGTTGAAGTACTGCAGTTTATGCAGAAAGCGTTGACGGAATCTCTCCTTCTTATACTCGCGCGGGTTATGGCCGCCTGCCATCTGCGTGTACTCTTTGTACATGCAGGAGTCCCAGCAGCGGAAACGGTTGCCCGCTTCTCCCCGGTTACTGACCTGAATGTCGAAACAGTAGCAGGTGGGGCACACGTAGGTGCAGGCTCCGCAGTTAAGACAGCGGGAAGAGAGTTCATCCCATATCGGGTGTTCGAACATCCCGGCCAGTTTCTCACTGAGCCCGGTGATATCAACCTTAACCTGCATATCTGCCGCCTGGGGCAGCTTGACATCCTTATCCACCAGAAGCCCCTGCAGTTTACCGGTGATCTCCTCACCCTTGGGGGTCTTGGGCTCCCAGGCCAGACCCTGCTCGCCCAGGTCATGGATCACCACATCAGCCTCCGGATTCAGACGGTCAACACCCATCGACTCGCAGAAGCAGACGGGTCCCGGCTGGTAACAGGCCCGGGCAATAACGGCCAGATCCTTACGGCGGTCCTTGTAGAACTCATCTTCATATCCTTTGGTCAAAAACACCAGGTCCAGGGAATGCAGGGCCTGGAGATCACAGCCCCTGATACCAAAGATTATCCGCGGTCCTTCCGCATTGGCGATTTCGACCACCTGGGCCTCTTTGCCCGGAGCGACGAATTTGTACATCGGTTCGGTCTGGGGCATCACAATACTCTTGGGCGACATATAGGTGTTGAGGATGTCCAGGGCCAACTCCTCACCGGGATTATCGGTCCACTTGATATAACCGCTGACATCCCCTCGCACCAAGGGGGCGTAAACCTCGGCCTCCCCGGCCAGGATATTCAAGGCCTCTCTAATCTTGTCGGATGGTAGTACTTTCACAGCCTCACCCCCTACATAAACTCATCGGGATCATCAACCCGGTAGCGGCTGAGCGGAGGAATCGCATCATCCTCCAGGCTTATCCCGGCTTGATAGGGCCCGAAGAGCTGGTCTACGTCTTTGATCAGTTTGCGGTTGAGAAGCATCAGGGGTATACCCACCGGGCATGCCCGTTCACACTCTCCGCATTCAATACACCGTCCGGCCACATGCATGGCCCGCACGATTTGGTACAACATGTTATTGACCGGATCAGTTGACCTGCCTACCCACTGCGGTTTGGTCTCGTCGAAGATGCAGGTACGGCAGTTGCAGGCTACACAGGCGTTACGACAGGCATAGCACCTGATACACCTGCTGAACTCCTTAATGAAGAAATCATACCGTTCATCTGCCGACATGCTTTCGATCTTATCCACTTCCGCCAGGCGCTGATCCGCACCAGGTTTCTGAGCCTCACCCAGTATCTCATCATAGATCACCGGGTTGGGATACTGACAGTTCAGGCACTTGGCTGCTTTGTCAGCCGGCTTGGCCTTACTTATACCCGAAGCCGCCCGGATGAACTCGTTGGGGTCCTTCATGCCGGGACAGTTGATGCCGATTATATACAGCCGGTCACGGGTTATCACCCGGTCCTGAATCAACCTGATAATACCGCGGGAATCGCAGCCTTTGGCAAAAATCGCGATCTTATCGCTGTGGTCGCGGTAATCCGGCAGTAAGGCTGCTAAATCGTGAATACAGTAATCATCAACCACCAGCCGATCAACATCGGCGGCATCTCTTACCACGGTAGGAGCGCTGACATAAGGCGCGCTGCCTTTCTCCCACCCCAGGACCATAGCCACAGTCCCGTCCTGTAAGAGTTTTTTCGCTATTTCTCTGGCTTTTGCTGTATTATCACTCATGCTCTTCCCTCAGCTTTCTGTTGGGACCAACCTTTTTTACTTCGTCTACCACATGGGTCATGATGTCAGCGAACTTCTGACCCTCGGAGCCTGAAATCCAGGCCAACTGGTAGCGCTCGGGTTCAATTCCCAAATACTGTAGGAAACTCTTCATCAATGTGTGCCTCCGGCGGGAGAAATAATTGCCACTACCATAGTGGCAGTCGCCGGGGTGTCACCCCGAAACCAGAACACCGTCTGCACCCATCTGAAAGGCCCGTAAAACAAACTGGGGGTCTATCCTGCCGGAACAGGGCACCCTGATAATTCTTACATTGGAGGGATATTGCAGCCGGTTGAGCCCAGCCAGATCGCCCCCCGCATAAGAACACCAGTTGCAGGCAAAGGCCACAATCTTGGGCTCCCAGCCTTTACTTGTCTCTACAGACACAGCGCATCCACCTCCGATACTATTTGATCACTGGTAAAGCCATTCAGGTTCAGAGCACAGGGTCGACACGCTGCCACACAGGCACCGCAGCCCTGGCACAGTCCTTTGTTGACCGTAGCCACCTGGCGCTCCACCGTTTGGCCATGGACTCTGGTTTTGAGTGGTTTCATGCTTATAGCCTGGTAAGGACAAATCGGTACACAGAATTCACACCCGGTACACTTGGTCTCATCCACCTGGGCTATCATGGGTTCAGTAGCCAGTTTATCCTTGGAGAACAGGGCCGCCACTTTGACCGCCGCGGCACTGGCCTGAGCCACCGTGTCCGGAATATCCTTGGGTCCCTGGCATGAGCCCGCCAGGTATACCCCACCGGTAAAGGTTTCAACCGGCTGCAGTTTGGGATGAGCCTCCTGGAAGAATCCATCCTTGTCGATGGAGAATCCAACCAGTTTGGCTATATCAGCCGAGCCGACTGCTGGAACCATGGCCGTAGCCAGGACCACCATGTCCACTTCAACTTCAATCGGTTTACCCAGAAGGGTATCCTCACTCTTGACTACCAGACGGTCACCCTGCGGGTAGATCTTGCTGACCCGGCCCCTGATATACTGAGCCCCCGCGTTGACTGAACGCTGGTAGAATTCCTCGTAGCCTTTCCCCGCCGTACGTACGTCCATGTAGAATACATAGGCATCGCCGTCGGGGATCTTTTCCACTACCTGCATGGCATGCTTGGCAGTGTACATACAGCAGGCCCGTGAGCAGTAACTCCGGCCCTTGGTATCATCACGAGAGCCAACACACTTGATGAAGGCCACCGCCTGCGGTGTCTTCCCGTCTGAAGGCCGCTTGATCTTGCCGCCGGTAGGTCCGGAGGCGTTTACCAATCTCTCAAAATGAAGCCCGCTTATAACATCGGGGTATTTGCCGTACCCGTATTCCCCGTAAGCTCTTTCCCATTCAAAGAGGTCATAGCCGGTAGCCATGACAATGGCCCCTACCTCTTCGGTAACCAGCTTGTCCTGGTCCTCGAAGTCAATGGCCCCAGTCGGGCAGAGCTTTTGACAGATACCGCACTTGCCGGTCTTAAACTTGCGGCAGTTCTCGGCATCTATAATCGGCTTGTTCGGTACCGCCTGGGGGAAAGCTTTGTAGATAGCATGGCGAATTCCCAACCCCAGGTCAAACTCGCTCTTCACCTTGGAGGGACACTTGGTTTCACATAGTCCGCACCCGGTGCACTTATCGTAATCAACGTATTTGGCCTTCTCCTTGATAGTCACGGTAAAGTTACCGATGTATCCGGAGATGCCAACCAATTCTGAGTACGTATAAAGTTTTATATTAGGATGCTGTGCCACAGCAACCATCTTGGGGGTGCTTATTCAAGCGGAACAGTCCATAGTGGGAAAGGTCTTGTCCAGTTGGGCCATCTTCCCTCCTATGGTCGTCTCCCTCTCCACCAGGATAACCTGGTGACCGGTTTCCGCGATGTCAAGTGCGGTCTGCATCCCGGCGATTCCGGCTCCGATTACCAGAGCCTTTTTGGTTATGGGTATATATGAGACCTGCAAAGGTTTATTGCGCACAACTTTGCTGACCGCCATCCGCACCAAGTCAATCGCCTTTTGAGTTGCGTCATCCTTGTCGGAATGAACCCAGGAAACATGTTCCCGGATATTAACCATCTCAAACTGGTATGGGTTTAACCCGGCTCCCGACATGGCCTTGCGGAAGGTGTTCTCATGCATACGCGGCGAACAGGAAGCCACAACCACTTGTTCCAGCTTGTGCTCCTCCGCGGCTTTCTTGATCAAGTCCTGCCCGGGATCAGAACACATATATTTATAGTTGGTAGCAAATACCACACCGGGCATGTTCAAAGATGTTTCCGCCACTTTGGCCGCATCAACCACGGACCCGATGTTGGTACCGCATTCACAAACAAAGACTCCTACTCGTTTCACGCCTTATTCCCCTCCTCTCCAGCAGATTTTTCTTTGGCCTTTTTGGCCAGCAGGGCATCGGCCACCTTAAGGGCTTTGCCTTTGTCCTGTTCCAGTATCTCCTCCAACTTGGCGGCGCGAGCTGGCTCCATGGCCAGGATTTCCGCCAGTTGTGCAGCCTTGGCCTGGTCATCGTAAACCTTCTTCGCCAGGGCCAGGTCGGCATTCTCAGCGGTTTCTGACGATTCACTCTTGGCCGGTGCCTTGTCGGCTTTGGCCTTGGCCGCACCCTTGCCCTTCTTGCTGGCCTGAGCTGCTGCTTCTTCCATAGCTTTGGCCTTGGCCGGAAGCTGACGGAATATAGCGTTGGCATCTACAAAGTGGCGGTTGGTACCAACCGTGGGTGGTTCGTCACCACAGGCAATAGCTACCAGTTCCGTCACATAATATACTGGCAGGTTAAACTCTGTCTGGTACTTCTTTTCTATTACTTTCTGCCGCATATCCAGGTTCAAGTGGCAAACCGGACAGGCGGTAACAATGCTGTCGGCTCCCATGTCCTTGGCATTTTTCAAGATTCGGTAGGTCATTTCCAGACAGATGTCGGTCTGAGTCACTCCCAAGCCGGCACCACAGCACTCGGTCTTGAAAGCCCAATCCACCGGAGAAGCACCCAGTGTCTTCATGATATTATCCATACTCTGGGGATCTTCGGGATCATCAAACCCTGTAATCGCAACCGGGCGAACCAATAGACATCCGTAGTAGCAGGCTGGTGTCATACCCTTCAACGGTTTGGTCACTTTGGACGCCAGGTTATCCAATCCGTAACGTTCAGCCAGGAGTTCCAGGACGGATACCGAATTTTGAGTAGCCTGAAAGGGCATACCTATAGCCTCCTCAACCTGACTGCGGGTCTTGGCGCTGGCCCTTACCTCATATTCCGTAGCCCGCATGCGGTTATAGCAGGCGGCGCAAGGTGCCAGAGTATCAAGTCCCTCTTTTTCAGCTATTGCCAGATTCCTCGCCGGCAGGGACAGTGCCAGGAGGTGGTTGGTCTGGTGAGCTGAGCTGGCACCACAGCAGTTCCAGTCGGGTATCTCCCAGAGATCAATGCCTAAGAGTTTAGCCATTCTCTGGGTTGACATCCCGTATTCAATGGACGTGGCGTCCAAGGAACATCCCGGATAATATGCCAATCTCACTCGTGATCACCTCCCATTTGTTTGACTTTTTCGAAGATGCGACTGATCTCATCCTTGCCCTTGATGAATTCGGGTAAAATCTTGAGCTTCCCTTTGGACATCATGAGTGGCCCCTGCTCTGCATTTTTGAAGGGTTTCATAATGCGGGTATTATACTCAAGTACCAATGAGACTTCGTGATTCCGACCATAACGCTTCACCGAGTTAAGAAAAGCTTGGTTAAATGCGGATACTTCCTTGACGACTTTGCCTCGGTTTAAGGCTTCCCGGCGCAGAGCATCCATAATGGATGCGATATCCACACTGCGAGGGCACCGGGTACTACAGGTGTCACAGGTCGCACATATCCATATACTTTTTGCCTGCAGGGCCTCCTCAACTAAACCTAGCTGCAGCAGACGGATTATCTGGCGCGGTGTATAATCCATGGCAAAACCGACCGGACAGCCTGCCGAGCACTTTCCGCACTGGTAACAGAGGCTGGTCTTGGTCCTGCAAGCCGATTCTATGGCTTTAACCAACTCCCGAGATTCTCGGTGGGCGGACAAGACAACTTTACCCATTAACTCCTCTCCTTTCCTAAAATGAGATGCCAGTCCCCAGGTATGGCAACAGAATCCGGCCACACGGATCCCTGCAATTTGAGCATAGTAATCAGGACACCATCAAAATTGCAAGCAACTATTCCCGGTTAACTCCTAGCAACTATTACTTTATTATAACTAATCATGTCAAATTGCGGTGTTAAATGTATGTAAAGTGTTAACCCAATTTATAGCAATAGCCCTATTTTTGATACTGCTTGCATCAGAACCATGGAATAATGTAACATATTAGTTAGATAGTAAGCACAATTAACCATTTTATTGGCAATTTAATAATATGCAGGCCACGGGGGGCTGAAGAGTCGGCTGAGATAGAACTATGGTTCTGACCCGCTAACCTGATCTGGATAATGCCAGCGTAGGGATGTGCCAAAGGCGAATTGAATTTTGCGAATAACGGTTATCCTTCGGGTATACCGTTTTTTTATTTATTCAGGGGTGATGAGCAGATGAAGTGCAATGTAAGTCTCCAGGTTATTCCCAATGTCACTGAAGACCGTCTGTATCCGGTAGTTGACAAGGTAATCAATCTGATCCGGGACTCGGGGATCAGATACGAAGTAGGTCCGATGGAGACAACTATGGAAGGGGAGCTTTCTGATCTGTTGGCCATAGTGGAGAAGGCCCAGGAAATCTGTCTGGCGGAGGGTGCAACACGGATTCTGTCAGTGGTTAAGATTGATTACAAGGCAGGCGGGGTAACTATCGATGAAAAGATCAGTCAACACCGGTAATATACTGGTGCCATTAGCCTTTATCTCGTTGGTACTGGCTTTGTGGGAGTTCCTGGTAAGATGGCGAGACATCCCGGAGTATATACTGCCTGGGCCCGTGCAGATTACCCGAACCCTGGCTCATACCAGCCTGTTGATGATGGACCATGCCCGGGCCACCATCCTCGAGAGTCTGGGAGGGTTTGCTCTGGCCATTGTCCTGGCATTGGTTATCGCCTTTGTCATGAACGAGATACCCCTGGTAAGACAGGCCCTGTACCCGATCATCATCACCTCCCAGACGGTGCCGATTGTCTCGGTGGCCCCGCTGTTGGTGATCTGGTTTGGCTATGGGGTGCTGCCCAAGATCATCGTGGTGATACTGGTCTGCTTCTTTCCCATCGTGATAAGCCTGCTGAATGGTCTGGCCGCGGTAGACCCCGATTACCTGCAGCTGTTCAGGTCCATGCGGGCAGGGCGCTGGGATACGTTCCGCATGGTGACCCTGCCTCTGGCCCTGCCGTCTTTTTTTGCCGGGCTCAAGATATCTGCGGCTTACAGTGTCATGGGTGCGGTTATCGGTGAATGGCTGGGGGCCAAAGAAGGACTGGGCTACTACATGACACTGGCCCAGCACTCCTTCCATGTGGACCGGGTTTTCGCCGCCATTGTAGTAATCACCCTGTTCAGCATGGCCCTTTTTGGTTTGGTGGGCCTGGTGGAAAGGCTGGTGATCCCCTGGAATGCATCACGGGGACAGACCCCATGATGCAAAATGCATCATGGGGTCTGTCCCCGTGATGCACTATTCAACAGGAGGTGTACTTGATGAAAAGGATTTGGTTGTTAATGGTTTGCCTGTTGGTCCTTGGTCTGGTTACCGGTTGCGGGGGCGGCGGCCAAACCGAGAAGGACGCACCGGAAAAGGTCACGGTGCTGCTGGATTGGACCCCCAATACCAACCACACCGGGGTCTATGTGGCTGATAAGCTGGGTTATTACCAGGAGGAAGGGCTTGAGGTAGATATCGTACAGCCCAGTGCTGGAGGTGCCCTGCAACTGGTGGCTGCTGGGCAGGGGGATTTTGGATTCAGCTACCAGGAGGAGATGACCATCGCCCGCACCCAGGGCCTGCCGGTCAAGGCATTAGCCGCTGTCATCCAGCATAACACTTCAGGATTTGCGGCTCCCACTGACCGAGGCATCAAGACCCCGGGTGATTTTGAGGGCAAGAAATACGGGGGCTGGGGTTCGCCCGCCGAAGAGGCCATGATCAGGGCCCTCATGAACCAGGTCGGGGCCGACTTCAGCAAGGTGGAGATGGTAAACATCGGCTCAGCGGATTTCTTCAGCAGTGTGGAGCGGAATGTTGATTTTGCCTGGATCTTTTGGGGATGGGCCGGAATCGAGTCCGAGCTTAAGGAAGTTCCCCTGGATTTCATCCGTCTGATCGATTACAGCCCGGCCCTGGACTTCTACTCCCCGGTGCTGGCCGCCAATGAAAAAACCATAGCCGAGGACCCTGACAAGGTATCACGCTTCATGCGGGCCACGGCCAAAGGCTACGAGTACTGTATCGAACACCCGCAGGAGGCTGCCGAAATCCTGTTGGAAGCCGTTCCCGAATTAAACCGCGATCTGGTAATGGCCAGTCAGGAGTACCTGGTCGCCGAATACCAGGCTGATGCACCCCGTTGGGGATTGATGGCGGAGAAAAGATGGCGGGACTACGCAGACTGGATGTATTCTCAGGGGCTCATCGAGAAGCCGTTGGAAAGCGAGAAAGCTTTCACCAATGAATTTATTCCGGAGAGCGATTAATGTCTGAGGTAGTGGTTAAAGGTATCAGAAAAACCCTGGGTAACCTCTTGACCCTGAAGGAGATTAACCTGGAAGTTAAAGACCAGACCATAGTTGGGATTCTGGGTCCCAGCGGGTGCGGCAAAAGCACCCTGCTCAATATCATTTCCGGGTTAATCTATCCTGATGCCGGCAGCATATACATTGATGGGCAGGATGTCACCGGAATTACCGGTCAGGTGAGCTATATGCAGCAGAAGGACCTGCTGCTGCCCTCGCGGACCCTGCTGGACAACGTAAGTCTTCCCCTGGTCCTGAAGGGGATCCCCAGGAAGAAGGCCCGTAGTGAGGTTATGCAACAGCTTGATACCTTTGGGCTGGCGGGATTTGAAGACTATTATCCCAGTCAGCTGTCCGGGGGTATGCGGCAGAGGGCCGCTCTGCTGCGTACCTACCTCTTCTCCAGCCAGGTACTCCTGCTGGATGAACCTTTCGCCTCACTGGACGCCCTGACCAGGAGGCGCATGCAGTCCTGGTTGATCGAGGTATTCAACCACCTCAGGTCTACCATACTCTTCATAACCCACGATGTCGATGAGGCTCTCTACCTCTGTGACCGGATATATGTACTGTCTGATTGCCCCACCGTGGTCAAACTGGCGGTGGAGGTGCCTTTTTCCCGGCACTCCCACCGCACTCTGACCAGTCCCGAATACGCCAGGGTTAGAGACACCCTGTTGGAAGCCTTATCTGTATGACGAATAGAAAAGCCAAGTTGAGTTACTGGCTCCAGGGCGGTATATTGCCCCCCATTCTAGACTACTCTGCAGCCTCAGCCATTTCCGGATTTGCGCTATCAGTTACCTCCAGCGGTCTATGATCGACTGGATGTAACAACCTTTCCGGCAAAATATCGGTAGCAATCTTTATTCCTCTATTGACAGACAGGTTATATCCCCGCCACCCCCGGTCAGCATCACCGTATCTGTTATTAAGGTTAACAAAATACGTCTGTGCCAGCTCTTTGGTCAGCGGGTCCACCTGTTCAGTGTCAAGCAAACGGGCGATCTGCGGCGCTGCATCCGGCGACAGGGTCATTATATATGCAACACCCTGTTTCTGCTCAGCAAAGTATCTGTCGATCTGGTTTCTGGCGATCAGGCTGTCAATCGGCGTGAGGTTCAGCAGCAGGTAGTAAACCAGCCCGATGGAAAGGTAAACCGCAGAAATGTTGAACTTCGGCTTGTTGATATAGAAAAAAGTAATCATCAGCCCAATGGCTTCAAAGATCAAAAATCCAAAGACCAGCAGTCTCAGTCTGGTTAGCCCGGCATCAGAGCTGTACAGCCATAACCGGTAGAATGAAGAGGCCAGGAGGATGATGGTGACCAGACAGAGATAATGACACAGGTATCTGGTGATTTTTGGCCACCAGCCTTCTCTCAACCGGGTCAGGTTAACCGCAATCAGAATCAGAATAATATTGAGACCGCTCAAGAACAGCAGCTCAAAAAAGCCTTTCCGGGCGTACTCGGAGTAGCTTAACCCATAGGGCAGCTGGGCTCCGGCAAACAGGTACCTGAACTGTATGAACACAAACAGGGTGTATACTGCCAGAACCGATATGAGCAGGATATTTAAAATCGCGAGGTCGCCTTTAGGGGTCTTGACCGCTGTTGGTTCTGGTTCCTCCTCATCCCCCGCAGTGTAGGCTATGTACGCCAGACCGAACAGGTACAGCCCTACAACCACCCCATTGATTATCTTAAAGATCGATTCGATACTTACTAAGTTCAACACCTGGTCAAAAAAGTTGTTCGTACCCTTTAGGAAGATGGCATCCGCTGACGATAGCATGATAATCAAAAAAATCAAACAGGGAAGGGTAATCGCAATACCTTTGACAACCCGTTTGACGACTTCGGTTGTGTGCTGATCAACTTCGCTCCACCACTTGAAAGGCAGCAGGACATGTTTGATCGGGGAAAAAATGGTCACGATGGTATCGAAAATAAACCGGAGCGAGTCTTCCTTGATCCGGAATTTACCGATCATCACCAGGACCATCACGCTGTAGAGAATCATGATGACGAACACATTGGACACATGCCACATGGGATTGCCGCTGATAAATGAGTTCAGGGAAAGAATGAAAATCGGTGCAAACAGCCATAATGCTTTTTTCTGCGGGACCAGCCAGTACCAGCAGGCAAACTGCAGGATAAAAAACAACGGTACGCTGATCCCGGCGTAGTCATGCATGATTAGAAATATAAAGCTGACGGCAGAGATCAGGGCATATAGAAGTAGTTTATTCTGTAAGGTCTTTTCCATCTTGATCCTCCTCATATTCCAGGATATCGGCGGGCTGACAGGACAGGGCCTTGCATATTTCTTCCAGGGTGGAGAAACGGATGGCCCTGGCTTTGTTGTTTTTCAGTATCGAGAGATTGGCGGGGGTAATGTTAATCTTCTCCGCCAGTTCCATGAGACCGATTTTTCGTTTGGCCATCATTACATCTAGATTGACTTTTATCGGCATTTCAAGCTTCACTTCCTTAAACCGTATAATCGTTTTCTTCTTTGTAGTGGACGGCCTGTTTGAAGACATCTTTCAGGGTCAGGCAAAAGAGGCCGGCGATAATAAAAACCAGAACGATTAATGCGGTCGCTATGGTAAACCAGAAAAAACACTTAACGATGTAAAGGATTGCAATTACGAAACTGGCTACCGCTAACTTCCGAAAACAGCTGACATTCTCCCAAACAAACGGATTTCCTCCCAGCAGTGTTTTGAACATCGACTTGAGATTGTACATGATGTAAACTGCAGCAATGCCTGAGCAAAACAGGATAATAGTGAATGGAAGTATGACGCTCTCTTCATAGCCAAAGTATTGGCTGCCCCATTTGACCAAAAACGGCACCAGGATACAGCAGACAATTCCACCATAGAACATTATGTCTACCAAATGCTTGGTGAGATGGTGGACAAAACTGCTTTTGTACATGCAAAGACCTCCCAACTCATTTGCTAAAACTATTGTATCCGGACATTAATTAAAAATCAATAAAAATTTATCGTTTAACGATAATAATTCAGTGATAAACAATAATGTTTCAACTAGCAGAGACGAAAGGGGGACCGGTCCAATTCACGTCCATGTTCAGTGACCCTCTCGCCCCATCCATGGGGCTCGCCCCTTTCGTCGTTCGCCTTCGCAGGGTGTTGCTACCACGCTACGTCAACCAGCTCCCACATATTTATGCATTCAAACAGCATAATTTGAGGTTTTCGCAGGGGAATCAAACTACGAAATAACCTTTCGCAAGGGAACCATGCAGGCAAAGAAAAACCCCTTCTGTTGAAGGGGTCAGATGGACGGCAGTTTATTCTGGCAGTTTACATAACTGCTCTGCATTCATAAACGGCTTTGAACGGAATCCGGCATTAACCCTGCTTGGGAGGTAAGAGAGGGATCAGCCAGTTAATGAGGCTCTGGGTACTCCGGGTCTGTATGTAGACCTTGCCGGGGCCCTCGTATTCACAAACGAGTCCTTCACCACTTACGATGGAACTCACAATCCCGGAAGCCGCCTTTTTCACCCGGTAATTGACGGTGGATTCAAAGGCCACGATGTGGCTCGTATCAACGATATACTTCTCCCCCGGCGCCAGGACCTTCTCCAGTATAGCTCCATAGCTGGTAAGGATGAGGATTCCCCTTCCGGAAATTTTCAAGAGAAACAGTCCCTCCCCGGAAAAGAACGACCTGCCGCCTCCAAACTTGGTGTCTATGTTTAAGCTCATATCCCCGGCCAGATAAGACCCGGATTGTACGAAATAGCTTTCATCTTTCAGATTTAAACCCACAATGTCTCCCGGAACGGTAGGGGCAAAGGACACCTCTCCGGGACCACTTTCGGCTACATAGTTGCTGACGAAAAAGCTTTCACCACCCAGAACCTTTCTTTTTAATGATCCCAGGAATCCCCCTTTCATTTCGGTAACCAGTTTAATGCTGGGGGTCATTGAAACCATGGCGCCCGCTTCCGCCTGTACACCTTCTCCATGGTTTAGCTTTAAAACCGCCAGAGAATACGAGGGGCGGTGAAGAATCTCTAAATTCATTGGCCATCCTCCCTTAATCGTTATCGTTGGTATGCTGAACCGGACGGAACCGGTCGATCCAGCCGGAAAACGCGCCGGGATTTCGGGTCTGCAGCCATACCCTGCCCGGACCCCGGAAGCGACAGACCAGCATTTCTCCACCGGTCAAAAAGGTCTTGAAACCGCCGCTCTTATCAATGGTGAAGCTGGTATTCTCCGAGAAACAAACTACGTGACCATTGTCAATTATGAAATCCTGACCAGGCGGAATATCAACCGGGTGCAGGGCTCCGAAAGCCCCAATAAAGAGCTTTCCGGTCCCGCTTATTTTCAGCAAAAACAGGCCCATACGGCCGAAAAAGGAATGCACCCCACCCCAGGAGGTATCAACCTTGATACCCTCAGTACAGGCTATGAACCCCCCTGATTGAACAAAGACAGTCTCCTGGTTTAACTCCAGACAGATGATATCCCCGGGCTGACCCGTTCCCAACAGTAGTTCCGCATCCCCTTCGGCGGTAAATGTTGAGGTGAAAAAGGATTCACCCCCCAGGAGGCCTCGTTTAAGACTGCCCAAAAACCCACCCTTGGCCATCTGGCCTTTCAGTGAGATATTGGGTGTCATACCTATCATGGCCCCTGGTTCTGCAATAATGGTTTCCCCTGCCCGCATAGTCAGGCGGGCTACCGCGTAATCCGGCGAAAAAATGATTTCTTCCTGCACATAATCCCCCCATTCGTACTAGGTTGGTAAAGAAGCAATGAGACGCCGACCTGGCGCTAAAGTATACACCTTTGGGTTTTAACGGTTTGGCAAAATTTTTCCCTGGTTTTGCTAATTACGTGTCGCATATAGTGAAGGTTTCCTGGTCATAATACTGACAGAGGCCAGCGGAATCAGTCTTCGGACTTTAAACGTTCAGGTTTCCCTTTTCAGTGGAGTAATTCCTGGATACTCCTTCTCAGGAGTTATAGCCGCTGGTCTCCAATAGACCCGCAGACTTCCAAGCTCTAGTTGAGCTTTCAATTTCGATTTATTTATCGATTTTGATTCTGAAGTCTGTGGGTCTTATTTGATTATGATCCCAAAGTCTAAAGGAGATCAAACCCTGGTCGCATATCATCAAGCCAACCGGTCAAAAATATTTCGTTTGTTTTTGAATAGAAATCTTAACCAGTGGTCATAATATACTCAGAAGCCAGCGACAGTCTTCGGACTTAAAAGTTCAGGTCTCCCCTTCGGGTGGAATAATTCCTGACCGCTCCTTTTTAGGAGTATTCGTCGCTGGCTTCCATGAGGCCCACAAGCTTCCTGCTCTTTTGTAGAGCTTCAGATTCGGTTTTCACCGGTTTTGATATAGATTGCTTGTGGGCCTTCTATTTTTTATGTGCATATCTTCAGTACATCACACATTCAAAGCTTTATTGTCAACATCCAACTCACTCTTTGGATTCCCATTCCTTTGGTTATGGTAGTCAGTTGGGCTCAGTAGGTTCAAGAAGGTTTATTAAAACCTGCAGCAGGTCTGTATCTGTTATGATTCCGACCAGTTTCCCAGCATCTATTACTGGCAGGGCACTAATTTTATGGCTTCTCATTATACGGGCCGCCTCAGGTATCGTGTCTTCTGGAGAGACATAACGGACTTTTTTGGTCATGACCCATTCTACCGGTGTATGCGGGATCCGGCCGGGACTGCGCAATGCGTTCTCTATATCATGTTGTACCAGCATCCCCACCAGTTTGCCCCTGTCAATTACCGGCAGGCGTCGGGTATCATTATCACGCATTATCTCGAGAGCCTCTTGTATGGAGTGTCTGGGTGAAACTGTTATTACTGGGCTTGACATAACGTCTTTTATCCTGGTCACTACCTCCTCCCTCCTCTCAAAAATGATTCACTTGTAATTCTATAATATCAGCTAATTACTTAGAATGCCGCAAGAAAGATTGAAAATAACAGGGGCGCTGAACACCTATTTTGGGGTACATCGGGGACACCATTCTATATTTTTTTGGCGCGCCAAAATAATTTAGTATGGTGTCCCCGAAATACAAACAGGGGGCGTTATCTGGCATGCACCATGCAAAATATGCCCCCTTTGGTTTATTTCTGATTTTTTCAAACAGCCTTGGTTATATTCTGCTTGCGTTTGGTAATCGCCCTTTCATATAGCTCCAGGTACTTGATAGCGGAACGGTTCCAGGAGAAGTCCATATTCATGGCCAAATGAATCAGCTTATTCCAGGCCTCCGGGTTGTTTCGATAAAGGTTGACCGCCCGGCTGATGGCATCCAGGAATTTGTCCGGAACATACTCCACAAAATCAAAGCCGTTGCCGTAGCCAGTCTCCGGGTCGTAGTTCTTGATGGTATCTTCAAGTCCTCCGGTCCGCCTGACCACCGGTATGGTGCCATAACGCAGGGAGATCAACTGGCCGAGTCCGCAAGGCTCGAACCGTGAAGGCATCAGGAAAATGTCCGAGCCGGCATAGATCTTTTGGGCCAATACGGCGTCAAATCCAAGATTAATCGAAGTCTGCTGCGGATAACGCATCTTGACTTCCGCAAACAGTTTCTCATAATAGTCCTCTCCGGTACCCAACAGTACCAGCTGGATTCCCAGGCCCATGATCTGATCAATCACTGCCGCCATCAGATCTAACCCCTTCTGAGAGGCCAGGCGGGTGATTATCCCCACCAGAGGAACATCTCCCATACTGAGGCCCAGTTCTTTCTGCAAGCGGTATTTGTTTTCCCGTTTCTTCTCCAGTGAATTAGCATCGTATTTTACATAGATCTTCTCATCCTTACTGGGATTGAACTCATCGTAATCCAAACCATTCAGAATACCGTGCAGGTCCAGGGCCCGTTTTCTAAGCAGTCCATCCAACCCTTCTCCCATTTCCGGGGTCTGGATCTCTGTCGCATATTTTTTGCTGACCGTGTTCAGGACGTCACCATATAAGAGTCCGGCTTTCATGAAGTTAACTTCCCCGTAATATTCAAGTTCCTCGGGAGTAAAGAAGGAATCATCCAGAGCCAATGAATTCAAAACTCCCCGGGGGAACCTTCCCTGGTACTGGAGGTTGTGTACAGTAAAGACGGTGGCAATCTTCTGATAGTACGGTTCCTCCATGAATTTAACCTTAAGAAACAGCGGAATTAAAGCTGCATGCCAGTCGTTGCAGTGGATCACGTCCGGCTGAAAGCCTATATAAGGGAGCATCGCCAGACTGGCTTTGGTGAAGAAGTTAAAGCGGTCAAACTCATCATTAAAGCCATACATCCGATCCCGGTAGAAGTACTTGTGATTGTCCGCCAGGTAAACCGGTATCTCTCCGGTGCGGGCGTTAATGGCAGTATAGCGAATAATGGCAGTTTCCAGATGACCATCCATGGGGACGGGCAGATCGGTCAGGTAATCTCCTTCCGTAATCTGCTTGTAACAGGGGATGACTACCCTGACATCGTGTCCCAGGTTTTTCAGCGCCTTGGGCAGAGATCCCACAACGTCTGCCAGCCCGCCGGTCTTCGCAAACGGTGTCATCTCTGCTGCAGCTATCAGTATCTTCATCTGCTTATAAATCGCTCCTTTCAAACCCTCCAGACTTCCAGGCTGTCTCTCTCGATTACTGATCAGTGATAACGTTTCAGTGATTCGGCTGCCATCTCGGGAGGAGTAGGATTGATAAAGTAATCGGTACCAAATTCAAATCCAGCTGCTTTGGTCAAACGAGGAAGAATCTCTATATGCCAATGATACGAAACCCCGATATCCGTATTGACTGGAGTTGAGTGCAGCAAGAGGTTATAGGGTGGGCTCCCCAGTGCCTGCGAGAGTTTCACAAAGACCTCTCTCATTGTCTTCCCTAAATCCTTAATCTCGTTTTCCGGGATCAGGCCGAAATCAGGCTCATGCCGTTTGGGCACTATCCAGGTTTCGAAAGGAAAACGGGAGGCATACGGGCAAAAGGCGAGCATGTTTTCTGAGTCAGCAACTATCCGGGCTTGATCATGCTGTTCCTGGTAGACCATATCACAGAATATGCACCGGTTGGTTGCTTCCAGGTGCCGCTTAATGCCTTTGATTTCTTCCTCTACCGCCTTGGGCAGCAGGGGCAGCGCAATAAGCTGACTATGTGCGTGCTCCAGTGAGGCACCGGCTTCCTGACCCTCGTTTTTGAAAACCAGAACGTATTTTAGCCGGCGGTCCTGCCTTAGATCGAGGTGCCGGTCCCGCCACATCCTTATAATCTCTTCCATCTGCTGTGCCGGGTGGTGGAAGAACTCGACCTGATGTTTGGGGGTTTCAACTATCACCTCATGGGCACCAATGCCATTCAGTGTTTTATGGAGCCCCATCACACTCTCATTAAGCTGACCCTCGATGCCCAGGGCCGGGAACTTATTGGGGATAGTCCGCACCCACCACCCCGGTTGGTCCTTGGCAGTCCCAGGAGAACGGTAGGACCAGATCTCAGGAGGGGTCTTTTCTTCATTACCGGCACAGAATACACAGTCACCCGAGTGGGATTCAACCGGCTTCAGTTTGAAATCCTGGGGCCGTTTGGCCCGTTCAGTGGATATAATGATCCAACGCTGACTAAGCGGGTCCTGCCTTAACTCAGGCATGTTTGTACCTCCAATCCAGCATTATTCATTATTTAGCATGGGTAAACCCGCGAAAATCTATCCCCCACAGTTTATTCCTCTTCCTGACATATCTTCTTGATAGTCTCTATGCAGAATTCACTCAGAGAGCGGGCTATCTCCTGAGAGAACGCCTCGGAATATATACGGCAGACCGGGCGGTCTTCATCCGGCAGGATCAAGCTGCTCCCGGATTCATTCCATAGCCGGATTCCTTCCAGGCTCTGGCTGTCATTACCAGCCGAGGTCTCTGCCAGACGGCGTATCACCCTTCCCTTCTGTTTCCAGGAGATCGGGAGTTCCCGCTTATCGTAGAAGAACATGGGTATCCCGGCCAGCAGTTCATCCAGGCTCGCATCAAGGCGGGCCATCAACTCCAGCAGCCTTCCTGTCAGGTAAAAACCATCCCAATATAGTCTAAGCTGTTCCCATTCACCCGCCATGACCAGTTCATTCATGAACTCTCCAGTTGCGGCCCGGGTCCTCATTACCTCTTTACCCATCTGGCCGGCAAACCTTTCAATAGCCAGCGGGGCGTCGGACGGCAGGTACACTGAACCGAAACTCTCAGCGAACAGCAGTGAGGTAACCGCCAGCAGGTACTCGTCACGGACAACCTGGCCTTCAGGTGAGATAAGGCAGATTCTTTGGCCCCCATTGTCCACGTAGACACCCAGGTTGGCCCCGGTCCGGGAGGTCTCGATGGCCAGGTGATCAATCATGGCTTCTGCTTCACCGTTGGCCGCCGGTAACCGTTCAGAGCGGTCGATCCGGATCACATCACAGGCCAACCGGTCCAAAAGCCTGGCTGTCCACTCACTGATCCTGGGGTGGTCCGCACCAACCGCCACCCGAAACTGGTTACGGGCTATCAGATTGAGATCCAGCGCCTCCACTATGTTATTCAGGTAAGCTCGGGTCATATCGGGGAGGTACTTGGATTCTTCTATCCTTTGCGTACTGACCGGGCGATACTCTTCCCGGTTCAAGAGGTTCTCGATCTTGCGCTCCTCAGATTTGGTGAGATCGATTCCGTCCCGGTTGACAACCCGAATCAGTACGTTCTCACCATTTACTGTGAGGTGAAATCCACGCTGTCCTTTTAATTCGCGGGTTGCAAATCTAAGGGTGGTGGCCGGGACCCGTCCTATATCAATGATCTCCAGCCCAGAGCCCACCAGCCCCGCTTCCAAAGCCTGTTTAGCCATTCGGCCTGCGTTCGACCAGTCATACCCTACCACTACTCTCGAGTCAAGCGGCAGGAGTGTGCCAATCGCCCGCCCCAGGCGCACCAATCGTTCCGGCGTCAGCTGCCCGTTCATATCACCCATAATCCCCCGGCTGGTAAAGATGCTGCGAGGCACCTTTTCTGACCAGACGACACTGTCACCGACCACTGTGCGGGCTTCAATCACCTTCTGCGGCCATACCTTAACATCCGGTTTAATTATTACTTCTTCCTCCAGCACCGAACGGTCACCGATAACCGCACCTTCAAAAATCGAGCTCCGGGTTTTGGCCCTGACCCCTTCCCCCAGGATTGCTCCTCGAATCTCGGCACTGGGACCAATCAGGCAGTCCTGCCCGATTACAGACCTCTTTATTGATGCGTTCGCTTCCACCAGAGCACCCTGGCCTAAAACTGTGTAAGGCAGAATGCGGGCCCCGGAAGCAATATAGGAATTGGCACCAATATAGAGGGGGCCTTCCAGACGCACCCGGGGAGCGATGTGACTGCCCTCTCCGACTATGACATTCCCCCTGCGCTCACCAGGGATCTCCACTTTCACCAGACCATTCAGTATATCAAAATGCACCTGTCGGTACTGCTGGCAGTTGCCGATATCACACCAGTATCCCGGCAGGACACATCCGAATAAGGGCTTTCCCTGCGCCAGGAAATACGGAAACAGGTCCCTTGAAAAGTCAAACTGGGTGGCAGGCTTTACATACTGCAGGGCCTCCGGTTCCAGGATATAGATCCCGGTATTGACCGTGTCGCTGAAAACCTCCCCCCAGGAGGGCTTCTCCAGAAAGCGGGTTATGCTGCCATCGCGGTCAGTCAGCACCAGCCCATACTCCAAAGGAGACTCAACCCTGGTCAGCACCAGGGTCGCCAGGGCCCCCCGGGAACGGTGGAATTCAAAAGCCTCGTCCAGCGGAAAATCCGTCAAGGCATCCCCGCTGATAACGATGAAGGTTTCATCGAGGAACTCTTCGGCGTTCTTTACACTACCCGCAGTCCCCAAAGGTGTATCCTCAATGAAGTATTTGATATTCAGTCCCATATTCCGGCCACTCTGGAAATACCCCTGGACTGCAGCCGGCAGGTATTGCAGGGTGACCGCAATATCCTTGATACCGTACTTTTTCAACAGTTCAAGGCTGTATTCCATGACCGGCCTGTCAAAGACCGGCATCATCGGTTTAGGCACATTACAGGTAAGCGGCCGGAGGCGGGTACCCTCTCCTCCTGCCATTACAACCGCCTTCAACTCAACACCCCCTTACTCCGCTGGCCTGCCCTTTTGGCTCGTGGCGGTGTCCAGGGCATTCTGCCGGCGGCCCGCTGCCCGGCAGTGTTTTCCCGGGTTACCGTCTCATAGACCTCAATGGTCCTGTCGGCTATAACCCGCCAGTCATACAGGGTTTTAACCTTCCGCAGTGCGTTTTCGCGGAGTTTCTTGGCCAGTATATCGTTCTTCAATACCCTCAGCAGCTGATCGGCCAGTGAATTGGCAGATCCGGTTATAGCATGCAGTCCATCCACCTCATGTTCCACAATCTCTGCCAGGCCGCCGCTGTCGGAAACTACGACCGGCGTACCCGCCGCCATCGATTCAAGAGCCACTATGCCGAAAGGCTCGTAGAGGCTGGGGAAGACAGCAACATCGGCTGCCAGGTAGAGCATATCGCGGTCATCATCGCTGATGTAACCGGTAAACAGCATCTTGTCACCCAAACCCATGTCCCGGGCTTTGTTTCGCAGGTAATTCTCATACGGTCCAGTACCCGCGATGACAAACTTGGCATCCGGCTCATAAGACAGTATCTTAAAGGCCGCATCAATCAACACTTGGACTCCCTTTTCCCGCACCAGACGACCCACGTAATAGATGATCTTCTCGTACGGCAGGGCAAACCGGTTCTTGAAATCAGCCGGGACCTGCCGGTCTCTGATCCGTGCCGCATGAACCCCGTTGGGGATATGAACCACCTTGTCCCGGGGCAGATTAAAGACCCGGCTTAATTCACCAACCATATATCTGGAACAGCAGATCACTTTCCAGGCCTCATAGGTCAACCACCATTCGATGTTGCTTATGTCGCGTTGAACATCGTTATGAAGCCCATTGTTGCGGCCGTACTCAGTGGCATGAATGGTAGCGATCAAGGGAATCTGATACGAGTGCTTTAATGCCCGGCCAGCATGTGCCACTAACCAGTCGTGGGCATGAATGATATGAAACGGCCCCTCGCGGTTGATTGCCTGGATAGCTTTTTCCAGCATAGCCACATTGAGCTGCACCGCCCAGTTGACTATATCTCTGGAGGGCAGGTCGTACGGGTATACCCGCAGAACTTTAACCCCGTCCAGTTCTTCCCTCTCGGCTACCCCCTGATCGTTGACGGTAATCACCGTCACATCCATGCCACCGCGGGCCAGGGTGGTGGATAAATCGTAGACGTGCATTGCCAGGCCCCCCACTATGCGGGGGGGGTACTCCCAGGTAAGCATGGCGACTCTCATAGCATTCCTCCCGTAACATAAAAAGCTCATTCATTAGAATGAGCTTTTTAATGCCAAATTATGATTAGATCGGCCTGTTTCCTTAAGGGAGGCGCCCGTTATGAACCTCGTAGCTCCAATTACGGCCGTTGTTATTGTCCCAGTTATTGGCACTGTCGTGAAAACAGAAATTAAACCTGTCATCACCCTTTATATCGATAACCGCTTCCCAGCCCCACTTACTTGGGGTCATTTCATAGTCGTGCAGCATGTCCCATTTATAGCTGGGGCCGTAACCTGTGTGCAAATAAACACGGTCTGCTCCGCTTTCCGACAAAAGGCCGCTGTAAATAATGTGTACCGAGCCGCCGGCAGTGATTGGAACCGGGGTTGCTATCACTCCGCCCTCGATCTCTGCTCTGGCCAAGTTTATACCTCCTTTGTTGTTATTGCCTGAACCGTTTGGAGTCGATCTGGTAAGTCCAGTTGAAGCCCTTGTTATTGTCCCAGTTGTCCGCCCGGTCTTTGAAACAGAAATTCAACTGTCCGCCACGATGAACCCTTATCTGGGCCTCCCAACCCTGGTCAGTGTGTCTCATCTCATAGTCATTCCTGTCTTCCCACTTATCGCCATAGCCAACGTGCATAAAAACCTTATCCGCTCCTGACTGTGCCAGAAGACCGGTATAACGTATATTGACCTGATCGCCTACTCCGGCGGGATAGGGTTCGGCGGTGATACCCCCGTTCATCTCTACCCTGGACACCTACCCACCTCCTTGTGCAGATATTACTCATGTTTATTCTTTTCTGGACTCCCCAACTTTAATCACAAAATCATACTTTTTTGACAGGTGATGTGTGGAAATTCTGGATGAATCAGGCTGGTTAAGTCTTGGAGGGATAGGATGGGATGGTTTGGGTGGGACAGGGGGACAGCTTCAGTGTCCCCCTGTCCCACCAATTCTTACATATTCCGAATCAGCTCATCAGCAAACTGTGAGCACTTGACTTCGGTGGCTTCTTCCATCAGCCGGGCAAAATCATAAGTTACAACCTTGCTGGCGATGGTTTTCTCCAATGATTTGATTATCAGGGCCGCCGCTTCAGTCCATCCCAGGTAACGGAGCATCATTTCACCGGAAAGTATAACTGATGACGGGTTCACCTTGTCCAGTCCGGCATACTTGGGAGCGGTACCATGGGTGGCTTCAAATATGGCGTGCCCGGTGTCGTAGTTTATGTTGGCACCCGGCGCTATACCGATGCCTCCCACCTGAGCCGCCAGGGCATCCGAGATATAGTCCCCGTTTAGGTTCAGGGTAGCCACCACCGCAAACTCCCGGGGTCTGGTCAGGATCTGCTGCAGGAAGATGTCAGCGATGGCATCCTTGATTATGATCCGGCCTTCAGCCCCGGCCTTTGCCTGAGCCTCGTCGGCGGCGGCTTCGCCCTTCTCTTCCTTGATGCGGTCGTACTGGTTCCAGGTAAACACCTTATCGCCAAACTCCTGTTCCGCCACCTCGTAACCCCATTGCTTGAAAGCCCCTTCAGTGTACTTCATTATGTTTCCTTTATGAACCAGGGTTACACTCTTGCGCCCTTCCGCAATGGCGTTGCGAATGGCAGCTCGCACCAGCCGCTTGGAGCCCTCTTCGGAAACCGGTTTGATGCCAAGACCGGATGTTTCCGGAAACCGGATCTTCCTAACCTTCATCTCTTCCAAAAGGAAGGTCATGAGCTTACTGACCTCATCCGAACCCTGCGGGTATTCGATTCCGGCATAGATGTCTTCGGTGTTCTCCCGAAAGATTATCATATCCGTGTCCTGCGGCCGTTTAACCGGGGATGGAACCCCTTCAAAGTAACGAACCGGGCGAACACAGGCATACAGATCCAGTTCCTGCCGCAAAGCCACATTCAGTGAACGGATACCGCCACCCACTGGTGTGGTGAGCGGTCCCTTAATGGCTACCAGGTAATGACGGATAGTATCCAGGGTCTCGGGAGGCAGCCACTGACCGGTTTGTTTAAAAGCCTTTTCTCCAGCCAGTACCTCTTTCCAGACAATTGATTTTTTGCCCTGGTAAGCCTTGTCCACAGCCGCCTCCAATACCCGCGAGGCCGCTGCCCATATATCCGGGCCAGTGCCATCGCCCTCGATGAAAGGAATTACCGGCTGGTCCGGCACAATCAACTTGCCATTTTCAATCGTTATTCTCTGCTCGGTATGTGTTGTCGTTGCCAAGATTACGATCCTCCTGCTTATTATGTTGAAGCAGGGGAGTACCCCCTGCTTCCTTATCCCGGTTTAATCCAGGTTAAATGTCCCGTTTTTCTTAAAGTGTTCTACCAGTCCACCTTCGGACAGTATCTTCAACATCACTCTGGGGAGCGGGGTTACCTCGATATCGACACCCTGGGTGAGGTTGCGGATATTCCCCTGACTGAGATCAACCTCCAGCTCATCTCCCGGATTAATCAGATCCGTGTCGCACTCCAACAGTGGCAGGCCGGTATTGATGGCATTGCGATAGAAGATCCGGGCGAAGGACTTGGCGATTACGGCACTGATATCAGCGTTGATTATGGCCAGTGGCGCCTGCTCCCGGGAGGAACCGCAGCCAAAATTCTTCCCCGCCACAATAAAGTCACCTTTATTGATCTTCGAATAAAACTCGGGATCAAGATCCTCCATGACATGTTTGGCCAGTTCTTTCATGTCCAGGGTCTTAAACTTGTGACGCCCCGAGATAATATAATCCGTGTTCACATCGTCGCCGAATTTATGAGTTTTGCCCTTGAAATTCATGAATAAATCCACCTACCTTAAATATTCTCGGGGGTCGCTGATTTGTCCGGCTATTGCCGAAGCAGCTACCGTAGCCGGTGAGCCCAGATATATGAACGCCTTATTATTACCCATTCGTCCTTTAAAGTTGCGGTTGGAGGTTGCAATCACGTTCTCGCCGTCTGAGGGTACCCCGTTGTGAGTTCCCACACAGGGACCGCAGCCCGGAGTCACCATTGCTGCTCCTGCTTCCACCAGGGTGGTGATGATTCCCTCCTTAATGGCATCCAGGAACACCTGCCGGGAGGATGGTGCCACTATTAACCTGGTCTGGGGATGAACCTTTCTCCCCTTCAGGATGCTGGCCGCGATGCGCAGGTCTTCCAACCGGCCGTTGGTACAGGTACCGATTACACACTGCTGAACCGGCGTCCCGGCCACCTCTCCTATAGGCGAAACATTATCAACGGTATGAGGCTTGGCTACCTGCGGCTCCAGGTTGCTTACATCATACTCCTTCACCTTGGCATATACTGCATCAGGATCGGCGGTCACAGGTGCATATGGCAGTGTTGAGTGTTCTTTGACCCAGGCTTCGGTCTTTTCGTCAGCTTCCATCAATCCTACCTTGGCACCCATCTCAATTGCCATATTGCTTATCGTAAACCGGGCCTCCACCGACAGGGCCCTGATGGCCTCGCCCACATATTCAGCCGCCAGGTAGGTGGCTCCATCCGCGGTTACATCTCCGATAAGATAGAGGATGAGGTCCTTGGAAAAGACCCCGGGCGGCAGTTGACCATTAAGCACGAATTTGAAGGTCTCGGGAACCTTGAACCACAGTTTTCCGGAGATGATCCCCGCTGCCAGGTCGGTGGAACCAACTCCGGTGGAAAACGCATTTATCGCCCCATAGGTGCAGGTATGGCTGTCAGCTCCGATAACCAGTGAGCCGGGGGCTACATGGCCCCTTTCCGGAACCAGCTGGTGACAGACCCCTTCCCCGATGTCATAGAGCTTGACCTGATACCGTTCTGCAAAATCCCGCATCTTTTTGTGGAGGGCGGAAACCCCTTCCAACGGGCTGGGGGAACTGTGGTCGATCACCATAGCTACCCGTGCAGGATCAAATGTCTGACGGCCTCCCATTTCTTCGAAAGCCTGAATGGCCAGGGGTGAGGTTCCGTCCTGCCCCATTACAAAATCCAGATCAGCTACGACTATATCATTGGCTTTGGCATCAGTGCCGGATTTCAACGACAGTATTTTTTCGGCTATTGTCTTGCCCAATTTACTTCCCTCTCCCCTTCATATAATTCTCGTACAGTGCTGCGAGTTCTTTATCAAATAAAGGCCTTTTCAGATCAATGGCGGCCGCCCTGACCAAGGCCAGCAAATCTTGAGCCTGCTCATTACTTAGGTTAATCTCATACTCGATAAACTTGGCCTTTAATGCATTGGTTCCCGAATGCTTGCCAATAACTATCTGGCGCTCCAGTCCCACCTCCTGCGGTGAAAAAGCTTCATAGTTCAGGGGGTTTTTCAGAACACCGTCCCCGTGGATCCCGGATTCGTGGGCGAAAATATTGGTCCCCACAATCGGGTGCGCCGGAGACAAGGTCCTGCCCGAAGCATGAGCCACGTATTCAGCCACTTCACGGAACATCTCGGTTCTGAAATTGAGATCCAGTCCCATAAGGTGCTTTAATCCCATTACCACCTCTTGCAGGGAGGCATTCCCGGCCCTTTCTCCCAGACCGTTTACCGTCACGCCCACATACTTCGCACCGGCGTATACCCCGGCCAGAGAGTTGGCGGTTGCCAGACCAAAGTCATTGTGGGTATGCATCTCAATATCCAGTCCCACCGCATTAACCAGGGTACTGATTTTACGGAAGGTAGTTAAAGGATCAAGAATTCCCACTGTATCGCAGAACCGCAGACGGTCGGCCCCGCAGTGCTTGGCTATCAGCGCAAACTCCACCAGAAAATCCATGTTGGAACGGGAAGCATCCTCACCGTTGACGGATACATACAATCCCTGGTCCTTGGCAAACTTGACCGCATCCGCCATGCGCTTAAGGACATCCTCCCGGGTTGTCTGCAGCTTGTATTCTATGTGAATGTCTGAAGTCGAGATGGAAATTGCTACTGCATCAACACCGCACTCGATTGATTGTTTGATGTCATTGATTACCGCCCGGTTCCACGCCATGATGCTGGCTTTGAGACCCATTTCCGCAATCTCGCGGATACATTTCTTCTCATCGCCGCCCATCACCGGAATACCGGCCTCGATCTGGTCTACCCCCAGCTCATCGAGGTACCTGGCGATTCTGATTTTTTCTTCATTTGAAAATACTACCCCGGCGGTCTGTTCCCCATCACGCAAAGTAGTATCAACTATATTGACCTTGGCCCCCTCTTCCAAAAACCATTCTTTACCGAATAGAGCATTTGGCAATCTATTCACTCCTTCCTGCTTAACAGAGTTTGAGATTATTTGTATAGAGTATGTTAAAGAAACAAAACTGGTTAATTGCACCATTCATGGACACATTCGCCGAGAGGTTTCAATAACTGATTTTTGAATTATAGCATTTATTCATACATTAGCACAGGTGCAGTTATTACCGACCTGGCTTGATGCGAAATGAGGCCTCCCAAATCCGGAACCGTCTCCCGGTTTTATCGCTCCGTCAACCCAGCTGACAAATCCCGGATTGGGACGAAAAAGGATTATCGGCGAGACAACTCCTCCTTAAGGAGTCGGTTGACTACTTCCGGGTTGGCTTTGCCCTTGCTGATCTTCATCACCTGTCCTACCAGGAAGCCGAGGGCTTTGCCCTTACCATTCCTGAAGTCTTCCACCACCTTTGGATTCCCGGTAATGACCTCTTCAACTATTGCTTTTAGGGCCGATTCATCAGAAATCTGTACTAACCCCCGGTCTTTTACAATCTTGTCTGGTGAATTACCGGTTGTAAACATCTCTTCAAAAACCACCTTGGCGATTTTCCCGCTTATGGTTCCCTGCGCAAGAAGCTTCAGCAGTTGCGCCAGGGATAAAGGTGTTATTCTGGCATCCTTGATTTCCATATTGTTCTGGTTCAGCAGTCTAGCCAGCTCACCCATTACCCAGTTTGCCACGGCTTTTGGTTCATTGTATTCGGCAACACAGGCATCAAAGAAATCCAGGACATCTTTGGACATAGTGAGCAGATTGGCATCATAGGGCGGCAAATTGTAAGTCTTGATCAGCCGCTCACGGGCTTGATCCGGAAGTTCCGGGAGGGCCTGACGCTCTCTTTCCACCCAGTCCCGATCAATAAAAATAGGTGCCAAGTCGGGATCCGGGAAATAGCGGTAGTCCTCTGCCTGTTCCTTGGTACGCATACTTAAGGTGACCTGCCGGTCCTCATCCCAGGTCCGGGTCTCTTGAATTAACTGTCCGCCTTCCTCCACGACCTCAATCTGACGCTTTATTTCATATTCTGCGGCCCGCTCCAGGGCCCGGAAGGAATTCAGGTTCTTGATCTCGGCCCTGGTCCCCAGCTTTTCCTGTCCCCGGGGACGGATCGATATGTTGGCATCGCAGCGTAGTGAGCCCTCTTCCATCTTGCAGTCTGAAACCCCTAGAAACAGGAGAATCGAACGGAGTTTTTCCATGTACATGCGCGCTTCCTGGGGAGACCGAATGTCAGGTTCGGAAACGATCTCCAGCAGAGGGGTCCCGGCCCGGTTCAAGTCAACCAGGGAATAGGGAGTGGTCATTATGTTACCTTGATGAACCAATTTTCCTGCATCCTCTTCCATGTGAACCCGGTTTATGCCGATAGTCTTCTTGACACCCTCAGTTTCTATTTCCAGGCTGCCGGCGCTGGCAATGGGAAAATCAAGTTGAGATATCTGAAAGTTGGTCGGTATATCCGGATAAAAATAGTGTTTGCGGTCAAACCTGCAATAATCTGCTATCTTGCAGTTCAAGGCCAGCCCGGTTTTTATGGCATACTCCACCAATCCCCGGTTGAGGACCGGCATCGTGCCGGGCATGCCTAAACAGCCAGGACATACATGGCTATTGGGCATAGCCCCAAAAGAGAGACCACAGCTGCAAAAGGCTTTGGTATTGGTTTTCAATTCAACATGAACTTCCAGGCCTATTACCGCTTCATATTTGCCAGCAGTCATTTTTTATACCTCCAGTACGGGTGTGCGTAAATGGTAATCAGTGGCCTGCTCGAAAGCATAGGCCGCCTTAAGAACGGTTCCCTCTTCAAGCGGACGGCCCATCAGCTGTAATCCTACCGGCAGGTTTTCCACCATTCCCCCGGGAATCGAGATAGATGGGATCCCGGCCAGGTTTGCGGGTATGGTCAGAATATCTGACATTTCGGACCGTTCTCCAATTTTGAAGGCGGTCGAGATAGCAGTCGGGGAAACCAACAGATCGTATTTTTCGAAAGCCCGGTCAAAATCCTCTTTGATCAGCCGTCTCACTTTCATGGCCTTAAGATAGTAGGCTTCGTAAGCATCTTTGCTCAGGACGTAGGTCCCCAGGAGGATCCTCTGTTTAACTTCTGCTCCCAGGCATGCCCGGGAACTGCTCATCATCTCCGCAATATCCTCGGCGTTCATATCCCGGTAACCATACCTGACCCCGTCAAAGCGGGCCAGGCTGGAACTGGCTTCGGCCGAAACTATTATCCGAAAGACGGGCAGGGCATATATGCTGTGAGGAAGACTGGTTTCTTCCACTACTGCACCCAGTTCCTCATATTTTAGCAGGGCCTTTTTTACTGTATCCTTGACGGATTGATCCACTTCATCTCGAAAATACTCCCGGGGAAACCCGATCTTCATCCCTTTAATGTCAGTTTGGAGAAAGCTCGTGTAATCGGGCACCTCGGCCTGCAGGCTGTTGGAATCCAGAACGTCGTGACCACAGATGGCATTCATCACCAGGGCACAATCGGTTACGTTTCTGGTCACCGTTCCCACACAATCCATCGAAGCGGCACAGGCCACCAGGCCATAACGTGATACTCTTCCATAGGTGGGCTTCATTCCTACCACACCGCAAAAAGATGCCGGCTGCCTTATGGAACCTCCGGTATCCGAACCCAGGGCGTAAAAGACCTCCCCGGCAGCCACCGCCGCGGCGGCGCCTCCCGAAGAGCCTCCGACCACCCGGGTCAGGTCCCAGGGGTTGCGGGTGGGAAAAAAGCCGGAATTTTCGGTGGAAGATCCCATGGCAAACTCGTCCATATTCGTTTTGCCTGCCATCACAGCTCCGGCTGAATGGAGTCTGCTGACCACGGTGGCATCGTAGGGGGGAACAAAGTCTTCCAGCATCTTCGAAGCGCAGGTAGTTTTTATCCCGCGAGTGCAGAGGTTGTCCTTGATACCAAAGGGGATGCCCGCCAGTCCGGTTATCTCACCCTGCCTATCAATTTCAATCGCGCTCTTCTTTGCTTGTTCCAGAGTAATAGTAGTAAATGCCTGAATTCTATTTTCAACCTGGTTTATCCGTTCCGAAATGGATTCCAGGACTTCCTGCGCCTTAATTTCCCGCCGGGCCGACATCTCCGCGATTTTTTGAACGGTTAACTGGTAAATCTTCACGGGTTTCCTCCTTATATTAATCTTGGCACCTTGAATTTCGCTTCCTCTTGAAGAGGGGCGTTGTCCATCGCTTCGTCAATAGGGAGTGAGGGGTGTACCTCATCGTCTCGCATCACATTATAAAGAGGAAGGACATAGATAAGTGGTTCAACCTCGTTGGTGGGCAGTTCATTCAGTACCTCAACTGAATCCAGAACCGAATTAAGCTGTTGGGTAAATATTTCTTTCTCCTCACTGGTGAGGTTTATTCTCGCCAAAACAGCCAGGCGTTCAATATCCTTGTCAAGCAAAGCCAACGGTCTTTCCTCGCTTTCCCAAATCTTCATGCACAGTATTATATCAGAAAGGCTGATCGTGTTGCCAGAAATCTCTTGAAAAAGCCCTTCAATTGGGCTCAATTGAAGACCGCAGATCTTCAAAGTGCAGGTTGCCATTAACAGTCGGATTTAATAAAATCATGTAAACCTGATCTCTTTTCGGTTGTCTGGCAGTTGATAAGTCGGGAGGGGGGTATTTGCAGAACTGCATCGCGAAAGGAATTGATACGTGAACGTCCTACTCCTTAACCATCTCCATGAATTCGCTTTCGCTGAGGACCGTGACCCCCAGCTGCCGGGCTTTGTCCAGCTTGGAGCCGGGATCAGCTCCCGCTACTACATAATCGGTTTTACGACTTACGCTGGAGGAAACCTTGCCCCCTTGTTTTTCGATCAGCTCTCTGGCTTCGACGCGGGTTAGGCTCTCCAAGGCCCCCGTGAGCACCAGGGTTTTGCCGGTTAACTTGCCATCGACAATGGCCGGTTCGGCTTCCCGGGTATTCACCCCGGCAGCTTTCAGCTTTTCAATGGTTTCCAGGTTTTCCGGCTCGTTAAAGAATGATACGACACTGGTCGCAATCTTTACCCCGATCTCGGGGATCTGCACCAGGCTCTCTTCTGAGAGGGTGGCGATCACATCTATATCCCGGTACTGTTCTGCCAGGATACGGGCGGTCTTGCCGCCAACGAATCTTATACCCAGGGCATGAAGTAGTCGGGACAGGGGACGGCTTTTGCTGGCCTCGATAGCTTCGAGCAGGTTGGTGGCCTTTTTCTGGCCGGTTTTGTCCAGGGTCAGCAATTCCTCGATGCCAAGACTATAAAGGTCGGCCACGTTTTTGACCAGGTCTCTTTCCACCAGTTGCTCCACTACCACCGGACCCATCCCTTCAATGTCCATAGCCTCACGGGAAGCAAAGAAGATCAGGCTTTCCTTGAGCCGGGCCGGGCAGTTGATGTTGTCACAGCGGTAGGCGACTTCACCCTCAAACCTGATGACCGTAGCCCCACAGGCCGGGCAGTTTTCCGGCGTGGTGAATACCTGTTCCCGACCGGTCCGTTGCTCTACCAGGGGACGTATTACCTCGGGGATCACATCGCCGGCCTTGTGGATCAAGACCCGGTCACCAACCCGGATATCCCTCTCCCGCATCAGATCAAAATTATGTAAACTAGCCCGACTTACCACGCTGCCGGCTATCAGTACCGGATTCATAACCGCCGTTGGTGTGATCACCCCGGTACGGCCAACATTAAGCTCGATGTCCAGGATCTCGGTCTCCTTTTCCTCGGCCGGAAATTTGAAGGCAGTTGCCCAGCGGGGGCTTTTAGCCGTGAAGCCCACTTGTTGCCGAGCTGGCAGGGGGTTAAGCTTCACTACCACGCCATCGGTTTCGTAATCCAGATCATACCGTCTTTCTTTCCATTCCTCACAATAGGCCCAGACATCATCGACTCCACCAACCAGCCGCCAGTGCGGATTTACCGGGAATCCCTGTTCGCTCAGGAATTCCAGAACCCCGGCCTGGTTCTCAACCCCAACGCCTTCGACGTAGATCAGGTCATAGATGAAAGCCTTCAAAGGCCGGGAAGCCGTTATCCTGGGATCAAGCTGCCGCAGGCTTCCGGCTGCCGAGTTGCGCGGATTGGCGAAGGTCTTTTCCCCTTTCTCCTCCCGTTCCTGGTTAAGCCGGACGAAATCCTGTTTGGGGATATATATCTCTCCCCTTACCTCTAGGCGCGGAAGAGGGTCTTTGAGCCGCAGGGGCAGAGTGCGGATCGTCCGCACATTCTGGGTCACGTTTTCGCCTACCACCCCGTCGCCCCGGGTGGCGGCACTCACCAGGAGACCATCTTCGTAGACCAGGGCAATCGAAACCCCGTCGATCTTCAGCTCACAGACATACGAAATCTCCTCCGGATTCAACCGCGTCTGTACGCGGCGGTTAAACTCAGCCAGTTCTCCCCGGCTGAAGGTGTTGTCCAGGCTCAATAATGGTACCCGGTGCCGGATGGTGGTAAACCCCGGCAAAGGCTGACCCCCTACACGTTGGGTGGGACTATCCGGGGTTATCAGTTCCGGGTGCCTGGCTTCCAGAGATTTTAGTTCAGCCAGCAGCTGATCGTATTCCCGGTCGGTAATCAGAGGTGAGTCCAGCACATAATACTGGTAATCATGCTTCCTGACCTCAGCCTTCAAGCGCTCAATGCGTTCCTTCACCATCAAACCTCCTGGGCCAGTTTTACCATAGGAGCCATATGGGTGTTGAGCGTCTTTACGCCAACTTCCTCAAAATCCACAACAGCTATATCATCTGCTATCACCTTGGTTACCATACCACGGCCAAATTTCTGATGCTGAACCAGGTCACCTTCATGAAGGTTCTGTACCCGCCCCTCAACCTTGGTGGGACTCAGGTTAATCTTGCCCCCTTCAAGGTTGTATGGAGCAAACAGATCACTCGGTATCTCCCGGAGGAATCGGCTGGGCATATTGGAGCGGTCCATACCATACATGATACGGTTTACCGCCCGGCTGAGAATCAGCCTTTCCCGGGCCCTGGTTATTCCCACATAGCAGAGCCGCCGCTCTTCCTCCATTTCCTCATGGGTCTCGGCCCGGTACGAGGGAAAAACGCCTTCTTCCATGCCGGTCATAAACACCACCGGGAATTCCAAACCCTTGGCTCCATGGAAGGTCATCATCAACACCGTATCCGAGTAATCGGTCTCATCGGTTTCCTGCAGCAGGGACACTTCGGTCAGAAAATCTGCCAGTTCCCTTTTCCCTTCTTTCTCAAACTCGACCATCAGGGATTTCAGTTCCTGCAGGTTTTCCACCCGTTCGTCCGCCTCCAGGGCGTGGTTCTTCTTGAGGTCTTCAATATACCCGTTCAGCTTCAGGGTTTCATCCAGGAGCTGGGCCAGGGAAACCCCGGGAGCGAGTTCCCGCAGGTAGGTTATCAGTCCATAAAACTCCTGCAGAGAGGCCTTGATTTTCCCCGAATACCCTTTGACACCCTGGATTTCACCAACGACCTCCACGATGGGTTTCTGGGTCTCGCCGCTCAGGTCTTCCAGTTTCTTGATGGTCACTTCCCCTATCCCGCGGCGTGGAGTATTGATAGCGCGCCGAAAACTCATCCGGTCAGAAGGGTTGGCCACCAGCCGGAGGTAGGCCAGGATGTCCTTGATCTCCTTGCGCTGGTAGAACTTCATGGCTCCCACAATACGGTAAGGAATAAAATTGCGGTTCAAGGCTTCCTCAATAACCCTTGACTGGGCATGAACCCGGTAAAAAATCGCAAAATCCTGATACCGGTACTTTTTCTCCTTGACCAGCTGCCTGATAAAATGAGCAATAAATTCGGCTTCCTGCTGGTGGCTGGCGGCGCCAAACTGCAGTAGTTTTTCCCCGTTGGGATTGTCAGTAAACAGTTCCTTTTTCAGACGTCCGGTATTATTAAGGATAACTGCATTGGCCGCATCCAGTATGTACCGGGAAGACCGGTAATTCTTCTCCAGTTTTATCACTTTGGCCTGAGGGTAAATATCAAGAAACCGTTCTATGTTGTAGGGTTCGGCGCCCCGCCAGCTGTAAATGGATTGGTCCGGGTCCCCGACCACAAAGACGTTGCCGTTCTCCCCGGCCAGGAGCTTGGTCCAGACAAACTGGGCATAGTTCGTGTCCTGATACTCATCAACCATCACGTACCGGAATCTTTCCTGGTATGATTGCAGAACATCCGGGTATTCTTTAAAAACCTGGACGGTCAGCCCAATAAGGTCCTCAAAATCAAGCGCATTCAGCTCCCGCAGGCGGCTGCGGTAAAGGCGAAATATTCGTATATAAAGATCGCGATAATGAGGGGCGGCCTTGATGCCGGCAAAGAACTGTTCCGGTTCAGTGAGGCTGTTCTTTGCCTGCTTGATAAGGTAGGACATCATCTCAGGCTTGGCATCCTGCAGCTGCAGTTCCCGCAGGCAATCCTTTATGACCGCCTTCTGTTCGGCCTCATCCAGAATGGTAAAGCCCTGGCGGTATCCCAGCTTTTCGATCTCCATGCGCAGGATCTGGTAGGATGCGGAATGAAAGGTCCTGATCCATTGGCCGTGGAAATTGGGAATCATATCTATAACCCGCTCCCTCATCTCCTGGGCGGCCTTGTTGGTAAAGGTTATAGCCATGATCTGATGTGGAGCTACCCCTTGTTCAACCAGGTAAGCCACCCGTCTGGTCAAGACCCTGGTTTTTCCGCTTCCCGCACCCGCCAAAACCAGACAGGGCCCATCGCGGTGAGTAACCGCCTCCACCTGAGGGCCGGTTAAGTTATCAAGAATATTCATAGCAGTCTCCCAATAAGATAATTAGTTCCATCATTACTTAGCTTACCGCAATCAGTTCGTCTTTGCACACCAATATAGCAGGCAGTGAATAGGGCAGAGCAATACCAGAGTGCTGCGGGGGCGATTAACCCCGGGGGTTGGCCGCAGGCCACTTTCTGACGCCAGGTCTTGTTCCCGGAATTTGTATACACTATCCGATGGGCGGTCTAAGTGATCGCCGTTCCAGTACTCTTCCCTATGCAAAGACAACCTTGCGAAAACGGCGCCGGATTGTACTTTGATACTGAATGTCCGGATACCCAAAGAGCACAACTATCCCCAGTTGATTCTTCGGGGGAATGCCCCACTTGGACTTAAGCTTACCTTCATATTTAAGTACCGGGCTAACCGACCCGATCATGCAGGTGCCCAGTCCCAGAGAGTGTCCGGCAATCATGGCATAGGTAGCAGCAACCACGGAATCCTGGGGATCCGCGTAGGGTGAGGTGTGAAAAAGCATGGCTAGAGGTGCATTGTAGAACAGCCAATCGGTCCCCTCTTTGCGTAACCGGGGAAATAATTCTAACATGGGAATAACAAAACTCATTAAAAAATCATAAGCCTCTTTACCAATAAAAGGCCGCATTAAAGGGAGGGTGAAACGATTGATAAATCTCTTGCTCTTTACAAAAGACCGGGTTATATCTTCCGCAAACGCCTGAACCTTTTCCCGGCCCTGGAAGACCAGGATTTCCACATCCGATGGGGGGATACCCATAGGGGCCGAGGTGGCCATTTTGATAATCCTGTCGATCACATCCCGGCTGACTTCCCGCTCATCAAACTCCCTGATACTGCGCCGGGATAAAAGCAATGACTCCAGTTGTTCGGGAGTGGCACAAGACTCAGGCCTGGGAAGAGTAATGAGATCCTGAGGTGAAACATCCCGCCCCTCAACCGTCAGGCACCCGGCAGGACATACCATCATGCACTGGCCGCAGCCAACACACCCCAGCGGAGACGCAGGGTTGACCCGTACCTGGTCATCATCCAGGCGCAGGGTTTCACTCTTGCACACGCGGGTACATAATCCACACCCGGTGCAAGCATCCCATTCAATCTCAGGCAGGGCCGGCTGACCTGTGAACCCGGTTTTTATAGCCAAAAGAATCTCCTCCCAAAGTGACCCTTAATTCGCTCTCCAAGAACTTGCCGGTTGGCAAAGCCCAGAACCCGGATCCCTTCCTTAGACCCGGTTTTGGGGCAACGCCCTCTGCGAATGACCGGGGAAAAAAGACGCCCCTCACCCGGTGGTCACTTATGACTAGTTTCTACCTTCGACCCCGGAGTTCCTTGAACACCTCCGAGAGTTTTATGTCCCTCTCGACCATTAGGACCATCAGGTGGTAAATCAGGTCAGATATCTCATATATCAACTCGCCTGGGTCCGGGTTTTTGGCCGCAATGATGACCTCGGCACTCTCCTCCCCAACCTTCTTGAGGATCTTGTCGATCCCCTTATCGAAGAGGTAGGTGGTATAGGAACCTTCCGGCCTTTCCTGGTAGCGACCCTGTATGACCTCCTGCAGCTCATTCAGGATTGCTCCTGACTCAGAACCATAAACCTCATCGGGATCAAAGCGCCGGGGCTCTATCTCCACCCCCTGCAGGTTGCGGTAAAAGCACGAATTGTGCCCGGTATGGCATGCGGGTCCAGCCGCTTCCACCAGCACCAAGAGGGTATCATTGTCACAGTCATAGCGGATTTCAGTAACCTTCTGCACATTGCCGGAGGTCTCCCCTTTATGCCAAAGCTGACTGCGGCTGCGGGAGTAAAACCAGGTCTCGCCTGTAGAAACCGTCTTTTCCAGGGCCTCCCGATTCATGTAGGCCATCATCAATACCTCTTTGCTTATCGCATCCTGAACAATCGCTGGTACAAGTCCCTGTTCGAATTTGATTTGATCGAGTTCTTCGTTCATAACCTTACTGCCACCCCTCTGTCCTTCAGATACCGCTTGGCCTCAGCAATGCTGTACTCTCCGTAATGGAAAATTGAGGCTGCCAAAACCGCATCCGCAGCTCCGTCTGTTACCGCCTGGTACAGATGTTCCAGGGTCCCGGCCCCACCTGAAGCGATAACCGGAATCCTAATCGATTCACTGATTGCACGGGTCAGCTCGATATCGTATCCATCCTTGGTTCCGTCTTTATCCATACTGGTCAGGAGAATCTCTCCTGCACCCAGGTCTTCTGCTTTTTTTGCCCACTCCACCGCATCCATTCCGGTGGGGGTTCTCCCGCCGTTTACAACCACTTCCCACTGCCGGTCTCCACTAGCACGGGCATCAATGGCCACCACTATACACTGGCTGCCAAACCTCCTGGCTCCATCAGTAATCAGAGTGGGGGTTTTCACGGCTGCGGTGTTAAGTGAGATCTTGTCTGCACCGGCTTTCAACATGCTGCGGATGTCTTCAATGGTCCGCAGACCACCGCCGACCGTAAATGGGATGAACACCTGTTCAGCAGTACGCCGGGCCACATCGTATATAATTGACCGTTCCTCAGCCGAAGCGGTTATATCCAAAAACACCAGTTCGTCAGCGCCTTCCCGGTCATACAAAGCCGCCAGTTCCACCGGGTCTCCGGCATCCCGCAGGTTAACAAAGTTGGTACCCTTGACCACCCGCCCGGCATGAACGTCCAGACAGGGGATTATCCTCTTGGCCAGCATCTTATCACCTCAGTCCTTCGCAGCTTTCAGGGCATCTCCCAGGGTTAGCCTGCCTTCGTACAAAGCCTTGCCGACGATGGCTCCCTCTACCCCGCTTATCCCTCGCAGATTTACTATATCTTCAATGGTTGAAACCCCTCCCGAGGCTATTACCGTAAGTCCTGTACCCTCAGCCATGGCCCGGATAGCTGGTATGTTGGGTCCCTGTAAAACTCCATCCCGGCTGATGTCAGTGTAGATGGTGCGCTTTACCCCCAGGGCCCTCATCTCCCGGGCCATTTCCAGGGCCGTAACCGTGGTAACATCTTCCCATCCCCGGACAGCAACCATACCGTCCCGGGCATCGATTCCCACAATTATCCGTTCCGAGCCGAATTCCTCCAGGAGACTCGCCACCAACTGGCGGTTATCAAGTGCTCCCGTACCGATGATTACCCGGGATACGCCCAGTTCCAGATAACCCCGGGCGGTTTCGAAATCCCGGATCCCGCCTCCCAGCTGAAAGGGGATAGAGAGGTTCTCGACCATGGCCCTGATGATCTCCCGGTTACAGGGCACACCTGAAAAGGCCCCGTCCAGGTCGACCACATGCACCCACTGGGCACCCTGTCGCTCCCACTCGCGGGCCATACCCGCCGGGTCTGTGCCGTAGACTGTCACCTCCTCCTTTTTACCCTGCACCAACCGTACACAGCGCCCATCTTTTATATCAACCGCCGGAAAAATAATCAATTTTTAAAACCCCTTTGCACTTCTTTGATTCCCCTTAGACCCAAACTCCGCATTATAACTTTTTCCAGAGGAATCGTCATTTTAGTAAAAGGAATTCACCAAGGTCGTCCGAAGTTGCCGCAGCCTCCAAACTGAGGTCGGAATGCATTAAACAGACAGGTATTACGTCAACATAAATAGGACATGCCCCGGTTGTGGCTTCAATCCCCTGATGAACCCCCGAAAACGGAATGTATTATGTCAACACCATGATAAGGTACTGCCGGAGATTATGTCACCTTAACAAGCCCGGCCATGTCGCTCTGATGCGGTCGGCCTGCTGCACAGATCCCCGAAGTTTTTAAGGATCTGGAGTCCAAGCCTGCTGGATTTCTCCGGATGAAACTGACACCCAAACAGATTGCCCTTCTGAACTGCACAGGTAAAATCCAGCCCGTATTCACATATCCCTACGCTTACCGGTAAATGCGGGTCACAGTAATAGGAATGAACAAAGTAGAAGTATGACTGGTCGGGAAGTCCATTAAAAAGGGGGCTGTCCCCCACCATGCGGACCTGATTCCAACCCATATGGGGAACCTTCTTCGTCACCGGGAATCTCACTACCCTGCCCGGGATCAGGTCCAGTCCCCCGTGCCGCCCATTCTCCTCGCTCTCGGTAAACAAAAGCTGCATCCCCAGACATATACCCAAAAGAGGCCGGTCCTGGCGGACCACCTCCCGCACCGCATCCACCATACCGGTGTTCTTCAGGTTGGCTATCGCGTCCTCAAACGCTCCCACTCCCGGCAGGATAACCCCGGAAGCCTGGACTGCCTCACCCGGATCACCAGTGATGGATGCTGTTATACCCACGCATTCCAGTCCCTTCTGAACACTGCGGAGGTTTCCCATTCCATAATCGATTATTGCTATCATACAAAATTCCCCCGGACCCACACAGAAATAGTGGGAGTGAATCAGGGGGACAGTCCCCGTGATGCAAAATGCATCATGGGGACTGTCCCCCTGATTCAGTATTTTGGTTACGGCGAGAGCCGTCCTTTGCTGGACCAGACTCCCTCGATCCTGGGCTCGTAGGTGGTTGCCTCACCCAACGCCCGGGCAAAGCCCTTGAAAACCGCCTCCACTATATGGTGGGTATTTCTGCCCTTTAACAGGTCGATATGGACCGTCATCTCGGAATTTTGAACCAGGGCCCGGAAGAACTCTTCTACCAGTTCCGTTGCAAAACTGCCCACCATTCCGTTCGGCATAGGCACGTTAAAATCCAGGAACGACCGTCCAGAGAGGTCAACTACCACTTGCGCCAGGGCTTCATCCATTGGAACCAGGGCACTCCCGTAGCGGTTAATCCCCTTCTTGTCTCCCAGGCTCTTCTTGATCGCCTGGCCCATACAGATGCCAATATCCTCCACGGTATGGTGATCGTCAACCTTGACATCTCCTCGGGCCCATACCCGGAGATTGCAGAGGCTGTGAGTGGCTAAAAGGGCCAGCATGTGGCCTAAAAAAGGAACTTCAATGTCAATCTGGTGATTCCCGGTCCCATCCAGTTCCAGATGCAAAAAGATCTCGGTCTCATTGGTTTTCCGGTGGACCTCCGCTGACCTCAATTCCTTATTCATGACCCTCCTACCTCCTTCGAATCCTTATCGAGTTAGCGTGAGCGGTTAAACCTTCTACCTCCGCCAGTTTTATTATTTCACTCTTGTGTTTTTCGAAACCATTCCGGCTAAAGTATATCAGGCTTGATTTCTTTACGAAGGTATCAACCGTAACCGGGGAGTAGAACCTCGCCGTACCCCCTGTGGGCAGTATATGATTTGGACCGGCCAGATAATCACCTACCGGCTCCGGGGTGTAAGGCCCAAGGAAGATTGCTCCCGCATTCCTGATGGCTCCCAACCAGCGTATCGGCTCCTCTACCATAACCTCCAGGTGTTCCGGAGCAACACGGTTGGCAATGTCAAACGCCTCTTCCAGACTGGACACCAGGATAAAGGCACCGTTCTGCACCAGGGCCTCGCGAATGGTAGTGCGCCGGGAGAGGCCAACCAGCTGGTTCTTGATCTCCTCTTCCACCTGGTCCATCAGCCGGGAGCTGTTGGTAACCAGGATAGACCGGGCACGAACATCATGCTCAGCCTGCGACATCAGATCCGCCGCCAGGTAGGCCGGGTCGGCGGTTTCGTCGGCCACTATCAGTATCTCACTGGGCCCAGCCAGCATATCTATATCCACTTCTCCATAAACCAGTTTCTTGGCCAGAGTTACATAAATATTTCCGGGACCGGTGATCTTGTCCACCTGTTCTATGAGACCGGTTCCATAGGCCAGGGCAAATATCGCCTGGGCTCCGCCCACTTTATAGATCTCATCCAGCCCCAGCTCTGCCGCCGCCACCAGGGTGTAGGGATTCAACCGGCCGTTGGCATCAGGAGGAGTTACCATGGCTATCTCCTCCACCCCGGCCACCATCGCCGGAATGGCGTTCATCAATACCGAAGAAGGATAGGCTGCGGTACCTCCGGGGACATAGATCCCCACCCGCCTCAGGGGCCGGTGGATCTGCCCCAGAATGCTGCCATCGTCATCGGGTTCCATCCAACTGGTCCGCAGCTGCTTGGAGTGGAAGTCTTCTATCTTGTCAATGGCCGTGTTAAGAGCTTCCAGGTAAGCCTCATCAACCTGGGAGTAGGCCTCTTCCAACTCCCCGCGCTTAACCCTCAGCTGGTCCGTTGTCAGGTCAGAGCCGTCAAAACGCCTGGTGAACTCGATCAAGGCCTGATCTCCCCGCTGCCTGACCTCGTCTCCAATCTCCGATACCTGGCGGCTAAGCTCAGCCAGATCCTCATTAACCAGAGCCAGAAAATCATCCATCTCCCGGCCAGTGCCGGCTAGTCTTCTGATCATTCGCCCAACTCCCCCTCCGCAACTATTTGATTTATCTTCCGAATCATCGGCTCAATCACCGGATACTTGGTGCGATAGCTGACCCGGTTAACCACCAACCGGGCAGTACATTCCGCAATACTGGCTATCTCGGCCAGGTAGTTCTCTTTCAGGGTCTTGCCGGTCGATACTATATCAACTATCATCTCCGCCAGCCCCACCCGTGGTGCCAGCTCGATATTGCCATGCAGTTTGATTACCTCCACCTGCATTCCCAGGCCACGGAAGTAATCCTCTGCCACCCGGGGGAATTTGGTAGCCACCCGCTGGTAGTTGAAATCAGCCAGGGGCTGGTCGGCCTTTTCCAGCGGCACGGCCAGCATAAACCGGCAGTAGCCGAAACCCAGGTCAACCATCTCATAAACATCTTTACCCTGGTCAAGAATAATATCCTTGCCCACTACACCCAAGTCTGCTGCGCCGTGTTCGACATATGTCGGAACATCGGTAGGCCGGCACACAATGTACTGAACCCGGGATTCCGGAAAATCAAAAACCAGACTCCGGCTCTTATCGCTCACCCCGTCGACGGGAAGGTTCAAAAGGGAGAGCAGTTTCAGGGTAGGACCCAGCAGTTTTCCTTTAGGAAGTGCTATCGTTAGTTGTTCTGGATTCATGTCCGCCTCGCTTTAATCAATTAAAGTATCATACGTCAAGAGTTTAGCACCCTCCCAAATCCCTGTCAATCATCAGCCTGTCCGCGGGACTTCACCACTACCTTTTCACTCAAGTCTTCACCACTTAGATCAACCTCGGCGATAAAGCCCTGTTCCCGCAGTTCCCGAGCCCGGTTAAGCACTGCCTGCAGGTCATTGCCTGAAACCACCCGGACCTCACGGGACTGGCTGCGGTGCTGGCCCAGGGCCAGCAGGACCCTCTCGATGCCAACCGCAAACCCGGTAGCCACCCGGGGCGCCCCAAATTTGCCGAGCAGGTTGTCATAGCGACCGCCCCCCAGGAGCGGGTATCCGAGCTGGGGAGAGTATCCTTCAAAAACGATACCGGTGTAATAATCAAACCCCCGCAGTATGCCCAGATCTATAACCACGTCATCCTGAATGCCATAGGGAGCCAAGCAGTCATAGACACCCGACAGCTCATCTATTGCCTCTTTCACCTGGGGAATCCGGCGGACCGCTTCCAATCGTTCCAAAACCTCCGGTCCCCCGTGCATAAGCGGCATATCCAGCAGTACCTGACGCAGTTCCGGAGCCATGGTCAGGTCGGCCAGCATCCTGTTAAGCCCTACCAGATCCTTCTTCAGCACCAGTCGTTTAATGCCCTCTCGGGATGATTCGGAGAGTCCGCTCTCCAGCAGGAGGTTATTAAAGATACCGATATGATTTAGGCTGATCTTGAAGTCCAATTCCTGTTTCTTCAAAACCTCAGCCGCCAGGGCAATGACCTCGGCATCAGCCATCGCTCCGGAAGCACCGATCAGCTCAACTCCCAGTTGATAGAACTCCTGATACCTCCCCATCTGAGGCAGGGCATGCCGAAATATATTGGCATTGTAGAAAAGGCGTAACACCCCGGCAAAGTCCCGGAACTTGGTGGAAACGATCCGCGCGATGGGAATGGTCATCTCTGGCCGCAGCGCCAGGAGACGCCCGTCCTGATCCTGCAGGAGGAATAACTCCTCCCGGATTCCTTCTCCAGCCCCGGATTCAATCACTTCCAGGTACTCGAAAGTGGGGGTGATAACCTCTTGATAACCCCAGCGGGTAAAGATCTCAACCGTCTGGTTCTCAAACTCCCGCTTCATGGCTGCCTCCGACGGCAGAAAGTCCTTGGCCCCTTTTACAATCTCCAGATTCTTCATAATCGAACACCCATTTCTCTCAATCGATCCAGAACCAGTCGATACCCCCCGTAACCGCCAGCCAAAAACCTCTTGACCCGGCTGATGGTAGCAGTGCTGGCGCCTGTACTTTCAGCTATCCGGGTGTAGGTGTCGTTCTCGTCAAGCATGTGGGCTACTTTCAAACGCTGGCAAAGGATCTCCAACTCACCGGTAGTACAGAGATCCTGTAAAAACTTACCATACTCCTCCTCGTTCCGCAGAACTGAGAAGGCCCTGGCTAAAACCTCCATATTCTCGTTGCCTGGATTCTGGTCGGACACAGTACCCCTCCCTTATAATAGCTTCACATCATTGATGGTTAATTCAAAACGGCAGCCGAGATACTCCGCCGCACGTTTGCACATCATCATCTTGGTGAGAAAGATCTCGAAATAATCCATAACACTGCAGATTCGGGTATCTATTTTCAACCTCATGGCAATCAGGCGGTCCATGGCATCAATATGCAGGGTTGATTCCTTGGCAGCGTAATTCACCCGGTCCCGGGGAGTAAATTTGGTCTCATCCGGCTTGCGCACCCGGTCGTGGCTGACGTCAGATTTGTCCGCCAGAATAACGGCGGCAGAAACGTTGTTTACCGCATGACCACCGGCATGTTCCTCATGATTGGCGATAGCTCCCATGATGGTGGCTATCTCTTCTGGATCCATTCCCAGATCCAGAAGGTGCTCAAAAGCCATTATGGCGCCTGATGTGCCATGTCCGTAACGGTTTACCAGGTTGCCGATATCATGAAGATACCCGGCTATAGCTGCTATCTCCGCCTCTCTTCGGGGATAACCGAGGGTAAAGATAATATCATAACTTAATGATGCCACCATGTTGGCATGAGCGAAGTTGTGTTCTATGGCACCGATATTGCCCATGAATCTGTTTGCCATTTCCATGTACTGCCTGATGACCGGATCGTTCTTTATCGTTTGCAGGTCAACCATGCTATCAGTCCTTTTCCAACTCTCGTAATAATTCGCGGGCCTGAGGGTATACTATAGCCTCCATAGGAATGGTATTCAGTAAGCGTCGGGCTTCAACATAGTTGCCTTCGTTGGCCATCTTCAGGGCCTGGCGGTAGGAGGCATCATACCCCTTCTGTTTTTCTGCTTCCTTGATCTTCCGCTCCATCCGGTCCTTTCGATCATAGCGTTCCATTTCGCGGTACTTGTCGATGGCCCGGTCGTACTGGCCCTGAGTCAGGTAAATCCCGGCCTCTCTTTCAATACTTTTTACCGCCAGCTTCTCCGGCATACCCAGCAACATAAACCCGTAACCCACTGCCAGGGCCAAAAGGATCAGGGATGAGATCCACCAGGTCCAGGAAAACCTTATAAAGCGGCGCTGATAACTCCAGACCACCAGAGCCGGCATCCCCAGCAGTACCGTGGTCTTTACAAACTCGCGGGTCGGGGCATAGACAAAGAGTGCCACTACCCCCACAAGTGCAATGACTACCAGGAGCCGCCGCAGATGGTAATTCGGAGTTCTATCGACTTTATCTTGACCTGTCTTTGAACCCATCCGCATCCCCTCTCTCGTATGATTACTATAATTTCAATGCCCGGGCCCCAATATCCTGGCGGTAGTGCATTCCCTCAAACTGGATCCAGGGAATCTCGCTGTAAACCCGGTCAATGGCCTGGGCTATGGTATCCCCGGTACAGACAACGCTGAGAACCCGGCCCCCATCGGTCACCAATTGAGTTCCATGACGCCTGGTCCCGGCATGAAAGATCAGGGTATCCGGGGAGACATCATCCAGACCGGTGATCACATGTCCGGTGGTATACTGGCCCGGATATCCAGCAGAGGCCAGAACCACGCAAACGCTGGCTTGGGGAAGGAGAGATACCGGAGTCTGGTCAAGGCGGCCATCAACCACCGCATCCAGCACCGTCAGGTAATCGGTTTCCATCAAAGGCAGAATCGCCTGAGCCTCAGGGTCCCCCAACCGGACGTTGAACTCCAAGACCTTGGGACCCTCAGCGGTTAACATCAGGCCGGCATAGAGAACCCCCTTGTAGGGGCGCCCCTCAGCGGCCATGGCTTTAACCACGGGTTCCATTATCTCCTTCATGACCTGCTGGTGCAAATCGGGGGTATAGAAGGGTGGAGGGCTGTAAGCGCCCATTCCTCCAGTGTTCGGGCCCTGGTCGCCATCAAAGACCCGTTTGTGGTCTTGAGCCGCCACCATGGGCACCACGTTCTTACCGTCACAGAGTGCAAACACGCTGACTTCCACACCCTGAAGACATTCCTCTATAACCACCTCAAGGCCGGCCTTTCCGAAGGCCTTGTCCAGCATGATCATATCCAGTGCGGCCAGGGCCGTCTTTTCATCCATGGCCACCACCACACCTTTGCCAGCCGCCAGTCCGTCCGCTTTTACCACAATAGGGGTCCCCTTTTCCCGCAGGTAGTCACGAGCCTCATTTATATCCGAGAATGAGCCGAAATCAGCGGAAGGGATTCCATACTTCTTAAAAAGGTTCTTGGTAAAGACCTTGCTCCCTTCCAGGATGGCCGCATTCCGACGCGGTCCAAAAATCCTCAGTCCCCGGGACTCAAACTCATCAACAATACCTTCCATAAGTGGAACCTCAGGGCCCACCACGGTCAGGTCAATCTTCTTTTTCTCTGTTAAATCCAACAACTGCCTGGTATCGGTTACCTTGACATCCAAGCAGTCGGCGATCTCCGCAATGCCCGCGTTCCCCGGTGCCGCAAAGATACGTCCTATACCGGGGCTCTGGCTTAGCTTCCAGACCATCGCATGTTCCCGGGCACCCTGCCCAATCACCAGCACATTCCTGCCCATCTCTGCACCTCCTGTTTAAAAAAGCAAGTGGGACGGTTGTTTACCTGCGTGGCCACGCAAGTAAGAACCGTCCCCAACTTGCGTGACCGTCCCCGCTTTACCTCAAAATCTAGTGTCTGAAATGGCGGACGCCGGTGAAGACCATGGCGATACCCAGGCGGTTGCATTCATCAATGCTCTCCTGGTCGCGGATAGATCCCCCGGGTTGAATTATGGCTGCTATGCCAAACTGTCCGGCCAGTTCAACTGTATCCTTGAAGGGGAAGAAGGCATCGGAGGCCAGCACGGCTCCCTGGCACCGGTCCCCCGCCTGTTCCAGGGCCAGCTTGGCTGAACCAACCCGATTCATCTGGCCGGCACCAACCCCCAGAGTGGTGTTATCTTTGGTAACCACGATAGCATTCGACTTGACGTGCTTGACCACCTTCCAGGCAAATGCCAATTCGGCCAGTTCCGCCGCTGAAGGTTGACGCTCCGTTACCACCTTGAGGTCGTTCAAATCCAAAGGTATGGTATCCAGTTCCTGAACCAGCATACCTCCTACCACACTCTTCATCTGCATGCCCGCCTGCCTGTCCATCGGCAGCTCCAGGACCCGCAGATTCTTCTTGGCACACAGTATCGAAAGGGCAGCAGCATCAAAACCAGGAGCAATTATAACCTCCATAAAGGGCTCCGCTGCCTGCCTGGCGGTCTCGGCATCAACCTTGCGGTTAAAAGCAATTATTCCGCCGTAGGCTGAAACCGGATCAGCTCCGAATGCCCGGCAGTAGGCTTCGGAAAGGTTCTTGCCGATAGCTGCCCCGCAGGGGTTGGTGTGCTTGATGATCACACAGGCTGGTTCCTCGAACTCCTTCACCAGGGCAAAAGCCGCTTCGGCGTCGACCACATTATTATAAGAAAGTTCCTTGCCGTTCAACTGCTTGGCCAGAGGCAGACCTCCCACAGCCAGAGCCTGTCGGTAAAAGGCTGCAGACTGGTGAGGATTCTCACCGTACCGCATCTCCTGAATCTTTTCGCCGCCCCAGACCAGGACCCCGGGGAACTTTTCGCCCAGCAGGCCGCCTAGGTACTGGGCAATCATGGAATCGTAAAAACCCGTATGGGCAAAGGCCTCTTTAGCCAGCTTGAAGCGCATATCAGCACTTATATCTCCTCCGGCCTTGAGCTCAGCAAGAATTGCCGGGTATTCCCGCGGTTCGACCACCACTATCACGTCCTGATAATTCTTGGCCGCGGACCGGATCATGGTAGGACCGCCAATGTCTATGTTTTCAATCGCGTCTTCCAGAGTGACCCCCGGTTTCTGGATGGTTTCCCTGAAGGGATACAGGTTAACCACTACCATGTCTATGGTATCAATCCTGTTCTTCTCCAGCTGCTGCATATGTTCAGGTATACGACGGGCCAGTATCCCTCCATGGATATTGGGGTGCAGGGTTTTGACCCTCCCGTCCAGGATCTCCGGGAAACCGGTTACATCAGAAACCATGGTTACACTTACCCCTGAACGTTTCAGGAGATCGTAAGTACCACCGGTTGAGATCATCTCCCAACCCAAGGCCTCCAGACCTTGCGCGAACTCTACCACTCCATCCTTGTTGGAAACACTAATCAGGGCTCTCTTACTCAAATCAGACTACCTCCTCTGGTAATATGGTTACCTGTCGGCCATTAAGCTCCAGGCGTCCCTCGGCGATCAGCTTTACTGCCTGGGGTAACAGCCGGTGCTCCTCCTTAAGAATCCGCTCTGAAAGAGACTCTTCGTCATCATCCGGATTAACCGGGACCACCGCCTGGAGAATGATCGGGCCTCTATCAACCCCCAGGTCTACAAAATGGACCGTACACCCGCTGTAGCGCACCCCGTACTCCAGGGCCTGCCGCTGGGCATTTAGCCCCGGGAAAGACGGGAGCAGAGCCGGGTGTATGTTTATTATCCTCCAGGGGAATGACCCGACAAAGGTTTCACCCAGGATACGCATGTATCCGGCCAGAACCACCAGATCAACCTTATATTCTTCACAAACCCTGACCAACTCCTGCTCATAAAGTCGCCGGTCGGCAAATTGGCCGGGGTTTATGTGGCAGGTGGAAATGCCCCTTTGGCGAGCTTTTTCCAGCACTGGGGCATTTTCTTTATCAGAGATCACCACCCTTATAACTGCTGGCAACCGCTGGTTCTCTATCTCATTTTGTATGGCCTCAAAATTCGAACCTCTTCCCGAAGCCAGGACCGCCAGCCTGAGCTGTGGTACCGGCCGGGGCATCACTCTAATCACTCTGCAATTACCCCTTCTTTCCCCCGTGTATCAGAAATAACGCCTAAAGCCGGGTATGGGGGAGTTCAATCAATCACAACCCCCCGCTCCCCGGGACTGACCTCCCCGAGAACAAACGGAATTTCACCCATCCTCTTCAGGACTGAAAGGGATTTTTCCGCCTCAGACGCATTGACTGTCAGGATGAACCCTATTCCCATATTGAAGGTCCGGAACATTTCCGGGGACTCTACCTGTCCCAAATCGGCCAAGAGCCTGAATACCGGTGGGGGGGTCCATGCTGAGGCCGCAATGCGGGCCTCCAGTCCCGTCGGAATAACCCGTTTAAGGTTTCCGGGGATACCTCCTCCGGTTATGTGGGCCATAGCCTTAACCTCTACAGTCTTCATGAGTTCCAGAACGCTTTTTACGTAGATCCGGGTAGGTGTTAGGAGCTCCTCCCCCAGGCTTTTGCCCAGGGCATCCAGGTGCCGCTCCGGTTTAAAGCCGGCTTTTTCAAACATTATCTTCCGTACCAGCGAATAACCATTGGAATGCAAGCCGGAGGAAGCCAGGCCGATAATAACATCACCCCGGGCCGTGCCTTGACCGGTCACAATCTGATCCTGATTGGCCACCCCGACCGCAAAACCCGCCAGGTCGTATTCATCCTCCTGATAAAATCCGGGCATCTCTGCGGTTTCTCCGCCTATCAGGGCACAACCGGCCTGTTTACAGCCCTCGGCCACTCCTTTTACAATCTCCTGGACCCTTTCCGGTATCAGCTTCCCCACGGCCAGGTAATCCAGGAAGAACAGAGGCTCAGCCCCGCTGACCAGAATATCATTTACACACATGGCGACCAGATCTATGCCTACTGTATCATGAACCCCGGCCATCTGGGCAACCTTCAGCTTGGTCCCTACCCCGTCAGTACCTGATATCAGTACCGGCTGTGGATAACGTTCGGTATCCAGGCGGAAGAAGCCTGCAAATCCGCCGATATCAGACAAAACCCCGGGTCGCCGGGTGGAGCTGACCAGGGAGGATATCAAGTCTACCGCGCGATCAGCCTCATCTATGTCCACCCCGGCCTGGCGATAATCCATACCTTTACTGCTCACTTAACATCCCCCTTTCATCTTTTCGAGACTGTTCTTGCCCTCTAATCCGGTATCAGGAATCGATACTGGATAATTCCCGGTAAAGCAGGCCGCACAGAAGTCAACTGCATTCCGGTTGGCCGCTGCAAACAATCCTTCCAGCGATAAATAATGCAGACTGTCGGCGCCGATAAACGTCCTTATTCCTTCCACATCCATTTTGGCAGCGATCAACTCTTCACGAGCTGAGGTATCGATTCCATAAAAACATGAGTACTGGGTCGGAGGTGAGGCCACCGCCATATGAACCTCAGTCGCTCCCGCTTCTCTGAGCATCTTTACAATCTTCTTGCTGGTGGTGCCGCGTACAATGGAGTCATCCACCATAATAACCCGCTTGCCCCTTACCGCTTCTTCCACCGGATTCAGTTTCAGCCGCACTCCCAGGTCGCGCATCTTCTGACTGGGCTGGATGAAGGTGCGGCCAATATATCGGTTCTTAATCAGTCCTTCCTCGAACTTGATCCCAGATTCCTCGGCAAACCCCAGGGCCGCTGAGGTTCCGGAATCCGGTACCGCAATAACAATATCAGCTTCAACGTTCATCTCCCGGGCCAACTGGTGGCCCATAGAGCGGCGAAAACGGTTCACGTTGATACTGTCTATCATGCTGTCGGGCCTCGCCAGGTACACATACTCAAAGACGCAGTGTGCCCTCTGTTCCTGGCTTAAAGGATTAAGGGACTTAATTCCATTCTCATCAATAACCACAATTTCGCCAGGTTCGATGTCGCGTACAAACTCCGCACCCACCGTATAAAAAGCGCAGGACTCCGAGGCCAGCAGATAGCCGTCCTCCCTTTTTCCCAGGCACAACGGCCTTATTCCCAGGGGATCCCGCATCCCGATCAGCTTGTTCTCCGTCATTATAATCAGAGCATAGGCACCCTTGATGTCGATCATGCTCTTGGCCAGGGCATTTTCCAGGCTGTCCCGTCCATAGCGGGCCAGCAGGTTAACGATGATCTCAGTATCGGTGGTGGTTTGGAAGACCGAACCGAAGTTGGCCAGGCGGAGGCGCAGCTCTCCGGCGTTTACCAGGTTACCATTGTGGGCCAGGGCAATCATCCCCTTCAGATACCGAAACACCAAGGGCTGTGCATTAACTGCATGACTGGAACCGGTAGTGGAATACCGCACATGCCCGATAGCCAGATTTCCCATGAGGCCCTTCAGTACATCAGGAGAGAACACCTCCGAGACCAGCCCCATTGCCTTGTGCAGGACTATCTCCTGCCCGTTGCTGACCGCAATCCCTGCACTTTCCTGCCCCCGGTGCTGCAAGGCATACAGCCCGAAGAACGTGTCACGGGCCGCCTCATTGGGCCCGGAGGAATCCTGCAGGTAGATTCCAAAGACCCCGCATTCATCCCGCCAATGTTTATCAAACTCATGGCACATTTAATCGCCCCCTGCCAAATTGCCACATCCTTAACATCCTCATCAATCAAAATCTGACCTGCCTGCTCGAGCAGCAGGCTTTTCGCTGTTACATCTCCAATCACTGTGATCGGAATCCTTCTGCCACCGGTCTCTTTCGTAACCGGGAAGAAACCGTCATCAGTAATATGACCAATTATGGCGGCATCAAGCCCCCACTTGTTAAAGATCCCCTTTTCCGGCTGATGGCACCCTGCGAGGGAATACAGGTGTCCGTCCGGGAGTCCGGAGAACGTGACTCCACCGGAGTCTTTCCGCTTACGCGCAGAATCCTTTTACACACCAAGCTGCTTCCCCTTTGTGGCGGGAGAGTTTCATAAGGTATACCCTCCCTGGCTTACCAGCCTCCTAATCGAGACCGCAGCGGGCGAAGAGATAGTCTACATTTTTTAGGTGGTAGGAGTAATCAAACAATGCTTCCAGTTCCTTCTCCGACATGATTGCTTTAATCTGCTCGTTTTCCTGGAGAAGCACCTTGAAGGGAATCCGGCGGTGCCAGGAATCCATAGCCGCCTCCTGAACCACCCGGTATGCGTCCTCACGAAGAAAGCCTTTTTCAATCAGGGCCAGCAGCACCTGTTGGGAAAACACCACCCCCATGGTAGCTTCCAGGTTGGTTCTCATATTGTCGCTGTTTACCACCAGGCCCTCCATAATCCGAATAAACCGGTCCAGGATATAGTCGAGCAGGATGGAGCTGTCCGGGAGGACCACCCGCTCGGCTGAGGAATGGGTCAGGTCGCGTTCGTGCCACAGGGCTACGTTTTCCAGACCGACCATGGCATTACTGCGGATTACCCGGGACAGTCCGGTTACCCGCTCACTCATCATCGGATTGCGCTTGTGAGGCATGGCTGAAGAACCTTTTTGTCCCGAGTAGAAGGGCTCTTCGACCTCTCTGATCTCGGTCCGCTGCAGGTTCCTGATTTCTGTCGCCATCTTCTCCAGCGAGCTGGCCACCAGTGCCAGTGTATTCAGGTATTCTGCATGACGGTCCCGTTGAATTATCTGAGTGGATATTTTACAGGGTTTTAACCCCAACTGTTCGCAAACATGCTGTTCCACCACTGGATCAACATTAGCCAGGGTTCCTACCGCCCCGGAGATCTGGCCGTAGGAGACTGCCTCCCGGGCCCGGGTTATGCGTTCGATATGGCGCTCGACCTCTGTGTACCATACCGCCATCTTCAGGCCGAAGGTGATAGGCTCGGCATGAACCCCATGGGTACGGCCCATCATCAGGGTGTACCTGTGCTCTTTGGCCCTGGCACCCAAAACCTCCCGCAATCGGTACATTCGTTTAAGTAACTGATCACAGGAATCGCGCAGCTGCAGAGCCAGGCTGGTATCCAGTAAATCAGAGGAGGTAAGCCCCATGTGTATGTACCGGGAATCCTCCCCCACATATTCTGCAACATTAGTAAGAAAAGCGATAACATCATGCCTTACCTCTGCTTCGATCTCTTTAACCCGGGCCAGCTCAAAATCTGCCTTGCTCCTGATATTGTCCAGAGCCGGGGATGGTATGGCACCCAGCTTGCCCCACCCTTCGCAGGCCAAAATCTCGATCTTTAACCAGTTGCTGAGCTTGGTCTGTTCCGACCAGATTTCGCCCATCTCCGGTAAGGTATACCGCTCAATCACTTTTTATTACCGCCCTTCTGCAGCATATAACCCTCTATACCCAAGTCAACAAGTCGCATTCCCTTGTTGCGCACCTCTTCAGCCAGTTTCGCCCGGTATTCTTTGATCTTCCTGCTCAATCCGGGGTCCCCCAGGGCCAGGATGCTGATCGCCAGGAGACCGGCGTTGGCAGCACCATTAATGGCCACCGTTGCTACCGGAACCCCCTTGGGCATCTGCACGGTTGAATAGAGAGCATCAACCCCGCCCATAGCCGTCGACATGATCGGTACCCCGATCACCGGAATTGTCGTGTTGGCAGCGATTACTCCGGCCAGGTGAGCCGCTCCTCCTGCGCCGGCAATTATCACCTTGATCCCTCTTTTCTCAGCCCCCAGAGCGAAGTTAGTCGTCTCTTTCGGCAAACGATGGGCTGACAGGATTGCCACCTCATACTCTACCTCGAACTGCTTCAGGATTTGCGCCGCATCCTTCATAATCGCCAGATCGGAGTCACTTCCCATAAGAATTGCCACCTTGGCCACGATACCACTCCTAGTAAATTAATTAACCCGGGCTGGCAGGTTCGCTTAGTCTCGCGAAACCTCCCCGTCCGGGCTTTTTCCCCATCGGTGTAGCGCTTTGCTGCGCGCCTGCGCCACTTGGACCAGTCTGCATAACGCACGGAACCCTAGGCACACTTTCGCCTATTTTGGTTTCTGACCTGATAGTAGCAAACAGGGTTGACCCTGTCAACAACGGTTATAGTTGAATTTAAAGCAGTTAATGCGGAATCAGGCAACGCCGTTTTTTCTTTTTTACAGCCCTATCACCAACCTGATTTTGCCGACACCCTTTGTGTTTCACCATCAACTAAACGCAGATACTCTCCATCCGCAAGACCGCGGCAATGGTAGTGTAATCCAGCAGATTGTTGGTATACTAGGAGAGATACTCTGTCAAAATCTGGCCATCCAATAAGAAACGATTATAACGGGGAGTTAAACGTGCAGATTACCCACAAAGGCTGGAACCAAAACATCATCCTGTTCTTGGCGGGCCAGACCATATCACTCTTTGGATCCTATCTGGTTCAGTATGCAATTATGTGGCATATAACATTGAGCACGAAGTCGGGTATAATGATGACCCTGGCGATTATCTGCGGCTTTCTGCCAACCTTCTTTATTTCTCCATTCGCCGGGGTATGGGCTGACCGGTTCAACCGCAAAAACCTTATCATCCTGGCAGATTCCTTTATCGCCATAGCTACACTTATTCTGGCCATACTCTTTCTTATGGGATACGATGAGCTTTGGCTGCTTTTCGTGGTAATGGCCATTCGCGCCTTCGGGTCTGGAGTTCAATTACCGACGATAGGAGCTTTCCTTCCCCAAATGGTATCGGGAGACATGCTCACCAAGGTTAATGCGACCATGACCAGTATAGAATCACTGGTATCACTGGTATCCCCAATGGCCAGCGGCGCACTCCTCACCATGGCTACCATAGAAACTATATTTTTCATAGATGTTGTTACCGCCGCCATTGCAATTTTTATACTGCTGGTGTTTCTTAAGGTCCCGGTTCACGCCAAAGCCTTAAATAAGCAGGCATCAGGCTATTTCGCCGATATGCGTGAGGGCGCTGCTTATATCAATAATCACAAGTATATCAAGAGTTTCTTTATATTCTGTGCCGTATTCTTTATACTGGCGGCACCGGCCTCATTTCTGACTCCCCTACAGGTAGCCCGCAGTTTCGGTGATGATGTCTGGCGTCTTACCGCTATTGAAGTCCTCTTTTCAGTCGGCATGATGTTAGGGGGCATAACTATAGCTGTCTGGGGCGGGTTTAAAAACAGGGTTCACACCATGACTCTGGCCTTCCTGATCTTTGGGTTCTGCACCTTTGCCCTGGGGGTTATACCAAACTTCTGGATTTACCTCTTTTTCATGGGTATAACCGGTATTAGCATACCGTTTTTCAACACACCAGCCACAGTTTTGCTGCAGGAAAAGGTGGAAGAGGATTTTTTGGGGCGGGTATTTGGAGTTCTGGGCATGATCTCCAGTGTTATGATGCCCTTGGGAATGCTGGTGTTCGGACCACTGGCTGACATCGTCAGAATCGAATGGCTGCTTATTGGGACCGGGGTATTGTTATTCATACAGGGATTCTTCCTGGTGGGCAATAAGACACTGGTTGAGGCCGGAAAACCCATGCTCAACCCAAATGACAGCTTGTGAGCATGGCGGTTGCAACCAAATAAGCCCGTCAGAATATAAATTCTCCCCTTTCACAGCACGATGATTCTTCTACTTTAATTTATCCAGCCGGTCCCTGAGCTGTCTTATACTCTCGTTCAGAGTGCGAAGATCCTCCAGCATGCCAGAGTTATGGGGGCGGTTCAGTTTTTCCTCTAGTTCCTCCTGTAAGGAAGAAAGACGCTTGGAAAGCAGATTAGCTGCTGCTTTGGCCATCGGGTCCATGTTATTCCTCCCACGTTTTTCATATTATTTCCGGCCTGCAAACGTTTAAGCCGTTCGAAACTTGTCCTGCATATATTTACTGTTGTAAGTCACAATTAAGTACTGAAATCCGGTTTAGAGGTGACTGATGGATCAACTGAGGTTGGATTCTGGCCGGCCTCAACACCGATGGCACACTGTTACGTGGATCCGAAAGACGATCAGCTGGAATATGTTCAAGGAATTCGAAGACTGAAACAGGCCTCGATTTTATGCTTGGTGTGAACGCTTACTGATGCCTACCCAATATTAAAGGGGCGAGTCTGCATCTCGCCCCATGAGTACTTGTTCTTGACCTTTACTATCGGTGCATTTTTCTTCAGTTCCCACGTAAAGCCCTATCGATCGGATCGGTTTGAAAAATCATCAATCGCTTGCACAGCCAGTTCCAATGCTTTGATTCTTCTCTCCAAGAGCGTCCTTTGCGGACTGCCCGCCTTTGACCTGGCAAAAATGCTTTCGATTGATGGGAGTAAACCGATAAGAACATTGCGAGCTTCTGCCAATTCTTCATGATCGTGGTGATGGGGCTTTTGATTCCAAGCTTTCTCCAGCATGGCCAGGCCGATGTACAGGGCTTGGAGCCGTCTCTCCAACAAGGTAGTATTTGCGCCTTTCTGTTTCATCTGAGCCAGGGCCTTTTCGGATTTACTGATTGCCGATTGTAGGGCTTTTATTGATTCCAATTTATTTGCATTCGATACGCTTTCCATGTTAGTGCGGTCCTCGCTTCGTCTCCGAATATCTTTAAATAATACTTGATAAAATCGTTAGGAACTTGGTCTCACCCGCTCTGTAACCCCTATAAAAACAAACCCCGCAAGCCCTTTAATACCGTGGCCTGCGGGGTCCCTGTTCCTATTCCCACTCGATAATAGAAAGTTATCTTGTGTTATGTCAGGTGCTTTTAAGTGCTTTTTATTATTTGTATTATTCGTATTATCGCCTTTATTTTTATTTCCGAAAAATTTCGGTACGATTTTGGTACGGTTCATTTTCTCCTGGTTTCTTTTCCTCTTCAGGCAACCTTCCCAAGTGTTCCAAGTAAAGTCTGGCTGCCTCGTTGTAGAAGTCCGAGCGTGAATATGCCGTTTTCTCTTCCTGGTTTCTCTCCTCGACGTACTGGTCGATTATATCAAGTATGCCTATGGCCGTGTGCACTGTAATCGGTACGCGCCTGGTTCTGCCTTTTAATGGTCTTCCGTATCCTGCCATGTTATCTGTCCTCCCTGTTCTTTACTGCTGCATCCACGAGCCTGTCGAGCTGCTCCCTGATCTTTGGGTCCAGGGTCCGGATCCATCTTTCCGGGATCTCGTTGTATCCGTATATCGCTCCGGCCAGGCCGCCTGTTATAGCAGCGATGGTGTCTGCGTCTCCTCCAAGGTTGGCCGCTTCGATTATGGCCTCCTCAAAGGTTCCGGTTGCTGCTATGCTGTGAAGCGCGCAGTTGAAACTGTCCACGACGTACCCGGTGGGGTTTAGCTGTTTTTTGGTCTTCTGGCTGTATTCGCTGTCTTTTAGCACATCTCTTATTATCTGCAGAGCCTCTTCTCTACTTATCGATTCGGTTATTAAGTGTATCATTTCTGTGTATAAATTACAAGCCTCCGTTGACTTTTTATCCCAGTGTGTCATTTGTGCTATGGCGCCAGCTGTTTCTACTGCCATCAGCAATTCTTTGTAATAAAGGCCTGGGTAAACCGTGCGCATAAGCGCTCCATTTCCTCCACTGCGGCCTCCGTTTGCTTCGGAGGTATATTTACTTGCTTCGAACCATTTCTCCTCGTCTGGCTCGTTATTTTGGCCCAGGAATGCTGCCCAGCGTATGCTCATGCTGCAGGTTCCTCCGATGTCCTTTGGTCCACTCCTGGCCCATTCGATGAACCTTTTCCCAATGGCTTGGATCGGGTTTTTCGGATTTTCTATGATCCCTTCAGCAACGGCCAGCGTCATTTGTGTGTCGTCGGTGATCTCTCCTGGTTCGACGCCCAGCCATCCTCCCCCGATCATCTCCGTTACGCGGCCGTGTTTCCTTGCTATCTCGTCTCTGCTCATGAACTCCAGGGGAGCGCCCAGCGCGTCTCCTATTGCTACGCCGTATAAAGCTCCGGCGATTCTGTTCCTTAAATCCTTCATGCCCATTCCTCCTTTCAATCCTTTTCCGAGTAGTGATAGGCTATGGTTCTGTCCTTAACCCTGTAAATGTCGGCCGTTTTAGCCCATCTTTGCTTTACAACAAGCTCCCAGTGCTCCTTGTATTCGGTCAAATAAAATTCTGTTTCCTCTGTTCTCTCTCTGGTGGGGTAGTAATGAAAGCTAACGTTCCCCAAATCGAGTTCGATGCACTTCTTCTGAAGCTCTAGGACGATGGTTTTGGTCTCCTGGTCAAGCTCATAAAATGGTTTCTTTGCTCTGGTTAGCTCGTATTCGGCTGCTTGTTTTTCGGTCAACGGCTCCCGGTACTCTACCCATCCCCATGCCGGCCGTCCTATCTCTTCGACGTACGCCTTCTGGTCATATGCTTCCATGTTTGCCGGCTTCCCCGGAAATGCTCCGGGGGAAGGCGGTCTTTGCGTTAGGTAGTATCTCTCCATGGTCAGTCCTCCTAAAAATTAAGGCTTTCGTTTCCGTTCTGCTTCTGGTACCTGTACCAGTTGAACATCATCACAAAGTCTCCGGGGCTTATGATCTCGCTGCTCTCTTTTTCTCCCTTGCTGTCGTAGGTGGTTGCGTATACCGGGCCATCTTCTCTGGCCTGAAACACTTCGATGGTTCTGCCGTTGTTAACCTTGAACTTCATCTTCATGGCCTTCCTTCTCTCTGGGGTTGCTATCTAACAAAATCTTTGCCGCTATTTCTTTTTCCCGCTGAGTATACTTATCGCTATTCTGGATCGCCGCTGCGAACTGTTCCAGTGCGTCTCCAGGGATAAGATCCCATACTCGTCGTGTCTCTCTTAACAGGTCCTCAAATCGCCTTCCTTTGTACTGCTGTTCCACGCCCATTCCTCCTCTTTGCCCTTGATCGTCGTTGCGTGCTACTTGTATTCCCCGCGTGCTGCTGCAAATGGGTTAAAGTTCTTTTCCCGCCAGGCCTCCTCCCTTTTCCTCATACTCTCCATCTCCCACCAGCTGTTGATCCCCATTGCCAGCAGGTCCTTAGCTGCCTGTTCCTGGCTGATTCCCTTGGCTTCCGCTCTGCTTTTGATTGCCTCCTGGGCAATCGCCAGCTCCTCCGGTGTTAGTTTAATTTCCATGCTGCGCTCTCCCTTCTTTTAATCCAGTTGTCTTTCGCCTGCCTGCAGGCTCCCAGCGTGGGCTTTATGCAGGAGAACAGCTCTCCGTTGGCGTACCTGTAGTCGTACTGTACCGCTGTCTTCCGGGTCACGCTGCTCTTGAATGCTTCGTGCTGCTCTTGGCCGTTGGGCAGGCTCTTTGGGCTTAACATTGTTCTCTCCTCCTTATCGTTCGTAGAAGTGTGCGTCAGTTTCCGTTCCGCAGTATCCCGTTGCGCGCGGGTAGCAGTGGTTTTCCTCGTAGTATTCCATCTCCGCTATTTCGCGGCGCTCCTGTAGCTCCGCTTCATATATTGCAGCTTGCGCTGCTTTGGCCTTCGCATTGATTGCGCGGGCCATCTTGCCTGCGTTCTCCGTCCAGCCGTTCCGTCCCGGTGTGATGTGTGCCAATGTCCCTTCCTCCCTTTGTGTTGTTTTTACCGCCGGGCGGGATTGGCCGCCCGGCTTATGAGTGAGTCATTCGAAGCTATCAAAAACCTTTATAACTGCTCCCAAATAATCAAACCCGCATTCCAGGGCCTGCCCGTGGTTAGCGTACAGTTTTTGCCGTTCCCGGATTTCCCGCCAGCGCTTGAAAGGCATATAAACGATTGCCTTTTCTCCGTAGCCCGTAAAAACATCTGCTGTGCAAAATCCTTTAAATGGTTTTGGTTCTGTACAGGTGACAAACTTGCTGCCGTCGCAAAACTTTAATTCTTTCATTCCACCGCCTCCTTTTCTCAATTTGTGAGAACAGCATAAACCGACGGTGGTTTATAAGTCAATCAATATTCTCAAATTTCGAGAATTATTTTTTGGCAAATAAAAAAAGCCCCAGAGTTGGTGTTCTCTGGGGCTCCGGATTTGCATCCGGTGTTTTTTAGATGTCTATCTCTTGGATGGGCTGCAGCCCTGTGATAGTAAACACCTTCTGTTCCTTTACGGTTTGCTCTATCTTGGTGTCAAGCCATACTGTGAGGTCTCCGTACATGTCCGTGATCAATTGCTTGGCTTCCTCGGTCAGTAGTTTAAGCGCTATGTCCTTCGCTGTATTAAATGCTATCTTCTGGGCCTCTTCATCCCACTTGTCCTGTTTTTTCAGAGTGTCGACATATGTCTGGGCTGTGTATGTTACTCCTTGCAGGACCGCGTCGGCCGCCTCCTGTAGATATGTTCTGATCAGTTCATTATCCAGCCTGGTAGCTGTATGCTCGGCCCTCGCCTTTAGGTATTTCACAAGATAGGCCACTAAAACCGGTATTGCTGGTATAACCACCACCTGGATCAGTGTGGTTAGCAATTCGTTCACTTATTGGTCCTCCTCCCTTTGCCTTATTTTGGCCTGAGCCAACTCCTTCACGATTTGGATAAAGCCCATCACGATCAGTTCCCCTACCATGATCGTGAACCATCTCTCGACGAGAACCGTAGCAACACTTTCCCAGTCCTTTATCCAAACAAAAATACCCATGACAATGGTAAAAATAAAGGTGCTGACAAAAACGGCCTGCACCATAAAATCCAGAAAACCTATTGCTTTGTCAACGTTTTTCATTTTTTCTCTGCCAACCTGCGGATCACAATGGCCAGCTCCTGCCTGGTTATGTTGTCCTTCGGTCGTGTCCCGTCCAAGAACCCTTCCTTTTTGGCCCAATCCCAATCCTTCTTCGCCCATGCATCCGGTGTGTTTTTGTCAGCCATAACTGCACCTCCTAAATGTTTTTTTACCTCAGCTCTAAAGGTGTCCATGTTCTTTCCATGTTTCGGGAACCAGTGCATCACATCCCCGTGATTGCTGGCGATGCCCTGCTTATATCCCTCGCTGTGACAAATGATGTTTTTTTCGGTGAGGTGGAATTCCTTGCAGAGATGGGCGCAAAGCTCCACAGCCTCCAGGTATACCTTGTCAAAATATGAGCGGTCCATTAGCCCGTCCTCGCAGATCTCAAAGCCGATATGTGTATCGTTTGCCGCTCCGCCGGCGTGCCATCCCCGGTGATTCCAGGGAAGCGTCTGATAGGTAGCAATGGTGCCGTCTGCCAGCTTGCCGATGAAGGCATGGACACATTTTTGCTGCCCATCCGGTCTATCTTGGTTCCAATGGTTCCCATTTGGATTATTCCCGAGTATCCCGTCATCCGGACCGACGTATCGCTTCAGAGTTGGGTTATTTGCGCCTGTGCTATGCACCATGATGCCCTTAACGGCTATGGTCCTGCTTGCCCTATAGCAAGCGTTATTTGTCAGCAGCAATTTATGCAAATTCATTGCCATCCCTCCTTATCTTTTTGGTTGGTTCAGTAGAGGTATTTCACCCCCTGTTCTGTCATGAAATCCTTTTGCTCATGCTTTATCTTTTGTGCATATTCCAGCGCGGCGTTCATGTCCCCGTTGCACCGGCCATCCCTTATAGCACATGCTGTTGCCTCTCCCAGCGCGATTGCCGCGCCTACGCTGCGTATAAGCAGGATTTCGTTCTTCTCCTTGGCTCTCTCTCTTTCGTCCCTTTTGGCGTCACGCTTTGTTATGTTTTTCTGGACAGCCCAGAAGCATAGGCCCGTGACCGCGCTTGGTACCCCCATAAACATTAACATGGTTGTCACTTCTGGCATCGATATTCTTCGCCCCCTCCGCTCGTTTTGGTATGGTTTGTGAATTCCTTTATTTCGCAAAGCTCCTCACGTGATATTGCTTCGTGTTGTAAAAGCTGCGAAGCAATTCGGCTTATAATGTCATTTTGCTTTTGTATAATTTCCGCCTGTGCATCAATTATCTGCATGGCGTCCATCGCGCTGCTCCCTCCCCTCTGCTGGTTCTTTTGGATTACGTGTTAGTGCGAACTCATTAAACAGCTTTTCTCGGAAGTTCTTGCAATCCACCCTGTCAAGAATTGCTTTATAGCTCTGTACTGTGGCATTCGCCTTCGCAAATGTAATTTCGCCGTTTCGGTATTTTTCGGACACATCTCGAAGATGCCTTTTCATCCGAAGCGAAGTACTTTTTCTCAATATCGCGTGGTCGTCATAAATTATGATGCCGACAAATTCACAGCCGCGCCTTACTGGCCGTAGAGCTGTTTTGTTGTTAAACTCCAAGCGCAGACGTTCTTCCAAAAATGCGGTCATTTTCCTTCCGTATTCCTGCAGGCGTTCCTTGTCGTTGTCCACGATTATTATGTCGTCCATGTATCGGATGTAGCGCTTTATCCCCAATTCCCGTTTTGCGTATTGGTCGAGGGGATCCAGATACATATTGCCCAGCATGTGACTGAGCCCTCCGCCTATCGGGATGCCTAAATCCCACAGCATTTCCGCCTCTGTTATCGTCAGGTGGTCTGCGTCTATCGGCAGGCCAAACGGTTTAGATGTGCTGCAGACGTAATACTTGATTAAATCGACGGTCCTGGGGTCGTCTATTTTCTTCCTGCAAATGTCCATTAGTATTTCGTGGTCTATGCGGTAGAAAAACTTTGCTACATCAAATTTGTAATAAAACCACTCTCCTCCCGCTACTCTTGTCATCTTAAGCCACTCGTATAAAGTATCGAACGCGGCCAGTTGGCCGCGTTCTTTAATGCACGAGTAAGTGTCCGTTATGAACGATTTTGTAACCCTCGGGTTTATTGCATCATAGATGGCTCGCTGTATAATTTTGCTCTGGAAGTCAATATAAATGACCTTCCGGACCTTCGGCACGTAAACGAAAAAGCTCTTATAATATACCTTGGGCACCTTGCCGGAACGCAGCAGGCGGCTAATTTCATGCAGCCTGTCCTCCAGGTTTTCCTCAAACGCGAGGGTCTCCCGGTTTTCACGTTTTCCCTTCGCTATCTCCTTTTCCGCAACCAGCAGGCTGTGAAAAGAAGAAATCTCCATAAACACTTTTCTAATCGCCATAATAAAAAGTTGTCGTAGCAATGCGGGCCTCGGACATCCTACCGCCGGACGGGCGGATTTTACCCCGCCCGTATAGCTACGGCTTCCCGTAGTCTATCATTGCTACTGTTTTTCTTTTTAACTTCCTTGCGGAAGTAAGGGAAGCGGATCCTTATTCCCTGTACCATCCGGTATCCCTTGGGCGTACCGGCCTTTGACGTATGGGATTGAGCGGAGCGGAAGCCGATGTTCGTGTTGACGTTCGTGCGGGAGTTGTTGTTGCCGTTAGCGTAGAAGACGCCCGCGTTCGTGGTGTTCGTATAGTTGCCGCCGGAGTTGAACAAGCGCTGTATCCGCATTCCCTAAAACCTTTTACCTCCTTGTGCTTTTTATCCATCCTCCCAACATGCGGCCGATTTCTTTTGTCTTTTCTGTCCAAATCTTATATTTCTTGAATGGTAAAAATTTCAGCCTGTATGTTAGTCGGATGTATTTCTTTAGCTTTGCAAGTTCCACGTCCATTTCTTGTAGAGTATTCTTTTTGTAGTATTTTTTATTGGCCTCTATAGCCCGCTCAAGCAGGCGATC
>JBMNJO010000010.1:0-16411 GCA_050951725.1 Syntrophomonadales bacterium | reverse complement strand
ACCTCGTCCTTATCATGGAGCAGGGTCTGGCCTTTAATGACTACCTGGTCTCCAAGCTTTAAGCCTTTGACAACCTCCACCCGCTCACGGTTCTGCAATCCCACCTCAATCGTGGTCTCATGGACTACCGACTTGTCATCAACCGTAAAGACTACCCGCCGGGCACCTTTTTCCACCACCGCATTCCGGGGAATCGTCAGCACCCCATCCTTCTTCTCGGTGGCGACCTGAACCTCAGCAATCATCCCCGACCTTAATACATTATCCGGGTTCTCCAGGGTCACTTCCACCGGGAAGGCCCTGGTCTGGGGATGGGCCACCGCCGCTACCGAAGTAATCTTTCCGGTAAACTCCTGGTCGAGATAGCTGCTTACCTTAACCTTCACCGGGTCATTAACTTTCACAAAACCGATTTCACTCTCGGCTCACGTTTATCTTGACCGCCATCTTTCCCGGTACTGCTGACTACCGCCACCGGAGCCTGGGGACTCGCCATGTTGCCCTCCGTAATCTGGATCAGCCCGACAACCCCGTTTATCGGAGAGGTAACCTGACAGTTGCTGAGAAGATTCTGGGCACTCTGCACTCCCGCGCGGGCCTGTTCCAGAGCAGAACTTGCCTGTACCAGACCCAGTTCCGCCTGCTCCATCTGCTGGTCTGAAACCGCACCTTCCTGGTAGCAGCTGGCGGGTACGCTCCACATTAGTGCGGGTATTCTCATAAGCCGATTCCGCCTGGGCCAAGGCTGCTCCGGCCACGGCAGCTTGCGTCTCGTAATCGGTGGTATCCAGGCTGATTATGGTCTGACCCTTCGCTACCGGATCACCTTCCTGCAGGTGAATCGCCACCACCCGGGCTGCCGTCTTGGGATAGAGGGTCACCTCATCGGCCCCCTTAAGGCTCCCCGAATAGGTGACCTCTTTATGTATGCTCTCCTGGGTTACCGCCACGGTCTCCACCGTCAGGCGATTATCAGCTTCCTTTTGGACCTCCTCTTTACCGCATCCACTGCCGCAGAATAAGGCCATAATCAGTATGACTACCAAAACAACCGACGACTTCCCTCTCCTCAACACTACCCCTCCTAAGTTGACTGGTTATTCATCAGGCCGGAAATCGGCCTAACAAGCAAACTAAGGCCTCCCCACACCGTCGGGGAAGGCCCTTCATAGTAATTCGATCGACTACTGAAATATCACCACTTCCCGGTCTTTCTCATTCCAGCTGATCAATGCACCAAACGCCTCCGCCACATAGCGTGCCGGCAGCATAGTACGTCCTCCAACTATCTCGGGAACCACCTCCATAGTGGTATAGCTGCCATTGATTTTAATGTTGTAATCACCGATCACCATTTCCACCTGGTCATCGCCCCGTTTCAGAGTTACCGTGCGGGTTTCCTCATCCCAGGACACCTGCGCACCCAAGGACTCTCCCAGTGCTCTCACCGGGAGATAGGTTCGGCCATTCTTAATATAGGCCGGGGTATCCAGGGTGATGACATCATTACCATTCTTGTATGTAGGAGCACCCAATGTAAAGCTAATCCGATTTCCGGTCTGGGGCTTATTGTTCACCGTCCCCAGGTCGATCGAACTTCCGCTGCCTGTACTCCAATCAGCGGATTCGTAAACCGTCCTGCCGGTAACATAGTAGAAATCGGCCTTCAACTTGGCAAGATCCGCCCGGAGGTTCTCCAGATCCGCCTTCGTTTTCTCCGCTTCTACCCGGGCGCTCATCAGATCCTCCTGCCCGGGAGTTATGCTGACCAGCGGCAGAGTGCCCACCCGGTACTTGACTTCGGCCATCCTGAGCTTATCCTGTGCCAGGTTATCGCTCTCTTTGGCTACCTGGATCTGTCGCTCCAGTGCATCCATGCCATAGTACAATCCTTCAATCGTAAGCCGGGCATCCCGCTTGGCCTTCTCATGGTCAACTTGAGCCTGATCCAGAAGCACCCGGCTCAGGTCGGAGGATACGTTCGGCAGGACCCAGGTTTGTTTGCTCTGCTCAATAGCCAGCATCTGTTCCGCCCGCCAGACCAGGACCGCATCATTGGTAGCCCGACTATACTCCTGATCCAGTGAATTCTTATGTATCTGTTCACCCACAGGGCGGCTGACCAGTTCATAGGTTTTATCTTTTGATTGACCGGTTAATGCATTCAAAGCCAGGCAGGAACTAAGATAGGTAGCTTCCGCCGCCTTTACCCCTTCTTCGGCCTGTTTCATTCCCCGCTCAATGGTCTGCCAGTCATAGGTCGAAATCATACCCAGATCCCGGCTGGTCTCTCTTATCGCCATCTGCTTCTGGAGGTTCGCCAGCGACAAACGGGCCAGATCCAGGGTATTTTTGTCTTTTATTACTTTCGTGTAAGCAGCGATGACGTTTTTGGTGACCAGATCCTTCTGTGTTGCCTGTACCTTTTTGGCTACTCCCAGTGCAATATCCGCCTGCTGGAAGCTGTTAAAGAGTTCCTGGTAAGCCGGAAGTACCATTCCGCCGGTCGGGATCCAGTCTACATATTGGGCTAGATCATCCCGCGCAAGCTGGGCCTGTCTCGACATTGAGTTCGGACTTCTTTGCATCGGGATCATTCTTATAGGCCAGTTGGACGGCCGCCTCAATAGTTAATCCGGGTACTGAGGCTATCTGCGCATGTCCCCTCACTAGAGGATTTAATGGAACAAACATTACGGCCAGAAATGCAGTCTAATAGAACAGTACTCAAATATGTAATAAGCTTCCTTTTACGAGACAACATATCTCCCTCCACCATGTTCCGACCCACGGGTCAGTTTATGTTAAAATTATATCCCCGACACGAGCGTGAGTCAATAAAAAAAGGAGACCCGGGAATAATTTCCCGGGTCTCCGTTCGTTCTGTATGCAATCCAACTTTGATAGTGTTACTGGATTACTACCTGCTGCAGTGCTGCGTTCCAGCCAACCTGGTAGCCGAGACCTTCGGCTACCCAGCGTGCGGGAAGCATGGTGCGTCCAACACCAGTGATTTCCGGAGCTACGTCCATCTGTACATCTGCACCGTTAACCTTAGCAATGTGCTGCCGATTACCAGAACAACAGTCTTGTCGCCCTTGGTAACGGTTACAGTCTTGGTAGCGGCATCCCAAGCAGTGGTTGCACCCAGAGCATCGCCCAGGTAACGAACCGGTACATAGGTGCGGCCAGCCTTGATGTAAGGAGCAGCATCCATAATGATGTTGGATCCGTTTACATTCATGATGGTTGATCCAATATAGAAGGAAGCATTTCTGCCTTGATCAGTTGAAGCTGGGGTTACACAGTTTGCAACTGCAGCCGAGACATATCCCTCATAAGTAAACAGTCCATGGAATCCGCCAGTTGTCCAATAGTTTTCATCCACAGCATCATGTTGGTCGACAGAATCAACACCGATGGTCAGAGGACCTTCTGCTACGGTTCTATCTACAGTCACTTTTACGTCAGACACTTTGATGGTAGATGGCGTTACGCTTGCGGCTCTTATGGGAATAATGTATGCCCCACGTAGAATCCCGTTGAATACATTGGTCTTAAATGCTCCACTAATGTCTAAGCCTAAATCTCCTTCAGTGACTGAAACTGTAGGAGTGTTGGTGAAGGTAACCCCAGGAGGCAGAACTATGGCTAGCTGTGCCTGGTTACCATTCGGAGCTACGCCAGATACTGTTCTTTGTGTTGACCTAATAGTGTCTTTCTTGTTTTCACTGATGAAAATGTCCGGTAAAGCTTGACCTGCAGCACCGATGCTAACCTTCGTTGTTTCATCAGTCTCTATCTTCAAAGGTGCAACAACTTCGGCTACTTTGTATTTGCCGGTAATACCCTGGGTTCCGGAAACCTCGATTTCTATTGGTCCCGAGAAAGCGGGTGATACATCAAACCTAAGGTTTGATAATTCAACCTTCATTGCGGATGTGCTTCCAGCACCCGGAGTAAGTCTTATTACTCGTGCGTCAGAACCGACATCAGCAATTGTCCACGGAACCGCAGTACCTTTTTGAGTGGTAATAGTCGGGAAAGTAGTTACTGGAGGTGCTGCATCCGTCTGATGCCACCTAACTCCATTCGGCAGTGTTAAATTAATCGTTCTGTTGGGAACGATTGAATTTGCGGCTCCTTCTTCGATAACCAGAGTTCCTGCTCTGACATCATTTTTACCACCAATCAGTTCCTCTGAGGATGCGGCTTCCATCGTAATACCAAACTCAACATATTTGAAGTAAGGTAAGGTAGAAGGTGCAATTGTTACGGCTGCTAGAGTAGGATTACTTGTGCTAATATCAACGGAAACTTCACCAGGTCTGGCAATAGTCTCATCCGGCGTGATCACTGCAAAGTTTCCGGCAAATCCAACCGAGATTCGACCAGCGATGGTTGATGAAGCCACAAAAGCAGAGGTTAGGCTTACATCTATTTTTCTTCCATCATCATAAGGTGCACTTACTGCTATTCCATTCCCAGGAGCGGCTACTCTTGAATCGTTAGCAACATTGCTTAATCCCCAACCACCAACAGCTTGTGGTGCAGTGGTCCATCTGTAACCACTTGGTATTGTCAGCGTAAAGACATCGCCGACTCTGAATGCATTGGGAGAGTTCTCAATAAGTACGATAGTATCAGGGGTAACAGTAGCAGTACCCGAATTTACACTGGAACATGTCGCCAAGCCAGATCTGCTGGTAGTGGTCTTAGCTATGACAACTTTCCCGGCTGTAAACCAGCTACTAGGAGAGAGGAATGTAGCGTTAACGTCTTGATCGTAACTTTGAACAATCATGTTGCGGAAATCGACGATAAGACGGCCTTTCCCACTGGCTCCCGCAGGAACAGCTGTAACCCTTACATCAAATGAATTTGGATTATTGGGTGATGCTACGAAAGTGAAACCTGCCAGTTCAGCTGTATTATCATTATTTAGGTCTGCAGTGGTGATTACGTTTACATCTTGAGCAGCGTTATCAACACCCACTGAAGTTGCACCTAATCCTGTTGCAAATTGTGCCTCGGTAGGCAGTGAAACCGTAAATACATCGTTAACCTGAACGGCTGCCAATTCTTCAATGTCTAAAGCGACCCTACCCAATTGACCGGCGGGGGCAGGGGTTGTAATGGTCGGCGCGGACAATTGAATAAGGGTAGTTGCCGCTACTGCCGGGGCCGGTGCCAGGAGCGCCGGTGCCAGGAAGCTCAGGCAAAATGCTATTGTAGCAATAATGCTAACTAGTCTTTTGTGTTTAAGCACTCTATTTCCTCCTTATAATTTCGATTTTAGTAGGTTAGGTGATCGCCCACTTGGGGCATTCTCGTTAGTAGACCTTACCTCCCTTCGAACTTGGTGTCTCCATTTGGTTCGCCTATGTAACCATCGGCTATCTTTGTAGACGGTACAGGTTTCAGTTTTGTTCCAACAAATCGGTTTGCAGGAAAAGAATTTGTCTGAGTCGAACAGCAAATTGAGCAGTTTTAGTAAACCGCGCATTACCCACTGATTTATTTAGGTTATATATTAAGGTAGAAGAAAAACTTTTTCGGTCCGTTAAACACGCTCAGGAACAAAATAAGCATTTATGGGAGAACATAATGAGTCCTCAACCCGAGTCAAAACGAAACACACATACCTTTACAAGTTTAGACCTGAAAAACCTCCTTTGGTTCCTGCCAATTGCGATTCTTCTCTTCTACCCGCCATTCTTTCGGGGTTTGTTTTTTTCGAAGGAGATTCTCCTAACTCACGCACTGACCTCAATTGTATTCCTGGTCTTTGTCCTGCGAAAGTGGCGGAATAAACAAACGCCATTAATGACGAGTTCTATGGATTTGGTGGTTCTAACCCTGGTCGGTGCTTACCTGTTATCAATAATCGGCGCGGTCAACCTTCGTGAGGCTTTAGGCGGCTTTTTTAAGGTGCTCAACTATTTTATGATTTTCTGGCTGGTGCAAGAGATCGCGGTCAACTACCGTACATACAAGTCTCTATTAATTGTTCTCTTTGCCAGTTCTGTGGGTGTGGCCATAATAGGAATTGGAGCGGCACTGGGAGTAATTGATTATCCGGGAGCTTTTAATGGTTCCAGCATAATGTCAACCTTACAATACACAAATACTACCTGCATTTTTGTAGCCATCATGTCGATCATCGGGGTTGCGCTGGCGGTAACGGAAAAAAGATTGCCCGTTAAGTTGCTATACGTCGTATCAACAATCCTCTTGCTGGTGGTTATGCTGAGTGCAGTTTCGAAAGGTGCCTGGGTGGCTCTGCTGGCGGCGTTGGTTCTTTTTCTAGTGGTTATACCCGGGGGTTCCCGTTTGCAGTCGGCAGGTTTCTTCCTTATCAGTCTCATGGTGGCCTGGTTATCATCGTCCAAACTCCTGCCGATTCTTATCAGTAAGGATTCACTTTCCGCTACCAAGGAAACGGTCATCAACGAATTGAGCGGCCTGACCGATATTGGAACCAATAGCTTTGTGGCACGGTGGGATTTTTATATTGATGCCATAAAAATGATGGGGGACTATCCCCTGTTTGGATCTGGAGCCGGTGGATGGAACAGCCTGTATCATCAATACCAAAATCACCTCTACTGGACCACTGAGGTACACAATCACTTCCTGCAGGTGGGGGTGGAGGCTGGTCTTCTTGGACTGCTGGCGTGGCTCGCAATCTTTCTGTTACTGGCGTATTATCTCTGGCAAATCCTGAAACGACGGAACGAATCCCTGGACCCGAATTATGAAGTGCTGATCTGGGGCACCGCCTGCGCTGCTTTTGGCCTGGTATTACACAGCGCAATTGACTTTGATCTGTCCATTCCTTCCATGCAGATACTTTTGTTCGCCTTTATGGGATTGATTTCCGGGGCTTACCATGCCGATTTTATTGGGCTTCAGGAGCGTGAGAGCCGCAAGATTTTTCGGATGCGACCCAGTTTCAATCGCTTGTTGACCGGGTTAGTCATTGCTTTAGCCGTGCTGTTGTTGAGCGCCGGGAGTTGTTTCGCCTTGGCCGCTTTCCACGCTGATAAAGCAGAAAAAACAGCCCAGGCCGGGCAATACTCACAGGCATTAGGCCATTATGAAAAGGCGGTCCGTTTTGATCCCTTAAACGGAAAGTACTATACTGACTTTGCCCGTTTCTGCGCGGTCATGTGGTCGAAGGTGGAGCCCGGTAATGTGAATTCTCCATTATATAAGCAGGCCATTAACGAAGCCCACCTGGCTGAAAGCCTCGCCTGGAATGACTACAAAACCATGGTCAGCCTGGACGATAGCTATCACCTTCTGGCCGGTGAGGAAGAAATGATCCGCGTGGGGAAGCGGGTTATCGAACTCAATCCCTGGGTGGTTTCCGGCTATGATCGTTTGCTGGGTACCTATGTCTGGAGCATCAACCAGTGGTTGGTTGAGAATCCGTCACTGGCGAGTGATAGAGTTGCGGCGGCAATGTCTCTGGCCAGGCAGCTAACCCAGCAGATCAGCAAGGTTAACGACCAGCGCGGATGGTCGGGGCCAAAACTGGAGATCACCGATTCCTTTAAAGCGAAACAAGCTCAGGTCTATTTCTACCAGGGAGACTATGATAAGGCGGCAGATCTCTTTGTATCAGTTAAGGATGGAAAACTCGTGAAGAACGAGCAGTTCCAGGCCTTCTATGCCGCAGCGTTATACAAGGCCGGTCGGCGGGAAGCCGCTCTGGCCATTCTGGAACAAGACCATGCGGAGCAAGCTGATTTTACTGCTCTTTACCAGTATTTGATTTCCCTTTCACCGTTAGAAGATCGTTGATATCAAGTACCTGTTCGCCCTTCACCAAGGAAACGACACCTGCCTACCGCAAATCGGGTAGGAGGCTACCCATTAGTTGAGTAGCCGACCTCCCACACCACCGCTACGTGCGGTTCGGCATAGCGGCGGTTCCAAAGTTTACACATTACTTCGCAGAATAACATTCCGTCAAACTGAGGTATCCGGCACGTTTGAATCTCTCGTTGGATAAGGCTCTTAACAAGATTGGGCTATGGGCCGTACGCCAGTAGCCTTTTCTTGTGTTTGCCCACATCCACGCCTGTTCTTCCTTGATTCCTGAGCGTTTGAGGTTTTCGAAACGTGTGCGGACTCTCTTCCATCGTTTCCATGTCACCATCCGTATGCGGCTTCTAATCCACTCATCCAATCCCTGTATCAGATTCTTTGCGTCTGCCAGCTTGAAGTAATTCATCCATCCCCGAACCACTTGGTTCAGTCGGATTTTCCTTGCTTCAATTCCCATCCCGTTGCTGCGCCCGGTAACTTCTCGGATTTTATCCTTGAATTTTTGGACGCTCTTGGGATGTATTCTGAGCCTTCCTTCTCCTTTGTGGATGTAGAAGCCATATCCCAGGTATTTGACCTTGTTCACGTATGCCACCTGTGTTTTCTCCCGATTCACCCTCAGAAATAGTTTCCCTTCGATGTAGGGGAGGATGTGGTTAATGTACGTGTCGCCGCTTTCCTGCTCTTGCAGAAAATCAGCATATCATCTGCATAGCGTACAAAGCGGTGTCCACGTCTCTCCAGTTCATGGTCACATTCGTTCAGCATGATGTTTCCAAGTAGGGGACTCAGTGGACCGCCTTGCGGTACGCCTTCTGGGCTGTCTTCAAACATTCCGCCCACCATGACTCCTGCTCGCAGGAATTTATGTATAAGCGAAATGACTCGTCCGTCCTTTATCGTTTCCGATAGTATCTGGATGAGTTTGCTCTGGTTGACCGTATCAAAGTACTTTTCCAAATCCATGTCGACTACGTATCTGTAGCCCTCTGTAATGTTGGTCTGGCATCTTTTGAGCGCGTCATGCGCACTTCTCTTCGGTCGAAATCCAAAGCTATTGTCTGAAAACTGCTTCTCAAAGATGGGGCTCAAGACTTGGCATATTGCTTGTTGGATGAGCCTGTCCACGACGGTTGGTATCCCCAGTTTTCTGGTCTTCCCGTTCTCTTTGGGTATTTCTACCCTGCGTACGGGTTTGGGACGGTATTTACCGTCCCGGAGGGATTGCACTAGCTCATTCTTGTTTTCTTTCAGGAAGGGTAGAAGTTCATCTACCTGCATACCGTCAATTCCACCCGCGCCTTTGTTTCTCTTTACCTGCTTGTAGGCCCGGTTCAGATTGTCTCTGCTCAAGATTTGCTCCAGCAATCCTTCCCTCTGCTGGTTTGTGTCGGTGCTGTCGGTTTCAGTCATCTTAGGTGACTCGCACACTTCTGCATACTCTCTCTGTTCCGCAGATACCCTTTGCAGATAGCCTTCAATAATCGAAGTTGGCTGTGTTTTAAGTCGTCACTTTCAGTAACTTTCATTGACCCACACCTCCTTTGGTTCGGCCCTTCCTTCGGCATCGCGCTGCCTCTGTACTATGGCCTCTGCTGACTTCTCACGATAAATCTTGTTTCAACCGGACTTCTTACTCTGTTTCCGTCCGTCCGTGAGACCTCCCCGGGTAAGAACGCAGTCTTTCCTTCCATCTATCTGCCACATCTACACCGTAAGCTTCCGGATAGTTTTGGGCTTCAGTTTGTTATGCAACCTTACCCAGCTTACGATGCCTGATGTGATTTCTGTTCGTCAGACCAGAAGTTTGCCTCCGGCTTCCTTCAGATTCCTCGTCACCGAGGACACCCTTGCCCTTGGCTATGTGCTTGGCACTATCAACCCGCACTAGGGACTTTCACCCATTAGACTGCGCCCATGCCGGGCGCACATACAAAAGACTGCCGTTTCCGGCAGCCTTTACGTTCTTATCTTCTTATCAGCACCAATCGCAGACCCTACCCCTAAACATAACCTTCCGGTCCCAAACCGTTACCCGGATCGGACGGATCTTCAGGTGGCGGGTTGGTAACTCCTCCTGGAGGGTTGGGATTATCCGGCGGCGTCACCCCCGGGTCCTCGCCGGTTTCGTCCGGTGGATCCTCCGGGCTCGTGCCACTGCCAGGATCCTGCGGTTCCTCGGTATTTTCTGATTCCTCGGGATCCTTATTTATTGGCCCCTGATTGCTGGGAGTCTTCCCCCGGTTCTTAGGTACTGTCGGGTGCGGCGATTCCTGGATCACTGCAACTTTGCGGCCATCCATCAGGCCGGCAATAAGTTCCGTGGCCTTGTTTTTGTCAACGATCCAGTAACTTGCTCCATTATCCGGGTCATCGTAGAAATACCCGGGCAGAGTCTGGGCCACGAGGTCATCCGGTTTGAACTTAAGCGCCAGCTTGGCCAGATCCAGCATAGCCTTGGTCCCCATGTTGGTCTCCACGTTTTCTTTGAGTTCCGGTATTAAAGACGGGAGCTTGAATATTGTTTTGGTCTTAAGCATCTCCTCTGCAAAAGCCTTCAGGAATTTCTGCTGGCGTTCGGTTCTTCCGATATCGCCCAGGGCATCATCCCGGAAACGAACATAAGCCAGGGCATTTCGGCCGTTAAGGTGTTGTTCTCCGGGCTTCAGGTTTATATCTTCTGAGGGTTTATACATGCGTTTTTCCACATCAATGGTAACTCCGCCCAGAATGTCGATCATCTTGGCAAAACCATTGAAGTTGGTCAGCACATAGTAATCCACCTTGGTGCCCAGGAGTTTTTCCACCGCCTTACAGGCTGCTTTCGGTCCTCCTACGGCGTTGGCGTTGTTGATCTTGTCAAGCGCGCCCGGTACATCCACCCGGCTATCGCGGGGAATTGATACTACGGCCACCTTCTGAAGTTCAGGATTTATGCAGGCCAGCATCATGGTATCGCTGCGGGCATTGGTTTCCCCGGGCCGGGCATCTATCCCCAGAAACAGGATGTTCACCGGTTCGCCTTTAGCTATCTCGGGAACATCCTCTGGGCCGTCACTAGCCCCCCAGAGTCCCAGACCGGCGAGTTGCGGAAGAGAACACCCTACCAGGAATGAGAATATAAAAAAGACTGCAACTATCAGTATTTTCTTATACCGTGAAACCTTTTTTTCCTTCCTGTTTGTTTTCTTCGCCATATCCCTCGCCCCCTATAAACGGTACGCTTCAAATCTCATAAAGTTTCAAAATCATGACCTGTTTTTGATTCTATCGTCCAGCCACATTCTTGGCCGACAGATTTTAGCATCGCAATACGCACTGTATCAAACTACCGATTAATCTTTTGGATATTGTTTCCTTCAATTAATATCTAGTTTATCTTATTCGTGCTATTTTGTGTCGTATTATTCCCTGCTCCAGAACTGGGGGTCAGGCACCTTTCGTAAGCTGGCCTCTTTTCGGGTGGGTTTCCGTCACCCTGGTCCCTCCGCTGGTGATTCCAACCCTTAGCGCACCCAGTATTATTAACGCCAAGACTACTGCCAGAATCAACAGGGCTTTAGGACTACTGACATAAGTCATAACCACGGCTGCCGCCCCAAGAAGAGCGCTGACGATGTATATGATTATGACACTTCCTTGATGACTCAATCCCATATCCATCAACCGGTGATGCAGGTGGGCTTTATCCGCTCCGAAAATCGGCGCCTGGTTGTTCACTCTGCGTATAATAGCAAATAAGGTGTCAAAGACCGGTATCCCCAGGATAATTACCGGTATGCACAAGGAAATCAGGGTCGCACCCTTGGCCAGTCCCGATACCGAGAGACAGGCCAGAACGAATCCCAGAAACATTGATCCCGAGTCCCCCATAAAAATCCGGGCCGGATGGAAGTTGTGCGGCAGAAAGCCCGCTATAGCTCCGGCCAACACCAGGGCCATATAAGCTACCACCATCTGATCTCCCTTCCAGGCCACCACCCCGATAGTGATGGCGGCAATAGCGCAAACCCCACCGGCCAAGCCATCCAGGCCATCGATCAGGTTCACCGCATTGGTAATCCCGATAACCCACAAGAGGGTAAGGGGAATACTGAGAACCCCCAGTTGGAATACCCCGTCAAAGGGGTTGGTCATTACATGCACCCGGACTCCGAAGTAAACCACAATCAAGGCGGCGGAAATCTGAGCCGCCAGTTTGGTCCAGGGGCTCAAACGGTAAATGTCATCCAGGACTCCGACCAGGAAAATTACCGCGGCACCCAGCAGGATCCCCATTAAGGAGCGGTCCAGATCCTGCGTTGCCAGAACGACAACAACAAAAGCCACAAATATTCCGGTTCCACCCAGACGAGGCATGGGTTTGGAATGCACCTTACGGGCACTCGGCTGGTCGATGGCACCGATACGAAAAGCCAGTTTGGCTACCAGTGGCATAAGTAAATACGCCACAATAAATGCAATTATTACACTCAGGGCATAAACCTGATAAGCGTTTTTCACAATAAATCCTCCACACCCCATAACCTAGACAAATTCTAACATTGACCGATTTGCCTGTCCACTAGCCAAATTTGGCTATTGGGTATTTCTACGGCGGTTTCATGATACCTCCTCACCGGTTCAAATTTCGACAATCTGATTGATCGCGGGTGAATCACGGGGACAGTCCCCGTGATTCATTTTGCATCATGGGGACAGTCCCCGTGATGCAATCGACCTGTCCCCTGGAAAACGTGCTGAGCATATAGGTTTCTGCTATACTGTTTTATATAAATAATGGCGAAAAATACTTGAGGTGGAGGTAGTTATGATAGACAAACAGGGCCGGTTATTTGGCAGGGTCAGCATTATCGATTTGGCCATTGTCCTGGCGGTGGTTCTGGTAATTTTCGGGGTATTCTACCGCGGGCGCGGGACGAATGTGGCGGTAGACCCCAAAACAGTGCAGCTCAAAGTGGTATGTCCCTTTGTCTACCCGGATGTGGTGCCTAATATTAAGGTAGGAGATCAGCTGGTGGCCAACAACCAATTGGTACCGGTATATATAAAGGAAGTAGATGTTAGGCAGGCCAACACCACGGTCAGCAAACCGGATGGAAGCATGATCCTGACCGAGAACCCGTTCCGCAAGGACATATTCCTGATTATCGAGGGTCAGACCACGGCGGTCAGCCCTTATCAGATCATGCTGGGCGGGCAGCAGGTGCGAGCCGGTAAGGATGACTACTATGTCAAGACTCGTACGGCGGAACTGAAGGCGACGATACTGAATGTGGAAGTGAAGTAGAGGTCATGACCCTATTATATCGCTGGTTGGAAGGGAGCCTGTTCCTGGGCTGGCTGGTGAGAATCTGTGCCCGGCCCGGTCTGGGGGAAGGCTCGCTGATAATAAGAGTTTTCAAATGGATTTCAGACCTGCTGCAGGAACTCCTGCGGGGCAGCTGGTTCCTGTCCTGGCTGGTTCGTGGGAACCCTAATGTCTTACCCTACAGTGAGAAGCGTGATCCGGGCCTGTTCGGGACCGTCTCTGCATGGCTGTGGGAGCGGCTTGTAAAGATTCTATGGGCAATGGGGAATTGGGCTCGTCAATTAATTTCGGGCAGCGTTCTTCTAACCAGGCTTGTGGTCGCGATTGGACTGCTGGTGGCTTTGTTCATGGCGACTGACCTAGTGGTTAACCAGCCCCGGGGTCTGGTACTGGCAGTTGAGGTGTGTCTTTTGTTCCTGGGTCTGCTGCTGGTTGTCTGGCGCCCTACCCGGGAGTGGTGGACTGAGAGCCTTCTGGCAAAGTTCCTGAACTGGTGGAACGGATACCGGGAATCCGCTTCAGTCCAGCCAGCTATGGAATATAGCCTCTTTTTGGTGGTGGCCTATGTTCTGGTAGATTATGTCCTGCGCACCTATTCCCCGTTTCCATTTCTGGTGGGAGTCTGGGATGAGCTTTTATTTATTGTCATTGTCGGCATCCTGCTGATCCGCACCGGGTTGCAGAAGCTATCGCCCCAGGGCACGAGATTGTTGGTGCCCTTCCTGCTCTACCTTTGTGTTTATGTCTTCCTGTTTATAATCAGGTCTCCGGAAACCGCTCCGGCGGTGGAGGGGCTGCGGGTTTACCTGCAGTACACCCTGTGGTTTTTTGTAGCCGTCAACCTGCTTTTCAGCCGGTCGCAGTTCAAGTGGATTTGCGATGTATTCCTGGCGGTGGTTTTTCTGGTTGCGTTATACGGAATCTATCAGCAGTATATCGGGGTGGAGATTCCTACCTCCTGGTATGACAGCAAGGTTGAGACCAGCATTACCACGCGGGTTTTTTCGATCATCGGCAGTCCCAATATTTTAGGAAGCCTGCTGGTGCTGGCCATTCCGATCTCTATTGCCAGCCTCACGGCCAGCCGCAGTTACCTTAAGAAACTGGTTTATGGCGGAATCTTTCTGGTAATGCTGGCCTGTCTGGTGTTCACATTATCACGAGGTGCCTGGCTGGCTTTGGGGTTCACCATAGTACTTATGGGGCTCTGGCTGGACCGGCGTATCATCTGGGGCCTGCTGATAGTTGCCATCCTGACTCCGGTGGTTATGCCCACCGTTTATGATCGCCTGGCCTATATGGCCACCCCGGAGTATATGGCCTCCAGTGAACGGGGCGGGCGTATCGGCCGCTGGACCCAGACCCTGGCTACCTGGCAGGGGGCACCGGCGACCGGCGTGGGCCTGGGACGATTCGGGGGAGCGGTGGCAGCGCGTTACTACCCTAACGACTCATTCTATGCCGATAATTTCTATCTGAAGACCGGCGCAGAAGCAGGATGGATGGGACTGGTTTCCCTCTTGCTGCTCTTGGTGGCCGGAATTCGTCTGGCCCGCAGCAGCCTGGACCAGGTTGACGATCCCTACGCCCTGGCTTTGGGCATGGGGGTCCTGACCGGACTCTTAGGTATCCTGGCCCATAATGCGGTAGAAAATATATTTGAGGTTCCCATGATGGCGACCTATTTCTGGTTCTTCCTGGGGCTGTTGGTGGCCCTGCCGAAAACCACATCGGGAGCCAGTGGCTCCGGGGAGCAGTATGAAGAAACTTAGGGTGTTACAGGTAATTGGCGGCGGCGAGATTGGTGGTGCGGAACGGCACCTGCTGACTCTTATGCGCCTGATGGACCGGGAGAAGTTCACTCCTGAACTCCTGTGTCTCTGTCAGGGCCCGTTTGCCGGAGTGTGCCGCAAGGAAGGGATCACCACTCACGAGATAGTTATGCGCCACAAGTTGGATCTGGCGACTGTGGCTCCGATTCGCCGTCTCATCAGGGAACAGGAAATCGACCTGGTTCACACTCACGGGGTGCGGGCCAACCTGGTGGCTCGTATGGCTGGCCGGGCAGAGAAGGTTCCGGTGGTAACCACCTTTCACAGTGTACTGCGCTATGATTACTCAACATCAGCCGAGGCTGCAGTGGCCCGAATTCTGACGCGATTGACCAACAACCGCACCGACCGGTTTATTGCCATTTCGGGTGCAATCAAGGAAGATCTGGCGGCTATGGGGGTAACCCCGGACCGGATTGAGATCATCTACAATGGGCTCGATGTCTCGTTATTAACCCCCGGTGAGTCACCCGATAACGTCAAAAAAAGCCTGGGGATCACCCCCGGTCAACGGGTGGTGGCCATGGTGGGCCGGTTGCACGCAGTTAAGGGTCATATCTATCTGCTGCAGGCAGCCCAGCGGATTGTGACGCAACACCACGATGTGGTCTTTCTGCTGGTTGGTGAAGGACCGGAACGGCCGATCATTGAAAATACCATGCGCGAGTTGGGTCTTGAAGGCAGGGTCATTATGACCGGCTTTTACCCCAACATCAGCGAGCTCTATCCAGTAATGGATCTGCTCTGCCTGCCCTCCCTCATGGAAGGGATGGGCCTGGTCCTCTTGGAAGCCATGCATTTTGGGGTTCCGGTGGTAGCCACCCAGGTGGGAGGCATCCCAGAGGTTATTATTGATGGGGAAAGCGGCCTCCTGGTCGACCCCGGCAACAGCCGGGCGTTGGCCATGGCGATCACCTGGCTTCTGGACGACCCCGGCCTGCAGCAGCAGTTGATTACCGGCGGGCGACGGCGGGCCCAGGAGTTTACGGTGGAGAAGATGGTCCGCCATACCGAGAGGGTTTACACTGATCTCATTCAGGGTAAGGATAAAGGATGATTTCGCTTTTCAAAGGGGAATCAAAGCACGAAGCGGCGTCCTTAAAGCGGAATAGGTGCCAGATACCTATTCCGGCTTAAGGCCGGTTCTTCCTGGTAAAAGATATGGCCATACCTCTAAAGAAGAGATTTTGAATGATGAAAGAATTACCGCATCAGAATATAACCTGCATCTCGTCGGTGGACTGGGAGCCGCTCTGGACCTGGAAACAGCAGGTGATGTCCCGGTTACCGGTATCCAACCAGGTACTGTATGTTGAACTCTCTTCTATTTTGGGGACACCTTACTAAATCATTCTGACCCGCCAGAATAATTTAGTAAGGTGTCCCCGAAATAGGCAAGGCCGGTTCTTCCCGGTGAAAATTACAGCCCCAC
>JBMNJO010000009.1:0-27656 GCA_050951725.1 Syntrophomonadales bacterium | reverse complement strand
GGTAACAAAGAAGATAGGTAAGAACACCGCCACCGTGGTAAAGGTAGCTGCCATGACCGCATCACCAACCTCAGTGGCTCCATTAATGGCCGCTTCAAGCGGTGACTCACCTGCCACGCGGTGACGGAAGATGTTTTCCAAGACCACGATCGAATCGTCAACTATGCGGCCAATACCCAAGGCTATCCCGCCTAACGTGATCAGGTTTATCGACATATCGAAGAAGTACATCAGCATAAAAGTTGCCACGATAGACAGGGGAATCGAGGTAGCAATAACCAGGGTACTGGGTACACTGCGTAAAAACAGGAACAGGATCAGGATGGCCAGTAAGGCACCCTCCAGCATATGAGTCTGGATGGTATCGATGGTATCATTGATAAAATCCGCCTGATCGAAAACGGTAGCAACCTCAATGCCTCCCGGAAGTTCTTCCTGCAACCGGGCCAGCTCGGCCTTAACATCTGCAGACACCTTAACTGTGTTGGCATCCGACTGTTTCATGATATGAATGCCCATGCTTGGTTTGGCGTTCATGCGGGTCTTCTGTTCTTCATCCTTGAAGCCATCGGTTATCTGAGCAATATCGCTCAACTTTATGGTATCACCAGTGGGGGTAAACACCGACACGTTGCGGATATCATCTACACTCTCGAATTCCTGCAAGGAGCGCACGTAATACTGACGGTCCCCGCTCTTGACTAACCCCCCAGTCTGGTTGAAGTTATCAGCCCTCAGAACTGCAGCCAACTGGGACATGGAAAGACCGTAATTCTGGAGTTTGGATGGGTCGACATCCACCCTGACCTCCCGGGTCAGACCTCCGGTCAAGGTGACGGAAGCAACCCCAGGCACCCGTTCCAAGGCCGGCTGGATCTCATCTTCAGCCATAGACTGCAGCTGTGCCAGGTCCTGCCCACCGGACAATCCTATCTGCATAACCGGCATCATTGAGGGGTCCATTTTAACTACCATCGGTTTCTCGGCATCCTGCGGCAGGTATGGTTCAATCAGAGCTATCTTCTCCCGCACATCCAGGGCCGCGAAGTCCATATCGGTACCCCAGTTGAACATGACAATCACGGCCGACATACCGGCCAATGAATATGAACTGATCTCCTGCACATTGGCAACAGTCCCCACGACGCTTTCCAGAGGCCGAGTTATCTGGGACTCAACTTCCTCCGGACCTGCGCCGGCATAGTTTGTTATTACCGCACCTACCGGGAACTTCATATCCGGGTAAAGGTCCACGCCCAAACGGGAAAAGCTGACATAACCGAGAATTAACAGCACCCCTACCAGGATCGATATCATTACTGGTCTTTTGACCGCTATTTTTACCAGCTTCATCAGACCTTGCCTCCTGCTACCCTGACCTCGTCCTTATCATGGAGCAGGGTCTGGCCTTTAATGACTACCTGGTCTCCAAGCTTTAACCCTTTGATAACCTCCGCCCGCTCACGGTTCTGCAACCCCACCTCGATTGTGGTCTCATGAACTACCGACTGGTCATCTACCGTATAGACCACCCGGCGGGCTCCTTTTTCAACCACCGCATTCCTGGGGATGGTCAATACCCCATCTTTCTTCTCGGTGGATACCTGTACCTGGGCAATCATCCCCGACTTTAATACATTATCCGGGTCGTCCAGTGTCACCTCTACCGGGAAAGCCTTACTCCGGGGATCGGCCACCGCAGCTACCGAAGTAACCTTGCCGGTAAACTCCTGGTCAGATACGCTGCTTACCCTGACCTTCACCGAATCATTAACACTTACAAAACTGATCTCACTCTCGGTCACATTGACCTTAACCGCCATCCGTCCCGTACTGCTGACCACCGCTACCGGAGCCTGGGGACTGGCCATGTTGCCCTCCGTAATCTGGATCAGTCCCACAACCCCGTTTATAGGAGAGGTAACCTTACAGTTGCTGAGAAGATTCTGGGCACTCTGCACTCCCGCACGGGCCTGCTCCAGAGCTGAACTCGCCTGTATCAGACCCATCTCCGCCTGCTCCATCTGCTGGTCTGACACCGCACCTTCCTGGTGCAGCAGGCGGGTACGCTCCACATTAGCGCGGGTGTTCTCATAAGCCGATTCTGCCTGGGCCAAGGTTGCCTCGGCCACGGCAGCTTGCGTCTCGTAATCAGTGGTATCCAAGCTGATTATGGTCTGACCCTTCGCTACCGGGTCACCTTCCTGCAGGTGAACCGCCACCACCCGGGCTGCCGCCTTGGGATAGAGAGTCACCTCATCAGCCCCCTTAAGGCTCCCCGAATAGTTGACATCTTTATATATGCTTCCCTGCTCTACCGCCACGGTCTCCACCGTCAAGCGGTTATCAACCTCTTTTTGGGTATCCTCCTTACCGCATCCACTGCCGTAGAATAAGGCCATAATCAGTATGACCACTAAAACAACCGACGACTTCCCTCTCCTCAACACTACCCCTCCCTTAATAAACTAAGCTATACTTCCAATATCGCTTGTTCTCTCACGATTTCATTTTGTTTACGGACAGCCCATCTCTTGTTTGTTACATCTATGTGTAATTATGGGTGATGGTGAGTAGAGCTCCGCTAAGCCGCTCGGTTTCTTGTATTGTGGCCAGTGGGATTCCACACCATCTCCTGGCAGCAAACCTCCCATGTCTTCCTGGGTCTAAAGCCCTTAATTCCTTCGTCCTGCCTATCCAAGAGGTGGAACGTCAGTCATGCTCCTAAGCGGGGTCAATTGCCCTTATGGTAAAATTCAACCTGACTGTCCCGGCTCCCGTTTTATCGTGATTTTTGGCTTCTTGAAGTTTCGTTCATCGCTGCTTTTAAGTGACTGCGGGTAGCCATCTTATGCTGGCAATGACGTAATAACAATCGCTATTGGTAAAGACTTCATTGCCTTCTAGGCAGCTACTCTAGCTGACTGCTCCATGTCCCCAAGCATCTTCTCCGGGCTGTAATCAACGCCTTTGGTTAGTATTGCAAAGAAGACTCGGATCAGCTTACCGCAGAGTGCGATGATGGACTGCATCTTGTTTAAGCGGGTTATTCTCCCGCATCAGGTTTCTTTGGTGAAGTAGCCGAAACTCTTGGTTTTTCCCCAGCATGGCAATCATGGAAAAGAATAAGCTGTGTCTCAGTCGTCTTCTACCCCTACGGCTGATAGTGGTCTTTCCCTTGTGTTTGCCGGAACTGTTCTCTACCAGATTGAGTCCAGCCAGCTTCTGTATTTGCCTGGGATCTTGGAATCTACTGATATCGCCTACTTCGCCGACAAAGGTGGCTGCTGTGATTAGGCCGACCCCTTTGATATCCAGGAGTTTGTCAGCATTAGGTACTTGCATCAGCAGTTCTTGCATGAGCTGTTCTTGCTTGTCGTATTGCTGACAGTACAGGTCATATTCTGCTAGCAGGTTTTGCAAACTGGCCTCGGAGGCCACTTTACCGCTGGTTCGGCCTACGCTTCTGCTTGCCGCTTTTACCAGTCTTTCTGCACGTTTTAGACTGGCGCGCTTCATCTGCTTTCTCCACGTCTCTACAATCTTATCAACACCCATTTCCATGACCTTCTCTGGTGTTGGAAAGCTTCTGAGGGTTATCAATGCCGCGTTTCTTCTCCAGTCCTTGAAGACTGTTGTGAACTCTGGAAACCGGATGTCAAGCCACCTAACGACCCTATTGTAGATAGAAGTCAATTGCTCCTGCAGCCGTTCCCGTTCTGATACCGCCTCTCTTAGTTCTTGATAGATGTCGTCGGGTATGTACACTTCCCGATAACGTCCATCTTTCACCAACATGGCGATAGTTTTCGGGTCTTTACGGTCGTTCTTGGTAGGGCTATTGTCATCCAGTTCTTTGGTTCGCTTGACGTGGAACGGGTTGACTATGGCCAGTTTGTGGCCTTGACGTTTGAGATGATCCCCTAGCGTAAACCAGTAATGTCCTGTAGGTTCAAAGCCGGCAATGATCTCAGTCTTTTCTTGCTGCTTACATATATCACGCATCCACTGATCAAAGAGGTGAAATCCTTGGTCTGTGTTGCTAAATTTCAGCAGCCTGGCCAGCTCGAGCCCTCTGTAATCAAAGGCTCTTGCATAGTGGGTCTCTTTCCCAATGTCAATTCCAACGACCAGGGTTTCAAATTTGATTTGCGAAATCTTCTCGTTTTGTGTACTTTTCATATAGGGACGCCTCCTCAATCTCTTGTTTTGTGCCTTTCTATCGGGGATCAGCACAATTCAATTGTATTGATGGGCGTCTCTTTTTTCAAAGATCGTTCTTAAGGATTACAGGAATGCTCCTAAGGTTATTTACTTAACTTCGTTTACTCACCTGCCTGTGAGGGCCTTAAACTGCGCCACACAGATTTCATTTTGACATTTCAATGCAACGAACTGATTTTCGAGATTTTTTAAGACAGCTTCCGCCTGGATAACCTCTGTGCGGGTCGCTAATCCATTTTCGTATTTAAGTCGGGTAAGATCTAAAGCTTGATGTGCATTTTGAATGGCCAATTCAAGAGCAGCACGTCTTTCAGGTAAATCTTTCAGATTCCAGTATAGTGAGTTTACTGCTGCCTTCACACTGTTCTTAATCAATTCTTTATTTTGAAGAGAAATATCTGCATCAATTTGCCCGATTGTCCAGTTTTTTGCCCAATACTTTATCTGGTTGGCAATATTTGCTGCCATATCAGCACTGTATACGTCATGGCTAAAGGCTAGCGCGCGTGATACCTCAGTATCCAATGGGGCGAGATCAATGGTGGTCCAGGTTGGTTGGTCAAGAACATACGTATCGCCATTAGGCAAACCCAATAATATGTATAAATCATTACGAGCCATCTCTGCTTGTTTTTCAGCATCAGCTAACGCCACCATGCTCTGTTCTTTCTGTGCCTGGACATTACGAAGATCCAACTCAGTTCTCATACCCAATCTGCGCTGCAATTCAGCAATTTTAAAAATACATGTATCTCTTTCAAGATCCTTTTTGGCCACATCAATTTGGCTTTCTGCTCTCAACACGGTGTAATACTTGGCGTATACGTCAACCGTAATAGAATTCTTCTTTTTTTCTAACGCATCCTTTGCAATTTGCCAGCCCATATCTGCTTGCAAGTATCCCGTGTAGGCATCACCAACTAAGGTTGTACCAGATATGAATCCGGTCATTGGTATGCCTCTGACAAAATCTACGGCATCACTTCGGATTCGCTCACTCTTCTCAACCTCAAACTCGCTTGTTTTCATGAGAGGGCTATATGCATACGCCCTGTCTAGTGCCGATTGTATTGTAAGCACATATTTTTCTTCACCTAAAGCTTGATCAACATTTACCACTACACTAACCAACAATAAAGCTGCAATAAATAGGATACGAAGAATTCTGTCCATATACGATCTCACTCCTTAAAAGTTGCTGACCAGCGGGTCAGTTTTTCATAATTATATATGCTTTGGGCCAAAATGGTCAATCGGGTAGGAGGCCACCCATTATTTGAGTGGCCGACCTCCCACACCACCGCTCATGCGGTTCCGCAAGCGGCGGTTCCAAAGTTTACACTTACTTCGCAGAGTAACATTCCGTCAAACTGAGGTATCCGGCACGTTTGAACCTGTCGTTGGATAGGACTCTTGACAAGATTGGGCTATGGGCAGTACGCCAATAGCCCTTTCTTGTGTTTGCCCACATCCACGCCTGTTCTTCCTTGATTCCTGAGCGTTTAAGGTTCTCGAAACGTGTGCGGACTCTTTTCCATCGTTTCCATGTCACCATCCGTACGCGGCTTCTAATCCACTCATCCAATCCCTGTATCAGATTCTTTGCGTCTGCCAGCTTGAAGTAATTCATCCATCCCCGAATCACTTGGTTCAGTTGGATTTTCCTTGCTTCAATTCCCATCCCGTTGCTGCGCCCGGTAACTTCTCGGATTTTATCCTTGAATTTTTGGACGCTCTTGGGATGTATTCTGAGCCTTCCTTCACCTTTGTAAATGTAAAAGCCATATCCCAGGTATTTGACCTTATTCACGTATGCCACCTGTGTTTTCTCCCGATTTACCCTCAGAAATAGTTTCCCTTCGATATAGGGGAGAATGTGGTTCAATGTACGTGTCGCCGCTTTCCTGCTCTTGCAGAAAATCAGCATATCATCCGCATAGCGCACAAAGCGGTGTCCACGTCTCTCCATTTCATGGTCACATTCGTTTAGCATGATGTTTCCAAGTAGGGGACTCAGTGGACCGCCTTGTGGTACGCCTTCTGGGCTATCTTCAAACATTCCGCCCACCATGACTCCTGCTCGCAGGAACTTATGTATAAGCGATATGACTCGTCCGTCCTTTATCGTTTCCGATAGTATCTGGATGAGTTTACTTTGGTTAACCGTATCAAAGTACTTTTCCAAGTCCATGTCGACTACGTATCTGTAGCCCTCTGTAATGTTGGTCCGGCATCTTTTGAGCGCGTCATGCGCGCTTCTCTTCGGTCGAAATCCAAAGCTATTGTCTGAAAACTGCTTCTCAAAGATGGGGCTCAAAACTTGGCATATTGCCTTTTGGATAAGTCTGTCCACGACGGTTGGTATTCCCAGTTTCTTGGTCTTCCCGTTCTCTTTGGGTATTTTTACCCTGCGAACAGGTTTGGGACGGTATTTACCGTCCCGGAGGGATTGAACTAGCTCATTCTTGCTTTCTTTCAGGAAGGGTAGAAGTTTTTCTACCTGCATACCGTCAATTCCACCCGCGCCTCTGTTTCTCTTTACCTGCTTGTAGGCCCGGTTCAGATTGTCTCTGCTCAAGATTTGCTCTAGCAGTCCCTCCCTCTGCTGGTTTGTGTCGGTGCTGTCGGTTTCAATCATCTTAGGTGACTCGCACACTTCTGCATACTCTCTCTGTTCCGCAGATACCCTTTGCAGATAGTCTTCAAATAAATGAAGTTGGCTGTGTTTTAATTCGTCACTTTCAGTAACTTTCATTGACCCACACCTTCTTTGGTTCGGCCCTTCCTTCGGCATCGCGCTGCCTCTGTAATATGGCCTCTGCTGACTTCTCGCGATAAATCTTGTTTCAACCGGACTTCTTACTCTGTTTCCGTCCGTCCGTGAGACCTCCCCGAGTAAGAACGCAGTCTTTCCTTCCATCTATCTGCCACATTTACACCGCAAGCTTCCGGATAGTTTTGGGCTTCAGTTTGTACAGCAACCTTACCCAGCTTACGATGCCTTATGTGATTTCTGTTCGTCAGACCAGAAGTTTGCCTCCGGCTTCCTTCAGATTCCTCGTCGCCGAGGACACCCTTGCCCTTGGCTATGTGCTTGGCACTATCAACCCGCACTAGGGACTTTCACCCATTAGACTGCGCCCATGCCGGGCGCACAATAAAAAGAGGTAAGCGTCAAATACTCAACACTGGATCAGGTGCCCTTTTGAACATTCCCCTTTTCGGGCATTCTATAATCGCCGGGTATATGATCTGACCAGGGTAAAAGTGTATCTATCACTGAAGTGTCCTTAGTGTCCACATTCGGCAACCGTTCGAACAGGTACATCAGATAGTTATAGGGCTTGAGGTTATTCTCCTTAGCCGTTTCAATGATGCTGTAGATTATCGCACTGCCCCTCGCACCTCTAGGGGTATTAGAAAACAAAAAGTTCTTCCTTCCGATTACGAACGGCTTAATTGACCGCTCAGCACGATTGTTATCGATTTCCAGCCGACCATCCAGTAGAAAGTGGGTAAGATTATCCCACTGGTTAATGCAGTAGGTAATAGCCTCACCAAAAGTACTCTTGGGTAAGGTCTGTTGGCGCTGTCTTTTAAGCCAGCCGTAAAAGTCGTCAAGTAACGGCTTGCTCCGTTCGAGCCGTTTTTCATAGCGCTCCTGGTCGGAAACATCCTTAAGCTGCTTTTCAATGGCAAATAATTTGTTGCAGTAATCCAGGCCCACGCTAGCGGCTACCGGCTTGCCTTTTTGAGCAGCCGGAAGTGCCTTAAGAGCATCAGTGAATTTCCGGCGCGCATGCGCCCAGCAACCAACCAACGTTACGCCAGTTAGTTTGCCATAACCACTATAGCCATCAGTCTGCAGATATCCCTTAAAGCCAGATAGAAATTTATCCGGATGTTTGCTGGCTCTGGTTGTCTGGTAATCGTAGAGAACTATCGTGGGACCGTCTCGCCCGGTTCGGTATAGCCACATATAGGATTTAGATTGGGCGGAACGCCCTGGTTCTCTCAGAACCTGTAGGGTTGTTTCATCGGCATGCAGGATATCCCTCTTAATCAACTCCTCATGCATTCGGTTATAAATTACCTTAAGCCATGGATCCGCCGCACTTAGTAGCCAATTGGCCATGGTCTGACGGGATAGACCAATGCCAAGTCGGGAGAACTGCTGTTCCTGACGGTACAACGGCAGGCTGTTGGTGTACTTTTGATCCATAATGAATGCTAACATTGAAGGGGATGCTAGACTGCCTGGTAGGATTGGATTGGGCATTTCAGCCTTTATTATCGGTGTCTTGGTAATTTCCGGCTCACATTGTCGGCAGGTGTATATGTACTGGATATGCTTGACTACTTTCACCTGGGCCGGAATTATCTTTAGTTCCTGCCTTATCTGAGTGCTCATCTCATGCAGCTTACCTTGGCAACAGGGGCAGACTTGCTCGTCTTCCGGCAACCGATATTCAATTACTTCAACCGGTAGGTCCTTTAGCATTTCAGCTCTTTGGCCAGGCTGCTTTTTCTGCCGCTCATAGGTGATAGTTTCGATTGTTGGTTCCTCAACACTGGTATCAGTGGTATCTTCGGCCTCATTGAACAAATTGATCTGCTCGGGAGAAGTTTTATCACTAGAAGTCCCAAACTGTCTTTGGCGACTTAAGCGTAGCTGCTCTTCGAACCACTTAATCCTGGCATTCAGCTCAGCATTTTGCTGTTCGAGTGTTAGGATTCTATCATTGAGTTGTTCAATTATTTGAGCTGAATTCGGCTGCATATCCATAAATATATTGTACCAGAAAACCACCCCAAAAGGGCAGAAAAACCCGAATAAATCGGGATTTTTCGCTAAATAATTGTACGCTCTTTGACTGCTTTGTGAGCTTGGTTTTGTTTAAGCGACAGGCCATCTAAAATCCAGCGGAATTCACGGTAGCTGATACTGATTGTATCATCATTTGAGGTCGGCCAATTGAATTTGCCCCGTTCCAATCGCCTATAATGCAGCCAGAATCCATTATGGTCCCACTGTAGAATCTTAAGCTTGTCTCGCTTGCGATTGCAGAAGACAAACAGGCACTGGCTGAATGGATCTAGGTTGAAGGCTTCTTTGACCAGCACTGCTAGTCCGTCAATCGATTTTCTAAGATCTGTACTGCCGCAGGCTAGATATACCTGGCGGCTTGATATTTCACTAATCATACCGTTTGCAAGACCTTTACGATCTGGCGAAACAGGTCTTGATCAAACCCCTTGTTGAGTTCAACCGTTGCCTGTCCGATATGGATTGCTATTGAATCCTTAACCAATGTCGGTCCCACGTTTAATGGCAGCCATTTTATTGGTTTTTCTATTTCTGCCTGGCTACCACGTAGCTTCCTGCGCCAGTAATAGAACTGGTTTTTCCTGATTGAGTTTTCGTTACACCAGGCGATGGGGGATTGCCCGCTGGCTTCGTATTCCGCTAGACGCTTCTCCCATAAGATTCGACGTTCTCTGTTGACCATCCCTGAACATCCCTCCATATATTAATGTTCAGGTTATTATCTCATGAGGACGTTATGATTCCCATGTGTGAAGTATTTGACGCTTACCATGCCGGGCGCACAATAAAAAGAGCCCGGGAGAATTTCCCCCAGGCTCTTTGTTTAAGAATTTATTATTGGATAACCACCTGTTGCAGTGCAGCATTCCAGCCAACTGCATAGCCCAGACCTTCTGCTACCCAACGTGCGGGAAGCATTGTACGTCCAACACCGGTGATTTCCGGAGCTACGTCCATCTGTACATCTGCGCCATTAACCTTGGCAACTTTGCTACCGATTACCAGAACAACGGTCTTGTCGCCCTTGGTAACGGTTACGGTCTTAGTAGCCTCATCCCAAGCAGTGGTTGCACCCAGAGCATCGCCCAGGTAACGAACCGGTACATAGGTGCGGCCAGCCTTAATGTAAGGAGCAGCGTCCATGATAATGTTAGCTCCGTTTACATTCATAATGGTTGAACCAATGTAGAAGGAGGCATTTCTTCCCTGGTCAGCAGGAGCGGGAGTAGTGCAAACTGCGTTTGCAACTTCTATCACTGTGTCGGCACCTGCGTTGTAATCATCTAGCGCGGTACCACGAACCTTAATCCGAACCTCGCCTTCCGGAACGGTTCTGTCAACAACATACTTAACTCCGCTTACTTTAATAACAGAGGCTGTCGAGAGACTTGAAGACCGCATCGGTATGGTAAGTACATTCTTAGCAGAGTTGAGCGATACATTGTCAACATCTAGTTTAAGATCGCCTTCGGTAACCGAAACCACAGGCTTAGTTTCAAAGGTTACACCAGAAGGTGTTTCGAGAACGAGGTTTCTGGTTGCAACACCTGATTTCGCCATTAATGCTCCAGCTTTTGTCTCAGTTATGGTAAAATCACCTGCTGCTTGGTTCTGCAAACCAATTCCTACGTTAGGCTTATCGCCACTTCCAGTAATCGGAGTGACAATTTTTGCGATGATAACTTCACCGGTTACCCCAGCAGTTCCGGAGAATGTTACTTTAACATCACTAGCCGGAGTATCTGCCTTAACATCAATACTTCCGTACTCGAATTCAATAGTTGATGCGCCGGAGCTGATTGCAGTCACCGGGTAGCTAATTTTGCGTTGATTCGTACCATTAACATAGTTTCCGGCACCTATGGCAATATTGCCTTTGGATACATTTACTGTGGGGATATCTTGCCATCTTGCATTATCCGGGAGTTCCAAATAGAGTGTTCTTCCAGTTGCCGCACCAAAAATGCTGCCGGCCATATTTTCCTTAATAGTTATTTCCGCAACATCAGCATCCGTGCGTCCCGCAAGTATTTCGGGAGTGGTAGCCGCTGATACATTTATGCCGAAGGAGCCTTTGGTCGCAATAGTAAGAGCTTGGCCCGTTAGCCCAGAATTTGATCCTTTAAGCTGAACAACTACCTCACCATCACGAGCTTGGCTATCAACATCTATACGGGGAGTAATAGTAATGTATCCGGGAGTTGTAGTCGTTGCAGTAGTTACTCCAAATGTCAGACGACTCTGACCTCCAGTTGTAGTGTTAATAGTAGCAGCAGATACTACAAGTCCCGAACTGCCGACAACTGTAGTTCCAGCATTCCAGGTGAAATCGCTCGGAAGAATGAGTTCGATACTGCTGGTATCACTTGCAGCTGCAGCCAACGCACCGGCAACATTCTCACGAATATCAATAATTCCGCCAGGTTGGTTGTTTCCCTCTCCAATGGTTGTCGTATCCAATACCAAAGCAGTAGTTGATTTGGTTAAGATTCTAGCGAGTGTTGCCTGACCTTTGGTCACTGAAGCAGTATTCCCCAGGATTGTGACATTTAGGTCTCCCGCACCATCAGTCATGTTTACAGTGGAGGCTACCACCGCGCCATTGTAATAACCAAACAGTACATCAATCATACCTTTGTCGTTAGTAGGGTTGCTTGCTCCAGTAACGGTAAAGACGATCCTCTTAGTTGTACAATCGGGTGTAACCAACGTAATGTCCGTAGGTCCATAGATATTGCTGGTTGCCCCTACATTTGCAGGAACACTGATATACCCAGCAAGACCGGCAGGGGCAGCAGTGTATTCTACTCCTGCCGGTAAATACACGGTAATCGTTGAGCCTACAAGGCTACCAACTGTATCGGCCGTTTCAAGAATTCTTAATGGACTCATAAATACACCATTAGTAGTCGTGCTCGGTACACCCATGACTGCAGTATAGGTGGTGGCCGCAACTGCTGGTGCCGGTGCAATTATCGCCGGTGCCAGAAAGCTTAGGCAGAAAGCTAATGTGGCTATAATCGATATTAGTCTTTTGTTTTTCAGCACTTTTAAACCTCCCAATTATTAATTAAATCCAAATTAACAGAGGTGATCTCCGCGCATTGCGAAATCAGTGTCCTATCTTTGCACCTCCCTAATTTCTTACGTATTGTCGGCGAGCTGTTCTCCTCGACTGTTCTAGTAGACGTTATTCTTTTGGTTCAGGTTCCTTCGTGACTGATTTTTTATTTCTTGTTACTGTATGACTCATAGAATTTCTCCTTGTTTTGATGGTATTTCTTCTGCACTTCCTCACTGAAAATATAATCTACATCTTTTCGAACCTCATTAGGGTTATCTACAATCCATTTCACAAAACCAAATAAGCCGCTTCGAGCATTTGCGGAATACCTATACGTCTCGATTAATTTATCGTCTTCTCTCTCGGCATCAGTTACTTTAACAGCTTTACGATCTTTAAAGTACTCGTCCAATAATTCTGCCATGGGTTTGTAAACCTCAACCATTTGGCCTCGAAACTGCCCGTAAGAAATCGTGCCCTCAGCATAATCCTTATAAGCTGATTCCACCTCTACAGCCGTCGGCGCCATTGTGTCAAGTACTTCTTTTTCCCGCTCAAGAAAGTCGACCATAGTTGGACTACCACATCCTACAATTAAAACCAATGCAATAACTAGAGTAATTAAAATCGTTCTCTTCAACATTAAATCTCCTCTTTTCTCGTGTGATGAGCTATATTAATTTATACAGATCAAAATCCAAGACTTCAACAAATATGACGAACGCTCTTTAAAAAAAGTTGCATCTTTATTATTCCAGACATGCTTATTAGTTAAAATGTAGGAAGCAATATCCCACTGAAGGGAGAACATAATGAGTCCTCAACCCGAGTCAAAACCAAACACACATCCCCTTACAGGATTAGACCTGAAAAACCTCCTTTGGTTCCTGCCAATTGCGATTCTTCTCTTCTACCCGCCATTCTTTCGGGGCTTGTTTTTTTCGAAGGAGATTCTCCTAACTCACGCACTGACCTCAATCGTATTCCTGGTCTTTGTCCTGCGAAAGTGGCGGAATAAACAAACGACATTAATAGCGAGTTCGATGGACATGGTGGTTCTGACCTTGGTGTGTGCTTACCTGTTATCAATAATCGGCGCGGTCAACCTTCGGGAGGCCTTAGGCGGCTTTTTTCGGGTGTTCAACTATTTTATGATCTTCTGGCTAGTGCGGGAGATCGCGGTCAACTACCGTACATACAAATCTCTTTTAATTGTTCTCTTTGTCAGTTCTGTGGGTGTGGCCATAATAGGAATTGGAGCGGCACTGGGAGTAATTGATTATCCGGGAGCTTTTAATGGTTTCAGCATAATGTCAACCTTACAATACACAAATACTACCTGCATTTTTGTAGCCATCATGTCGATCATCGGGGTTGCGCTGGCGGTAACGGAAAAAAGATTGCCCATTAAGTTGCTATACATAGTTTCAACAATTCTCTTGCTGGTGGTTATGCTTAGTGCGGCTTCGAAAGGTGCCTGGGTGGCTCTGCTGGCGGCGTTGGTTCTTTTTCTAGTGGTTATACCCGGAGGTTCCCGCTTGCAGTCGGCTGGTTTCTTCCTTTTCAGTCTCATGGCGGCCTGGATATCATCGTCCAAACTCCTGCCGATTCTTATCAGTAAAGATCCACTTCCCGCTACCAAGGAAACGGTCATCAGCGAATTAAGCGGCCTGACTGATATTGGAACCAATAGCTTTGTGGCACGGTGGGATTTTTATATTGATGCCTTAAAAATGATGGGGGACTATCCCCTGTTTGGATCTGGAGCCGGTGGATGGAACAGCCTGTATCATCAATACCAAAATCACCTCTACTGGACCACTGAGGTACACAATCACTTCCTGCAGGTAGGGGTGGAGGCTGGTCTCCTTGGTCTGCTGGCGTGGCTCGCAATCTTTATGTTACTGGGGTATTATCTCTGGCGCATCCTGAAACGACGGAACGATTCCCTGGACCCGGATTATGAGGTGCCGATCTGGGGCACCGCCTGCGCTGCTTTTGGCCTGGTATTACACAGCGCAATTGACTTTGATCTGTCCATTCCTTCCATGCAGATACTGTTGTTTGCCTTTATCGGATTGATTTCCGGGGCTTACCATGCCGAGTTCATTGGACCTAAGGAGCGTGAGAGTCACAAGATGTTTCGGATGCGACCCAGCTTCAATCGCTTGTTGACCGGGTTAGTCATTGCTTTCGCCGTGCTGTTGTTAAGCGCCGGGAGTTGTTTCGCTTTGGCCGCTTTCCATGCTGATAAAGCAGAAAAAACAGCCCAGGCCGGGCAATACTCGCAGGCTTTAGGCCATTATGAAAAGGCGGTCCGTTTTGATCCCCTAAACGGAAAGTACTATACTGACTTTGCCCGTTTCTGCGCGGTCATGTGGTCGAAGGTGGAGCCTGGTAATGTGAATTCTCCATTATATAAGCAGGCCATTAACGAAGCCCACCTGGCTGAAAGTCTCGCATGGAATGACTACAAAACCATGGTCAGCCTGGACGATACCTATCACCTTCTGGCCGGTGAGGAAGAAATGATCCGCGTGGGGAAGCGAGTTATCGAACTCAATCCCTGGGTGGTTTCCGGCTATGATCGTTTGCTGGGCACCTATGTCTGGAGCATCAACCGGTGGTTGGTTGAGAATCCATCACTGGCGAGTGATAGAGCTGCAGCGGCAATGTCTCTGGCCAAGCAGCTAAGCCAGCAGATCAGTAAGGTTAACGACCAGCGCGGCTGGTCCGGTCCAAAACTGGAGTTCACCGACTCCATTAAAGCGAAACAAGCTCAGGTCTATTTCTACCAGGGAGACTATAATAAAGCGGCAGATCTCTTTGGGTCAGTTAAGGATGAGAAACTAGTTGAGAATGAGCAGTTCCAGGCCTTCTATGCTGCAGCGTTATACAAGGCCGGTCGCCGGGAAGCCGCTCTGGCCATTCTGGAACAAGACCATGCGGAGCAAGCTGATTTTACTGCTCTTTACCAGTATTTGATTTCCCTTTCACCGCTAGATGGTCACTGATATCAGTACCGGCTGTGATTGAGGAGTGAACGCCCTTCACCAGGAAAACGACACCTGCCTACCGCAAATACTAAAGGCTGCCGTTTCCGGCAGCCTTTTCGTTCTTATCAGCACCAATCGCAGACTCTACCCCTAAACATACCCTTCCGGTCCCAAACCGTTCCCCGGATCGGACGGATCTTCAGGCGGGTTGGTTACTCCTCCCGGAGGGTTGGGATTATCCGGCGGCGTCACCCCCGGGTCCTCGCCGGTTTCGTCCGGTGGATCCTCCGGGCTCGTGCCACTGCCAGGATCCTGCGGTTCCTCGGTATTTTCTGATTCCTCGGGATCCTTATTTATTGGCCCTTGATTGCTGGGAGTCTTCCCCCGGTTCTTAGGTACTGTCGGGTGAGGCGATTCCTGGATCACTGCAACTTTGCGGCCATCCATCAGGCCGGCAATAAGTTCCGTGGCCTTGTTTTTGTCAACGATCCAGTAACTTGCTCCATTATCCGGGTCATCGTAGAAATACCCGGGCAGAGTCTGGGCCACGAGGTCATCCGGTTTGAACTTAAGCGCCAGCTTGGCCAGATCCAGCATAGCCTTGGTCCCCATGTTGGTCTCCACGTTTTCTTTGAGTTCCGGTATTAAAGACGGGAGCTTGAATATTGTTTTGGTCTTAAGCATCTCCTCTGCAAAAGCCTTCAGGAATTTCTGCTGGCGTTCGGTTCTTCCGATATCGCCCAGGGCATCATCCCGGAAACGAACATAAGCCAGGGCATTTCGGCCGTTAAGGTGTTGTTCTCCGGGCTTCAGGTTTATATCTTCTGAGGGTTTATACATGCGTTTTTCCACATCAATGGTAACTCCGCCCAGAATGTCGATCATCTTGGCAAAACCATTGAAGTTGGTCAGCACATAGTAATCCACCTTGGTGCCCAGGAGTTTTTCCACCGCCTTACAGGCTGCTTTCGGTCCTCCTACGGCGTTGGCGTTGTTGATCTTGTCAAGCGCGCCCGGTACATCCACCCGGCTATCGCGGGGAATTGATACTACGGCCACCTTCTGAAGTTCAGGATTTATGCAGGCCAGCATCATGGTATCGCTGCGGGCATTGGTTTCCCCGGGTCGGGCATCTATCCCCAGAAACAGAATGTTTACCGGTTCGCCTTTAGCTATCTCGGGTACTTCCTTCGGGCCGTCACTAGCCCCCCAGAGTCCCAGACCGGCGAGTTGCGGAAGAGAACATCCCACCAGGAATGAGAATACAAAAAAGACTGCAACTATTAGTATTTTCCTATATCGTGAAACCTTTTTTTTCTTCCTGTTTGTTTTCTTCGCCATATCCCTCGCCCCCTATAAACGGTACGCCTCAAATCTCATAAAGTTTCAAAAAATCCTGATCTATTTTGGATTCTATCATCCAGCCAGGAAATCCACCACACTCTTGGCGGACAGGTTTTAGCATCGCAATACGCACTGTATTAAATTACCGGTTAACCTTGTGGTTATTATTTCCTTCAATTAATATATAGTTTATCTTACCCGGGCTATTTTGTGTCGTGTTATTCCCTGCTCCCAAACTGGGGGTCAGGCACCTTTCGTAAGCTGGCCTTTTTTGGGGTGGTTTTCCGTCACCCTGGTCCCTCCGCTGGTGATTCCAACCCTTCGCGCTCCCAGGATTATTAATGCTAAGACCACTGCCAGAATCAACAGGGCTTTCGGACTGCTGACATAAGTCATAACCACGGCCGCCCCTCCCAGAAGAGCGCTGACGATGTATATGATTATGACACTTCCTTGATGACTCAGGCCCATATCCATCAACCGGTGATGCAGGTGGGCTTTATCCGCTCCAAAAATCGGCGCCTGGTTGTTCACTCTGCGTATAATAGCAAATAAGGTGTCAAAGACCGGTATCCCCAGGATAATTACCGGTATGCACAAGGAAATCAGGGTCGCACCCTTGGCCAGTCCCGATACCGAGAGACAGGCCAGAACAAATCCCAGAAACATTGACCCCGAGTCCCCCATAAATATCCGGGCCGGATGGAAGTTGTGCGGCAGAAAGCCCGCTATGGCTCCGGCCAACACCAGGGCCATATAAGCTACCACCATCTGATCTCCCTTCCAGGCCACCACCCCGATTGTGATGGCGGCAATAGCGCAAACCCCACCGGCCAAGCCATCCAGGCCATCGATCAGGTTCACCGCATTGGTAATCCCGATAACCCACAAGAGGGTAAGGGGAATACTCAGGGCCCCCAGTTGGAATACCCCGTCAAAGGGGTTGGTCATTACATGCACCCGGACTCCGAAGTAAACCACAATCAAGGCGGCGGCAATCTGAGCTGCCAGCTTGGTCCAGGGGCTTAGACGGTAAATGTCATCCAAGACCCCGACGAGGAAAACTACAGCGGCACCCAGCAGGATCCCCATTAAAGACCGATCAATACTCTGCGTTGCCAGAACGACAACAACAAAAGCCACAAATATTCCGGTTCCACCCAGACGAGGCATGGGTTTGGTATGCACCTTACGGGCACTCGGCTGGTCGATGGCACCGATACGAAAAGCCAGTTTGGCTACCAGTGGCATAAGTAAATACGCCACAATAAATGCAATTATTACACTCAGGGCATAAACCTGATAAGCGTTTTTCACAATAAATCCTCCACACCCCATAACCTAGACAAATTCTAACATTGACCGATTTGCCTGTCCACTAGCCAAATTTGGCTATTGGGTATTTCTACGGCGGTTTTGCGATACCTCCTCACCGGTTCAAATTTCGACAATCTGACTGAATCACGGTGAATCACGGATTGCGGTAGGGATGTCCGTTGCCGGACACCCCCCGCACAGATCCGTACGTGAGGAATTACCTCATACGGCTCCTACCTCGGGTTAGTGACGCGAAGTCTTTCGGATGGGTATGGATGAAGTATTCTTGCTGAAGGAATCCAAGTAGCTACCAATCGCTTGATTCTTTCCCACGTGAGATTTCGTGCTTTTTGGCTTCTGCGTCTTAGTGCATGTAGCCACGCCTTGATGACTTCAGTTCGAAAAGCATCAATTGCCGGTTTATTGCCGGGAACTGCGAAGTAGTTGAAGTGTCCCTGCACTACTGCACGTAACCATTTTCCTTGTTCGGGGATGGGGTCATGTCGTCGGCGTATGATCTCTTCCCTGACTGCCTTTACTTTCCCCTGCAGACGTTTGGCTATGGTTTTCCTACGTACTGTAAAGCGGTCGCCTTTCCGTGTCCTGCCACAGATATGTGTAAAACCCAGGAAGTCAAACGTTTCGGGCTTGCCTTCGCCGCGTACTGCCCTGTTCTCTGCTGCGAACCTTCCGAACTCAATAAGTCGGGTCTTTTCGCTGTGCAATTCCAGCCCGAATTTTGCCATGCGTTCCCCCAGTTCTTGGAGAAAGCGTTCTGCCTCTTTTCGATGCTGAAACCCCATGACTACATCATCGGCATAACGCACAATGATTACTTCCCCTGCAGCATGCTTGGTTCGCCATTGGTGTGCCCACAAGTCGAGCACGTAATGCAGATAGATATTTGCTAAGATTGGCGATATGACCGCCCCTTGAGGGGTGCCGACAGTCGTTTTTGACCACTGACCATCTTCGGATACTCCGGCTCTAAGCCATTTCCGTATTAAGCGAAGCAGTCTTTGGTCTGCGATACGGTGCTCCATGAATTTCATCATCCATTCATGGTCAATGGTATCAAAGAAGCTGCGTATGTCTGCATCCAACACCCAGTTTACCTTTCGTCTTGTGATTCCTACCCATAGTGCGTCCAGCGCATTGTGTTGGCTACGACCTGGGCGGAATCCATAGCTGAATCCCATGAAGTCCTCTTCGTATATCTGGTTCAGTATCCAAACTACGGCCTGTTGGACTATTTTGTCCTCTAGCGCGGCTATGCCGATTGGGCGTTGCCTTCCGTCCGGTTTGGGTAACCAGATTCTTTTCGAGGGCTGTGCTCGGTATCTGCCACTTTGGACGCTTTGGTGGAGATTTGTCAGGTTTGCCTCCAGTTCCTTCCCGTACTGCCTCCATGTCATTTCGTCTATCCCGGGTGCCGCATTTCGTTTTAATGCCATGTATGCATTCCGAAGCAGATCAGTTGTGATATGGTGCATTAAGGTGGTAAACCGAAGGTTCTTGTCCCTGTGCGCGGCTTCGCGTATTCTGTTGAGTTTGGTCAATGCTTCCCCCTGTCTCTGCGTACAGCTCGCAGCCATATCCTCAGAATTTCCCTTGGTCACCGGCCTTCCCTCCAGTGCCTCCGCCATTGGTTAGCCAATTTTGTTCGGCTCCTTCTTTGGTACTATGCCGGTGTCTGACTTCTCAGCAACGTGCATGTCAGGATTACGGCCACAGGCCTTCCCTGACCGACCCGCCGTTTTTCTACCAACGGATGCTGCTGAGATCTCCCGGTTCTCGAGCATAGAGTGTCCACGCATGCCCAGGTTCTTCGACTCCGCGGGGTCAGTATGCGACTCGCTACACTTATCGCCGTCTTACCGTATTGCCTTCCCTATCAGTCCACGAGGTCGGCACCCCGGATGGGTGATTTCGGAGCTCAATGTCTGGCCTGCGTTTCCCCCTGTCAACGCTTCACGCGTACCCTCGCGGCTACCCGCGCATGACTCGGGGTCGTGATGGTGTAGCTACTCCTTTCACGTAGGGCTCTTTCATCCCCTACTCTATGCCGGTTTATCCCGGCGCTTTCGGACTGTCCCCTTGATGCATTTTGCATCATAGGGACAGTCCCCGTGATGCAATCGACCTGTCCCCTGGAAAACGTGCTGAGCATATAGGTTTCTGCTATACTGTTTTATATAAATAATGGCGAAAAATACTTGAGGTGGAGGTAGTTATGATAGACAAACAGGGCCGGTTATTTGGCAGGGTCAGCATTATCGATTTGGCCATTGTCCTGGCGGTGGTTCTGGTAATTTTCGGGGTATTCTACCGCGGGCGCGGGACGAATGTGGCGGTAGACCCCAAAACAGTGCAGCTCAAAGTGGTATGTCCCTTTGTCTACCCGGATGTGGTGCCTAATATTAAGGTAGGAGATCAGCTGGTGGCCAACAACCAATTGGTACCGGTATATATAAAGGAAGTAGATGTTAGGCAGGCCAACACCACGGTCAGCAAACCGGATGGAAGCATGATCCTGACCGAGAACCCGTTCCGCAAGGACATATTCCTGATTATCGAGGGTCAGACCACGGCGGTCAGCCCTTATCAGATCATGCTGGGCGGGCAGCAGGTGCGAGCCGGTAAGGATGACTACTATGTCAAGACTCGTACGGCGGAACTGAAGGCGACGATACTGAATGTGGAAGTGAAGTAGAGGTCATGACCCTATTATATCGCTGGTTGGAAGGGAGCCTGTTCCTGGGCTGGCTGGTGAGAATCTGTGCCCGGCCCGGTCTGGGGGAAGGCTCGCTGATAATAAGAGTTTTCAAATGGATTTCAGACCTGCTGCAGGAACTCCTGCGGGGCAGCTGGTTCCTGTCCTGGCTGGTTCGTGGGAACCCTAATGTCTTACCCTACAGTGAGAAGCGTGATCCGGGCCTGTTCGGGACCGTCTCTGGATGGCTGTGGGAGCGGCTTGTCAAGATTCTGTGGGCATTGGGGAACTGGGCTCGTCAATTGATTTCGGGCAGCGTTCTCCTGACCAGGCTTGTGGTCGCGATTGGACTGCTGGTGGCTTTGTTCATGGCGACTGACCTAGTGGTTAACCAGCCCCGGGGTCTGGTACTGGCAGTTGAGGTGTGTCTTTTGTTCCTGGGTCTGCTGCTGGTTGTCTGGCGCCCTACCCGGGAGTGGTGGACTGAGAGCCTTCTGGCCAAGGTCCTGAACTGGTGGAACGGATACCGGGAATCCGCTTCAGTCCGGCCGGCTATGGAATACAGCCTGTTTTTGGTGGTGGCCTATGTTCTGGTGGATTATGTCCTGCGCACCTATTCCCCGTTTCCATTTCTGGTGGGAGTTTGGGATGAGCTTTTATTTATTGTCATTGTCGGCATCCTGCTGATCCGCACCGGGTTGCAGAAGCTATCGCCCCAGGGCACGAGATTGTTGGTGCCCTTCCTGCTCTACCTTTGTGTTTATGTCTTCCTGTTTATAATCAGGTCTCCGGAAACCGCTCCGGCGGTGGAGGGGCTGCGGGTTTACCTGCAGTACACCCTGTGGTTTTTTGTAGCCGTCAACCTGCTTTTCAGCCGGTCGCAGTTCAAGTGGATTTGCGATGTATTCCTGGCGGTGGTTTTTCTGGTTGCGTTATACGGAATCTATCAGCAGTATATCGGGGTGGAGATTCCTACCTCCTGGTATGACAGCAAGGTTGAGACCAGCATTACCACGCGGGTTTTTTCGATCATCGGCAGTCCCAATATTTTAGGAAGCCTGCTGGTGCTGGCCATTCCGATCTCTATTGCCAGCCTCACGGCCAGCCGCAGTTACCTTAAGAAACTGGTTTATGGCGGAATCTTTCTGGTAATGCTGGCCTGTCTGGTGTTCACATTATCACGAGGTGCCTGGCTGGCTTTGGGGTTCACCATAGTACTTATGGGGCTCTGGCTGGACCGGCGTATCATCTGGGGCCTGCTGATAGTTGCCATCCTGACTCCGGTGGTTATGCCCACCGTTTATGATCGCCTGGCCTATATGGCCACCCCGGAGTATATGGCCTCCAGTGAACGGGGCGGGCGTATCGGCCGCTGGACCCAGACCCTGGCTACCTGGCAGGGGGCACCGGCGACCGGCGTGGGCCTGGGACGATTCGGGGGAGCGGTGGCAGCGCGTTACTACCCTAACGACTCATTCTATGCCGATAATTTCTATCTGAAGACCGGCGCAGAAGCAGGATGGATGGGACTGGTTTCCCTCTTGCTGCTCTTGGTGGCCGGAATTCGTCTGGCCCGCAGCAGCCTGGACCAGGTTGACGATCCCTACGCCCTGGCTTTGGGCATGGGGGTCCTGACCGGACTCTTAGGTATCCTGGCCCATAATGCGGTAGAAAATATATTTGAGGTTCCCATGATGGCGACCTATTTCTGGTTCTTCCTGGGGCTGTTGGTGGCCCTGCCGAAAACCACATCGGGAGCCAGTGGCTCCGGGGAGCAGTATGAAGAAACTTAGGGTGTTACAGGTAATTGGCGGCGGCGAGATTGGTGGTGCGGAACGGCACCTGCTGACTCTTATGCGCCTGATGGACCGGGAGAAGTTCACTCCTGAACTCCTGTGTCTCTGTCAGGGCCCGTTTGCCGGAGTGTGCCGCAAGGAAGGGATCACCACTCACGAGATAGTTATGCGCCACAAGTTGGATCTGGCGACTGTGGCTCCGATTCGCCGTCTCATCAGGGAACAGGAAATCGACCTGGTTCACACTCACGGGGTGCGGGCCAACCTGGTGGCTCGTATGGCTGGCCGGGCAGAGAAGGTTCCGGTGGTAACCACCTTTCACAGTGTACTGCGCTATGATTACTCAACATCAGCCGAGGCTGCAGTGGCCCGAATTCTGACGCGATTGACCAACAACCGCACCGACCGGTTTATTGCCATTTCGGGTGCAATCAAGGAAGATCTGGCGGCTATGGGGGTAACCCCGGACCGGATTGAGATCATCTACAATGGGCTCGATGTCTCGTTATTAACCCCCGGTGAGTCACCCGATAACGTCAAAAAAAGCCTGGGGATCACCCCCGGTCAACGGGTGGTGGCCATGGTGGGCCGGTTGCACGCAGTTAAGGGTCATATCTATCTGCTGCAGGCAGCCCAGCGGATTGTGACGCAACACCACGATGTGGTCTTTCTGCTGGTTGGTGAAGGACCGGAACGGCCGATCATTGAAAATACCATGCGCGAGTTGGGTCTTGAAGGCAGGGTCATTATGACCGGCTTTTACCCCAACATCAGCGAGCTCTATCCAGTAATGGATCTGCTCTGCCTGCCCTCCCTCATGGAAGGGATGGGCCTGGTCCTCTTGGAAGCCATGCATTTTGGGGTTCCGGTGGTAGCCACCCAGGTGGGAGGCATCCCAGAGGTTATTATTGATGGGGAAAGCGGCCTCCTGGTTGACCCCGGCAACAGCCGGGCGTTGGCCATGGCGATCACCTGGCTTCTGGACGACCCCGGCCTGCAGCAGCAGTTGATTACCGGCGGGCGACGGCGGGCCCAGGAGTTTACGGTGGAGAAGATGGTCCGCCATACCGAGAGGGTTTACACTGATCTCATTCAGGGTAAGGATAAAGGATGATTTCGCTTTTCAAAGGGAATCAAAGCACGAAGCGGCGTCCTTAAAGCGGAATAGGTGCCAGATACCTATTCCGGCTTAAGGCCGGTTCTTCCTGGTAAAAGATATGGCCATACCTCTAAAGAAGAGATTTCGAATGATGAAAGAATTACCGCATCAGCATATAACCTGCATCTCGTCGGTGGACTGGGAGCCGCTCTGGACCTGGAAACAGCAGGTGATGTCCCGGTTACCGGTATCCAACCAGGTACTGTATGTTGAACTCTCTTCTATTTTGGGGACACCTTACTAAATCATTCTGACCCGCCAGAATAATTTAGTAAGGTGTCCCCGAAATAGGCAAGGCCGGTTCTTCCCGGTGAAAATACAGCCCCACTTCTCAAGAAGAGGTTTTGCATAATGAAGGAATTACAGCATCAGGATATAATCTGCATCTCGTCGGTGGACTGGGAGCCGCTGTGGACCCGGAAACAGCAGGTGATGTCCCGGTTGCCGGTATCCAACCGGATACTGTATGTTGAACCCCCGATATCATGGCTCTCACCGTTTAAGGACCCGGCTTGCTGGGGCAAGTGGCGGACCTGGAGGGAAGGAATCCGGCAGCTGAGTGATAATATCTTCCTGCTGTCCCCGCCGGTCATGCCGCCGTTCAGCAACATATATCCGGCGATCAATCGCATCAACCAGTCGATTCTGGCCGGTGCCATCAGGAAGGCGGCCCGGCGTTTGGATATGCATGACCCGATTTTATGGACTTACCTGCACAGCAGTGCTCCCCTGGCCGGGAAACTGGGGGAAAAACTCCTGGTTTATGACTGTGTGGACGAGCACTCGGAATACAAGGGGTTTAACCCGGCGGCGGTGCGAGCGATGGAGAAGGAACTGCTGGGGAAGGCGGACATGGTTTTTGTTACCGCTCAGGGCCTGTATCGCGATAAAGCACCCTACTGCCGGGAGATACACCTCTCTCCCAATGCCGCCGATGTTGATCACTTTATGCTGGCGGATGAGCCGCTTACCCTGCTGGCTCCCGAATTGGTTGATTTAACCGGACCGGTTCTGGGTTTTGTGGGTGCAATCAAGGAGTGGGTCGATCTGGATCTGCTGCAGTACGTTGCGGAACACCGGCCGGATTGTATGCTGGTCATGGTGGGTCCTGTAGGGGTTGATGTGGATGTGTCCAACCTGCAGCGACTGCCTAATGTGATCTTCTTGGGAAGGCGGGATCGTCAGGTACTGCCGCAGTACCTGAAAGGATTTGATGTCTGTCTCAATCCCTTCCGGCTGAACCGGTTGACGGAAACCGTCAGCCCCTTGAAGTTCTATGAGTACCTGGCTTCAGGCAGGCCCATTGCCTCGGTGCCGATGCCGGAAATCCAGGATTTCGCCGACGTGGTGGAGTTCGGGAAAGGACCGGAGGGCTTTCTGGCAGCGGTCGGGCGAGCCCTGGACGACTCCGCGGAGAAGAAGCAAAGGCGTCTCAGCCGGGCCCGAGAGAACTCCTGGGAAAGCCGGGTGGCCTTTATGATGGAAAAGATAGCAGCGAAATTAGCAACGTAATGGATGCCTTATGTCGTGCGGGGGCAATTCTTGGAGCTAATTCCTTCGCAGAAAAGTAGTATTTGCAGGTTTGAATACCTGAATTTCGCCGCCGGACTTGACATGGCTTTCGGCATCTGCTGGTTCGCGACGCAAGGGTAACGGGAAATGGAAGTCGGAAAGCGGGAAATGAGCGTTCCGACTCCCATTTCCCGCTTTTTCCTCTTTAATTCCGAATGCAGAGGTTTGCTCCCATGCTGCGCCAGCCGACTCCTACCTGTTTATGCATTCAAACCACTTAACTTGTGTTTCGCAGGCGAATTAAGGCTCTAATTTTTGGGGATGATTGACGAATATTGGCTGGCTTGTTATCATTGTCGCTGGATACTGAATTACTTTAACCCCGGTAACGGGGCCTAATAGTCGGGATTTTATGTTCAATGAGACCTATCGGCTCGGCCCGGAATATATTAAATAGGATGCTCTGATTTTCCCTGGCTGGGGCAATAGCAGTTACATACTTTAGCAGGGGAGAGAACTGATATGACAAGAGTCTGTGTTTTTGGCTTAGGTTTCGTCGGCTTGCCGTTGGCCCTTAGCTTCGCTATGCGCGGTTGCCAGGTCACCGGAGTCGATGTGGATAGATCGTTGGTTGAGGATTTGAATAATGGCATAACTCATCACCTGGAATCTTATGGGGATAAGAACATCCAGGAGATCCTCCGTGATGAACTGGCCTCCGGACGTTTTCAGGCCACCCTGGATTGCACCCAAGCTCTGCGTGAATGCAATAATATCGTGGTTACCGTGGGGATCCCGGTGGAGGATGGACAGCATGACCTGTCGCCCGTTACTACCGTTTGCCGCTCCATATCTCAGGGATTGAAGCCGGGTGACCTGGTGATAATCCGCAGCACAGTGATTCCGGGAACCACCCGCAGTGTTATTCTGCCTATCCTTGAGGAATCGGGGCTGAAAGCGGGACATGATTTCTTCCTGGCCTATTCCTCGGAGAGAATCGCAGAAGGCAAGGCTTTTTATGAGTTTGAGAACATGCCCGCCGCGGTAAGCGGAATCAATGATATGAGTACCGAAAGGGCTCACGAGCTTATCAGCATCGTGACCAAAGCTCCGATAACCCGGGGCAGCCAGATAGAGGTGGTCGAAGCGGCCAAGGTGATGGAGAATGTCTCCCGGGACGTTGATATCGCCATGAGCCAGGAATTCGCCCGCTTTGCCCGGGCCCTGGGGATTGATATTTTCGAGGTTATTAATGTAGCCAACACCCACCAGCGGGTAAATCTCTTGACCCCTGGCCCCGGTGTGGGAGGATACTGTCTCCCCAATGCGCTGTATTACCTGCTGCCCAAGGCGAAGGAAATGGGCGTGGAACTGCCCCTCCTGACCACCGCCCGGCAAATCAATGACAGTGTGCCGGCATTTGTGACCAGTCTGGCTCTAAGAAACCTGACAGTTCCGCCCCGGGAAGCGGTACTGGCGGTTCTGGGCATTGCCATGAAGGATTACTCCAACGATGACCGCATAAGCCCGGCGCGGGATGTTATCGATCACCTGCTGCAGGCGGGCTGTACCGTCAGGGCTTTTGACCCGGCGGTTCCGTCGAGGTATCCGTTCAAGGTTGACTCACTGGAGGATGCCGTGAAGGGTGCCCATGGCATACTGGTTTTGGCCCGTCAGAACGGCATTGATTATCATAATCTGGCTCTGTTTAAGGAGAGCCTGGCGGGACCGAACCCGTTTATCGTTGACACCAAGAATATCTACAGTCGGCCGGAGGTCGAATCCTACGGTTTGAAGCTGGAAACTCTGTAATTCCGGGGTAAAGGATCATGACAGAAAAAAGAACCCTGGTTAAAGCTGCAGGTCTGATACTGGCCATCAGCATCATAGGCAGGCTTCTGGGTTTTGTCCGGGAGCAGGTCATTGCCGCCGAGTTCGGCACCACTATGGCTACCGACGCATACCTGATGGCCTTTACCATACCGAATCTAATATATGTGATACTGGGCGGGGCCTTGGCCACCGCCTTTATTCCTGTTTTTACTGCCAGCAATATAAATCAGGGACCGCGGGAGTCGTCCAAGCTGGCCAGTTACATTGGAAATCTGGCTGCCCTGGCGATGAGTGCTATAGCGGTCCTGGGGATTCTGCTGGCACCGGTTCTGGTGTCCCTGATAGCACCGGGTTTCTCCCCCGAAGCCAAGAACCTTACCGTTGCGCTCACCCGGATCATGTTTCCCTGTGTACTCCTGTCCACCCTGTCCATGCTCCAGGGAGGCTTATTGAACAGCCTAAAGCATTTTGCCGCCCCGGCCTTTACCTCGGCGGCTTTTTCCGGGACAGTGATCCTGTCGGTCTTCCTGCTGGTTCCGGAGATGGGAGTCTACGGGCTGGCTGTCGGTACGGTTTTGGCTATGGTGGCTCAGGTGATCATCCAGATACCGGCCATGTTCGGCAGGGGACTCAAGTATTACCCGCACATCTCACTGCAGCACCCGGGAGTAAGAAAGATCGGCGAGCTGGTCCTCCCGGTGATGATCGGTACTGGTGTGAATCAGGTATATGTGACTATTGACCGCATCCTGGCTTCCACTCTCTCCGAGGGCAGCCTGGCGGCTTTGAACTTTGCCAACAAGCTGATGTTTCTGCCTTTCAATCTCTTTGTAGTCGCGGTCAACACCGCGGTCTTTCCTTCTTTTTCAG
>JBMNJO010000008.1:0-17397 GCA_050951725.1 Syntrophomonadales bacterium | reverse complement strand
TGTATATCTACGGACTGGCGGTCTCTAAATCTAAGGGTATTATAACATTTGTGAAAAATAAATCAACCGCGGGACTGCATCACTGCATCACGGGGACTGTCCGAAAGCGCCGGGATAAACCGGCATAGAGTAGGGGATGAAAGAGCCCTACGTGAAAGGAGTAGCTACACCATCACGACCCCGAGTCATGCGCGGGTAGCCGCGAGGGTACGCGTGAAGCGTTGACAGGGGGAAACGCAGGCCAGACATTGAGCTCCGAAATCACCCATCCGGGGTGCCGACCTCGTGGACTGATAGGGAAGGCAATACGGTAAGACGGCGATAAGTGTAGCGAGTCGCATACTGACCCCGCGGAGTCGAAGAACCTGGGCATGCGTGGACACTCTATGCTCGAGAACCGGGAGATCTCAGCAGCATCCGTTGGTAGAAAAACGGCGGGTCGGTCAGGGAAGGCCTGTGGCCGTAATCCTGACATGCACGTTGCTGAGAAGTCAGACACCGGCATAGTACCAAAGAAGGAGCCGAACAAAATTGGCTAACCAATGGCGGAGGCACTGGAGGGAAGGCCGGTGACCAAGGGAAATTCTGAGGATATGGCTGCGAGCTGTACGCAGAGACAGGGGGAAGCATTGACCAAACTCAACAGAATACGCGAAGCCGCGCACAGGGACAAGAACCTTCGGTTTACCACCTTAATGCACCATATCACAACTGATCTGCTTCGGAATGCATACATGGCATTAAAACGAAATGCGGCACCCGGGATAGACGAAATGACATGGAGGCAGTACGGGAAGGAACTGGAGGCAAACCTGACAAATCTCCACCAAAGCGTCCAAAGTGGCAGATACCGAGCACAGCCCTCGAAAAGAATCTGGTTACCCAAACCGGACGGAAGGCAACGCCCAATCGGCATAGCCGCGCTAGAGGACAAAATAGTCCAACAGGCCGTAGTTTGGATACTGAACCAGATATACGAAGAGGACTTCATGGGATTCAGCTATGGATTCCGCCCAGGTCGTAGCCAACACAATGCGCTGGACGCACTATGGGTAGGAATCACAAGACGAAAGGTAAACTGGGTGTTGGATGCAGACATACGCAGCTTCTTTGATACCATTGACCATGAATGGATGATGAAATTCATGGAGCACCGTATCGCAGACCAAAGACTGCTTCGCTTAATACGGAAATGGCTTAGAGCCGGAGTATCCGAAGATGGTCAGTGGTCAAAAACGACTGTCGGCACCCCTCAAGGGGCGGTCATATCGCCAATTTTAGCAAATATCTATCTGCATTACGTGCTCGACTTGTGGGCACACCAATGGCGAACCAAGCATGCTGCAGGGGAAGTAATCATTGTGCGTTATGCCGATGATGTAGTCATGGGGTTTCAGCATCGAAAAGAGGCAGAACGCTTTCTCCAAGAACTGGGGGAACGCATGGCAAAATTCGGGCTGGAATTGCACAGCGAAAAGACCCGACTTATTGAGTTCGGAAGGTTCGCAGCAGAGAACAGGGCAGTACGCGGCGAAGGCAAGCCCGAAACGTTTGACTTCCTGGGTTTTACACATATCTGTGGCAGGACACGGAAAGGCGACCGCTTTACAGTACGTAGGAAAACCATAGCCAAACGTCTGCAGGGGAAAGTAAAGGCAGTCAGGGAAGAGATCATACGTCGACGACATGACCCCATCCCCGAACAAGGAAAATGGTTACGTGCAGTAGTGCAGGGACACTTCAACTACTTCGCAGTTCCCGGCAATAAACCGGCAATTGATGCTTTTCGAACTGAAGTCATCAAGGCGTGGCTACATGCACTAAGACGCAGAAGCCAAAAAGCACGAAATCTCACGTGGGAAAGAATCAAGCGATTGGTAGCTACTTGGATTCCTTCAGCAAGAATACTTCATCCATACCCATCCGAAAGACTTCGCGTCACTAACCCGAGGTAGGAGCCGTATGAGGTAATTCCTCACGTACGGATCTGTGCGGGGGGTGTCCGGCAACGGACATCCCTACCGCAATCCGTGATGCAAAGTGGTTACGGCAGGAGGGAGAACTCGTATCCCTCTGCTTTCAGGTCTTTCAGTATCCGGTCGAGCGCCTCGGCGTTGCTGGATGATACCGCGTGCAGCAGAATTATTGCTCCCGGGTGCGCGTTGGTCATCACGTGATTGTAGGAATAATCGGCCCCCGGCTGGTTGTTCACATCCCAGTCCTTGAAAGCCATGCTCCAGAACACCGTGGAGTAGCCCAGTTGCTGGGTGAGAGCCACGGTTCGCTCGCTGAACTCCCCACTCGGTGGACGCAGGTAGGGTGCCATCTGGGTCCCGGTCACCTGGCGGAACGAGTCTTCCGTCTTCCGGATCTCGCTCTCTATCTGGGCATCCGATACACTCGGCATACTGGGGTGGGTTGAAGTGTGGTTGCACACCGCGTGACCCTCAGCTACCATCCGCTTTATCAATTCCGGGTTCCGGTTTATATAGCTCTCAGTAACAAAGAATGAAGCCGGTACCTGGTTGTTTTGCAGAGCGTCCAGTATTGGGGACGTATATCCGTTTTCATAACCGCAATCAAAGGTCAGGTACAAAACCTTGCGCGAGGTGTCCCCAACATACATGCCCCCATACTTGGTTATAACCTGCGCAGCTGCAGGAATCCCCGGCACCTTATGCTCACTGTTGCGGGTAAAGGACCAGCCCATCTTCTTGTTGCTCAGACCATCCTGCCCCGGCACACTCGGTGTCTCTGGCGTTTCTGTAGTGGGATTCTGTTCCTCGGGTTCCGGGTCCACTGGCTCAACCGGAGGTGAGGTTTTGCCAGGTTCGGTTGGAGACGGATCAACATTCGTAACTGGGGGTGGCGTATCGTTATTACCCAGTATCCTTGGGCCATACTTTGCCCCCAGAAGAATCAGACCAACCACTATTACTACGCCAACGGCGATTAAAAAACCTGGTTTATTTCTCATGGCCCCTCCTCCCTCCTATTATTGTTTTGACATCCTTCGACATTCTATAATACGATACCTTTTTCAGGCTACAGGTTAATAATGGGAGTAAAATTGACGAAGTACGGTGCGGTTTGTTAATCTGTAGACGTAATATACGTGAAAATAGAATTGAGGGATGGGAGAAATGAAAAGTAGTTTTGGTGGATACAGCGGATCAAAAAATTACATAGTGTCAGATGAACTGCGTAATACAGTGAATATCGCCATTGCTCTACAAAAACCATTACTGATAAAAGGCGAGCCGGGGACCGGCAAGACCATGCTGGCCCAGAGTATAGCTGACGGCCTGGGGAAGAGGCTGATCGTGTGGAACATCAAATCCACCACCAAGGCCCAGGAAGGACTGTATGTCTATGACACCGTTCAAAGGCTCTATGACAGCCAGTTCGGTGATCATGATGTAAGCAACATCTCGCAGTATATCAAACTAGGCAAACTCGGGGAATCCTTTGTGGCCGACGAACAGGTGGTCCTCTTGATCGATGAGATCGACAAGGCGGATCTGGAGTTTCCCAACGACCTGTTATGGGAACTTGATCAGATGAGCTTCTATATTCCCGAGACCAAGGAAACCATAACCGCCAAGCAACGTCCGATAGTCATCATCACCAGCAACGCAGAAAAGGAGCTGCCGGATGCCTTTTTGCGGCGCTGCGTCTTCCATTATATTGCCTTTCCTGATCCAGCCGGTATGAAAGAGATCGTCAAAGTCCATTACCCGAACCTGGATAAAAAGCTGCTCGAACAGTGTATGGAGGCCTTCTACTGGCTGCGGACCATACCCGAGTTCCAGAAAAAGCCCAGCACCAGCGAACTCCTGGATTGGCTGCAGGCCCTGGTGGTCGGGGGAATAAGCCCCAAGCGCATCGCGGAAGAGCTTCCCTTCATGGGGGTCTTGCTCAAGAAGAATCAGGACCTGGACGTGCTCCTGTGGCATTTGAATAACCGTCCGCAGTCCCGGATAGCGCACCGGCAATCCTTTCAGATCAGATAGGGCGTGATAGGGTGTTTACTGATTTCTACTATATATTAAAAGCACACGGGGTACCGGTCGCCATGAACGAGTGGTATGCCCTCCTGGATGCCCTGGAGATGGGCCTCGCCGGTTCCAGTCTGACCAGCTTTTATCACCTGTGCCGGGCAGTCTTGGTAAAGACCGAGGCTCATTATGACCGTTTCGACCTGGCTTTTGCTCAGTACTTCCAGGGGGTGGAGACCCCGGAAGAACTGCCGGAGACCATCTGGGAGTGGCTCAACAAGAACCTCCCCCCGATGGAGATAACCGAGGAAATGCGCCGCAACCACAAACAGCTCGACCTCGAAACCTTGAAAAAGATGCTGGAGGAACGATTGGCGGAGCAGACCGAGGAACACCATGGCGGGAACTACTGGGTAGGGACCGGGGGGACTTCACCCTTCGGACATTCCGGTTATCATCCCGGAGGCATCCGCATCGGCGGTGAGTCCCGCAACAAATCGGCGGTCAAGGTGGCCAGCGAGAGGCAGTTTCGGGATTTTCGCAATGACACGGTCATCGATACCCGCCAGTTTCAGCTGGCCCTGCGTAAACTCCGGCAGTTTACCACCCGGTTGGAGGGAGCCAAAACCGAACTGGACCTCGATGGCACGGTAGACGCCACCAGCAAGAACGCCGGGCGTTTGGAGATAATATGGGAGAGGCCGCGCGAAAACGCCATCAAGGTCCTCCTGGTGATGGACTCCGGAGGCTCCATGTTTCCCTATACCCGGCTCTGCAACCAGCTGTTTCAGGCGGCTAACCGCTCCAAGCATTTTAAGGACCTGCAGGTCTACTATTTTCATAACTGCATCTACGACCTGTTGTACCTGGACCCCCGCTGCCGCGCCAGCAACTCCGTGGAGACCAATCATCTCCTCCGCAACCTGGACCCCGATTACCGGGTCCTCCTGGTGGGGGATGCCAGCATGGCCCCTACTGAACTGACGGCCAAAGGCGGGATCATCGACTGGGGGCAGTTCAACGAAGAACCGGGAATAACCTGGCTGAAGAGGTTCAAACAGCGGTTTGAGGCCTCCATCTGGCTGAACCCCATACCGGCCCGCTACTGGGAAGTGAGCGAAGGTTTTGTAACCATCAAGATGATAAGAGATGTATTCCCCATGTTCGAGCTGACGGTCGAGGGACTGGACATGGCGGTCAAAAAACTCCGCGCCAGAAACTAAAAAAGTGCATCAGGACATCCGGCCGTGTAAGCCGGTGACGGATTATTTCGGGGACACCATACCAAACTGCCCTTCACAGTTTAGTATGGTGTCCCCGAAATTCCCCGAACGTCCCCCCCTGATGCGATAAGGAGATTCCGTTGCTACGCCAACCACGCAGTATAAGGAAAGAAAGGCGAATCGACCCCCTGTGGGTGCTGCTCCTGCTGGACATCGTTCTGGCGGTGTTCATCCTGGGCATCAATGGCTATACTCTGGCAGAATGTCTCCTCCAAGGTGGCAGGGCAGGGGGTAATGGCTTTGGCAGAAGGCAACCTGGGACCCGGGGTTCCCTCCGGCCGGGGGAACAACCTGGATTTGAGTGATCTGGAGCCGGGGGATATCCTGCTGGGCGGCAACGATGGCTCTACCTACGGGCGGTTCACCCATGCCGCGATTTATGAAGGGGAGGGACTGGCCTGGCAGGGCTGGCTCAGCACCGGGGTCAGCCAGGTGACGGGTTGAGCGGTTCCGGGGGTATGACCGCTCCTGCATCCTGCGGGTCAGGACAACCTCCGAAAACCGCCGGCAGGCCGTTGAAACGGTAGCTACCTGGAGCGGGCAGCTCTTTCATCCCCTGGCCTTCAAGCCCGGTGACCGGGTTTGGAACTGCACCAAGATCATCTGGGAGGCCTACCGCCGCCTCGGTCTGAACCTCGACTCCGGCCACGACCTGTGGGTCATCCCGGATAATATGTATCAAAGCCCCCTGGTATCCATTATCGCCCAGGACGGAGATCTGTAAATGAACCGTAACTCCGAAGGAGAGGAAAAATGTTCATTACCGCCGGCAGACTGCTGATATTCAACCTGCTTTATGCCATCCTGGTCTGGCTGACCATGTACTTCCCAGGCCTGGACTTGCTGGCAGCGGCCATCTTTATTTACCTGCTGTTCCGTTGGAGCCAGCACATGATCGACAACCGGATGAACACCTGGCAGGTGATGGCAACGGCGGCCCTGGCCCAGCTCCCCGGGCTGATATTCAGCGGTATCGCCATCCACAGCTGGTGGCGCTATGGTCCCCTGACCTCAAACTTCGATTTTATCCTCCAAATGTGGCATACCCCCTTTGTTCCGCTGCTGTCGATTCTGCCCACCGTCCACCTGCAGGAGTTCCCCATCTCTTTCCTGCTGGCGTACATCCTTTCCCCGGCCTATATCCTGCTGATGACCCTCTTTGCCAGAGTGCTTCAATCCCGAAGCTCCCGCCGGGTATAGACTGCACGGGCCCAGGTCATTCTAAATCCAGGAAGCACCGGCTGCAGGCAAAGGCCAGACCTCCTGTCTTATCCTACAGTTCAGGAACAAGCGTGATAATACAGGAACGCACCTGGCCAGCAGGCGGAACAAGAGACTCCGATTGCCAGATTTTACATTCCTGAGATGATCGACAGGCGTTTCCCTTGACCGGTATGTCTATAAAGAAAGCGAGGACAACGAAATGGCGAGACTGGAAGTTAATCTTCCTCCCCAGATTTATGAGCGGCTGGAGGCGGAGAGCAAATACTCAGGCGAGCCGATGGACAGCATAGTATCGCGCAGCCTGATGATGTATTTCACCCATCAGACCGCGACCAGTTACGGCGACAACCCGTATACCATCTTCAAAGAGGGAACAGATTAAACCGGCCACAAACAGGATATATATTGAAGTTGCATGACCACTGACCAATAAGTTATGCTGGCTTTAGATACCTGATTCTTAATGTCGTCCAAGCCGTACTTAAACACATAAGAGGTATCTATCAAAGCCCGGTCCCAGCCCCCGAACCAGCTGGGACAACCATAATCAACCCATAACATTAGGCAGACTTCGGTTATCGCGGCCCAGGAACCGCCGCCGGGATTCTTCAATATAGTTATTAGGGGAGAGGAAATAATGAGAAAGTTGTTTGTGGGTCTGGTCCTGATCGGTCTGATTATAGGTCTGGCCTGGACCTGGCCGTTCGAAGAGGAAAGTACCCCCACCATCGCCCCTCCGGTAATTGAGCCCTCCTACGAGGTATCCCTGACGGCGGTTGGCGATATCATGCTGGCCCGCAAGGTGGAACGCCTGATGCAGAGCCACGGAACAGATTATCCCTTTGTCAACGTCAGAGACAAACTGCAGGTGGCTGACATTACCTTCGGGAATCTGGAGTCCCCCCTCTCCGAAAGAGGCACCCCCCTGCCGGGCAAAGGCATCTGCTTCCGGGCACGGCCCGAGATGTCTCATAAGCTGAAGGAGTCCGGGTTTGATGTGCTGAGTGTGGCCAACAACCACGCTGTGGACTACGATACGGATGCATTTCTGGACACCCTGGAACTCCTGCGTGCCAGCCAAATCCAACCGGTTGGAGGAGGGCAGAACATCGACGAAGCCCGGCAGCCGGTGATTATCGAAAAGAACGGCCTCAAAGTCGGTTTCCTGGCATACACCGTCTTTGCCGACATCTATTATCATGCCAAGTACCGCCGTACCTTCCAGGCAACGGAGACCATCAGCGGGGTAGCTCCCCTGGAAGAGGAATTGATCCTGGAGGACCTGGCCGCACTCCGGCCGCAGGTGGATGTCGCCATTGTCTCGCTCCATTGGGGAACCGAATACGCCCGCTCCCCCCAGGCTGCGCAGCAGGAACTGGGACGGGCCTTGATTGACGGCGGCGCCGACCTCATTATCGGGCACCACCCCCATATCATCCAGGGGTTTGAGAGGTACAAGGACGGTTTGATAGCCTACAGCCTGGGTAACTTCATCTTTGACCAGAACCAGCATGTCTTTACCCGACAGGGCCTGATACTGGATCTCAGGCTGACCAAAGAGGGACTGCAGGACCTGCAGGTCTGGCCGGTATTCATCCAGGAAAGCCAGCCCTATATAATGGAGGGAGAGGAAGCCCGGAAACTCCTGCAAACAGTGCAGGAACGCACCCGCAACCTGGGAACCGAATCACAGATAACCGACAACCACCTGGTATTATAACGACTGCATCACGGGGACTGTCCCCATGATGCACATGATGCAATTTATGGCCAGATGATCAGCAGCAAACCCAGGATGGCGTGAAAGGATAATGCGATAGCGCCGGTTCGTTCCAACGGCCAGCTGACCAGGGTATCGATCTTCACCCGACCGGTCGCAAACCCCGGCAGGTACCACAGGGTCCTCCCCAGGTGAAACAGCTCAAAGAGGATAAATCCCAGCGTAATTCCGCGAAAGACCACCCGGTCAAAGACCATCCAGGCCGAAATAAAATAGGCCGCTTCCGCCAGCAGAGCCACTGCCACCACCGGCAGCAGGATCCGCCAGGGGTTCTCCAGTATAGGATCCAGCGAAGCTGCCACCTCTTCCTGGAGACGTCCTTCGAACTCCTCCGCCTTCCCCCGGAGAATGTACAGCAGATATGGTGAATATAGAAGTAATAATGAAGCCGCCATAATCATGAACAGAATTCGCATCAGTCCGTACTCCCATCCTGAAACCTTTTAGGGTCACAGCAGAATATAAAGATCCGTGCCAACAGGATAGCAGTTTAAATGGACGGTTTCAACATTTGCAACCGAGAGGGTGGTTCTATGCGGTCCCGAAGCACACAAAAACTTACAGAGGCCCTTATAAACGCCCACAACAAAAATCAGAAAAACCAGTTTAATGCCCGGATCAGCAGCATCGTCTTCTGGAGTGTAACCGTAATCCTGACGATTATCGCCTCCCGGGATATTCCGTCTTTTTTCACCAGCACCTGGGGAGTCTTTTGTCTCACCTTCTGGACCATACCCGCGGCCTGGTACATCATGAGTTCCAGGTGGGCCGTACAGGCCGCCGGGGAGTTCGCCCAGCTCAAAAAGACCGCTGCCGACCGGTCCTACCCCGGTTTTTGCTCCCACGAAACCAGCTGCAGCTGCCGCGACGACTTCCTCCGCGAAATGGAAGACCAGGGAATCAACCTCTACGTCTAAGAGTGCATTGCATCACGGGGACAGGCCCCACGATGCATTTTGCATCATGGGGCCTGTCCCCGTGATGCAAATGCCGAAATCGTGGTCCATAAGTCCCATAAAAATGTCATAATAATTATGAAGGAAAATGGAAGAGAATGGAGAACATTCCATTAATGTACCAACAATACCACTCCGTCCGGCGTGATTTGGAGAATTGGAGGAAAATTGGAATGTTGAGCCAGATCATTAATACCAAAGATAACGAAGACCGAGGGAGTTATGAGCGAGTAAGAATCAGAGAACTTACTGCCGAAATTGACCGACTGAGAGCGGAGCTAAGAAGGGAACAAGCCTTGCGACGGAGTGAAGAACGATACCGGGAACTGTTTGAGAACGCGAATGACGTCATATATACCCAGGATTTCGACGGCAGATTTATCGTCTTCAACAAAGCTGTAGAGCAGCTGACCGGTTACTCACGTGAAGAACTGATAGGCATGCATATGAATGAATTGATTGCCCCCGAGTATTTGTCGCTCTGTGAAAACATGATCAATCAAAAACTGCACAAAGGGGGATCCACCAGCTATGAAGCCGAGATAATAACCAAGGATGGTCAACGCCTGCCCATGGAGATCAGCACCCGCCTGATATATGAAGGAGAACGGCCGGTTGCGATACAGGGCGCCTCCCGCGACATCAGACGCCGGATAGAAGTGGAACGCAAACTCAAGGAGAGTGAAGCCCGCCTCGCCGATGAGAAGGAACGGCTGGCGGTAACCCTGACCAGCATCGGGGAAGGGGTAATAACCACCGACAGAAATGGGCAAGTTACCCTGATGAACCGGGTGGCCGAGTGGATAACCGGCTGGACGCATGCCGAGGCGGTTGACAAGCATTTGGCCCAGGTCTTTCATCTGCCCGATCTCCAGGGGGAAAACCCCCAGGATGAACCGCTGGCGGCGCTTCTCACCGCAAACTCCCCGGTAATTCTAGACAACCAGCGTTTTGTACGCCGGGATGGCCAGGAAATTATGGTCTCGGTCAGTGGAGCACCCATCCGCGACCAACGGGGGAAATCCATCGGCACCGTAATGGTGGTAAGGGATATCACCGAAACAATAAAAATGCACCAGGAGCTCCTCAAGGCCAGCAAACTGGAATCCCTGGAGGTTTTGGCCGGAGGGATTGCCCACGACTTTAACAATCTGATGACAGTGGTCCTGGGCAACGTGACTTTAACCCGGCTGCTGCTTGACGAAAATCACGAAGCCAATCCGCTTCTGGTCGAAGCTGAAAAGGCAGTAACCCAGGCCCGAAATCTTACCCAACAGCTTTTAACCTTTGCCCGGGGAGGCAAACCGGTCAAGAGCACCATTCAGCTGCCCCAGTTAATAAAGGATGCTACCGGGTTTGCCCTGAGTGGTTCCAATGTACGGGCAGATATCCATATGCCGGATGACCTCTGGGCAGTCGAAGCCGATGGCGGCCAGATATCGCAGGTATTCAACAACCTGATCATCAACGCCGTGCAGGCCATGCCTGGAGGGGGGATAGTCAAGGTCAAGGCAGAGAATATAAATATAGATGCCAGCGGGCGGCAGCACACCCCATTACAAAACGACAGGTATGTCAGAGTATCGGTAGAGGACTCAGGAATTGGGATCCCCGGAGAAAACCAGATCAAAATCTTTGACCCCTACTTCACCACCAAGACCAGTGGCAGCGGCTTAGGCCTGTCAACTGCCCATTCCATAGTCAAGAAGCACGATGGATTTATCGAGGTGGAATCCATCCCTGAGGGGGGAACTGTCTTTCGGGTCTATCTGCCCGCATCCAAGGCTCCCGTACCGGAAACACACGCTGACCAGGAAGACGCAGCCTCCGGTCATGGAAGGATCCTGGTCATGGATGATGATAAGCAGATACTAAGGACCGCACAGAACATGCTCAAATCGATGGGTTACGACGTCGTACTGGCTGAAGACGGCGAGGAGGCTTTGCATATTTATAGGGAAGCGTTTGCCGCCGGGCAGGTATTCGATGCCGTCCTCATGGACCTCACCATTCCCGGAGGTATGGGAGGTAAGGAAACCCTCCAATACCTGCTGCAAATCGACCCCCAGATAAAAGCCATCGTCAGCAGCGGCTACTCCAATGACATGGTAATGACCGACTATAAAAAGTGGGGTTTCAAAGGAATCGTACCCAAACCCTACACCATCAAGGAACTGGGAGATGCCCTGCAACAGGTAATCGGCTAACCGGGGGCACGGTGAATCACGGGGACGGTTCGAAAGCGCCGGGATAAACCGGCATAGAGTAGGGGATGAAAGAGCCCTACGTGAAAGGAGTAGCTACACCATCACGACCCCGAGTCATGCGCGGGTAGCCGCGAGGGTACGCGTGAAGCGTTGACAGGGGGAAACGCAGGCCAGACATTGAGCTCCGAAATCACCCATCCGGGGTGCCGACCTCGTGGACTGATAGGGAAGGCAATACGGTAAGACGGCGATAAGTGTAGCGAGTCGCATACTGACCCCGCGGAGTCGAAGAACCTGGGCATGCGTGGACACTCTATGCTCGAGAACCGGGAGATCTCAGCAGCATCCGTTGGTAGAAAAACGGCGGGTCGGTCAGGGAAGGCCTGTGGCCGTAATCCTGACATGCACGTTGCTGAGAAGTCAGACACCGGCATAGTACCAAAGAAGGAGCCGAACAAAATTGGCTAACCAATGGCGGAGGCACTGGAGGGAAGGCCGGTGACCAAGGGAAATTCTGAGGATATGGCTGCGAGCTGTACGCAGAGACAGGGGGAAGCATTGACCAAACTCAACAGAATACGCGAAGCCGCGCACAGGGACAAGAACCTTCGGTTTACCACCTTAATGCACCATATCACAACTGATCTGCTTCGGAATGCATACATGGCATTAAAACGAAATGCGGCACCCGGGATAGACGAAATGACATGGAGGCAGTACGGGAAGGAACTGGAGGCAAACCTGACAAATCTCCACCAAAGCGTCCAAAGTGGCAGATACCGAGCACAGCCCTCGAAAAGAATCTGGTTACCCAAACCGGACGGAAGGCAACGCCCAATCGGCATAGCCGCGCTAGAGGACAAAATAGTCCAACAGGCCGTAGTTTGGATACTGAACCAGATATACGAAGAGGACTTCATGGGATTCAGCTATGGATTCCGCCCAGGTCGTAGCCAACACAATGCGCTGGACGCACTATGGGTAGGAATCACAAGACGAAAGGTAAACTGGGTGTTGGATGCAGACATACGCAGCTTCTTTGATACCATTGACCATGAATGGATGATGAAATTCATGGAGCACCGTATCGCAGACCAAAGACTGCTTCGCTTAATACCGAAATGGCTTAGAGCCGGAGTATCCGAAGATGGTCAGTGGTCAAAAACGACTGTCGGCACCCCTCAAGGGGCGGTCATATCGCCAATTTTAGCAAATATCTATCTGCATTACGTGCTCGACTTGTGGGCACACCAATGGCGAACCAAGCATGCTACAGGGGAAGTAATCATTGTGCGTTATGCCGATGATGTAGTCATGGGGTTTCAGCATCGAAAAGAGGCAGAACGCTTTCTCCAAGAACTGGGGGAACGCATGGCAAAATTCGGGCTGGAATTGCACAGCGAAAAGACCCGACTTATTGAGTTCGGAAGGTTCGCAGCAGAGAACAGGGCAGTACGCGGCGAAGGCAAGCCCGAAACGTTTGACTTCCTGGGTTTTACACATATCTGTGGCAGGACACGGAAAGGCGACCGCTTTACAGTACGTAGGAAAACCATAGCCAAACGTCTGCAGGGGAAAGTAAAGGCAGTCAGGGAAGAGATCATACGCCGACGACATGACCCCATCCCCGAACAAGGAAAATGGTTACGTGCAGTAGTGCAGGGACACTTCAACTACTTCGCAGTTCCCGGCAATAAACCGGCAATTGATGCTTTTCGAACTGAAGTCATCAAGGCGTGGCTACATGCACTAAGACGCAGAAGCCAAAAAGCACGAAATCTCACGTGGGAAAGAATCAAGCGATTGGTAGCTACTTGGATTCCTTCAGCAAGAATACTTCATCCATACCCATCCGAAAGACTTCGCGTCACTAACCCGAGGTAGGAGCCGTATGAGGTAATTCCTCACGTACGGATCTGTGCGGGGGGTGTCCGGCAACGGACATCCCTACCGCAATCCATGATGCAGTGTCCCCACCTGGTCCTCCTACCCCCCGCCGTTCGTGCCTTTGATCTCCCGTTCCAGCTTATCCAGGTTCTGCAGCGCGATCTCGGTCTTGATCGAAGTCAGAATCGTACTCTGCTCCGTTACCACATCAACCAGGTCCGTCAGCGAATGCTCCACCTGGTTCAGAGTATGACGCTCAATCTTGTCCAGGGAATAACTCAACCGGCGCCAGATCTCCAAAGCCTGGCGAGCCTCACTCTGCGCCTCAGTCCACGAACCCTTGGATCCCTGCAGCCGTGCTTCCGTTACATGGTAGCGGACCCGCTCCAAGTTCGAAGGAATCCCGGTCTTGAACAACGCAGCGGCTTCAATATAATAGCGGTACACCTGATTGGCCGCCAGCTGGGCTTCCAAGGCCTGACGGCTCTCCACCGCCCGGGTCAGGTCGAAGAGGTTAGTCTCCAGGGCTTCCTGAGTCTCGGTGGACATACCTTTGCTCACCGCTTCCGGTTCCAAACCGTTCCACTCCTGATGCAGGCTGCGCACCAACTGCATTTCTTCGCGCCATTCCTGGCGAGCGGCTGCCCCAGCCTGGTTTGGTGAACCCTTCTGCCCGCTTTGCTCGTCCTGCGAACCGCCCCCCTGAGACGGGCCATCCGACGGTTGTCCACCTCCATGATTACCTGGTTTTCCTCCCTCGGACTGGAGCGCAACGTCCACCTCCGGGGAGCGGCGCTTCTCCAGCATAGTCCCCAACTCCGCCAGCGACTTCTTCATCTTCTCCAGCTCCGGCGGCGGCTTCTGGGCTTCCTGCGTCTCCGCCGGTTTCTGCTGGGGACTGTTGTTGTTACAGCCCAGTGTGCTGAAGGATAGAATTGTAATCAGTACAGTTACGATAAGATGTCGGTAACTTGCTGACATATATCATCACCCCGATGTTAGTATTCCAGAGTGGGGGCAAAAGCTTGCTTATTTATGCAGGCATCTGGGATGAAGGTGTGCGTGGGGTCGGAGAGTCTTTTCTGCAGGCCGCAACAACAACTTCTCTTACAAAATATCGCCAATCTATAAATAAGGAAATAACGAAATAGCAGGAATTCTCAATCCATTAATAGAATTTCAGTGCATAGGGTTTGGGTACATTCTGCTTCGTGCGAAAAAACTGTCGGTTTATAAAAAGTAAAAAATAATTGCAGGAAATCTCATTCTAAAAGTAGAATGATTTATGTCTAGGGTTGGGTCCGTTACCACTTAATTCTTTATTGAATCAAATTAACATATATTTAACTTGGGTTTGGGGTTGTCTTGGGCGGTAATCGGCGACCTTTGGGAATCTGGTTTCTATATCACAGGGTAATTTGGAGAGGAGGAATTTGTGTTGAAAAACAAATCACTGGTTTGGGTCACGTTGTTCGCATTTTTCTTAAGCGTAGGAATGGGTGTTATGGCACCGCCCCAGCCGGCCCTGGCAGGTGGAGGAGCAGGTGGAGGTGGCGCTGCAGTTCCCACTATTACGGAGGTGGCTAATCAGATTGCTCAGGTTTACGGTTGCCTGGATGAGGTTGACAAACAGGTCATTAGGGACGCTCGTGACCGGGCGAATGCTTTGGATCCCACTAATCCGAATGATTGGGATACCATTGTTAACCCGTTGTTGACACAGCAAGTTATCGACCGATTTGGTGGAGACGCTCAGGCAATTACCGACGCCAGAAATGAACTAATCCAATTTGCCAAGGATATGAGCCTCATTTATTATCCGGCAGACGGCGATTGGGAAGCCTATCTAACAACAATCAGTAATAATGCAGAGGCTCGGGCAGGATTTCAAACCTTAATGGGCTATGGTGACCCGACAAAACAGATTACTTTTACTGACCTTGTTAACCTGGCCAAACGGGCCAAAGAGTTGACCCCCGGAGTTATAAAAACTAATGCAGGTTATCTCAATGCAGTTACTTCCGGAACCGACGCCGCATTAGCCGGACAGATTTATAACATAGCCGAAGACGCCCTCCGTGAAGCCTTGAATGAGAATCCTGATCTTAAGGCCAAATTGCAGTTGCTGGGCTGGAACGCCGCCATACTGCGGGATTTACAACAGCGGGTTTCAACCGCAGTAGATCCCGATCACAAAGCAGATATAGCATTACTATACGGTTATATAAGGACCACAACCACACTGCATTATAACGATGCTGGTGACCCAGTTCCCACTACGGTGACAGGTGATCCCAATACATATGTCTTAACCCCCGGAAAGTCGGTCAAGGTAAAAGTTATGGGCCGCGAAATATTAAATGTGGGAATCAGCCTGCGGGATAACAACTATAACGAGGTGCCTTGGGCTGGGACAGATGGACAGGGTTATCCCAAGGTTCCCGCCAAACCCGGCAACTATACTGTGGTTGGGTATCGCAATGCTTCCGCCGATTTTGTAGAAAGAGCCTGGATTCTGAAGCAGAATGTGGTAATACCCAACACTCTCTCTAATAACACCGATCTGGCTCAGATCAAGCTTAATGGACAGCCTCTGGTCGGGTTCAGTGCTAACACGCTGAATTATGTAGTTACCTTAGAGGCGGGGGCACTTGTTCCAGATGTCACCGCTGTTACAGCCAGCACGACGGCAAGTATTCAATCCAATAATTATGCAGCCCCAACTCAGACCATAGTTGTTAGAGCCCAGGACGGTACTACGAAAACCTACACGGTCAAGTTTGTCTGGAGGACGGCCGTACCAGTAGCAATTGGCGGCAATACCCCGGTTGATATGGCCGCAAACGAAAACGTCGAGCTGAATACAGGCGGTGCAACCGCGGGGCAGTTAGCAACTACAACCGTTACCGTGACTGTACCTCAGAATGCCACCAATCCTACGATAACTGTTACGCCAACTGCCAACACAACGACCGGTAAGAAAGAAGCAACACTGCCTCAGATTATAGCGACCACTCAACAGGCTGGTGCTCCGAACATCGAAGTGACAATATCGGGAGGAACCGTTGTAACCGGGCCGGATAACTGGGATGGTACTCTGGCACTGCCAAAGGTATTAAACAGTGCAAGTGCTACTGTGCCGGGAACAGTCAACAAGGTTATTGAATTTGGTATGGGCGACGCGGACATTACTTTCAGCAACGCGATCAGACTTCTTGTTCCCGGCGCCAAAGACCATAAAGTCGGGTATGTCAAACAGGGACAATTCTGGGAGATAACCTTCGCTCTGGCAGGTGACTCACCCGCCGGGTTGGGTAATCCGGTAAGTACTTTACCTCATGGCGGAGACGGCTATTTTGTTGTTGGTGCTGACAAGGCTATCTGGACCAAACATGCCACCGAATTCGTTGCCTATACCCCGACTCCTTCTGGCGGTGGCGGCGGAGGCGGCGGTGGCGGAGCCACCCCGACCGGAACATCCGTAACCGCAGCCCAGGGCGGAACCGTTACCTCCGGCAGCGCGTCCGTTGTCATCCCAGCCAACGCACTGGCCGCGGATGCCCGGATCAAGATTGAAAAACTGACCAGCACAGCGGGTCTGACTTTCGCAGCCAACCAGAAGCTCGTCAGTGAAGTATATGACATCACCAAGGACAAATCGGGTGATTTCAAGAAGCCGGTATCCATAACCCTGGGATTCGATCCCAGCCAGGTTGATACCAGCAAGTATGATCTCATAATCTGCTGGTACGACAGCACCAACAAAAAGTGGGTTAAGCTGGATAACATTAAGATTGACCTGACCGGTAAGAAGGTAACTGGGGATACCAGTCACTTTACCAAATTCGCGGTCATCGCCCAGGAGAAAACCGTAACCCCGCCCGAGCCGACCACAGACTTAACCGACATCAAGGGGCACTGGGCAGTTAACGAGATAGTGAGTCTGGTAGACCTGAAAGTCCTGAGCGGATATCCTGACAAGACCTTTAAACCGAACAATGACATCAGCCGGGCGGAATTTGCCACCGTACTGGTGAAAGCCCTGAAGCTGGAGGCACGCAC
>JBMNJO010000007.1:0-32343 GCA_050951725.1 Syntrophomonadales bacterium | reverse complement strand
AAGCTCTATCAGAATAAGAGTGTAGTACGTACCCATCTATCTCTCCATTGGCTCCTTCAGCTACAGCATAGAATTTATTCTGCTTGTCAAAAGAGTTTATCAGCCACTGCCGATAGACTTCAGCGCCACCCCTTTTAGCTAATTCAGGATCTTCTGTGAACTTTGAGAACGGAAAATCTGCCATATTAACGATTCGCTCATCTCGCTCCATGGCTTGATATATCCTAATGCTCTCCGGCATAATAGCATGAGCATCAATTTTCTTTATAAACTGTATATTTACATCAGCCAAGAAAGCCGTTGTATCTTTTCCTATGAGCAAAGCATTAGCTGGCTCCGAATTAAGGTTCTGAATAGATATAAACTGGTAGTTTCTGAATTTCTCTAATAAGCCTTTCCATTCTAACCTTGCAACTGGCTTATGTAGTATCGCTTTAGCACAGCTCACCCCAAAGAACTCGGTATCCCATTGCAACTCACTGAATGTGACCGCACTCTCTATCTTTTCATGCTTCATTGGTATCCCAACTCCTCACGTCCCAACCCCAACGTTCTTGTCAGCCTCTACGTGATCTTCAATACTTGCTGCCATCTCCATACTATTTGCCGGCACTACATAGATATCTTCACGCTTTAAAACCGATACAGCCGTTTTGAAGAATATTTTCACGTCAAGCCATAATGATAGATGATCAATATAATAAATATCGTGTTGAATGCGCTCTTTCCACGGGACTGTGTTTCTATAATATGCTTGGTTATATCCTGAAACGCCCGGTCTCACTTCCAGTTTTCGTTCTTCATTCCCCTCGTATAGCTCGCGATGTTCTGGCAAATCAGGTCTTGGCCCAATGATACTCATATCCCCTTTAATGATGTTAAGTAGTTGTGGTGTTTCATCAAGGCTGGTCTTGCGTATGAATTTTCCTATCTTTGTCAGTCTCGGATCATCCTCGGAATTAAAAGTTGAACCATCTTCATTTCTAATATCTGGTGCATTCACTTTCATGGACCGGAATTTATACATTTTAAATATCTCTCCATCTTTACCAAGCCGAGGAGCATTATAGAAAATTGGTCCCTTGTCTTGAAAATAGATAATCGGCGCGACAAGAATCAATATAATAAACCAGAAAGGGAAGAGCGATTAGCGATAATATCAGATCAAATATTCTCTTGAAATATTTTTTATACATCCTCTCACCCTATCTACTTGCAGCAACCTCCCTATTATTTAAAACTTCGTATATAATTCTCTTGAAACTCTGAATCACATACTCCACATCTTCGTCACTCAATAACGTATGTAACGGCAATGTAATCTCATTTTTATACATATCAAAAGCATTAGGATAATTCTTAATATCAAATCCTAAATTTTTATAAGCAGTAAACATAGGCAGCGGCTTGTAATGTACATTAGTTGCAACCCCCGCCTCAGCCATCTTTACTTATGATCTCATTTCTCTCAGCTTCCCCGATTCCTGGTACCCTCGCTAAATAAAGATGCCCTGACGAAGAAAAGTCCTCACCATAATGTTGCAAACTCTGAATCCCCTAACGGCAGCAATGCTCTATCATACGTCTTTATAATCCCTTTACGCCTCTCCATCAAAGCTTCATATCTACTTAGCTGTACTAATCCAATGCCAGCTAATATATCAGTCATATTGCATTTATAGGCGGGATATATAATGTCATATTCCCAGGCACCTTTCTGGTTTTTTGCTAATGCATCTTTGGACTGACCATGCAAGCTATATAACATGAATTGCTTATAAAGCCAGTCATCGTCTAGTCCAATATCACTACGCCAAACCACTGCACCACCTTCAGCTGTGGTTATGTTCTTGACTGCATGGAAAGAAAAACATGTGAAAGTCTGCGACCTGTCCACACTTAAGCCCTTGCCTTTCCGCCCCAAAAGCATGGGCAGCATCTGCCATCACGATTACCCTATTAAATAACTCTTGAAGTTCATTGTTGGCTTTAAAAAGTTCTTTCTTGCTTATCAATAGCTTCATATATTGCATCGTAGTCACACATCTTACCGGCTATATCAACCGGAATTATTGCCTTCGTCTCTCTCTGTAATGGCATCAGCTAAGTTTTGAATAATCCATTTCAAAAGAATCCGGGGCTACGTCCACCAGCACAATTTTTGCACCAACATGATCTATTACGGAAGCTGATGCCGTATATGTATAAGCAGAGGTTATTACTTCATCCCCGGGGCCTATCCCTAAAATACGAAGAGTAAGCTCCATCGCTGCTGTAGCAGAATTTAGGCAGACTGCTCTATTTGCACCAACATATTCAGCTATTTTCTTTTCAAACTCTTTTGTTCTAGGCCCGGTAGTTATCCACCCTGACTTCATTGCTCGTATAACTTCTTCTATCTCAGAATCTGTAATGTCCGGTGGAGAGAATGGTATGTTTCTAATTTCAGCCATTTAGTTTACCTCACTTTAATAAACAACGCTTAACACAAATTCATTTATCCTTACCACATACTCACCTCTTCGCGGAAATTTGGGGTTTTTTGACATTTTTGTCATATCTTGCATAAGCCGTTTTTGCCTTCTGCTACATCTTGTGTTTTGCTTATCCCTTACACATAATCATGTCGATTAATTTATTGTTTTACTACATCTTGCATAAATTTTTATTTTCTTTCAGTTTTATGCTACATATTGTGGTCGGTATCCATAGACCATACTCACGGCTAAATTTTTTTGTCATATTTTGTCAAATTATGCAATATCTTGCATAACCCGTTTTTGCCTTCTGCTACATCTTGTGTTTTGCTTATCCCTTACACATAATCACGTCGATGAATTTTTTGATTCCTTTTATTCGTCTGTTCTTCTAATTCCAATAAAAACCTATCGTAATCGGACATAAACAGTCTATCCTGCACAATACGGTACTTTTCAAACTCAGTTTCTGCATGGAGCTTTGTTGGCCAGTTAGTCAAGAAAACCTCTTTTCCTTTCCCCTTTCTACTTTCCAACTTTCCAACTTTCCACTTACTGATCCCATAGCTTCGCCATTTTATCTGGGCTCCTACCTTATGAGCTCCCACACAATACTGGTTCAGGCTATGCAGCCTCACTACAATAAACACGCACTTGGCGATGATTTATTGGGAATGAAGCATTTTGAGTTGGTCAGTTGGAAAGTTGTTAGGAGTGTTACTGGGACGCTCTAACCGTCTTGGCAAACCTTTCTAATTGACCTTTTGTATTTCTGTTTCTGCTATACATTCAGCAGAAAGTGATACTACGCGTTTTTGGCCATCAAATTGGAACTCTACCCAAACTCTACGCTTATGCTTGTCTAACTTTACTATGGTTCCAGAACAATCCAGCAGAGGCCCATCTACGACTTTTACGTTTCTGCCTTCGCTTAGTACCTTGGATGCAGTAATATTACCATGATGGCGATATATCCACATGGAGTATTCATAATCCATGCCCTGTAGTTCTCTAAGACCTGATTCATAATTCAATATCTTATACAGATTCGGAATTTCTGCTCTCAATCCAAATTGTATTACTTCGTCTGCATAGAGCAATACATATCCGGGAAGTAAAATTTGCTCACGCTTTTCCCATCTGCCTTTGCGTTTTTCCTGTAAAACACGGGTGGGGGCGATGGCTTGGATTCTTTTATCTTTTTTGTTTATAAGTTCAGCGATAAGTTTTTCTGAACCGGTTTTGCAAAAGATACAGTAGGAGTACATGGCTGTTACCTTTCTGTTTATCGGTTGGTCAGGGGTCAGGGATAACGTTCTAAGTTAGCTGTCCAACTGCCCAACTGCCTAACTGTCCAACTTTCTACTTTACCCAACTCCCATCTCTTCACTAAATTTTTCTGTGATATTTTGTCTAATATGCAGTATCTTGCATAACCCATTTTTGCCTTCTGCTACATCTTGTGTTTTGCTTATCCCTTACACATAATCACGTCGATTAATTTATTGTTTTACTACATCTTGCATAAAATTTTTATTTTCTTTCAGTTTTATGCTACATATTGTGGTCGGTAAAGCCATAGACCATACTCACGGCTAAATTTTTTTGTCATATTTTGTCAAATTATGCAGTATCTTGCATAAGCCGTTTTTGCCTTCTGCTACATCTTGTGTTTTGCTTATCCCTTACACATAATCACGTCGATTAATTTATTGTTTTACTACATCTTGCATAAAATTTTTATTTTCTTTCAGTTTTATGCTACATATTGTGGTCTAAAGCCATAGACCATACTCACGGCTTATACTTCATTCCCTAAATCATCATCTTCTACAATATATTTGGTGTGAACTAATTTCGTATACTACAGATTGGGGTATTAAGTCATAAATATGGGACACTATCATCATCTTCATCATCTTGATCAATATGATGAATTGTGCATTTTACTTTTTCCCGTCGATATGTAATGTCCCCGCCTTTGGGGCAAATCTCCCCGAAGTTTTCATTTACGTACTCAGTAAAAGTGTTATTTGTGTGCTCCTGGTTGGTAAACACTAACCATGCTTCATACATCTCTTCTACTTGGAGGCACTTCATAATACATACTTCACATCTTACTGTTTCCAAATAATTATGGACACACGAAAGTGTGATCGCAACCAAGATCCCTACAATACCAATCACAAAGATTAATTCAATTAAGCTAAATCCATAAGACTTGTTCTTCCTGTGTTTTTGTTTGGATGAATGGTCGCCATCGCAGTCATCCCTAAACAACCCTTGCCGCCGATTGCTTTTGGAACTCTTCCTCAAACTGTTTCCTAAACTCCGGCACTAGCATCTTGATGAGCCTTACCAGTTCCTTGCGCTCGAAGAGCGCCTCGGTCATCATGGCGATATTCTTCCTGATGCCTATGTAATTCTCATCCAGCTGCTTCTTCGATATAAATATCCGCTCGTGACGGGTGGAGGACATGCCTTCCCGATCAGTGAATAGTTCCTCGTAAAGCTTTTCTCCAGGACGAATTCCCGTGTATGTAATCTCAATATCTACCCCGGGTTCGTATCCAGAAATAGTTATCAGGTCCCTTGCCAGGTCGTTGATCTTCACCGGGTCGCCCATGTCCAGGACAAATATCTCTCCACCTTCAGCAAGAGCCCCGGCCTGGAATACCAACTGTACGGCTTCAGGGATGGTCATAAAGAAACGCACCATGTCGGGATGTGTGACGGTTACCGGGCCACCTTTAGCTATCTGATTAATGAATGTGGGGATGACACTGCCCCTGCTCCCTAATACATTGCCGAAGCGTACGGCGGCGAAGCGGGTTTTGCTGTTGCGATTAATATCCTTTATAACAAGTTCGGCGATCCGTTTGGTTGCTCCCATGACACTGGAGGGGTTAACTGCCTTGTCGGTGGATACCAGTATAAATATCTCCGTTCCATACTTGTCGGCCATCTCGGCAACGTTCTTGGTGCCGAAGACATTGTTCTGGAGGGCTTCTTCGGGATGGCTTTCCATAAGAGGTACGTGTTTGTAAGCCGCCGCATGGAATATCACCTGGGGTTTATACCGTGCGAAGATGGTCTCCAGCTTGGGACGATTTTTTACGTCAACCAGTTCTATATGGAGTTCGCCCGAAAACTCATACTCAGACAGCTCCATTTGAATGTCAAACAGGTTGTTTTCGCAGTTGTCGACGATAATCAGGTGTGCGGGATCATACTCCACCGCCTGGCGGCACATCTCAGAACCAATGGATCCTCCGCCTCCGGTGATGAGAACGGTTTTACCGGTCAGGTAACCGGCTATCTCATGCAGGTCTATATTGACTGGTTCTCTTTTCAGGAGGTCTTCCATCTGGATCTCCCGTAGTGCTGCCAGCGGGTTCTTCATGGTACTCTCATATACCCCGGGAAGGATACGGAGTTTGGCAGGTGTCTTACGACAGATGTCTACTAGCTCCCTGACTACTTCGCCCGTTACCGAGGGCATGGCGATTATTATCTCGTCAATTTCCATTTTTTCCACCAAGCCAGGTATCTGGCGGCGTGTTCCTACTACCGGTATACCCGAAAGGAGTTTGTTTCGTTTGGAGGGGTCGTCATCGATGAACCCGACTGCCTTCAGATTCAAATGTACATTATTAATCATCTCGCGGGCTACTATGGCACCGGCGTCTCCGGCCCCGACTATTAACACCCGCCGAGCCTTCTGGTGACCGTTGTTGTTCCTGAGCACCAGGTCACGAAACACCCTCCAGGAGATCCGTGAACAGCTGATAAAGAGGAACATAAGGATCCAGGAAATCAGGTAAATGCTGCGCGGAAAGTGTGGTAGTTGGAGGGTGTAAATTGCAATAATTACTATAACCATGCTCAGACTCACAGCGGATAGTATGGCTAGCATCTCGTTGATGCTGGCGTATTCCCATATCCGGTTGTACTGTTTGAGAGCAATCAGGCAGGCGATGGTGATGATGGTTAAGAACGGTAACAACCTAAAATAGGAGTCTATGTACTGTAAGGGAATCGTACCTTCGAAGCGTAGTAGTAGTGAGATGTAGACAGCGGCGTTAACCAGTACTATGTCAATTAATACAAGGATAAATGTTCTGAACCGATTGATATAATTCATAGTATTTTCTGGCTCACCTTTCCTTAGAGTGGCAGTGTAACCAATTCTCCAAAGAATGTGGATAATCCTTCTTTCTGTGCCCATAATGTTGATACACAATTCGACATTTGCTGCATTTAATGTGGGATAGTGGGGCGATTTACAATGTATTTATCCGGCTGGGGACGATTCTTCCCGATGGTAGTAGTAGTAATAGTAGTAATCCTGACTCTGCACCTTCACCTTGTTTAAAACTACCCCTAATAACCGGGCATTGGCCCTAACCAGTTGTTCTTTGGCATTTTTGGCAATGTCAATTCTGGTCCCGGCTGCTTCCACCACCAGGAGAACCCCCATAACCTGACTGGCCAGCAGCGGGGTGTCGGTTACTGCCAGTACCGGCGGGGAGTCGATCACCAGGTAGTCGTAATGTTCGAGCAGGGAATTCCACAATGTCCGTACCTTGTCCGAGGCCAGGATCTCCGCTGGGTTAGGGGGGATGGGACCGCTGGTCAGAACAGTCAGGTTCGGCACCAGGCCAGTATGTGCGATTTCCTCTACCGGCAGGTTCTGCAGTAAGCAGTTGGCGAGCCCTCTTCCATTGTCCACTCCAAACAGCTTGTGCTGCATGGGCATTCTCAGGTCACAGTCGACCAGGATCACCCGGTGGCCAGCCTGGGCCAATACGACTGCCAGATTGGAGGCAATGGTGGATTTGCCATCCCCGGGCCCGGCGCTGGTAACCAGGATGGAACGGCAGGTCTCGTCGAGCGAGGCAAATCCCAGGTTGGTACGCAGAGTCCGGTAGGCTTCCGCTACGGCTGATTTGGGGTTGGTACTTGAAATTATACCTTGTCGAATTCCATTAGATCGAGCCATGATTATCCTCCATATGAGTGTTTGCTGCTGTCAGATGTCACCAAGGGGATTACCCCGAGCACAGGTAAATCCAGATGGGCTGCCACATCGTCCGGGGTTTTGATGGTGTTATCGAGGTATTCCAATAGAAAGGCCAGGCCGGTGAATACCATGAGACCCAGGACCATTGCGATCGCCATGTTAAGTTTCTTGTTGGGTTTGATTGGGCTGGTCGGAATTGAGGCCTCTGACATTATGGTCACCGTGGTATCCCCCAGGTTTATTGATTTGGAGATCTGGGTTTCGGTGGTTTTTTGTGCCAGAGTCCCGAAGGTCTCCTTGAGACGGTCCACCTGGCTCTGCAGTCTGTCCTGCTCCAATCGTTTTCCTGCCAGTTCTGCTTGCAGGTTGTCAAGCGCAATGCTGTTGATAATTATCGTGTTTTCGAGGCCTTCAATCTCTGCCTGCTTGGCGGACAATTCGGCTTTCATTTTCCCCAGGTCCTGACTCAAGGAAACATATACCGGGTTTATTTCCTGAATTGTAACCATCTCGTGGGTCACTGGATCCTCGCGGATGGTTTGAGTGTATTGCGAGGTATAATATAGCTCTTCTTCCAGGCTGGCAGCCCCGGCCTGCAGTTGCCGAAGTTCTATACCGGCCAGTTCCCGGCGGGCATCCAATGTGGCCAGCATGTCCGATTTTTTGGCGAATTCCTGCTCCAGAACCGCTACGCTGCGAGGTAGTTGCTGGAACTTCTTCAGTTCATCGACGGCCGCCTGCAGCTGTTGATCAGTTATCTCCTGCTGTTCCTCCAGAAACGATACCGACTTGGTCATCTGCTCCTGGTTCTTTTCTGAGATCAATTGCAGAAAATTAGTGCCTACGGAATTGGCAATACGGGCCGCCATAACCGGATCATTGTTCTGTACCTTGACCTCGATCAGATTGGAGTCTTTCACCACGGTAGCAGTTATGGCTCCGGCCAGGGATTGTGGTGAACTGTCAAGATTTAATTCGTCTATTACCCGTTTTAAGAGGGCTTCGCTCGTTAGCTGTCCCAGGTAGGTATTCATGGTCAGGACCGGTATTCGCGACAGGCTGCCGACCACATCGTCCAGTCCTTCCGCTTGTGTTCTGTTGCTCTGCAATTGACTGGTCGCCTGGGTTACCAGCAGGAGCGTTTGTGACTGGTATACGGGTGAAAGCACAAAGAAGCTTATAATGCCGGCTACCAGGACGCAACCCAGGGTCATGACAGCGATGAGTTTGCTCCACTTGCGAAAGATCTTTATTAGCTCTCTAATATCTATTTCAATTTCATCATTAATGGGTGAACTGTTATTGCCTAGTTCATCGCTCAAGGTTAAGTTCTCTCCTCTCTCATGACTCCGGCAGCGTCTGATGTATCCGCTCCTGATTTGATCCTGTGATTAGTATTGTTAAATATCAATTCAGGAAGAAAAGAGGTTGGTCGTACTTTTCGGACATTTCCTGCAGCACTTCCATATCATGTTCAGTAAGTTTGGTGGTCAGAATGCGCCGCGTCTTATTAATCTCCGCCTCGCTGTAAGTGCCTCTTTTGCCGACCTGGTAAAGGTAGTTTATCTCGCTGCGGTCCAATCTTCTAACCAGGATGAGCCCTACCCGCATCATGTCGGTTTTTTCTACTGGCCGACCAACCCGGGCCTCGACCTGCCGCGCCATCTCCTGATAGGAAGGTAGTTCGTCCTCGTTTGAATTCTGTGGGGACTGTACCTCGAATGACCAGGAATGTCCTTCTGAGGACCCGGGGTCACCCGGATTTACATCCTCCGGATTCTGGGGATCAGGTTCACTTTTTACGGCGATGGGGGCACCGACACTATTCCAGGCGTTAAGCAAAGTATCCAACTGGTGGTTGACATAGACCCCCAGTCCGAAAACCACCAAGAGGACTGATCCCACAATTATGAAAAGCGTCTGCTTCTTTTCCAGTTTCTTTTTCTTCTTGTTCTTCTTTTTCCTGCTCATCCAGGCTCTCCGCCAGTTATTTCGCCAGGCAGTTTACGATTACGGTTGCGGCTTCAGCTCGGGTGGTCCTCCCCTGCGGCCGGAAGGATCCATCAGGGTATCCGTTGATGATTCCGGCAGCGGTGGTTGCCATGACCGCGTTTCTGCTCCAAGGGGATATCCGGGCTTCATCCCGGAACTTCTTACCGGTCACGTTACTCGTCAAGCCTTGGGCCTGGTAGATCATCAGGGCCATCTGTTCCCGCGTAATAGGGTCATCGGGGCCAAACCGCTGTGAGTTGTATCCATTGATTATGCCCCTGGCATTGGCAATGGCAATGCTCTCCCGCGCCCAGTGTTTGTCGGTATCGGCAAAGACCTTGCCTCCGGTGCCTTTCAGATTTAATGAAGATACCAGGACTGAGGCGAATTCCGCCCGGGTTATGGTTTTGTCGGGCATGAATGTGCCATTCGGGTAACCGGATATGGCTCCCTGCTGGACCAGTTTTACAATGCTGGCTTGGGCCCAGTGACCTTTGATGTCTGACAGGTTAACCGGCTCCTGAGGCGGATCAACCGGTGGTTCGTCTTTGGGGGGTACCTGGATTATCCCGAAGGTGCTGAACTTATTGACAATACAGCTGATTGCAATTGGTTTCCCGCTACCGACTATACTCCCGCGTAAGACTTCTTTGCTGCCGTCGCTATGGGAGGCAAAGATGGCCAGACTGTTCAGGAATTCATTGCGGGCCTCCCCTGCGGGGGGCAGATCCTGGTCACCAAAAGGCAGATAAAGAGTTATTGCACCCTGCAGGGTGGTATCTATCTGTATGGGTGTACCGACAACGGTTGCTCCCTCAGTGCCGGCCACTCCACTCATCTGCGAAGCTAATCCTGTAGCTGAACCTTTGGCAAAGGTAAGACTCAACTGCCGGTCCATCCGGGCCAGGCTGTTGATTACTATACCGGGTATCTCCAGGTTAAAGCCTGGGGTTTTTATGGTAAGTCCCATGGTATTGGCTGACTTTATAACCTCTTTAGGAAAGATCACATTGGTCGATGAAGCCCCTGGATTGGGGGTTATGCTTAGCTCCAACTGCTGTTTGCCCTGTTTGCGGACTGTTTCCACCTGGCTGGCGATTTCCTTGTTTACGGTTACCGTCTCCACGCCATTGCTGGTGGTCCTGCTCAGGGCATCGGATTTGATACTTACCATACTGCCGCTGGTATTAAGGTCGGGGGGTTCCTGGGTGTTTCCGGCACCGCCTCCGCCGCCGCCTCCGCCACCGCTACCTGGGTCTGACGGGCCGAGCAGGCTGTCGTGGACCGCGTTTCTAAGCGGGAGTAGTGTGGGATGTAGCTCTTTATGTTCCAATGTATAATCAATCTCATCACCAAAGGCATCCAATAAGGCGAAAGAAATATCTTTATGCTTAGGCCAGGTTATTACCTCCTCCAGCGCGTTATACATCAAGCGATTGAAGTTTGCATCTGTCAGAGTACCTGATGCTTTAACCTGGTCATTGAGATCATTTAATAGCGACTCAATCTGAGCTTCCGTAGCACCTGCAGCCAGCAGGCGGTTCAGAAACACCTGGTTGGCCGGGTCGTTTTTGAGGATGTTATAGGCTGACAGCATGTCCTGCGCCAAGGCCTGTTTACCGGTCAAGGCTATCGGACTCATGCAGGCAGCTGCCACCAGAACAAGTGCTAATCCATAGACAAGTAGTTTTTTCTTAAATACAGACTTTTGCATAAAACCTCCTTGGAGCGGTAGAAGCCATCCGTTGTAAAAGTGTTGTCTTTGTTTTTGACGTAACCAGCACCTCGCTGGTTCGGGGTTGCAAGAATTACCAGTACTTCTTTCGTGTTCCTTGGGATCCGCGGCATTAGGCGTTACTAATTGCCGGAGTTCACGTGTGGTTGGCAATATATGTAATATTGCGGCAAAAAAAGTTAGACCCCGGGACTCACACGAATCCCAGGGTCATCCTGTATGGTCCGTGTTATTACTGGATGTTGTTCAGGGCGCGAACGGTTACGCTTGCGGCCTCGGCACGGGTCAGCTTGCCGTCAGGCTTGAATGAGCCATCAGGATAGCCAGTTATAATACCTTTTTCGGCTACTACTGCCACTGCGTCTTTAGCCCAGTCGCTAATGCTGTTTGCATCGGTGAAGCTGATGCTGGTACTGCTGCCGGATAACTTCAAGGCGTTAGCTATCATCACTGCCATCTGTTCGCGGGTTATCGGGTCGTTAGGACCGAAACTGCTGTCGCTGTAGCCATTGATGATGCCGTAAGCGTTTGCAGTAGCAATGAAGTCCTTCGCCCAGTGGTTCGCAGTGTCTGCAAAGACCTTACCAGCCTTAGCCTCTAACTTCAATGCTTTAACGATAACGGTGGCGAATTCCGCCCGGCTGATATCATTGTTAGGTTTGAAGGTCTTGTCAGGATATCCGCTCAGGACTTTCAGGTCTACCAGACTTACGATTTCATTAAATGCCCAGTGCCCTTTGATATCGGTTAAGTCTGTAGTGGGTACTACCGCCTTCTCCACAGCAATGACAGCGAACTTGGTGAAGTGGTCAACTTGTCCACTAACTCTGTTCCCGGCCAAATCTACCTGGATATTGTCCAGCGGAACCCATTTATTGTTGACCGTGTCGTACCAGCAGATAACGAGATCATACTTGTTGGGATCTACTTTGTTGGGATCGAACTTTAGTGTTATGGTTACTGGTTTTGTGAAATTGCCCGATTTATCCTTAACGATTTCAAATACTTCACTAACCAGTTGCTCGTTGGCTGCCAGTGTAAGCCCAGCTGTATTAGTTACTCTCTGAATCTGGATCCTGACATCACTGGGTATAGCGTTTGCCGGAATCTCAAGGGTTGCATTACCTGAGGTAACGGTTCCACCCTGCGCAGCAGGCACGGTCGTACCTGGCGAGGTGCCTCCGCCTCCTCCGCCGCCGCCACCGCCGGTGGCTACGTTCACAGTAGCTTTCAACAGCCAGTCATTTTGTGGGGTGGCTCCCGTGTAATCCCTGTATCCTGTAATTGTATAGCTTCCAGCACTGGGAACCTTATAGAAGCCCTCATTATCCTTTGGCCAAGACACTATCTGATTATTACTCTTATCAACGATTTCTAAGATGACCCAATTGTCGATACGGGTATTAAGGGCTCTAACTTCAATGGATTTGTCTTTGGTTAGAGTATATACGCCATTCGACTCGGCAAGAGGTGTGCCATCCCGGTATGCGAGACTCGTAACGGATCTTATGTATCCATATAGCAGGGCCATGTCCGCTTCGTTGTTTGGATCAACCGTTTGCGCGATTTTTTTCAGCAATTCTGTTAACTCAACTGATGTCCATTGTAAATCCGTCAAATCATTCTTGATTCCTGCATTTGCGGGTTTGTTTAACGCGTTGCGTATTGACCCTTCAGCAATGTCATCTACAACCTTAACCAGTTCGTTGTTAGGTTTCTTAAATTCACTGGAATAACTCTTGCTAACATTTGGAATCTCAGCCCTAATGTCATTTACCAGATCGAAGAGTTGATTAATCTTCGTATCCGGGTCATTAGTAGCCATTAGCTTCTTAAAGCTATCGTTGACATTCGGATCATTGGCTATGGTTTCAAGTTGTGTTTTCCAATCGCCATTTGGCGGATAATAGATCAGACCTAAAGTCTTGGCAAAATCGATTAGAGCGTCTTCGGCCGCGACAACATCGTCAGCAGTTCCCCCAAACCGTGCGATAACTTCCGGTGTCAACAACGTTTGGTTAACAATGGTTTTCCATTCATCCCGGGTCATGCTTGTCGCTCGATCACGAGCGGCTTTAATTGCTGCCTTGTCTGTGTCGTCCAGACATTTGTAAACCGCAGCAATCTGATTAGCCAGTTGTTCGATTTTGGCCGCATCGGCTGCTGCAAGTGCCGACTTGGGCGCTACCATAACACCCATTCCTACACTCAAGAAAAATGCAAACAGTGTTAAACATGCCAGACCTTTGTTTCTCAACAAAACAATTTCCTCCTTTCCAATTTACCCTCCGAACTTGCTCCAGAATCCCAAAAGTTGCCGACCAATTACCGCCCGAGATCACTTATGAGTCCAATGATTAATCTATGTAAATATGATTCCACTGCAAAAACCCCAAAAATATTGTAAAACAGCAGGATAAACCACTGTGAATATTGAAGTAATAGTTAGATATTTAAAGCAAATAAAAGATAAACTAACTTTAGGGTGGTTTTGCAGTATGTTCCGTAAAAACGATAGTCACTATCAAGATGAACTTTTTAGCCATTACCAGTCCATGAGACCAAGTGTAGCCAAACTACTAAACAAAACCTGGGCACCAGTTTTCTATGAACATGTTTTTTGTAAAATCAACGAAGATCTGTTTGCCCCCATGTATTGTCTTGATACCGGCAGACCCAATGTTCCAGTTAATATACTGATGTCATTAGAGATTATCAAAAACATGTTTGGTTATACTGATCAAGAATTAATCGAGCAGTTCTACTTTAACTTCCAGGTCAATTATGCCCTAGGTATAAGAAACCTGGGTGAGGTTTACCTGGCTGAACGTACCCTTTACGAATTCAGAGAAAGAGTTTATAGGCACATATTAGAGTATCCCGAGCAAGATGAAGTGATTTTCCAACAGTTTGAAATCCTAACCAAGAATTTTATCGAACAAGCCGGGATAAAAACCGATGACCAGCGTATGGATTCTACCTTGATTTCTCCCAATATCAAGAAAGCCGGTAGACTCTCGTTAGCCCTGGATGTATTGGTTCAAGCGGTAAGAGGCATTGCTTCTAACATGCTTTCCGATAATCTCAAACAAGTGTTAAGAGATAGCTTCAGAACTGATTTACTATACAGAACTAGAAATCAGGAACTGGAAAGCAGGTTCCAGAAAGTCCTTAACCTCATGCAAGAGGTAGATAACTTGGCAAATAAGGATCGTAACCTTGCTTCAAAACGAGAAATGGTTCTGCTTAAGCGTTTTCTAGGCGAACAGGCTGCCTTCGATGAATCTAAGGGAATATGGCTCGCCAAGCCCAGTAGTGAAATTGAAAGCGGTTCCCTGCAATCAGCTTATGATAGTGACGCTACCTTCCGTAACAAAGCGGGTAAGAACCATAGCGGCTACGTTTTAAACGTGAGCGAAACCAGTAGCAAAGAAAACCCGATTCAGGTGATTACCGACTTTTCAGTACAACCCAATAACATCAGCGATGTAGAGATGGCTAAGGAGCGCATACCCATCATCAAACAAAGGACGGATGTAAAGGACATCTACTTAGATGGAGGTTACTACGGCCAAGAGGTCATAGAAATGGCAGATGAGCTAGAGGTTAACCTACACTATACAGATATGACCGGACGTAAGGCTCCATCAGATAAACTTTCCACAACCAGTTTTAAGTTTGATGATGATATGAAAATAATCAGTTGTCCCCAGGGCAAGATCCCATTTAGAAGCGATTTCAATCCCGGTTCCAAGACTAGCAGTTGCCACTTCAAACACGAGGATTGCCAAGGATGCCCGAATTTTGATATATGTCCAGTAAAGACCCAGAAGAAAGACCGGATATTACGGGTTAGTTTAAAAACCATCCAGGCTGACCGGGTTAGAGATCAAATACACAATATTGCGGTCAGACGTGAAAACACCAGTTATCGTGCTGGAATCGAAGCAACCAACTCCGCTCTAAAAAGAGGGGAAGATCTGAATAACCTTTACACACGTGGCGTGCTAAAAACTTACTTGGTCACTGCTTACAAAATTATAGCCCGAAATATTAAGCAGTTTTCCCGGATGGCTCTGGGCAAGCTAAGGAAGCCGAAAAGGCCAAAAGCAGGGATATTATGCCCAAATTTAGGTTAACGAACACAAAACCATAGTAATGGAGGTCTAAATTAGCGATCTTCAGTTGAAAAAGAACTTTTTGAGCTATCTGCTCAAGACAATTTTTACTATTGAAAACCCCCATAGGGGTTAAACAACCTGTTTTTGCAGTGGAATCAAATTTGGTTCGATAATAATAAGTGGAAAATGATCCAAGCCTAGACATAATTGATTCTATGCTTCGATTGAAAAATCCTGCTAGTTTTATTTTTTTCTCAAGAATTATTGGATTCTATTGGTAATATCGATTATTTTCTGCCAAATAAAGGAATTGGGTATCTCCGGCTGAATTAATTCAAAGCACGTCATCTTGATGTTCACACTTAAATACTAGCAAACTTTTGCCCCCACCCGGGAATACTAAACCCGGGTGATATTATGTTGGCAAATTATCGACATCTTTTTGTGATCGTATTGATGGCAATTTTGGCCTTGGGCACAGTAGGCTGCGGCAACAACAGTCCTCCGCAGAAACCGGCGGAGACGGAGAAGGCTGAGAAGCCGCCGGCCGAACTGGAAAAGATGAAGAAGTCGCTGGCGGAGTTGGGGACCATGCTGGAGAAGCGGCGCTCTCCGGAGGTGGAAGTCGCGTTTCAGGCTGAGGAAGGCGGACAGGGTAACCAGGAGGGTGAACAGCAGCAGGGCGGAAAATCGCAGGGAGGCGATGGTTCGCAAGAACAGCAGGGCGGACAGAACCGGCAGGCTGGTCCGCAGAGTGCAGGCGGTAGCAGAGAATGGCGGGAAGAGATGGACCTGGTTCGCGCTCTGCACCGGGAATGGAATGGACTTGAGCCGGAAGCGGTGAGCAAAGGGATGAGCAAGGCCACCCAGGAGGCTTTGGAGACGAACCTGTGTGACCTGACCCGGGCCATTGAAAGCCGGCAGGCTTTGGAGGCACAGCTGGCAACCAATCAGGTGTACCGCTATTATATTGAAGCTGCTGCGTTGTTTAAGACCGGGATCCCCTCGAACCTGGAGCGGGTTCGTTATCATGTGATGGAAGCGCGGCTGCAGGGGGTAGAGGATTCGTGGACTGAGGCGCAGGGTGAGGCCAGCAAGGCTTTGGAAATCTGGCGCCGGCTGAGCTATTCCCTGGACAAGATCGAGCGCCAGACACTGAACCAGCTAGAGCATTCGCTGACGGACCTGGTTGAGGTGGTAACTGAACAGAGTGGGATTCTGACTTCGATCAAGACCGAGATCGCCCTGCAGAATCTGGATAAGCTGGAACGGGAGATTAAAGGTACGGCTGGTGGGGAGTAGTGTGTCGTGCGCATCACGGTTGCATCATGGGGACAGTCCCCGTGATGCAACCGTGATGCAATGATGCGCCTTTATCCGATTACCTGCTGCAGGGCATCTCCCAGTTCCTTGATGGTGTAGGGTTTGGGTACGATTCCTTTGAAACCCCACTTTTTATAGTCGGTCATTACCATGTCATTGGAGTAGCCGCTGCTGACGATGGCTTTTATCTGGGGGTCGATTTGCAGCAGGTATTGGAGGGTTTCCTTACCTCCCATACCTCCGGGAATGGTGAGGTCCATGAGGACGGCATCGAATACCTGCCCGGCGGCAAACGCTTCCTTATAAATATGCAAAGCCTCCTCGCCGTCTTCAGCCAGTACGACGTCGTAACCCATCGATTTGAGCATGTTCTGTGCGGTCCTTAGTATCTGCTTATCATCATCCATGACCAGGATCCTTCCATGACCGGAGGCTGCGTCTTCCTGGTCAGCGTGTGTTTCCGGTACGGGAGCCTTGGATGCGGGCAGATAGACCCGAAAGACAGTTCCCCCCTCAGGGATGGATTCCACCTCGATAAATCCATCGTGCTTCTTGACTATGGAATGGGCAGTTGACAGGCCTAAGCCGCTGCCACTGGTCTTGGTGGTGAAGTAGGGGTCAAAGATTTTGATCTGGTTTTCTCCGGGAATCCCGATTCCTGAGTCCTCTACCGATACTCTGACATACCTGTCGTTTTGTAATGGGGTGTGCTGCCGCCCGCTGGCATCTATATTTGTATTCTCTGCCTTGACCTTGACTATCCCCCCTCCAGGCATGGCCTGCACGGCATTGATGATCAGGTTGTTGAATACCTGCGATATCTGGCCGCCATCGGCTTCTACTGCCCAGAGGTCATCCGGCATATGGATATCTGCCCGTACATTTGAACCACTCAGGGCAAACCTGGTGGCATCCTTTATTAACTGGGGCAGCTGAATGGTGCTCTTGACCGGTTTGCCTCCCCGGGCAAAGGTTAAAAGCTGTTGGGTAAGATTTCGGGCCTGGGTTACTGCCTTTTCAGCTTCGACCAGAAGCGGATTGGCTTCGTGATTTTCGTCAAGCAGCAGCCGGGTTAAAGTCACGTTGCCCAGGACCACTGTCATCAGATTGTTAAAGTCGTGGGCAATCCCTCCGGCCAAAACCTCCAGTGATTCCAGTTTGCTGGCCTTGAGGAGCTCCTGGTGCATTTTTATTGTTTCGGTGATATCCCTTACCACCATTACGGTGCCGATGGATTTCCCCCGTTGGTCACGGATGGGTGCTCCACTTACCGAGACCATTATTTCCTGACCATCCCGGCGTACAAAACGCTGGTTGTCTAGAATTACCGGGGAGTTTGCGGTGAGAAGCGCCGCCAGCGGTTCATCCTGGGGGTTTTCCCCCTGGAGATCGGGCAGATGAAAGACCTGGGCCAAATGCTTGTCAACCGCCTCGGCATGCGTCCAGCCGGTTATCCACTCGGCCACCCGGTTCATCAGGGTAACTTGTCCATTTCTGTCAGTGGTTATGACCCCTTCCCCGATGCTGGTCAGGGTTACCGCCAACCGTTCCTTCTCATCGGCGAGGCGGGCTTCACTCTCCTTGAGTCTGCGTTCCACTTCTATCCGACGTCTGATGTCGCGGGAGGCGCCCTGTATCGCAACCGGCCGGTCTCCTTCATATATCAGGCGGGTGCTGATCTCCATGGGCAGGCGTTGACCATCCTTGGTTATTATCTCGGCTTCATAGCTGGTGGATCCCCCTTTGTGCAGTTTTTGATTGATCATGTTTTCACAGAGCGACAAATACTCAGGGGCAATCAATTCATTCATATGCATGCCTATCAGTTCTTCACGTGAGTAACCGGTCAGCTGCTCTACAGCTTTGTTGAAGGCGATAAATCTGCCGTCGAAGTCCTGGGTATATATGACGTCATTCGCGTTCTCAAACAGTTCCCGGTATCGTTCTTCACTCCGTCGCAAGGCTTGTTCCCTTCTTAACTCCGCTCTCAGTCGGTCAATTTCGGCAGTAAGTTCTCTGATTCTTACTCGCTCATAACTCCCTCGGTCTTCGTTATCTTTGGTATTAATGATCTGGCTCAACATTCCAATTTTCCTCCAATTCTCCAAATCACGCTGGACGGGGGTGGTATTGCTGGTACATTAATGGAATGTTCTCCATTCTCTTCCATTTTCCTTCATAATTATTATGACATTTTTATGGGACTTATGGACCACGATTTCGGCATTTGCATCACGGGGACAGGCCCCATGATGCATTTAAAGGTTGATTCCCTGGTCTTCCATGTCGCGGAGGAAGTCGTCGCGGCAGCTGCAGCTGGTTTCGTGGGAGCAGAAACCGGGGTAGGACCGGTCGGCAGCGGTCTTTTTGAGTTTGGCGAACTCCCCGGCGGCCTGTACGGCCCACCTGGAACTCATGATGTACCAGGCCGCGGGTATGGTCCAGAAGGTGAGACAAAGGACTCCCCAGGTGCTGGTGAAAAAAGACGGAATATCCCGGGAGGCGATAATCGTCAGGATTACGGTTACACTCCAGAAAACGATGCTGCTGATCCGGGCATTAAACTGTTTTTTCTGATTTTTGTTGTGGGCGTTTATAAGGGCCTCTGTAAGTTTTTGTGTGCTTCGGGACCGCATAGAACCACCCTCTCGGTTGCAAATGTTGAAACCGTCCATTTAAACTGCTATCCTGTTGGCACGGATCTTTATATTCTGCTGTGACCCGAAAAGGTTTCAGGATGGGAGTACGGACTGATGCGAATTCTGTTCATGATTATGGCGGCTTCATTATTACTTCTATATTCACCATATCTGCTGTACATTCTCCGGGGGAAGGCGGAGGAGTTCGAAGGGCGTCTCCAGGAAGAGGTGGCAGCTTCGCTGGATCCTATACTGGAGAACCCCTGGCGGATCCTGCTGCCGGTGGTGGCAGTGGCTCTGCTGGCGGAAGCGGCCTATTTCATTTCGGCCTGGATGGTCTTTAACCGGGTGGTCTTTCGCGGAATTACGCTGGGATTTATCCTCTTTGAGCTGTTTCACCTGGGGAGGACCCTGTGGTACCTGCCGGGGTTTGCGACCGGTCGGGTGAAGATCGATACCCTGGTCAGCTGGCCGTTGGAACGAACTGGCGCTATCGCATTATCCTTTCACGCCATCCTGGGTTTGCTGCTGATCATCTGGCCATAAAATGCATCATGGGGACAGTCCCCGTGATGCATTTTGCATCGTGGGGACAGTCCCCGTGATGCAGTCGTTATAATACCAGGTGGTTGTCGGTTATCTGTGATTCGGTTCCCAGGTTGCGGGTGCGTTCCTGCACTGTTTGCAGGAGTTTCCGGGCTTCCTCTCCCTCCATTATATAGGGCTGGCTTTCCTGGATGAATACCGGCCAAACCTGCAGGTCCTGCAGTCCCTCTTTGGTCAGCCTGAGATCCAGTATCAGGCCCTGTCGGGTAAAGACATGCTGGTTCTGGTCAAAGATAAAGTTGCCCAGGCTGTAGGCTATCAAACCGTCCTTGTACCTCTCAAACCCCTGGATGATATGGGGGTGGTGCCCGATAATGAGATCGGCCCCGCCGTCAATCAAGGCCCGTCCCAGTTCCTGCTGCGCGGCCTGAGGGGAGCGGGCGTATTCGGTCCCCCAGTGGAGCGAGACAATGGCGACATCCACCTGCGGTCGGAGTGCGGCCAGGTCCTCCAGGATCAATTCCTCTTCCAGGGGGGCTACCCCGCTGATGGTCTCCGTTGCCTGGAAGGTACGGCGGTACTTGGCATGATAATAGATGTCGGCAAAAACGGTGTATGCCAGGAAACCGACTTTGAGGCCGTTCTTTTCGATAATCACCGGCTGCCGGGCTTCGTCGATGTTCTGCCCTCCTCCAACCGGTTGGATTTGGCTGGCACGCAGGAGTTCCAGGGTGTCCAGAAATGCATCCGTATCGTAGTCCACAGCGTGGTTGTTGGCCACACTCAGCACATCAAACCCGGACTCCTTCAGCTTATGAGACATCTCGGGCCGTGCCCGGAAGCAGATGCCTTTGCCCGGCAGGGGGGTGCCTCTTTCGGAGAGGGGGGACTCCAGATTCCCGAAGGTAATGTCAGCCACCTGCAGTTTGTCTCTGACGTTGACAAAGGGATAATCTGTTCCGTGGCTCTGCATCAGGCGTTCCACCTTGCGGGCCAGCATGATATCGCCAACCGCCGTCAGGGATACCTCGTAGGAGGGCTCAATTACCGGAGGGGCGATGGTGGGGGTACTTTCCTCTTCGAACGGCCAGGTCCAGGCCAGACCTATAATCAGACCGATCAGGACCAGACCCACAAACAACTTTCTCATTATTTCCTCTCCCCTAATAACTATATTGAAGAATCCCGGCGGCGGTTCCTGGGCCGCGATAACCGAAGTCTGCCTAATGTTATGGGTTGATTATGGTTGTCCCAGCTGGTTCGGGGGCTGGGACCGGGCTTTGATAGATACCTCTTATGTGTTTAAGTACGGCTTGGACGACATTAAGAATCAGGTATCTAAAGCCAGCATAACTTATTGGTCAGTGGTCATGCAACTTCAATATATATCCTGTTTGTGGCCGGTTTAATCTGTTCCCTCTTTGAAGATGGTATACGGGTTGTCGCCGTAACTGGTCGCGGTCTGATGGGTGAAATACATCATCAGGCTGCGCGATACTATGCTGTCCATCGGCTCGCCTGAGTATTTGCTCTCCGCCTCCAGCCGCTCATAAATCTGGGGAGGAAGATTAACTTCCAGTCTCGCCATTTCGTTGTCCTCGCTTTCTTTATAGACATACCGGTCAAGGGAAACGCCTGTCGATCATCTCAGGAATGTAAAATCTGGCAATCGGAGTCTCTTGTTCCGCCTGCTGGCCAGGTGCGTTCCTGTATTATCACGCTTGTTCCTGAACTGTAGGATAAGACAGGAGGTCTGGCCTTTGCCTGCAGCCGGTGCTTCCTGGATTTAGAATGACCTGGGCCCGTGCAGTCTATACCCGGCGGGAGCTTCGGGATTGAAGCACTCTGGCAAAGAGGGTCATCAGCAGGATATAGGCCGGGGAAAGGATGTACGCCAGCAGGAAAGAGATGGGGAACTCCTGCAGGTGGACGGTGGGCAGAATCGACAGCAGCGGAACAAAGGGGGTATGCCACATTTGGAGGATAAAATCGAAGTTTGAGGTCAGGGGACCATAGCGCCACCAGCTGTGGATGGCGATACCGCTGAATATCAGCCCGGGGAGCTGGGCCAGGGCCGCCGTTGCCATCACCTGCCAGGTGTTCATCCGGTTGTCGATCATGTGCTGGCTCCAACGGAACAGCAGGTAAATAAAGATGGCCGCTGCCAGCAAGTCCAGGCCTGGGAAGTACATGGTCAGCCAGACCAGGATGGCATAAAGCAGGTTGAATATCAGCAGTCTGCCGGCGGTAATGAACATTTTTCCTCTCCTTCGGAGTTACGGTTCATTTACAGATCTCCGTCCTGGGCGATAATGGATACCAGGGGGCTTTGATACATATTATCCGGGATGACCCACAGGTCGTGGCCGGAGTCGAGGTTCAGACCGAGGCGGCGGTAGGCCTCCCAGATGATCTTGGTGCAGTTCCAAACCCGGTCACCGGGCTTGAAGGCCAGGGGATGAAAGAGCTGCCCGCTCCAGGTAGCTACCGTTTCAACGGCCTGCCGGCGGTTTTCGGAGGTTGTCCTGACCCGCAGGATGCAGGAGCGGTCATACCCCCGGAACCGCTCAACCCTCACCTGGCTGACCCCCGGTGCTGAGCCAGCCCTGCCAGGCCAGTCCCTCCCCTTCATAAATCGCGGCATGGGTGAACCGCCCGTAGGTAGAGCCATCGTTGCCGCCCAGCAGGATATCCCCCGGCTCCAGATCACTCAAATCCAGGTTGTTCCCCCGGCCGGAGGGAACCCCGGGTCCCAGGTTGCCTTCTGCCAAAGCCATTACCCCCTGCCCTGCCACTTTGGAGGAGACATTCTGCCAGGTATAGCCATTGATGCCCAGGATGAACACCGCCAGAACGATGTCCAGCAGGAGCAGCACCCACAGGGGGTCGATTCGCCTTTCTTTCCTTATACTGCGTGGTTGGCGTAGCAACGGAATCTCCTTATCGCATCAGGGGGGGACGTTCGGGGAATTTCGGGGACACCATACTAAACTGTGAAAGGAGTTTGGTATGGTGTCCCCGAAATAATCCGTCACCGGCTTACACGGCCGGATGTCCTGATGCACTTTTTTAGTTTCTGGCGCGGAGTTTTTTGACCGCCATGTCCAGTCCCTCGACCGTCAGTTCGAACATGGGGAATACATCTCTTATCATCTTGATGGTTACAAAACCTTCGCTCACTTCCCAGTAGCGGGCCGGTATGGGGTTCAGCCAGATGGAGGCCTCAAACCGCTGTTTGAACCTCTTCAGCCAGGTTATTCCCGGTTCTTCGTTGAACTGCCCCCAGTCGATGATCCCGCCTTTGGCCGTCAGTTCAGTAGGGGCCATGCTGGCATCCCCCACCAGGAGGACCCGGTAATCGGGGTCCAGGTTGCGGAGGAGATGATTGGTCTCCACGGAGTTGCTGGCGCGGCAGCGGGGGTCCAGGTACAACAGGTCGTAGATGCAGTTATGAAAATAGTAGACCTGCAGGTCCTTAAAATGCTTGGAGCGGTTAGCCGCCTGAAACAGCTGGTTGCAGAGCCGGGTATAGGGAAACATGGAGCCTCCGGAGTCCATCACCAGGAGGACCTTGATGGCGTTTTCGCGCGGCCTCTCCCATATTATCTCCAAACGCCCGGCGTTCTTGCTGGTGGCGTCTACCGTGCCATCGAGGTCCAGTTCGGTTTTGGCTCCCTCCAACCGGGTGGTAAACTGCCGGAGTTTACGCAGGGCCAGCTGAAACTGGCGGGTATCGATGACCGTGTCATTGCGAAAATCCCGAAACTGCCTCTCGCTGGCCACCTTGACCGCCGATTTGTTGCGGGACTCACCGCCGATGCGGATGCCTCCGGGATGATAACCGGAATGTCCGAAGGGTGAAGTCCCCCCGGTCCCTACCCAGTAGTTCCCGCCATGGTGTTCCTCGGTCTGCTCCGCCAATCGTTCCTCCAGCATCTTTTTCAAGGTTTCGAGGTCGAGCTGTTTGTGGTTGCGGCGCATTTCCTCGGTTATCTCCATCGGGGGGAGGTTCTTGTTGAGCCACTCCCAGATGGTCTCCGGCAGTTCTTCCGGGGTCTCCACCCCCTGGAAGTACTGAGCAAAAGCCAGGTCGAAACGGTCATAATGAGCCTCGGTCTTTACCAAGACTGCCCGGCACAGGTGATAAAAGCTGGTCAGACTGGAACCGGCGAGGCCCATCTCCAGGGCATCCAGGAGGGCATACCACTCGTTCATGGCGACCGGTACCCCGTGTGCTTTTAATATATAGTAGAAATCAGTAAACACCCTATCACGCCCTATCTGATCTGAAAGGATTGCCGGTGCGCTATCCGGGACTGCGGACGGTTATTCAAATGCCACAGGAGCACGTCCAGGTCCTGATTCTTCTTGAGCAAGACCCCCATGAAGGGAAGCTCTTCCGCGATGCGCTTGGGGCTTATTCCCCCGACCACCAGGGCCTGCAGCCAATCCAGGAGTTCGCTGGTGCTGGGCTTTTTCTGGAACTCGGGTATGGTCCGCAGCCAGTAGAAGGCCTCCATACACTGTTCGAGCAGCTTTTTATCCAGGTTCGGGTAATGGACTTTGACGATCTCTTTCATACCGGCTGGATCAGGAAAGGCAATATAATGGAAGACGCAGCGCCGCAAAAAGGCATCCGGCAGCTCCTTTTCTGCGTTGCTGGTGATGATGACTATCGGACGTTGCTTGGCGGTTATGGTTTCCTTGGTCTCGGGAATATAGAAGCTCATCTGATCAAGTTCCCATAACAGGTCGTTGGGAAACTCCAGATCCGCCTTGTCGATCTCATCGATCAAGAGGACCACCTGTTCGTCGGCCACAAAGGATTCCCCGAGTTTGCCTAGTTTGATATACTGCGAGATGTTGCTTACATCATGATCACCGAACTGGCTGTCATAGAGCCTTTGAACGGTGTCATAGACATACAGTCCTTCCTGGGCCTTGGTGGTGGATTTGATGTTCCACACGATCAGCCTCTTCCCCAGGCCGTCAGCTATACTCTGGGCCAGCATGGTCTTGCCGGTCCCCGGCTCGCCTTTTATCAGTAATGGTTTTTGTAGAGCAATGGCGATATTCACTGTATTACGCAGTTCATCTGACACTATGTAATTTTTTGATCCGCTGTATCCACCAAAACTACTTTTCATTTCTCCCATCCCTCAATTCTATTTTCACGTATATTACGTCTACAGATTAACAAACCGCACCGTACTTCGTCAATTTTACTCCCATTATTAACCTGTAGCCTGAAAAAGGTATCGTATTATAGAATGTCGAAGGATGTCAAAACAATAATAGGAGGGAGGAGGGGCCATGAGAAATAAACCAGGTTTTTTAATCGCCGTTGGCGTAGTAATAGTGGTTGGTCTGATTCTTCTGGGGGCAAAGTATGGCCCAAGGATACTGGGTAATAACGATACGCCACCCCCAGTTACGAATGTTGATCCGTCTCCAACCGAACCTGGCAAAACCTCACCTCCGGTTGAGCCAGTGGACCCGGAACCCGAGGAACAGAATCCCACTACAGAAACGCCAGAGACACCGAGTGTGCCGGGGCAGGATGGTCTGAGCAACAAGAAGATGGGCTGGTCCTTTACCCGCAACAGTGAGCATAAGGTGCCGGGGATTCCTGCAGCTGCGCAGGTTATAACCAAGTATGGGGGCATGTATGTTGGGGACACCTCGCGCAAGGTTTTGTACCTGACCTTTGATTGCGGTTATGAAAACGGATATACGTCCCCAATACTGGACGCTCTGCAAAACAACCAGGTACCGGCTTCATTCTTTGTTACTGAGAGCTATATAAACCGGAACCCGGAATTGATAAAGCGGATGGTAGCTGAGGGTCACGCGGTGTGCAACCACACTTCAACCCACCCCAGTATGCCGAGTGTATCGGATGCCCAGATAGAGAGCGAGATCCGGAAGACGGAAGACTCGTTCCGCCAGGTGACCGGGACCCAGATGGCACCCTACCTGCGTCCACCGAGTGGGGAGTTCAGCGAGCGAACCGTGGCTCTCACCCAGCAACTGGGCTACTCCACGGTGTTCTGGAGCATGGCTTTCAAGGACTGGGATGTGAACAACCAGCCGGGGGCCGATTATTCCTACAATCACGTGATGACCAACGCGCACCCGGGAGCAATAATTCTGCTGCACGCGGTATCATCCAGCAACGCCGAGGCGCTCGACCGGATACTGAAAGACCTGAAAGCAGAGGGATACGAGTTCTCCCTCCTGCCGTAACCACTTTGCATCACGGATTGCGGTAGGGATGTCCGTTGCCGGACACCCCCCGCACAGATCCGTACGTGAGGAATTACCTCATACGGCTCCTACCTCGGGTTAGTGACGCGAAGTCTTTCGGATGGGTATGGATGAAGTATTCTTGCTGAAGGAATCCAAGTAGCTACCAATCGCTTGATTCTTTCCCACGTGAGATTTCGTGCTTTTTGGCTTCTGCGTCTTAGTGCATGTAGCCACGCCTTGATGACTTCAGTTCGAAAAGCATCAATTGCCGGTTTATTGCCGGGAACTGCGAAGTAGTTGAAGTGTCCCTGCACTACTGCACGTAACCATTTTCCTTGTTCGGGGATGGGGTCATGTCGTCGACGTATGATCTCTTCCCTGACTGCCTTTACTTTCCCCTGCAGACGTTTGGCTATGGTTTTCCTACGTACTGTAAAGCGGTCGCCTTTCCGTGTCCTGCCACAGATATGTGTAAAACCCAGGAAGTCAAACGTTTCGGGCTTGCCTTCGCCGCGTACTGCCCTGTTCTCTGCTGCGAACCTTCCGAACTCAATAAGTCGGGTCTTTTCGCTGTGCAATTCCAGCCCGAATTTTGCCATGCGTTCCCCCAGTTCTTGGAGAAAGCGTTCTGCCTCTTTTCGATGCTGAAACCCCATGACTACATCATCGGCATAACGCACAATGATTACTTCCCCTGCAGCATGCTTGGTTCGCCATTGGTGTGCCCACAAGTCGAGCACGTAATGCAGATAGATATTTGCTAAAATTGGCGATATGACCGCCCCTTGAGGGGTGCCGACAGTCGTTTTTGACCACTGACCATCTTCGGATACTCCGGCTCTAAGCCATTTCCGTATTAAGCGAAGCAGTCTTTGGTCTGCGATACGGTGCTCCATGAATTTCATCATCCATTCATGGTCAATGGTATCAAAGAAGCTGCGTATGTCTGCATCCAACACCCAGTTTACCTTTCGTCTTGTGATTCCTACCCATAGTGCGTCCAGCGCATTGTGTTGGCTACGACCTGGGCGGAATCCATAGCTGAATCCCATGAAGTCCTCTTCGTATATCTGGTTCAGTATCCAAACTACGGCCTGTTGGACTATTTTGTCCTCTAGCGCGGCTATGCCGATTGGGCGTGCCTTCCGTCCGGTTTGGGTAACCAGATTCTTTTCGAGGGCTGTGCTCGGTATCTGCCACTTTGGACGCTTTGGTGGAGATTTGTCAGGTTTGCCTCCAGTTCCTTCCCGTACTGCCTCCATGTCATTTCGTCTATCCCGGGTGCCGCATTTCGTTTTAATGCCATGTATGCATTCCGAAGCAGATCAGTTGTGATATGGTGCATTAAGGTGGTAAACCGAAGGTTCTTGTCCCTGTGCGCGGCTTCGCGTATTCTGTTGAGTTTGGTCAATGCTTCCCCCTGTCTCTGCGTACAGCTCGCAGCCATATCCTCAGAATTTCCCTTGGTCACCGGCCTTCCCTCCAGTGCCTCCGCCATTGGTTAGCCAATTTTGTTCGGCTCCTTCTTTGGTACTATGCCGGTGTCTGACTTCTCAGCAACGTGCATGTCAGGATTACGGCCACAGGCCTTCCCTGACCGACCCGCCGTTTTTCTACCAACGGATGCTGCTGAGATCTCCCGGTTCTCGAGCATAAAGTGTCCACGCATGCCCAGGTTCTTCGACTCCGCGGGGTCAGTATGCGACTCGCTACACTTATCGCCGTCTTACCGTATTGCCTTCCCTATCAGTCCACGAGGTCGGCACCCCGGATGGGTGATTTCGGAGCTCAATGTCTGGCCTGCGTTTCCCCCTGTCAACGCTTCACGCGTACCCTCGCGGCTACCCGCGCATGACTCGGGGTCGTGATGGTGTAGCTACTCCTTTCACGTAGGGCTCTTTCATCCCCTACTCTATGCCGGTTTATCCCGGCGCTTTCGGACTGTCCCCGTGATGCAGTGATGCAGTCCCGCGGTTGATTTATTTTTCACAAATGTTATAATACCCTTAGATTTAGAGACCGCCAGTCCGTAGATATACAAAGGAAATCTGGTGGCCGGCGTACATCCCCTAAAGACCAGATGGTAACCCACCTCCCCCCAGTGTGGGTTTCTTTTTTGCCTTTTTTGAACCAGGTCAGAACCCATTCTCCGGTACATACTGCGCGGCACATCATGTTTCCAGCCTTACTCGACCAAACGATTACACCCAGTAAATTTTTCACCTGGCCGGCAACCAGTATCTTCGCCATGCCTTTGACCTCCAGCCAGCTCATCTGGAGGCGGCACCACGGTTAGAGGTCTCTCTGCTCTTTCAGACCGCTTCTATCTCACCGTCCATTTGGGCGGCGCCCGCTTAGATGTCTCCCCTGCTGCAGGCTGAAGTCACCTCGCAGCATCTGATTAATCCCTGCTGCGGGGCTCGAATAGAGGCCGCCGAATACGCCCAAACTATGAGGAGACTTGATGTAAGGCGGTATGTGCGATGATAACTGACCAGACGATTAAGGTACTCTATATCGATCTCAGCAACAAATCATGGGAGGTCAAAGACAGGCCCGATCTATTCCCCTATCTGGGCGGGGTGGGAGTCGGGATCCGGCTGCTCGATGAGAACGTCCTTTATGACCGGGATCCCCTGGACGGAGAACAGCCGGTGATTTTCTGTGTTGGGCTTCTCTCCTCGATATTTCCGGTGATTACCAAGACCGTTTGCATGTTCCGTTCCCCCCTGACCGGTGAGCTGGGCGAAAGCTATGCCGGAGGCCGGCTGGCTATGTCCATGGTCTATTCCGGGTACGATGCGATCGTGATCAAGGGGGAAGCGCCCCAGCCTACCTATTTAAGCATAGGTCCCGACGGCGTCGAGTTCCGCAATGCCGAGCCATTGTGGGGGGTAGGTACGGAGGAGACCGGGAGGTATCTGCGGGAAATGGAACCGGGGCGGGGCTATCGCTCCACCGTGAGGATCGGCCCGGCGGGCGAGAATCTGGTGAGTTTCGCCAACCTCAACGTCGATACCTTTCGTCACTTCGGGCGCCTGGGGTCGGGTGCGGTCTTCGGCAGCAAGAACCTGAAGGCCATGGTGGTATTCGGGACCCAGGATTATCCCATCCCCAAGGAGCAGCAGAAGGCCTACCGCAAGGTCTACAAAGAGATCCATGACCGGGTCACCAAGACGGATGTGATGGAGAAGTACCATGACCTGGGGACCACGGTGAATATCCTGAAACTCAACGCGATGAAAGGGCTGCCTACCCGCAACCTGCAGTCGGCCACCTTTAACCAGGCTCAGGAGATATCGGGAGAGGCCTTCGCCGAGGAGAAGCTGGTCCGCAAACTCTCCTGCAGCAGCTGTCCGATTGGCTCGATCCACATCGCCGCCCACCGGAAATCCTTCAATAAAGAGAGTCACGAATACGAGACTTCGCAGCTGGCTTATGATCACGAACTGGTCTTTGCATTGGGAAGTTTCCTGGGGACTGGCAACCAGGAGGATTTCCTGTCCCTGCTGGATGAGGTGGAGGATCTGGGGTTCGATGTTATGAGTGCCGGTGTGCTGCTGGGCTGGCTGACAGAGGCCTTCGCCAACCAGCTGGTGGGAGAGGAAGAGCTGGGTACCCGCCTGGACTTTGGCTATACTGAGGGTTATATCCACGTCCTGCGGCGTATGGCCAAACCGGACAACGAGCTCTACCGCCTCTTGGGCAAAGGAACCGAGGCGGCCGCAGAGCAGTTGGGGGGACTGGATTACGCCTGCACTCTGGGGCGCACGGAAATGACGGGTTATCATACCGGGTATGGCGCGGCTCTGGGGCAGGCAGTCGGAGCGCGGCACTCCCACCTGGACAATGCCGGCTACTCACTGGATCAGACCAAAAAGGGCACTGACCCGGCAGCTTTTGTAAGTGCTATGTTCGAGGAGGAGGTCAGCCGCTGTATCACCAACTGCCTCATTATGTGCCTGTTCGCCCGCTCGGTTTACGATTACCCCACCATTGTCAAGGCCTTGAGTGCGATCGGAGTGGAAAAGAGCGAGGAGGAGCTTAAGGAACTGGCGCTTGAAATCTTCCGCAACAAGATCATGGTGAAGCAGAAGATGGGCTTTGATTTCCGGAAGCTGCGTTTCCCGAAGCGTTTCTTTGAGACGGAGTGCCTGAACGGTGTTTTGAAGGAAGAGGTCATGCAGGAGATGCTGGACCTCTACATCCGGGAAGTTGACCGGGTTATGGCCGGGTGGCAGGGCCCGCTGGAGAAACGCGGACAACAGATCCCCGCCCATGCTGCCACCGAAAATGCCCGCTCGGCCCCGCTGTCGTAGACAACGGGTGACGCGGGGTGGCGGGGATGCGCGGGGGTGTGGTGTCCCCCGAATTACACCCGCACCACCCGCGCCTACCCGCGCATCCTTAGGGGGCTTGGAATGTGGTCAGGTCGAAGTCGTGTTTGTGTTCGCGGTCGACGGTGGTGGAACCTTGTGCGTGATGAACGTGGTCATCATCGGAGACCGCGATGCCGGGCCCGGTCTGCACATATATCTTATGGTAGTGGCCGTTTACATAATCGGTTATCGCCCGGTACTCGTGCTTGTGTCCACCGCCTTCAAGCGGGATTACTTCCCCAGTGGCTCCCGCTGAAACGATGACTATGATCCAGGGCTGATTCAGTCATGCCCTGTACCTCGTGGACATGGGTCTGTTGCCTGGACCCTTTGGCGGCTGCCCCGAACACATATTTCTTGATAATCAAGCCTCTCCCCCCTCTCCATTCCATCCATACTGATATGTTATGAATCTTTCGGATGATTTCGTTCCCATTTTGTTCTTTATGAGTTTGCTATTTCCAAAATTTTGGTTATAAATTGTTATAGGGACTCTATTGGATTCCCCTGCTGAAATTCATATTGGCCAGTTCGAATCCATAAATATTTGTGTCGCTCTTTGCAGGGTGTGTTGCCAGGCTATGTCTAAAACGGATCCTACATATTTAATGATTCTGCCAAATCAGGTCAGGGTTCCAGCAGTTAAATCATTTCGAAAATGAAGGAGGGGGAGATTACATGATCATTTCGGGAAAGACGGCCATCATTACCGGTGGGGCTTCGGGTTTGGGTGAGGCGGCAGCCCGGCGTTTGCATGGCCTGGGAGCCAATGTGGTGATAGCCGACCTTAATGAGGAGAAAGGACGGGCAGTTGCAGGTGAACTGGAAGAGCGGGCATTATTCATAAAGACTAACGTGACCTCGACCAGTGATGTCCGGGAACTGTGCCAGGCGACCGTGACCACCTTTGGCGGCATTCATATCCTGGTGAACAACGCTGGTATCATTGGGGCCGGGCGCACCATTGGCCGGGACGGACCTTATAACATTGAATTATTTCGCAAGATTATCGAGGTTAACCTCATTGGAGCCTTCAATGTCCTGAGCAATGTGGCCTGGGAGATGGCCAGGAATGAGCCGGAAAACGGGGAGAAGGGAGTAATAATCAATCTGGCCTCAGCGGCTGCTTTCGAGGGACAGATCGGACAGGCGGCGTATTCGGCCTCGAAAGGCGGGATGGTAAGCATGACCCTGCCGATCGCCCGCGACCTCTCCCGGGACGGGATCCGGGTGATGACGATTGCCCCGGGCATCTTTGAGACCCCGATGATGGGGGCGATGTCCGAGCAGGCCCGGGAGTCGCTGGGGAAACAGGTACCTTTTCCTCCCGGTTGGGTCTTCCTGACGAGTTCGCCCATCTGGTACAGGCCATTGTGGAAAATGGCTATCTGAACGGAGAAACGATCCGCCTGGACGCGGAATCCGCATGCAGCCGAAATAGGAAGAGTCAGGACGACAATAACGCAGCGACCCGGCGGATCGAACGAACTCGCCGGGTCGCTGCGGTTGGAGTCAGGCCACTCTTTTCAATTGAACCTCCCTGACTGAAGTCAGAGGATTCTTGAGTTGATTCCCAGAACTTCGGAACTGTCTGGGGTACGCGATGACCTAAGTAATTGAGTCGTAGACCCTACTTGTTAGTTATCGTATCTTACCCAGGCCAATTCCCAGCGGGTTCGTGCCAAATCCGAATTATCCTATAGACAACCCGGATGCCTGATCATCACTGACTAGGGCTTAAAGATGTTTCACCCTAAAATTGGTTCCTATTCCATACGACCCTACAAAATCAGAGTTGACTCCGTGGATGCCGCAGTTTGAGCATCGGGCCAGATCCACTCCGTGGCCGCTTTCGCTAT
>JBMNJO010000006.1:0-33020 GCA_050951725.1 Syntrophomonadales bacterium | reverse complement strand
TGCTACCACCACCGCCGGTGGCCGTAACATGTACATCTGTCCTTACCAACCAGTGTTTGAGGGGATCAGCTCCGGCGAAATCCCGATATCCATAAATGGTGAAGTCTCCGGTGGTATTGGGGACCACGGGACAACCGTGGGGATCCCTGGTCCATGCGACAACATTGTTGCTGCTGTCACGGATTTCGATGGCAACCTGGCCTATATTCCTACCCAGCACCTGAACTATCAGTGATTTCCCCGGGTCCGCAGAATAGGCACTGGTACCATAGGCTGCCAGTGGCGTGCCATCATCATAGACCAGCTTGCTTTCAGATCTTATGTAACCGTAGAGCAGTGCCAGACTGGCCTTGTTCTGGGCGTCCACTGCTGTCGCCAAATCTTTTTGTACCTGGGTCGCCACGGAGACCGTCCAGCCCAAGGACTCCAGTCTCGTCTCCAGAGTGGCGTTGTTGGCTAACGCCTGACGCAGGGCATCTTCGCCTATAGCATAGATGTCTTTTCCGGCATTATTAAATAGCTGGGTATCGTCGTTCCTCAAAACAGCTGTCACATAGTTAGCATTACCCTTAATTACGTCAGGGGTAAGTGTCCGGATATCCTTGGCCAGGGTAAACAATTCATCAAAAGTTACCTCATTAGCAGTGCCATATCCCATCAATGTTCTGAAGTTTGGTCGGAGTGTGGCGTTATTTCGTAAGTTCTGCAATTCGGTGGCCCAATTGCCGTCTGCGGGATAGTAAATCTGACTGTAGTCTCTTACCAAAGCAAACACAGCTTGTTCTGCTGCCGACCTATCGTTTCCAAACCTAGCTATTACTTGGGATGTAATCAGAGGTGCGACTATGGACCTAAGTGTGTCATCCGACAGAACTGCGGCAGCTGCTCGGGCATCCCTGATGGCCTGTTTTTCATCATCCTGCAGGAAGGGGTAAACCTTGGCTATCTGATTAGCCATTTCCGTGATATAGGCCGGAACTGGAGCGCCACCTCCTCCACCACCTCCACCTGCTACGGCCGGCTGGGGTGGTACTATCACACCCATACCTACGCTTAAGAAGAAGGCAAACAACGTGAACCAAACCAGTGATTTGTTTTTCAACACAAATTCCTCCTCTCCAAATTACCCTGTGAAATAGAAACCAAATTCCCAAAGACCGCCAATTACCGCACGTAGACAACCCCAAACCCAAGTTAAATATATGTAAAGTTGATTCCACTGCAAAAACCCCAAAAATATTGTAAAACAGCAGGATAAACCACTGTGAATATCGAAGTAATAGTTAGATATTTAAAGCAAATAAAAGATAAACTAACTTTAGGGTGGTTTTGCAGTATGTTCCGTAAAAACGATAGTCACTATCAAGATGAACTTTTTAGCCATTACCAGTCCATGAGACCAAGTGTAGCCAAACTACTAAACAAAACCTGGGCACCAGTTTTCTATGAACATGTTTTTTGTAAAATCAACGAAGATCTGTTTGCCCCCATGTATTGTCTTGATACCGGCAGACCCAATGTTCCAGTTAATATACTGATGTCATTAGAGATTATCAAAAACATGTTTGGTTATACTGATCAAGAATTAATCGAGCAGTTCTACTTTAACTTCCAGGTCAATTATGCCCTAGGTATAAGAAACCTGGGTGAGGTTTACCTGGCTGAACGTACCCTTTACGAATTCAGAGAAAGAGTTTATAGGCACATATTAGAGTATCCCGAGCAAGATGAAGTGATTTTCCAACAGTTTGAAATCCTAACCAAGAATTTTATCGAACAAGCCGGGATAAAAACCGATGACCAGCGTATGGATTCTACCTTGATTTCTCCCAATATCAAGAAAGCCGGTAGACTCTCGTTAGCCCTGGATGTATTGGTTCAAGCGGTAAGAGGCATTGCTTCTAACATGCTTTCCGATAATCTCAAACAAGTGTTAAGAGATAGCTTCAGAACTGATTTACTATACAGAACTAGAAATCAGGAACTGGAAAGCAGGTTCCAGAAAGTCCTTAACCTCATGCAAGAGGTAGATAACTTGGCAAATAAGGATCGTAACCTTGCTTCAAAACGAGAAATGGTTCTGCTTAAGCGTTTTCTAGGCGAACAGGCTGCCTTCGATGAATCTAAGGGAATATGGCTCGCCAAGCCCAGTAGTGAAATTGAAAGCGGTTCCCTGCAATCAGCTTATGATAGTGACGCTACCTTCCGTAACAAAGCGGGTAAGAACCATAGCGGCTACGTTTTAAACGTGAGCGAAACCAGTAGCAAAGAAAACCCGATTCAGGTGATTACCGACTTTTCAGTACAACCCAATAACATCAGCGATGTAGAGATGGCTAAGGAGCGCATACCCATCATCAAACAAAGGACGGATGTAAAGGACATCTACTTAGATGGAGGTTACTACGGCCAAGAGGTCATAGAAATGGCAGATGAGCTAGAGGTTAACCTACACTATACAGATATGACCGGACGTAAGGCTCCATCAGATAAACTTTCCACAACCAGTTTTAAGTTTGATGATGATATGAAAATAATCAGTTGTCCCCAGGGCAAGATCCCATTTAGAAGCGATTTCAATCCCGGTTCCAAGACTAGCAGTTGCCACTTCAAACACGAGGATTGCCAAGGATGCCCGAATTTTGATATATGTCCAGTAAAGACCCAGAAGAAAGACCGGATATTACGGGTTAGTTTAAAAACCATCCAGGCTGACCGGGTTAGAGATCAAATACACAATATTGCGGTCAGACGTGAAAACACCAGTTATCGTGCTGGAATCGAAGCAACCAACTCCGCTCTAAAAAGAGGGGAAGATCTGAATAACCTTTACACACGTGGCGTGCTAAAAACTTACTTGGTCACTGCTTACAAAATTATAGCCCGAAATATTAAGCAGTTTTCCCGGATGGCTCTGGGCAAGCTAAGGAAGCCGAAAAGGCCAAAAGCAGGGATATTATGCCCAAATTTAGGTTAACGAACACAAAACCATAGTAATGGAGGTCTAAATTAGCGATCTTCAGTTGAAAAAGAACTTTTTGAGCTATCTGCTCAAGACAATTTTTACTATTGAAAACCCCCATAGGGGTTAAACAACCTGTTTTTGCAGTGGAATCAAAGTTGATTCAATAAAGAATTATGTGGTAACAGAACCAAGCCTAGACATAAAATATTCTACGTTTAAAATGAGAACTCCTGCTAATTCTTTTTGATTTTTTAACCGGCAGTATTTCGTAATTGTCATTTTGTAGTAATTAAACCAACCCTAGGTGAATTTCTACATATGAATTGAGAATTCCTGCTATTTATTTATCAACATTTCGCGAAAGAGCTATCACTTCTCTCCCTATCCCCGATGCCTGCATAAAACAGCAAGGTTTTGCCCACGGCCGGGAATACTAACGTCGAGGTGATGATACTATGTCAGCAAATTTCCGGTATCTGATTGCAGCTGTACTGATAACTTTTCTATCCTTTAACACTCTGGGGTGTAACAACAACACTCCCCAGAAGAAACCTACCGAAACACAGGAGACTGAAAAGCCACCACCTGAGTTGGAGAAAATGAAGAAGTCTCTGGCTGAATTAGGGACCATGCTGGAGAAACGGCGCTCTCCGGAGGTGGAAGTTGCACTTGAGGCTGAGAAAGGCGGACAGGGCAACCAGGAGGGTGGTGAGTCCGAGGGAGACGGTGGCCAACAGAACCAGAAGGGCGGTCAGCAGGCTAAAGCCCTCAGCAGAGAGTGGCAGGAAGAGATGGAGCTCGTTCGCAACCTGCACCGGGAATGGAATGGTTTGGAGCCGGAAGCGGTGAGCAAAGGGATGAGCAACGCTACCCAGGAGGCCTTGGAAACGAACCTGTTTGACCTGACCCGGGCCATTGAGAGCCGGCAGGCTCTGGAGGCACAGCTGGCAACCAATCAGGTGTACCGCTATTATATTGAAGCTGCTGCATTGTTTAAGACCGGGATCCCTCCGAACCTGGAGCGGGTCCGCTATCATGTAATGGAAGCGAGTCTGCAAGGGGTAAAGGGTTCGTGGACTGAGGCGCAGGGTGAGGCCAGCCAGGCTTTGGAAATCTGGCGTCGGCTGAGCTATTCCCTGAACAGGATCGAGCGCCAGACGCTGAACCAGGTGGAGCATTCGCTGACCGACCTGGTTGAGGTGGTAACTGAACAGAGTGGGATTCTGACTTCGATCAAGACCGAGATTGCGCTGCAGAATCTGGATAAGCTGGAACGGGAGATTAAAGGTTCAGCCGGCGGGGAGTAGGTCTGGAGATTGAGACAACTCATATGGGCAGCGGAAGCCGGAGAGGGTTTCTCCGCTTTCGTCTGGAAGTGCGGGCCAACTGCGACAAAGCCCCAATCCGTGATATTATGGAGAGGGCATGACCCTCTCCTTCTCTCCGAAATAAGTTATTTACCCGATTACCTGCTGCAGGACATCTCCCAGTTCCTTGATGGTATATGGTTTGGGTACGATTCCTTTGAAACCCCACTTTTTGTAGTCAGTCATTACCATGTCATTGGAGTAGCCGCTGCTGACGATGGCTTTTATCTGGGGATCGATTTGCAGCAGGTGTTGGAGGGTTTCCTGACCTCCCATACCGCCCGGGATGGTGAGGTCCATCAGGACGGCATCGAATACCTGCCCGGCCGCAAACGCTTCCTTATAAATATTCAAAGCCTCCTCACCATCTGCGGCCAGTACAACATCATAACCCATCGAGTTCAGCATATTCTGTGCGGTCCTAAGTATCTGCTTATCATCATCCATGACCAGGATCCTTCCATGACCGGAGGCCGCGTCGTCCTGATCAGCGTGTGTATCCGATACTGGATCCTTGGATGCGGGCAGATAGACCCGAAAGACAGTTCCCCCCGTTGGAACGGATTCCACCTCGATAAATCCATCGTGATTCTTGACTATGGAATAGGCGGTTGACAGCCCCAAGCCGCTGCCGCTTGTCTTGGTGGTGAAGTAGGGGTCGAAGATCTTAACCTGGTTTTCTCCGGGAATCCCTATACCCGAATCCTCTACTGATACCCGGACATACCTGTCGTTTCGCGGGAGAGTGGATAGCTGCCCATTAACAACTACGTTCTCCGCATAGACCTTGACAGTCCCACCTTGAGGCATGGCCTGCACAGCATTGATGATCAGGTTATTGAATACCTGCGATATCTGGCCGCCATCGGCTTCGACTGCCCAGAGGTCATCTGGCATATCGATATCGGCCCGTACATTTGAACCACTCAGAGCAAACCCGGTGGCATCCTTTATTAGCCGGGGCAGCTGAATGGTGCTCTTGACCGGTTGGCCTCCCCGGGCAAAGGTTAATAACTGTTGGGTAAGGCTTCGTGCCTGGGTTAACGCCTTTTCGGCCTCTATCAGAAGCGGATAGGCTTCGTGATTTTCGTCAAGCAGCAGCCGGGTTAGAGTCACGTTGCCCAGGACCACTGTCATCAGGTTGTTAAAGTCGTGGGCAATCCCTCCGGCCAGAACCTCCAGGGATTCCAGTTTGCTGGCCTTGAGGAGTTCCTGGTGCATTTTTATCATTTCGGTGATATCCCTTACCACCATTACGGTGCCGATGCATTTACCCCGCTGGTCGCGGATAGGTGCTCCACTGACCGCGACCATGATTTCCCGACCATCCCGGCGTACAAAACGCTGGTTGTTGAGAATTACCGGGGAGTTTGCCATAAGGAGCGCTGCCAGCGGGTCTTTCTGGGGGTTCTCACCCTGGAGATCAGGCAGATGAAAGACCTGGGGCAAAGGCTTGTCAAGCGCTTCAGCGTGTGTCCAGCCGGTTATCTGCTCGGCCACCCGGTTCATCAGGGTAACTTGTCCATTTCTGTCAGTGGTTATGACCCCTTCACCGATGCTGGCCAGAGTTACCGCCAACCGTTCCTTCTCATCGGCCAGGCGGGCTTCACTCTCCTTGAGCTTGCGCTCCGCTTCTATCCGGCGTGTGATGTCGCGGGAAGCACCCTGTATCGCAACCGGCCGGTCTCCTTCATATATCAATCGGGTGCTGATCTCCATGGGCAGGCGTTGCCCGTCCTTGGTTATTATCTCAGCTTCATAGCTGGTGGAGCCTCCATTTTTCAGTTTGTGTCTTATCATGCTTTCACAAAGCGACAGGTACTCGGGTGCAATCAATTCACTCATATGCATGCCTATCAGTTCTTCACGCGAGTAACCGGTCAGCCGCTCTACAGCTTTGTTGAAAACGATAAACCTGCCGTCGAAGTCCTGGGTATATATTACGTCGTTCGCGTTCTCAAAAATTTCCCGGTATCGTTCTTCACTCCTTCGCAAGGCCTTTTCCCTTCTCAACTCTGCTCTCAGTAAGTCAATTTCGGCTGTAAGTTCTCTGATTCTTGCTCTCTCATAACTCACTCGATCTTCGCCATCTTGGTCACTAATGATCTGGCTCAACATTCCAATCTTCCTCCAATTCTCCAAATCACGCCGGTCGGGTTGGTATTTCTGGTACATTAATGGAATGTTCTCCATTCTTTGCCATTTTCCTTCATAATTATTGTGACATTTTTATAGGACTTATGGCTAGAATTGCAGCATATTTCATCACGGGGACAATAATGCACTCTTAGAGGTCGATTCCCTGGTTTTCCATGTCGCGGAGGAAGTCCTCGCGGCAGCTGCAGCTGGTTTCGTGGGAGCAGAAACCGGGGTAGGCCCGGTCGGCAGCGGTCTTTTTAAGTTGGGCGAACTCCCCGGCGGCCTTTTCGGCCCACCTGGAACTCATGATGTACCAGGCGGCTGGTATGGTCCAGAAGGTGAGACAACGGACTCCCCAGGTGCTGGTAAAGAAAGATGTTATATCCCGGGAGGCGATAATGGTTAAAAGTGCGGTTACACTCCAGAAGACGATGCTGCTGACCCGGGCATTAAACTGGCTTTTCCGATTTTTATTTTGAGCTTTTATGAGGGCATCGGTGAGTTTCTGTGTGCGTCGAGATCGCATAGAACCCCCCTCCACGGTCACAAATGTTGAAACCGTCCATTCAAACTGCTATCCTGTTGGCACGGATCTTTATAACCTGCTGTGATTCAAAAAGGTTTCAGGATGGGAGTACGGACTAATGCAGATTCTGTTCATGATTATGGCGGCTTCATTATTACTTCTATATTCACCTTATCTGCTGTACATTCTCCGGGGGAAAGCGGGGGACTTCGAAGAGCGTATCCAGGAAGAGGTGGCAGCTTCGCTGGATCCTATACTGGAGAACCCCTGGCGGGTCCTGCTGCCGGTAGTGGCAGTGGCTCTGCTGGCGGAAGCGGCCTATTTCATTTCGGCCTGGATGGTCTTTGACCGGGTGGTCTTTCGCGGGCTTACACTGGGATTTGTCCTCTTTGAGCTGTTTCACCTGGGGAGGACCCTCTTGTACCTGCCGGGATTTGCGACCGGTCGGGTGAAAATCGATACCCTGGTCAGCTGGCCGTTGGAACGAACCAGCGCCATTGCATTCTCCATTCACGCCATCCTGGGTTTATTGCTCATCATCTGGCCGTAAAATACATCATGGGGACTGTTCCCATGATGTATTCGCTATAACACCAGGTGGTTGTCGGTAATCTGTGACTCGGTTCCCAGGTTGCGGGTGCGTTCCTGCACTGTTTGTAGGAGTTCCCGGGCTTCCTCTCCCTCCATTATATAGGGCTGGCTTTCCTGGATGAATACCGGCCAAACCTGCACGTCCTGCAGTCCCTCTTTGGTCAGCTTGAGATCCAGTATCAGACCCTGCCGGGTAAAGACATGCTGGTTCTGGTCAAAGATAAAGTTACCCAGGCTGTAGGCTATCAAACCGTCCTTGTACCTCTCAAACCCCTGGATGATATGGGGGTGATGCCCGATGATGAGGTCGGCTCCGCCGTCAATCAGGTTACGCGCCAGTTCCTGCTGGGCAGCCTCAGGCGAGCGGGCGTATTCGGTCCCCCAGTGGAGCGACACTATAGCTACATCCACCTGCGGCCGGAGTGCAGCCAGGTCCTCCAGGATCAATCCCTCTTCCAGGGGGGCTACTCCGCTGATGGTCTCCGTCGCCCGGAAGGTACGGCGGTACTTGGCATGATAATAGATGTCGGCAAAGATGGTGTAGGCCAGGAAACCGACTTTTAGACCGTTCTTTTCAATAATCACCGGTTGGCGAGCCTCGTCAATGTTCTGCCCTCCTCCAACCGACTGGATTTGGCTGGCACGCAGGAGTTCCAGGGTGTCCAGGAATGCATCCGTATCGTAGTCCACAGCGTGGTTGTTGGCCACACTCAGCACGTCAAACCCGGACTCCTTCAGCTTATGAGACATCTCGGGCCGTGCCCGGAAGCAGATGCCTTTGCCCGGCAGGGGGGTGCCTCTTTCGGAGAGGGGGGACTCCAGATTCCCGAAGGTAATGTCAGCCACCTGCAGTTTGTCTCTGACGTTGACAAAGGGATAATCTGTTCCGTGGCTCTGCATCAGGCGTTCCACCTTGCGGGCCAGCATGATATCGCCAACCGCCGTCAGGGATACCTCGTAGGAGGGCTCAATTACCGGAGGGGCGATGGTGGGGGTACTTTCCTCTTCGAACGGCCAGGTCCAGGCCAGACCTATAATCAGACCGATCAGGACCAGACCCACAAACAACTTTCTCATTATTTCCTCTCCCCTAATAACTATATTGAAGAATCCCGGCGGCGGTTCCTAGGCCGCGATAACCGAAGTCTGCCTAATGAATGTTATGGGTTGATTATGGTTGTCCCAGCTGGTTCGGGGGCTGGGGCCGGGCTTTGATAGATACCTCTTATGTGTTTAAGTACGCTTGGACGACATTAAGAGTCAGGTATCTAAAGCCAGCATAACTTATTGGTCAGTGGTCATGCAACTTCAATATATATCCTGTTTGTGGCCGGTTTAATCTGTTCCCTCTTTGAAGATGGTATACGGGTTGTCGCCGTAACTGGTCGCGGTCTGATGGGTGAAATACATCATCAGGCTGCGCGATACTATGCTGTCCATCGGCTCGCCTGAGTATTTGCTCTCCGCCTCCAGCCGCTCATAAATCTGGGGAGGAAGATTAACTTCCAGTCTCGCCATTTCGTTGTCCTCGCTTTCTTTATAGGCATACCGGTCAAGGGAAACTGCCTGTCGATCATCTCAGGAATGTAAAACCTGGGAATCGGAGTCTCTTGTTCCGCCTGCTGGCCAGGTGCGTTCCTGTATTATCACGCTTGTTCCTAAACTGTAGGGTAAGACAGGAGGTCTGGCCTTTGCCTGCAGCCGGTGCTTCCTGGATTTAGAATGACCTGGGTCCGCGAACTCTATACCCGGCGGGAACTTCGGGATTGAAGCACTCTGGCAAAGAGGGTCATCAGCAGGATATAGGCGGGGGAAAGGATGTACGCCAGCAGGAAAGAGATGGGGAACTCCTGCAGGTGGACGGTGGGCAGGATCGACAGCAGCGGAACAAAGGGGGTATGCCACATTTGGAGGATAAAATCGAAGTTTGAGGTCAGGGGACCATAGCGCCACCAGCTATGGATGGCGATACCGCTGAATATCAGCCCGGGGAGCTGAGCCAGGGCCGCCGTTGCCATCACCTGCCAGGTGTTCATCCGGTTGTCGATCATGTGCTGGCTCCAACGGAACAGCAGGTAAATAAAGATGGCCGCTGCCAGCAGGTCCAGGCCAGGGAAGTACATGGTCAGCCAGACCAGGATAGCATAAAGCAGGTTGAATATCAGCAGTCTGCCGGCGGTAATGAACATTTTTTCTCTCCTTCGGAGTTACGGTTCATTTACAGATCTCCGTCCTGGGCGATAATGGATACCAGGGGGCTTTGATACATATTATCCGGGATGACCCACAGGTCGTGGCCGGAGTCGAGGTTCAGACCGAGGCGGCGGTAGGCCTCCCAGATGATCTTGGTGCAGTTCCAAACCCTATCACCGGGTTTGAAGGCCAGGGGATGAAAGAGCTGCCCGCTCCAGGTAGCTACCGTTTCAACGGCCTGCCGACGGTTTTCGGAGGTTGTCCTGACCCGCAGGATGCAGGAGCGGTCATATCCCCGGAACCGCTCAACCCTCACCTGGCTGACCCCGGTGCTGAGCCAGCCCTGCCAGGCCATTCCCTCCCCTTCATAAATCGCGGCATGGGTGAACCGCCCGTAGGTAGAGCCATCGTTGCCGCCCAGCAGGATATCCCCCGGCTCCAGATCACTCAAATCCAGGTTGTTCCCCCGGCCGGAGGGAACCCCGGGTCCCAGGTTGCCTTCTGCCAAAGCCATTACCCCCTGCCCTGCCACCTTGGAGGAGACATTCTGCAGAGTATAGCCATTGATGCCCAGGATGAACACCGCCAGAACGATGTCCAGCAGGAGCAGCACCCACAGGGGGTCGATTCGCCTTTCTTTCCTTATACTGCGTGGTTGGCGTAGCAACGGAATCTCCTTATCGCATCAGGGGGGGACGTTCGGGGAATTTCGGGGACACCATACTAAACTGTGAAGGGCAGTTTGCTATGGTGTCCCCGAAATAATCCGTCACCGGCTTACACAGCCGGCTGTCCTGATGCACTTTTTTAGTTTCTGGCGCGGAGTTTTTTGACCGCCATGTCCAGTCCCTCGACCGTCAGCTCGAACATGGGGAATACATCTCTTATCATCTTGATGGTTACAAAACCTTCGCTCACTTCCCAGTAGCGGGCCGGTATGGGGTTCAGCCAGATGGAGGCCTCAAACCGCTGTTTGAACCTCTTCAGCCAGGTTATCCCCGGTTCTTCGTTGAACTGCCCCCAGTCGATGATCCCGCCTTTGGCCGTCAGTTCAGTAGGGGCCATGCTGGCATCCCCCACCAGGAGGACCCGGTAATCGGGGTCCAGGTTGCGGAGGAGATGATTGGTCTCCACGGAGTTGCTGGCGCGGCAGCGGGGGTCCAGGTACAACAGGTCGTAGATGCAGTTGTGAAAATAGTAGACCTGCAGGTCCTTAAAATGCTTGGAGCGGTTAGCCGCCTGAAACAGCTGGTTGCAGAGCCGGGTATAGGGAAACATGGAGCCTCCGGAGTCCATCACCAGGAGGACCTTGATGGCGTTTTCGCGCGGCCTCTCCCATATTATCTCCAAACGCCCGGCGTTCTTGCTGGTGGCGTCTACCGTGCCATCGAGGTCCAGTTCGGTTTTGGCTCCCTCCAGCCGGGTGGTAAACTGCCGGAGTTTACGCAGGGCCAGCTGAAACTGGCGGGTATCGATGACCGTGTCATTGCGGAAATCCCGAAACTGCCTCTCGCTAGCCACCTTGACCGCCGATTTGTTGCGGGACTCACCGCCGATGCGGATGCCTCCGGGATGATAACCGGAATGTCCGAAGGGCGAAGTCCCCCCAGTCCCTACCCAGTAGTTCCCGCCATGGTGTTCCTCGGTCTGCTCCGCCAATCGTTCCTCCAGCATCTTTTTCAAGGTTTCGAGGTCGAGCTGTTTGTGGTTGCGGCGCATTTCCTCGGTTATCTCCATCGGGGGGAGGTTCTTGTTGAGCCACTCCCAGATGGTCTCCGGCAGTTCTTCCGGGGTCTCCACCCCCTGGAAGTACTGAGCAAAAGCCAGGTCGAAACGGTCATAATGAGCCTCGGTCTTTACCAAGACTGCCCGGCACAGGTGATAAAAGCTGGTCAGACTGGAACCGGCGAGGCCCATCTCCAGGGCATCCAGGAGGGCATACCACTCGTTCATGGCGACCGGTACCCCGTGTGCTTTTAATATATAGTAGAAATCAGTAAACACCCTATCACGCCCTATCTGATCTGAAAGGATTGCCGGTGCGCTATCCGGGACTGCGGACGGTTATTCAAATGCCACAGGAGCACGTCCAGGTCCTGATTCTTCTTGAGCAAGACCCCCATGAAGGGAAGCTCTTCCGCGATGCGCTTGGGGCTTATTCCCCCGACCACCAGGGCCTGCAGCCAATCCAGGAGTTCGCTGGTGCTGGGCTTCTTCTGAAACTCGGGTATGGTCCGCAGCCAGTAGAAGGCCTCCATACACTGTTCGAGCAGCTTTTTATCCAGGTTCGGGTAATGGACCTTGACGATTTCTTTCATACCGGCTGGATCAGGAAAGGCAATATAATGGAAGACGCAGCGCCGCAAAAAGGCATCCGGCAGCTCTTTTTCCGCGTTGCTGGTGATGATGACTATCGGACGTTGCTTGGCGGTTATGGTTTCCTTGGTCTCGGGAATATAGAAGCTCATCTGATCAAGTTCCCATAACAGGTCGTTGGGAAACTCCAGATCCGCCTTGTCGATCTCATCGATCAAGAGGACCACCTGTTCGTCGGCCACAAAGGATTCCCCGAGTTTGCCGAGTTTGATATACTGCGAGATGTTGCTTACATCATGATCACCGAACTGGCTGTCATAGAGCCTTTGAACGGTGTCATAGACATACAGTCCTTCCTGGGCCTTGGTGGTGGATTTGATGTTCCACACGATCAGCCTCTTCCCCAGGCCGTCAGCTATACTCTGGGCCAGCATGGTCTTGCCGGTCCCCGGCTCGCCTTTTATCAGTAATGGTTTTTGTAGAGCAATGGCGATATTCACTGTATTGCGCAGTTCATCTGACACTATGTAATTTTTTGATCCGCTGTATCCACCAAAACTACTTTTCATTTCTCCCATCCCTCAATTCTATTTTCACGTATATTACGTCTACAGATTAACAAACCGCACCGTACTTCGTCAATTTTACTCCCATTATTAACCTGTAGCCTGAAAAAGGTATCGTATTATAGAATGTCGAAGGATGTCAAAACAATAATAGGAGGGAGGAGGGGCCATGAGAAATAAACCAGGTTTTTTAATCGCCGTTGGCGTAGTAATAGTGGTTGGTCTGATTCTTCTGGGGGCAAAGTATGGCCCAAGAATACTGGGTAATAACGATACGCCACCCCCAGTTACGAGTGTTGATCCGTCTCCAACCGAACCTGGCAAAACCTCACCTCCGGTTGAGCCAGTGGACCCGGAGCCTGAGAAACAGAATCCCACTACAGAAACGCCAGAGACACCGAGTGTGCCGGGGCAGGATGGTCTGAGCAACAAGAAGATGGGCTGGTCCTTTACCCGCAACAGTGAGCATAAGGTGCCGGGGATTCCTGCAGCCGCGCAGGTTATAACCAAGTATGGGGGCATGTATGTCGGGGACACCTCGCGCAAGGTTTTGTACCTGACCTTTGACTGCGGTTATGAAAACGGGTATACGACCCCAATACTGGACACTCTGCAAAGCAACCAGGTACCGGCTTCATTCTTTGTTACTGAGAGCTATATAAACCGGAACCCGGAATTGATAAAGCGGATGGTAGCTGAGGGTCACGCGGTGTGCAACCACACTTCAACCCACCCCAGTATGCCGAGTGTATCGGATGCCCAGATAGAGAGCGAGATCCGGAAGACGGAAGACTCATTCCGCCAGGTGACCGGGACCCAGATGGCACCCTACCTGCGTCCACCGAGTGGGGAGTTCAGCGAGCGAACCGTGGCTCTCACCCAGCAGCTGGGCTACTCCACGGTGTTCTGGAGTATGGCTTTCAAGGATTGGGATGTGAACAACCAGCCGGGGGCCGATTATTCCTACAATCACGTGATGACCAACGCGCACCCGGGAGCGATAATCCTGCTGCACGCGGTATCATCCAGCAACGCCGAGGCGCTCGACCGGATACTGAAAGACCTGAAAGCAGAGGGATACGAGTTCTCCCTCCTGCCGTAACCATTTTGCATCACGGGGACTGTCCCCGTGATGCAGTCCCGCGGTTGATTTATTTTTCACAAATGTTATAATACCCTTAGATTTAGAGACCGCCAGTCCGTAGATATACAAAGGAAATCTGGTGGCCGGCGTACATCCCCTAAAGACCAGATGGTAACCCACCTCCCCCCAGTGTGGGTTTCTTTTTTTGCCTTTTTTGAACCAGGTCAGAACCCATTCTCCGGTACATTCTGCGCGGCACATCATCTTTCCATTCATACCCGACTAAACGATTACACCCAGTTAATTTTTCACCAGGCCGGCAACCGTATCTTCGCCACGCCTTTGACCTCCAGCCAGCTCATCTGGAGGCGGCACCCGGTTAGAGGTCTCCCCTGCTCTTTCAGACCGCTTCTATCTCACCGTCCATTTGGGCGGCGCCCGGTTAGATGTCTCCCCTGCTGCAGGCTGAAGTCACCTCGCAGCATCTGATTAATCCCTGCTGCGGGGCTCGAATAGAGGCCGCCGAATACGCCCAAACTATGAGGAGACTTGATGTAAGGCGGTATGTGCGATGATAACTGACCAGACGATTAAGGTGCTCCATATCGATCTCAGCAACAAATCATGGGAGGTCAAAGACAGGCCCGATCTATTCCCCTATCTGGGTGGGGTGGGAGTCGGGATCCGGCTGCTCGATGAGAACGTCCTTTATGACCGGGATCCCCTGGACGGAGAACAGCCGGTGATTTTCTGTGTTGGGCTTCTCTCCTCGATATTTCCGGTGATTACCAAGACCGTTTGCATGTTCCGTTCCCCCCTGACCGGTGAGCTGGGCGAAAGCTATGCCGGAGGCCGGCTGGCTATGTCCATGGTCTATTCCGGGTACGATGCGATCGTGATCAAGGGGGAAGCGCCCCAGCCTACCTATTTAAGCATAGGTCCCGACGGCGTCGAGTTCCGCAATGCCGAGCCATTGTGGGGGGTAGGTACGGAGGAGACCGGGAGGTATCTGCGGGAAATGGAACCGGGGCGGGGCTATCGCTCCACCGTGAGGATCGGCCCGGCGGGCGAGAATCTGGTGAGTTTCGCCAACCTCAACGTCGATACCTTTCGTCACTTCGGGCGCCTGGGGTCGGGTGCGGTCTTCGGCAGCAAGAACCTGAAGGCCATGGTGGTATTCGGGACCCAGGATTATCCCATCCCCAAGGAGCAGCAGAAGGCCTACCGCAAGGTCTACAAAGAGATCCACGACCGGGTCACCAAGACGGATGTGATGGAGAAGTACCATGACCTGGGGACCACGGTGAATATCCTGAAACTCAACGCGATGAAAGGGCTGCCTACCCGCAACCTGCAGTCGGCCACCTTTGACCAGGCTCAGGAAATATCGGGAGAGGCCTTCGCCGAGGAGAAGCTGGTCCGCAAACTCTCCTGCAGCAGCTGTCCGATTGGCTCGATCCACATCGCCGCCCACCGGAAATCCTTCAATAAAGAGAGTCACGAATACGAGACTTCGCAGCTGGCTTATGACCACGAACTGGTCTTTGCATTGGGAAGTTTCCTGGGGACTGGCAACCAGGAGGATTTCCTGTCCCTGCTGGATGAGGTGGAGGACCTGGGGTTCGATGTTATGAGTGCCGGTGTGCTGCTGGGCTGGCTGACAGAGGCCTTCGCCAACCAGCTGGTGGGAGAGGAAGAGCTGGGTACCCGCCTGGACTTTGGCTATACCGAGGGTTATATCCACGTCCTGCGGCGTATGGCCAAACCGGACAACGAGCTCTACCGCCTCTTGGGCAAAGGAACCGAGGCGGCCGCAGAGCAGTTGGGGGGACTGGATTATGCCTGCACTCTGGGGCGCACGGAAATGACGGGTTACCATACCGGATATGGCGCGGCTCTGGGGCAGGCAGTCGGAGCGCGGCACTCCCACCTGGACAATGCCGGCTACTCACTGGATCAGACCAAAAAGGGCACTGACCCGGCAGCTTTTGTAAGTGCTATGTTCGAGGAGGAGGTCAGCCGCTGTATCACCAACTGCCTCATTATGTGCCTGTTCGCCCGCTCGGTTTACGATTACCCCACCATTGTCAAGGCCTTGAGTGCGATCGGAGTGGAAAAGAGCGAGGAGGAGCTTAAGGAACTGGCGCTTGAAATCTTCCGCAACAAGATCATGGTGAAGCAGAAGATGGGCTTTGATTTCCGGAAGCTGCGTTTCCCGAAGCGTTTCTTTGAGACGGAGTGCCTGAACGGTGTTTTGAAGGAAGAGGTCATGCAGGAAATGCTGGACCTCTACATCCGGGAAGTTGACCGGGTTATGGCCGGGTGGCAGGGCCCGCTGGAGAAACGCGGACAACAGATCCCCGCCCATGCTGCCACCGAAAATGCCCGCTCGGCCCCGCTGTCGTAGACAACGGGTGACGCGGGGCGGGATGCGCGGGGGTATGGTGTCCCCGAAATACACCCGCACCACCCGCGCCTACCCGCGCATCCTTAGGGGGCTTGGAATGTGGTCAGGTCGAAGTCGTGTTTGTGTTCGCGGTCGACGGTGGTGGAACCTTGTGCGTGATGAACGTGGTCATCATCGGAGACCGCGATGCCGGGTCCGGTCTGTACATATATCTTATGGTAGTGGCCGTTTACATAATCGGTTATCGCCCGGTACTCGTGCTTGTGTCCACCGCCTTCAAGCGGGATTACTTCGCCAGTGGCTCCGCTGAAACGATGACTATGATCCAGGGCTGATTCAGTCATGCCCTGTACCTCGTGAACATGGGTCTGTTGCCTGGACCCTTTGGCGGCTGCCCCGAACACATATTTCTTGATAATCAAGCCTCTCCCCCCTCTCCATTCCATCCATACTCTTATGTTATGAATCTGCCGGATGATTTCGTTCCCATTTTGTTCTTTATGAGTTTGCTATTTCCAAAATTTTGGTTATAAATTGTTATAGGGATTCTATTGGATTCCGCTGCTGAAATTCATATTGGCTAGTTCGAATCCATAAATATTTGTGTCGCCTTTGCAGGGTGTGTTGCCAGGCTACGTCAAAACGGATCCTACGTATTTAATGATTCTGCCAAATCAGGTCAGGGTTCCAGCAGTGGAATCATCTCGAAAATGAAGGAGGGGGAGATTACATGATCATTTCGGGGAAGACGGCCATCATTACCGGTGGGGCCTCGGGTTTGGGTGAGGCGGCAGCCCGGCGTTTGCATGGCCTGGGAGCCAATGTGGTGATAGCCGACCTTAATGAGGAGAAAGGCCAGGTAGTTGCAGGTGAACTGGGAGAGCGGGCATTATTTTTAAAGACTAACGTAACCTCCACCGGTGATGTCCGGGAGCTGTGCCAGGCGACCGTGACCGCCTTTGGCAGCATTCATATCCTGGTGAACAACGCTGGTATCATTGGGGCCGGGCGCACCATTGGCCGGGACGGACCTTATAACATTGAATTATTTCGCAGGATTATCGAGGTTAACCTCATTGGAGCCTTCAATGTCCTGAGCAATGTGGCCTGGGAGATGGCCAGGAATGAGCCGGAAAACGGGGAGAAGGGAGTAATAATCAATCTGGCCTCAGCGGCTGCTTTCGAGGGACAGATCGGACAGGCGGCGTATTCGGCCTCGAAAGGCGGGATGGTGAGCATGACCCTGCCGATCGCCCGCGACCTCTCCCGGGACGGGATCCGGGTGATGACGATTGCCCCGGGCATCTTTGAGACCCCGATGATGGGGGCTATGTCCGAGCAGGCCCGGGCGTCGCTGGGGAAACAGGTACCTTTTCCTCCCCGGTTGGGTCTTCCTGACGAGTTCGCCCATCTGGTACAGGCCATTGTGGAAAATGGCTATCTGAACGGGGAAACGATCCGCCTGGACGGCGGAATCCGCATGCAGCCGAGATAGGAGAGTCAGGACGACAATAACGCAGCGACCCGGCGGATCGAACGAACTCGCCGGGTCGCTGCGGTTGGAGTCAGGCCACTCTTTTCAATTGAAAGGCATAGGGTCAGCCAGATAATGCAACCCAATTAATATCACTAAATCTCGGTGTCCCTACTTGTTCGCAGATCAGTGTCTAACCATTTCATTTCCCTGCAAAGGAGACACCCGGGATTTCACATATGACGGATTCCTAGTGTGTCGGGCTATGCTGCCTTCCTATCTGTTCATGGTGTAAGTGCCTACCAGGGGCAGCAGGTGTTCTTCCCAGATCTTCTTGTTTTGCTCGGGATTGATGGCCGGTTTCTTCATCATGGCCTGCAGGTATTTCTCCTGTTCATCGGAGCTTACGTAGTTCGAAATCTGGGACAGGGCGAACTTGGAGAAATCCCTGACCAGGAACGAGAAGATGGTATCGGTCAGTTCGTCCTCGACCTTGCGCAGCTTGGTGTTTTCGAGGATGAGCTGAGCGTACACGATAAGGGTCATCATCTCACCCAGGGCCAGCATGTAATCCAGGTTCTTGCGCTGGGCATCGGTCGGGGTGGCCTGGGCCATGAATTCGCGGAACAGGTCGACCTGCTCGCGGAAGATATTGACGTTAGGGAGGTCAATCCCTTCATAAGCCCGGCGATAGTCCGGGAACCTCACCGTACCGAGCTTGCCAGCGGTCTGTTTCCAGGCATAAGCATCATCTGCCGGGTCATCACGCACCGGGATCTCCGGGTAATCCACAGGATTGAAGAAGTAATTCTGGAGGAATTTGATAACCAGAGCGATGTTAACGTGAGTGGTCCCCTCCAGGCGCGGGATCATGCCGATATCCCGGATCGCGGTTTCAAAGTAGGTGTCCTGCTCAAATCCCTTGGCCGCGATGGCATCCAAGAGGGAATCGATTATCTTCATGGCTTCGGTGGTTACCTTCATCTTCTGGATGGGATTGAACAGCAGGTAGCGGCGGTCCTCATCCGAAGCGGAACGGAAGTAGTCGAGGCTTCTCAGGGCATAGAGCTTCATAGCAATCAGCCGGGCATAGGCCTCAACGAAGATGTTCTTGATATGCGGAAAATCCGTTACCGGGTGGCCGTACAGGATCCGGGCGGAGGAGTGGTTCAAGGCTTCGTAGAGCGAATGGGTGCAGATGCCGATTGACGCAAACCCCAGCTGGAATTTGCCGACATTGACCGATCCCAGGGACGAATCCCAGGCCAGGGTGCCGCTCGATACGATATCCGATTTGGTGATCGGGTAGTCGCAGAGTTCAAACTCACCCACATAGGACATGCGGTTGCCGGAGGTGAAGATCTTCTTTACCAGTTTGTAGTTGTGGTGCTTGGAATCGACCACGAAAAAGACGTGCTCGTTGGTATCGGCGTAACGACCGTGGACGGATACCAGGGCCGCTTCGTTGGCATTGCCGATGTAGTATTTGGATCCATCCGCCTTGTAGGTCCCATCCGGTTGCGGGTAAAGCTTCATCTCGTTGGAATAGAGGTCAGCCCCGTGCTCCTTCTCCGACAGTCCGAAGGCAAAAATCCCGCCATCCTTAAGCAGCTGGGCGGTCCGATGCTTGGCTTCCTCATTGTCACCCATCCAGATCGGTCCCAGGCCGAGGATCGTCACCTGGTAGCAGTACTGGTAACTGAGGGTGTAAAACGCCAGGATCTCATTGTACTCACAGACCCGGCTCAGGTCAAAACGCGAATCGGGGTCTCCGTAGCCCTTCGGAGTAAGGAGGGTGGCGAAGACCTGTTCCTTCTTCAGGAATCTCAGAAAATCGTCGTACCAGCGGCCGTACTGGTCCTCTTCCTTGATACTCTTCAGACCCTTGTTCTCAAAAAACTCTATTGTTTTTCGCATTATGTCGGTAGTTTTCTGCTCAGGGTGCGTTCTGTCGTATTTTTTCGGATTCAACAGCAGTGACATAAAAAGGTCCTCCCCAAATGTGTTGTTAGATAGATTATATCATAGGGAAATTCCGTTACTCAATTATTTGATCATGTAATGTCTAAAATTTAATATCGTCAGCATACGGTAAATAAGCGCATCTCATCAGCTATTGTTGGGGAGATATTCCGGGTGTCAGTTTTCCTTTTGCGCTCTGGCTTCGACTCAGTGTTATCAGGAGGTGTCAGTATTTTGCCTAATGGTCAGCTATAACCTTTTGCGCCAGGTCTCGGGCCTGTTCCAGGTATTCCGGGTGTTTTTCGATATCACGGCGGGAATTGAGTGATTTGAAGACCTGGGCATGAACCCCGGAGAATCCCCAGCTTTTCATGAGATAGGAGTATTTTTCGATGACGGTTTCGCCCAACTTCGCTTTGGGCTGGCCCTGCGGCACGATCAGGATGGCAGTCTTGCCGGGTTGGATGCGGCCGGTGAAGGGGCGGTCCCAGAAGGCAAAACACCGGTCAAGAAAGAGCTTGAACTGACCGGTGACATCCCATAGGTAAACCGGGGTCCCCATCAGGACTACCTCGGACTCCTGGATCTTGTCGTAAATGGGGGTCATATCGTCATTCTGCACGCAGTGATCAGTTTTGTTTTTGCAGGTCATACAGCCCTGACACCCCTTGAAGTCCAGTTTGTTCAATTGAACCGCTTCAGTCTCCCAACCCTGATCCGCAAAAACTTCCAGCATAGTTTTGAGTAACGCGGCGGTATTGCCGTTTTCCCTGGGACTGCCGTTAATGCATAAAACCTTCATATGCTGTCTCCTCTCTTTTGTTGACCATACCTAATTATATCAGTAAGACCGGGTTCAAGAGACGTGGGCATTCGCGGGGAGTCTCGCATCCGGGGGACTTGCCCCGCCTGCAGCTATCCCGGAAGAGGACTTGCCGACTGGCCGCGATGAACTCCCATCCGAGAGAACTTCCCCCCCGATGCCCCCTTGTGCGCCAGTCTTTACCTGGGTTTGGGCCGGAAACGTATTAGGGCATACAGGCTAAGCACTGCCCAGGCGCCCTCCAAAATTATGAATCCCGCCTGAACCTCGCGGATGGCTATAACCACAAGAATAGCTGATCCCACAAGATTCAGCAGATTATACAACCGGTCTTCACGATCGGCCCGACCGGTCTGACTCAGTGCAAACGCGGCCAGTATCATCAGTGCTCCCAGTACAGACAACCATTGCCACAATTCAAACCCCTCCTATCGTTTCGCATGATAACTTTACTTGGCCTGGTGCCAGGCCTTGCCTCGATTACTATTAATATTAAGGATAACCTTAAACGGTGGTGCAAAACTAATAGCGAATCTTTATGGAAGGAGGCGTTAATGCTTGTCTAAGGTTAGTTATTCAGGTGGAGTATCGATTGATCCTTTTCCCCCGGCGCCCGGAGATAATGTCTCCGTATCTTATTCCGGACTGTTGGCGAACAGCGGTGCGGACCGGATTTATGCCCATGTCGGCTACGGTTTGGGAAAATGGTCTAACATCAAGGATATCGAGATGAGCAGACAGGGGGATCAGTTTGTCACCAATATAAAAGTGGAACCGGGAGACATGTTCAACATTTGCTTCAGGGATTCGGCTAACAACTGGGACAACAACAGCGGCAACAACTGGAGTACCAAGATTACCAGCCGGCGCTGGTAGTCTCCCACCACAGGCATGTACTGACCGGCCTGCCGGGTGGCAGGCCGGAATGAATCACGGATTGCGGTAGGGATGTCCGTTGCCGGACACCCCCCGCACAGATCCGTACGTGAGGAATTACCTCATACGGCTCCTACCTCGGGTTAGTGACGCGAAGTCTTTCGGATGGGTATGGATGAAGTATTCTTGCTGAAGGAATCCAAGTAGCTACCAATCGCTTGATTCTTTCCCACGTGAGATTTCGTGCTTTTTGGCTTCTGCGTCTTAGTGCATGTAGCCACGCCTTGATGACTTCAGTTCGAAAAGCATCAATTGCCGGTTTATTGCCGGGAACTGCGAAGTAGTTGAAGTGTCCCTGCACTACTGCACGTAACCATTTTCCTTGTTCGGGGATGGGGTCATGTCGTCGACGTATGATCTCTTCCCTGACTGCCTTTACTTTCCCCTGCAGACGTTTGGCTATGGTTTTCCTACGTACTGTAAAGCGGTCGCCTTTCCGTGTCCTGCCACAGATATGTGTAAAACCCAGGAAGTCAAACGTTTCGGGCTTGCCTTCGCCGCGTACTGCCCTGTTCTCTGCTGCGAACCTTCCGAACTCAATAAGTCGGGTCTTTTCGCTGTGCAATTCCAGCCCGAATTTTGCCATGCGTTCCCCCAGTTCTTGGAGAAAGCGTTCTGCCTCTTTTCGATGCTGAAACCCCATGACTACATCATCGGCATAACGCACAATGATTACTTCCCCTGCAGCATGCTTGGTTCGCCATTGGTGTGCCCACAAGTCGAGCACGTAATGCAGATAGATATTTGCTAAGATTGGCGATATGACCGCCCCTTGAGGGGTGCCGACAGTCGTTTTTGACCACTGACCATCTTCGGATACTCCGGCTCTAAGCCATTTCCGTATTAAGCGAAGCAGTCTTTGGTCTGCGATACGGTGCTCCATGAATTTCATCATCCATTCATGGTCAATGGTATCAAAGAAGCTGCGTATGTCTGCATCCAACACCCAGTTTACCTTTCGTCTTGTGATTCCTACCCATAGTGCGTCCAGCGCATTGTGTTGGCTACGACCTGGGCGGAATCCATAGCTGAATCCCATGAAGTCCTCTTCGTATATCTGGTTCAGTATCCAAACTACGGCCTGTTGGACTATTTTGTCCTCTAGCGCGGCTATGCCGATTGGGCGTTGCCTTCCGTCCGGTTTGGGTAACCAGATTCTTTTCGAGGGCTGTGCTCGGTATCTGCCACTTTGGACGCTTTGGTGGAGATTTGTCAGGTTTGCCTCCAGTTCCTTCCCGTACTGCCTCCATGTCATTTCGTCTATCCCGGGTGCCGCATTTCGTTTTAATGCCATGTATGCATTCCGAAGCAGATCAGTTGTGATATGGTGCATTAAGGTGGTAAACCGAAGGTTCTTGTCCCTGTGCGCGGCTTCGCGTATTCTGTTGAGTTTGGTCAATGCTTCCCCCTGTCTCTGCGTACAGCTCGCAGCCATATCCTCAGAATTTCCCTTGGTCACCGGCCTTCCCTCCAGTGCCTCCGCCATTGGTTAGCCAATTTTGTTCGGCTCCTTCTTTGGTACTATGCCGGTGTCTGACTTCTCAGCAACGTGCATGTCAGGATTACGGCCACAGGCCTTCCCTGACCGACCCGCCGTTTTTCTACCAACGGATGCTGCTGAGATCTCCCGGTTCTCGAGCATAAAGTGTCCACGCATGCCCAGGTTCTTCGACTCCGCGGGGTCAGTATGCGACTCGCTACACTTATCGCCGTCTTACCGTATTGCCTTCCCTATCAGTCCACGAGGTCGGCACCCCGGATGGGTGATTTCGGAGCTCAATGTCTGGCCTGCGTTTCCCCCTGTCAACGCTTCACGCGTACCCTCGCGGCTACCCGCGCATGACTCGGGGTCGTGATGGTGTAGCTACTCCTTTCACGTAGGGCTCTTTCATCCCCTACTCTATGCCGGTTTATCCCGGCGCTTTCGGACTGTCCCCTTGATGCATTTTGCATCATAGGGACAGTCCCCGTGATTCATTTGTTGACCTGAGGTTGTCTTGCGTGTATTATTTAGCGTAGTACGCGTGGTACGGAAGGGGGGATATGATGTTTGAACTTGATTTCCGCAGCCGGATTCCGATCTATGAGCAGCTGGTTGACCGGTTCAGGGAACTGATCATCAGCGGCGTCTTAAAGCCTGATGGGCAGCTGCCGCCGGTGCGGGTATTGGCTGGTGATTTGACGGTTAACCCCAACACGGTGCAGAAGGCTTATCGGGAACTGGAACATCAGGGATATGTCTACTCGGTACCAGGGAAGGGGCACTTCGTCATGCCCGCTGTTGCCGGGGACCAATCGGCGCGCCGGGATAAACTGCGACAGGAACTGAGGAGAATCGTTTCTGAACTCAAATATCTGGGCATGAACTACGAGGAGATCAGTTCCATCATTAAAGATCAGATTTTGGAGTCGAAGGGAGGTCGTCCACAGGATGATTGAGGTGGCCAATGTCAGCAAGTGTTTTGCGGATCTGGAGGCCTTAAAGGAGGTCACCTTATCGGTAAACAAGGGCTCGATTTATGGTCTGGTGGGAGCGAATGGTGCGGGCAAGACTACGCTGTTGAAGCTCCTGGCAGGTATCTACCGGGAGGATTCCGGCAGCATAACCATCGGTTCCTCCCCGGTGTTTGAGAATCCCGAGGTTAAAGCTAAAACTCTTTTCATTCCGGACCATATTTATTATTTCACTAATTACACCATTCAGGATATGGCGGATTTCTACCGCCGGATATATCCTACGTGGAACCAGGAGCGTTTTCTGAACCTGCAGGAGGTCTTCAACATGGAAATGGGCCGGCGGATCAAAACCCTTTCCAAGGGGATGCGGCGGCAGGTGGCTTTCTGGTTGGGATTCGCCATGATGCCTGAGGTCATGATCCTGGATGAGCCTCTGGACGGGCTGGATCCGGTGATGCGGCAGCGGGTGAAAAACCGCATCGTTCAGGATGTGGCAGAACGGGATATGACGGTTATTATCTCCTCCCACAACCTCTACGAGCTGGAGGATGTGTGTGACTATATCGGAATCCTGCATGAGGGCCAAATGCTTATTGAGCGGGAGCTGGATGATCTGAAGGCAGACGTTCACAAGGTGCAGGTGGCATTCTCCGGGGAAGTGCCTTCCGGGTTTTATACGGATATCGACCCCCTTTACCAGGAAAAGCGGGGTAGTGTACATATATTGATTATGCGCGGCAACCACCAAAAGATAATGGACCGTCTGCAGCAGTATGGTCCCGCCATTTTGGATGTCCTGCCTCTCACCCTGGAGGAAATCTTTATTCATGAAATGGGGGATAGCGGTTATGAGCTCCAAAACATCATTTATTAACACCGGGATACTGCGCCATGATTTTAAGAGATACGGCTGGATCGGGGCGGCTTATCTGCTGGGCCTGCTCTTGAGCGTGCCTTTACAGATTGCAATGATTTACAGCCGGCAGGCAGCATCCGGGGTGATTTACAGTGTTAGCCCCAACCCCTACCCCTACCTGCAAGTATTAGGCTTTCAATCCCCCTTGCAGGCATTATTATGGTTCACCGTACCGGTGCTTACCGGTATCCTCTTGTTTCGCTACCTGCAGTCCGGAGAGTCTGCTGATCAGGCGCATGCTTTGCCGGTCAGACGGGAGACCCTGTATAACACCCATATGGCTGCCGGGGTTGTCCTGTTATTTGTGCCCATAATTATTACCTCACTGGTTTCATGGGCGGTTCTGCAGGGCCTGGGTATTGACTACGTAAAGGGGCAAGAGGTTTTAACCTGCCTGGGTGTAAGCCTCATGTTTAACCTGCTGTTGTTTACCTGCAGCGCGGCCGTTGGCATGATAAGCGGGATGTCCACCGTGCAGGGGGCCTTAACTTACATAATGCTGCTGTTGCCGGCCGGATTTACGCTCCTGGTGTGGCAGAATCTGCAGAACTTTGTCTTCGGTTTGCCTTATGATTTTCTGTCCAACAACTTCGAGAAGCTGTCGCCACTGATGCGTATAACCTATAACCAACCCTTTTCCGGGGTGGAGGTAGCTGTGTATCTCCTCTGCTCTGTTGTCCTGTACCTGCTGGGTCTGTTTTTCTACCGCCGGCGCCCGTCAGAAAACGCCGGTAATGCCTTGGCCTTTCGGACCTTGCACCCGGTTTTTGTGTGGGGGTTTACGTTCTGCGGAATGCTGCTGGTGGGCACCTACTTCAATCAGTCTCAGGACAGTATGGGCTGGACCTATTTTGGGTACTTCCTGGGTTCGATTCTGGGCTATATTCTGAGCCTGGTCCTGGTGAACAAATCTTTGGATATATTCCGCTTTCGGGTAGCCCGCAATTATCTCCTCTACTCGCTGGTGATCATACTGCTGATTGCCGGGCTGTACTCCGATGTTATTGGTTATGAGAAGCGGATCCCCCCGTTGGAGCAGGTGAAGAGTGTTTATCTGGACGGAAGTTTTTATCTGCTGAAAGCCCGGGAAACGGTTCCGCCCCCCTACTTGGTGGAGGTCGATAATGATAACTACCAGCGCGAGGTGACGATGGTTTACAGCAACGCGGAGAACGTTGCGGCGATACATGATTTACATCAGGCTATAATTGACAACCGGATGATCGAAAAGCCTCTGCTCCACAACCGGGATCGGTCAATCCCGTATCGCAACTGGTGTTTGGCTTACCAATTGGAAAATGGCAAAACGGTGTACCGGCAGTACTGGGTGCCGGTTGAACGGTATGCGGCCCAAGCCAAACCGATCTATGAGTCACAGGAACATAAAAAGATGGTTTATGACATCTTAAATATCTCACCCCGGCAGGTAGATGTGATTCTGGTTTCTGCCCGTGAGGTTGACCGGAGCACAAAGATTACGGACCCGGCCTTGATCCTGCAGGCGGTAGGGGCTCTGCAGACTGATGCGCGGTCACAGACTTATGAGGAGATGACCTCGAATTGTCCGCCCTGGGCTGAGGTTACGCTGCTCTTGAACGAAGGCAAGCGTCTGCGCCTGTCGTGGGAGAAGTCGTATGTTTTCTTCGAGGAATGGCTTCGGAATGAAGGTGAGCATGAGAATGCCCGGGTAATGCCGGATGATATTAAGTACGCTCTGGTTGAGAAAGTGCCGGTTGCGGAAAACGACGGCCAGGTTCGGGTTTCAGTAACGCATCGCGGCATCGAAACCGAGGAGTACCTGCGGGAACTGGAGAACTCAGGCAACTGTGTGCGGGTCACTGATCCCGGTGAGATCGAGAACCTGCTGCGGCGCTGCACCCACAAAGGTAATGACGCCTACCGCGTCTACTTCGTAATGCACAACGGCAATTACTTCAGCAGCGGCCTAAATGCATCGTGGGGACAGTCCCCATGATGCAGTGGTGTGTTTCCAAATGGGGTACATATATCCAATTGAAAGTTATTTACAATCAATTACGTATTAATAAGTAGGTAGGATGCACGGGGTCAGGCCCCGTGCATCGATTGTCCCTTTTGGATTTCTAGGGATATACTACCGGGTTCTGGGGTGGAAGTTGGTATTTTGCGGGGATGATGGGGTCGCGAGCTTTGTACCTCTTGACGGGGAAGATCCGCCGGGCTTCCTGGAAGTGTTCTCCGTACCACCAGGTGAAGCTGTTGGTTATGCCTATGGCAGTAGGCCGACCGGAAACCGTGTGTATAATGCAGGGTTTACCGTTAAATTTCCCCATATATAAGGCAACGTGACTTATGTAACGATTGCCCTTGGAGTCCTTGTTCCAGAATAACAGGATATCTCCGACCCACAGCTTGTTGACCCCGACCAACTCATATTTATTCGAACTGCCAGGCTGTTTTCTGGAGTATACTCCAGACACCTTACGACCTACCTTGTTGTAATCCCTGGCTCTGGTAGTTATGTCAAATCCAAAGTCTTTATAGATCAGTGAGACGAAGTTGGAGCAGTCAATTTTGCCGTCTTTGGCGTAGTTGGAATGTCCATAAACCATGTAACCGTTTTCCATGTACCAGATGGCTCTTTTGATCAGCTTTTGGCCCAGGGTGCCGCGATAGTTTTTCCAGAATGCATCTACTATCGGTTGTTCATGCTTTTTGTAGGCCGCCATGTTGGCCTTGTACCTTGCGATGTGCTGACTGGCACTGGTTGCTGATACCGGTTGGGGGGCAACAATCCCACCCAGCCCCACCAGAATGGTCAGGCTTAATACTACTGCAATTATCTTACGACGCATACAAACCTCCCTTGAGAATGACATTATGTTCTATATTTGGTTTTTACCTCTCCCCCTTTCCTTTTGTGTATATTAATGGCTTCGACCCTTTTCTTCTGTCCCCCTTTAGGTAAATGGTGGCAAGAGTGAATCAAGGGGACAGTCCCCGTGATGCAATTTGCATCACGGGGACTGTCCCCTTGATTCATTCGAAGGGCCGCCCCTACGACATTGCGGGGGCGGCCCTTTAAGTTTTTTGATTCATTTATCCCTGGTAGCCCAGTTTCCGCGACAGGCGGAGGGCGACGTCCTTAACGAGCGGTATCAGCTCGCTGTTGATGTATGAGGGTGTCATCCTCATACCGGGGCCAGAGATGCTTATCGCTGCTACCACCTTGCCTTCGTGAGTCTTGATGGGCGCGGCCACGCACCTGACCTCCTCGTCACGTTCACCCAGATCCAGGGCATACCCTTCCCGGGCGACCCGGGCCAGTTCCTGGGCCAGCATCCTGGGATCGGTAATGGTATCCTTGGTAAACCGTTCTAATTCCGCAGCAGCCAGGTAATGTGACAACTCGTCCTCACTCAGGGCAGCCAAAAGGACCTTCCCGGACCCGGTACAGTGGGCCGGACCCCGGTTGCCCACCCGGGCAAACATCTTCACGATGACGATGTTGTTTGATTCCATCTGATCGATGTAGACCACCTGGTATTTGTCCAGAATTGCCAGGTTTACGGTCTCATTACACTGGTCCAGCAGTTCACGCATGTAGGGGGCGGCAACCGCCTTGATATCGGTCGCGAGTGCCGCTGCGTTCCCTATATAAAACAGCGAGCGACAGCTTATAGCGGCTGTCATCGTTCTGATCGACAAAGCCCCGCACCAGGAGGGTATTTAACAGACGATGGGTTGTACTCGGCTTTAAGCCTACTTTATCAGCCAGGTCCCCCAGATTCATGGGCGAACCATGCTCAGCAAGGGCCTCAATGATGTTCAGCACTCTTTCCACCGATTGAACCGTCTTCGCCTCATCCCCAGGCGAAACCTGCTGATTTATCTCAGCTGAATTTTGAGAACTCATGCTCTTCCCCAATCAGTTCCTTTTTTGGTTATATCATTGTAGCGCATTCCGGACTTTAATCAAAGCTCAGACCGGCCTCAAGCGGTCTACAGGGTTGCCAGGTACTCGTTGATGGCCCGGGCCGCCTTCTTGCCAGCGCCCATGGCCAGGATTACCGTGGCCGCACCGGTGACAATGTCTCCGCCCGCAAATACCCCGGGTTTGGAGGTCTTTCCGGTGGCCTCGTCGGCTACAATATTGCCCCGGCGGTTGATCTCCATATCCGGTGTGGTCTCAGGCACCAGAGGATTGGGACCCTGACCGATGGCCATAACCACTGTATCCACTTCCATAAAGAACTCGGAGCCCTTGATCGGAACTGGACGGCGGCGTCCGCTATCATCCGGTTCACCCAATTCATAACGCAGGCAGGTCATGCCGCGAACCGTTCCCTCTTCATCAGCCAGTATCTCAATCGGGCTGGTCAGCAGATGGAACTTAACCCCTTCTTCATGGGCGTGTTCGATTTCCTCGTTCCTGGCCGGCATTTCCTTTTCAGAGCGCCGATAAACGATGTAGGACTCCTCAGCACCCAACCGCAAGGCTGTCCGGGCTGCGTCCATAGCCACGTTGCCGGCGCCGATAACCGCTACCCTCTTGCCGGTGGTTATCGGGGTAATATACTCCGGAAAACGGTAAGCCTTCATCAGGTTGGAGCGGGTCAGGAATTCGTTGGCTGAATACACCCCATTGTAGTTCTCACCCGGGATATCCATGAAATACGGCAGTCCGGCTCCAGTGCCGATGAAAACGGCATCAAACCCTGACTCCAGAAGTTCATCCACGGTGGAAACCTTACCAATTACCATATTGGTGCGGATCTTGACACCCATTTTCTCAATCCCGGCGATTTCACGTTTAACAATAGTTTCTTTCGGCAGTCTGAATTCCGGAATCCCATATACCAAAACCCCACCAGGGGTGTGCAGTGCTTCAAATACGGTTACATCGTGCCCCATCATGCAAAGATCAGCCGCTGCGGTCAACCCGGAGGGGCCTGACCCGACAATGGCCACCTTCTTGCCGGTCGGCGGAGCAGGTGTCTGTGCCTTGCCGTCGCCATGGGCCATTTCATAATCGGCTACAAACCTTTCCAGACGACCAATGGCCACCGGTTCATTCTTTTTGCCAACCAGGCAGTACTTTTCACACTGGGCTTCCTGGGGACAAACCCGGCCGCAGATAGCCGGCAGATTGTTCTTTTCCTTGATCTTGGCGATGGCTCCCTCGAAATCACGTTCCTTGATACGAGATATAAATGCTGGAATATCCACTTCTACCGGACAACCCTGACGACAGGGGGATTTCTTGCAGGTCATGCACCTCAGGGCTTCAGTTACGGCATCTTCCTCGGTGTAACCCAAGGCAACTTCGGAGAAGTTCTTCACGCGAACCTGGGGGTCTTGAGTTGGCATTGGCTGCTTGTTGGGTTGTTTGTTGAGTTTGGGTTTGTTTACTTCTGACATCTGCAACCACCTCCATGTGCGTGATGATGATGATCAGCAATTTTCTCCTGGGTCAGGAACATCTTGGCTCTCTGCTGTGCCAGGGCCCAGTCGACCTCGTGGCCGTCGAACTCGGGACCATCCACACAGGCAAATTTGGTTTCCCCGCCAACTGCTACCCGACAAGCTCCGCACATGCCGGTTCCGTCCACCATTATGGGGTTCAAGCTTACAATCGTCTTGACCCCGAATTCCCTGGTGACCTCGGAAACTGCCTTCATCATTACCAGAGGTCCGATCGCAATTACTCTGGCGTAAGTATCCTCACTGAGAAGCTTCCGCAGGGAATCGGTTACAAACCCCTTTTCACCGTGGGACCCGTCATCGGTCATTACCACCAATTGGTGACTGACCTGGCGCATCTCTTCTTCGAGAATAAGGAGATCCTTGTTGCGAGCCCCGATTATGGAAACCACATGGTTCCCTGCTTCATATAGAGCTCTGGTGATGGGATAAACGGGGGCTACTCCGACGCCGCCTCCTACACAAATGACCTTGCCGAAATTCTCGATTTCCGACTTCTGTCCTAATGGGCCGACAAAATCGAGTATGGAATCTCCGGCTTCCAGGAGTCCCAGGTCCCGGGTGGAACGTCCAACTTCCTGGAATATGATAGTGATGGTTCCTTCTTGCCGGTCAAAATCCGCGATGGTCAGCGGAATACGCTCTGCGCATTCACATTCCCGCAGGATTATGAATTGACCAGGTTGGGCTTTGGCGGCAATCTCTGGAGCCTCAACCACAAACAGTTTCAGTTCCGGCCCCAGAACTTTCTTGCTTCGAATCCTAAACATTTTCACCCTCCTATGGCACGAACTTTATCAAACTCCCAAACTACATTATAACGCATCTTTCGTCAATTTTATTCTGCGGCAGCCAGTAATTTAATTGAAATTAATTGAACAATCTCAATTTGGAGGGAAAATCGGGGGGGGATTGCATCATGGATTGCGGTAGGGATGTCCGTTGCCGGACACCCCCCGCACAGATCCGTACGTGAGGAATTACCTCATACGGCTCCTACCTCGGGTTAGTGACGCGAAGTCTTTCGGATGGGTATGGATGAAGTATTCTTGCTGAAGGAATCCAAGTAGCTACCAATCGCTTGATTCTTTCCCACGTGAGATTTCGTGCTTTTTGGCTTCTGCGTCTTAGTGCATGTAGCCACGCCTTGATGACTTCAGTTCGAAAAGCATCAATTGCCGGTTTATTGCCGGGAACTGCGAAGTAGTTGAAGTGTCCCTGCACTACTGCACGTAACCATTTTCCTTGTTCGGGGATGGGGTCATGTCGTCGACGTATGATCTCTTCCCTGACTGCCTTTACTTTCCCCTGCAGACGTTTGGCTATGGTTTTCCTACGTACTGTAAAGCGGTCGCCTTTCCGTGTCCTGCCACAGATATGTGTAAAACCCAGGAAGTCAAACGTTTCGGGCTTGCCTTCGCCGCGTACTGCCCTGTTCTCTGCTGCGAACCTTCCGAACTCAATAAGTCGGGTCTTTTCGCTGTGCAATTCCAGCCCGAATTTTGCCATGCGTTCCCCCAGTTCTTGGAGAAAGCGTTCTGCCTCTTTTCGATGCTGAAACCCCATGACTACATCATCGGCATAACGCACAATGATTACTTCCCCTGCAGCATGCTTGGTTCGCCATTGGTGTGCCCACAAGTCGAGCACGTAATGCAGATAGATATTTGCTAAAATTGGCGATATGACCGCCCCTTGAGGGGTGCCGACAGTCGTTTTTGACCACTGACCATCTTCGGATACTCCGGCTCTAAGCCATTTCCGTATTAAGCGAAGCAGTCTTTGGTCTGCGATACGGTGCTCCATGAATTTCATCATCCATTCATGGTCAATGGTATCAAAGAAGCTGCGTATGTCTGCATCCAACACCCAGTTTACCTTTCGTCTTGTGATTCCTACCCATAGTGCGTCCAGCGCATTGTGTTGGCTACGACCTGGGCGGAATCCATAGCTGAATCCCATGAAGTCCTCTTCGTATATCTGGTTCAGTATCCAAACTACGGCCTGTTGGACTATTTTGTCCTCTAGCGCGGCTATGCCGATTGGGCGTTGCCTTCCGTCCGGTTTGGGTAACCAGATTCTTTTCGAGGGCTGTGCTCGGTATCTGCCACTTTGGACGCTTTGGTGGAGATTTGTCAGGTTTGCCTCCAGTTCCTTCCCGTACTGCCTCCATGTCATTTCGTCTATCCCGGGTGCCGCATTTCGTTTTAATGCCATGTATGCATTCCGAAGCAGATCAGTTGTGATATGGTGCATTAAGGTGGTAAACCGAAGGTTCTTGTCCCTGTGCGCGGCTTCGCGTATTCTGTTGAGTTTGGTCAATGCTTCCCCCTGTCTCTGCGTACAGCTCGCAGCCATATCCTCAGAATTTCCCTTGGTCACCGGCCTTCCCTCCAGTGCCTCCGCCATTGGTTAGCCAATTTTGTTCGGCTCCTTCTTTGGTACTATGCCGGTGTCTGACTTCTCAGCAACGTGCATGTCAGGATTACGGCCACAGGCCTTCCCTGACCGACCCGCCGTTTTTCTACCAACGGATGCTGCTGAGATCTCCCGGTTCTCGAGCATAGAGTGTCCACGCATGCCCAGGTTCTTCGACTCCGCGGGGTCAGTATGCGACTCGCTACACTTATCGCCGTCTTACCGTATTGCCTTCCCTATCAGTCCACGAGGTCGGCACCCCGGATGGGTGATTTCGGAGCTCAATGTCTGGCCTGCGTTTCCCCCTGTCAACGCTTCACGCGTACCCTCGCGGCTACCCGCGCATGACTCGGGGTCGTGATGGTGTAGCTACTCCTTTCACGTAGGGCTCTTTCATCCCCTACTCTATGCCGGTTT
>JBMNJO010000005.1:0-19966 GCA_050951725.1 Syntrophomonadales bacterium | reverse complement strand
GTATCATCCAGCAACGCCGAGGCGCTCGACCGGATACTGAAAGACCTGAAAGCAGAGGGATACGAGTTCTCCCTCCTGCCGTAACCACTTTGCATCACGGATTGCGGTAGGGATGTCCGTTGCCGGACACCCCCCGCACAGATCCGTACGTGAGGAATTACCTCATACGGCTCCTACCTCGGGTTAGTGACGCGAAGTCTTTCGGATGGGTATGGATGAAGTATTCTTGCTGAAGGAATCCAAGTAGCTACCAATCGCTTGATTCTTTCCCACGTGAGATTTCGTGCTTTTTGGCTTCTGCGTCTTAGTGCATGTAGCCACGCCTTGATGACTTCAGTTCGAAAAGCATCAATTGCCGGTTTATTGCCGGGAACTGCGAAGTAGTTGAAGTGTCCCTGCACTACTGCACGTAACCATTTTCCTTGTTCGGGGATGGGGTCATGTCGTCGACGTATGATCTCTTCCCTGACTGCCTTTACTTTCCCCTGCAGACGTTTGGCTATGGTTTTCCTACGTACTGTAAAGCGGTCGCCTTTCCGTGTCCTGCCACAGATATGTGTAAAACCCAGGAAGTCAAACGTTTCGGGCTTGCCTTCGCCGCGTACTGCCCTGTTCTCTGCTGCGAACCTTCCGAACTCAATAAGTCGGGTCTTTTCGCTGTGCAATTCCAGCCCGAATTTTGCCATGCGTTCCCCCAGTTCTTGGAGAAAGCGTTCTGCCTCTTTTCGATGCTGAAACCCCATGACTACATCATCGGCATAACGCACAATGATTACTTCCCCTGCAGCATGCTTGGTTCGCCATTGGTGTGCCCACAAGTCGAGCACGTAATGCAGATAGATATTTGCTAAAATTGGCGATATGACCGCCCCTTGAGGGGTGCCGACAGTCGTTTTTGACCACTGACCATCTTCGGATACTCCGGCTCTAAGCCATTTCCGTATTAAGCGAAGCAGTCTTTGGTCTGCGATACGGTGCTCCATGAATTTCATCATCCATTCATGGTCAATGGTATCAAAGAAGCTGCGTATGTCTGCATCCAACACCCAGTTTACCTTTCGTCTTGTGATTCCTACCCATAGTGCGTCCAGCGCATTGTGTTGGCTACGACCTGGGCGGAATCCATAGCTGAATCCCATGAAGTCCTCTTCGTATATCTGGTTCAGTATCCAAACTACGGCCTGTTGGACTATTTTGTCCTCTAGCGCGGCTATGCCGATTGGGCGTGCCTTCCGTCCGGTTTGGGTAACCAGATTCTTTTCGAGGGCTGTGCTCGGTATCTGCCACTTTGGACGCTTTGGTGGAGATTTGTCAGGTTTGCCTCCAGTTCCTTCCCGTACTGCCTCCATGTCATTTCGTCTATCCCGGGTGCCGCATTTCGTTTTAATGCCATGTATGCATTCCGAAGCAGATCAGTTGTGATATGGTGCATTAAGGTGGTAAACCGAAGGTTCTTGTCCCTGTGCGCGGCTTCGCGTATTCTGTTGAGTTTGGTCAATGCTTCCCCCCTGTCTCTGCGTACAGCTCGCAGCCATATCCTCAGAATTTCCCTTGGTCACCGGCCTTCCCTCCAGTGCCTCCGCCATTGGTTAGCCAATTTTGTTCGGCTCCTTCTTTGGTACTATGCCGGTGTCTGACTTCTCAGCAACGTGCATGTCAGGATTACGGCCACAGGCCTTCCCTGACCGACCCGCCGTTTTTCTACCAACGGATGCTGCTGAGATCTCCCGGTTCTCGAGCATAAAGTGTCCACGCATGCCCAGGTTCTTCGACTCCGCGGGGTCAGTATGCGACTCGCTACACTTATCGCCGTCTTACCGTATTGCCTTCCCTATCAGTCCACGAGGTCGGCACCCCGGATGGGTGATTTCGGAGCTCAATGTCTGGCCTGCGTTTCCCCCTGTCAACGCTTCACGCGTACCCTCGCGGCTACCCGCGCATGACTCGGGGTCGTGATGGTGTAGCTACTCCTTTCACGTAGGGCTCTTTCATCCCCTACTCTATGCCGGTTTATCCCGGCGCTTTCGGACTGTCCCCGTGATGCAGTGATGCAGTCCCGCGGTTGATTTATTTTTCACAAATGTTATAATACCCTTAGATTTAGAGACCGCCAGTCCGTAGATATACAAAGGAAATCTGGTGGCCGGCGTACATCCCCTAAAGACCAGATGGTAACCCACCTCCCCCCAGTGTGGGTTTCTTTTTTGCCTTTTTTGAACCAGGTCAGAACCCATTCTCCGGTACATACTGCGCGGCACATCATGTTTCCAGCCTTACTCGACCAAACGATTACACCCAGTAAATTTTTCACCTGGCCGGCAACCAGTATCTTCGCCATGCCTTTGACCTCCAGCCAGCTCATCTGGAGGCGGCACCACGGTTAGAGGTCTCTCTGCTCTTTCAGACCGCTTCTATCTCACCGTCCATTTGGGCGGCGCCCGCTTAGATGTCTCCCCTGCTGCAGGCTGAAGTCACCTCGCAGCATCTGATTAATCCCTGCTGCGGGGCTCGAATAGAGGCCGCCGAATACGCCCAAACTATGAGGAGACTTGATGTAAGGCGGTATGTGCGATGATAACTGACCAGACGATTAAGGTACTCTATATCGATCTCAGCAACAAATCATGGGAGGTCAAAGACAGGCCCGATCTATTCCCCTATCTGGGCGGGGTGGGAGTCGGGATCCGGCTGCTCGATGAGAACGTCCTTTATGACCGGGATCCCCTGGACGGAGAACAGCCGGTGATTTTCTGTGTTGGGCTTCTCTCCTCGATATTTCCGGTGATTACCAAGACCGTTTGCATGTTCCGTTCCCCCCTGACCGGTGAGCTGGGCGAAAGCTATGCCGGAGGCCGGCTGGCTATGTCCATGGTCTATTCCGGGTACGATGCGATCGTGATCAAGGGGGAAGCGCCCCAGCCTACCTATTTAAGCATAGGTCCCGACGGCGTCGAGTTCCGCAATGCCGAGCCATTGTGGGGGGTAGGTACGGAGGAGACCGGGAGGTATCTGCGGGAAATGGAACCGGGGCGGGGCTATCGCTCCACCGTGAGGATCGGCCCGGCGGGCGAGAATCTGGTGAGTTTCGCCAACCTCAACGTCGATACCTTTCGTCACTTCGGGCGCCTGGGGTCGGGTGCGGTCTTCGGCAGCAAGAACCTGAAGGCCATGGTGGTATTCGGGACCCAGGATTATCCCATCCCCAAGGAGCAGCAGAAGGCCTACCGCAAGGTCTACAAAGAGATCCATGACCGGGTCACCAAGACGGATGTGATGGAGAAGTACCATGACCTGGGGACCACGGTGAATATCCTGAAACTCAACGCGATGAAAGGGCTGCCTACCCGCAACCTGCAGTCGGCCACCTTTAACCAGGCTCAGGAGATATCGGGAGAGGCCTTCGCCGAGGAGAAGCTGGTCCGCAAACTCTCCTGCAGCAGCTGTCCGATTGGCTCGATCCACATCGCCGCCCACCGGAAATCCTTCAATAAAGAGAGTCACGAATACGAGACTTCGCAGCTGGCTTATGATCACGAACTGGTCTTTGCATTGGGAAGTTTCCTGGGGACTGGCAACCAGGAGGATTTCCTGTCCCTGCTGGATGAGGTGGAGGATCTGGGGTTCGATGTTATGAGTGCCGGTGTGCTGCTGGGCTGGCTGACAGAGGCCTTCGCCAACCAGCTGGTGGGAGAGGAAGAGCTGGGTACCCGCCTGGACTTTGGCTATACTGAGGGTTATATCCACGTCCTGCGGCGTATGGCCAAACCGGACAACGAGCTCTACCGCCTCTTGGGCAAAGGAACCGAGGCGGCCGCAGAGCAGTTGGGGGGACTGGATTACGCCTGCACTCTGGGGCGCACGGAAATGACGGGTTATCATACCGGGTATGGCGCGGCTCTGGGGCAGGCAGTCGGAGCGCGGCACTCCCACCTGGACAATGCCGGCTACTCACTGGATCAGACCAAAAAGGGCACTGACCCGGCAGCTTTTGTAAGTGCTATGTTCGAGGAGGAGGTCAGCCGCTGTATCACCAACTGCCTCATTATGTGCCTGTTCGCCCGCTCGGTTTACGATTACCCCACCATTGTCAAGGCCTTGAGTGCGATCGGAGTGGAAAAGAGCGAGGAGGAGCTTAAGGAACTGGCGCTTGAAATCTTCCGCAACAAGATCATGGTGAAGCAGAAGATGGGCTTTGATTTCCGGAAGCTGCGTTTCCCGAAGCGTTTCTTTGAGACGGAGTGCCTGAACGGTGTTTTGAAGGAAGAGGTCATGCAGGAGATGCTGGACCTCTACATCCGGGAAGTTGACCGGGTTATGGCCGGGTGGCAGGGCCCGCTGGAGAAACGCGGACAACAGATCCCCGCCCATGCTGCCACCGAAAATGCCCGCTCGGCCCCGCTGTCGTAGACAACGGGTGACGCGGGGTGGCGGGGATGCGCGGGGGTGTGGTGTCCCCGAATTACACCCGCACCACCCGCGCCTACCCGCGCATCCTTAGGGGGCTTGGAATGTGGTCAGGTCGAAGTCGTGTTTGTGTTCGCGGTCGACGGTGGTGGAACCTTGTGCGTGATGAACGTGGTCATCATCGGAGACCGCGATGCCGGGCCCGGTCTGCACATATATCTTATGGTAGTGGCCGTTTACATAATCGGTTATCGCCCGGTACTCGTGCTTGTGTCCACCGCCTTCAAGCGGGATTACTTCCCCAGTGGCTCCGCTGAAACGATGACTATGATCCAGGGCTGATTCAGTCATGCCCTGTACCTCGTGGACATGGGTCTGTTGCCTGGACCCTTTGGCGGCTGCCCCGAACACATATTTCTTGATAATCAAGCCTCTCCCCCCTCTCCATTCCATCCATACTGATATGTTATGAATCTTTCGGATGATTTCGTTCCCATTTTGTTCTTTATGAGTTTGCTATTTCCAAAATTTTGGTTATAAATTGTTATAGGGACTCTATTGGATTCCCCTGCTGAAATTCATATTGGCCAGTTCGAATCCATAAATATTTGTGTCGCTCTTTGCAGGGTGTGTTGCCAGGCTATGTCTAAAACGGATCCTACATATTTAATGATTCTGCCAAATCAGGTCAGGGTTCCAGCAGTTAAATCATTTCGAAAATGAAGGAGGGGGAGATTACATGATCATTTCGGGAAAGACGGCCATCATTACCGGTGGGGCTTCGGGTTTGGGTGAGGCGGCAGCCCGGCGTTTGCATGGCCTGGGAGCCAATGTGGTGATAGCCGACCTTAATGAGGAGAAAGGACGGGCAGTTGCAGGTGAACTGGAAGAGCGGGCATTATTCATAAAGACTAACGTGACCTCGACCAGTGATGTCCGGGAACTGTGCCAGGCGACCGTGACCACCTTTGGCGGCATTCATATCCTGGTGAACAACGCTGGTATCATTGGGGCCGGGCGCACCATTGGCCGGGACGGACCTTATAACATTGAATTATTTCGCAAGATTATCGAGGTTAACCTCATTGGAGCCTTCAATGTCCTGAGCAATGTGGCCTGGGAGATGGCCAGGAATGAGCCGGAAAACGGGGAGAAGGGAGTAATAATCAATCTGGCCTCAGCGGCTGCTTTCGAGGGACAGATCGGACAGGCGGCGTATTCGGCCTCGAAAGGCGGGATGGTAAGCATGACCCTGCCGATCGCCCGCGACCTCTCCCGGGACGGGATCCGGGTGATGACGATTGCCCCGGGCATCTTTGAGACCCCGATGATGGGGGCGATGTCCGAGCAGGCCCGGGAGTCGCTGGGGAAACAGGTACCTTTTCCTCCCCGGTTGGGTCTTCCTGACGAGTTCGCCCATCTGGTACAGGCCATTGTGGAAAATGGCTATCTGAACGGAGAAACGATCCGCCTGGACGGCGGAATCCGCATGCAGCCGAAATAGGAAGAGTCAGGACGACAATAACGCAGCGACCCGGCGGATCGAACGAACTCGCCGGGTCGCTGCGGTTGGAGTCAGGCCACTCTTTTCAATTGAACCTCCCCTGACTGAAGTCAGAGGATTCTTGAGTTGATTCCCAGAACTTCGGAACTGTCTGGGGTACGCGATGACCTAAGTAATTGAGTCGTAGACCCTACTTGTTAGTTATCGTATCTTACCCAGGCCAATTCCCAGCGGGTTCGTGCCAAATCCGAATTATCCTATAGACAACCCGGATGCCTGATCATCACTGACTAGGGCTTAAAGATGTTTCACCCTAAAATTGGTTCCTATTCCATACGACCCTACAAAATCAGAGTTGACTCCGTGGATGCCGCAGTTTGAGCATCGGGCCAGATCCACTCCGTGGCCGCTTTCGCTATATCTTTCGATAGTCAGCATTCCGCAATAAGGACACCTGGCGGAAGTATTCTTGGGTGATACCCGGCAGGTAACAATACCTGTATGCAGTCCCTTGTACTGCGTATACTGAAATATACGGCCTTTTACCCAATGAGCCATCTTGCGGTTAAGCCGTCTAGATCTGGTTCCGTTCTCCGGGCGAAGATTAGTTAAATACTCAAATACTATGATTTTTACTCCATGCTGTTTAGCAAAATCAACGATCTGTCTTGAAACTTGGTGAGCTATATTGTTGTTGAAGTTCCGCACCTTCGTCCAGAGGTCTTTTGCGAATGATTGTCCTTCGGGAGTCATCTTGGTTTGTTTCTGCAACCGGGATATTTTCTCCAGGTATCGCTTCCTACGGTGGTTATCCTGCTTCCCGGATATTATTCGGGTTGCCAAGACCCTGCCGTTGACATCCTGGATGGTCATAACTGCGTGACGGTTGATTCCCAGATCAACACAGCAGATCCGTGTGTCTGGATCGTTAATTAGGTTGACTACCTTAGTTAACCCTGTCTGCCGTTTAAGAAATACCGGGATATGCAACTGCCATCCGTTTGGTTTGAGTATTAATTTGGGTGATCCGGCCTCATACCCTTCTGGGATAACCATTGGCTGAAACAATGCCACTTTACGGCGAGCATAGGCTTTCCCAGTATAGACCTTGAGCAGGATATGGTGTTCGTCCAATATCCGGCATTCCGTGTCATAGTATGTCGGCCAGTCCCGCGCCTCGGTCGGAAATAATGGAGGATGCTCCCTGAATCTAACAGGCTTTTTTCCTTCGGACAGCCGTTTTATGTTCTTTTCAGCAATTTTTTGTTTCCGTTTCTGCCAGCGTTTATAGTTGGTCTGCCAGGAACACGCCAGGCCGTATGCGTCAGAAATTGCCGCACGGCGTAACCCGGAAGGGAAGTGCGGAAACGTCGAATCATAATCGTATTTAGGATTCGGATTGCTTTTGGTTTGGTGGGTGAGCATCTCGGCCATGCGAAGCCATTGAGAACTGTCTATTATATGCAGGTTCTCTTGAAACACATGGAGATAATAGGTAACAACCTCCTTGTAAACGCTTACTGTATTATCCAGCAACGCACTTACTTTATCGGTTGTTACTATGTTGTATCTCAATGTTTTTACAAATCCGCGCTGCCTGGCCATTGCCATGATCTCCCTTCTTATGTGCCTAACCCCTGAATGAATTCAGAGGAATGCGGCGCATGACATCTTCAAAGGCATAGGGTCAGCCAAATAATGCAACCCAATTAATATCACTAAATCTCGGTGTCCCTACTTGTTCGCAGATCAGTGTCTAACCATTTCATTTCCCTGCAAAGGAGACACCTGGGATTTCACTTATGACGGATTCCTAGTGTGTCGGGCTATGCCGCCTTCCTATCTGTTCATGGTGTAAGTGCCTACCAGGGGCAGCAGGTGTTCTTCCCAGATCTTCTTGTTTTGCTCGGGATTGATGGCCGGTTTCTTCATCATGGCCTGCAGGTATTTCTCCTGTTCATCGGAGCTTACGTAGTTCGAAATCTGGGACAGGGCGAACTTGGAGAAATCCCTGACCAGGAACGAGAAGATGGTATCGGTCAGTTCGTCCTCGACCTTGCGCAGCTTGGTGTTTTCGAGGATGAGCTGAGCGTACACAATAAGGGTCATCATCTCACCCAATGCCAGCATGTAATCCAGGTTCTTGCGCTGGGCATCGGTCGGGGTGGCCTGGGCCATGAATTCGCGGAACAGGTCGACCTGCTCGCGGAAGATATTGACGTTAGGGAGGTCAATCCCTTCATAAGCCCGGCGATAGTCCGGGAACCTCACCGTACCGAGCTTGCCAGCGGTCTGTTTCCAGGCATAAGCATCATCTGCCGGGTCATCACGCACCGGGATCTCCGGGTAATCCACAGGATTGAAGAAGTAATTCTGGAGGAATTTGATAACCAGAGCGATGTTAACGTGAGTGGTCCCCTCCAGGCGCGGGATCATGCCGATATCCCGGATCGCGGTTTCAAAGTAGGTGTCCTGCTCAAATCCCTTGGCCGCGATGGCATCCAAGAGGGAATCGATTATCTTCATGGCTTCGGTGGTTACCTTCATCTTCTGGATGGGATTGAACAGCAGGTAGCGGCGGTCCTCATCCGAAGCGGAACGGAAGTAGTCGAGGCTTCTCAGGGCATAGAGCTTCATAGCAATCAGCCGGGCATAGGCCTCAACGAAGATGTTCTTGATATGCGGAAAATCCGTTACCGGGTGACCGTACAGGATCCGGGCGGAGGAGTGGTTCAAGGCTTCGTAGAGTGAATGGGTGCAGATGCCGATTGATGCAAACCCCAGCTGGAATTTGCCGACATTGACCGATCCCAGGGACGAATCCCAGGCCAGGGTGCCGCTCGATACGATATCCGATTTGGTGATCGGGTAGTCGCAGAGTTCAAACTCACCCACATAGGACATGCGGTTGCCGGAGGTGAAGATCTTCTTTACCAGTTTGTAGTTGTGGTGCTTGGAATCGACCACGAAAAAGACGTGCTCGTTGGTATCGGCGTAACGACCGTGGACGGATACCAGGGCCGCTTCATTGGCATTGCCGATGTAGTATTTGGATCCATCCGCTTTGTAGGTCCCATCCGGTTGCGGGTAGAGCTTCATCTCGTTGGAATAGAGGTCAGCCCCGTGCTCCTTCTCCGACAGTCCGAAGGCAAAAATCCCGCCATCCTTAAGCAGCTGGGCGGTCCGATGCTTGGCTTCCTCATTGTCACCCATCCAGATCGGTCCCAGGCCGAGGATCGTCACCTGGTAGCAGTACTGGTAACTGAGGGTGTAAAACGCCAGGATCTCATTGTACTCACAGACCCGGCTCAGGTCAAAACGCGAATCGGGGTCGCCGTAGCCCTTCGGAGTAAGGAGGGTGGCGAAGACCTGTTCCTTCTTCAGGAATCTCAGAAAATCGTCGTACCAGCGGCCGTACTGGTCCTCTTCCTTGATACTCTTCAGACCCTTGTTCTCAAAAAACTCTATTGTTTTTCGCATTATGTCGGTAGTTTTCTGCTCAGGGTGCGTTCTGTCGTATTTTTTCGGATTCAACAGCAGTGACATAAAAAAGTCCTCCCCAATGTGTTGTTAGATAGATTATATCATAGGGAAATTCCGTTACTCAATTATTTGATCATGTAATGTCTAAAATTTAATATCGTCAGCATACGGTAAATAAGCGCATCTCACCAGCTATTGTTGGGGAGATATTCCGGGTGTCAGTTTTCCTTTTGCGCTCTGGCTTCGGCTCAGTGTTATCAGGAGATGTCAGTATTTTGCCTAACGGTCAGCTATAACCTTTTGCGCCAGGTCTCGGGCCTGTTCCAGGTATTCCGGGTGTTTTTCGATATCACGGCGGGAATTGAGTGATTTGAAGACCTGGGCATGAACCCCGGAGAATCCCCAGCTTTTCATGAGATAGGAGTATTTTTCGATGACGGTTTCGCCCAACTTCGCTTTGGGCTGGCCTTGCGGCACGATCAGGATGGCAGTCTTGCCGGGTTGGATGCGGCCGGTGAAGGGGCGGTCCCAGAAGGCAAAACACCGGTCGAGAAAGAGTTTGAACTGACCGGTGACATCCCACAGGTAAACCGGGGTCCCCATCAGGACTACCTCGGACTCCTGGATCTTGTCGTAAATGGGGGTCATATCGTCATTCTGCACGCAGTGATCAGTTTTGTTTTTGCAGGTCATACAGCCCTGACACCCCTTGAAGTCCAGTTTGTTCAATTGAACCGCTTCGGTCTCCCAACCCTGGGCCGCAAAGACCTCCAGCATAGTTTTGAGTAACGCGGCGGTATTGCCGTTTTCCCTGGGACTGCCGTTAATGCATAAAACCTTCATATGCTGTCTCCTCTCTTTTGTTGACCATACCTAATTATATCAGTAAGACCGGGGTCAAGAGACTGTGGGCAGTCGCGGGGAGTCTCGCATCCGGGGGACTTGCCCTGCCTGCAGCGGAAGAGGACTTGCCCACTGGCCGCGATGAACTCCCATCCGAGAGAACTTCCCCCCCGATGCAGCCCCCTTGTGCACCAGTCTTTACCTGGGTTTGGGCCGGAAACGTATTAGGGCATACAGGCTAAGCACTGCCCAAGCGCCCTCCAAAATTATGAATCCCGCCTGAACCTCGCGGATGGCTATAACCACAAGAATAGCTGATCCCACAAGATTCAGCAGATTATACAACCGGTCTTCACGATCAGCCCGACCGGTCTGACTCAGTGCAAACGCGGCCAGTATCATCAGTGCTCCCAGTACAGACAACCATTGCCACAATTCAAACCCCTCCTATCGTTTCGCATGATAACGTTACTTTGCCCTGGTGCCAGGCCTTGCCTCGATTACTATTAATATTAAGGATAACCTTAAACGGTGGTGCAAAACTAATAGCGAATCTTTATGGAAGGAGGCGTTAATGCTTGTCTAAGGTTAGTTATTCAGGTGGAGTATCGATTGATCCTTTTCCCCCAGCGCCCGGAGATAATGTCTCCGTATCTTATTCCGGACTGTTGGCGAACAGCGGTGCGGACCGGATTTATGCCCATGTCGGCTACGGTTTGGGGAAATGGTCTAACATTAAGGATATCGAGATGAGCAGACAGGGGGATCAGTTTGTCACCAATATAAAAGTGGAACCGGGAGACATGTTCAACATTTGCTTCAGGGATTCGGCTAACAACTGGGACAACAACAGCGGCAACAACTGGAGTACCAAGATCACCAGCCGGCGCTGGTAGTCTCCCATCACAGCATGTACTGACCGGCCTGCCGGGTGGCGGGCCGGAATGAATCACGGGGACTGTCCCTATGATGCAATTTGCATCATAGGGACAGTCCCCGTGATTCATTTGTTGACCTGAGGTTGTCTTGCGTGTATTATTTAGCGTAGTACGCGTGGTACGGAAGGGGGGATATGATGTTTGAACTTGATTTCCGCAGCCGGATTCCGATCTATGAGCAGCTGGTTGACCGGTTCAGGGAACTGATCATCAGCGGCGTCTTAAAGCCTGATGGGCAGCTGCCGCCGGTGCGGGTATTGGCTGGTGATTTGACGGTTAACCCCAACACGGTGCAGAAGGCTTATCGGGAACTGGAACATCAGGGATATGTCTACTCGGTACCAGGGAAGGGGCACTTCGTCATGCCCGCTGTTGCCGGGGACCAATCGGCGCGCCGGGATAAACTGCGACAGGAACTGAGGAGAATCGTTTCTGAACTCAAATATCTGGGCATGAACTACGAGGAGATCAGTTCCATCATTAAAGATCAGATTTTGGAGTCGAAGGGAGGTCGTCCACAGGATGATTGAGGTGGCCAATGTCAGCAAGTGTTTTGCGGATCTGGAGGCCTTAAAGGAGGTCACCTTATCGGTAAACAAGGGCTCGATTTATGGTCTGGTGGGAGCGAATGGTGCGGGCAAGACTACGCTGTTGAAGCTCCTGGCAGGTATCTACCGGGAGGATTCCGGCAGCATAACCATCGGTTCCTCCCCGGTGTTTGAGAATCCCGAGGTTAAAGCTAAAACTCTTTTCATTCCGGACCATATTTATTATTTCACTAATTACACCATTCAGGATATGGCGGATTTCTACCGCCGGATATATCCTACGTGGAACCAGGAGCGTTTTCTGAACCTGCAGGAGGTCTTCAACATGGAAATGGGCCGGCGGATCAAAACCCTTTCCAAGGGGATGCGGCGGCAGGTGGCTTTCTGGTTGGGATTCGCCATGATGCCTGAGGTCATGATCCTGGATGAGCCTCTGGACGGGCTGGATCCGGTGATGCGGCAGCGGGTGAAAAACCGCATCGTTCAGGATGTGGCAGAACGGGATATGACGGTTATTATCTCCTCCCACAACCTCTACGAGCTGGAGGATGTGTGTGACTATATCGGAATCCTGCATGAGGGCCAAATGCTTATTGAGCGGGAGCTGGATGATCTGAAGGCAGACGTTCACAAGGTGCAGGTGGCATTCTCCGGGGAAGTGCCTTCCGGGTTTTATACGGATATCGACCCCCTTTACCAGGAAAAGCGGGGTAGTGTACATATATTGATTATGCGCGGCAACCACCAAAAGATAATGGACCGTCTGCAGCAGTATGGTCCCGCCATTTTGGATGTCCTGCCTCTCACCCTGGAGGAAATCTTTATTCATGAAATGGGGGATAGCGGTTATGAGCTCCAAAACATCATTTATTAACACCGGGATACTGCGCCATGATTTTAAGAGATACGGCTGGATCGGGGCGGCTTATCTGCTGGGCCTGCTCTTGAGCGTGCCTTTACAGATTGCAATGATTTACAGCCGGCAGGCAGCATCCGGGGTGATTTACAGTGTTAGCCCCAACCCCTACCCCTACCTGCAAGTATTAGGCTTTCAATCCCCCTTGCAGGCATTATTATGGTTCACCGTACCGGTGCTTACCGGTATCCTCTTGTTTCGCTACCTGCAGTCCGGAGAGTCTGCTGATCAGGCGCATGCTTTGCCGGTCAGACGGGAGACCCTGTATAACACCCATATGGCTGCCGGGGTTGTCCTGTTATTTGTGCCCATAATTATTACCTCACTGGTTTCATGGGCGGTTCTGCAGGGCCTGGGTATTGACTACGTAAAGGGGCAAGAGGTTTTAACCTGCCTGGGTGTAAGCCTCATGTTTAACCTGCTGTTGTTTACCTGCAGCGCGGCCGTTGGCATGATAAGCGGGATGTCCACCGTGCAGGGGGCCTTAACTTACATAATGCTGCTGTTGCCGGCCGGATTTACGCTCCTGGTGTGGCAGAATCTGCAGAACTTTGTCTTCGGTTTGCCTTATGATTTTCTGTCCAACAACTTCGAGAAGCTGTCGCCACTGATGCGTATAACCTATAACCAACCCTTTTCCGGGGTGGAGGTAGCTGTGTATCTCCTCTGCTCTGTTGTCCTGTACCTGCTGGGTCTGTTTTTCTACCGCCGGCGCCCGTCAGAAAACGCCGGTAATGCCTTGGCCTTTCGGACCTTGCACCCGGTTTTTGTGTGGGGGTTTACGTTCTGCGGAATGCTGCTGGTGGGCACCTACTTCAATCAGTCTCAGGACAGTATGGGCTGGACCTATTTTGGGTACTTCCTGGGTTCGATTCTGAGCTATATTCTGAGCCTGGTCCTGGTGAACAAATCTTTGGATATATTCCGCTTTCGGGTAGCCCGCAATTATCTCCTCTACTCGCTGGTGATCATACTGCTGATTGCCGGGCTGTACTCCGATGTTATTGGTTATGAGAAGAGGATCCCCCCGTTGGAGCAGGTGAAGAGTGTTTATCTGGACGGAAGTTTTTATCTGCTGAAAGCCCGGGAAACGGTTCCGCCCCCCTACTTTGTGGAGGTCGATAATGACAACTACCAGCGCGAGGTGACGATGGTTTACAGCAACGCGGAGAACATTGCGGCGATACATGAGTTACATCAGGCTATGATTGACAACCGGAAGATCGAAAAGCCTCTGCTCCACAACCGGGATCGGTCAATCCCGTATCGCAACTGGTGTTTGGCTTACCAATTGGAAAATGGCAAAACGGTGTACCGGCAGTACTGGGTGCCGGTTGAACGGTATGCGGTCCAGGCCAAACCGATCTATGAGTCACAGGAGCATAAAAAGATGGTTTATGACATCTTAAATATCTCACCCCGGCAGGTAGATGTGATTCTGGTTTCTGCCCGTGAGGTTGACCGGAGCACAAAGATTACGGACCCGGCCTTGATCCTGCAGGCGGTAGGGGCTCTGCAGACTGATGCGCGGTCACAGACTTATGAGGAGATGACCTCGAATTGTCCGCCCTGGGCTGAGGTCACGCTGATCTTGAACGAAGGCAAGCGCCTGCGCCTGTCGTGGGAGAAGTCGTATGTTTTCTTCGAGGAATGGCTCCGGAATGAAGGTGAGCGTGAGAATGCCCGGGTGATGCCGGATGATATTAAGTACGCTCTGGTCGAGAAAGTGCCGGTTGCGGAAAACGACGGCCAGGTTCGGGTTTCAGTAATGCATCGCGGCATCGAAACCGAGGAGTACCTGCGGGAACTGGAGAACTCGGGCAACTGTGTGCGGGTCACTGACCCCGGTGAAATCGAGAACCTGCTGCGGCGCTGCACCCACAAAGGTAATGACGCCTACCGCGTCTACTTCGTTCTGAACAACGGCGCCTACTTCAGCGGCGGCCTAAATGCATCGTGGGGACAGTCCCCGTGATGCATTTTGCATCATGGGGACAGTCCCCGTGATGCAAATTATTGTTGTCGTTATCTGTTATTGTTTGGCATAATGATAAAAAACACCAATGGTGAGAACAGATGGCAAGACAGTCGAGAAGACGATCTGAGAGCGGCATCTATCATATTGTGATGAGGGGAACCAACCGGCAGGACATATTCCATGAAAGAGATGATTATTGGCGGTTATTGCAGATAATTGCACAAACGAAACCCGAAAATAACTTTGAATTATACGGGTTTTGCCTGATGACAAACCATGTGCACCTGCTCATCCATGAAAAAGAAGAGACTATAGCCAAGACAATGCACCGGATCACTACCCGTTATGCCGGGTGGTACAACTACAAATACGAAAGAAGCGGGCACGTTTTTCAGGGCCGCTACGGCAGTGAATGTGTTGAGGATGACAGGTACCTGCTGACTGTTATCCGTTATATTCACAATAACCCAGTGAAGGCCGGTATGGTAAGCCATCCGGAAGACTATCGCTGGAGCAGTATTAAAGCATACTACAGCGGACATAAGCGTCCGGCAAGACTGACTAACACCAGTTTCATATTGGGGATTTTCGCCCCGGAACGGACGGAGGCAGTACACAGGTTCCGGGAGTTTATGAGCGTAGAAAATCAGGACACATGTTTGGAAGACGAAAACAGACTCAAGAAAACTGATGAAGAAATAATGGCGGAAATCGACGAAATTCTAAAGGGCGCTTCGATACCAGCGCTGCTGGGCATGAAAAAGCAGGATCGCGATGCGTTATTACGAAAAATCAAGGCTATCGAAGGAACGACCCAGCGCCAGATTGCTCGAGTGACCGGATTAAACCAAAGCATAATAAGCCGAGCCTAAAAAATGCATCATGGGGACAGTCCCCGTGATGCATTTTGCATCGTGGGGACAGTCCCCATGATGCAGTGGTGTGTTTCCAAATGGGGTACATATATCCAATTGAAAGTTATTTACAATCAATTACGTATTAATAAGTAGGTAGGATGCACGGGGTCAGGCCCCGTGCATCGATTGTCCCTGTTGGATTTCTAGGGATATACTACCGGGTTCTGGGGTGGAAGTTGGTATTTTGCGGGGATGATGGGGTCGCGAGCTTTGTACCTCTTGACGGGGAAGATCCGCCGGGCTTCCTGGAAGTGTTCTCCGTACCACCAGGTGAAGCTGTTGGTTATGCCTATGGCAGTAGGCCGACCGGAAACCGTGTGTATTATGCAGGGTTTACCGTTAAATTTCCCCATATATAAGGCAACGTGACTTATGTAACGATTGCCCTTGGAGTCCTTGTTCCAGAATAACAGGATATCTCCGACCCACAGCTTGTTGACCCCGACCAACTCATATTTATTCGAACTGCCAGGCTGTTTTCTGGAGTATACTCCAGACACCTTACGACCTACCTTGTTGTAATCCCTGGCTCTGGTAGTGATGTCAAATCCAAAGTCTTTATAGATCAGTGAGACGAAGTTGGAGCAGTCAATTTTGCCGTCTTTGGCATAGTTGGAATGTCCATAAACCATGTAACCGTTTTCCATGTACCAGATGGCTCTTTTAATCAGCTTTTGGCCCAGGGTGCCGCGATAGTTTTTCCAGAATGCATCTACTATCGGTTGTTCATGCTTTTTGTAGGCCGCCATGTTGGCCTTGTACCTTGCGATGTGCTGACTGGCACTGGTTGCTGATACCGGTTGGGGGGCAACAATCCCGCCCAGCCCCACCAGAATGGTCAGGCTTAATACTACTGCAATTATCTTACGACGCATACAAACCTCCCTTGAGAATGACATTATGTTCTATATTTGGTTTTTACCTCTCCCCCTTTCCTTTTGTGTATATTAATGGCTTCGACCCTTTTCTTCTGTCCCCCTTTAGGTAAATGGTGGCAAGAGTGAATCAAGGGGACAGTCCCCGTGATGCAATTTGCATCACGGGGACTGTCCCCTTGATTCATTCGAAGGGCCGCCCCTACGACATTGCGGGGGCGGCCCTTTAAGTTTTTTGATTCATTTATCCCTGGTAGCCCAGTTTCCGCGACAGGCGGAGGGCGACGTCCTTAACGAGCGGTATCAGCTCGCTGTTGATGTATGAGGGTGTCATCCTCATACCGGGGCCAGAGATGCTTATCGCTGCTACCACCTTGCCTTCGTGAGTCTTGATGGGCGCGGCCACGCACCTGACCTCCTCGTCACGTTCACCCAGATCCAGGGCATACCCTTCCCGGGCGACCCGGGCCAGTTCCTGGGCCAGCATCCTGGGATCGGTAATGGTATCCTTGGTAAACCGTTCTAATTCCGCAGCAGCCAGGTAATGTGACAACTCGTCCTCACTCAGGGCAGCCAAAAGGACCTTCCCGGACCCGGTACAGTGGGCCGGACCCCGGTTGCCCACCCGGGCAAACATCTTCACGATGACGATGTTGTTTGATTCCATCTGATCGATGTAGACCACCTGGTATTTGTCCAGAATTGCCAGGTTTACGGTCTCATTACACTGGTCCAGCAGTTCACGCATGTAGGGGGCGGCAACCGCCTTGATATCGGTCGCGAGTGCCGCTGCGTTCCCTATATAAAACAGCTTGAGCGACAGCTTATAGCGGCTGTCATCGTTCTGATCGACAAAGCCCCGCACCAGGAGGGTATTTAACAGACGATGGGTTGTACTCGGCTTTAAGCCTACTTTATCAGCCAGGTCCCCCAGATTCATGGGCGAACCATGCTCAGCAAGGGCCTCAATGATGTTCAGCACTCTTTCCACCGATTGAACCGTCTTCGCCTCATCCCCAGGCGAAACCTGCTGATTTATCTCAGCTGAATTTTGAGAACTCATGCTCTTCCCCAATCAGTTCCTTTTTTGGTTATATCATTGTAGCGCATTCCGGACTTTAATCAAAGCTCAGACCGGCCTCAAGCGGTCTACAGGGTTGCCAGGTACTCGTTGATGGCCCGGGCCGCCTTCTTGCCAGCGCCCATGGCCAGGATTACCGTGGCCGCACCGGTGACAATGTCTCCGCCCGCAAATACCCCGGGTTTGGAGGTCTTTCCGGTGGCCTCGTCGGCTACAATATTGCCCCGGCGGTTGATCTCCATATCCGGTGTGGTCTCAGGCACCAGAGGATTGGGACCCTGACCGATGGCCATAACCACTGTATCCACTTCCATAAAGAACTCGGAGCCCTTGATCGGAACTGGACGGCGGCGTCCGCTATCATCCGGTTCACCCAATTCATAACGCAGGCAGGTCATGCCGCGAACCGTTCCCTCTTCATCAGCCAGTATCTCAATCGGGCTGGTCAGCAGATGGAACTTAACCCCTTCTTCATGGGCGTGTTCGATTTCCTCGTTCCTGGCCGGCATTTCCTTTTCAGAGCGCCGATAAACGATGTAGGACTCCTCAGCACCCAACCGCAAGGCTGTCCGGGCTGCGTCCATAGCCACGTTGCCGGCGCCGATAACCGCTACCCTCTTGCCGGTGGTTATCGGGGTAATATACTCCGGAAAACGGTAAGCCTTCATCAGGTTGGAGCGGGTCAGGAATTCGTTGGCTGAATACACCCCATTGTAGTTCTCACCCGGGATATCCATGAAATACGGCAGTCCGGCTCCAGTGCCGATGAAAACGGCATCAAACCCTGACTCCAGAAGTTCATCCACGGTGGAAACCTTACCAATTACCATATTGGTGCGGATCTTGACACCCATTTTCTCAATCCCGGCGATTTCACGTTTAACAATAGTTTCTTTCGGCAGTCTGAATTCCGGAATCCCATATACCAAAACCCCACCAGGGGTGTGCAGTGCTTCAAATACGGTTACATCGTGCCCCATCATGCAAAGATCAGCCGCTGCGGTCAACCCGGAGGGGCCTGACCCGACAATGGCCACCTTCTTGCCGGTCGGCGGAGCAGGTGTCTGTGCCTTGCCGTCGCCATGGGCCATTTCATAATCGGCAACGAATCTTTCCAGACGACCAATGGCCACCGGTTCATTCTTTTTGCCAACCAGGCAGTACTTTTCACACTGGGCTTCCTGGGGGCAGACCCGGCCACAGATAGCCGGCAGGTTGTTCTTTTCCTTGATCTTGGCGATGGCTCCCTCGAAATCACGTTCCTTGATACGAGATATAAATGCTGGAATATCCACTTCTACCGGACAACCCTGACGACAGGGGGATTTCTTGCAGGTCATGCACCTCAGGGCTTCAGTTACGGCATCTTCCTCGGTGTAACCCAAGGCAACTTCGGAGAAGTTCTTCACGCGAACCTGGGGGTCTTGAGTTGGCATTGGCTGCTTGTTGGGTTGTTTGTTGAGTTTGGGTTTGTTTACTTCTGACATCTGCAACCACCTCCATGTGCGTGATGATGATGATCAGCAATTTTCTCCTGGGTCAGGAACATCTTGGCTCTCTGCTGTGCCAGGGCCCAGTCGACCTCGTGGCCGTCGAACTCGGGACCATCCACACAGGCAAATTTGGTTTCCCCGCCAACTGCTACCCGACAAGCTCCGCACATGCCGGTTCCGTCCACCATTATGGGGTTCAAGCTTACAATCGTCTTGACCCCGAATTCCCTGGTGACCTCGGAAACTGCCTTCATCATTACCAGAGGTCCGATCGCAATTACTCTGGCGTAAGTATCCTCACTGAGAAGCTTCCGCAGGGAATCGGTTACAAACCCCTTTTCACCGTGGGACCCGTCATCGGTCATTACCACCAATTGGTGACTGACCTGGCGCATCTCTTCTTCGAGAATAAGGAGATCCTTGTTGCGAGCCCCGATTATGGAAACCACATGGTTCCCTGCTTCATAAAGAGCTCTGGTGATGGGATAAACGGGGGCTACTCCGACGCCGCCTCCTACACAAATGACCTTGCCGAAATTCTCGATTTCCGACTTCTGTCCTAATGGGCCGACAAAATCGAGTATGGAATCTCCGGCTTCCAGGAGTCCCAGGTCCCGGGTGGAACGTCCAACTTCCTGGAATATGATAGTGATGGTTCCTTCTTGCCGGTCAAAATCCGCGATGGTCAGCGGAATACGCTCTGCGCATTCACATTCCCGCAGGATTATGAATTGACCAGGTTGGGCTTTGGCGGCAATCTCTGGAGCCTCAACTACAAACAGTTTCAGTTCCGGCCCCAGAACTTTCTTGCTTCGAATCCTAAACATTTTCACCCTCCTATGGCACGAACTTTATCAAACTCCCAAACTACATTATAACGCATCTTTCGTCAATTTTATTCTGCGGCAGCCAGTAATTTAATTGAAATTAATTGAACAATCTCAATTTGGAGGGAAAATCGGGGGGGGATTGCATCATGGGGACAG
>JBMNJO010000004.1:0-6906 GCA_050951725.1 Syntrophomonadales bacterium | reverse complement strand
TAGTGAATCATGGGTGCAGTCCCCGTGATTGACTAAGATAGCGACCGAGGTCGGTTCAAAACATAAATGGAAAAAGTGTGGGCCATCCGATTGGGGGAGTGCCCACACTTTATTTTATCCTGGTCGCTTTGGGTTACTTGACTTAAGGTCGCTTAGGAACGCTCAGCTTCTTCGGCTTTCAGCACTTTGCGCAGGATCTTGTTGGTTGCACTCTTGGGCAGTGAATCCCGGAATTCAATCATACGCGGATACTTGTAGGCTGACATCTGTTCTTTGGCCCAGTCAATCAGTTCCTGTTCGGTGACCTGGCCCTGGTATTCGGGTCGAAGGACCACATAGGCCTTGATTTCTTCACCCTTATATTCGTGAGGTATACCAATTACACAGCATTCGGAGACAGCCGGGTGACGGTATAGATAGTCCTCCACCTCTGCCGGGTATACACTGAACCCGGAGGCCTTGATCATCTCCTTGGTCCGGCCGCGGAGCCACAGGTAGCCATCCTCATCCATACATACGATATCTCCGGTTTTCAGCCACATGTACTCACTGTCATCCTGTTTAATAAAGGATTCGGCACTGGCTTCCGGGCTGTTCCAGTAACCGATGCCAACAGATGGTCCCCTCTGCCACAGTTCACCATCCTCACCAATGGCCGCGTCTTTGGTTTCATCATCCAGGTTTGCGATCCTGATGTCCACCATGGGAACCGGGAAACCAAGGGCTCCGACCTTGGAGTATCCTCTGGGGTTGGCAATAGTATAAGCCATGGTTTCACTCATTCCGAAGCCGTCCTCCAGTTCAACATCGAACAATTCTAGGTATTTTTTGAATAGTGCCTGCGGCAATGGGGCTCCGCCGGTCCCGGTTTTCTTGAGTGATGAGAGGTCGTAGTCTTTCATCTTTGGGTGTTCGATAAAGGCTATGTTCAGGGTGGTGGTGGCGACCCAGGTGGTACAGCGATACAGTTCAATGGCCTTGAACATGGTTTCAACATCGATGCGGCTCAGGAGGACAATGGTGCCTCCGCTGATGATGGGGGCGTTCAGGATGTTGTTGGAGCCGTTGACGTGGAATAATGGCAGTGCACAAAGGTGTATGTCATCTTTGGTTCGAAGCCGGTTTATTGCCGAGTTGGTGGCACTGGCCAGGATATTGAAATGGGTGAGAATAGCCCCTTTAGGATTTCCAGTGGTTCCACTTGTATACTGGAGCATGGCGATGTCCTGTTTTATATCTAATTCGGTGAGTTTATCAATCGGGTCACTGCCTGCCAGCTGTTGCCAGGTAATCGAATCGGGGAACTCTCCTTGAACTGGTACCCTATCGAAAGGAACTGGCAGAGTAGGCTCGGCAGGAAGGTACTCGCAGAGTGCGGCAACAACTACGTGTTCTACAGACGGGGCTTGGTTTCTTATTGCCTGGAATATGGAAAATAGAGCGTCTTCAATGATAACGACTTTGGGGGAGCAGTCGTTGAGGACAAAGGTAAGCTCGCCGCCTTTGTACATTGGACTTCCGGTGATGGAAATCGCACCTAGGGCCATGGCTGCATAGTAGGCGATTATGAATTGGGGGCAGTTCTGCAGGCCGATATAGATGCGGTCTCCCTTCTTAACCCCCAGCTTTTGCAGACCACCGGCAACCCGCCAGACCAGGTCATTCAGTTCCTTGTAAGTAATAACTGTTCCGTAGTAGATAACGGCTGGTTTATCCGGCTCATACCAGCTGTGATTGTTAAGGTGCCAGACCAGTGACTCACGCCCAAATTCATAATACTTCGGATACCAGGGAGGGCAGTTCTTTTCCCACACTCTTTCCATTGGCTTGAACATGTCTGCATCTCCTTCCTTAAAAAACTGCTGTTTAAGAGAACTAATAAAACGTTGCCTCCTTTCGAGGGGTGTGTACATGAGTGCAGATAGTACTTCAAGCGTTTTGTAGATATGCAGCAAATTTTTGGTCCGAATCGATCGAGTTGCTTAAAAATTTCGGCACAATTGTTGTATATTCCTTCCAAAGGAAGAAAAAACGGCTTTGCAGGTAAGACAATATGAGAAGTTAGAATTCCAGCGAACAGGCTGCTGCAATCCTTGCTTCACTGTGATACGGTCCGGCTTAGAGGGGCGAATGTGTAGGAGAAAACAACAGTGTAGTAAATTAGTACAACCCTACCTAGGTGCTCTACCACAAGGACTTTCCCCAACCCAACGAAAAACCGGTTTTCGTCAAATAAGACAAGTAAGTATAGGCCGGGTCCTTTTGAAAGTGTCTACTATTTAAACGGTTCTATTTATAAGCTTATAAACCAAACAAACAGCTTCCCTGACTTCGTGCAATTCATAATATTTCACTTAGTGGCACATTTATTGCATTAAAAGTTTATGAATGTCTGTTACACGTGATTTGAAAACACCAGCATTATTTGTCCAGTAGGTTGGTTGGTGTAATCTCGGTCCCACAAGTATCGTCTTGGATAAGTTGCTTTCTCAATGTAATACAAATGAAAGGAATGATGCCATACAGCGATAATACCGCAAGTTTATTCGTTATAAGGATTTAAGATTGGGGACTGCGATGGCAAACCACAAAATTGGGTAGTCGGCACTGAAGTACGATAACGTCAAACTTATCAGATTTGGTAACAGGTGGCTCGCCTACGACGGGCATTCGCGGAGATTATGGAAAGAAGACCAGACAACGTAAAACTTCCCATAGAGAAATAGTAAAACAAGGAGGCATTGTAATGGAACAGAAAGGTAAAATGTTTTATGGTTGGTGGATTGTCGCTGCCAGTTTCGTTCTAATGTTTGCGGGGGTTGGTATCCTTATCAACACCTACGGGGTATTATTCGGTGGCATTCTGGCGGACACGGGATTTTCCCGGGCGGGACTGGGGCTCTATTTCACCATTATGTCACTCGCCATAATGGTTGCATCGCCATTCCTGGGCAAGATGTTGGTCAAATACAACACCCAGGTAGTCATGACGGTCTGTATTCTAATTACGGGTCTGGCATTCATGGCCTTCTCTCAAGCCACCCAATTATGGCATTTTTATGCGATTGCCGTAGTTGCCGGGGTATTTGGAGCAGGAACCTCGACCTTGCCGGCCTCCCTCCTGATTACCAACTGGTTTAATGACAAACGGGGCACGGCGATGGGCATTGCCTTTACCGGCAGTGGTATCGGTGGTATGCTTTGCAATCCACTGGCACAATCAATTATTGCCGCTTATGGCTGGCAAATGGCCTACGTCATTCTGGGCGTGGTATTCTTGGCACTCATGTTACCCTGTTCTTTGTTTATAATTAAGCTTCACCCTTCACAAAAAGGACTTGTACCTCTGGGTGCAGAGAAAGAAGCGACTGCTGGCAGCCCACCGGCTACGGTAATGGGCCTAACCGCCGGAGAAGTCACGAAAAACCCTGTATTCTGGTTATTAGCACTTAGCCTGTTTCTTACCATGTTCATGTTCCTCGGCATTCAGAACAATATTCCCATCTGGATGCAGGATCTGGGTCATGCCCCGGCGGTGGCAGCTACCATCATGGCGGCCTATATGGGGGTCCTGGTGCTGGGTAAACTGGTGGTCGGTGCCGTACTGGACAAATTTGGTGCCAAAATGGGGATAATCTTCTGCATGGGATTAATAGTATTGTCATTGATTTTCTTTATGAAGGGCGGAACTATGGTTATGGCAGCCTTGTTTGTTCTGGCCTTTGCTATGGGAGGGCCTGTCGCTACCGTATGGCCCTCTTTTATTGCGGGACATTTGTTCGGCAACCTCGATTATGGGACTATCTATGGGTTCGTGCAAATATTCATCACCCTGGGAATGGCATTTGCCATGCCCGTTACCGGTGCGGTTTATGACAGTACCGGCAGCCTGATGCCCGTGTGGTGGGCCTTTGTGGTGCTGGGCATAGTTATCCTCCTGCTGTTCTTACTCATCTTGGGCCGGCAGCCTAAGCTTAAGGAACAGTGGCATAGCTAGGAAATCAGACCTGGTTCCTAAATCGAATTTCAGCCATTTCGGGTGCTGGCCGACTGGTACTTTGCCGGCACTCGGTGGTCAGCTCTTTATAAAAGCCCAGCAGCTGTTGAATTGCCTATCCAACAGCTGCTGGGCCTCCCTTTTACTGCCCGGAGGCTGTCCCAGAAGCTCAAGTCCAGCCTGGTGATCAATGGGTATGGCAGCGACTGCCAGCTGCTGGAGCAGTAGAACATAGCGGCGTCTGACCTGCTCGCAGGCTGAGTCTCCAGGTCCCATAACCGATAAGATCAGTCCCCGTGATGCACTAGAGATTGATTCGTAACTCATTATAGCCTTCTTCGTAGGAATGATGGTGGTTCCTGATCAGGCCGCTTACTATGAGCAGGGAGAGGTCATCCGCTTCCTTTTCGACCATCGGATTGTATTCCTCACCGTGGTATCGCAGGGCTATTTCTACCTCACCGCCGTCTTCGGAATAGCTGACCATAATGGTGATGTCAGGGCCCTCCCCGGACTGCCCGGGTAAGGAGTTTGTTCATCACCAGTTCCTCGATAACCAGCTGAATGTTATGAATCTGCCGCTGCGACAGCAGCTGCTTGCGGCCGAATTCATCGATGGCTGAGTTTAAGGCGTAGAAGTCAAATTTTACGGACTTGATCTCAAAGGTGAAGGTCCTGATCCTATTGATGAAAATCCTGGTTTTTTCCCGCTGGGGATGATCGAAGATCTGCTCCGGGGGCCCCTCTTCGTAAATGATACCTTCATCCATATAAAAAACCCGGGTGGAGACATCACGGGCAAATTTCATCTCGTGGGTAACTATCATCATGGTCATGCCGGCCTGGGCCAGATTGCGGAGGACGGACAGCACCTCCCCGACCATGGTTGGATCCAGGGCGCTGGTTGGCTCGTCAAAGAGCATGATTTCGGGCTTCATCGCCAGGGCCCTCGCGATTGCCGCCCGTTGTTTCTGGCCTCCGGACAGCTCGTCAGGGTAGGCATAGGCCTTTTCCGCCAGACCGACCATGGCCAGCAGGCGCATACCCTCGTCAAAGGCCTCCTGCTTGCTCATCCCCAACAGATCCACCGGAGCCCAGCATAATGTTCTCGATGATCATCAGATGCGAAAAGAGATTGAAGGACTGGAAAACCATGCCCATCTTTTGACGCAGCTTGTGAATATCAGTGTCCTTGTCCAGCAGGTTGGTGCCGTCGATGGTTATACTGCCCCCGCTGGGGGTTTCCAGCAGATTGATACAGCGGAGGAAGGTGCTTTTGCCGGTCCCCGAGGGTCCGATAATGGAGATCACTTCCCCTTGCTTGATCTCGGCATTAACATCCTTTAACACTTCCAGATCCCCATACCTCTTGGCTAAATGTCTTTACGGTAATCACTCCGCAGTCACCCCCTTCACTCTCCTCGGTCGTTGTTTGGGGTCAACCCTGATCTCAATCAGGGTCAGCAGTGACGCCAGCAGGGTGGCGACGATGAAATAGATGAGCGCGGTGGTGATCAGCGGGAAAAAGGCCTCGTAGGTGCGGCTTCTGATTATGTCGCTCATCTTGGTCAGGTCCTGGATGGCGATATATCCGACCACTGAGGTCATTTTTACCATGGAGATGAACTCGCCCTTGAACACCGGCAGGAAGTGCCGGGCGGCCTGGGGGAAGGTTATCTTCTGAAAGACCTGGATCCGGTTGAAACCAAGGGCGGCGGCCGCTTCCAGCTGACCCTTGTCTACCGCCTCAATGCCGGTGCGCATCATTTCCGAGACGTAAGCGGCAAAGTTGATGGAGAAACCGATGATGGCCACCACTATCCCGTTGAGGCCCTGAACTGCTGAACACTATATAGTACAGAATCATCAAGAAAACAATTATCGGGGTTCCCTTGAATGGCCCTGATAAACACCAGGGCAGGGAATGTTGGCCCATTGGGATTCAGACCGGCGCATCAGACAAACCACAAAGCCCAGTATGGTGCCGAAAACGGCTGACAGCAGGGATATCAAAAGGGTTACCCCCAGACCCTTGGCCAAAAGCTTGTAGCGCGATTCGGTGATAATGTTTCTGGTGAAACTGTTCCTTGATGCTGGACAAAAAGCTGCTCTCCGCCGGGTCCGACGGCAGAATTGGCCACCACTGTCAAGACAGAACCCCCGGTGTATACCGGGTCTGAGAACAGCACCGATTGCTTACGTTCCTCGGTTACAGCAATGCAGCTGCCGGCCACGTCAATGCTTCCCGCTCGCCTGCGCCGGGATCAAGGCGGCGAAAACTCATATCGACAATTTCCAGGTCGTAGCCGAGTCTATCACAGATGTGCATCATAAGCTCCACTTCATAGCCGACAATTTTCTGATTCTTGACATAGTCAAAGGGCACACCGATACTGCAGTCGGTCCCATAAACTATGGTTCCGTTTTCACCGGTCAGCTTAATATCGGGAAGAACCTTGGCGGACTCGTCCTTCCCAAACCACTTGGCATCTATTTCGGCAATTATACCTTCCGCGTACAGGTCAGCCAGTACCTGGTTGAACTTTTTCTGTAAGCCGGTGTTATTCAGATTAAAGGCAAAGGCATAACTCTGCTCGGTAAGATTATCCTCCAGATATGTAATACCAGCCGTGTTATTGACCAAATCCCGGGCCACCGGTTCGTCCATCAATATCGCATATATCCTACCAGTCTGCAGGGCTGCTACCTCATCAGCCAGGCTATTGAAGTATTCAGGGATGGCCTCCGGTAGGTGTTCCGCCAAAACCGAGTCAAACACCGTGCCGGTAACAATGCCGACCTTCTTCCCCGCCAGCTGGGATATATCGGTTATCTGCTGATTCTTACCAGTAATAAAGCGGCCTTGCTTAACCATAAATACCGTATCTGATGACCTGATGGGGTCAGAC
>JBMNJO010000003.1:0-16803 GCA_050951725.1 Syntrophomonadales bacterium | reverse complement strand
GGCTTGGCGTAGAGTAAGCGAATACCCATTTTGGAACAGGCCCTAATCATCCATTTGGTTCGATACTGACTGCCGTTATCAAAGTATACTTTTTCAGGCACTCCATACTTCAGAATTGCCTGGCGGAACGCGTCTTCTACAATGATTTGATCGAGCATGGGATAGAACTGTCCATGCAGGATAAGCCGTGTAGCGTCATCGATGAAGATTACCAAGTAAACTTGTTTCTTACGTCCATCCTGGCCAATAGGCAGGTATGGGCCATATTTGATATCCGAATGCCATAATTGATTGCGATATTTCTTTTGATAACGACGGGCAGCGGTGCCGCTTTCAGCGTAAAGCTTCATATGTCGGGCACTGTACCCACGCTCCGCTAGTTTTTCCTGCAGGGTACTTCGCTTGATTTGCCCGGGCTCGGCTAACCCTTCCCACTCCAGGATCTGAATTATCTGAGATATGCTGCGGCTCGGTACCTGCCTGCGTAACAGGATGGCTTGTTCAAGAATTTCTGGTGGGATGGCTTCACTGATCCGGTAACCTCTCTTGCCGTTCGGCTTTAGTCCGGAAAAACCTTCTCTTCGATATTGGGTTAGATAACGGCGCAAGGTTCGTTCTGATATCCCGGATTCTTCACATATCCTGGCTTTAATCTGTCGGGCCCGTGCATTATCTAAACCCTCGGCCAGAAGTGGAGATAACAGTTGCATCCGCTGGGCAGCAATTTCCTCGGCTTTCTTTTGGTCCTTCATGCTGATTTCCTCCTTTGTCAGGTGTCAGCATGAGTCTATCCCATGTCCATTACGGACAGAATGCAAAACGGGTATGTGGCCAAAGATTTAAATTTGCTATCGGTCGGACAATTCTCGCCAGCCATCCCGGAGCATCTCCAACATGATGCCATATTCTCTGGAGCTTGGACTTTGGAAGTAGGGATGCATCGTTCACAGATTCATTGCCATATCTGATCTTGATTGATTCCAGGCACCCTTGAAAGTAATCAGCCAGGTTGTTAAACCAGTGTCGCCAGCGGCCTAGGGTTGCTTCATCGGCTGGTATGCTTAATTTCGACTCTCCGGTTACCACTGCTTCAATACTCTCACTGACGTGGCGCTTGTATGGAACAAGTTTATCGGGGAGTTCGTGATGAATACGCCTGCACTCTGCACATCGCAACCTGCGGATGACAAGGCACATTTTTTGGCCCTTATCATTAATACAGATTCGCTTTCTACTGCCGATCACTTTCAACGGTCCATTACAGCATGGGCAAGAATTCTGTTCCTCGCTCCTAACAAAAAACACCCTTTTCGGGGTTTTCTATTAGCTCATAATTTGATACAATGACCATGCTTTTAGGTGGGACGTCCTTGGTGCTTCTGTTTGGTCCAGTAGCACAACAAACAGGGACGTCTTTTCCTTTCTTAAGCTATGGTCATTATATCCAGCAACTCTCGGTCAGGCAATTCCATCAGCTTTCGGTCAGTTGAGATTGGCATTAACAAATTGTGGTCTTTCCTACCCCGCCTTTATAGTTGATAACGGAGACTACACTCACTATAATCCCCCTTTACAATAGCAGGCGCTAATACTGTCTATGTCTATATATCAATTCGATTTTGGGCGATTAATTCCTGCAAAAATTTACCACCAAAGGATTATATCATCATTGGAGATAAACTACATTTACAACATAAACTGTACAGGTTCAGGACTTTATCGCCAAACCCGGTAATGCTCCTAATCCGATCGGGGCATTTGAATAGAGATCGTGGTGAAGGTCAGGAAGGATAAAGGATAATGCAGTCAAGCTGATGGGGTAAGAGGTGAGGAAGGTTTTCTGCCTGCTCTAGACAGCCAGAAAACCGTCTCCATCAGGTTACGCGGATTGCTGCCTCTTTTTTGCTGCCAGATTATTAACGCGGGCCCTTAAATTCAGCGTATACGTAACTTCCGGCTGTTTGAGTTCTTTATTGCCATAAAACTGTTCCGCTTTTACCCTCTGAACGACCCGCTCAATCGAGCCTTCTTCCTCATCAAGCAGTTCAAATACTCTTTCCTTGAAACGTATCGTTTCGCGAAGGGATCGTTCAAAATAGGCCTTTATTTCCTCCTCGCCGGTCATGCAGGCATAGTGCCCCTGAGAGTAGACATCTACAGGAAGACGCGCCAATCGCTGAAGAGAAGAAACGTAGGCATCGTAATCGGAGACGAATTCAGGGGAAATCGTCTGGGGACCGTAATATACTCCCGCCGCTTCGCCCGCAATTAAGATTTTGTCATGGGGCAGGTAAAAACTATGATGATCCTGGGTATGGCCCGGAGTTGCCATTACTTCTAGAGTTGTGCCGGCGCCCAGATCAAAAACCTGCTGATCCTGCAGTTCGATATCAACCTCAAATGGACGGAATGGCTCATTAACCAGGAGGGACTCCACGCCTGGAACTACCAGTCGGATCTCGTGTGCCGCCCCTTTATTAAGCTCTTGAATCAAGGCCAGCGCGTTGGGTCGTTTTACTACCTTTGCAGCCAGAGGAGATGCTGCAACCTTCATGTCTGGAAATGCTTTTTTCAGGGTAGAGACAGAACCGCAGTGGTCCCAATGAGAATGGGTGAGGAACAGTATGGATGGCTGCCGGTCACCAAGTACGGATTTTATCTCCTGGGCGTAGAGTTTCCCGGCGCAGCTTAACCCGGCGTCAAATATGACCGGTTCCGGTCGGTCGAGAAGAAAGACGGGGAATTCCGGATGCAAGAGATAATACAGGCCGTTTTTGATGTGACCGCTTTTTCTGATGATCATGAAGTAACCTCCTGTGCTGAGGCTGTTGCGTGATGCCATAACAAACAGCCAAGAAAATGAATTTGAATAAAAACGTTATTCGACATAACCTTTCGGTCTGTGGGTTTTTTCAACTGTTTGCCGTAGCCAAGCTATAGGGTGCCGGGGCGTAAATAAAAGGTCCCCTTGCCCTTTGCGGCCAGATCGCCTTTATCGGTGAATAATGAGGCCTCAATCACAGCCGTCTTTTTTCCGGCATATAGTACACGCCCTTCGGCGGTAACCTCAGTGTTTTCCAGCACTGGCGCAATGTAGTTCAGACTCATCTCCAAGGTTACCCCTTTTCTGCCACTCGATTCCATGGATAATCCCATTGCATTATCAATCAGTCCGGCAATGACGGCACCGTGTATCGATCCCATATGATTGGAAAATTTATGGTCACAAAACATCTTGAGACCAGCCGTTCCCGGTCCCAAATATGTAATTTTTATACCCATGGTATGCAAAGCAGTATTATTTTGGGCGGTTGACAAAATATTACTGAATAGCTGCTCATCAATGCCTCTGTTTTCAGCCACGGTATTCAAATTATATACATTCCTTTCTAAATTTGATTTATCTCATCTTAACACAGCTGTTATGTTAACTGTTACCATGCGGCGGCTAATTACGTTTCACCGGCCAAAATATGAACGCATTCAACTGGTTGAGGTGCCAAATCTACTCTGCTGCCCCCAAACACAGCGCAGACACAATCGCGGTGGCTGTCTATAAATATTTTATCAATTATTTTCACCATAAATGAGGTTTATTGAACTAAGAGTTATTTCTAACGCCCACAGTATATCAGTTTAAGAAATTCGGATCGCCAGATACGCCGGAAATGGCGGGTCAGCTTTTTTTGTAAGTGGTTTATAATTTCAAAGGAACTGACCAGTGGAGGAAGAATTAATATGAGGTATCATTCCTAGTTAAGGAAAAATGTATGTTCGAATTAATATTGAAGCAGTTTGTCAGGGACTATAAGAACACCGGGAATCCTGCTGTCCGCACCCGGTATGTGATGGTGGGAAGCGTGGCGGGGATCATGGTTCATATGCTGATGTTTGCCGATCATCGGGCAGTATCCGGAAATCTTGGAAACCCATGGCTTTATCCTTCATGAGTACGGCCCGGCACTGAAGATGGCCACTATAGATATTGCGCTGCCAGTGACGCTGTCATTTGAATACGCTCATGAGATTGCCGACCGGATTGAACAGGAGGTGCTTCGGAAGCATGGTATTCGCCTGGTTACCCATATGGATCCAATCGATGATCAAAGCAGTGATCTAAAAAGCCTGCGTGAAATAGTGGCCAAAGTTGTTCAAAAGCATGAGCCGAATGCGGTCATCCATCATATGCGCATCATTCGCCGCAATGACCAGGTATTCTGTGTATTTGACCTGGAGATTCCGTTTGGTTACCAGTTGGAGGAGGAGATTTCCCTTAAGCTGGCTATTATGGTTGATGTAGAGTCCATCGACGAACAGATACTATGTGCCATACGGACCACACGCAACTACGTGGCCGGGATCGATCGATAAGGTGGGAAGAACTCTGGATACCAGCCGCTGGCAGCTGCAATGCCGTAACAAAAACACCAGTCAGGCGTGCATAACGTGCAGGATTATCAGGCAATATAGGAAAAAATAGGCGAGAGTGAAGCAATTGGTTAAGTGGGTGGTAATTGGCTTTGCTCTTTTTCTTTTCATCCTGCTGCTGGTAAACATCAGGGTGATCGTGGAAGTCAGGGTCGGGGCGGAAAACAGCGGCTTACATATTGAGGTCATGCTGCTGCGACGACTTCTAAGAAGAGAGTTCACTTTAAGAGATTTGAAAACGGGGCTGGACCGCGGCGAACCTGCTGTGGGGTGGAAGCAGACGGAGGAAGCCGCCCGGGGGAAGCGTCTGGCTGAAGGCTGGCGCAGTATGGCATCACCGGATATCCGCTGGCGGCTGAGACAGGGTCTGATACTGCGCCGGGAAATCAAGAATCGCCGCTGGCTGTCCCGGATGATGAGATCAACTGTCAATATAAAGTGTCTCAATTGGCGGACGGTGATGGGACTGGACGATGCTATGTATACTGCTCTGGCAACTGGTGCCCTGTGGAGTTTCAAGGGATGGATGCTGGCTTTGGTGTCCTGCCTGAGCAGGCTGCATAAGCCGCGGATTGAGGTGGTTCCTGATTTCGGCAGTAGAAAGATGGAGAGTACCTTCCACTGTGAGGCCTTGTTTCGGCTGGCGTTCCTGTTGGTTATAATGCCGGTGGTGTATGTCTTGTTCCGCCGGAATGCATCTTCGGGAGCGTCGGGGCGGGTGCAGGAGAGTCCTGCGGCTTAGTGGAAAAACATCAGGTAGTGGTGTATATATCGCCAGAGTCTTACTTGGCGCTTACCCCTGATTTTAGCAACTGTTGCCGTAAGGCCTTGCGGGCGCGATGCATTCTAACCTCTACGTTGTCCTTCTTAATCCCGAGAGTGTCCGCAATCTCCTGGTTGTTGAGGTCCATCTGGTAACGCAGGATCAGAATTACCCGGTAGTTCTCAGGTAATTGGGCCAGTGCGTTCCATATACGATGTCTTAACTCTTTCTGTTCCAGAACGGTAAGGGGGTTATCCCTATTCTCCGGTCGGTAGGCAGGTCCAAAAGCTGATTCATCAAAGGGGCTGAGGACCATATTCTTCTTGCCCCGCAGCCTGCTGATACAGGTGTTAAGGGTAATGCGGTACAGCCAGGAGGAAAACTTCTTCTGGGGGTCAAACTGATACATCTTGCTGTATATGGTTACGAAAACTTCCTGGACCACATCTTCGGCCTCTTCTCTCTGCCCCATCATACGGTAGGCTGCCTTAAACACCATATTTTGGTGACGGACCAGCAGCGCCTCAAAGGCATCCATATCGCCATTCAGCGTCCGGGTAGCTAATACCTCATCAGGAGTGGACATTGGTTCCTCCAAATTTTCGCGGGCGGTTGGATGAAAGCAAGAACCGCAGCGTTATGTACTTGCTTCCGAAGGAAACATCCCTTCTGTTCAGTATACAGTATATGACCCAACAAGGAACGTTCTTTTTGGGACAGAGGTCAGGGGCTTTATGACAATTGTGTTCAAGTATGTGAGAAATCACGGTAAGGGAGCATCGGGTCCATTAGCCATCAGAATGTGCGGTGACAGTATACTTCCATCTGATGCATGATGTCCTCGAAATACCCCTGCATATTGGCGGGATAAAAGGCTCATATTATAATTATCTGATTCGTAATAAAGGAGGCAGTTTCCTTGGAAAACGCCAGTGGTCATCCGATTGAGAATCTAATGAAGACCGCTATGGAAAGCATCAAACAGATGATAGATGTAAACACCGTTGTGGGAGATGCGGTGGAAACCAAAACCGGGACGGTAATTATCCCGATCTCTCAGGTCAGCTGTGGCTTTGCGGCTGGTGGGGGGGAGTATGAAACCACCGCGGTCACCCAGACTCAGGGAGATGGATATCTACCCTTTGGCGGCGGCAGTGGTGCCGGGGTATCGGTCAAACCAGTTGGGTTCCTGATCGTAAAGGATGATGTTCGCCTTCTGACTGTAAAAGGCAATCAACTAGCCGAACGGGTGGTCGATCTTACCCCCCAGATCCTGGAGAAAATTGAAACCCTGGTAAAGGGCCGGGAAAAAGAAGCGCCGGTTTCCTAAAACCATTCCGCAACGAAAGGTTACTTGCGATTAACCCCGTTTTAAAGGGGTTCTAATTTTGGACTTCCCCTCATAATTTGCAGAAAAAGGCTATGGGGGGAAATTTATGCTGAACTATATATGGCTGGCCTTGCTGTTGTCTGGAATTGTGGTGGCGGCCCTGAATGGAAATATTGAGGTAGTCACCCAGGCTGCACTAAAGTCGGCCAATGATGCGGTGCAGATCTGCATCAGCCTCATTGGGATCATGTGCTTGTGGCTGGGTATAATGCGCATTGGAGAAAAGGCGGGGCTGATTGAAGCCCTTTCCCGTCTTGTCCGGCCTATTATGGTCAAGCTTTTCCCTTCTATTCCTTCGGACCATCCCGCGCTTGGCGCTATCATTATGAACCTCTCTGCAAATATCCTGGGGTTGGGTTCGGCTGCCACCCCTTTCGGGTTGAAGGCCATGCAGGAGATGCAGAAGCTTAATAGCGGTCGTAAAGAAGCCTCCGAGGCTATGTGTACCTTCCTCGCCCTCAATACCTCGTGCATTACTTTGATTCCCGCAACCATAATAGCGGTGAGGGTTAACTTCAACTCCGCGAATCCCACCGAGATTGTTGGCGCCACCATCTTTGCCACCTGTTGTTCAATGACTCTGGCGATTGTGGCGGATTACATGTTTCGCCGGGCTAACCGCCGCAGGATGATCTAGCCATGTTGTTATCTATTCTGGATGCTGTATCACGTTGGGCTATACCGGTGTTGTTGTTTGCGGTACCACTGTGGGGAATACTGAGAAAGGTACCTGTCTATGAGGCTTTTGTTGAGGGTGCGGAGGAGGGTTTCTCGGTCGGGGTAAAGATTATCCCGTTCCTGGTAGGGATGTTGGTGGCCATCTCTGTTTTCCGCGCCTCTGGGGCGCTGGACGTGCTCAGTCAGGCGTGCGAGCCGCTGCTCGTGAGACTGGGAGCGCCAGCAGAAGTCCTTCCTCTGGCTTTCATGCGCCCTTTGTCAGGTAACGGGGTCCTGGGTATGGCTACGGAACTGATGAAAACCTTTGGCCCCGATTCCTTCATCGGCCGGCTGGCCAGCGTCATGCAAGGATCAACTGATACTACCTTTTATGTACTGACCGTCTATTTTGGATCAGTAGGCGTATCGAAGTACCGGTATTCCATAGCAACCGGCCTATTGGCCGACATCACCGGACTCATAACCTCCATCTACATCTGCAACGCCCTTTTCCGATGAAATGGGGGTCAGGCCTTTTACTATTTCACTTGCATCATGTGCATCATGGGGACTGTCCCCATGATGCAAGTGAAATAGTAAAGGCCTGACCCCCTTTTTGTTTGGTTTGCGGAATAAAGAGGAAAACTATCAGTAGTATCGAATAGTGTTGAAGACTTAGACTGCGGGGAAAGAAGGTACGAAAGACGAGACTGGCCCGGGCTTTGGCGCAGGCGGGGATAAGCTCCCGGCGAAAATCTGAAGAGTTGATAAAACAGGGATTGGTTAAGGTGAATGGCCAGGTGGTAACCGAGCTGGCCACCGTAATTGATCCCGCTTCTGACATTATAAGTGTTCGCGGGATCCCGATCCGCCTGGAAAAGAAGGTTTATATTCTGCTTAATAAACCCGCCGGTTACCTATCGAGCGTAACGGATGACCGTGGCCGGGATACGGTGCTTGATCTCCTGCCGGATGTGAAAGAGCGGATCTTTCCCGTGGGCCGCCTGGATTATGACACCCGGGGACTGCTGCTGCTTACCAACGATGGGGAGTTTGCCAACCTGATGAGCCACCCCCGCTATCAAATGGCCAAGGTGTATCACGCCTGGTGTAAGGGTATGGTGAGCCGGGATGCAATAAAGCGGCTTGAGCAGGGTATCCTATTGGATGGAGAGCGGACTCTTCCTGCTCGGGTTAAGGTGCTGAAGCAGTCAGCCCGGGAGACCCTGCTGGAGATAGAGCTTCACGAGGGCCGCAAACGCCAGATCAAGCGGATGCTGGCCGAGGTGGGAAACCCGGTGGTGAAATTGACGAGAACCAGGTATGGTCCTTTGGACCTCAAGGCTGTACCGGAGGGAAAATACCGTTTCCTAACCAAACGTGAGGTGGAGCTCATGAAACGTCAGGCAGAACGAGGCAGGTCGAATACCAGGCATTAAGGCAGTAAGCGGTTGCCCGCGTACGCTGAAACTTTTTTCAAGCAACTGTAGGATAAGACATGTTATGGACGTAATCATTTTAGGAGCTGAAAATCAGTAAACCGCCATGGTTCGTTAGGAAATATCCGCTCTCTGCAGGCGAAACTCGATCTGTTGAACATACCACCGGGGCCGCTTGATTATGCCCTGCTGGTTTTTGCGGGAGATAACGGTGTATCCTGCGAAAGACTGAGCTCCTATGAACCACTGAGTTCCTGGATCATTGCCGTCAAACATCTGACCAGTCGTTCTTTTACTGCCCGGTTGATGCAGCGGCTAAACCGGGAAGAATGGGTGATTGATGTTGGACTGGCCCGGGACGTCCCCGTGGAACCGGAGCGGTTGATTTCGGATCTGAAAGTGGTGCAGGGAACGGGGAATATGCTGTCAGGTCCCGCCCTTAATCGCGAACAGGTGGAGAAGTCTTTGCAAGCCGGGGAAGCCACCGTGAGAATAATGGTTGGACAGGGCAAGCAGGCCCTTGGTCTGGGTGAGATCGGCGTTGGTAATACCCTGTCAGCTTACGCGCTCACCAGTGTACTCCTGGGACTGCCCCCTTCAATGGTGGTAGGCTGGGGATCAGATGCGACCGGCGACCTGTATGCCCAGCGGCTGGATCTGGTGACGAGGATTAACCTCCGCATTAGGGACCTCCCCCGGGATTTGATGACCCTGATGGAGGAGGTTGGGAGTTCAGAGATCATTGCCATGGCGGGAGCCATCCTATGCGCTAGCCGGTTAAATATACCAGTGATGCTGGACGGTTATGTGTCTGCGGTCGCTGCTCTGTTAGCCAGCCAGGTTGATGAGAGGTGTGTGCGGGTTTTGATACCATCAACCCTGACCCGGGAAAAAGCTCACCAGCGGGTATTGAATAAGCTGGGACTGTCACCGTTATTTGACCTCAACCTGGGTTACGGAGAAGGACTGGCTGCCGGTTTGGGCTTATTTGTACTCGAAATGGCGAATGATTTCAGGTTTCGGCAGGATTTGAACCATGAGAAAGAGAATTAGAGTCAAATCTCGGAAGTATTTGACAGGGGGAGGGATAATGTGAGGTCCATATTGAATGAGGAAGAGAAGTCCGGGAAATTGAAGCTTAAAGTAAGATTTGACTACAAAGGTTGGGCCAAACAAAACCGTTTTCCTTTCAAGTCAAAGAGTGTTGAAGAGGTCGCGGAACAGACCCGGGACCAGCAGGTGGCGTTGCTCCGCAACGTCCCGGTGCAGGGTATTCGGATCGACGATATCATCATGGGCGGTGAGGTTTATACCGTTTACGACGAGATTCGGGGTGTCACCATCGGTTATGCTCCGGTTTGGATCGAGTTTACCGCTGACAGCATTGAAGATGCGGTCCATTTCATCATGAAAGAAGAATTCCGCAAGGTGGAGATAGTTGAACCCGACCAGCTTAGTCTGAGTAAGATCGACATTGAGAGGCTTTTGTTCAAAGTAAACGAGGAACTGAAAGCCTACAAGGCCTATCTCGACAAGAAGTTGGAATACTGGAAGTAAACGGCCGTAGCCTTGGTAACACTCAATTTCAATAACGATGCTATCTCGACCGCGACTGCGGTCGAATTGCGTTGATGGGGAGAAGTGAAATGAACAAAGAGCGGCTAAGAGCAATCCTGCAGGGACTGGCGGACCAGCAGCTGTCAGTTGATGCGGCTATGGATGCCTTAAAGGTTTTGCCGTATCAGGACCTGGGATTTGCCAAGCTTGACAACCACCGGGCCTTGCGCGACAACTTCCCCGAGGTAATCTACTGCCCCGGCAAGACCCCGCGGGAGGCAGCCCAGCTCATCGCCAGGCTGAATGAGACCGGGCAAAATGTGATTGCCACCCGGGCGAGTGCTGAAACCTATGCTGCGGTAACTGAGCTGGTGCCCGGGGCCTATTATAATGAACGTTCCCGCCTGATAACAGTGGTAAACACCCCGGTTACCGCACGGGGCAATGTGGCAGTTCTTACCGCCGGGACAGCAGATATCCCGGTGGCGGAAGAGGCTGCGCTCTGTCTCGAAATCATGGGTGCCAGTGTCAACCGCATTTTTGATGTAGGTGTGGCCGGAATCCACCGGCTGTTGGACCGAATCAATGATCTGAATCAGGCCCAGGTCCTGATAGTGGTGGCTGGTATGGACGGGGCACTGGCCAGTGTCGTCGGGGGTCTGACCTCGCGCCCGGTGATTGCGGTTCCTACCAGCGTAGGTTACGGTGCCAGCTTTGGTGGCCTGTCAGCTCTGCTTACCATGCTTAACTCCTGTGCATCGGGGGTCGGGGTAGTCAATATCGACAACGGCTTCGGCGCCGCCGCCCTCGCCTTTGCCATCCTAAGCAGTAACCGGTGAAATTTGTTGGTGCCACAGGCGGCAGCCTGCGGTAAATTCCGTTCGCTTCCTGGGTCCTGCACTGGCAGCACCATCTGCTCAGGTTCCGGTGGAAAGCAGCACCCCACCAAATCGACGTCCATGTCTCAGAGGTGGGCTCGCGACGTCCTGTCGCTCGGCTGCTTTCCACCTTCACCTTCACAGGGTGTTGCACAGTTCGGCCCCAACGTCCGCTCATCGGAATTTACCGCAGGCCTGGCCTTAGAGTCAATATTGGGACAGCAAACCGTCTGCCCCACTTTTACTGGGATAATCTGGCCATTGGAGTCATAACATAGTGGTGAGACTTTGAGTGGGGCTGATTGTTGTATGAAGATAATGGACGAGATCGGGAAAAGGTTGGTTCGGTTTCTGGTTTTCGGGCTGGTGGCCCTGGTGGTGGTCCAGGGACTTATGACCAATGATAACATCCGCTTTTATTTAAGCCTGGGTGAGAGACTCGAGGGTCAGGAGGTGACAGTTCCGACCGCAGTGACCGGTGAGTTGGAGGAGATTGAAGAAATCCCCTGCAGCACGACCTCTCCCGGAAGTTTTTATCTGGAACTGCAGGATTATACCTCCCTGGATAAGGTGCGGATACTGGTCAACGGACAGGAAATGGGAAGAATGTCCGAGAGCCGCGTAAAACTCTATGTTACATCCGGGGATGTAATTGAGATTGACACCCAGGAATACAATGAACCCATCACCCTGAAAATCACAAGTGTTACCCCCAACCTGGCTTTTCCCGAGGACGGGATGACCTTCACTTCCCAACGGGCTGTAACTATGCTGGGCAAGGTTGCGGTTAAGTAATCCTGTACAGGGACAGACTGGTTGTTTAAACTGATAGTAAGTGATGGGAGTGGGGGGCTTAAGTTATGAATGAGGTTGGAAGCAAGATGGTTGCCACGGCGGCCATCAAAATGGCTCTTACATCAAGCAGGCAAGAAGAATCAGACCTGAAGAAAGAATTTATGAATGATAAAATCCGGGCGGCGGCTGTTGATTACGGGGGAGAATTCATCAGCTCCGTGGGGAAGATAGTTGAAAGGGCGGTTGTAGCCGCCAAGCGGGAGGGGGTTATTAAAGACACTCATCCCGATGAAGGCGCGATTGCCGGTGCCACGCGGGAAGCGATCAGCCAGATCATGCCGAAGGCTCTGGGGCTTAATGTGGGGGGCAAGATCGGGATTGCCCGCTATAAGGATCATATAGGTGTGGCGATCTTCATGGGTATCGGGTTGCTCCACCTGGACGAGGTTGCCATAGGATTTGGCCATCGGGCGGTCCCTTGAGCCAAACGGATAATTGATCATATGAGGCCTGGTGGGCGAATTTCAAGTGTAAATTGGCTAAACCAGGCTTTATAAATTGGTTGACTCTTCCAGACGAATGCAGGCAGAAAGGCAGGAAGAATTATGGTGAGAGGAATCAGGGGTGCTATTACCATATCCGAGGACACACCCGAAGAGGTTATTCAGGCCACCCAGGAAATGCTGACCGCCTTGATGCAGAAAAATGATTTTGCATTGGAGGACATAGTCAGCGCCATTTTTACGGTTACACCTGATATTGTCTCTGCATTTCCGGCTTTATCTGCACGGATGATGGGGTGGACCCAGGTTCCCCTGATGTGCAGTCAGGAGATACCGGTTCCCGGGGCTCTGCCACGGTGTATCCGGGTACTGCTCCACGTCAATACCGACAAATCTCAGAGTGAAATCAACCATGTCTACCTCCGGGAGGCCGCGAGCCTGAGGAGGGATCTGATCTAGAGCATACCGGTTAGTCCAATGACTGCAAACGCCGCCGGAGTGAGCATTTAACAGCCGGCATCAATTTGGCAATGCATTAAAGGAGAATTAAAACACCGTGTCAAATTAGTAAGATTGAATAAATGTCAATCTGATTAATGAGGACATCAACTCTTGAAAGATTACATAGACCTTAAAAAGTTTATACCTGCTTCCTTGGATGGGCGCATACTGTCCATTATCGTTTTTTCTTTATTCTTTTCGTGGCTCCTGGCGTTTCCTTTCGAGGGACAGGTTTTATATGCCATTTCCGCTCGTCATAATATTACGCCGCATGCCATGCTTTTTGGGTCAATTGCTGCCCATTTCCTGGGTTTGATTAGCAGCGGATTTGTTGTCAAGAGCCTGAAAGCGGCCAAACGGCTGATGCTCGCTTCTATTATCGTGTGTATTGTTGGAACCAGTGTGTTCTTTTTGGTCCCTTCAGTCATCTGGAGCATCTCGCTATGGACTATGTCATTTCTTACCGGCGGTTGTGTCGCTGCCTGGGGGTTTTGCCTCAAATCCTATACTCCAACTAATCAACGTATCAATACTATTGCCGACGGACTGATTTGGTCCAATATCCTGATGATACTCCTGAACACCGTGGCCATCCGGCTTAGCGCTCTGGGGGGGCTGGGCCTGTCGATAGTTTTTCTGGCAGGAGCTTTCTTTTTTGCAGCCAGACTGCCTGAAAACGAACTCGCAGAAGAGCGTTCTGACTCCAGTGGAGACCCGAAACCTATAAGTCCACTTAAACCATTAGTGTTTCTATGCCTCTTTATTATTGATTCCACTGCAAAAACCCCAAAAATATTGTAAAACAGCAGGATAAACCACTGTGAATATTGAAGTAATAGTTAGATATTTAAAGCAAATAAAAGATAAACTAACTTTAGGGTGGTTTTGCAGTATGTTCCGTAAAAACGATAGTCACTATCAAGATGAACTTTTTAGCCATTACCAGTCCATGAGACCAAGTGTAGCCAAACTACTAAACAAAACCTGGGCACCAGTTTTCTATGAACATGTTTTTTGTAAAATCAACGAAGATCTGTTTGCCCCCATGTATTGTCTTGATACCGGCAGACCCAATGTTCCAGTTAATATACTGATGTCATTAGAGATTATCAAAAACATGTTTGGTTATACTGATCAAGAATTAATCGAGCAGTTCTACTTTAACTTCCAGGTCAATTATGCCCTAGGTATAAGAAACCTGGGTGAGGTTTACCTGGCTGAACGTACCCTTTACGAATTCAGAGAAAGAGTTTATAGGCACATATTAGAGTATCCCGAGCAAGATGAAGTGATTTTCCAACAGTTTGAAATCCTAACCAAGAATTTTATCGAACAAGCCGGGATAAAAACCGATGACCAGCGTATGGATTCTACCTTGATTTCTCCCAATATCAAGAAAGCCGGTAGACTCTCGTTAGCCCTGGATGTATTGGTTCAAGCGGTAAGAGGCATTGCTTCTAACATGCTTTCCGATAATCTCAAACAAGTGTTAAGAGATAGCTTCAGAACTGATTTACTATACAGAACTAGAAATCAGGAACTGGAAAGCAGGTTCCAGAAAGTCCTTAACCTCATGCAAGAGGTAGATAACTTGGCAAATAAGGATCGTAACCTTGCTTCAAAACGAGAAATGGTTCTGCTTAAGCGTTTTCTAGGCGAACAGGCTGCCTTCGATGAATCTAAGGGAATATGGCTCGCCAAGCCCAGTAGTGAAATTGAAAGCGGTTCCCTGCAATCAGCTTATGATAGTGACGCTACCTTCCGTAACAAAGCGGGTAAGAACCATAGCGGCTACGTTTTAAACGTGAGCGAAACCAGTAGCAAAGAAAACCCGATTCAGGTGATTACCGACTTTTCAGTACAACCCAATAACATCAGCGATGTAGAGATGGCTAAGGAGCGCATACCCATCATCAAACAAAGGACGGATGTAAAGGACATCTACTTAGATGGAGGTTACTACGGCCAAGAGGTCATAGAAATGGCAGATGAGCTAGAGGTTAACCTACACTATACAGATATGACCGGACGTAAGGCTCCATCAGATAAACTTTCCACAACCAGTTTTAAGTTTGATGATGATATGAAAATAATCAGTTGTCCCCAGGGCAAGATCCCATTTAGAAGCGATTTCAATCCCGGTTCCAAGACTAGCAGTTGCCACTTCAAACACGAGGATTGCCAAGGATGCCCGAATTTTGATATATGTCCAGTAAAGACCCAGAAGAAAGACCGGATATTACGGGTTAGTTTAAAAACCATCCAGGCTGACCGGGTTAGAGATCAAATACACAATATTGCGGTCAGACGTGAAAACACCAGTTATCGTGCTGGAATCGAAGCAACCAACTCCGCTCTAAAAAGAGGGGAAGATCTGAATAACCTTTACACACGTGGCGTGCTAAAAACTTACTTGGTCACTGCTTACAAAATTATAGCCCGAAATATTAAGCAGTTTTCCCGGATGGCTCTGGGCAAGCTAAGGAAGCCGAAAAGGCCAAAAGCAGGGATATTATGCCCAAATTTAGGTTAACGAACACAAAACCATAGTAATGGAGGTCTAAATTAGCGATCTTCAGTTGAAAAAGAACTTTTTGAGCTATCTGCTCAAGACAATTTTTACTATTGAAAACCCCCATAGGGGTTAAACAACCTGTTTTTGCAGTGGAATCATTATTGTAATTACCATAAACTCCGGCCTAATGTACCAGGTGGTTAACCCGGTCTTTGCCCACCATGAATGGCTGGTCAGCTGGTATTGGGCGGTGCCCTATATAGTGGCTCTTTACATAATGAAGAATCTGCCGGCAACAACCAGTCGTTCGTACATTCTGTTTGTCGGTATTGCGATGATGGGCTTCGCCTTTATTGCCTTTATGTCTCTTGATCGTTCGGCGGCCAGCTACCTTTTTATCGATACCCTTATGCTGGGTGCTTGCGGGGTGTACGACCTGTTTTGGTGGAGTATCCTCGGAGAAATGCTTGACTTTGGCCGGAATCCGGCTCGTATACTGGGCCTGGGCCTGTCTGCCAATGTGCTGGGGGTATTGATGGGTGGAGTGCTTGGTAATGCTATTACCAGCATTGACCCTAACACTCAAAAATCTTCGATTATCGCCCTGACGGTGGTGTTTATTACCTTAATTATCCTGCCGCTGCTCCACAAGCAACTCTCCATGCTGCTTGATAACCATGCATACCTCACCATGTTTTCTGAAAAATCGCCTGAGAAAAGCATTGCGGCCGTGAAGACTAACCCTCTGCTGGACCAGCTTACCGAGCGCGAAAGGGAAATCGTGGAACTGCTTCTCAGGGGTCGGACCTATAAGATGATAGCCGGCGAGCTGTTCCTGAGTGAAAACACGGTGAAGACACACATTAAAAATATCTACTCAAAATTCAATATCCAGAGTAAAGCGCAGTTATTCGCCTTGCTGGGCAACCAAGTGGTTAGCTGAAACAAACAACGAAAACCAAGGAATCTAGGGCATTTTTGGGCCCCTCACCCGAAAAGGGTGAGGGGCCTTTTTTGATAAATCATACTGAACGGGTGATTTCTTTTCTTATTGATGAAGTTAGGATAGTGCTAAAGAGACCCAGCAGGATGAAAGGGAGATGCCTTATGAAATAAATCAGAGTACAAATATGCCGCCATAATTTGGCATCAAACATTGGCCAGGTTTTGGTTTCAGTTGGGACTGACTGCAACAAGAAAGGGGAGAGTTTTTTTGTGAGAAAGCTCATATCCATTGGGTTAGGGTTGCTATTGTTTCTTATGAGTATGAATCCGGTCTTGATAAAACCGGACACCGCACTGGCAGCAGGTGATATGCAAACTCCGGCGGCTAGAGTTGTTTCTACTGTAGGCGATGGTCTCCGGTATTATGTAATT
>JBMNJO010000002.1:0-15284 GCA_050951725.1 Syntrophomonadales bacterium | reverse complement strand
ATTGAATAGAGGCATTTGCCAGGCGTACCGGCACGCAGCTTGGCAGTGAAAACAAGCTTTTGAAGCCAAGAAATAATAATCAATGGGCAAGGTCGAGCCATCACCTCATCAATATCCTTGGTACAACTCTACCGCATTAGCCATCCATAATCCTGCCTGCAATCCACAATATAGTCAACGTATACTATTTGATCCCTGACCTGATACAGGTTTGACAGGCTTTCATTTCGGTTCCTCGGGGCGGTAAGATAAGAATGTGAAGAATGATTAGGAGGGATAACTCATGACCCCCGACTACCTGCGATTGGATCAACAGCCTTTGTTGGCGCAATATCTCTTGTTCCCCCGCCGGGATTTAACTCCGCCGCCAGCAGGGGCCTTTGACCTGCTGGTTTCGGTAGAGCCTGACTCGGACGTGCAAGTCGCGGTTCGCTTCTACCTGGGGCAACCAGACTGGCCCGCTTTGCTCTACTTTCACGGCAATGGAGAAGTCGCCGCCGACTACGATTATTTCCGTAAGGCGTACCACGCCTGCCAAATCAACCTGGTGGTGGCAGACTATCGAGGCTATGGCATGAGCAGCGGCCAGCCAACCTTTAATAATCTGGCTCAAGACGCCCACATCGTCTACCGGGCCGTACAAGACGAGTTATTGCGGCGCAACTGTTCTCCCGTCTTAGGGGTGATGGGACGTTCCCTGGGAAGCCTGCCGGCCTTGGAACTGGCAGCCCACTATCAGGGAGAATTGAAGGGACTGATTATCGAAAGCGGTTTTGCTGGCGTAACCCGTTTGATCAGCCGGTGGGGATTTCCCCTTGACGTTTCCGGGCTGTCTTTGCTGGAAAAACAGTGCCTGGCAATGATTGAAACCATTACTCTCCCCAGTCTGATTATACACGGCGAACAGGACAGCCTGGTTTTCCCTGAGGAGGGGCGTTTGGTGTACGACACCCTGGGCAGCAGCCAGAAATACTGGCTTCCGATTCCCGACGCTGACCATAACGATGTTATGATGGTCGACCCGCAGCTTTATTTCCAGGGAATTGAAGATTTCGTAACCCGAATCACTTAATGCTCTTTGGGCGGTGGTTGGAAAGCGCACCGAAAATCGTACCCAGAAGTAGCCCCAAAGCTGATATTTCAACGGTTACCCAGAGACCCTTTAAGACTAGGGTATCACTGTGTGGCTGATTAACACCCGCAAAGGATCGAAGGTATGGCTGGTTTCATTTATACCGGCGGTGGTTATGTTTGTAATTTCCAACTGGGCCCTGGCCCTGTCCGTTTACGAAGGGTGGATCCTGGGAAAGGGACACCCGGCAATACCTGTGGTGTCGGCGATACTGATTATCCTGTCATTCCTGGTGGTGATAGAGGCGGTCACTTCCTTCTTCAAAACGAGAGAAGCAACGCTGTTTATGGATACAAATCTGCCGCAATAGCCATCCAATCCGCTCTGCAATCTATAGTCAACGTATACAATGCCGCGGACTCCATCCGTTCTTAGCCTTTAACCACTGCTACCGTGCGAAGCTTCAATAATGGAAGGGCCAAGTCGGTTTGCTGAGCCATTACGTCATCAATGTCCTTGTAGACAAAAGGTGATTCATCAGCAATACCCTTGGTGCTGGGGGTTTCCAGGATCACTGCCTGCCGCTTTAATTCCGTAAGCACTTCCTTTTCCGAGTACGTTGCCAGGGCCTTTCTTCTGCCCATCTTCCTTCCTGCGCCATGAGAACAGGAGCAAAACGATTCTGGATTGCCCAGTCCCTTAACAATGTAACTGGCTCTTCCCATGGCCCCAGGAATGATTCCCAATTCCCCTTCCCTCGCGCTGATAGCGCCTTTGCGGTGTACCCAGACACTCTTTCCATAGTGGTTTTCCAGGGCCGCGTAGTTATGATGGGCATTAATCTCCATGCCGAATTCAATGTCACCGAAACCGGTGTGTTTGGTGACCAGTCGGAGAATTATAGCCTTAACCCGCTCCTTCATCAGATCCCGGTTTTCCCTGGCAAAGTTCAGGGCCATATCCATCCAGCGCAGATATGACTGTCCGGCTTCATCATCGACCGGCAAAAAGGCCAGTTGGTAAGAGGACAGAACCCCGGTCTGCCACCGTTCGTTGAGCATCCGGGCCAGTTTGTTAAAGTAATCGCAAACCTGCTTGCCCACATTGCGGCTTCCGCTGTGCAGCATAACGCACAGCTCGCCTTTCTCATCCTCCTGCAATTCAATGAAGTGATTACCCCCACCCAGAGTCCCCAATTGATTAAAGGCCGAAGGAAAACAGCGGTCAGCCAGTTGCGGATGGGCCTCCAGTTCCCTGATGAAATCTGACCCGCTGGCCAGCAGTCCGGACAGGTAATCTGATTTCTGCCTCTTCTGGTGATGGGAAAAGCCCACCGGAATATCCCGCAGGATATTTCTCGTAATCAATTCCACCAGTTTTCCCTGCCCGGTTTGGCACTCCCGGATCAGCCGCACGGGGATATTGGTTTTAAAGAAAACCACACCACATCCGATATCAACCCCAACCGCATTGGGTATGATCGTTCCCTTGGCTGCAATAACCCCGCCAATTGGCATACCGTAGCCCATGTGCGTATCCGGCATCAAGGCCACCCATTTATGAATGAAAGGCAACTCCGCCAGATTCAGCGCTTGCTGTAGGCAGTTTTCATCCAAATCATCAGGGCTACTCAGCCATACCTTGATCGGCTTTTTGGTTTCGTGACCATCGATTACAAATATGTTGAATCATTCCTTTACTACATCTATCAGGTTTACCGGGGGGAATGCAATTGAGCGATTACCCCTACTAACTTATGACTGTTCTTCACCAATCACATCCGCAAAACGGTTGGCCAGACCCATAATTTCATCACCTTTGACCAGGGCATCGAGCCACTCATCCGGGATCCCTTCCAGACCATATACGATGCCGGCCAGTCCCCCGGCAACTGCCCCCACTGTATCAGTATCATCTCCCAGGTTAACGGCCGCCAGCAGGGTGGATGGAAAATCGTGGTGTTTGAGGAGACACCAGATGGCGGCTTCCAGCGTATCAACCACATATCCACTTGAGCAGATTTCGCTCTCAGGCAGCTCATCCAGGTTCCCATCAAGTATACGCTGAAAATGAGGTCGCTCTTTCGCGTCAATTCCAAGACCCAGTATATCCTCCGGTTGGGAACACAGCCTGCGGTAGGCCTCATCTGGAGACACACCGGTCAGAAGTTCTCTTACCAACAGGGCATATATGTAGCAGGCTGAGCAGGCCCGGGGATGGCCATGAGTTATCCGCGACATATTCCAGATTCCCTCGGCCAGATCCTTAACATCTGCATTCGCCAGGTATAAGGCGGCCGGTAAAATTCTCATCAGCGAACCGTTGCCGTTATCGTTTTCACCGGCAGGTCCCGCTTCAACAGCGGGCACACCCCGCTTTAGAGTCTCCATGGCCCGCGCAGTGGCACCGCCGATATCGTAGGCATATCCCAAAGGAGTCCAATGCCCCTCCTGATACCAGCGCAGAAACCGCTTTGCTGCATCCTGAGGGTTAATGCCGGCCTCGCAAATGCTTTCTGCTAGGCATAGAGTCAGAGAACCATCATCACTGATGCTTCCGGGCGCCATGTTAAAAACACCCCAACCTTCCATACCCCGTACCGGCCGTTGCCGGCGCCGTTCGCGTGACTCGAACTGAACCGGCAATCCCAAAGCATCACCGGTCACGACTCCCAGAATACCACCTAACACCCGATTTCTGTCCATGGAATGCACCTCTTTCCCGAAAAAGCATTTCGTTAAGCTTATCACCCATTAATGACAATAGAATGTCAGTGTCACTAACCCCGTCAGAACGAAAAATGATCATAAAAAAGCACCTCTATTGAGATGCTTGTTGCACGGAATATTCATAGGCTCCTTACATTAGCGATGTTTATTGATAATGTCCAATATTTCTTTTCCGTACTTCTGGCATTTAACATCTCCAAAGCCCGGAACTTTTTTCATCTCATCAAGGTTTTTTGGCAAAGCAGATATCAGCGCCTCTAATTGAGAATTGTTGTAGACCAAATAAGGCTTAATACCTTCCGCTTTACTGATGTCATAGCGAAACTGCTTTAATTCCTTATAGAGCCGTCCTAATAAACATTTCTTTCAATAACTTTGAACTGTGAAAGGGTCAGTGGGTCAGACCAAATATGCTGGGTATTCCAAAGCCCGCTGCTGCTAATATCCGGGTTAAGAGCGTAGTGCCCCAACCATCTTTCTGAAGGGTGTCCCAAAGGATGCTGAGCCATGAGCGCGATCAGGCCTTTCTTCAAGGATTGCCGTTCCTCCGTGGACTCCAACGGTAAGCATATAAATGAAAAGCGGTCTCTGAGTTTCCGACTTACCCATTCTTCCACATCAGCAAGGGTCGGCCCCTCCAACTTGATCCAATCCTCAATACGGGTATCATGAGGATCTGCCCGGTTCAGCAATGCTCCACCGATGTGTTTACGAAAGATGCTGGCGTTCTTGTTGCCTCCCAATGAATTGACTCTGCCATAGTGATCCTGGATTCGTCCGGGCAATCGCCCGTTGCGCTGATTAGCGCCGATGTGGACAATGCGATCAACCTGTCTATCATTAAGAACGCATGTCTCACCAGCTTCAAAGAATAAGCATATGCCATTGGCCGGCAGTATGTGAGGGGGAGTCAGGTAGTTATACCTGGGAAGAGTGCTGATCAACTCGTATACCTCTGCGGTCAAGTTCACCGTAGACGACCCCTTTCCAAAACGATCTCGATGTCAATGGTCAATCCGCTCATGGAAAACCCGAGATCCTTTACTCTTTTGAACGCATAGTCCACTAGACCGAGTAACTCTCCCCTTATTGTAGTATAATTATGGAAAAGTAGCCAAACTGCGTGTATCTTTTCAGTGAGTTGATCTTTAGCGTTGTAACCTATCGACAAAGGATGGTTGCAAATATGTTAAGTATTTCCTATGGGTTAAGAGACGAAAGAATAAACATTATGGCCATGACCTATGGTACCCTGCCGGGAAAATACCCTTATCAGATCATTATCTGCAAGAAAAACATCTTTCCCGCTGATAAAATCGGTCCTTTTTTATTGATCCCCAAAGTTACCCAAGGCCAATACCAAAGATCAATTGTAGGGATCCATTATGAGGAATCCTTTGCGGAAGTCCTTTATGAAAATAATTTCGCCGCAATCGTCGATTCCTTTATTAGAATAAAAGTTTGCTACAGCCTGTTTGACTCACTATTGAAAGAAGGACTTTTTACACTGTGGGATCCATCCTCCCCAGTAAACTATTACAACGGGGCGAAAGAAGGATATTTGACTGTTTTTCGGGTATACAAATTGGCCAATTCTGTCAGTGAGTCTTTGTTCGCCCGGGGAGTACGCGGTAGAAATTTTTACTTCAAGCTTGATGAGGAAATACTGGTTAATACAATAAGTCCTGTTCTAAGTGACAGCGCATTTAGTTCATTAAAGTCACACTTAATCGACACAATATCTCGGGAACAGGCATTGATTTCCGTCGACTAATCATCATTTTTTTAAACAATTCGATCGCAGCCTCCAAAATCCTCCATATAATCCAGGGAAACTAACAATCCCGTTCCCAGAAAAGCAGATAAAGGGATTGATGAAGAACTGGTCTTTTCGATACGAATTCTTGAGGTGGAGCATTACCATGAAAAAAAGAGCAGTAACTGATTATGCGGTTCCTCCAGGAGCTACGCTCTTGGAAACAATAGAGGCCTTAGGAATTTCACAAACGGAACTTGCCGCAAGAACTGGCAGACCCAAGAAGACCATAAACGAAATAATTCATGGCAGGGCAGCAATCACCGCGGATACAGCAATTCACTTCGAAAGGGTGCTGGGAATACCGGCAAGCTTCTGGCTAAGCCTCGAGGCCAACTACCGTGAAGCTTTAGCTCGCGAGTCCGCTCGGGAACAGCTAAAATAAAACATTGAATGGATGAAGGCATTCAACGTTGGGTCAGTTTTAAAGCAGGGATGGTGCCAATAACAGATAGTTGGGGTGGCGTAGACAGGATTGACCTTCTTCTACGCCAATAAATCCTGGAATTGAGCTAGAAAGTCCATCACCACCCGCCGGTCAAGTTTTTCGTGACAGTACTGGTTTCGATAGTTGCGAAGGCAGCTGTAACAACTGGCATGTCCTTCTTTGCCCCCACAATCACAAGCCGCCAGTCTTTTCCATGCCATTTGCAGGACTTTAGTGAGATTGGTCGGGTTGGCCATCCGATGAACGTGACCCGCACCACCGGGAACTTCGTCATAAAGGATAAGCTGAGGAGTTAAAGCGTCCCCTCCTGCATAATAAATGCAGCCATCCAGATCCTGACGCTCAATATCAAGAGCAGCACTGGCTCCTTCCAGAAGAGCATAGAGCAGCGAGAGCCAGAATCCATTGTTATTATCGCGATGACCATGAAAGGTGAGCTTCAGTATGTCAGTATCAAACCGGTGTCCCAGTGAAAGACGGTTTTCCAGACTGCCCCGACAATCCCCGCCCCATGGCCTGGGATGAGTATTGGGCGCCGACTCATCTCCCAATATGGTATACCCGCAGGACGAGCACACCTTGAAACCGCTGTTACCAGCTTTGTTTATGACAGTCAGCCGGGCAAAAGAAGCCGGGATAGCCGAAATCGATATATGACCGCAGTCCAGCACTGTCGGAACCTCCTCTTTACGCACCTCTCCGGAGAAGAAGACCCGGGTGCTGAAGGTTCGATCAGGCCGGTTTTCACCGGGATTACCTGGAGGACGATTATCGGCTATGAAGCCAAATGATGGAACCACAAAAGTCCCCTTGCCCCAGCCAAAGTTGCTTTGACAGACTGAACAGATGACAAAATCCCCTTCCACTTCCACCCGCTGAGCTACAAAATTACTGCAATTAGGACAGATGGCATATTTGAAACGCTCCCAGGCCTTGTTGGGACGTCGTTTTATATATCTGGAGGTCCAGACCCTACCCCCGGCCACCACCTGCCCCCCGGGAGCATACTCGGAGATTGCTATTCTCAAGTCCCGCTCCAACTGCAGCCGACGAGCCTCTTCGCCATGATGAGGAAGTTGCAGCTCCACCACATCCACCGGGAATCCATATTTGGGGAGGACACTCCGGCTGGCCAGGTATCCGATAAGGTTCTTATTTTCAATGGTGTTGATCAGCCGGTTGAGGTGATCCAGGTTTTTCCTCTGTTCGAAATACTGATGCCTCAATTCTTCCAGTTGAGTGAGGTCGCCAAGTACCTCTTCCGCCGCCTTGGCCAGATAGGCCTCATCCCCCTGGAAAAGGGTTTCTACCCAGACCCAATCATCTATACCCAGGTCATCATGCAGGTGCGGCGGTACCACCCTGCGCAGAGCATCCAAAAGGTCAGCAGGCTGGGTCCGGAGATAGTCGGCAAATGCCTCGGGCCCTGGTGGATTATTCAGGAAGAAATCCTTCAATCTACCCTGGCCCTTACCGAAGTATGGTTGGTGTTTATACCAAAAGGAAGCCAGGGCCATGGCATTCATATGGCGGCGAATTATCTTGTGATTCTCCAGTTTAAAATGTGGAACCCCTATTTTCCCGGAGACCATGCGCCAGGGCTCCCGGTAGTGATCAAAATCATGAGAACGACGCTGGGCAAAAGTCAAGGCCAAAGCAGCGGAAGTCTTGCGTCGTCCGGCCCGACCGGCCCGCTGGACGTAGTTGGCGGTGGTGGGAGGTACGTTGCGCATAAAAACGGTTTCCAGGCTCCCGACATCAACCCCCAGTTCAAAGGTGGTTGAACAGCTTAAAATATTGACCTTCCCCTGCAAAAACTTGTTCTGCAGGTCGGCGGCGGCGCCACTGGTCAGCTGGGCGGTATGCTCCTGCGCTATCATGCGCTGGGGCAAGATGTTTTGATACAGCAGGTAATAGTGATTGTTGGCATTGATCTCCTGGGGATGACAGGGCCTGAGTCTGCCGTCGCAACGAAAGGTGGTACAGGTATCGTGTATATTGTGCAAGGTCAAGGAGTTGCACTTATCACAGATATACCAGGTTAAAGTATCATCAATCAGGGTCGGCTTCAGCTCCCACATTTCAGGCCGGAGGCGGAACACGACCCCCTCACCGCGAAGGTTATCTTCAACAAAATAGTCCTTGAAAAATCCATCTTTATACTGTTTGACAATGAACCTGTTCCAGATCTCATTAAGCAGGGTGCGGCAGTCTTCATTACTGATTCCGGCCTGCGTGTTACGGGCAAGCCTTTGTAGATAGTCGAGACGGCTGTTCAATCTATTAGAATTCCATCCCATAATGCCCTTAGCTCGACCGGCACTGTCAGAATGGGATCTGAAATAGTACTCGCGGTTGCGAGGTGAAAAAAACTCATCCTTTGGTGAAACATTGTCAGGAAACAAAATCCCACCCTGGTGACGCAAGGTATCCAGTAGAACCGAAACCAGAGTCCATACCTCATCAGATGAAAGCCCCAAGGATTCTTTAAGCATGCGGGGAGAACCCCAATTCGATGGCTTGACTAACGAAAACCCCAAGAGTCCCAGCCCTTCAAGGCTGTTTCTCCGGTCCAGGGCCATCAACTCATGCATCAGCCACCGTGTCACCTCGTCCTTGCACATCTGGCGGGACATATCACGGCTAAACAATCCGTTTGTTTCTGTAAACCTGAAAAGCGGTTCAATCAAATCGTTTACTCGCCACTGGTTGGATAGGACCTCCCGGCGGCAGGAATGAATAGTTCGCAGGATAAGGTTTCTTCGCTGTATCTGATTATAGGTACGATTTAAGTAAGGAGCAAAGAAGGCCGCATCCTGCCGGCTATCGGAAAAAGCCAGCAGCTTACGGTATCCCTTCTCATTAAGCTTTGATGAAACTTCCTCGGGGCCGGCCCCCCAGTGATCGTCTTCCGCATTCTGGCTGGAAACTGTTAAATCATCAGCCTGAGGTTCGATCTCCTGGTAAAGGGCAGTGGCCAACACGGCAGCGGCGGCATCGCTTCCCACCACAAACCGCCGGATTATGCCCAGCGGGCTGGTTCGGCCACAGGCAGTACAGGTTGATACCGTATCATTCTTGTTGGCCGGCACTTTAGTTACCACCTGATGGTTTTTCCCTGAACAGCCGCACAACTCGCCCAGTGCACCCAGCCGATCAATGGCCCCACAGCAAAAACACAGGTTATATAGGTCCGGGTTTCCCAGGTCTGCTATCCCGACATCCTCATCCTCATCGATATCCCCTGTATCTTCAAGGGCCGTCTCCACCAGATAGTACTCGGCGGAGGCCCCATCGGCGGCCACCAGGTAATCTCGGTCATCAATTTCAGTGCGCTTACCTGTCAGGTACAAGGCTCCACAGTTGCGACAGATAGCAATTTCGAAAGCTCGATAGGTCTGGCCGTCAATTTCCGTAGTCCGTTGCGGCTCCAAGAAGAGTCTCTTTGCGGGAGATAAAACCACGTAAGCTCCATCCAGCGATTTTACAAAAATATGATAGCGAGCCGGCAGCAATGAGCGGGACTCTTTCTCCAGGCGGGCCTGACTGCCCATGTCAACCAGGGCGATCAGACAATCCTGAGCCCTGTCAGTATCAGGAAACACCTGATCAGCCAGCTGGGCCAGGTATTGGGCTTCTTCTTCCAGTAAAGACCGCAGCTGGTGAACTCGCTGATCCCCCGCCAGAACTGTGTACAGGTAGGCCTGCCAACCATAACGGTCTCCCTGGGCCCGGGCCAGATCCACCACCCGGGATGGAGCTTGTTGGGCAACGAGCCGGTCCATCCGGGGTATTGTTTCCGAAGTATCGTCTGCGATGATTTCTCTCAGCCGCAGATAGACTTCAGGGGTGAATTGCCCCCACCCTTTTTCTTCACCATTCAAAGGCTCACGAGCCGCATATACCACATCCTGGCGGCTTGCCTCATTTTCCATCCAATTAAACTCCGCCCCGAAGAGTCGGGACGCAAATTCCACTACCTGGGGAGCGTCCTCCTGGCCAGCACCCAGAGTGGCACTGGTGGCAATGCACCGTATTCCCTGATTTTTACCACCCGCTACCCGATCCTTTAACCTGCGCAACAACATCGCAATCTCAATGCCCTTAGCTCCTGAATAGACATGGGCTTCATCGATGACGATGAACCTCCAGCTGCCGCTATGAGGGCCCTCAAAAAAGACGCTGTCCTTCGGCCGGAGCAGCAGGTATTCAAGCATTGCATAGTTGGTAAGCAGAATATGGGGTGGAGATTCCCACATCTGCTGACGGGAGACGAGCTCGTTATCGAGTGGCATAAACCCAAAGAATTTGTAGTATTTGTCAATGGCGGCGGCGGTTTTTTTCTTCGGTTTCTCCAGTATAACGTCCAAAGGTAAGGTCGGGCATGTTTGCAAGCAGGAGCCGCAGCCGCTTCATCTGGTCATTGGCCAGGGCATTCATGGGATAAAGCAGCAGGGCCCGAATCCCCGGCCCCAGTTTACCGGCGGTCTTTTCCTTCAACAAGTGATCTATTATTGGAATCATGAAAGTCTCAGTCTTGCCGCTGCCGGTTCCAGTTGCCACCACAATGTTACGCCGGTACTCAACCAGCCGGCGGATTGCTTCATCTTGGTGCTGGTAGAGAGGTCGGTCAACAGGCAGCTCTTCACTGTTTAATGCCAGAAACTGCGATGAAAGAACCCCTTCGCTTACCAGGTCCTGTATACTGGCGCCATTCAGAAAGGAAGGAGTAACCTCCAGAATGGGCCCCTTCACAAATTTGCCGGGTTCCTGCAGGATTTCTCGGAATTGATTCAGTAGTTCCGGCTCTTTAATGCGGAAGGTGGTGGTAAGGTACCGGATATAAGCTTCCTTGATGGCTTCGGTGGTATGTATCGGATTAAGACTCAATGCTGCTCCTCCCTTGCTGCAGTTTTAGAACCAGTTTCTTTTCCTGTTCCCAGAGTAAACCCGAAATCTGCTCCAAATCATCAAGCGGCCTTTCGAAGGTCGGGTTCACGGGGCGTCGGCTGGTCGCCAGAGTGAGATAATCGTAATTACAGACCGGGTACTGGTGGTGGTACTCGGCAATCAGGGCCCGGGGTACCCACTGCCAGAATAATCTCGCCTTACCCGGTTCCCGCAATGGCTTGAAGCTTCTACAGCCTTTAAGATGGTGTTCCTTATGCCAGACATCCTGGTTGGGAATCGGTTGTTTTCGGCGCCGGCATCTTTTATCTGTACATAGCACTTGCTCACCCTGGTTAAAGGCATAGGCTACTTCCAGATCTGTGCCCGAAAATTTGAATTCGCCGTTCTCCAGTTCAAATGATCCTTCACGTCTCTTTTCAATCGTTTTAGTTATTGAGGAACCCTCTTTACCGCGTAAAACCTGCTCCACTACCAGTTGTTCTTTGTAACTGGCCGTAAGCCGCCACTGAAAACAGTCACTGACTGTTATCAACGGCTTGATATGTTGATCAACAACAATTCTGGTTAATGGCCATTCCAGAGGTGCCGGTTCGGGAATAATCGCAAAATGATAAGTAGGTGAGGTTTCATCAGTAACAATGCCGATCCAGTGGGTATAGGTATGGATCAGGGTATCAATTGAAGGAGTGAATTTGTAATTGCCTTTATAGATCAGGTCGCTGATAAATACTCTAAACTCCCCGTTGTAATCGGTTTGGTCTTGGCTGTACCAGGCAATAGGCTGTCCTTCCACCAGACCCATCAAGTAAACCTTAACCGGGAATATATCGTCGGAATTGGCAAAACGTCCGCTTACAGTACATCCTCCACGGCCCCATTTCACCGACCATCTACATAAATAGGGCCGACCATCATCCAGAGACAGCAGCCCGGTGGTCCCCGTATCAGTCGGAAAACTGTGGCCGTCGTGACCGGCATCCCACGGGTCATATTGGCAAAGCTGTCCCAGGTAGGATCCAGAAGGCATGTTTATTTGGGGTACCATTTGCGAAAAATTTTCGCTGCCTTCCGGGATATTGAAAACTGTTGGTGTATTCCAGGGCTCCCAAAGACGCCATAACCGTAGTTCTTTGGTCGAAGCTTTCCCTAATTCATTCCATTCAACATGGATCTCCCACTGATCACCTGCTTCCTCAGCGTACAATGATAGATTTTCTACCTCCCACCGGCAGCGAACACCAAATAGCTTACCCCGGCAGATCAGCCGGTTTTTCCGGTCAAATATATCAATCCACATATAATGAAGTGATTCACCATCACTAAGATCTTCGGTAAATGTTAATAAATCAACCTTGACCCGGCCGTCCTTTACGGTCCCGGTGTACTCCTTCCCGTTGGCCACTGTATTAACCAACACCCAATACGCATTACGAAGTGGAATACTGATTTCCAGAACCAGGGTTGGATTCGCGTACCAACTGCCAATCCACAACTCCTCCTCTTCATTCCGCCAATCCGAAATTTCGTTATTTTCAACAATTCGCCACATCAGTCGGGGAACGGTTATGGTAGTATTCAGTGCCTGGGTGGTTTCTATAGTCCTTATGATCAAATCCCCGTTAATCTGATCCGCAGTCGGATCGGTACTAATCACATGCACATCATCCTCGATGCTCATGATATGTGCTGGTGATGAGGGTGTAAATGAACACTGCTCGGGGACTATCAGCGCTGCTGATAATGTTGGGTCCTCGTTATCGGATGGCATAACCAACGGGGGGTTAAATTCAACATCGATTTCGGGTAGAATCACTATTTCAAACCGGTACTTCACACCCTGGGGTGCCAGTATAACTATTCGGTAGAGTCCAGTTGGGTATTCACCCCAGATCTCGGGAACTCCCAGTTCAATGATGACTGAATCATGTGATCCCTCAATACTAGGCAGTTCATTTAATCGACAACGATTGAATTGCCCATTCTCTTCCTCACCTGACAGCGTAATAATCTCCCACAAACCTAAATCGTTGGTCCCTTTGTATGGTATCACCATAGACTCAGGGCTTTTACAGTAAACCGGTTTCCCCTCCACCGTTATTTCCCGGCATATTTGCCCTCCGAACAGCTGGGGTTTGGTGAAACCTTGTAAAGGAACTGAATATAGATGGCCCGACCCATCACGGATCAGAAGTTCTTCCTCGCCACAAGCATCAATAAGCAACAAGGTACTGTTGCCGAGAGTTGACATTTCTTCGATTACCAGCACATTGCCGGCTAAAACACATCCGGGCGGGAGCAATAGCCAGCAGCGTCCTTCCGGCCACACCCTACTGGTGATTCGTCGTCCTTCCTCGGTAAAGCCAAGAATCGGCAGATCTTCGCCAGTGCCATTGATTCGCCACGATCTCCATACAACATCATTAATCCGTAAGTCGACATCATAGTATTCGCAAAGCTGAGACAGCTGCAATTCAACCGGGGCTGTTTCAATTACTCCTCGGTTCAGATAGGCCTTAACTCGTTTAATCCAGCTTCCGGCCAAGTCGCCGGCCTTGATTTCCAGTACAATCTGGAGGGGTTTGGCCATACCATCGTCAGAGAGCTTAATTCTCTGTGGCTTAAATGCCAGCTTGAGTTCACCGTGCACCGGGTCGAGAGCCATCACCGGCGCGGATAAGTCAGTAGATCTCGTCTGGTGAGCAGTGGAATCAGATTTATGCGATGACTCGTCGAACCGTTTCTCAAACCAGTCAACAACTCTTGGTGGAAGGCCGTCTGCCGCCTCCCTTTGTACCATATTACTATTAATACTACGGTGGACCAGGTTAACAGCTTCCCAAAGCCATCGTTCTGCCCAGGTCCCCCCGTATAAAAGAAAACGTCTAACCGGTTCGTCAGCGTAAGGAAAGCTGGGGGCATACTTGCTGATTTCGCCTTTGCATTCTGCCAGCCTGATACGGTTCTTTGCAATATCGGCTTTTACTAATTGCAACAGATCAGAATAAGTCGCACTGACCTCGGGATCCATAATTAATTCGGCGGTTGCACGTAATAAACACAGTCTGTCGTTAACCTGCCTGAGTTCCACAGTTGCCTTCCTGGCTTCCTCAACCAGTTGAATGCCGGTCTTGAGGTCACCTCCCCCCAAAGTCTTTAACTGGCAGCTGAGTGTTTCAATTGCTTCTTTCTTTTTTCGAATTTGTTCTTGTATTGACCTGATGTCTGGTTCGATCTTATCAGTCAGTTCTGATTGTGCCTTTTCCCTGGCCGCTAAACGCTCCCGGGCCTGGAGTGTCAAATAGAACAGGCGCACCATCTCCCGATTCTCGTCGGGAAGTTGATTCCCGTCCGTTGATGCTGCAATCTCTTGTTGAAGAATCATAGATAAACCGGAAAGAATTTGGTTCCTCCGTGATCTAAAGTAAGGGTCAGATGTACGAGTCCTCCATAAACCAGCCGTGTCAGCCCAGTTATCTGTTTGGTGTAATTGCCGGGCAAACTGAATGTACTCCTGTAGGCTGTCATTAAGAAAGGAAGAAAACCTGATTATGCCTTCGTCAAAGCTGGTAACCGCATTGATTATCTTATCGGAGTCGGCTCGCATCTGTTCCAGATGGTGAAGGTTGGTCTGCAACTGTTGATACTGTTTATTGAGTTCGTCCAAATGATCACCACAATAGGGAGGAAAAGGGGCAGGGTCAGGCAGCGTATTAATTAATGTTTGTAGTTCGAGATGCCGTGCCTGCAAACGGCATAGCTCTTCAATTATCGTCTCCTGTTTTTTAAGGCTGTCCAGGTCAGCTTTTAACTCATTAAATTCCCTGGTCAACTCAATCTGTCGCCGGTCCTGTTCGCGGTTGTATTCCAATTCCCATTGGATTTCAACTCGCGAGGTGGTATCCTGATCGACCAGGGGTATGACAATGTGGTCAAAAAAGCTAGGTAGCGAATTCTGCGGGATTCCGCCATGAAATAGGATTGGAGTCACATATTGATGGCCAACGGAGGTTTCAAAAACCGGCAACTGGTACGTGTTTGCGAGTTGAAGAACAAACCGTCCCAATTTAGCTTGAATGGATGAATCAAGATCAACACCGATAGCATTGGTTACCGATGACCAGTAATCGCCACCCTGATAGCCCCAAATGCCCTGACCCACCAGGAAACACGCCAGGCAAACCGGTGTTTTCTCCATCAACACTTGAAAGCCTTCACTTAGTGTCGGGGCCGTCTGGTTGGCAATTAGTCTGCCAAGAAGGCCAACATCCCCCTGAGAAAGGGCGATGTCCCCAATGAAAGGTTGGCTCC
>JBMNJO010000001.1:0-1308579 GCA_050951725.1 Syntrophomonadales bacterium | reverse complement strand
TCAATCAAGAAGACATCATTTACTCCAATGATAATCTCCCCATCCTCATTTTCCATCCGGATTTTGTCCCATCGATTACTGCCATCAGTGTGAAGGCGCATTATCCCAGTTATCGATTTTTCCATGCCGCCACTATTGTAAAGTACCCGGCATGGAATCGGTTCCTTTAAGAAATACGGCAAATTGGCTTTGGCCCGCGTTTTAAGTGCTGTTATTGAATCGATGAACTTCATTTCGGAATCAGTGTAAGAGATATCATGGGATTCTGAGTGTTGGTCAATGATCACCTTGGCCGGGGAGGATAGCTGCTTGTATACCATGTCAGCAAGGCGGCTTAAGCTCTCCTCGAAAACAGTTCCTTTGCTGATCAGCTTAAGACCAACGGTCAGAGAAAAAATCTCATCAGTCCGCATGGCCAGAAAGAGCGGGTGAATCAGTGAAGTATAAGAATTGTCCTGCTTCAGTTGAGATATCTTCATTTGGTATCCCATGAATTCAAACCCATCCATCAGGGTGGCCAAATCATTACTCAATGTGCGCTCACTTATGCCCAGAGCCTCAGCGATATCAGCCCTTGACTTATTGCCGCTATGCAGGTAGGTCAGTATCTGCAGCAAGCGTTCTTCACGGCTCCGGATCATAAAGGTATCCAAAAAGGTTAGATCAATGGCGCAGTCGTATCGTTTCTGCAGGTACCGAAGGAGTGCTTGCAGACGTTTCGCTTGGCTTTGTTTATCATTGGGGAATGACCGTAATCCGGATTCTATACCAAATAGAAAATCAGAAATGTCGTCCAATGATTCCGCCGCTGGTGTTTCTAATATTTTGCCGTCACCCTCGCCGCCGAAGTAGTTGCGAAACCAGTTTCTAAGTATGTCAGCATCTCTGGCGCCCTTCTTTCCCTTGCGGCCAAAAGCCTCTCCAATTAACTGGTCAAGGGTGCGTGTCCGCAGGTCATCACCCATGGTTTTATCCCTCTCTTTCTTTGTTTATTATAGCGTGGCGGGTACAGTTACGGTCGGTAATTAAAAATATGAAGCCCGGCTTCATCGGAAGTATTCGCTAACCGAGGTAGCATTAATTTAAACAAAGGAGGCGATCACATGAGAACATTGGTAGTTGGAGACACCCACGGGTGTTTGGAGGAACTGCAGATTATGCTGGGCGATGCAAATCTCAATTTATCACAAGACAGGTTGATCTTACTGGGGGACTATATTGACCGGGGGCCCCGCTCTTACGATTTGCTGCAATTCCTGAAAAACCTGCAGCATACCTATGGCGAAGACAAGATAGTGCTGTTACGCGGTAACCATGAGCAGATGGCGATTGACTGTGGCAATTACCGTGGTAGTTGGAGGACAGCCCATGACTTTGCCGAAAGGCGGGGCACTATCAAAGGTGAGATTGAGTTTTTTAAATCCCTGCCGTTGTTCTTCGCTGATGACCATTTTATCTATGTTCATGCTGGGCTAAAACCTGGGGTTAATCTTGAGGAACAGAGTGCCAACGACCTGTTGTGGATTAGAGATGAATTCTACCGGAGTTCTTTTGATTTCGGCAGAACGGTCATTTTTGGTCATACACCTACCTTCATTATTAACGGGCAAAGCTCACCATTAAAGCTGGGGAACAAGATCGCACTGGACACCGGTTGTGTTTATGGTTATTTCCTCAGTGGTCTGGAGATTTCTGAGGGGGTTATTAACCGGGTATATCAGGTGCCAGCGGTAAATCACCGTAGCCGGAAATTAGCTTAATTAAGTAGAGGGAAGGAGAAGAGAAATATGTTTAAATCAGGAACGAAAATAAAGCGGAGCAATTGGGTCAGTAACGAGTATCCACAATTAGTGTTGGACGAAAACACGGTCAGGTTTACCTTTATGACCGATAGTTTCACCTGGGTGGTGGTGGAGGAACTCCCCGAAAAAGCCTTCAATGCCGAGGCATTTGATGGTAAGAGAGAGGAAGGGTTCTTTGCGGTCAAAACCACCAAGGGCGGCTTTTTGATCAGTGATATCGAATACTTACATAGCCTGGTTACTAAGGACAACGTTCTCGGTTTTTTGGAATTGTCAAACATGGAGGAAGCCTTTGATTATTTTGCTGGATGTGCTGTCTGTGGACAGCCCATAGAAGCAGAGGAAAAAGTGGGATTTGTGGGGTCAGCCGGGGATCTGGTTGTTTTACCAGTCTGCCTACGTTGCTGCCAGAGCAATCCTGGGATTGATGCAGCAATCCCGAAGCAGCTGACCTATCATGATATATCGGTGGATTGGTATGAAGAACTGGAGGCCTTTGGGAAAGCAGGCAATCGGCCAACTCTCAAGGATGATATTATAAAGGAGATAGAAACGAAATGCGATGCCTGTGAAAAGGCTGATTGTCACCCAGACTGTAGTCCCGGAGTATGCCCATTTTATCAGATTGAGGATTATCTGGCCGTATATCACACGGCAATGTTTAATGAGATGAAAGAATCGGTCATGCAAAGATTACGCCGGGATTACCCGGATCCCGATGAACAGTAATCACAGGGGAAAGCTGCCCCTCAGAAATGGGGGGCGGTTTTAGTATTTCTCTGAACGCTCTATGTCATTTGAGCGACACGGCCGACAGATGAATTAAACCTGCATTACAGTCAAATATCATATACCGCATCGGTATCGGTAAAAAGGAATCTATAATTACCCGGGTATTACACAATTGTCAGGATTGGATGATTCTCATGTTAGAAACAGTACGAAGATAACTAAAAACCTTCTAACCTTCCAATAATCTTGAATTCATCGCATCTGAGCAGGCTCTGTCACCGAGCAATTCCGATAAATAGGTCAGTCCGTTCTTTTGACGATAATGCAGGAGTTCCAAGGTGGCTTTCACATCGTCGCTCGCTCGGTGCGCCCGGCCGGGATTTATTCCGTGGTAGTGTAATAAATCCTGGAGACGACGGCTTGGACACCCTTTGGCACGCCAGTTGATCCCAGCCATCGAACAATACCATCTTTTTTCTCTGACACCTGGAAACAAGCAGGCCATAAAATTACGATCAAAGGGTGCATTATGGGCTACAAGAAATTCAGCTCGATCAATCAGGCTTGATACTCGCTTATAATCCAAGTCTTTGCCACAAACATCCGCAATTGTAATTCCGTTCACTCGTGATGCCGCGGGATGGATAACGCAAGAGGGTTCACGCAACCCGATGTATTCATCCTCAATTATGTATAACCCGGAATTATCACTTCGAAAAAGGACGATACACAATTCAATTATTTCATCGCGTGCAGGGCTGAATCCCGTTGTCTCCACATCGACAACTGCCCCCACGGAATACATTCTTTTATGTAAACTCATATCAAACCTTCATCCGTATCGGCAACCTTGCCGGTCGCATAACCGGCTAATTTTAGAATACGACATACTTGATGCCAGGTCCTCCCTGATGCTTTTACCATGACTGATATACACAGTTTCCAGACGGGCTAACCAGTCAAACACGAGGGCGGCAATATTTTATGTCACCCTCGATATACTGTTGTCTTTCAAAGGGAGATGAAAAGCTTCTTTTATCGGGGGGCGCATAGTAAGCGAAGTCGGCCGGTCGCGGGAGGCGGTTTGATGGGGCACTGAAAGGTTGAGGGGGAACCCTCACCAAGATCCGATTGGTGAGAGCTCCGGTGCTTTGTAGCATTACTACCTAAAGAAAATCCCAATTGTCCCATACTTGATCTATATCGAATTTTCCTTGAATGCTTATCCCCAATTTCCTACAGTTATACTCAAACAACTCGGGTATTATCAAATTCCCCCCAACGGGGAAAAGCAGAAACCTCATGTTCAATAAATACCTTTTCTTAAGACCTTTTAACTCTTTCAGCAATAAGTGGAGATCCCTTTCAAAATCCTGCTGGGTGTAATCGTCGTCTATGTCAAGCCGTACAAGAATCGATGATTTACCCAGTACTATTCTTCCTGTAAGACTCCCACATCGGAACTCAAAGGCGATTTCAATCCCTAAATCAAGGCATTTATCAATAAAATCAGGAGGTAACTCCAGTTTACCCCCAAGTTCAAACAGTAAAGCAATACGATACTCGGGATAGGTGCGCTGTATTATTTTAATTTTTTCTAACAGGTCCATCAAGTCAACGTGAAACTGTTGCTGGGTGTATTTGGATCTTCCGTGAGAAAATTGGACATGGATCTGAATGATCAGACCTATGAAATGCGGACTAGCTATGATTCTCCCAACAACTATGGTATCTGATATCCGAAATTCGATCGTCACGTTTAAGGTGCGGCATTCGTTCATAAACCAATCAGGAATGTCGTATTCGATCCCCGCTTCAAAAACCAGTTTTATCGTATAACCTGAAGCCAACAGAGACATTATCCGCTTCAACTTATCGTAAAGAGCCTCTAGGTCTCTTTCGAAGTCTGTTTGGGTATACGGTCCGGCCGGTCGAATCTGGACTGGAATTACGATATCATTATTCTTCATCGTTGCCCGGCCGATTAGGCTTCCTGCCCGGATGTCAAACAGATCCTGGTAGCCATCTTCCATCAGATCAATATAGATCAACCCTTTGACAAAGGCGGGTTCCGGGGCCGCCAGATCCAATATGTAACGGAATTCTGATTCATTTAACTCGAAGATCGTCCCATTGGCTTTCATCTTTATAGGAAGAATATTGTTTAACGACCGAATCTGCCGTAATAGATGCATGGATACCGGTCCGATATCACGTATGTATTGCAGGGTAATTCCTTCTTCTGAAGTTTGACTTGGATATTCCTGTTCCATATGTAGTCCTTGTGAAACAATGCCTTCAGCAACTATGGCACTTGAAGGTTGAGCCTCATAAAATAGCACCCGGTCGCCAGGTTTTGCTTTTTCAAAACATGACTGGTAGTTCCTCGGCTTTCCTTGGTCATTCATGCTGGTGAAAAACTCTTTGCTTTTCACGCGTATGACGTCCAACTGCCAGTACTTGGGGTTGGTAGTAACCCAGAAATAGTTCGGCTTTGGTGGTTGGTTATTCACATGGGCACCTCCATTTCGCGACAATGAATCAACATAATCTTGAGGAATCACATAGGCCGGACGGTTATTTAGGATGGCTAAGCAGGACTTACGGATATCGTTTAAAACACCGTCCGGCAGGTCTTTAAAAAGTAATCCGATTTGGTTTGACCAATCTAATAAACTGGCGCCATTCTCTTCCACAACTATCTGGTACGCTGCTGGGTGAGGAGTCCAACACTTATTACTATTAGTGCTGCAATAATCTTCAAGTAACTGGGCAATGCCCGGCGTACCCAACAACCGGCTTAATTCCTGGACTGAGTTTCGATATCTTGCTGGTAATCGTTTGTCGGGACGTGAGTTGTCGACCGAGTAAAAATAATCACCGTTCGCTTTAAGTAAAAGGTTCAGGGTTATCTCCGTGCCTCCAGCCCACGAGTCGTACTGGTAGGCTGAAAATCGTATATGTCTGTTACCCATTGTTACCGCCCCCCTAAGTTGCTAAGTATATGTGTTGGCTAAACGCCTTATGGCTTATGAAGTTCGTATTTGTAAATCAGCTGCGAAACCAGGTCAATCCCGGCGATATTGGCCCTGGAGTACAGAATATCACCGATAGCGCTTTCGGCCTCGGAAATCATTTTTTCGTACCGACGGAGGCGTTGGTGGAGTTTTTGAATCTTTAGTGCATACTGTTGCTGGTCGAAATCGCCGGCTTTCCATGCGGCCTTGATCCGCTTCTTCTCTTGAGTAAAGGCCGCCTTATCCAGAAAGTCCTCTCCCGCATGACTTGCCAGGACCTCCTGCCAGCGCCTGCTGCATTCCGGTTTCAGAGAGGCCAGGTTGGATTCAATATAGTGACAGGCATCGTAAATCTCCTGCAGAATCTCCTTGGCTCTTTCGATTCCGTAATCCGTAATCATGGCTCCCTTTTCGGTCATTTCCTCAAAACGTTTTCTCCCTGGTCTCATCGAAAAGTAAGGGATATGTCGGCCACTGGTGATTCCTTGATAAGGACTGGTGATTTCTACGTTAATCTGGTTGGGCCGCAAATAGGTGATGCGGCCGGTTATCGCACCTCCAATTGTAATGACATCATTCATCTGGGCACTCTCCTTTCATCTAACGCGTGGCCGGGCTGGTTCAAACAATCTGTTTGCGGAGTATCAGATTTAGAATTTTGGCATTGGAATGGATGCAGGGAATTGATCGATCAACGCGCAAGATATGTGAGAAGAAGGTCTTGAACACATCATAACCTTCCGCGCTTTTTTCGATTATCAGGGCATTCATTTCCTTTAGCGATTGTTCAATTGATCTCGGGTAAAGCTGGTATAAATAGTCATAAGCGCCTTCAGCCCTGTGAAAAGAAATCATGACCATGTCTTCTTCTGCTTTGGCGTTATAACAGCCCGGATTATGGATGCGCCAATAGGGGCTTATATCCAGGACCTGATAACCCTCTAAACTCATCGAGTTCAGCAGGTCCTGTATCCGTTTAGCTGGGTAAATGGGTAGGATGTAAATCTGATCTTTCATCCGATCCACCTCCACTCAGTCGTTGGGCTCTCCGACGGTAATGGTGAAGTTCCAGCATTCGTTGCCCGCCTGGTCGGTGAACGTAAGGGCGGCATAGCGCATTTCTCTGTTCAATTTGAAACCCTGCTCCACCAGGTATTGAAAGAGATCATCTTTACTACAGGACTCAAGTCCTTGGCGGCTGAAAAAGTAGGTCAAATAGGTGTACCCGCTTTCAGCCCAGGCTTGAGCGACAACCGGGCGCCCATCATCAGTCGCCAGCAATTGTTCGCCCAGCAGTTTGGAATCGTCATAAGGGCTTCTTTCGCTCCGCAGTACCGGGGTAATGTACTTGTCGGTCATTCTATTCCTCCTCCCATTGTTCTGTTGGCCTGTTTTTAGGTTAGCCTGCGTTAGTGACAAATGGATGTCATTATTTGCCTTTGTTGTTATTTGTAAAAATTCGACAGTATTTATTCCAATCCTGCCCATGGAAATCAATGAATGAAATGGGATTTAACGCAGTGGATGCCATATAACTGACGAACTCGGCAGTGGATATTGATGAACTCATTGATGCTGGGGAAAATGAAAGTGAAAATGGATTTATACGCAAATGTTAAAGGAGAAAAGGAATAATGACCCGAAAGGTAACGGTGGTCACCGGACACGAGCAAGCGGGGGACCGACCCGCGATAATCGTATCTCCCGGTGCCTATAACCAAAAAACAGGTCTGGCTTTAATGTGCCCCATCAGATCAAAACGCAAAGGTTATCCTTTTGAGGTCGAATTGCCGTATGACCTCGAAATCTCAGGGGTAATTCTTTCTGACCAAATTAAAAGTTTGGATTGGCAAGCGAGAAACGTTCGGTTCGCGTGTAAAGCGTCGAACGAGGTTATTACCGAGGCTTTGGCAAAGATTAAGGTGCTCTTGGAATGACGACCGTATTGGAATGGGTTATCTTTGGTGCCGAAGGTGGGACTCGCCTGTACCCGTTAGGGTGAACCCACAGGTCCTCAAGAGGGCATGTGGGAACGCAAGAAAGCAGAAAAGGGAGAAGTCATCTCCCTTTAGTTATCTATGGTGCCGAAGGTGGGACTCGCCTGTACCCGTTAGGGTGAACCCACAGGTCCTCAAGAGGGCATGTGGGAACGCAAGAAAGCAGAAAAGGGAGCGTTGTACTCCCTTTAGTTATCTTTGGTGCCGAAGGTGGGACTCGAACCCACATGTCCTCAGGACACTCGATTTTGAGTCGAGCGCGTCTGCCAATTCCACCACTTCGGCATGGTTTCTGCGTGAGAGCAATTGGTTGTCGCAATCCCAGCGCATTTAATATTATAATGAATAGGCGTTGGTCTGTCAATTTACACGATTTGCTTGCTTAGGCGGACTAAGGCGTGGTATGTATGACCAGCCCAGGATAATGATGTCAGGCATTTGCGGCATTACTGCAGAGAAGGGCAATGTTCGTGGATATATGACGTTTCGCCAAATGCTGCCAGACGTGATCTGCGTCCAGATTATGCCATTACTAGAACAATATGAGCACTATGGGAACAATAGCAGAGACAGAATTAGAGGAGTTTCACCAGGAACTATCGAATTAGGGTAGTTGGTATTCTCCATTCCTGGAAGAGAGGAGGATGCTTCTGGGACAAGATGACGATCTTATAAAACTTAGTTTGGCAGGCGACACAAGGGCTTTTGAAGAACTGGTGGAAAAGTACCAGCATAAGATATACAACCTGGCCTACCGGTACATGAGCAATGACGAAGATGCCAGTGACATGGCCCAGGAAGCCCTGATCAAAGCATACCGCTCTCTTGCATCATTCAAGGGCGACTCTTCTCTGGGGACCTGGCTGTACCGCATAACCACCAACGTTTGTCTGGATGAACTGCGCAAGAGGAAAAGGACCTTACATATGATATCCACGGATGAACCCGTGACCATCACGGATGGCGACGAGATCGAAAGGGATATCCCAGACCCCTCTCCAACGGCTGACATAATTTATCAGTACAAGGAAACTGAGGTATACTTACAGTCTCTTATCAACATGCTAAAACCGGAGCAAAAAACCGTAGTTATCCTCCGGGATGTTATGGATCTGACCTATGAAGAGATTGCAGAAGTGCTGAACTGTTCCATTGGCACGGTCAAATCACGCCTTAGCAGAGGTCGAGAGGTTCTGAGAAAGAAGATTTCCAAACGGGAACTTTTACCGTGAAGTTGACGTCTTTTATGGTAGAAGGAGTGCGGTGCTATGAGATGCCAAAGTGTTAGGGAACTACTATCTCCCTATATTGACCTGGTTTTATCCGAAGAGGAAAAAACCAGGGTCGAGGAGCATCTGGCCGCTTGTGAGTCCTGCCGTAAGGACCTGGCGGAATTGCAGGGTGCAGTCAATAGAATACGGGGTATGGAGAAACGAGAGGCTCCTTCTGATTTCATGAATAGGCTACATGAGCGTTTGCTGCAGGAAAAGGTTACGCCTCTCGAGAACCAACGTCACAAACACCACCTGGTTCATTCCACATCAAGGTGGCTTGTGGCTTCTGTGGCCAGTATTGCGCTGGTCGCGGGGATATATATCAGTAGTTTGGTGCCTTACCCGATAGTGGCTGGTTTTGTTGACCGGATACCGCAGGTAATAGCTCCCCAGGACACAGAACTGAGAAGTGAAATCGAACAGTTCCTCAGGGAGAAAAAACAGCAGATGCATACTGCGCTTAATATCCAGCAGCCGAATCCACCCGATGAGGAGAAGGAACCGCAGTCGCCAGCCAATAACCAGGGACAGCCGCAGAAGGTGGCGGTTGTGCCGGGGAACCAGCAGGCTGAAGATCCAGTTACAGAGACCGTCGAGCCGATGTTCATCAACACGGTTAACCTGCAGTTGTCTGCAACTCAGACCGATCAGCTTGCTGACAGTATAATGCAGCTGGCAGAGGCTAATGATGCCCAGGTGGAGACATCCGTCAACCAGCTCATGGCGGGGGTTTCCAAGGTCATGACCATGCGGGTTTCACCAGAGAGAGTGGGCAGCATCGTTACCGGGGTTAATTCCTTCGGCTGCCAGGCTCAGCCTATGCATGGCACACAGGATGTAACTGGAGAGTATAAGAACCTAAAGCAACGTCTGGGTGAAGTTGAGGCCGAGATCACCAGGCTGCAGGGCCTGGATGAATTGGATGTCGATGAGGAAAACAAACTCCAAGCCATGCTGTTTGAAAAATCGCATCTGGAGGATAAGATAGCTGAGCTGGAGGCCAACGCCAAACTGGTGGCGGTCAACGTGATGATAACGGAGGAACCCAATCACTAGAATGTTGACACCTTAATATCAGAAATAACGACATGGGCAGGATTTTAATCCTGCCCATTGAATTTCATAGGGTAAATATAGGGATGGTGCTAAATTTGAAAGAGGAACTGCTGGTACTTATCGATGGAAACAGCCTGGTTTACCGGGCATTTTTTGCGCTGCCGCTCCTGCGGACCAAGCAGGGGGTATTTACGAACGCCGTTTACGGTTTTCTTACCATGCTTTTCAAGGTCCTGAAGGATTATAATCCGGCTTACCTGGTGGTGGCTTTTGACAAGAGCCGGGTTACCTTACGGACGGAAGAGTTCGCCGAATACAAGGCCCACCGCCAGCCGACCCCGCCTGAACTCCGAGGACAGTTTGATATTCTGAAAGAGGTCCTGAAGGCCATGGATATAACCTATATGGAGATTGAGGGTTACGAAGCGGACGACCTGATCGGAACCCTCAGTGTCCGCACCTGGGAAAAGGGGGTCCCCTGCCTGATTGTGACCGGAGATCAGGACGCCCTGCAGCTGGCCAAGCGCGGGGTCGATATCCTGCTTACCCGCAAGGGGATCTCGGAGACGGAGAAGTACACCGATGACCTGGTGATGGAGAAGTGGGAGGTATACCCGCAACGGCTGGTGGATGTGAAGGGTTTGATGGGGGATGCCTCAGATAATATACCCGGAGTACCGGGAATTGGCAAAAAGACTGCTGTTAAGCTGATCAAGGCCTTTGGTACCATGGAAGAACTCTACCAGCGTATCGAGGAGGTTACCCCGGAGCGGATCCGGAAACTGCTGGTGGAACACCGGGAGCAGGCCTTCCTGAGCCGCAGTCTGGGAACCATTGTGACTGATCTTGATATTCCCTGTGATCTGGATGATTTCCGCTATGACCACCCGCAGAAATCGCGACTGCTTGAACTCTATCAGGAATTGGAGTTTGCCGCCTTTGCCAAGGAATTGGGCACGATTGAGGAGGACATAGAACTGACGGTGCGGGATTTCCGCGAGGTCATAAGTCAGGTCCAGCCCGGCGATTCCCTGGCGATTTTCCTGGTGGCCAAACCGCATCACCCGATGTGGGCGGAGGTGGTTGAAACCTATTTCTGGTGGCGGGAGGGTGCCTATGTGCTGTCTGGCCGGGATACGGGTCTGTTAAAGCCGGTTATGGAGGATGAACGGGTCGAGAAGTACCTGCACAATGCGAAGCTGGCCATGGTTATTTTGGCCCGGCAGGGAATTGAACTGCGGGGGGTAATGGGTGACACCCTGCTATTGTCGTATGTTGTGGACCCGTCGTTTGATGGGGAGAGTCTGCAGGAGCAGATCTTTCACTATTGGGGTCGGGTGGTGGAGCAGGATAAGACCCCCGAAAAAGCAGTGGCAGAGATTATCAATCTGCATAATTACTTGTTGGAGAAGTGCGACCCGGAGTTAATTAAGCTGTACCGTGAAGTAGAAATGCCTCTGACCAGGGTGCTGGCGGAGATGGAGTTTACCGGAGTCAAGGTGGAGGGTGAGACCCTGACGGCGATTTCCAGTGAACTGGGAGAACGTCTGGATATGACCGAGGCCAGCATCTACGAGCTGGCAGGGGAGGAGTTCAACATCAACTCAACCCGACAGCTGGGACACGTGCTGTTTGATGAGCTGGGGCTGCCGGCGTTGAAAAAGACCAAAACCGGGTACTCGACCAATGCGGCGGTCCTGGAGCAGCTTTACGACCATCACCCGATAATTCCGCTGATCATGGATTACCGGCAGCTGATCAAGCTGAAGTCCACCTATGTGGATGCGCTGCCGAATTACATTCATCCGGAGACCGGCCGGGTGCATACGATTTTCAAGCAGGCGGTCACTGCTACCGGGAGGTTGTCGAGTGCTGAGCCCAACCTGCAGAACATCCCCATCCGGATGGCGGAAGGGCGGCGGATCAGGAAGGCCTTCATGACTTCGCAGCGGGATTGGCTGCTATTGAGCGCTGACTACTCGCAGATCGACCTGCGGGTGCTGGCGCATGTTTCCGGGGACCCGACCCTGATTGAGACGTTTGAAGAAGGGGTTGATATCCATGCCCGCACTGCTTCGGAGATCTTCAAGGTTCCGGTGGCCGATGTGACCTCAGAACTGCGCTACCGGGCCAAAGCGGTGAATTTCGGCATCGTTTACGGGATCAGCGATTTCGGATTGGCGCGGGATACCGGGGTCAGCCGGGCGGAGGCGCATGAGTACATTGCCAATTACTTGGACTCCTATCCGGGGGTCCAGCGCTACATGAAAGAGATTGTGGAGGTGGGGCGGGAACAGGGTTACGTTTCCACCATCCTGGGACGCCGCCGCTACCTGCCGGATCTCCTGAGCAGCAACCGGATGGTGCGGGCCAATGCGGAGCGTATGGCTCTTAATACCCCGATCCAAGGAAGTTCAGCCGACATTATCAAACTGGCGATGCTCAACATCGACCGGCAGCTAAAGGCCAACCGGCTGCAGAGCCGAGTGATCCTGCAGGTTCATGACGACCTGCTGCTGGAGGTCAGTGCTGATGAGCTGAACCAGGTGGCTTATCTGGTGAAGGATTGCATGGAAAATGCCTTTAAGCTCAAAGTCCCGCTCCTGGCGGCGGTCAAGATCGGGCTGAACTGGTATGATATGAACAGCTGGGAATAGAGCTGCGAACCAGGTTGTTTCCGGGAGTATCCCTTTGAGTTTTATGAGGTGCAGCCCAGGATGCGTAAGCTTTGGGGAATTGGAATTTAAACCTGCCTGTCAGCAAAAACTTGTTAACGGGTAGACGTACCGGGGGTGGGAGCCCCCGGTTTTTGCGGGAGAACCGGTTAAACGGGCGGTTTGATTGTCATGCTGGATACGTTCGAACCCGGCCTCCCCCCCGTCTTGGCGGGGAATATTCTTAACGGTAGGGAGTGAAGGTGTGCCTGAACTGCCGGAAGTAGAAACCATTGTCCGGTCGCTTCAGCCCCTGGTGGGGCAGGAGATTACGCGGCTGGAGATTATAACCCCGGTTATTGTGAAGCAGGAGGACTTTTCGGCCCGGGAACTGTGGGGTAAGACAATTGCCCGGATCAGTCGGCGCGGCAAGTTCCTGATTATCGAGACCGAATCCGACCTGTCACTGGTGGTGCACCTTGGCATGAGCGGAAGGTTCTATCTGGATGAACCGACCCAACCGCGGCCAAAGCACACCCATGCAGTTCTGCTGCTGGCAAATGGACAGGAACTGCGCTACTTTGATCCCCGGCGTTTTGGGGGGATATGGCTGACCCGGGAGCCCTTCAAGGTGATGGGTCACCTGGGAGTTGAGCCCCTGGGACCGGATCTGACTCGCGAGTACCTGGCCGGGGTGCTGCAGCGGAGGAAGGTAGCGATAAAGAACCTGCTTCTTAACCAGCAGGTGATCGCCGGCATCGGCAATATCTACGCCGATGAGATCCTGCACCAGGCCCGGATCAGGCCGATGCGCCCCGCCAATTCGTTAACGGATGATGAGATCGAACGACTCCGCCAGGCTATCATTGCTACCCTGGAAGAGGGCATTGCCAACCGGGGCACCACTTTCCGCGACTACCGCGATGGAATGAACCTTCCGGGGGGGTTCCAGAATCACCTGCAGGTCTACGGCCGGGAGGGGCAGCCCTGCCCCCTTTGTAGTCATCCGGTAACACGGGTCATCATCGGTGGCCGAAGCAGCCATTTATGCGAACACTGCCAGGAGTAAGGAACAGAAATGCATCACGGGGACTGTCCCCGTGATGCACCGTGATGCAATGATGTGCTCACCTGGTCGGGACATGCACGTGTACACACTCCTATCCATATAGTAAATCGACATTGGATAGGAGATGGGTAAATGGACATTGTATCGGCGGCGCTGTTGGCTTTGGCTGTGAGTTCGGACGGGTTTGCGGCAGGCATGGCCTATGGTGCCAGGAAGATTCGCATCCCCCTGGGTCCCTTGCTCCTTATCTGTGTAGCATCGATGCTGGCAGTCAGTGTATCGATGCTGGCGGGGAAGGCCCTGGCCCTGTACTTTGAGCCGCAGATGGCACAGAGGATTGGAGCCATGGCCCTCATGGCCGTGGGTTTGTGGTTTTTTAGTGAAAGCATGCGGAATTGGCAGGGAAGAAACGAATCGGGGGAGAATAATGCTATAGCTACCCTCAGAATTAAACCGCTCGGAATCATCATTCAGATTCTGCGGGAACCATCCAGGGCGGACCTTGATTCATCGGGAGTGATCAGCTTCCGCGAAGCCTTTTTATTAGGGACGGCCCTGGCCCTGGACGCTCTGGGTGCAGGCATGGGGGCTTCCCTGAGCGGCTATGACCTCACATTGACAATTCCTCTGGTGGGGTGCTGCAAGTTCCTGCTGATCAGCCTGGGACTCAGGTGGGGAGTGGCTATCAAGAATGGTTTGCTGCGCAACGTCTCCGGGATGTTTTCGGGACTGATACTGTTTATACTGGGATTTGTAGAAATAATGAGGTGAAGATGTTGTTTATAATTGGCCTGACCGGGGGGATTGCCAGCGGCAAGAGCACCGTATCCAACATGCTGAAAGAGATGGGCCTGCCGGTGATAGATGCGGATCAGGTGGCCCGGGAGATTGTGGAACCGGGGCAGCGGGCCTTCAATGATATTGTGCGGGAGTTTGGACCCCAGGTGGTTGGTCCTGACGGGCAACTGGACCGAAAGGCCCTGGGAAACCTGGTTTTTGCCCATCCCGATCTCCGGTTGAAGCTCAACAGCATTACCCATCCCCGGCTATGGGAAGTCTTCGATTACCGGATGCAGGAACTGCCTTCGGATGTTAAAATAGTGGTCTGGGATGTTCCCCTGCTGCTCGAAACCGGCATGGACCATAAGGTTGATGAGGTCTGGCTGGTGTGGGTTGATGAAGCTATGCAGATTGAGCGTCTGATGAAACGGGACAACCTGACGCTGGAAGAAGCCCGCAATCGTCTGCAGTCCCAGATGCCGATCAAGGAGAAGATGAAGCGGGCTGATCGTCTGATTGACAACCGGGGAACCGTGGAAGAAACCCGGGAGACAGTAACCAGATTTTACAATGAACTGGCGGGCATTTTAAATGCTGCGCCGCAATATATGAATTAGTAAGCCCTAAGGGGCGTTTTCTGAGTCGGCAAAGACTGCCCTGCTCGCAGCCTCTCAAATCAGATAGTTGCCGGGACAGGTCACAAATCATTAAACTGGAGTTATAGGATAACAGGTGCCTGGCACCGGAAGGAGCATGCCCATGCCGCGACCACGGATGAGGAATCCAGAACTTCGGTTTCCTCTTGTCATGTGGTTCTTTGTCATTCTGACTGTGATTATAATACTTACCTTCCCTCGCTGGATTACTCTGTTCTACCCGATGCCTCACCAGGATCTGGTTGTCAGTTATGCTGAAAGCTATGATATAGATCCCCTACTGGTGTTTTCCCTGATCAAGGTGGAAAGCCGGTTCAGCACGGAAGCCATTTCCCACAGCGGCGCGCAGGGACTGATGCAGCTGATGCCGGACACTGCGCGGTGGGCAGCCAACCAGCTGAATATGGAGGGATTTGACGACACCAAGCTGGTGGATCCGGAGACCAACATCAAGTTGGGCTGCTGGTACATCTCTGACCTCAGCCGTGAGTTTGACGGCCGGTTGCCCCTGGTAATTGCCGCCTATAATGCAGGGCGGGGCAATGTCCGGGAGTGGTTGCTGGTCGGGATCTGGGACGGCACGGTGGAAGATGTTCAAAAGGTTCCTTTCCCTGAGACCCGTAATCATATCCGCAAGGTGCTGAACGAGTACGAAATCTACCGCATGATTTACAGGACCCGTGAGGATTCCAGTGATCACCGTTCATATTCCATTAACCTCCGCCATATATTTACTAATAAATGGGGACAAGGGGGAGGAGAAGGTGGTCATTACCAGGAGGAGTCTAGCAATAGCCGGTATCGCTATGTTAGCCGGCTTCCTTACTCTGTGGATTATATACACAACTGCGGTCCATACCACGGTTGAGGGCAGGTCGTTTCGATTCGGAGTGGTGGGACAGGCAGATTCCATAGATCCCGCCCAGGTACAGGACCATGCTGAGAAGCTGATGGCTTCCACTATGTATGAGCCCCTGGTACGGTGGGACGAGCAGACCCAGAGTCTGAAACCGTGCCTGGCCAACAACTGGGGATATGCCAAGGATTCAAAAAGTATCATCTTTTCGTTGAACAGTGAGGTTCGCTTTCATAACGGGCGCCGACTGCAGGCTCAGGATGTAAAGCTGTCCTGGGAGAGAGCCTTGCTATCCTCGGAAAACCCGGTTACCCGGAGCCTTTTTGATACTATCGTCGGGGCCAAAGAGGTGATAGACGGCTCTACACCGGAAATCAGCGGCATTAAGGTTATTGACCCCTATACCATTCGGGTTAATCTGGCTGAACCCGATTCCGCCTTTGTCTACAAGGTTACCCATCCTGCCTTCTGGGTGGTTGACACCCGGGACCCGATCGAGATTCCTTCCGGGACCGGACCGTATATACTTGGTGCCTTTGAGAAAGGGAAAAGCCTGATTGTAAAAGTTCGTAATAACTACCACGGACTAAGACCGGCTGTATCAACGATTTCCTTTACCTGTTTTGCTGATGAAAACCAGGGGTTGGCTGCCTTCCGGGCTGGTCAACTGGATGTCCTGGATTCGGTTCCCCGTGCCGAGGTCACCAATCTGCAGGCAAACACCGCGCAGCACCGTCTCGTGAAATCACCCCTCATGGGTTTCTATGCCTACGCCATGAACGTTAACCGGGCACCCTACAATCAGTTGAATCTCAGGCGAGCTATGAACTACTGCATTGATCGGGAACTTCTGATCAAGAACGTCATGGGTGGAGTAGGCCAGCCGGCCAAGGGCATAATACCCATGTCAGTTCCCGGTTACAACCGTTCGCTTCAGGGTTATACCCTGAACAGCGAGACCGCGATTGAACTGTTGGCGGATACGGATTATTTCAAAAGCGTCAATCCGCCAGCCATTAAACTGACCTATAACACCGATCAAGGCCATGCCCGGATGGCCCTGGCCGTCAAGACCCAGCTGGATGCGGTACAGCTGCCGGTTCAGCCGACTGCGCTTGCCTGGCAGGATTACGAGGAAAAGATGACCTCCATGCAGCTTGACTTTTTCCGCCTGGGGTGGGATGCTGATTATCCGGATGCGGACAGTTTCCTCTACCCGCTCTTCCACAGCAGCCAGATTGGAGTCACCAACCTGACTGGTTACAAGAATCCCCAGGTCGATCGGATCCTGGAGGCCGCCCGCGCCGAGACCCAGAGCAATACGGAGCGGATAAAACTTCTGCGCCGGGCAGAGCAGATTGTCCTGGATGATGCCCCCATGCTGTGGCTGGTTCAGAAGGAGGCCGCCAGCCTGACCCGCCCGGAGGTACAGGGCTTCAAACTTGATGGCCTGGGCCTGGTCAACTGGACCAACCTCCGCTTCCAGGAGATCACTCCAGAGGGGTAATCAGAAGGTGGGGACGAAAACTGTATATGCGGCAGTGGCGTAATCGGCAGACGCGCACGTTTGGGGGGCGTGTCCTTCACGGGTATGGATCAAGTCACATCTGCCGCACCAGGGAAACCAAAAGGTGGGCTGGCAGGCTCTGTTAATCCAGTGAACTGAACACTCCCGAATTAAAAGGAACCGTGAATGTTTACGGTTCTTTTTAAAGGAAAGGATATTATTCTATTTCTCCTTTGTTACTAAGGACAACAGTGGCGGTCTTACAGACCACACCTCATTACCGAGAACTCACATTTCTTGACTTCCGCCCAATCCTCCAAGAGTGCTAGCGATTCGATATTTTGTCCATTGGGGTGTAATCCAGAATATGTTTTAACCATTTTTCAAATAAATTATTAGCTTTTATAGTCAGATCATAATCACCGTTAGAATTAAGCCAATAAAGTATCAGGCCTGATGTAAAAGCAAATACCAAATCTACTATTTCATCAACTGTTAAATTGGGGTTAATTTCTTTCTTTTTCTGACCCTCAGCAATAATTACCCTCAGCATTTGGGTTCCTGATGTTTTTTCAGTATAGATATCATTTCCGTCAAGAAAAGCTTTAAATAATTGTCTGGTTATATCAACTCCCTGGCTTTTAGCCAGTTCTGTATAAGCGCGAATAAGATAAAAAACCTTATCTATACTTGACACCTGCTCATCATTCAGCAGATGGTCAATCTCAATATCATTCATAATAATCCCGGTCTCACCAAAGATTTTTTCTTTGGATGCAAAATAATGATAGAAAGTGCCCTTGGCAATGCCGGCGGCGGAACAAATATCATCCACAGAAACCGAATCAAATCCGTTCTCTTTGATCATTGGCAAAGCTACTTCCAAAATCTTTTGTTTGGTTTTGATAGCCTGAAGCTTCCGCTTTGTCAGTTTGATTGTGATCCCCTCCTTGTGCTCTATTATACCCTGAAAAATAAAGCTTGAAAGTAATGGCGCTTGGGCTTACTATATACATATACTGAAGTCGGTGACCGTGGTCAATGACCACAGTCGACGAAAATCTGGATATCAAAACAATCAGACCATAAAGCCATAACTTTTTACGTTCAATCATTAAAAGGGGCCCCAGGCCCTTAAAAAATAATGTGAGAGCAAAGGAGGAACGGTCAACCGCGTAAAAGAGATGTTCGTTTGGTCTAATGATCGCTATATCTCATTGATTGTGAAAGTATCTACAACCACAAACAACTGGTTCTCAGAGTTTGGGTTGGTCTATCCAAGTAAATCATATTTTGATTATTAAAAGGAGAAGTGATGACATGCTTGAACTGAATGGTAAAGTAGCAATTATAACCGGAGGAGCCATGGGCATGGGAGCGTCCACTGCAGAATTGTTTGCGAAAGCCGGTGGCAAGGTAGTTATTGCTGATTTCAACGAAGAAGTGGGTAGAAAGCAAACTCAAAAGATCATAGATGCTGGTGGCACAGCTGCTTTTGTAAAAACTGATGTGTCAAAGGCTCAGGATGTTGAGGCAATGGTACAGTTCGCAGTAGACACATACGGACGTTTGGATGTTGCGGTCAATAATGCAGCCCGTACCCCGGACGACAAGCCTTTGGCAGATATGGATGACCAGGTTTTTGATGCCTTGATAGCCGTGGATCTTAAAGGTGTGGCATTGTGCTTGAAGTATGAGTTGCGGCAGATGATGAAACAGGACGAAGGCGGGTCAATTATTAACACTTCATCGGTTAGTGGAATCCGCCCGCAACCCGGTACTCCGGCTTATATTGCTGCCAAGCACGGAGTTATTGGTTTGACAAAGTCTGCTGCCATGGACTATTCCCCTTATGGTATTCGGATAAATTCGGTTGCCCCGGGAGCAATTGATACACCTATGCTGCGGGGAGCTTTAAAGCAATTCGGTTTTGACCCGGACGCTTATGCCAAACAATTGAGTATGGTGGGGCGTTTTGCTCATGCCGATGAAGTTGCACAAGCCAACCTATGGCTGGCATCTGACTTATCTTCTTATGTAACCGGTGCAGTTATCGCGGTAGATGGTGGTTACACCGCCATGTAAACCTCAGGATTCACGTGGGAATGGAGGATCGTCCAATCCTCCGACACTCTGGATGGGGGTTCCGCAGGCATGTCCATGCCTGCGGAACCCCCATCCCCCTGTTACATCCTGTTCCCATGGGTAACCAGGGAGTTGACGATGCCGGGATTGGTGGATATAATAGTAGTTGCGGCTGAACAAGAGCCGCGGCGAAAACTGTATATGCGGCAGTGGCGGAATCGGCAGACGCGCACGTTTGAGGGGCGTGTCCTTCGCGGGGTATGGGTTCAAGTCCCATCTGCCGCACCATAGAAAAAAAGAAGCCTTGGTGGAAACACGAAGGCTTTTTTGTATTTGTGTCCCATTGTCGGACACCGACCACGTAACCCCCCATTAAATTTTCATAAAACTAACCAGTTTGAAATAGGTATATCTTGAACGGGCCTTTAATAAGGGGGGATTTTATGTGGATTAAATTCTTTCGACTAAGACCCATTGCCATTACTTTAGCCTCTATACTGGTTTTGGTTGCTATATCAACAATTGTGTTCTTGAGTGATGAAACAGAACCGACGGTTTCCATGGGGCAGTTGCAGGAGTTGCTGTCGAGACCCGCACCAGAATCTGTTCATTTAGCACCTGATTTGGAAAAGAGCATGCTGGAGAGGTTAAAAAGGGGGCAGCATATATTTCGTTATGACACCTTCGGTGATGAAGCCTTTTGGGGGGATACGCTTAACCTTCATCGGGCGATCGCCGGAGAAAAGCTGGGCGGGGTAGGTTCCGGGATCAGTCCTAAGCAGGCCCTGGCCGTAGGGCTAAAGGTTGATGCCGAGGCTCTTCCCAAGAACCTGGTTAAAGACTTGAAAGCAGGAAAGGTAAATCTTGATGACCCCGCCAGTACCCTGGTTCTCCTCGAGAACGATGCAGTGGTTGGTTTGACCGGTTTCTTTGATAAAAAGGGAAACCTCTCCTCTATCGGAATCCAGTGCGCCCTCTGCCATTCCACCGTAGATGACTCATTTGCTCCCGGAATCGGCAAGCGACTGGATGGTTGGGCCAACCGGGATTTGAACGTGGGGGCCATCATCAGCCTGGCACCCAATCTGCAAGTAATTGCTGACCGTTTAGGCGTTGACGTGGCCACAGTGAAAAAGGTGCTGGCCAGCTGGGGGCCGGGGAAATATGATGCGGTGCTTCTCATGGACGGGAAAGGATTTGCCCCTGATGGAAAATCAGCTGCCGTTTTGCTTCCCCCGATTTTCTCGCTATCAGGGATTAACCTGCATACCTGGACCGGGTGGGGTTCTTTAGTCCATTGGAATGCCTATGTTGCTAATACTCAGATGAGAGGCAAAGGTACTTTTTTCGATCCCCGCTTGAATAATCCCAGCAAATACCCGATTGCCGTCAAAACCGGGGATTGGAACATAAGAAACAAACCGGATCTGGTCACACCAAAACTGGCAGATCTGCATGTATACCAGTTAGCACTTAATGCTCCCCCGGCCCCGAAGAATAGTTTTGATAAAAAGGCCGCCCAACGGGGCGAAAAGCTGTTCAACGAAAAAGCGATGTGTGCCCGGTGTCATGTGCCCCCCGTATACAGTGAACCGGGCTGGAATATGCATACTCCTGAAGAGATGGGAATTGATGCTTTCCAGGCCGACAGGTCTCCTGACAACCGATACCGGACTTCACCACTCAACGGGCTTTGGACTCACCAAAAAGGCGGTTTCTTTCATGATGGACGTTTTACCGATCTAAAGGAAGTAATCGAGCACTACAACACCGTATTTAAACTTAACCTGGCCGAACAGGAGAAGAAGGATTTGGTTGAATTTCTGAAATCAATTTAGGACGAACAACCCGGATGCCCAAACCGGGGGCTGCCCTGGGCGGAGAGGCGATCCGGAAATACCTGAGGGAATACCTGGTGGATTACAAAATCTCCCGCCAGTATGTTTTCCGGTATGTGCTGCCTATAACTCCGTTGGGCAAGACCGGGAAGAAACTTCTGCGGCAGGAAGTTGAAAAGGAGTTCAGTATATGAGGAATCAATAATAACTCGCTCGCAACAGGCCGGGTGTTCTTCGCGGACACCCGGCTTTGTTGTTGAAGGGTTTCATCCGTGGCGGGCAGCCAATGTGCCTGTCTCATCCGGGTAGACATGACACTCTCACTACAACCCGGTAGTCTCACCTCTGCGTCTTAGCCGGCGGGTGATCCCTCTTACGGCCAGGAAAGAGAGTCCTAAGACAATGATCAACCCGGTTAACAAGCCCCAGGTGATGTAGGTAGTCCCACGGAAAAGGTCCACCGGGTTCCAGGAGGGTACTGCCTGGTAGCGCCCTTCGGGCTGGCGGTAGTTGGCAGGGAGATTGGCAATGCCGTTGCCATCCAGGTCTGGCTGGGCGGCCAGGTAATCCGCCAGGGCCCGCCATTCCTTCAGCTCCTGCACTCCGGGAAGATCAGGATCGGCGTCGATAACGGCATCAGCAAGGTCGGTTATCGGCTGACCTGTTTTATCTTTGGGGGTCGCTGTAATGATACCGAAAGATACGTCACCCATTTTGCTGAGCATAACCGCTGTCATATAACTGGTACAGACGCGGTATAGACGATTGGGCTGTATGGGCTCGTAACCGCCGTCCGGTGTACTGATCCGGGTGTCGTATATCCGGTCAAAGGGCACCCGGTTGGGGTTATACCGAAAAGTTATGCCGGAAACCTGGAGACTGTACTTGAAACTCAACGGTGCCATGGTTGACTGGGTTTCCAAGCAGTTCTTAATCTCCTTGCCAGTCAGATAGCAGCTAACAAGGGGGTAGCCGATAGTCTTGTCAGGGCCCTGCCCCAGCGAAAGCACCTGGAAGACTTCATCCACCTCCAGGTTGCCCGCTGTTAGAGACGCTCGGATTTCACCCACGGGTTGTACCGCCATGTGCAGATAGTCTCCGGTGTCTCCTTCTGCTTCTCTTACCGCGGCCCGGAAAGAATCAGCAATCAGATCGCCCAGTCCGGATTCAACCCGGGACTCCATCATGGAAACATATGACTCCATACTGTAATCTGCCTCGGCCAGGATTTGGTCATAAGTGTAGCCGGATTCCGCCAGGAATTGGCGGTCGACCATCCTCTTATACCGGTTTATCTCAGCTTGTATCGCCGGCATCGGGGTCAATTCTCCGGTGATCTCTTCCAACTGGTAGCTCACCAGGGCCGGGCGCTGCCCGGGCTGGCAATCAAGCCTCAAAATGCCCAGATAGCTCCCAAAACAACCGGCCGAACCGATTATTGTGCTGCCTTTGATAATCGGCTGGGCCAAGGTAGTATGGGTGTGGCCGCTGACAATAAAATCGATCTCGGGCACCTGTTCGGCCAGGATCTCGTCCTCCGAATTACCCTTTGCCTCGGTGCCGCCATGTGACAGGCATACAATAAGATCTACCTTTTCCTTTTCCTGCAGCTGCTTTACTATCTGTTTGGCGGTTGTTATCGGGTCTGCAACCTGAACGTCTTCATCCCAGATCAAGTCGATAGTCGCATCTTTGCCCAGCAGGCCGAAAACGCCAATGCGAATTCCAGCTTTATCGATTACCGTGTATGGTTTGACTGGAAATGAATCCAATGCTGCCTGCAATCCGCTCTGGGCAACCCGGTCCGGTTTAACCCCCACGTTGGCGGATACCAACCTTGGCAGGGGTCCTCCCGATTCCCTGGCTGCCATAAGCATTGCTGCCAGACCCGAGGTATCGAAATCCAGTTCATGATTGCCAAAGGTCGTGGCGTCATAACCCAATTTACCCATCATTCGCAGCTCGGCTGCCTCGGTTTCAAAAAGGGTATGTATGAGGGTGCCCATGCTGAAATCTCCTCCGTCAACTACCAGCACCCGACCGGGCTTCGCCTTCCTTTCCCGCTCAATAATGCTTGCCAGCTGTGCCAGGCCTCCCCGCAGTTCCACCTGGCCCTGGTCATTGACCACCTCATAAGGATCAAAACGGGAGTGCAGATCGTGAGTAAACAGGATGGTCAGTTGATGGCTCTGTGCCGGGACTGCGCTTCCCATGGGTGGTAACACCGTGGCCATAAGCATTACAGCCAGCAGAAGCACAGCCAAGCGGCCCCATAAACCATTTCGTGTCAAACATACCGCCCCCTCAAAAATCCTTCTCTCATAAATGCGGGTCAACTCCGAAATGATTGGACAGGCACAAAAAGATTCCGCCCTTCCAATGACTTCCTATTCCTATTTCATCAAGACTCACGAAAATCCTTTTTTTGGAGAAATGGCTCCGAAACATGATGGTGCCAATGAAAGGTAGAATCTGGACAAAAAGGGAGCTATAATCTTCACTCCTCTTATTCCCGCCAGACCCGGTTCTTCTTCCGTTGGCTGATCTTGCGCCCCAACGCCTGCAACAGACGCCCGATGAGAAGGATCAGACAGTAGACCAGGAAGAGAGCCAGGAACCCGGCAACCCCGGCAAGAACATCGAAGGCCTCCATACTGCCTCTGCCGGTTATATACTGTTCAACCTCGATGCCGACGGCCAGGATGGTTACAATTATCCCGGTGAAAACGAAGGAGACTGAACCTATTCCCCACCGCTGCAGGTACTTGAAGGCGGCGTAGCTGCTGAAGAAGATGATCATACCGATCAACCCAATAACCCAGAAGTGCAGTTCCTTGTCAGTGATGGTGGTGCCGCTCTGCCGCATCATCCCCACAATAAAATCATGCAGGAAGTTGATAATCCTCGAAACCATAATCAATACTGTTTCCATAAAGCTGTTCCTTTCTTTTCGGGAAAGTCACCGTGCTACCCGGGGTTTTCTCATTTTACCACATGGTACAAGGGGAATTATGTTTAAGCCACATATTACCACCGACAACGGTGCCAGGTGGCCCAGAATCAGTAATTACTGGCAGGTGTCCGGTCGACCTATGACTGTTTTAACCACGATGACTGACAGGCTCATCTGCCTAAGCGTACGATATCCCGCCATGAACCTATTGCACGTTACCCTCATTTCCTGTCAATGTTCCCTGCTAACTCGGCTCACAGTTCTAGTCCCCGCCTAAATTTTTCAATATGTGTATCAACTGTCACCTGCGAAACTATGCTGTAGTATGATGACAAATTTTTGGGGGCATACTTATTTACAGGGCATATCGCCAGTAATTCGCGCAATTTGGCCTTAGTCTGGTTAAAAGCTTTCGTTATCAGACGTTTGGTGTATCTTGAGGCTGGTTAAAAGCCGCCGGAGAATGCATCCTCTGATAAAAAATCGCTTCGGACTTATCTACCAAGCACATCGACCCGAATGCCGGGTTGCTTGCCAGGGTGTTTGCTCCAGAAAGCCTGCCCAGGCCCGGACCAGGTTGCGGAAGCAATGGGAGGCTGGAAATGAACACCACAGATTCAAATGTGCTTAATTACGTATCAGATAGGGCTGGTGCGATCTCACCCGGAGTGCCGTCACCGGTCCGCAGGTGGTTTGTCAGGCTGTTTCAGGAGATAACTGACTACCATTGGCTCCCCCGCCTGGTAGACCTGGATGGCATATACGCCGCTGCCCTGGTAACCGAGATTGAACACCCGGGCCATACCGGAGAGGACACCCGTCCCTTCGTGGTGTTCTTTGAGCAACTGCGGCCGATCATCACCAAGCTCGACGAGCATCAGCTGGTAGCCTTTGCGGTGCAGGGCACGGGTCAGTTTGGACGTCACGAAATTCTGGTACTGTTCCCGTTCCAAACCGGGATTGAACAGATAAATCAGATCAAGGACCAGATCACGTTATACATCTACGACGTACTGGACCCGCTGAATGTCAACGCCTGAGAATGTTTGTCCGGCTTTGGGAAGCGGTCCTAAACAGTCTCTATTAGAGAAACAAGCTGTAAATAAAGAAGTAAAGACAGGATCCGGAAATTTCCCTGATCCTGTTTTTTTGCGAAGGTTTATCGTCACCGGATTAATCAGGCCGTGGATTCCGTGGTCGAGCCGCAGCGCACCGTTCCAGGTTGCGGTTGCCAAGTTACGAGTTGATAGCAAAAAAAATTGCAACCAGGCAGGTCAGATAACCGGTGGCGTAGAATAATTGACGGAATATTCTAGACCAAATCATCATATTAATCAGGCTTAGATACACTCTTGTATTTGTCTGACGGGGCTATGAGGGAGGAGAGATTATGAGAGAGAAGAATTCCGTGGCGCTTTACCGGGTGATCAAAGCCGTGATTTTGGAGGTCCTGGAGGTTGACGAGGAGAAGGTGTCGATCAATGCAAAATTCGGTGCGGACCTGGATGCAGATTCTCTGGACGTAGTCGAGATCCTGATGCAGTTGGAGGATAAGTATAGTATCGAGATTCCAGAAGAAACCGCCCGGGACCTGAAAACGGTCAGGCAGATGGTAGAGTACATCGAACAGCGCCTGCAGGAAAAGTAGACAGTGGGACAGGGGGACACACAACCTGTCCCCCTGTCCCAGTCCTCACGCTGCCGGCAGGCTGATAGTAATTGTGGTGCCTTTACCGGGTTCGCTTTCTACCATTATGATGCCGTCGTGTTCTTTGACGATCTGATAGCAGATACCCATCCCCAGTCCGGTTCCCCGGTCTTTGGTTGTATAGAACGGGGTACCCAATTTGGAAAGTCCCTCTTCATCCATACCCACTCCGTTGTCGGCCACGGTCACAGTCATCCGCTGGGTATAGATGTCATATCCCACTATGAGACTGATCCGGGGGTTTTCAGCTGTGGTTAGTGCATCGATTGCATTCTTTACCATGTTCATCAAAACCTGTCTGATTTGGCCCGGGTCGATCATCACCGGCTTTTCTTCGTCCATGAGGCTGACCTCCAATAGAATTCCCTGCAGGGATAATTGACCCTTCCAAAAGGAACTAATTGAACGGATCAGCTGATTCAATGAAGTCTCTTTCAGAGATGGTTTCCGGGGCCGGGCAAAGGTCAGGAAATCAGAGACTACCTGGTTCACCTCATCAACCTCGGTTCGGACCAGATCCGCGTACTCCCGGCAGATTTCGTCCTCAGTCCGGGCGGAAATCAACTGCATAAACCCCTTGACAGTTGTCAGCGGATTTCTGATTTCGTGAACGATTCCGGCTGCCATCTCCCCCAGCACTGCCAGTTTTTCCTGCTGCTGGCTGATTGTTTGCTGTTTGCGCATTTCGGTGATGTCGAAACAGATAAATATGGCGCCAATAATCTCCCCATCCACATTGAGTATGGGGGCGGAATCACAACGGAGTTCCAGACGCTTGCCCGCAAACGTGGTCAGGGAGACCTCCCTCGAGAGCTTACGGCCACGCAAAGTCTGATAAGCGATATCAGGATCGCTGAACTGAAGCAGGCTGTTCAAACGTTCGATGTTAAGTCCCACCATTAAGCCGGAAGGCATCTCAACTTTCTCTTCCCAGAGAGTGTTGCACATCACCACCCGATGATGGATATCCATCATGACAACCAGGTTATTGATCGAATTCAGGATGGTCTGGGTCTGCAGATGGAGGTTGATAATCTCCTGCTCCAGCTTGGCCTCATCCAACCGGCAGATCAGGCCATCGTCCTGCAGGTTCTCCGTGTCCATTTTCAACTTTATCCGCTCACCCTGCCGGTTGGTAATTTCGATCAGGTTATGTTTGGATTCTAGATTCCAGCCGATCTCCCCCAGCTCAACCCGGGAGAACATGGTGACTATTTCCTGCGCACTCAGACCGATTAATTCTTGGGGTTCGCAGCCTAATATCTGACCGGCTCTCTGATTGGCAAAGGTCAAAGTTGATTTCCGGTCATAAGTAAGTATGGCTTCAGGCAGGTTGTTAAGAACCCGCTCCAGATACTCGCCGGCCTTTTCCAGTTTCAGATAAGGATAGGTAAGGGCACTCAGAACGATGCCCCGGAACAGGCAATAATAAGATACAACCTTCAGCAGGTGGCCGAGAATGTTGGTAAAACCAGGCGGACCTATGATCAGGGCAAAACATAGCTCACAGGGAACTGAAAGCAGCAGGGCGAGAAAGATGTAGCGGTATGTGAGGATATCCCGGTCTTTGATCCGGGGCAGCAGCCTCACCAGAGTGACCACAAAGATGAAGATAATCAGGAACTCCAGCGCCATCTTGATGCCAGTGAAACCTTGGCCTTCTACTACCAGCAGCGGGAGAATGGTGGAATAGCCGCTGATAATCAACACCATCAGCAGGTTAAATCCAACAACCCCGATTAATAGGTAGTATTTCCTGATCCGTAAATGAAGGGCGTTAATCGTTACGGCGAAGATGAGGACCGCTTCTGTCAGTCGGCCGCAGAGCCAGTACCAGGTGGAGAGGTTGAAAGCCTGGGGCGGGTTTGGCTGGTGGTTAAAAAAATAATAAACATGAAATATGTCACAGCAGGCCACAACCAGGAATCCGACCCCGACCAGCAGGTTGACTGTGGTATTCTGCTCGTAAGTATACCAGATGATAACAAAAGCCGTCAGGGCAATAAATACGCAGAACAGTTCACTGAAAGTATGAAAAATGTTGACCCGGGTAAACCAGACCGGAAACAGCATCCACGAAGCAACCAGGCAAAAGAACAAAGCCCCAGCAAATTCGAATAAAGTGCCGATTACTGGCCGTTTTTGCGAGCTACACCTTAGATTGGGCAACAAAAGACCTTCCAAAACCACACCGCTTTCCATTAAATAACATAGTCTGAGGCACCCCGATATAATAACATGTAAAAACGGTTGTACAAATCCAATTATGTCGATGACTCACTATTATTTATTGACCACTTTTGGCATCCTTCAACAAAGTCTGCAGGATGGGACGGGGGGACAGGTTCAGTTAACGGGAGGTGAATTAAGGATGGAAGAATTGAAGCCGGTTCCGGATTACCTGCAGGAGGGGCTCACGGTGCTGTTTGTAGGGTTCAATCCCAGTATCAGGTCTGCGGAAACCGGGCATCATTATGCTAATCCCAACAACCGGTTCTGGAACATTCTCTATCAGGCCGGATTGACGCCGCGCAAATACACTCCGGAGGAGGACCACCTGCTGCTTAAGCTGGGGTATGGACTGACCAACATAGTGGAGCGTCCCACCCCGGGGGCGGTTGATATCACCCGGGAGGAGTATGCGGTGGGGCGGGAGGCCCTCAGTCGAAAAATCGTCCGCTACCGCCCCCGGGTGGTCTGTTATGTCGGAAAGGGAGTCTATGAAGAATACCGGAAACGGGTGAGTTACCGTACCGAAAAGACCGGCAGGGTCTCCTGGGGGGTCCAGGAGACACCCGTTATCCCTGGAATTGTCGATTTTGTTGCCCCATCTTCCAGTGGGTTGGTGCGGATGGGAATGGACCAGGTAGTGGCAATCTACCGCCAATTGGCGGAGCTGATTTCACCGGCCCGGTGAGGCCCAGGTTTTTGAAGGCCACTGACAGCATCAGTTTGATCCGGTTCAGCTGGTTGACCTCGCTGGCTCCAGGGTCGTAATCGATGGCCACGATATTGGCCTCGGGGTATTTCCGCTTCAGGCTCCTGATCATCCCCTTACCGGTAACATGGTTGGGGAGGCAGCCAAACGGCTGGACACAGACGATATTGGGTGCGCCCATCTGGATCAGTTCCACCATCTCAGCGGTCAGGAACCATCCTTCCCCGGTATGATGGCCATGCGAAAGTATTCCTTTGACCTTCTGGCCCAGTTCATAGATGGTCGGGGGTGATTCAAACCGCGAGCTGCGGTCCAAAGCCTTCCTTACGTCCCGGCGAAACCGCTCCAGGTAGCCGATAAACAGCTTGCTGAGGTACATTTCACGCCGCGAACCGGCCAGATAACGGTGGCGGAAGATGCCGTCAGCCAGCGAATAGAGGAAGAAGTCAAGCATATCGGGTACTACCGCCTCGGCACCCTCGCTCTCCAGTACCTCTACTATACGGTTGTTGGCGGCTGGGTGGTACTTGACCAGGATTTCTCCCACCACCCCTACCCGGGGCTTAACCACATTGGAGATTTCCAACTGGTCGAATTCCTCCACGATACGGTATATATTCTTCCGGAAACTCCGGTTGTCGGCCCGGGGGATATCCTCCTTGCAGACCTCCATCCACTTGGACAGGAGCAGGTTGGCGGCCCCGGGGATCTTTTCGTAGGGTCGCACCCGGTAGAGGACCCGCATCAGCAGATCAGCATAAACCATGGCCATAACTGCCTTCTTCACCAGACTGCCAGTGATCTTGAATCCCGGGTTTACTTCAATCCCGGTCATACTGAGGGAGAGGACCGGCACCTGGCCAAACCCCGATTCCTGAAGGGCTTTGCGCAAGAGGCTTATATAATTCGTAGCCCGGCACCCGCCTCCGGTCTGGGTCATCAGGACCGTGGTGTTATTCAGATCATACTTCCCGGACTGGAGCGCATGGATCAGCTGTCCGATCACCATGATCGAAGGGTAACAGGCATCGTTGTTTACATATTTGAGGCCCACCTCGACATCCTCAGGGTCCACGGTGGCCAGCAGTTCTACATCGTATCCCTCAGATTTAAAGGCCGCCTCTTCCAGCTCCAGCTGTAGGGGAGCCATCTGCGGGCAGAGGAGCACGTGATTCCTTCTCATCTCTTCGGTAAAAATCCGCCGCTGTTGGCGGGGATAGAGTTCCCGGGGCTTTATACCCATCCGGTCTCGTTCCTGGATGGCCGCTGCCAGGGAACGGATCCTGATCCGGGCGGCCCCCAGATTGCTGACCTCATCAATCTTCAGCACCGTGTACAGGCGGTTGTGACGATTCAGGATCTCCTGAACCTGATCAGTAGTGATGGCGTCAAGGCCGCAGCCAAAAGAGTTGAGTTGCACCAATTCCAGATCAGGGTTGCCTGCCACCAGATGGGCCGCCGCATAAAGCCGGGAGTGGTATGCCCATTGGTCAACCACCCTGAGCGGTCTTTCTACCTTCCCCAGGTGAGCCACCGAATCCTCGGTCAGGACCGCCATTCCGCTCATGGTAAACACCTCAGGGATACCGTGGTTGATCCCGGGGTCCACATGGTAGGGCCGACCAGCCAGGACCACACCCTTCTTATGATTGGTCCGCAGGTACTCCAAGACCAGTTCTCCTTGGCGGCGTATATCGTTTTTAAAACGCTCGTCCTCCTGCCAGGCAGCCTGCACAGCCTTTTTAATCTCGCCCTTGCCCAGGTTCAATACCTTCAATTCCTCATACAGCCGCTGGACCAGACGGGATTGGTGGTAATAGGGCAGAAACGGGTTCAGAAAGGTAACCTGGTTCTCCCGGACCATGTCCATGTTGCTTTCAGCCACCTCGGGATAGGATATAACCATCGGGCAGTTGAACTGGTTGCTGGCTTCCGCCTGTTCCTTTTTCTCGTAGGTTATACAGGGGTAGAAAATGGTCTTTATACCATGCGCTATCAGCCAGGCAATGTGCCCGTGCACCAGCTTGGCGGGGTAGCAGGCGGATTCCGAGGGTATGGTTTCACTCCCCAGGTCGTAAATGGCTTTGGATGACGGAGGAGAGAGCACCACCCTGAATCCCAGCCGGGTAAAGAAGGTGAACCAGAACGGGTAGTTTTCGTACATATTTAATACCCGGGGAATTCCGATAACCCCCCGGTAGGCTTTACCCGGTGGCAGAGGTTCATAATCAAACAAGCGCTGGAACTTGTAAGCATAGAGATTGGGCAGGTTGTTTTTCTCTGTCTCCTGGCCCAGAGGTTTCTCACAGCGGTTTCCGGAGATGAATCGGCGTCCATCCTGAAATCGGTTTACGGTCAGGAGGCAGTTGTTGGTACACCCACCGCATCTCCGGGTGGTGGATTTGAAGCTGAAATCCGTAAGCTCCGCCGCAGATATAAGGGTACTCTGATATCCGGGCTGGTACTTGTGGCGGGCGATCAGAGCCGCGCCAAATGCGCCCATCAGCCCGGCGATATCCGGCCGGATTGCTTCCTTGCCGGTGATAAGCTCGAATGAGCGCAGTACCGCATCGTTGTAGAAGGTGCCCCCCTGGACCACCATCTTCTCCCCCAGGTCCTGCGGGTCACGGATCTTGATCACCTTAAAGAGGGCATTCTTGATAACCGAGTAGGAAAGCCCCGCTGAGATATCGCCCACGGTGGCGCCTTCCTTCTGGGCCTGTTTGACCCGGGAGTTCATAAAAACGGTACACCGGGAACCCAGATCCACCGGTGATTCTGCCGATAAAGCCCGGTCGGCAAACTCAGCGACTGTGAGGTTCAGGGAGTGGGCAAAGGTCTCGATAAAAGAGCCGCAGCCCGAGGAACAGGCCTCATTGAGCATAATACTGTCGATAACCCCGTCCTTGACCTTCAGGCACTTCATGTCCTGACCGCCAATATCCAGGATAAAATCAACCCCCGGATAGAAGTATTCTGCGGCGGTAAAGTGGGCGATAGTTTCTATCTCGCCCAGGTCCACCTGCAGTCCGGCTTTGATCAGGCCCTCCCCGTAGCCGGTAACCGCAGAGTTGACAATAAACGCCCCCTCCGGTATCCGCGAGTAAAGGTCCTTAAGGATCCTGACCGCTGATTGGATGGGACTGCCGTGGTTGCTGTCATAAAAGGAATAGAGCAGCCGTCCCTCCTGATCGATCAGGGTGGCCTTGGTGGTAGTGGAACCGGCATCAATGCCCAGGAAACAGGGGCCCTCATAGGATTCAAGCTCGTCCCGCATAACCTGGTGTGCTTCGTGCCGGGCCCTGAATTCCTGAAGCTCTTCCAGGCTGGAAAAGAGGGGCGTGAGCCTCTGTACCTCCGGTTCCAGTTCCTGGTCCAGAGAAGGCAGGCTGTTGATAATGTTCATAAAACTGGTTGCAGGAAGGCTGCGGGAGGCCAATGCCGCACCCAGTGCCACAAAATAGTGCCCGTTCTCGGGGGTAATGGCCGTCTCGTCCGTAAGTTTTAGGGTCTCGCGGAACCTCTTGCGCAGTTCCGGCAGATAATGAAGCGGACCTCCCAGGAAAGCCACCCGTCCGCGGATCGGTTTGCCGCAGGCCAGGCCGCTGATGGTCTGATTAACTACCGACTGAAAAACGGAGGCCGCAATATCTTCCTTGGCCGCCCCTTCGTTCAGCAGGGGCTGGATGTCACTTTTGGCGAACACCCCGCAGCGGGCCGCTATCGGGTAGATTATCCGGTAACGGGAAGCAAGTTCATTCAAACCGGCCGCATCAGTCTGCAAGAGGGCCGCCATCTGGTCAATGAATGCACCGGTTCCCCCGGCACAGATTCCGTTCATCCGCTGGTCGACGCCACCCGTGAAATAGGTGATCTTGGCATCCTCGCCACCCAGTTCAATCGCCACATCCGTGTGCGGGATGCAGGTCTCAATCGCTTGACCGCAGGCAATGACCTCCTGGATGAAATTAATGCTCAACAACTGTGAAACAGATAAACCGGCTGACCCGGTTACCATGGCGGTCAGCGGCTGGTTTCCGGTATATTCAAAAGCCTCATGAAGAATTGTTTTCAGGGTGCTTCTTATATCGGCATGATGCCGTCTGTAATCCTGATAAATAGGTCGGCCTTCGCTGTCCAACAACACCAGCTTGATGGTGGTTGATCCTACATCCAGGCCTAGATGCAGGAGTCCCTTCCTATGAGTCAGCGTCAAATTAATCCTCTCCCGCTGGCAAAAATCTCAAGCAATGTTTCAAACAGTGTTTAGATGACGTATAATGTTATCGTATTTCATACTCAATTGTCTTGTCAATTTGACTTATAATTATTCTATACTATATGATGATTAATTGATGTTCAAAAATTGAGGTGCCAATGAAGAGGAGCAGTACCAGCCGAACAACCAAGGACCGGATAATAAAGGCTACCCTCGATATAATCAGCGGGGAAGGTTTTCAAAATGTGACCATCCGCAAGATAGCGGCGATGGCCGGAGTGAACGTGGCGGCGGTCAACTATCACTTCGGTTCCAAGGATGCTGTTATCAACGAGGCGCTCAATATGGTAACCCTTCTGTTGGAGGAAACCTTCCGCTGTCTCAGAGCGGACGATCTTGATCCGGAAGCCCGGCTGGCGTGTTTTGTGCGGCAGTACTCCCGGGTGATCCTCGAGTATCCCGACATCATAAGAAACTTCATCAGCCAGAGTCTTCACAAGAATTCGGTTAAGATTGAATATCAGGAGTATCTCAAGAATGAGGGCATCGTACTGATAAGCGGAACTATCGCCCAGATCAGACCGGAAGAAAGCCGGACGGTGCACTACATGCGAAGCCTGCAGCTTTTAAGCTCTCTCTCCTTCCCCATTCTCATGGGGGAACGCATCCAGGAAATCACCGGTCTGGAGCTGGACAATCCCGAGCTGAGTAACGAATACATTGAACTGCTGTTACAAAGCATTGTTAGGTCCAGGGAATAGAGCTCTCTGAGCGTACGGGTTTTTCGCAATTTTATGCCACTATTCAAGCCGGGACTCATCCCGGCTTTCGTTATTATAGCGAGTGGAACTTGGTCCGAAAATAATTCTTACCGTTAGGAAGGAATATCCCCGACAAGCAAAGAATTCCTTAACATTTGCTATTAATTGTCAAGAAAATGAAGATTAAGGAGTCCAGGATGCCTGAGAGAAAAAGGCTTTTGGCGCGGGCATTCTGGTGCTGCTTCAGTTGTCTATAGTATTGCGGTCGCCCCATTAAACGATAACCGAAGAATCTAAATAGAAGGGGATGGTATTGTGAGACGGGAAGTGAGGAGGAGCAGATTCTCATGGGGAATGGCTCTGGCCTTGGCGGTATTGCTGGTGATACCGGCATTTATCGGCTCGATTCCAGTTGCGGAGGCGACACCCTATGCCCCTGTTAGGGTGACGGCTGCCAGCACTGGGGTCGGTGCCACAACCAGCTATACCTTGGAGTTCCAACTCCAGGATGGGCAGTCCTTGAAAACAGAAGACACGGTGTACCTGCGAACATGCTACATTGAAGCTGACGACTACGCATCACCGGGTTCCTACAATTTTGCAGGTACGACAGCAACCATAGCAGATGCGGTGTATTCAAGCACCACTGTCTGCCAACCATACGACCTGCCCGGTGAACCCCCGTATGGAACTGGATTGTCGTTTACCATCGAGGATGAGTTTGAGGCTGGCCCTGGGGCTGGCGTAACTATCGAACTGAATAACGTCGTTAATCCCCTGGTAGCAGAGCGGGAATGGTACTGGGAACTGGGAATAAATGATCCTGAACAGGCAACATTCACCAGCATCAGCAGTCCACTCACCATCACCAGGACGGGAGTAGACCTGTACGTGACCTACGGTGATGGATCACCCTTGCCCGATGACTACTATCTTGACCTGACTGCGGGTGAGGTGCAGGAGTTAAAGATACAACTGCTGGATCAGGATGGTAAGCCGTGCAAAGCTTCAACAAACACGTATTTAATTATCTCTGAGGAAAGGGGTGGCGTTCAGCAACCGGGTTTTGCTCCCAACTTCTATATGGAGAACCCAGCCGAGAATTCACAAGCAGAACCCATACATGAGGGCAACCGGCCGTTTATCCCTCAGGGAGAGGACAGCGTATCCATCTGGTACCTCAGCACACAAGCCACTGGTTTTATCGAAGGGTATAGCGTCGATGGCGATCGGGATTGGTGTTTTTACGATGACGAAGAAGTCGAGGTCGCTTTTGGCATTGAGGGTGACTGGTATTGGACGTACCTGCCGCTAAGGGTAGCTCCTGGTGAGCCGACAGAAATAGTTGCTAAGCTGCATGAGGCGGATTTGTATGATGGTAATAAGATTCGCACTCCCGATGGAACCGATAATTGGGGTATAGAACTGCCGGGTATGATAGGACCAGGCGATGTAGGGAGTCAGGATCCCGATAGATATTACATAAAACCAAATTCCGGATATGAGGTTTCTATCGGCCTGCTGGATTTGTATGGCAACCCAACCGCGGCCAACACTGAGCGGGTGATAAAAGTCATCCTCATCCCTGAGGAGGTTGAATTCTATGACGAATACTGGAACCCGATTGGGGATATCGATCTTAGTCCTGGTGAGCTATGGACTTCAATATACCTTTCATATATTGCCGAAGACATCCAGGAACCGGTAGAAAAAACGGTATCTTTTCGCAGTCAGGACATGATCGAGGCTGAATTTGACATTGTGGTTGAAAGCCCGCCGTCGGGGCTGGCTTTTTATGTATTGGACCGTTTTAACCCACTTGACAGTCTATATGAAACCCATGAAGGGTGGCGGGTTAATGAGGCCTGGGCCTGGAACGACCTGCTGACACCATGCATCGTGGCCGTTATTGACCGGTGGGGACGGCCTACCACTTGGAACGGAGCAGAGGATTTGAAGGTTGCCCTGCAGGGCGATGAAGGTGGATTCTGCATGACTGCGAGCTCGGGGAGTGTGCCCGTCAGCAATATGGAAATCACCATCCCCAAGGGATACACTGGCATCGGTCTGTATTACTTGAGACCCCAGCCATCTACGAACCCCCTGGTCGACGACCGGCTCTTGGCTGCAGCCCTCCGGGAAGGGGAATCAGTGGCCTGGCGACCTGCGATAACGAGGGTTAAACTCTTCCCGCACTGGATGAGACCTCTGAGCCCTGGCTGGAATGTGGTCTCGACTCCGGTGGCTTTGGAAAGAGCCCGCTTTGATCAGTTCATTACCGATTTGGTCCTTGCCGATAATGGGAAATTATTGGATATACCCTTTACCCAGGAAACGGTGGAAATTGCCTACAGCTTTGACCCTGTCCTCAAGACCTGGCACCAGATTTACCGGATTCCGGATGGCAATGGTTCCAAAAGTGGCTTATGGGTAGTTCAGCAGGGATCTACACCGGACTACGATGCCGATCCGGTCTTCCTGTTTGAGCCCATGAAGGCCATATACGTCAAGATCAAGGCTACCAACCTGGCTGGAGTGACGTGTTATGCTGCCTCAACCCCGACTGGCCCCTATGCGTCAATACTGGAACCCGGATGGAACCTGGTTGGTCCAGCTCTTGATATCTCATATAAGGAAGACCAGATGATTGTTAGTATGCCGGTCGACCGCTTCATTAAAAGTGTATACAGTAATTGCTTGCAGATTGTGAGCCCGGCGCTCGGAATTTATAATTCCAGGCCCTGGAATTTTGTACCAGATGATGAGTGGTATATGGATGACGAGGATATCCCACATGTACTGGCCGGTAGCGGTCTTTGGATGTATATGGGCTACGAGTCGGAATTGGCGGGGTTCAGTTATACTCCGGTGCAGCACCTGTGGTCAATGTTTGATTGGGGTGGAATCCGTTAAGATTATCATCAGAGTCGAACCCAAGGTGTAGCAGGCTATTAGTAGTTGTATAATACCGACTGAAGCGCCCGGGCCCCGGGCGCTTCACCTTCTTTTATTTCAGCAGTTGGTTGCCTCCAGGAAACAGCCCGTCGTGTGTAAACCGCTGTCATCCCAGTCCAATCTGAAACCTGATCTATGAAGTCGACAGTGTTATTCGACTACTTTCTCGTCATCTTCCGCAAGGAAGCCACTTAAACCGACAAAAGGCCAGGCGAATACTCACAAGGTGTTCCAAGCAGCAAGTTGCTGATTTACTCCGGAAACAGCGCTCCACTGTATTTCTGGGCGGGATCCATGATGTTTCATGTTGTTAAAATAGTTAATGAATATAAAAAATATCTCGAAATAGCGAGGAAGGATTATCCCGTGTAAGAAAAGAATTCCTAAAAATATCCCATAATGTTGTCGCTGATATTTGGATTCGATTTCTGGGAGTTCGAGGACTGTAATAAGGAAGTAAGGCTTCTTATGCTGGCCGGGGCAGCGGTTCGGTTCTTTTGTGGACCTCAAACTCTTCAGGACCAGAGGAATAAGATCGCTATTACAGCATTTAGTGTGGTTTTCACGACCTGACGATCTATCCAGCAAAAAGAAGACCTCATCATACATATTTTAACCTCGCACCAGTTTCATTGTTAAGGCTTTGCCTGACTAAATAACGGCGCGGGTTCCTCAATGAGGGTTGTACCCAGCCATGCCTTATACCTTCCTCGATCATTCCTGCTTCCAAAAGTCTCTTACGCAGATAAATCCGTTGTTGTGAAAAATCCTTGTTGCGGCCGAATCATCTGGCTGGGATTCGAAACCTCTTAAGGGCACTCTTGACTGCTGGTGGTTATCTAATCCGGCAGAATGTCATGAACTGAATAGGTTCGGGAATGGTGGTGATCGGTAATGTAGAAGTGCCATGATGAGACAACCTGAGATAACCATCGTAATCAATAAGAAAAGGAGTTGAGAGTTGTGATTGTACACAGGCATCGTCGTGGGTCCAGGATCATCGCCACCTTGTTGGCTGTGGTTTTCATCATGATGCAGTTGCTGGTGGTTGCTCCGGGAGAGGCGGCCCTCGCCGCTCCAGTGCAGGGTTTCTCCGATGTCACCAGTGACAACCCGAATCAGCCTTACATCACTTATGTGACCAAGGTCGGAGTTATATCCGGCTTTCCTGATGGGACCTACCGCCCGGCCTCCAGCCTGACGCGTGCCCAGGCGGCAGCCATAATGGTCAAATCCCTTAACCTGGACACCGCCGGGATTACCTCCAGCGGATTTCGGGATGTTCCTGCCAGCCACTGGGCCGCTATAGTTATTGGTTCGGCTGTCAGAGCCGGACTCCTGGCCGGCTATGGTGACGGCACCTACCGCCCGGACCAGCCGTTGACACGGGCGGAAGGGATTTCGCTGATCTTCCGTCTGACCAAATCCGCGGTCCCACCAACCGCACTGCCGCTGCTGCAGGATGTGAGTGCCGGTCACTGGGCGGCACCGCAAATCGCAGCCGCCCTGGATGCTAAGATGATCTTGCTTAAATCCGATAGACAGTTTGCCCCCGATGTGAGCATGAGCCGGGGAGAACTAGCCAGGGCCCTGGCCATGATGCTGGTTCTGGCGCCGGAATTCTCCGACCAGAGTCTGACCTGCCAGGTCACAGCGGAGAAGGGTACGGTCAGGATCAAGAAGGCTGACGAGAAGGAATACCAGACAGTATCCAAGTCCGGGACCCTGAAACCGGGTGACTCGGTCACCACTGCCGCTGACAGCATTGCCCGCTTAACCTTTGACGACGGAACCGAGATCAGGATGGAACCCCAGACCGAGCTTACCCTGACCAACAACCAGGGATACCGTTACATAAAGCAAAACGGTGAACCCGGCGTGGGAGTCGACGACCTGAGGCTGGCGATGAAGTCAGGCGAGGTATACTTTGCCCTGGCTGCTGATCCCAATCGTCAAGAAAGCAGTCAGGTAAGCAACTCAACGACACCCCCCAGCCGTGCTTCGACTGATCGTTTCTTCCGCCAGACGACCCCCGCACCCAGCCGCGCGCCGGCTCAAACCGCCAGCAGTAACAGCCTGCCCTGGTGGAAGAAAAACGAGCAAGTCAAGACCCGTCTCACCTTTGACATGCCGGTCGGCATGTGCGGTGCCAGAAGTACCTTCGGTAACATTGTTACAACCAGCGGCGGGGGCTGGTCCATGAACCTGGCTAACGGTTCCGGCTTCCTGCAGGTCGGCGGCAGACAGACCGACGTCAAGTCCGGTTATGAAGGCCATGTAAACAGCCGAGGAGAAACCCGCACCCAGACAATGTCTAAAGATACCATCGCCAAATGGACTAAGTCGGCAATCGCGACCTGGATGCGCAACGCCGCCCAGCAGATTGACAATAACCGCAGCGTACGCCACCGCACTACCACCCAGCAGCAACAGCAGCAAACGATTCTGCAGCGGATTCTGGCGGCGATGGAGGTAATGAAGTTAGGACACCCACCCACGGATGAAAACGTGAAGAAGCACGAAGAAGGAACGCTTCCTCCGCCAGCACCTCAACCCGGAGGCGGAGGCGGCGGAGGCGGCGGTGGTCCGGTACAAGGCGAAAGCCCGGAAATAACTTCAATCACACCCTCATCGGCTGAACCTGGTACAAATGTTACGATCATCGGGAACCATTTTGGCACCAACCAGGGTACAGTCAGCTTTGGCTCAGCTCCAGCTACAATAAATACCTGGAGCGCCAACACGATAACAGCTGTAATACCAGATCTATCTCCAGGAACCGTACAGGTGACGGTCAAACAGGGTGATTTAACCAGTAATGAGTTTGCTTTTACCGTGCTGGCACAAACGGTGCCCCGGCCGGTTATCACCGCCATCCGGCCTGCTGAAGCACCGATCAATGAAACAGTAGTCATTGAAGGTAGCAATTTTGGAACAACAAACGGGGTAGTCCGCTTCGGGTCATACACTGCTGAGGTTATCAGTTGGTCTGCTACCGAGATAACGGTGAATGTCCCTGCAGGTCTGCGGAGCGGCCCGGTTCAGGTGACAGTAGCGCAGGGTAACCTGGTCAGCGAAGGATTTGCGTTTATTATACTGTCTGGCCTGCAGCCACCGACCCTTCCCCATGCACTGTACGGAAGTGTCAAAATTAGTGGACAAGACGCTCCGGTTGGAACCCTAATTGTCGCCAAACTGGGAAACCAGGAAATCGGACGTATTACGGTGGAGATCGAAGGGAAATATGGAGAACCCGTCAAGATGATAATCGGCTCCAGCGGGGGGATTGCCAACGGACAGGAATTTACCCTCTATGTTGATGGAAAAGAGGTTCAGAAGAAAGTAACCTTTGTTCCCGGAGGGGTAAGTGAGATTTCTCTCACAGTATAGCGAAGACGAAGCAAGCGGCCTGACAGTTAGCTTCCTAATACAAAGATGAGGAGTATACATGACTCCCTGTGCGTTGTATTTGTTCGACGGAATGGATGTGAAGTGAAGATTGAAGCCTTTCTACTTCGTCGGTGGGGGCCAACAGCTGTTTTGACCGGCCAGGGATTTTCTCCCGGGCACGTTTAAGGCCGCCGGCAGGGTAAAGCGGGCAAAACCTATTCAACGTCAGGCCGGATCTATGAAAAGCCTTAACCATTAAGCGAACAGCGCTAATTGTGCACAGTGAGGAAGGATTGTCCTTAGTAAGAAAGGAATTCATACGGCGATTGTTATTAAATACTAAATACAATGCTTTAAGGAGTTTCAGGATGTTGAAGTGGAAAAGCCTCTTCCTGCCGGCGGGAATTCTGTTGCTGTTTCTGTTATCTACATCCCTGGGCCTATGGGAACGGGTAGAGAATACCGTTTACGATGGCTGGTTCCGGATTTCCGGGGAAAAGGACCCTGGTAACCAGATTGTCTTAATTGGGATCGGGGAGGAATCCATACGCGAATTGGGTCAGCTGCCCTGGCCGCGTTCCGTGTTCGCTGAAGGACTTGAACTCCTGGGTGAGGCGCAGGTGGTGGCGTTTGACCTGATCCTTGACCTGCCGAGCGAACCCTCAGAGGACCAGGCCCTGGCGGAAGCCGTGGCCCGGCATGGAGGAGTAGTTCTGGCCTGCGGCTTTACATTTGACGAAGACGATGGCCAGATCATGCAGGAGATCAGGATGCCCCTGGACCATTTTCTTGAAAGCTGTGCCGGGGTGGGCTTCATCAACACCCCGACCGATCGCGACAACGTAGTGCGTCATTCCCTGGTGGCCTACCCGGCGGGAGAGGACTTTTTCATTCCTTCCTTCAGTCTTGCCATTGCGCAGACTGTTTTGGGTCCGGGCGCCGACCGGATAACCCGGCTGTCGGATGGCAAACTGCTGGTAGGGGACACCCTCATCCCGGTTGATCAGCGCTGCCAGGCTCTATCCAATTTTTGGGGACCGGGAGGTGCCTTTCCCAGTTATGAGTATCTGGATGTTTTGCAGGGGAAGGTGAACCCGGAGGTCTTTAGAGACCGTATCGTCTTGATCGGTCCCACATCGGTACTGATGCGCGATTATGAGAAGACCCCTTTTACCACCGGGAACCTGATCTTAAGCAGCGGACTGCCGGCCATGGGGGTTGAGATCCACGCTTCTTTTCTTAAGACTTTCCTTGAGGATTCATACTTCCAGAAGGTTCCCCTGTGGGTTAACCTCTTGTGGATGATCCTGGTATGGGTACTGACCATGCGGCTGGTTTTCGGCCGAGGGCCCGGGGGAGGTCTCCTGATGGCCGGTCTGGTGGTTGCCGGGGTTGGAGCAGTTTCATACGGGCTGTGGTCATACCAGCACTGGTGGATCGACTGTGCCAGTCCCATGATTCTGTCCCTGGTAACTTACACCGGGGTTACCGCGCAGAACTACCTGACATCCGAAATGGAACGGAAGCGGACCCGGGCGCTCTTTGGCAGGTACGTGTCGCCGGCGGTGGTGGAGGAGTTGATAAACCACCCGGAACTGGTGGAACTGGGGGGTAAACGCCAGGAAGTGACCATACTCTTTTCCGACATCCGGGGATTTACTTCTTTCAGCGAGTCCATGCCCCCGGAGAAGGTGGTAGGACGACTGAACGAATACCTGTCAGTCATGACAACAGCTATCTTCAAATACGGGGGTATGATCGACAAGTACATGGGCGACGGCATTATGGCGGTATTTGGTGCCCCGGTGTATCAACCGGACCACGCCGCGAAAGCCGTCAGCGCGGCCCAGGAGATGCGCCGACAACTGGTTGCCCTTAATCAGGGTTGGGAATCAAGAGCCGAACCTCTTTTCAATATAGGAATCGGATTAAGTACCGGAACAGTAGTGGTTGGTAATGTTGGCAGCGTTGAGCGGACCGATTATACGGTGATTGGAGAGGATGTTAACCTGGCTTCCCGCCTGGAGAGCCTCAATAAGGAGTACGGCACCCAGCTTATCCTGAGTGACCGTACCCTGCAGAGCCTTCGGAAAAATCCAGCGGATATACCCTGGGAGTTCGAAGAACTGGGTGCGGTAACGGTGCGGGGATTTTCCGCTCCTATACCAGTTTATACTGTGCACGAATTCCAGGAGGGTGAGGGGGTGCCGCAGCCTCCGGTGAATTGAGAATACAACAACGGCAATGTTCTGCGAGTTGATTGAATTCTTAGATCCGAGCTACAACCGGCAGCCAAAACGTAACTGGTAAGCGAAGGCTAAATAACGACAGTCATATGTGGCAGCTATACCCACTAAATCTGAAGTCCTTCCAACTGAAGGCGAAAAGAATATCAGAAACAGTTAGAAAGGAGTTGGTGCTTTGGTCTGAGTCATATCCACTTGTTGGGGGTATCTTGTGGTTTATTGTGGTTATCTTTCCTAACAACAAAACCAAGGAATCTTAATGAGAGGAGATGGTACGGTGCAAAAGGGAGTGAGAAGGAGCGTTTTCTCGTGGGGAATTGCTCTTGTGGTGGCCGTTCTGCTCGTATTGCCAGCTTTTTTGGGATCGGTTCCCGCTGCTAAAGCCGAAAGCCTGCCTCCTATTGAGGTAACAGCCGCCAATTTGGGGATTAGTGCGCACACCACTTATACCCTGGAATTTGAACTGCAGCAGGATCAGTTTTTAAATGTCGGAGACACGGTGTACCTGCGCACGTGTTACATAGGGGAAGACGACCCGGGATATTTTAATTTCAGCAATACAACAGCAACCATAACAGCCGCAGTATACAGCCCGGGGTACGTAAGCACGATTGACAGAGTAACAACAATCCCCTCAGGTGATCCGCCGGTAGGCACCGGGTTGTGCTTCACCATTCCGGAACCGGATGAATTCGCCGCCGGCCCTGGCAGCAAAGTGACGATTGAACTGAATGAAGTCGTAAACCCCCAAGTGTCAGGAAGGCAATGGTACTGGGAAGTGGGGATAAACAATGCTGATCAGATGTTGTTCAGCAGTCTTGCGAATCCTTTAACCATCAGCCGGACAGGGGTAGAGCTGAAAGTGACTTACGGTGACGGGAGGGAACTGGATGAATATTCCCTGGACCTATTTGCCGGACAACTACAGAAGTTAACCTTAACGCTGATTGATCAAGATGGCAACCCACCGAAGCCTCGTCAAATACGAGGATTAACATCTATGAAGAACGTGATTCGACTATCCAACCGGGCTCAGCACCCAACTTCTATTTTGAAGACCCTTTATTGAATCCTGAGGCACAATCTATTGATAACGAAAACCCCCTTTACATTCCGCAAGGAGAGGAAAGTGTAGACCTATGGTACTACAGCACTGAGGCCAATGGCTATATTGATTGGGAATATGGATGGGAGTATTACGACGAATGGGTCGGAGTCTATTTTGCCATTGAAGGGGACTATTGGTGGGATTGGGTATACCTAAGGGTAGCTCCCGGTGAAGCCACAAAAATAGTGGCGTATATGGAGGAAGCTCGTTATTTCGATGCACTGAGGATTCTTGGTGTCGATGGTTACGATCATTGGGATATTGTACTGCCCCGTAGTGGTGCACCAGGAGATGAATGGGACCAGGATCCCGGCAACCCGGTTGTGAATCCAGGTATGTACCACATTAAGCCTAACTCCCAGTATGAGGTCCATATCGGTCTGCTGGACGAGTATGGTAATCCAACGGTGGCCAATACCGAACCGATAAATGTTCAGCTTAATCCTAACGACAAAATTGCGTTCTATCGTGAGTCATGGGATACCTATACAATCGGAGACATCGAGCTTGACGGAACACTCTGGAACACCATTTATCTGGCTTACCCCACAGAAAACTATGAAGAAGACCAGGTAACGGTGCATTTTGATGCCATTAATATGGAAGGAGCATCATTCAATCTTGTGGTCCAAAGCTCGGCAAAAGGCCTGGCTGTTTATTTAGCGAATATCAATAACCCAGTGAAGTATCTCGGAGATTATGGAGATTACTGGTGGGTAAACGAGGCATGGGGCTGGAACGATACGGAAATTCCCTGTATTGTTGCTGTAATTGACGATAAAGGACGGCCTATTGAATGGAATGGGCCCGATGATTTGAGAGTTACTCTGACGGCATCAGAAGGCGGATTCTACACGGACGATTACTCAGTAAGTGCTCCTGAGGGCAGCGTGGAGATTACCATTCCCAAGGGATATACGGGTGTTGAGTTGTATTACCTAAGGTCTCAGCCATCCGCAAATCCCCAGGAAAACGATCTACTCACGGCTCAGGACCAATCAGGGATTTTGCAGCCTGGAACAACGGAGGTTAAACTCTTCCCGCGCTGGGTCATGCTCCTGACATCAGGCTGGAATGTGGTCTCAACGCCGGTAGCATTGGAAAGACCTCGCTTTGATCAATTCATATCCGATTTGTCCATTGAACTTGTCGATCCTGAAACGTTATCGGCATCATTGCGTTTGCCATTTACTCAAGAAGCGGTGGAGATTGCCTACAGCTTTGACCCAGTCGACAAGACATGGCACCAGATTTATCAGGTGCCGGATGGTAACTTAAACGCTGGTAAATGGGTAGTTCAGGAGGGAGAAACTCCGAATTACAGTAACGACCCGGTTTTCCTGTTTAAGCCTATGGACGCCGTTTATGTGAAAATCAAAGATTCTAAAGATCCTTATGATGGAGCCGTTGCGGTGTGTTATCCGGCATCAACGCCCACAGGACCGTATGAATCGAATCTGCAACCGGGATGGAACCTGGTGGGTCCGGCCTTGGACCTGTCAAAACACCCATCCTTTTATACTGGTAAGCCGATTCAAGAACCGGTAACCCGATTTATTAATAGCGTATACAACGAATGTATACAGGTTGTAAACCCGGCCTTCGGTTTGAACCTTGAACCGTGGAATTACATTCCGGGCGAAGAGTGGAATCTGGATGAAATTCCGCAAGTAACAGCTGGTAGCGGCGTCTGGATGTATATGGCCAATGAAGCGAAACTGGCCGGATTCAGCTATACTCCGGTTGAGAACTTGTTTTGATTACTAGTCTAGCGATCCCCCGAACGGAGAGTAAAAATTCAGACACCAAATTACGAGCGCCCGATTGCCGGGCGCTTTCCTTTTGGTGACCGGGAATGTTCGGAAAATAGAGAATGACATGTCCATATTTCAGGGTATAATAAAGATACCTTGTAAAATAAGGAGATTTTGAAATGGATGCTCAACAGATAACTGGTTTGTGCATCAGCGGGATAGGGGCGGCATTCTTGATCTTTCGCCGACTGTGTGCCCGTGGTGCGGCTGGATATGCAAAAAACAACACCCCGTTGCAGGTTGACGACAGCAGTGTCAGATTCGTCGAAGTCCTTTATGGTGTTTTCGGGGGTATCTGTGTTATCCTGGGAGGCTATGTCTTTTTCTTCTGAGCTGTAGCTGGCCTGCATAGCGGAAACGTGGCAGGTCATTTCCGGTTGGCGTGTAGATATGTTTTTAAGTTTAAAAGGGACGACCGGTACAGTCCAATCCCTATTTTTGCACTACAAAGGGCTCATGCAGTATGGCGCTGTCTGAGCCCTTTGTAGTGCAAAATTCCTGATATCCTACAGTTATTCCTGGGCCAGCACCTGTTTCAATACCTGACTGAGTTCATTTATTCCGAAAGGCTTGGAGACAACCCCTTTAAAACCCCAACTGGCATACTCTGCCATAACCGGGTCATTGGAGTAGCCGCTGCTTACAATAGCCTTTACTTCAGGGTCAATCACCATCAGTTTCTGGATCGCATCCTGTCCGCCCATGCCCCCGGGTACGGTGAGGTCCATGATCACTGCATCGAACCTTTGATCATTTTCGAGGGCATTCTGATACGCTTGGACTACCTCCTGGCTATTGCTGGTCATAGTCACATCGTAACCAATGGCTCTGAGCATCCGTCCTACTACCTCGCGGATTTTTGGCTCGTCGTCCATGAACAGAATCCTCCCTTGTCCGTTGGTTGGGTGGGAAGGGTCAGCAGCAGAGCCCTGGGGTACCTTGTTCGAAACGGGGAGATAGATGTCAAATGAGGTCCCCTGCCCGACGATAGAATCGACGGCAATAAATCCTCCATGGTTCTTGATGATCGAATAGGCTGTAGCCAGACCCAGACCCGTACCAGTAGGCTTGGTGGTAAAATATGGATCGAAGATTTTCTGGTAGTGTATATCGGAGATGCCGACACCTTCGTCCTGGACCCTGATCTTGACGTATTTTCCTGCCCTCAGGGGAAGGCCTGACTCTTCGTCGACCTCCAGGTTTTCCGCAGTTACTTGCAGGGTTCCTCCTTCTGGCATGGCCTGTAACGCGTTGATGACCAGGTTGTTCATCACCTGACTCAACTGGCCTTCGTCAACATCAACCGGCCACAAGTGCTGAGGTACGAACATATCGCATTTTATATTTGAGCCGCTCAGGGTAAAATCTACCGAGTCCTTTATGGTATTAACAATGTTAACCGTCTTTTTGATGGGTGCCCCGCCCCGGGCAAAGGTGAGCAACTGCTGGGTCAGGGCCTTGGCCTGCCAGGAGGCTTTTTCGCTCTTGGCCAAAAGATCCAGCGTTCCTGCGGTGTCGTGAATATTAATCTTGGCCAGGGTTATATAACCCATGATAACGGTCAGCAGATTGTTGAAATCGTGGGCAATTCCACCGGCTAACACCCCCAGGGACTCCAGCTTGCTGGTCCTGGTCATTTCCTGCTCTATTCTTAGACGGTCGGTGATATCACGGAAGACCAGGACTGCTCCGATGAAGTGCTCTGAGCGGTCGCGTATCCTGGCGCCGTTGGCATCGATGATCCGCTCCTGACCATCCCGGCATACTAGTACATGATTGGCCAATTCTATTACCGGCTGGTTCTGCAGTTTTTCGATTAATTCTCGGGATCGAAGTTGCTTGGTAGTGGGATCGATAAGTCTCAAGACCTGTTCTATGGGTTTTCCCACCGCATCTGACTGATTCCAGCCAATCAGCCTCTCCGCCACATCATTGATCAGCATGATGGTGCCGTTGGTATCAGTGGTAATAACTCCCTCACCAATGCTGCGGAGGGTTACCGCCAGCCATTCTTTTTCGGCCTCCAGTGCCTCCTCCGTCTGTTTGCGAACAGTTATATCCTCAGCCAGAACCATACCTCCCACTCCCCGGCCGTCCTCGATTATCGGCGAGGCATTAAGCCGCAGCAGTCGTTTGGTACCATCCTGGTGGCGGACCGCGACTTCGTAACTCCCTGACCGGCCATGGACCAGACGCGCTTCTATCTCCCGGGAAATCAACTCCTGGTCATCTTCCATGACCAGGGAAATAACCTGGCGGCCCAACATCTCATCAGGGTTGACACCCAGGATCTCCCAGGACTTTTTGTTGACCAGGTTTATACGCGCATCGTTATCATAGGTGAAAAACAGCTCATTAAGGTTGTCAATCAGGGTGTTAAGGTAGTTGACCTGTTTCAGGAGGTTGGATTCACTGGCACGAAGAGCCGATTCCGTCTTCTTGCGCTCGGTAATATCCTCAGCCAAAACCATGGCCCCAGTGATGGCACCGTCTTCAATAATTGGGGCGGAGTTAAGTCTGATTATGCGCCGTGAGCCGTCCTTGCGGAAGACGGGTAACTCGTCGCTCAATGACTGGCCTTCTTTGAGGATTCTCTGCATCCCTTCACTGACCGAATCACGGATGTTTTCTGGCACGAAGTCAATTACATTCATTCCCAGAAGCTCATGTGGTTCATAGCCCAGAACCTCATCGGCTTTCTGGTTAATGAATGTAATGTATCCTCCGAGATCATAGGTGTAAAACAATTCATTAAGGCTCTGCATCATGGTATTGAGGTAATCGACCTGATGCCTGAGGTTGGTCTCACTCTGTAGTTGGGCCTCCTCAGCCTGTTTACGCTTGGTAATATCTCTCCCCACCCCCTGGAATTCCGAGGGGCGAGAAAATTCGTCAAAGATCGTCCGTATTGTCCAATGCTGCCACCGGGAAAACCCGCTGGGAAAATCCATTTTGTACTCGGTGCTGGATACTGGATTCGTCTGATTAAGCCCGGAGATAATCTCCAGGAAGCACCTCCGATCCCGCTCCTGGGCATTGGCCAGGAAGTTACCCCCAATCAGCTGAGACCGTTTGAGGTTAAAGTACCGACAGAAGGCCTCATTGACAAAGGTAATGGTTCCGTCAGGCAAAAACCGACAGATCAGTTCAGTCTGGTCTTCAACAATACCCCGGTACCGGCTTTCACTCCTCCGCAAATCCCGCTCAAACATCATACGCTCAGTGATATCGAGTATGTTTCCGTGTATGGCGGGGCGTCCTCGATAAATAATGCGGGAACTGGTGGCCTGTATATAAACGGTCTGCCCATCTTTGCGAAGGCATTTCAGGTGATAAGTGGCTGAACCCAGAACGCCATCCAGTCTCAGGTCTATAACTTCTGCGGCCTGCTTACGGTCCGATGGATGGATCACATCCAGAGGTGCTACTTGCTCCAGCATCTCCTCTACTGTATAGCCGAAGATTTCGACCATTTTGGGGTTGACGAAGTGAAACCGTCCATCTTGAATAACGTAATAACCAAACAGGGCCTCCGCGATGAGGCTCAGGTAAAGGTCCTCCGTTTCAATCCAGCTTCCATTGCCATCGGAGCGCTGACGCGATTCCATTTCTTCAACCCGCTGGCGCAAGGCCCTGACCTCCAGCACCAGCTCTTCTTTGGTTTTCTCTAAATCGGGACCATGCACTTTGGATCTCCTCGCTGTAACTGATGAGGGTGGAGTATATGTAATAATTCTACCATGAACGACAATTTTCCTGTAATTATTACGAACTTAACAAACATAGGCTTAATTGCGCGAACCGGCTCGTGCAAAATTTGTGTTCAAAGGCAGGACATCGAGCCATATACTGTAAATAGAGGAAGGGGGGTGCTACAAAAGCCAAAAATAGACTGAATCGCAAGTATCCAGTTGAAGATGAATAACGCTGAAGGAGGAGCCTTAATGGAGAGATCAGAGAAAGTCAGGTACATACTGGACCAGGCACTTTACCTTGATGCAGCCAGCGGCAAACGGGCGTACTCATTTAATGTCAAGATACACAACCTGGTATTAAACGATCAGGAGAAAGAAGTAGCTTATCGACTTATCCAGGACCAGGACTTGAACAACTCGCTGTGGCAGGAAATGAACAGTGTAATGGAAGGCTTTGAGAGAGCAACCGGGATCAAGGCATACACGGTAGGGCGCAGGAAGGGACACCTGATACTCAAAAACCATGGAGACGATGGATTGCCGGTTTATCCCGAAGCCGCGCTGATGGAGATGCCTGAAGATCAACTGGACCGGGTGTTTGAGATTCTGAAACAGTTTCGCAAGCTCTTTGAAGACATGTTCCTGGTTTTCAAGAAACACATGAGCAATATACAGGACTAAGAAACAAAAAGGGGCCGGAGTTATTAACCGGTCCCTTAATATTCTAACTTAATATCCTTTCGTAACTAGTATTGTCTTTTGCGGAAACAGTCGCTACAGTAAACGGGGCGATCACCACTCGGACGGAATGGAACCTTTGTCGGAGCGCCACATTCAGCACAAATCACGTCAAACATTTCTCTCTCGCCAGACCCACCCCGGCTCTCAGCTTTTCTCCTTCTTCTGCATTCCGGGCAACGACCAGGAATGTTTTGAAAGCCTTTCTCAGCATAGAATTCCTGTTCACCAACGGTGAAGATGAATTCTCCTCCACATTCCTTACACGTCAGAACCTTGTCCTCAAACGGCATTCGTAGGACTCCTTTCGAATAAAGCTCCTCCAGTCCGCGAGGTTCAACTTAACCTGAAAGAGCAAGCGAACACTAGACATAGGAAGGCCACTAGCATAATAACACATATTGTTGAGAAAGAAAAGGGTTTTCGGTCGAAAATATGACAGCAGTCATCTTCAAAACAACGTAGGATCCCTTAAAACTCGGTGATTCCGAAGATTGCCAGCCGGCTGGTATATTGGGTCCAGCAGGAATGCTTTTATTGCTGGCGTGATTAAAAACAAACGGTAAAGGCAACCTACTAGCATAAATAAACCAGGAGGTCAGGGCATGAAAATAAAGTTTGGGTACGTGGCAATGTCGGTCCTCCTGAAAAATGCTTCACCCTCCCGGACGGTAACTGTTAAGAGTTTTAGCGCACTGGAGGAAAAGAACCCCGGGTCCGGTCTTTACAAGGTTCGTAAAGCTGCAGAAGAAAATCTGGATAACAGCCTGCGGTTGCTGAAACATAACGCAGGCAACAGCATTGCAGTCTATCGCTTTTCCTCCAAACTGATCCCCCTGGCAACTCACCCGCTTCTTTCTGAGTGGGACTACGTTACTGAGCTTCTCCCTCGGTTTAAGGCCATCGGAGAGTTTGTAAAGGAACACGGGCAGCGGGTCAGTTTTCACCCTGACCACTTCACCCTGATCAACTCCCCGCGCCAGGAGGTCTGGCAGGCCTCCCTGGCCGATCTTGATCACCACTGCCTGATGCTGGAGGCCATGCAGCTTGATCACCGGTCCAAACTGGTCATCCATGTAGGTGGCGGATACCAGAACAAAGAGAACGCCCGGGCCCGGTTCTGTGACAATTGGCAGCTGCTGTCCGAACGGGTAAGGAACCGAATCGTACTGGAAAACGACGACCGTGTTTATACAGCTGCCGATGTGTTGGGGTTATGCCAGGAACTCCATATTCCTATGGTCCTCGATATTCACCATTTTGCCTGCAATAATGAGGGAGAGGACCTGCACGAATTGCTGCCGGCGATTTTTCAGACCTGGCAGGGCAGTGGCCTGCCTCCCAAGATTCATGTCTCCAGTCCCAAGAGCGCGGACCAGCCCCGCCACCACCACGATTTTGTCAACCCGGATGACCTGTACCCCTTTCTGAGTCTGGCCCGCGAGATCACCCCTGAGTTGGATGTTATGGTGGAAGCCAAGCAGAAGGATCTTGCCATGTTTCAGCTGGTCAAAGACCTGGCCGGCTATCCCTCGATGAACCATTCCGGTCCCGCATCCCTGATTATGGCATAGGCCTGCCAACCGATTCTTCCCGTTATGCTTAGCGAACGATTGATGCCCTGCGAAAAGTAATAATACGTTCAGTAGCCCTCTCGCCCCGTCCATGGAAATCGCCCTCTCTCGTCGTTCGCCCTCGCAGGGTGTTGCTGCCATGCTGCGTCAATCGGCCAAGCCGAATACCTGACGTACGACTATTCAGGGAAAGTACCTTGGTCCCATTGCCCCGCCATCGGGACTATTGGCATAGGACGCGCGGTCCTGGCGCAATGTCAAGGCTTTAAGCTATTATTAAATAGGATTAGCAGAATACCAAAACTGTTTACTGGTGTCACAAATCTTTCCCTGGCGTTGTCTTTGTTATAGAACCCGGAGGTGCACCCTGGGACTCAACCCCGTTGATTGGAGCAGAAAATGCGCGAGGATGAACTCAGAAAACTGTTCGATGCCTACTACCTGCCGGTGATGCGCTACCTGAACCACCTGACCGGTGAGGTAACCGCTGCTCAGGACCTCTCACAGGAGGTGTTTCTGAAGCTTTACTACCAGGGCCCTTCAGACCTGGCCAACCCCAAAGGGTGGTTGTTTCGGGTTGCTACGAATCTGGGGTACAATTACCTGCGCCAGCAGGGGAACCGGGTACGGCGGGAGACCGCAGCGTCTCTGCAAAACCCGGAAGCACCTGACCTGGAGGAAATAGCAGTCCGGAGTGAGGAGAGGGTTACTGTGCGGCAGGTCCTGGAATCCCTTTCGGAACGGGACCGCACCTGCCTGATCATGAAGTTCTCCGGGTTCTCCTACCAGGAGATTGCCGAGGTCATCGGGGTGAAGAAGAGCTCCGTGGGGACTATCCTGCTGCGGGCGATGCAGAGGTTCCGGCGCGAGTATGAAGACAAGGAGGGAAAACCGAATGGGCTGTTATGAGGATCATGTTCTATTAGCCTACCTGGACGGGGAACTGAAGTCCGAAGGTATGGCAGTGGAAAGTCATATGCAGCAGTGCGAACGCTGCCAGGCGCGATTACGGGAATTGGCAGATGATGAACAGTACCTGGAAAGTGTATTGTCAGAGCACATGGAAGAGATTGAACTGGACAACACCTTCAAAGAAGAGTCCTGGATCCGGTTAAAATTCCAATTGAATGAAGGCCGCAGGCCAGAGACAAAGCGTAGCATCCCCGGGATCAGCAGGGGCGGTCGCCGCCTGGTCGCAGCAGCTGTGGTGCTGCTTCTGATTGGCGGGTTCTCCCTGGGGAGTGTCCGGGGGGTGGTAGCTGATCTGCTGTCAGTTTTCCGTATGGATAGAATTCAGACCATAACCATCAGCCCCCAGGACATGGACCAGATCGATCAGGCTATTCAGAGCGGTATTGAGCAGATTGACATAGAGAATCTTGGCACCTTTAAAGTTAATGGATCCGAAGAGACTATCTGGGACTGCAGCCTGACCGTGGCTGAGGATAACCTGGGTTTCAAGATCCTCATACCAGAACTGGAGGGTTATGGGGAGCCCCAGGTATCAGTCTGGAAATATCCGCAGCAGAGTCTGACCCTCAACGTGCCCGGCATTAATCAGTTGATCAGGAACCTGGGAGGCGCCAGGCTTCTGCCGCAGGAGCTTGATCGGCAGACCATAATCTTAAGTCAGCATCCCCAGGTGATCCTGAATTACGAATCGCCGGGATTGTCTCCGGTGTCGATGTTTCAGATGAGAAGCCCGGAACTGGCGGTTCCCGGTAATGTTAAGGTGGAAGAGGTCAGAGATATCCTGCTCGGCCTGCCTTTCTGGCCGGATGGGATCAGACAGCAGCTGGCGGCAATCAATGACTGGCAACATACTATGGTTATCCCGACGACTGCCGATATACAACCAGTGACGGTGCGGGGTCATCAGGGGATCACCTGGAATGACCCGGAAAGTTCTCCGCATTCCACCAACAGCACGGTGCTGTGGAGCGAAAACGGGATCATCTACAGCATCAGCGGTCAGATGGCCGTGGAACAAATACTGGAGATAGCCGAAGGAATAAAATAAGGATTTAAGCCAGGATGATTATTGAAACCTTTAACCTGACCAAACTCTATGCTGGTAAACCAGGTTGCCGTGACATCTGCCTCTCGGTTTCCGAGGGGCAGGTTTTCGGCTTTTTGGGGCCGAACGGCGCGGGTAAGAGTACAGTGGTCAAGACCCTGCTCGGTTTGCTAAAGCCCACCGGTGGACAGGCCTTCATTTTTGGCCGCCCGCTCGGTGATAATCAGGTGCGCAGGAAGATTGGCTTCCTGCCGGAAAACTTCCGCTTTCAGGAATGGCTCTCCGGCCAGGAACTCCTGGAGTTTCACGGTGCCATGTATGGTATGGAAACGAGATATCTCAAAGAACGAATTTCTGCCGTATTGGAGATGGTGAAGCTTCAGGGCCGGGAGAAGGGGCGGATCCAGTCATACAGTAAGGGCATGCAGCAGCGCCTGGGAATTGCCAGCGCCCTCCTGCCGGACCCGGCGCTGATCTTTCTGGACGAGCCTACTTCGGCGCTTGACCCGATTGGCCGCAAAGAAGTGCGGGATATAATTAAAGATCTACGCTCTGAGTCGAAGACGGTCTTTCTCAACAGCCACCTGCTGAGCGAGGTGGAGATGACCTGCGATCATGTAGCTTTTATCAAAGAGGGAATTATCCTGGACCAGGGCCGGTTAACCAATTTTACCGGCGGCAAACGACAGGTAAGCCTTCGCTATGAAGGCAGTCCCCGTATCCTGGAACTGATCAGGGAAAACAGCCAGGAGGTATCTATTGATAATGATCGGGTTCTGACTACAGTTTCCTCGGAGGACATGATACCGGTTCTGGCAGCCATAGTGGTTCAGAATGGGGGAAACCTCTACGAAATAACGACCTCCAGTTACTCTCTGGAGGATGTGTTTATAAATATAATGGGGGAAACCGACTGATGATTACCATTGCCCGCCTTACCTTTCGCGAGATGCTCAATAAAAGAATCCTGCACTTGGGACTGATCCTGACAATCATATATCTCGGACTTTTTGGGGTCGGTCTTCATTATATTGAGAAGGATACGCGGGATATGGTTGAGATAATGCGCATGGCCTTGGCAGGAGAACTGCTAACCGCCGGTCTCTTTGTCAGCGGGATGATGGTATCAGCCATCACCGTTTTCTCTTCAGTAGGGAGCATTGCCGCGGAGATTGAAAACGGAATCATGTTTGCCATCGCCGCCAAACCGCTGTCCCGCCCCCAGATATTCCTCGGCAAGTACCTTGGTCTGGGCTTTGCCCTCGTTGTCTACAGCCTTCTGGTTTACATTGCCACCAATCTGATTGTTGGATACACCTTCCATATTCATTCGGACGGCTTCTACCATGCTATGGCCCTGTTTGCAGTGCAGCCCCTGGTTTTGCTGGCGGTTAGCCTGTGGGGGAGTACCTTTTTCAGTACCCTGGGGAACGGCATATTCATGTTCATGCTGTACAGTGTGGCATTGATAGGCGGTATGGTAGAGTACGTCGGAGTTCAGATGTCCAGTTTAACAGTTACTGTAGCCGAAGGTTCGTTGGCTGCCTCGACGCTGAATATGATCGGGATTGTTACCAGTCTCCTGATGCCAGTCGACTCGCTATACCGTCTGGTGAACTATATTCTTCTATATGGAAGTGCAGTCCCTTCACAGGTATTATCCTTCAACCCGTTCTCCACCTCCACCCCACCCAGCGTGAGTATGCTCGTATATACTGCCGGCTATGTCCTCCTCTTTATCGGCCTGGGAATCCGCAAATTTTCCCAGCGCGATATTTAACCAGCCAGAATTAAAGCCGGCCTGCCGCCAAATCGCTGCTATTTCCTTGCGTTTCCGGACTTAAAGGCGCAATGCTTCTTTTGCTGATTAACTATAAATTCCTATAATTTATCACACTATGCAGAAGCCTGTACAGGGATTCCCGCATTCTTGTAGAATTATATTACAATGATAATTGGAATCGATGTAAGGGGGTGAAAAGAGAGTCTAATATACCCAGTTTGGACAAAACTGGCTTGTACCGTCCTATGCCGGTTCTGTTTGAAGAATTCAATTCATGGGCCTGCGGAGGTTTACCTTAAGTTGGAAACAGATATATGAGATCGTCAGCTGCCGAGTCACTGGCAGTCGGGTTAGAAACTTCCGCTATTATTTCATTTGTTAAGGGAGGATGTATTCGATGAGTTCAATTTTTTCCTACAGTACCCGTGATCTTAAGTTTATTCTTAAGGAGTGGCTGCCCACCGAGGAAATCTTTGCCTATGACAAGTTCAAAGACTATTACAGCAAAGACGATGTTGATATGATGGTTGACCAGGTCTACAAGATTGCGGCCGAGGTCGTGGCACCGACTGCGGACGAACTCGAGGAGCATGGGGTCAAATTTGAAGACGGCAAAGTAACGGTTGCTCCTGGCTTGACCAAGGTCTTTAAGTATCTCCAGGAAAACGGCTGGGGGACTTCCAACATCGACGAAACCGCCGAAGGAAATCTTCCAGAGGTGTTAATGTGTTCTCTGATGGAAATGATCCAGGCCGCCTGCCCGGCTGCTACCAGTGCGGGAGGTCTCACCACCGGTGCGGCCCGCTTGATTCAGTCCTTTGGAACTCCGGAACTGAAGGAAATGTTCCTGCCCAAGATGTTTGATGGGACCTGGTCCGGAACCATGTGTCTTACGGAAGCGACCGCAGGCTCTGACGTTGGTGATATCCTTTCCAAAGCCTATCCTACTGATGACCCCCGGATTTATATGATCAAAGGCAGCAAGCAGTTCATTACCTGCGGTGATGGTGATTTCGCCGAGAACATCATTCACCTGTATCTGGCCCGGGTTGAGGGTGCGGCTCCTGGAACCAAGGGTATCTCCCTGTTCGTAGTGCCCAAGTACTGGGTAAACGAGGACGGCAGCCTGGAGGACAATGACGTTGTCACCACCGCTATCGAACACAAGATGGGACTGCACGGACAGCCGACAGCTGCTCTGGCCATGGGGGACAACAACAATTGCCGCGGCTGGCTGCTGGGGAATCCCCCGGATGCAGAAGGAAAAGCTGAGGGAATGGCCCAGATGTTCGTGATGATGAACGAAGAACGTCAGGGAACCGGCCTTATGGCCACCTGCGTAGCGGCCAACGCCTACTGGAATGCCAAAAATTACTGTAAAGAGCGGGTTCAGGGCCGCCTGATGTCCAATCCCAAGGCTGGCCGGACCGAAATCATAAATCATGATGACGTCAAGCGCATGCTGATGCTCAATAAGGCCACTCTGGAAGCCTGTCGGGCCATGATTCACAAGTGCTACTATTATCTGGATATTGCCCACAATGATCCCGACCCGGAACGCAGAAAGTGGGCGCACGGCAAGGTAGAAGTCCTGACTCCGATCTGCAAGGCTTATCCCAGTGACGAAGCCTGGGGCCTGATCGGCGAGTCTATCCAGGCCCATGGTGGTTATGGCTTCTGTGAAGACTATCCAGTGGCCCAGGCCGCCCGGGACGTAAAGATCTATTCCATCTGGGAAGGCACCAACTTCATTCAGTCTCAGGACCTGATTGGCCGGAAGTGGACCATGAAGAAAGGCCAGGTATTCCAGGACTTCCTTAAGGATATCGTTGATTTCGTGGCCGCGAACAAAGGCACCGTGCCGGAACTGGACAAGGAGTTTGCCAACCTCGAAAAAGCTCTGGCCTCCTACCAGGAGATCATGATGGCCATTGGCGGATACATGGCAGCCAAGAAGTTTGGTTACTTCCAGGTTTATGCCCGCCGCATCCTGACCGCTACCGGCCAGCTCTATGGTGGATACTGCCTCCTGGATCAGGCTTTGATAGCCAAGAAGCGGATGGAAGAACTGGGTCCTGATCACTTCGATTACAACTACTATTACGGCAAGTTCCTGTCCGCCAAGTACTATCTCCGCAACGTAGTTCCCTATGTATGGTATATCGCTGAGATAGTAAAGGATGGAGATACCTCGGTAATAGACGCTCCGACCGAGATCTTCGAATACTAGAAAACAGTCCCCATTAATATCGGTTAATTAACCGGCAAAAAAAGCAAGGGTGATGGTCGTCCATCACCCTTGCTTTTTTTGCATCACGGGGACTGTCCCCGTGATGCATTCCAGTTATCAACAAGTATAATAACGCGGTTCTTAACAAAACTTAGGAAAAGAAGTGTCCGGGGGCCTCAGGACCGCCCACCTATTGGTTTAGTGACTATCACATGCCCTAGATCTTGATTGGTAATAGACCCCCAAAAGGGTTTAATCCGTCCGGGCCAATCATTCCGCGGGACACGACAGACAGCACCGGTAACAATGTGATGCAGTAAGGTTCCAGCTAACTCATAGCAGTAAAAATGGAGACTTCCCGTATGAAAGATGCATTGGAAAGGAGGCGATACCCAGGAATTACGGGAGGCAATTAGACATTAAGAACCATTGGTTGAATGGCAGCCAAGACACAATACAAGACAAGATCGGAGGTAAAATTGGTGAAGAAAAAGATTAAAAGAGTTGCTGTTCTAGGATCAGGAACTATGGGCAGTGGCATTGCAGCACAGCTGGCCAACGTGGGAATCCCCAGCTATCTCTTGGATATTGTTCCTCCCAATCTGAGCGAAGACGAGAAGAAGAATCCGGCCTTGAGAAACAAGATTGCGGAAGGCAATAAGCAGGCCCTTCTTAAATCAAGACCGCCCCAATTGATGCTGAAAGAGGATGGGGACCTGATCACCACCGGCAACATGGAAGACAACCTTCCCTGGTTATCGGAATGTGACTGGATAGTTGAAGTGGTTCCTGAAAACCTGGACATCAAGAAATCCGTATTGAAGAACATTGCCCCCTATATCAAACCTGGGACCATTGTCAGTTCCAATACCTCCAGTATATCCATCAACAGCATCGCCGAGGATATGCCGATTGAATTCCGCAGGTATTGGCTGGGCACGCACTTCTTCAACCCGGTCAGGTATATGAAGCTTCTGGAGATTATACCCGGCAAGGATACCCTGCCCGAAGTGGTAAAGTTTATGGCCGATTTCGGCGAACGGATCCTGGGCAAAGGTGTAGTCCACTGCAAGGATACCCCGGCCTTCATCGCCAACCGCTTCGGCAACTGGGGCGGACCGAAAGGCGCCAAGCTCATGCTGGAGCTGGGTCTGACCTTCTCCGAAGTGGACGCCATTATGGGACCGGCCGTGGGGCGACCAGGAACCGCCATGTTTGGTCTGATGGACCTGGTGGGTCTTGACATCGCAGTAGCTTCCACCGGGACCGTTAAGGACAATGTAACTGATCCGGCAGAAAAAGAAGCCTACACCCTGCCGCAGTTCTATTTTGACATGTTGGCGAAGGGAATTTTGGGCAACAAGACCAAGGGCGGCTTCTACAAGCGAGTGGGCAAGGAGAAGCTCATGCTGGATATTAACACCTGGGATTATGTACCCCCCAAGCCGGCTGATTTCCTGAGCCTGGAAAAAGCCAAGGTCGCCAAAACCCTGCCGGAGAAGATGGAAGCTTTCTTTGAAGGGGACGACAAAGCGGCCAAGTTCGTATGGGAAGTCAACAAGGGGTACCTCATGTATGCTGCTGCCAAAATACCCGAAGTCTCAGACGACATCCTGAACATTGACCGCGCTATGCGCTGGGGATACAACCACGGAGCAGGTCCCTTTGAGCAGTGGAATGGTCTGGATCTTAAGAAATATGTCAGCCGGATGGAAGCTGAAGGCGAAACCCCGCCTGCCTGGTTAAAGGAGATGTTGGATCTCGGCTTCAACTCCTTCTACAAGACAGAAAACGGTATTGAATACTACTATTCAATACCCGAAAAGAATTACGTTCCTATCAAGTTCAGCCCTGAAGTGATAGTTCTCCCGGCCTTGAAGTCGCAGAACAAGGTGGTTATGACTACGGACGCGGCTACCCTGTATGATCTGGGTGACGGTGTATTGTGTTTCAATATCACTACCCGGAATTCCGCCATTACACCGGCACTGCTTGATGCCATGATCCAGGCCCAGGCCGAGTTGAAGAAGCCAGAATGGGAAGGCATGGTGATAAGCGGCACAGGAAGAAACTTCAGCAGCGGTACCGATTTCAGTGTGGTCGCCAAGGCGATTGAAAGCAAGGACTGGAATGCCATCGATGGTCTGCTGAAGAAGTTACAGGATACCTTTATGGCTTTCAAATACTCCGATAAACCGGTGGTTGCCGCGCCTTTCAGCCGGACCCTGGGAAGTGGCTGTGAACTGGTGATGCAGAGTTCAGCTGCCCAAGCCGCAGCCGAGACCAATATCGGACTGGTCGAGCTCGGTTTGGGATTGATCCCGGCAGGCGGTGGGGTCAAGGAGATGACCATGCGGGCTATTGACCGGATCAAAAACACCCAGGCGCACGTGGTGGACTTCTTATTGGCCCATTTCCAACCCATAGCCGGAGCCCAGACCTCGATGAGCGCCAAAGAAGGCAAAGAACTGGGCTATCTCAAACCCAATGACGGCGTCACCTTCAACCCCGATTTCCTGATCTCCGATGCCAAGAAGCGGGTATTGCAGATGGTTGACTCCGTATACAATGCTCCAGTCAGCAGGCCTTTCCCGTGTCCCGGCAAGACGCATACTGCTCTGATCAAGGTCGGAACCCTGGGGATGAAACTCTCCGGAGTGATCAGTGAGTATGACTGGCATATCCTCAACAAGCTGGTCGATGTCATGTCCGGCGGAGAAGTCATTAAGGGCGCTCCCATTACTGAGCAATACCTCTTGGACCTTGAAAGAGAAGCCTTTATCAGCCTGTGCGGTGAACAAAAGACTCAGGAACGTATCGCCCACATGCTGAAAACCGGCAAGCCAATGCGCAATTAGGGTTTTAGGCCCCAGCAAAAAATAAATCAGGGAGGTAAGACAAGTGAGAGAAGCTGTAATCGTTTCAGCAGTACGCACTGCCGGTGGTAAGGCTCCCCGGGGGACCTTAAGAGACACTCGGCCAGAGTTCTTGGGAAAACTCTGTATGGAAGAAGCCATGAGGAGATGCGGGCCCAACTTCAAGCCCGAGATGATAGACGACGTGATTTGGGGATGTGCCACCCCGGAACAAGCGGCCGGGATGAACACCTCCCGGATCACCGCTCGCTATGCCGGGATTCCGGAAGAGGTACCGGCCGTAACCGTAAACCGTTTTTGCTCCTCAGGATCACAGGCCATTGCCTTCGCTGCGGAAGGCATTATTGCCAACCGTTGTGACATCGTATTAGCGGGCGGCATTGAGCACATGAGCATGATTGCTATGGGTGGCATAACCAGACCTAACCCGGATCTGGTACTGGATCCCGAGGTTTCCAAAGTCTACACCAGCATGGGCCAGACCGCCGAAAACGTGGCCCGGCGGTACAACGTGACCCGGGAGCAGCAGGATGAGTTCGCGGTATCCAGCCACAAGAAGGCCTCGGCTGCTGAGAAATCCGGCAAGTTCAAGGATGAAATCGTACCGGTTCCAGTGAAGATAACCACCTTGGGACCGAACGACAAACCGGTCACCAAGGAGATCCTCTACGACTATGAAGAGGGGATCAGACATGACGCCAATATCGAAGCGATGTCCCGACTCCGCCCGGCTTTCGTACCTGGAGGCACTGTAACCGCGGCCAACTCTTCCCAGACCACTGACGGTGCCGCAGCTGTCATGTTGATGTCAGCGGATAAAGCCAAGGAACTGGGAATCAAGCCCCGGTTAAGATACGTCGGCTTCGCCGTCGCGGGGTGCGGACCGGATGAGATGGGCATCGGCCCGGTATTTGCAATACCCCGGGTTCTCAAACGGACCGGCCTGCAGCTCAAGGATATAGGACTGGTTGAGATTAATGAGGCCTTTGCCTCTCAGTCTCTCTATTGCGTCCGTGAACTGGGAATAGACCCGAATATCGTCAACGTCAATGGCGGTGCTATCGCTTTGGGACACCCGATGGGTGCCACCGGGGCCAAGCTGACTGCAACCTTGATGTATGAGATGGAGAGACGGCAGGTCAGATACGGGATGGTGACTATGTGTATCGGCGGCGGTCAGGGCGCAGCCACCATCTTCGAACTGATTAAGTAGCACCGTTCCGCAGAATCTGAACAGGCACGAGTCATTCAGGGACCTGGCTTTTACGCCAGGTCCCTGTACTATTTCCGGTAATGAGTGCTGAATGCAGAATAACCGTATCCGTTTCCACCAGCTATCAACTTTTCAATAACAGCCTGCGTCTTTCCTCCTCGGTCATCTTGTCCTCGCGGTGTTCCCAGAAACCGGCTTGTTCCTCCGATGATTCTGAACCAAGGAAATAAGAAGGAAATTGCAAATCGTTGTCGAAGATCGATAAAAGATTCGTCGTAACTGTACGTATTAATGGTTTTGCTGAAATCGATCTATCATAACAATTATCGCAGCAAGGAATAGCCAGGAACTTCCCCATTTCCATTTGAAATTCTAGCCGTACCAGATCGATTTGGCGGATTTGAGTTGTAATTTGTAACTGGACAAGGGAGGTTGTACAAGTAATGGCGTCTAATTTTGTGTATAATACCCGGGATATCAAATTCATTCTTAAGGAATGGCTGCCCACCGAAGAGATTTTTGCCTACCCCAAGTACGACGGATACTACAGCAAAGATGACATTGACATGTTTATCGACCAGTTCTACAAAATCGCGGCGGAAGTGATCTTCCCCACCGACGAGGATGGAGAGAACAACCCGGTGCGATTTGAGGATGGCAAGGTAATTGTTCCCCCCACTTATCCGGCAGTCTTTAAGTATATTCAGGAAAATGGCTGGGGATCGAGCAATATCGAGGATACTGAGGGAGTAATACCTCAAATTCTGGTCTGTTTTATCAATGAATTGATGACCGCAGCCAGCACCTCTTTTCCTGGTTATATTGGACTGGCCAGCGGCGCGGCCAACCTGATCCAGACCTTCGGAGATCAGAAACTGAAGGACATGTTCCTGCCCAAGATGTTCAACGGGGATTGGGGAGGCACCATGGCCCTGACCGAGCCCACCGCAGGATCGGATGTGGGTGATATCCTCTCCAAAGCCTATCCTACCGATGATCCCCGCATCTACAAGATCAAAGGGAACAAGATATTCATCTCGGCGGGAGATGGCAACCACGCGGAGAACATCATCCACCTGTATCTGGCCCGCATTGAGGGCGCTGCACCCGGCAGCAAAGGGATATCGCTCTTTGTAGTGCCCAAGTACTGGGTCAATGAGGACGGCAGCCTGGAGGACAACGATGTTCATGCCACGGGAATCGAACATAAAATGGGGCAGCACGGGTATGCGACGGTTGCCCTGTCACTGGGTGACGAAAACAACTGCCGGGGCTGGCTGCTTGGCGATCCTCCGGATGAAAACGGCATCGGCCAGGGTATGGCCCAGATGTTCCAGATGATGAATGAGGCCCGTCAGGGAGTCGGGGTTAACTCTCTGGGAACTACCGCCAATGCCTACTGGAATGCGGTCAACTATGCCCGGGAAAGGGTACAGGGCAAGCTGTCCACCAATCCCAAAGCCGGACGGACTCAGATCATCAATCACGAAGATGTGAAACGGATGCTCCTGGTCAACAAGGCCACCCTGGAGGCTATCCGGGCCATGCTGGCCAAGTGTTATTACTATATTGATGTAGCCCACAATGATCCGGACCCCGACCGCAGAAAGTGGGCTCATGAGCGGATTGAGTGCCTGACCCCGGTATGCAAAGCCTACCCCAGTGATGAGGCCTGGACTCTGATCGGGGAATCGATTCAGGTCCATGGTGGTTACGGGTTTACCGAGGACTACGTGCCGGCCAAAGCCGCCCGTGACTGCAAGATCTACTCTCTCTATGAAGGAACCAACTATATTCAGGCCCAGGACCTGGTGGGCCGCAAATGGAGCATGAAGAAGGGCACGGTGTTTGCCAATTTCCTGCAGGATATTGCGGATTTCATCGCTGCCCATAAGGAATCGGGCGAGTTCCCCCGGGAGTTTGCCAACCTGGAGAGGGCCCTGGCAGCTTACAGGGAATCCCAGGCAGCCATCTTCGGATATATGAAAGAAGGCAAAGCTGGTATGCTGCAGACTTTCGCGACCCGTATGCAGACCGCCACTGGTCAGCTTTACGGTGCCTACTGCCTGTTGGATCAGGCCCTGATCGCCAAGAAGCGCATGGAAGAACTGGGCCCCGATCACTATGACTACAACTTCTACTACGGTAAGGTCCTGTCCTGCCGCTTCTATCTGGGCAACGTATTGCCCAACGTATGGAACGTCAGAGACATCGTATTATATGGAGACGACTCCGTAGTCGAAGCCCCCTCCGAAATCTTCGACTACTAACACGCAACACGGGTACAAACCTCGTGAACAAATAGCGCAAACAAAGAGCCGGTCACAACCCGGCTCTTTGTTTGCATCACGGTGCATCACGGGTGCATCACGGGGACAGTCCCCATGATGCATTTTGCATCACGGGGACTGTCCCCGTGATGCACTACTGAATGTGACCTTTATATGGACTATTTCCGGGGTGTTGCCGATTCTGATGGGGGGACCCCAGGTGCCATAGCCGGCAGATACGATCACCTGGAGGTTTTCTTTTTTCAGGTAGCCATAGTCGTTTTCAAACAGCCGGTCGGTCACCAGTTGGTTGGGGAAAAGCTGCCCCAGGTGGGTATGTCCCGAGACCTGCAGGTCGACCCCATTACGGTCAGACTCATCCAGGTCCACCGGTTGATGGTCGATCATGATTACGGGTTTGGAATAATCGATTCCGGTCAGTATTTCGGAAAGAGGTCGGCGCACTCTCCGCCCGGTATGCCGGCCCATCGTTTCGTCCCTCCCAACCACGTAAAAGCTGTCCGCCACCAGCACCCAGCCATCACGCAGGACCTGGACCCCGGCCTCCTCCAGGTGATGGACAGTTAACTCAACATGCCCGCCCATGTATTCGTGGTTTCCCAGGACCGCGTAGATTCCGTACTTTGGATGCAGCAACCTCAGAGTATCGGGCATTTTCTGTTCCACAAAAGGTTTGACATTCTCGTCGATGATATCCCCGGGCATCAGCACCAGATCCGGCTTGAGTGAGTTAACCATATCCACCATATGCCGGAGACGCCCGTTATGTACGATGGGCCCCAGGTGGACATCTGAAACCGCCACGATGGAGAGCTCGTTAAGATCTCCGGCGTTTTTTGAGATTTCCAGGCTGTATTCAGTAATCCTGGGGTGGTGAGCGTTCCAGGACCCATAGGCCAGGATGCCCACAGTCAACAGGGTTACCCCTAGTGCTGCCAGAGGGGGATTCTTTATGGCGTCAGGAAGAAAACCCAACCGGTGATCCAGGATGCGGGTCAGATCGACCAGCAGCAGAATAATCACCAGGTAATACATGCAGGCCAACCAGTAGGAGCCGAAAACGGTCAGGAAGGTGGTGAATCTGCAGGGCAGAATAACCACACCGATTCTTCCGATTATGTATGAGAGGGCGACAAACCAGAAGATCAACCAGTAAACCCAGCCTAACGAAGATGGCACCCAGTCCTGCAATACCCCCCAGAGATGCCGTCCGATGTAGAAGTTAAGTGATCCGTAAACCAGGGCAAATATTAAGATGGCTAGCAAATATGACCATTTCATAGACACTTCAACCTTAGATTATTTCCGCATATATCTGCGTTTAATCCTGGGCGTATGTTACGGCCACCAACCGTCTCATAGATGCCGCTCCAGATGTGAGTATGGATCAATCCGTTTGGGTTGCCGGGCGGGAAGTGCGTTCCGGGTCCAGAATCAGGTATTTGGTGTTACAGGTTGCGATGAGCCTTTTATTGCTGTCATGGGCCTCACCTGCCATGTGAATGAATGTGCGTCCCTTGGTGACCAGATTCACAGTCACGGTTAGCACATCCCCTGCCATGATCGGCCGGTAGAAGATGGTGTTGATGTCAATGGTGGTGGTATAGCTTGTTTTGCCTTCCAGAACACTGAACGGCCCGAACACATTGTCAAAAGCCGCTGAAATAATACCTCCCTGCATGGATTGGGCCGGGTTTAAGTATTCCTCCAGAACAGGAAAAGCCATGCTAAGGCTCTTTCCCGGTTTATAATCAACGTATTCTCCTTTAATAAATGATGCGCACCTGGGTGCCGGTATAGGAAATGTCCTTATGAAATCTACTATTTCATTTTTTGCGCCGGACAAAACGTGACCCCCTTTGATGATTGAAGTAGAATGAATGCTTATTACAATTTTATAGCTTTTCACATTGTTAGTACACTGTACTGCCATAACCAAATTTCATAGCAATTATAGCAGGAAATAGAGGCTGCTTCAGGGAATACCATTATGCGATTAGTTATACATTGTATAATAATATGTAATGGGGAGTGGAGAGGTTTGGACAGGGAAAAGATTTTCATGGTAGTTACAGGACTCATCATCGGTATCCTGGCTGCGGTTTTGGTGGTATCGGGGAACCCGGGCAACATGGGTTTCTGTATTGCCTGCTTTCTGCGGGATGCCACCGGAGCACTGGGCTTTCAGCGGGCCGGGTTGGTGCAGTACCTGAGACCGGAAATTCTTGGGCTGGTGATTGGTGCTTTTATCGCCGCGTTCACGGCTGGTGAGTTCAGGAGCCGGGGTGGCTCGTCAACCTTGGTGCGGTTTTTCCTGGGAATGTTTATGATGATTGGTGCCCTGGTATTCTTGGGCTGTCCTCTGCGGGATATCCTGAGAATTGGTGGAGGAGACCTCAATGCGGTGGTAGGTCTGGCCGGTTTTATCGGTGGGGTTCTCCTGGGTGTCTTCTTCCTCAGAAAAGGCTTTGACTTGGGAGCGGCCCGAGCCGACAAAGGCAGTCAGACCGGGGGGTATTTCCTCATTGCTATCGCAGTGGTGCTTCTGATCATGCTGGTAAGTGGGATTAACTTCAACCCTGAAGCGGGGGGTCCACTGTTTTTCAGCAAAGATGGCCCGGGGAGCATGCATGCCCCGATGTGGATGGCCCTGGGAGCCGGATTGTTGGTCGGATACTTGGCTCAGAAAGCCAGGCTTTGCCTGAGTGGTGGCTTTCGTGATTTCTTCCTCATTCGGGAAACGGGGATGCTGCTGGCTTATCTGGGGATATTCGTTGGAGTTTTAGTTTTGAACATCTACTTTGGCAATTTCAATCTGGGATTTGCCAACCAACCGGTAGCACATACGAATCATATCTTCAACTTCCTGGGCCTCTTCCTGGTGGGACTGAGTGCGGTTCTTCTCGGGGGATGTCCCTTGCGCCAGATCGTACTCGGCAGTGAGGGGGACACCGATGCTGCCACCGCAGTAATAGGAATGGTGGCCGGGGCCGCGATTGCACATAATTTCCTGTTGGCCGCTAGCCCTGCCGGGACTACCCTCTGGGGTGAAGTTGCAGTTATCGTGGGAATAATAGTGGTCAGCCTCATCGGTTGGGCTTACAGGGAGGTGGAGTCATAGATGGATGTATTGGATGTTAAAGGTCTGAGTTGCCCCCTGCCGGTTACCAGGACCAAAAAATTCCTGGATACGGGGGTAAAGGAACTTCGGATTCTTGGCACCGGCAACACGGCCAAACAGAATGTAACGCGGTTCGCCAAATCTCAAGGTTTCAAGGCTGAAATCACAGCTGAGGCTGATGGTGAGTGGACCATGATTCTCACCAAGCTTAAGTAAGTATTATTAGTCCCCATGGACGGAGGAATATGCAATTCAATTGATTCCCCGGCATTCAAACAGCATAATTTGAGGTTTTCGCAGGGGAATCATTCAGTTATACTGCACTGCCGCTTAACGGCATGAGTAGGGGAAAAAGCAAATGCGAGTTACAGTAAGGTGCAGCGACCTTTTGTAACTCGCATTTTTTATGGGTGTTAAACGTGAACCCCCAGGATATGGATGAACCGGATCTGTCGCCAGGTGAATTGGCTCAGGGGGTAATTGTCATGGTCTGCAGAATGAGTGGCTACCAAGATGTTGTTGATTTGCGGGTGGGTGCCGGTGGCGACGACTACCGGCGAATGGTTGAAATCGTTGTTGCCTACAAAAGACAGCTGTATGATGTCTCCCGGCAGAATCGATTCCACTCCGGTTTCCCGGGCAAAGGGTCCCCGGAACCGGTTGGTTACCAGGAACTGATACAAGAGATCTACGTCTGTCCAGGAAGGGGCACGGTTGTTCAAGTCGGTATAATACCACCCGTTGTCCCGTGAATAATTCATGACCCCGCTGCCAGCGTACAGACACTGGGAGGCAAAGTTGGTGCAGTCTCCGCCGATGCCGGAAAAATCATAGAAACGGGGGTTGCGGCTCAGGGCCCACTCATGGGCATAACTGACCGCCTTCGCCCGGTTATAAGGAATGATCATAATATCCCTCCACCGTTGCTAGTATTCATTTCCAGCATATGCATTTCAGTTGGGAGAGGTAACCAGACTGTAGGTAATTAATCAATAATGCCAGCCCAAGCAGCATATGTTAATATGTCATAAAGTTTATACGTTTGTATGCGTGGTCAGGGGCTGGTTATCGAAAGGGTTTCGGAAAGTGCCCCTCTTAGGGTAGGGCGGTATAGTGAAGCACCTGGTTGCTTCGACGATAGTACGGGAATTATAAACTTTGGAATCATTCTTCAAAACCTGGAAGAAGGTCATGCCTGGTGAAACGGTTAATTGACAAGTGGCTGGAAATCAACCTGCGGGTCGTGGTACTGACGGTCCTCTTTCTGGTTGCTTTTGACCTGGCTCTCACCCATGTGATCATTCCTTATTATATGAATGCTGATTCTGACAAGGTTAACGCCTCCGGCGGAGATGTGGAGCGTGGGCCTCGGATAAGGCGGCTTCCAGCCGATGATCTTGATACCCTCGCCCTGTGGAAACAGGAGTTGGCAGATGACGAGGGCTTCAAAGTGGTGTTCCTGGGTGATTCCATTATCCATGGGGGCGGGGTTCCCGGTGATGACCAGACCATACCCTCTTACCTGGCCTACCACCTTGGTTCATTGCAGCCGGATCAGGAGCTGGCCGTCCATACCTTCAGCCTGCCGGGATGCACCCCGGCTGATACCCTGAACATCCTGCAGTTCATCATTGATACCCGGCCGGATCTGGTGATATATGACGTCAATGTCGGCTGGTTCGGTTCAGACAAGGTGATGGAACACCCACGTCTGGCCGAGCTCGATAAACCGGCTCCGGTCAATGACCAGAAGACAACTGATTCCTCACAGAAAGCCGGGCTTGAAGAGCGGCTGAAGGGTCTGGTAAATGATCACTGGGCTCTGTACCGTTACCGTATACTGCTCAACTACCTGTGGTTCGGCGAACCCTTGAAAGAGAAACTGGCCTTGAAAATAGGGGGGGCAGAAGCGGAGGACCTTTTGACCAGCCCCGAGGAAGTATTCAAGCCCTGGTACGAAAAGGACTTCAGTATTTTGAGGGAGCAGGAGGGCAAGCTGGGTTTCTTTGCCCTGGATGAATCAAACCAGCACTGGATGAGCTATCGTCAGCTGGTACAGGTCCTGGAAGAGAACCGGATTAAGGCGGCCTTTTTCATGATCCCGCGCAACCGGACTTTGTACAAAAAGTATAACCTGCTGGATGAATCTGTGTTGGCCGCAAAGCAGGAACAGCTGGCTGTTGCTGCCCGGGAGTCGGGGATCAAGGTTTATGATTACACGTATGCGGTCAGTGACCGCTGCTTCACGGACACGGTGCATCTGACCGCGGAAGGCAACCAGGCGGTGGCCCGGGCCCTGACCTGGGACCTCGTCCAGTCCGGGTTGATAGAGGTGGGGATTCCATAGGATGCTGAATACCTGGGTGTTTATGGCCTTTGTTATCATATCCTGGCTCTTCTACTGGCTGGTGGTGCCGGTCAGATTCCGCGCGCTGTTTCTGGCCCTCGCCAGCTTCGGTTACTTTTCTTACTATTACCCGCGGGAGATGCTTTTTCTGCTGGCCCTGTCGGTGGTGGTCTATGCGGCCGGGTTTCTGATTCGCAAAGGTCAGGCCGATCGGAAGTGGCTGGTCGCGGGTCTGGTGGTGGGCCTGGTGGCTATCCTGGGGTACTTCAAGTATGCTTCCTTCCTGGCGGAAACCCTTAACCTGCTGCTGCGTCCGTTATCAGTGTCCAGGCTGTCGGTGCCTGAGGTATTCATACCCCTGGGCATATCCTACTTTACGTTCAAGATGATTCATTACCTGGTCGATATCGGCCAGGGCAAGATCCCCCGTCACCACCTGGTCGAGTTCCTGAACTACATCTTCTTCTTTCCGATACTGGTGTCCGGGCCCATCGAGAGGTTTCAGCCCTTCCAGGCACAGACTGCTGCAATGCAGGGCACCGGTCGGGGTGACCCAGACCGGCCTGAGTTCGGGGCAGAAGATCTTCGAGCCATGGCCCCGGTTACCGATCGGGGAGACTTGGACAGGCCGGTGGGAGGTGAAGCCGCTGGGAACCGGCCACCACCTGTACCGGACCGTGCCAATATCGGTCGGGACGACCTTAAAGCCCGCTCCGGGGAAGCCTTACGCCACCGACCCTGGCAGGGATTTAACATCGACGACGTGTATGCCGGTCTGCCCCGCATAGTTTCCGGTCTGTTCAAGAAGCGGGTCCTCGCCGATTCGCTGGCGGCTACCGCACTCCTCCTGCAGCAGCCGGACCTGACCGGTACCCAGTACTGGCTGGCCAGTTTCGCCTATACCTTCCAGCTGTACTTTGATTTCTCGGGTTATTCGGACATGGCGATCGGAATCGCCCGCCTGTTTGGATACCGGATCATGGAGAACTTTAACTGGCCTTACCTGGCCCGTAATGTCTCGGATTTCTGGAAGCGCTGGCATATGTCCCTAACCGGGTGGTTCCGGGATTACCTCTTCATCCCCCTGGGAGGCAGCCGGGGTACACTGGGGTTCATAATCCGCAATACCCTGATAGTGATGGCGGTAACCGGATTGTGGCATGGCGCCGGATGGCATTTCGTTTTCTGGGGTCTGTACCATGCCGGGGGGCTGATTGTCCTGCGGCTGTACCGGAAGTACCTGATGCCGGGTCTGGCTCGCCGGGGTGATCTCCTGGAGTCACGACCGGCAACGGTGGTAAGCGTCCTCTTAACCTTTAATTTCGTTAATATCGGCTGGATCTTCTTCGCCTGCGATGCCGTCCAGAGTCTGTACGTGCTGACACGAATGTTCAGCTAACGCCGGAAGGGGATGTAGAGCGTCGTCAGGAGCCTGGGCACTAAAAGAAGCAGTTGATGACCCTGTAAACCGGGTCACTTAGAAAATGGAGGCAGGAATTGATGAGCGGCTGGATGACCGATTTAGCAAAGGCTCTATTCTGGGCATTGGTAATTGTGGCTATTGTTCTTTTCTCAACTGGGGATTACCAGACATTCATATACCAGAACTTCTAATTCTATGTGCAAATCGGGGTGCCGGGCTGAGTTGGAAGGGGGAGGCCGGAAGTTAGAAGCGGGAACACCGCATTAAAATCTCTATGTCGTTTACAAAATCCGCTTTTTATTTCCGGCCGCTTACTTTCAGAGTCGCAGGGTGTTGCTGCCATGCTGTTACCTGGCTTTTGCATATTAATACATCCCAACAAGCCAAGTTGGTGGATCCCAGGGGAACCAACTCCGAGTTACAGACGGTTTGGAAGTCTTCAGTCACAGCTATCCTATCTTGTTAGTGCGTGTCCAAATTTTTTTGGCCGCGGCTTCTCGTATCAGATCATCCCTGAATGCAGGATGGGCCAGGCCGATCAGCAGTTCAGCCCGTTCCCAGGCGGTTTTATTCTTAAGACGCGCCTTACCGTATTCGGTAACGATATAATCAACGCAGGCGCGTGGGGTGGTAACAACACTTCCCGTTGGCAAGGTAGGCACGATGCGCGACTTTACCTGACCATTTTTATCGGTATAAGTGCTGGAAAGACACAGAAAACCTTTTCCTCCGTTGGAGTACCAGGCGGCCTGGGTGAATTCCAACTGCCCGCCGGTACCGGAAATCTGACGAGGACCGGAACTTTCGGAACACACCTGACTTAACAGGTCAACAGTCAAGGCATTGTTTATTGATACCACCCGGTCGTTCAAAGCTATCGTCCGTGGATTATTGGTGTATTTACAGGGATAACTGGCCAGGAGCGGATTTCCATCCATAAACCGGTAGGTTTCACGAGTGCCCATGGCAAATGAAAAAACTATCTTACAGCGGTCAATGTTCTTGTAGCGCCCGGTTACGACCCCGGCCTCGAAAAGACTGAACATGGAATCACAGAACATCTCGGTGTGAATCCCTAGATCCTTCAGGCCCGACTTACAGAGCAATTCGCCCAGAAGATTGGGCAGGCTGCCAATGCCAAGCTGGAGACAGGCCCGGTCCGGGATTTCTTCGAGCAAAAGCTCAGCCATAGCCTGGTCAACAGCAGTGGGTTCCTTGGCGGGGGGAAGCTCCGGGAGCGGGGGTGAGGTGCCTTCGATAATATAATCAACCATGGAAATATGGATGCACTCTTCCGAGCCCCCTGGAATCTTCGGCATATTTTCGTTGATTTCCAGGATCACCAGTTTTGATTTTAAGCAGAAATCGAAACTGGTAAGGTTACTGATCCCGAAGAAGAAAAAGCCATGTTCATCCATGGGACTAACCTGCTGGACATAGACATCCAGGGGCCAATCCTCCATCAGAACCTGTTGATAATGCTTATGACCCAGTTGACAGGGGGCGTAATCTATCAGGCCCTGGTCTCCCATCGCCCGGTCAACGCCGCCAAAAAACCAGGCATGGCATCGAAAGTGTTCCCGGGTCGGGTCTACCAGAACTGCATCATCCGGTTTAAGAGCCGATGCCCAATGAATATCGACATCGTAAAGCTCATCTTTGCGTTTAGCCAGGGCATTTTGAAAATCTGCGGGTCGGCCGGCAAACTCCCCCAGTCCGACTTTGTCTCCCGACTGAACCAAACCAGCTGCCTGGTCTGCCGTTATAAGCTTGCTGCGGTATTCCTGCCGATAGCCTGTGAAAAGCATTAAAACACCCCCGATAATTGATCTTTGGCAGATAGAACTCTGGAATGACAGTTCGTTATCAGCACCTATAGAGCAATTCATAAAACCACATAAAATTATAACAGATTGCCGGCGGTGAAGACTGCCCTACAAGACTGGCTCCGGGCTTAAGCAGGCAGGGCTTGAATCTGGACTTGACCAGTGCTAATTTATTGCTAAGAGTTTTGTTATAAGATAAATCCCGATTTTTAAAAAGGGTCTTATGGCCTGAGAATCGATTCAGAAACAGAAGCCTACGAAGGGAGAAAAAATATGGAACTGGAAAAGATCTTTGAAGATGAACAAGTAGTCTATCAGTATCTTCTGAATCCTGAGGAAGTTCAGGACTACACCGGTGATCCCAAGCTAAAGGGCTGGGGGATTATCGAGGTTTATCCGGAGACCCAGATTGTGCACTCCTATTTTTTTGACGGGGAAGAGAGACCGACCCTGAGGGAGATTGCCAAGATCCGGCAGTGGAATGAAGAGGATTTTGACAAAGTTGTTGTGTGGCTGCACGACCGGGAAGTAGATAACGCCTGAAGCCCACTCCGCGGTCTCATGGTGACTGATCGCATGTCCCCATCAATAGTCAGCGGAAAGGTCACCCCTTCATGGGATAAGCGAGCAGCGGGAATTATTGCTGACTAACCAATAACTAATGTGCAGGTCCGTTGACTGCATGTTAATGGCTGTGATACCATTGTAATGATAATTCAAAAAAACTCTTATCAAGAGTGGCTGAGGGACTGGCCCAATGACGCCCGGCAACCGGCTGTAACAGCGGTATCGGTGCCAATTCCTGCAGATTTTGGTTCTGGCAGATAAGAGCGAGACGCAAATCTTGCCTCTTTGTGTTGGACAAAGGGGTTTTTATTTGCAGTGCCGGGGGAGGATCGTAATTGATTGAAATAAGGAATCTAACCAAGATATACACCGCAGCCGAGCAGCAAATCCTGGCCCTGGATGATGTCAGCCTGACGGTGGAAAAAGGCGAGATTTTCGGGATCATCGGGCTGAGCGGAGCGGGCAAGAGCACCCTTGTGCGCTGTGTTAACATGCTGGAACGGCCGACAAGTGGTTCCATATTCGTTGAGGGTCAGGAGATAACGGCCTTGAGCAACGAGGAATTGAGAACCGCCAGGCAGAAGATCGGCATGATCTTCCAGCATTTTAATCTGCTCTCATCAAGAACGGTTTTCAATAATATCATGTTTCCACTGGAGATCGCCGAGGTGCCAAAAGGCGAAGCCCGCGAGCGCGTGCAGTCACTGTTGGAGATGGTTGGTCTTACTGATAAGGCTGATGTCTATCCGGTGCAGCTGAGCGGCGGCCAAAAGCAGAGGGTAGGTATTGCCCGGGCCCTGGCCAACCGCCCCAGCCTCCTGCTGTCCGATGAGGCAACCTCAGCCCTGGATCCCCAGACGACCCGGTCTATCCTGGGACTCTTGCGGGATATCAACCGGCGTTTGAATCTCACCATCCTCTTGATAACTCATGACATGGGGGTTATAAAAGAGGTCTGTGACCGGGTAGCTGTTATCGACAACTCCAAGATTGTGGAGATCGGCGATGTACTGGAGGTGTTCTCCAACCCGCAGACCCCGACCTCCCGCAGTTTTATCGGCACCGTCATCAACCGTGAGATCCCAGAGGAGTTGCTGCACCGACCCAATGGTTCTGGCAATCTGTCCACTAGGCTGGTCAGGGTTTCGTTTATCGGCGCTTCCGCGGGAGAACCGATCATTTCCTCTATGATCAGGCAGTATGATGTGGAGGCCAATATACTCTATGGCAATATTGACCGGGTTCAGGACACGCCATTCGGCAACCTGGCCCTGGAACTCATAGGTAGCCCGGATATGATTGACAGCGGTTTGGCATACCTGCGCAATCGAGGGCTGGAAATCGAGGTGTTGCGCAATGATTGAGATATTGATGGGGTTCATTTCCCAGGAATCACTGATATCACTTTGGGAGGCCAACTCCTGGGTTCCGGAGGCCCTGGCTATAGCCACCTGGGAAACAATTTATATGGTGGCGATATCGACCTTCTTTAGCTATGTCATGGGATTGCCCCTAGGGGTCGTTTTGGTAACCACTTCGCCAGGACATATCCTGGAAAACAACAAAATCAACCAGATACTGGGATCGATTGTCAATATCACCCGTTCCATACCATTTATCGTGTTCTTAATCCTGTTAATACCTTTCACCCGTTGGGTGATAGGGACTCCAATCGGTACCGTTGCTTCGATAGTCCCTCTTACCTTGGCGGCTGTTCCTTTTGTGGCCCGGTTAGTGGAGTCGTCACTTAAGGAGATTGAGTGGGGCCTGGTTGAAGCGGCTCTATCGATGGGTGCCAGCCCTTGGCAGGTGATATATAAGGTGTTGGTTCCAGAAGCCATGCCCTCGATATTTCTCGGGGTCGCCATAACTACCATCAACCTGGTAGGGTATTCTGCCATGGCCGGCATCGTGGGGGGAGGTGGCTTGGGAACACTGGCCTATTATTATGGTTACCAGCGTTACGAGGATCTGGTAATGTGGTCGACTGTAATAGTACTGATTATCCTGGTTCAGGGTGTACAGATGCTGGGAGATAGCCTGGCAGCGCGAGTTGCAAAGAATAGGAGGTAAAAGACGAATGAAAAAAGTACTGGTTATCCTGTGTTGTTTACTGATGGTAGGTTCCCTGGTGGCAGGGTGCGGCAACCAGAATGCTGCTGATGACCCTGGTAAACTGGTGGTAGGCTGTACCGCCAAACCCCACGCCGAAATACTGGAAGTGGTTAAACCCATGTTAGCAGAACAGGGTATTGACCTGGAGATCAAGGTGTTCACCGATTATGTGCTATTGAACCCGTCCCTCAAGGACAAACAGATCGACGCCAACTTCTTCCAACACATACCGTACCTGGACGACTTTAATGCCAACAACGATGCCGATCTGGTCTGGACCACCAAGGTTCACAACGAGCCTATGGGAGTCTACTCGAAAAAGATCGACAGTCTCGACCAACTAGCTGACGGTGCCACTGTGGGTATTCCCAATGACGCTACCAATGGCGGGCGCGCTCTGATGGTCCTGGAGGCATCAGGGGTGCTGACGCTGAAGGAAGGTGTAGGGGTAACCGCTACGGAACGTGACATTGTTGAGAACCCCAAAAATGTTGAGATCGAAATGATGGATGCTGCGATGCTTCCGCGGGGCCTTGATGACCTGGATGTCTGTGTCATAAACAGCAACTATGCGCTGGAAGCTAATCTGAACCCCGTTGAGGATTCAATCGCCATGGAACCCAAGGATTCACCGTTTGCCAATGTTCTGGTAGTAAGGGCCGAGGATAAGGATAACGAGGCCATCGCGAAGCTGGGCGCCGCTCTCCAATCTGAAGAAGTAAAACAGTTCCTGGAGGAGACCTACCAGGGCGCCTGTGTACCCGCATTCTAATAATAGGTATCATCTGATTTATCTAAATGGATTGTATCGGCTACAGAGGTAGTAGTCTGATTATTTCATATACAGGAAATGAAAACGTGGCTGGGTGAAAATGCAGCCACGTTTTTTGTTGAAGAAAAGTGACCGGCATTTCAGCAAACAACATTCTCTCTTGAGCCAGTTTTATCAGTGAATCGTATAAGTATACAACTAACTGGATTCCCGGAGGGATGCCCCAGAAAAAATGATTAAAGAAAGGAGGGGGCTCCCACGGGTTTGGTTTGTATCAAGGCTGATGGCCGTGCTGATAGCAAAATGAAAGAGCCAAGAAGCAATTGCCGGACGGCGACTTGGAAGCTGTTGTGACCTTCGACGAGTAGGTGGAACTGGTATGCGTCCCGAAGCAATTAAATTTCCTCATGGATTACCAGTCAACGTATTTGCCAGGTGTATTGAAGAGTATCCTTATCACTGGCACAATACCCTGGAGATATTGCAGGTCTTGAAGGGTACTGTCAATTTGACCATTGGCGATGACAACCTTCAGTTGAGCGAAAACAGTCTGGTAATCGTCAATATAGGTGAACTGCACCGCATCACACCAAGCCAGGACAATGAAATCCTGTTTATTCAAATCGATGCTGACTTTTACCGGCGTCTCCTGCCTGAAGACCGGTACATATTTATTTACTGCTGTTCCACCTACCATGAAGCTGAATCCCCGGGAAAATACAAAGAGTTAAGAGAGCACATTGCCCGGTTGGCGAAGGCCTTCAATATAAGTCCAGGTGAAAAGCAGAGAAAAGATATTGAAATCATTCTGACAACCATGCTAAGTTATATTACATACCACTTTGACTTTCTGCGCTGGGGTTATGGGACGAAACCATTTGATGAAAAGTTTGTAGAACGGCTCCACCGGATGGCAAAACGCATCAACCGCGATTCGGACGTAACTCCGGCACTTAAAGAACTGGCAGCAGAGCTGAATATCAGTCATTATCACCTGTCGCATGATCTTAGAAAGAAGTTGGGATCAACTTTTTTAAACTTCGTGTATTACAGCCGGTGTGAACATGCTGCCAAGCTGCTTTTGAGCACCCATAAACGGATTCTCGACATCGCATTGGAATGCGGATTTTCCGACCCCAAATACCTCATCAAGCACTTTAAGCAGTTCTTTAAGTGCACTCCATCTCAGTTTCGTGAGAGGTACCAGGCAGATAACTCAACCCTGGTATTACAAGCACGCTACCATGATCTGCCCCCCTCCGTATTAGATCAGCGTACCTGACCGCAAGATCGTCAATGTCCGGTTTAAAGCATTGCGGTATAATTTTCTCGACATAGCTATACCCCGTAATTGCAATTAGCACTATCATTTTAACGCCTGAATAACAATGTTACGGAAAAACCCCCAGTATTTTGTTGGAAGGGAGGGGGCACAGCAAACATGGCTGTGCCGAAGGCAAACATGAAAGACGAAAAAGAGCAGAAACAACTGCGGGACGAAGAGTTGGCAAAGGTTGCAGGGGGCAGATATGAAAAATGGGATTACGCAACACCGGCATATGACGGCAGTGGCAGCTTGATACGCAATGATGAGGGGGCGTGGCTCTGTGCTAACCGTGCCTCTTCGAAGTGCCGGGACTGCTCACGCTTCCGGACCAATGGGTGCAAAGATAATTATGTCTATGGATGGGACGTAGTATAAGATTTCTATGGAAAAAGGAAACAAAATGTCTTACTTATGGAAGGGAGGGGGCACAGCACGCAGGCTGTGCCGAAGGCAAACATGAAAGACGAAAGAGATCAGAAACAATTGCAGGATGATGAGTTGGATAGGGTAACAGGGGGCCAAGACCACTATTATCCCCGTGAGGAATCGAGGCGTGCCGATGGCAGAGTATACTGTAATTACTACAATGTTCGCCGTTTCGTTATAATGGGACCGTATTTCTGTGAATCATGTGAGCGCTCCAACACACCCCGTTGTATCGATGGCTGGGCTATACCTTAATATGACGAAGCCGAATGGATATGAATAATCCCGTACCACTCTTATGTGCTACGGGATTTCTTTTTCAAAACGGGTTTCTCCGACGAATCTGTTGGGTGGCCTTTTCCGTGTACCGTACTACTCGGAGGCGTCCATTTCTTCAGCGTCCATCGCCGGTACGGGGTTTTCATCTCCCGGTAAATCTTCGGTGCGATCAGATCCGGACCGACTCCGGGAGAGGAGGAATATCCCTGCGGCTATCAGCAGTACCGGGAACAGGTACTTTTTAAAATAGTAGCCGTACTTAAACCAGCCGGAAAGATCCTGGCTGAGGTTGGCCAGCAGAGCCAGGAACCCGATTACCAGCAGCCCAATCCCGATATAATAATACTTGTACTCACCCAGCCGAGACATGATGTCAAACATCCCTTTATCATCGACCTCTTCCCCCTGGGCCAGGCGGTTGCGCATGGCATAGGTATCAAAGAAGAAGTAGAACCAGAGTGGAATTGAGATCATGGCTACGAAATGGGGAAGACCAATCCATGCAAAAATGGTGACACTCGCCCAGAACAACAGCATGGCCTCCAGGCCTTTCTGCATCAGTCCCAGGTACATGTAGCCAGCGCCCGGTATTAAGGAAAAGACAAAGACTAAGAAGTTATTATAATTGGTTCTCACCTGCTATCCCTCTTTTCTAGTTTTTCCAGGAACCATAAGTTTCCCAAATCAGGCAGTTTTAACTGGTATTTTTCCACCTTGACCGTGGTTGATTTAACGGAGGTGGCCAGAACACTAAGGTCCTGTCCCAGCGGAGTGGCGTTTAAGAAAAACAGCATGATTCCCGCCAGGACCAGGCTAACCCCTGCCGGGCAAAGAGGTCGATAGTCCTTTCTCCCCGGCCCAGATTTGCCTCCACCATTTGGCCAGCGCCTGTGGATTTTCTAAACTCGGACTTTTCCAGGTATGATGGTAACTCTACCTGACCAGCCCCGGTTGAGGCCGTAAGACGGCAGTTATCCAATCTTCCGGCTGCAATATTTAAGGAACGTCTTTTTTTGGCCGGAACCCAGTTACACTGATAAATCAAACAATTTTAGATCAGACTTGCATAAATCTCAACCTGTTCAGGATTCGTTTGATCGAATTATTACATCACCGGTTTTAAAGACAACCGGCAACATCATTTCACCTGACCGCAAGATTGTCAATGCCAGGTTTAAAGCATTGCGCTACAATGACTCAACATAGCGATACCGACTCTGTTGCAATTAGAGTTGCATTTTATCGCCGGATAATCTTTGGTATGGGGGGATCCAATGTATTTTATGGAAGGGAGGGAGTGCAGCCGGCATGGCTGTGCGGATTAAAACATGAAAGACGAAAGAGACACCAAACAATTGCAGGATGATGAGCTGGAAAAGGTGGCCGGGGGCACAGAGGAAAAGAAGGACTATTTTAGTCCGAATCCAATTAAGAGTGACGATGGCAGGGTACGTTGCTGGAATTACGGTCGTACTGTTGGAGGAGGCCCTTTGCCTTGGTTAACCGGATGGAAATTATGCGATCATTGTACGCGCCAGAACACACCCCAGTGTCAAGATGGATGGCAGTATTGAAATAAATAATCCCGTACCACTCTTAAGTGCTGCGGGATTATCATTCGGAGACCGGTTCTTCCTACGAATCTTTGGGTGATCTTTCTCCCTTAAGTACCTCAACTCGGTTCAAGTTTAATCCATGCTCACATGAACCGGCGGACGCCGGTTCTTCCACGGCCAGGCCTCCTCCAACTGAGATGCCAGTCTGATCAGAGTGGCTTCGTCAGCAAATCGCCCGGCAAAGTGCATCCCTACCGGGAGGTTGTCGCTGCTCCAACCCAAAGGCAGTGAAATTGCCGGTTGTCCCCAAACAGCAAAAAAAATGGACGCTCGATTTGTCGGTGCAAATAGGGCGCCCATCTGTTTCAGTCAGGTAACTGTTATTCTCCAGCCAGGCCCAGTTCGGCCGCAGCCTCTTTCATACCTTCTATCGTCCACTTCATGACCGTGTCAAGGTCCATATCCAGCATGGTGCAACCTTTGTTGATCAGTTCCCGGTTGACACCAGCCGCAAAGCTGGCGGTCTTGAATTTCTTTTTCACCGATTTGACCTCCAGATCAAGGATGCTCTTGCTGGGGCGCATGTACACCGTAGCGGTGATCAGGCCGGTCAGCTCGTCAATGGTATAGAGGACCTTTTCCATCCGCCGGGTGGGTTCTACATCAATGCATATGTTCCAGCCATGAGAAATCACGGCGTGTATGATATCCTCACTGACGCCTTCCTGCTGCAGGAGTTCCCTGGTCTTGTGGCAGTGTTCGTCGGGATAGAGCTCATAATCGAGGTCGTGAATCAATCCGACATTGCCCCAGTACTCTTCATCCTCGCCGAACTGCCGGGCGAAATACCTCATTACAGCCTCCACCGCCAGGGCATGCTTGATAAGGTTATCGCTCTGGTTGTACTTTTTCAGCAGATCAAATGCTTCCTGTCGAGTTAACATTGTTTTCCTCCAATTCCTCGTGATCTAACCTATATTCTAATGGATTGGTGGGACGGGAACAAAGTCTGTCAGACTTTTCGCTACAAGTACTAAAAGAGCTGCCTGCTGTAGGATCATTATTTCCCGCAGTTCAAAATCAATAATCACCAAGTCAGAGCGGGTAACAGGAATAGCATCGGACGCCCCCGCTAACGTTCCAATGAATATGGCAGTTGTTGCGTCTAACGCGCTCGGTAATGCCATCTTTAATGTTCAAAGTGAACCTGGAGCTGGCAGGTCTCACCATTGATAACCACCTTTGATCTGTCAGCCATTTTGTTAATCATATATCCGGCCAGGCGTGCCATGGCATTCTCGTCTTCCATCAGCTCCGAAGCATCGGGTCGTTCCTCACATAGTTCCAAGGCCCTCCCCTCATACTCGACTGACAGGTCCAGATTAAACTCGTCAAACCGTGCCTCAACATGGACCAGGCCGTCCACCATACCGTAGGTTTTCAGAACATCCACTGACTCGATCAATACCTGGACTGCCTTTTGGACAACCTCCTGACGTGCGCCCCACAGACTGCCCGCGTTTTCCATGAAGGTAGCGAGGTTCCGGTTGTCATCACTCTGCGGGTTAAAAGTCAGGCTTTGCCGCTGTGATACTCCGATTCTGAACAGAAGATTCAGGACGATGACGGATATGGTAGCCAGAGAGAGTGAGGAACCGAATATTGGATTCAGCCAGGCTGGCATCATGGCCTCGTAGAAGCCGGGCAGGAAATCAACACTCAGTCCCAGAGTCACCGCGATACTCAGGACGAATACTTTGCGCGAATCAGCCATACGAGACAATGCGATCTGCAGACCGGTTACAATCATGAAACAGATGGCGAAGAGAAGGCAGGCTCCCATTACCGGCTTGGGCATAACCACAAAGAAAACCGTTAGTTTGGGCAAAAACGCCAGCAAAATCAGCAGAGCCCCTGCCACATAGGCTACCCGGCGGCTGGTTACCCCGGTAGCCAAAGACAGTCCGATAGAGGAGGAATGGGTTGTACATCCCAGACCGCCAGTCAGACCGCCAACTACTGTCTTGACGGATTCAGCCAGGACCCCAGAACTGATGTTATCCAGGTCCGGTCTTTTCCAGTCAGCATCATTGATTTTCTGACAGGTTGAAATGTCGCCAATGGCCTTCAGGACGCAGCTCAGTGAAGCAATCAGAAAGGGCACAATAAGAGCGGGATCGAAACTGAAGCCATGGAATTGAAATGCCGGCAGACCGATTACCGGTGCGGATCGGAGCATCTCCAGATCCTGGGCGGAGAACAGACCAACTGCCGCGCTGAAGATGTATCCCACCAGCAACCCGGTCAGTAGGCTGAAATTGCGCAGCCAGGCCGGTCCCCAGATGCTGGCGCCGATCATAACCACCAGAGAAATAATTCCGGCCATCAGGGTGTTGCCATCAAAAACCCAATTGCCGCCAGTCGCGCCAAATAGGTACTCCACGGTAATTGGTATGACATTCAGCCCGACCATCACCACCACCAGACCGGTGACCTCAGGCGGGAACAAGACCCGCAGACGGGTTATAAAACGACTCATAATACCCTGGAAAAGCCCCGCAAACACCAACATGCCGCATAGAAGCGACAACCCTCCCGTTTTGAGGGCCAGAATTGCTCCCGGTATATACGGTTCCGGCCCGCCTTCTGGACATATGTAACCAGAACCGATGGGCTTTTGCAGGGCCTGGAGGATGGTGCCTATTCCTCCTACAACCATGGTCATGCTGGTCAGGCTCTGCGCCAGTTCTGGTGAACCACCCGCTGCAGTGACAATTATACTGGGGAATATCAACATCGCCGAAATCATAACTAACTGCTGAATGCCCTGCAAAAGAGTTACAACCGGTGGCGGGTTATCATCAACTCCATAGGTGAGATTGGCCGGTTTACGGCGGATAGGTCTGTCCGTCATGAAGCAACTCCTCTCCAGTTGGTATAAGGCAAAACATGGTACGATGAGAACCAGTAATATTAGTCTAAAAGAATATAAATTCCATCACCAGTACTTTTTTGAGGAGGGGTTGGATGCACAGATACTCGGACAAGGCAAAGGCGTTGGAGGCAGGATTTATTTCCTGGGGCACCAGCTGATTCATGCGGGTTCAATCGCCAGAATAAATTAGCATATTGTCACCGAAATAAGAATATGGGGTAAGCAGCGGAGGCAGGATTTCTTATTCCTGGGGCACCAGCCGAGTATTCCAGCGGTTTATCCGCCAAAATAATTTAGTATGGTGTCCCCGAAATACGAAATAGCTATCAGGTTGGAGAGTAGGGCACACAGGGGTTGGAGACAAGTTCAACTGGGACACGGAACCTGTCCCCTGTCCCAGTTTCCCCAAAGAAGAGACCACGGAGAAGGCCGGACAGCCTTTCCGTGGTCTCAAGGGATCAGATTAAATTGGATTACATCTTCTTAAGTTCTTGTTTCATGATCTTGCCGGTGGCGTTCAGAGGGAATTCTTCAATAAAAGCATAGAACTCCGGAACTTTGTATTTTGCGATTCTTTCTATAAGGTAGGCTCTTACTTCTTCTGCGGTCAGTGAATCCTTCTCTTTTGGTATGATAAAGGCTTTAACCCTTTCACCCAAAGCTTTGTCCGGAACGCCAACTACTGCTACCCCGGCTATCTTCGGGTGGTCCTCCAGAACCATTTCAATCTCGCGCGGGTAGATGTTTTCACCCCCACGGTTAATCATCTCTTTTTTGCGCCCAGAGATGTAGAAATAACCTTCCTCATCCATATAGCCCATGTCCCCAGTATGAAGCCATCCATCCTTTATGGTCTCCGCAGTGGCTTCGGGATTGTTGAGATAGGCTATCATGTTGGCATCGCCCTTGGTGCAGATCTCACCTTTTTCACCCGGAGGCAGGATGTTATTGTCGTCATCCATAATCTCCACCTGTTGTTCCGGGTAGGCCACTCCGATCGAGCCGGGTACCAGCTTGCCTAATGGCGGGTTCACAGTGGACACTCCGCAGACCTCAGTCAAACCATAGCCTTCCCATATAGTCACACCAAACTTCTCCTGGAATCCCTGCAACAGAGACACTGGCAGTGGCGCTGCACCACAGATGGCACCTCTGAGCTTCAACTTGGACCTGTCGATGGTACTGGGATCCACCGAGTTGTAAACATAGTCCAACATGGCCGGCACACCTTGCAGGAGTGTGATGCCATACTGTAGAACCGGCGGCCAGAAATCCGCAGGGGAGAATTGTTTTCTGATGCATAATGTCTGTCCTGCGTAGCTCATTGGGTAAGTCCATACACAAAGTGGATTGGTGTGGAACATCGGCAGAAGCACCATAAATACGTCATTACCTTTAATTATGCCCAGTCTATTCATATCGCGGCAGATTGAAAGTTCTGCTTTGTTGGGCAGCAGAATTCCCTTTGGTCTGCCAGTGGTGCCTGACGAGTACAAGAGCAGGAAGGGATCGTCCGGGCTCTGCTTGACCAACGCCTCGTCAGCCGGATACTGAGCCAATATATCAGCCATGGTGGTACCTGCAATCTTAGCGTCATGTTTAACGTCCGTTACTGCTTCCACAACCAATGGTTTGTTATCGGCCTGTTCCCAGCCTTTGGCAAAGTCGGCCATAAAATCGCTGCCGACAAAGGCCACCTTCGGTTTGGAGTCATTCAGTACATAAGTGATTTCTGGGCCCTTCAGCATAAAGTTGATGCAAAGGGGAACGGCCCCCAGTTTCTGTGCTCCCCACATGGCATAGTAGTTTTCCGGGGAGTTTAGAATCATAACCGCAACGACATCACCCTTGGAAACGCCCTTTTGTTTCAGGAAGTTAGCAATCCGGTTGGCCCGCTCGTTGGTCTGAGCGTAGGTGATTGTCTGGTCATAATAATAGACATGAACACTGTCCGGGGTTTCCTGGGAGCGAACAGTTAACATCTCCGCGATGCTCTCGAATTCGAGACGTCTGCCTTTAAGATACGGCAATTCCTCCAACGGGATTGTAGGCATTTGGATTCTTTTCGTCACTGCGATTCCTCCTTTATTCTTTACGACCTATAACTAGAAAATTGTTGCAGCACTCTTTATATCCATAAGCCGGCACTGCAGGTCGACGTGTGTCGATTAATAATAGTTAAGTGCAAAATTTGTGCCAACAAATTTGTAAAGGATCATTACCTAATGCTGTTTGACAAATAATGTATCGGATGCTGATTTAATAGTCGATCTTTAAAGAGTAGGTTGTGGATATATATCAATTGCTGACGATGTTGGTGATATATCGTCGCTTCAATAATCGATATACATTGGCGGAAAATTTCACCCTCAATGAAATAATGCGGTTATATCGGTTAGATGGCACAATTTTTGCAATAACAGGATAATGAATTGCTGACTTTTAGCAACCTTCGCAGTATTCTCAATTTTAGGGTGCGAGTAAGCGATCGAAAGTGGTATCCTGGTCAGTAAACTCAATACTAAACGAAAGGCATGTTGCGATACAGTTATCACTACCCCCATCGTAATAATGATGGCCAATCATCCGGCTTTTGGGAAATACGATATCTCCTCATTGAGGATAGTTGGCATTGGCGGCGCGGCATTACCCACTGCGGTATCCGACAAGTATATGTCGATGGGTATCAGCCTGATTGAAGGTTATGGCATGAGTGAAACCACTGCCACTACCGTAATGAATCCTGGATGCCAATGTATTCGGCAGCATTGGACTGCTGTGCCCGCAAATGGATATGAGAATCGCTGATGTAAAAGACTTTAGCCGGGACGTGGGGATCGGCGAGGAAGGTGAACTCTGGGTCAAGGGTGACGGCTGCGGGATTGGCTACTGGAAACGGAAAAAACGTGCCAATGCTTGACAGTGACAATCCCCATGCCCAAAGGCAGGGCACTCATGCAAAAAGTTGTGGCCTTGAACCTGAGTCTCAAGCCAGGGGCTTTACGGAAATTGGTTGCTGCAATTCAATAACAATGGAGAGAAAGGATGCCACTCCTGGCGATCATGACTGTAGTTTTGTACAACACTGTAGCGAAATAATACAACAATTTGATCGTTTACGCTGATGTCTCTGGCCTTAATGGTTGCGTTTCCGTTTATGGGTAAGGCGTTTGTCAAATACAATGCCCAGGTCGTATTGACCATCTGCTTAGTAGTGTCGGGGCTGGCTTTTATGGCCTTTTCACAGTGCATCCAGCTGTGGCATTTTTACAGGGAGTTCGACCCTGCCTGCCTCCCTCTTCTGCACCAACTGGGTTGTTGAAAAGCGGGGATTGGCTATAGGGCTGGCTATGACCGGCAGTGGGGTCGGCGGAATGGTGTCCAAGATCATACCGAATCGAAGCACAAAAATCATACCCAAGGTATTTTTTGCGCCACCAATAGATTAATTGGAAAGGAAGGTATGACAAATGGAAATCAAACCATGGGAGCGGTTCTGGGAAAAGAGCTACACAAAACTATGGGCCAAAGAAGGTTATATCCACGGCAAGGACCCCTTATACAGGCACCTCTACAACAATTCTCTGCGCCTGCGTCATAGAACGGCCTTGATCTATTACGGCAGGTACATAACCTGGGACGAGCTGAGAGAATTGGTGTTAAGAGCCGCCGGGAGTCTCAAAAAAATGGGAGTTGCTAAAGGTGACCGGGTCTATATAGGTCTGCAAAACTCTCCGCAGTTTGTAATTGCCTATTATGCTGCTCATTGTCTGGGGGCAGTTGTAACCGCTATTTCGCCAGCCTATAAAGCAGGTGAGGTTACTTATGCGGTTAATGACTCCGGTGCCAAAGTGATGGTTATCGAGGAATCGGTAGTACCGGTTTACAACCAGATCAGGGATGCCATACCGACCGTAGAGCATGTGGTGGTAACAGCTCTGGATGAGTATCTCCCTGAAGATCCCTATCCCGCGTTTCCTCCAGACCTGCGCGGCAGGGGAGTGGAATGTCCGGGAGCCATGACCTGGAAGGAATTTGTGGCTGCAGATCCCATAACCGAAATGGCGGATGTCGATATCAACGACCTAGCCCTCTTGCAGTACACTTCGGGAACTACCGGACGCCCCAAAGGAGCAATGCTCACCCACAAGAATCTGGTAAATGGGGCGTGGATAAACACCGTCAATATTACCATGACCGTCGATGACGTTCAGTTTGCGGTCTTACCAATGTTCCACATAACCTGTATGAACGATCACCTTGGCACCTTTATCTTTACCGGCAACACTCTGGTGATTATGGCCCGTTTTGATGTCGAGGCCTGGATGCAGATGGTTGAGCGTTACCGGGTAACCTGGCTGTGTGTGGCCACGCCTGTGGTTATTGCCATTTCCAATCACCCGGCTTTTGGCAAGTACGATCTTTCCAGTATACGAGCATTTGCCATTGGAGGTGCCCCTCTGCCAGTCGCCATCTCTGAGCGTTACAAGGCTTTAGGCATAGAATTGTTTGAAGGCTACGGGATGAGTGAGACTACAGCGACCACCACTATGAATCCCATGGATGCCATTGTTTTCGGCAGTATCGGCCTGCCTGTTCCCGGGCTCGACCTCAGAATCGCTGATGTTAAAGACCTGAGCCGGGATGTGGAAATTGGGGAGGAAGGGGAACTTTGGGTCAGATGCGACAGCTGTGGAATTGGCTACTGGAACAACCCCGAAGCTTCCTCGGAAACCTTCCTGGGGGATGGTTGGGTTCGTACCGGGGATATCGTCAAGATGGACGAGAAAGGCTACATTTATGTATGTGGCCGTCTCAAGGAGATGATCAAGGTATCAGCTTACAGCGTTTTCCCGGCCGAGGTGGAACAGTATATGTATCAACATCCCTCCATCTTGGAGTGTTGTGCCATCGGAGTACCGCACGAGACCAAAGGCGAAGAGGTAAAGATGTTTGTGGTGTTGAAACCAGATTATGAAGGCAAGATCACGGAACAGGAACTGATAGACTGGGCGAGGGGCCAGATGGCTCCCTACAAGTATCCGCGGATCATAGAATTCCGCGACAGCCTGCCCAAAGGCAGCAGTGGCAAGGTACAACGCAAAGACCTGGTGGAAGAAGAAAAGGCCAAACGGGCTAACGCTTAGTACGTTTTATCGCACGGATAGAGCGGTATGGCAGTCAATTCCTTAATCGGACTACAATTGCAGCAATAGACAACACCGTAGTGAAATGATACAACAAAGGAAAGCCACCCAGGCAAGGATATATAGAGTGTGTGGTAACTTAATAACCGTACCAATAGGGGTATCCTCAGGGGTACCCCTTTCCTCTTATATGTAGTAAAACACGACACTATGTGATAAAATTATTATTATTATTGAATTTTTATTGCCAATATTCTATGACCAAGTTATTGTATGGGGGTATGTTTCGTATCGACCACCGGTGTCAGAAAGTGGGGGCGCATAAGTGGCAGATAAGAATTTAACTCAGGACGAACTTAAGCAGATATGGAAGAAATACGTGACTGGCCAGACATCCGACTGTCCCGGGTTACGAAAGGTAATCTTTGATTCCTGGGAGCGGAGTAAAAACAATCAAGTGAGCTTTCAGCCTACCCAGGCCCCGATGATCTTTGAAGGAGAGATGCTGGAAAAACACAAAAACGCCCTGCGGAAATTTATTGACATCAGTCTTCCTATTATGGAGAACCTTTATAAATTCGTGGCTGATGCGGGATTTGTTATTGTGCTCTCTGACAAAGAGGGCTGTATATTGGAAGTAATAGGGTCTGACGAGGCCAAAAAGACAGGGCGGATTGCCAACTTCGTTCCCGGTGGCCAATGGAGCGAGGAAATTGCCGGAACCAACTCCATCGGTACCGCAATAGTCATCGACCAACCGATCCAGATCCGGGGACGGGAACATTACTGCCTGATGTTTCATCCCTGGTGCTGTTCAGCCTCACCGATCCATGACCCCAACAACAGGATAGTAGGCACACTGACTATTGCCGGACCTATTGACAAGGTTCATCCACACACTCTGGGCATGGTGGTTACCGCAGTCAAGGCCATAGAAACCCAGATGAGACTGCAGGAAGCTCTGTACACGCTGGAGTCCAACAGTAATTATAAAAACGCGGTTATGGAATCCATCTCGGAAGGGATTCTGGCGATTAATTCCGAAGGCAAAGTAACGCATGTGAACAATATTATGGCCCGTTATCTGGGGGTTGATCCAAATAAAACGGGAAAAGTATTCTTCGAGTTGCTGGATCCAAGAAACAAAGACGTTTATGACATAGTCCACAACCAGCATATTGTAACGGATTATGAAATCGATATCCATACCCGGCATGGCCGCAATACCTATCTCTTAACCACCCGTCCGATTCATGGTGATGGGGTCAGCGAAGGGCTGGTCCTGGTTATCAGTGAATTGAAACGCGCTCAGCGGTTGGCGCAGCGCATGAGCGGATCCGAAGGAACCCTGACCTTCTCCAACCTGATTGGTAAACACCCCAAATTCCTGGAAACAATAGACCTGGCACGCAAAGCGGCAGGCAGCATTTCTACGGTGCTGCTGTTGGGGGAAAGCGGTACGGGGAAAGAGGTGTTTGCCCAGTCCATTCATAATGGCAGCCTTCGCAAACGTGGACCTTTCGTGGCAATTAATTGTGGAGGCATACCCCGGGAACTGATCGCCAGCGAGTTATTCGGTTATACCGATGGGGCTTTTACCGGTGCCAAACGGGGAGGCAAAATTGGGAAGTTCGAGTTGGCCCAGGGGGGGACCATTTTTCTGGATGAGGTTGCGGAAATGCCTCTGGACCTGCAGACTACCCTGCTGCGGGTCTTGGAAACCAAAACTATAACCCGGGTGGGTGGTAATAAGGAAATTCCGGTGGATGTCCGTATTATTGCAGCCACAAACAAGGATCTGAATGAAGTGATCAGTCAGGGTAAATTCAGACAGGACCTGTTCTACCGGCTTAATGTCTTTACGATAAATATCCCGCCCCTGCGCGAGAGAAAGGACGATATCCCGTTGTTGGCCTTTCACCTGATTGAAAACCTGTGTGTCAAGCTCAAGAAAGAACCGATCGTAAAAGTGGACAAGAAGGTCTGGGAGGCATTTAACAGCTATGATTGGCCGGGCAATGTCCGGGAACTGCAAAATGTATTGGAAAGAGTCGTTAATGTCTGTAATGATGTGGTATTAACCGTGGAACACCTTCCTCAGGAACTGGTGTCCGATAAGACCACCCCTTCGTTCGATCTGCCGGTTCAAAGCTATGAGAAAGAACTTATTAAGAGCCTCCTGGAGCAGCATAATCGAAATATCACCCGGGTTGCCCGAGAATTGGGTATTGCCCGGACCACCCTTTACAGCAAGATCGCCAAGTACGGTCTGTAACTCACCTCTAACAGCAGAATTAAAAGAAAACGAGGTTTGCGCTTCCCTGTTTGTATAAAAAGTGCAGCCTCGTTTTTTGGTTGGCATGAAAGTTGCAATATATTAAGAGAAATTTATCGGTAGTTTGGGAGATTTTAAGGTGTCAAATGGACGCAGTCGGAAAACACCTTAAAAACCCGGAGAGGAGTCAGTGAAGATGGGTAACAATATATGCGACCTAAATGATGTTCGATTCTTTCTGTACGATGTTCTGAAGGTTGAAGAGCTTTGCCAGGCCGGGCGGTACCAGGACCATTCGAGGGAAACCTTCGAGATGACGATTAATACTGCAGAAAAGCTGGCGGTAAATGATTTTGTGCCGGCTAATGAACCGGGGGATAAGATTGGTTGTATGTGGGAAAATGGCAAGGTTCGGGTTCCGCCGGTTTACCATGAGCCTTATCGAAAGCTGGCGGAAGGCGGATGGTTCTGCGCTCAGGAGGATTATGAGGTCGGAGGTCAGAATGTACCGCATGTTATTGATTATGTCTGCAAAATGCTCTTTTTTGCCGCCAATCACAGCCTGGCAGGTTATTATGGGCTGACTCACAGCGCAGCCAAAGTTATTGAGGTTTTTGGGACCGATGAACAGAAACAGAAATATATGCTGCCGCTTTATGAAGGCCGGTTTGGTGGTACCATGTGCCTCACCGAATCTCAAGCCGGTAGCGATGTCGGTGCAGTCAGGAGTAAAGCCGTCAAAAATGAGGATGGGACCTACAGCATAACCGGTAGCAAGATATTTATTACCGGCGGGGAAACTGACCTCAATGAGAACATCATCCACGTGGTGTTGGCCAGAATTGAAGGCGACCCCGAAGGAACCAAAGGGTTGTCCTGCTTCATAGTCCCCAAGATCCGGGTGAACGACGACGGCACCCTTGGTGAAGACAATGATGTGACCTGCCCGGGTATCGAACACAAGATGGGCATGCGGGGGTCATCTACCAGCGTATTGGCGTTTGGTGATAACGGAAACTGCATCGGTGAGCTGCTTGGCGAGGAACGCAAGGGAATTGTAACCATGTTTAACATGATGAATGAACAGCGGCTTTTGGTGGGAATGCAGGGGATTGCCCAGGGGAGTACCGCATACCTCCACGCCCTTAACTTTGCCCGGGAGAGGAAGCAGGGTATGGCCCGGGGCAAGAAGGGATTCGAGCAGGACTCTATTATGGTTCATGCTGATGTGAGGAGAAACCTGCTGTGGATGAAATGCTATACCGAAGGGGTTCGGGCCCTGGTCCTGTACGCCATTGCCTGTATGGACCGCATCCACGCTGCCGATGATGAGCATGAAAAGGAGAAATGGAGTGACACCCTCGAGGTCCTGACCCCGATCTGCAAGGCCTATGGCAGCGAAAAGGGGTTTGAGGTCTGTATTAAGGCTATACAGGTCCTGGGAGGCTATGGGTACTGCTCGGAATACCATGTGGAACAGTTCGCCCGGGACTGTAAAATCGCCTCTATATATGAAGGAACTAATGGCATTCAAAGCCTGGACCTGATCAATCGCAAAATCAGCATGAAGAACGGCCGGGCTTACCAGACGGTTTTATCCCAGGTAAAGGAATCCATCGTCGAAGCCCTGGTATGGAACGAACTGATTCCCTACGCATCAGACATAAAGAGCTATATTGACATGCTGGAGGAAATCACAGACCAGATCCAAATCATGAAGTCAGACGGAGAAGGTACTTTAGTCGAATCCTGGGCGGCCTCGTACCTGGAAATCTGGGGGGACATACTCCTGGGCTGGCTGTTCCTCTGGCAGGCCAGAGTGGCCCGGGAAAGCCTGGCGGAAATTCAGGGCCCTGGTACTGCGGCCAATGATCCCAAAATCGCTTTTTACACCAGTAAAATTGTAACCGCCAAATACTATCTGGGGACCCTGCTGCCTTTAGTTGCCGGTAAGTTTGAAGCTATTAAGAAAAATGACCATGTCTTTCTGGACATGGAAGATTCCTATTTCCTCGATTAACACATCAGGTGTATAAGTCCGAACGACTTCCAGTCGCTTCTGGCAATAAAAGGATTTTTTGCGGAGGTTCGGTACTCAAACGGGAGCCGGGACCTCCTTTTGTTTTCCGGGATTGAAGTAGATTCCAGGATCTCTGGTAGACAGCTTTCTATACCTATTAACAAAATCCGAGATACTCAAACACGGTCTAACAGTGGTACAATGTATGCGCATGTTTATAAACCATCGAAACACGGGTGTGGCACCAGGCTTTATCGTTGTATTCTGATCGGACAATGATAATGGCCGTTTGTCGGGGAGAGCCAGGCGACTGGTTACCCGAAATTGACCGGTGCCGATATGTGAAGTGGAATCCAGGTTTTAATCAGGGCTAGGAGATTGTTGTGGAAAGGTCAAAAAAGCTGGGAACGGAAAATCCGGGTAAACTGCTCCTGCAGTTTTCGATACCCGCTATCGTAGGACTGTTGGTGCAGGCATTCTATAATGTTATTGCCCGGGTCTTTATCGGAAATACCGTGGGATATCTGGGGATAGCCGGTATAACTGTTGCATTTCCCGCCATGATGATTCAGATCGCTTTTGGAGCTATGGTGGGAATGGGTGCGACTACCCTGGTCTCTATCAGGTTGGGGCAGGGGAGAAAAGATGAAGCCGAACGGGTCATGGGCAATGCGGTAGTGTTATTGGTTGTTTCATCACTGCTTATCAGCGCTTTTGGCCTGATCTTCATGGAACCTATCTTAAGACTCTTCGGGGCCAGCGATACGGTTCTGCCCTATGCCAAAGACTATCTGGAAATCGTCATCTTGGGAACCGTCATGGGCCTGCTGAGCTTTGGGATGAACAACTTTCTAAGAGCCGAGGGTAATCCCAATAAAGCCATGATAACCATGCTGATTGGTTCTTTCTGCAATATTATTCTTACCGCTTTATTTGTCAGTGTCTTCCACTGGGGGATGAAAGGAGCAGGCTGGGCGACGATTATTTCCCAGGCAGTATCAGCCTCCTGGATTATTACACACTTTGCCTTGGGTAAAGGGGAACTGAAGATACGACGTAAGAACTTCCGGCTCCGTTGGGGACTGGTTACGACCATAATGTTCATGGGGATGTCACCGTTTGCGTTGCAGTTTGCCCAGAGCGTGCTGGGGGGGGTTATGAACAACAGTCTTAAGACTTATGGTGGTGACCTGGCGATCTCAGGAATGGGAGTGGTTATGACCCTGACAGCCCTGATCGTAATGCCTATCATGGGACTCAATGGTGGTGCCCAGCCAATAATCGGATACAACTTTGGGGCCCAGAAGTATGACCGGGTAAAGCAGGTCTTGACCTATGCTCTCATGGCGGCGACGGCTATTGCCACCTTTGGGTTCATTTTGACCAGAATATATCCCACTCAGCTGATTGCGCTTTTCAGCAGTCATGATACGGAATTGATAGCCTTCGGAAGTCGGGCCTTGCTGATATTTCTGGTAGTGTTACCGATTGTTGGGCTGCAGATGGTCGGCTCTGGATACTTCCAGGCTATAGGAAAACCCCTGCATTCCATGATGCTGAGCTTGTCGCGGCAGGTGCTCGTGTTTATACCAGCCTTGATCATTTTACCGAGGTTCTATGGTTTGGATGGAGTTCTTTATGCGGGGCCGGCTGCTGACATAATCTCGACTATCATAACTGTAACCTGGCTTATAATTGAGGTAAGAAACCTGAATAGGAGACATCGGGAAAGACTGGCGGAAAAAGATAAAAAAGGCGGGGAAGACCAGGACGGTCCACAGGCGAGGGAATCATTAGTCACTGTGAAGCCCTAGGATTATTACATGGTTTCTGCGAGTGATTCCACACGACAAATTGTAACGTAACCCTTTAAGAAGCATGACAGCAATCGCCCTGTTATGCTTGCGACTGGTAACCGCAGGGGGAATCATTTGTATAATCCTTGAGTTGGAGGAAGCCACATCTGGAGGAAAGGGGAAGTTGCCCTTATGTTTAACAAGATACTGGTACCGGTGGATGGTTCGGAAGCATCCATGAAGGCGGTTACGACTGCGCGGAAACTTGTAGAGGAAGGTTCGGCCAGAGAGGTGGGTCTGGTACATGTAGTACAGGCCAGTGATGTGATGCCGGTTGATACCCCCCAGATTCATCATGATCTCACCATAACAGCCAAACAGGCATTGGAAAACGCCCGGGCAGCCATGGAACCCTATCAACCAGCAGCGCTGCACCTGGAAGCCGGACTGCCGGCGGATATCATCTGCAGAATCGCCAGGAAGGAGAACTATGATCTCATCATCATCGGCAACCGGGGGTTAAACCGGTTGAAACGCGTTTTGCTGGGGAGTATCAGCAGTAAAGTGGTAGCTGCGGCTCATTGCCCGGTACTGGTGGTGAAGTAGGATCGGCCCACCGGGCTAAATTCACATTGTAACCAAAACCCGTTTTAGTGATTCCAACCAGATTATGTCTTTAATTCGCCATCGACCGTATCGCCTGATCAGCCGAACGACCATTGGAGTTGTTCCGGAACCGGGACAGAAAACTCTGCAGCCTGGCAGTTTGCGGATTCTCAAATATTCTTTGTGGTGGTCCCTGTTCCACTATATTGCCGTCATTGATAAAAATTATGCGATCTGCTACGTCACGGGCAAAGTCCATTTCATGTGTGACCAGCAGCATGGTCATATCTCCCTCAGAGGCCAATTCCTTGATTACTTCAAGGACCTCTTCCACCAGTTCCGGATCGAGGGCTGATGTTACTTCATCAAATAGCATTACCTTCGGGCGCATAACCACCGCCCGGGCAATCGCCACGCGTTGCTGCTGCCCGCCGGACAGCTTAATTGGGTATTCGTATAGCTTATCCCCCAGTCCAACTTTGTTTAACATCTCGATGGCTCTCTGCCTGGCTTCTTCTTTGGACCATCCCAGAACATGGATGGGGGCCTCGGTCACGTTGCGCAGGATGTTCATGTGCGGAAAGAGGTTAAACTGCTGAAACACCATACCAATTTTACTGCGCACCTTACGCAGGTGTTTCTCATCAGCAGGGATTAGTTTCCCGTTAACCTCCTGGTGCCATAGGTACTCATTATCTACCATGATCGTGCCGGACGTTGGTTTTTCCAGGGTCATCAGCATTCGGGCCAGAGTGGTTTTCCCTGAACCACTGGGACCTATTACCGCCACGATCTCGCCCGGATAGATATCCAGATCAATCTCTTTCAAGACCTCGAGTTCGCCAAAGGACTTACTTACCTTGTTGAATTCAATTATTGGTTGTTTATTATACAGCATGTTATGAGACACTCCCTTCAAACGGCTGCAATAAATAATCCGCCCAGGGGAATGACTCCAAGGCCATTGACCGCCAGAAGAATTTGAGTTTAACTCACAAACAATCCACCCGTTACCTTAACAGGAACGGTCATAACTCATAATTGGGGATTAAACAAAGGGGCTAATATAAAGACGAGATTAAGGAGATGTCACAAGAAGTGAGTGTCCATGCCCCATTCCCCCCTTAAAGTGCTTACGAGGTTAGCTGACGGATTTGGGCCAGGGAGCCCTACCAGTACCAGAGTACCGGATTCACCCCAAAAATTGGTTCCCCCGCTTCCGGGTACAACCCCCGGAATTCAGCATACGAGAATGGCATTCTCTATGAAATTGTTTGCAACAATTATAGGTGCGATTCCATTTTCCGTCAAATCCTGTGAGGGGCCTTGATAAAGCCTCTCTTTCAATTAAGGTAAATGAGCGCGATCAGATATCGAATACCTAAGAATAACAAATCTATCAAACTAATGGTTAAGCTTGGCCTCCAATCGTTTGATACCCAACGAGGAAATGTAGGATAAAACCAGGAACAACAAACCTACAATGGTGATGGGTTCAAGGTACCTGAAGTATTGTGAACCAAACAGCTTGGCCACCTGAAGGATCTCTAACAGAGTTATGGCCGATAGCAGCGGAGTGTCTTTGAACATTCCGATCAGGTAGTTGCCCATTACCGGGAGTATAGGTGGAATTGCCTGGGGCAGTATGATCTTCAGCCAGACCTGTTTTTTGGAAAAACTCAAAGCCGTCGCTGCCTCCCATTGAGCCTGGGGGATGGAGTCTATACCTGCCCGGTAGACTTCAGACAGGTAGGTGCTGTAATGCAAGCCCAATCCGATAACCCCGGCCGCCAGCGGAGACAGAACCAGACCGAACAGAGGAAACACATAAAAAATAAAGTATAACTGGGCCAGCAGGGGAGTGGTTCTGGTGAACTCCACGAAGGCCCCCACGGTCATACTAAGGATCTTGTTGGGTGAGCGGCGGCAGATGGCCAGAATAAGTCCCAGTATGCAGGCCATGGCAAACCCCAAAAAGGTTGCCATAATTGTTATTTTCAGTGCTTTTAGAATATCGGGTAAAACAAATAAAGTGTAAGACCAGTCCCACATAATTAAGCCCTCCAAACCGAAAGTCTGTTCTCCAACTTGCGTACCCCCAGGATAATGGGATAAGCCAGAATGAAGTACATCATGAGAACCAGGCTGAATACCTCAACAGTCCTGAGGGTGGTATTCCGCAGTATGGTTCCCTGGAACATCAGGTCATTGAGGGTGATCAATGAAACCAGAGCGGTCCCCTTGAGCAGTTCAATCACCAGGTTACCGAATGAAGGCAGCATAATAGCCAGGGCCTGAGGCAGAATTACCCGGTAACCGATCTGAAAACGGGTCATGTTTAAGGAAACCCCGGCCTCAGTTTGTGCTTTGGGTATGCTCAGTATTGAGCTGCGTACGATTTCTGATCCGTAGGCACCGTAGTTTAGACCAATCACCACTATGCCGGTAACCATTGCCGACAGATTAATGCCGAAAAATGGCAAGACAAAATAGGCCCAAAAAAGCTGAACCAAGAGTGAGGTGCCTCGAAAAAACTCCAGATAAATAGTTGCGGGAATCGATAGTACTTTGTAAGGGGATAAACGTCCGTAGCCTATCACAAAAGACATGATGAATGCCAGTGCTGATGACATTATCAAGAGTTTGACTGTAATGCCTACACCCCGCAAAAGGTACGGAACAAGATCAAAAGGCGCCGGAATAAGCAACACTCCTTTCAATTTTCATACAATTAACCATGAGATCGGAATAATTATCTGCAGAGTTTGTGTGTTTTTTGGCGAGCGGTAGTGGCCGGGGCGTTTACTGCTGATTTACCACATTTCTATGGCCTGTTCAGCGGTAACATCACCAGGCAGCTCGTGCTTAGTGAACCCGAATTGTTCGAAGATCTCCAGCAGTCTTCCGGAATCTTTGAGTTTCTCAAGTTCCTGATTGTATGCCTCGCGGAAGTCACTGTCTTCATGGCGGAATGCGGCTGAGCCAAAGGCCTGTTGGCGCTTACCATCCACTTCGGCAATGGTGAAGTCTTCTACTCTCTCTATATTGGGATCCTGCTTGGTGGTGAGCAACGACTGGAGGGCAGCGCTGGTCATGGTTATGGCGTCAACCCTATCGGCTTGTAGTGCGGCCAGAGCTGATGGTTGATCGGGGACGGAAACTATCTGAGCTTCGGAAACCCCTACCTGGAGAAGGTGATCATATTCCGCCGCACCTGCCATTACTGCGATTTTGACTTCAGGTTTATTGGCAATATCGAAATAACTCTTCAGGTTATGCGGATTACCGGCTTTAACTGCCAATCCTCCGCCGATAGTATATTCGGGGTTGGCAAAAGCGGCCTCTTTGGCACGATCCGGAGTCAGGTACATTCCGGCAGTTATCATATCGAAACGTTTAGCTTGCAGTCCGGGTATCAGAGATCCAAACTCGGTCAAAACCCCCTGCATATCCTCTATACCCAGTCCCTTAAGAACCTCACGGGCGATTTCAACGTTAAGACCGGTTAACTGGCCAGTTTCAGTAGCGTATGCAAATGGTTTTTCGTTTGCGAAGCCTACGGTAACATATCCCTGTGCCTTAACCTTTTCCAAGGTTGTCATCCCGGTATTGGCAGCTGGTTCGGTTCCGCAACCGGAAAGGATCAGGGTTGTCCCTAAAATGAACAATAAGGATAGGATGATACTACTTCTTTTTAACAAGTGGATTCCTCCTTTCAGCTTTAACAACTTCTCCTATACGGACCGTTGTTGTATGTCCGGATTTGGGCACCAACTTATCTTTGCCGTATGGACTGCCCCACCTCCTGTATGCCTGATTTACTGTGGCTCCGCTCGCCAAAAACCGGGTTTGCATGGGGTATTTTACTATAATTGGTCCCTGCAAACTTGTTTTTACTATAACATTAGAAAAATATCCAGCGCAAACCTATATCCGCAGACGGTAAGTACGAACAGTAAGGAAAACCCGCCGGCCAAAGAACCAGTAATACGAGCAGTCTGCCGCTATAGATTTACCTTGTATTCCACATAAAACCACACCTTTCTAATAAATTAAGGGGAGTTCCGGTATTCACCTTTTGTTTTAGGCTAAACGAGAGTCAAGGCGGTAACGGCCTTGCGGGGTAAGGCAATAAGAGAAACTAGAATTCCCGCAGGGAACACGCTGCTACAATCCTTGCTTCACTGTGATACGGTCCGGCTTAGAGGGGCGAATGTGTAGGAGAAAACAACAGTGTAGTAAATTAGTACAACCCTACCTAGGTGCTCTACCACAAGGACTTTCCCCAACCCAACGAAAAACCGGTTTTCGTCAAATAAGACAAGTAAGTATAGGCCGGGTCCTTTTGAAAGTGTCTACTATTTAAACGGTTCTATTTATAAGCTTATAAACCAAACAAACAGCTTCCCTGACTTCGTGCAATTCATAATATTTCACTTAGTGGCACATTTATTGCATTAAAAGTTTATGAATGTCTGTTACACGTGATTTGAAAACACCAGCATTATTTGTCCAGTAGGTTGGTTGGTGTAATCTCGGTCCCACAAGTATCGTCTTGGATAAGTTGCTTTCTCAATGTAATACAAATGAAAGGAATGATGCCATACAGCGATAATACCGCAAGTTTATTCGTTATAAGGATTTAAGATTGGGGACTGCGATGGCAAACCACAAAATTGGGTAGTCGGCACTGAAGTACGATAACGTCAAACTTATCAGATTTGGTAACAGGTGGCTCGCCTACGACGGGCATTCGCGGAGATTATGGAAAGAAGACCAGACAACGTAAAACTTCCCATAGAGAAATAGTAAAACAAGGAGGCATTGTAATGGAACAGAAAGGTAAAATGTTTTATGGTTGGTGGATTGTCGCTGCCAGTTTCGTTCTAATGTTTGCGGGGGTTGGTATCCTTATCAACACCTACGGGGTATTATTCGGTGGCATTCTGGCGGACACGGGATTTTCCCGGGCGGGACTGGGGCTCTATTTCACCATTATGTCACTCGCCATAATGGTTGCATCGCCATTCCTGGGCAAGATGTTGGTCAAATACAACACCCAGGTAGTCATGACGGTCTGTATTCTAATTACGGGTCTGGCATTCATGGCCTTCTCTCAAGCCACCCAATTATGGCATTTTTATGCGATTGCCGTAGTTGCCGGGGTATTTGGAGCAGGAACCTCGACCTTGCCGGCCTCCCTCCTGATTACCAACTGGTTTAATGACAAACGGGGCACGGCGATGGGCATTGCCTTTACCGGCAGTGGTATCGGTGGTATGCTTTGCAATCCACTGGCACAATCAATTATTGCCGCTTATGGCTGGCAAATGGCCTACGTCATTCTGGGCGTGGTATTCTTGGCACTCATGTTACCCTGTTCTTTGTTTATAATTAAGCTTCACCCTTCACAAAAAGGACTTGTACCTCTGGGTGCAGAGAAAGAAGCGACTGCTGGCAGCCCACCGGCTACGGTAATGGGCCTAACCGCCGGAGAAGTCACGAAAAACCCTGTATTCTGGTTATTAGCACTTAGCCTGTTTCTTACCATGTTCATGTTCCTCGGCATTCAGAACAATATTCCCATCTGGATGCAGGATCTGGGTCATGCCCCGGCGGTGGCAGCTACCATCATGGCGGCCTATATGGGGGTCCTGGTGCTGGGTAAACTGGTGGTCGGTGCCGTACTGGACAAATTTGGTGCCAAAATGGGGATAATCTTCTGCATGGGATTAATAGTATTGTCATTGATTTTCTTTATGAAGGGCGGAACTATGGTTATGGCAGCCTTGTTTGTTCTGGCCTTTGCTATGGGAGGGCCTGTCGCTACCGTATGGCCCTCTTTTATTGCGGGACATTTGTTCGGCAACCTCGATTATGGGACTATCTATGGGTTCGTGCAAATATTCATCACCCTGGGAATGGCATTTGCCATGCCCGTTACCGGTGCGGTTTATGACAGTACCGGCAGCCTGATGCCCGTGTGGTGGGCCTTTGTGGTGCTGGGCATAGTTATCCTCCTGCTGTTCTTACTCATCTTGGGCCGGCAGCCTAAGCTTAAGGAACAGTGGCATAGCTAGGAAATCAGACCTGGTTCCTAAATCGAATTTCAGCCATTTCGGGTGCTGGCCGACTGGTACTTTGCCGGCACTCGGTGGTCAGCTCTTTATAAAAGCCCAGCAGCTGTTGAATTGCCTATCCAACAGCTGCTGGGCCTCCCTTTTACTGCCCGGAGGCTGTCCCAGAAGCTCAAGTCCAGCCTGGTGATCAATGGGTATGGCAGCGACTGCCAGCTGCTGGAGCAGTAGAACATAGCGGCGTCTGACCTGCTCGCAGGCTGAGTCTCCAGGTCCCATAACCGATAAGATCAGTCCCCGTGATGCACTAGAGATTGATTCGTAACTCATTATAGCCTTCTTCGTAGGAATGATGGTGGTTCCTGATCAGGCCGCTTACTATGAGCAGGGAGAGGTCATCCGCTTCCTTTTCGACCATCGGATTGTATTCCTCACCGTGGTATCGCAGGGTTATTTCAACCTCACCGCTGTCTTCGGAATAGCTGACCATAATGGTGATATCAGGGCCCTCCCCGGACTGCCCGGGAAGGAGTTTGTTCATCACCAGTTCCTCAATAACCAGCTGAATGTTATGAATCTGCCGCTGCGACAGCAGCTGCTTGCGCCCGAATTCATCGATGGCTGAGTTTAAGGCGTAGAAGTCAAATTTTACGGACTTGATCTCAAAGGTGAAGGTCCTGATCCTGTTGATGAAAGCCCTGGTTTTTTCCCGCTGGGGATGTCCGAAGATCTGCTCCGGGGGCCCCTCCTCGTAAATAATACCTTCATCCATATAAAAAACCCGGGTGGAGACATCACGGGCAAATTTCATCTCGTGGGTAACTATCATCATGGTCATGCCGGCCTGGGCCAGATTGCGGAGGACGGAAAGCACCTCCCCGATCATGGTAGGATCCAGGGCGCTGGTAGGCTCATCAAACAGCATGATTTCGGGCTTCATCGCCAGGGCCCTCGCAATTGCCGCCCGTTGTTTCTGGCCTCCGGACAGCTCGTCAGGGTAGGCATAGGCCTTTTCTGCCAGACCGACCATGGCCAGCAGGCGCATACCCTCGTCAAACGCCTCCTGTTTGCTCATTCTTAACAGATCCACCGGGCCCAGCATAATGTTCTCGATGATCATCAGATGCGAAAATAGATTAAAGGACTGGAAAACCATGCCCATCTTTTGACGCAGCTTGTGAATATCAGTGTCCTTGTCCAGCAGGTTCGTTCCATCGATGGTTATACTGCCCCCGCTGGGGGTTTCCAGAAGATTGATACAGCGGAGAAAGGTGCTTTTACCGGTCCCCGAGGGTCCGATAATGGAGATCACTTCCCCTTGTTTGATCTCGGCATTAACATCCTTTAACACTTCCAGATCCCCAAATCTCTTGGCTAAATTCTTTACGGTAATCACTCCGCAGTCACCCCCTTCACTCTCCTCGGTCGTTGTTTGGGGTCAACCCTGATCTCAATCAGGGTCAGCAGTGACGCCAGCAGGGTGGCGATGATGAAATAGATGATCGCGGTGGTGATCAGCGGGAAAAAGGCTTCATAGGTGCGGCTTCTGATTATGTCGCTCATCTTGGTCAGGTCCTGGATGGCGATATATCCGACCACTGAGGTCATTTTTACCATGGAGATGAACTCTCCCTTGAACACCGGCAGGAAGTGCCGGGCGGCCTGGGGGAAGGTTATCTTCTGAAAGACCTGGATCCGGTTGAAACCAAGGGCGGCGGCCGCTTCCAGCTGACCCTTGTCTACCGCCTCAATGCCGGTGCGCATCATTTCCGAGACATAAGCGGCAAAGTTGATGGAGAAACCAATGATGGCCACCACTATCCCGTTGATGCCCGAACTGCTGAACACTATATAGTACAGAATCATCAAGAAAACAATTATCGGCGTCCCTTGAATGGCCCTGATAAACACCAGGGCGGGAATGTTGGCCCATTTGGATTCAGACCGGCGCATCAGACAAACCACAAAGCCCAGTATGGTGCCGAAAACAGCTGACAGCAGGGATATCAAAAGGGTTACCCCCAGACCCTTGGCCAAAAGCTTGTAGCGCGATTCGGTGATAAAGTTTCTGGTGAAACTTTCCTTGATGCTGGACAAAAAGCTGCTCTCCGCCGGGTCCGACGGCAGAATTGGCCAACACTGTCAAGACAGAACCCCCGGTGTATACCGGGTCTGAGAACAGCACCGATTGCTTACGTTCCTCAGTTACAGCAATGCAGCAGCCGGCCACTTCAATGCTTCCCGCTCCCAGCGCTGGGATCAACGCTCCGAAACTCATATCGACAATTTCCAGGTCGTAGCCGAGTCTATCACAGATGTGCATCATAAGCTCCACTTCATAGCCGACAATTTTCTGATCCTTGACATAGTCAAAGGGCACACCGATACTGCAGTCGGTCCCATAAACTATGGTTCCGTTTTCACCGGTCAGCTTAATATCGGGAAGAACCTTGGCGGACTCGTCCTTCCCAAACCACTTGGCATCTATTTCGGCAATTATACCTTCCGCGTACAGGTCAGCCAGTACCTGGTTGAACTTTTTCTGTAAGCCGGTGTTATTCAGATTAAAGGCAAAGGCATAACTCTGCTCGGTAAGATTATCCTCCAGATATGTAATACCAGCCGTGTTATTGACCAAATCCCGGGCCACCGGTTCGTCCATCAATATCGCATATATCCTACCAGTCTGCAGGGCTGCTACCTCATCAGCCAGGCTATTGAAGTATTCAGGGATGGCCTCCGGTAGGTGTTCCGCCAAAACCGAGTCAAACACCGTGCCGGTAACAATGCCGACCTTCTTCCCCGCCAGCTGGGATATATCGGTTATCTGCTGATTCTTACCAGTAATAAAGCGGCCTTGCTTAACCATAAATACCGTATCTGATGACCTGATGGGGTCAGACATTATTATCTTCTCGCGCCGTTCCTCCGTTGCGTTTAGATCCGATACTACGATGTCAGCTGTTCCTGTTTCCAGGGAAGCAATCATACCATCGAAATTCAGAGTGGAGATCTCCAAATCAGCATTGAGATAGACGGCTAGGCGCTTCATGAATTCAACGTCAAAACCGGTTAACTCCAGGTTTTCATCATAGTAATTCATCGGCACCACCCTTCCGGAAGTACCGGCCTTGAGGGCCATGGTGGGGTGGGCGGGAGGTTTGATGTCGGGAAGTACATTACTGGCTTGGTTTACCCAGCGATCATACATATCATCATAAGTGCCGTCGGCTTTTGTCGCGGCAATAAAGGCGTTTATGTCATCGACCAGATCAGGTCTTTTTGGGGATATCCCGACTACAATATCAATACTGTCGACCACTTCATCCAGTACCTCAACACCTTTAAGATTGGCGGCCGCAAAGGTCATCATAGCCTTGTCATAAGCAAAGGCATCGATCATCCCTTTTTGAACAGCCAGATAGCCATCTTCATACGTGTTATAGTAAATTATGGTAGCGTCAGGAAAGGCCCTCTCGATCGCGGTCATGGCGCCTGCCCCCTGCGGCACCCCAATTTTGTATTCCGGGGAATTGAGCTGAGATATACTTGTCAGCTTAGCATTCGAATCATTCTGTTTCGAATGAAACCCGAACCAACACGCCACCAATATCAGCAGAACGGACAATCCGGCGATGATTATGGTTTTTGATTTCATAGATTCAATCCTTTCCGAATTGGAGTTGATAATGATTTAATTGCCAACCAAGGTGCAAGGTGGGGATGATGAAAAACGTAAGTACTTTTAGGTGCACCCGAGTGTTACGGTATTTTGGTTTGTTAACCAGTTATGCGTTCAATGGCACGTGGTTTTCGTGACACCTGCTGACAATAATATCTTAAATTACACCAATTTTTAACACAAGCTGTCTCTGTTGAAGAACTCTTTGTTAAATATCTTTCTATGGGTGGTAAATGTACCAGTGGGGCATTGCTGGACTTATTGGCTATTTATAGAGGTTTGATGGTGTATGATACGATACTGATAATTCTGCACGGTCAGTAATGGCTTTAATTGTATTGATAAGCCGATGTTGTTGATCAAGAAAATACGACAGATGATGGAGGTAATCATGTCTTTTTCACCTATCCGCAAACTAATTATGTTTCTGCTGCTCTTTGTGATGGCATTTCCCGCTCCGTGTCTGGCGGCATCGACCAAGCTGGATCGTGGAGTTACATACCTTACCATGACCCGCGAGAACAGCCAGGGCCGTCCGGTGGTTATTAATGCCGTTATTGCCGATCTTAACGATAACCGGGTTGAGCCTCGCCTGGTGATGGCTGAGGGTAGCCTCGGCAAGACCCAGACTCTCAGCGGAATGGCCCGGGACAACTATGCCCTGGCAGGAATCAACGGCGGTTATTTTTCGACCTCCAAACGGGCAATTCCTACCGATACCTTCATGCTGGAAGGCCGGATAGTCAGCAAAGGCATGAGAGACCCGGCTGCATTTGGCTTGCTGAGTAATGGTCAAGCTTTTGTTGATGTCTTCCACCCGGTAACCATCCTTACCATCTCCAAAAACTTCGTCCAGTTTAACGTGGAGGCCGTAAACCATGAGACCGGAATCGGATTGATCATGTATACCCCGGACTACGGGACCGAGACCGGGACCTTCAAGACCGCCATGGAGTATACTGTAAGGCCGCAAAATGGCAGGTATTATGTGGAAGGGCTCCATCACGGCAATGCCCCCATCCCCGAGGATGGTTATGTCCTGTCGTTTCAGGGCACCACCGGCAACCTGGCCAACCTGGAAATTGGGGATGAGGTATCGGTTGCCACCTACTACCCCTCAGGTTATGAAAACATCAAGGCCATGCTGGGCTGTGGCCCGCTCCTGGTCCGTAATGGCAAGGCAGTGAAGCCGGATCTGACCTTTCTGCAGCCCGGACTCAACAGCCCTCAACCCCGCTCAGCCATCGGGGTCACGGCGAACAACAACCTGCTCATGGTGACGGTGGATGGCCGCAACGCGGGCGGCAGCGCGGGCATGAGGTTCGAGGAACTGGCCGCACTCATGAAGGAACTGGGCGCGGTGGATGCCATGGCCCTGGATGGCGGTGGCTCAACCACCCTGTATGCCGGCGGCAAGGTAGTAAACTCACCTTCGGGGGGCAGCGAACGCCGGGTAGCCAATTCTATATTGATTATCTCGCAAATCCCGGTTTACATAGATGGTGAGCGCCAGTACTTCGAAGTACCACCCGTGAACCAGGAAGGCCGGGTGCTGGTCCCGATGCGCGCTCTCTTTGAATCACTGGGAGCCGAGGTTAACTGGGATGATCAAACACGTACGATAACCGCATTTAAGGGTGCTACCACTGTACAGATGTCACCGGATACCAATTTGGCCACAATAAATGATCAGGAGATAACACTTGATGTCAAGCCGGTGATTATTGAAGGACGTACCCTGGTTCCGCTGCGGTTTGTCAGCACCGCGCTGGGTGCCGATGTCGGGTGGGACGGCGCGAAGGAAACCGTGACCATAAGTACGAATAGCAGTATAAACTCGTAACCGGACACCGGGTATCTATCTTTTTATCAGAAGATTTAGGACTTGACCAAGTATTGAAAGTACAATATAAAGATATATAAGGATATATGGAAGCATGTGGGATGATTAGCATCAATTAAAACTTTATAACTAAATGCGTTTTTGAATATAAGCTCAACTCCGAGTCTTTTCCCCTACGGCAGTTTGCTATGGGGGCCAGACCGATAGGGTAGAACGGGAAACGGCTCTGCCTCCCTTATTGGAAAGGAGTTTAATTAAGCTGTAATCACTACGGGAAACTGTATGGTTTTCTGTTATAAACAGCATTATTAAACCTCCTGTCCATGGCAGGAGGTTTTTGTTATCAATTGTGTAGACATATTACATACGTATTATGGTTAAATCTGAGCTTATTCACCTAAAACAGTTAAAGTCATGGTGAGCAAGCCGATAGGGTAGAATTGGAAACGGTTCTGCCTCCCTTTTGGAAAGGAGTTTAACTGGACTGTAGCAGTTGACGAGAAACGTAGCGTTTTCCGTTATTTACAGCACGTAAAAACCTCCCGTCCACACAGGAGGTTTTTATTATAAATGAACGGATTTCTTATAGTGCTATTGAGAGGGGTGTATGATTGGTGCAAGCTGCGAAAAGGAAGTGCTGGTACGAGCTTTTGCCGGTTATTATCCTGGGCGTGTTTTTGCTGGCTGGTATGTTAAGCCTGCTGTCGCCAGGTGTCGCGTATGCTGCTGGGAGCAGCATTACCATATCGGGACCGGGGCTGAAAAATCCAGATCCTATAACCATTACCCAGGAACAACTCCAGGGTACGGAGGCATTGCCCGAAGAGTTACAAACCGTGGCAGGAGCGGTTTATCTACCGCAATACGATGAAGTTTACAGCACCATCAACACCTGGCCTACCAAGTGGTGGAGCCGGGGTCAAGGGGTTAAATTATCGGACCTGCTGAAACTGGCCGGGGGGCTGAATGAAAATGCCACCCAAATCAGATTTGTTTCCGGTGACGGCTTCAAGGTTGACTTTACAGTAGAGGACATCATGGATGCGCCCCGCTACCGTTTCCCGAATTTTATGGATACGGGAATACCCGGGTACCTCCGTGGTGATTCTTCGGATCCAGAACTTGTAGAGACTATGATTGCCCACCATAGTTACACCGCTCACGACCTGGCTGATGTCGAGAACAATGAAAACCTGAACGATAAAGACGCCAACCACCTCTTATTCGGGCAGCGGGCGGTGACTCAGCAGACCAACTCCCGGTTTGCGATGTATGTGAAAGCCATCGAGGTGCTTACCGACCCTGTCCCCAAGTGGGATAACCCTACGGCGTCACTGACACCGGGAGTGGTGAAAATAGGGGACTTGGTAAAGCTTAGCGGTCCCAGGAACGACGAGGACAAGGTCCACTACACCCTGGACGGTACTGATCCCACTATAGACAGTCCCATGTACAACTGGATTGCTTATCGATGGTGGAAAGACCGATCAGATGAGCTGGATCAGATCAACCACCCGATTGAAATCAAGGATAATACTATCATCAAGGCCATCACCATCGGACCGGGCAGGCTGGACAGCGATGTAGTCACTTTCGAATACCTGGCCACACTCACTCTCATTAAAGATAACCCGGCTCCTGCGATCAGGAACCAGGAATACAGCCACACCTTTAGGGCTGTATGTGGAGTCGAACCGTACAGCTTTAGTATCACTAATGGCTCACTGCCGGAAGGTTTGACTCTGAACCAAGAGACAGCGACAGTAGAAGGGACGCCCACTGAGAGCGGTACATACACCTTCACGTTAACTGTGAGAGATAGTGCTGACCCCCCTAAGGAGGCCAGTCGCGAGTTTACTCTGGTGGTAGTAGAGGCTCCACCCACCCTGGTTGCCGATACCACGGATAATGTTGTGGGACAGCCCATTGAACTGAGTTTCACCGATGATCAGACCTGGCGGGAGGCCATAACCGATATTAAGGTTAATGATACTTCCATTGCTGGCCAGTACACAGTTGAATCCGGCAAAATCACCATCGATGCCACCGTGTTTTCCACGGCCGGCAGTTACGCCATAGCCGTTATTGCTACCGGGTATCTTGATGCTATAGTGACGCAGCAGGTAACTTCCCCTGGTAGTGGACACCAGCCGGGCGACGACGAAGACATCATGTTAACGATTACCGGAGACGGCGTGGCGAACCCCCGAGAGTATAGCAAGTCACAGTTGGAAGCTATGCCCCAGGAACAGCACGTGTATAGCTCTGTCAACACCTGGCCAACCAAAAGCTGGTATGTGGGGAGGGGAGTCAGTTTACAGCACCTGCTTAATGAAGCGGGTATCATGGGTAATGCACAGCAGATAAAATTCTACTCCCGGGATGGCTATTATCAGACGCTGACGGTTCAACAGTTGCTCCACGACAGGCGCTACCGTTACCCAGGTATCATGAGCGGGGGTCAGGAAGGGTATATTCCCGGGTCCTCATCAGGGGCAACCGAGGTTCCGACTATCGTCGGACTGAAAGCTGTTAATAGTGATAACCCTGATTACATGAGCGAAACGGAGACTCCCCTGTTGATGATTGGCCAGCGTGCGGTTACCGAACAAACCGGTCCTCAGTTCGTAAAGTATTTGAACCGGATCGAAGTTTTAACCACACCACCGGACAGATGGGAGGCCCCTCAGGCCAAACCCGTGGCTGGTACTGTACCAGCAGGAACCTTGGTAGAACTGAGCAGTACATATAACGATCAGGATAAGGTCCATTACACACTTGATGGCAGTACCCCCACCCTGGATAGTCCCATGTATAACTGGGTCGCCAGCCGGTGGTGGTCGTCACGCGGTGACGAAACCGTTGCTGAGATCAATTGTCCAATAGAATTGACCAAAGACACCACCATCAAGGCCATCACCCTTGGCCCGGGCAGGATGAACAGCGAGGTCGTGGAGTTTACCTATAAGGTGACAGGAACTGCGGCCAACATCGGTGACCAAATCAAGCCAAGCGAAGGGGGCAAAGTAAGCCTTGGCGATGAAGCCGTCATTGAAATACCACCCGGCGCTCTCCAGGATGCCAACGCGGTGGTAGTGAAAATCGCACGAGTAAGTGAGCCTCCGGCAGCATCATCCGGTTTTAGAATACTTGGCAGTGTATATGAATTCACTGTAGGCGATAAGAACAGTTACAGCTTTAATAAACCGGTGACCATACAGTTTACATTTGACCCAGATAAAGTTGGACCCGGGGAGACCCCGGCTGTTTACTACTACGATCAGACCCAAGAGAAATGGGTCAGCCTTGGCGGCGAAATCTCAGGCAAGACGATAACCGTACAGGTGGACCACTTTACCATGTTTGCAGTAATGGTAGAGACGAAAATGGAGGATGAGGACGAGGGTGAGCCTCTGAACCTTACAGACATTGCTGGCCACTGGGGTGAAAACAGCATCAAACAACTGGTATCCCTCGGGGCGATCGGCGGCTATCCTGACGGCACCTTTAAACCCGAGAACAATGTCACCCGGGCGGAATTTGCCACCATCCTGGTAAAGGCCTTTAGGCTTGACTCTCGCGAAGGTAAAGCCTTTGCTGATACCCGGGGCCACTGGGCCGAGGATAACATATCTACTGCGGCCTACCACGGCATAATCAACGGTTATGATGCTGCCAGGTTTGGCCCTGACGACAGTATTACGCGTGAACAGATAGCGGTAATGACCGTCAAGGCAGCCAAACTAACCCCGGCAACTGCCAGTGATTCCTTCAAGGACAGTGACAGTATCTCCGAGTGGGCCAGGGAAGCCGTTTCTACGACGGTGGAAAATGAGATTGTCAAAGGATACCCGGATAAAACCTTCCGTCCCCAAGGAAATGCCACCCGGGCCGAGGCAGTAACAGTTATTGTGAATGGGTTAAACAAACATAAGTACCCAGTTTAAACTCAGGTTTTAATAAAAGCTCAAGTAAGTATACATAAATCTATAGAGAGGTTTCCTCTTTACCATACAGAAATTTGGCAGTCGTTTCATATGTGAGGGGATAATATTGGTCCGCCAAAGTTTATATGTTCCGGTGCGAAAAGCCTTATCCAGGCACGTGACCATCACCCCGGTGCTGGTATTGTTGGCATTTGTAATTACCCTGGCGATGCCGGTATTTGCCTGGGCAGAACCAACTGCAACGTTGGAAATAACCGGGGAGGGGGTAGCGAATCCATTTATACTAACCCGATCCGAACTGGAGGCAATGGAACCGTACGAGCACGTTTACAGTGCCATCAACACCTGGCCGACCAAGCGCTGGTATGTGGCTCGCGGGGTGAAGCTAAGGCAACTGCTTGCCCAGGCGCAAATCAAAGATGAGGCCACCCTGGTCAGGTTTATTTCCAGCGATGGCTATGATGTGACCCTTACGGTCAAAGAACTGCTGAAGGATAAGCGTTATTATTTCCCGGGCCTGAAGGATAATCACCCCAGTGACGGCAGCATTCCCGGTTCTACTGAAGGTGCCCAGGAAGTAGAACCGATTCTGGCCCTGGTGAGTGCCGAGGGCAGCGATGACCCTGCGACCATGAACGACCGGGACGCGCTGCTGCTGGTGATAGGTCAGCGGGCAGTGACGGAGCAGACCAACAACCTGTTTTTGAAGTATGTGAGCAAGATCGAGGTTCTTACCGCCGAGCCGGAAAAATGGGATAGCCCGAAGGCCAACATCCCCAGTGGGATGGAGGTACCCGTTGGAACCGAAATCGAGCTCAGCAATAAGCACAACAACGAGGATAAGATCTATTATACCACCGATGGCAGTACCCCTACCGTAAACAGCCCCATGTTCAACTGGAGCGCCAGTCGCTGGTGGGACCAGCGGAACGATGTGAAAAGTGTCAATAAAGCTATAGAGGTCAAGGAGAACACGGTTATTAAGATGATTACCATCGGACCCGGCAAAGAGGACAGCGAGGTGGTCACCTTCACCTTTACAGCTGATATGACCGGTAAGGCAGTTGATCCCACCAAGGTTCCCGGTGGACCACCTACTGGGGTGACCCTCGACCGGAACGCCATTGACCGGCCGATTGGCAGTACTTTTCAGCTGGAAGCGAACTTAGCCCCCTTCAATGCCACTGACCAGGATGTAATCTGGAGTTCCAGCGATACCAGAGTGGCTACGGTGGATAATCGGGGATTGGTTACGGTGGTTGGTCCGGGTACGGCGATTATAACTGTTACCACCGTGGTCGGCGGCCACACGGCAACCTGCATTGTAAATGGTCCGAATGAGGATGCAGACAGTGAGGAAGCGGCGATGACAGCCGCAGATACGGGAGAGAACCAGATGGCGGAGCCTCCCAATAAACCATCGAGTGAGGAAGCTGAACCGCCCCAATTGACAGGAGAAAATGAGACCGCCGCGGGTTCAAATACCTCATCAAGGGAAACAGAGGCGACTACCGTGCCACCAGTACCGGAAGACAGGGCCCAGTATCTGGCCAAGATCAAGGATTTGGCCGCTTCTGTCACAGAAAATGCTCAACAGCCGGGAAGTGAGGCTTGGCAGGTCTATGAATTGTCAGCCGATACCATACCACTGCCGCTGCAGGAGGAGCATGACATTTTTACTGGTGCCATGTTTCTGTTTCTCCTGTTTTCGGGCGCTGGCAAACGATACGCGGAATATGCGAAGGAGCGATGAAGCAAAGTGACAGAAACTGTTTTAGCACCACTAACGGACACTATGCACACCATTTCATCAGGGCTGTTGGTACCTACTATCACTGTACTTTTATTGTTATTGGCATTGTCAGTACTTGAGCTGGGAGGGGTACTGGTTGAAGCCATAGCTGAACGACGGAAGATGAAGGTGAATGTTCCGGAGATGATAGCCTCTTTTCAGGGGAAAGATGCCGGGGGGATCAAGGAGCAGATAGAGAGCAGCCGGTTGTTCCGTCGTCAGAAAACGGCTATCGGCGACCTGATCGAGAACCGGGATCTGCCAGCGGCGTCGTTGCAGGCATTGGCGCGGCGGTTACTGGCCCGGGAGGAGCTCCATTACGTCCGGATTACCAATCGGACTGATCTGGTGACCCGCTTAGGGCCCATGTTCGGATTGATGGCCACCTTGATTCCATTGGGACCGGGCTTGATCGCCCTGGGCCAGGGAGATACCAAAACCCTGGCTGATTCGCTGCTGACGGCCTTTGATGCCACGGTGACCGGCCTGGCTGCCGGGGGGATTGCTTTTGCCATTTCCCGGCTGCGGAAGAGGTGGTATGAGGATTATTTGAGTACTCTCGAGGCCCTGTTGGAAAGTTTGATGGAGGTGTTTGCCCGTGAACGGGGGATTGAGGTCAAGAAGGCGCTGGAGGGATGAAGACATTAATCCTCTGGAGGGCGCTATAAACATTGTTGATGCCATGCTGGTATTTGCCTGTGGGCTGATGCTGGCCCTGGCCATAAACTGGAATGTTGATCTTGGCCTGGGACAGCGGGTTGACCTGGAACAAGGACGGGAGGTGATAGACAACCCCGAGATACGTGACGACCTGATTGAGACCGAGGGAGAGGGCAAGATTTACGAACGAATGGGCACGGTCTACAAAGACCCGGCCACCGGGCAGTTATTTATGCTGACCGACAGGTAGCGGTTATTAGCCTTTTATGGGCGGGCGATGACGCAATAAGGAGAGTTATGTGGATGCATACAGATTTGAATAAAAAATTGGGCGCTCTTATGCTCACCGTCTTTTGTACGCTGCTTCTGCTGGCTGGTGTGTCGGCCTTGCTAACACCAGTACCAGCGCTGGCCGCCGCATCGGACTTGCTGGAGATTACCGGCGACGGGGTGACTAACCCGGCAACGTTTACCCTGGACCAGCTTAAGGATATGGAACAGCGCCAGTATGTTTACAGCTGCATCAACACCTGGCCCACCAAAAAATGGTATGTAGGGAAGGGCGTTAAGCTAAGTGACCTGCTGGCCCAGGCAGGGATGACTCAGGAGGCCACCCTGATTCGATTCACTTCCGTTGACAGCTACACAGTAACACTTACAGTAAAGGAGCTGTTCGAGGACAAACGTTACCGGTTTCCCAATTTTAAGAACGGTGCCGATGGTGACGGACATATCCCCGGTGATCCGTCCGGCAAGGTAGAGGTGGAGCCGATCGTCGGTCTGGTCAGCGTTGAAGGCAGTGATAATCCAAAGTATATGAACGACCTCAATACCCTGCTGCTGATGATGGGGCAGCGGACAGTTACCGAGCAGACCGGAAATCTATTCGTCAAAGGCCTACACAGGATAGAGGTGCTTACCGATGAACCGCAAAAATGGGATGCCCCCCAGGCCAACCCGGGCAGTGGAACAGTGCCCGTCGGGTCCATAATCACCCTGAGCAACATTTACACTGACGATGACAAGATCTATTACACCACCGATGGCAGCATCCCGACCATGGACAGTCCAATGTATAACTGGGTCGCCCGTCGCTGGTGGCCATCCCGAGCCGACGTCCTGGGTACCATCAATCGCCCCATCGGCCCCATTAACCAGGATACAACTATCAAGGCGATAACCATAGGACCTGGCAAACTGGACAGTGAGGTCGTCACCTTTACCTACAAGATTGCTGGTGACGGGGACGACCCAAAACCGACCGCCAAGGTTATCCAATTGACCATTGGCAAGACGGAAGCCAGTGTCGACGGTATGCCCTACACCCTGGACGCGAGGCCCTATATCAACGCTGAGGCCGGACGCACGCTGGTTCCGGTAAGGTTTATCAGCGAGGCTTTGAACGCCGAGGTTGCCTGGGATCCGATAACCAGACAGGTAACCATCAAAGACGACGGGGAAGGACATTGCTCTCACGATAGGGTCCCGGGAGGTAAAGGTCAACGGTGTGTCACAAACCATTGACTGTGCTCCGGTGATTTCACCGTCCGGACGTACCTTCGTTCCCTTGCGCTTTATCATTGAAACTCTGGAAGCGGAGGTGAAATATGATCCAAGCAACGGCCAGATCCTGATTACCCGGTAATTACATACTGCTCCGAGCCTGGTGACCTAAAGGAAATACCCCATGGTTACCTGGCCGGTAGGGTTCACCTGGAAACGGGCGGGCCTCCCGTGTTGGAAAGGAGCCATTATACGGATATGTGATCCGGTTGGCTTTCTTTCGACCAGCCGGTTTTTATTTTGTTAAGGAGGTGAAAACGGGACGGACAATGTTGTCCATAAGGCCAGGAAACAAGTCCAGCCGGACTGCAGATTACCTTGAACTGGAGATTCATTAAAATCAATGGGGAAAGGAGATACATATGAACAAGTTCATAAGACATGGACATAAAATGGGACTGCTCATGTCGTTGGCTCTAGTGATTGCAGTATTCGCCCTCCTGGCAATGCCGCAACCAGCGACCGCAGCGACCACTGAGCTCACCATCACCAAGTACGCTGTTGATGGTAAGACTGTTCTGGACCAGATGAAGGTTGATTATCGGTGGTTGATGGACGAAAAGAACATAGGAATCATGGGCGACGGAGAGACCCGTTATTATCACCAGGGCCCGGTGTTTAAGGATGATCCGGATCCAGATATGCAAGAACTGCTTCGTTGGAACGAGGAAGAAGACCAGAACTGGGATGTCAAGGATATGGGTGCCGTTAAGGGCAACAATGTTAAAGACCTCTGCGAATTAGTGGGTGGTATGGCAGAGGGTGATACGTTACAAATTCAAGCAAGGGATGGCTTGAAGAAGACATTTGCCTATAAAAACGTTTACCAGTACGAAGACCGTGAAGGACCCATGGTTGTATGCTGGTATCAGGACGGAAAGTACCCGGATAGTGGCTACAACGACGGTATGCGCCTAGTCTGGTTTGCCGCACCAACATATAAAACAGGCCCGACCACCCTTGCGCAATTGCCTTCAGGATATTACCATGTGTTTGGCAACTGGGATTGGCGCGTGGCCGCTGATCCGGAATACTGGTACTATTACAATGGCGAATATCCGACCACTACTGGGCTATCGGTGCAGTTTGTTTCGAAAATAAGCATTTATAGCAATGAGTCGGTTGCTGCACCACCTGCGTTGAACGCAGACACTGACGGCAATGAAGTTGGTCAGGCAGTGGATATCGCTTTTACTGACGATGCTGCATGGCGGGCGGCTATTTCTCGTATTACCGTTGACGGAAGAGAAATAGCAGAGGAACAGTATTCAATCAGCGAAGGAAAAATAACTATAGATGCTGACGTGTTCACAAACGTAGGAGAATATATAATTGCGGTCAGTGCCAAAGGTTATAGCATGGCTACCGTAACTCAGGCGATTGTTGAAGCACAAAATGTGCCAGTAGCGGCTTTTAGTGCGGATAAAACCAGTGGCCAAGCTCCGCTAACGGTACAATTCAGCGATGAGTCAACCGGAACCCCCACGTCATGGGCATGGGATTTTGACAACGATGGTCAAGTGGACAGCACCGAACAGAACCCTTCTTATGAATATACGGTAGCCGGGACCTACTCGGTCAAGCTTACCGTAACCAATGACCTGGGCAGTGACGAAGAGCTTAAAGAAGGCTACGTCACGGTTACACCGGCAGGTGCCCAAACCTGGTATGTGGATGATTCCGGTGAATCTGACTTTGTCAGCATACAGGAAGCCGTGACTGCGGCCAATGCTGGTGACACTATTATTGTCAAAGACGGGACTTACACAGAAAATGTAACCATAGACAAAAGCCTCGTTATCCGTTCCGAAAACGGCACGGCCCAGACAATTGTTCAAACAGCTGCTGCAAACGTTGATGTATTCAAGGTTACCGCTGAGAGCGTTACCGTCGACGGATTTACTGTCTCGGGAGCAACCTCGACGGGAAAATCGGGAATAGTTCTTACCAACTCCTGCACCTCCTGCAACATAATGAATAACCATTGCACCGGAAACAGTCAGGGAATTAGCGTTTCGGGTACAAACAACACGGTTAGTAATAATACATGTACTTCAAGCGGTAGATATGGTATATATCTGTTCGGCGCTACCGGTAACTCCATAACTGGAAACACGCTATCCAACAATACTGACGGTTCCGGATATGCCCTCTATGTGGCGGATAATGCCGATAACAATTCTATTAGCAACAACGTCTCTGATTCAAACAAATATGGCATAAGAGTTAAGGCAGCAGACTCCAATACTTTCTTTAACAACACTATTTCCAACAATGACACAGGAATGGAGCTCGCTACTAAACCTGTCGGCAATGTCTTCTACCTGAATAACTTTATTGACAATACCACTCAGTTATCCGAAGGATTTAACGGTAACACCGAAAACTCCTGGAATTCCTCAACCGAACTAACCTACACATATAAGGGAAGTCAGTACAGCAGTCATGTGGGCAACTACTGGAGCAATTATGACGGCACAGATAATGATGGTGACGGTATCGGAGATTCTCCATACGCAACCATTGCCAGCTATAAGGACAACTATCCCTTGATGGGAGCCTGGCAGGATGGGGCTATCACTGCTCCGGCAGATGCACCGGTAGCTGCTTTCACCGCTGACCAAGCCAGTGGTACCGCGCCACTAACTGTGAAGTTTACCGACCAGTCCACTAACGAGCCGACTGCATGGGAATGGGATTTTGATAACGATGGTGACGTGGATAGCACCGAACAGAATCCATCCTATCAATACACTGCGCCTGGCACCTATACAGTCAAGCTCACAGTAACCAATAGCGCCGGTAGTGATGAGGAGACAAAGGCAGATTATATTACGGTAAGTACAGCACCGGTATTGGACGTTCTCTACGAAGGTCCAGTGGCTTTGTCGGCTGATGAAACCTTTACGGTGACCATAGCAGAGAAGGGGTACACGGTTAAAGAGAACACCCCGCTGGGAGCACTACAGAAAGCTGCTATTGCTAACGGCTTCAGCTACAAACTTTCTGATAAGAAATATGCGGATTCCGGTGTCCTTCTGTTAGACGACATTGGAACGTACCCCTATCAAAAATCAGGCAATCAATGGTTCGCCTATGTCAACGGAGTTTTTAAGGATGGCTACGAGGGCCAGGAATATGGCCTGAACATCATTGAGTTAGTGGATAACGATACGGTAGAGTTCTATTATGTTCCGAAAACCACTGATGCAAACGACCTCGATGCAGTTCAGGCAGCGGCTGCCGCGGCAGTTAAGACTGTTGTTGTTATATCGACGATGGACGTTCTCTACCAAGGTCCAGTGGCTTTGTCGGCCGATGAAACCTTTACGGTGACCATAGCGGAGAAGGGGTACACGGTTAAAGAGAACACCCCGTTGGGAGCACTACAGAAAGCTGCCATTGCTAAGGGCTTCAGCTATAAACTTTCTGATAAGAAATATTCGGATTCCGGCGTCCTTCTGTTAGACGACATTGGAACGTACCCTTATGTAAGGGATGGTAATCAATGGTTTGCCTATGTCAACGGAGTTTTTAAGGATGGCTACGAGGGCCAGGAATTTGCTCTGAACATCATTGAGTTGGTGGATAACGATACGGTAGAGTTCTATTATGTTCCGAAAACCACTGATAAAAACAACCTCGATGCAGTTAAGGCAGCAGCCACCGCTGCGGTATTGACGGTGGTGGATTCCGATGCAACCACACCTTCCGACTGGACACTTCAGCTCTCCGGGGCCAAGGACGCGACTCTTACCAAAGCTCAGTTTGAAGAACTAGGTCAGCCGGGACACCGAGTTACCTGGACCGATGATGACGGCAATGAATGGGGCGGCATTCCTCTATGGATGCTGGTGGCTATGGTTGATGATGACCCCGATGTGGGAGACAACCCTTACAACTTTAACGACGACCTGGCTGCTCAGGGCTATGAGGTTAAGGTGATAGCCGGTGATGGGTGGTCAACCGTCCTTGCTAGTGCCGATATCGCACGTAGCGACGACTATATTGTCGCCAATACCCTTAACGGAGAGCCTCTGCCGCTTAAGACCGAATCAGATAAAGGCTGCTGGCCGCTACATCTGAAAGGTGCCAAAATAGCCGGCGGACAACAGGTAGGGAACATTGTACGCATTGAATTGTCCGGTCTTCCCGAACCACCTGCCGGATGGACCCTGGAGATGGTCGGTGAAATAGGGGATATCATTACTCAGGAAGAGTTTGAAGACGGACTAGCCTGCACTGGTTCCGGTCACTACCAGGAGTGGACGGACAATGAGGGCAAGGTTTGGTCTGGTGTTCCCCTTTGGGTGCTTGTAGGAACGGTAGATGATATAGAGAGGAGTAGCCACTGGACATTCAATGACACACTGGCCGATAGCTATGATGTTACGGTAATTGCTGGTGATGGTAATTATTCAAAGACCTTCGCTGGTGCAGATGTAGCCAATAGCAACAATTATATCGTAGCGAATAAATATGATGGCCAGCCACTGACTGGTGATGCTGCTCCGCTGCGCCTGGTCGGCGACGGTGTTACCAAGGACGACGGTTCCCTTGGGGGTTCAGCCGTCGGCAACATCGCTAGGATCGAGATTCCTGAACTGCAGACTCCCCCCGCAGCAGGTGACAGTTGGAACCTTACGCTTGATGGAAAGATCAGTGATGTTATTTCTCAGGCGGAGTTTGAGCAAGGCCTTGCCTGCCCACATTCCGGACATCTGGTCGAGTGGACTGACGTAGACGGTAACAAATGGTCTGGAATACCCCTCTGGTACCTGGCCGGATGGGTGGATGACCGGATACCGCACACTTACGACTACAATCAGGCTATAGCTGGCTACAAAGTTGTAGTGAAAGCTGAAGACGGCTACAGTGTTGATTTTGACAGTCAAGATATCAATAAGAGCACCGATTATATTATAGCCAATAAATGCAATGGTGAAGCTCTTACCGATACTTGGCCCCTGCGTCTGGTAGGCAATGGTGTTGCCAATGCGGGAGTCCTCACCGGTAAAAGCGTAGGAAAGGTTGTTGAAATAAAGCTCACCTCCTTCGAAAGCGGCGGAAGCGGAACTATCCCCGAACTCCGAATTGTCAAATATGGTGAAGACGGCACTACCATCATAGCTGAAGAAACATTTAATTACCTCGATATGCAAAGTCGGTTCGACGTAATTGGTGACGGAACAACGGTATACAAATACCAGGGAGTCACCTTTGACCCGGAAGATCCGTGGGACGAGAAAGGAGAAAAGCTAAATGATTTCAAGATAGCGAATGCTGTTAAGGGCACCCGCATCAAGGATCTATGTGATTTCGTGGGCGGTATGGGAGCCGGAACCGATATCGTGTTTAAGGCCTCAGACGGTTGGGAGACCAAACTCCCCTATTCTTCGATCTACACCGACCCCTCAGTGCAGGAAAGGCAGGGAGATGCCATCCTGGCCTGGTGGGGTGACGGAAAATATGTTCCCGATTATATAGATGGCATGCGCCTGTTCTTTACTCCAGAAGACACAGTCTATAGTCAAATGGATATGCGCGAGACCCTGCCGGAAGCATACTGGCATTATTATGGCGCTGATGGGATCATGTACCCGTCCTGTGCAGGCTTATCAGCCAAGTATATTACCGAGATCAGAGTATACTCCGTACCGCAAGGCGATTGGACATTGGAACTCGATGGTCAGGATATCGGTGGATTAAAGGTCGATGTAAGCAAAACCTATTTCGAATCAGCACTTACCTGTACCTTCGGTGCCAACCACAAAGCAAGCTACACCGATTCTGAAAACCGGGTCTGGGAAGGTATGCCCTTATGGTTCCTGGTTGGATTTGTCGACGATGCCGACCAACACTCAGATAACGCCTTTAATCGGGACCTGGCGGAGTCGGGTTACCAGGTGATAATTACGGCGGAGGACGGCACTGAGGTAATTATCGACAGTCAGGACATTGATCGCAACAACAACTACATCGTCGCCAATACACTGGATGGGATCACTCTACCCGAAGACTATAAACACTGGCCGCTCCGTCTGGTAGGACCCAATCTTAGCGGGAAACAATCAATTGGCCAGATAGTAAGCATTAAGCTGGTACCTTCAGAATCGGGAGATCCGGCTTACACGGTAACTCCGGTGGCTGATGCGGCTTACACCGCGGGGACCACTCCGGAGGGCATAAGCACCATGACGGTTAACTCTGGTATAGCCGGATTCAAGTACTTTCACCGCCCAGATTGAGCCCAAGGTTTCTCACAGTGGTCAGGAAACCGTGGTCTTCACTCATATACGAAACGGTAGCCAGTTGCAGATCAACTCCACCAAAGCTGACTTTGATGTGGTTGACACTGCGCAGGCCGGTTTTAATGTGCAGGCGGGCGATGTAATCAAGGTCTTCATTGTTGATGAACTCACCAACGCCGTTGACCACAATCCGGTGATTCTGCAGTAATGACTCAGACCGTTGTGAATTGAATAGCGAGAGGGGTAAAACTCGGAAGAACCATAGAGTTCCATGAGTTTTACCCCGCGCTATCGCAACGGGAGATTATGACTAAAGGAGCAGGCCGATGAAGATATTTCAAGTGGGTTATAAAAAGCCAAAAGGTCAAGTGGCAGGCAGGATAAGCTATTTGGTCGTATTCCTCTTTGCCCTCTTTTGCTTCTTCCCTGCGTCTGCTTGGGCTGAGGAAATAGCCGGACCTAATCAGGTTATTCTAACCTGGACCGGGAACCCTGCAACATCGCAGACTATCACTTGGTTAACGCCGGATGTGAATGCGAATACCATCCAGTATACCGAGTCAGAAGGATTTAATGGAGATTATTCCGCCGCTGAATTGATAACCGCTACCGGCAGCAAATTTGATGACAGTGAGGATTACCGGTTTACAGTCGCGCTTACAGGATTAACGCCCGGTACGCAGTACGTCTACCGGGTTGGCAGGGACGGAGCATGGAGCGAACCCCTGTCTTTTTCCACTTCCAATAATCCGGACGACTTCACGTTCTTATACCTGGGCGATGTTCAGGAAGGGTATGCTCAGTGGGGCAGTATGGTGGAAGGGATTTATGCGGAGAATCCCGAGATCAGGTTTGCCCTATTGGGGGGTGACTTAACCAATGATGGAGAAGACATTGAGGAGTGGGAAGAGTTCCTAAATGCGGCAACCGGTGTATTCTCCCGGATCCCGGTAATGCCAGCGAAAGGCAACCACGACAAAAACCTGTTTTTCGAGTTTTTTGCCCTGCCGGAAAACGGCCCCCAGACAATAAGTGGGGCGTTTTACTCCTTTGATTATGGAGAAGCTCATTTCTTGGTTCTGGACACCAGCAATGTAATAACAGACGACGTAAAGCAATGGATTCAGGAAGACCTGCAGAATACGGACCAGAAGTGGAGGTTTGCGGTCTTTCACCACCCCGCCTATCAGGAATTTGATGATAACAAAACCATCGATGATGCCATCCGGGAACACTGGGTACCGATCTTGGAGCAATACCATGTTGATATGGTCTTTGTTGGGCATCAACATGTCTATATGCGTACCCATCCGATTTTTCAGGGAGAAGTAATGAATAATTCATACGGCATTGTTTATGTGATGGGGAATTCGGGTTCCAAGCAATACGCACTTGGGCAGGGTTTTCCCTATATTGCCCGGGAGGAGACCGGCAGCAATTATCAGTTGATTGATATTGAAGGCGATGTTCTGACTCTAACAAGCAGGAAAGCTGATGGTGAATTAATTGAAACCTACACCATCAGTAAAGGGGATATTCCAGGTGAAGAAAAACCGCGTTATACAGTAAATCCTGATGTTACTGACCCAACCTATACCCCAGGGACCACCGCAGAAGGCATCTGCACTATGACTGTTAACCCTGGTATATCTGGATTTAAATACTTTACGGTTAGTATTGAGCCGGTAATACCCCACAACGGAAAGGAAACCGTGGTTTTTACATACTTAAGAAACGGTAACCTGTTGCACATTAACTCCACCCGAGCTGATTTTGATCAGGTTCAGGCAGCTCAGGCAGGTTTTAACGTAGAAGCAGGCGACGTAATTAAGGTTTATATTGTCGATGATTTGAATAACGAAGCCGATAGCAATCCGGTAATTTTGCAGTAATGATCCAGAGTGAAGTTATTGGAAAGGAGAGTTACTTGTTAATAAGCTCAAAAAAGCGAGAGTGATAAACATGAAGCGCAGGATATTAATATTTCTCCAAATTGCATTACTGCTGATGATGTATGTTCCTGCTGCTGTTGCGGATAGCTCAATCGTCATGTCGTTAAGTAAAACTACGGCATCAGGCGGCGATACCGTTACTGCGTCGGGAACAACCTTTCCCGAATCCTGGGTTCCCATCAAGGTAGTGGATGAAATTGGAAACATAGTGTTATTTGACACCGGGAAGGCAGATGCGTCAGGCAATTACAGCATCGATTTCGTGATCCCTTCTCTGAACCCTTGCACCCTAACCGTGGTAGTGGGCGAGGGAAGTAACGTAGTCAGCAAAAACCTGAGCATTGTCGCTGCCATCAGTCTGTCACTCAGCAAGACCATGGCCTCACCCGGTGATACGGTTACAGCGTCAGGTAAAACTTCACCCGAATCCTGGGTTCCCATCAAGGCAGTGGATGAAATTGGAAACATAGTGTTATTTGACACCGGGAAGGCAGATGCGTCAGGCAATTACAGCATCGATTTCGTGATCCCTTCTCTGAGCCCTTGCACCCTAACCGTGGTAGTGGGCGAGGGAAGTAACGTAGTCAGCAAAAACCTGACCATCGTCGCTGCCATCAGTCTGTCACTAAGTAAAACCATGGTCTTACCCAGTGATACTGTTACAGCATCGGGGAAAACCTCACCCGAGTCCTGGGTTCCCATCAAGGCAGTGGATGAGATTGGAAATATAGTGTTATTTGACACCGGGAAGGCAGATGCAGAAGGAAACTACAGCATTGACTTCGTCGTGTCGGAAAATGCCTCTGGCGTACTAACGATTGTAGTAGGTGAAGGCAGTAATGTCGCTAGCCAAACCCTGACTATTGTAACGGAACTTATACCTGTAACCGGTGTGAGTATCGTTCAGAATGACCAGACACTGGAGAAAGGGCAGACAGTCCAGTTAACTGCTGCAGTGGAACCCGCGAACGCTACCAACAAAGCGGTAACCTGGACCAGCAGTGACGACAGTATTGCTACCGTAAGTACCGACGGTCTTGTGACCGCTGTTGGAAAGGGTACCGCTATAATTGCGGTAACTACCCAGGATGGAAATTTCACCGCTAGCATTAATGTTAAGGTGACTGCCACCGTTGCCCAACCGAAGGCCTCGCCAACGGGTGGGTCAGTAGGTGCCGGCACCAAAGTGACCTTAAAAGCAGCAACATCCGGGGCAGACATTTACTACACCCTGGACGAAAGCACCCCGACTACCGGTAGTAATAAATATACCGAACCAATCGTTATTAATGAGCCGGTTACCATTAAAGCCATTGCGGTGAAAGCCGGCATGGATGACAGCACGGTAATGATAGAATCGTATTCCCTGGCAAAAGCGATCGAAGATACCGAAGTGGAAGTCAGCGAGTCCGACAAAGACTTGGCGATAACTCAAGAAACCTTAAATCTGGGTGATACGATTAAGATCAATGTGCCTGAGAATGTAAAAGATGCGACGGTCAGTGTAAGCGCTCTCATGAGCCCACCGGATGAATCGGGCACCGTGACTACCGGGGCGTTACCTGCCCTGAATATTGACGCTACGGATGCTGCCATCGGTAAAATCCAAGTATCCATTCCCGAAGGGGCAACCATAAGTGCGCCGGCGGAATGGAACGGTACCATCAATGTCCCGAGCGTAAAACCCGTCGATTCGGTAAAGGTTGATCCCGATCCGGGAAAAAAGGTAACGGTTAACGCCGTAATCGAAGTTGGTTTCGGGGATATCCCTCTCACGTTCAGCAAAGCTGTACGACTGGTTGTTCCCGGACAGGCTGGCAAGGATGCGGGGTATTATCGTGACGGCAAGTTCTACAAAATCCCCAGTTTGCCGTCCAGGAGCACAGGACGAGCAAGATTGGGCAGATGCAAACATTGACGATGGCAAGGACGGCAAGATGGACGTGGGGCAGGATTTGGTAATCTGGACCAAACACTTTACCAAGTTCGTCAGCTATACCCAGACTGACACCGGTGGTAGCACCGCACCTGGTGGCGGCGGTGGTGGCAGCCCCCGGCACCAAAACCGGTTGTCTCCAAAACCGGATCGGCAGAGGTTAAACCAGGTGCGGGTGGAACCATCAGCCTTGGAGATGAAGCGGCTATCGACATACCGGCTAATGCTCTGACCGGAACCAGTGCAGTGGAGGTTAAAGTGGCCAAGGTTACTGCACCGCCCAGCGTACCATCAGGCTTTAAGTTAGCCGGGAATGTTTATGAGTTCACTATAGGCGGCAAAAGCAGTTACAGCTTTGCCAAAAAAGTAGCGATAACGATAAGCTTCGATCCCGGGAAGCTTAGCCCAGGTGAGATCCCAGTCGTCTACTACTACGATGCGGACGGGAAGAAGTGGGTCAAAGTGGGCGGCGAGTTAAAAGGCAATACCCTGACCGTTCAGGTTGACCACTTCACCATGTTTGCGGTACTGGCAGAAGTGAAACCGGAAGATCACACCTTACGCGACATAGCCGGGCATTGGGCGGAAGACAACATCAAGCAACTGATTGGGGAAGGTGCAATTGGTGGGTACCCCGACGGCACCTTTAAACCCGAGAACCGGATCACCCGGGCCGAGTTTGCCACCATCCTGGTAAAGGCGTTTAAACTTGAGCCCCAGAGGAGCAAGGTCTTTGCCGACACAGCCGGTCACTGGGCGCGAGGACAGCATAGCTACCGCAGCCCATTATGGCATCGTTAACGGCTATGATGCCGAAACATTTGGTCCGAATGATAGCATTACGCGTGAGCAAGCGGCGGTGATGGTCATAAAAGCAGCCCAATTGACTCCAGCTACAGGCGGGCTTTCCTTTGGAGACAGTGACAGCGTTTCCGGTTGGGCTAAACAAGCCGTGGCTACGGCGGTGGACAGAGTGATTATCAATGGATACCCGGATAACACCTTCCGTCCTCAAGGAAATGCTACCAGGGCCGAGGCGGTTACAATTGTCGTAAATGCTTTGAAAGAAAGAGCAACGAAGGTATAACGTATCAGGCAACAACTTGCGAAACACCTGGAGACGGGGATAAGATGCTTCTAGCGCATCTGCCCCGTCCGTAAAGGTTAGCGATCATTTTTTATAGCGCTCAAAAAGCTATACCTTGAGCCTGCACACCATCCTTTTACACTGCGAACGACGAAAGCCTGATAATTTACATGACTTTAATACACAGACCAGAAAGGAGTGGGTGATTAGAATGAAGCGCAGGATTTTGGTATTTTTCCAAATAGCGTTGCTGCTGATGATGTATGTTCCCGCTGCGATGGCGGCGACAACCAGTTTGTCATTGAATAAATCTACAGCCGCAGCAGGTGACACCGTAACCGCTTCAGGCACAACCTCACCGGGTGCCTGGGTTCCCCTCAAGGTATTGGATGGGAATGGCGGGATTGTGGTATTTGATGCCGGGAAAGCGGGTAATGACGGGAATTACAGTGTCAACTTTGTTGTACCGCAGGGTGCTTCCGGTCCGTTAACTGTGGTTGTCGGTGAGGGGAGCAACGTGGCAACCGCAACCCTTAATGGAACACCTGGTACCGGTGGTGGCACCGGTGGAGGTGGCGGTGGTGGTGTTAACAACCCACCAACTTCAAATCCAGTTACCTCAAGCACCGGGTCAGCGTCAGTTGCCCCGAGTGCCGGCGGCACTGTCGGTCTGGGAAATGATGCAACTATCGACATACCGGCCAATGCTCTGACGGGAACCAGTGCAGTGGAGGTTAAAGTGGCCAAGGTTACTACAACCCCCAGTGCGCCAACCGGCTTTAAGCTAGCCGGTAATGTATACGAGTTCACGGTTGACGGAAAGACAAGCTGCAGTTTTTCAAAAAAAGTAGCGATAACCCTCACCTTTGATCCCGGCAAGCTCGCTCCAGGTGAAACCCCATCCATCCACTACTATGATCAGGCTGCGGGCCGGTGGGTAAACCTGGGTGGCGTGGTCAAAGGCAATACCGTAACCGTGCAGGTGGACCATTTTACCAAGTTCGCGGTGCTGGCAGAAGTGAAATCAGAAGTAAAACCGGGAGATCAGTCCTTGAGAGACATTGCCGGCCACTGGGCAGAAGGCAGCATCAAACAACTGGTGACCCAGGGTGCAGTTGCCGGTTATGCCGACGGCACCTTTAAACCCGAAAACCGGATTACCCGGGCCGAATTTGCCACTATTCTGGTAAAAGCGTTTAAACTTGAGCCGCAGAAGGGTAAGGTTTTTGCGGACACAGCCGGCCACTGGGCGCAGGACAGCATAGCGACGGCCGCCTATTATGGTATTGTTAACGGCTATGACGCCAATACGTTTGGACCCAACAACAATATTACCCGGGAGCAGATGGCAGCCATGGTTATGAAGGCGGCCCAATTGAATCCGGCCACAATCGGACTTTCCTTCAAAGACAGTAACAGTATTTCCGGATGGGCTAAGACAGCCGTGGCTACAGCAGTGGACAAGGGGATTATCAATGGATACCCGGACAACACCTTCCGTCCCCAGGGCAATGCCACCCGGGCCGAGGCGGTTACAGTGGTCGTAAAAGCCTTATGATTACATACGCCGCATTGTGTTTGAGTAAAAATTAACTGCTGCCTGCACGATTATGGAGGTTCGAGCCTTTTGTTTTTCGGTTTGAACCTGCAATTGAGAATAGGTCACTCCTGATGTAAATATTACCGGCGGAGAAAAAGGGATTCCTTCATCTCCGCCAAACTTTGTTTATAAGTACTGCTCCGGGAGGCATACGACATGAGAGGTCTCTGTTTACATAGAAAAAAAGCATTATCATTCACCCTGCTGCTAATCCTGGCTTTATGCACCCTGGCCGGTGGATGTGCCCCAACGGAGGAACCTTCTTCCGGCTCGCTCCTTATTGAGGGGGATGGGGTGGAAAGCAAGGTTTCATTTACGTTGGAGGAGTTAAAGTCCATGGAGGATGGCCTGGTTGAGGCCGATTACTTTTCGATTAATTCGTATGGGTCAAAGGGGTACTCCCATTTTAAAGGCGTGTGGGTTTGGTATGTATTGAATGAAAAAGTAAGCTTGAAAGGCGATGCATCTCAGGTTAGTTTTATTGCCGAGGATGGCTACCAGGTTGACTACACCATCAAGGAAGTCAAGAGAGAGGATTACATTGACGAACAAAACCCCGAGACCAAATACAAGATGATCCTGGCCTGGGAGGAAAATGGGGTGGAGAACGACCTGGCTATCGGGAGTCCTTTTCAATTGGTGGTTGGACAGCGCGAACCCGGCGATGTAAACCGGCCTTTCTGGGTGCGAAATATCAAAACAATTCGTGTTGATTGATTGTAATTGAAGGGGAATACAACAGACAGCGAATGGGGGCCGTACTATGGAAGAACCGACAACAAACAAAAAACGGTATTACCTTAGTAACCGGGATCTCCTGGTAATCGCCATATTGAGCGGTATCGGGGGAGTAATGAGCACCTATGTCGGTTACCTGGGAAACCTGTTAAACCGGATTTTTGGGGTACCATTTGGTGCCGGGCAGTTTGTGTCCGGTTTGCACATCTTCTGGTTCATCCTGATAGCGGGACTGGTAAGAAGACCAGGTGCGGCTACAGCCGCCGGCCTGCTCAAAGGGATAATCGAGATGCTGACCGGCAGTACCCACGGAATTGCCATCATCCTGGTTTCATTGACCCAGGGCCTGGTGGTTGACCTGGTCCTGCTGATAATGAGGCGTCATAACCTGGCAAGCTACATGCTGGCAGGGGGGATTGCGGCCGCCTCCAACGTTTTTGTTTTCCAACTCCTCTACTTTTCCGCTGCGCCCCTTAAATATATATTATTCATCAGTCTGATAGCTCTGGTTTCCGGTGTTCTTCTGGCAGGAAGTTTCGGGTACAGCGTGCTGGAAGTAGTCCTGCAGGCCAGGCCTTTCCGCATAACTGGCCTGGCATTGGAGGAAGAAGCGGCCGCAGGTGAGCTTTCAGCGTCCAATACTTCCCCTCGTAAATGGCGGCTGGCGGTAACCACTTGCCTGGTGATCCTCCTGTCCGCCGGGGCCGTGTACTACTACGCTGCTGTTTTCGAACCGCCCTGGGCAGGCCCGCGCTGCCAGGTGGAAGGCGCGGTGGGGAATCCTCTCTCTTTCCAGCTCTCTCAGTTTGAACAGCATCAAACAACAATTACCGCGGAGTTGAAAGGACAGATTAGCCACGTTCCGGCTCAGGAATATACCGGCATTCCCCTGAAGGTTATTCTACAGGAGGCTTCTCCCCTGGATGGTGCCACCAGGCTTAAAGTGCAGGCCACCGATGGTTATGTGGTCGAATTTGACCTGCAAAAGGTCTTAGAGGACGACCGAATGCTTCTGACCAGGGAAGATGATATGCTGCGCCTGATCGCGGGCAATTATGAAGGCGGGCACTGGGTGAAAATGGTGAACCGAATGGTTGTGGAATAGTAAACCAGGAGTGGAGAGTTTGTCGTAATGTTGAAACCGGTTGTTGACATAGAGGGGTTGTCTTTTACCTATAGCGGATCGGCTGTCCCGGCGTTGGAGGGGATAAACCTGCAGGTATATCCGGGCCAGTTCATCACCATTACCGGACCCAGCGGGTGCGGCAAATCTACGCTGGCGTTGTGTCTGGCGGGTTTCATTCCCCATGCTTATGGCGGAAGGATGGAAGGTATGGTCCGTATCCAGGGTAAAAACACCAGGGACTATCCGGCTGGAGGGCTTTCCGGTATTGTAGGCCTGGTGCAGCAGGACCCGGAGGCGCAGCTTTGTACCCTCACTGTGAATGATGAGGTAGCCTTTGGACCGGAAAATCTGTGTATACCTTCAGAGGAGATACAGGAGCGGGTTTACTCTGCCTTGCAGGCGGTGGGAGCCCTGAGTTTAAAGGACAGGAAGGTACACACCCTTTCCGGAGGGGAAAAACAGCGGGTGGCTATCGCCTCGGTGCTGGCAATGAATCCCTCCCTCCTGATTCTGGACGAGCCCACGGCCAATCTGGATCCCTCCTGTGCCAGAGAGGTGCTTGATACCTTAAGGCGGTTGAAGGAACAACAGGAGATATCAATAATCGTCATCGAGCACCGTCTGGAAAGACTATTGCCGATTTCCGACCGTCTGCTGCTCATGCAGGAAGGGAAGCTGGCAGAGGAGAAAACACCTGAGACAGTAGATCACATATATGTCCCTGCCCCCGTAAAAGCTCAATCCGAAGCTGGTGTATTACCAGGCAAAATATCGAATGAGATGCCGGCTCATGAGACGCCTATTTTGACTGTCAAGAGTCTGACAGCCGGATATGAGGGGAGAGATGTGATTTCCGGGATCAGTTTCCGCGCATATCCCGGAGAAACCATCGCCATTATGGGGGATAACGGCAGTGGCAAAACCACACTTCTTCTGACCATGCTGGGGATCCTTAAGCCCAGGAAAGGTGCGGTTTATCTTCAGGGAAATGACATAACCCGGCACAAGGTTTCACGCCGTGCGCAGGATATGGGACTTACCTTTCAAAATCCCAACCACCAGATATTTGAGGATACCGTTTTGAAGGAAGCGATTTTGGCCTCGCGTTTTTTGGGTCGGCAACCGCCTCAGGAAACCGAGCAGGAGGTTGATCGGCTTCTGGAGAAGTTCGGGCTCAGGCAGTATATCAACAGGAATCCCTTTACCTTGAGCCTGGGGGAGAAGAAGAGGCTGACTCTGGTATCGGTTCTGGCTTATTCTCCTAAGGTTCTGATCCTGGATGAGCCCCTTGTAGGGCAGGATAGAGACCGGCTTGACCTCCTTATCAACGCTCTGCGGGAACATGGTGCACGAGGGGGGATAACCCTGATGGTTTGCCATGAACCAAATGTGATTGCTGCCTGCTGTCAGCGGGTCCTTTTCCTGTCGGAGGGGAAGCTGATTATTGACGCCCCGGTAGGGGAGGCCATGGAAAGGCTCGCCCAGTGGGGATGGGAGGAATACCTGCCTTCCGGGTATGAATTATCTACAGTGAAAGAAACGGTAAACCAAGATGGAATCTTATCATAACCGTGTTCAAAACCGAACACCTTTGCTGACAAAGGGATTCTTTCCGGGACTGACCTATGTAGAAAAAGAGTCCCCGCTGCACCGTGTTCACCCCCTGGTCAAACTGGTCTGGCTTATCTGCTTCAGCTTAACGGTTTTTACCGTCACCTCCTGCATCGGGGAGACCGTTCTTTTACTTTCCCTGCTGGTCTGTTACGCCCTGGCGGGGCTGGGTTTGGCCTTTTTTATCCGTAAGCTCCGCTTTATTCTCATCTTTGGCGTGATGATTTTCCTGATCCAGGTCCTTGCTGTGAGAGAAGGCGTTTTGCTTTGGCAGTATAACCTGGGAGGGATTAACCTGGCGGTATGGTCAGAAGGGCTCTTTGGGGGCTTGAACATAATGCTGCGGTTTGTAAACATTATCGGTTCCAGTTATCTGTTTGTGGCCATCACCGACCCGAACCGCCTGGCGTATTCACTAATGCAGTTGGGACTGCCATACCGATTCGGCTTTATGCTTATTACGGCCTTGCGCTTTATTCCCGTTTTTCAACTGGAACTCGAGCAGGTGAAAAATGCCCAGATGGCCAAGGGTATTGAACTGGAAGGATTGTCCCCACGCCAGCTGTTGAGAATGGTCAGATACCTTTTTGTGCCCCTGGTTATATCGGCGTTAAGCAAGGTGGATTCCCTGACCATCTCGATGGAGAGCCGTGCCTTTGGCCTCTACCCTACGAGAAGCTATATGTATTACCAGGTCTTATCCAGGTACGACAAGATAGCTATCATCCTGGTCCCTTGTGCTTTTCTGGCCTTCTGCCTTATATTCCGCTGAAACCCGAACAGCTAAATGGGCGACACATCAAAATGAACCCGTGATTGAAGGAGTGTTACTTATGCAGGCCGACCCCGATTCCATCTGTCCGGCGAATTTATTGGGATACTGTGTGGAGAAGAAGTTTACCAGCCGAAAGAATGAGGTTTTCCTGGTCAAAAGGGCCGGGGAGGAGTTAAAAGGATATCTGGTGTACAAAAAGTATTCTCGTCCTGACAGGATGTACACGGAGATGGAGATGCTTCGTTACCTGAGCAGCAAAGACGTACCGGTTCCCCAAATCTGCGGCAGCGGTGATGATTATATTGTAGAGGAATACCTGGACGGAACCTTATTACTGGATCGTTTTTGCTGGCTGGAAGACATTCATGGGTCAGAAACCACCACTCTGGCCGATTCCACCCGTCGATTAATATCACACCTGTGTTGCTGGTTTAAGGCTTTTCATGACGCCCTGCCGGAAATGAACGGGAGACGGCTTATCATGGGGGATGTTAATTTTCGCAATTTTATCGTGGTAAATGAGAAGGTGTACGGGATCGACCTGGAAGAATGCCGGGAGGGAAGTATCGAGGAGGAAGTCGGAAGCCTTTGTGCCTTTGCCCTTACCTACACCCCGTCCTTTACGTTATGGAAGATGGTCACAGTGGGGGAAGTCCTACGGGTTTTCACTGCTGGGTTCAATCTCGACCAGGAACTCGTAATAAAGGAAATCAAAAGACAGCTTTTGTTTCTCGGCGGGATCAGGGGGACGGTTAACGAAATGGAGGAGTTCCTGGCGAGCAGATTACTGGAGAAGTATATAAATAATGACTGCTGCTGAGGCCTCAGGGTTCAACACCGCCCTAAGGACCTCCGTAATATCTGCCCCTCTGGAATCATAAGCTTTAACGGTGATGATCCTGGTTGTCCCCAGCCGGTCGTTAGGAAGGTGGCCTTGTGAGTTAAAATCCTGAAATTATTTTTCGATTTCGAACGCGGGGCATGCACCGGATTTGTGTGTGAGTTCCAATGAGCTAAAAATTAGAGAATGTATGGGGGTTGATAAGTGTGACGGTGATACCCATGCCGGATAAACCGGTTGCGATCCGCCCAGTGGGGGTGGTTGTGTCCGATTTTAACGTACCCAGTTTTAACTACGACTATACTAGAGAAAGTATGATCTATATGCGCGAAGACCTGACCGAGGCCTTAACTGGACTGGAATTATTTTCGCACATGCATGTGATCTACCACCATCATCGGCGCAAAGAGTTGCGGGAGCTGACCGGGTTCAGTGACGATAACCCACCTTTGACTGTTTCCATTCCCGGTGAGCCGAACCAGCCGGGGATCTATATTACCCGTTCACCGCTCCGGCCATCGGCCCTTGGGTCCTGTGTGGTTGAAATCTTAAAGCGTGAAGGGAATCGCATCTATGTCAGAGGCCTGGATGCCCTCAATGGGACTCCGGTTCTGGATATCAAGGTGTATATTCCCCAGTATGATGCAGTACCTCTGGCAGAGGTGCCCTTGGGATGGCGTACTATTACCAGCATGGAGAGTACCTCCCGGCGGATGAGCTGGGATATCAATAATGTCGGCCTGGCTCTCGGGCTAAGAACCGGATCGCGGGCCCTGCAGGTCCTGGGTCTCAAGCGGGGAGAGGCGGTCAGGGCTGAGATATCCGGAGGGAAGCTTTTTGCCCAGGGGATTGAGGGCGCTGCCGGATGCAGTTTCCTGCGCCGGGAGATCCAGTTCACGGAACGAAAAGACTCAATCAGCAACTGGCAGCTCCGACTGGTCGGACCCAATAAGGTGGTGGTGATCAAATTGAAGGAGAATACGTATTCGGGAGCCGCTGAGGTTTTGGAAGCGGATAACGAGGCGTTATTCGCCACGGTGGATCTGCAGGAGCTTTAGCAGATTTCTCATTGAGGGTAGACTTGTTCGGGCGCAAAAAAAACCCACTGGGTGGAGCCAGCGGGGAGAAAAAGAATGGGAAAAGATATTGAAAATCCTTATTAAGGATCATCGTTTTCGGCTGAGGGAAATAATAAAAGCCCGGCTAAAAGGATAGCCGAGCTTTGATGACGTAACTACCGGGTAACCACAAATGCGGTTACAGCAATAGCAGGTCTTAATCAGCTTCTCCTTTCCACATTGGGAGGCGCACCTGTTTCCGGATACACCCTGTCGGCCCGAGAATCGTAGCTGTCGCCTTAGATAACAAGGGCTCGGAGAAAAATAAATGTTAAATTTTGAACCTGTTTTTACTATATTCGGTACCGAATAGCCACTTCCCTGCTTAGCATAAAAAAATTTTTTGTTTAACGAGGCCAGGTACAGCAGCTGCTACTTCATTACCATGACGGAAGATGCTTTGATCAGTGCGGTTACGTTATCTCCGACTTTCAGTCCCATATTTTCGACCGAACCACGGGTTATGGTGGCGACAATTTGGTGGGGACCTGAATCGATTACCACTTCTGCTGCCACTTCACCAAGTCTAACCTCCTTGACGACGCCTGGAAGCTTATTCCTGCCACTGATTTCCATGTTATCACCCCTAAAACGATTTTGTTGTTAGTATTGCCATTACAGGGTAATATTAGGCCTTATTTGTTAGGGAATGAAGCATCATGGATAAGTAAGTATGCTTCCTCATCTATTATTTGCTAAAATGGGATTGGGTGAATAGCCAGTATTCGCCAACGCTGCTTGCGACTACTTGTGAAGATTATTGCATCAGTTTTTATTAATTAAGAACGGATACAAACAATTAGTATGGAGGGAACCTGGTTATGTTTTCAAGGCTAAGGAAAACCTGTTTAATTACAGTCTTGGCTGTGGTCTTGGCTTTAGCCGGTGGCACCGCCTTTGGCCAGGAAAATGGAGTTCTTATAAACGGCAGGCCACTGAATTTGCCCTCATCATCGCTGGTCAATGATAACGGGCGCCTGCTTGTTCCCGGGGACGTTTGGGCTAAGGCCTTGGGTGCCAGTTTCTATGAGTGCCCCAACGGAGAACTGATACTGGAGAAGTCAAGCCATAAGCTTACTTTTAATGCTTCATCATTGATGGATAACGAAAAGCCAGTCCCTTTGGAGTCGGTTCCTCAATACATAGAGGGCAGGTGGCTCATTCCCTTGCGGGTAACCGCGGAATTACTGGATTGTGCGGTGGAATGGAACCCGAGTGCCGGGACAGCTTTGGTATGGGGTCCCACCGGTGATGTGGTGGCTTTGGATGTCTTAGGGATCAGTGATTTTCATGGTGCCTTGGAGGAATCGGGCAAGGATCCCGGGTTTGCCAAACTGGGGGGATTCCTGCGCGACCAGCAGGCAAAAAACCCGCAGGGCACCCTTATACTGAGCGGGGGGGATATGTTTCAGGGGAGTCTGCTTTCTACAGTTTCGCAGGGGCGGCCGGTGATTGCAGCCATGAATGCCACCGGTTTCGATGTCATGGCCATAGGTAATCACGAATTTGACTGGGGCTATAAGATTCTGCAGGAACAGGCAGGCCAGGCTGAGTTCCCCTTCCTGGCGGCCAACCTATTTGATACTCAGACAGGTGAACAACCGGACGGGATAGAGCCATACATAATAATCGAAAGACAGGGGGTAAAACTGAGTATTATTGGACTTGTGACTACCGAAACCCTCGAGATAGTCCATCCCGGACACCTAGCAGGCTTGGAAATCCGTGACCCAGCCGAGGTTCTTAAGACCCTGGTTCCCGAGATGCGTCAGCAGGGAGCGGAGGTAATCATTGTGCTCTCGCACCTCGGCTGCTCGCCGTCAGACGGAGGCTTGACAGGAGAGGCAGTGGAACTGGTGAAAGCAGTGCCGGATATTGATGCCCTGCTGACTGCCCATACCCACCTGGTACTGGAAGGAGAAATTGACGGTGTGCCGGTAACGCAGGCTGGGCATAATGGAAGAGCCGCCGCTAGTATCAGGCTTCTCTACTCCCAGGAACAGGACCAGGTTATTAAAAGCCTGACCAGGGTGACCGAGCTGATACCCGCGAATCTGACCCCAGACCCGGAGATCGCCGCTATCATTGATGGTTACACCCCTGAGATTCAGAAAGCCCGGAACGAAGTTATCGGCAAGAATCTTTATGACCTGCACCATGAACGTTACCAGGTTTCCAGCCTGGGGTCCTTTATCTCCGATGTCATCAGGGAGGCAACCGTTTCCGATATTGCTTTTCTGAATGGAGGTGGGGTGCGCACCGATCTGATGTCTGGCAACGTCACGCTGGAAAAGATCTGGGAGATTGTTCCTTTCGATAACACCCTGGTCACTCTGGATATGACCGGGGAAGAGATTCTGCAGGTTCTGGAATACGGGATTATGAACCAGACCTTCGGTTCAGTCCAGTTTTCAGGCCTAAAGGTTTGGTATGACGCTAACCAACCGGCTGGCAAAAGGGTGACCAGGGTAACCCTACCAGATAACACCCCTTTGGAAGCTGCTAGCCCCTACCGGGTGGTGATTAATGATTTCATGGCCGGAGGTGGAGATGGCTATACAATGTTTAAAGAGGCTGGTCCGCAGGTAAATACCGGAATAGTCCTGCGGGATATGCTGATTGACCGCATCAAAGCTCTGGGGACGATTGAATTCAAAGGTGATACCCGTTTTGTTGATGTAAACATGTAATGGGATATGTGGCAGGAGTTTTGCGTAACATAGGGATCCGCGGCTGCTTTTAAGTCTGTCCATGTCGCGACAGTGTAAGGAGGTGTAATAATGCCTGACATCGTAAAGATCGGCTGGACGTTAGTAAATGTAGTTATACTACTGCTGATTATCGGTGTTGTTGTCCAATGCGTCCGGTGGCTGCATGAGCTTGTTCAGCTGAAAAGAAGCAATCAGAAGATCCTTCAACAGATACTGGAGGAATTAAAGAAAAAGTAACGGATTTTTATCCAGTTTTAAATCCTGTCGTTTTTGTTATCTCGACGCGCAAACGCGGTTTACCGCTGGGATGCCCCAGACGATGGAATCCTCACCAAGGAAACGTATTCCGACCTATCACCCGTTATTCTTGGAACACCAGTGTTCATCCCGTAAATACATCCCTGTTTTACACTATGGCTAACGCTTTCAATAATCATTTCCTAATCAATCGGTGTTTTGCTACACGGATTCTCGCTCGCCCTCCATTTCTCCTGGTAACCATTAGAGTCTGCTGGCATGAATATTGCATTAATTCATAAGTGGGAAACGAATTGGAATATTCAGACCCCCAGTACTTGCGTACCAGTAGGACAATTTGAAGTCATAACGCAGATTTAATGATGAGTAAGGAGGTAAGAGCGTATGTCAATCAAGCCGATGGAGAGAATCTGGAAGTCGCAGTGGCCGGATTTCTGGGAGGACACCTTTGAATATGGCCGCGAATCGCTGGTATGGCACCTGTATCACAATGCATTCCGGTTTCGGGACAAGACCTTTATGGTTTTCTACGGCACTGAGTTTACGTGGAAAGAGTTCAAAGATCTGGTCTGGAAAGCCGCTGGCGGACTTAAGAAACTGGGGATCAATAAAGGTGACCGGGTATACCTTGGTTTGCAGAACTGTCCTCAGTTCATAATCTGCTACTATGCGATAATGGCGGTGGGCGGGATTACCATTGCGGGAAGTCCCATGTACAAGGGTGGAGAACTGACCCATGTTTTGAACGATTCCGGGGCTAAGGTCGTGATTATGGAGGACGGCCTCTTACCAATATTACAGAGCGTTCGGGACAAGGTGCCCCTCGTTGAACGTGTGGTAGCAACTTCCTTGTCCGATTATCTACCTGAGAATCCAACCCTGCCGGTTCCTCCGGGAATGGTTGCTGAAGGTGTAGATTTAGGGGATGCCATGCTGTGGCAGGAATTTATCGAGAGTGAGCCCATCGAAAAGATGGTGGAACTCGATATAAAAAACGATGTGGCCTTACTCCAGTATACATCTGGCACTACCGGCAATCCGAAGGGTGCTATGATTACCCATTTGAACATCATGGCCAACGCCATATCCTCCCCTAATCTGGGGAATCTGACCGCAGACTGCCGCTGGCTCGCGGTACTGCCCTTATTTCATGTAACCGGTATGGTAAACACCATGAATGCCTGTGTTTACCTGGGTGGATCGATGGTTGTACTAACCCGGTTTGACGCAGAGACCTGTTTAATGGCCTTTGACAGATACAAGGTAACAGCATGGAATGGCATTACGACCATGAATATCGCGGTGATCAATCATCCCAAGCTTATGGACTACGATATATCGTCGGTTAGTTGGGTAACCTCAGGTGGAGCACCGGTTCCTCCAGCGGTAGTGGAAAAATACAATGAACTGATCAATTGTAATCTGGTGGAAGGATACGGGATGAGCGAAACCATTTCCTGCACCATTCTCAACCCGCCGCAAAAAGTGAAACTTGGGAGCATAGGTGTTCCTATCGGTTCAGTTCAGATCCGGGTAGCTGATCTAACCGATGAGTCTAAGGATGTTCCTCTGGGAGAGGAAGGAGAATTGTGGCAACAGGCCCCCTGTGTCGGCATTGGATACTGGAACAATCCAGAGGGAACTGCCGAAACCTTCCTGGAAGATGGCTGGATGAAAACCGGCGATATCGTTAAGATGGATGAAGAGGGTTATATCTACATCTGTGGCCGGACCAAGGAAATGATCAAATCCTCTGGGTACAGCGTATTTCCGGCCGAGGTTGAACAATACCTTTACAATCACCCCGCAATCTCGGAATGCTGCGTAATTGGGGTGCCTCATGATTATCGAGGTGAAGACATCAAAGCCTTTGTTATCCTGAAACCCGAATGGCAGGGCAAGATTACCGAAAAAGAACTTATTGAATGGGCCCGGGAACAGATGTCGGTGTACAAATACCCGCGCACTATCGAGTTCCGGGATGAGTTGCCCAAGAGTGGTACCGGGAAAATTATGCGCAAGATATTGAAGGCCGAGGAAGCCGAAAAAGGGGCAGCTCAGGGCTAGCCGTTAAGAGTTCGGTGAGTTCGGCCGTCACTGGCCGTGGAATATCCGGTTTATGTCAATGGGAGCTGCACCCTTCGGGGTGTGGCTCTTATGTGTTTATAAAGACAACACTGTAGTAAACTCGTACAGTTGCTTGAGGCAGCAGTTCCTCAGGACATATCAGGTGTTGCTGATACCAGTCAGCAAACGGGGCTGCTTTATCGCCATGGCTACCAGAATCTGCGTTAAGCAGGATTAAGGAAGCTCTATCGCGAACTTTTTTCCCTGTGGCCTGCGCAAAAGGAGTCGTATTTTGTCGAATAATGCTTCAAATACTTTTTGTAAAGGGATACAATCAATGTCAGGTGACGGTAGATACTATAGATGCTGTTTAGATAAACGGAGGAGTAAACCCATTGTCTGTTTTAGATAAATATTATGATAAGCTGCGACTTACCAGCTTGGGGGAAATACCTGCGGATCTCCTGCTGGTTAACGGTCAGGTGGTAAATGTATTCAGCGGTGAAATAATCCGTGCTAATGTAGCCATATCGAACTCCCACATAGCAGGGGTGGGGGATTACCGCAATGGTCACAAAATAGTTGATTTACAGGGCCGATTTCTGTTGCCCGGTTTGATAGACAGCCATATCCATATTGAGAGTTCCATGCTGACACCTGTTGCCTTCGCCCAGGCCGCCTTGCCCCACGGGACTACGGCGGTTCTTGCTGATCCCCATGAAATTGTAAATGTTATGGGCTTGGAGGGATGGCGGTATATGGTGCGGGAATCCCAGGGTTTGCCGCTCGATTTCTTCTGGGAGGTTCCCTCCTGTGTTCCAGCAACTCATATGGAGACCGCCGGGGGTATGATCGGGCCGGAGGAACTGGAGATGGCCCTGGAGGGGTTTCCCGAATGCCCGGCTCTAGCGGAAATGATGAATTATCAGGGCGTTATCGACGGATTGGGTTCAGTTACTGAGCTGATGCGGCGGGCAGGAGAGAAGGGCCTGTTGCTGGAAGGACACGCGCCGAAGCTGAGCGGTTTTCAGCTCTGCGCTTACCTGGCCAGTGGGTGCGGCAGTGATCATGAATGCACCAGCATTAATGAGGCGCAGGAAAAACTGCGTCTCGGGATGCGCCTGCTTATTCGCCAGGGCTCGGCCGCCCAGAATCTCTTGGAACTTCTTCCCCTGGTTAATGAACATAACTATCACCGCTGTGCCTTTTGCTGTGATGACCGTCACCCGGCCGATATCGTGAGGGAAGGACATATGGACCACGTGCTTCGTACGGCTGTGGACAGCGGTTTTCCGGCCATCCGGGCTATTCAGATGGTCACCCTGAATCCAGCCCAGCACTTCAACCTCAAAGAACGGGGAGCAGTAGCTCCCGGGTACTTGGCCGACCTGGTGCTGGTCGATGATCTGGTGTTTTTTAATGTGGAGATGGTTTTCAAGGGTGGACGGGAGGTTGCGCGCCGGGGCAGAAACCTGTGGACAGCACCCGAACAGGCTGAAATCAGCGGCACCGGACACTTCGAAATTCCTGATCTGTCAGAGAGGTTTGTCCTGAACCCGCCTCCAGGAGCCCGTTTGGTCAAAGTTATTGAGGTGATACCGAACCAGGTATTGACAGGCAGTATAACCCTGCCGATAGAGCAGGCACTCCAGGACCCCGATATAAATCTGCTGTCAGTGGTGGAGCGCCACGGGCGGGGCGGAGGTATGAAGGTCGGCCTGGTAAAGGGATTTGGCCTGGCCCGGGGGGCCCTGGCATCTTCGGTAGCTCACGACAGTCATAACCTGATCGTGGTCGGCAAGGATCCAACCAGCATGGAAACCGCAGCCCGTCGGGTAGCAGAGATGAAGGGCGGTATGGCGGTGTGCGACGGCAAGGACGTCCTGGCATCGCTGGCTTTGCCAGTAGCTGGACTGATGTCACCACATCCGGCGGCCCAGGTGGCGGTTGAACACGAGGCCCTGGAAGCTGCGGCTCGTACTCTGGGCAGTCCGCTGTCAGCCCCGTTTATGACCCTGTCATTTTTGGCCCTGCCGGTCATTCCCGAATTGCGCCTGACCGACAAGGGCCTGGTGGATGTCAACGACTTTTCCATCGTGGACATGTGGGAATGAGGATATCAGTACCCCAGAGCCTGACCTCATCTGCGGTGGCACCTTCCCTTCCCAGTTATCCATTGCCGCTGACGGCTCTAGCACTAACAGGAATATTGCAGGAATTTACATTCACCAAGCCAAAACAATTGTAAGGAAAATGCGTGATAGGGAGTATATATAAGCAAGCAGAACAAGCCACGGATCCACATCTAAAAATGAAGCGCAAATTAAGCACCGACTGCGCTGCCATTCGGGAAATTCGGGACTGACGTTGACAAGCTATACAAAACCATAGAGAACACAGCAGTTGCGCTTGCGCGATGGGACCAATACCGGTTTATAACCGGACATTATAGGGAGAGGAGTTGGTCTGGTGAGAAAACAATTTTTATGCGGGTTAATTGTGTTAGTGACAACACTTGCTCTCGGCTGTCCTTCACTATCAGCTCAAACAACCCTGGTCGTAGCGAACAACGATATTGAAGTAGTGGTGTTTAAAATCGGCGAGGTTAATTATTACTTACAGGATAACGCCAGCACAATCAGCAAGACTGAAATGGACATCCGCCCTTACATAAAATCCGGCCGGACCTATGTCCCGGTAAGATTCCTTGCTAACGCTCTGGGCATACCGGACGACAATATCAGTTGGGATCAGTCAGCAAAAGCCGTTACCCTGAACGGTCACCAAACCATAAGCATGGTCATCGACAATAAAGATATGCAATCAGGTGATAAAACAATCGCAATGGATGCGGCGCCGGAATTGATCGACGGACGCACTATGCTGCCGGCGCGTTATGTAGCTGAGGGTTTGGGTTTTAAGGTAGATTGGGATGCCAGCCGGCAGTTGGTGATCTGTTATCCGCGGGAAAACCCGAGTCCCGACCTCACTCAGATTATTGAAGAGATTGAAGGGAAGGAACCGGTAGAAAAGCCGGATCCGGTAGAAGAGCCGAAACCCGAACCGGAATCAGTAGAAGCCCGTTATCTAGAAGCCAAGAAAAACGGGGGGTTCTTTAAAGAGGAACAACTGGATGCAGAAATGGCCGATTACCTTTGGAATGAAGTCATCGATTATGATATGGAAGAAAGAGCTCAGGTAAGTGATGAAAAATGGGCGATAATCAGGCCGTTATTAATGGATACCGGCAAATGCCAGGACCAGTTTCCCAAGTGTCCCTATAAGATTACCAGTATAACTCCGAGTAAGTACCTGGTATCCTCTGATTTTAGAGAGAGTTGGTGCTGTTACTGTTTAATAAATGGTAACCAGTTGGCTTATGCGACTGTATATCTGAACTTCCAGGGATATGATATTAGATGGGGTACGTTCCTTAGTGAGAACATTTTTGAAGGCATGGGCACTCCGGCGTGGCGACTGCTCAGGTAGTGAACAGAGGACAGCCCTTATCTCACCCTAGCATAACCAAGGGTTCGGATTATAGATTTACGCTGTTATAACAACAGCACCCAAAACCACCTACCTCCGGCAATAGAGCGGTGCGGCCCGGCCATTACCCATTCCAGGTCCTCCCTGAGTTCCGTATTTGTGTCAGGTGTTCTAAAACCGGTATATCTATTAATGTCAGGCTTAAAAAGCCTGTCGACAGCTATCTCTGTCAACAGGCGGAAGTGAACGGTCAGGCGCTTCTTAAGCTACTTAACAAATACCACATTTATTGCTTTGATTAAAGCGGTTACAGAATCTCCCTCTTGAAAACCAGCCTCAGTTAATGATTCTCGCGTCATCACGGACGTGATCTCGGTGTCACCCATTCACATTGTGACCTGGGCCATAACACCGTCGGCGGTGATCTTTCAAACACTGCCGCGCAGTCTGTTTCTTACCCCTGCTTCCATTTATGTCTCACCACCTTTGTAAAACCGTAACAAGCTTGGTTCCCCTGCGAAAACCCCAAAATATGCATTCAAAAAACCGAGTTATGACTTTTTGCAGGGGTACCAAGCTTATATTACCCGCCAACAGAGAGTTATATTAAATTATTGCGATCAAGACTGCAGACGCAAAGCAAAGCTAGGAGCCGCGAGGGGCAGAAACTATACATCAAGCCGCTAATACCCAAAGACTTAGAGTAATGGAAAAATGATCGACATCTATATGGAAGCCAGGCCTGTCTAAGCAAGCTGTAGGAAGGATGCAGGGCAAATTGCGCATAAAGAAAACAGAGGTGTGCCCGGCGAAATGGGCGGTATTCAGGTAATGAACTTCTGTCCTCCCTGGAGTGAAAGGTAACCCCGGAACGGGTGACAAAGGGACAGCCCTTCTCTCACCCGAGCCTTAATTCCATGAATCTGGCCCCGGGCATCGGGTTGTAGATATATGGTTCAATGTCGTAAAATCCCAGTGACTCGTACAGCTGATTGGCCTCCAGCATGGTGGTCAGGGTGTCGAGTCTTATGCGGGCATAGCCCAATCTCCTGGCCTCATCCATGATCATAACCGCCAGCTGCCGTCCCAGGCCGTAACCCCGGCATGTATCGCACACGTACAGCCGTTTCATTTCGCATGTATCCTCAGCAAGCCGGCGCAAGGCCACGCAACCGGCGGATTTTCCATTAAGCAGGGCCAAAACCAGGGCCCCCTCCGGTGGTGCATACTTCCCCGGCAGGGATTGCAGTTCACTCTTAAAACCCTGAAAATCGAGGTTAAAACCGAGTGAATCCGCGTATTCCAGAAACAGTTGTCGGATTTCTTCCAGGAGGCTCCCCCCGGTAACCCATTGGAACTCCATCACGAATGCCCTCCCTACTGGAAGTAATTGAATCATGCAGGAACCGTCCCTCTGCAAAGAGAACTTCGGCGGTGTTAGATTCAGGATAACAAATGAAGGGCTGACAAGCCAGAATGAGATGGACGCCCCATTGTGGTGAGAGAATGAGTCATAGCCATCAACTGTGCGGCACCCGGCACCAAGAGAGCTTATACTTATTAAATGCCAGTTTCGGAGGACATTACAGATACAAGTTGAAGTTGGCAATATAACCGAGGATGGGAACGCATTGTGGTTTGACTTCATCTTTAATCGTGAAGGGTTTAGTACTATCAGGCTTTAACCGTTGGTGGAATCAATGGAGGAAGTCATGACCGAGCCTCAAGGCAGTGTGACCCGTTACGAATTCTTTAAGTGGCTAACGGATGTCACCCTGCCATTCGCCTCATGTCCCTTGGTTATCGGTGATTTATCAGAATCAGTTGACGGATGCAAACTTAGCTGTTCTTTTCAAAGCGGATTCCATGATCATTTCCAGCAGACTCTGATAGGTGATCCCGTTGAAACGAGCCAGCATGGGGAGATCTGAGTCAGGGTTTAATCCGGCCAGGGGGTTTACTTCTATAAAACAGGGCTCGCCGTTTTTATCCAACCTCAGATCAACCCGGCCAGCATCACGGCCGCCGATCCCGTTCCAGACTCTGAGTGATAAATCAGCACACTTTTTGACCAAAGCCTTATCAGCGACCAGGCGGTGTTTGATAAATCGCTGGTAGTGCTTTTTGTGCAGGTACGAATACACTTCGCTTTGAGCACACCTTGTATACATAATTTCCAGGACCCCTATTACCCGGGAATCCTTGCCGGTGCCAACAATACCTACCGTGAATTCGCTCCCCGGCAGGTATTCTTCCACCAGCACCGGTTGGCGGAATTTTTTCAGTAACGCCAGACAAACAGTTTTCAAATCCCGGTTATTGGCTACTATGGAATGCTCGTCGATGCCCTTGCCTGATCCCTCGGCTACCGGTTTGACAAAGAGAGGGTAGCCGAGGCGTAAATCTGTTAGGTCGTTTTCTTCCTCCACAACAAAAAAGTCCGGGGTAGGTAGTTTCAGGTCCCTGACCACCCGTTTGGCCATGCCCTTGTTAAGGGTGATGCACAGTACCAGCGGATCAGAGAAGACATAGGGGATCTGATACTGATCCAACAGGGCCGGGACCAGGCATTCACGGCCCATGCCATACAAGCCTTCACAGATATTAAAGACCATATCCCATCGTTTGCCGTTTACCAAACAGGTAAGCAGGTTATGGAAGTTTCCGATGCGCTCCGTTTTAAAACCGAGATTCTGCAGAGCGTTGTTAATGCTGTCGATGGTATCTTCGGTATCAAATTCGGCGGTATCCTCTTCACTGTAACCCTTCTGCAGATAATCAGTAATCAGGTCATACGTTAATCCGATATGCATTGCTTGAACCCCTCTATTCTCTGGATACTTCGGGATATTTACAGACTTGCCCCTGAAAGTTCTGAAGGATAATCTCCTGAGATGAATGAGAAATAATATAATTCTTATTTACCGGGATTTTGCCCCCTCCACCGGGGGCGTCTATGACATATGTGGGAACAGCCAAGCCGGAAGTGTGCCCTTGCAGCTTGCGAATTATATCGATACCGGTGCTTACCGGGGTTCTAAAGTGGCCAATACCTTCCGTCAAGTCACACTGGTACAGGTAATACGGCCTTACTCTGATTTTTAATAACCCGTGAACCAGTTTCTGCATGACAGCCGGGGAATCGTTAATACCTTTGAGCAGAACTGACTGGTTTCCCAGAGGAATACCTGCACTGGCCAGCATCTCACAGGCATGTTGTGATTCAGCGGTTATTTCCCGGGGGTGGTTGAAATGTGTGTTCAACCAGATGGGATGGTGCTTTTTCAGAACTGCACATAACTCAGGGGTTATGCGCTGGGGCATGGTAACCGGGACCCGGGACCCTATGCGGATGATTTCCACATTCTCAATAGGTCTGAGCCTCTCCAGCAATGAGCCGAGCTTATTATCGGATAAGCAGAGGGGATCTCCACCCGTCAGCAGCACGTCCCTGATGTGACGGTTGTTTCTCAGATAAGAGATGGCTTTATCCAGGTCGGCACCCTCGCAAATCCGGTCTCTGCCATAGGTAGAACTTTTTCTGGTGCAGAACCTGCAATAGACTGCACAGTTTCCGCTAATAAGAAGCGCAACCCGGTCGGGATACCGGTGAATAAGTCCCGGTACAGGCGAATTAATGGTTTCATGCAGAGGGTCGGTTTGGTCGACTTCGGTTTTCTGCAGCTCCCGGACAGAGGGAATCACCTGCATGCGTATGGGACAGCTCCTGTCATCTTTATCAATCAGCGCGACATAGTAAGGGGTGACGGCCATCGGGTACTTTTCCAGACAGGAAGCGATCTCTTGCTCCTCTTCATATCCAATGTCAACAACCTGCTTCAACTGCTCCAAAGAGGAAATTCGGTTTTTGAGCTGCCATTTCCAATCATTCCACTGCTCGGCGGTTACATCTTTCCATAAAGGAATTGACTTATAATCTCTGTTCATATCAGACTTCCTTTATTCTCGGATTCAAGCATCTGAAAGCCGCTCAAAGCCGTTAAGTATTGGATTCGGTTTGCGTGCAAAGCGTTGAAGGCGGCTTCATCCCCGATATACAAGAGCAGATCTTCCATATGGAGGGTATTGACTTCCATAATCCACGGGTGAAGAGAGGTATCCATAGCGAGATCGATTCCAACATCTCCAAAGTGCAATCCAGGTCGATCCAATACCTCACATGCATTGATGCAGGTTGCGATCACTTCCTGCTTCTTCTCTGCGATGGCAGCGGGGGATAAACCAAGATAGCGGGAGCAGAAGTCTTCAAAGGATAAAAAGATCGAATCTTTGGCCGGGTAATTGGAACAGATTCCCTTGACGGCTCCCATGCTGGTGATGATGCCGGTACACTTCCACTGGCGGGTAAAATCCTTTTGCATGATCACGCGAAAATCAGCAAGGCGACCTTCAAATCTAAGCAGGTCAATAGCTTGCTGGACAAGATAGCGGCGATTCCTGGTAATTCTCCTGATATAGGAAAGCATTTTGGTTCTATCGGTAAATACTCTGGGCTTTTTGTCCCACTTCCTTTGTACCGAGTAATGGGCGCCTGTCTTCCTGATCATGATTAACCCGTATCCCTGCGAGCCCAGGGAGAGTTTCAGCACGACTGCGTCGAACTGGTCCAGCATTTGTGATAAGACGGTCGAAGAGGAGAACTTTCGGGTCACCGGCATATGCTTTCGTAATGATTCATTTTTTGCAGTGTATCTCCAGTAGTCCCATTTGCTTATGCGGTAAGAGTTGAAAAACCGATTATTAGTAATTTCCGCAAGTACTTGAACATCGTTTAGAAGTGTTCTCCGAAATATGGCATCAGGCAGCGGCAGCACCGCAGGAAGCCATGGCCCCGATTTGTTGTTAGGGTTATAGTAGTACCCCTCAGCGGTGTTGGCTTCAAAATTAATCCCTTCCATGCTGAACGCGTATAGGAGTCCGTGAGTTTGGGGATAGGTGGCCGTATAGTTTTGCAGATACGTTACAAACTCGTCATCCAGTTTTTCATGGGCTTTTGATAACAACAAGCCCAAGACCGGGCCTAACCTGATCCCCTGAGACTCTTTGCAGACCTGGTAACGCAGATTGCCGGGAATAGACAGCTCTGCCAGGGCATCAGCAGAAATCATGACCAATTCAATATCCTGATTTTGCTCCACACGAACACGCAATTTCAGCTTTTTAAGTCCCGCATGTACTGTAACCGAATGCCTTTTTCGAAAGAAGAATTTTGTCTGGAAGGCCGGTGAGATTATTAAGGTATTTGTTGTCTCCGCATCAGAAACTATTTTATAGAGCACATTGATACCCCCGTTGAGCGTTACAAATCGGCAAGCGATAAGAACTATATTACATTCCATAATATGGGATAATGTGCAGATGGTTACTGTAGACTAGTGTTTGGATGCTCAAAAAGGCGAGTAATAAGGGGAGTTTTTGAGTAATAGGGTGATAAACTGGGGAGTTGAATTGTCGATTGGGATTAAACGGGGCTATCCAGTCACCATGGTGAGCTCTCCGTGACTATGCAGTACCAAAGTCATATACGTTGGTCACCCTCTGCAAGCTATTCTGTACACCGCTTGAATGGTCTTTTCAATATCCTCTTCCGTAGAGAAGTATCCGGGGCTCAAACGACAGGATCCCTGGATCAGGGTACCAATGGTACGGTGGGCCAATGGAGCACAATGTAATCCTGATCTGGTCACAATGCCATATTCATGATCCAATTTCAGGCTTACCTCTCCACAATCAACCCCTTCAATGTTGAACGATACGACTGCGGTTCTCTGATCTGCTTCAATGGGACCATAAACTACGACCCTGTCAATTTCCTGTAAACCGCGTATCAAGACCTCGGTTAGTCTTTTCTCATGGTTCCGAATATTTTCCAGTCCGACGGAATGGAGAAAGTCCAGTCCGGCCCCAAGCCCGGCTATCCCCGGGGTGTTGGGAGTACCGCTTTCCAGGTGATCCGGCATAAACTGTGGCTGGGCCAACTCCTCAGAAAGCGAACCCGTGCCGCCTTCTTTGAGTGGTTCGATTTTAATTCCGGGCCTTACATAAAGCCCTCCTGTGCCCTGGGGACCAAGCAGGCCCTTGTGTCCGGTAAAGGCCAGGAGATCGATGCAGTATTCCTCAACATCCAATGACAGTAACCCGGCGGTCTGAGCGCTGTCCACCATGAAGAGCAGGTCATGCTCTTTGGCAATCATCCCGACATCTCTGATTGGCATAATTGTTCCGGTTACGTTGGAGGCATGCAGCATACAGATCATACGGGTATTATGCCGTATGGCGCACCTGATGTCGTCGGGGTCCAGGCTGCCATCAGAACCGCAATTCACCGCGCTCCATTCAACCCCTCGTTGCTGCAGAGCCATTAACGGACGAGCTACGGCATTGTGCTCCATGCTGGTAGTAATAACATGATCGCCGGGTTTAAGAATACCTTTTAATCCTGTATTGAGAGCTTCAGTGATGTTCAGACAAAAGGCTATACGGGTACTATCGGAAATATTGAATAATGATGCCAGAGCCTCTCGGGTTTCTGATACTATAGAATTCGACGTCATAGTCCACCGGCTGGCACCTCTGCCAGGGTTGCCCCCCATCTGGCGATTGAAATTGTCCATCGCCCGGTAGACCCCCTCGGGCTTGGGGTAAGAGGTTGCCGCATTATCCAGATAAGTTATATTCAAGGCGCATCTCTCCGATCTGAGGCCCCGGATCCAAGCCATTATCTCTCCGTGTTATTTCTCCCGTGAAGGTCCCGGCGCAGTCAGAGCTGTGCCCACCTGTGCCGAGGTTTACTATCCTGAGTCTTCAATCAGTACTACTAAAATACTAACTCGAATCGTCGTTATATGTCTAATTACAATTAGTTATACAACGGCGGGACACTACCTGTTATCGTAAAAAGTTGGCGCCGCACCCTGAGTGGAAAGTTAGGGTACATTTCTTAATCCGACTGTAGTGTAATACAACACTGCAGCAAAATGACACAACAGTTAGCGTTCGGGGATAGACGTCATACTGGGCATCTTTCGGGCTGCTCGACCCTGTCGGCATCAGGGTAATTGCTTATACATTTGGCATATTAGTTGCATTGTAAGTAGTCAGGTGTCCGAAGCCATACCTAATCAAAGCAAATTAATTATACCCAAGGCAGCTCGTGGCACCAATATATTTTGGGAAGGTAGGAGGTAATGTTATGGAAAGACCATGGTATAAGTGGTATGACAAGTTAGGGATCCCTCATAAGTTCCAGTATCCCGATGGGAAAATCCCGGCGCATGAAATGCTTAGACGCAATGCACTGCGATATGGTGACAAACCGGGCACGATATTTTTTGGAACTGAAATCTCCTTTAAAGAAATGGACAAAATGTCCGATCAGGTAGCAAATTATCTTTTATCCAAAGGCGTAAAAAGGGGCGATAGAGTCGGGATTTATATGTATAACTGCCCTGAGCACATTGCCGTTCATTTCGGCATCCTGAAAGCTGGAGCCATCGTTTGTCCCCTGAACGTTTTGTTTAAGGAAATGGAGCTTCGTTATCAGATCAACGATGCCGGTATGGTTGGTATTCTGATGTCGGATGCCCTCTATCCTGCTATCAAAAAAATCAGGCCTGAAATCCCGACAGTTAAATTCCTCGCCTACAGCAACTTCAACGACTTTCTTCCTGAGGAACCGGTGGCTCCTATCCCGCCAATTTATACTACACCAAGATATATTTCTGCCGATGAAGATATCGACGATCTTTATGAAGTCTTTAAAAATGGTGATGCCAAACCCTATAGATACCTGGATTGGGATATGGATGAGGTTTGCATGCTGGAGTATACCAGCGGCACATCCGGTATGCCCAAAGGCGCGATGCTGAGCCATATGGCACATGTGTATAAGCCCTTTGCGGCTTATTATGCCTGGGGATTCCGTGATTTTGACGTGGTTGTAACCGCCATGCCCTTCTATCATATTGCCGGTATGGATTCAATGCTTTCAACCTGGTTAATCGGCAGTACAGCGATTCTTTTACCTACCCCTGATCCGGTCGGGTTGATGACTGTCATCGAAAAATATAAAGTCACGGGCTTCTATTCACTGGCACCTATTAATCATGCCATTGCCGATCATCCGGACGTAGGCAAATATGACTTGTCCTCACTGCAGGTATGTACATCTTCTTCGTTCGTGCTTCCTGTTAATGAAGAATTGAGTGAGAAATTCAGGAAGGCAACTGGATGCCCAGTGTGGGAATCCTCCTTCGGTCTGACGGAAACCCATACCCTTGACACTATGATGCCCTTTAACATGGTTAAATGGGGTGCTCAGGGAATCCCGATTCCGGAAAATGATATCATTATCACCGATCCCCAAGATCCCAAAAAGATCCTTCCTTATGGTGAACAGGGCGAAATCCTCATTAAGGGCCCCGGCACCTTCTTAGGATATTGGAATAAACCTGAAGCTACTGAGGAAGCATTGGTTGACGGCTATGTTCGCACCGGCGACATGGGAATGATCGACGAGGATGGCTACCTGTTCTGGTATGGGAGATTTAAAGAGATGATAAAAGTCTCCGGCGTCTCAGTATTCCCAGAAGCTGTTGAATCCATGTTATCCTTCCATGAAGCTGTGGCAGAATCTGCAGTAATCGGGGTTCCAGATGCGAGAAGGGGCGAAGTTGTTAAAGCCTTTGTGGTCTTAAGGGAAGGCTTTAAAGGTAAGGTTACAGAAGAAGAGCTCATAAAATGGTCGCTCGACAATATGTCACCGCATAATGCGCCTCGCTATATTGAATTCAGAGACGCACTGCCGAAATCGGGAACCAATAAGCTGCTTCGCCGCGAATTAAGGGATGAAGAAGCGAAAAAACGCGGTGAATAGAAAGAATGTAAGTGCATAAGCAAAACTCAGGGGTCAGTTGGCCATAAAAGTCAGCTGGCCCCTTTTAAAATGGGTTATAACTTCACGCAAGAAGATTAATTCTGGATAAATTTACCGTCGATTATCCTCTCGACAACAATTCCGATTTACATTTCAGGGTGAAATCTCATACATCTCAGGCCAACCCAAATTTTTACCCGGAAAATCTTACTATCATAAACAGTGTGAAGACCGCTTGATTCTTCAGGCAGAAAGTCAGAAAGGAAGAAAGGAGGAATGGAGCCTGACGACTATGATCGTCGGTGTGACTGCTGCCATCAGCACAGCGGCGTTTTTAACGCTGTGGTTTTGGGTGGTTCATCGGGAGCTAATCGCAAAAAAGGAAACCGTGAAAAGCGCCCGGAGCCAGCTGGCCGCTTGCCGCAAAAACCACCTGCGGGCAAGGGACGGACCAGATGAGGTTGGCGCCCAGGGCATTCTCACTCGCAGCCGCGATATCTATCGCCAATCGGTAACGCTCTATAACCAGACCTTGCACAAGCCGTGGAACTGTATTCCCGGGTTCTTGATGGGCTTTCGGGAGATTTCAAAGGAAGATGATGGATGATTTATCCCTGCAAGGTATGCGATACGGGCTGCACCCACCCTGCCATAGCGGCGAAAAAAAGAAACGTAAATTTAACAAGGAGAGGAAGAAGAAGTTCACGGGAAAACGATTCATTAACATGTTGCTCGTTCTGTGTATGCTGCTGTCCGTGGTTCCCAGCCATGCTTCGACCGCCTTGGAGGTGATGCCTCTGAGGTAAGCGGGGAATACGTTCGGGTTTTATTATTTGGAGAAAGGAGGAAGAAAGTGAAGAGCTTGAAAAGAACAATAGCTCTATTGCTGGTAAACGTTATGCTGCTCACCATGCTGCCCTTGAATACCCTGGCGCAGGAATCAACGGCTCAAAATCCGGGTGAGCAGTCGGCCGCTACCAGTTTATTGGAATTGGACAATTCCCAAGCGCAGCTGCAGTCACCTGCTGGTTTGTCTGCTGCGGGTGGACTCGCCAACGCTGAGAATCCAAAGGCGGCAGCGAATAGGCATCCCAATGCCAAAGCCCAGCTCCTTGCCGCCCTGGCTGAGCAATACGGACCGGAAACGGCCTCAGCCATGATTGAGTCGATGATCTCCATGGGCATCATTGACGAAAACGGCAACCGTCTTACCTACAGGATAGAGATGGACGGTGAGTTTTATACCCTGGAGCAGATGCGCAGCATCGTCACTGCTCCTGATGCCGACCTGAGCAAGGAAGTCAAGGTGGATGACCAAACCGTTACCCTCGACTTTATTGCCAGACTAATTGACTTCGAAGACTACATGCAGTTTGTAGAAGACAATTTCATAAAAAGTCAGGTTAATGTCACCGGTGAACACCTGGAAATGCTGGCCGACCTGGAGCAACAGCTTAATTCCGAGGGGATTAACCTGGTGGTGGATCCTGATGATAGTATTGTTGATGAGGTTTATGGCAGCAACCCGTTGGAAAAGGTCCCCGAGGAAATGCGGTTCCAACGTATGGCCAGTGTACCGGCTCCAGCACCGGTTCCGGTGGTGGAGTGCACAGTAGGGGCGATAGCCGGAAATACGGTGGACGTCACCTACACCATGACGGAGGGCGGGGACGATTCCGTAGTCACCTTCACCCAGGAATGTTTGGGGGGGGTACTGGGGAATATCAATCCTTCACCGCAGACCATAACTCTGACCGCGGGTAATCCCACGGAGACGGCAACCATTAATCTGCCGGATACGGCCGGTGTTATCTGGAATGGTTCGGCTCCCATCACCTATTTACACTTGAACAACCTTAATGGGGGTAAGTTCGCTAACGGCAAATCAAACCGGCTGGTTCCGATAATCAAGACCGGTAACTTTGGGTTTACCGCTTACAAGGGCCAAAACCTGTTGGTTAACCCGCAGCCCGATAAAAACTTGAACGGTTGGACTGTGACGAAAGGCTATTGGAATAACGGTGATTATGGCGGGGAGATCAAAGGTAATGTCTCCAGTAAAGTAACCGCTTATCAGGACGTCCAGCTGAACGCTGACGCGATCAATCTGGCTGCCAACGGTGAACTGCAGGTTGCAGCCAGCGGAAAGTTCTGGGGCCAGCCTAGTTCGACAATGACGGCTAACCTGTACGTTAAGTTCTATGATAAGGACGGAAATCAACTGGATGCAAAACAGGTCAACTATAAGAAATACAAGGTTACGAGACATAACGAGACCTTGAGTTTTTCCGGTTATACCGTACCGGCGGGTACCACCCGGCTGAGACTGGAAGCAGACAACGACAACTCCCTTACCGCCGGGCCGTCAATGCGCCAGTTTTCGCTGACGCTTACCGATGTCAAGGCACCGGTAGTAACCGGTATAAGCGCACCCTCGGGCACTTTTAAAGCCGGGGAGCAGGTTCCTATCGTGGTTAACTTCAGTGAACCCATTGTGCAGGGTGCGGCCGGGCTTACCCTGATCATGAAGGATGGCATGAACAAGACATATCATGCATACAGTACCAACTTAGGGCTGAAGCATTCTCAGGTTGTCTTCCTGTTTGATATACCGCCCGCCACCCCCGTCACCCTCTCAACGATTAGTGTAACGGGTGCGGCAACAGACGTATACGGTCGTTCTTTCACAGAGTATTATAACTACGCCAATCCGGAGCCCCTGCCGACGGCTTTCCAATACAACGAGCTGGATAGCCTGCGGGGTATTACACTGCAACATGCAGATGGCTCTCCATTGGAGGTCGCCTATCAGCCTAATGAAACCAGGGGTCGGTTGGAAATCCCTCTGTTCCAGAGCAATGATCCGACTGTAGATGGCGCCACTATAGGACAAAAGCAAAATGAATGGCTGATCAGCCATACTACCCCGGATTCTGAAGGCCGCTTCACCGTGGATCGCCTTTATGCCTCCTACGACAACGGGGCCACCAGAATACCGCTCTATATTACCGATGCGGTAGATAAACTGACCGGTGAGTTTGACCTGCCGGAAGGTTCGACGTGTAAAATAGTACTCTACCTGGCAACCGATGCCGCGGCCACCCAATTCCGGCCTATCCTGGAGGATGGATACAGCGCCGGTTTTACTACCGGAACCCTGTACTTGGTTGAGGCGAGGGATCTGACTATCAACTATCCGGAATCCTATCCCTCAGGAATCGACAAGGTGCTTAATATCGGGGATGAGGAAATGATCCGACTCTCCTATACCTACAGCGGTAATGCAACCTTCCAGAACCCTGAGGACTTCAAATGGGTTTCCACCAACGAACGGGTTGCCAGCATATCCGCCACCGGCGAGATTACGCCGATGAGTGTGGGTACGGTTACCTTCAAGCTGATAGCCATGAACGGCAGGGCTGACGGGAGCAGAGACGTTGCTGTCGAATCGGAAGAATTCAAGGTGCAGGTATCTCTGGATAAGCCGGCCCTGGCGGTGAGCAAGTATATTACCACCAAACAGGGCGTGGCTGCGGAGGTTATGTGGAGTACCAACATCATCAGCATCAACCAGCAAGCGGATCCCAAAGTTGACACCGTATTCACGGTGGAGCTTTTTGAAGGAAACTATGCCACCGTCGACGACTTGGGAGAAGCGGAGCCCATATATACCGGTAGCAGCGGGATAGATGCCAGCTCGTTTACCATCCCTGGGGAACATTTCACCCGGGTATCGATGGGTATGGATCCGGCGTATACGGTCAAGATAAGCACGGACAATCCCAAGGAGCCTGGCAGCAAAGTCGAGGCCTTAGGACACATCATTGTTACCTCCTCTCCGGCTTATGTGAAGATCACCCGCCCGGAAAACTACTATGTCCTGGACACTGCGGCTCCCCTCACGGTTAGCTGGGAGTCATTCAACGTCAATGACAATCCCGGGGCCTGTGATTTTGAGTTTGAGGTGACCAAAAACCAGGATTCAATCTATACCAGTCAGGACACACAGGGCAGCTATACCATCAACTTTGGTAATGTGACCGGCAAGCTGAAGGATGTGTATACCGTCACCGCCAAAATTAAAAACACGGGTGACGAGGCCTACAGCTATGATTCCTTCGTCCTGCATGTTTATGATGCGGAGGCCATGAAGATCTGGGTTGACAAACAGGACACCTCCACTCTGGTCATGGACAACTCGGGTTACATATCCGGGCTGAGCAGTGCAGAAATTGTGGCCCTGGAAAGAAACATATCCCTGACCAACCAACTGAGCATCAACTACGGTGACTATCCCTACGGTCTGGTCACGGATCAGATTGAGTGGAAGTCAAGCAATTCCAGGACGGCCAGCATCAATTACTCTCAAGGTGGTGCCTACAAAAACATTGAGGATTACGATTTGTCATCCTACATGCCCAACACCAACTTCATTCTGGCCGGCTTAAAGAATGGTACCGCTACTATTAATGCCACACATAAACTGTCAAGAATGACCGATACCCTGGGGGTAGAGGTTAAAACCCTGAAGGATAAGCTCTATCTTTTCCAGGTTATGCCTATGGTCAGGACGGAGTTCAATTACATCAACGGGGATGGTCAGGCGAAAACCGTTGCCAGCGATGACAAGGGTGCAGTAGCTATTTATGAAGAAAAGGGTATAAAGAGCGACGTAAAACTCAAGAGCACCATTGGTGACAGCACTTACCTGGGCACGATTTATAATGCCAATCTCTTGTCGGGTGAAAACGACGGCTCCAAGGGACAGCTTTATCCCATCAACAACTTTGTGCTGCGTGAAGCTGCCCAGGTGGAATTGAACTTCAAGAAACCCGATGGTACCCCCTACACCGGAACGGTTACCATTCGCGGCGGGGTATACAAAAACGGAAACTACTGCGAGACTACCGAGATTTCCGACAATCTCAGCAACACCTTAAGCATAACCCCGGACAACGGCTTCCACCGGCAGATATTTGATATCACGCGCTTCTGGTCGGAGGCTGGCGGGGAAACCAGCGCTACCGAGGTCACTGCGGCTGACAAAATTGATTATGTATTTGAATTTCACTTTGGCAGCGATGACTACCTGCCCCAACTGGTCAAGTTTTCCGGAAACCTTTCCGGTGCTGACGTGGTACGCTTCGGCGAAAGCGTGGTAAACCTGGTTCCGGTGGCCCCGGCGGATAAGGATAAACCCTTTTTCGCAGCTCAGTATCTGGATCGCTACAAGAAAAGCGGACGCCTGGACAATATCAAGAACAATACCGGCAATATAGGGCTTAATGCCCAAACCCCAAAGATCAGGATTGACACGCAGGCTCTCTGGTGGGGGAGACCGGTTACGGAAACCAATGCTGCGGTTACGCTGATCAACGAAAACGGAACCGCTGTACCCGGACAAAACTACAAGACCTTTAAGTACCCGTTTGGAACCATGCTGGTGACGGAGCATCAGCTCGTAATTGATCAAAACAACATCTGGATGGATCAAACCGGCCGGGGCAAGCTGACGGTCAAATTGATAAACGACGACGGCACGCTGTACAACGCGACCCTGGCACCGTATTCCATTCGTAATATGCTCGGAGTGGAGAATGTCGCCGAAAGTGATGATGTCAACGCCAACTTTGAAGCAGAGATGAAGAAAAGTATCATAGCCGGCGCCTCCTTTGATGCCAAGGACAAATTCGCCCAGCGTGCGCTTGACTTCATCAGCGGAATTCAGTTTGGCAATGACAACTTCTCTTTGATTCTGGCCCCAACATCCGATCCCACAGTGTTCAATGGCTTATTGCAGTTAAACGCCGGTGACGATGTAATGGATATGGGACCGGATGAGGATGGCTTCTCCCTGATGCTGGATGACGATGAGGTGGAAAGCATTGGGACCGAAAAATCCGCGTTTGCGAAGTCTCGCGAACTGGCCAGTGGTCTGGAGGATGACATTAAGAGCATAATAGAAGACTCGGACGACAATTTTAGCTATCAGGTCGGTGGGTACTTCAACTGCCGCATCGTCTATAACTTTGACAAGGCCCGATGGGAAGTCCGTCCCATTGGCGGCGGAATCAGGGCCGGAATCAGCTATCAAAACTCTGTGACCGGCAACAGCCTGGTGGGTCCAGTCCCGGTAACCTATGAGGTGGCCCTGGGAGTCGCAGTTCGTCTGGAGTTTGATGCCCATATGCTCTACGAGCCGGTGACGGTGGGTGGTATTGAATACCGCTGGCAGGCTGACAAGGAAATGGTCACCGATTATCTGACCAACCTAAGGCTTAAGGCCTTCATCTACGCCTTTGGTGGCTTAGGCTTTGATGCCACCATCGTAGCCCTGAAAATCGGGGTATTTGGGCAGCTGGATCTGGAGAACCAAAACAAGTTCCTTAACCGCAACTATTTGGATCCGGCAGTTGCCAACCAACCTGCAGGTTATAACCAGACTGAAAAAGCATTATCCGGTTCCTGGCTTAGTTTGCAGGGACAGGTAGGTATCAAGTTTGTTGCCAAATTGCTCTTTATTAGCTATCAAAAAACCTTTGCTTCAGCGAAATTTGGGAAAGAATGGACCTACCGCAACTGGGACAAGATCGAGAATTACTGGAGGGAAACCACTGGTGACATGCTGACCCCCGAAAACATGGTAATGGCCACCCGGCTTTATGCGGCCGCTACGGGACAGGATGTGGTGGTTATTTCTCAGGAACCTCAGCTGGAGAGTCGGGATTATCTGCACGAGTATGCCCGGGTCTGGGGTAAATCAGGTGCAAGAATGCGAATGGGAATATTATCCTTGGATCCTGTCAACCTGGCACCGGATGTACTGCAATCCAATGCTTATCCTTATGCTGACCCGCTGATTGCGGATGATGGTTCCATGTTTGTTTATCTGTCGGATAACAACAGCCCTGATGTCTGGGATACTACTGCCAACTATGCGATTATGTCCGGCGACAGCTATTCTGACCGGGGCACGATCAACAACGATCCCCAGAGCTTTGGCGATTCGCAGCTGTCCTTCGACAGTGCCAATGGGTCCGCCATAGCCGCCTGGGTAAGGCTTATCGACAAGATTGAAAAGAACGCCGGTGATCAGCTGACCAATGCTGAGATGTCCATGATGATCAACAACACCGAGGTTTATGTAAGTACCTGGCGAGGTGGATCCTGGACAACTGAGCGGCTGACCGACAATAACACTCCTGACATGGCACCGGTGGTGGCAACCAACGGCAATCGGGCGATAGCAGCCTGGCGCAGTGTTTACGCCGGCGACCCGGAAAACCCCACTGATTTCAGTGGGAGAGATGCTATTGTCTACCGCGTTTATAACGGAGGCAACTGGAGCGAAACCAGAACCCTTTATAATGGTGTTTCCGGTGGTGTAGTTGGTCTGGCAGCGGCTATGACCTCGGATGGTACGGCCGCAGTTTCCTACATTATTGATACCGGTGAAGAAGGCGACTCCCAGGGTTATGAGATTGTTTACGGGGTTGTCGACAGCGGCGGCGATATTGTGAAAAACGTTCGTCTGACCAACGATAATACCTCCGACGAAAACCCACAGCTAACCGTCACCAGAATTGACGGTGATGAGAGGTTTATCCTGGGCTGGTTCAAGGTGGATGGCTCAAAGTCCGATATCCGACTGGCGACCTTTGGTAATGACGGCAGCCCCAAGGAGGACTTCATTGACAGCCTGTATGCGGTGTCAAGCACCAGCAATATCAGCAACAACTTCAAATTCGTACACACTAGTCCAGCGAACAGTGATTTCAAAAACCTTTCCGTTCTGTGGGTGGAACGCGATCCGGCGACGAACAGCGATGACCTTAAGGCCATCAAGTTCATGCGGGAAACGGTTGACGAAACCAAACTGACCTTCACCTCCGCCGCGGTTGAGGTGGCGAAAATGCCGGATAAAACATCCATCGACAACTTCGATGCCTATGTATCAGATCCGGTACGGGATGAGGTTAAGGTTATCATTCTGGGAACCGAATCCAAGGATGAATTTGAAACGGTGTCCGACACGGATCAGGATGGAAACCCGGTTACTATCGATGTTCCCAAGACGGAAAGCAAGATGTTTACCGCCACCGAAAGCTATAAGAATAAGGCGGCCATCACGGCAGCCGAGTTTAATTACACTGAAATCCTGTCCGGCTTCATGATCCCGGTCAGCTTTACGGTGCAGAATCAGGGTAAAGATCTGATTACCGCAGTTACCTTAGAGTATGGCCCGGAAGGATCGGCACCTGCCAGCAAGACCTTTGAGGATCTGAAGATTCTGCCCGGTACCAGTACCACTTTGGTCGTATACAATGAGGTGCCGGAGAGTATCGTCGATGTATCGTACCGTGGTACCGCAGTATTTGGCGAGACCTCCGTGGAGATGACCGGCAGCGGAACCCTGCGTTTCGCGGTTGCAGATGTAGGTATTTCCGGGATTAGGATCGTTAAGGAACAGGATGGCGTGCGGGAGCTGACCGTAACCCTGTACAACAGCAGTGACTATAAACTGAGTACCAGTGGCAGGTCAGTAAAATTGGCCCTGTACGACAATTCGGTATACACCGCAGGAACCGAAGTGGTGCCCATAGTTACCATTTCCGATCCTGATGATCTATCCCTGGTTGACAACGGAGCCTACACCGCCAATATCAGCTTTAATCTCAAACAGTATCTAATCGGACAGGGGAAAGATGAGATACCGGCCAATGGTGTCACCCTTTATGCAAAAGTATGGGTGGTAAACGAATCCGGTGAAGAGCTTTCCGAGTATGTTGGCGAAAACAACTTCAGCACCGTTCTTTTTGAAAACCTGGTGAAGCGCAATCTGGGGAACGCGATCAAGGTAGATGTGGATCAGTCGAATTCAGCTACCCAAACCACAGCCATTCTGACCCTGCAGAACCTGGCCATGCGGCCGGTGACCAACGGCAATGTGGCTGTGAACCTGCTTGATGAGGGCGGTAATATTATTAAGACCCTTTATCTGTCAAATACAGCTGCGGGTCTGGTCAATCTGGGCAGCGAGGGAGTTATAACCAAGACCTTTGTGTTTGACACTCTGGGGGCTGATGTGGAGGCTCACTACTTCACTGCGACCGCTGATTCCATGAACGCGGATCTGCAGGTTCTGAAGGCCTCAGGTATTGGAGTGGGATTCGACAAGGATACCACCACCTATGCTGGCCTCAAAGCCAGTGGGCTGAAGACCACTAACGTCACCGCCATATCTGCTAACCCGAATGCCCGGGTACTGCTCAAGGATGCCGGTGATATGGTCTTAAGCGAGCAGACTGGAGCCATCACCTATACCATGCCCCTGGCCATCGGCAGCAACTCCTTTAAGGTAACGGTGGAGCCGGATGGCCCAGGAGCCCAGCCAAAAACCTATGCTGTTACTGTGGTAAATGAGGCCCCGGCCAGCGGAAGTGTAACCCTCTCGGCTGCAATTCCCGGTACCAGAGGCTGGTGGACTGAGGATTCGGTTCCGGTTACCCTGACCGCCACTGGCCTGACAAATTTCACGCCCACCAAGCTGCAGTACAAAGTGGGTGAAGGAGACTGGACGACCAGCAACTATTCCGGCAGCCCAGCTGCAGTAACCACGGTTACGGCCGAGGGTAATCATGTCGTCAGTGCCCGGCTGCAGGATGCCAATGGTTACAATCTCACCGCCAACAGTCTGACCGTGAAAATTGACCGGACGGCACCTGCTTTTACTGCCAACCGGACCTCAGCCACACTAACCGAGGGAACCCTTGTGGTTTCGACCGAGGTGACAGATGCCCTGAGCGGCATTTACAGTGTGGTTATGACCAGGGGCGGCGAAACCTACCCGCTGCTAAGGCAGGAAGCAACTGACACCTACAGCGTAAGTATCCCGGCGGGTACAGTTGGCCCTATTACCATTACCGCTACCGATATGGCAGGGAACACCGCCCAGACTACCACCGGCAACGATGATCCAATTGGCACGGTACCGGTGACCGGCATAACCCTCGATCAGGCGACCATGAACCTGACTGTCGGGGGAGCCACCGGAACCCTGACCGCAACTGTAGCACCAGAAAATGCCACTAATACGAGCGTTACCTGGAGCAGCAGTAACGAAGCCGTGGCATCGGTGGTGAACGGTGTAGTAACCCCGTTAACTGCAGGTAGTACGAACATAACGGTGACCACCGTAGACGGCGGCAAGACTGCCACCTGTGTGGTAACCGTAACCGCCGGAGGCGGCGGTGGCGGCGGAGGTGGAAGCTCCAACGACGACCCCAATAAGGGCAGCGGAGCCAATGGCGGATCCATAGTGGTGGACGGCACCACGATTGCCAATGCCGTTACCCGCCAATATGACGCGAGAAACAACATTGAATCCTTTACCGTCACCAGCAATCTGAGCGAAGCGCTGACGAAAGCGCTGGCTTCCGGTCGCCAAACCATGGAGATCGCGATAGCCGGTGAGCATGCGGCAGCTGCCAAGAGCATTACGGTGCCAGCTAATGTTCTGAACGCTGCTGAGGGATTAAACCTGCAGATTACCACTCCTCTGGCCAGTATTCAGTTACCGGCAGCTCTGGTGAAAGCACTGAGCCAAGCCGGACAGGAGCTGGTGATGGAAGTCAGCAGTGGAACAACGGCTGATGTGAGTAAGAAAATGGATGGAGTCTCTGAGGTGGATGGAGCGCTGATACTCGGTACTCCTACTCAGATCAATACTACGCTTACCGGTAATACCAGAGTAACCATTCCCTTGACCGGGATAAGTATTCCCAGTAGTGCTGCTGAACGCCAGGCATTTCTGGACAGTCTGGGAGTGTTTGTGGTGCATAACGACGGGGAAACCCAGTTGATCACCCCGACCATTGTCAACGATGCCAGTGGTAAACCGGTAGCCATCAGCTTCAATGTTGATAAGTTCAGCACTTTTGCCATTGTTAAGCTGGCCCCCAGTCAACCAGCGGGATTGACCGATATTACCGGTCACTGGGCCAAAGACAATATTGAGGCTCTGGTCGAAATGGGAGCTATTACGGGTTATGCAAACGGCACCTTCCAGCCCCAGAAAAACATCACCCGGGCTGAATTTGCCACCATACTGGTTAAGGCCTATAACCTCACGGCCCCATCAGGCAAGGTCTTCAGCGATACCTGGGATCACTGGGCCAAATCGGGTATTGGTATCGCCTACGCCCATAACATTGTCAGTGGGCACAGCGATTCCGAGTTCCGGCCGGATGACAATATCACACGTGAACAGATGGCGGTAATGATCGTCCAGGCTGAAAAAGCCACCAACCGTGAAGGTGCCCTGACCTTTGCCGATGTTGACCGCATCGCCGGTTGGGCGAAGAATGCAGTCCTTATCGCCAATCAAACCGGGATTATTACCGGTTATCCGGATAACACCTTCCGGCCGCAGGGTTATGCGACCCGCGCCGAGGCCGCCACGGTGGTTTTGAAAGCGATCCGGTAAGAACAGCATTCTAGAAAGTAAATCAATACAAAAAGTATCACCCTCCCGGCCTTGCTGGCGAAATCATCCGCCGGCAAGGCCTCTTTTTCCAATTCTTTGAACCATTGGTTTATACAGTGCCACAATAGCTATTTCACTGCCGGATACACTTTCGGCTTGGGTGACTGCCGTGTCATCGGCCGGGCAAAGCATTCGGGCCTGTCCTGTATGGAAATGGTTCCTCGCGAAATGGCTCAAAAAAGGTATCCGGATAACCAGCAACGAATTCCTGAAAACCTGATTGATTGGGTGGGACATGATCAGCAGGAGCAGTGGTTGTAATTTAGTGCTCTGCGCCGTTGCTGTCACAATACATTGCTGCAACTATTTAACTTTGAGGGAAGGAGAACTTATGATGAAAAGGAATACGCGATGGAAAATCCGGCTGGGTCTGTTGCTGCTGTTGGCCCTCGTACTGGCGGTGCCCTTCCGGTCTGCCTGTGCGGCAACCGACGTGAATTATTTTTTCTGGCGATATTCAAATCCGTGGTCACTTTACAAGTGGGCAGCAGTTCTTGAATACTGGGGCCCATACAAAAGTGTGGAGATACCCTCTACCCACGCTGGCGGGCCAGTTATTGCAGTAGAGCAAAATGCTTTTAAGGGCAAGGGAATATACTCCATAGATATTCCCAGTACCGTTCAGTATATCGAGAGTTCCGCTTTCGAGAACAACCAGCTGACCCTGTTAACGACTCCCGGCAGTGTTGGGCGGATCGGTGACAACGCTTTTAAGAACAATCTGCTGAGAAATATAACCATTAACGAGGGTATTTACTCAATCGGGAACGGGGCCTTCGCCAACAACCAATTAGCGGCCGTCACCATATATGGCAAGAACGTATCTTTCGGCAGCGGTGTATTTGACTCGAATCCGGCGACAATGGTTATCTATGGTGATCCCGGTTCCAGTGTAGAGACTTACGCTGCCAGCAACGGTCACACCTTTAAACAAATTTTCTATAAGGTTAACATAGCCCCCTCCTTACACGGACAGGTTACGGCCAACATACTGGAGGCCGGGGTGGGGACAACGATTGTATTAACGGTTACCCCAGATTCCGGGTATGTCCTTAAAACTTTAAAAGTGGATGGGGTGACTCAAAACCTGTCTCATAACACCTATACTTTTACCCTTCCTCGTCATAACGTGAAGGTGGAGGCAACCTTTGTTCCTCCAATAGTAGACCTCACCTATACCTCGATACCGGGGGGTGTAAGAATCACCGGTTACAACGGACAACTGAGCGGTGCGCTTAACATACCTGACTCCCTGGGGGGACAGCCGGTTCTGGAGATTGGAGAGCGGGCCTTCTATATGGCAAAACAACTTACCAGTGTGGTTATACCGCATACCGTAACCTCTATTGGTGCCGAGGCTTTTAGCCAGAATAAGCTGACCAGCGTAAGATTGGGAGACAGCGTTACTTCCATCGGCAACTTTGCCTTTTACGCCAACCAACTGACCAGTATAGCTTTTCCTGCCAGCGTAAACTATATCGGCGACGATGCATTCGGTCTGAACAAACTATCATCGGTTACCATACCAACCGGCGTTACATCCATCAGCAAGGGAGCTTTTTACGGCAACCAGTTGACAAGCATATCCCTACATAAAGGGGTTACCACCATTGGCCCCAGTGCCTTTGCGCAAAACCGGCTAACCGATTACTCCATTCCAAACAGCGTGGAATCCATTGGTGCGGCAGCCTTCGCCAGTAACAAACTGGCTCAGGTAACCATACCACAGAGCGTTACCTCTATTGGTATGGGGGCTTTCTCCGACAACCTTCTGACCAGCATCAGCATCCCCCATACAGTTGCGGCCATCGATGATTATGCCTTCTCCGGTAACCTTCTGACCAAGGTGACTATCCAGGGAGAAACCGTATCACTGGGAAGAGAAATCTTTAACCTTAATCCTGCGGGCCTAACCATATTCGGTAAAGCGGGTTCCGCAGTGGAAACCTACGCTACCAGCAACGGTTTTGACTTTGTCGCCATTAATTCCGAATTCCAGACCACCCCAGTGGCGGGAGGATTAAAAATAACAGGTTACACTGGACCTGGTGGATACCTGGTCCTGCCTGAGACTATCGGGGGCGAGCCGGTTCTGGAGATTGGAGCCTCCGCTTTTGAGAGCAAAAAACTTACCGGACTGGAGATCCCTCATGGTATCACTACCATCGAAGCGGAAGCTTTTCAATATAACAACCTTGGCAGTGTAAACATCCCTGACAGTGTTTACTCCATCGGTGATGGAGCTTTCTGCAGTTGCGATCTGACCAGTGTGGTCTTGCCTGGTGGTATCACCTCCATCGGTCCACGGGTTTTTCAGTACAACAAAATCACCAGCGTTATAATACCCGAAAGCGTAACCTCTATCGCTGACAACGCCTTTGCCAGTAATGATCTGGTCAGCGTTGTTATACCTGACAGCGTAACCTCCATCGGGTCCTCTGCCTTTGAGTATAACGACATATCCAGCCTGACCATATCGCCCGGCGTCAGTTCCATCGGAGGCAGGGCCTTTGCCAGCAATAAACTGACCGAGATCGATATTCCCGATACTGTCAAATCAATTGGTTCCAGCGCCTTTGAATTCAATTCATCGCTGACCAGGGCCACCATCCACCGGAGGACCGTGTCTTTGGGCAGCAATATTTTTGGTTGGGTGAATAAGGATTTTACCTTATACGGTGTGGCCGGCTCTGCCGTTGAGAGCTACGCCAATAACAAAGGTCACAAATTCGTCGCCATTCCTCCGACATTATACTTGATTAACATAAGTCCTACCGTGAAAGGAACGGTCACAGCTGATAAACTGGAAGCCGAGTGCGGTGATGCTATACTGCTGACCATAACTCCGGAAGCGGGCTTTGTCCTGGATAGTCTCACCTTTAACGGTCTGCCTCAGACAGTTACCCCGCCGATGTATTCGTTTAATATGCCGCGGGAAAACCTGGTAGTGGAAGCTGCCTTTAAAAGTCTCTATGAGTACCTGGGCACGGTGACCATAAACTACCACGATACCGAAGGCAATGTGATAAAAGCCCCTGATACCTATGAGGGGGTTGGTGGCACAGTAACCTTCGAGGCTCCCTTGATAAAAGGTTATCAGTTGGCTCCCGGTGAAGCCGAGCAGGTTACCTGCGAGGTGACTGTGAGCGATCAGATTTTTGAACATACCTTTATTTATGAAGCATCTCCTCAGGTCAACATCACCCTTACTGCAGCTGAAAACGGCAGTATCGGCGGAGGTGGCACCTACCTTTACAATGACCTGGTGATTCTTGAGGCCATTCCAGATTCTAGCTACAATTTCGATGGCTGGTATGAGGGTGAGGTCCAGGTATCACCGCTACCCAACTATAACTTCAGTGCCCGGAGGGACATGACTCTGACGCCCCGCTTCGTACCCATGAAGAAGAGTTATCTGGAAGTTACGATGGTGGGCGGCGGTACCGTATGGCTTAATGATGAGGAGGTTGAACTGCCTTTCGGTTATAAGGCCGCTTATTATCAAAACACCGACATCCGCTTAACGGCGGTTCCGGATGAAGGGTATACTTTCGGTTATTGGCAGGATGTCGATACTGCCAGCATCGTTTCCACCAGCCCGGTTTACGAGTCTCATCTGGGGTTGGGGATCAATATAAGAGCGGTATTCAACAAGAAACCAACCAGCAGCACCACCTCGTTTGCGGTTATCTTCCAGGATCGGAGCGGCCGTATCCTGCAGTCATCCCGGGTGGCCCGGGACCGGAGTGCCGTCCCCCCAACTCCTGACCCAACGCTGTACGGGTATGTGTTCAAGGGGTGGGATCGGGATTTCAGCAAGGTAACATCTGACCTGGTTATTAAACCGGTGTTTGAGAGAACCGCACAGACTTACACGGTTACGGTGGTGGGAGGCATCCTTTCCACCGGCGGCAGCAGCGGTGAATTCAAGTTTGATATGCCGGTGACCGTGGTCGCCAACACGCCCTCGGCTGGAAAGGTATTCAGCCACTGGGAACAGGATGGCCAGAAGAGAAGCCACCAGAGTACCTTTACCTTCTATGCACCACAGAGGGCCACGACCATGACTGCGGTTATGGTTGACCAGGATTCCCTCCCGGTTATGACACCATTCATTACCCTGGCTGACGAGGTGCTGACGGACACCGCAAATAAAACCATGATGTTTACTGCGACCCGCGCGGTACCGGACGGCTATACCCTGGTGGAGAGCGGGATCATGATGTTGCAATCAAATACGCCCCCAGTTGGTGATCTTACTCTAGAGACTCCCGGGGCCATTCGCGGCAAGATCAACAACCAATCAAGCGAGCAGTTCTATATTCGTAAGCTGGGCATCAATCCGGGTGACAGATGGTATGCCCGGGCCTACCTGATTTACCAGGATCAAAGCGGCAATATGACTACGGTTTACAGTGGCAAAACGGTTAATCAAACCATGTCCTGAGGCCCAATATGACGAACCTTTAAAGGATATTTTGAGGAGGCAAAAAATGAGAAAGCAATTGTTGTGGGATATTGGAGTCATTGTACTGCTGCTGGCGGTGTGCCTCGTTACTGCTGCCGGTCCGGTACAGGCCGCAGATGGCGATATAAAAGAACTGCCAAACCGTTCGTTTATCGATGTCACCGGCGATTTTTGGGCCAAAACGGCCATTGACAACTGGAGCAGCCGGGGAGTCGTACAAGGCGACGGCAACCGGTTTTATCCCCAGGAAGCAGTTACCCGTGCTCAACTGGCGGCTATTCTGATTAAAGCTGTGGGGTACAGTGAGACCGCCGACAACCCGTTCATCGACGTTAAAGAGGGTGACTGGTATTATGAGGTGCTTAAAAGAGCCTATGCCCAGGGGATATTGCTGGGCAGTCTGGACAGTAACGGACAGCGTCGGGCGCGGCCAAATGACCCCCTGACCCGGGCCGAAGCCGCGGTGCTGTTTAAGAATGTATTCGCCGTAACCCGGGAAGCAGGATTCCAGTCGAGTTTTAGGGATACGAACATCCCGGAGTGGGCACGAGAAGCAGTCTTTGACCTGGAGGCCGAAGGATATATTAAGGGCCGGGGCCCGAATCTGTTCGACCCTGAAGGAAGGTTAAGCCGCGCCGAGGCGGTGCAGATGCTGGACAACATAGTCAAGCTCTTCATAAATCAGCCCGGTGATTACAGCGGAGATGTCGATGGCAACTGTGTCATCAACACCCCGGGGGCGGTGCTTTCCAATATGGAAATTAACGGCAACCTTTACCTGGCACCAGGGATTGGCGAGGGGGAAGTCACGCTGGAGAATGTCACTGTAACTGGGCGGACCTTCATTAGAGGTGGTGGCCCGGGCAAGATAACGGTCACCGGCTGTGACCTGGGCAAACTGATCATCGAAAAAGCAGGATTTGAGCCGGAAGATTTCGTGGCGGATGACGAACCATCCCCACCCAAACCGCCAGTCTCCGGAGGAAACCGAGGATCAGGAAATTCTGGTGATCCAGTGCTGCCAGGAAACCCACCTGAACCTCCCGGAGCAAGCATCGGCGATTATTAAATAATAGCTATTTATTTCCCAGCCTGCCGGCGAAGTACTTCACCGGCAGGTTTTTTTCTGACCGAGCTCCGAAGCGGCAGTGATCCTTCGTAACGCTGCAGATTGCCACGTTCGGGGCTCGGAGCTGGAATGGATATTAACATGAAAATTTAGTATAGCATTGGTATAAAAGCCGGGGAATCATGACAACTCACTATCGGTCATTTTAATCTTCGTCCCGCAGTACCTCTTTACCAACAAAGCGGTCATCAGCACGTTTGCTGCCGACTTCACCGCGAGTGCCCTTCATCCAACCGGAAGTAGCGTTTACCGGGCAGTCAAATGCAGGAATATAGGGCTTAATATCGATAAGCGGGCTACCATCCAGTATATCGACACCCCGCACCATCAGACGATTATCCTTAACCATAAGCAACTCTACTATTGATAAACCCAATCGCGAAGGGCGAACCGGAGCCCGAGTGGCAAAAACACCACGAGGCACCTTATCCATGAAGGGAATAACGGTCAGGCGGGTTTCAACCACTTTATGCAGGTGATAGATTAAATAGATATGACTAAAACCGTCCAGATCACGCAAACCTTCCTTCAGCTCGGGATAGATGATAACTTCGCCCAGAACATTCTGGGCCCCCGCAGGTTGAATAGGCATGCCCTGCAGTTCGGTAAACGGAGTTCTGATGATCCCTATATAGTCGGTTGTGTACTGTTTCATTTCCATGTATCCTTTCCGCACTCATGGTAAGTGCTGTTGAGCGGCACAGTTACCATAGCGGCAGAGCAAATGAAGCCTTTACCGCCGCTGAACTTAACGAATTCTCGGAATTCAACTATGCTATCGATTCAATTTTTTTGTTTGTACGTGTTAATTCAGTATATCATGAGACAGGATAGTGACGATGATGCGCGCGGATTATACACCGGCTTCTTTATTCAGGTCGATAGAACTGAGTTCATGGAACCTCAACTGTTAAACTCGGGGAAGATAAAAAGGACGGGTATATGATGAAAATCTTGCTGGTAGAAGACGATAAAACGATAGCCGCAGGAATTGAATACTCTCTGATGCAAGAGGGTTTTTCCACGGTTCTGTGCCATGATTTCAGATCAGCGCAGGAGATCCTGGCAGAAGGCTTGAATCAGATTGATTTATGCTTGTTTGATTTGTCTTTGCCCGATGGAAGTGGATACGAGCTGTGCAGTTTGGTTAAACAGCGCAGCGACATACCGGTTATCTTCTTAACTGCTATCGATGACGAGGTTAATGTGGTGATGGGCCTTGATATGGGAGCAGATGATTACATTACCAAACCCTTTCGCATTCGGGAGCTGATTTCACGGATAAAATCGGTTTCACGCCGTTATAACAAACCGACTCAGGCCAGTACAGTTTTGGAATTGGACAATGTCAGGATTAATACGCTGGAAGGCAAGGTCCGTAAGAATGGGATTGAAATCAGCCTGACGGCTCTGGAATACCGCCTAATATTGATTTTCGCCAACCATGTCGGACAGGTTCTTTCCCGGAATCAGCTGTTGGAGCAGATTTGGGACGTAGCCGGTGACTTTGTAAATGATAATACCTTAACCGTTTATATCAAACGATTACGGGAGAAGCTGGAAGATGATCCGCAGAATCCAACCCTTATCAAAACGGTACGCGGTTTTGGTTATAAGGTTGGTGATTCGATTGCTGCGAAATCGAGAGATTAAAACCCTTTTGCTCACAATGGTTTCTATTACTGTGCTGGCAACTGTTATTGCCGCTTTTATTTCACCGTTGGCGGCAGTTGCTACTTTAATAACGTCGGTTTTGTTAATGGGATGCAGTCTATATCTGGCCAACTTAAGATATAGGGAGATCCAAAAGCTCTCCGGCTACTTGCGCCAGGTCAGTCGCGGAGATTATTCCCTGGATATCCGGGATAATCAGGAAGGGGATCTAAGTGTCCTGAAAAACGATATCTATAAAGTGACCTTAATGCTATCAGAGCAGGGCTCGCTTCTGCAGCAGGAAAAACATCGGCTTACTGAAGCGATTGCGGATATATCTCACCAGCTGAAAACTCCGCTTACCTCTATGATGGTGATGGCAGATCTGCTCAGGGATGTTAATCTCCCCGAAGAAAAAAGAACCGAGTTTACGCGCAAAATCCGGATGCAGCTGGAACGTATTGAATGGCTGGTCTCTTCACTGTTAAAACTCAAAACGGCCTCCAATATCTCCGCTATCGACGCCATCAGGCAAACAACTGATATCAAGCTTACCGGTAAAGGCGTGAGAACCACGGACTTAATTCGTACCATATTCGGATTCGAAGCGGAAATTGGCTTGAAAAACCTGAAAAGAAACAAGCGCAGGTACCGGGCCACGGTATTTTCACTGGTAATCAGCATAGTTCTGTTTTTAACCGTTTCATTTTTTACTGATAATCTGCAAAGGTCGGCTGGACTTTCTGAGGAGGAAATAAATTTTGATATTCAGGTCACGCTGCCCGGAGAAAACGCTGCAGAAGACCAACAATTAATAAAGACAATAACCGGTCTCCATGATGTAACCGAGTATTCGGTGGTCAATGATCTAAGTGTAAATGCCTGGATAGATGAGGAATTGATTGCCGAAGAGCTGCGGGAATACAGTTCAGAGGTAGTCAAAAACGGAAAATATCCCTACTATATCAATGTACATGCTCTGGATCAGAAAAGTCTCCAGGATTACGCCCGGGAGGTAGGCGCTGATTATACTCAGCTTAGAAATGCCGATAAATTATCGGGAATTGTAATTGATACCATTTCCTACCGAGATTATGAGGCAAAGAAATTTGTTGAGACCAAGGCCATAAACACAGCAATCGGTCAAAACATTGAATTATACCATATCGATCCCGAGACAGGAGAAGAGACCCATCTGGACAAACTGCGAATTGCGTTCTTAACAGAAAAATCCCCCATGGGTGTTTCCCCTAGCGGACTGGGCGGACTAACTGTCATTGTCTCAGAACAGGTCATGGGAGAGTTGGTTGGAAACGGGAGAAGCGCTGATACCAAAATAGTGATGAAAAGTGCTGATCCCCTGAAAACTCAACATCAAATTGAGGAAATGCAGGAGAGCAATTTTTACATTTTTAATGTTTACCAGATTCGGCAGGCAAATGAACAGATTATGCTATTGTTATCAGTGTTTACCTATGGATTTATTGTGCTGATGGCAGCGATATGTCTGGCCAACATTCTTAATACTATTTCCACCAGCATTGCCCTGCGAAAAAGAGAGTTTGCCATGCTTAAATCGGTGGGCATGACACCCCAGGGATTTAACAAAATGCTCAATTATGAAAGTCTTTTCTACGGCATAAAGTCCCTGATTTACGGCCTACCGCTTAGTGTTATTGCGATGTATTTAATATATTTGTCTTTGGGGTACACTTTCAGCTATGACTTCACACTGCCCTGGGTGAATATTGGATATGTTATAATCGCCGTATTCATCATCGTAGCGATAGCAATGCTGTATTCCAGTTCCAAGGTCAGGAAAGAGAACATTATTGATGCCTTGAAGCAGGAAAATATCTGATATCGCCTGGCAAGGAGAAGGGCGAGTTATTGCTGAACAAGAGGGAGTAATCCCCTATGGGATAAAAAAGACCCGCGGCTGCAGAAATGCAGCCTTTTTTTGAGAGTTCAGGAATAGAAGGTAATATCTGTCGTATGTAGAATAGAGAAATATAGACTAAACTTGACAACTCCTCCCACCAAAGGATAACGGATACCTGATATTTTTCATATAATGTAGCTGCGCGTCTGAATGAAAAACACCAGTTAGTTATGCATCCAAAGGGGATTACTTTCTCAGGAGATGATGCGAACTATATGAAAAAGACATTGAAATGGGTAGCCGCACTGGCAGTATTAGGTTTTTTCGGAATGCTGCTGGTCAAGGTGCCGGCCTTGGGTTTAGCCGAAGCAAAATTTTGTGGCAAGTGTCATGCCATGGATTACCAGGTGAATACCTATCTGCACTCTCCCCATGCTCAGGAAGCCAATTGCGGAGACTGTCATGATCCGCACGGTCTGGTCACAGGCAGCATGTATGCCGCTTATACCGGAAGCCGGGATGTCTATCGCGTCGTTACCAATACCATCCCTTCCGAGATTCGAACCACTGATCTGAGCAAGAAGGTCATACAGGGCAATTGTCTGCGTTGTCACGGTGATATCATGGGAGACATTGGTGATACGAGCCAAAATGGGGGCACCTATTGCTTCCAGTGCCATCGGAACACTGTCCATCCCAAATAGCAAAGGAGAGGATCTGTTTGGAAGCTTCGAAAATCAAGCAATTGGTCTTGCTAGGAGTCATTGCCGTTATCGTTGTGGTCTCGACAGGTATTTTCTTTTTTAACCGTCACAATCAGGTCGCCTTTGAAGGACTCCAGGGCGAAACTGCGGGACAGGAAAGCAATTCAGCCGTATGGGGCAAGTTCTATCCCGCGCATTGGGATAGCTATCAGGCCAATATGGAAAATTCCAGCCATCCATCTCATTTTGAAACCAAGCCTTATATGCAAGCCATTTATGCGGGAACCGGTTTTGCCGCGGAATTCAACGAGCCACGAGGCCACCTCTATACCATTGAGGATGTCACCTCCATTGATCCCGCCCGGCAGAAGTCCGGTGCGGCGTGTTTCACCTGTAAATCAACCCAATCTCCAGAGGTTATAAAGCAATACGGGGACCAATACTTTCTGATGTCCTTCGACGAAATCAAAGGACAAATCACCGAGCCTATCGGCTGCGTGGATTGTCACGATTCGAAAACCGGGGAATTGTGTATTACCCGCCCAGCCCTGATTGAGGCCCTGGAAAGACAGGGTCGCAGTGTTGATAAACTCACCAATCAGGAAATGCGCTCCCTGGTATGTGCCCAATGTCACGTAACATACTATTTTCAGCCGGGCACCAAAAAACTCACTTTTCCCTGGGATAAGGGGTTAAAGGCCGAGGAGATCATGGCCTACTTTGATGAACAAGGTTTTACTGAATGGGTTCATCCTGTGGCAGGAACCGATCTGGTTAAAGCCCGCCACGCGGAGTATGAAACCTTCATGGGCAGCACTCATCAGTCAGCAGGGTTGGCCTGTGCTGATTGCCACATGCCCTATACCACAGTAGGTAATAAAAAAATCTCTTCCCATGTTTGGCAGAGTCCTCTAAACAACATAGAGCAGAGCTGCACCACCTGCCACCGCAATGGAACAGAATGGCTCAGAACCCGGGTGCAAACCATCCAGACTCAGGTCAAGCAGAGTCAGGACCTGGCCGGGGCGGCGATGGTGGAGGCCATTAACGAATTAAAGATTTCTCGTGAGACCCCCACCGTTGATAATACAAAACTTCAGGAAGCGATGGCCTTACACCGGGAAGCTCAGTGGTATCTGGATTACGTCATGGTAACCAATGGTTATGGGTTCCATAACCCTACGGCGACTCTGAACAATCTCAATATCGCTATCGACAAAGCACATAAATCCATAGCCAAAGCGCGGGAAGCCAGAGGATAAAACCGTCTTCTTGAGGCTGGAGGAGTACATATTGATGAAAAAAACCTGCCGGCCAGGGTGGCCGGCATTAATCAGCCTGCTCGCTTCCATGAAAACCGCCATTAATCTGTTAATCATCATCGGTGTAATCAGCACCTTCGGGACTCTTATTCCCCAAGGGCAGACACCGGAGTTTTATCTCAGCCACTACGGGGTATGGATCGGCAAAGCCATCCTTTTTTTATCCCTTAACTCGCTATATCAATCCTGGTGGTACCAAATACTCCTGGCCCTTCTATGCCTTAGTCTTTTCGCGTGTTGCTACCGACGTTTAAGGTCTATCACGAGTATTAAGAAAACAGCCTCGTTCTGTTTTCATTTGGCGATTGTAATCGTATTGATCGGCGCCGCCTGGTCGCTGGGCTCTGCTCGGTCTGTCCTGGTGGAAATCAACGAGGGAGAAAAGATCGACCTGGCCGATTATGGCTTTGCACCGGGAGAGTTAAGCCTGCAGCAGTTTAACATTGATTATTATCCGGACTATCAGCCGCGGCAGTACCGCAGCCAATTGCATCTGAAGGATTATCGCGGGCAGGATTATACCGAGGAGATATCTGTAAACCAGCCTTTGCGGGCGGGCAATTTGAAGATTTATCAGAACTCCTGGGGTTGGACCTTGAAGCTTAGCGACCAGGGTGCCGGAACAAGCGAATCATTGGTCGTGAAAAACTATGATGCCTATCCGCTCAATGCAAAGGGCTTGTACCTCAAGGCCATTTTTATTCCAGATTACGACCCGGTGACAGTCCTGGAATCCAAGACACCTCTGCCGAATAATCCCCACCTGCTGCTGGTTCTGGTACAAAATGAGCAAATGATAGATATGGCGATAATCAGTGTGGGGAGCCAGGCAGAGCTCGGCCAGTATCATCTTCGTTTCGAAGGTTATTCTTATTATTCCGGCCTGGAGATAAAATCTGATTCTGGTGTATATTTGGTTTTCACCGGTTTTATTCTCCTGTTGTTCAGCCTTTTCGCTCGTTATTGGCGGCTATTTTTACCGCGAAAGGTGGATTAGTTGGTGGAAAAGCATCTGCTGGACTTTACCTTTATATTGCTCTTACTGGAAGTACTGATCAGCCTCATAAACCTTTGGAAACCCAACGAACTGGCGCGAAAAATCAGCTCGCTCCTAATGTGGCTGGCCTGCTTCTCCTTGGCGGGTATCGTTATCTTTAGAACGTTGGCGGTCAACCGTGTTCCCTTTGCCACCCTGTATGAATTCACCCTTTTGCTGGTGGGATTTGTGTTGATCGTCGCTCTGGTCTTGCGTAGAACCCTATCCTCGCCTTTGCTTGATTTGGTGGTGGGTTTATTACTGCTGGTCTTACTAGCGATCAGCAGCACCATTTCCACTGGGGTGCGCCCGCTAATGCCGGCCTTGCAGAGCAATTGGCTTCATATCCATGTAGGGACTGCAATCATTGCTTATGGGGCTTTTGCAGTGGCTTTCTGCCTGGGCATCATGTATTTGACGACATCGCAAGATAGCAACACAAACCTGCATAGTATCGATCAAAACATTTATAAACTGGTGGTTATCGGCTTTACTTTCCTTAATATTGTCATTATTACAGGGGCGGTATGGGCCGAAGAGGCCTGGGGGAAATGGTGGAGCTGGGACCCCAAAGAAACCTGGTCCCTGGTCACCTGGATCGTTTACGCAATCTATCTTCATGTCCGCCACACCCGCGAGTGGAAGGGACGCAAGGCTGCCTGGATGGCGGTGCTGGGGTTCCTGGTGGTACTTTTCACCCTGTTTGGAGTGAGTGTACTCTTACCGGGTTTGCACAGTTATGTTTAATACCCCCCCGACCCACACTCTTATGCGAAGTGTAAAGAAAAGTTCGAAAACATGGAGGATTTTGCAGAATTACATAGAAGATAAATAATGGAAGTCTTTTGTTTTAAACGATAAGAGTTGAATCCGTTGATGACCTTAGAAATTGGAGAGTTCAGCCGTCGAAAAGACGGTTTTTATGCTTCTTGAAGCGCCTAACATAATCTGTATTAAAAAAAGAAACCAGACGAAGAAAGTCGATAATTTCCCCCCCGCTTTGCGTAGTAGCCCTCGTTAGTAAATGCACTATGAACCTGAATTTAAAGAGATTTGGATTGATACATTCCAAGGACCAAATGCATTTAAGCTGGGAGGTGATACACGAGAAAAGATAAACTGATGTGCTATTCATCGTTGTTCGTGGAGAGTCACACTAATAGAAGGGGGCGCGAATTTCAAAATGACGAAGAAAAATCGACTGGAAGGTGCACTGCCGCTGTTTTCGGATTACCTCCGGAAATGGACCCGGGAGATGCCTGATCACCCGGCTCTCATTTACCGGGAAGAGCCAATCACGTGGAAGGAATTCGAATACAAGTCTGAACAGCTAGCCAAATATATGCTCAAGATAGGTGTGCAAAAGGGCGATCGGATTGGCTATATCCTGGTCGGCCGTCCGGAATTCTTTATCCTCTATATGGCTGCCTCAATGGTCGGGGCGATAATTGTTGGAATGAACGTACGTCATACTGCCCCGGAAATGGAATATGTACTGAACAATTCTCAGGCCAGTCATGTCCTGGCTCAATATTCACTGGAAGACGTCAAATATCAGGATAGACTGGGGAAAGCATTGGTGAACTGTCCTTCCGTTGATCAGGTCTGGATTGCCGAAGGTCCCTGTGAGCTTCCCAATGCTATCTCGTTTGAAGAAATCCTGGATGGTGACTATTCGGAATTTGACGCCGCGTTGAAGGAAAGAGAAGCCCAGGTAGATACTGATGATGGTCTGATAATCGTATACACCTCGGGAACCACTGGACAGCCCAAAGGCGCTGTTTTAACTCATCGCAATGTTATTTCTATGTCTCTGGTTCAGAAGGATGAGTTCCATCTGCCCGACGGGATGCAACCCAAGGAATATGTGCTTTGCTGTTCGCCGGTCAACCACGTCAGCGGCGCAACCGAGTGGGCCGCAACCTCCATTATAGCTGGCTGTACACCGGTCCTCTATGATGGGTTCAACCCTCAGGTTCTGCTGCAGGCAGCGGAGAAGTACAAGGTTCCCATGCTGGCGGGAGTTCCAACCATGTGGGCTATGTTTTTTGCTCAGCCCAATTTCAAGGATTTCGACCTTTCATCGGTACGTTTCTGCATGATTGGCGGAGCACCTGCACCTAAAGATATATTGACGAAGATGATGGAAATTGGACCATACTGCTGCAATCCCATGGGAATGACGGAGACGGCGGGTCTCAGCACCTATAACGACCGGGGTGCCAGCATAGAGAATCTCAACTTGAGCGTCGGCAAATGCGCTCCGGAATGGGAAATGAAGATCGTTGACGCAAACCGCCAGGAAGTTCCGCGGGGAACGGCGGGAGAAATCGCGTATCGCGGTCCCACGGTCTTCAAAGAGTACTTCAACAACCCCGAGGCTACTGCCAAGTGCAAGGACGCCGATGGCTGGTTCTACTCCGGGGACGTAGGCCTGTTTGACGAGAACAACGATCTGAGGCTGGTGGGCCGTCTTTCGGATATGTATATTACCGGTGGATACAATGTGTACCCGGCTGAGATCGAGGAACAGATCTCCCGTTATCCAGGCGTATTGATGTGTGCGGTAATTCCTGTACCCCACAAACTGATGGGTGAAGTCGGCCGGGGCTATATAGTTCCCAAGCCTGGCATGACAGTGGTTGGAGAAGAGGTTCAGGAATACCTGAAAGACTATCTGGCTGATTACAAGATTCCGCGGCAGTGGGTGATCCGCGACTCCTTCCCCCTCACCACTCTCGGCAAGATAGAGAAGAAGATCCTGAAGGCGGAGATGCTGAAGGAACTGGAAGAGCAGAATTAGGCAAAAGATCAGGTGGTAATCACCTGAACTGAATTTAAACCGTTAGACCCCCTGAGGAAGAGTTCCGTCTCTTGCCCAGGGGGTTGTTTTTAAGAGGGGAAATTCAATTTCATCAAATACTTACCCATAAGCCCCCCCCATTATGCTTTCATTAATACTAATGTGAAAATAACCCGTCCTGTGGCTGCCGTAATGGAATATTAAAGGTAATAGGCAAATAAACCGAGAATTACTATGTGACTCTGTATCAGAACAGGAGGCTACAGTAATGGAAAAAAGGGAGATACTGGTTTTGGTCGGAAGTCCACGAATAAATGGGAACAGTGATATGCTGGCCGATGCCTTTATTGAAGGGGCCCAAAATGCAGGTCACTCTGTTACCAAGATTTATGCGGCAGCTCACAAAGTGAATGGATGTCTCGGTTGTAACAAGTGCTGGTCTGATGGAACTCATTGTGTCCAGAAAGATGATATGGTTAAAATTTATCCCGCATTTGAAAAGGCCAGTGTTCTGGTATTTGCGACCCCACTCTACTATTACAGCTGGTCAGCGCAGATCAAATCCGTTCTGGACCGAACATTTACTTATGCCAGTCCCGATAGGAAAGCCAAAATGGCGATTAGAGAGTGTGCTTTGCTGGTTGCTGCGGAAACCAGGGATATTGCAGATTTGGATGGTCTTATTGGATCTTACCGTATTTCAGCCCGTTTCTGTAGATGGAAAGATAGAGGAATCCTGGTGGCAACCGGTGTCTACGAAAAAGGTGCGGTTAAAGCAGGAAACTGGCTGGAGCAGGCCAGGAAAATGGGCATGGAAATATAAGAGCTGGTTAACAGTGAGAATATCGTGAAGGGGATAATGCATGTCTGAACCCACTTGAGCTAACCATAACAGTAGTAATTGTTTATCTATGCTGTTCTTTATAAACCTATCCACGGCAATAGCAGAAACTCTGGTTCCCCATAGCGCTTCGGTTATATCTTCTACCCGGTGTACACCGGCCATGTTGCCCATTTTTCCTGGCGGTCTGGGGGGCTTTGAAGGAACAATGTCAACTCTATTATTAATTATGGGTCTTTCACTTAGTGAAGCAGCAATGGTTGCGGTTGTTTTTCGCTTTATCACCTTCTGGTTTGTAATCGATAAATCTCGCCTTTGTGAGTATTTTTAAATTAATAAAGCAAGCGAAAAACTATAATTCATGACGGATGAACCCCTTCAACTAGTTCTTTATGGTCTCTTCATTTAAGTGTATAATCTTCTCGGACATGGTATTTTAACTCCTTCCTTGTGATAGCTACATTTATCTGCTGTCTGCCGGGACGGTTGCCTCCATGTCCTTTTCATATCATGGCGCCATCTATATTTGCGAAACTTACCGTAAATTAGAAGCTGGACTTTCAAAATTACCAGTGCTTGAGAGCAAAAAAAATAATCTGGATTCCAATAATGTAGAGGTGCTTTGCTTGAAAATACTACTTAGTCTTTACCTAATTCTTGCGATTTCATTAACTCAGTTTTTCGCCGCCTATTTCTATTCAAAGGGCAGAATCAGCTACCGCAAGGCTTTTTCTGTCTTGCTTTTATGTGTAAGTGTTTATTTGTTTGGTTACTTAATGATTATCAACAGCAACAATTTGCAAGAGATGATATTTTGGAATCAGATTCAATATATGGGATTACCTTATATTGCTGTACTATGGCTGGTAGTAGCTCTCCTTTATACAAGAACCATCTATTCCCCAAGAAACCGAAAGGTACTTTTGCTCTTTATCGTGCCTGTAATTACTTTTTTCATGCGACTTACCAATTCATGGCACCATCTTTTTTATACCAATTTGGAAGCGAGACAGATATTTGGATGTTATTCCTTGTATATGGAAAGAGGTTGTTGGTACTATATTAACATTTCATATACCATACTGTGTTTGCTCCTGACAATCATCATTTCCCTGTTAGGATACCTAAAAAATCGGGCTGGCTATACTAAAAACCATTTTGTGATCATATTATTCGCTTCCTTGTTCACTATTATCGGGATAATGCTGATTCTTTTCGCTTTCGATGAGCAAAGCATTGATTATGCCGCTCTGATAATGCCCGTTTCACTACTTACTATCAGCTATGGCATTATAAAATACGATTTTCTGGAAATAAGAACCCTGGCTAGGGATACAATCTTTGAGAACAACTTCGCCGGCATGGTGATATTGGGGCCAGGGGAAAGGATAATAGATTACAATAAGGCGGCCAAGGAATTTTTTTTAGAGTTAAACATTTCATTGGATAATTATCCCATAGAGCAGATTCTTAATCGGGAGCCAGAATTGCTGGAAATTTTTAGAAGCGAGAATGGCCGCGATTATTCTTTGGTGATAGACGGGGAAGAACGTTTTTTTGAGATTGGCGCGGTACCGTTGGGTGACTCCCAGGATGGAAACACGAGAATGCTAAAATCCATCCGTGATGTTACAGAAGAAAGGAAAATACAGGACAAACTGAAGGTTTTGGCTACCACAGATTCCTTAAGCGGTCTCTATAATCGAACAGCGTTTATGAATTTGGCTCAAAGGGAGTTTGCTTGGACCAAAAGGAATAACGGGGAACTATCATTGTTGATGATGGATTTGGATTGTTTTAAAACCATCAACGATACCTTTGGACATGCGGCCGGAGACGAAGTGATTCGTGAAATGGGAAACACCATAAAGAACAGTTTCCGAAAAACTGATATTGTCGGGCGCATAGGAGGAGAAGAATTTGCTGTGCTTTTAAAGAGCACATCTTTGAAGGAAGCAATAAAGGCAGCAGAACAGTTTCGGAGGACTGTAGCCGGGAAAAAAATTATTTACGGGGAGCAGGAAATTAGTTTAACGGTAAGCATTGGAGTGGCGGCAATCTGTGGTGACACTGACGATAGCAGCAATATTGAGGATATTTTAAAAAAGGCCGATGACGCCCTATACGAGGCAAAAGCTAAGGGACGAAATTGCGTTTCAACTTTAGGGTATGGGATGGAAGATGCAACGGCTATTGACGAGAGCAACAGGGTTAAGTAGACTGTCCAGCAAGTTGCCAAATAAGGGTAGCATTAACAGTTACCAAGGAAACGAACTTCTTCTCCCGCATAATCCCCCTCCAAACTCCCAAACTAAGCTATAAGAAAGTAAACGGGAGTGAGCCCCTATGTCTGAACCTGAATTCACCAACCGTTTGTCTGAGGAGAAATCCCCTTACCTTCTGCAGCACGCCCATAACCCGGTGGACTGGTATCCTTGGAGCGAGGAGGCCTTCCAGAAGGCGAAGACTGAGGATAAATCGGTGTTCCTAAGCATCGGCTATTCAACATGCCACTGGTGCCACGTTATGGAAAGGGAGTCGTTTGAGGACCTGGAAGTGGCGGAGATCCTTAATCGTGATTTTGTCGCGATCAAGGTGGACCGGGAGGAGCGACCCGATCTGGATCATATATATATGAGTTTCTGTCAGGCATTGACTGGGCATGGGGGATGGCCGCTCTCCGTTTTTCTCACCCCGGAAAAGAAACCTTTCTTTGCTGGGACTTACTTTCCGAAAGAATCCCAGTTGGGGATGCCGGGCTTTATAGCTCTGCTCAACGGGATCAGTGAACTCTGGAAGAACCAGCGTGAGGATCTGCTTCGTCAGGGCGAGTCGGTACTGCAGCACATCACGCGGATAACGATAATTGGGACCGGTAATGATATTACCAGGGATGACCTGGATCGAGCATATCGCACACTTCGACGCTCCTTTGATTCGGAATACGGAGGATTCGGCAACGCTCCCAAGTTCCCCTCACCGCATACGCTGTCTTTCCTTTTGCGCTATGGAGTTTTGAACAATGAGGACCTGGCTATCGACATGGTGGATAAAACCCTGGATGGAATGTACCGGGGCGGAATGTATGATCATATTGGTGGTGGATTCAGCCGCTACTCGACCGATGAACAGTGGTTGGTACCTCATTTTGAGAAGATGCTCTATGATAACGCTTTACTGCTTATGGCCTACATTGAGGCCTATCAGGTGCTTGACCGGGAAGAACACCGGACGGTGGTGGAAGAGGTTGCCGCCTATATACTGCGGGAAATGGTTTCTCCTGAGGGAGGGTTCTATTCCGCGGAAGATGCTGATTCTGAAGGGGTGGAAGGGAAATTCTATCTTTGGAGCCCGGCTGAGGTATTTGAGGTTCTAGGGGAAAAGAATGGCAGGGAGTTCTGCCAACTATACGATATTACCGATGGTGGCAATTTCGAGGGGAAAAGCATACCCAACCTGATTAAGACTCCTCTGGAGCGGGTCAAGGCCCGTAAGCACGCCCTGGCTATAGATCGGCAAAAACTCCTGCAAAGACGGAATAGCAGGATTCATCCCTATAAGGATGACAAGATACTGACTTCATGGAACGGATTGATGATTGCGGCGCTGGCTAAAGCCTCCCGTGCTCTTAATAGCGCTCCCTATCTACAGGCGGCTGAGTTGGCTATGGAGTTTGTCTTGACCAAATTGCGGCGGTCAGATGGCCGACTGATGGCGCGTTATCGTGAGGGGGATACCGCTTATCCAGCGTACGCTGATGACTACGCGTTTGTCATTTGGGGTCTGCTGGAGCTCTATGAAGCTACGTTTAACTCAGATTACCTGAGACTGGCCCTGGAGCTGAATCAGGATCTAATCCGGCTGTTCTGGGATGACCAGAACGGAGGTCTGTTCTTCTACGGCTCAGATGTGGAGGAGCAGATACTGCGTCCCAAGGAGGTGTATGATGGCGCTATCCCTTCAGCCAACTCGGTTACTGCCATGAACCTCCTGCGCCTGTCCCGGATGACTGACTCTCCTGAGCTTGAAGAGAGGGCCTCTCAGGTGCTGTCCGCCTTCGCCTCAACGGTCAAGCAGTATCCCTCAGGGTATTCGGCGTTGTTGACGGCAGCAATGTCACTTCTGTACCCTTCCCGGGAAGTTATAGTGGTGGGTGAAGGAAATAGCCGGGGAGTGAACCGGATGCTGGAACTGATCAATGCTACCTTTATGCCTAACTCTACCTTACTGTTCCGTTCTACCACCGGCGATGGGATAACCGAGCTAAACCAGAGACTGAGTGAGTACGAGCCATTAGATGGACAGGCAACTGCTTATGTGTGTCAGAACTATGCCTGCCAGGCTCCAGTAACATCAACCTCGGAGCTGAAGAAGGTTCTGGCCCAGACTATCCAGCACTAAGGATAAGAAGTGCCGCCATAACTCGGCAGAGGGACAGGAGAATAAGGCAAGCCGTTCGGTAAACGATGGCTGTGGTATATACCTGAAGTTTACGACTGGACAAACACTATCAAGTTCTATAATGAATAGTTGGGTGTCATGGCAGGCAGGAAGGGCGGTTCACTGCCAGAACAACGGGCAATGACGGTTGTATAAGCAAGGCTGGAAGGAGGTGAGTTATATCGGTACCGGTCAGAAATCAAGAAGAACTCTCAAGCCTCAGAGTTTTCAGGTTTCCCAGAATTTTAAGTTCGAAACTGCCGAAGAGATTGATGACAACGAAATTGAAGACCGTTACTCTCCCGAATCTCCCTTTGATGACAACCGAGATCCGGAGCATAAAACTCGCAATATCATCCGCAAACCATCTGAGCTAAGCAAGGTCAACACCCGAACAACCCGGTCCCGGCTATAGAGGTAAAAGAAGGACGGGTGAGAAGGGGAACGGCAGTTCAAGGGGGCGAGGGTTTGTCGGGGACACTTTTCGGGGATACCATACTATGTTATTCCGGCGGATTCATTCGCTGGAGAATTTAGTATGGTGTCCCCGAAATAGTTTTAGAGACAAAAGAAGGACAGGTGAGAGGGGTACGGCAGTTCAAGTCGGGGGGCGAAGTGGTTTGTCGGGGACATTTTCGGGACACCACACTAAGTTTTTCCGGCGGATTCATTCAGTGGAGAGTTTATATCGTGTCTTCCAAAATAGGAATGGTCAGGCCTCACAAGGACTTAATACTCTACCGAGCCGCCATTGGCCCTGCCATAACTTATCGTACTACCTTGCGTTCATCAAAATTTTGTTCCCCTCGCCAAGCAAAGACCTCTTTGGTAAGATATAAGAAATTCACCCTTCTGGGTTTATGTTTAACAAAAGGAGATTGATATATGGGTATTAAGATCGTTTCAGACAGTTGTTGCGATCTGCCCCCAGAGATTCTTAAGAAGTACGATATACAGCTGATTAACTTGTTGGTTAGATTTGGAGACATAGAATTTCAACCAGGGGAAATGAGTGCTGACGAGTTTTACGCCGAAATGGCCAGATCACCAGTTTTGCCTCAGACCAGCCAACCGGCAGTTGAGGAGATAATGCGGGTTTATGGCCAATTAACAGAAAAGGAAGACAATGAGGTTATTGGCATTCATATGTCATCGGGTTTATCCGGTACCCTCCAGAGCACGAAGATGGTTCAAGAGATGTTTGAACAGCCCAGATTACATATCATAGACTCGGGCAAGGCATCAATAGGTTTGGGGTTAATGGTTTTGGAAGCCGCCCGCTTGGCCCAAAGAGGTGAGGATGTTGCAGTGATACTTGACCGTCTTCAGGAAATGAAATCCAAGGTACAGTGCATCTTCTCCGTGCAGAACCTCGAGTATTTGATCAGTGGCGGCAGGATTTCCAAGGGAAAGGGGCTGGTTGCCGGGGTGCTGGATATCAAACCGATTCTCAGCATTAATGAGGACGGCTTCATAGCTCCGTATGACAAGGCGCGCGGGCACCGCGCTGCCATGAAGAAAATCCTGGACATCATGGAGAAAAAGGGGGTTAACCTGCACACCCAAACAGTTGGCATAAGTCATGCTGCCGCTATCGAAGATGCGATGTACCTGAAAGAGAATATGGAAGAACGGTTCGGCGTAAAAGAGGTTATAGTCGGGGAAATAGGTCCGGTCATAGGCTCTCATGTAGGGCCGGGGACCTTTGCCATTTTCTTCGAATCATAACAGCAGTGATGTATTATCGATGTTTTATAAAAGAAGGGGGGAGAATTGCTGATGCCTATGTCTAGGGATGATAAACTTAATTTCGCTTTCAAGGTGGCTCTGGCAGTGGCTGAGGAAGAGAAACTGGTTTCACCGGCCGAGCTGTGGATGGCCAAATGGGATCTTTCCGAGGACGACATCAAGCGCAGTTACAAGAATGTTAAAAATGCGGTTGACAAACTGCGCGACACGCAGAAAATAGACTATTCTCTTCTGGAACTAAGGATAAGGGACGGGAAAAGATTTGATGTGCCTACAGCACAAGCGATAATTGGCATACTCTATGCCCGGGGAGAGTTTACAGAGATTATCGAATCCCTGGATTTTGCTCCTGCTGAGGTCACGCGATACATAGAGGCCGCCAAAAAATATTATCGACCGGTTAGGGTGGAAGAATAATCTGGAATAGCCAGCAACAGATAGTGTGGGGATTTGAGAGAAGCCTGACGGGGAGTGTATGGTCTCAAAGAAGGAGTGTTGCCTTGTGCCACCGGCTGGATCAAAAAAGCATAGTAAGCCGGTCCTGGATATGCCATGGACCCCCCTTCAGGTTATACTTGGCGTTGCGGGTTTGGCCTGCACTGCTCTGATGGTGGGGTTGGTTATCTATTACTGGCCAGAGCTGCCGGCTCGGATACCTACACATTTCGGGGCGTCAGGGACACCGGATGGCTGGGGTTCCAAACATAGCCTGCTATATCTGGCTGGTGTTGGGGCGTTGCTGTATGTAGTGATGTTCGTACTCAGCCGGTATCCTCATTTATACAATTACCTTACGACGATTACCGAGTCCAATGCGGAAACGCAGTACCGCATGGCCATGGATTTAATGATTGTCCTGGGGAACGTTATTATATGGATGTTCACCTATATGACCTGGCAGACCATCCAAACCGCCTTGGGCCAATCCGAGGGTATGGGCGCTTGGTTTCTGCCTGTTTTTCTGTTCTTGAGCTCCGGCCCAATTGTGGTGTACCTGATTGCATCGTTGAAGGCCAAGGGCACTCCCAACCGCAAATAATTACCTATTGGGATTAGTTGTTGACGGGTATCTTCCCAAGCAGAACGGTACGCTGACCCGGAGAGGAGATATGTTGGAGAAACTTATTACCGATATTATTAATGAAAAGATACGCACCCACAACGGCAGTACCCGTTACCGTTCACCACTGGTGGGATTTGCATCGGCCAGTGATCCGTTATTTGCCAAGCTAAGAGAGGTGGCCAATCCTGATCACCTCCTGCCCGGGGACATGCTGCCTGAGGCCCAAAGCGTTATCGCCTTCTTCCTTCCATTTACAGATGAGTTGATAAAGCTTAACCGGAGAGATCCCTTTGTGTCCAGGGAATGGGCTAAAGCCTACGTGGAGACCAATCAGTTGATAAAGGATATATGCCTGGAAATAGCCCAGCAGTTGGGGAAGATGGGCTTTAGTGCTGCGTACGAGATGCCGACTCACAACTTCGATTACGAGCGATTTCTGTCAGTTTGGTCGCACAAGCATGTGGCCTATGTGTGCGGTCTGGGGAGTTTTGGACGCAATACTATGCTGATAACTCCTGAAGGTTGTGCCGGGAGATTCGGCTCTGTGGTAACGGACAGGCATATAGAATCAGAAACACCGGCCAGGGAATTATACTATCCCTTCTGTGAAAAATGTGATTACTGTGTCAGGGCCTGCCCGGTTTCGGCTCTGGGAGAAGACGGGTTGGATAAGGCGGCCTGTTACCAGCGCCTCCTGGAGGCCGACAGGTTTTATGATGATCTTCCCCTGACCGATGCCTGCGGTAAATGTGCCAACGGACCCTGTGCTTCAAAAGCCCCCGGTTAAACCCCCGAGGCTCTTTGGTATGAGAATGTACAAATGCAATCCTTGATTCCCCTGCGAAAAGTTATAATTCGTTAGTTTGAATGCATAAATATTCGTCGCTAGACTTCGCATGATGCTTTCGCCTCTGCTTGTCTCACGACGAAAGGGGTACCGGGCCAATTCACGTCCATGTTCAGTGGCCCTCTCGCCCCGTCCATGGGGCTTGCCCCCTTTCATCGTTCGCCTTCGCAGGGTGTTGCTGACATGCTACGTCAACTGGCTCCTTAATATTTATGCATTCAAACAGCATAATGTGGGGTTTTCGCAGTGGAATCAATCCTTCCTTATATCTTATCTGCAAGCACACACGCTGCAAATGCACCTGCCTGAATACCACGATCCTTCTAACACGAAGTAATCCCGTGAGATTACAATTAAATTCATCCGATAACACCATCCAAAAATTTACGAAAAACAATTACGGTGGTCGGATCGGGGACCGTGGCTACTCGATTTTCCCGAATATGTTCTTCAAACACGTGCGGAGCTTTCACTTCGGCAAAGACCTCATTATCTGGCCTTTGGAAGACCAGGTGTCGGAGAGCGACACCATTGTGGTCTACATTGACTTTAATACTAAAAATTACAGAGTAAGGAAGGTATTAGGATAGATATAGGGAATAAACTTATCGTGAGCTGCTGAAGATGCCGGATCAAAGATGTGCCTGGTGTAAATACCGAATTGGAGGGGGGAGTTCTTTTGGATCGAGAGACGGTCATTGTTAGTGCGGTAAGGACAGCGGTAGGAAGTTTTGGCGGGTCTTTGCGGGGTTGGTCTACGCGTGATTTAGGCGGCGCAGCTATTAAGGAGGCCCTGGCTCGTGCCGGAGTGGACCCCGGAAGCGTGGACGAGGTGATTATGGGTAATGTTAACCCACCCGCGAGCTGCCTGAATGTCGGAAAAGAGGCGGCGCTGGCAGCTGGGGTGCCTGTTCATGTTCCCGGGTTTTCGGTTAACCGCCTGTGTGGCTCGGGTCTGCAGGCCATCAATCTGGCCACCATGATGATCAGGTGTCAGCACGCGGATATTGTCGTAGCCGGGGGCGTCGAAAACATGAGCGACTATCCCTATGCGGTGTTTGATATCCGATGGGGCAAGCGAATGGGAGATGCCACCCTGGTCGATGAGGCCTCCGAGAGCTTAAAAGACCCGGGTACCGGGATCCTGGCAGGATACACAGCTGAGCTGCTGGCAGAAAAGTATGTCATCACTCGTGATGAACAGGATCAGTTTGCTCTGGAGAGCCAGATGAAAGCCAAACAGGCCATTGAAGCGGGGGCTTTCGAGGCCGAGATTCTTCCTTTGGAGATAAAAACGAGAAAAGGTACCCGGGTGTTTGCGGTCGACGAACATCCCAAGTTCGATACCACCCTGGAGAAACTGGGCCGGTTGCCGACGGTATTTAAGAAAGGCGGGACGGTCACAGCTGGCAACTCCTGTGGGATGAATGATGCTGCTTCCGCCCTGGTCCTGATGGCGGCGGGCAAGGCACGTGAATTGGGTCTGACTCCCATGGCCCGGGTGGCAGGGTTTGCCGCCGGTAGTGTGGAGCCGCTCTATTTCGGGGAAGCGCCGGTGGTAGCGGTAAAGAAGGCCCTGGGGAGGACAGGTTTAGGCCTGGAACAGATGGATCTGATTGAATGCAACGAGGCCTTCGCTGCCCAGACCATTTCCGTAGAAAGAGGTCTCAAATGGGACCGCCGCCGGCTTAACGTCAATGGAGGAGCAATTGCCCTGGGTCATCCCCTGGGAGCAACCGGAGGAAAACTTACCGCCACCATCATCTACGAACTCAAGAGAAGGCGGGGCAGGTATGGATTGGTTACCGCCTGCACCGGCGGGGGCATGGCAGTAGCGACAATTGTCGAGAACATTCAATAGAAGTGGCTCCTGATAGTGGATTTTGATTAAAGAGATGATGTAGAGCCCAGGTTGACTGCACCGGTACACCGGCAAACCACAGCATTTATGAGGCCAGAGAACTGGCATAAACGGAAATCCATCACGCGGCAAAGAATTTACCGTCGATATTATTCTGTTCACAAGCATTCCAATATCCCCGGGTTTGAGAGGAGGAGAAGAAAATGGGGTTTGATTTCACCTACAACGAGGATCAATTGGCACTGCAGAGAACCCTTCGCAAGTTTGTGGAGAACGAGATGGTGCCGGTCAGGAAGCAGTATGATGAGTCAGAAGAGTTTCCCTGGGAAATCATTCGTAAGATGCAGGATCTGGGTCTGAACTGTATCGTCGCACCGGAAAAATACACCGGAATGCCCTTCGACAACGTAACAGTCAGCATGGTGGTGGAGGAACTAAGCCGGGGCTGTGCAGGAATGACCCTGGGAGTTCTGGCCAACTACCTGGCCTCAGAACCAGTGTTGATCGCGGGTAATGAGGAACAGCAGGACTGGTGGTTCACCCGCGCCTGCGACGAGGGTAAACTGCAGGCCTTTGGCCTTACTGAGCCAGGGGCAGGATCCGATGTGTCCGGAATCGCTACCACCGCCAAAAAGGATGGGGACTACTACATCCTGAACGGCACCAAATGTTTCATTACCAATGGAGGAGTAGCTGACCAGTATGTGGTGATGGCCACCCTGGATCGGAGCATGAAGCACAAAGGCACCGTATTCTTCATTGTGGACCGGGAATGGGAAGGTGTCATGGTGGGCAAAGAGGAACACAAAATGGGAATCCGGTGTTCCAATACCACCGAGGTAATCCTGGACAATGTCAAGGTACATAAGAAATGGCGGTTGGGAGAAGAGGGACAGGGTTTTAAGATCGCCATGCAGACCCTGGATGCCTCACGTCCCATGGTAGGTGCCATGTCAGTTGGGATTGCCCAGGGGGCCTACGAATTTGCCCGTGATTATGCCGGGCAAAGGGTACAGTTTGGGGTACCCATCGCCGGGTTCCAGGCCATTCAGTTCATGTTGGCAGATATGGCCATGAAGATTGAGGCAGCGCGGCTGCTGGTGCAAAAGGCCAGCTATATGTTGGACCAGGGCATTCCTGCCAGTCAGGTCTCGTCCTTTGCGAAGTGTTTTGCGGGAGACATATGCATGGAGGTTACCACTGATGCAGTCCAGGTCCTGGGCGGGTACGGCTACTCGCGCGAGTACCCGGTGGAGAAGATGATGCGCGATGCCAAGATCATGCAGATATTTGAAGGAACCGCCCAGGTCCAGAGAGTAGTCATAGCCAATAACATCCTGCGGGGTCTCGCTTAACGAGCTTACGTTATCGAAGAATGTTCAAATTAATATCTAACAGCTAATTATTTGGAAGATTCTTTAAAAGTTACCACGGCGAAAAAACGCGAAATAAAGAGAAAATGCGCCCAAAAGTGGGCGCATTTCTGTTTATTGTGCCGAAATGAGGAATATGGGCAAACGGTGATTGTTCCCTAAATCACAAAGGGATGTTATTATAGTATAAAGCATGTCAAAAGATGTCGAAAATACCGAGCTACTAATCCAAAGATTACCAATGTAGGACAACCCATTAACCCAACCGTTAAACAGAAGTAGAAAGGATGACGGCAGTGGCGATTCCATCTGCAGATATTAACAAATGGCAATATCAGCAAAAACTGACGACTCCCGATGAAGCTGTGAAACTGGTGGAGTCGAATACCCGTGTTCGTTATAGCGAGTTTGTAATGTTCCCCGATCTGTTGGACGAAGCCCTGGCAAAGAGGGTTAATGAATTAGAAAACGTCGATATTTCGGGAACATGTTTTTCCAAAGTACCCAAAGTGGCATTGGCAGATCCATCCCGGGAACACTTTTATCTTACTGACTGTCACTTTGGCGGTGTATCGCGCAAGTTACATGACCACAACCTGTGTAATTATGTCCCCCTCACCTATCACGAAGCGCCGCGTTGGGCTCGGAAATACTGGGATGTTGATGCGGCGCTTCTGCTGGTAGGTCCTATGGACTCCAAGGGCTACTTCAATCTCGGGGTATCAAATTCGGTGACCCCGGCGGTTATCAGCAAGGCCAAGAAGATCATAGTGGAGGTCAACAATACTATACCAACCTGCCTGGGAGGCAACCAGGAATCGATCCACATTTCTCAGGTGGATGCAATTGTGGAGGGCAACAACACTCCATTACAGCAGATACCCTCTCCTCCACCTACTGAAACCGATGTCAAGATTGCAGAATGGATCATGAAAGAGATTGTGGACGGGGCCTGCATACAGCTGGGAATTGGTGGTCTGCCTAACATGGTGGGATCAATGCTGGCTGAAAGTGATCTAAAGGATCTGGGTGTTCATACTGAGATGCTGGTGGACGCTTACGTTGATCTTTATTTGTCGGGCAGGGCAAACGGTTCCAGGAAGAGTATTGATCGCCACAAGATGGTCTATACCTTCGCTATGGGTACCAACAAACTCTATGAGTTTATGGATAATAATCCAGCCTGTGCGATTTACCCGGTCAATTATACCAATGATCCCAAGGTAATTGCCTTGAATGACAATTTTATCGCCATCAATAACGCGATTGAAATCGACCTCTATGGCCAGGTATGCTCCGAATCCTCAGGTACCAGGCAGATCTCGGGAACCGGAGGACAGTTGGATTTCATCTACGGTGCATTCCATTCACGGGGTGGTAAGGGCATGATCTGCATGAGTTCCACCTTTACTGAAAAAGATGGCACTGTACAATCCAGAATCAGGCCGATGCTTAGTCCTGGAGCGACCGTTACCGTACCGCGTTCGATTACATCGTATGTGATTACCGAATTTGGGGTTGTTAACCTTAAGGGTAAATCAACCTGGCAACGGACTGATGACCTGGTAAGTATTGCGCATCCCGATTTCAGGGACGAGCTTCTTAAAGAAGCAGACAAAATGAAAATCTGGAGACGGAGCAACAAAATAGCTCCCTAACAGTATAGAATTGCGGGCTCTCTAGGAGTCCTTGTGAGTACATCGTAGCAAGATCTGCATAGTAATCGTTGCACCATTTGCAGTATTACCGCAGCACAATCAGTACAATAATTGTTGCACTATTCGCAGTACAATCGTAGTTGAACTTGCATTATAAACACACTACCAGACGCACTAGACATGAAGCATTGATCGGAAGCATCGCTCACAAGGGCTCCTAGTTATATAAACGGGCTTGAATAAACTTAATAATCCTGATACAGTGTCTTCCGGGGGGTGGCACTAAAGTGTATATCATTGAAGAAGACAAGTGTGTAAGCTGTGGACTTTGTGCTGATGAGTGTCCCACCGGAGCTATATCACAAATTGGACCCTACAGGATCAACCAGGACAAGTGTTCTGCATGCGGTCAGTGTGCGGAATGTTGCCCGGTTGAAGCGATAATTGAAAAAGAGGAATAATCGGGAGGCTGCTACTAGCAGTCTCCTGTTTTTGTTCAGGGGTGTGGCTCAAAGGGTGGCGTGACGCGGCGGGCATGGGGACGGTTCTTTTGCCTGCTCCTCAAGAAAAACGAAAGGCGGCAAGGATAACCTTGCCGCCGGCTTATTCTTATGCTGTTAGCAGTCTAGTAACGGCTGGCGGTTTTGCGGTAGCAGTCACTGCAGTAAACGGGACGGTCGCCACTGGGTCGGAAGGGAACTTTGGTTTCGCAACCGCAGCTGTCGCAGATTACGTCAAACATCTCCCTTTCGCCGCCTGTGCGACCCCGGGATTCGTTCTTCCGGCGACGCCGGCATTCCGGGCAGCGGGCAGGGAGGTTTTCGAATCCTTTCTCAGCGTAGAACTCTTGTTCACCTGCTGTAAATACGAACTCGTTTCCGCACTCCTTGCAGGTCAGGACCTTGTCTTCAAATGCCATTCCAATATTAACCCCTTTCAGATAAAGCTCCTCCGTCTTCCCGTTTTAGCTTTACCTTATGGGGAAAGCGGGAAACGGTAAGTAAAAGGAAGGCCATTAAATATATTAGCACAAATTTTATCCATCCGGAAGAGGTATTAGACGAGGTCGAATAAGTTTTGTTGACAGACATTCTAAAAACGTATTATTCTTAGAACAAGGTAATTAATCGGTCGTCTTAGGCCCGTGGGCCTTGTTGAGCTATACGGGTGCCGCAATTTGCAGGCGCTCGTGCACGGCAAAGAATGATTGGGATCGAAAACAGAAAGGAGATTTTGTTTAATGGATTTTCAACTGACTAAGGAACAGGAATTGATCCAGAAGGCAGCCAAAGAGTATGCGGAAAAGTCTCTTATGCCTATTGCCGATAAAATTGCCGCAGAAAACCGGGTGCCTCCGGAGGTATTCGAGGAGATTGGTGAGCTTGGTTTCTTTGGTCTTCCGTTTGCCGAAGAGTATGGCGGAACCGGGGCTGGATACAACTGTTATCCCCTGGTATTGGAGCAGATTGCCCGGGCATCAGCCGGTGTAGCAATGACCTTTTCGGTGAACCTTTTGGGAGCCAGCGCCATTAATGCTTTTGGGACTCCGGAACAGAAAGCAAAGTACTTGCCTGACTGCTGTGCGGGCAAAAAAATCGCCTCATTTGCCTTCACCGAACCGGCTACCGGTTCTGACCCCAAACAGATTACCACCACCGCAGTCCAGGATGGAGATTATTATGTGATCAACGGGACCAAGCGTTTTATCTCCGCCGCTGACCTGGATGGACCCATTGTCATCTTCGCCAAGGACAATGAGACGGGTAAACCAACCGCTTTTATCGTGGAAAAGAACTGCCCGGGATACTCAACATCCGAACCCTGGCACAAAATCGGCAATCTTGGTGGCAGTCTGGTGGATGTCTATCTGAAAGACGTAAGAGTGCCCGCATCTAATCTCCTTGGGCCCAAGGGCAATGGTTATGGGGTGTTGCAATATGGTATTGCCTTTGGAAAGGTAGGGGTCTGTGCCAGTGCTCTGGGCGGTATGCAGGCTGCTCTGGAACTCTCCATTAAATACGCCAAGGAAAAAGCACACCGGGATAGCACCATTGCCAAATTCCCAACCATTCAGGTGGCTATCGCGAAGATAGCAGAAAAGGTGGAAGCGGCTCGCTGGCTTAGTTATCGTCTGGGTTATCTGGCGGAAAACCTCAAAGACCCGCGGGCGTTCGCCAAAGAAGCAGCGCTGACCAAGGCCTTTGTTACTGAGGCTGCTGCGGACGTGGCCCGTCTGGCAGTCGGAGTACATGGATCTTATGGCTTGATGGAAGACTACAAAGTATCGATGATCTATCGTGACCTGATTATTGGAGAACAGATCGAAGGCGTTAACGATATGCAGCGGATGATTACCGCCGGAAGCCTGTTAGCTTAAGTTTCGGATCAGAGATTAATAACCATGAGGTAGTGCCGGTGCTGTTATAAGGTTGCAACACCGAATCCGGCTGGCTATGATTAAGATGTTAGAAGAGGCGAACTAGATTTGCCACGAATGGTTTGCGGGGTTGTGACGGTCGTCGCAACCCGTTTTATTTGCAAATATATGTTATTACCTTAAAGGATCGTTTGTTAAAATCCTTACTCTGGTTATATTGGAGGCTTTATTATGGACAAATTTGATGTCATCATTGTCGGTGCCGGTTTAGCCGGGCTGTCAGCCGCCTATACGCTTGCTCAGGCAGGAATTGAAGTAGTGGTGGTTGAACGTGGGGATTATCCCGGGGCCAAGAATGTAACCGGCGGGCGGTTGTATGTCAATCCAGTTCGTAAGTATCTCCCCGATATATGGGATGATGCTCCGCTTGAGAGGCATGTTACCAGTGAGCTGGTAACTATGATGTCTCCCGATAACTCCACCACCATACGGTTCCGTTCCGAAAAATTCAACCAAACGCCTTATCACAGCTATACTGTGCTTCGGGCCGTCTTTGACCGCTGGCTGGCGTCGCGGGCTGAAGAAGAAGGGGCTCTGCTGGTTGCCAAGAACCGGGTGGATGATATTATCCTTGAAAACGGCCGGGTGATCGGAGTAGTAGCTGGAGGCGAGGAACTGGGTGCCGATGTGGTTATTGCCTGTGACGGGGTTCTGTCCCTTATTGCGGAAAAAGCCGGTCTGAGGTCCCCAGGTGTGCCCCAGAACTACGCGGTTGGACTAAAAGAGGTTATCGAACTGCCACGTGAAACCCTGCAGGACAGGTTTGGTCTGACCGGGGATGAGGGCGTGGCTCAGCTATTCATGGGCAGCTTAACCCAGGGCCGTTTTGGCGGGGGATTCCTCTACACCAACAAAGCCAGCATCTCCCTGGGAATGGTAGTGGGGATAAAGGATCTGATGGAGAAAAAGCCCCCGGTAGAGGTTCCTTATCTGTTGGAAGAATTCAAAGAACGTCCGGAAATCGCCCCCCTGATTAAAGGCGGGGAACAGGTCGAATACTCAGCTCATGTTATTCCCGAAGGCGGAATGGCGGGTCTTTCCACCCTATACAGTGATGGTCTGTTGGTTGCTGGTGATGCGGCTGGTTTCTCCCTTAACATGGGGGTTACAGTGCGCGGGATGGAATTTGCCATTGCCTCTGGAGTCATGGCCGCAAGAGTGGTACAGCAGGCCCGCGAGAGAAATGACTTTTCCGCTGCCAGTCTGGCCGCTTACCAGCAGATGCTGGAGCAAAGCTTTGTGATGCAGGACTTCAAGACTTTCAGACACGCTCCCCATTTTCTGGAGAACCCGCGCCTGTTTGGTTTCTATCCGCAGTTTGCCGGAGAGGTGATGGAGGATCTATTTACTATAGGCGAAGGTCCGAAGGCCAAGCTTTCGGATACTGTCAGAAAACATCTTAGTTTTGGGGAAGCCTGGCGTATGGCCAAGGACCTCTGGGGAGGGTTGAAGATATGAGTGAACGCCGCAGCCTGAAAGCCAAACTCGGAGTAAATGTATTTAAACCGGACAAGGAAAGGCACATTAATATCAGGCCTGGTTGTGAGAAGGATCCACGGCTTAAGGCCGCCATTTTGGTATGTCCAGCTGGACTGTATTCCATGAACGACCGTGGAGAGGTGGAACTCGATATTGACGGCTGTCTGGAGTGCGGCACCTGTCGCATCGCCTGCGGGCCGGAGGTATTGGACTGGTATTACCCGAACGGCGAATCAGGAGTACAGTTCCGTTTTGGATAAAGGTGTACCCCGGGTAAAAGATGGGGGACATCGTTATATCTTGATCATACAACAAGAAAGGAGTAGTACCGGATGAATATTATTGTCTGCGTCAAGCAAACCGTGGACCTGCAGCAAATCCGGATCAGAAAAGAAACCCGGGAACCGGTCCTGGAAAACATCCCGCTTACCATCGGCAACATCGATAAAAATGCCCTGGAAGAAGCGGTTCGGATCAGGGATAAGGTGGGGGGCAAGGTGATTGCTGTTTCCGCCGGTTCCGAACAGTTGCCGGACACCATGAAGGAAGCGCTGGCTATGGGAGCCGATGAAGCGATTATGGTAATCTCACCTGATTTTGAGGGTGCAGACAGCGGAGTCGCCGCGGCAGCGTTAGCCAGGGCCATAGCCAAAGTGGAAGACTGCGGCATCATACTGGTGGGTGAAGGCTCGGCGGACAACTACTCGGGTCAGGTAGGACCCCGCCTGGCAGAACTTCTGGACCTGCCACAGGTGACCTACGTTAATGCCCTGGAAGTAACCAATGAGAACCTGAAGGCCACCAGGAACCTGGATGACTGTTTCGAAACGGTCGAGGTGGGACTTCCAGCCGTAGTCTCGGTGGTGAGCGAGATCAATGAACCCCGGATTCCTTCAGTAACACAAATCCTTAGGGCGGGCAAGAAACCCAAACAGGTATTCAAGCCGGAAGATCTGGGGATTGAAATAGCCAACTCAATCAGTACCTTAAGCAACCTGGCACCTGAACAGGATAGAAAACGGGTTCTCTTCCAGGAAGGAGCGGACAAAGACGTAGCCAGTCTGGTAGCCGCCCTGGAAGCAGAAGGCCTGGTGAGGAGGTAGTAATATGGCAACGATCTTAGTATTCAGTGAACGCGATGAACTGGCATGGGAGCTTCTAGGTAAAGCAGGTGAACTCGGACAGCAGATGGGTCTGGGAGTAGCTGCTGCGGCTTTGGGCGCAGCCGATCCCCAGGCGTATGTGAACCGGGGGGCCGCTGCCGTATACGCCTCCAAGAATAATGAACTACAGACATTTGAAGCCTCAGTTTATGCAGACGCCCTCAGTCAGTTGGCCAAACAGGCCGAAGCATCCGTAATCCTTATCGGGTCCACCAAACGGGGTAAGGAACTGGCTGGACGCCTGGCCCAGAAGCTGGAGGCCGGCTGTATTACCGATGCTGATACCCTGGAACTCAAGGATGGGCAACTGCTTTGCACCCGCAACTCTTTCGGCGGGGCTACCGTGGCGACCCAGAGTATCACTACTGGAATTCAGGTAATTTCAGTCAATCCTGGAGTTGGCGAACCGGTCGAATCTGCCGAAGCAGGTCAGGTGGTTGAAGTAGAATTATCACTCAAACCATCCCGGGTCAAAGTAGTGGAGAAATCCGACAAGGGTCAGGGCTCAGTCGATATTGAAGGTGCCGAGGTTCTGGTCTGTGTGGGCAAGGGAATGACCCGGCAGGAAGATTTGAAAATGGTCGAAGAACTGGCCGAGGCCCTGGGGGGACTGGTCGCCTGCACCAAGCCCATTGCCACCGATGAGAAATGGCTGCCTGAAGAGAGGATAATCGGCTTGTCCGGCAAAAGCGGCAAACCGGTCCTGGCGATATGTCTCGGAATCTCGGGCCAGGTGCAGTTTACCGTCGGTATAAGGGATGCCAAAACCATTGTCGCAGTCAACACCGACCAGAACGCTTTCATCTGGCAGATGACCGACTACGGCATTGTTGGCGATTTGAACGAGGTAGTACCCCGCCTGACCGCAGCACTCAAGGGGTAATACCGTTAACACATGGCACAAGAAACAGCCGGGCGATCCGATCACCCGGCTGTTTTAATGCATCAAGTGCATCAAGGGGACAGTCCCCATGATGCATTTGATGAGCTGCTAATCCAGGCCGTATTCTTTGAGCCGGCGGTATAGGGTTTGTCTGGATATGCCCAGAGCTTCTGCAGTCTTGGTCTTGTTCTGGCGGAACTTGATCAGGTACTGTTTGATCATCTGTTTTTCGACTTGAGATATGTCGGTGAGATGATCCTGCGGTAACTCCAGGGAACCGGTGTTTGGCAGGAAACAGTCTTCGACCAGATCCAGTGTTATCTCCTGATCAGCTGCCAGCTGAACGGCACTTTCCAAAACGTTCTGCATCTCCCGCACGTTACCCGGCCAATCATAATTCCGGAAGGCCTCGATAACCTCAGCTGACAGGGTTACATTTGGTTTGCCGAATCGCTCACCGGTTTGGGCACAGAGGTGATGAGCCAGGAGTATGATGTCCTCCGGGCGCTCACGCAGGGGCGGAATGTTGATCCGAATAACCCCCAGGCGGAAATACAGGTCACGCCGGAAACGTCCGCGATTGATTTCATTCTCCAGGTCCCTGTTGGTGGCGGCGATGATTCTTACATTAACCGGTATCAGCTTGTTGCCGCCCAGGCGAATAACGCTTTTCTCCTCGATCACTCGCAGGAGTGAGGCCTGCAGATCGAGCGGCATATCTCCGATCTCGTCCAGGAAAATGGTGCCCTGATCTGCCAGTTCAAACTTACCGGTATTGCCGCCTTTTTTGGCTCCGGTGAAGGCCCCTTCCTCGTAACCAAACAACTCACTGGCGATCAGCTCACGAGGAAGAGCAGCACAGTTGATAGCGATAAACGGGTTATTCCTGCGCGGACTGGCGTTGTGCATGGCTTGAGCGATAATGTCTTTCCCGGTGCCGCTCTCTCCCAGCAACAGCACGTTGGAGCACGATGAGGCTGCTGACTGCGCTGTCTTAATAGTCTTTTGAAAGCCCTGGTTGACACCGATGATACCGTCGAAGGTCATGTTAGCTCCCATACCGATCCAATTCCTGACCAGACGGTTCATGCGGTGACTCTCCCGCAGTATTACGACTGTTCCCTGTTGTCCACCCAGGTCAGGATCGTTTATGGGATTGCATGTAATATTACACTTAACCTTGCTTTGTCCCAGTTTTAAGACAAAGGTTTGATCAGAAACCTGGCGGCCATGGGTAATGGTATTAAGAAAACGGTGGTTCTCAGCATGATGGCCAAGTACCTCATAGATACTGGATCCTATGGATTTCGTTCGGCTGCAGTTCAGGATTTTGGCGCCCACTTCGTTGAGGTAAGTAATTATCCCGTTGGGATCAACTGCCAAAACCCCCTCCGACATGGATTCCATCAGGACCTGGTTATATCGGGTGGTGCGTTCCAGAATCATTTTGGATTCAATATGTTTGACCGAAGCTACCACCATACCCAGGGTGTGGTTGCTGACACGTTTTACTGGTGCCACCATGCCCAGACCGCCTATAATACGGCCCTGGTCAATAACTGGTGCGCAGGAACTTGCGGAGACATGGGAAAACAGACAGAAGTGTTCATAACCAAAAACCGAAATCGGTTCTGCCAGGTCAATGGCCAGGCAACCGCCATTGGTACCGACCAGTTTCTCCTCCCACAGCGAACCTTCGATAAACCTGGCTTGCTTGGCCCAGGACAATGATTCTTCATCCCCGATAACCTTAAGGACACATACATCTGCATCAAAGAGAGCAACGACGAAGCCGGTGCCGGCTACGAACTCATAGAGGCTTTTCATGACCGGCAGAGCGGTTTCAATAAAGTAACGGGATTTTTCCTGTGCTTGTTTCAACTGCCCGGCCTCATATATATATGGATTTTCCCGCATACCGGGGTCTACTCGGCATTGGATGCTTCGCTCCCAGGAGGCTCTGATCTCGGGGCGCAGTTCGGCTCTGAAATCAGGATTGATATGGAGTTCTTTCCACCTCCGGGTAAGTTCGTTGTTTGTCATTTAAACAAAGCTCCTCTCCCGATCATCTATATTGATTATACCATTGTCAACGAAGAGTACAGCACGACACATCTGTGGACCAATATGACACATAGGAGCAGATAATGTCAAATAATGATACCAACAGTAATGGGCTTTTGTCGAATTCACCACCCAAGCCTTGACTATTGGTTTAGTGATGTCAAAGCGTTGCACAGGATATCTTGGTGTTCCCTGACACTGGCATACCTGCAACAAAGTCGAAAAACTATAACAGGATTCATCAGATTGTATTACCGTGGTACGCAATATGTACTATAATAATAATTGGATAGTGTTGAGAAATGGAGAATTAACACCAATTTTAGAATAATAACAAACAAACGTCATTATTCGTGACAAAATAACTCGGTTTTTGATTTATTTGGTTACGTTGTTGTGTGGTAATTGCATCAAACTCTGGGTTTTCATTAGACGTTTTGAAATACACGACTACTCCCAGAGTATTACGGCAACAAACATTCCTGGTTTCAATAGTCGTTCCATATACATTAGTTGACCGCCAAAGGAGGTGGTGGGGAATCCAAATCCCGTAGCTGATATTTGCAGTAACGTTATGTAGTTTGATTACGGGTATCCAGGGATCAACTTATTGGTAGTATAAGGAGGTTGTGCAAGATGGCAAGATATCAGTTTCCACTTAACAAGATCGAAGAAGTTCCCTTTATGAAGGGCAAACAGCTCAGTTTCGAGAGCATGGCTGAAATGATTACCGTTCGTGCGCAAGAGCAACCCCATTCAGTTCATGTTTATTATTACGATCAAATCATAACTTATAGGATGACCAATGATCGAGCTAACAAAGTGGCCAACTACCTGAAAGAAAAGGGCGTTCAAAAGGGTGATATCGTTTCGGTAATGGTTTTGAATTCGCCTGAGGTTTACTACACCATGTTCGGAGCTCAGAAGCTGGGCGCAGTTGCTCTGGGAGTTAACTACATGCTCAAGGGCCCCGAGATCGCCTATGTATTAGACGATGCCAAACCAAAGGTCTCTTTTGTGAGCAGCGAATTTATGGCTGACTTTGCCGCTGGCTATAAACTGGCCCAACATAAGCCCATAGTAGTTGAAGTAGCCACTGGAGTTGACCACGGAACCGACATTGCCGAGCAAAAATTAGCGGATATCCTGGACAAGTATCCCGCAGATGAAGCTCTGGTAAAGCAGAGTCCTGATGATCCCTTTATGATGTTATACTCCTCTGGTACCACCGGAATGCCCAAAGGCATACTGCTTACCAACAAGGGACAGGCCTCAATATGCCGTGATATGACCAGAACCGGTCTCTTTGAGGGCAACGACGTTATGATGATTATCCTGCCCATGTTCCATACTAATCCGCTCTGTGTATGGACCTATCCGGTAACCTATATGGGACAGTCATTGTGTATCCGCAAAGCGTTCTCTCCGCTGGATTTCTGGCCCTCCATCATTGATTATGGTGTTACCGTGCTGATGGGCGTACCGGCGATGTATGATTATGTGTATAACTCGATCGATCCCAGCACTGTGGATGTTTCGAAGTCCAGACTGAAATGGGCAATGTGCGGCGCGGCTCCTCTGCCGATAGAATTGATCAACGGCTTCAAAGAAAAGTATGGCGTAAGTATTTGCGAAGGATACGGTCTCACCGAAGTAACTGGTATCTCCACCGTAAATCCCCCGCTGGGCAAGAAAAAGATCGGCTCCATTGGGCTTGGCTTCTCTGAGCAAAAGGTTGAGATCATGGATGAGAACAACAACGTCATGCCGGTAGGCGAAAAGGGTGAGATCTGCACTTTCGGCGATGCCAATATGCTGGGCTATCTGAATAAGCCGGATGCAACCGCTGAAACCATCAAGGATGGCTGGCTCCACACCGGTGACGTTGGATATATGGATGAAGAAGGTTTCATTTATATTGTTGACCGCATGAAGGACATGATCAACCGTGGCGGGGAAAATATCTATCCCAGAGAGATTGAAATTGCACTGGAAGCCAATCCGAAGGTAGCTGAAGTGGCGGTTATCGGTGTTCCTGACAAAGCTCTGGGTGAAAGAGTCAAAGCATTTATCATTCCCAAGGAGCCAGGCTCCATGACTGAGCAGGAGGTCAAGGACTACCTCGCGGACAAGATGGCAAAGTACAAGATCCCCGAAATCGTAGAATTCAGGACCGAGTTCCCGCGGAATGCAACCGGGAAACTCCTTAAAAAGGAATTGAAGGCTGGCAAATAGTTGAAATAAGACTCACTTTAAGTTTGCGGGTACCTATGGGTGCCCGTTTTTTTTTGAAGTGATGGCAGTGATGGAGTTGTGTGGCGGTGTTCCCATAGGCATCATTTTGGTTATGTTAGGTATCATCACCAATAGTTCCCTGGAGAAAGCTGCTGTCAAAAAGGGCAGGATATGGGCAGGCAGGTTTATCTCGGGAAAGGAGTATGTCCTATCCGCTATCGCAGGGGACCGAAAGAACGTTATAACACTGGCCCGGAGCAGGTGCCATATCCCCACGAATTTTTGGAAATCAGTCCCGATCTGGTTGAGAATGAGAAGTTCCTCCGCCGGGAATTTGATAAGACCACCGATATCGTGTTCCGCGAGTTTTATATGGGGGATATCAGGTGCCTGGCGGTATGGGTGGATGGGCTGATAAACAGCCGGGTCAGTCATGACCTGTTTCGGGCCCTGATGCTGGACCTGGAACCGGAACGGTTCAAGAGACTGCCGGCTGATGAACGACTGGATTATGTCAACAAGCATTACCTGCCTTTCTATGCCACTCTAAGGGTAATAGACATGGTAGAACTGCGGCGCTGGATACTGATGCACAAGCTGGTCCTGCTGATGGATGGCTCGCCGACCGGTTTGGTACTGGATGCTGAGGCTACACCCTTGCGCGGTATATCTGAGCCCACCCTGGAAGCGGTGGTTTCCGGACCGCGAGATGCTTTCGTGGAGTCCTTGCGCATTAACACAGCATTAATTCGGGCCAGATTGGGCGATGCCCGGCTTAAATCGGAAAACTTTATTCTGGGGCGCCGGTCCAATACCCTGGTCACTGTAATGTACGTGGAAGACGTAGCCCGGCCGGAAATTATCGAAGAGGTTCGCAAGCGTATGGGACGGATTGATACGGATGCTATCTTGGATGGTTATGATATCAAGGAATTTATTCATGACCGACGGCTAACCTTGTTTCCATTAATGAAGGAGACTGAGCGCCCGGACAAGGTGGCGGCTGATCTTCTGGAAGGCAGGTTTGCCGTAATAGTTGACGGCAGTCCCCAGGTGTTGACCGCGCCCAGTGTGTTGGTGGAGTTTTTTCAATCGGCTGAGGATTACTATATTAACCCTATCATAACGACCTTCCTGAGAATCCTGCGTTATATAGGACTGTTTATTGCCTGCACTGGTTTGGGACTTTATGTGGCGGTAACCACTTTTGACCAAGAGATGCTACCTATCCCACTTGTCTTCAGTGTGGCGGGGGCTCGTGAAACCGTGCCCTTTCCTGCGTTTTTTGAATCCCTGCTTATGCTAGTGGTTTTTGAGCTCCTGGTGGAGGCTGGTATACGGTTGCCCCAGGTAGTGGGGGGAGCGGTTAACATCGTCGGGGCTCTCATCATAGGGCAGGCTGCGGTACAGGCGGGATTGGTCTCCCCGATCCTGGTAATTATAATCGCAGCCACCGCCATATCGAATTTCGCCGTTTCATCCAATTATCAGTTTGCCAGCGTTCTCCGACTTATCCGGTTGCTATTTTTAATCGCCGGGGCATCATTGGGGTTGTATGGCATGGCCTTGGTCTTGCTTTGTATGCTGATACACATGGCCAGCCTTACCTCCTTTGGGGTTCCCTACTTAGCGCCCCTGGCCCCCCAGACTCAGGGAGCCATGACCGACGTATTTTACCGGGCCCCGAAATGGCAAATGAAATCACGACCCCATTTTATTGCGGGAAGTGATTTAACCCGGGATAACAGCCAACCACCCGGGGCGGCGTCGGAACCTGATTCTTCTGACACGGGAGGAAATGGAGGGGACCAGGCGGATGGATAACAGCAGAATATCCCAGAGGCAATTAGCCTACCTCTTCTTTACCGTTCTTGTTTCCACCGTGGTATTCTACAATCCACAAGTCGCTGTGGGGACTACCGGACGGGATGCATGGATGACAGCCCTGCTTGCAAGTGTATGGGGAATGCTGGTAGTCGTGGTTATCGTCGCCCTGGGCCGAATGTTTCCGGACAAGACCCTGACCGGATACATACCCCAGATACTAGGCAAACCTCTGGGGTTGGTCCTGAGCCTGCTGTATACGATATGGTTTCTCTTCATCGGTTCCACTATAGCTGCAGAGTTTGCCCTGTTTATGAATACTACCATCATGCCGTATACTCCTGCACTAGCATTAATAATTACCGTCATGGCCGTAGCGTTTTATGCGGTGAGCAAGGGGGTGGAGGTATTTGCCAGGGTAAATGAGTTGTTGGTGTGGGTCATAGTTATCGCCATGCTGATAGTGGTTTTATTACCCTATGAACTCATGGACCTGCGCCGCCTCCTGCCAGTTGGGGTGACCAGCATTGGCAATATTACGGCTACCTCATTAATCGCCGGCTCCTATAGAGGGGAGGTAATGTTGGCAGCGATGTTCTTACCGGCCCTAATAACCATGAAGAACACCACCCGCAATCTAACCATAACCGTAATTTTGATAGGGTTAGTCTTGATGGCCGTGGAGATATCAGCCATCGCAGTGTTTGGAAGCCATTTAGTGGGAGATATTGAACTGCCAGCCTTTGCGCTGGCACGGATGATAAGCACGGCCCGCATCCTGGACAGGCTGGAGGCCCTGGTAGTGGTGGTCTGGGTTTTTGCCACCTCTATTAAAATCACAGCCTTCTTATACTGCGCCACCCGCGCCGCAGCAGATACCATGGGATTCCAGGAGCACCGTTTCCTTCTGCTCCCCATAACCCTGCTGTTTACAGCCATGACCAGTAGTCATACAATCACTCCCGCTGAACAGGTGGATTTCATATCAAATGTTTGGCCCGGGTATGGACTGCTGTCCTTCCAGATGGTCATACCCTTGATCCTCTTGATCATCGCTTCATTGCGGGGGAAGAGGGAGGAAAAGTCATGAAAAGAATCCTGGCTTTGATTTTAATGGTGACCTGTGTTTTCTGCACCGGCTGTTGGGGCCAGACTGAGATTACGGACCTGGCTCTGGCGGTTGCCACTGGGGTTGACAAAGGAGAGCAGCCGGGGCAGCAAGTCGCCTTCACCATTCAGGTGGCCAATCCCCGGGCTCTGGTTCCAGGTGAAGGTGGCGGGAGCGAAGAGGCCTTCTGGACGGCCACCGGGAGAGGAAAAACCATTCGCGAAGCCACGTTTCAGCTGGCACATCGTGTGCCCCGGAGGATATTCTTCGGCCACAACCGTATTCTGGTGGTGGGGGAGGAGGCGGCCCGCAGCGGGATCTTACCCTACCTGGACCGTTATTTCCGGAGCCGGGAGACCCGGCCTAACCTCTACATCCTGGTGGCCCGGGGAAGGGCCCAGCAGGTACTGGAGACGAAGATGCCCTCTTTTCAGTCCAGCGCAATGGCTCTGATCACCCTGTTTGAGCTGGGGAACAACCACGCGGTAGTTCCCATGAGACTGGTACAGTTCATCTATGACCTGACCCTGGAGAACACCGGTGCGGTGGCTCCTATCGTCGAAGTCGTCGAGCAGACCAGTGTAAGTGCAGGCGAGAAAGGGACAAGCCAGCCCAAGACCCTGTCGGTAGGCAACCTGGCGGTGTTTGACAATAACGGGCATATGGTGGGGGAACTGGGTGAAACGGAAACCCTGGGTCTACTGTGGATTCGCAATTGGATGGAGAGAACTGATATCAGTGTGCCCTGTCCAATAGAAGGACCAGGGGAACCTGTGGATCTGGAGCTCGTCGGCAGCACTACTGCAACCAGGGTTCACATCGGTAAGGATGGCAGACCACGGTTCGAGATACAACTGAGGGTGATGCTTGATGTGGCCGAACACTTCGGGGACCATCCAGGACTTGATCAGGTCTGGTTTCTTGACAGCCTGGAAAAGCGCGCTAACACTGTTATAGCGCAGCAGATACAGAGCGCGGTCAGCAAAGCGCAGGCGCTTAATGTGGATGTCTTCGAGTTCTCGGAGGAGTTAAGAAGACAGCATCCAAAGGAGTGGGAGAAAATTTCCCATAACTGGCAGGATATCTTCCCCATGGTAGAGGTTACGGTAAGCAGCAAGACTATGATAGGAAACCGCGGAAGCGCAGCGGAGAATCCGGATAGCGAACTGAAGGTGTTGAGATAGGTGAAAGTGCTGGCGGTAATAGCAGTCCTGGGTTTGGCTTTCATTGATGGAAGGTACAATTTAAAGGGTCGAAACGCGAAAGAGATCCTGGGGTATTGTTTCATCGTGGTGCTGGCGCTCGCTATCGTTTTGCTGGAAATATTCTATTACCAGCCGCCTTTTTTACACAAGGTCATTAACATCGTAGTCCGTCCCTTTGCCGAACCTGTTCTGACGTTCCTGCGCGATTTATAACCAAATCAGACAGGGAGACCGAACATCTCCCTGTTTACCTACTGTTCGCAGCTGTCCTGGGTCCAGCAGTTGTCGTCCACTTCTTCGAGCCGCAGGACATCATGGGGGCAGTATTTGGAACAGATGCCGCAGTGGATGCACATAACGATCTTCTCATGGGATGGATTCATAATGATATACCCTACCGGGCAGGCCGGGATGCAGTTTTCGCACCCGGTACACTTGTCGGAAATGAATTTGACCCCGCCGCCGACCCGGGGAACCAGGGCCTCATAAGGGCAGGCCTCGGCACAGGGCGGGTTTTTGCAGGCTCGACAGATATCAGCCGTCAGTTTGCTCTGCATCCCACCGCGGGTCTTGATCCTGATAGCCGCGTACTGGGGAGAGAAAGACTTCATAACCTCACGGGCACAGGCAAAGCTGCAGGAGTAGCAGGCAATACACTTGCCCATGCGGGGAGCGGTTAACACCTTAGCCAAAACTTACTCCCTCCTTTTCTTTACCCCAGGACTGTTTAGCAAAGATATCAAGCATTTCTGCAAACCGGTTTTGCTCCAGAATTCCCTCGGCGGTAGGTATGCTGAACAGGCGTGATGGCACGGTGACCCTGGCAGGGTCCAGACCCATCCTCCGGTTCAATCCCTGCTGTAGATAGTAAAGATCATAAGACCTTGTCCTAAGCTGGCGCAGACTCAGCTTATAACCCAGTGTTTTTAGCGCCCGGCTGACGGTCTTCAGGTCGTAGACCTGGTTGATAAACCGGCATATACCCAGGGAGTTGCTGAGGCAATTAGCGGCCTGCCGGGCAATCAGGTTGTTGATCATGCGGTTGGGTTCCTGATTGGATCGGGAGGGCAGAGGGTGGACAAATTCCGGTTGCTGGAACCCCAACGCCAGAGACAGAAAGCTGTCGTAACCGGTATGGAGTCCCGTAGTAGCCCGCCGGTTAATCTCGGTAACGTAATCCCTTCCGCCCCAGCGATCTGCAGCGGTTGTGGCTCCTTGGGCCAGATCCTGGTACAGAGGTGTTTCTCCGCCAACCAGGCCGTCCAGAGCGTGGAGGTAGCCCTCCACATAACCGAATGCCACCGGGGTTCCGGTTTCCCTATCCGTGACCAGTCCTTGTTCATAGGCCTCAGTCAGCCAGCCCAGCGCCGCCCCAGACGCGAGGGGGTCCAGACCGTATCCGGAGACCTTCTCCCACACCGCCCAGAAGTCATCCGGGGTTTCCAGTCCCAACTGTGAACCCAGTGCATAGACCGTGGCAAAATCGTAAGGCAGGTGGGACTCCTCATATTCCAGGCTGTCGCTGCCGGACATGCGGCGGTAATGGCCGACATGAACGCATCCAATTGGACAGCCGGTGCATGACAACTGACGGACCAGGTGTTTTTCACCCAGAGATTGAGCCGTAAATGAAGGGAGTCCGTCGAAACGGGACAGGAGTGAATTCCGGCTCGGCAGGGCCATAAGCGCCTGCATCTTCTCCAGGTTCACTGCGGTACCCAGATTATGGAGCAGGGGCATCAATTCACTGTGGACCAGCCGGTTATGCAAATTTTCGAAAACCTCCCGGTACCCGGCCACATTGACATCAGGAATCGGCAGGTTGCGGTCCCCATATACCATAAGTGATTTGAGATTCTTGCTGCCGAAGATGGCTCCCGCACCAGAACCTCCAAACCGCCAGTAACGGTCAACCACCAGATCGGCAAAACGGATCGTCTTTTCTCCTGCCTGGCCAATCACTACCAGGGAACGTAAACCTGGAGATGGCTCCAGGTCATAAAGCTCCCGCAGGCACTCCTCAGTTCCCGTTCCATACAGGGGATCAGTCTTCTTGATATGAACAATACGGGGACCAACTGTAAGTCTGACCGGCCGGTCAGCGCGGCCTTTGATAACCAGAGCATTAAGATTGGCCAGGAACATAGCCGCTGCCAGGCTTCCCCCGGCGAAACTCTCTCCCAGGTAACCGGTCAATGGAGAACGAAATACCGCGGCTACCTGAGTCGCGGACGGAAAATAGGGTGCCAGGGTTCCTCGGGCGAATATGATGGGTTGTTGCGGGTCCAGAGGGTCCTTATCCAGGTGAACCTCTTCCGAAAGCAGCTGACACCCCAGACCGGTCCCCCCCATGAAGTGCGACAGGTCCTTTCTGTCCTTGATTTCAAAGGTCAGGCTGGAAAGATCAACATACAATACCCGTTTCATATCTTGATTCAATGCTGTTTCACCCCGGTTAATCTTATGTATCTATTATTGCATTCTCGGGGTTTGATTATCCTTTAGGTGCATCCTGGCGTTTTGCATAGTAAGGATCTGGGCTTAACAATTAACCAAACAAACCAGTTTCTCATACTATATGAAAGGTATGGAAAGGGGGTGGATAAGTGGCTATAACTAAGAGTGAGTTCATCTGTAAACTGCAGGATTACATTCAGGATGAACTGACTGACAGTGTATACTACCAGGAACTGGCCCGGATGGCACCCTCCCGCATGTCACAGGAGCTCCTGATGGAATTCAGCCGCGATGAAAAAATGCATGCCGAATGGTACATGAAAGAATATTGCCGTCTGACTGGCCGGAAATACAAACCTGATCCGGTTCCACCACCAGTAATATGTAATTATGAACAGGCATTAAAACAAAGAATACTGGAAGAGACCAACGCCTATGAAGAATACGGAAAGATATACCAATCCGTTTGTGACCCTTGTTTGCGCCGGTTGTTTTGGGACACGCGGACGGACGAAGCGCAGCACGCCATGAGGATCCCCATTCTTCTGCATGAGATGGGAATCGATTGTGACGTTAAGGTTTCACATTACTCAATGATAGATATGTAGCGTTGTCATCAACCGGCATGGAGGGGCTGAAGCAGTGTTGCAGCAGCCCCTGTTTTCTTTGCTGAAGTATTGGCATGCACAGGGTCAGGGCATGATGGGACCACGGACAAAGTATCCCACCAGACCAACGGTGATCATAACGCTGATGACCAGGGCCCAGTACGAGTACCAGAAATCATCCTTAAACAAATATAACTCCTCCTCCTTGATAATCATCGGTTTTTTGTATCAGAATATTCCTGCAATTGGCTAAGCTTTCCTACCAGTATAAGGGTCAATTTGAAGAAAAATTATTTATAGCGTTCATTTTCACCTGAACAAGGATATATAAATGTAAAAAAAGGCATCAATTGGTTATATGATGTGAATTTGAGGTAATAATAAATACCGAATCAATATTAAACGGCAAGGACCGTTTAGAGGAGGATGTATTATGGGCAAGACCAATGCCATCAAGCGCCCGCCCGTGTGGGAGATGGTTAAGAAGGCCGTGGAATCCATGAATGGGGAGGCCAGCTACAAAGACATTAAGGAATATATCTGGCAGCACTATGGAGATGTAAAAGAGAGGACCATAAACTGCCAGATAATAATTTGCAGTGTCAACCAGAAATCACGGGTTTACTATCCAGCCAACCGTAAACCACGCAACTGCAACACCAAGTATGATTTCCTTTATACCCTGGGGAATGGCCGGGTGACTCTGTATAAGCCAGAGGAGCACGGTGCATGGGGAATAGTGGAAGAAGGAGACAGGCTGGTCGTAAAGCGAGTGGATGGAGTTGAACTGGACGAAAAGCCTGTGACCAGAAAACCCGTCAGGAAGAAGTACGATGCCGTAACTGAGACCTCCCCGTCCACAAGAATGATCGGGGAAGAACAGACCTATATCAGCGGTTCATTTCCCCAGGTGCGGGAGGTCCTGTACAATAACCTTGCTCTGGTGGGTAAAAACCTGCGGATTTACACCGATGCCTCAGGCAGGCAGGGGTTTGAGTACCCAACGGAGGTAGGGATTATTGACATTCTGGCCACCGACACCTACAACCGCCTGACAGTTATGGAATTCGCAGAAGAGGTTACACCCGAGGTGCTGAGCCGCATCCTGGGATATATGGGATGGGTGCGCCGAAACCTGACTCCGGGTAAAGATGTGAAAGGCATGATCTTCACTAACCATATTGAAGAGTCCATGCTGTTGTCAATATCCGAGGTACCGGGGATCGAAGTGTACCGCCTCAGGATGTCACTGGAAGTAAACAAGATGTCAGCCTGAGTGTATTAGTCAACTTGAGGGATGTTGCCAAAGAGGTTGTCATGTTCCGTAAAAAGGATAGGGGACAACCTCTTTTTCTTTTGTGGACTAATCGAAAGGTACGGCCGACAGGGTTATTGGAATCAGGCGGGCCAACTCCCGAAAAGGCATCTGCGAGCCAATATGCCATAGTAAAATTTACCCTGACCACTATTATTGCCGCGGTCGGAAGTTCGAGTTGAGGCGGCGCCAAGGTTCATCGATTCTCTGCCGCTCAGTATTGACCCCGGCGAACATGTCACCCTTCCGGTTGAGCCGTGGCGGCACGGTGATGATATTGAAATCACCCGGTTTGGTCTCACGCATCTCTTCCCAGGTAATCGGGGTTGATACCGGTGCACCAGGGCGTGGACGCACGCTGTAGACAGAACAAACTGTCTTGCCCTGTATGTTTTGCAGGTAGTCAACATAAACCTTACCCCCCCGGTCCTTTACTTTCCTGACTACGGTAGCTTTATCAGGAATCAGGGAGACCACTGTTTCGGCTATGCGACGCACGAAATCCCGCAGTTCGTCATAGGTGTAGACGTTCATAATCGGAACAAATACATGGAGTCCGGTAGCACCGGATGTCTTAAGAAAGAAGTTGATTTTAAGGAATCGTAAAACCTCTCTTACCACTTCCGCCACATCGCGCACGTCATCATAGGTAGCGCCTTCCGAGGGGTCGAGATCAAATACCACAAAATCCGGGCGGTCAAGGCTGCCGACACGCGACATCCAGGGATGCAACTCAATACAGGCCTGATTAGCCAGCCATACCATAGTGGCCAGGTTATCACAAAGAACAAAGTTCAGGTAGCGGTCGGAATGGGACGAGTACCAGGGGTAGGTGTTAACCCACTCAGGGGTGCCCTCAGGTGCATTCTTCTGATAAAACCATTTTCCACCCGCCCCCGAGGGATAACGGGTGACTACCAGGGGACGTTCAGCCAGATGAGGCAGCAGGTGAGGAAACACCTGCACGTAATAATTGATCAGGTGTCCCTTGGTATAGCCCTCACCCTCCCAGAAGACCTTATCCAGGTTGGATATGGATACCTCCAGGCCTTGTACCTCGACAATTTCTCTGCTCTTGACCGGCACAACCAACATCTCCTTTCAAAATGCATCACGGGGACAGACCCCATGATGCATTTTGCATCATGGGGTCTGTCCCCGTGATGCATTTTATGACCGGGGAGCGGAGGCGGGTTTCCTCGGTCCACTCCGCGTATTCCACTATGACTTGAAAGACAGGCTTGACCCAGGTTAACCCGGCTTTTTTCGGGGGATTTACAAACGGTGGTGAACTGGTCTGTTCCGCCAGGAGGACCTGGGTTAGACTGGCCCATTGATTCTCCTTCAGTCCGGAACCGGCCCGCCCCACATACAGGAACTGATCCTCGTCGAAAACACCCAGGAGCAGCGAGTTGGCGTTCCGGCCCCGCCTGGTAAAACCACCTATGAAGCAGGTGATGAGGGGGCGGTTTTTAATCTTTTGCCATAGCCGGCTCTTACCTCCCGGAATATACCGACTGTCCTTAACCTTGGCGACCACACCCTCCAGTCCCATCCTCTGCACCTCAGAGAATAGAGCAGTTCCAGCGGAAAAATTCTCCACCAGGTGAAAAGGGGGAGCGGATTGAGAAAGCAGATCCTGCAAAATCTCGTGGCGCTTATGCCAGGGGAGGTTGGTCGTGGCTTGATTCCGGTAGTACAGGATGTCGAATACCATATACGATATGGGAATGGTATTGACCAACGTAGACACAGTCCTGGCAGATCCCGCCCGGTCACGGCGCATAACGGTGGGAAAGCTGGGTTTGCCGTCCTTTAATGTGATGACTTCACCATCAATAACCACCGGGTGTTTGACAATGCTGCTCAATGCCTGCAGTTCAGGGTATTGTATGTTCCGGTTATGCAGACGCCGGTTCTGCAGGGTAACCGACGTACCATTATAGAAGGTCAGCATCCGCACCCCATCCCATTTAACCTGAAAGATATGGTTTTCGCTGTCAAAGGCCTGGTCACATTTAACCGGTTCCATGGGGGGGATCGGCGGCTTGGGGAAACCTTCGCTCATGTTCCTGCCTTGGCCTTTTTGGGCCGGGTTTTCTTGCGTTCTTTTTCTGCCATCTTGACGCTCTGTTTTAAGGCATCCATCAGGTCCACCACGTTGGCAGCCGGAGCCTGCGGGGAAACCTCCACTTCCTCGCCGGCAATCTTGGCCTCGATCATTTCCCGCAAAGCCTGGCGGTAACGGTTCTGGTATTGATCGGGCTCAAAATCGGTGGAAAGGTTTTCGATGAGGCTGATAGCCATCTTGGTCTCGTTCTCATGCACTTTGACGTTTTCGCCGGGAAGCGACAACCCGGCGTAGGACCGCACCTCATCGGGATAGAACATGGTTTCCATCACCAGGACCTTGTCTTTCACCCGCACAGCCGCCAGGGTCTCCTTAGTCCTGATTACTACCCGGGCGATAGCCACCTTGCCGGTAGCTTCCATGGCCTGCATCAGCAGGGAATAGGCCTTGGCCCCCCCATCCCCGGGTTCCAGGTAATAAGACTTATCAAAATACAGGGGATCAACCTGTTTTATGTCCACAAAGTTCAGGATATCCACCGACCGGGTGGACTCCAGAGGTATACGGGCGAAGTCCTCCTCGTTCAATACCACAAACCGCCCTTTCTGATACTCGTAACCATAAACAATCTCATTGCTTTCCAGGTCCTTGTTACACGTAGGACACCGCTTCTGGTACTGAACCGGAGTCATACACTCCTGATGCAGGTAACGGAACTTCAGGTCCTTCTTTTCAGTGGCCACATACAGCTTGACCGGGATACTGACCAGGCCGAAACCCAGGAATCCCTTCCATAGAGAGCGCACTATCGATCACTCCTTGTTGACTATATCTTTAAGTATTTGCGCAAGATTATACGGTCACCAGAAGTTGACAGAGATGGGAGGGCGGATCTCACAGCAAGGCCGGGGGTGGGCCCCGGCCAGACGGTAATTAAAGCTGGTTGATGATCTGCTGCATCCTTTTAACACTGTTTTCCGCCTCAGATGCGGTCTGAGTAAGGATGTTTTTGGCTTGAACGTTGGTGGTCTGGTTGGCGGCCTGCCTGATGTTCGAGGCTGAGGTCTGCAGACTCTGCATGGATTGCTGGACCAATTGCTTCGCATCCATATCATCACCTCCTCACGAGTTATCATGGGTTTTATGATTGGACATTATACAGACCATGAAGTTGGCCGGGAATGATCCTATAATTAGGACAGGAGGTGCGCCGATGAAAAATAAATACATTCTGGAACATGTGAGCTATACGGTAGCAGATCCTGACTCCAGTGAGAAATACGAAATCCTCTGTGACATAAACCTGACCATCCCAGAGGGGAAGATCCTGACCATTACCGGGCCGTCCGGGTCGGGCAAGAGCAGCCTTTTATCACTCCTGACATTGATGCGGGATGTCACAGCTGGCCGCATCCTCCTGGACGAGGAGGATATCCGACGGCTTGATGTGCTGGAACTGAGGAGACGGGTGGGCATGGTGTTTCAGAAGCCTTATCTGTTCAGGGGAACCGTGGAGTATAATGTACTTCTGGGACCGCGCCTCCGGGGAGTGAAGCCCAGCGGTAGGCCGGGTCAGTTGTTGGAAAGGGTGGGGCTTTCCCCGTCCATACTGCAGCGGGAGGCCACCAGTCTATCCGGGGGTGAACAGCAGCGGGTGACCCTGGCCCGGACCCTGGCCAATGGACCAGAGGTGCTCCTGCTGGATGAAGTTACGGCCTCTCTGGACAGCGATTCAGCCCGTTTTATTGAAGATCTGGTTCGAGAGCTCAGCCAGGTTCAAGGTTTGACAGTGGTCTGGGTTACTCATGACCGGGAGCAGGTAGAACGGGTGGGGGATAATAACGTGGCGCTGGTCAATGGCAGATTGCAGAATGGGGGATCTGTAATATGACATACTTTTCTTTGCTGTTAGCCTTATCATTCGTACTGGTAGCAGTAGTGGTCTCAGTCAAGGAGGACCTGGGTCTGGAACGGGACCTCTTGATCGGGACTGTCCGTGCTTTTGTTCAATTAATGATCATTGGTTATGTGCTGAAGATCATATTCGATCTGGAAAAGTGGCCATACATAGTCTTGATGCTCATTTTTATGGTCCTGGTGGCCGCCCGCAATGCAGAGAAGCGGGGAAAGGGGATACGCAACGTATTACCAATTTTGCTCCTGGCTATAGGAGCCGGCGAGCTGGTAACCATGGGCATGATGCTGGGACTGCGGATTATTCCTTTCGAACCGCAGTATGTAATACCCATCAGCGGGATGATAATCGGCAACTCCATGGTAGCTTCGTCCTTGACTTTGAACCGCATCAAGGCGGAGATAGAAAGCCGCCGGGAAGAGATCCTGGTTCTTCTGGGGTTGGGAGCTACTGCCCGCCAAGCGTCGGGATCTTCGCTGCAGGCCGCGCTGAAATCCGCCATGATCCCAACTATTGATTCCTTGAAGACCGTGGGACTGGTCCAACTGCCGGGGATGATGACCGGACTCATTATCGGAGGTGTCAGCCCGGTTGAGGCGGTTAAGTACCAGGTAGTAGTGATGTTTATGATAACATCCGCAGTATCCTTAACCTCCATGATGGTCGCCTTCTTCGCCTACCGCAAGTTCTTTACCGAACGACATCAGTTGGTGATTTAGGAATGAGCTAAGGGACAATTTTGTTGTTCCTGGTGTCTCATCCAAGAGAATCGCTGCGTTAAGCGCCGGTTTGTGGTTAATTCCATCCGCTACCTTGGCCCTGCCTGGGCAGCACCAACCGCTCAGGCTCGGGCGGAAAGCAGCACCCCGTCTATTTGACGTCCATGTCTCAAAAACTTGCTCGCGATGTCCTGTCGCCTGCCTGCTTTTCGCCCTCACCTTCGCGGGGTGCGGCTGGGTCCGAACCCAACGCCCGCTTCTGAAATTAATCACAGACCTCGGATTCTACCTCTAATAAGGTCGTGCGGAGAATAAAACAACAACAAAACTGTCCGTAGTGCCTCACCTTCTGCCTGGTGAAGCTAGTACTTCTTGATCTTCAGAGACCTGCCCGATTGGATGAGGTCGTCTTCCAGAGGTTTGAGCAGCTTTTCAATGGCGTCAGCTGAGGTGCGGAAATTTGCATCAAACGCTACCCTCCAGTAGCGGCCGCGACGGGTCATATAGACTTCGTAATCGTGTTTCGTCTGGGGCGGCATATCAGTCAGGGCCCACATCTCGTTGACAGGGTAGTTAAACGGTAAGGTGCAGTATCCTTTTAATGGTCCCCAATCCTTGCCCCAGGAGTTAAGAGCCAGCCAACGGTTATCCCGGGTCCAACCTACAATGGCCAGCATATGAAAGCCAAAAAGCTTTTCTGTATCCTTATTGGGCAGGGGCAGGTTTCCGCCCTGGTAAAAGCTCTCGTAGACAGAAAAAGCAATACATATAGGACCAAGCTCCATAAGGGCGGTTTTGGCCTCTTCCACAGTATGTATGGCGGTATAGGTTTTGATTCTCTGGGGGAGAGCATCCCGATTCATCTCCGGGGTTATCTTACTGGCACAGATTGGATAGGGGTATATGCCAGGAAACTGTTCCTCATGACAGTCTCCCCGTTTAAGCAGAATGTTCAAGGCCTCCCGCGGGATCATACCTTCTCCCTTGAAGTCATCGGGTCCGCGCGCCCCATAGATATAAGCGGCAGAAAACCTGGAAAACATCCGGCGCTCTTTGTACTCCTGCATCTCTTTTATAGCCTTAAGGGCATAGGCCACACAGGCCCCGACGTCTCCCTGATCGTATGGTTCCGGCACTAGATAGGGGTAGGTGTATTCTGCCGGGAAAGCCTGCTTTACAGCGGTAACCCTGGTGAGTTTGTAGTCCCGGTAGTCCTGGGGGCTGGGTACTACACCCAATTGACGCTGGTGATAACTCATGTCTCTCTCCTTAACAGATTTCAGTATCTGGTAGGATCAGGCCTGTTACTGTTATCCAGTAAGACTGGTCATGGAAATAAAGCCACCAAACTGATTCCGATTTTATTTAAGGCCTGGCCCTGGATTAAATAGGTAAAAAGCCGCATTTCATGCGGCTTTTCCACAGAATTTTAGACTCCACAAGGCTCATCGAAGAGGCAGAACAGTACCAGTACAATCAGGATCAACCACAACAAGTTATTGCCCATGAAAAAGTTCCGCAAAATGCCTTCCCTCCTTAACTTTTTGTGAAGGAGTCAACAACAGGAGCTGCTGATTCTATTCGACCCCCGTAGTATGATCTCCCCAACAGTGGTGTTTTTGAATGCTGCATAATAACTGCCAGGATTCGACTGCAGCTGTTATCTGGTATATGTTATGAGAGAAAAAGTAAGATGGTTACTAATTTTGTTATTGAATAATGGAACATTAGTCACCGGTTTGGCCTAGAGCAGACAGTTAAATGGAGAAAGCTGGTTTAAATATCGACAGCGATTGCAAATCCGCGGCTTTGCAAAAACAGGAGGCCTGCGACTTTTTCCCCGGGAAGGGAATTAGTCACAGACCTCCTGGGTCAGGCGGAAAAGCTCAAGGTTACATGCCGGTCTCGCGCACGGATTCCAGGGTATCGCCGGTCTCTGACTTGCCCTTGTTGCCTAGTGAAGACAGAATTCCCAGGATTGACATTAGTGTCTGGGGATTTATGTCCGGCAAGTTGGCGCTGCCTTTTTTGCTGCCTAAAGCACCCATCAGGCTGTTCAACAGATCACCCTCGGCACCTTGCGAACTGGCCGTGAACGGCAAATGCTCACCGCGGGAAGAACGCTGACTTAGCATATTGATTATTCCCAACAGGTTGGTCAAGGCCAGGATGCCAATCATCTGGTAGGCATCGAGTTTATCTGTTTTGTTGGGAGCCGTCACTTCGTATATAATGTTTAGTAGCAGCTTTTGAAGTGTTGGACTCTGGTCCATGTTTGATCCTCCTTTCCGGGTGTTAGATCAACTTGATCGCCCGGGCGGTTTCCTCCAGCATCTTGTTGCGGGAGTTTTTAATGGCCTGATTGAGTGCTTCCACCAGACTTGCTTTGAGAGCCCCGGCTTTGGTGGGATCGAGCAGACGATTGTCGATAACCAGATCAGTAATTTCCTGTTGGTAGTTGATTACCGCAGTTACCAGGCCATTTTTTGAAGTAGCGCTGAGTTTGTTTTTTTTCAAACTTTTTTCAAGAGAATCCTTGATGCGGTCTGCTTCAGGGAACATTTTCAGCAGATCATCCTTGTTCAACTTGTCACCTCCTTTGGGGGAACTAAAGTTGTAACATTATATTCAAAGAGTGCTCATTTTGTTTATTGTTTTAATAGAGGGGGTGTCACGGTGACCGAATTGGTTGAATTGGTAAAAAAAGAGTTCGTTCGTACCGGATTGTGGGTATTGGTAGCGTTAGTTGCTGCGGCTGGAATAGCCTTCCTTTGGAAGTAGCCGGTATAAATCCAAACCCTGCGCTTGGACCTGGGCTAACGAATTTTCCGAGTGGTGCATATACTTTGTCAGGATGCACAATCTGATCTATAATGCCCCAAAAATATTATGAAAGGCAGGTGTGAAACCTGCGTTTCTGGCAGCTTAGGATTGAAAAATGCCCCCGGGCCACCCGGGATTAAGTCGACTGCTGACCTTTGTGAGACGGGTTTTTCCATGGCCCTGGAGTGGCATGGCGCCCGACTTGCTTTATGGTCGGCGGCCAAAGACTGCACTCCTTTGTAGTGAATCCGGTAAGCTGCCCGTTCTGTGTCGAAAGAGCGCCAGACTGTACGAACGTACAGGTTGGGGAAACCAGGTAATTAGATTTGTCAGTTCAAAAGTTTGATGTTAATAATTTTGAGGAAGAGGTTTTGAAGTCTGACCAGCCGGTTCTGGTTGATTTCTGGGCCTCCTGGTGTGGTCCCTGCAAGGCGGTCAGCCCGGTAGTGGAGGAACTCGCCCAGGAATACGCCGGTCGTATCAAAGTTGGCAAGGTGAATGTTGATGAAAACCGCGAACTGGCCAATCGCTACCGCGTGATGAGCATCCCTACTCTGGCGATTTTCAAAAACGGGGATGAATCTCAGCGCAGCGTAGGTTTTCAGGGCAAGCAGCAGCTGGCGCGATTCGTGGAGGACAATTTGAAATAATCTTGTTCTCCGGGAGCCTTTCATTAAACAGTGTACGCAGGCAGGATCACATAAATAACACCTGGACCCGGATCGATCACCTAAGGAAATCTGACGGAAAGACGCCGTCTTTGTAAATGATATCAATACTAAAGGCTCAAGCATCGCATCCAAGCCGGTGTTTGAGCCTTTTACTAATGCGGGGACACCATGCTAAATTGCTGGCAATTCAGTGCGGTGTCCCCGAAACAGCTTATGCCTTCGGTTTCCGGCGGCCTTCCTTCTCATATTGCTGTTTTAACCACTCCAGGAACTCCTGCACCCGGGATTCGTGGCCGTTGTTGGTGGGTTGGTAGAAAGTTGGACGCTCCAGGTCGGGGGGCAGGTAGTCCTGTTTCACGTATCCACCAAAAGAGTGGGGGTACAGGTAACCCTTACCTTTCCCCAGGAGATGGGAACGGGAATGGGAGTTGTCAGCGATGTGGGCTGGGACCTGGAGTGAAGGCAGCTTGCGAACATAATCCAGGGCCATGTCAATCGCCACCTTGCTGCTGTTGCTCTTGGGTGCAGTTGCCAGGTAGATGGTGGCTTCGGCCAGGGGAATCCGGGCCTCCGGGAGTCCGATCACCTTGGTGGCATGGAAAGCAGAGACTGCTACCAGCAAGGCCTGAGGATCGGCCATGCCAATATCCTCCGCCGCATGAATCACCAGGCGGCGGGCAATGAAAATCGGATCCTCACCTCCGTGGATCATGACCGCCAACCAGAACAGAGCGGCATCAGGGTCGCTGCCGCGGATGCTTTTAATGAAGGCCGAGATGGTGTCATAGTGATGATCCGCCTTTTTGTCGTAATTTATATAGAAGTGACCCGCAGTATCCCGAATATCCTGAGCCTGCAGGGTTAAGCCCCCGGACTTCTGGACGCGGACCTCGCAGGCGGTCTCCAGTATATTGAGAGCCGTCCGGGCATCGCCTTTGGAACGGGCGATGATCTCCCGCAGAGCCTCCTCACTCAGAGAAACGTCCCTCGCACCCAGTCCCCGGATCGGGTCTCTTAACGCCCTTCTGAGCAACTCCTCTATCTCCTCCGGTGTGAGCGGATTCAGGACGTAGATCTTCATCCGTGACAGCAAGGCCGAATTAAGCTCATAAAGCGGGTTTTCGGTAGTAGCACCGACCAGGGTAAACAGACCGCTCTCCACGAAGGGAAGCAAAACGTCCTGCTGTGACTTGTTAAAGCGGTGGACCTCATCTACAAAGACCACCGTCTTCTGTCGGTAGTAGTCCCACCTCTGCTGAGCATCACGGGCGATGTTCCGCAGTTCGGTAACCCCGCTGGTTACTGCTTTGAGGTATTCAAAATGGGATTTGGTCTTTTCCGCCAGCAAGAGGGCCAGAGTTGTCTTGCCCGAGCCCGGCGGGCCATAAAGGATAAAGGAGTGGAGGCGATCCTCCTCGATAATCCTGCGCAGGGGACCCTGCTCGCCGACCAGATGTTCCTGGCCCACGTAATCACTCAGATCAGCCGGACGCATCCGGTAAGCCAGCGGCCCGCTTTTTTCCTTCTGGTTGTTATTCTCAAACAGATTCATCTGTTTAATGCCACCTCCAAATGCATCAATGCATCATGGGGACAGTCCCCATGATGCAAAATGAATCACGGGGACTGTCCCCGTGATGCAGTTTCAGTATAGCATGTGGGATGGGCGGATGCATTAATTGAGGGGGGGCGAGACAACATAATGTAAGGTGAGATAAAAGATGGTGAAAAGTCGAAGGCTTATCGGATTGCCGGTGATCGATGAGCACCGGGGAACGGTTCTGGGACGGGTGATGGACATTGTTATCAGTCCGCGGCTGCAGGTGGAAGGTCTTTTGGTAGGTTCCCGCGATGGCAAGCGCCTCCTGCTGATAGATCATCTGACTATTGGCCAGGATGCGATTCTGGTCAGTGACCCTCGGGGTTTAAAACGAATCAAAAACGGGGAGCATCCCACCAGGATTAAGGACAGGATGGGACTCCTGGTGGTCAATCGTGATGGACGGGAACTCGGGGTGATGAGCGATCTGGTGGTTGAACCGGAGAGCAAAGAGGTTCAGGGAATAGAAATCTCCTCGGGTATAATCAAGGACTTCATTGATGGCCGGAGTGAGGTTCCACTGGACAAAGTGGCCAATATTGGACAGGGGGCCATGGTGATCAATGATGAGGAGGTTCAGGCGTGAGGTGTCCGGCATGCAAAGGAATGCAGGTGGGCAGAGTCGGCAGTGACCAGTATTACTGCTGGAACTGCTTTATTGAGTTTGCGGTCAAGAAAGACCGGGTAAACATGTATGAGGTAGCCGAGGACGGTTCGTTAGTCTCCATTGAAGAATCCTATGACATCATAGGCTGAACGGAGGTGATACTGGTGAAATCCAAGGGTTTCCACCGTGGGCTAATGGCTCTTTTGGGTACTGCCCTGGCCTTTGTTCTGGTTTCATACTTCTGGCAGCGTGGTAAGAATGGGTCCAAACGGTTTGCCCAGGTAAAAAGAGCGGTCGACGACATAGGCCAAGAGGTAGCTGGGGTATGGGCAGATTAGATTACTACATCAAAATCGGGATCCTATCAGTGGTGGCAGTGGCCACCATTTATTTTTTTATCAGGGTGCATGCAGTGGTGGTTCCATTCTTGGTGGGAGCTACCCTGGCATATGTCCTGTATCCCCTGATAAGAGCTGCTCAGGCAAGAGGCTTGAGCCGTGCCTGGGCGGTTATGGCCTTTTATATGCTGCTGGTCGGGCTGATCGGGTTTTTCTGCTGGTATACGCTGCCGCGTCTGGCCCGCGAACTGGCTGAACTGGCGGCCCTGATGCCAAAGTATGTTGAGGATGCGCACCATGCCATGGAATACCTGGACGGGTTAAGGGTTGGCGGTGAGGTGGACCAGATAATAAGGAACAGCCTGCACCAGGCTGAGAACCAGGCCTACAATGCGCTGACCAAGTTCATCAACGATCTGCTGGGGATGGCCGGAAGCCTGCTGGCGTTGGTTTTTGCTCCGATCCTGGCCTACTATTTTATCAGGGACTGGGAAAAAATCAGGGATGGCTTCCTCAGCCTGTTTCCCGCCAGCAGCAGGAGCCAACTGATCAATCTGGGCCTGGATGTTGATCAGGTCTTGTCCGGTTTCATCCAGGGCCATCTGACCGTGTGCATCATCGTCGGGGTCTTAACCGGGCTGGCAGCCGCACTGCTGGGCGTTAAATACGCCATAGTAATCGGCATCATCAATGCGATTGCTGAGCTGTTCCCTTACCTGGGACCGATCCTGGGGGCAATTCCCTCCATAGCTCTCGCCCTGACTGAAGGTCCTCGGCAGGCCATTTACCTGGGAATAGCGATTCTGGTAATCCAGCAGGTAGAGGCCAACCTGTTGTCCCCGCGCATAGTCGGGACCAGGGTGGGACTGCACCCTTTGCTGGTTATCTTTGCGCTCCTAGCTGGCGGGGAGCTGTTTGGTATCTGGGGGATTCTGCTGGCGGTTCCCGTAGTTGCAGTATTAAAAGTTCTGGTCAAGTTCGCCTTTTACCATCTGGTTGATTGACACTAAATGCTTCCATGGGACAAAATATAACCTAGATGGGAAAAGGGAGGCTTTCTTGTTGCTTAAGAGCCACGAAATAAGACAGATGTTTATTGATTACTTTACCAGCCGCGGCCATACGGCGGTCTCCAGTTCATCACTGGTACCGGTCGATGATCCGACACTGCTGTTCACCAACGCCGGTATGAACCAGTTTAAGGACGTTTTCCTGGGGATCGAGCCTCGTGATTATCGCCGGGCGGTAACCTCCCAGAAATGCATGCGAGCAGGCGGCAAACATAACGACCTGGATACCGTAGGTCGCACCCCGCGTCATCATACTTTCTTTGAGATGCTGGGCAACTTCTCCTTTGGGGATTATTTTAAACGCGAAGCGATAGCCTTGGCCTGGGGATTTCTGACCGAAACCGCAGGGCTTGACCCGGACCGCCTGTGGATTACTGTATATCTGGACGATGATGAGGCCTTTGGGCTGTGGCAGGAGGTCGCAGGGGTCCGGCCGGAGCGGATTGTTCGTTTGGGCGAAAAGGATAACTTCTGGTCCATGGGGGACACCGGCCCGTGTGGGCCCTGCAGTGAGATCATCTACGACCGGGGATCGGAGTACCGCTGTACAGATCCGGACTGCGCTCTGGGGCACTGTGACTGTGACCGCTGGCTGGAGATCTGGAACCTGGTTTTCATGCAGTATGATCGGGATCAGACCGGAGAGATGACCCCGCTGCCCCGGCCGAGCATAGATACTGGAATGGGTCTGGAACGTCTGACCTCAATCCTGCAGGGGGTGGAAAGCAACTATGAAACCGACCTCTTCACCCCGATTATCAAAGAGATCGAAGCCCTGACCGGGCAGAAATATGATAAGGGAGCAAAGGGGTTTCCTTTCCGGGTCATTGCTGACCATATCCGGGCCTGCTCCTTCCTGGTGATCGACGGGATATTGCCCGGCAACGAGGGCCGGGGTTATGTACTGCGTCGCATACTGAGGCGCGCTGTGCGTTTTGGCAAACTATTAGGACTGAATGAACCCTTTTTCTATAAACTGGTGCCGGTGGTAATCGGGGTAATGGGCGGTGCCTACCCGGAGATCAAAGAGAAACAGCAGTTTGTGGAACAGGTCATCCGCATGGAGGAGGAACGGTTCTTTACCACCCTCAGTGATGGCCTGCGCAAGGTAGAGGATATCGTGACCCGGCTGCGGGAGCAGGGAGACCAGGTTATTCCGGGCAAGGATGCGTTCATGCTCTACGATACCTTTGGTTTTCCCATTGACCTTACCGAGGATGTGGCGGAAGAATATGGACTGACCGTGGATAAGGAGGGCTTTGAAGCTATGATGGAAGCCCAGAAGGAACGCGGTCGGAAATCATTCAGGAATGAAGGGGCCTTTGCCCTGGAAAAATCAGTTGCCAGTCTCCTGGAAGGTGAAAATGCTACCGACTTTGTCGGTTACCAGTGCCTGGAATGGGAGTCGGAGGTATTGGCCATCATTCAGAACGGAGAGGGAGTAGATTCGGTTAATGATGGGGAAGCCGTGGTGGTTCTCCTGGAGACCCCATTTTACGCGGAGAGCGGCGGACAGACCGCAGACCGGGGGGTCATAAAAGGTCCGGAGGGTGAACTGGCGGTGAACGATGTACAGAAAGCAGCCGGTTGGATCCTCCATTACGGGAGGGTGAACGGGACCCTGCGTCAAGGCCAGGAGGTGACAGCCCAAGTCGATGCCGAACATCGGCAGGCAACGGCTGCCAACCATACCGCCACCCACCTGCTGCACCAGGCTCTGCGGGACACGGTGGGAGATCATGCCCAGCAGAAGGGCTCACTGGTGGAACCGGAGCGGCTGCGGTTTGACTTTTCCCATTTCGCTCCCCTTACCCCGGCCGAGATGCAGACTATAGAAGAGATCGTGAACCGGAAGGTGTGGTCCCTCTTGCCTGTCCGGGCATTGCAGACCAGTCTGGCCGAGGCCAAGGAAATGGGGGCCATGGCCCTGTTCGGCGAGAAGTATGGCGACCAGGTACGGATGGTCGAGGTGGAAGGGTTTAGCAAGGAACTTTGTGGGGGAACTCACGTCAAAAACACAGGAGAGATTGGTCTGTTCAAGATTGTCTCCGAAGCCAGTATCGGTGCGGGGTTGCGGCGTATCGAAGCGATAACCGCCGGGGCAGCCTGGGAGAGCCTGCGGCAGGCCGATGAGGAATTAAAGAAGGCCGCGGCCTTTATGAAGGTGGGGCCTGCGGAAGTACCGGATCGGGTGGAGTACCTGCTCCGGCAGCTGCGGGAGAAGGAAAAAGAGCTGGAGACCCTAAAATCCCGCATGGAGAAAGAAAAGGCCACCGATGTTTTGAACCAGGCGGTTAAGGTAAAAGATATCAGTGTGCTGACAGCGGAGATTCAGGCCTCGGATATGAACTCGCTGCGTGAGAATGCGGAGCTTTTAAGGGATAAACTGGGCTCCTCCGTGGTGATCCTGGGATCGCGGATCGATGACAAGGTAGGGTTTGCAGCCTTTGTTTCCAAGGAACTGACAGGGCGCGGACTGCATGCCGGTAAGATCATCGGCCAGGTGGCGAAGATCGCCGGCGGCGGCGGGGGCGGCCGGCCGGATATGGCGCAGGCCGGAGGCAAGGACCCTGAGAAGATTGGCGAGGCTCTGCAAGCCGCCCGGGAGATCATAGAGAAATCATTGCAGTAGTGTTATTTACCAGAGGCGTAACCAGGAAATTAAGACTGGCTGGCGAAAACTTAAAATAAGGAGTTAACCAGTTGCATAAACCTGAGACAAGAGCCATAACGGATATTGAAAATGAACCGGGGGACAGTTCGCTGGACCTCGAGCTTACCAATGATTTGGCTTTTACTCCAAAGGGAGGTGGGAGAATGCCTGGGGAATTTGAAGGAACCACCAGTTTCCAGCTGGGCAGGGATGGTAAAGACAAGGTAGCTGCTATTTTGGAGTCAGTTTATAAGTCCTTGCAGGAAAAAGGCTATAACCCGGTAAGCCAGTTGGTCGGGTACATGATATCAGGAGACCCGGCTTATATTACCAGTTACAAGGATGCCCGTACCATGATCTGCAAGGTGGAAAGAGATGAGATTTTGGAGGTCTTGATCCGCAACTATCTGGAAGGCTGATCCAAGACCACGATTAACCGGGGTGATTATTTGCAGTATCGAGTCCTGGGAGCTACCGGCATTAAGGTATCAGCCATCTGTTTCGGGGTTTTGACTATAGGCCCCCTGCAGGCTGATCTCCGGGTAGAGGAGGGTGCAGGGGTTATAGTACATGCCCTGGAAAGAGGCATCAATTTTCTGGATACTGCCGAGAGCTATGGTACCTACCCCTACATAAAAGAGGCATTAGCCTCCCAACGATTCAAACCGGTCATCACTTCGAAATCCTACGCTTATTCCCGGCAGGGGATGAAGGAAAGCGTCGAACGGGCTCTGGATGAGATGGGTCTCACTGTTATTGACATCTTTATGCTTCATGAACAGGAGAATGAGAAGACTCTGGAAGGACACCGGGAGGCACTGGAATACCTAATCAAAGCCAAGCAGCAGGGATTGATAAAGGCCATCGGCATGTCAACCCATTCAATAGCAGGGGTTGTGGCTGCGGCTGATCACCCAGCGATCGAGGTTATCCACCCGCTGATAAACAAAGGTGGTATAGGTATCATGGATGGAACCGCAACCACCATGGGAGCCGCCATTCAGTATGCCCGACTGCGGGGTAAAGGGTTGTATGCCATGAAAGCCCTTGGCGGAGGGAACCTGATCAGTCAGGCCTATTCTGCATTCCAATATGTTCGTAATATACCTGGGCTGGCATCAGTGGCGGTAGGTATGAAGAACCGGGATGAGGTTGACCTTAATATTACCTGGTTTGAAGGCCGGCGGGACCCCCTGTTGGAGGCCAGGGTCGGACGCACCCAGCGTCGCCTGCATATTGAGTCATGGTGTACCGGCTGTGCCAGCTGCGGTGAGGTGTGCCGCTACCAGGCATTGTCGCTCCAGGACGGGAAAACGGTGGTTGATCAGAGTAAATGTGTGTTGTGTGGGTACTGTGCTGCGTATTGTCCGGATTTTTGTATAAAAGTAGTATGATTCTGACGGGGCGGGAAAAAGGATGTCTGAGATATGTCAGGTAAAACGGTAAGAATAATGGCCCTGGATGTAGGGGAAAAACGGATTGGAGTGGCCGTCAGTGACCCTTTGGGTATTACCGCTCAGGGGATTGGGGTTATCGAACGCAAGGGCCAGACCCGCGACATGGAAGCCCTCCGCCAGTTGGCTGCCAAACACCAGGTGACCAGCCTGCTCCTGGGTCTGCCGCGCAACATGAACGGCACCCTGGGGGATAAGGCCCGGGAGGTGCAGGAGTTCGGTAAACTGGTGGAAAAGGAACTGGGGATCCCGGTCGAGTACCAGGATGAGCGTCTGAGCACCAGGGCGGTAGAAGGAACCCTGATTGCAGCCGATGTTCGCCGCCGCAAACGGCGCCAGGTTATTGACAAGCTGGCTGCAGTCTACATCCTCCAGGGTTACCTGGATCGCAAAACTGGGAATAATAAGTCAAGTGTTTGATTGACAAGGAATGTCTTGGCAACTACAATTGATTTGTTAATTTACTGAATTGGGGTGTAGAAGTGGCAAAAGACGATTTCAAGGATGACTTGGAAAATGGTGAAGAGTTCGAGGTTTTGATCCTGATTGATGACGACGGACAGGAACATTCCTTTGAGCTGATCGCCGAACTGGAGATGGAGGGCAACAGTTATGTGGTAGTGGCGCCCATCGACGAAGAGTTCGAGGATGAGGAAGAAGAGGAAGTTGAGATCACCATTCTGAGAGCTACTTATGACGAGGAAGGCAACATGTACCTGGCAGACATTGAGGATGACGAGGAATGGGAAAAAGTGGCCGATGCGTGGCAGGAGTTATTGGAGAGCGAGGCGGTCGAATAAGGAAGCCATATCGGCTTCTTTATTTTATTGAACCCGAATTCCTGAAAAGTCATACTTGCATGTCTGATTCCCCTACAAAATGTTATATCCTAGGAGATTAGATGCATCATTACCCGTCGCCAGATTTCGCATCGGCAACTTTATGCGCCTGTATAACGTCAAACGGTACTAGGCCAGATGGAAACGGGAAGTATGAGACCGGAAGCGGGAGTAACATTCGGAATCGCGGAAGGTTTATTCAGATGGCGTCTCTGATTATTCCGTCTTAGCTTGACGTTAATCACAGGATGTGTTGGCCTGCTCTGTTGATCTGTACCTGCGTTACGCATCAACAGGCTTAAGTTGAGATTTTAATTGAGGAATCAATTTGGGAGGGGAATGGGTTGCCGGTCTCGCGCCGAAATATCTTGATTTGTGCTGTTGTGATCATCCTCGGTCTGGTTGCTGGCAGTTCGTTGTTTGCCAGCAAGCACCTGCTGGCCGGGGATGCTTTTCCGCGAGGGACATTTGTGGCGGGTCACGATCTGAGCGGAATCAGCAAGAATAAAGCAATCGCCTTGATAAGTGAGCATGCAGAAGAATTTGCCTTGGTTGAATATACTTTTACCGCACCCGATTACAAATATCCTGTTAAGGCCCAGGATCTGGGGGCCAAACTTCAGGTAGCCAGGTTCATTGATCAGGTAATGGAGCAGGAAGGGAAGCGGAGCGTGTGGGAACAGATCCACGGCCAGGGCCGGCGCGACTACCCCATCAGGATTCCCATCGAGTATGACCGGCAACTGTTTGACCAGACCATGGCCGATCTGATGGGATCACTGAAAGACCCGGTCAAGATCTCCCGGGTTAGATGGGATGCGGCGGGTAAACCGGTACTGGTGCCGGGTGAGGATGGGATAAGGATTGATCCGGAAAAAACCTTCCAATCCCTGCCCCTTTATTACACCGGGGAAGAGACCATAAATGTCAGCTTGGCGACGGAGTTTTCATCAGTAAACGTAAGCCCGGCGGACATTCAGAATATGGTGGAACTCGGGAACTTCTCGACCTACTTCGATGTTGGCAATATCAACCGCTCTTCCAACCTTCGTATTGCTGCCTCCGCCCTGAACGGAGCCGTGGTACCTCCGGGACAGGAGTTTTCCTTTAATGTCGCTGTCGGTCCCCGGGAGTTCAGCACTGGTTATAAAGAGGCCATGATAATCATACAGAACGAGTTTCAACCAGGAGTGGGCGGCGGTATATGCCAGGTGTCATCGACCCTTTATAACGCTGTCCTGCTGGCCAATCTTCCGATAGTTGAGCGTCACAACCACAGCGTGGCGGTGGCTTATGTACCAACCGGAACCGATGCCACCGTGACCTATCAGTCCAAAGACTTCCGGTTCAGGAATGATACTGGCAGCCCTGTTTGTATTAAAACCACCACTTCGGGAGGCAAGCTGACAGTACAGATCTTCGGCAAGCGCAGTGGACCTCCGGTAAAGGTGAAAATAGAGCGCGAAGTAGTTGGAGTAACCGATTTTAAAGTGATACGTAAAGGTGATCCAGAACTCCTTCTGGGTAAAGAGAAGGTGGACCATGAGGGGGTCAAGGGATACCGGGTCCGGACTTATCGAGCTGTTTACAACGAGCAGGGGCAGCTTCTTAAGCGGGAGAAGCTTTCTTCTGATGTCTATAAGCCCCTGGATAAACTTATTTATGTAGGGACCAAGGCGCCAACGCCGGTTGATCCAGTGGACCCGGGGACGGATCCCGGTGAACCGACTGATCCTGGAGGTCCAGGAACGGAACCTGGCGACCCGACTGACCCCGGAGATCCGGGGACAGAACCTGGCGACCCGACAGATCCCGGAGATCCGGGGACAGAACCTGGTGACCCGACCGATCCCGGAGATCCAGGGACTGATCCTGGTGATCCGACCGATCCCGGAGATCCAGGGACAGAACCTGGTGACCCGGCTGATCCCGAAGATCCGGGGACCGATCCTGGTGACCCGGCTGATCCCCAGGAACAGGTATCAGAGCCTGGCATTGCGGGGGATCAGCCTAACGATCCCGGTCATCCCGCGGGTACACCGGTTTAGCCTGAGTAATCCGGGGTACTGGCAGGTGAAGAAGGGGATTGCCAAAGTAATCCAGGCAGTAAGGTGACGCTGGCCCTGGTCACTAGAAACCCAACCGGCAGCCTGATTACGGGGTGAGCCTGGTATACTGGGGGTTACAGATTGAGCAATCAGAGAACCAAAAGCCGAGCCAAATTGATAATATCGTTCTTTATGCTGGTTGTCCTGTTGACAGTCTGGTTCACGGTGCGACAGGTCAAACAGTATATGGCTCCGGTCAACCCTTTTGACCGAACCCTGGTTGAGGTACACATACCTGATAAGACCAGTACCCATCAGGTGTCCCGCCTGCTGGCGGATGAGGAACTGATTAAGAATAAAAAGGTCTTTGTGTGGTATTGCCGTTTACGGGGGTACGATTCCCAGCTCAAGGCTGGTCTGTACCAGTTCCGTCGCAGTCAGTCAATGGATGAGATCATTGACGATCTGGTTGCTGGACGGGTAGTAAGCACGAGGATCACCATACCTGAGGGCTATACTTTGAAACAGATGGGCCAGTTGTTTGTGGCCAAGGATATTTGCACTCCCGAAGAGTGGGAAAAGGCTGTGCTGCGCAGCCGGGATTTCGATTTTCTGCGAGATATACCAATGCGGGAAAACCGTCTCGAAGGCTTTCTGTATCCGGACACCTATCGCATACGGCGGGATACGACGATTGACCAAATGATAGATATGATGCTGAAGAGGTTTGCTCAGGTGTGGAACCAGGAGTTTGCCGACCTGGCACGGGAGAAAGGGATGTCCGTTTACCAGGTGGTAACGGTAGCGGCTATGATCGAAAAGGAGGCCTTGTTCGATTCCGAGAGGCCGCGCATCGCCGGGGTGATCTATAACCGATTGCAGGACGGCATGCCCTTGCAGGTAGATGCGACCGTGCTCTACAGCCTGGGTCGTCATAAGGATCAGGTCCTGTTGAAGGACCTGGAGGTCGATTCCCCTTATAACACCTACCGCAACACCGGACTGCCGCCAGGACCGATCGCCTCACCTGGCCTGGCCAGCCTATCAGCAGCTCTGCAGCCGGAAAACCACGACTATTTATACTATGTAGCGACCAGTGATGGTCATCATGTGTTTTCCCGGACCTATGCCGAGCACCTCAAGGCCAAAAACCAGAATCAGAGGAAGTCAAACTGATGAATTTAAAACGTAAACCGGAACTTATGGCTCCAGCCGGTACTCTGGAGAAACTTAAGGCCGCCATAGACTTCGGAGCGGACGCCGTTTACCTGGGAGGGCATGAATTCAGCCTGCGGGCTGGATCAGGCAACTTCTCGCTGCCTGAGATGGAGGAAGGACTGCGGATCGCTCACCAGGCAGGGCGCAAGGTCTATGTGACCGTCAACATATTGGCTCATAATAGCGACATAGACCGGATGCCCGGTTACCTTAAGGAATTGAACAACCTTGGGGTGGACGGGCTTATCATTTCTGATCCCGGGGTATTGCTGCTGGCCCGGGAGCACTGTCCGGGTATCCCGGTAACCATCAGCACTCAGGCCAATGTTACCAACTACCAGAGCGCTGAATTCTACCGGCAACAGGGTGCCACCCGGCTGGTCCTGGCCCGGGAGCTGAGTATCGAGGAAATCGCCCGGATCAAGGGATTGGTTCCGGTTGAATTGGAGGTATTCATTCACGGTGCCATGTGCCTCTCGTACTCCGGGCGCTGCTGGCTCTCGCAGGCCATGACCGGACGCAGTGCCAATTTAGGGGAGTGTGCCCATCCCTGCCGTTACCGTTATGCCCTGGTGGAGGAGAAACGCCCCGGGCAGTATTTCCCGGTAGACGAGGATGAGCGGGGCAGCTATGTTATGAATTCCAAGGACCTGTGCATGATAAACATCATTCCCCAGCTGATGGAGGCCGGGGTGGATGCCTTCAAGATCGAAGGCCGGATGAAGAGTCCGTACTATGTGGCGGCGGTGGTCAAGGTGTACCGCGAGGCCATCGATCGAATACTGTCCGGGAAGTCTCTGGATATGAAGCGGTGGATAGATGAACTGGAACGGGTAGCCACCCGGCCATTCACTACCGGCTTTGCTTTTGGGAAACCTGAAGATGCCCAGGATATCGAAAAGACTGTCTCACCGCGCAAGGTCCTGTTCTGTGGGGTAGTCAGAGACCAAGATGAAGCAAATGGCCGCCTGCTGATAGAACAACGGGCCCCCTTCGGCGTCGGAGATAACCTGGAGTACCTGGAGCCGTACCAGCCGTTAAAGACCGAAACAGTCACCGAATTGTATGACGCCGAACTGAATCCGATCAAGGTCGCCCGCCACCCGCAGGAACTGGTCTGGCTTGTCAGCCAATACCCCCTGACCGCCGGCACCCTCATAGGCAAAATCACCAAGTGAATCATGGGAACTGTCCCCATGATTCACTCGCTATGAAGGGATGTGAATTTGATGGGACCAAAAGAGGGTATCAGATGCAAGCTGCAGCCCTCCGACATCAACAAGCTTAACCGTATATTCGAGGGTTATGACGGTTTGGGCATCGTCAGCACCCTGGACCCCAAAGAAGGCCTGATCATGGTCTATGTAACCCCGAGCATCTATCACGACGCCGTGACCATAATCCGCAACGCTCCTTTCCCGGTCGAGATCCTTCCCGAGTGAATCACGGGGACAGACCCCATGATGCATTTTGCATCATGGGGTCTGTCCCCGTGATTCACTTTTTTGTGTATAAGTCGGGGTCCTCTGGTCAAACCTAGGATTGGGCAATTAATCCAGGTAATACGGGGGAGCTCATGTACATAATCAGACGAAGAATGCTGGGCGTCCTGGCCTTGTTGTGCATTGTAATAATTGCCATCGCCGGACGTTTTTTTTATTTCCAGGTTATCGAAGGCCCGGAACTGGCCAGAAAGGCCAATGCCCAGCGCACCCGGGGTTTTGCGTTTCCTGAATCGGGACGCGGCAATATACTGGACCGGTACTGTCAACCGTTGACCGGCACCGGCTCAGTTTGGGCCTGTTTCGGGGTGCCCGGTCAGATAACTGATTTTCGGGAGACCTCGATCAGGGTTGCGCAGGTCCTGAAAACCGAGCCACGCATTATTGAAGAAAACCTGCGGGAAGGTTCCAGGCGCAAGGAGACTTACGTACTAATAAGTACCCGGGTCAATAATCAAAGGGTGAGACAGGAGTTAGCATCTATAGAAGGGATACTGGTGACACAGGTTCAGCGGCGTTACCGGGAGGATGGCAGGTTCATCCACCTGTTGGGAAACTTAAGTCCTCCTGGCTCCGGCGGGAAGGCCCGGGTGGTTGGGAGCGCCGGGCTTGAAGTCCGCTACGAGGATGATCTACAGGCCCGTTCCCATCCCAATCAGTTAGTGACTGTGGTTGACGGACTCGGGAAACCCATACCCGGGATTCCCCCGAAACTGACTGCAACCACCATTAAGACCCGCGATGTAGTCACCACCATCGACCGCAGGATACAACTGATGACTGAAGCTATTGTTGACCGGCACATCAATACCGGCGCGGTAGTCGTGCTTAACGTGGCTAACCGCGATATTCTGAGCATGGTCAGTCGTCCTGCCTATAATCCTTACGATCCCGCAAGCTATGTGGATGAGGATTCCGGACGACAGTTGAACCGGGCATTGGCCGCATTTTACCCCGGATCCCTATTCAAGATTGCGGTGGGTGTTGCGGCCCTGGAAAACGGACTTATAAGCAATGATGAGACCTTTCACTGTCCCGGATACCATCGCTTCTCAGAAAGACTTACTATTCCCTGCTGGAAACCATCCGGGCATGGAAACATCAATGCCGCACAGGCCCTGGCGGAGAGCTGTAATGCGGCCTTCATTGAGATCGGACTCCGATTGGGGCGGACCCGTCTCCTAAATTTCTGTGAGAAAGCCAGTCTGTTCAACCGGGAGATCATCGGATACGCCAATGCCCAGGGGGACAGCCACCTGGAGGTGGACTACGGCAGTCCGGCCTTGGGGAACGCATCACTGGGACAGAAAGGGGTCATGATGACCCCTCTGCAGGTGGCTAACATGGTGGCAACAGTCGCTGATAACGGACTGTTTAAACGCCCCCGCATGGTAAGAGAGGTCCGGGAGGGAGATCAGATCGTTCGTGTACTGAACTCGGATCCGGGGGTAGTGGTCATGAGTCCTGAAACCAGTAAGACCCTGCAGGAGTACCTGGGGTTGGTGACCAGCACCGGAACCGGGCGTAATGCCGATCTGCCTGGGATTGGATGCGGCGGGAAGACCGCTACCAGCCAGACCGGGCAGTACACCGTCTCAGGCGAGGAGATCCTGGACACCTGGTTTGTGGGTTACTTCCCGGCTGAGAATCCGCAGTGGGTAATTGCGGTCCTGGTGGAACACGGCCAGAGCGGTGGCCGCAATGCCGCCCCCGTCTTCCGGGAGATCGCCGAAGGGATAGCAGAAATGTACCTGCCCCACCTTGTTCCATAAACATGATACCTCTGTACCTGCGCCGAGGATTACTGGCGTCTGGCAAATACCATATAATTCCCATGGCCCTCTTGAGACATAAAAATGCTCCCCTTTCCAGGGCAGTTGAAACTTGGCTATTTCGACTGCTCTAGAAAGGGGAGCATATCATCTGGCCCTAACCCACTCTTGGTCCCTTAGGGGATGAAGTTCATCTTTCGGGCCTCGAAACGCAGCCAATCGCGGAAATCAGGATGGGCAATGTTGATAACCTCCTCCACCCGCTGGCGGACATGTTTTCCTTTCAGACTGGCTACCCCATATTCGGAAACCACATACTGTACATCGGTGCGGGGAACTGTCACGGTAGCGCCGTCACTGAGCCGGGGAACGATCCGCGACCTCATATTGCCCTCTTTATCGGTGTAGGTGGAATAAAGGGTAAGGAATGACTTGCCTCCCCGGGAGCGGTATGCACCCTGAACGAAGTCGAGCTGGCCACCGGTGCCCGAATACTGGCGGTAACCGATGGATTCGGAGTTGCACTGCCCGCTGAGGTCCACCTCCAAGGTAGAATTGACGGATACCATACGGTCATTTTTGGCAATAACCCAGGGATCATTAACAAATGAGGCCGACAACATCTCGACCATCGGATTGTCATCCACAAAATCGTACAGCTTTTGCGAACCCAGGACAAAGGTGGCGATCCACCGGTAGGGCATAAAATTCTTCTTGGCGCAGGTGATAGCGCCGGCTTCGTAGAGGTCTACCGTTGAATCTACCAGCATTTCGGTATGAACCCCCAAATCACGCTTTCCTTTAAGGGCCAGGGCCACAGCGTTGGGGATGCGTCCGATACCCAACTGCAGGCAGGATTCATCCTCCACCATGTCGGCTATGTAACTGGCGATGGCCGTATCAACCTCGGTTATGTTATTGGCCGGAAGTGATACTAACGGTATATTGTGTTCAATTAATGCGCTGACCTCGGAAATGTGAAACTGGTTATTGCCGAAGGTTCGGGGCATGCGTTCGTTGACTTCCAGAATAAGGCGCGGCTTGCGCGGGTGGTTCTTTACAACTTCCCATATGTATTCGCAATCGGTTCCGGTGCTGAAAAAGCCGTGTTTGTCCATTGGTGCTACGGTTTGTATAATCACGCCATTCAATTGTCGAGCAAGCATTATTGGTACGAACTCGGACAGTCGCATGGGACTGAAGGTGAATATTCCCTCCTGTGTTCCCTTGCGCAGTTGCGCTCCCAGGAAATTGCCTTCTATCAGCATTCCCCCGGCCAGGTCATAGTCAAAGATACTGTTGTCTTTAACCGTAAGTCCGCCGAAAAGATGAATGTCCTGCAGATCTCCTTTTCTCAGCCGTGCGGCCAGGGCTTCCAGAAGTGCAGGGGGGATTCCATTGGAAAAAGGAATCATTACGGTGTCACCAGGCTGGACAAGTTTTATTGCCTCGTCGGGCGAAGTAAGTTTGGATTTGTACATCTCCTTCCATCGGCTCATTCGACTACACCTCACAATAGATGATCTCCGCCTATTCGGCGGTGGTCCACAGGTCTGAAAAAAGAACCGCGTAGATACTGTTCCACATAATATGCAGTTAACCCTTTTTTTTGAACCACAGCAAACACAAATATTTAATGGAAGATGTTGATGACTGTAGAAATAAAAACAAAAGTAAGGGGGCTGACACCAGAAGTGCCAGCCCCCTTTATGCTGGAAAGATCTATTATTTATGCTTGGTGTTGATAACGACCAGGGCCCCCTCGGGGTAATAATCAACCGTAGCTTTCAAGGCCTCGGATACAAAACGCAGCGGTACCATGGTGCGGTTGTTATGGAGCTTGGCGGGTACATCCAGGGTAGTGGTTTTTTTGTTATTATTCTCATCGATGGTGGCGGTAATTTGACCGAGGACAAGTATAATGGTTGTTTTGCCCTTAGTCACTATGACCTTTTTTTCGGAATCAACCCATTTGACATCCGCACCGAGCTCTTCGGCCAGTTTCCTGAAAGGCACCAGGGTCCTCCCGTTTTCGACGATAGGTTCTACATCATATTTGACCTTTTTTCCATTAATATATGTCTTGTGCTTCTCACCCTTCAATTTGTACATCCTACTCAGAGCCTTGTAGTCTTCATCTGTCGCGTCATTCTTAGCGATCTCCTTTTCCAACTCTTCCACCAGGGCCTTGAGTTCCTCGACACTTACACCCCGCTGCTGCAGGAGTTCCAACAGGCGGGCGGTTGATTTGGCCCGGGCCTTTTGGTTGCCGTTCTTCTTGGCTTTGAGGTGATTAATTAAAGCATTCATCAGGCCGTGGGTGTTGCCATTGCATTTGATGTTACCATCATCATCCTTATCCTCGTCCTCATCCTCTTCTTCATTCGAGGCTGATTCTTTAACCGTAACGTCCTGACTCTCCTGCACCAGCACATCGCCGTCCTGGTTCACCAGCTTGAAATCAATAGTATATGAATCAGCCTTACTGAAAGTAAGTTTCCATGGGGTGGTCACGTTGTAGGGAGCGGTAATGTCAAAGTCGTTACCCCAGGTTCCACTGTTGACAAAGGTATAAGTGACATTATTGGAATCCTGAGCTTTGAACAAAATGTCCCCGGAACCGGCAGTCTTGGCAAACTCGAAGTGTACGTCATTGTAATCCTGATCAGTTACAAACGTGACATTAGCGGTTATTTCCTCGCCAACCAAGACTTCCGCCGGGAAAGTGCACTGGAAGCTTCCCTCAGCAACGGTTATTTGCTGACTGCCCTCCGCAATCTTATTATGGCTTCCATCATAGGCCTTAATGTTGATCACGTAGCTTCCGCCTTCGGAAAAGTTTAGAGTCCAGTCGGTGGTAGCATTGTACTGGGCCGGAAGTGCGAAGTTTTCCGAAGGGGCAAAAATTCCATAATTGTTGAACGATATATTACGACCGGCCGTATCCTTGGCCTGGAAGCTTACGGTTCCTGAGCCGGGCGCGACAGTGTTGACAATCTCAAAACGAACATTATCATAGCCCCCGGCACCCAGAGTCAAAGTTTTAAACGTAACGGGGACCACGGTATCTTCATTCGGAATTATGTTATCAGGCACTTCAAACCTGAATTCATACGTAGACTTATCTGGCAGCGTAGTGTTGTCGGAATTGGCAGCCAGGGCGATAGTACCAATGCCCAGCAGCATTACCATACTTAATAAGACCGCAATAGTCTTTTTCATTCTTAAACCTCCCTTTGCAAACTGAATTATTTTCTTAAAGGACCGCTTGTCACTCACTATCCAATCAACTGGACAGCTCATTTCCGCTGATAAAGCTCTATAATTCCTGAATTTCCGTTGAACACCTCCCCTGCGAATCATGTGGTTCCAATACGGACCCCGGTTTATTCCTGCCAGCCAATACCACCCTGCATAACGCCGAAATAGCAAGAAGCAGGCCCCAAAAACACCAAACTGGAAGACCATTGTAATTAATTACCTTGGTATTGACTGGTCTTTTTGGTTTCATTAAAGGATACGATGGTGTAATTTTTTTTGTGGGGGTATCGTACCCTCTTTAAACCGACCAATCATACGTATATTGAATTAGGGGGTTTAATTCAATGAACGCATTGATTGGCATGAATGAGGTTATCCCCTTATGGATTCGAATAAATACGATCTGTTGATAAAAAATATAAATCTCATCAAGGACGGGGATTCTTCCGCACGAGAAAAGCTGGTGGAGCAATACAAACCTTTTATACTTAAAACAGCCAGTCAATTCTGCCATCGGATGCTGGAATGGGGTCGCGATGACGAACTGAGCATCGGCCTGATAGCCTTTAATTCAGCAATTGACAGCTTTAAACCGGAGCGGAATGTTCCTTTCCTTGCCTTCTGCAAAATTGTTATTGTAAACCGACTGCGGGATTTAGCCCGCCACGAGGAAAGATATCAAGCTGATTTCCGGTTGGATGACGATGATGCACTGTCCATTTACCTTGAACACAGGGCTGCCTGGGACAGTTACCTTAATAAGACCATAGAGGATGAACGCCGTGAGGAGATAGAGGAATTCGAAAACCTGCTATCGGATTATGGCATCAGCTTCGCTGATCTGGTGGAAGTCTCACCCCGGCAGCGCGAATACCGGAGAAATTTGCTTAAGGTTGCCCGGCATTTAGCCCAAACGGCCAGCCTGATGGAGCACCTGACCAGCAAAAAACAACTACCGATGAGTGAGTTGGTGAAGGACAGCGGACTTAAACGTAAAACCCTGGAAAGAGGCCGGAAATTCATAATTGCGAGTGCACTGATCCTTGACCGGCCCGAGCAGTTTATATATCTGCGATCATATATAAACTTTGAATCTTAATAGATAAGAAGGGATTGTTATGTGGTTTCAGAAACGAGGAATAGTCGTCAGTATTAAGAAAGGCAACTGTATAGTTGTTACCCCTGATGGCACCTACGAAAAGGTTCCCCTGCCATCCCGGGAAGTACAGGTCGGTGAAGAGGTCACCTACAACCGTGTGCGGTTCCCGGCTGAGTTGAAACCGGTGTTGATGGCCGCCTCGTTTCTTCTGGTCTTATTGAGTTCTATACTGCTGTACCAGGCTAATCTAAACCCGGTCGCAGCCTATGTGACTTTGGATATGAACTCCAGTCTGGAAATCCTGGTGGACCGAAATCTTATGGTGATTGACATGCTATGTCTCGATGAAGACGCCGCCAGGCTGGTTAAGCCTGGTGAATACCAGGGGAAAAGTCTTAATGATGCGATTTCAGGCGTGATTGATAAAGCCGTCGAGCATAACTACATTAAACTCGATGAGGAAAACCTGATAGTCTCTACCGTCAGCAGGGTGAAAGCTGGAGCTAAGACAGTTGACCCGAAAGCCATTTACAAGGTGGTGGAGGAATCGGTGGTCTCCAAAGACCGCAAGGTTCAGGTCAAGGTGTACACTACCAGTGATGACATACGCAAGAAAGCCAACAATGCCGGCATCAGCTCCGGCAAGTACTTGATCTTTGAGCAAATAAAAAAGAACGGCAAACCGGTTAAGATTGATGATGTTAAGAAGAATTCCGTAAAAAATCTGGTGGAAAAACACCAGGTAAAACTGCCGCCTAATTATCAAAAATTCACATCCAACAAGGATAAGTCTCGCAAACCGGAGGTCAACCAGGATAACAACCGGAATAAGGTACCGGGACAGGACAAAGATAAAAAGGATAACCGGGATAGGGTCCCCGGGCAGGATAAAGACAAAACCAAGAACGCTGCCGGGAAATACAAGGATAATCCGCGCGATAATGATTCGCGGGATGAATGGAATAATAAACCGGATAACGATAGGAAAGACAAACAAAAGTCCGATAAAAGACGGGATAATAACTCGAGAAACGATTCCCGGTCCAGAGATAAAGGCAATGATCGCAGGACGGATAGGGATTCCTGATCATACTATCGGTTTTTATAGTTTACATATTAGAAGCTCGCTGTTTAGCGGGCTTTTTCGCTTTTATGTTTTGTTGTCTGCCGCTCACGTTGGCTGAGAGCACTCATCTTTTGAACAATCTTCTCTTCCTGTATTTTAATGTCTACTGTTTCCACGATGTCATTGTCCCGCCATGCAAAAGAAAAGACCCCAATAGAGGAAAAATGACAAATTGTGACCATTATTGATAGAGGAATTCCAAACGTATAGTAGAAAGTAGAAAAACAATGTGAGAACAATAAGAAAAAAATGATTATTGCATGTATTCTGGCGAAACTCTCTTGTGTCGGGGAAGAGTACTGGAAGTTGTCAGTTTATCAAATGTAATACAGGGATCCTACATCTCGCATATGGCATCGCATCAGACAAATCAAGAATTGTAAAGGGTGTTCAGCTTTATAAACCCTCAGCGTTTATCCCCCTCGCAGTAACTGGTTCAGAGTTTATCGACAAAGAAAAGCAACGTAGTCGGGGATGCACGAAAGTTGCTTACATCGGCGAATGCCGAGAGTTTATTAAACGGAAAGGAGGATCGTGTGTTTTGTAGCATGCATTGATGATAATTCAAGGTAAGGGGGATTACAATGTATAAGGACAAGAATCCAGTACTTTCAATCTTCGAGGATGATTTCAACGCTCGACGAGAGAACACCGAATTATTCATGCACAGCCTTCTTCAGAAAGTTTGACGACGAAATCCATACCATCCCGCATATGTTGTACAACACTCGATCGAACTTTGGTGGCCGAAGTGCGCAGATGTATAAGGACGATGGAGAATGGAAAATCATCAGCTATGATGACTTAGTCTTACCGCACCGAGAACCTCGCCCTGGCGCTTGATCAAGCTGGGAATGCAGGCTGGCGACCGGACCGGAATCAAAGCCCACACCAGCGCCCAATGGACCTGGGCTGACCTGGCAACCCTCATGGCGGGTTGTGTTACCACCTCACTCCACGCGTCACTTTCCCAACGCGAGACGACCTTTATCGTGAATCACGCCGAAGTAAAAATGTTGTTTGTTGACACAATAGACAGCCTGTTGGAGGTTGTTAGCTTCCGTCGGGATCTCTCCACACGTTGCACATACCTGGTTTGTATGGAAAAGAATTTTGTTGGCAATGGGAAGGATATTTGGGGACTTGAGGAACTTATCGCGTTAGGGCAATCCTCACGTTCCGAATACTTACCGTTGTTAAATGCCCGAACAGCAGCCTTAAAAGGCACTGACCCCGCCGCTCTGGTATACACTTCTGGAACAACCGGCGATTTGAAGGGTGTAATGCACTCACATAAAAATCTCTGTTATGGCTGCACCCGGTCCATGAAACACTATTTTAATTGTGGACATGTAATATCCTGCGATACCGTCCTCATATGTGCTCTTCCCCTCTCGCACATCGTGGAAAAATGTAATACGTATTATGTGGGTATATCCGTTGGGGGCATATTGGGGTTCTCCGAGGTAAAATCGTTAGCCGAAGATTATCAGGTGATTCGTCCCACGGGTCAAATGTTCGTACCCCGTCTCCTTTCCCGGTTACTACTGGGGATTGAAAGAAGATTCACCGAAACCGAGCAAGGGAGAAAACTGTGGGACTGGGCCATGGATGTGGCAGTACGAGCCACCTATGCCATGGAGAATGAAGACGGGTGTATCAATACCAATATTCCTATTCCTAAACAGTTGGAAGGCGAACTGCAACGGGAGTGGATAGACGCCTACAATAAAGTATTCTGGCGTATTCACAATTTCTTCGGCGGTCGACTGAAGGAGATGAATTGTGGAGGTGCCGCTTTGGATCCAATACTGCACAGGAAACTAATCGGGATTGGGTTTTTTGTGGGATATGGCTACGGTTTGACGGAAACCGCCGCGGGTATAACCAATGCCACACCTAGCGCTACTCTACCGGGCTTTACGTCGCAATTGAATCCCGGTGTGGAATACAGGTTGGATGACGATGGAGAACTCCTATTACGTGGTAATGGGATAATTACTGAGTATTACAAGAACGAGAAAGCAACGCAGGAAGGTTTTACGGAGGATGGTTTTTTCCGTACCGGCGATATTGCTGAGATATCGGACTGTGGTTATATAAGGATCGTAGACCGAAAGAAATCTCTTATTGTCCTGGATACGGGGAAGAATGTGCCTATGTCCCTCCTCGAATCCCTCTGTGACAGCCAAGGTTTAATTGAACAGATTGTGGTTGTCGGTCAGGATCGCAAGTATGTAGCGGCATTGATCGTACCAAATTACGATGCTGTTCTCGCTGTGTTAACGCAAGCAGCCGTGCCTTATGATCAAAGCAAAATTAAGGCTGGTTTATTAAATGGAATGCCAGCGACTGTAGCAGTGGGAGAAGATGTGATCAATCACGATTTGGTCCAAAGGGTAATCCAAAATGCCATAGACAAAGTAAATGAACGGGTGGAAAAGCATGAAACTATAAAGCGTTTCAGGTTATTACCCAGACGTTTTACAGAAGAAGAAGGGGAAGTCACTGCATCAATGAAATTAAAACTGAAAGTCATCCATGCAAAATACAAAGAAGAGATCGACTCCCTTTATGTTTAGTACCGGATGAAAGGATTATATAGTTGGCAAAAGGTTGTAATTGCCAGCGCTGAGATTAGTGCTCCAGGCGTTAGATAAACCGATGAAAGTCTTTACCGATGCGTTCATACAATTGATTGCATATGCACCAATGAATGAATTCCTGCACTATATGGATTACATATACGAAGCTCGCTGCAAAGCGGGCTTTTTCGCTTTCATATTTGAGTTGATGAGTTGAAAGAGCTCTTATCGCCTGACCAGCAGAAGGATGATCCGCAAGCAAAGAGGGGTATGCTTCAGCAAGAACTGTAGGGTAAGACATTTCCGGACCACCACTGTATCACTGGGAGCAAAATAAAACCGGGCAGTATGCCCGGCAATAAGGAGTATTTTAACGTTTCAAGAAAGTACCTGTTAATAACTAAAACGATAACTCCTTGATCAGCTTGTTGATCGCCTTTTTTTCGATGCGTGATACATAAGACCTGGAGATGCCCAGTTTCTTGGCGATATCGCGCTGGGTTTCTTTGAGACCGGAGAAAAGCCCGTACCTCATCTCGATCACCTGCCGCTCGCGTTTGCTGAGAGCACTCATCTTTTGAACAATCTTCTCTTCCTGCATCTTCATGTCGACTGTTTCCAGGATGTCATTGTCGGCAAATAACACATCAATCAGTGAAATCTCGTTGCCTTCCTTGTCAAGCCCAATAGGATCGTAGATTGACACCTCTGCCCGGGTCTTTTTCAGATTTCTCAAATGCATGAGGACTTCATTTTCAATACAGCGAGCCGCATAAGTTGCCAATCTGGTGCCCCGGTTTTCGTCAAACGTGTTGATGGCTTTAATAAGTCCGATAGTGCCGATAGAGATCAGGTCCTCCACATCTTCGCCAGTGCCCTCGTACTTCTTGATAACGTGTGCTACCAGGCGCAGGTTACGTTCTATCAGGATGTTCCTGGCTTCTTCGTCGCCATTTCTGATCTTTCTCAGGCACTCGCGTTCGCCAGCCTCGTCCAAAGGCTGAGGGAAGGTAAGATTGTTCAGGTAGGAAAATAGCAGAAGTGACCCCTTTAAGACGGACCCCAGGAAGATAATCCAACCCGCTATGGTCAAACTAACACCTCCATTTGTGTCGCGCCCTACTATAGTATGAAGGTGTTAGTCGAAAATTGTCTGTTATTTTCTACCTGTTCATTCCACCACGAACCGTTCGCCGTTTTCCAGTTTTACCAAGTGAGTGGCACATGATATGCAGGGGTCAAAGGACCGCAACGTGCGGTAGATTTCAACCGGGCGGTCCATATTCTTTACCTTCAATCCGGTCAGAGCTGCCTCGGCGGCTCCTGACTGTTCCTTGCTGTCCCGGGGAGAGAAATTCCATTCTGAAGGGGTGATGATCTCGTAACTGGTGATAGTATCCCCTTCACTGACCAGACGGTGCAGCAAAGAACCCCGTAGGACTTCTATGGCTCCATAGGCCGGGCTGCGACTGGTTTGGTTGCAACTTTGCGGTTTAGGCATGGCAGGGTCAAGCTGGGACAGCCACTCCCCAATCATGCTGCCTGTCCAGACTGTTTCCCGGGCCCGGGCGATGATCCGGTCCATGGTGGATGAGCGGATAGGCATGAGCCCGGCTACGATCATCCGGGCGAGGGGACCTACTTCCATGACCTTCCCATTGTAGCGGGGGGCCTTTACCCAGGAGTAGCCTCCCGGCTTGTTTGAAACCGGCAATACCTGACCGTCTGAATCACTGATGATAAACCAGGAATGGTCTATATCCAAACTTATCAGGTTCAGATCGAGCGGGTGCCGGGCGCCGTTATAGAACACGCCTCTAGGGACCAGTGGTTCTCCGGTGCTTGGATTTGTATAAAGCCCAAAAGACAGGTAATTTGAGGGCCCTGCACCCAGGGCAAAGTAGTCCTCATAACGATAGGAGAGGAGCTCGACATCGCGGGCCAGTTTCTGTTCCAGAAAAGTATTTATAATGTCCAGATTGGCCAAGGCTTTCAGTACAAGATCACTCCGGGGGCCTACCGCTGCGCCGCCCGGCACGATGCCATGCTGGTGAGGAGCCTTGCCGCCGAATAACGCAATACTCTGGTGACAGAGAAGGCTTACCTCAATGGCTTCGTAATAGTGAGAAACCAGACGATGGGTCTCGGCCAGAGAGAAACGATAATCTCCTCCGCCCCCCGGTTGGAAAGGGAGGGCCTGGCTTTCTACATAATCCGGCAGAACCAGCAGGTAGAAGTGGCGGATATGGTTCTGCAGAATTTCGAAACCAAGGAGCACATTACGCAGCAGTTCGACAGATGGAGGGATCTTCACCTGGCAGGCATATTCCACTGCCTTGCTGGCTGTCAGTCCGTGCGCCAGCGAACAGATTCCGCAGATGCGCTGGGTAAAATAGGGAGCGTCCAGTATCTTGCGGCCGGGAAGCATGATCTCGAACCCGCGAAACATCGTACCCTTGACCTGTGCACTGGTTACCATACGGTTTGACAGTTCTGCCTCGACACTCAGCAGGCCGCTGATCCGGGTGATGGGACTGAGCTCGATGCGGGTTAGAGTCATTGCTGGTCACCTCCTCCCGGCAGACTGGATCTATTGCGACGCAAGCGCTCCATCAGACGGGTCGGCCGCAGGGGCTCAAAAAAGGGTTCCATCTGGTCGGGAAAGCCGGGATTGGTACACCCGATACAGGGAGTATTGGCTTCTACTGGCCAGCTGACATAGCTGTTCCACTGGCGGGTGGGGCAGTCGGCCGCGGTCACCGGTCCCTTGCAACCCAGACGGAGCATGCATTCGGGATCACCAAGAGACTTAGCAAATATGCCCTGTTCAAAAAAGGATCTGCGGGTACAGCGCCGGTGTACCGTTTCTCCATAAAACATTCGGGGCCGTCCATGCTCCTCCAGTTCAGGCTCTCCAAACATCAACAGGTGTCCCAGGGTACCAATAATCCAGTCAGGGTTGGCCGGACAGCCCGAGGCCTTAATAACCTTACGCTTGATGGCCTCTTCCACACTCACACTTCGGGATGGATTCGGCCGCGCTGCCGAAAGCCCGCCAAAGGAGGCACAGGTTCCGACTGCCATCACATGCCGGGCGGTCCGGCCCAAAAGGCGGACCATTTCCAGGGCAGTATGGTCCTGTCCTGCCTGGCGGTGGACCACCGTGTACTTCTCGTTGAGGGCGATAGCCCCTTCCACAACCAGTATAAACCTGCCCTTTTCACGGGCGGCAGCGGTGTGAAGCAGCTCAATTGCCCGGTCGTCCTGCGCCGCCATTAAAAAGTTCCAGTAGCGCAGGTCAATCATATCTTCCAGTATCTGTCCCAGGTCGGGTCCAACGGCGTTCCAGAGTGAGACCGAATTACCGGAGCAGCCGGTGGTTTCAAGCCAGATGACCGGGGGCTTTCGGGACTGTTTATCCACGAAAAAGTCCCGCAGGCGGGGCAGGACTACCGATGCCAATCGGCCTCCATATTTCGGGTCCTTACACAGTTTGGCATAAGCGTCAAGGTCCATTGAAAACCTCAATTTAGAGATGGTAGTAAAGTCTATTCTGTGGAATATGGTGAAATGACACAGTAATGGGTAGAAAACTCACAGCTGCCTGTGATTGAACAATGCCGCAATCCGGGCTAATAGTGTGAATCTAAATGATAATTACGGCAGTTATGCCTAAATGCAGTCATCTTCCCAATAAACGGCTTTTCACTCAGTTTGTCATCAGAGGAATACTCTGTTAATATAATTCCAATAAATGGCCGAAGCTTCGCGTTGAAGCGCGGGGGAACCAATATAAGGGGCGAATATCCATATAGCCTGACCCTGGATTATGGATTAGGGCTACCCAGGCCCGAGCCCGTCAGCTAACCTCGTAGGCGAGAATGGGAACATATTGTATGAATAGGTTTGGTAATGGTTGGGAGACCACTGCTCTTCCTTTTGCATTTCTTTTACGGCTTAATACATTGCCTGTCATCTCATTTCTCACCTTCTTTCCCCGGCGTAATGCGGTTTCTGGCCGGAGGAGGTTTTTTCATGATTGGACGTAACCACATATTTGGTAAAGCGGCATTTAAACCGTTGCTGGTTATGGTGTTGCTTGTATTTTGCTTGTCTATTGTTGGTTGTGGAGGGAACCCCAGTGTATCAAACGGGGAAGGGCAGAAGGAAAAACTGGTTATGGCCGATGTTACCTGGGACAGTGTCAAGGTCCATAATCGTATTGTAGGCTTCATTCTCCAACACGGTTACGGCTATCCTGAGCCGGAATACATTTTTGGAGAAACACTCCCTCTATTGCAGGGGCAGATTCAAGGCAACGTGGATATCACCATGGAAATCTGGAAAGACAATTACGAAGAACCATGGGCTGAGGCCCTGGCAAGCGGCAAGGTAAAGGACTTGGGTTCCAACTATCCGGATTCTCCGCAGGGATGGTATGTGCCCACTTATATGATCACGGGTGACCCTGAACGTGGTATCGAGCCAGTGGCTCCGGATCTGAAGTCAGTATCCGACCTGCCCCGTTACTGGGAACTGTTCAAGGATCCAGAAGTCCCCACCAAGGGCCGTTTTCATAACAGTCCTCCCGGTTGGGCGGTAACTGAAATCAACGAAACCAAGATAAAAACATATGGACTGGATGAGACCTTCAACATATTCAGTACCGGTTCAGACTCGGCTCTGTCGGCCTCCATGGTAAGTGCCTATGAAAAGGGTGAACCCTGGGTCGGTTATAACTGGGAACCCAACTGGGTTATGGGGCAGTTGGACATGACGTTGCTGGAAGAACCGCCTTATGATCCAGATGTATGGGCAGACCCCACCAACCAGGGCTGTGCCTTCCCGGCGGCCAAAGTCCAGAAAGCAATCCATGTTGACCTGGAGACCTCCGCGCCGGAAGTGGTGGAGTTAATCGCCAATTACGAGACCACCCTGGCTCAGAATAACGATTTTCTGGCCTATATGAGCCAGAACAACACCGGAGAGGAAGAGGCCGCCATCTATTTCCTCAAAAAATACCCGGATGTATGGAAGTCCTGGATTCCGGAAGATGTAGCGGTCAAGGTGGAGAAGGCATTGGAAGAGGTTGAATAACTATGATGGATAGAGATACCCAGGATATCCTGTTGCAAGTAGAGGGATTATGGAAGGTATTTACCAGGAACCCAAATGATTTCACACTTGAGGACCCCGAATCCATTCAGGGTTTGCAGGACGAAGGGGCGGTTTTTGCAGTCCGGGATGTGTCATTCTCGGTCAGACGGGGCGAGGTCTTTGTCATAATGGGACTGTCCGGCAGTGGTAAGTCTACCTTGATCAGGTGTATCCCCCGACTGCATCAGCCTGATCAAGGAGAGATAAACATCAATGGGCGCAACGTGCTGCAGATGGATGAGAAAGAACTCATCGAATTCCGGCGGCAGGAGCTGGCCATGGTTTTTCAGCACTACGGGTTACTGCCTCACCGCAATGTGGTGGAGAATGTTGCTTTCGGGCTCAAACTGCGCGGGGTCCCGCTGCGGGAAAGGATGGAAAAAGCCCGCCATGCGATTGTCCGTGTGGGTCTGGAGGGCTGGGAGAAGTACTATCCCTCACAGCTTTCGGGAGGCATGCGCCAGAGAGTCGGCATCGCCAGGGCCCTGGTTCAGGGAAGTGATCTCCTGCTGATGGATGAACCGTTCAGCGGCCTGGATCCCCTGATTCGGCGGGAGATGCAGGAGACGATTATGCGTTTGCTGAAAGATGAAAAGAAAACCATTGTCTTTGTCACCCATGACCTGAGTGAAGCTGTCCGACTGGGGGACCGTATGGCGGTTATGAGGCAGGGTGAGTTTGTACAGCAGGGTGCTCCTGCCGAGGTCATGAACAACCCGGCCGATGAGTATGTGGCCCGCTTTGTAGCTGACGAACGGCAGATTATAACTGGTAAAAAGAATTTCCAACAGCCTACAGGTACTACTGCGCCCATGCCGCTGGCTACCGCCCTGCGGAGGTGAGCCGATGTTCCCTGAAGAGTGGCAGTACCATGTAGCACCGTATATAGCGAAGTTTATCAAGTGGCTGACAGTGGAATGGGAACCGTTTTTTGATGGCCTGACCAACCTGGTCTTGGGGATGCTTCTGCATATTGAGGCGTTCTTAAAGTGGGTTCCCTGGTGGGCCTGGATAATTATCGTGGTATTAATCTCCTGGTATCTTACTCGTGATCTGCTAAAGACATTGCTTCCGGGAGTGCTCATCTTTACCATAGGTGTATTCGGGCTATGGGACGTGGCAATGGAAACGCTGGGTATAGTGGTTGTGGCCGTGCTGATTTCGCTGGCACTAGGCATACCAACGGGTATTGCCATGGCCGTTTCCGACCGCTTCAATACCTTTAATACGCCGGTTCTGGATGCGATGCAGACCATGCCCAGTATGGTCTATCTGATCCCGGCCTTAATGCTGTTTAATCTGGGTAAGGTCCCGGGGGTGATAGCGACAGTCATCTTTTCGCTGCCTCCAGTTGTGCGGCTTACCAACCTGGGAATTCGCCAGGTATCCCGGGAGGTACAGGAAGCAGCCCTGGTTTTTGGTGCCTCGCGCTGGCAGATGATGCGGGAGGTGCGCTTCCCTTTGGCTATGCCCACCATCATGGCCGGAATCAATCAGACGACTATGATGGCCTTGTCTATGGTAGTAATAGCCAGCATGATCGGGGCTGGTGGGCTGGGAGAGGAGGTCCTGAAGGCCACCAACCGGGTAGATGTGGGGAAAGGCTTCGAAGCCGGTTGGGCTATTGTTGTGCTGGCCATCGTTATTGACCGTATAACCCAATCTATAGCTAAAAGATGGGAACCACCGCGGAGATAGGTTATCCCGGCAGCATAGGATTATCAGGGAAACAGCCCGGTTTTCAGAAAGCCGGGCTGTTTGGTATCTGGCGATTTACGCGGGCTCCGTCTGCCGGAACTTGCTTGGTTGGAGGCGGGATTGTGCGTCCCAACGTGATATGAAAAGCCACCAGGAGTGGAATACTCTGGTATAGACCGTTTGTGAAAACAGGAAAGACCAGGTGAGGCTGATGCATGAGGTCGGTCTAATGGAAAATGTTCTGCAGATGGTGCAAACGAGTGCCAGGGACCAGGGCCTGTCAACGGTCAGGCGAATAAAACTGGTGGTAGGCGAGCTTTCCATGGCACTGCCGGAGAGCTTGAGGTTTGCTTTTGCGGCCTTAGTGGAACATGACATGTTCCAGGGGATGTTTCACCAGACCGTCCTGGAGATAGAGGAGCGTCCATTGGAGTGCCAGTGCGGCATGTGTGGACATCGTTTTCCCGGCAGGCGCTTTACCTGCCCGCTCTGCCGGGCCGATCAGGTTAGAATTGTATCTGGCCGAGAGCTCTATGTAGATTACTATGAAGGGGAGGCATTAGATGACCAGAGTCGACCTGGGACATAAGGTGCTGGAAGCCAATGACCTGTTGGCCCGCCGCAACCGCACGATATTCAAGGAGCTTGGAATACTCGCCTGTAACTTCATGGGTTCACCAGGGGCAGGCAAGACCACTATTTTGGAACAGACCATCACCCAGTTAAAAGACCGGCTGAAAATAGGGATTATCGAGGGAGACCTTTTCACCGACAGCGATGCGCGGCGGATTGAACAGTTGGGTGTACCGGTGGTGCAGATTAATACCAAAGGTGGCTGCCACCTGGATGCGGAAATGGTGAACCAGGCCTTCGGAAAACTGATAACTGACCAAATGGACCTCCTGGTGATTGAGAACGTGGGCAATCTGGTTTGTCCAGCGGAGTTTGATCTGGGGGAAGGTCTGCGGGTAGTGGTAATTAGTGTGACCGAGGGCAATGACAAGCCCCCCAAGTATCCCCTGGTATTCCGCCAGGCTGAAGTCGTCCTGGCAAATAAAGTGGATCTCCTGCCCTATACCGATTTCAACCTGGAAAGGTTCGGTGAGGATGTTAAACAGATCAACCCTTCTGCTGCTCTGTTTCCGGTATCAGCCAGAACCGGTGCGGGTTTCGGTCTTTGGTGCGAGTGGCTGACAGACCGGGTGGGGAAGAACAGAGACTTATGAATTCAAAAACGGACTTGATCACCCAAAATTGGTTATGGCAGGTCGGCATTGAACAGCCGCTAACCATGAAGCATGGACAAACAGGCCTGTAACATACTGGGCCTGGGACCGCTGTATCTCGCCAATGACGGCAGAATGTTCATATTTGTTGCCGCAGAGCGGGCCAAAGGGTTTTAAGAGGACAACTGCATGAATTGCCGGAGGTGGCAAAGTTTGCTACTGCCAGGAAGGTTATCGCTGAGCCCCCCAGGGATGGCCTCGCCCAAACTGGAGTGGAAACCATACCTGGGGGGGTGTTGAAATCTGAACGCCTTTCTTGGATTTGTTGAAGTCACTTCAAACGCTCAGCGTAATTGATTGAATGCGGTAAAAGAAGGTTCCCGCCGGAGCCTCCACGGACACCTCATCATCTACCTGGCGCAGCAGTAAAGACCTTCCCACCGGAGAGAGGCATGATATACAACCGCTGGCTTTGTTGCCGGGGCAGGGGCCGATTACATGGAACTTGAGCGGTCTCTGCCGGTTCAGGTCCAGCACGGAAACATCACTGTCAACAATAACAAAAGGCAGGTTATTGTCGTCATTATCCGACTTGTTGGCGTTCTTAATCACGCGGTTAATATGCTGGGCGTACTGGTCCAGCTGCTGCTCAAAATCAGTCCGCTCCCGGCAGATATGCGGAAAGAGCTGGTCCAGCAGGTTATCCCTTTCTTCCTCCAGCCTCACCAGGTGTTTAACCAGGTGCTCAAAAACAGTTTGCGATAAAGTGACTTTCATGCCATTACCTCCAGCATAATGTCATAAATTAACAAATACCACATAAAACTAGAGGGCGCTTCGCCGGCCGTCCGGCGAAACACCCATTACAGTCAAGATACCACAAGATACAATGATTGTCAATTGAGTATGACACTGCCATTTAATACAAGTGGTATTAGTTTCTGGAACGATCCAACAATCTGTACCTGGAGGTACATCAACATATGCCCCTGCAATGCAGGTGACGTCGACAAAAAAGCAGGATTACCGTCACGCAGAGAGTATTCTTAAGGTATGAAAATGCCGAGAGGATATCTGAAGATGTCAAAAGAATGGACGGAACTGTTCAACCGTCGCCGGATGCCGCAGGAGCAGCGCCGGGTAATATATCAAAAAATAACGGATCTATCCTCACCATCTCCATCATTCCATTTGATGGTCTGCCTTTCCACGATAATCGCCGCTTTTGGACTCTTGTCGAACAGTGTTGCAGTAGTTATCGGAGCCATGCTGGTTGCTCCGCTTATGGGGCCTATCTTCGGTATAGCCCTGAGCTTGTCTACTGGAAATTCGAGTTTGCTACGCAGGGCCTTGGTGGCGGAGATCATAGGCATAATGATGGCGGTGGGACTATCATACATCATCGGTCTGGTTCCGATCCGTCCTGATTTCGGCAGTGAAATCCTGGCTCGTACTCAGCCCACCATTTACGACATCATTGTGGCTCTGGCCTCTGGTCTGGCCGGGGCGTACGCCCTGGTTGACGAAAAGATCAGTCCAGCTCTGCCCGGGGTGGCAATCGCTACCGCTATCGTCCCTCCGCTGGCTACGGTTGGATTAAACCTGGCTACTGGTCAGTGGTCAATGGCCGGAGGAGCCGCATCCCTGTTCCTGGTTAACTTCCTGTGTATCGAGTTTGCCGCGGCCGTAGTATTTGTTGTTTCGGGACTGACGTCCCACAGGACAGAAAACGGGAATACACTGAACCTGTTTGTCAGGCGTTTTGGCATTAGTGTAATTGCGCTCGTACTGGCTACTGTTTTCATGACCGGGACGCTGGTTTCGATGGTGGAAGAAAGAAGGTTTGAAAACGATCTCCGGGTCTCACTGGAAAAGCAACTCTACCTCATACCTGGAGCTTATCTGGAAGAACTCGATTATTACCGCAATGGCAACAGTCTGGAAGTTATGTCAACCGTGCTCACCCCTCAGGAGGTAGGACCGGAGCGGGTAAGTGCTATGGAAAAGGTATTGCAGGAGGAGATTGATCCTGCCTGCTACCTGATTGTCCGGTCATTGTTATCCAAGGACAGTGACTCTCATGGCCCGGTATTTATAGATCCTCAGGAATTGTTGCGGAGAAACCAGCAGCGGGCTGAACACGAGTTTATGAATCGACTCTCCCGAATCCTGACCGATGAACTGCGAGCCATATCCAATGCCCAGCTAGTGGAAATCATTCAAGAGGCTCCAGATTCACCGGATTCAGTGGTGGCGGTAGTTCGAAACAGTTATCCTATTAATCCTGACCAGGTCTCGGCGTTACAAGCCGTGCTGCGGGAGAAATTACAAACTGATACCCGGTTGATTGTGCGCTCGGTCATAACTCGCAATGCTGATGCCGATCAGTTCCTGCAGACAGTGTTCGGGTACCAGCCCTTGCTTGACGCACAAGTGGAGATGAAGAATCAGGTGGAGGTCAGCCTGAGAGAACAGTTGCAGAGAAGATTTCCGGCAGCCATCATGACGGAACTCCAGTTTTATCAGCATGCTGACGAGATTATGGTACTTTCTGTGGTACGCAGTCCGGAGTTGATATCGCCTAATGCGGTACGCGAAATGGAAGACGAGATCGAGAACCAGATGGGCAGGCCCCTGAGCTTGATAGTGCGTTCAACGGTGGGTGGGGATGCTACGGCTGAAGGTTATACCTACTTTAACGAAAATCGGATATTCAATACCTACCAGCCGGCTGATTAACGGTTACCCGTGTTGAGATAGCTAACTTTCCGGCTGGTATGTTCGAAAGCGGACTATATCGTAAACAAGATTATGGACTAGGGGGAAATGCTAGATGATTGTGCCCCAGGAGATTAGAAACCGGGAGTTTGAAAGGGGCTTGAACGGCTATGACCAGGAAGAGGTTGTCGTATTCCAGCAGGAACTGGCTGAGGAGTTTGAGAATCTGTACAGCCAGAACGAGAGGCTGAAAGATACTTTGCGCCAGATTCGGGCCCAGTCACAGATGTTTAAGGAGGCCGAGGGGAAGCTCGATCAGCTCCTGGACCTCTCCCGCCACAAAGCCGCTGTTCTGGGGGAAGAGGCAGAGGGTGATGCCAAACATCTGCTCGCGTACACCCACCTGCGGATGAAACAGACCCTGGGTCTTTACTGGGAAGTGCTTCAGAGGAATCTCCGCCTTCTCTGAACGAAGCCAGGTTGGTTCTGCAGGAGTGCCTGGATTTTTACGGCGAGAAAAACCCACTCTTCGGAAGTGCTGTTTTTCAAAAAGAAGATGGCCGGGCAACCGAAATGGAACTGCTTCAGGCCCGGGTGGATGAGCTGCTTAAAGGACTCGATGAGTACCAGGAATCCATGGGCAGCTATATACCTGCGGCTCACGAAAAGATAACCGTAGAGTCACTGACATCCCAACTTACGGTGGATAAGCCAGTCGAAGTTGAACAGGAACATGCAACGGTGGAATCGCCGATACCCCGTAGCTTGGGCAAGACACCACCGGAAACACCGGCTGTGGACCATGTTATAGTGGACGATGTTTTGGAACGGACCAGACTCCTGATTCCGCCCGTTAAACCGGCGGCGCCTGCTCAGCCTCAGATTCGTTGGGAGATACCCCCCACCCCGGTTTCTGATCCCTTTACCATTCAGCATCGGAAACCGAAGAATAAATTGAAGGTCAACACCAGGTGGGTGATTATCCTGGCGGTGGTTATGATTCTGGGCCTGGTAGGGGGATACTGCTGGCGCTATGACCTGATCCCGCCGTTGCCCTGGGTTCAGACGAGCGCAGAACCGAAGGCCCCGGTCGGTGGAACTGAGGATCCGGAAGGGCCTTCTGCCCCCGCTGCCCCGACTGGTAAGGAGACTGTGCCCCCACTCCTTCAGGCGGTCATGGACCAGGATTTGAAGAAGGTTGAAGAAATCTTAGCCTCCGGTGCTTCGCCCGATGCTGCCAATCCAAAAGGTGAGACCCCGCTGATGGTTGCTGCCTACCATGGTGATTCCAAGATCGCCCGGGCCTTGTTGGAGGCTGGTGCTGACCCAAATATAAAAGAAAAGGAATGGGGAGTTACTGCCCTGATGTATGCCAGTTTTAAAGGAAACTTGACTATTGTGGAGATGCTGCTTAACAAAAAGGCCGATCCCGATATCCGCAACCGGGAGGGTTGGACTGCCTTGATGTGTGCTGCTTTTGACGGCCACCCCAAGACGGTCCAATTGTTGATAAAAAAAGGGGCTGATCCATATCTCAAGACCGTCGATGGCTGGACGGCTTACGAACTGGCCTTGTTGACCGACCGCGACCTCACCGTAAAAGCCATGGAAAATGCTGGGGTGACACCCGAAAAAATCGATGAATCGGGACAAAGATTCACCGCCAATCAAGATATGTTGAGGCTTTTTGATAAATAGTAGTAAAGGTAAGTCCCCCACAAACAGAAAAGATAAGGATTGACGAGCCAGATTATGAAAGTGAAATGAACTCAATGATACCGAGACCTGCGGTAAATTGTTGAGATTGAGTCAGACAGCTTTCGGTCAGTCTAGATTTGGCATTAACAAATTTCTGCCAGTTCCAAGGTTCCAAGCGTTCCAAGGTTCCAAGAATTCCATATAACCTATACGCGCATATATATACTCCTTTTTACCTAATACCAATAATTATTTATTATATTGGAACCATGGAACCCTTGGAAAAGGCGTTGATAATTCGAGGTTCTAGGAGGTTCCAAGAGGTTCCAAGATACAGTTTCCTAATGCCTTTTTGCTTACACTGGCTCAAAAGATAACGTCAACAGACTATACCCAAAAGCACTTGCGGTCTTCAGTTGAATTATATAATGCCATGGAAAATGCTGGGGAGCACCGGAAGAAATTGATGGAACGGGACAGAAATTTACCGTCAATCAAGATAGGTTGAGGCTTTTTGATAAACAGGAGTAAAGGTAAGTCCTTCACAAAGAGAAAAAATAAGGATTGACGAGCGAGATTATGGAAGTATAATGAAATTGTGATTGTTATAACCGAATACTTAAAAGGCAAACTTTTCGAGAGAAAAGGACGCAAAGCCACGGGCCTTCTCATTTTGGATTTAAGGTAGCCGGGTTGCCTTAGGAAATCCCCAAAACTCCTAAGTATAGGGCGGTTTTGGGTTATTTGTTTTTTGGGGGCAATAAGTATTCGATAGGTGTGCACAAGCAGGATTATTGAATCGGTCGAGTAAGCTGTAAATATTACCATTAGGACTTTTCGAGTTTATTTATTCGTCTAAATAGGGCTTGCTAGCCAAACCCCGAAATTTTATCAACCAACAAAAATCGGCCTATTCCTAAGACAATATATCCAGTAGTAAATTTGGACAAAAAGAACTCTGAGCTTATGCTCCAAGTTCATTACCAGGAATTGTAACATTATCATGCTCTCTGCTGTTTCTTTTAACTTTGCAGCAATACGATTCAGTCCATATTTTCTTTTTCCTTCGCCAAATTTGCCTTCTATGGCATTGCGGTTCCGGGCGTCTTGTCTTTCAATACGTTTTTCAGCTTTTTTCATAAGAGCCTTCGCTGGCGGTCTTCCTAGCTTTGGCCCGCTAAGACGAATGTGGTTTTTTTTGCAGTATTCCAAATTGTCCCGGTTCCGGTAGATACGATCTGCCAGGATTACTTCCGGGTAACAGCCATTGCGTTCCCGATAGCGTTCTGCGCTTTCCTGTAAGGTTGTCGCTTCGTTGAAGGGATCCCAGGATAGTCTTTCTACCCGGCTATAGCCGTTTTCCAGACTGATAGCCACTTTGGCTCCAAACTCTACGGCTGATCCGGCTTTACCGCGCACAATGGGGCGGACATGTGGTTGATACAGGTTTACAATCCGATCCTCCACCCGATGGGTTTTGGCTTTGTACATCCTGGACTGCTGATCCACAAGTTTGCGAATCGTGCTTAACAGTTTCTGCTTCCGTTTGCTTAGTATCTCAGTTCCCTTATCTGTTTCCTGGAGCATCCTGTCTACAATTTTCAGGTTGCGTTTAGTGTATTGCAGTTGCTTCTTAATGGCTTTGCGAAGAATATTCTTTCTGGGAGACTTTTGTTTGGAGACATTCAGGTAATCTTTACGAGCTTTTTGCCGATAGGTTCGTGGTCTTTTCTGGCCACCGGCTGATGCTTTATGTAGCGTGTCAATGATCTCATCAAGCTTTTCCCGGGCTTCATTCAACAATCCCAGGTCAGTCGGAAAATGTATGTCTGCGGGTGTACACGTGGCATCAAGGATCAACGTCCCCTGGTTCGGTGGCTCAGACTCTTTAGAGGTGTTCCCTGGCTCTCCCTGTTTTTGGGTTGCGTCTGAACCCCCTTCTTCAGATCCATTTGGGGTATCCTGATCATCGGGCTTATGGTCATCTCCATCTTGCTTATTTTTGTTCTGAGCCTCTATCTTTTCTGCTTCGGCTTCGGCCTTAGCGATAAGTTCATTAATATGGGCAAGTCTTCTGGTATTAAATCGCTTACGGAATTTGACCAGGGCAACAGGGGTAAAGGGTTTTGTCAGCTGATATTCCTTGAAACCTATGAAGTACTGCAGGTACGGATTTTCGGTAATCTGCTGCACGGTTTCGCGGTCAGTGTAACCACACCGTGCTTGTATTATCAAAGAGCCGAGTGCCATGCGAACCGGTTTGGCTACATTGCCCCGGTCGCTGGGAAACATAAAGGCATACTCTTCTTCGATCTCATCCCAGGGAATGATCTTAGCCAATTTAACCCAACGATTTTCTGCACTGAGCTTCCCGGAAAATGGAAGAATGAAGTCATCTATGGTTAATTGAGGGCTTGGTTTTCTATACATCTTTTAGCCTCCAGGTGCACGGTTTTTGTCAGCGAATTGCGTTTTTCCTTGCACATAAATTCGGCAAAAATGGCTGAAAACCCTTGTATTATCGGCATCTTTTTGTGATCTTAGCAAGCCCTAAATATTGTGGTGGGGGAGGAATTGGTATTACGCTCGTCTTGTTGATATTCATCCTGGGTGCCTCCCTGGGCAGTTTTCTCAATGTTTGCATATATCGCATTCCTGCTGAGCAGTCGGTGGTGTTCCCTCCATCCCATTGTATGGAGTGTGGCAACCGTCTGCTGGCCAGGGATCTGATTCCGATCTTGAGTTATGTTTTGCTTCGCGGCCGTTGCCGTTACTGCCAGTCCCGGATATCCTGGCAGTATCCCCTGGTGGAACTGGCAGCGGGACTCCTGTTTGTTCTGGTCTGGTTAACGACCGGTCTGTCCTGGGCTACCCCGGCGGGGTGGGTGTTCGTGGCCGTCCTGTTGACGGTCACCGTCATCGACCTGAAGCACATGATCATCCCGGATGAAATACTGCTCGCCGGTGTTCTGCTGGGGCTCCCTTTCCTGCTTCTCTACTCCTGGCAAGACGCTTTGTGGGGTCTGGTGGCAGGTTTGGCCGCCGGAGCATTCATGCTGGCGATTGCGGTGGTATCCCGCGGCGGCATGGGCGGGGGCGACATCAAACTGGCAGCCTTCATGGGGCTGTTTCTGGGACCGCACATGACAGGTCTGGCATTGTTCCTGGCCTTCCTGGTCGGTGGTCTGCTTGGTATTGTTTTGGTGGTATCGGGCAAGAAGGGACGCAAAGACGCGGTTCCTTTTGGTCCTTACCTGGCCCTGGGCGGAGTTCTGGCCCTGCTCCGGGGTACAGATATAATCAATTGGTATCTTGGCTTTTGGACTTAGGCGAGAGGAGGGGGGAACGTCGGAAATAAGTCTGGAGGCGAACCGCCTGATACGGTAGATAGGGAACCAGATCAAAAATACATATTGTAGGGAGGATTAATAATGTCTTTAATGAAGTTAAGACGAAACCGGAAGGGTTTCACGCTCATCGAGATGATGATTGTTATCGCGGTTATTGCGATTCTGGCGGCGGTTATTATTCCGAGGTCGGGTATTGTGCAGAACACCGCGAAGGAGTCGGGGGTTGAGTCCAATGCAAGGATAGTGCAGGGAATTGTGGAAAACATGGCACCAAGATATAAAGCATCTGAATACGTCACTAAACTTTTGCCTGCTGCTGCAAACAAAATTGCCAAAGCTGGGATTGTCAACCCTGTGACCAATGAAACGGGAGTGGAAACATCGGCGAGTAACACATCCGCAGTAGTTTACTCGGCAGGTGTACCAGATAGTGGTGCTGGTGTAGTAGGATTACAAGTATATGAAAATGGGATTTTCATATATCCTTATGACAAATCCGGAGAATTGATAGGCAAAGGGCCTATTCAAGTAGGTCAATAACCTAATCGAGATTAAATTATACTGAAAAGGTACGTGAATGAATAACCAAAAAGGCTTCACACTAATAGAACTGATGATCGTCGTCTTCATCATCTCCATCCTGGCCGCAGTCCTGATTCCCAAAGGGAATTATGCGGAGGTCGAGGCTAGGTTGTCGGGGCTTAACACCAACCTGAACACGGCGCAGGGTGTGGTACATGCATTGTTGCCACACTATGACTCGACTGAGGGAAATAAACTGGAGCAGGCCATCTGCAACCGGATCAACGAGCAACTGCTCGGGACTACTCCCAGTTTGAGTCACCGCTCATCCTCGGAGGTGGAGAATCCCATCACTGGTGGTAAGGGTATGGCACGTTACGACCAATTAAAGGATGACAACTCGGAGAGTGCAGCCCTGGCCTACTATTCCGGGGACGGTAAAGAGGACACCTTATGGAACAGCACCACCCAGAGGACCAGACTGCGCGGTTGTATCATGGTTTCAGCTTATAGGCACGACGGTCAATTGCAGGTGAAGCTCTATCCCTTTGACAACAATGGTTACATAATGGAGAAGAGAATTAGAACGGTCAGGTAGGTTGACCGGGGAGGGTGTATGGCGGCCATCAATCCGACACCCAAATTACGCCTGGGCGAGTTACTTGTCCAGGCTGGTGTTATTAAAGAGGAACAACTGAAGAAAGCTCTGGAGGCACAGAAGCGGACCGGTTTAGCGTCTGGGCGAGGTTCTGGTGCAGGAGGGCATTGTGACCCAGGCCCAGCTGGGCGCGGTTTTGGAGAACCAGCTGGGCATCCGCCAGATTGATCTCCGCACTGCCGCTATAGACGCGGAGGCGGTGCGGCGAATTCCCGAGAATCTGGCCCGGCGCCATATGGTGGTCCCGATACAGGTGGCGGATGGTCATCTGATGCTGGCCATGAAGGATCCGCTGGACCGGGTGGCGATTCAGGATGTCCGCCTGATTTCCGGTTTGCCGGTTACTCCGCTTTTGGCGGGGGAACGCGAGATCCTGCGGGTGATAGAGCAGTTTTTTGGACAGCAGCGGGTGGCCGAGCGTGCGGCTCAGGACCTGGTGCGCACTGCCACTCCGGTCGACAGCTGAGGTGGCGGCGACCCTGGATGTGGAGAGCGCACCGATGGTGAGGCTGGTTAACAGCGTCATCGAGAATGCGGTCCGCAGCCGCGCCAGTGACATCCATATCGAGCCGAAGCATGATATTCTCCGCATCCGTACCCGGGTGGACGGGATCCTGCATGAGACCTTGACCACCGATATCAGGGTACACAGTGCGCTGGTGACCCGCATCAAGGTCATGGCCAATATGAACATCGCTGAGAAACGGGTGCCGCAGGACGGCAAGGTGAGCCGTTAGTATTGATAACCGGCAGATTGACCTGCGTATTGCTTCCATGCCAACTACTCATGGGGAGAAACTGGTCATCAGGGTATTGGACCGGGCTGCGTTCTTTGTGGGGAAACAGAACATTGGTTTCAGTGTGGAGGATGCGGCCAAGTTTGACCGTATGGTCAATCGCCCCTGGGGTCTGGTCCTGGTTACCGGCCCTACCGGAAGCGGGAAAACCACCACCCTTTATTCGATGCTGGCGGAAATGGATGCTAACCGGCTTAATATATCCACCCTGGAAGACCCGGTGGAGTATGAGATGGGGAAGATTACCCAGACGCAGATCAATGTTCAGGCCGGGTTAACCTTTGTGTCCGGCCTCAGAAACATGCTGCGCCAGGATCCGGATGTGGTAATGGTGGGGGAAATCCGCGATGATGAAACGGCGGATATCGCCATTCGAGCGGCCTTGACCGGCCATCTGGTTCTAAGCACCTTGCACACCAATGATGCTCCCGGAGCGGTTACTCGCTTGATGGATATGGGTATTGAACCCTACCTGATTGCCTCGTCCCTGGCCGGCGTTATTGCCCAGCGCCTGGTGCGCAAGATCTGTCCTGAGTGTCAAGAGGTGTACGCGGCAGATAAACGGGAACACGAGATCCTGGCGATTCCACCGGAAGAGGAGCTTTTCCTCAAACGGGGGGTTGGCTGTCCGGCCTGCCATGATACGGGCTATCAGGGTCGAACCGGGGTTTTTGAGATACTGGAACTTGATCGGGAACTGCGTTCCCTGATTGATCACCGGGTGCCAACTGACGAACTGCATCAGGCGGCGATAAACCGGGGAATGGTGCCTCTGTGGGAGGACTGCCGCAAAAAGGTTCTGAGCGGTATAACTACTCTAGAAGAAGCTTTGCGCGTAACCCAGATGTACTAACTGAAACGATACGGAGGACGTGATGGCGGACTTCCATTTCCAGGCCATGGACCGGAGTGGACAACTGCATGAAGGCAATTTTACCGCGGATACCGAGACTGTGGTACTCGAAGCTCTCCGTGAACGGGGTATGATCCCTATCAAGGTGGTAAAAGCCTCGGGTGGAGTTCCAGCGTGGTTGGCGTTTCGTCCGAAAATCAAGTCCGACTCACTGGCCTTATTCTGCCGGCAGATGGCCATGGTCTTGCGGGCGGGCTTAAGCCTGATGAACGGACTTAACATAATGAAGCTGCAGATACCGGATCGCCTGATGAAGAAAGAGGCCGAGCGGATGTACCGGGAGGTGCAGACCGGCAAGGCCTTGTCAGAGGCCATGTCTTCACCCGAAAGCGCTATCCCCCCCTTATTGGCCCGGATGGTTGCCACGGGGGAGGCCTCGGGGAACCTGAGCGAGATATTCCTGCGTATGTCTGACTTCTATGAACAGGAACATAACATTCAGACCAGGATCAAGGGGGCCATGGTCTACCCGATAATCCTGACCGTGGTGGCCCTGGGTCTGTTGTTTTTCGTATTTCAGTTCCTGATTCCTCAGATAGAAAGCCTTCTGAGCGGGACCGGTGCCCAAATGCCCTTGATTACCCGGACCATCATTGGCATCACCCACTTTATGCAGGGGAATCTCCTGTTGATGATTATTGCCGTGGGGGGTCTGGTGTTCCTGGTCCGGTACTGGCTGGCAACCCCACAGGGGAGATTGCGTAAGGACCGGCTGATCTCGAAAACCCGGGTTATAGGTACGGTAACCGCCAATCTGGTGACTACCCGTTTTGCCCGTACCGCGGCCATTGTGTTCCGCAGCGGCATCCCGCTCCTGCAGGGATTGGAACTTATTCGCCAGAATGTGGGCAACGCGGTGGCCGAACAGGCCCTGGACTATGCCATGGAAGGGGTTCGCAAGGGTGAGAGCCTGGCTTACAATCTCGAAAAGGCTCGCTTCTTTGACCCGATGACCATCCAGATGGTCCGGGTGGGGGAGGAGACCGGGAGCATGGATGAGGTGATGGAGCAGATGGCCGAGTATTACAACAAGGAGGCGGAGACCGGTATTACACATATGTTGTCGCTGGTCGAACCGGTCATGCTGCTGATCATGGGCCTCATCATCGGAACCATCATCGTTTCCATCATGCTGCCGCTGTTCGACCTGATTGGTAATATGAAGGTCTAAACGATATGCTGCAATGCCTTTTTGTACCTGGAAAAAAGTCGTAGTCGTGTTTGACCCTATGTTTCGATGACAGGAGGACCGCCCTTAATGTTAACTACCGATGGGGTAATTAAAATCGCCAAAACTGGCAATATAGGCATTTTCAAGGAAATCAGCGTTAGAAATGAAACCGGAGATATTGTCGTTGAACCAGGTGCGATTCTACAGGTTCGGCTGGGAGGCAATATTGGAATAGTTTTGTGGGCGAGAGAGGACATTTGACTTGCGAGAGAAATTAGTATTACCGTAGGCGGAACGCTCTACCTGGAGGGTGCAAAGTTTTTGGATATGGACGGCAAGGATGTAGAAGCAAAGCTACAACTTATAAATGCAAATGCCCAAGTTGTAGGAAAACTGACTGCCGGATCATACAGCCCAAGCTTGCAGACCCATATATAGTGTTGCCATTAAACCTCCGGTAGAACCAGTTGTTTACCCCCGGTAAGGCACAAAAAGAAACGATATCCGGTTCAGCAAAATAGCGACTCATACGATCCGACCCGTGATGGAGCAGATTTCCACTGATACAGAAACCATTTCAGGCAGGGATTTGGGATACATAATTAGAATCATTATGTTAACATTTTCGCTGGTTTAGACGAAATACATATATAAGGGGACAACCGATGTTTGGTGGTTCATTATACCTTGATATAGGGGAGAGAAGAGCCCGTATCCTTAAGGGAGCGGTCAGAAATCGCACATTCCGGATTGACAATTACGCCAATCTGGAGTTTAGCCATCCCCTGGGAAGAGATCTGGATGATGACCGCAACCATGAGATCGGCCGCCAGATAGCCGGTTTTTTGGAAGAGAGGGGCCTTAGCTCCCGCCAGGTATCAGTCCTGATGAGTCGTGAGGGCATGATTACCAGAACTGCCCGGGTTCCGGCTCTGGACAGCAAGGTCCTTGATGAGTTCATCCTGGCGGCAATCAACGAGTTTCTGCCGGTTGATCTGACCGAGTATGCCTTTGACTACCGGGTGATGAAGACTGTCTCTGACTCCGGGAATGAAAAGGGCTATCACGAACTTCTGCTGGCAGCAGTCCCCCGCTATATGGTGGAGCAGGTTATGCAGGTTATGGAGAGTACCAGAATGTACATCAGGTCTCTCGATATACTGCCCAATTCGATACTGAGGCTGTTTTCCCAAACTGATTATAGTGATGTGGCAGTCCTGGATGTGAATCGGGACGGTTCCCGGATTGCCATCTGTGAAGATGGATGCTTGTTGCTCTACGCAGATATCCCTTTCAATTTATCGGAAGAAGGGGAAGATGCTGCAGATCTTTCAGTCCTGATTGAGGAAACCAGAGGTTACCTTAACTTCTTTGCCGGCAGCCATCAGGGCCGGCAGGTCGAGGTCTTGCATGTGGTTGGCGATCTGGCGCAGAGGGAGGAAATCGTGACAACCCTATTGGACAGTGCCCTCGAAATTCCGGTAAAAAGCAGCCTGGATGAGGTCCTTAACTTCAGGTGGGGACGAAAGACCGGGCCGCAGCCCGTGACTGCGGCTGCGACTATGGCCGGCAATCTGGGTATGATGTTAAGAAAGGATTAACAGTTTGCGCATATCGAAGACGGATCTGAACTTCCTCCCACCCGAAATATTAAAACAACGCCAGAGGCGTCGCCGTTTTTTGATATATTCACCACTGGTGTTATTGGGACTGGTTGTTGTCGGAGGGCTCTTTTACTGTCCACAGTATCTGGCAGGGCAGTGCCAGGCGAAAATTGACCAGTTTAATCGGGAATACCAACAGCTGGCGCAGGCCAAATCCTATTACGAGAAGTCACAGGAACTAAAAGCTGATTATGAACGGAAGCACCAGGCAGTTGAAAACATACATAAGCATAAGGTCGATATTGTTGAGATCATAGACGGTATAAGCAGCGTTTTACCACCAGGGGTATCGGTTACTTGCCTGGAGGTTATATCATCGCAGGGAGTCAATATCACATTCCAGACTGACAGTGCTTTGCGGACCGCCCAGTTCATTGTCGGCCTGAGAAACCTTCCCTACTTTGAAGAGGTGGAACCCAAACAGGTGCCCCTCCGGGGAAGCGTTGAAGAGGTACGTCTGGAAATGCGCTTTAGGGGAGTAAAGACCCCGGAGACCGATAAAACATAAACGTGAGGAGTTTGGGGGGATGAGGTCACAAAGTTTTCCTGATCTGGCCAGCAAGTGGCAAGGACTAAAGAGACGGGAGCGATTCCTGGTCATTGTATTCTTACTCTTATTGGCCGGGTATCTGTCCTTTAGCTTCTATTTTAGACCCCAGATTCAACGTCTGAATGCCTTGCAGCAGGAATTAAGGCAGGTTCAACTGATGCAGCAGACGGCTCTGGCTGAAGGTTGGGATAACATCCCCGGTCTCCAGCAGCAGATCCTGGAGACCCAGCAGCATATGGAGATACTCCAGTCAGAGGTCCCTTCTTTCCGGAACACGCCGGGACTGCTGGTGGACATTTACCGTTTGGCATCGGAGTACGATATTACACTGAATAGTGATGGTGCCCTGAAAAAGAAGATATCCTTTGGCAACCTTGAAAATAATGGTGATTATTCGAGCTACGATATTTCCATGGAACTGGTAGGTTCCAGCTCGAATATCTATGGTTTCTTGTATGAGGTACAGCGTCTGGGGAGACTCCTGGCCATCGACAAAAGTACCATCTGGTCAGACGTGCCGGGAAAGTTGAACTGTGACCTGACTATAAAGGTGTTCCTGTTGGGTGAAGTAGAGGAGGATCCTAAAACCTATCCGTTTATGACCTTTGAGAGATTCATGGAGAAACCTTATGTTATGTTTCAGCCCGGAGTGCTGAAACAGGTCTCATCCAATTCCCCACCCCCGGTCAATCCGAACTCGGTACCGGAACAACCTGCTCCGGAAACCGTTTCCGAGCCCATTCCACACCAGAAAGACCTGGCCTACCTTGAGGATGAAACGGTTGATCCCAGCTGGGAATTTGATATCGTTCACTAGTTCCGACATTGGTAACCATTCGATTAGTGGGTTTATTATGTCAGTCTTGGTAGAACCGGTTCCATGGGGTATGATAAAAGAGTACCGTAACTGGAGGTATTTGCTTGAAGAAATACTTGTTTCCCGATGTGTATGTGGACTCAATTCTGGATCTGCCCCTGGAAAAACTGTATGCCCATGGGATCAGGGCCTTTATTTTGGACCTCGATAACACGGTGACCGAGTGGAACAGCCAGGAGGTCCGGAGCGAAGTAGTGGCCTGGATGAAGGCGGTGAAGGCCCGGGGATTTAAGGCTTGTATTGCCTCCAACAATGGCCGCGAGCGGGTGGTCTCAGTTGCCGAAGGGCTGGGAATACCGTTTGTATCCAAGGCGGGCAAGCCACGCCGCAGGGCCTTTCATCGGGCACTGGAGGTGATGGGCAGTTCCCGTGAGGAGACTGCGGTCATAGGGGACCAGATCTTTACCGATATCCTGGGTGGTAACCGTATGGACCTTTTCACCATTCTGGTAGTGCCGATTAATAAACGCGAATTTATTGGCACCAGGGTCATGCGTAAGTTTGAAATAATGGTCCTGCGGAGTATCAGGAAGGCGATCCAACGGGGCGATGTCAATTCGGTTCTGCAGGACTGACTTGCCAGGAGATACCTGATTTTGCAATAATCAACGTATATCTGTAAGGAAATCATAGTAAACGGGGGAGCCCGGGTGCAGATAGATCAGGAAACCAGGATGTTTGGGCTGGTTGGTTATCCGCTGGGTCATTCGCTGTCACCGTTTATGCATAACCTGGCGTTTACGGCTATGGGAATTAATGCGGTTTATCTTCCGTTTCCGGTGAAACCCGACCGGGTGTCATTGGTGGTGGAGGCAGCCAGGACCCTTGGCGTTCAGGGGTTTAACGTGACTATACCCTTCAAGGAATCGATCATTCCCTTTCTCGATGAGATCAGTCCCGAGGCTCGTGCCTGTGGTTCCGTCAATGCCGTCCTTATAAAGGAAAACCTGGCAGTGGGACATAACACCGATGGAATTGGATTCATGGATTCTCTGGAACAGGCTGGGGTCAAGGTACCGGAATCAGCCATTGTTCTCGGGGCCGGAGGAGCGGCCCGGGCCATTGGCTGCCAGCTGGCAAACCGGGGAGCGCTCACAGTTTTTCTGAACCGTACTCCTGAGCGGGCCGTAAACCTGGCCCGCTATATTACGAAGGTAACCCGGCAGGATAGCCGGGGGTTGGCCTGGAATGACCCCCGGATTCAAGGTTTTCTGAGGACCGCTGAACTGGTAGTGAATACCACCCCAGTCGGGATGTACCCAAATACCGAAGAGAGTCCGCCGTTAAACCTCCAACAACTGAATCCAAAAGCGGCGGTTTCCGATATTATATACAATCCAATTACCACTCGTTTTCTGCTGGAGGCGGCCAGGCTGGGATTTAAGACCATTAACGGGTTGGGCATGTTTGTGAGTCAGGGGGTCCGCAGTTTTGAGATTTTTACTGGAGAGAGGGCGCCCCGACAGCTGATGGAGGACCAGCTGAGAGGCAGGCTGGAAAAGAATGAAATCTAGGGCCTCCGGTTATACTCTCGTTGAACTGTTATCCGTCCTGGCTATTCTAGGTTTGATTTCAATGCTGGTCTGGCCCAGGTATCAGGCAGTGGCTGATGTACTGGCCTTGCGGCAGGATGCTGCCATTATGGCCCGTGAGCTTCGCCTGACCCGACAGAGCGCTGTCACCTATGGGCGGGAATGCGCGGTGGCGTTTAAACACAGCTCCACCAGTTATGAAGTCCGGCAAGGCCAAAAACCGAGGACCATTGAACTGCGCCGGGGTGTAGAAACGGTCTGGACCAGGTTCCCTCAGGATCCGGTGAATCTCGGCAAATGGTCGGCCTGTCGTTTCCTGCCTTTGGGAAACCCGGTGCAAGGGGGAACCGTACACTTGAGAAACAGACGCAACCAGTCTCTTTATGTAGTGGTTACCCCGATTACCGGCCGGGTCCGCATATCTGAGACCGACCCGGGCAATTAGGTTAAGGCGTACTCACGGAGGTAAGGGTAGTTAAGATCCAGGCGTCATGGTTCCGGGATGCAGACTGACCCGATACGGAGACAACCGTGTAACCCACAGGAGGGGTCAAATGTTTTTTGATTTGGCATTCATTTTCTTTGCTCGTATCATAGATGTATCTCTGGGCACCGTGCGCATGATTCTCACCATCCGGGGTGATCGATACATAGCCGCGGTGATTGGTTTTTTTGAGATCCTGGTTTATGTGGTGGCCCTGGGAAAGGTCCTGGGCAGTCTGGACGAACCGGCCAGGCTGATTTTGTACTGTCTGGGCTTTGCCAGCGGTGTGATTGTAGGCACCTGGGTGGAGGAAATGCTGGCCCTGGGGTACCGGGGAGTTCAGGTGACAACTGACAAGGCCAACCAGGCTTTGGTCAACCAGCTAAGAGAAGAGGGGTACGCTATAACAACATGGGATGCCGAAGGTCTGGGAGGGCCAAAACTGGTCATGAACCTGATAGTCAAGAGAGGCATGTCCTCCAAGGTGGCGCAGCGCATCCGGGAGTATGATGAACACGCCTTTATTGTTTTTATGGAACCCAAGACATTTACCGGGGGCTATTTCCGGAAGAAGTGATGGGGGAGAGAGATTTGCTGAGACTGCTCACGGCTGGAGAATCGCACGGGCCAGCCCTGGTTGCCATCCTGGAAGGTTTGCCATCGGGACTGGTGGTTACGCAGGCCGACATTAACAAGGAGCTAGAGCGCAGACGAATGGGTCACGGGCGCGGGGCGCGCATGTCCATTGAATCGGACCAGGTGCGGATAATTTCCGGAGTCAGGCACGGCAAGACCCTGGGAAGCCCGGTGACCTTGATGATAGAAAACCGTGACCACCGAAACTGGCAGGGAATTATGGATCCGGAGACACCCGAAAAAGGAAGAGAGATCAGCAGGCCGCGTCCGGGTCATGCGGATCTGGCGGGTGGTATGAAATATAACCACCGGGATTTCCGTAATATATTGGAGAGGTCGAGTGCCCGGGAAACAGCGGCCCGGGTAGCTGCCGGAGCAATATGTAGGAAATTTCTCGGCCTGTTTAACATAAAGATTTATAGTCAGGTAGTTTCAATTGGAGGTGTAACCAGCCCGACACGTGGTCAATCGCTCACGTCGGAGTTGCATGAGCTGGCGGATGCCTCCCCGGTTAGATGCCCCGATGAGATGGCCTCCAGTCAAATGGTAAAGGCCATCGACCGGGCCAGGGAGGAAGGTGAATCCCTGGGAGGCAGCTTTGAGGTTGCAGCAAACAATGTGCCTCCGGGACTGGGGAGCTTTGTTCAGAGTGACCGGCGGCTCGATGCCCGACTGGCTGCTGCACTGGTCGGTGTTCCGGCGATCAAAGCGGTGGAGATTGGTGAGGGGATAACAGCCTCAGAGCAGCCGGGTTCATCGGTTCATGACGAGATTTATTTCTCCGTTGCCGACGGGTTGTACCGAAGGCAGAACAACGCCGGGGGGATCGAGGGGGGCGTCAGTAACGGGGAACAGGTGATGGTTCGGGCCTATATGAAGCCGATTCCGACCCTTTACCGGCCGCTGACCAGTGTCAATATCGATACCTGGCAGGAAGAAAAGGCTGATATTGAGCGTTCTGATGTATGTGCGGTACCTGCTGCCTCAGTGGTAGGAGAGGCGGTGGTGAGCCTGGCCCTGGCCAACGAGGTGTTGCTCAAGCTGGGCGGCGATTCAGTTGATGAGGTAATCAACAATTACCAAAACTATGAGGGGTACTTAAAAAAGGTGTGGAAATGGAAAAAAACATTGTATTAATAGGATTTATGGGAACTGGAAAGACCGCAGTGGGGACCCGGCTCGCGCAGAGGATGGGCCGGGAGTTTGTTGATACCGATAAGGAGATTGAGCGGATTACCGGTATGAGTATCCGTGATATCTTCTATAAAGCCGGGGAGACCAGATTCAGGTCCGAGGAGTCTCTGGTCGTCAAACGGCTGGCCGACAGGACCAGACTGGTTATAGCCACCGGCGGCGGGGCGGTAATCAACCCGGAAAACCTTGATATGCTCAAAAAGAACGGCATCCTGGTCTGTCTGGAGGCCGACCCCGAAGACATCCTGCGGAGGGTAAGCAAAAAGCGAAACACCCGGCCGCTGATAAAGAAGAACGTAACTGTGGATGATATCCGGCAGATGCTGCGGGAGAGAGAGGACTACTACCAGCAGGCCGACATCCATGTAGAGACTTCAGGTCTGGAACCGGATGAGATAGTAAAGAAGATTCTGCACAAGCTGAACGAGGCACAGCATGGAAAGTCTAAGGGTTGAACTGGGCCGGAGATCCTATGACATCATTATCCGGAGTGGAGCGCTTGAGGACCTGAGAGGACTGCTGCGTTCGGTAGGCAGGTGGTCCCAGGTGATGCTGGTGACCAACCCTACCGTGTACGAGCTGTATGGAGAACAACTCCGCCAGCGGCTGGGCATTGACAACGGGCAATTGGTCCTAGGTATGGTGCCGGACGGTGAAGAATACAAGACCATGGAACAGGCCCAGAGGCTTATTGACCTGGCGGTTGATAACCATTTTGACCGGAGCAGCCTGATCCTGACCCTTGGCGGAGGAGTAATCGGCGACCTGGGAGGGTTCGTGGCTGCTATCTACCAGCGCGGAGTAGACTTTGTGCAGATTCCCACCACATTGCTGGCCATGGTGGACAGCAGTGTAGGGGGCAAGGTAGCCGTTAACCATCCCCGAGCCAAAAATATGATCGGTGCTTTTCACCAGCCCCGGCTGGTTCTGATAGATACCGCCACTTTGCACAGTCTGTCTGAACGGGATTACCGTTCCGGTCTGGCAGAAACAGTCAAGTACGGCATTATCGCTGACCGTGATTTTTTTGCATACCTCCAGAACCAGGTCGAGCTGATCAACCGCCGCGATGAGGCGGTGCTGCAATATGCCATCCATCGTTCCTGTGCGATCAAAGCTGGTATTGTCGAGAATGATGAACGGGAAGCCGGATTACGCGCCATTCTAAATCTCGGCCATACCTTCGGACATGCCATCGAGACCTATACTGGCTATGGCACCTACCGTCACGGCGAGGCGGTGGCCATGGGTATGATGATGGCTGCCCGCCTGGCCAACCGCCTGGACCTCCTGGGCGCAGCCGAAATGGAGGCCATACGGAGGCTTATGGATGCCTTAGGCCTGAACCTCCCGGTTCCAGACCTGCCTCCCCGGGAACTGGTCGACCTCATGTATCAGGATAAGAAAATGCAAAGCGGCCGCCTGCGCCTGGTTCTCCCCACCGGTATCGGACAGGTCACCATCAAGGACGACGTGGACCGGGCTTTGCTGGAAGAGATCCTGTAGTAGTATTACGGGGGCACCATACTAGGTGTCCCCGATCCAAAATGTCCCTATCTTTATCTAACGATCCAGCCAGTAGTTTTTCCCGCGTGTTCCAATGCCCTCATTTCTGTAATTTCCTATCGTTACGCGTATGATATAAATAAGTCCCTCTGATAGGCTTAAGCAACAATAGCAAAACAAAAATCAAGGCCAACTCCACCCGGTGGCCTTGATTTTTGTTTTATTAGGAGTGCAAGGGCTCTTGTGTAAATGGAATTTTGTTGTCGTTGGTCCGTGCTATGACGGGCTTTTCGTCTGATTTGGCAGACAACTGCCAACTGTTTTTCGGGTTTGTTGCTAATATTTAGATGAAATTCCTGAATATTTATTGTATAATTTATATCAAACCAAAAAGAGACCATATTGTCTCACTGCAGGTAGCCTATGGGACCAAAACAAATTGGGTCCGAATCGGCAACTGGTGAGTTTTCGCAATACATCGCAGCACCTCAGGAAAAAGCCTCTAAAGAATTGTTATCTCCTTCACAGCACAAGACCATTGCAAGTAAACATGTCACTCCGAGCATCAATCTTGATCAGGTTACGATCGACCCAGAAGCAGTAAAGCTCTTAACTTTTGACAAAGCCAGACAATACAAGGTTTTACCCCTCAACTGCTCAGGGGAGTGCTTGAAACTGGCCATGGTGGATCCCGAGGATTTAGGGGTCATTGAAGACGTGGCTCTCCTGACCGGCATGAAGGTCGATCCGGTTATGATCGGGGAGGCAGAACTGGATGAGGCCTTGCAACATTACAGTCTGCTGGCTGTTGATACCTGTCTCGAAGATGCTATACACTCCCTGCACAGAGAAATGGCATTCGCCGGTCCGGGTATTGCTTACGATGATGAAACCCCAGACCTGGCGGGGGATCCGCTGGTCAGGCTGGTGGAGTCTTTTCTGACTCAGGCTGTCACTATCGGGGCGAGTGATATCCACATTGAACCATTGGAGCAGAGACTGCGCATCAGGATGCGCATTGATGGTGATCTTACGGAAACAGCCTCCCTGCCCCTCCGGGCGACCTCACCTATTGTATCACGCCTTAAAATAATCTCCGGGCTGGATATTGCCGAAAAACGGTTACCTCAGGACGGACGACTGGCCGCTACCATCGATAATCGCCAGGTAAGCTTCCGCGTTTCGACCATACCCTCGATTCTGGGAGAAAAGATGGTTTTGCGGGTTCTAGATCAAAGCCGCAGCCTGTTCTCCGTAGACGGGTTAGGGCTCTATGGGCCAAATCGGCGTACCTTCGATCGACTCTTACAGCGCCCTCACGGTCTGGTTTTGGCAACCGGACCTACCGGTTCGGGAAAAACGAGCACTCTTTATGCGATGCTGGGCCAGCTTAATCGTCCTGAACGGAACATTATGACTCTGGAAGATCCAGTAGAGTACACTCTTCCGGGCATTACCCAGACACAGATCAATCCCCGGGTGGGGTTGACTTTTGCCAATGGACTACGTTCGCTGCTGCGGGGAGATCCGGACATCATTATGGTAGGAGAGATCCGGGATGCCGAAACCGCAGACCTGGCTGTACACGCCGCCTTGACCGGCCACCTGGTATTGACCACCCTTCATACCACCAGTGCCGTTGGGACCGTTACCCGCTTGCTGGATATGGGAATTCAACCTTTACTGCTGGCTTCCGCTTTGAGTGGGGTAGTGTCGCAACGCCTGGTCCGCTCATTGTGTCCCCATTGCCGGGAGGCGTATATACTTTCAGGAGCCGCTGCCAAAAATCTGGGCCTGACCGGAGAATCAAGCCAATTTTTTTATCGTCACACCGGCTGTCACCTGTGCCGCGGAACCGGATACCGGGGACGGCTGGCGATTCAAGAGGTTATGGAAGTGAATAACCAGATAAGAGACCTGATGATACAGGGTGCCGCAGAACATGAGATAGAATCGGCCGTCCAGTCCGCTGGTATGGTGACTCTGATGGAGGACGGACTGGAAAAGGCCGGAAGAGGGATCACTACCATTGAGGAGATTTTGAAAACACTTTGTCTTCGCTGTTAGTTGGACACGCACCGTTTTCTTAGGGGATGGCCCCGCTTGACAACAGGGGGGTTCTTTTTTGGGCAGCTTCAGCTATCGCATTCGAAACAGGGATGGAAGGATTCAGCGGGGGACATGCCGGGCCGGGAATCGGGAGGAAGCAGTCCGGCAGTTGATTGATGAAGGGTACTGGGTTCTCGACTTGTCACCTCGCCGGGAATCCAGCTCAAGGTTTAATCCTGTTCCCCGGATGTGGCACCGGGTGAAGAGGCAGGATTTAACCTGGTTTTTCCGCCAATTGTCATCCCTAATAGAGGCCGGGGTACCACTGATGAGGGCGCTGGTTACTCTGCAGGACCAGGCGACAAGTCAGCCCCTGAAGGTGGCCCTGCGTAAGGTGGTTAGAGATCTCAAGCGCGGGGAGTCATTGTCAGAAGCCTTAGCGGCGCAGGATGCGGTGTTCCCTTTGATCGCTGCCCGCATGGTCGGGACCGGGGAAGCGGGGGGTACACTGGACCGGGTATTGCCACGCTTAGCTGGTCACCTGGAAAGGGAGCAGGAGCTTGTTAAACAGATCAAGATTGCCACACTCTATCCAGCCTTATTGGCCTGCTTTGCCTTTGGCGTCGTGTTCTTTTTGGTTGGTTATGTGGTACCGCGCCTGGTTCAGGCTTTCCATTATGATACCGCAGTCCTGCCCGGTTTGACCCGGATAATCCTCGGAATATCCACCGGAATGGAAGCTTGGTTTTGGCCGATTGTAATCTTGATTGCAGCTTTGGGGCTGTTCATAAAATACTGGCGAAAAACACCGGCCGGTCGCGAGAAAACGGACAGGCTGTTGCTCGCCTTGCCCGTGATAGGTTCAATCCTACGTAAACTCGGAATAATGAGGTTTGCCAACAATTTGGGGGCTCTGGTGCAGTCGGGACTGGGCATAATTGAGGCTTTGGAAACCTGCGAAACTCTGGCGGATAACACAGTTTTGGCTGGGGTGATCCGCAATGTCCGCCAGGGTCTTCGCCGCGGACAAAGCATTGCTGATGCCTTTCGAATGAGTGGGGCATTTGATCCTCTGGTTATTCAGATGGTCGCCGTAGGGGAAGAAACCGGGCGGCTGGACGAAAGCCTGCTTAAGGTTGCGGGATATTACGGAGCAGAGACTGAGCATCTTATCAAATCCGGGCTTTCCTTGCTGGAACCGATTTTAATTATCATCATGGCCCTGGTGGTAGGGTTGATCGTGAGCGGGACCATCCTGCCCATGCTGGATATGATGACCGTTTTCTAGCCGGGAACTCTTGGGTCGGTGGGTCCAAAGTTTGTAGCTGCGTGTTGGTCTGATTAACCGAAGTCGTGAACAACGTAGAGGACGATTTCCAACCTTAGCGGAGGTTGCGTAAGGGACACTGCAGGAAGTGGAACTTGGTCAATTGGGGTAGAGGAGGGGGAATAATGGTGTCGGATTTTCATCGGATTATCAGAGTCTGGAAGGAAAGACAGGGGTTCACGGTACTGGAGTTGCTCGCGGTCTTTGCGCTTCTGGCCATTATTGCGGCTTTGGTAGCGCCCAAGTACACTGCTGTGGTTCATGAGAGCAAGGTAAAGGCTTGTCAGAGTAACATCGAGATGCTGACGAAGGCGGCGGAGATGTATAAAGAAGTGAACGGGGATACTGCGCAACTGACAGTGAAAACACTTCTGGACGCTGAGTATATCAATGAGTATGTTTATTGCCCGGTGGGAGACGGTTCTCACCAAGATATAACATATCTGGTGAAACCGTCTCGTGTGGAAAGTGAGCTAATCCATGCGACAAGTGGATCCGGTAGCATAGTCGCTTATCTCTATAAGGTGCTGATAATTGTCTGATTGATCTTGTAGCCATAAGAGTCCAATGTGTCCTACTTGTAATGTATGGGCTCAATGATGGGGGCTAAGGCCTACTCTACCTACAATAATTATGATGGTTTATAACAAACCAATATTAACGTTTGTCCTGCGGTTGGGCTGAGACCAACCTACAACCGGAGATATCAGCGGAAATGATTGAGACATGAAACAAAAACCCAACCCCAACCAAAAAGGCCTCGGCCTGCTGGAGGTATTGGCGGCGGTTGCATTGCTGGCATTAGGCGTTAGCTCCATATTTGGAATTATCGGCACCGCTGCAGCCTGGAACCAGCAGGCTTCTATGAGCACCAAAGCCATCAATTTCGCCGCCGGGGTCCTGGAAACCTACCGGTCCAGGCCGGATCAAATCCGGGTGATGCCGGAGACTGCGGTGGATGAACTGGACCTGGATTTGGAACCACCTTCCGGGTTTGCGGCCACGGTGACCATAGAGGAATACGACCCGAACCTTGACCTCTACCTGGTGATAGGTGAGGGTCTCCTGGTCAGAAAGCGGGGAAAGCCAGGGGGAGAGTCTGTATGCGGTCTGGCAGGGTTCATGAGGATAATAGAATGAGATGGAATCATGGCTACACCCTGCTGGAACTACTGGCAGCCCTGGCTATCACCGGGATGGTGGTTTCTGCCATGGGGGGATTGCTCCTTAACGGGCAGCGGGCCAGCCAGAGGCTGGATTTCCGCTCGGAGTATCAGGAGAGTGCCCGGGTGGGTCTGGAAATGATGGCCCGCGATATTAAGAGTTGTCGAAGCCTGGATGTTGTATCGGCCAATCAATTCAGCTTAATAGGCAGCGATGGGTCCAAGGTGAGTTATTGGGTAACATCGGGAACTCTGTACCGTTCTGCCAAGGGTGCGACAAATCCGGTGGTTAACGGGGTGATTGGCCTGGCGATTTGCGAGGTGCTCCCGGATTTGTTTGAGGTATCGCTTACCAGCGGAAATGAGGAGTTCAGCTATCAATTAAAGACTCGGGTCCGAGTGGTGACTGATTGGGGGTAATTGTGAGGCATCGACAGAAGATAGGCCTATTTCAGCTCGGGACTGAGCGCGGGTCGGCCATTCTGGCAGCCTTACTTGCCATTATGGTCCTGCTGCTGATGGGGGCAACGGCGGTCAATCTCTCCCATCTGGAAAGGATGATCGCCCGGCGGCACATCGAATACCTGCAAGCCTCATACCTGGCGGAGTCGGGGATAGAGAGGGCGCGGGCGGCGATCCTTAAAGACCCTCGAATTTTGGCCAGCACGACGACCACCTTCCAACTTGAGGTCAGCGAGCCTGAATTGGCGGGAAAGGCGGTAGTAACGGTTACCCGGCCTGCAGTTAAACAATTATTGACTGTCAAGTCCGATGCCCAGTTGTCCGGGGGAGCCAAAAAGATCTGGCAGGCCACTATGACGGCCCCACCTGATTACGAGTTGTACTGTGACAAGGTGCAGCTGAATCCGGCCCTGGATATCGTTAAGACGTTACAGGCCTTTGGGATTATATTTGATAATCCCATACCGCCCTTCGAGGGTGGACTGGAGGTTGACCAGCGGTGCCAGGGGGCTTATCAGGGATTTGCCGGGGATGCAGAGTATTTCTCAGCCGCCAACCATACCAACCGTTACCAGGCCCCAGGGCCAATCGACATCGATTTCTGGCGCAAGGCAGGAGAATCATCCACAACCGACTGGGGTCCTTATGTATACCACTTCGTAAACAGCAACACCGTGCTTTCGCCAATACTGGAGGGGACCATATATGCCGTTGACGGGGATGTTCTCATTTACACTGCGGGCGGACAACTTGAGGTGTGCAACTGCCTGGTGATTGCTACGGGTGATATCTGGATCATAAACCTGGGCGACAACCCATCCCTGGTGACCGGACTCTACCTGGCCGGCGGAAATATCAACCTGTACCAGGCGACCAACGATATGCAGATCATGGCCAACCTTTGTGCTAACCGCAATGTAAACATCTGCTGCGGCGGAAAAGACAATCTCATTTATCTTGAACATGTCGAAAACCAGGCGTTTGTCAAGGGAGCCCCTGAAGCTATACGTGACAAACTGGGTTTCTTGAGTATCAAGTCTTATCAGGAAGTGCTTATGTAAGGAGTGGCTAAGTCAGTGTCGTCTGATACTGCATTCACCAATTTGAAAAGAGTCATAGGGAGGCCATTCATACTCAAGGGTGTATCAACCGGAATAGGGCTGGATATTGACGGCAATCGCCTGAGGATGGCAGCCTTGACTGCCGGGCGCTCCGGGCTCCAATTGGAGGCTTTTGGTGAAGAAACAATTCCGGCTGAAGCTATGGAAAACGGCCGGATAACACAACCTGAAATCCTGGCCGATGTTTTACGGGAGCTGTGGTCTGCTCAAAAAATCCGCGAGACCAGGATTGTCACGGCTATTCCCAACCAGCATGTTTTCGTACGGAATGTTACCCTGCCCATCATGAAGAAAAGAGATGTCTTCAGAGCCGTTCAATATCATTTTCTTTCCGTCCTGCCGCTTCCCCTGGAAGAAACAATAATACAGGTATGTGGTACCCGGCCAAAAGATGCCGGCGAATTGGAGGCTACAGTGGTTGCAGTTCGTCGCTCCCAGATTGAAGAGCTGGCTACGGTCATTACTCTGGCGGGGCTGAAACCGGTGGTGATCGAGATTAGGCCGTTGGCTGCCCGCCGGGCGTTGGGTATTGATTCAGTGTCTCAGATCGTGGTTGATATCTGCACTCAAGCTACACAATTATCCTATTTTGATAAAGGCCATCTGAGGTTTACCCGGACAATATTTCCGGGGGTACAGGAGGTAAAGGGGGACGTAGGGAATTTCGATCAGTCTTTGCCTGGCGGTGACGGTTGGCTGTATGCTCGTGACCTGGCCTTTGAGATCAATCGTTCAGTGGAGTTCTGGTCCCGTGAGAGTGGGCGCGAGCTGGACCCGCAAAAACTGGTGGTTATCGGACGGGAGTGTGATATCGATTCACTGACCCGATCCTGGCGCAGTCAGTCGTCAATCGAGGTCGAACGGGGCAACCCCTGGCAAACAATCGCGGCTCCCTGGCAGCTAACCTCACAGGAGAGGCTTAATCTGGAGCGCTGTTTTACCATAGCTCTTGGCCTGGCGGCACGCGGGAGGAGGAACAGATGAATCTGGAACGGGACTATGATATCAACCTGCTGTCCCCTGGCTTGCGGGGTGCGGACCGCCGCTCACTGCTGCAGTCAAACGCCTTGTTCTTATTGGTTATTTGCCTGATTGTACTTGGTTGGATCGGGATCTGGGGTTGGTATGCTCTGCGGGAGCGAGCCCAAAAGGCGGAGGTCACTCACCTGCAAAACCAATTGGCTCTCGTCCTGGTGGAAGAACCGGAGACTGGTACCCGGGCGGAAACACTGAGAACAGCCGTTGCCATGAAAGAGGCAAAGATCAGGGAAATAGAAGTTGATATGATCCTAAATTCGGAGATACTGAACCAGATTGAAACCGCAATCCCGCCGGAAACGAGCCTGGCAGAGATCTCAATGAGCGGTGATCAATTGGTCTGTAAAGGGGTAACCGCCGATTACCTGGGACTGGCCCGGTTTATTACCACGGCTAACCAGCAGAGTCTTCTGAACGAGGCCAGATGCGTAATGGCCGAGCCTGCCAGTTCGGGAGTCAGGTTCGAGATAGAACTCCGCATAGCAGAAGAGTGAGAGATACGGTAACCTCAGCCAGAGAAAAGGTGGGTTTGTCAGATTGGGAAGGGGTTCGAGGGTGATGGCCCGGGAGAAAATACTGCTGCTTATAGCTGTTATCAGCATACTCATTTATTCCAGCATCAATGTTCTTATCCCCTTACGGGCGAGAGTGGCTCATAATTACGAGACGATTCCGGTTCTGGCAAAACAATTGGAGTTGGCCAAGCAGCCAATGGAAGAACGGAAACTGCTGAACCAAGAGGTGCAAAATCTGCAGGCCAGGCTTGAACTCCTGAATAAAAGAGTCCCGCATGAGGTGGAGAACGCCGAGATGATCATTCTTCTCAGCACTTTGACGGAGAAATATAATCTGCACCAGACACACCTGAGTGAAAGTAGAGACCGGCCTATTCCGGCCGGAACGATAGAAAAGGAGAATCAACTGGCCGCGAATACATTTTTCTGGAAAGGATCTGGATATTACTCGGATGTCAAGGGCTTTATCAAAGCGCTGGAAGAGTGTGACCGTTTACTGGAAATCAGCGACGTTAAACTGGTAAAGGGAGTCGAGGTTGAATCCGCTACTGTCAATGGGGTTGTCTACAACCAGGAAGTGGCCTCCAAATCGGTGACAGAACCAGAACTCGGCGTTAGCTTCTACATTAAAACCTATTATGATCCTGCTGGCACGGGATCCAGTCGGGTGACCGCATACCCGGAAGGTGAAGAAACTGACCAAGGAGAGGTTAACCCCTTCGAGTAACCCTGTCATTTTTTATCCCACCATCTACCCCAGTGAATTGGGTGTAAGACTGAACAGAGACCCCTGACAACTGGAGCTGGCAGCAGCCTCAACAATTGGGTATAAATCAATGAAGCGCCTTTATATACGCCTCTCGACTTGGTAATAGTCCGATTTTGCAACCATCTCTGAAATACCTCCATGTACCCGAAACTGGTCATGAATAGATGTGGGGGAGAAGTGGACAATAGGTAATAGATGGAGTATATTATTGTATGCTATTCTGGTATTTGAGGAGTAATATGGCATGTAACGATGCAGGATAGCTGGACGGACCATATTCAATACGTGAGGTGGATGAATATATGTTAGAGCACCAGGTCATTACCAGGGTAATAAAGGAGGCTCTTAAGAAGGGCGGAGATTTCGCAGAGATCTACATGGAGGAAAAGGACCTCACCGGGATCGTTTGTGAGGACGACCAGATTGAGAAGGTAAACAGCGGGCGGGAATCGGGCGCTGGAATACGGGTGGTAACCAACGGGAATACCGCCTATGCTTATACTAATGATCTTTCGGAAGAGGGCCTTTTGAAAACGGCGAGCATCGTGGCTCACGCTGCTTCTGGGGCGACCCGGGACATAACCCTTAACCTGCAGAAAACCCAATCCGACCTCAAGCTGCCCTTTTTGATACTCCCCGACCAATTCTCCTTCGAAAACAAGGTAAAGTCCCTGCTGAATGCCAACAAAGCGGCTCGTGGGGTGGATGCGGAGATAAAACAGGTTACGGTATCCCTGGCTGACCTGCATAAAAGGTTCCAGGTGGCCAACTCCCTTGGTCAGCTGGTTGAGGACGAGATAGTAAGGACCCGCTTTGTAGTTAATGCAGTGGCGGCCCGGGAAAACATCATTCAAACCGGTTTCGAAGCGGTTGGCGGGGTCGTAGGCTGGGAACTCCTGGACCAGGTTGATGTGGAACAGATGGCCCGACAGGCGGCAAAAAGAGCCATTCAGATGCTGGGTGCCAGGCCAGCTCCGGCCGGGCGCATGACGGTGGTTATGTCCAGTACCGCTGGCGGCACCATGGTTCACGAGGCCTGCGGCCATGGGCTGGAGGCTGACCTGGTACAGAAGGGGATCTCGGTTTATTCGGGCAAGATCGGGCAGGAGGTGGCCGCCAGAACTGTCAGTGTTATCGATGATTCCAGCCTGGCAGGGAAGAATGGCACCCTGCGATTTGATGATGAAGGGAATCCCGGCAAGAAGAACGTTCTGATAGACAAGGGAATCCTTAAAGGGTACATGAACGACCGCCTGACAGCGCAAAAGGACGGTGTGGAGCCTACTGGCAACGGCCGTCGTGAATCCTACCAGCATAAGCCCATTCCCCGTATGACCAACACCTACATTGCTCCCGGAGAGAATGACCCGGAAGCGATAATAAGGGATACCCCGCATGGCCTGCTGGTAAAGAAGATGGGCGGCGGTCAGGTAAACACTGCTACTGGTGATTTTGTATTCGATGTCCAGGAGGGCTATATAATCAAGAACGGTGAGATCCAATACCCGGTGAGGGGAGCTACCCTGACCGGAAATGGACCTGAAGTCTTAAAGAATATTGATATGGTGGGTAATGACCTGGGGTTTTCCATCGGCACCTGCGGCAAGGATGGACAGGGGGTTCCGGTTTCCGATGCCCAGCCCACCATCCGTATAAAGTGCATGACTGTAGGTGGCACCGGTTCTGGCGATGGTCCAGAGATCAAAAGGATAAGCAGGATGTGAAACACACTGATCACACCTGCTGGCAACAGCCAACTAAAGGGCTCTTGCGGCAGGCAGATATTTACTTTATAGGGGGACTGAAATTGAGGGATGAATTACTAAAGGCTGGTCGTTGGGCGGTTGAACAGGCCCGAGGCAATGGCGTAGAGGCTGAGGCCTTTGTTTTGCATAGTGAGGATCTAACCATCGAGGTCAGAGACGGTCAGGTGGACACCCTCAAGCAGGCTGAAGAGATAGGATTGGGGATTCGGGTGTTTCAGGGGAACCGACTTGGTTTCAGTTTTACCACTGACCTTAATCAGGAAGCGGTTCGGGAGACCATCAAAAGGGCGATCACGGGGGCCAGGTATACTGCAGATGACCGGAACAACGGACTCCCTGAAGTACACGACGGTTACCCGGATATAGCAACCTATGACGAGGAAATAGAAAAAACTGACCTGGAAGCCAAAGTGGAGATGGCCCGGCAGATTGAGGCCGAGGCCAGGAAACATGATCAGCGGGTCAAAATTGTGGAGAGTTCGGGTTACGAGGATTCCCGGTACTCAGTGGCGGTCATAAACTCCCGGGGCATCGAAGCTTTTCAAAAGGCTGCTTTTTGTGGACTCTATATCTCTCTGATGGCGGAAGAGAACGGGGAGATGCAGACCGGGTTTTCGGTAGATGCCAAGCGGTACATTAAAGAACTCGATCCTGCTCGGGTCGGCAAAGAGGGTGCTCACAACGCAGTGCGGATCCTGGGGGCCAAAGGTGCACCGTCAAGACCTCTTCCCTGCGTTCTCGAGCCTTATGTAATGACCAATTTCCTGGGGGTTTTATCCAATTCATTCAGCGCCGATGCTGTGCAAAAAGGCAAATCCACCTTTAAGGGTAAAGTTGGACAGGTGATCGCCAGCAATTTGGTCACGCTGGTGGATGATGGTACGTATGAAAATGGTATTGCGTCCTTTCCCTTTGATGGTGAAGGCTGGCCTTCGCAGCGCACGGTACTGATTGAGCAGGGTAAACTCCTGGGTTTTCTCTACGATTCCTATACCGCCCGTAAGGATCAGACCCGTTCTACCGGGAACGGCATGCGTGGCTCGTTCCGGGGGCTCCCCTCGGTTGGAACCACCAACCTCTACCTGCAGCCGGGAACCGCAGCAGCGGAGACACTGTGGCAGGACATTGATCGCGGTCTCTATGTAACGGAAGTAATGGGCATGCATACCGCCAACCCCATATCCGGAGACTTCTCGCTGGGCGCCAGCGGGATAATGATAGAAAAGGGGAAACTTACTTATCCGGTGCGCGGTGTCACAATTGCCGGCAACCTGTTTGATTTCATGAGGGATATTGAGGGCATCGGCAGTGACCTGCGTTTCTTCGGCGGGACCGGTTCACCTTCGGTGCGGGTAAAGAGTCTCAGCATCGGCGGGGAATAGGCAGTGTGACTAGGGTGACAGGGCAGGCATGGGGGCGGTTCTTATGCCTGCCCTGTCACCCAGGAGGGAGGACGAATGCACAGGATTGTGGTGTTGAATGGGCCTAACCTGAATCTGATAGGTGTGAGAGAGCCTGGGGTTTACGGCAATGTTAGTCTGGACCGTATCCAGCAGAGGATGCGGGAAATGGCTGATCGGCATGGGGTGGACCTGGATTTCTACCAGTCCAACCACGAGGGCGAACTTATAGATATTATCCAGAGCTGCCGAAAAAAGGCTGATTGCATAATCATCAATGCCGGGGGACTGACTCACTACAGTGTGAGCCTCCACGATGCCTTGCGGACGGTGGAGGTTCCGGTGATTGAAGTACATATGACCAACATCTATGCCCGTGAGGAGTTCCGGCACCGATCGCTGATCTCCCCGGTAGCTATAGGTGGTATCTTTGGCTTTGGCAGTGACAGCTATTACCTGGCTCTGCAGGCCGCATTGGACATACTGCAAATCAATGGAGGAAACAATGAATCATGAAACCAGGGTGAACCAGTTGCTGGAGTTGATGGCAGGAGAAGGCTATGATGGAATGTTGATAACCGATCCGGCCAACATTTATTATATTTCGGGTTTCAACGGGGAAGGTACCCTGCTTGTAACCGGGGAAAAACGGTATCTTGTTACTGACCCGCGTTTTACCGAGCAGGCCGGGCAGGAATCGTCAGGCTTTGAAATTCAGGGCCTGTCGACTGATGGCTGGGTATCCCTGACCCGGAACCTGAACCGGATAGCTTTCGAGAGCGAGAATGTCACCTACCAGCGTTACCAGACCTGGCACAAAACACTGGGAGACAAACTGCTTCCCGCCAAACCGCTGGTGGAACAGCTGCGGATGATTAAGGATGATACCGAACTGGAAAAGATTCGGACTGCGGTCCGGATCGGTGATGATGTCTTTCAGGACCTTCTGCCGGAAATCCGCCCGGGGACCAGTGAAAGATACCTGGGGATGTTCATAGAACACCGCCTGCGGGTGAGGGGCTGCGAAAAAGAGGCCTTTGACACCATTGTCGTATCAGGGAAGCGGTCATCACAGCCCCACGGCCGGCCATCAGACAAAACCCTGGATATCGGAGATGTGGTCACCTTTGACTTTGGCGGACTCTATCAAAACTACGCCGGCGACATGACCCGGACGGTGGTGGTGGGGAAATCCTGCTCCCGCAGCCGGGACATCTACAGTCGGGTCCTGGAGGCTCAGCTGACCGGGGTGGAAGCCATAGCACCGGGTAAGACCTGCCGGGAGGTGGACCTGGCAGTCAGGGAGGTCTTCGCCAGGAACAACCTGGACCAGTATTTTGCCCACTCCACCGGTCATGGAGTTGGACTGGGAGTACATGAGGCCCCTTCCGTTTCCAGACGGAGTGAGACCGTTCTGCAGGAAGGCATGGTGGTTACTGTAGAACCTGGACTTTACATACCCGGTTGGGGAGGAGTTCGTATAGAGGATGTAGTACTAGTAAAAGGCAACGGTCATGAGGTCCTGACGGGAACGACCAAGGATCTGATGGTCATCTGAAACGGAGGGGTAATGAATGATATCTGTTAATGATTTTAGGACTGGGTTAACCGTAGAATTGGACGGCATGGCCTGGCAGGTGATCGACTTTCAACATGTTAAACCCGGCAAAGGTGCGGCTTTTGTCAGGAGCAAGCTGAAGAACGTAAAAACCGGATCAATAGTGGAGCGAACTTTCCGGGCTGGTGAGAAGATACCCCGCGCCCGGCTCGACAAGCGGGAGATGCAGTATCTTTATAACAGCGGTGATGAGTATGTCTTCATGGATAATCAGAGCTATGAGCAGGTCTCATTGGACAAAGAACAGCTGGGGGATGGACTTAAGTATCTCAAGGAAAATATGAATATCCAGGTTATGATGTATCATGGTGAGATAATCGGCCTGGAAATGCCAAACTTTGTAGAGCTTAAGGTGGTTGATACCGAACCCGGCATAAAAGGGGATACTGCTTCCGGAGCCTCAAAGAATGCTACCCTGGAAACCGGTGCGGTAGTCCAGGTACCGCTCTTTGTCAATGTGGGCGATACTCTCCGCATTGATACCAGAACCGGGCTGTATATGGAAAGGGCTTAGCCGAAAAATGTGATATCCTGTCATATAAGTTTATTTCCCCACCGGTTGAAGCATAATAAAAGAAAAACTGCCGAGGGGGATTCGGGTGAAGAAACTATCTGAAAAGATCAGCTTCCTGCAAGGTTTAAGCGAAGGAATGAATGTCCTGGATAATGGACCTCAAGGGAAATTGATCATTGAAATGCTGGATGTAATGTCAGATATGGTTGATTACATTGATGAAATCAGGAGTGAATTCGAGGATTTTAAAATATATGTTGAAACAATAGATAACGATCTCCTGGACCTGGAAGAGGATATGTACGGTGAAGACGACCAGGATTACATTGAAGTTACCTGCGACAACTGCGGTGAGGACGTCTACTTTGAAGCCAGTTGTCTTGACGACGAGGATGTGATCGAGGTCATCTGCCCCAAATGCAATGAAGTTGTCTATATAAATGACGGATCTTTCGATTTTGAACCGTCAGTCATCGAAGGGGATCAGAGCGTCTCAAAGCAGACCGGTGTCTCGCCTAGCAATGGCCAGCATCAACCGATGTAAGCATTTAACGGTTTCTGATAATCTTCTGGTAATACTGAGTCTGTAACACATCCCGTATCATCGTAGAATGGTACGGGATTTCTTCTTGGCGCTTTGTTGCTTGTATAAACACTCCCCAAGAACCTCAAAAATGTGTATTATTATTAGCATGTGAACAATTAACGCCCGTAACTCTTGGTCACGGACGGGCTCAAAATAATCAGATATACAAGGGGGAAATCATGAGTACGTTGAAACATTTGATGCAGCCAATCAAGATCAGGTCTATGGAAGTGGCCAACCGTGTGGTAATGCCTCCTATGGGCACCTTTTTGGGGAATGATGACGGAACGGTCAGCGATGCCAGTATCGCCTACCTGAAACGTCGGGTCCAAAGTGGTGCCGGACTGATATTTCAGGAGATCACTGCCATACATCCCCGGGGAGCAGCCAGTCCTGCTCAGCTGGGAATATATGATGACCGGTTTCTTCCAGGATTGCGCCGGGTGGTTGATACCGTGCATGAACAGGGGAGCAAAATAATGATTCAGCTTCATCATGCCGGGCGGGAGAGCCTGTATCAGCTGCAGAGAGGAGAAGCCATTGCGCCTTCCGCGATACCCAGTAAGGTTTTCAAGATGACACCCAAAGAGATGACCACGGAGGATATTAAGGAAGTCATCAAATGCTTCGGTGATGGTGCGGCCCGGGCACGTGAAATCGGGTATGACGGAGTGGAACTGCATGCCGCTCACGGCTACCTGCTGTCGCAGTTCCTGTCAGTATTCTCCAATCAGAGAACCGACGAGTATGGCGGTGATATCCGCCAGCGCGCCCGCTTTATCATCGAAGTTTTGGAAGAGGTGCGGCGTCGAGTGGGAGATGACTATCCGATATCGATTCGTCTGTCGGTTGACGAAACTATTGAGGGCGGTTACACCGCTGACGATATGCAGCTGGTGGTCCCCGAACTGGTCAAGCACGGGTGCGACATGATTCATGCTTCCTTTGGTACCCATGGCAGTCCTGCCGGGATAACCCAGGCCCCGATTGAATACCAGCCCGGCTTTAACGTATGGCTGGCCCGCAAGATGAAAGAGGTCGTGGATGTGCCGGTTATCGGGGTGGGCCGTTTTACTGACCCGTTCCTGGCCGATGAGTGCATTGCCCGCGGAGATGCCGATTTGATTGCTTTTGGCCGTCAGCACCTGGCGGATCCGGATTTCCTGAGGAATGCTCTGGAAGGGCATCCCGAGGATACCAGGGTATGCCTGGCCTGCAACCAGGGCTGTTTTGAGAGACTCCTCATTGAACAGGGAAAGATCCGCTGTGCTATTAACCCCGAGACTGGCCAGGAAATGATCTATCCCAGGAAACCGGCCGAGGTCAGCCGCAATGTGTGGGTTATTGGCGGTGGCCCTGGAGGCCTGACCGCCGCTTACGAGGCGGCCCGTCTGGGACATCGGGTGACCTTGTTTGAAAAGGAAGCCCAGACCGGAGGACAGATCAGATTTGCGGCCCAGGTACCGTTCAAGGCTCCCTACGGCGATTGGATCAAGCGGCTGACAAATAAGGCTGCCAGGCTGGGGGTCGAGGTGAAAACCCGGACCGAAGTAACAGAAGGAATGATCAAGCAGGAAAAGCCTGAGGTAGTCATACTGGCAACTGGTGGGCAGAGAATCACTCCACCTATTGCAGGGGTTGATCTCCCTCATGTCTGTAACGCTCTGGATGTAATAAACGGTGATTGCAGGGTTGGCGAACATGTTGTTATCGTTGGAGCCGGGCTGATAGGGATGGAGACGGCTGATTACGTGGTAGAACGGGGCTGTAAAGACGTTACCGTGGTGGAACAGTTAGGAAGACCACCGGTTCGCAAGATCTCCTCCCACGGATACATGCTGCATGCCCGCCTTAAGGAAGCAGGGGCCAGGCAGATTTATGGCGCCACAGTCACCAATATCCAGGATAACTCGGTTACCATATCAGTAGAGGGACAGGAACAGGTATTGGCACCGGTTGATCAGGTTATAATTGCCGTCGGTACCAGAGCCAATAATGACCTGGCGAATGTGCTTAAGGCAGAAGGAATTCGGCACTATGTTATCGGAGATGCGGTAACCACCAGGCGCATAGTTGAGGCCACCGAAGAAGGGGCTCACGCAGCCTGGGACATTTAGCTCTGCCTTCGACAGTATATGATAGATCAAGAAACACCGGGTATCCGGTGTTTCTTGATCTGTAGGGTGAAAGAATATGGCAACGGGTGATCTTGCATACAGATACAGCCTCTTCGGGTTGGAAGGCCTGGAGAGGGCTGATGGTACCTGACAGGGTACACCTGCAGCTGGGGTCTGGCAACCTGCCTGAGTCTCCAAGCTCACGTAGACCTTGTACCTGCTGGCGGATGAATAATCGACAATGTTAGTCCGGTTCGACCTTCATATCCACCGTGGTAAGCGGCTCATTGTCGGGGCCGTAGATGGTAGCGACACCATCACGCTTTTTTTTGGCCCCCCTCTTGACCCTCGCAGAAAATGTGTCGCTGGTATCTGGAAGTACATGTTTGTCTTTTTTCAGTAGAATCACCTCCGTAGTTAGTATTAATCCCTCACGGTTATTCATGCGTATATTTGTTTACAGTATTGGCAAAGGGTTGTTTGCGAGCCTTCACAGGAAAACGAAAGCTAAGGTTTTGCTGTGCTTATTATGTTATAATGGATGATGGCGTGAAGAAACCGCCGCCGAAACCTGTTACAAATAAGTGGGCAAGAGCCTGCTTGACAGGCGCGGTTTTCCGATATAGAATAATTATTGTCGCTGAGACACCTGGGCGACAAAACAACACAATATGCGGCAGTGGCGGAATTGGCAGACGCGCTAGATTCAGGTTCTAGTGGTTGCAAGGCCGTGGGGGTTCAAGTCCCTTCTGCCGCACCAGCAATAAATCGGGGGTTTCTAACCCCCGTTAGTCTTTTCTTGGACCTGCCAAAAACCCACTAGACACTCCTTTGTGCAATTTTTGTGCTGTAACCATCTCAAAACGCAGTGTAACCCCTCATAATAACCACCACCGGCAGCCACTATCTGGTGTACGGCATGCTCAGGTTCGTTTCCGATGAAATTATCCATTGCTTCCCGATCGGCTTCATGGAGGCCATCTTTATCAGTCCCTTTCCTATATGAAGATGCCTCAAAAGGAAAGGCAGATTAAGGTGGCCTGATTTTTACTGGCCATTTTAGCAGCTTAGGGGAGTAACTGGAAAATTCACTATTTGAACGGATATCTCTTCCGGCAAAAGTATTTTTATGCACGGTTATTCACACAAGCTCCTAATGAGGCGATAATCTAGATCAGGAAGGAATAATCATTGATGAGATGCTGGTTGGTTCGCGGATACGAAGGATGCTTGCATCAGATGTCGAAGCATCTATTACAGTAAGCGACGGAGGAGAAGTATATGAAATTTGTTTCCTGGAATGTCAACGGTCTACGCGCCAGTATCAATAAAGGTTTTATGGATTTTTTCAGAACCGAACAGCCGGATATCTGCTGTATTCAAGAAACCAAGATGCAGCCAGGCCAGATGGATTTTGAACTGGAAGGTTATCATCTATACTGGAACAGTGCCGATAAGAAGGGTTACTCAGGAACGGCGGTATTTTCCAGGCCGAAACCGAAATCGGTAAAATTTGATCTTGATCAGCCGGGGCATGACAAGGAAGGCCGGGTTATAACTCTTGATTATGATAGTTTTTACCTGGTTACCGCTTATGCTCCCAACTCGCAGCGGGGTCTGGTTCGTCTTAACTACCGGTTGAAATGGCAGGATGATTTTTGTGCCTACCTGAAGCGCCTTGATGCCGAGAAACCGGTAATTATCTGTGGGGATCTGAATGTAGCTCACCAGGAAATCGATTTAAAGAACCCCCGGTCCAACCAGAAGAATGCCGGATTTTCACCGGAGGAGCGGCAGAAAATGACCGAGCTGTTGCAAGCGGGTTTTGTTGATACGTTCCGCTATTTATATCCAGACCAGACCGGAGCTTATACCTGGTGGTCCTATATGTTCAATGCGCGGGAAAAGAACGTGGGCTGGCGGATTGACTATTTCCTGGTCTCCGAACGTATAAAGGGACAGATCAAAACGGCCACGATTTATTCCGACGTTTTGGGTAGTGATCATTGTCCGGTGGGATTAGAAATCTTTTGAATCCCACAAACTTCAAGGTTCACGGTCCAACATTTACTTTGTCATTTATGCTCCGGCCAGGGATATTTTGAACTGCTCGGGACCAGTACCGAGTGTGGTTTTTGGCGCATTTGGTGGTCCTTCCATATTCCCTCTGAGTCATTACCTCGGAACTCTATTCACACTTGCAAGCTGCAGGCCCATAAGGTACGTATTGTGTCTCCTGCTCTTTGATGGGCAGTTCCGATAGATTCCGTATAAGAAATATCGAGTGAGTAGCAAAAGTAGATGTTAATATGCATTTGAAAGGAGGGAAATGAGTGTTACAAGCATTTAATAATTTAATGGATTACATCGAAACCCATTTGGCGGAAGAAATCTCTGGAAGAGATATATCGAGAATTGTAGGACTATCTGATTACCATTTCAAAAGAATGTTTTCGTATATGGCTGGAATGTCATTGAATGAGTATATCAAGAACCGGAGATTATCAGCAGCAAATGTTGAATTAATAAATGGAGCAAAGGTGACAGATATTGCCTACAAATATGGGTATCAATCAATCGATGGATTTTCAAGAGCCTTTCGCGAATGGAGTGGTTTTTTACCCTCAGAAGTAGCCAAAAACAAAATTCAAAAATCATTTCCCAAATTTACATTCTATATCGATATAAGAGGGGGAATATCAATGGAATTCAAAATTGAGAAGAAAGAGAAGTTTAATATAGTTGGGGTGTCAAAAAGAGTGCCCATTCAATTTGAAGGTGAAAATAGTGCTATCGTAGAACTCGCCCAATCAATCACCGAACAACAAAGACAAGAAATGCATCAGTTGGCTGATTTATATCCTCATCAAGTCTTGAATGTATCGTATGATTTTGATGATGGCTTCCTGGAGGAAAAAGGATGCCTAACGCATATGATTGGTTTCGCAACTACCAAAGAAAATCCGTTCGATGATTTGGAGCAAATCTCAATTGAAGAAAGTTTATGGGCAGTTTTTCCCAACCAAGGGCCATTTCCCGCAACGCTTCAAGAAACCTACGCAAAAATTTATTCTGAATGGCTGCCTTCTTCAGATTATGAAGTAACAGATTTACCGGGAATTTCCTTTACCAGGTACAATGACACATCAGAAAACGTATACAGCGAAATCTGGATGCCAGTTAGGAAAAAAAGTTAGCCCAAACTTGTGGAGTACCGAAGGCCGTTGTGATTGCGAATACCGCTACGCCTGCCATGATTTCGTCCTGACTCTATAGTCGCGGAAATGTGTCAAATCCAGGTATTATGCCTATGATATGCTATGATCGCACTGGTTACAGGCAAAAAAGGAGGGATAGGCATAACCGGCTCGAATACAATTATTCAAAGCCATTAATAAAGGAAGGGATGTATATGGGTAGGTTTCGAAATAAATCGCTTGTCGTTTTGCTGCTGGCATTATTTATGATGGTACTGGCAACAGGGTGTGGTGGCGGAACAAACGAGACCGGAGGATCCAGTCAAACGGATAATCAACAAGGAAACACGAATAATGACGTTGATGCTGCTGCTCTGCTGGCGAAAGGGCAGGGCCTTGCAGGCCTGTCCTATGATTCTGTAACCACGGTGGCCGGCATGGATCCGTTCACTACCAAGGTTTGGGTCAAAGAAGGCAACATGAGGGTGGAGATGGACGTCCCCGAGGCTGGTGGAAAGATGATAAGCATTGTTAATACCAGCGAAGGCGCTGTATACTCCTATGGTGATGGCCAGGAAATGGCTACCAAAATGCCCTTGGCACAATCCGAAGTTGATACTACTACGCCTCAGGATTACTCAAAAAGTATGAACCCAGAATCCATGAAGTACATAAAGACTGAGACCCTGGATGGTAAGAAGTGTGTGGTCTACGAAATAACGGACGAGGATTATACCGGCAAGGTCTGGTTGTGGAAGGATTATGGAATTCCTCTGCGGATTGAGGCCACCAGTGAGGGTGAATCGATGGCGATGGAATATAAGAATGTCCAGGTGACTGAATTGGATGATTCCCTGTTCCAACTGCCAGAGGGGGTCGAGGTTATGGACCTCGGAAATATTGATCTTCCGTAAATAAGCCCTAAACTGTTGAGATGGCTCCCGGGGAATATACGAGCACACAGACCCGGGTCAGGAATTCTTGTTGGCAATGCCAGCAGCAGTACAATGATTTAGAAAATGCAGGCTCCGGAGAGATCCGGGGCTTGTTGTTTTCTGCGCCTTATAACTCCTGAATCCTGCCTGGAGGGATAACTTGATTCAAATTATGGTCAGGGCCAGAACCCATAGTCCTGGTTACCGCAGCTATAATGAATTTTTCGTAAGAGGAATACTTATTATGTAGCATAAAACACTAACATGCCGCCTGGCATTTATGGTATAAATAGGATAGAAAGGGGAGAGGTGTAAGCTATGAGAGATAAGTGGCTGGAGAAGCTGACCCATTCATTCGTGGAGTATGATTCAGGAGTTGATATGGTTGCCTACGGTACATTCAAAGGCAAGGAGTACCGGGTGCAAAAATTCTTTAAGGGATACCGCGCCGCTGATACCAACCAGATGCTGGAGGAAATCAAAAGGATGCTCTGGTCAGTCATCGAACAGGATTTTTCCACTATTGATGTGCCTTTTAAGGATGTCATCGATGCGTTGAAACAGATCGAAAAGCACGGCGGGGTGGATGTCAGATATGACCGGTTGGCAGTGTATTATGGGGATGGTGAAAAGGCTCAAGCCATGTATAAACGTCTGGTGGAAATGGGTTACCTGCGGAAAAGCAACGACCTGGGCAATGTAATTATGAGCGCCAGTCTTACTCCGGAAGCCCGTGCACTGTTGGAAAGGTTTGAGTAACCGCTTGAAACTTTAAAACAAAGCAAATCTGGGCGAATTCACAGATAATGCTTTGCAAAACCGGGTATATACGAACATAAATCAGTCCGGCCGACCTCGGGAATCCCGTGGCCGGTCTTTAGTGAAGCTACTTGCTTTTACGGCTTTCATCCCGGCGCTGGGAATCTTGAGAGCCGCTGTTGCCTGATTCTGGTTTCGTTTCTCTGATTATCCGCTGCCTGCCGGATCTATTCTTACGTGACATACTACGACCTCCTTTCCTTTTTATTCCGATGGTGGGCATTCTCATAGGGAATCGGTACGTATGAGACTGAGGGACGACGCTGTGACGACTGCGGAAACAGATCCATCAAGAGGTTTATCTCGTTAGGGAGTCCACAGGTTATGGGGATTTCCAACTGCGCCATCATATCACAGGTAATGGGGTAATCATGGGTCCAGTTGCCTGCAGTAAGCAGACCGGCTGTCTCCTGTGCTCTCTCTTTGGGCATGCGATCCTTGATGAGTTCTTCTACAAAGTTTTTGACCTGGTTGAGCGCTTTCTCTGCGATGTCGGCCAGTATCAGGGTCTCATCGTCAAGATCGTTGGCGTCTTTAGTTTTAACAGTCTTTAGTATCGAGGCTGCAGGATACTGTCCCACCTGAGGGTCAACCGGTCCCAATACCGCGTTCTCATCCATTACTATTTCATCTGCTGCCAGGGCAATCATGGTTCCACCTGACATGGCATAGTGAGGGACAAATACCGTAACCTTTGCCGGATGGCGCTTGAGGGCCAGGGCAATCTGCCCAGCCGCCAGAACCAACCCGCCCGGGGTGTGGAGTATTATGTCAATCGGCATGTTGTCTGGGGTGTAGCGAATGGCCCGGAGTATCTGCTCAGAATCCTCGATATTGATGTATCGACTTATCGGCAGGCCCATGAGGTTGAGCATCTCTTGACGGTGAATCAACGTAATGACCCGGGATCTCCTTTGGCTTTCCAGCCTCTCTATCAGTTTGAAACGACGGGACTGAGTCAAATGCTGCTGCAATAATGGCACAAGAATAAGAAATGCCAGGAGTATCCAGAAGATATCAAAAAGGGAGAACTGCAATGTTTCACCTCTCGTTGTAGTTAATTATTAACATTCCCGGGTAGTGACAGTTTATTCAGGCATTACCATGGGAGGATTGGGACTGAAGGGGAGTGAACGGAATTTACCGGGCCGCAGAAAATTAGTCAGTCAAAAAAATGGGACAGTAAACTAACCTGTCCCATTGTCCCACTCCATCAGTCAAAAAAATGGGACAGGTTTACTGTCCCCCTGTCCCACTACCTTAGGATCTGATATGTAATGGTTACTGTGCTGCGTACGGTTATGTTGCCAGGTTGAATAGGGATGTCTTCGCCAGCCAGGCCCGTTCGGGTTGCACCGACATAGATCGGATACACCTCGGCCGGGGTTGATCCTTCCTTAACACTTACTATCGCCCCCAACTTGATTCCCAGGGCCCTTGCAATGGCATTAGCTTTTATATTGGCGTTGGTGCAGGCTTGGCTTAGAGCGGTGGCTTGTACCGAACTGTAGTCCTTGAGGGAATAAGAGATGTTCTGCACCTCATTGGCTCCCGCTTTCAGTGCCGTATCGACAATTTGCCCTATACCCTGCATATCACCGGAGGTAATGGTTATTTGATTACGTACCTGGTAACCTGTTATCTCAGGAGGCTGTCTATCTTCTCTGTCGCCATATACATACTGTGGCCAGGCATTGTAACCAGTAGTCTCGATCTGTTGTCGCTCCAGACCCAGCTCGAGTAAGCTGTTGATCACCCGATTTACAGCGCGGGAATTCTGGTCCTGGAGTTCTCCCAGAGATTTGCCGGTGGATACCACCGCCAGCGTGATTTCAGCCTGATCAGGCTGAACCTCTGCCTGGCCAAGCCCGGTTACTACCATAATGGGTCCCTGGGTGTCCAGAGTTTCAGCAGCGAATGCTGGCAGGAGACTCCCCACCACCAGCAATCCAGTTAAAAGCACCACCAGTAATGATGAAAACCGCTTAAAATGTCTCATAATAACCTCCTTGTTATTATTTAGGCTCCAGAGCGAGGAGTCAAACACAGCCTGGGAGCCTCCGAAAAATCCTCCTTGCTATTTCACTGAAGCTGCCACCCGAGCCAGTTCTTCAGGGGAGAGGCTGCCGGTAAGTTCAAACCGGTAAAGTGTCCCCTGGTACTCACTGGTCCAGCGAATAACGGTCGGGTCTGACTCACTGACAGCTTGTTTGGTCGGTTCATCAAGCTCAACCGAAGAGCCCTCGCTTCTGACGGCAGCAGTTTTCATATCCTGCTCCACGCCTGGTAATGTTTTGAGACAGATGTACCCACCCTTGTCATCTCCATAGTATATCGAGATATTATCTTCCACATCACTTTCGACTCGGATGAGATGGTAGTCGGGAGGCAGATATGATGGATGAAAGACAGCCACATTTGCGGTGCCATTGCCGCCAGCGGATGTAACAGATGCTGATTGGGTACCCCTGCCGATATCAACGCGGTCAGACTCACGGTTTGTGTAGCCAAATTCGAGCGCAATTTTCGCCTGATCAAGTGTCTTTTCTCCCGGTCCTTTGCCTTTTTCGGCCATCATCCGGGTATTTTGATTTTCCGCATCAGCAATTTGTTGGCCTGTGGGCTGAACTGGGTTCATAAAGGAACCAGGTAATACCAGCAGCGCAACCACTACGGCTGCCACCATCCCCATTGCCCACCATCCACGGCTTCCTATCTGGGAACTTATGAGCGTTTTCGTGGATGGAGTTACGGTAGTCTGGCCTTCGGTCACTGATGCCAGTACCCGTTTAGTAAAGTCCGGTGACAGTTCCGGGACATCTTCATCATAAACCAGGGCTTCGCGTTCCCGGGCCGTGAAGTCGGCCTGCTTCCTGCATTCCGGGCATTCCCGGAGATGTTGTTCCAGTTCCTGACGAATCCGTGGCGGCATCTCCTGGAGATCACAATAGGAGAATAATAGATCATCTACCTGCTTGCACTTCATATTCAAACCTCCCTTCAGCCATTCTTCCGAGCAGGATGCGGCGCAGATGTTTATGAGCCCGGTGCATTCTAACCTCAACATTCTCTCTGGTAATACCAAGGACTTCAGCTATTTCGGTGTTGGTGAGATCCAACTGATAACGCAGGACAATCATGGCCCGGTAATTCTCCGGCATCTCCAGGACGGCCTGGTGTACCGCCTGTTGAAGGTCATGCCTCTCAATATTCTTATCCGGACTGGGGTACCGGATGGCATCAAGCGTGACGTTTCCGGTTAACGCATCGTCATAATTAAGAAAGACCACCTTTTGCTTGCGTCTAAGCCGGCTGATACAGGTGTTAACTGCCACCCGGTAGAGCCAGGGCTTAAACTTCTTCGCAGGATTGAACCGCGTTATCTTCTGATAGACGTGGATGAATACTTCCTGGGTCAAGTCTTCGGCCTCTTCTTTTTGACCGACCATACGATAGGCCACCTTGAAGATCGGTTTTTGATAACGGCTAACCAGCTCCTCGAAGGCTGCAAGATTGCCTTTTATGACTTGATACGCCAGGGTTTCATCTGAATGATTCATATAGGAAAACCCTCCTCATGAGTTCACTATAAATACGCTGTAAAACATTACAACTTTCAGTGTTAAAGCGACTCCGACCAAAGAATTAATTTCCCTGGTTGGAAATTGCAACAAAATGATTTGCTGCTGATAGAATACATCTATAATATGGGGGCAGGATTACATCGATGTACTGGTCCGTGACTGCATATCATGTTGTGGCAGGTATCAAGCTATATTGGATTGGTTTCCTAGTTTTTGCTAGAATGAAACAGTGGCCTTTTAAATTGAATCCGATTGAGGGACTATTATGTCTGACTTAAGAACCAGAATCAGAGAGCTGATTGATGAGCACCAGTGGCAGCAACTTCGCAACGAAGCGTGGGAAGACTGGCTGGTCCCCGACATTGTAGATGCTCTGCTGGGACTCAATAAAAATAACCGGGTGCTAGCTTTCCGCTTGATTCCCCGGGAGATGTCGGCGGAGGTTTTTGCTTACCTGGAAAAGGAAGATCGCAATGCCTTGCTTAAGGATCTGACCGACGAGGAGACCCGGCACCTGCTGGCAGATTTGGCGCCGGACGACCGGACCACCCTTTTTGAAGAACTGCCAGGACAGGTCACCCAGCGACTGCTCAATTTGTTGAGTCCTGAGGACCTGCGTGAGGCGCGCTTTCTCCTGGGATACCCGGAATACAGTGTCGGCAGGCTGATGACCCCCGACTATGTTGCGGTACGTCCGGAATGGACTGTGGCCCAGGCCCTGGAACACTGCCGGGTTAAGGCGAAAAAAAGTGAAACCCTCCATGTTATCTATGTGGTCGATGCATCCTGGAGACTACTGGATGCGCTGGAACTCTACCGGTTTATCCTGGCCAAACCGGAGGAAAAGGTCGAGGAGATAATGAACTACTCCTTTGTCAGCCTCTCCGCTTTTGATGACCGGGAAGAAGCAGTATATACCATGCAGAAGTATGACCTCTTTTCCCTGCCGGTGGTTGATTCAAGCGGGGTTCTGGTAGGATTGGTTACCTTTGACGATGTCTTCGACGTTGCCCAGGAAGAGGCCACTGAAGATATATACAAGGGGGCGGCGGTGACTCCCCTGACTACAAGTTATCGTGAAGCCAGTGTCTGGGAGCTTTACAGCAAGCGGGTAAGCTGGCTGGTGATTCTGGTTTTTGTGAGCCTGCTTTCCGCCGGGGTAGTGGCGCTCTTTGAGGGTACCCTGCAGAAGGTGATAGCACTGACCATTTTTATCCCCTTGCTGTTAGGCAGCGGTGGCAACGCGGGAGCACAATCGGCTACCCTCATGGTGCGGGCCCTGGCTACCGGGGACCTGGAGTTAAGCCAGTGGTTCTCCACCCTATTAAAGGAAATGGTGGTGGGGGTATCACTGGGGTTAACCCTGGGTGTCTTTGGCACCGTATTCGGGTTTATGCGCGGTGGCTGGGAGATTGGCCTCATTGTAGGCCTTACTACTGTGGGAATCATCCTGCTGGCCAGCTTGATCGGTGTTACCCTGCCATTTATCCTGACCCGCCTGAATCTTGACCCGGCTGTAGCCAGCAGTCCTCTGATAACATCGATAACTGACTTTTTGGGCTTGCTTCTTTATTTCGTGATTGCCGGTGTGGTTCTGGGTTTCTTGTAATGACACTTGCTGATAACCATTCTGGAGGTCGTAAACAGGTCGCCAAGCGCACCCTGGACACTATCACCGAAAAATATACCGGGGTTCTTGAGATATGTAAAGAGCAGCTCAGCCTTACCGCCGGGCTGCTCGCTTGACCCTAGTGTTGAACTGTTTCCGCTGAAGTCTCATAATCCCCCGTGAGAACAGCCGCACGCAGGGTTTCCAGACCAATCCGGTCAATCATGCGGCCAATCCTCTCGTTGCGCTTGCCATTCTGCTGGAAGTATTCAAGGATCCGGTCTACAATATCCAGGACCTCCTGTGGTTCGCGGTGTTCTACCAGGATATCCCCCAGGCGCGGTCTGAGGCCTGCGTTTCCCCCTACCATAATGGTGAAACCTCTCGGGGTGCCCATGATACCGATGTCGCGCACGGCTGGTTCCGAACAGGAATTCTGACATCCGCTGACGGCAATCTTGGTTTTACCGGGAAGATCCCGGCCGTGGTAGCGCTTGTCAATCTCCAGACCGAGGCTTACTGAGTCCTGCTGCCCCCGTTTGCAGAAGGTCGTACCCGGACATATTTTGACGCTGCGCAGGCAGAGGCCGACAGCGGCACCGGGGTCCATGCCCAGTTCGCTCCAGGCGGATTCGACATCCTCGGGCTTGAGGCCCACTATAGCAATGCGCTGGGCAGAGGTCACTTTCAAAGCTGCCGCCTGGTACTTTTCCGCTACGTCAGCGATCTTCCGCAAGGTCTGCGGGTCGGTTATTCCGCCGGGTATATGCGGCACGATGGCATAGGTTTGTTTATCCCGCTGCAGTACAGCCCCGTGAGGTTGGGCCATGGCCCGTGTTTCCTGCGACATCTCTCCCATACCCACCGATTGAAGCTCTTCCAGCAGGCGATGGAGGTCCATGCCATGTATCTCGGCCGCATTGGCGACGGTCTCACTGGAAGCAGAGGGACATCCCAGACACTTCATCCCCATCTGCTGGAATACCTCGGCAGCCTTCGGGTTAGCTTTAATGACTTCACCTACAGTACTGTCTTTGGTGATCTTCACCGTATTACCCCCTTGAACAACATACCTTATTATCCGCTGACCAGGGAGCATTCATGCGGCCAGGACGCAAACTCTCGCGAAAACACCGCCAAAACAAATAAGCCACAACCACCGGAGACAACCTCCGGCAGGTGCGGCCTATGGTAAATCACATAAAGGATTGCTAGATCAAATTGCGGCGGCGGGCCTCAAATCTCAGTTCATCTCTGAAATCCGGATGAGCTATGTTGATGATGTTATTCACCCGCTTGCTTACTGACTGGCCTTTAATCTTGGCCACTCCATACTCTGTTATCACATAATCAGTACAGGCCCGGGGGGTGGTAACAATTCCACCCGGGGTGATCTCTGTTGTTATTTTGGAGATAGGCTTACCTCCGTTGGCTTTAGGGCGTGCAACTGAAGGGGTGGCTATGATGGAAACCCCTCCCTTGGACTCAAAAGCACCTTCCACAAAATCCAGCTGTCCTCCGGGATGAGTGTACTGTTTCCAGCCCATGGATTCGGCGCAGACCTGACCGGTTAAATCCACCTGCAGGCAGGCATTGATAGAAACCATGTTATCATTACATCCGATGATATGGGGATTATTCACGAAATTAACCGGGTGGAATTCAACCCCTGGATTGTCATCAATCCAGTCATACAATTTCTGCGTCCCCATCGCAAAGGTAAAAATGGATCGGTAGGGCATAAAATTCTTGCGGAGATTAGTAATGATGCCGGATTTGCAAAGGTCGATCATAGTATCACAGGCCATCTCGGAATGAATACCCAGATCCTTGACTCCGGTATCAAGGAAGGCTTTGGCCACAGCGTTAGGTATGCTGCCGATACCCAGTTGAATCGTGCAGCCGTCCTTAACAAAATCCGCACAGTAACGGCCGATGGTTTCCTCTTCCGGGGTCAGCGGAGCGGCTTCCGGCAGCACAGCGAGGTCCTGATCATGTTCGACAATGGCATCAATCTCTGAAATATGAATGTAGTTTAACCCCCGGCTCCGAGGGACCCTGTTGTTCACCTGGGCAATAACCAGATAACGGTCGTCACCCTCCCGCCGCCGTCGGGCGGCATTATGGGCTATCGCCAGAGTGGTATCTGCACCCATACCCAGGCAGAAGTATCCATGTTTGTCCATCGGTGTTACGTTCAGCATGGCTACGTGCATCGGACGAAAGTTCTCATCCGTATAGATTTTGGGCATCTCACGGAAGAGTATCGGACTCATAGTGAAGTCCCCACTGACCACCTTATCGCGGGTGGCGGTGGGATAGCCGCAGTCAACACGGATGTTGGTATCCCGGTTGAGCTTGCGCCAGGTGTTCTGCGGGTGGATGTCAACGATATGGTTGATGGTGATATCCTCAACCTCCGGTTCCCGGTCTACCAGAGCATCTACCAGGGCCAGCGGGACCGGTACCGCAATGCCGATCCACACCTCAGTATGGTTTTTCACCATTTTGACGGCTTCCTCGGCGGACATCAGCTTCCTCTGGTACATCTGCAGCAATTCCAAATCATTTCACCCCTTGATAATTAATGCTAGGAGTGAGGCGCACACCCAATGGAAAAGTGGGTTATACCCCTCACGTTGCCATAATTCCTGTTCCTACCAACCTAATTTGGTCAATTCCTGCTTATCAAGAATGCCTGGTACTGTATCCCGGCACGGATACCGAAATGCCAATAACAAATACCAGCGACGCTTGGATAGCATTTGCAACCGGTTCAGTGCGACTATGTAGTTGTATCCCATCTTTCTCAGTATAAAAGCAACCATTGTGGATTGCAATTTGGAAAAGGTTAATGGCCCAACGAGGTAACCAAGAAATATAATCGCGTGTTAAAGGATTTACAATTGCCACAGGAGACACGTTTTCATGACTGGAGACATGCTCACGCAACAATGCTTTTTGACGAGGGAGCCGAATCCAAGGATGTGAGCGAGGAGCTGGGGCACTCAAGCATAGTCATTACCAACGATCTTTACATTAACCCAAACATAGAGAGAAGAAGGAGCCAGGTTAACAAACTGGGATAAGAAATTGCTCCCAAAAAGAAAAGCCAAAAGGGAAAAAATATAAGGTCAAAAGGTTCCAATAAAAGTGATTATCGATTCATGTAAGCAAAATGTGAGCAATATATTGATTTCAGGCAAATATAAATGCTCACAAAAAAACCCGCCAAGTTAGGCGGGTTCTTAGTTTCTTATGGTGGACCACGCAGGAATCGAACCTGCAACCTTCTGATTAAGAGTCAGCTGCTCTGCCAGTTGAGCTAGTGGTCCATTCGTGACGCAAAATATTATAACACGGTTGCCGTTTTTGTATCAACCAGTTTGTCGTCATGGATGCCTAAAAAAGTTTTTGGATAGAATAATGGGAGGTGTTTGGATGCCACAAATTACTCGCTTTACCACGATAACCATCTCTGGTAGTCTAATAAATACTACATAGACAGGAGGCAACCTCTGATTTGGCAACTATAGTTGTTACTGACAGCAGTGCCCATATCCCGGCCGAACTGATCAAGGAGCATGGGATAAGAGTGGTTCCTTTTCACATCAGTTTTGAGGGGGATGACTTCCTGGAAGGTGAAAAATACAGCCACCAAGAGTTTTACCAAAAACTAAGTAATTGCCGGGAGTTTCCGACCACTTCCCAGCCTTCAGTGGGTGAGTTTATCGAGGTTTTTACCAAAAAAACGGCTCCCGGGGATAACATCCTGGGAATATTCATGTCCTCAGCCCTCTCCGGTACAGTCCAGTCAGCCCGTATGGCTGCAGAGTATGTTAAGGATCGGAACCTCGTTATCTATGATTCCTTGAGCTCAACCCTGGGTTTGGGGTTTCAGGTCCTCAAGGCCTGTGAATGTATAAAGAAAGCCAGCGATAATTTAATGGAAGAGGTTAGCGCTGTGCGGGAAAAGATAAGGCTGTTCTTCCTGGTTGACAACCTGGAAAACATCGTTAGGAGCGGGAGGCTGCCCAAGGCCCTGGGTGTAATTGGCGACTGGCTGGGGATCAGGCCCATCCTTACTGTCCATCAGGGCCAGCTGGTGCTTTACAATAAAGTGCGCTGTAAACGCAAAGGATTGCAACGATTGGTCAGTGACTTCGAAGTCGCTGCCAGAAAGGCTATTATTGAGAAAGTCGGCATCGCTCATGTTGATGCCGCGGGCGATGCTGAGTCTTTACGGCAGATGTTGAGCAAAGTCTACCAGGGGCGAATCATTGTTGCTGAGGCAGGTCCGGCGGTTGGACTGCACATCGGTTCAGGGGGTTTAGCCCTGATTTACTATTGATACAAATTTTTATCGAAAGAGAGGGGTTTTATTGGGTATACGAATAATTACGGACAGCACATCATATCTTCCTCCCGATAAGATCGAGGAATTCGGTATTCAGGTCGTACCTTTGGAAATCACCTTCCGGGGCACTACCTTTCGGGAAGGACAGGTCAGCAACCAGGAATATTATGCGCGGTTGCGGTCTGAAAATGACTTTCCAACCACATCCCAACCACCAGTAGGCGACTTTGTAGAAGCCTTCAAAAAGCACGGTCCTGGGGAAACCTATATCTGCCTGGTGATCTCAGAACTGCTCTCAGGCACATTCCAGTCAGCAGAGACTGCTGCCAGTCTGCTTCCGGATTATGACATCACCGTGTTGGATTCGCGCAGTACAGCCATGGGCCTGGGATTTCAGGTTCTGAAGGCTGCGGAACTGGCCCGTCAGGGATATAATCGTGACGATATCATTCCGGAGCTGGTTAAAGTGAGAACTGCGGTCAAAATCCTTTTTATAGTCGATAACCTGGAGTACCTGGTCAGGGGTGGCCGCCTCGGCAAGGCCAGCGGTCTGTTGGGAAATCTCCTGCAGGTCAAGCCCATCCTGGGTGTGGTCGATGGCAGGATTGAACTCATGGAGAAGGTCCGCAGCAAGGGTCGCGCGGTTAAGCATATTATAGAGATATTGAAAAAGCAGGCAGAAAGTGGCTTGGTGTCGGCAGTGTCGGTAATTCATGCCGACAACGATGCTGAAGCCCTGGAATTGAAAAAACAGGTTGAGGAGTTTTTCACCGGACCAATTCTTTTAAGCGAGGTGGGACCGACCATCGGATCCCATGTTGGTCCCGGCGCCCTAGGTCTCATCTATTACTGATCGCATCATGGGGACAGTACCCATGATGCAATCATGGTATATTAGCTCGCTTCTTCCAATATAAATGTCAAAAAGAAGGGAGGGGCGAGCATGCCATATATCGGCTATTGTCGCCTTCTGACACTTCTTGTGACCTCCTGCCTCTTATTTGTATTGATTGGTATAGCACCGGTTTATCCCGCCGAGGATGCGCCATTCGAAAACCTGATCCTGATCAGCGTAGACGGCTTAAATTATGAGGGCTATTCCTCGTATGACAAGAACAGCCTGAAATACCTGGCACTTGACGGTGCCTCCACTGCAAAGTGTCTGGCGGTGCGTGCGGATACGATTGAAGCAGGTGAAGCCTCACTCCTGACCGGGTGTTTACCGGAGGAGCATTTGCACTACTCCCGGAATGATAAGGTTGAGGCAGAGTCATTGCTGGATGTCATCTGCAAGTCAGGACGTTCGATTCTGGTAGTGGATGGCTCAGGCGGCAGGCTGCAGGGCTTTGCGCGCGGCCAGGAAGAGTATGTGAAGATTGAATCCCAACAACCTGACTCCAAGGTGATGGAAAAGGCCATCGCACTGTTTCTGGAGAAGAAACCTTTCCTGACCTACATATACCTTGATGACTGTAAGACTACCGCCCCGCGGGTCAAAAGTGAAGATCACTACAAAAACTTGAGAAACGTGGACCTGGAGATTGGCAAACTGGTGAAGGCCCTGAAGGATTGGAATATGTACGGGGAAACCGGCATCATCGTAACCTCTTCCCGCAGCTCTTCACCTTCGGATATGGTTCCTTTGATTGTGAAATCCAGCGGGGTCAGGGCCAACGTCACGCTCCAGGGAGTGAATGTTATTGATATAACTCCCACTATCTGTGCCCTGGCAGGGTTGGAAGGTCCCCATAGCAGCTCCGGGGTCATACTGTGGAATGCTTTTATGCCGGGAGAAAAAGTACGGTTCTGAGACCCTGATCAGGAGACAGGTGGATGAACTGGAGAAGGAGCGGGTAAGGGTCTGGACCAGGTTCTATCAGTCTATGAAGGAGAGGGATAGTCTAAGCCACCAGATAGCGGAGATCAAGGAGGAACAGCAGAGCATTTTTGACTATGCCGGGCAGAACGAACAGACCATCGCCCATTTGCGCAAGAGGCTGAATCAGGGTAAAGGCCTGATGGCCGGAATGATAGTACTCTTTCTGATTGGCTACCTGATTGAGTACCGCTGGTTGAAGCGGAGGTTCATGTTGTTTAAATAGGAGATAACCCGCTTGTTGCAGGTTTTATTCTGGTAGTCTATCATGTTGATATATTTGGGGGGAGGATTCTTTGGTGACTTACCAGCGGGACCCTGCAGCGAAATCTCCGGTTTTGATATGGGGAAATACTGAGTTGTCATTTCGAGTGGCGGTTGAAATCGGCCGTTACCTACCCGTTTTATGGGCTTTTTCCGGGGAACCAGTGGGACAACCAGAGGGAATAACTGCTCTGGCTGATAGCCGGCTGTCGAAAGTGACCGGTACCTGCGGTGATTTTACGGTGCAGATTGAGACCGGTAGCTACCTGATGAGCCAGGTGGTAGGAGCGATAGTTGTCTTCCCGGAACCGGCTTGTGATATAGCGGCCAGTATCAAGGCCGCCGGGGAAGCCGAAAACCCGTTAACCATGGTTTTGGCTTTGGAAAAGGTTCGCCCCGGAGAATTTCAGGAAATCGTTCACCAGGCCCTGATGTTAAGTTCCAAGGGACACCAGGTCTACCTGGTGGTCGACGATGTGCAGGTCAGTTTTCCGGGTGGTGAAGAGCTCTGCCAGGAGGCCCGCCAGGCGGGAGTGATCTTCCTCAAGGATACGGTATTAAGCTTTGTTGACAAAAAATCCGGCAGTGAGCCGGAGCAGCATACAGCCTGGAATATTAGTTCGGACGCGGGTTACGGAGAATGGTTCAACCAGACTGTTTACCTCTATAACGATTCCCTGGGCCCCGCTAAGCCCCTGGTCATCGAGGCAGACCGGGTCTGGTGTTATGATGGCGCCCGGGCAGGGTCCGTCTCCAAGGAGGCTTTGAAACTATTGGGTATCGGAACGGACCGGCAGGAGTACTACCCGTTCAGGACCCGGCGTAAGGGTATTCTGGTAGTTGATCCGGGGTGGGGTGAGCCCTTTACGGAAGAGGAGACCATCACCTGCCTTAAGGTCCTGCTCCAGTCGTATTTAGACGGGGACAGGCCACCATGCAATTACGAAATTCAGCCGGATCTTTGTGCGCTCTGCCTCACCTGTTATCGGACCTGCCCGCACAATGCGGTGAGGTTAGGACAGAAAGCTTCCAACCTGTATGGTCAGGCCATGCTCATAGACCCGGTGGCCTGTTTCAACTGCGGACGCTGTTATGCGGAATGCCCGGCAGAGGCGATCAGAATCATCCTGCCGCAAGACAGAGGTTCGTGTATGGTTTTGGCCTGTGAGAATTCGGGAGGGCCGCTGCTCAAGGATGCGGGGATTAACGGTAAACTCTTCCCGTGTGCGGGGAGTATTGGCATTACCGATATACTAAAAGCCTGTCAGCCAGGGGTTGACCGATTGGTGATAATGACCTGCCGGGATGGCAAGTGTCAGCATGGTTCCGGGGGTAAACGGCTGTCCTCGCGGGTGGGGAGGCTGAACCGGTTGCTTAAGTCATTATCCAGACCGGTCCATGTCGAGGTAATGCAGGTTTCGGCCCAGGACAGGGTGGAGGAGATTCTTAAGGAGGGTTAGTACTCATGATAGTTGGGGAGCTTAAGGCCCTTTCAGATATTAAGAACATGGTCAAGGATTACAAAAAGGTCCTGGTGGTTGGCTGCGGTGGGTGTGTAACCGTGTGTCAGACTGGAGGTCTGCAGGAGGCCGAGACCCTGGCCCGGTTGTTGGCCCTCGATGACCCGGGTATTACCGTGGAAAGCCTGGCGGTTCCCCGGCAGTGTGAGTGGGAGTTCCTGGAACAACTTAACCCGGTGATCAAGGGGTATGAGATCGTTGTTTCCACCGCCTGCGGGATCGGGGTGCAGGCGATGAATGAGTACTTTCGGGACCTCCAGACGTTACCGGCCTTGAACACCCGCTTCCTGGGTATGCCGGTGCAACACGGTCTGTTTGAGGAGCGCTGCCAGGCCTGTGGAGACTGCATGCTGCACCTGACAGGGGGGATATGTCCGGTAGCGCGTTGTTCCAAGAACCTGATGAACGGTCCCTGTGGTGGTTCCCAGAACGGGAAGTGTGAGATATCAAAGGAGATTGACTGTGCCTGGCAGTTGATTTTTGATCGGCTGAGGGAACTGAACCAGCTGGACCGGCTGATGATCCTACAGCCTCCCAAGGATTGGTCCCAATCCCGGGACGGTGGGGTGCGAAAAATGTCAAGGGAGGATTTGATGCTTGATGACCAGCAGTAACCTGGAACGAGTACTACAAGCGGGCCACTTTGCGGTCACTGCGGAAATCGGACCTCCTAAGAGCTGCAATGCCGCTTTTGTCAATAAAAAGGCTGAACTGCTTCAGGGGTATGCGGATGCCTTTAATATAACTGATAACCAGACCGCGATTGTACGTATGTCCAGCATTGCTGCCGGAGTCTTGGTACAGCAGCAGGGTCTGGAGCCGGTGATCCAGATGACTTGCCGCGACCGCAACCGGATCGGGCTGCAGTCGGACCTCCTGGGGGCGGCAGCTCTGGGCATCAAAAACGTCCTGTGCCTTACCGGAGACCACCAGAGCTTCGGTAATCATCCACAGGCCAAGAACGTCTTTGATCTGGATTCCATTCAGCTTATAAAGACGATCAAGGATATGCGTGACGATGGCCGTTTCCTCTGCGGGGAAGAAATGAAGGTAAAACCGGATGTTTTTATCGGCTGTGTGGAGAACCCTTTTGCCGATCCTTTTGAATTCCGGGCCCTGCGCCTGCAGAAAAAGGTTGAAGCAGGGGCCCAGTTTGTCCAGACCCAGTGTGTTCTGGAAATGAAACGGTTCCGACAGTTTATGGACTTAATAAATGAGCGGGGGCTGACCGACCGCGCAGCGGTACTGGCCGGCGTAATGCCCATCAAATCCGGGCGGATGGCACGGTATATACAGAAGAACGTGGCGGGGATGATGGTTCCTGATGAACTGTGCGAGCGCCTGGAGGCCGCCGCCGATCTGCGGGAAGAGGCCATAAATATCGTGGTGGAGCAGATTGCTGAACTGCGCGAGATCCCGGGTGTTAAGGGAGTTCACATCATGGCGGTGGCCTGGGAAGAAGTGGTCCCGGAGATCGTGCGCCGAGCCGGCCTTTATCCCCGCCCCCTTCATTTTGATTAAGGAAGTGGTAGCATGGCCAGGGTTGTGGTTATAGGCGGTGGTCCGGCCGGGCTGGCCAGTGCACTGTACCTGGCGGACAGGAATCAGGAGGTAATCCTGGTGGAAAAAGATGAAAGACTGGGGGGCAGTCCTCTGGTGTACAACTGCAAGGCGGTTGATGAGTGCCGCCAATGTGGAGCGTGCCTGGCTGCCGAACAGGCTTACCAGGTGCAGAAACACCCGCTGGTTCAGGTTATGACGGGAAGCCGGGTCGTTGCGGCCCGGCTGGTGAATGGCGTCTACCAGATGGAACTGAGTGATGCTGAGGGCACCACCATGGTTGAGGCCGCAGGAATCATACTGGCAACCGGGTTTGGAATTTTTAACCCTGCAATACGCAGTGAAATGGGCTACCCGAGGCTCGAAAGGGTGGTCACAGTCCGGGAACTGGAAGAGATCCTGAAAAACGCCTCGGGTGACTGGGAAGAAGAGCTGGGGATTATGCCCCGGATAGCCATGGTCAGGTGTTTTGGTTCCCGCGAGCAGAGCCGGGGGGTATCCTATTGTTCACGGGTGTGCTGCCTCTACTCAGAGAAACTGGCCCAGATACTGATAGACAGGATTTCCGGGGCAACGGTGGATATTTTCTGTATGGATGCCCAGAGGTATCATCCGGTTTATGCGACCGAGCGGGTAGATTCAGTACGGTATATAAGGGGTATGCCGGCCAGGGTCGACCGGCTTCCTAATCAGGCCCTGGTCGTGAAATATGAGGATAGTGCCACGTCTCAAATTGAGCAGGGGCATTATGACTGGCTGGTGCTGTGTTCCGCAGTATTACCGGCCCAGTCTGACCGGTCGCTATGCGAGATGCTGGACATCGAGAAGGATAACCGGGGGTTTATTGCCAGCGTTGGTGGTTCTACCAACCAAAAGGGGGTTTTTGCTGCTGGCTGCTGCACCGGTCCCAAGACTATTGTGGAGAGCCTTTACAGTGGCCAGACAGCGGCAGGGCTCTTGCTTAAGCATCTATCTTCTGCATGATACTGTCCAAAATATGGGAGTAGTGGGTTAGTTTCTCCTTTTCCGTTTCGCAGGTGAAGTTCTGCAACTCAAGGTCGTGAAGGGCAATCAGCTTGGCATTAAAAATCTTCTCCTTCAGGCTCATGACGGGGGAACGGAAGTAGGTGTTTACTCTTTGAGCTACCTGATATTCTTCTGCGGTTAACTTCATAAAAATTATCCTCCTTAATGAATCTTAAACTGATGATATGCGCAGGGACACTAAAATGTTCTTAGAAAATTATAAGAATCATGAGCTAAATATTAGCAGCCTGATAAAGGCCTGTTATTGATGGCGTTTTCTGCCTGGATGGGTCCTTTCTGCATAAAAAAGTGATAACGGCCTCGGTGAGGACGCTATCACTTGGATTCCGTTATGGGTTGCCCATCACTCGTGACGAGATCCAGTCAACTAGTTATTCCTTTTACGGTTCTGCTGTTGGTTCTGATCGTCACGGCGCTGCTCTTGCTGTTCGCGCTCCTGACGTTCGCGTTCTTGACGCAAACGGTCTTCCTTGCGGCTCAAAGTGTCGAACACCTCCTTTCATACTGAAACTTGCAATTTCCGAGTATGATGGGTGTCAAATGTTGATATAGTTTGACTCTTATTTTGGATCTCTATACTAATAAACGTACCACGGGCCGGGCGACAGACATTGTCTGAGGCTATTGCCTGTGATCCTTAATTTGTAAAATAAAATGGTTGACTTAATCATCGGGGAGTTGTAGCATAGTACCAATGTACAATCACATAATGTCTTTTCTAAGAGACAGAATAAGGCGATGAGCGGGAGAGTAACCGTGAGGGCCACTTAAGAGAGCCGGTGGATGGTGTGAACCGGTGTGGTTAGCGGTGAAGGCCACCCGTGAGTGTCGGTGAACCTGAAAAGGGAAGCCGAACGGTTCCCACCGTTAACGGGTAAAGAGTGGACACGATTGTCAATTTGGGTGGTACCGCGGGAAATACTCCCGTCCCTTTCCGGGGCGGGAGTTAATTTTTTGTCAATACTTATATTAATCTTTAATAGAATTTAATGAAGGAGATGGTGGAAGGTGAGTTTAGACAGACGTATCCTGGAGTTGCTGGAACGTGATGCCCGTCATACACCCCAGCAGATCGCGGCCATGTTGGGTGAGGAAGTGGACCAGGTAGTCGCCGAGATCGCGCGTATGGAGAAGGAAAGGGTTATCCTGGGGCATACCGCGATAATCAACTGGGAAAGGGCAGGAGATGACGGGGTTACAGCCATGGTAGAGGTCAAGGTGACCCCGGAACGTGAGCGTGGCTTTGATGCTATTGCCAACCGTATCAGTCGTTTTCCAGAAGTAAGTGCGGTTTACCTTATGAGCGGTCTCTACGATCTCACCGTGGTGGTCCGGGGAAAGGATCTTAAAGATATATCAACATTCATTTCGCAGAAACTGGCCACCATGCACCAGGTGCAGAGCACCACAACCCATTTCGTTCTCAAGCGTTACAAACAGGATGGGTTTATTTTCGATGACAAGGAATTGGATCGAAGGTTGGTGGTTAGTCCATGATTGATGGTAACCGCTACTTGACAGATGCTATAAAAAATCTTCCCCTGTCGGGAATCCGCAGGTTCTTTGACCTGGCTTCACACATGGAGGGGGTAATCTCACTGGGAGTGGGAGAACCGGATTTTGTAACCCCCTGGCACATAAGGGAAGCCTGTTTCTACTCCCTGGAGAGAGGCTATACCATGTACACCGCCAACCAGGGCCTGATCGAACTGCGGGAGGAGATCGCCAAATACCAGCACCGGTGGCAGAACCTGACCTATGATCCGGAACGCGAAATCCTGGTTACAGTGGGGGTTAGTGAAGCCACCGATCTGGCACTCCGGGTGCTGCTCAACCCGGGTGATGAGGTTCTGATCCCTGAACCCTCATATGTTTCCTATGTTCCCTGTACGGTCATAGCTGGTGGAACCCCGGTTGTACTGGATACTACAGCGGAACATGAGTTCCGCCTGACCTGTGAAGAACTGGAGAAGAAGATCACCCCCCGGTCCAAGGTGCTGATCCTGACCTATCCCAATAACCCCACTGGAGGTATTATGGGCCGCGATGACCTGATGGCCCTGGTGGACCTGGTGATTAAAAACGATCTGATTGTTATCTCCGATGAGATCTACGGTGAGCTTACTTACGAGGGGAAACACGTTTCTATGGCCACTCTGCCTGGTATGAGGGACCGGACAATAGCCCTCAACGGCTTCTCCAAGGCCTTTGCCATGACCGGTTGGCGTATCGGGTATGCCTGTGGTAACCGGGACATTATTGCGGCTATGAACAAGATGCACCAGTACACCATGCTCTGTGCTCCCATAATGGGTCAGATGGCGGCTCTGGAGGCCTTAAGGCATGGAGAGGCTGAGATGAGAAGGATGGTTGAGGACTACGACTACCGGCGCCGCCTGATACTGAAAGGACTCCAGGAAATTGGACTACCCAGTTTTGAACCCCGGGGTGCCTTTTATGTTTTTCCGTCAATATCTGTAACGGGAATGAGCAGTATCGAATTTTCAGAAAAACTCTTGAATGAGGAGAAGGTGGCCGTAGTTCCCGGCAACGCTTTTGGCAGGTCGGGAGAGGGTTTCATTCGCTGCTGCTACGCGTCCAGTGTCGATCATATTGAAAAGGCTCTGGAACGGATAGGGGCCTTTGTCGCTCGTCATCATGTGTGATTTATCCGGGATTGTCACCTCCTGCCAGCAGGTGTGAAAAAGCTCGAAAACCCTGCTAAATACCGGCAAGAAGGAGATTATTGAATAGAGGATAAGGAGAGGGAAACGCGAATCCTTCTTGATAAAAGGATAACACTGTCAAGGGGGAATTCGCTTGTTACCCGATCTAACCAACCAGGATATCATGCTGCTTAAGTGTTTTCACCTGCTCCGACCGGAAGGTAAACGAGACCTGCTCGATTACCTGAGATTCATCGCTCAGAAGCAGTACCGTGCCGAACTCTCCTCGCAGGTCCTAAGCAATCCCCTCCTGTATAACGGTCTGCTGCAGGCCGCCAGAATGTGTGAACGTGAAGAGATACAGACTGAGGATATACTGCAGAAGATCAGCCAGCTAAAGTATATGTATTACAATCTATTGGAAAAGACCAGATTCAAATACGATGAGGCACTGGAAAGCAACCTGGAGGATATCATCAGGGATTGGGGCCGTATCGGTTTCGAGAACCTGACCGAAGCGGCACAGAACGGGCGGAAAGACCTGATGCTTCAGGAACTGGACGAGATGATTGACAGCTTGGAAGCATTAACCAGGAAAGGGGACAAGAAGCGATTCGTTGCAGTTTGATCCAGCACTGTTATAATGGAAGCAGAGGATTTGCTGCAGGATAGGTTGTTTGGGGAGGACAATATGAAGATATCATTTCATGGCGCAGCTCGAACCGTTACCGGTTCATTTTTTATCGTCGAAACCGACACTGTACGATTCGCAATAGACTGTGGACTGTTCCAGGGCAAGTCTTCCGTCAAAGAACGTAACTATCAGCCGTTTCGTTTGGAACCAGCCAGCCTGGATTTTCTGGTACTAACCCACGCCCATATTGATCATTCCGGTTTGGTTCCCAAGTTATGCAGACAGGGCTTTAAAGGTCCGATTTACTGCACCTTTGCCACTGCGGATCTGGCCTCTATTCTTCTGCCTGATTCAGCCTATATTCAGGAATGTGAGGTGGAGAGGAAGAACCGCAAACTGACCCGCGCTGGTAAACCGTTGCTCACACCAGTCTATACCGTTGAAGATGCCCAGAAGTGTATGGAGCAATTCCGGCCGTATGGTTATGACGAGATTTTCAAACCGGCATCAGAGGTGGAGATCCGCCTGCGAGATGCAGGGCACATACTGGGTTCAGCCATCGTTGAAATCTGGGTTACCGAATCCGGCAAAAGGACCAAGCTGGTTTTCAGCGGAGACCTGGGTAACAGCAGGCAGCGGATCATAAAAGATCCTACCTTTATAGAGAACGCCGACTATGTAATCCTGGAGTCAACTTACGGGAACCGGCTGCATCAGGCCAACACCACCCGCATGGACCGATTGCTGGAAGCCATTGAATTCACCCGGAGAAAAGGCGGCAACCTGATAATTCCGGCTTTTGCAGTGGAAAGAACCCAGGACTTAATCTATGATCTCAACCTGCTTCACAAACAGGGCAAGCTGCCGGAATCACAGAAGATATATATCGATAGTCCCTTGGCGATTGCTGCCACCGAGATATTCAAGCGCAGTGCAGAGTTCTACGATAACGAAACCCGGCAGTTATTAATGGAAGGTGCGGACCCCTTCCTGTTACCCAATCTAAGATATTCCCGGACCCGTGAGGATTCTGTCGGTCTAAACCAATCAGCTACCGGAAATATTATAATCTCGGCCAGTGGCATGTGTGATGCAGGTAGGATCAAGCACCACCTCAAGCACAACCTGTGGCGGCCCGATTCTACCATCCTGTTTGTCGGGTATCAGGCTGAGGGCACCCTGGGGAGACGCCTATTGGATGGTGAAAAGCTGGTTAGAATACATGGGGAACAGGTGGCGGTCAAAGCTGATATATTCCAGATTGACGGTTATTCGGCCCATGCGGATCAAGCCGGAATCATTTCCTGGTTGAAGCATTTCGCGGTTCTGCCGCAGCGGGTAATACTGGTCCACGGCGAGGGACAGTCTCAGGTTGATTTGGCGCAGCTAATTACCAAAGAAATTGGGGTACCGGTGAGTATTCCTGATTGGCTGGATGAGATTGACCTTTCTAGTGCACCACATGAACGCCCTGTAGCTCAGCCCTCGGAACCCGAACCGGAGGTTCTTGCTAAGAGCCAGGCACTTGAGGCGGAAGAAGCTTACCTGCAGTTCCGTCTTGAATTGAACCGGCACTTCCAGGCCAACCGGGATGCCGGAAGGTATGAAGAGTTTATTAAGAACTTGAACGAGGCTAAAAAAGTCCTGGCAATCGGGTAAATCAGCCAGGATTTATCAAATAAAAAATTTATCCTGCGGAAAGCCATAATTTAGATTATATTATTCGTCGCCAGACATCGCATGGGCAACACCAACTGCTTGTCTCACGACAAATGGACCGGGCCAATTCGCATCCAGGGTTCAGTAGCCTTTGGCCCTATCCATGGGGCTCGCCCCCCCCTTTCGTCGTTTGACTTCGCCGGGTGTTGCTGTCATGCCGCGTCAACCGGCTCTTAAGTTGAAGTTTTCGCAGGAGAGTCAAAAACGGGTCGTGATGGGTGAAGGGGGAGTAGTCGATAACGGTGTCCCGTTGACAGTTAATGGGAGTTGATACACCCGGCGGTGTGTTTACTCCTTTTTTATCGTCCCGCCCCTACAGGAGATTCCAAACACTGCAACCAACAAAACTGACATCAATGTATCCTCTGCGCAATCCTGAAAGACCATGTTTGATCTAACGAATGCGAAACCAAACGGGCGTTAAACGATATTAACATGCTTTGGTTATCGTTGTTGGGCACTACCGCCTGTGGTATAATCTTCATACTTCGTTTGGGAGGCATACCATATATGCAATTTGAACCAAGCCTGGAAATTATGCGTTGGGGCCACGTGCAAATCCCTGCCATGCTTTATACATACGCAGCCGAGTTGGACCTGGATGCCGAAGACCTGGGTATATTTGGCGGTATTCTTTACGCATATTTTAAGTCCAAACCATTGACTAATTCGGGAGTAGAAGTGGGACAGGTTATGCAGGCTTGCCCTGTGGTGTCCAAGAACCGCCTGTCCAGGAAACTGGGGAAATGGGAAAAAGCGGGCCTGATAGGACTGGAGGGGTCTTCGAAGGTTGAATTTGCGGCCCGTAAGATTCATCTGGAGCCATTGTACAAGCGGCTCTGCGAGATTTTATTGCGGGATCATCCCGATGCCGCCAAGGACACCTATCACAGTGATGAGGCCTTGATCAAGGCTCAGGAGAAGCGGATCGAGGAGTTGGAAATGGAGTTGCAGCAGGAGAAGCGCAAGACCCTGTTACCCGATGTTTCAATGGCGGGCAGCAAAGACTTCCGGTTGGTGGCAGACTTTATTTCCAAGAAGACCGGCAATCTTATCTCCATCAAAATGGGTAACGAACTGCGCAAATGGATGGACGAGCTCGGTTTTAAAACCGAATTCATTCTGTGTATGTTGGAGCTCTGTTTTGAACGCAGTATTAATCACCCCCGTGAGATTACCAAGATTGCCTCAGGTCTGAAAGAGTGCTCCATCAACAACCTGGAAGCTATGGAGACCTACTTCCGTACCTTTGTTGATGATAAACCCCCGCAAGCGTATGCCTTTGATCCTGAAGTAATTGAGTTTGGACACTTTACTGGTCTGGACATGAACGCGGAGGCCCGTAAGAAGGTTTATTACAAATGGAGATACGACTGGGGATTTTCTTCCGAGCTGATTAAACGGGCCGGAGAGATCATGTGCAACCGAACCAAGAACGGAGGGCTTGATTACATAGACGGAATCCTGAACAACTGGAGGGAGAAGAATATACGTTCCCTGAGCGATGTTGATGCTGAGATGCTGGAACACCAGTCCCGGCGTAAGGCCAAGGATAAATCACTGAAGCTTTCCAGGAAATCGGTTGAAGAGAGGGAGATATATATCCCCCCGGGCCTTAACCGGGAAGGCACAGCCGCGAGTAAATGAAGGCTGATCTCCCATTTTAAATCCGAATCAACCAAGTTGCGGTTTTTCCAGGGGAATCAAGCTTAAGTAAATGAAATTCAAGTTATGAAAGGTGCCTGGCACCATGCAAAAGGTACAAGAGGAAATCCTGGTAGATCTGGAAAGCGAGCGCCGGGTCTTGTCAGGGATGCTGAATTCAGAAGAAGCCCGCATCGAGGCTTATGACTCGATAAAGGAAGAGGATTTTTATCATCCCCTCCACCGAATGGTGTTTTCCCTGATATGCCAGCTTTATAAACGTGATGTCAAACCTACTTTTGCCGAGCTATTAAAGGAATCACAGAAGCTTAACCTGTTCCGGAACCAACAGGATATTTCGGAACTGGCCTACATAGCGGAACACTTCATTGAGGGAGAGAACATAACCTACTGGCTGGGGCGGGTTAAAGACCGCGCCAAGCTCCGCAAGTTTGAATCCTTTCTGCGTCGTTATCACCAGAAGATCCGCGAAAACCAGGAGTCGGTGGAAGAACTGCTGATGGGGGCCGAGGAAGAACTGACCAACTTGACCGCTCTGGAGAATGACGACCATGTGGATACTCCCGCACAGTTGGCCAACCTGGGCTATGAAGAGGTTGAACGCCGCTACCTGCGTTTCAAGGAAATCAATGAAATCAATAAGGGGGTTCTGCCTCTGGATGGCCTGCCCACGGGGTTTGACTCCCTGAATAATGTTACCCTAGGGTACAAGCCTGGTGATTTGATCATCCTGGGTGCCCAGACCGGGCACGGCAAGACGGCTTTTGCCCTCCATACTGCTAAATCAGTGACCATAGAGCATAAAACGAATCTGCTGTACCTTAACACTGAGATGAGCCGGGTACAGATCGCCCTTCGCTGGGGTTCAATCCTCTCCCAGGTAGAGCATGAGAAACTCCGTTCCGGTGATCTTACCTCCGGGGAGTTCTCCAGGGTGCTGCAGGGATACTCACACCTCAGCAGCAGCGGATTTTATTCCTACCCCTGCCCGAACCTGACCCCGGAAAAGATCGTCTCTATTGCCCGCAAGTTCAAGGCCCAGTATGATATCAAGATGCTGATCCTGGACTATGTCGGACGCATGGAGAAGATATCCGCCAACTATGCCGAATGGCAGATCCTGGAGCAGGTTGTGAAGACCCAGAAAATGCTGGCTCAGAACCTGGGGATAGCAGTGATGTGTCTGGTACAGCTGAATGAGGATGGGACCCTGCAGGGGGCCCGCCGGATGAAGAATGAGTGCGATCTGATGCTGAAGATGGTTCCGGTGTCCAATGAGGAGATTGAACAGAACGAGAAGCTTCGCAAATTCCGCGATGTCAACTACCGCCTGATTGTTGACAAGAACCGTGATGGAAAGAGCGGGATTGACATCATGATCCATTTTGATAAAACCCGGCAGATTATGCGGGATGCACAGTTGGTGTGATCATGATAATAGACCTTAAGAACCAGGCCGGAAAATGGTATACGGAACTCGCCCGTTTAATAGGCACCATGCATATCAGGGGAAGACTGAAACCGGAGGAGGCCCGTTGTCTCCTGGATATAATCGACCTGGTGGTGGTGCAGAAAGACCTGGGGTTTCTTCGACTGTTAGAGCAGTTCGTGGAGCGTCACGGGAATCCCGAAACGCATGAAATAGAAGAGATTGTTAAGGCTACTCTTATCGGCGCTAACCTAAAACAACCGGAGAGTATGGAACAGGTGACTGAAGTCATTGGAGAACTCATCCGGGAAAGAAACCGGATTCTGGATGATGAGCAGGAGGATGAAGATGGCTGTTTGGTTTGAAGAAATTCATACGGATGGTTACCGGGTCCACTGGAGGATCAAAGAAACCCTGTGGCAGGAGAAGACCCCCTTCCAGGAACTGCAGGTGATAGACACCGTGGAATTCGGCAAAGCCCTGGTCCTTGACGGGGCGGTGCAAACGACGGAGCTGGACGAGTTCATCTACCACGAGATGATATCCCATGTCGCCCTGAATGCCCACCCCCATCCCCGGCAGGTGCTGATAATCGGGGGAGGAGACGGCGGGACCCTGCGCGAGGTCCTGAGACATCCGGAGGTGCAGAGGGTGGATATGGTGGAGATCGATAAACGAGTGGTTGAGGTCTGTAAGGAGTTTCTCCCCACCATTGCCAGCGCTTTTGAGGATCCGCGGGCCCATATCCTTTTTGGCGATGGGGTGGCATTTGTCAAAGGAGCCCGGGAGCGTTATGATGTGATACTGGTGGATTCATCTGATCCTACCGGACCGGCAGTTGAGCTGTACGGTACCGAGTTCTATCAGAACTGCCGTGAAATCCTGAACGACGACGGGATCATGGTGGCTCATGCTGAATCACCGACCTTTTTTGAAGCCTACTTTAAAACGGTATGGGGCAATATGAAGGGTACTTTTCCGGTCAGCAATATTTATCTGGCCGTGGTGCCGACCTATGTAAGCGGCTTTTGGGCATTTGCTATCGGGACGAAGGGTATTAATCCCCGCACAGGCAGGGGTGACAAACCCCGGCTCGATGGGTTAAAATATTATTCTGAAGAAGTACACCGGGCCGCATTCATTATGCCGCCTTTTGTGCAGAGTATTCTTGATGATTGAATAACTCCCGGTGTTGCGGTAGGACGGTAGGATGACCTAATGTATAAGGAGTGGGTGACCTTACCGGGAACCCAATCATGACCGGGTCGGAACAGTGGTAATTCCTCGTTCGATTCAGGTCATTTTTTATTATTTGGGAGGTCAGACTGTTCGGATATAGTAGCGGAGATTTTTGTAATGTGCACTTCCAGAAAGAGGTGAAGTTGTTGAAGAGGTTGATGATAGGAAACCAGGCTATTGCGCGGGGCGCATATGAGGCTGGGGTTACCGTAGCCACGGCTTACCCGGGAACCCCCAGCACCGAGATCGTAGATAGTTTTAGTAAGTTTGAAGGGGTCTATGCGGAATGGTCACCCAATGAGAAAGTGGCATTGGAGGTTGCATTTGGGGCCTCCTTGGGTGGTGCCAGGACCCTGGTGGCCATGAAGCATGTGGGGGTTAATGTAGCCGCCGATCCACTGTACACCCTCTCTTATACCGGGGTAAACGGTGGCTTGGTACTGGTATCGGCTGATGACCCGGGGATGCACTCTTCTCAGAACGAGCAGGACAACCGGGGATATGGCAAGTTTGCCAAGATGTTGGTGATTGAACCATCAGATAGCCAGGAGGCCTTGGATTTTACCAGGGAGGCCTTTAATCTTAGTGAACAGTTTGATACCCCGGTGATGCTCAGGGTTACCACCCGCCTGTGCCACTCGCAGAGTCTGGTGCAGGAAGGTGAGAAGACAGACCGGCCTCTCAAGGAGTACAAGAAGAACGAGGCCAAGTATGTAATGCTGCCCGGGTTCGCCAGACTCCGCCATGTTGAGGTGGAGAAGCGGATGGCAAGTCTCAGGGAATATGTAGAAAACAGCCCCTTGAATCGTATTGAGTGGGGTGACCGTACCAAGGGGATCATCACCAGCGGGGTCTCCTACCAGTACGTACGGGAGGTCATGCCGGAGGTATCGGTTCTGAAACTGGGTACGGTAAATCCACTGCCGGAAAATCTGATCCGCGAATTTGCGGCTCAGGTGGAAAAGCTTTATGTGATTGAGGAACTGGAACCGGTGATAGAGGACCAGCTTAAGGCTTGGGGCATAGAGGTCATTGGGAAGTCAATCCTCCCCCGTACGGGCGAGTACAGCCCGGAACTCCTGGAGGAGATACTGCTTGATACGACCCCGCCGTTAGGTTACCAGTTGGAGGAGAGCATCCCAGCACGGCCTCCGTTGCTGTGCCCAGGTTGCCCTCACCGTGGGGTCTTTCATGTATTGAAACGTAAGAGGTTGACTGTGGCCGGGGATATCGGTTGTTACACCCTGGGAGCATTGAAACCATTGGGTGCGATGGATTCAACCCTGTGTATGGGTGCCAGCATCGGGACCGCTCTCGGGATGGAAAAGGCCCGGGGGCCGGAAACATCCCGTAAGACAGTGGCGGTGATCGGGGATTCCACCTTTGTTCATTCGGGCATAACCCCGTTGATCGACACGGTTTACAATCAGGGCAATACAACCGTGATGATCCTGGACAACGGAACTACGGCCATGACCGGTCATCAGGACCACCCGGCGACTGGAAAAACTATAACGAAAACTGAAACACCTCGGTTGGACCTGGAAGCATTGGTAAAGGCGATTGGGATAAACCGGGTTCGTAAGGTTGATCCTTTGAAGATAGGGGAATTGGAGAAGGCTCTGGATGAAGAACTGGCTTACGAAGGTCCGTCAGTTATCCTGGCAACCCGCCCCTGTGCTTTGATAGATAAATCGGTTAAGACTCCTATGTATATTGATGAAGATAAATGCAAATCGTGCAAGATATGCATCAAGTTAGGCTGTACCGGGGTTTATTGGGTGGAAGAAGAGAAGAAGGCCCGGATTAATCCCGATCTGTGTCAGGGGTGCGGCCTGTGTGCAGAGGTCTGCAAGTTTGATGCAGTGCTGGAAGGGGGGGCGAAGTAATGGCTGACAAGACAACCAACATCCTGATTGTTGGTGTGGGAGGACAGGGAACCCTGCTCGCCAGTCGGGTATTGGCTCAGGCGGCGGTTGACCTGGGCCATGATGTCAAGGTGTCAGAGATTCATGGTATGGCGCAGAGAGGCGGTAGCGTGGTCTCGCAGGTCCGTTACGGTGCCAAAGTGTTCTCCCCCATAATTAAGAAGGGTGAAGCGGATGTGATCATGGCTTTTGAAAAACTGGAGGCCGCCCGTTATCTGCCCTTCCTCAGAAAAGATGGTCTGATCATTATTAACACTGACAAGATAGATCCTCTTCCGGTTATGAGCGGTGAGGTCCGTTATCCGGAAAGGCTGGAGGAGAAAATAGCTGCAGTGGTTCCCAAAACGGTGGCCCTGGATGCTACCGGGATGGCCGAGAAATGCGGCACCTCCAAGGCGGCGAATATCGTTATGGTCGGCCTGGTGGGACGGACTCTGGGTATGCCACTGGATTCGCTGACTGAAGCTATCAAGGGACTGGTTCCCCAGAAGGCTATCGATATCAATGTCCAGGCTCTGAATGAAGGTTGGAATTATATGGACAAGGTATCCATAAACATTGGTACGGAGTAAAACAGGAGGGGTTTTTAAATGGGCAGTTTCGTGGAGCGTAAAGCCAGACCCGAGATATTTTCACTCAAACCTTACGTGCCGGGGAAACCGGTAGAAGAGGTGGAGAGAGAACTGGGCATTACTGGGGTAATCAAGTTGGCATCCAACGAGAATCCTCTGGGGCCATCACCACTGGCAGCCGCCAGGGTTGCTGAGGCTATGAACAAGCTGAATATATATCCGGATGGAGCCGTCTATTACCTGCGGCAGGCACTGGCCGAACACTATAAAATCAGTGAGGACGCTTTCCTGGTTGGCAACGGCTCGGACGAACTCCTGCGCCTGATCACCGAGACCTTTGTGAGCCCGGGGGATGAGGTGCTTTATGGTATGCCCTCGTTTTCGGAATACGGGTTTATGGCCCTGGTGATGGGCGGGAAGTGTGTCGAGGTGCCTTTGAAGGACATGCGTTTTGATCTTCCCGCAATGAAGGAGAAAATCACTGACCGGACCAAGCTGGTTTATATCTGTAACCCCAACAACCCGACCGGGACCTTTGTTGGCCGGGCAGAGACTGATAAGTTTATGAAGAGCATTCCGGATGATGTCCTGGTTATATTTGATGAGGCTTACTTTGAGTATGTAACGGACCAGGATTACGTATCCGGTTTGGAATACCTGGCCCAGGGCCAGAATGTCATCGTCCTGCGGACCTTCTCCAAGATCTACGGGCTGGCTGGCCTCCGGGTCGGCTATGGGATCACCACCCCGGAAATCGCCAGCGCGGTAAACCGGGTGCGTGAACCGTTCAACGTCAACCTCCTGGCCCAGACGGCGGGGATCGGGGCCCTGGCTGATGTGGAACACCTGCAGAAGAGCCGGGCGATGAATCTCGAGGGCCGGGATTTCCTGTATCGGGAGTTCTCACGTATGGGGTTTGAGTATGTGCCCACAGAGACCAACTTTATCTTTGTGGACCTCAAACGTGATTGCAAACAGGTCTTTCAGGCCCTGCTGAAAGAGGGTGTGATAGTGCGGACCGGTGATATCTTCGGGTATCCGACCTATATCCGGGTTACCATAGGTTCACCTGAGGAGAATCAGAGATTTATCACCGCGCTGCAGAAGGTCCTGCAAGCATAAATGTCAGCGCAGCCATCCCTTTTTAGAGGGTCATACACTGATCATCAAGCTGATAAAGGTTTGGCATCGGCTTTGAGTTCGATACTGGGCGGTTGTCAGAGCCGGGTTATCATCCTGTGCATTGGTACAGATGCCAATATTGCAGATTCTCTGGGACCGCTGGTGGGTACCATGCTGGTCGAGGCCGGGTGCCCCCTGCCGGTGTACGGTACCCTGGATCAGCCGATCCATGCCCGCAATCTCAGGAACAGGATTGAGATGATACAAAAGGAACATCCGGGTTTTCTGGAACTGGCCATCGACGCGTCAGCAGGCAAAAGCGAAGAGATAGGCATTATCGAGTTAAAGAACTGCGGAGTATATCCGGGCAAGGCCTTGCGCAAACGACTGCCCCTGGTAGGCCATATCTCCATCGTGGGAAAAGTGGAGGTGATCCACAGCCTGCGTTCAACGGGACAGCTGAACCAGGGCCGGCTGAGCATGATCTACCGCATGGCTCAGGTTATAACCCGGGGAATACTGCAGTGGGAAAGAGGATAAACGGAAGCAAACTGCATCACGGGGACTGTCCCCGTGATGCAATGCAGGATATGGAAGCAAGGGGCTTGGATCCCTTGTTTCCGTTTTCTTGGTGCGGGGAGTTTACTGGTTACGCGCGCGTCGGCCTGCGGTAAATTCCGTTCGCTTCCTGGGTCCTGCGCTGGCAGCACCAACTGCTTAGATTCAGGTGGAAAGCAGCACCCCGCCTAATCGACGTCCATGTCTAAAAGGCTTATCTCGCGACCTCGTGTCGCTCGGCTGCTTTCCATCTTCAGCTTCGCAGGGTGTTGCACAGTTCGGACCCAACATCCGCTCACCGGAATTTACCGCAGGCCTTAGCTGCAGCAAAAAATGGGACAGTAGATCTGTCCCTCTGTCCCATTTCTTATATCCATTTTTTGCGGCGGAAGGTGGCCAGCATGGTGGCTATGAGGGTGACGCAGCCGAGCGCGATGTACCAGAAGTAGTAAGGGTTATCCTGTCCCGGGATATGGACATTCATGCCGTAAAGTCCGGTGATGAAGGTCAGAGGCATCATGATGGTGGAGATAACTGTCAGCACCATCAGGATCTCGTTGGTACGGCTGGATACTACTGAATAGTAGGTGTTGATCGAGCCGTTAACCAGATCCCGGTAGGCATCCGAGGCGTCGATAATCCGGTCCAGGTGCTCCACCAGGTCATAGTAATAGGGGCGGTTCTCGTCGCTAACCGAAAATGAGTACCGGTTGTTGACATTGGCCAGTATCCGGCGCTGCGGGATTACAACTTTTCGTAAGAGGATAATGGAGCGTTTGAGGGCCATAATTTCTTCCGTAATCTCTTTGGCCGGGTGTACATACATCTCGTCTTCCAGTTCATCAATCCTCTCCCCCAATCGCTCAACGATGGGGAAATAATCATCAACCAATTTATCAACAATATTATAGAGGAGGTAATCAGGTCCCCGGTTCATCATTTCCGGTTTCCTGAGGCTTACCCGGGCGATTTCGCCGACCGCGTAGAGTGCGGTGGGGTGGATGGTCACCACGTAATTGGTGCCCAGGAATACATCCAGTTCAATGCTGGTTATCTCGTCATCCTCAGCCTCTTCGTTGTACTTCATGGCGTGGAATACGAAAAAACTGTAATCCTCGTAGTGGTCAACCTTGGCGCGCGGGCTCTCCTGGAGACAGTCCTCCAGGGCCAGGGGATGGAAACTGAATACCTTGCCGATATAAGTCAGTTCCTGAACCGAACAGTCATAGAGGTCGATCCACAACAGGTTTTCCTGGTCAGAAAGGAGAACATCCAAAAGAGAAAGGTCGACGTCATGATACATGGAATTATCGGCATGCTTATAAAAATAGGTCTTGATCATATAAACAAACCCTCCTTTTTACGGGAGGGCAAAACCGTCAGGTGAAGATTGAGTTACCCCCCCAAAATAAATGTTGTTATATAAAGAGATTGTTCAAGCCATCGGTCTGGCCAGGGGTCCACTCAAACCACCATCCTTATACGATATCGTCACCTTGCGGTCCACATTTTACTATACGCGTGATGATCGATAATAGTCAACGGTAATGGTTTTAAAACAAAAATAAACAATGGCAGTCAATAATGATTCTGGGATATCCCAGGTGATAAATGGGAATATTTACCTTATAATATAGACAGGGCTGTGAGATGGCATCGTAATGCAATGTCGGCCTGCGGCCTGATTGCATATCGGTATTACACCAGAATTAACTCTCCTGGAGGAGGGATAACGTGAAAAGAATCATACTGGTTATCATCCTGCTGTTGGGACTGGTTGCCATCCTGGGGTTCAATTGGGGACTTCCGGGACTGCGGATGCCAGAGCCCTCAATCCTCTATGATATCAATGGGCAGGAGATCAAAAGCCTAAACCCCCAAAATCAAAACCAGGTTAGTCTAGACGAGATATCGGATTATGTGGAAAAGGCATTCATCGCCACCGAGGACCGAAATTTTTACAGTCATATCGGGATTGATCCCCGGGCCCTGGCCCGAGCCACCTGGGTAAACATCAAGAACCGGCGGGTGACCGAGGGTGGCAGCACCATCACCCAGCAAACCGCTAAAAATCTGTATTTGACTCATGAGCGGACCTTTGTGCGCAAATTCAAAGAACTGTTCTATACCATGGCCCTCGAGAGGCGTTTTTCAAAGGATGAGATTTTTACCATGTACCTTAATTCCATCTACTTTGGACAGGGAGCCACCGGCATAGAGGCCGCTGCCAGAACCTACTTCGGCAAACCGGCCCGGGAGCTGAGCCTGGCAGAAAGTGCTATCATCGCCTCTATCCCGCGGCGGCCGAGTTATTATGATCCTTATCGCTATCCGGAACACGCCAAGACCAGGCAGCAGGTGGTACTCAGCCAGATGGTTGAACTCGGGTTTATTACAGAGCAAGAGAAAGAAGCAGCCGTCGCTGAGGAACTGAAGTACCGTAAAACTGGGGCGCTCCGTGGGGACGCCCCCTATTTTTCACAAATGGTGGCCGATTATCTGGTAGAAAAGTATGGGGCGGCTGTGGCTTACGGAGGGGGACTGAGGGTCTTTTCTACCCTGGACCTGGACATGCAGCGAAAAGCGCAGCAAGCATATGATGAGGTCTTGTCCAGCCAGAACGACGAGCTGCAGGCAGCCCTGGTGGCGGTTGATCCCAGTAATGGCCATATTCGGGCGATGATTGGGGGACGGGACTTTGTTACCGCACCTTTTAACCGGGCGGTGGACAGCAAACGGCAGCCGGGATCTGCATTCAAGCCATTCCTCTATTCCAAAGCCATCGATGTGGGTCTGACTGCGGCTGACATGATAATGTGTGAACCAGTGAGTTTTCCGCAGAAGGGCGCACCAGATTATGCGCCGACTGACTATGGAGATGAGGGGTATCATTACCGCCCATTCACCTTGAAGGAAGCAATTATGGTTTCCGACAACGTTGTTTCGGTGAGGTTAAATGAGGCGGTAGGCCCGGAAAGGACCGCCGAACATGCCAGAAAATTTGGGTTTGAGGGGCCGATAAAACCATATTTGTCACTGGCTTTGGGTACCTCAGAGGTAAGCCCTTTGGAGATGGCCTCTGCTTATGGAGTGTTCGCCAATGATGGACGACTGGTCACACCGGTGGCTGTTCTCAAGGTGACCGATGCTGACGGTCGGGTCCTGGAAACCAATGAGCCTCAAACCGAGCAGATAATCAGCCCGCAAAATGCCTATATTACCACAGATATGCTTACCGGTGTCATGCAGTCCGGGGGAACCGGGTCTCACTTGGCTTCCACTGTGGGACGTCCCTCAGCCGGCAAGACCGGAACCACGCAGGAATACCGCGATGCCTGGTTTGTCGGTTATACCCCGTTACTAAGTTGTGCCGTATGGGTGGGATATGACTCACAGGCCAGGTCGGTGGGCCTTTCCGGCGGCAGAATAGCCGGCCCTATTTGGGCCCGTTTCATGGGGGCCGCTCTCGAAGACCAGCCCCGATCGGAGTTCAGGGTACCCCAGGGAATTGTAAGGGCCCGGATTGACCTTGATACCGGGTTGATTGCCACCGAAAACTGTCCCCGCACTATAGAAGCCGCGTTCCTAACCGGCAGCGAACCCCAGCAAATCTGTTACGAGCACCAGGAACAGGACTACTGGTGGAACTGGGAAAACTGGTTGGGCGGGAACGAAGATACCACCGACGAAAGCAAAACCATTCCCCGCATTCAGAAACTGTTGGACTGGTGGAAAAACCTCTCACGGTAGACCAGCAGGTGGGACAGGGGACGAGTTCACTGTTCAATATTGAATGCTGGGCGGAGGACTACAGCTGGCTTCATGTGCAGCGGCGTGCGCAAATTCCGTTCGTTCCTGGGTCCTGCACTGGTAACGCCAAATGCTCAGGTTCAGGTGGCGAGCATCACTCCTTCTATTCGTCCATGTCACAAAAACTTATCTCGCGTCCTGTCGCTTGGTTGATTTCCACCGTCGCTCAGCAGGGTGCGGCGGCGTTCGGATACAACGTCCGCTCACCGGAATTTTGCGCAGGCTCTAGACTCAAGATTTAATCGGAAAGTACCTGTTACAGTCCTGCTGCTTTCGGAAAAGCAGGTCAGCGAACCTGTTTCCCTGTCCCACTTTGACCGTAGTTCCCGCCTGTCTGGTACAGCAGGAAGGGGGTGTGCTTTCCGGGAAATTAAGGTATCATTACTACAGAAAGGGGGAATGGTGGATGAAGGTAGACGTGACTGTTCTCATAGAGAACTCGACTCCAATTCCCGGCGTAGTAGGCGAATATGGTCTGGGGATGTTGGTTAGAGTTGACGGTCGGGGAATACTATTTGATACGGGCATGGCGGATGGCCTGGTCAGAAACCTAAAGACGATGCAAATACCACCCCAGGCTGTAGAACTCATAGCCATCAGTCACGGTCATTTTGACCACGTCGGAGGATTGCCACCGGTCCTCGAATATCTGGGGCCCAGAGATGTATATATACATAGTAAAGCTCCCCTACCCAAATACTCATTGGCCGGTGATCAGAGGATCTTTATCGGCATGCCTCGACCAGAGGAACTGGAAAAGAAAGGTGCCAACCTGGTGTACAACGACAGCCCGGTTGAACTGATGCCGGGGGTTATCCTGTCCGGATCCATACCCCGTACCAATGATTTTGAAGACACCGGTGGGAACTTTGGTGTTGAGGTGGATGGAAAGATGGAAACCGACAATTTCGATGACGACCAGGCCCTTTTTATCAAGCATCCTGACGGTCTTATCATAATAAGTGGATGTGCCCATGCTGGAATGATCAACACTATAGAATATGCCAGGACGCTGACCGGGGTTGACAGGATCAAGGCCTGGATTGGAGGGACCCATCTTATCAATGCCAACGAAGCAAGGATGAGAAAGACTATTGACCAACTTCGGTCATACGATATGGAGACAATTGCCGTAAGCCACTGCACCGGCTTTTTCGCTGCCGCGCAGATATACGGGGAACTGGGAACCAGGGTCAGCAAAGGCGGGAGCGGCATGGGATACACTTTTTAAAATCATCGCAGTAGAATAGGAATTGGAATCATTATGAAACCGGCTTTTATGAAGGAGTGATAAATCTGACTAGGGTCGACCTGGAACTGAATGCAGATCAGTTGAGAAAAATGTGTGATATTAAGCATTTACCATTCAAGGATACATCGGAAATTGAACCTTTAAAGGGTGTTATTGGCCAGGACCGGGCGATCAAGGCCTTGCAGTTTGGTTTGGATGTTCCTTATCACGGCTACAACCTTTTCCTGTGCGGTCCTGCGGGTACCGGGAAGACTACCCTGGCACGTGATATGGCCAAAAAGAAAGCAAGTACCCGTGAAGTACCGAACGACTGGTGTTATGTCTTCAATTTTCGGGATCCCGACCGTCCCCGGGCCATCAGTCTGCCTGGAGGTATGGGAAAGAAGCTGGTTCGCGACATCGATGGCATGATCCACAAGGTCAAACAGGTGTTGGCCAAGGTCTTTAACGGACAGGATTATGAGTTGGAGAAAAACCAGATACTGACGGAGTTCTACGAAAAGACGAACAAACTTTACGCCAATGCCGAACAGGAAGCCCGGCAGCGGGGGTTTACTATCACCAGAAGCCAGAACGGGTTTGCCAGTGTGCCCTTGAAAGATGGACATCCAATTACTCCCGAAGAATTCGAGGAGTTGGATGAGAAGCAAAAATTTCAACTGATGGAACGGGGACGGGTTATTCAGGAATTAATCAATGAAGGTATCAGACAGTACCGGGAATTAGAACGGGGAATAAAGGAAAGCCTGCGGCTCCTGGAACAGGAAACTGCCCGGGGCGCAATCGCCCCGCTTTTCTTTGTCTTGTATGACAACTACCGGGATTTTCAGCAGATAGTCATCCATCTGGAAGAGATGCAACGCGATATAATTGAAAACCTGGAGCTCTTCGTCGAACAGGAGGAGAGCCAGAACCCCTTGATTCTTTTCAAGCGGCTTGACAAAAGGCATGCCATGCGGCGCTACAGGATAAACCTGGTGATTGACAACTCGGACCGCACTGAGGCACCGGTGGTCGTTGAAACCAATCCCACCTTTATCAATCTGTTTGGAACCATTGAATACGAAGGTGAATTCGGGGTTCTATCCACAGATTTTACTAAGATCAGGGGCGGAGCTATACACCGCGCCAATGGTGGCTACCTTATCCTGAATTTTATTGATCTTATCCGGAATTACATGGTCTGGGACACCCTGAAACGGGTGCTCAAAAACCGGGAGGCAGCTATTGAGAGTCTATACAAGTCCCTGAGCCTCGGAGGCGCGGAAACCCTGCAGCCAGAACCGATCCCGATCGATTTGAAGGTCATCATTATCGGTGAGCCTTTCGTCTATTACCTGCTGAAGATGCATGATGAAGACTTCGGCAAGCTGTTTAAAATCAAGGTCGAGTTCGACACCGAGATGAGCCGGGAGTTGGAACATATCAATGAATACTGTTCCTTCATCAGTACCACCTGTCGCAAGGACAATCTGCCTCATTTCACCAACAAGGCAGTTGCCAGGGTAATTGACTACGGCACTTGGCTGGCGGAAGACCAACGAAAACTTAGTATCACCTTCAACCGGATACGTGACATAATTCTGGAGTCGGCAACCTGGGCCCGGTACAACAACCACCAGCTGGTTGAGGCCGAGGATGTGGAGCAAGCACTCAAAGAGAAGGTTTATCGTTCCAATATGCTGGAAGACAAGATCATGGAAGCGATCGAAGACGGCAAGATTCTGATTGAGGTGACCGGTGAACGGGTGGGAGAGATCAACGGATTGGCTGTATATTCCATAGGGGATCACATGTTTGGCAAGCCTTCGCGGATCACGGCCAAAACCTTTATGGGTGAAAAAGGGGTTGTGAACATTGAACGCGAGGTGCGCATGAGCGGTACCATACATACCAAAGGGGTCTTGACCCTTGGTGGTTATCTGGGAGGCCAGTATGCACAGGATAAGCCTCTGTCCCTGTCGGCCAGTGTAACCTTTGAACAGACTTATCAGGGCATTGAAGGGGATAGTGCATCCAGTGCAGAATTATATGCAATTATATCAAGTCTGGCCGGAGTCCCGATCAAGCAGGGTATTGCAGTAACCGGTTCCGTCAACCAGAATGGGGAGATACAGCCGATTGGCGGAGTGAATCAGAAAATATCCGGGTATTTCGAGGTCTGTAAGAGAAGAGGTCTTACTGGAGAGCAGGGAGTGATGATACCCCGCCGAAATGTCGAGAACCTGATGCTGGATGAAGAGATTACAGAAGCGGTGCGGAAAGGACAGTTCCACATCTGGGCCATCGACAACGTCGATCAGGGGATCGAAATACTTATGGGTATAAAGGCCGGTGAAATGGAACCCAACGGAGAGTTTACCAGAGATAGTGTGCATTATCTGGTAAATCGCCGTCTGCGGGAGTGGGGGGAACCCCGGCGGCGTGAAAAACTGCGGCGGATAAACCATACTCCGGGCAGAAGCCACTTCAGGAGGTAAACTTGAAAAAAAAGCTCGTATTCCTTGTTGCAGGGATAATTTTGATATGCCTGTTTGTAGGAGGATGCACCGACTGGAAGTTGCCAGAGATTGGAGATAACCAGGAATTGCCTCCGTTAGTCAAGGTCGAAATTTCGTTCCGGGACGGGAACAAGCTGCAGGGTTATATGAGAGGTCTGAGATTGGGGGAGGATACAACTGTATTCATTGGCGGTCAGACAACCACCAATCTTTATGATGCGGATGGAAACGTAACCGCCATCTTTAATTACGCCCAGGTTACATTTATAAAAAAGATTACTGAGGAATAGCGATGTGACTTACCCTGTTCCGCTTCACCCGTGACTATGAGATCAGGTTTATTATGGAACTACAGTACATTGACTGGTCGATACTGGTCACCCATTGGGAGGTAAGGCATATAGGTCAGTTGTCTGCAGACACAAGGTAGTAATAGCAGCCACAGGACGTAACCATAAATGCAGGCGCATACGTAGATGATAGAGTTGGACGCAGACAGATCTGCATTTATTGGAGTTGTTTAGTTATCCGACCGGATACTCTTGCCAGCCGTACTGGTTGAGGTTAGGCCGGCAATGGTCTAATGGAAAACAATTAAGGGGAGGAGTAATTGTGGTTGTTGCAAGATGCGCGTTATGTGGTAAGAAGGCGGAGGTTCCTCGGGATCACAAGGATTATCGGAGGCTTGAGGAAGCAGAAGAGGACGAACGCGGCAAAATGATCTATGTGTGTGATATCTGCAGTCATCGGGTGAGGTACGAATCAGATAACCAGATGAAGCCGAAAAAACCCATGTAGGAGTCGGTCAAATGTTCTATGACAAATACTTAATCCCCAATCAGGAGGGCTGCAGGCTGGCCTGTCTGCTGTTTCTTCCAGCCAGTCAACCCCGGTTTCAAATGGTGGTGGCCCATGGCTTCCGGGGAGCCAAAGAGAACTCAGGACGGATTGAGAGCTTTGCCCGAAAGGTAACTGCCATGGGAGGGAGCATTCTGGCTTTTGATTTTGCCGGTAGTGGGGAAAGTGAGGGCAGCTTTTCCGATATGACCCTGTCACGCCAGGCCTACGACCTGCAGGCAGTGATTGAGCACTCATTGGAACGTGATAAGAGTCCCTTGATTGTGTTAGGAAGGAGCTTTGGCGGCAGCACAGCACTGGTAGCCAGTGCCCGGGAACCGCGGGTTCGAGCTGTGGTACTGTGGTCGGCACCGGTATTTCTAACGGAGACGTTCTTGCAGTCTGCCTCGCATGGACTGGTATTGCCCACGAGTCCTATGGTTTTTGAAGATGACAAAGGTACCTTTACACTAGGGCCTGGTTTTGCTAAGGACCTGTTACAGCATGATTTTGTTAAATACCTGCAAGCCCTGAAAGACCGCCCACTGCTGGTGGTCCACGGGGAAAACGACACTGATGTTGATCCCAAAAACGCCAGGTTTTTAGGAGAGCAGGCCGTGGGTGCGGTAGAGGTTCATATCGTACCGGGGGCTGATCACCGGTTTACCGAGCATCAGCCGTTGCGGGAGCAGATTACCCTGCAATGGCTGAACACTCTTTTAGCGGAGATGACAACAAAATAGTGGACTTTACCAATGTGCATGCAGCAGTCGATTATTTAAGAGGGTATGGATTACTGGCACCTCTGGTGGCCTTTATCCTCTTTGCAATACAGGCAGCGTTGCCGGTTTTCCCTTATTTTATTTTGGCGGGTGCCGCCGGAATCATATTCGGCTTTTGGGAAGGGTTCTTCCTTTCCTGGTCGGGGGCACTGGCCGGAGCCTGTTTTGCCTTCTACATGGTTCGTCTTACCGGGTGGGAATGGTTGCATATCCGGTTAAAACGTTGGTTTAAACATGACCTGAGGGAGGTAACTCCATTTCTGGGCTTCTGGGGCATTGTTATTGCCCGGATATTTCCGGTGGTACCTACACCGCTGATTAATTTTGTCGGAGGTATTTCGGGTATTTCGGCCTGGATCTTTATTTCTGCCTCAGCAATTGGTAAAATACCAACGGCCATTATCTATACCGGCCTGGGTAACCGAATGGTGGCGACGGAGGATATTTATACCACTCTGGCCTTACTGGTTGCAATATGCATTGTTGGTTATATCGGTATGCGAATGGTCCAGAAACGATTCTGGCAGCGGTAGATGACAGGTGAAGCATATTAGTCAACATGTATGACGATACACTTTGACCTTCGCATCCGGTGGTGATATAATATCTCGGTAAGCGCCCGTAGCTCAGAGGATAGAGCGCTGGCCTCCGGAGCCAGGCGCGCAGGTTCGATTCCTGCCGGGCGCACCAATTTAAGGTTGATAAACGCCAATATTCAGGCATTTGTAAAGGATAATAAAATACTGGGAGACACATTCCACACGAATCCCGTAGTATCCGCACTTGTTTGTTAGCATGGTGGCGGGTGAGTGGCAAAACGGGTGGCAGATATATAGTACGTAAGCTGCAGAAATGCGGCTTATTTTATTTCTTGCGAAATTCCATTTTTGGTGGTTCTACGTTTGTGGTGAGCGCAGGGCCTTGTTCGCAGTTGGGTTACCGACAACGCGTAGCTACTTCGTTATACGCATTGTCTGGAGTGATGGAGAATGTCATCTTTTATACTGTCGCAAATAAGACTCAATATATTGACGTACAGACGAAGCCGGTTCGTAAGTCCCAAAATGACCTTCACAGAGTATGTCGGCATTAAGGGTGAGCAGTCGCTGCATTGAACTGCGCCATTCCTTCATATCTGAGCCCCATTCCCTGTTAAAAGGGCCGTGAATATCCTGACCGAACAGCACATTCAGACCACCACCCTGACAGAGTATAGACAGGCTGCCTGGAGTGTGACCAGGGGTATGTAGGAATACAAATTCCGTGTTACCCATTGTAAGGGTTTCATTATCCTCTTTGATGACCCGGTCAACCTTAACCGGCTTGTATTTTACTCCATACCAGGCGGCGGCTGTTAGACGGGGATTGCCGTTTTCTATAGCATCAAGCTCCAATTTGTGGGCTACAACTGCAGCGCCGGTCTTTTCCTTCAGTTCCTTCAATCCTCCGATATGATCTATATGTCCGTGGGTGACCAGAATATAGCGAACATTGTCAGGAGAAAAGCCGCAGCTTTCAATATTCTTGAGTATTCGTCCGGTCCCCTTGCCTGCTCCGGTGTCAATCAAGGCCAAATCATTTTCTGCTTCCACCAGATAAACACAGCAATCATGTGGGTGGGACAGACCATCTCCTCCCACCTGGTATACCTGCGGACATATCTTAACCGTCATCAGATCGCATCCTTTCCGGGTATTTATATCTATATTCTAACCCTTATCCGGATGAATTCGAACGTTGATAGAGCAGTTGAAGCCTTAAACCTGATTGAGAGCCGAAGATCTCCACAGAATTGGGATAAGGTTACAATAAGTTTCGCAAATTTGAGTCGCCTCCTAATGTGAAAAGGACATGGGCGCAACTGCTTGGTAGAATTAAGTTGCCAAAGAGCTGCAAGGTCTTAATCCAAGACTTCAGGCAGAACAAATCCGGGATGCTGGCCACAGCGTTCACTTAGACCAGCCAGAGCGCTTTGCGGCTGTAGTCGGATCTTTCATACGGTCAATTTGAGAAAAATACGGATTAATAAGCATATCGAGGTAAGAATCATGAGAGACATTATAGTGATCATAGTACTGCGCATTTTACACAAAACTCAGGTCCCCTCCTGCGGCAGGAGGGGACCTAATAACAGAAGGATTGTAGTGCTCGGTATTAATCTTGATAGAGCGACTCAATATCAGCTGCGAAATTGGTCGAAATAATTCTGCGCTTAGTCTTAGATGTAGGGGTAAGTTCTCCAAATCTTTGTAAGAATTTTCTGCGGGGAATTTTAAATTTCTTTATCTGTTCAAAGTCTGCCAGTTCCTGATTGGCCGATGTGACCGTTTTGGCGACAATTTGATTAACGAATTCATTGCCGGCGAGATCTGGTCCCACTTCTACGCAGACAGACAGTCCGTTGACGATTTCATAACGCAACTGGTCTTTTGCATAGGATATACCTTTCGCATCGCAGAGCTTGATGATTTCATCCCAGTTCGGACAGATAAGCGCGGTGATATATTTCCTGCCGTCACCAATGATAAGCACTTGATCAATGAGAATGTTCTGCATGATTAGGGACTCTAATTTGGCTGGAGCCACATTTTTACCAGTGTCCATCACAATGATTTCTTTTTTTCTGTCAACGACGCGCATGATACCATGATCATCAAATTCCACTATATCACCGGTTCTGAAGAACCCATCTTCGGTAAAACAAACCATATTTGACTCAGGATCGTTGTAATACTCCTTTATGATTCCAATGCCTCTTAGCAACAGTTCACCGTCATCATCCTGTCGCCATTCAAGTCCGGGAGCGATCGGTGCATTCCAGCTAACTTTGACAGAGGTGCCACGTCCAACTGCTACACCACAAAGGGTTTCAGTCAGGCCGTAGCCGTTGGCTACAAAGAACCCCATTCCCAGAAACGGTTTGTGAAGTTCAGGAAGAATGGCAGCTCCGCCAGAAGCAAAGCAACGAAACCGTCCGCCCATAGCAGCGTGTACTTTATCAAAAACTGCTTCTTTAGCTTTAATATATTCCTCTCTGATTTCTCCGGTCAGTTCGTCCAAAAAGTCGAGACTCGCATCAAAGGTACCGTCTTTGTCAATACGGGCATCAACGGCTCGCATGGCGACATCGATGGCCCAATCCCAGAGGTTGGCGCCTTCCGGGGTAGCGGCAAAAACCTGGCGGAGTCCTTTCAAGATCCGGTCCATCATCCTTGGAACCACAACCATAATTGTTGGTTTAATCTCCTGCATATCCTGAATAACCATGGTCGGACCTCTTCCCCAAGCCAGGCATGCCCCTACGGCCATAATACAGAACATGCCGTAAGTACGTTCCATAATATGGGCCATGGGCATAACCGATAGATATACATCCTCAGTGGTAAAACCGATGTTGCCCATCATTTGATTTCTCAGGCAGCGCCAGAGCCCGCCGGTTACTTCGCCATGAGATAACCTGACCGCTTTAAGCTTTCCGGTGGTGCCGGATGTATAGACAGTGGTAGCGGCATCATCCGGGGTAATACTGGCTATCCTTACTTTGAGTGCTGTAGTATTATTAGTCAGAAACTCTTTCCCGGCTGTTCGTATGTCATCTAATGTAAACAGGTCTTTGCCATCGCCTGATTGCAGTCCGTGAAAGCAAATGATGCCTTTAAGGGTAGGTAGTTCAGAACGTAAGGAATTGATCATGGAGGCTATATCCGGATTGCCGGCGAACACGTAGGAGACCTGTGAATGGTTAATAATATATGTAACGTCATCTTTCCCCAGACTCGGAAAAATCGTGGTGGTGCAGCCTCCGGCCAGCTCTATCCCCATATCGGCCCAGCCCCATTCAGCGCAAGTGAGGGACATGATTACTAAATTGTCCCCCTTTTTTACTCCCAGGCTGATGAGACCAGCTGCAATTTCTTCAGCAATGACCGCAAAGTCTTGATAGCTCAAAGCCGTCCAGTGATCATCTTTCCAGTATAAATGTGCATTACGATCGCCGTGATGCCTAACCGAATGGTAAAACATCTGGGGCACGGTGTGGATGTAATCGTGCCATAAATCCAACCACTGAATTCTGTAGTCAGTATTTGGAACAACTTTAAGTGTCATCTTGTTGATTCCTCCTCCCGTCAATAGACAATTGGCTGGTGCTCTTAGACAGGCAAGAACAAGTTAATCATCCCCTTTCGCCCCCCTGGCAGATTGTCCGCAATATTTAAATAATTGTTAATTCTCCGGAAAACGGTAAAATCCTGCATCATATTGTCAATATTGGAAATGTCCATTAAGATACAATAAGCAATGGAAACAACAGCAAAGGAATTAAACGACTGCACCGAAAAAACATTCGCCGGATGTTAATTCTGAACCAGGAAACCATTGATTCGTTACACGCTTAGTAAAAAATCAAAAAAGGAGCTTCATGGAAGTGGCCAATTCAGGGCTGATAAAGGGGAATTGTAGGCCAGAAAAGAAAGATTAAGAACAATACGAAAATCAAATATAAAATGACTTTAGCTGATGGAGGGAGAGCATGGATAACCGATGGCAGCAAATGTACCAGGCCAAGCTGAGGACACCAGATGATGCGACAGCAATGATCCGTGATGGGGAAGTCATCAGTACGGCACTTTCCAATGGGCAACCGGTGGGATTGTATGAAGCCATTGTTAAACGGGTTAAGGAACGAAAACTTCATAAACCAACAATTCTGGCGGCTAGTCTGGCTGCTGGTATGTCGCTTATGGATCCTGAGATCAAAGATAAAATTGAATATGATTCCCTTTTTGTTTGGGAGGAAAGAGAAAGAATTAAAGAAGGTTATTTCACTTACTCCCCAGTGAAATTAGGTGATTTGCAAAGAATATCGATTCAAGGATTGCGTCCGGTGCAGGTTGCGTTGTTGCGGGTATCCCCCATGGACCGCCATGGCTTTTTTAGCCTCGGGGTAAACGTTGACATTGGTTGGGACATGGCAAAATCCAATCCGCATCGGCGCTTGCTTATTGTAGAAGTCAACCGGTATATGCCCCGGACCCACGGCAATAATCAAGTTCATATATCGGAGGTTGACGTTATAACAGAACACCACATCCCTCTGGTTGAAGAACCGACACCCCCGATGAAGAAAGAATGGGAAATGATTGGGCAATATGTGGCGGAAATGGTTCCCGATGGGGCTACACTGCAGCTCGGAGTCGGGGGGATTCCAGGTGCGGTTGGTCGATACCTTATGGATAAACGGGAACTTGGGGTCCATTCGGAGGTCATTTCCGATGTATTCTTGGATCTGTATGAAGCCGGGGTCATTACCTGTACAAAGAAGACCTTCATGCCTCATAAGTGGGTAGGAGCTTTTGTTGAGGGCACTCAAAAGATCTATGATTTTGTGCATGAGAATCCGCTGGTTGAGATGCATGGCTGTGGTATGGTTAACAATCCATATGTTATAGCGCAGCATGAAAATATGATATCGGTTAATGCTACGCTCCAGGTTGATCTTACCGGTCAATGTGCTTCAGAGTCCATCGGACCAGTCCAGTATTCATCTACCGGAGGGCAGCTTGACTTTGTTCAGGGAGCCTGGATGTCCAAAGGAGGGAAGTCTTTCATCTGTACGGAATCAGTCGTTGTCAATAAAAAGGGGGAGAGGAAGTCCAAAATTGTACCGCAGTTATACCCGGGCAGTTTCGTGACGACACCTCGCACCGAGGTTCACTGGGTGGTTACCGAGTACGGGGCGGTTTTACTTAAAGGCCAGAGCATAAAGTCAAGGGTTGAGTCCATCATTTCTATTGCTCACCCGGACTTCCGCGACGAGCTGAGATATGCCGCGAAGAAAATGAACCTCGTAAGGTAATTCGTACACCTTAAGGTATGATATAGTCGACTTAAACTGGGAAAATGCGTGTTCGAATGAAGGGGAAAGATAGACCAAAAAAGAAAGATTAAGAAAGCGTGAGGCAAGTCCTTACTACGAAGCAATACTTGGAGGTGTTCTTGGTTGCAGTGTATCTATCATGCCAACTACTTTACGACGGTTCTCCGCAGGGATGACGAACTATGGTCACAGTGTGTGTACCTGACTACTGATGTCGAGGCAACAGGCATGCTGCAGGTTGAGGTAGCAAGTTTTAATATAAAGGATGCCTGGTGGGAGGTATATCGGTCGCCCGATAAGACTCTTAAGGGATGCTTTCAGGTGCCCGAGCTAAAGGGTATCGAGGCATTTATGCATATTGGGCCGGTTTTGAAACAGCAGGTTGGTGAACAGGGGGGAGGACTGGCGCGTGAACTCTTAGCTGAGTGTGCAAGAGGTCTTATGCAAGCCGAAACCTTTGTCTACCAGGAGAGAGGTTATGCTTCAGAGAGAGAGTACGATGACTACTGGAATGAAACCCTTAAAAACAGTTGCCGCTACTATACCAATCTTGATCGCGTTGCTCAACCGTGGATGGACTACATAGGTGGAGCCGTTCGCGGCAACTCGTTGTATAATCGCATGAAATCCACCAACATTCTAAACAGTTCTGAGAACCGCATGTTGATTAATGCGAACTTCGTTGATTCATTCCATGAACTGACGGTGAATATCGTAGCTGAATCGGATGGCACCATAAGGGAATCCACGGGTAATTATCTGCGGGCCCCAGACAGGGTCTGCTTTGAGAACTCGGAACTGTTGGCAAAGCTGGTGGGCCAGAGTCTTACCGGTATGACCAAGAAGGAAATTGCCAAAGATCTCGGATATTCATCAGGCTGTACGCACCTGGTGGATCTGGTTTATGATATCAGCCAGGCAGTTGCTGTTGTGGAAAGCCAAAAGCAATCTGCATAGAATGGTGCTATTTGGTCACAGGTTCGTAATCCCGGGAAATGAAAAGGGAGGTAAGATATTTGGAGAGTTTTGTGGTAGGTACGCGAACTCGAAATGACCTGATCGATATCACTCCTGAGGTTAAGCGAATTACTCAAAAGAATGGGGTAGTAAACGGGTTGGTTACGGTTTTTGTGCCCCATACTACTGCTGCTGTCACCATAAATGAAAACGCTGATCCCAGTGTCAAACACGACCTGCTGAAGGGTTTATCAGACATCGCCCCGGCCAATCTCCCTCAGTACCGGCATGCCGAGGGAAATTCGGATGCACATATCAAGGCCAGTTTGGTGGGGCCTTCGGTAAACCTTATCATCAGTGAAGGCCGTTTGGTTCTGGGAACCTGGCAGGGTATCTTTCTCTGCGAGTTCGATGGCCCTCGCACCAGAAATGTTTATGTCCAAGTCGTGGGGAAAGAAGGGAGCTAAAGGGGGCATCCCCAGGAAGATAATATTCGGCGAACCGAAGGGTCGGTCCGGGTCGTCTTTGCGCCAACCGATTTCGTTCATAGTTGTCTCAAAAGGATAGTAACTCCCGTAACTCAAAGGGGATGGGGCTTCCGAGAGACTCCGGAAGATCAGCCCGTCTCTGCCGAAAATGTTTCTGTGGAAGTTATCCAATGATGAAGGCGGGGAAAGATGACGGCGCTTTCATTCTATCCTCTAAAGAGATGGGAATTCCCGCGCCGCGATTCCAAGCCTACGTATTTATAGTAGGGTGCCGAGGACGTCACCCAGGCAATGGGCGGCGTTCTGTGCGTATTGCTCTGGTAACTCCGAAGTGCCGATTTCGAACAGCAGGGCCCGGGGGAACAGGTCCTGGTTGTAGCTGCCCCGTCCAATGAATATCCCGCGGATCAGGCCCGGGTACATTTCATCAGCACGTTTCTTAACCCGTTCAGCAAATGCCATGTTGGCGTTCATGTTGGGATTCTGTCGCCCGATTACAATCATTACTTTGGCTGATTCAACTCCAGTGATGTAGGTGAGATAGGCCTCGGCCGGAGCTGAGTCCCGGTGCACATCAAAGGCGGCTGTGGGACCATCCTTCAGGAGCTGCATCAGGGTGCGTCGGGAACGTGAATAGGCGTTAATGTCATGGGGATCGTGTGCCGCAAAACTCTGGTCAACGGTAATGCCATCATCGACCAGGCTGGAAGCCAGAGCATAGCCCACCCGGAATATCGCTCCACCGCCGCGCTCTGATGTCTTACCCTGGGAAGGCTTATATGATTCGTCGGAGTGAGTGCAGTAGATAGCGACCCTCGGTGGCGGCTCTGCTTCGGCCTGAACGGGCTGCGCCCCTTCGATAATGGCGGTAAGACCTTTTCTGGCTGGCTTCTTCTCAATTACCCGCTCCATGGTTCCGTTCCATCCATCCAAAGAGGAAATTCGGTAACGAGTGTTGTCCTCATCAATGAATTCATCTCCCACGGCAACCGGGAAACCGGTTTGCAGGATAGTCCGGCCGGTAGTGTCGCCAAGGGTATAGTGTTTACCAGGTCCTGCTTCCATTCCGGATTGAAATGGCTTGGATTGGGGTGTTCCAGGGAACCAGCTGGTCATCGTATATGCAATACCGATGATCAATCCCAAGGCTGCAAATAAGAGCCAAGATTTGCGTATATTCAAGTCCTCTGCCTCCCGTAACCATGAATGTAGTGATAACTGTTCCTGAAGGATAGGATTCCAAAATTCCACGGTTTGTATAATGTTATTCTTTGTAAACGGGAGGCATCGGTGATTCCTCGGGCGAAACCCTTTTGGATGGTGTTCCATCATGCGAAGTCAGGCGACGAATATCTATGCATCCAAACGTAAGAGATTATTACTTTTGGCAGGGTAATCAGTGGCACAAAACGGCAAAAAAAGGAGGGCCAGAATCTGCCCCTCCCTTATTGGTTCAATGATTAGACTTCCCAGCTTGCCAGGTAAGCTTCCTGTTCGGGAGTAAGCCGGTCAATCTCCACTCCCAAGGTCTTCAGACGCAGGTTGGCGACCTTTTGATCAATCTGGGCCGGGACATTGTAAACCTTGGGCCCGAGTGACTTGTGGTTCTGAATCAGGTAAATGAGTGACAGGGCCTGAAGAGAAAAACTGAGGTCCATTACTTCGGCAGGGTGACCGTCACCTGCAGCCAGGTTGACCAGACGGCCTTCACCCAGGAGGTATACCCGCCGCCCGTTCTTTAGGGTGAATTCTTCTATATTGTTGCGGATAATTCTTTTCGCAGAAGACAGTTTATCGAGGTCCGGTTTGGCTACCTCAACATCAAAGTGCCCGGCGTTGCAAAGAATGGCTCCATCCCTCATCCGCTCGATATGAGTCTCGCGGATAACATTTATGTTACCGGTAACGGTTATGAACACGTCGCCCAGCGGAGCGGCCTCACTCATGGGCATAACAGTAAACCCGTCCATGATAGCCTCGTTGGCCTTTATGGGATCAATCTCGGTGATTACTACCTTGGCTCCCAGTCCCTTGGCACGGATGGAAACCCCTTTACCACACCACCCATAGCCGGCAATTACCACCGTCTTGCCCGCTACCACCAGGTTGGTGGTGCGCATGATGGCATCCCATACAGACTGCCCGGTTCCATAACGGTTGTCAAAAAGGTACTTCATATATGCGTCATTAACAGCTATCATGGGGAAAAGCAGGAGGCCTTCCCGTTCCATGGATCGGAGTCTATGAATACCAGTGGTGGTTTCTTCACAACCGCCGATTATACCCCGGGCCTGTTCTTTGCGGTTCTTGTGCAGCATGGCTACCAGGTCCTGACCATCGTCAATTACGGCATCTGGCCAGCAGTCAAGAGTAGCTGCAAGGTGTGTGTCATATTCCTCGGCAGTGGCACCGTGCCAGGCGAAAGTGGTTATCCCGCTGTCGACCAGTGCGGCTACCACGTCGTCCTGGGTGGAGAGAGGGTTGCTGGCACAGGCGAAAATCTGGCCGCCTGCCTTCTTAAGAGTTTGTGCGAAGTGGGCAGTTTTGGCCTCCAGGTGTAGACACAGGCCAATCCTTAAACCCTCGAGGGGTTTGGTGGCCTGGAATTCCTGTTGCAGAAGGTTAAGTACTGGCATATGCCGGCTGGCCCACTCAATCTTCCGGTACCCGGAAGCAGCCAGGCCCCTATCCCTGATCATGGACTCCGGCTGCTTATGGCTTTCCGCCGGAGAGAAAGCAACGGAACTATCGGTTCTGCTCATGTTTTAGCCCCCCACAAACTTGATGGTCTCATTCTACAGAAAAGAATTGGGATTGTACAGAAGGAGAAGGGGATGGAATTGTGGAACTTAATAGGAAATCAAAGGGGGAAAGTTATTTGCGAGTACTGATACTCAGCTGGGAGTTTCCTCCGCAGGTTATCGGCGGACTGGGCAGGCATGTCTATGAGTTATCACAACGTCTGGCGGGTTATGGCGTTGAAGCGCATATACTGACACCTTTGGTGGAAGGCTGTGCCGCCTATGAGGAATCGCAGGGAGCCCGGGTATACCGCGTAGGCAGCCCTCTCACCAGTTCCACCAGGTTTAAGTCCTGGATATTCAGCTTCAACAGCGACCTTATCCGCGAAGGGATCAGGCTCGACTACCAGGCGGGGGGATTCGATCTGATTCATGCCCATGATTGGCTGGTCGGTTACGCGGGAAGGTCACTCAGCCGGGTGCTTAACATTCCGCTGGTGTCGACTATCCATGCCACCGAATATGGACGCAACCTGGGATTGCATAATCCGATGCAAAAGGAGATCCATGATATCGAACGGAACCTGGTTCTGGAGTCCGAGCGTATCGTCTGCTGCAGCAACTACATGCGCTATGAAATAGAGAGCCTGTTTAATGCCAACCCATCGCGGATCGCAGTTATACCGAACGGGGCCAGCATGAACCGGTATCAGTTAAATGAATCCTCCCTGGATGATAGGTTTGAGGGAATTGATGACCAGGATCAGGTCATTTTTTATATTGGAAGACTGGTGCCCGAAAAGGGGGTGGCCAGCCTTATACGAGCATTTCTTAAGGTCTCCCAGGAGATACCGGCTGCCAAGCTGGTCATTGCCGGACGGGGACCGCAGGGAATGGAATTGCAGGAACTGGCCTGCGAACTGGGCCTGAGCGAGAGGATCTGGTTTGCCGGCTATATCAGTGATGAGTTGAGGGACCGGATTTATCACCGGGCAGATGTGGCGGTCTTCCCCAGCCTTTATGAGCCGTTTGGGATTGTGGCTCTGGAAGCCATGGCATCCGGTACGCCGGTGGTAGTGAGTGATGTGGGGGGACTGGCGGAGATCGTTAACGATGGGGAAACCGGGCTCAAGTTCGCTCCCTTGGATGAGGAGGGGCTGGCTATGGCCCTGATAAGAATCCTTTCTGATAGTCGGTTGGCCAACCGCTTACGGTTCCAGGCCCTGCAGGTAATCAAGGACCGGTACAACTGGGACAAGATCACCAGGCTGACCTCCCAGGTGTATTTCAGGCTGGTTCGTAAAGCCGAGAAAGATGGGGTGGGATAATGAAAGCGGTAATAATGGCCGGGGGTGAGAGTACCCGGCTTCGACCTTTGACCTGTAAACAACCCAAACCGATGGTCCCGGTAATGGATCGTCCGGTTATGGAGTATATAGTAGAGCTCTTAAAAAAACATGGATTCGAAGAGATAATAGTAACCTTGTTCTACCTGCCGAATGCCATTAGCCAGCATTTTGGAGACGGATCGCAATTCGGCGTCAAGATGCGCTACTTTGTAGAGGAGTTCCCGCTGGGAACAGCCGGCAGTGTGCGCAATGCCCGCCGGTACCTGGATGAGACCTTTCTGGTCATCAGCGGGGATACCCTCACTGATATCGACCTGAGCCGGGTGGTCAGTTTTCACCAGGAAAAGGAGGCTATCGCCACTCTGGCCTTGAGCCGGGTTGATAACCCCCTGGAGTATGGGATCGTGATGACTGATGAGGAGGGGCGCATTACCAGGTTCCTGGAGAAACCAAGCTGGGCGGCTGCCTTCAGCGACCTGGCCAACACCGGGATCTATGTCCTGGAACCAGAGATATTTGATTATTTTGAGGATAAACAGGTATTTGACTTTTCCAAGGATCTTTTTCCGCTTCTTATGGCTAAGCAACAGCGGCTCTATGCTACCTTATGCCCGGAATACTGGTGTGATATCGGTGGGATACAGCAATATCGTCAGGCCAATTACGATATCCTCAACGGACTGGTAAAGGTTAATATCGATGCACCGCAGGTCCGGGATGGCGTGTATATTGGGGAAGGAGCAACGATTCCCCCGGACGCCAGGATAGAGGCCCCCTGTTATATCGGTCAGGGCAGTCATATCAAAAGAGGCGTCACGGTAGGGCCTTATTCTGTGATCGGAAAAGGCTCGACCCTTAATGAGGGGGTATCACTAAAAAGGAGCATCCTCTGGAACAAGGTCTTCGCCGGCAGAAAGACTGAATTGCGCGGGACAGTGGTGTGCAACAATGCGGTCTTGAAAGGGCACAACACGGTTTTGGAGGGGGCGGTGATCGGTGATGACTCGGTCCTGGGTGCTGACAGCACTGTCCGCATGGATGTGCGAATCTGGCCGGAGAAGAACATTGAACAGGGTTCCAATGTAAGTTCTAATGTTATATGGGGCACGCGGATGTCCAAATTCCTGTTTGGTGCCCGGGGGGTTTCCGGGTTGATCAATCTGGAGATCACCCCAGAATTTCTGGCCAAACTGGGTGCCGCCTATGGTACCCTGCTTGGTGATGGCAAGTCAGTTGCGGTCGGGTGTGACAGCCTGAACGCCTCCAAGATGCTCAAGCGAGCTTTTTCGGCCGGGGTGCTTTCCACTGGAGTGAATGTCTATGACCTGGGAATGGCCACCTCTGGGATTGTCAGGTATACCACCCGGTTGCTGCAGGCTGATGGCGGGGTACAGATCCGCCAGTCACCGGATGATGATACTGCTTTGCTGGTGGAGTTTTTTGACCGACGGGGCCTCAACATCCATGCCAATACCCGGCGCAAGCTGGAAAACATCTTTACCCGGGAGGCTTTCGCCCGCACCGATGCTGAAGGAGTGGGGGAAACCGTCTTCTTTTCCAATGTCATTGCTCAGTATATCGAGGGTGTCATGCATACAACCGACTTCAGGGTGATCAGTGATGCCCGATTCCAAGTGGCCCTGTACTATGATGCGCGGAATTTTACCTCGTTTTTACCGGTTCTGCTGAGCCGAATCGGGTGCCAGATCATCACCCCTGAGGGCTTGGAAGAAGGCTGTGGCGTGAAGACGTTGGAGGACATTGCCGGGGGTATTGAGATCCTGAAGGAGACGGTGATCAAGAACCATGCTGATATGGGGGTCTTGATTGATCAGAACGCTGACCGTTTAGTCCTGATTGATGAAAAGGGCGAAGTGATTACTGATGAACAGATGGTTATCCTGGTATGTTTCCTGCTGCTGAAATTTACCCGTCGGCAGGCGGTTCCTGTGCCGGTAGCGGCTCCCCGGGTGATAGAGAAGCTGGCCCACGAGTATGACGGACTGGTCTTGAAGGCCCAGGAGGTGAACACGGGGTTGATCGTGACCGGGGTAACCGAGACCAAGGTCCTGTTTGAAGGAGATGAGATGCCAGAGTTTCAGATAATGTGCGATGCCATATCCTCTCTGGTCAAGATACTGGAGCTGATGGGACGCGAGAACCTGAGCCTGTCCGGCCTGGTCAGCACAATGCCCAACTTTTACCTGGACCGCCAGGAGGTCCACATTCCGGCTGATGAAAAGGCCCGGGTGATGAGGATGCTGCTCGAAAAGTTCAAGGATGATCAGCTTGAATTGACGGAGGGGATAAAGATCCTGCACGATGAGGGATGGAGTCTGGTACTTCCGGATGATGAGGAACCCCTCTTTACCATATATACCGAGGCTTCTTCTCTGGAGAAAGCCAATGAAATAACCAGAAATTATGTCAGCATGATCAATCAGCTGCGGTTTCTGGAGGGTAAACTACAGGTTGGGAGTTAGGTCAGATGAGTCCGAGACTGATGTTGGTCCTGCACAGCCACCTGCCTTACGTCAAACGCCAGGGCCGATGGCCGTTTGGAGAAGTATGGCTGTTTGAGGCCATGGCAGAAACCTATATCCCCTTGTTACAGACCTGGCAGGGCCTCTTGGATGACGGGATTTCTGCTCCGCTCACCCTGAGCCTCAGCCCTACTCTTATGGAGCAGTTGCAATCAGAATACCTTCGGGACGGGTTTATCGAATATCTGAAATCATGTGAAGGTCAGGCGTCTGCTGATGAGCGCTCCTTTATGGCCCGGGGACAAAAGGATCTGGCCCGGGTGGCTGCTGATTACCGCCGGTTCTATCAGGATATCCGCCGCAGCTTTGTTGCGGAGTTCGGTGGGGATTTGATCGAGGTGATAAAGGGTCTCAGTCAGAGGGTGCCCCTCGATATCCTGGCCACCGCTGGTACCCATGCCTACCTGCCGTTAATTGAAGACCGGACCAGCCTGGAACGACAGATAGCTGCCGGAACGGAGTGTTTTGTCAAACACCTGGGATACGAACCTCAGGGCTTCTGGCTGCCTGAATGCGGTTATAGCCAGGGCATTGAAGAGGTCCTGGAGCAACATAACATCAGATACTTCTTTGTCGATGGCCACGCCATCGAAGGGGGCAGGCCCGCCCAAACCTTTTCCGGGTACCACCTGACCCCGGAAACGGATAACTCAGAGTACAAAAAAACTGGTCTTTCCACCTACAGTCCCTATCGTGTCAAAGATCGATCAATGGGGGTTTTCGGCCGCAATACCATGGTCAGCCTGCAGGTATGGTCCAAGGATTACGGCTATCCTGGTGATGCCTATTACCGGGATTTTCATAAACAGCTCCCGGGTTCCGGCCTCAAGTACTGGCGGGTGACCAGACGAGACGTAAATCCCGAATGTAAACTTGTTTATGACCGCCACCAGGCACAGGAGACTGTAAAGAGGCATGCTGCTCATTTTATGGATACGATTGAGGGTATAGCCCGGGAAGCCGACCGGTTGGGCTATTCCGAACCACTGATCGTGGCTTGCTATGATACCGAACTGTTTGGACACTGGTGGTGGGAAGGGGTAGACTGGCTGGAGGAACTGGTGCGGCTGATCTCGGGACGGGATCACTGGCGGATGGTCTTGCCGGGTACGGTCCTGCAGGAGATGGATTCGATTCCTGAGGCCCAGGTGCTGGAGTCATCTTGGGGTACCGGGGGTAAGCACTTTGGGTGGTCTAACCCGGAGACGGCCTGGATGTGGGAAACCATCAGCAAGGCGCGCCGGGAACTGGAGAGCATTGCCGGCATTTCCGGAGGTGATCTCATTACTCGGGCCAGAAACCAGGCGGTTAAGGAACTGATGCTCATGGAGAGCAGCGACTGGTTCTTTATGGTAACCAATAACCATACCCGTGACTACGCGGTGCGCCGGTTTCTGGAGCACTTCGGCAAGCTGGTGCGTCTGACGGAAATGGTCAGGATAAACCAGTTCATCCCGGAAACGATCGAATGGATGAAAAGGGTGGAAGAGGAGGATGACCTCTTTTTGACCGTTGCTAGATAGAATCCCGTTATTCCTGTCTGTTAAGCACTCGCGTCCAATATCGTTGTTGAGGGGGTACCTTAAGTGAAAGTAAACGTGGCCTTCTGTCCTCATTTTCACCAGCCCCATTTTCAGCTGCATCATACCCGCGAAGAGGTTTTTAAAAACTCTTACCTGCCCTGGATTGAACTGTTGGAAGGCATGGCTGCAGACCCCGGGTTTTACATAAACCTTCACTTTTCCGGACCGCTCCTTCTCTGGCTGGCCCATGAGAAACCGAGTTACCTGGAGCGTTTAAGGGCCATGCTAAGAAAGGATGGTTTCGGCCTGATAGGGGGACTGGCTGACGAGGCCTTTGCCCAGTTGTCTGCGCGTCCTGATGACATCCTGTTTCAGGTCCGTGAGTATGCTAACATCTCCACCCGCTTGTTGGGGGTTAACGCCCTGGAGTGGGAGGGTATCCATGTGGTGGAAAGGGAGGCCGGGGAATGGGTGCTCTACAACCTGGCGGTGGCAGCGCGGCTGGTCGGTGCGGCGCCTCTCCTCTACCTGGATGCTGAGACCTTCTTTGGGCCTCACTTTAACTATCCGGGTGGTCAATTTGATTACTGCCGCAAACATTTCGGGTTTGATGATCCTCATGCCCGCACTACGGTTTCCCATCTCCCGCCGGAGATCCTGTTCTATGGCCTGCGCGATGAGATCGGGGGACAGGAGTTCTTTGTCCTGCCGGTGCATTCTGAGTTTCGTTACCGCCTGTTAAAACGCCAGTCTTTTGGGGATGGGGATCGCAGCATAATAAAACCCCGGCAGTACGTTTTTTACCTGAAGGATGCGGCCGAGAAATCCATTAGGATGGCCCGTCGGCTGGGCAAGGACCTGGAACCGGTGATTGTGATCTTTGAGGATGCCGAAAAGTTCGGGCAGTGGAGCAAGGATCCCCGGGGAGATACCGCCTGGCTAAAGGAGTTCTTTCGACTGGTCCTGGAAGACCCGGAATTGCAGTTCTGCGGCCTGAGATCTTACTTTGAGCGACAGGGCTTTCTCGATACCTACCCGGCAGCTACCAGCCGCTCATATGCAGAATGGGAGAACTGGACCGCCCGGCGGGGGATTCGGGGAGTGACCTTCGGTGATGAACGGCTGCGTCGGGCTATGGCCCGGCAGCGGGACCTGGAACGCAGGATGCAGGAACTCGACCGCTTGGTCCTGCGTGATCTGGAGCTGCCTGGACTTTCCCGGCTGCTTCTGCGCGATGTGGTCCTTGACTCACCTCACCGGTTTAAGCTCATCCAGGAACTTCTGTCGATCAGGCATTCGGAGGAGATGGTGCGAGCGTACCGGGTTATCCAGCGAGTAAGGAACCTGGCCTACCAGGAAGACCCGCGCTGGGCGAGCCGACACCCATCTTACGGTTCGTGTGCCTATTTCGATTTACAGGGCCTCGCTTATCTGGAACTGGCGGAGAGGCTGGCAGACCTGGCCATTGAGAAGATCAAAGGTCAGGCAGGCGGTTTGCCGGTTGTTGAAGTTCGGGATTGGGATATGGATGGCGAGGATGAGGTTATCGTGCGTACCGCGCGTCAGACAGTGGTGGTCCACGTGCGGAAGGGGCAGGTGGTATTCCACCAGGGTGTGTCACAACAGGAGTTGGGGTTTGCCGAACTCCTGAGTTACCTGGAAAAGGAGATGCTCTTCCCGGTAGCGTACAGTGAGGTGCTGGCTATCACTCACTCCCTGATCTTCACTGAAACTGATTCCGATCTTACGGAGGAGTTCTACCCGGAAGGGGGACGGGTGGAGAGATGCCGTAACAGTATGGGGCTTACGTTTGCCACCCGGGAGGATGAAAAGTGGGTGCCTCTGGATCAGGAAACCCCCGGTTACCGGCTTGTCAGTACGGAAACCCACGGGGATAAGATTGTTATCAGCCTGGAGGCTTCTCCTTCCATTATTAAAGACGGTGAGTGCCTTAGGCTTAGGGTGCGGAAGACCTTTCATATTTGCGAGGCATCACTTGTTATGTCGGTTGAGGTCCAGGTTATCGATGGTGAGTGCGGAGAGCTGTACCTGGCACCGGAACTGGTGACCTCCATGGTGCCTTCAGATGAGAGGGAACTGCAGCCGGTATCCTGGCTGGGTATAGAGGGTGAAACCAGTGAGGTAAATTATGAGGTGTTGCGTCCGGAGATTGAAAGGGGTACATACCGGAGTGAAATAAACCGCTGTCCGCGTCCTGGGAAACTTGCCTATGTCTGCGAAACGGTGAGCGGCCGGGGGACAGCCTCGCGTAATGCCCTGTTCTGGGAGATCGCGTCCGGCCAGGCTATAGTACGGGTGGTGGTTGAACCGGCAGTGAAGAGCTATTACCGGGGGCATGTGTTCCCCACCCACAGTGAATTGAGTTATGATGCTTCCGGGTTGCTGATCAGGCCTTATGTGGCGGTAACCAGCGGCCAGGTATCCTTTCAGGCTGAACTCAGCTGGTGCCTGGGGAATGGCCCGGAACGCGATGAATACAGCCATTTCGTGCAGTTGGTATAACTGGCACTGACGTTTTAAGTTCTTACCGGGCGCGATGGAACGGACCGGGTAAGGCTGGCTTAAGAGTGTGGCTGAACAATACCAGGACTTGCCTGGTCTTTGTGGAACCAAGGAATTTACAAGATAGAAAGGTTATAAAACAAAAGAGCAGGGGTGAATTTATGATTCTGGAGCGGTTTCTTGATTACTACCTGAGCCATACCATTCCGGATATCGCGGCCCGGGTAACCGCACTGTTGCCGGCCGGTCTGGAGCAGAACGCGCGTAACCTGGCCGGTATGTTTAAACGAAGTGATGAAGAGGGCCTGGAGTTTCAGATGGCATTCTATGAGATCATGGCGGATATTCGCCAGCAGGATCCGGCTCACTGCATCATGTTTGATGACAGCAGTAATGTCTGTTATCCCTTCTTCATTCAGTATGCCTGGGAACGGCTGCCGTTGGCGGCGAAGACCAGGGCCATGGATTACTATGGTATCTCGGAAGTCGAGGAACTGATCCCGATTTTAATTGAGCAGCGCGAGGCCCGGAATTGGTTCCGGAACAACCAGGCTCCGTCTTTGAAGCAAAAGGACCTGTTTGCCTTCAACGAGATCATCGCCCTGATAAACTTCTCCTCGGGTGGGGAGTATTCATTCCTCGATCTGGTATACCCCAAGGTCAGGGAACTCCGGGGATGTGTCCTGGATGCCGGTTGCGGAGCAGGGTTTGCCTCCCTGTTGATGAGTCAGCACCTGGAAGTTACTGGTATTGACGCCTGTCGGCCCCGTTTGAACCGGGCCCAGGGTATGGCCAGCCTGCTGCAGAGGGGTAAGCACTCGTTTTTACCCCGGGTACTAAGCCTGATTGAAACTGAGATGGGGGAGATCTTCAGCGGTAGCCGGGCATCCATCAGGGAGGGTCTCCTGCAGGATCGCCCGGAACAGTTGAGCTTTATCCAGGGCAGCCTTGACAGTCTTGCCTTTCCCGATCAAACATTTGATGTCATAGTATGCCTGGATGTACTGGAGCATACCTATGATCCCTCCACGGTGATCCGGGAGTTTGCCCGGGTAACCCGCCCCGGCGCCCTGGTATTTGTCACGGTCCCAAATACCAACGGTGAGCTGTATCAAAGGCTCGAGGAGGATTCACGGGGAGCTACTTTCCCCGCCATGCTGCACCTGCATCACTGGGAACCGGCCAGCCTTTCGGACCTGTTCCAAAGCTGCGGCCTGGAACTGGTGGAAATGAGGCTTTTTGACTACCTGCCTCCAGAGGTTGTCCAACGACTGCCTGACGCGGATCGGGTAAAGCTGGTGGCCGACGATTCAGGGTTTCCCCTGCAGGTTTTTGCCGTTTTTAGACGGGTTTAGGTTCCCACATTTCCCTCAATAGAAAATGAGTGAGAGATATGTAAACACTTTTTATGACGAAAGAGAACCCAATTGCCTCGGGTTCTCTCATTTATTACATAGATAAAGGTCGGGGAGTGTTCCGGTAGTCCCCACCTCATTAATTATGGGGTTCCTGGTAGTTGATTAGCATATTTACAGAGACAGTGTCCGGCTCTGATACGACTTTTTCAGAGAATCGTAGTATACATCGAAGGGAACTATCCCGCCCTTCAAGGACTTACTGCCCAAAACAGTTCCCATCGGATCCAGGGTGTGCATAATCGCAATCTGTTCCTCAGTGGGAGGCTCCATTTCATATAATTGGGGGGATACCTTTAAATCCCAGTCGATGAATCCCTTGATCTGTTCGACGGTCATTCCTGGATATATGGCGTCCAAATACATTTCTTTGGTTTCTTCATCAAATTTGAAGAGGCCGCGGTCGGTTACAACTGCACTGGGTCCACCGCCTAATAGGCCGGCTTTCTCCCGTGCACCGGGACCGGACAGAAAACCGGGACTGGTGATAAAATCTATCTTATTGACAAACTTACCCTTCTGGAGGCGCATAACAATAACCGTTCGCTGGGCAGAAGAAGCTATATCATTGGCTCCGCCGCTGCCCGGTAATCTTACCTGGGGATGATCATAGCTTCCGTCCTTGCCAAAGATGGCTGTAGTGTTCAGGTTACCGTATTTATCAATTTCCGCGCCGCCAATAATTCCTACGGTGATGAAACCCCGTTGCTGATCACTGAAAATCCGGTTCATTGAACTTGCAACCAACGCATTGTCTGTGGTTGGCGTATCGGAAATTGTCCAGGGCATCCTGCGACTCTTGGCCCCCACGCCCCCACCTTCATAAACTATGGTAACCTCGGGAGCATGGGTAGCGGCCGCAACTGCACCGGCCATCAGCGGAATTCCAACTCCGACAAAAGCTACATCATCATTGCTGAGCTGCAACGAACAAACAGCTGCCATCATTTCCGAAATTGTATATTTATCAGCGTATTTCTTCATTAAAACAACCCCTCCCTCGTTCTCGATATTATCTCGGGAATCATGCAGTTGTCCTGTTCCAATTCCTGAATTTTTGCTAAACGGTCACGCCCTACCTTATCCAGGTACTGCTGATGGTCCTCTACCTGATAAACCCACTCATCCAACCAGGCCATAACCCCTTCTCTGGTCCTTGAGGCTTGAATAAATGTCTGGCGGAAGGGATTATCCATCCAATAGCATCCCGTTAAGGATAAAGGATGACAACCAAATGGCAGCTCCACTACTGCTGATACAGCGTATTCTGGAATAACGGTCATGTTGGGAATTTTTCGTATCTCGCTGGTGGGAACAATCTCTTCACAGGTGATAACCACATTTTTACAGGCCTTGGCGGCAAAATCATCATTGCCCAACATCCCCCATATCTGACAGTTGCCCGCCATGTCGGATCGTTGGACATGAATAAAGGTGGTATCGGGAGTGGCTGCTGGCACCAACGCAATTGGTCCGCTGCCATAGGGATCATCGATTACTTTTATTTTTGGATTATACTTAATAATATCGCTGCCCAGGAGCGATTTGGTGGGGAGGAAGGGAAGCCCCATCGATCCTGCCATCAAACGAAGTCCCGCGGTATAGTTCGAATAGGGCTCGATTTCAATATGATTGGGAATCCCTTCTTCTACCGCTCGCCGGATATTATAACCCTGGCCGACTACCCCAATCCAAATATAAGCAGCCTCAATTCGACTGAAGCAACCAGCCGCAACCATCAATTCCGCCGGGTCAGAAGTAGTATCAGTTATAAAAGTTATGTTTTTTCTGCCCTGGCGAATGATCTCATGTGCAACCGCCATAGGTTCACGGGCACATATGCTGCCGATGTTCAGGGAACACCCATCCCAGGTAAACTTGCTCACTGCTTCTTTTAAAGTCATCCGTTTGTCCTTCATGTATGACCCCCCCTTGTTACAACAAAAATAATATGAGGCACATGACAGATCTGTTCAAATTACGGTCTTATTAATTAAGACAAATCTGTCTGTGCGAACACCAAAGTGTTCAAATGGACTTGATATTGACCGGGATGTAGACCCCGCAATAAATGTTTGAGGTTGGGAAACTCTACCCGTACAGGCTGCAGTGTCAGCAGGATCATTGAATCAAAGCCTACCACTTCATTGGCGGTTGTTTGCTGCGTCTTTTCTTAGAAGATATATGCACATCGGGGGTTCAGGATCCCTGAAGACCAAAACAGTTAAGTTCCCAGAAGATGTAGTGCCAGGTCAAGTTCGAGAATAGTGGCTCTGCGGGGTTGCTGGGAAGTTGAATTAAGTTTAGCATAACCAAACGATGGCGGACAATTATAACCTTTTCAGCCTGAGGTTGTGTAAGATACTTGACGGAATCCTGCTTGAAAAGGGGTCTCAGTCCCATATCTGCACTCACCGACAACCTCTTGGCTGGATTTATCAGGGGCTTATTCTTGCCCCTGCTTCTCGCGTACCTTATAATCGTGATAGTTAACATTTCGCAAAGGAGGCCCAACCGGGAAATGATTCCATCCAATCAAGGCATTGATGAGAGATTGTTTGCTGTTATTACCGAGACAAATTCCAAAGCGCCATTCTACCTTTTAACAGGTATTACTACCAAGACTTTAGGGCCCGGCTGGGTCGAGATGGCAGTTCAAACTCGAGATGAGCATGGCAACCCTCTGGGCATTACCCATGGAGGCCTGGTGTCAACTCTCGCGGACGCCGCCATGGCTAATGCAGTGCGAACTACTGGCAAAAAAGGCGTTACGGTTAATTACGGTATTAACTTTTTCACCACTGCCCCCATGGGCAAGGAGATGGTTGGGCGGGGAAGGGTTGACCGGATCGGATCACACCTTTACTTTGCCAGTGCCGAGGTGGTATGTGAAGACAAGGTTATCGCCACCACTCAAGGTACTTTTTATATAGTAGGAGAGATAGAACTTGACTGAGTCCTCGCTATCGGGCATTGGGAATCTTATTAAACTGAATGATTATTGTGTGATTACGTTTGCATCCACCTCAGGAGCCCTCAAGGGGGAGAAATTAATGAAGGCGGCCAACCGTGAGTTCGTGGTCATGCCAACCCCCCGGGAGATAAGCACCAGCTGCGGCCTGTCCCTTAAAATCAAGCCCGCAGATGCTGAGGAATCCTGTCAGGTGTTGCGTGAGGGCGGTGTTGAGATCAGTGGGGTGTATCACCTGATACGTGATGGCAACCAGAAGAGCATTACCCCCTGCATCTGGAATAGGGCTTGAAGTGTCCCAGAGTTATTCCTGTCAAATTCCCATCCTGAATCTTTTCCGCCAACTTCTGCTTTTTGGATACATAAAGGCCACGTTGAAGGCTGGCTTATACAAAGACCGCCGGGGGAGGTGCCCGGGGGAGGATTTATTTGGAGCTTATTCTGCTGCTCAAACAGATGGACAGCCGCGGCCTGGAAACAACCGCTTTTATAGTCGAGAACGGTGAATTGAAGGTCATGCCCGCCAAGGACAGTGTGCCCCGTCATGCTTTACACCTGGTTCAGAACCACCCCGGTCAGCCCCTGCTGGTATTGGCACCGGGAAAGCACATTTTTCTTTCGGAATTGTGGAGTGTGCTGAAGCCTGACCAGGCTTGGAACGGACTGGTCGGGAATGGTAGAGGTGCCGACTGGATTCAGGTTTTACAGGAACTATGGCAGGAGGCCCGCCGGCTGGATCTTTCAGTCCTGCAGGAGACGATGCCCATCCTTCCCATGGGGGATCCTGTGCGGGATTTCCTGGATGCGGCCAGTGAGGGGCTGATCCTGGATACGGTCCATAATTACCGTGAATTGTCCCGTCCTGAACGGAAATATGAGCCGGTTTCCGAGTTTTCCCGCGATCAGGTGTTAGATATCCTGGGACCTGCGGGCGTCTTAAGCCGGATAATGGAATCATACTGCTATCGTCCCGAGCAGGAGTCAATGGCCCGTGAGGTGTGCATAGCGTTTGAAAGGGACGAGTTTCTGCTGGCTGAGGCCGGTACCGGGGTAGGTAAAACCCTGGCCTACCTGATCCCATCTGTCTACTGGGCAGCAGCCAACGGCCAAAAGGTGGTTATCGCCACCCGGACCAAGGCCCTGCAGCGCCAGTTGGCGGAAAAGGACCTGCCGTTATTGACCGAGTTCCTGCCGGTCTCCTTTACCTGGCGCATTGCCTATGGCAGGGACAACTACCTGTGTCTGCACCGATGGCACTTTCTCAAGCACAATCCGGATGATCTGACCGTCGAGGAGCGGCGTCTGCTGGTGGGACTCTGCTTATGGCTGGCCCGGGGAGGACAGGGTGAGTTCCAGGAACTGAGATGGGACAATCAGGGCACCTCCCTTTGGAAGCAGGTTAGCTGCCAGCGCCATGGCTGCGGCGGTAACCTCTGCCCCTGGCATCAGCAGTGTTACTTCTTTGCCGCCCGCAGGAAACTCAACAAGGCCGATATCATCGTGGTCAACCATGCCCTGCTCCTAAGCGACATGGCCACGGGAGGACATATCCTGCCTTCGTATCAGCGCCTTATCATTGATGAGGCCCATAACCTTGACCGTACTGCTTTCGAGAAACTGGGCGTTTCTTTCGCGGTGGAAGAGGGCCTGCGGCTTTTAGCAAAGCTCTCCGAGAAACGAAACGGGATTGAGCGTGGTTACCTGGCATCATTAAAGGCCCGTTATCATCAGTGTAAGCAGGAATTGATGGAAACCGTAAGGCTGGTGGATCTAACGCGCCAGGCCATTCACGGTCTGGCGTTGTGTGACATTGCCACGGTGCCTGGTTCCTTGGGCCCTCGACGTATTAAACCAGACATGGAAGCGGTTCCCGAGCTCTGCCAGGGTTGCCGGGAGGTAGCCGGGGCCCTGCGTAATGTGCAGCGGTCCTTGGAGGAATTGGTTGATATGATACCCGACTCGGAAGAGGGATTGACAATATATGGACTCAGTGGCGAGGTGCGGGACATGGCTAATGATTTATGGCTTATTGGTGATAGTGTAGAGCTGGGAAGTGAAGAGGAAGTAGTCTGGATGGAGAGTGAACCCCGCGGGTTATCCTCCCTTGCCGCTGCGCCTTTGGATATCGGATCGGAGCTTAACCAGCAGCTTTATCCGGGGTTGAAGTCCCTGATACTGGTTTCAGCCACTCTTACTGTAGGTCGTAGTTTCAAATATATAAAAAGACGTTTGGGTCTCGACTGTCTGGATCCCGAGCTTGTCCGGGAGTGGGTATCCCCCTCCCCCTTTGACTATGAACACAACTGCCGTACCCTGGCGGTTCGCAACCTGGCCGAGCCCGGAAGCTCACAGTATGCTCAATTAATAGCCGGGTGCGTCAAGACCATCGCCCGGACGACCGGCAAGCGCACTTTGGTCCTGTTCACCGCCCGCAGCCTCCTGCTGCAGACCGCCAGCCTACTGCGGGACGAGGGCCCTGATCTATCGGAACGCATGATATGTCAGTATCTGGATGGTGATTACAGCACGCTCATCGCCAAACTATCCGGCAGGCCGGACGGTATCCTCCTGGGCTCGGAGACGTTCTGGGAAGGAGTCGACCTGCCAGGCGACATGCTGAACTGCCTGGTTCTGACCCGCCTGCCTTTTCGTCCTCCTACTGAACCCCTGGCAGAGGCTTGGACGGAGCGCCTGTCCAAACAGGGGAGGAATGCATTTAAAGAGTATTCGCTGGCTGAAGCCGTAATAAGATTCCGGCAGGGAATCGGCCGCCTGATCAGGAGTGAGACTGATTCCGGGGTGGTGGTGATACTTGACCGGCGCTTCTGCCTTCCCCCGGCCGGACGCCACTACAGCATCCTCTTTCGTGACAGCATGCCGATGCAGAATATAATTGAAATCAACTATAACGATCTGGAACCAGAACTGAGAAAATGGTTCAGAGATCCAAAATGAGTATGAACCTTTTGGGTGCCTTATCAGTATAATAAACCAAAAGCCAGAGGGGTGAAGGTCTTGCGTGTCTATTATTTCCGGGTTCCCAATTTTCTCCGAAAGATTCTGTCTAAACTAATCGGCTAGGAGTAGCATGCTACTCCTCTTATTTTGGGAGGGAACAACACTGGTAAGAAACTGTTCCTTTGTTTTAATAGCCGGGGTAATCCTGTTATTTGTTGGCCTTGCCATGTGGTTAATCAGCTTCTTATAACCTTTCTAATCGGACATCCCCACTCCCAGAATACCCCCCAAACCGCCGCAGACAATTCCCAAGGCCAGGTCTTTAATTATGGAGCCGAACGAGACCAAGGCGGGATTGAAGATCAGAGTCGCCAGGAATACAAATACGAAGAACATCAGACCGATGGCCATGCCCCGGAGGAGTCCCCGGTTGCCATAATGTCGGGCGGAATACCAGCCTCCAATGAATACGCCCAGCATAAGAGTGAAATCAGCCAGGGGGTCCAGCAATGTTTCCCGCAATGGAGTCCAGTAAACGACCATTGCCAGAATGGAACCGATAATGACAGCAGATATCAGAGCAACCAGAAGACCACGAAACTCTCCGGCAATTCTACGCACCATCTTATACACCTCCTTGCCTAAAAGTATGGCCAAAATGTATGGAATATTACCGTCAGAACCAGTTTGAAAACGAGGATGTGAGCCGCAATAAATTTTCCAGGAACATCGCTACAGGAACTCTATCGTACGGTAATGAATAAAATAGTGAGCAGGCTGGTCATGGGAAATAATTGGCATAGAGGTAGTAAATGGGCAAAAACTACTCGTATTAGCACCATCCCAGTTATTGTTTATGATGAGAGGACCTGAATTGCGAGGAGGGTTGCAATTGAGAGACATCGAACTCTTACATCCCCAGCTTCGGACTCTTTGCAGACAACTTATCGACCTTTCCCGGCAAAACGGTATCGAAATTATTATTACCCAGACCCTGCGTACCCGGCAGGAACAGGATGCATTGTATGCGCAGGGAAGGACCGCCAGCGGAAACATTGTAACCAATGTACGGTATCCCTATAGTATGCATTGCTGGGGTTTGGCCTTTGATGTTGCGGTCATGTTGAATGGAAAGGTTACGTGGAATCGACTTGACCTGTATGACAGAGTGGGCCAGTTGGGCAAATCACTGGGCCTGCGATGGGGGGGCGATTTTAAAACCCTAAAGGATAGGCCGCGTTTTGAACTGCCAGGATATGATATAAACCAGATGATAAAACAGTACCAGTCCCCGGACAGGTTTACCGCCACGTTTAAGGAGGAGGTAAAGGTGTTTAAGGACCTGGTAAATCACTGGGCTGAAAAGGACGTAAAGTGGCTTGCGGAAAACGGTATTGTTCAGACGGCGGAATACTACCGCCCCAATGATACGCTGACCAGGGCTGAGGCTGCGGCTCTCATAGCCCGCAGCGTCGAGTTTATCCTGAAGAAGATCCAGTCTGCCTAGGAGGCAGGGCGTCAGCTGCAGGCTTTCGTATGGCTGGTACGGCAGAGGGAGAAATCCAGCTTGATCGTTTACTTGCACGGTATACATATCAGGCTTATTAATCAGACTGACATTATACCGTGCCCTTTTTCCATTGAATGGGGACAAGTATTTGCTGGAACCGAACCTGATCAGGAATAAAGGATATTTTCACCAGTTGTTGAAATTCTGTTTAACCGTGAGACTTTAACAAAATCGATAGGAGATTTGCAGGATGAGTGTAAAACAATTGAAAGTTACCGGTATGAGCTGTAATCACTGTCAGCGGGCGGTTGAGGATTCGCTGCTGGCCTTGAAAGGTGTAAATCGGGCTGAGGTGAATCTGAGCCAGGGCACAGTCACCGTCGAATATGATGAGGCCCAGGTCAATCTGCCGGCCATGAAGAAAAGCATTGAGGAGGCCGGTTACGAAGTCACCGGCGAACTTTAGGAACATCCAGATTAACAAGGAGGGGAGTTCAAATGCCGAAGATCAAGGTCCGGGGAGAAGATATGTTTTATGCGGTTAACCGGCCGCCGGAAGCCAGGGGCAGCCTGGTTTTTGTCCACGGTGCGGGAGCCGATCACAGCCTCTGGGTCCGTCAGATGGAAAACCTGCCAGACGGGTTTGCCGGATATGCGGTTGACCTGCCCGGACATGGCCAGTCAGGAGGCCAGCCGGTTAGTGATGTGGGGGAATATGCCCGGGCGGTGGCGGAGTTCATCCGGGTTATTGATGCTCCCCGGCCATTGTACCTGGTGGGCCAATCGATGGGTGGAGCCATCACGCTTACCGTGGCCCTGGACACCAGCGGAGTAATCGACGGGATGGTGCTTGTTGGCGCTGGAGCCCGGATGAGAGTCGCACCTGCATTACTGGAGGCGTTGGCAGAAGGCCGTCAGGACCCGGCCTTTGTCAGGCTGTCCTTCTCTCCTCAGTGCGATCCGGCGATGATTGAGGAGTTCATGGCGAGTCAGGCTGAGGTTCCAGTGTACACCTTCTACCAGGACTTCCTGGCGTGCAGTGTGTTCGACGTTACCCAGAGAATGGACGAGATAAACCTGCCCACCTTAATTGTTGTGGGCTTGGATGACAAAATGACTCCGGTGAAACTGGCCAATTTCCTGCACGACAGCATCAAGGGTTCGCAACTGGCGACCATAGAAAAGGCCGGGCATATGACCATGATAGAGACCCCGGACGAGCTCAGCCGGATAATTGCCGAGTTTGTGGGGCTGTCCTGATTAATGTTTCCGGCTCCAAAGCCGGCCTGGATTATAACAGCCTGCTATATGTCTGCTGATCTGCGCCGGAAACCCGGTGCGATTTTTAACATCAGATAGCACAACCCGCCATAAGTTTTAAAAAAACAAGGCGGGTTATTTTTATGGTACTGAGCGGTTTCAGCTACAGCGTGGCAGCAGGGGTCTGCACCTTCCTGGGGGCGGTTTTGGTCTTTCTTCGTTCGAGGATAGAGCGGAAAGAACTGTCATTTTTCCTGGGTCTTGCCGCCGGGGTTATGGTTGCAGTGGTTGTATTTGACCTAATTCCCTCGGTTCTGGTCAGCGGCGGTAGGGGAGGATTTATTTTTGGGGCTTTCGCTGGAGCAGCCTTAATCGCCCTGATCAGTATGATTACCAACTCCCGGGGTACTGGAAATGGCCACCGTATGGTCCGCATCGGTTATCTGATCATGCTGGGAATTGCACTCCACGATCTCCCCGAGGGTATGGCCATTTCTCTTGGCTACGAGGTCAGCACCCGAACTGCTGCGGCGATTGCTTTGGGGATTGGTATCCATAATATCCCTGAGGGAATGGCCATAGCTGCACCACTCTTGATGGGTGGCAGAGCCAAGATGAAGGTGGGACTGGAGATCCTGGCAGTCGGGGTGGTAACCCCTATTGGGTTCCTGTTAGGAAAGTTGGCGGTTTCAGTCCTGCCGCACTATTTTGGGTTTTTCATGGGCCTGGCCAGCGGGGTTATGGTATACCTGGTGCTCCGCCAGTTATGGCCGGAAGCGCAGCGAACCAACTCACGCTGGCGGTACATAGGGGGCTTGTTGGGAATAGCGGTCATCCTGGTGGCAACCTTTCTCTAAACCTGCTTGACTACAGTCCATTGTATTTAACCTACGGTAGGATTAAACTATAACAATACATAGTGCTAAAAGGAAGGTGTACAACTGCGTTTCCATTGGTGACAGAGGCGGCATAAGGTTCTCCACTCAACACCAGTGAGAAACCAGTGAATCTCAATATGTTCAATAATCGGCTGAAGAAAGAACTCTATGAAGGAAGACCGTGTTTTGGCACTCTAATCTGCAACAACTCCCCCGATATCGTCGAGATCTGCGGGTTGGCAGGATTCGATTTCGTTATTCTTGATATTGAGCATGGTTATATGTCCCCCGAAACCACGGTGAACCTGATCCGGGCTGCACAGATAACGGGAATGACGCCGATAACCCGGGTTACCGAAAACTCAGAGACTATAATCCTGCGCAGCCTGGACGTGGGTGCTCACGGGGTCCAGGTACCCCAGATTAATGATGCTGCCTCGGCACAACTGGCGGTACAGCGAGCCAAGTATCACCCGCAAGGGATGCGTGGTGTGGCCTTCCCGCGTTCCGCTGATTACGGTCTGGTCCCGATATTCGATTACTTCAGGCGCGAAAACGAGGAGACAATGGTAGTGGTCCACTGTGAGAATGTAATCGGGCTGAGAAACCTGGAAGAGATTGCGGCGGTTCCGGGAGTGGATGTAATTTTCCTGGGACCATTTGATCTCTCCCAATCGATGGGGATACCAGGTCAGGTGGGGAGTCCGCAGATTCAGGAAGCCGCCAACAGGGTAGTCAAGGTCTGTGAGCAGTATGGCAAGATACCAGGAATTTACTGCAATACGGCAGACGAAGCCAGAAAGAGAGCTCGTGAGGGCTTTAAGTATATCCCGATTGGGATGGATTCCACTTTGATTTCCGAGGCCTTCAAAAGGGTAATTGATGCAGTGAAGATGAGATAGGACTTCGCTTTCCAGACCATCGCCACAGAATTTGGTTCCAACTCGGCTCTGCACGTTAGTTACGGCAGAGCCTTCAACATTTCTGCGAAGGAGTCCAAATCCGTTCCAGGGAAAAGGTACGAATAAACGCTATACCGCCATGACACACTAATCTATATTGTCTGAAGAGGTGACTTCATTGAATTGGACCTATCTGATTATTGCGATGGTGGCAGGGGCTGCCATGGCAGTCCAGGGAACCATGAACAGTGTGCTGGGCAAGGTGATCGGTTTATGGGAGTCCACGCTGGTGGTGCACATAATTGGGCTGATTACGGTTGTGGGTGTAATTCTGGTAACGGGAACGGGTTTTGGCGGGCTGGCCAAGGGCAGCGAGGCGCCGTGGTATGTCTACCTGGGCGGGTTGCTGAACGTAATCATCATCTTCGGGGTGGTCAAAAGCATGCCGCAGATAGGGGTGGGTAATGCTACGACGGGCATCATCTTCGCCCAGATTCTGACGGCGGTTATGATCGATCGTTTTGGGATCATGGGGATGGAAAAAGTCCCGTTTCGTTGGATCGACCTGTTGGGGGTCGCCTTGTTAGCGGTTGGTACCAGAATAATGCTCAAGTAGCCGTCCTTCCTTTTTGGACACCATCCGTTCATCCGGCTCGTCCAGCAATCGAATGAGCTTGGCTCCTGCGTTTGCAAACGAGTTAATAGTTTCCCTGCAAAAAGTTGCGATTCGGAGTTTGGATGCATAAATATTCGTCGCCAGACTTCACATGGGCAACACCAACTGCTTGTCTCACGACGAATGGGGCACCGGGCCAATTCATGTCCGTGTTCAGTGGCCCTCTCGCCCCGTCCATGGGGCTCGCCCCCTTTCGCCGTGAGCCTTCACCGTTGCTACCATGCTACGCCAACCGCCTCCTGGGTTTTCGCGGGGAATCATGCTTAAGTTTCCCTGCAAGCTGAACAGCTTCATCTCATGATGACTTAACGTCCCTGGGTGTTTAGCAGGTAATTGAACGGGGTCGGAGGTTAATATATAATAAGGAAAAATCCGGGCGAGGTTGAAAATGCTAAACCACGAGGTTCTCGCCGCCACCCGACGCCTGAACGAATATTTCCTCCATCGTGATTCCCTCTGTCCTTCCCTGGAAACCCGGCGCCAGAGACTGCGTATGCTTGCAGATTTCGGCTTTCTGCAGCGGCTTAACCGTTGGGAAATTGTAGAGTTGACCGGGGGACGGACCTTGATAGCCGTCGATGGCTCACGGGCTGATTACGGAGGCCTTTATCCTTATACCGTCTGCCTGGTTCAGGCCTTGGCCAAGGGAAGTATCAAGGGTGAACCTAACCAGTTGAGTGGTTCCGAGATTTATTGCCCTTTTGATCCTGAACTGAGCACGGAAGTAAGTGAGTTCGCCGTCAAGAACCGGCTGGAGGATAGTGAGGCATACCGCCGCCTGATGGGCGAGAAGATGGCTCACATGGAAATAAGACTGGCCTTGAACGCCCTGCAAACATTTAAGCCCTTCATGATCATGCTTGATGGGGGCTTTTTGTTGTTTGACCGCTTTCCCGAATGGGAGTTACTGGTCAGTGAGGCTCGAACTCACAACTGTATACTGGTCGGGGTGATCGAAGAGGTCGCCACTGCTGAGCTCTGTTCACTGACCGGGCTGGAGGTGCCGGGTCTGCGTATATATGATCGTGAATTCCTGTTCGGGCTCCTTGAGGTGGGTGAAATGGTGGCTCTGGGTGGGGAGAGCGCGATCAAGCGGAATTATACCACAGTGTTTGCCCGTATGGGCAGCACACCCCAGGCAGTTGCCTGTGACTTCCTGGCGGAGCAGGGGGAGTTCCTGCTGCCAGCTATGAATCTAATCTATTCGTTAACCCCTTCCCAGGGTAGGGGCATTCCAGCGTGGCTTGATCTGGTCGACCGGGAGGTCAGGCTGACCCGTAAATCCATGGAAACGGTGATAATGAACGGTCTGGATCCTCTGGTGAGGGAGAGGTTTTTTACTGCCAACCGCGAGCGACGCGGGCTGTAGAGGGGAGAGTGTTATTCAGTGCAGGTCGTGGGGAGGACCAATGAACGAGATGTCTGGGTGGCCAGTAAGGACCGGCCTTTCCGGCTGAATGAGCTCCTGGTCATGGAGGGGCATACTCCGGAAACCGCGGTAGGCGAGGTGGTGGAGACCTACTCCCTTAATCCCCTGGTGCCGCTGGTTGATGAGGGTTCCCCGTATCTGATGGGGCACGAGATCGTGTCGGCATTGCAGGCGGTTGGATACGAACTGGAGCGGGATACAGTTTACCTGGGTAAAATCAGGGTCATCAGCGAGCTCTTCTATCCTGTCAAAACCGGGTCTTGCGCCCGGGTCCCTGATTTTACGGAGGTGGCGGACCTTCTGCTGCAGGCGGAACCGGAACGGTCTATGGCCCTGGGGGTCATACTGGGTACGGAGACCCTGGACCCGACGCTACCGGATTATTTACGCCACCTGGCCCCTCTGTTTCAGGAGGGAAAGATGGTGGAGCAGCAGGGGGTACCTTTCCTGCTGGATTACCGCAGCATGCAGGACTATCCCCACATCGGGATCTTTGGCGGGTCCGGTTCCGGCAAGTCATTTGGGGTCCGGGTGCTGATTGAGGAATTCATGAAGAAGAGACTGCCGGTTATCGTATTTGACCCGCACTACGAGATGAGTTTTTCTGAGCCGCTTCTGCCTGACCTGCCTGCTGGTTTTAAGGAGTCTTTTGATTCCTGTTTTCAGATCCTGACTGTGGGACAGGACATCGGGGTACGGTTCGATATGCTTACTGAGGGTGATCTGTGCAACCTGCTGGGAGCGGTCAGCCCGCTCAGTGAAGCCATGGAATCAGCCGCCCGGGCGGTACTCCTGAAAAAGGACAGTTTAACCACCTTTGCCGAACGGTTGGACAACCTGATCGGACTGCTGGAGAATAACGAGGCTGACTACCGGCAGGAGTTCTTCAACCGGGGGAGTGGACCGGAGCGGGAGCGGGAATGGAAACGGCTTAAGGTCCTGCAGAACCAGGTGGGCCAACCTGCCAGCCTGAGGGCAGTCCGCTGGAGACTCTACAGCCTGAAACGGGAAGGTATCTTTCACGAGGCCGGGATTACCCGGATAGAGGAAGGACTGCGAAACCAGCAGGTTACCGTGATCCGGGGCTCGATCAGGATGTTGCGGGTGTATGCCTCATATGTATTGCGAAACCTCTATGGTAAACGGCGGGAATACCGGGATGCCCTGCAGAAGGGGCAGTCGGCCGCAAGTTTTCCTCCATTCCTGGTGGTAACTGATGAGGCTCACAACTTTGCGCCCAAAGGTGATCATTCCTCTCCCTCACTGCGTGAGTTCCGGGAAATCGCTCAGGAAGGCAGAAAATACGGAGTGTTCCTGGTTCTGGCCAGTCAGCGGCCGGCCCTGCTAGATGATACGATAAATGCCCAGCTCAATACCAAGATTATCTTCCGCACCGTCAGATCCATGGACCTGTCGGTTATAAGTGAAGAAACTGACCTGGGTCGCGAAGAAATCCGGCGTCTGCCCTACCTTACCTCCGGTTACGGCTTTATTTCATCACCGATCGTGGGGCGAACCGTGGCAGTCAGAATCAGGGCCGCCAAAACCCGCAGTCCTCACCAGGACAACCCCTTTGATGAGCTTGAAGTGATGGCCGATTCCCGGGCCAGCGAGTTCCGGTCGGTACTTACGAAATACCTGCCGCTCAATGAAACCTACATTAACGATGTCCTGCAGGAACTGGAGCGGCGGGGTACGCCCATGAGCCGGGCGGAGATCAACAGCCTGCTGGGGCAGATGGTGCAGAAGGGGGAACTGGTAAAAGAAGACAACGTCTTTGTAACGGTCTACCGCCTTCCTACACGGAATTAGATGTAAAGAGGGAGGAAGCCGTGCGTTGTAGTGAGAATCAATAACGGAGGACGGTTTGTCTGGAGTGGGGAGCCAGGTTTACGTTCTACTTGATAGAGGTGTCTATTTGGGGGACGCCATACCAAATTCTCTTTCCTCAAGTAATAGAAAATTTAGTATGATGTCCCCCAAATGGAGATTCATTAGGGTGTCCCCGAATTAGTAGGGCAAAAGCGGGACAGGGCACCTGTCCCCGTGTCCCATATGTATAGGGGTGTAGTTTGATGAGGATTTTGTTTTTTACGGATTCACATTTCCGGGGGAATTCACCGGTCAACCGGAAGGACAATCTGCTGTCTGCCTTGAAAGAAAAGCTGGCGGAAGTAGTCAGGCTGGCCAATGACTACCAGGTTGACTATGTGCTGCATGGGGGAGACTTTTTTGATACTCCGAATCCGGCACTGTCTGTGGCCGCTGATTTTCTGGAGATAATACGGGAGCTCAGGGTCCCTCTCTATGGGGTTGCTGGAAACCACGACATTTTTGGCGGCAATCTGCAGACGCTGCCGCGTACCGTGCTGGGTTTCACAGCTCGGATGGGATTTTTCCGCTTGTTAGGACCTTCTGAGAGTGTGAGGCTGGAGGCTGGCGGGATCAGGGCCTGCCTCATTGGGCAGCCGTATCATCTGGATATTGACCGGCGTCCCCGCCATCTGGACTACTGCGTGGAGAAGGATACAGAGAGCGATCTTACCATACACCTGATTCACGGGATGCTGCTTGATAGACAGCAGTTCCCGGGTGATTATACCCTGATCGATGATCTGGGGAACTCTGGTGCCGACCTGGTGCTTTCCGGGCACTATCACCTGGGTTATGGCGCCCTTCAGCGGGGAGACCGTCACTATGTGAACCCGGGGGCCTTGGTCCGCCTCAGCAACCATCACCGGGAGATTGAGCGGAAAGTGAAGGTGGCACTGATTGACCTTACAGGTGGGGCGGTGAACTGCCGCTTGATCCCCCTGCAGTCAGCACCTCCAGGAGAGGAGGTCCTGGACCGCACCCGGGTGGAGGAGATGGAGACCCGGGTTCTGGCGATGGAGAGTTTCACCCGGGAGGTAAAGGAAGCCACAGAACTGAGACGTTGGAATGTCGGTCAGATAATAAGCGAACTGGCCAAGGCGGAGAACCTTAGTGAGGAGGTCCGCCTGGAGGCCTTGAGACGAATCGCTGAGGCGGAAGAATCACTTCTGGGACGGGGAGATTTGCGATGAAGACCTACATAAAAAGACTGCGACTGAGGAACTTCCAGTCTCACCGGGAAACAGACTTTGAGTTCACTCCGGGGCTTAACATAATCGTTGGTCCCTCTGATCAGGGGAAGTCTGCCATTGTCCGCGCCCTGCGCTGGTTGGTTTATAATGAACCTAGAGGTACCGGCTTTATCAGGGTTGGTGAGACCCGGTGCGAGGTACGGGTGGAATTGAGCAACGGGGTGGCAGTGGAGAGAATCCGTGATGAGAGCAGCCGGGTCAACCGGTATATCCTGGAGGTCCCGGGCGAGGAGGTCTTGGTTTTTGAACGGTTCAACAAGGAAGTGCCCTTGGAGGTAAGAAAGGCCCTGGACATCTCCAAACTGGTCATCGACCGTGACCGGGCGGTGGAGATAAACCTGGCCAGCCAGTTGGAGGCCCCTTTCCTGCTCGAGGAGTCAGGTACCACCCGTTCCAAGATCCTGGGCCGCATGGCCAACCTGCACATCATTGACGCCGCCCAGCGCGACACTCTGAGGGATACCTCCCAGGCACTTCACGAGATCAGCCGTTTAGAGGGTGATATCGAGTTACTGGACCAGCAGCTTCAGAACTATGCCAATCTGGAAGAGGAGGAGACCCGGCTGGAAAGCCTGGAACAGTTGCTGAAGCGGTTCTCGGAACTGGACCGGGAAGTCAGGATCTTGGAAGAGGCACGGAATACCCTGAGACAAACCCGGCAGCAGATGACAGAAATCAAGGAGGCCCTGGAGCAGCTCGATCATCTTGATGAGGCCTATACAAACCAGGCGGAGATAGCCAGGCTGATGCGCGTACTGGAGGAGATCCGTAATCTGCAGCAACAGCGAAACCATACCCTGGAAGAACTGAAGATCTGTGACCTGACTATCGACTCTACCCAGGGACTGGAAAAGACTGAGGAGTACCTGGATAAGATGAAGACCCTGAGACAGGAGGGCTTTGAGTTACAGGCCACCCGCAAGGAACTGGCAGGACTGGAGAAAGAACGAAAGCAGAAATCAGAGGAAATGAAGAATTATGCAGCCATAATTGCATCACTGGAAGATCTTGACGGAGCGGAACAAGCGATTCAGGACTCCTTAACGCTTTTAACGCGTCTGGGATTATTTCAGAACATCATTGGCAACTGGCATAAAGCTGAGGAGGGGGTTAAGAAGGCCCAGCAGGAACTGGAGAAGGTCGATTTACGGGCCCGAACCCTTGCTGACGAATACGGTGACCTCCTGCAGAATGCCGGGAGATGTCCCACCTGTTTCGCCGAGATAAACCAGGACACCATTGCCCGTATCCGCCGGGAGATCTTATAGAAAAAACCATGTATGACCTGTTTTTCGTGGATATAATATCCAGCAGGTGATCATAAACATAAACAATTCGGAGTAAAGGAAGAGAGCCCCTTGGAAGGGGCGACAAATAATAACCATCTTTCCAAAGTGGGGGTGTAGTTGTTGGAAAAAGAATCTTACGATGCCCGTATTAAGAAGTTGGAGAAAGCATTAAAAGACGCCAGCAATGACCGGAACCGGGCCTTGGCCCGATACGAGGTGCTGAAGAAAGACCTGGAGCAGGTCCACCAGCGTATAGAGGACCTGGGTTGCCAACCCGAAGAACTTGATGCCCGTATCCGGGAGATTCGGATGGAAATGGACTCCCTGATTAAAAGGATTGAGGAATTGATACCCATGCAGTACCTGAAAAAGGTGGGATGGTGATTTGGAACACGCTGCCCTGAAAAAAAGTGTGGCTAGTTTTCGTGATGATCTCAACCGGCGCAAAGGCCAGCGCGACAGCCTCCAGGGCCAGAAACAGCAGAAGGAGGCCCGGATCGCCGATCTAAAAAACCAGGTCGAAACGCTGCGCCAGGTGGCAAGGCTGTTCAGCATGGCCGGCGATTATGCCCGCCGTGAGTCCAAGGAAACCATGGAACGGCTGGTAACCAACGCCCTGAAGATGATATTTGAGAGTGACCACGTTTTTCATATTGATTTTGAGGAACGCGCCGAGAGGTCCGAGGCTGAATTTTCTGTTTCCTCGACCTATGGCGGAGAACAGGTGGTACAGAATGATCCGCGTGACTCTCGGGGAGGCGGAATTGTTGATGTTATTTCCCTGGCTTTGCGTGTAGCTCTTCTGGAAACCAGCCGTCCCCCCCTCGGCGGCCCCCTGATCCTGGACGAACCTGGCAAACACGTTTCCGAACAGTATGTACGTCAGGTGGCGGAGTTCCTGAATGCTGTGTGCAATTCATTTGACCGCCAGGTGATCATGGTCACCCACAACCAGCACCTGGCTGATGCCGGATCCACTGCCTGCCATATAGAAATCAGAAACGGTGAAAGCGTGGTAACGAATATAAGATAGTGTTATAAATCATTAACCTCTGGTTCCTCGGGCCTGAAGGGTCCCGACACGGCAACCGGATGAACGGCGATATCATCGAAGATATCCGAATTCCATTCTCTCAAAAGGTCTTCCGATTGTAAGGGTCTGTAATGTTTTTCTGGCACCATTCCAGGTACGGGTCAAGGAGACTCTTTCACCTGATTCTTTTGCCAAGTCGTTTTCAACCCGCCTGTTTCCAGATAAATGAATTCGGTGCAAGAGTTGCATCCAAAGATATTCTCACTAAGTTGGACGGAATTGACGATATGGTGTAAACATTTCAATGCTATTAATATATGGAATAACCCCATCTATAAGGCGGAAATGTATTTTATTCTCAAGCCGTTTGAGCTACTTCCAAATAATTATCGTATAATCTTATTAAGATGAGATTAAACGAAAGGGGTGATCAGAGTGCCGGATAAGGATAAGGACAAGGACAAGAACGGGACTGTGATACTTACCGATACTGAGTTGGAAAAGGCATCAGGCGGTAAGGAAGTTGGAGGAAAATACGGAGTAAACAGTATATATGACGGTAACAAGTCCTGATTTTTATTAAATGGGCTGACATATCGTCTTAAGACCCATGTCGGGAAAAAGCCTTACGAATGTGGGGATGGTAGGAAGGCGAAATTCATGTACCATCCCTATATTTTTGCATATACCTCGGGCAACAACAAAATGTAAATCGCGAACTCGTCGATTTTGACCTCTCCAACAACCGCATTTGAATCTGCTGAATAATCTTTTGTTCTTCAATCAACACCTGTCAACGGGTGTTTTTTTGACTGCTCATAAAGCGCCAGGTCTGGCGGCATGATTATCAGTCCCCAACCTGTACATCCAGTTCCTGCTAGTGAGGCTATGCGGCAAACCAGAAGTTGTGGGTTAATCATGGAACTATCTTTACCATTCAATGGCATTTGCGAAGGAGAATATTAAACGCCTGTCGAATGAACAAGGATAGCTTTATTGCCGTTTAGGTGCATTTCTGATAAAGATTTTCCGAGCCAAATGATAAGGAGTGTTGCTATGCGAAATAAAGTGGTTGGGATCATCCTAATACTCTGTTTTGCTCTGTCGCTGCTGGGATGCGGTGGAGAGAAAGGATTTATAACGGATTTATCGATGCTTCAGGGCGGCAAGACCTTCGCTGTGCCTACCGGTACCATTGCGGACCAGTTTGTGCGGGAGAGGTTTCCAGACGCCGAGTTGACTTATTACAATACGGTTCTGGATTGTGCTATAGCAGTTAAAGAGGGCAAAGCAGACGCTGCAGCCTATGATAAACCCGTCCTCCAAAACATCGCTGGTAAAAATGAAGGGGTAACAGTATTGCCAGAAGTTCTGGTTGAGGACAACTACGGGTTCGCGGTGAGACTTGACGATCAGGAAATAAAAACAGCGGCGGATAGAGTCATCGATGAACTAAGGGTTAACGGTACCTATGACGAGATGATGACGCGCTGGTTTCCCGAAAGAGGTGCGCCGGCTCCGATGCCGGATATTGAACTCATCGGGGATAATGGCACTTTAAGATTCGGAACTGCGGCAGTTACCGAGCCAATGGCCTTCATGGACGGTAATCACCAGATTGTAGGTTTTGACATTGAACTAGCTGCCTACATAGCTCAGGAACTGGATATGCAGCTCGAAGTGGTAAACATGGATTTTGGCGGCCTGATCCCGGCTCTGGTGTCCGGCAAGGTGGATATGATTGGCGCGGGATTATCCATTACTGAAGAGAGGGCGAAACAGGTATTGTTCACCCAGAGTTATTACGCAGGGGGAATTGCCGCTCTGGTCCGGGATGACAACCAATCTGCAACTGACAGCAGCAGTGCTCAGTTGGGGACCGTTGATGATATAAGAGACAAACGTATCGGGGTGCTATTAGGCACGGTCCACGATACCTATGCCAATGCTAATTACCCCGACGCCAGCCTATTGCAGTACAAGAATATTACCGATTTGTTAATTGCCCTCAAAAGCGACAAAGTTGATGCGGCCTTGATAAACCATGAATTATTGCGGAGATTAATCCGAGAAAACCCGGATCTGGCCATGCTCGGTGATGTGGTCTACTCAGTTCCAATTGGGATGGGATTTAACAAGGATAACCAGGCCCTGCGTGAACAATTTAATAGTTTCCTCCAGGAAATCAAAACTGATGGCACCTATGATGATATGGTTAAACGCTGGATGACCGATGGATCTACCGAAATGCCGGTAATCGAGAACTCCGGTAACAATGGGAAACTGATTGTTGGAATAGCCAGTGATTCGGGACTTCCCTTCATGGCGGTCAAGGATAAAAAATTGATCGGGTTCGATGCTGAACTTGACCAAAGGTTTGCCGCCTATCTGGGCAAGGAACTTGTGTTTCAGGATATGGAATTCGGCAGCTTAATCGCCGCAGTGTCCACCAATAAGATTGATATGATCTCCAGCAGCTTGATGATGACAGAGGAGCGCCAAAAAGAGATAGCTTTTTCCGATCCATATTACGATTTAGGGGCTTCTTTCTTAACTCTGAAAAAGAACATAGCTCAGGGTAACTCCAACAAGATGTCAGAGCTTGATGATATAGCCGATAAACGGGTAGGGGTATATGTTGGGACGATATTCGATGCCTTTATCGCCGAGAGGTATCCTGAAGCCAAAATATACCGCTTTGAAGGTACTTCAGACATGATTCTGGCCCTTAAGAGCAACAAGATCGACGCGGCCATGCTCGATTATACCTCAGCCAAGGTACTGCTAAAAAACAATCCTGATATCGGGATCGTAACCGATGATGTGTTCACCAAGGACCTGGGAATTGGATTCAGCAAGAATAACCCTGAGTTACGGGAGAAATTTAATAACTTTCTAAAAGAGATACGGGCCGATGGCACCTATGATGAGGTATACGAGCGCTGGATGGAGAATGATCCAGAGAAGGCTGTCATGCCGAAGTTTGATAACCCGAGAACCGGTGAGAAACTGGTTGCGGGGGTGGCGGTAGGTGACCTTCCATATGTGGCGGTCATGAACAATGAGTATGTCGGCTTTGACATTGAGATAATCCAGCGGTTTGCAGCCTATGAAGGGTATCCTCTGGAGATAATGACTATGGAGTTCGGGTCCTTGATCGCAGCCCTGGCCTCGGGCAAGGTTGATATGATAGCCGATGGTATCGCAATAACAGAGGAGAGGGCTCAGACCATAGACTTCTCTGACAAATATCTGGAGTTCAAGACTGCGGTGATTGCCCATAAGGACAATATTGCCGGCCAGGATGCCGGCGAGAATGAAGCAGGTAAACCTGAATCTATTCTTCAACGGGTTGGCAACAGTTTTTACAATAATATTATTGTGGAGGATCGCTATCAGCTCATAATAGATGGCTTGAAGGTTACCGCGCTGATATCTGTCCTGGCGGTAATTTTTGGTACCCTCTTGGGGGCCCTGATCTGCTACATGCGGATGGCGAAGAACAAGTTCCTGCAGGGGTTTGCCCGGGTTTATATCTCCGTCCTGCGGGGAATTCCGGTGCTGGTGCTTCTGATGATAGTCTTTTATGTGGTGTTTGCCTCGGTAAACATTGAACCGGTTATTGCCGCAGTGATTGCCTTTGCCATGAACTTTGGGGCCTATGTCTCCGAGATGTTCCGCGCCGCCATCGAGAGTGTGGATAAGGGACAGAGAGAAGCCGGCATTGCCGGTGGCTTCACCGAACTGCAAACCTTCCTGTATATAATAATGCCGCAGGCCATACGGCAGGTGCTTCCTGTTTACAAGGGTGAGTTCATCTCTATGGTGAAGATGACCTCGGTGGTTGGTTATATAGCAGTACAGGACCTGACTAAGGCCAGTGATATTATCCGCAGCCGCACCTTTGATGCGTTCTTCCCCCTGATAATGGTGGCCATACTCTACTTCCTCATGGCGTGGTTACTGGGCCTGGTATTGGATTATCTGGCCATAAAAACTGACCCGAAAAGGAACCGTCCGGTAGGAGGTGTCAGCAATGATTAAGATTGAACACCTGAGTAAGAGGTTTGGTGATCTGGAAGTGCTGAAGGACGTGAACAGCGTGATCCATAAAGGTGAGATTGTTGCGATTATTGGACCTTCAGGCACCGGGAAAAGTACTCTCTTGCGCTGCCTCAACCTGCTGGAGAAACCGAGTGGCGGCAGAATATACATTGACGGGGTTCCCTTGCTGGACAAGGATACCAATGTGGCAAGGATACGCCAGAAGATGGGCATGGTTTTTCAGTCGTTCAACCTGTATGCTCACCTTTCTGTTATGGATAATCTGACCATCGGGCCTATAAAGCTCCTGGGACGGAGCCGGGCCGATGCGCGCATCAAAGCCATGGAACTGCTGAAAATGGTCGGGTTGGCCGAAAAGGCCAATGCTTTTCCGGATGAGCTCTCCGGCGGACAGAAGCAGAGGGTAGCCATTGCCCGCTGCCTGGCGATGGAGCCGGAGGTCATGCTTTTTGATGAGCCCACCTCAGCTCTGGACCCGACGATGGTCAGTGAGGTGCTGGCGGTTATCCGACGCCTGGCCAAAGAAGGGATGACCATGGTTATTGTCACTCACGAGATGGAGTTTGCCCAGAATCTGGCTACCCGCGTGTTTTATATGGATGAAGGTATTATCTATGAGGAGGGTACCCCCGAAGAGCTGTTTGAAAACCCACAGAAAGAAAAAACCCGAGCCTTCATCAACCGGGTGCGCACTCTTCGCTGCCGTATTACCAGTGAGGACTACGATCTTTATGGCATGAACGGCGAAATCCAGGCTTTTTGTGAAAAACACCTCCTATCCAGGCGGGTCTGCGGGAATGTACTCTTGCTGGTCGAAGAGATCCTGGTCCTGCAGCAGGATTTCTCAGATATTACAGTCAGTCTGGCTTACTCCGAGAAGAGCGGTAATCTGGAGTTGGTCGTTGAGAGCGCCGGGATTCCATTAAATCCGCTTGAAACCGGGAGCCAGGATGATCAACTCGGACAGGTGCTTATCCGGAGCCGCAGTGAGAGCTGCGATTACAGTTATGAAAATGAGAAAAACATACTGTTATGCAGGGTAAGAGCAGACTAATAATGAAAGATAACAGGCGTTAACACCATGCACAGACTCCTGCATAATTCTGCACCCAACCTTACGGGTTATCTGTTTTCGCAGGGAACCAACGCGGAATGAATGTTAATCGCCCAGTTGCCATGATGAGGAGCGGCTCGTTCTTGATTTGCGCTCCCTCAATTTAATGATAGAATTTAGGGGTAGTCTGAACTCCGATACTGGAATAGCAGAAACAGCATATACACCATTTTAATGAACCAAGACTGGAGATAATGATATGGATAATGAAAAGATAACCCAGGCCGTCCGCATGATCCTTGAGGCCATGGGGGAGGACCCCGGGCGCGAGGGACTGAGGGACACACCCAGCCGGGTGGCCAGGATGTATGAAGAGATATGTAAGGGCATCCATGAGGACCCTGGTCAGTACCTTGAAGTCATGTTCACCGAGTCCCATGATGAGATGGTAATGCTAAAAGATATACCTCTATATTCTTTGTGTGAGCACCACCTCTTACCATTCTATGGCAGGGCCCATGTGGCGTATATACCACGCAAAGGAAAGATCACCGGACTCAGCAAACTGGCCCGGGTAGTTGAGGGATTTGCCCGTCGCCTTCAGGTACAGGAACGGCTGACCTCCCAGATAGCGGACACCATCAACGAGCGCCTGCAGCCCTGGGGGGTTATCGTGGTCATTGAGGCCGAGCACATGTGTATGACCATGCGGGGGGTGCTAAAACCAGGCACCCTTACCATTACCTCGGCGGTCAGAGGAATATTCGAAACCAATCCCGCATCGCGGGCTGAGGCCCTGGCACTGATAAGAGGCAATTAGAACGGTGTAGTTGCCATCCCGCTGCTGGCTGGCCTGTAATCCGGGGAAACGGTGCTGTCCGGCCTATTACAGACATACAACTCTGTTTGATAATCCTGACCGGCACCGAAAGCCGGTTTTAAGATTACGGGGTGTTCTATAAAATATAAAAGGAGAGTGTTTATGGCTCCGGAAGATTCGGGGAAACTGGAACTACTGGCTAAAAAGACCTTTGACGGCAGTCCGGAATTGATCAGAGTAGTGGATTTTCTCAATAAGACATTGAAGTCCAAGAAGCTCATGTTTGGGCTGACCAAAGACCGGGAAACAGGCAAGATGACCGTCAGTATTTATGAGATATAATATGGAGGATTAATTTATGAACCAGTTCAGGGGTCTCCTAAAAGAGTTTATCGGCATAGTTGTGGTGGCATTTTTTCTGGCGATGATCCTCCGTACCTTTGTCATCGAAGGCCGGTGGATTCCTTCAGGTTCGATGCTGCCGACCATTCAGGTGGGTGACCGGGTAATGGTTAACAAATTCATCTACTACTTCAAGGAGCCGCAGCGCGGGGATATCGTGGTATTTGAACCTCCGGCCATCATAAATCAGAAAGACGACTTCATTAAGCGCATCATCGGAGTGCCAGGAGACAAAATAGAGGTTAAGGATGGCAAGGTATGGGTTAACGATGAGGCTCTGGAGGAAACATACATAGCAGAGCCCCCCAATTACGAGTATGGGCCGGTCAAAGTACCGGAGCACGCCCTGTTTGTGATGGGGGATAACCGCAACATGAGTTACGACAGTCACCTGTGGAATGGCTGGTTAACCGAAGACCATCTTAAAGGTCAGGCCTTTCTCATATACTGGCCGCTTAATCATTTCCGGATTTTCGACTAGGAGGGAATTAATTGAGGTTACTGGTTACCAATGACGATGGTCTCAATTCGCCGGGGCTGCATATGCTGGCGGAGACCCTGGCTGAGATGGCGGAGGTCTTCGTGGTAGCGCCTGACCGGGAGCGGAGTGGTACCGGTCACGGCATCACCGTTTTTGACCCTATTATGATCAAACGTGTGGACGGGATCGATGCCGCCCAGAGTACCTGGGTGGTCTACGGAACCCCGGTGGATTGTGTTAAACTGGGAATTTCAGCCCTGCTCCCTGGGCCGCCGGATCTGGTAGTCTCTGGGATCAACAAAGGGGCCAACCTGGGTTGGGATGTTCTCTATTCCGGGACGGTATCAGCGGCTATGGAGGGAGTCATTATGGGGGTGCCATCCATAGCTGTGTCCCTGTGTCTGGAGGAGGACCCGGAGGATTATGGTTTCGCCGCCCGTTTTACCCGTGCGGTCTGTCGCCAACTGGAAAAGGACGGTTTTGACCGGGATACGATAATAAATATCAATGTCCCAGGTATACCCCGTCCCGAAATCAAGGGCATGCGGGTCACCCGTTTGGGCAGAAGACAGTACGAGAATGTCTTTGAGGAACGCAGGGACCCCCGGGGCAACACCTACTTTTGGATGGGCGGAGATGTGGTTGAAGAGGACCAGGAACCGGACAGTGATGTGACTGCCGTTAATGAAGGGTTTGTTTCCCTGACACCGATTCATTTTGACCTGACCAATTATGAAATGGTGAAAAAATACCGGCGGATCTATCACGACTACGTGGACCACATTTAGATGTTCTGGATAAGTCTGCTTCTTAACTGCCTTCTTTTTTTCGCCATTATCAACCTGGGTCGGTGGGTCAAGTTTCGTCAGAGCCAGGGCTATGAACAGTTTCGCCCTGCAATCCTCTTTCCGGTGGCTCTGGGAACTGTCCTTACTTTGTTGGACAGCCTGCGGCTGGTTTTTTTACAGCAATTGGTGATATTTATAATTGCAGCGGTTTTGATTTACAAGTTAATTTCTATTTTTCAGGGTAAGTAAAATCAGGTATAATTAAGAGGATTTGCTGTGGAAGTGGACTAAGTAAATCTGTCTTGAATACAAACAAGGAGGGAACTTGATGAAGGTATACCCAACCCCACAAATAAGAAATATAGCATTCATAGCCCACGGAGGTTCAGGGAAGACCACCTTGACTGAAGCCATGCTTTACAACACTGGTGCTACCAGCAGGCTGGGCAAGGTAGATGACGGCAACACGGTATCCGACTTTTTTCCAGAAGAGATTAAACGCAAGATCAGTACCAGCACCAGTCTGGTACCATGTGAGTACCGGGACCACAAGATTAACATTCTGGACACTCCGGGCTTTGCCGACTTTTTAGGAGAGGTCAGATCGGCAGTAAAGGTGGCGGACAGCGCCCTAGTAGTAGTCTCGGCCACGGCGGGGGTTGAGGTGCAAACGGAAATGTTCTGGGAAGAGGCACAGGATATACCGAAGATTGCCTTTATCAACCGGATGGACCGTGAAAACGCCAACTTCTACAAGGTGTTGGACGATCTTAAGAGTAAATTCTCGGGTACCATCGTACCGCTGCAACTCCCCATCGGTGCAGAAGCCGGCTTCAAGGGAGTTGTTGACCTGCTGAAGAATAAAGCCCTCATCTTTGAACCGGGCAGCGGCAAGTACCGGGAGGAAGAGATTCCTGCTGACATGTTGGATGAGGTTGAAAACTATAAAGAACAGCTGATCGAAGCAGCTGCTGAAGGCGACGACGACCTCCTGGACAAATACCTGGAGGGAGAGGAACTGACTCAGGAAGAAATCAGGGTCGGGATTGCGGAAGCCGCATCCAAAGGTGCGGTAGTCTTCGTATTCTGTGGTTCAGCCCTGAATAACATTGGAGTACTGCCGGTAATGGACTTTATTGTCGACTGTATGGCATCACCAGCAGCGAATGCTGATAAAGATCTGTCCCAGGAGCCCCTGGCAGCCCTGGTCTTCAAAACCATAGCTGACCCCTATATTGGGCGCTTGAACTTCTTCAAAGTGGTCCAGGGCAACATCAAGGCTGATTCCGTAGTTTATAACGCTTCCAAGGAAAAAGATGAAAAGCTGGGGCAAATTCTGGTCATGCGCGGCAAGGAACAGCATCCGGTACCAGAGGCCAAAAACGGTGATATCGTTGCCGTGGCCAAGCTTTCGGTAACTACTACCGGCGATATCCTGACCGTCAAGAATAATCCCCAGGAGCTGCCGAGCATCGAGTTTCCTCAGCCCACTCTGGGTACTGCTATTGAGCCCAAGGCCAAGGGTGACGAGGATAAACTGGGCAATGCCCTGCAGAGATTGATGGAAGAGGACCCGACCATCAGGTTGGAGAAGAATGTCGAGACCAAACAGACCATTCTCCATACCATGGGCGAGAGCCACACCGATATTATTATCGAGCGTCTTAACCGCAAGTTCGGGGTAGACGTCAATACCATCGAGATGCGTATACCCTACCGGGAGACCATCCGCGGACAGGTCCAGGTAGAAGGCAAACACAAGAAACAATCCGGAGGACACGGGCAGTACGGACATGTGTGGCTGCGGATGGAACCGGCTGAAGAGGAGTTTGTCTTCGGTGAGGAGCTCTTTGGAGGTTCAGTACCCAAGCAGTATGTCCCGGCTGTTGAGAAAGGCCTGCGGGAAGCCATGGTTGAAGGGGTATTGGCCGGGTATCCGGTGACCAATATCAAAGCTATCCTTTACGATGGTTCCTATCACTCGGTCGACTCGTCAGAAATGGCTTTTAAACTGGCAGCCATTCTGGCCTTCCGTAAGGGCATGGAACAGGCCCGGCCTGCTTTGCTGGAACCGATATGCAATGTTGAGGTTGAGGTGCCTGAACAGTTCATGGGAGATATCATCGGCGACTTGAACAGCAAGCGGGGACGGGTCATGGGAATGGAACCGCACGGTAAAAACCAGGTAATCAAAGCCCAGGTTCCACTGAAGGAGATGCTCCGTTACAGTATTGACCTGAAATCTATTACCCAGGGACGTGGCCGATTCAAGATGGAGTTTGACCACTACGAGGAGGCACCTCCCAAAGTGGCGGAGGAAATAATCGAAAAAGCCAAGCGGGAAAAGGAATAAACAACCAAAGGGCTCTAAGAAGAGCCCTTTTAAAATTAGGAGACATTTCCTTTGACTGCAGAACCAGGGCGATGTACAATAGGGCTTCATGTAAGCGAAATGAGTTTATGCTATAATGATGAATTAGAATTATGGGTGGAGGTTGCAGTATTCTAGTCAATCTCACCAATTCTGAAGACGGGCCTAAAAATCCGTTATAGGGCACATCGATGAAGATTCTGGTGTCAGCTTTCAACGCCCAGTTGGGGGTTGGTGCTGGGAGTTAAGGGTGCCGGGGCAGCCTGCAACGGCATGCGGGAACTGACCCCCCACCCGTGGAGGCTCGAAGGAGCAATCCTTCGGGAAAACCTGCATCTGGTAGGAAGCTGGGTGCAGTGTAGCCTGCCTTGAGTGGTATGGGCGGATGAGTTATAGAGGTACGGAGACCGATGGCCACGGTTCCGTTTTCCCTCTTCTGAAACCCCTGCTGCAAAAGAGGCTAAGAATTGGTAGAGGTTGTCGGGGAAATCCCCTAGACTGTGTGCCAGGCACGACCCTCTGGGGATTAAAGTGTGCACTAAGTGGTAATCCAGCCTCGTGTACGGCGACAACACGGGTTGAGCGTAAAGGGAAACCGCCTGCTTGGCGACAAGCAGGATGTTCAACGGGAAAACCTGCTGGACCTAAGTCACAGCGTTTACTCAGGGGGTAACCTCCGCTTTATTCTACTTATTCAGGGAGTGTATTTTTGGCCAGGGTCACCGAAGGCAACATATTTATACCAGCCCTGTGGATCACGTTTTTTACCTTTATGTCCGGCTTGATCATCAGCCTCGGCCTGGAGTCGATCATCAATGCGGTCCAGGATCTTTTTGTTTCTTTTTTGTCCCTGGGACTGGTGGTGGTGGCGGGTATCGTTTCCGACGCCATCGGTACTGCGGCTACTGCGGCTGATGTTGTTCCTTTTAACGCTATGGCTGCCAAGAAGATTCGCGGAGCCAGCCAGGCGGTCAGGATTGTCCGCAATGCGGACCTGGTAGCCAATTTAACTGCCGATGTGGTGGGGGATATTGCCGGAACCCTCAGTGGAGCCATCGGCGCTTCTATAGTTTATACGTTTTATGCCCGGTATTCCATGTTTACCGTTGTGGATACTGTACTCCTGGGAGCAGCGATGACCAGTCTGATTGCGGCGGTGACGGTAGGAGGAAAAACCATAGGCAAGAGTATTGCCATCAATAATGCCAACTCGATCATCCTTAAAGTGGCTGAAGTCCTGAGATGGTGGGAGAACCTCACCGGGATGGAGCTTTTTAAGGGAAGAAGGTGAATAGCCATTCTAGAGAATATCAATAACCCGTCGGATTTAAAAAAACTTCCTCCAGCCCGGCTGAGGGTTTTATCTCAGGAGGTCAGGGAACTCCTGGTTAACACGGTAGCCCGGACCGGCGGTCACCTGGCAGCCAACCTGGGCGTGGTGGAGCTTACCCTGGCACTGCACTACGTTTACGACTTGCCGCAGGACAAGATTATATGGGATGTGGGCCACCAGAGCTACGTACATAAGATGCTCACCGGAAGGATTAATCGCATGGCCAGCCTGCGCCAGCATCGTGGCCTTTCCGGATTTCCGCGGGTGGATGAGAGTCCTTATGATTCATTCAATACCGGTCACAGCAGCACCTCGATCTCGGCGGCCGTCGGACTGGCCCTGGCCCGTGATTTAGGAGATGACCATCATTCGGTGGTGGCGGTTATCGGTGACGGGGCGTTGACGGGAGGCATGGCCTTCGAGGCCATGAACCATGCCGGTCACCTCGGTCTTGATCTTACTGTGGTCCTCAATGATAATGCCATGTCGATATCCCCTAATGTGGGAGCACTATCCGGTTATCTCGCCAAACTCCGTATGGACCCGGCATATACCCGGAGAAAAGAAGAGGTGGAACAGGCCCTCTTGAGAATTCCGGGGATTGGTGCCAATCTGGTGAAGGCTGCGGGCAAGATAAAGGATATGGTGAAATACCTGATCGTGCCCGGGATAGTGTTTGAGGAACTGGGGTTCACGTATTTAGGGCCGATTGATGGCCACAATATTGAAGATATGATAGTGATGTTTCAGAAGGCGCGGCATATAAAGGGGCCGGTACTTATCCATGTGATAACCGAAAAGGGAAAAGGTTATCCTCCCGCGGTGCTGAACCCGGATGTATTCCACGGCATCGGCCCGTTTGACGTGGCGACCGGAAAAACCCTGAAATCTGGGGCCAAAACTTATACCCAGGTGTTTGGTGAGTTCATGGTCAGGAAAGCGGAAACTGATCCGCGACTGGTCGGGATAACTGCTGCCATGACCAGCGGTACCGGGCTTGACCTGTTTGCGCATAAATTCCCGAAACGGTTTTATGATGTTGGTATCTGTGAAGAGCATGCGGTTACCATGGCAGCGGGATTGGCCCGGGGCGGTGTGAGACCGGTGGTGGCGATATACTCCACCTTTCTGCAGCGGGCCTTTGACCAGGTTATCCATGATGTCTGCCTGCAGAACCTGCCGGTAGTCTTTGCGATTGACCGGGCGGGACTGGTGGGTGAGGACGGTCCTACCCATCACGGAGTGTTTGACCTCTCCTACCTGCGGCAGATACCGAACATGATCGTTATGGCCCCGGCCAACGAGGATGAATTGAACGATATGCTGGATTCGGCCCTGCATTACAATCAGCCGGTAGCCGTTCGTTATCCCCGGGGCAGCGGGATAGGGATAGATATCAAGGAAACGCCTGACTTCATTGGCCCGGGTGAGGCTGAGTTGCTGCAGGAGGGTGACCACGTCCTGCTTATAGCTATTGGCCGAACCGTAAGCATAGCCCGGGAAGCTGCGAACTACCTGCGGGATCTGGGGATATCAGCTGCGGTAATCAATGCCCGGTTCGTTAAGCCTCTGGATGAGAGTATGATCAGTTTCTGGGCCAGTCATTGCCGGCGTGTGATTACCCTGGAGGAGAATGTATTGATGGGAGGCTTTGGCAGCGGGGTGTCGGAGGCCTTGAATGCGAAAGGAGTGGAGGTGGAATTCCTGCATATGGGGATTCCCGACTCGTTTGTGGAGCATGGGGCGGTTACCCGCCTCCTGCAGGATGTGGGTCTTGAGCCCTCCGCAGTGGTGGAATCGGTGGTTAACCGCTGGCCGGAGTTAAAAAGATTAAGAGCTGTCAGGGGGATATGAGTGTCGGGTGAACGGGCTGACATCAGATTGCACGTGGAGGGTTTCGCCCCGAGCCGCGAAAAGGCGCGGGCCCTGATTCTGGCCGGTCTGGTCTTTGCGGATGGGCAGAGGGTGGAAAAGCCGGGGCAGAAGATACCCGAGGGTTCCGAACTCCGGGTGTTGGGCAATGATGGACCGAACTTTGTCAGCCGCGGGGGGCTGAAACTCCTGGGAGCCATCCAGGCAATGGACCTGGATTTTGCGAATAAGGTGGTAATGGATGTGGGTGCTTCCACCGGAGGGTTCACCGATTGTGCCCTGCAGCACGACGCCCGTAAGGTCTATGCGGTCGATGTGGGGTATGGTCAGCTCGACTGGAGCCTGCGCCAGGACCCCCGGGTTACTACGATCGAACGCACCAATATAAGGTACGTGACCCCGGAGGATTTCTCCGAGAAGATGGACCTCATTACCATTGATGTAGCCTTTATCTCCTTGGGCCTGGTTCTCCCGGTGGCAGCCGGACTGCTGACCGATGACGGTGAGGTGGTGGCCCTGGTCAAACCCCAGTTTGAGGCCGGACGTGAGCAAGTGGGCAAAAAAGGTGTGGTCAAGAGTTCAGAAGTTCACGAAGAGGTTTTGCACCGAGTGGCACGGCAGGCATCGGAATGCGGACTGGCCCTGGTGAACGCCTGCTATTCGCCCATCAAAGGTCCCAATGGGAACATTGAGTTCTTCTTCCATCTGAAGAAGGGACTGACAGAAACCGTTGATTATGCCATGCTTTCCCGGGTGGTGGCGGATGCACACCACCAACTCGATAAGCCGGTACCAAATCAGGGATGACGGTAGTTTGAATGCATAAGTATTGAGCAGCCTTTACGGATCACGGGAGCAACACCCTGTGAAGGTGAACGACGAAATGTGTTGAGCCGCATAGCCGGGGTGAGAGGATGAACGCAAATTCACCATACCTCTAAGGTTGTGAGACAACCAGAGGGAAGCCTATGCGAAATCTGGCGACCAATACTTATCCATGCAAACTAGCGAAATATGACTGGCAGTGGAATCAGATACAGCTTTCGAACAAATAGTATAAACTAGGAGATTTGAAATGATTGTTGGTTTGGTCTCAAACTCCCGTCGGGATGCAACCCGCAGGGTGGCCCATGAGGTAGCTCTTACCATGGAATCCCAGGGCCTTACGGTAATCCCCGACTGGCATGAAGGGGACAACGCCCCTGACCTTCTGGTGGTATTCGGGGGGGATGGTACGATCCTGGGGACCGCCCGCAGGTGTGGTCACCTGGGGATCCCTCTTTTAACTATAAACCTGGGCCGAGTTGGCTTTCTGGCGGAGTTGGAGGTCCATGAGTTAAACCAGTATTTACAGCGCATAATCAACCGGGATTACCGTCTCGAGGACCGCATGATGTTGCGGATAACCGCCCGCCGAGGAGATGACATCATTTTTCAGAGCGAGGCCCTCAATGAAGCCACTGTATTACGGCAGGGAATTGCCCGTATGATACGCCTGCAGGTATTGATGGACGGGAAACCAGTAGCCGGGTATGTTGCTGATGGCATTATCTGTGCCACCCCAACGGGTTCCACTGCCTACTCACTGTCGGCTGGCGGACCGGTGATGATGCCCGATGCCCAGGTAATGGTTCTTACGCCAGTCTGTCCTTACGTGCCTGCTTTAAAGCCCCTGGTGATGAATGCCAGTCACACCTTAACCATTATTCCGGAGACTGAAAAGGTAGTGCTTACCGTGGATGGGCAGGATACCCTCACCGTATCGCCCGGAGATGAGGTGGAGGTAAAGCGGTCTCCCTACCAGCTCAGTCTGGTGAAGCTCAAGGACCACAGTATTCTTGAGGTCTTGAGCAAAAAACTGCAGCTATGAGTTTTCGCAATGCCGTTAATCTGTCCCACCTCTGTATTCAGAGGGTGGTTAAACCAAGTGACACGGTGATCGATGCCACCTGCGGCAATGGTCATGACACGTTGTTCCTCGCCGGACTCGTGAGCGGCGGGCAGGTCCTGGCTTTTGATATATCACCCCGGGCCATCGCCAATACCCGCGCCCGGCTGGAGAAGCATGGGTTGTCAGCCCGGGTTCAGCTATATGAGGAAGACTTTCGCAACCTGGCCTCTTACGTGAGTTCAACGGTAGGAGCCATCATGTTCAACCTGGGGTTTCTCCCGGGTGCTCCCCGGGAAACGGCTACCACTGCTGAGTGTTCCCGGGAGGCCATAGAAAAGGCGGTCCATCTCCTCCGACCGGGAGGGGTTATGACTATCGTCTGTTATCCCGGTCACGAGGGAGGGGCGGAGGAAACCCAGGAAGTAGTGACACTTACCGGGAAACTTGATCAGCAGGATTTTGAGGTCTTAAAGGTGAAATTCATCAATCAGATCCATCACCCCCCGCTGTTGGTGGTGGTGCAAAGATTGGAAGGGGGTAAAAGGTGAAGGCGCGACGGCATATGGCTATACGTGACATTGTGACTAACCAGAAGATATCCACGCAGGAGGAACTGTGTGAGGCCCTTTCGGACCAGGGTTATCTGGTGACCCAGGCAACGGTATCACGTGATATTAAGGAATTGAAACTGGTCAAGGTATCAACCCCTGATGGCTACCACTACGCCCTTCCGGATGCCCCGGCTCCCAGGTCCTCTATGGAGAGGATGCGGCGTGTGTTTCTTGACACGGTACTGGAGGTGACCGACAGTGAAAACCTGTTGGTATTCAAGACCATACCAGGTTCTGCTCACCTGGTTGCCTCAAATATTGATACTTCTGGCATACCGGAGATAGTGGGAACCGTAGCCGGTGATGATACAATTATTGTAGTGATTAAACCCAAGGAAGCGGTTCCGGATATACTGATACGGTTCCGCTCATTACTGCAGTAGAACATCTGGGAATCCGGCCTGACGTGACCAGTTTCCCGGTGCCCGGACGCCGTGAAAAGACTCCTTTTCTATGGCAAGGCGTCACACAAACGGGTGCCTCATTTGTTGCTGCTGTTAATGCACGGTTAATGAAGTCTTAGAGTAAAAGAGCTGGTTTTTGTGCTTCGAGAACTGTACATAAAGAATATGATCCTGATCGATGAGCTGCGGTTGCAATTCAGGGAAGGACTGAACGTCCTGACCGGGGAGACCGGCACCGGCAAATCGATTGTTGTTGACTGCCTGGAACTCCTGGTGGGTGAGCGTATCAATTCAGGTGTAATCCGGGACCATAGCAGTAAATGCCTGGTTGAAGGAGTCTTCGAGGTAGCGATAGATTCCCCGTTGTGTCAGTTCCTGCAGGAGGAAGGCCTGTGGGAGGATGATGATGATATCCTGATAATACGCCGCGAGATTACCCCTCAGGGGCGAACCATCAACCGGGTGAACGGGCGCACCGTCACTGCGGCCATGCTGAAAAACCTGGCCGAATACCTGGTTGACATCCACCTGCAGAACGCCAACCAGCAGGTCTTAAACCCCCGATTTCACCGACAGTTCCTGGACTGTCTCTCCCCTGACATCAGAGAAATAGCACCCCGTTTGGCTGACATCTACCACGAATGGAAGTCGACCGTCAACCGCATTGAGGAACTGCAGGCCACCATGGGACAGCGGATCCAGGATATGGAGTTTATCGATTACCAGATCTGCGAGATTGAAGCGGCGGCCCTGGTGGAGGGTGAGGATGAGGAACTGCTGGCGGAGAGGAATCGGATAACAAACTGGGAAAAGGTGCTGCAGGCCCTGGCCCAGGTTGACCACCTGGTGTTTGGAGACAGCAACGGAGCCCTGGTTCAACTGGCCCAGGCCCGTGAGGCCCTGCGCGGGGTAGAGGAGAGCTTCTTTGCGGAACTGGCGGCAGTGATCGATGAGAGCTACTACCTGCTGGAGGATATCGGACCCCAAATGAGCCGTTTCCGGGACGAGCAGGAGTATGACCCCGGACGCCTGGAGGTCATTGAGGACCGCCTGCAGTTGGTTAACCGGATCAAGCGCAAGTATGGCGGTACCATTACGACTGCTTTGGAGCAGCTGATGGTACTGAAAAATCAGAGGTCATCATTGGATAACCTGGAATTTGAGACGCGCGAGTTGGAAGAACGGCAACAGGCTCTCTGGGAGCAGTACCAGGGTCTGACAGGGAGGATTTCAGCCCTCCGGCGTCAGGCGGCTCGAAACCTGGAAGTACGAATCGAGAACGAGTTGGCCCAGTTATCTATGCCTGGTGTCACCTTTAAGATTGAAATTTTACCGGCCTCTCCCACTGCTTCGGGTACGGACGAGGTTGTTTTTCTGTTTTCTGCCAACCCGGGGGAACCACCCCGGCCGATCAACAAGATTGCCTCCGGTGGTGAATCCTCCCGCTTTATCCTGGCACTCAAAACCGCACTGGCTGAGGCTTACCAGGTACCGGTACTGATTTTTGATGAGATTGATGTCGGAGTCGGGGGGCAGGCCCTCTTGGCCCTGGGGGCCAAGGTCCAGGAACTATCCGGTAATCACCAGGTAATAATGGTAACCCACTCCCCGCAGATAGCATCCCTGGCTGATAATCACCAGCAGCTGCAGAAGGTATTTGACTCCGGAATGACTCGTATTATGGCCCGGGCTCTGGACTTTGAACAGAGAGTTGATGAGCTGTCCCGGATGCTGGCCGGGGACCATGCCGACAGCATCGCCCGCGAACACGCCCGCCAGATGTTAATGAACGCCTCTAATAACAGGTAAACCCAGACCCACTATTCACATATCTCCCGTGAGTTGAGGTTAAATTAACCCCATAACATTTCGATGTCCTGTGATATCATCCATTTCCAATTTGCCTCTTAATACAAGCGGCTTAATATTTTTTTTGGTTGGGGCTTGGTTCATAGAGCCCTGGATGGTTCACTGGGCTTTTAGGAGTTGGGGTCTTGTCACGGGAAAATATCCGTAAACTTATCGGGGTTATTCTGGCTCTGTTATTATTCGCAATTTCCTTAACCCCACCGATGAGACAGGTTCTAAGCCTGCCGAAGTCGACTCGCTTGGTAGTGGGGGAGCAGATGATGGTCAGTCTCTCCCTGCCGACACCGGTCTTGGACAAGCTCTGGGTTTCAGTGGGTGATCCGCTATCCTCGGCCCCACAGGCGGTAGTCGTCAACCGTGAGGATGATGGGTACCAGTTGAAAGCTCTTAAGCCCGGGCAGGTCGATGTGACTGTAAAACTCTGGGGCTTTATCCCGCTTAAATCAATCCGGGTGGAGTCACTGCCTCCTTATCAGCTCCTGGCAGGGGGGCATTCCATTGGTATCATGCTGCAGTCTCAGGGGATTATGGTGGTCGGATTTGCACCTATTACGGGTTCGCAGGGACAGAAAACATTCCCGGCCCGGGAGGCGGGTATTGAGGTCGGAGACCTTATTATGGAGGTCGGTGGCCAACCGGTTCATACCGAGCTGGAACTGGCGAATCTGATTGATGAGCAGGGACAAAAAGGATTAAAGCCCCGTTTGCTGATAAGACGGGGTGATCAGCAGCAAAATCTTACCATAGACACCGGCTATTGTGCGGAAACCGGGCGCTACCGGGTAGGCCTTTATGTACGTGATGGGGTGGCGGGAGTAGGGACCTTAACCGCCTGGGACCCCAAGACGTACCGCTTTGCGGCTCTGGGCCATGTGATTGTAGACTCTGATACCAGACAGGTAGTAAAGATTAGGGAAGGAAGGATTGTCAGTGCTTCGGTCCAGGCAATTCAACCTGGCCGGCCAGGACAGCCCGGAGAAAAAATCGGGGTTTTTGACCGGGAAGGCATGGTAAGCGGCCGAATAGAAGAGAACACTTATTACGGTGTATTTGGAGTTACCGACCGTAAACTGGAGAACAACTTGCTGCCTGATTACCTCCCGGTGGCCTATGCCCACCAGGTGAGGAAGGGTCCGGCCCAAATACTTACCGTGATTAATGATGGTCAGATTGAGGCGTTTGATATAATGATTGAAAAGGTTTATCCTTTTCGTCAGAACGGCAAAGGTATGGTTCTGAAGGTAATCGATGAAAGACTCTTGTCCGTATCCGGGGGTATTGTCCAGGGGATGAGCGGGAGTCCCATAATTCAGGACGGGCGCATTGCCGGTGCGGTAACCCACGTGTTTTTGAACGACCCGGAAAAAGGTTATGGCATATTTATGGATACCCTGTTGGAAGAAATGAATTTACGGGACGGTCAAGTTTTTTCTCGACAAATTGCTCGGTAATGTGGATATTGGCGAATAAAAAAACAATACCAAAAAATGTAATTTCACAAGCGAGTCCTTGTTCTTTGATATTCATAGACATGTACCACATATTCACATTTGAACGGGTTTATACGATTATCTGTAATATATTAGGACATTTTAGCCAACAGAAAATAGAGGGAATTACCCCGGGACGTCGAAAATGCTTAAATAGGATATACACAAGTCTACGCACGATGGGGAGGTTTGTTATGACGGGCGCGATTAAGGTGCTTATTGCCGATGATAACCGTGACTTCTGCAGCATTTTAAAGGATTTCTTTTCTAATAACCCTGATTTTGAGTTGGTGGATGTTTGCTCGAACGGTTTGGAGGTTCTGGAGTCTCTGAGTAAAAAGGAAACTGATGTCCTGGTCCTGGATCTGATCATGCCTCACATGGATGGGATCGGGGTTCTGGAAAAAATGGTTGACATGAAGCCCAGGCCCAAGGTTATTATTCTGACTGCGTTTGGACAGGAAAATATAACCCAAAAGGCTGTGCAGCTGGGTGCTGATTACTATATCCTCAAGCCCTTTAATCTGCAGGTCCTGGGTGACCGGGTACGACAGGTGGTAAGGGATAGGGTGGAGTCTGCCCCCCGGGTCATTCCTGTGACCAAGAGGGACCTGGAGGTGGACGTTACCCGGATCATTCACGAAATCGGGGTGCCGGCTCATGTCAAGGGTTACCAGTACCTGAGGGACGCTATCATGCTGGTGGTTGAAGAGATCAACTACCTTGGCGCGGTGACCAAGGAACTGTATCCGGCAATCGCTGACAAGTACGATACCACACCCAGCCGGGTTGAAAGAGCGATTCGTCATGCGATAGAATTAGCATGGGATCGGGGTGACCTCGACCGGATCAACAAGTTTTTTGGATACACGATCAACGGTGACCGGGGAAAACCAACCAATTCGGAATTTATTGCCATCATTGCAGACAAACTAAGACTGGAGACCAAGGTTAGCTAGGCCCCGTCAATTAATTAAAAATCAGCCTGGCAGCCTGGTTGGTCGGGCGGTATTGAAACCGAATTACAACGCTATTTTGTCTCTCAAATCAAATAACATTGATGCGTGAACATTGTTCTCCCTATCGCAGCACTTGAGACAAAATAGCGGTTAGGCCTGATATACAGGCTTTTTTTTTGACCGGTATATTGGAGAGTGATAATATGTACCATAAGGGCAAAGCCAGGCTGGACCGGCGTACCAAGGACCTTGTAAAGCGGCTGCGCAGGGGCGAGATTGCGATTATTGATCATGATGATATCGATGAGGTTGCCGCCAAGAGCCTGATTGAGATCCATCCCCAGGCGATTATCAACGCCCAGCCTTCCATAACCGGGAGGTACACAACCAAAGGGGTTTTTAAGATCCTGAAGGCGGGGATAACCGTCATCGACAATGTGGGTGAGGAAGTATTTGATCAGGTTAAAGAAGGTACCCAGATAGAGATCAAGGATTGTCAGGTCCTGGCCTTTGGCCGGGTTGTTGCCGAAGGCAAGGTTTTAACCATCGAGGACGTACAGGAAAAACTGATTGAGGCCCGGGAAAACCTGAAGCCGGAGCTTGACCGCTTCGTGGAAAATACCCTGGAGTATGCCCGGCGGGAAAAGGACATAATTTTAGGCTACATAGACCTGCCCCAGCTTACGACCCAAATCGAGAACCGGCATGTGCTGATTGTGGTTCGGGGCAAAAACTATAAAGAAGACCTGCGAGCCATCAGGGGCTATCTGCAGGACGAGAAACCGGTGCTTATCGGGGTGGATGGGGGAGCCGATGCGCTCATTGAGTTTGGTTATACCCCGGACATCATCGTAGGCGATATGGACAGTGTCTCTGATGCGGCACTGCGCTCAGGAGCCGAGATTGTGGTACATGCTTATGCGGATGGCACCGCACCAGGGCTCCCCCGCTTGAATGAGATGGGGATTCCGGTTAAGCTAGTTCCTATGCCGGGGACCAGTGAAGACGTGGCCATGGTTATGGCTTATGAAAAAGGAGCCTCTCTGATTGTGGCGGTAGGGACTCATTCCAATCTGGTCGACTTCCTGGAAAAAGGACGCAAGGGTATGGCCAGTACCTTTCTGGTACGGCTGAAGGTGGGTTCGATCCTGGTGGATGCCAAGGGTGTGAGCCAGTTGTACCCGCAGAATCTGAAAGCCAAATACCTGGTGCAGCTTTTGGTGGCCGCGCTGATCCCCATCATGATAACCCTGTGGGTAGCGCCTTCCACCAAACCATTTTTCAGATTGATAATCCTGCAGCTCAAATTGCTGTTTAATATATAACGGAAATATAACGGAAAGCTACCGCCTTATTTTGTTGGTTAGTGGGGTGCTATAAAATGTTCGATATCCGTTACCATGTAGCCACCCTGGTTGCGATCTTCATAGCCCTGGGGGTTGGTATTCTGATCGGGAGCACCCTGGTGGGCGGGGATGTGATGGTCGAGCAGCAGAAGAAGATAATATCCCAACTGGAAGCCCAGTTTGATGACCTGAGAGAACGAGAGAGCCAGATGGCACAAGAAAACGCGTTTATGAGCAACGTTAGCCGTAATTATGAAGAATTCAGCAGAACCTTCAGCGTTCCGCTCATAAAAAACCGCTTGAATGGGTACCGGGTTGCCATTATAGTGACCGGGGGCCAGGAGATTCCGGCGGGAATGCTGAACAGTCTTTCTCTGGCCGGGGCACGGGTAGACTCCACAACCGTGGTTCTGCCGGGGATTCGGCTTAATGATTCAGGTCTTCTGATCAGGGTTTGTGATTATTACCAGCTGGATCACAGTACCCCCCCGGATGAACTCAGGAAAATGATAGCCCTGAGTGCGGCGGGGATTGTGGCCAACGGGGGAGATTCTGAGGCCCGTACGTTTCTGGAGGATAACAACCTGGTGAATTTTGACGGTGATTACGGAGGAATTCTGGACGAGGTAATCCTGATCGGGGGAGCCCGGGATGAGAACCTTAATTACCCGGCCAGTGTGGATGCATGGTTCATCAGAAGCCTGCAGAACTACAACAAGAACATACTGGGCTGTGAGACCTCGCGGGTCCCAATCAGCTACATGACGACCTACCAGGAATTTGATATAAGCACCATTGATGATATCGATATGACTCCGGGGCAGATCGCTATGGTTCGGGTACTTGAAGGGGAAACGGGAGACTACGGGGTTAAGTCTACCGCCAAAAAGTTCATGCCCTCCCTCCCGGCGGAATACCTTAGAGGGGATTTCCAATGAGAGTAGTAGCTATAGTCCCGGCGTATAACGAGGAACAACGGTTGGCATCCACTCTGCAGGCCATCCGGGAGATACCGAAGCTGGATATCATCCGGGTGGTTAATGACGGCTCGACCGACCGCACCCTGGAAGTAGCCCGGGAATGTGGGATACCAGGGGTGGAGGTCGTTGACCTGGTGACCAACGTTGGTAAAGGTGAGGCCATCAACATTGGGGTACGAGGGGTAATGGCCGATGTGTTTGTTTTCCTGGACGGTGATCTGGGAGAGACCGCCCGGGAGGGTGCCAGGATTCTGACGCCAGTCCTCCTCGGAGAGACTGATCTCTGTATTGCCAAATTTCCGCCGGCCAGGAAAAAAGGCGGGTTTGGCATGGTGAAACGCCTGGCATCCTGGGGTATTGCCCGCGAGGGTATGGTATCCGAGGAGCCATTAAGCGGTCAGCGGGCAATGACTTACCAAGTTCTACAGGATATCCTGCCCTTTCATTCTGGCTTTGGGATTGAGATCGGCATGACCATCCGCGCTCTGCGGCGAGGTTATCGGGTTATGGAGGTGCCGGTACAGATGAGCCATGCAGAAACTGGCCGCAACCTTAAGGGCTTTCTTCACCGCGGACGGCAGTTCGTTGATGTGGCCCGGGTGATACTGGCGGAGAACAGGAGGTAGAAGATTGGGCTGGGACCCTAGATACCTGGCGCTCTTTGTCTTTATCATCGGTATTCTGCTGGAGACGATCATTATACATATTGTATTACCTATGTTGGAACGCTGCGGGGCGGTAAGGGAAAACTACCGCCATGAACGGATACCGGTAGCCGGGGGCCTGACCTTCCCCATAACCATTCTGCTATGCTGTGTACTGATCCAGCTCTCCAACGGTTACACCGGAAACAGGTTTACCCATTACCTCCTAGCTGTTATGGTCATGGCATTTCTTGGGTTTATTGATGATATGCTGGGGCAACGGGACTCCCTGGGGTTTCGCGGGCACTTCAGCCGCTTGCTGAAAAAGGGTGAATTGACCACCGGGGCTTTAAAGGCATTAGGGGGAGGCATAATCGCGATCTATGTCTCTCTTTTTTATTCTCGTACCCTGGGGGAATTTGTGGTCAATGTCCTGCTCATAGCTCTCTTTACGAACTGTATGAACCTGTTTGACCTGCGCCCAGGACGGTGTGTGAAGGCCTTTATACTGCTATTTATACCGCTCTTGGTGTTTTCCGGAAATTATTATCTGCTGTTTATGCCCATTGCAGGTGCAGTCCTGGCCTATTTCCCATATGATCTAAAGGCCCGGGTGATGATGGGGGACACAGGTTCCAATGTCCTTGGGGTGACTCTTGGCATTATGGCGGTCTACGGACTTAACCTGCCCATCAGGGTGGGGCTCGTGGCAGCGCTAATTCTGCTGCATATTTTTACCGAACGGTATTCGCTGAGTAAAATCATTGACGGAAACCGGTTCTTGCATTGGTTTGACCGGTTGGGAAGGAGCTGAGGGTGGTTTTTGGTTAACAGAGATCGGATTGTTCGAGACTTTATGGCCCTGGTCAGGATTGATTCTGAATCGGGAAAAGAAGGAGCCGTGCGTGATTTCTTGTGCTCCCGCCTGCAGGGCATGGGGATGGAAGTTTATGAGGACGAGGCCGGTAAGGCTCTCGAGGGTGAATCAGGCAACCTGTTCGCCTGGAAGGATGGCAAGGTGCCCGGGCCCTCCATTTTCTTGAGTGCGCACATGGATACTGTAGTACCGGGTAAGGGCGTTGAACCATTGTTGGACGACGGAGTCATCCGCTCCGCTGGGGACACCATCCTGGGTGGCGATGACAAGGCGGGGATAGCGGCCATCCTGGAAGCGTTGCAGGTGATCAAGGAGCGAAACCTTTCCCATCCACCACTGGAGGTCATTTTTACCGTGAGTGAGGAACAGGGGCTGATGGGTTCGAAACACCTGGACTTCAGCCGGGTCAGGTCGAAGCTGGGTTATGTACTGGACAGTGGTGGTGATGCCGGTAATATTATTATCAAAGCTCCGACCCAGAACGAGTTTGTGCTGACGGTAATTGGCAAAGCCGCTCATGCGGGGATTAACCCGGAGGAAGGCCTTAATGCGATATCTCTGGCGGCTTATGCTATTAATCACCTCGATATTGGTAGGATTGATGAGGAGACTACCTGTAACCTGGGCACCATCCACGGTGGCCGGGCGCGGAATATTGTGGCTGACCGGGTCGAGGTGAAGGGGGAAGCCCGCAGTCTTAGTCCGGCTAAACTGGATGCGCTCACCAATGAGATAGTTACCACCTTCCGGCAAAAGGTGGAGGAGAAAGGTGGCCGGTGCGAGGTGGAGGTCGTTCACCTCTACCCCATGATCGATCTGGACCCGGAGGAACCGGTGGTGCAAATCGCGGCCCGGGCAGCCCGGGCCATGGGGAAAGAGCCGGTGTTGGGACGGACTGGGGGAGGCAGTGATGCCAACATCTTTAACGGTATGGGAATCCGCTGCGCTAACCTAGGCATTGGTATGGAAAAGGTCCATACTACCGAGGAATTCATTACGGTGAACAGCCTAGTGGACAGTGCCCAATACATCTTGCAGATTATTGAAGAAGCTGGGAAAATCGAGTCATGATCGAAAGCAAAACCGGAACGGTACGTCAGGTGACCGGTCGGAGGCCCGGTCTGGTGGAGCTTAGGGTGGAGGTGGACGGTGATATCCGCCGGGCGGTGGCCTACGAGGAGGTTACCGGTCCCATTGAGGCCGGTGATCGGGTGGTCCTGAATACTACGGCCAGTTCTCTGGCATTGGGGAGCGGTGGATTTGACTTTGTCATGGTCAACCTGGACCGGCCTGAGGTTGAACTGAGCGGGTCTGGCCATATCATGAAGATGAGATACACCCCCTGGCAGTGCCGGGTACTGAGCGTGGAGGAGGCAGCCAGTCCCTACCACCAGCTGTTGCAGTCGGTGCAGGACCTGGCGGGTATACCGGTCCTGGTGGCCACCCTGCATTCTATGCTGGCGCCGCTGTGTGCCTGCCTGGCCGCCCAGGGCTTACAGGTGGCCTATGTAATGACTGACGCGGCCAGTCTGCCCCTGCCATGGAGCCGCACGGTTGAGCAGCTGAAAGGCTCCGGCCTATTAAAGGGGACGGTGACCGCCGGGAACGCCTGGGGGGGCGACCTGGAAGCGGTCAATATCTTCAGTGGTCTCCTGGCGGCCCATGCGGTTTTCGAACCGGATGTGATCATCGTTGCCATGGGTCCCGGCATTGTCGGCACCGGGAGCAAGTGGGGGTTTAGCGGGATTGAACAGGGAGTGATACTGAATGCGGTCCACAGCCTGGGAGGACTCCCGGTTGCGGTTCCCCGGATCAGCTTTGCTGACCAGCGGGAGCGTCACCGCGGCATCAGCCACCATACCCTTACGGTCCTGGAGGATGTGTGCCAGGTAAGGGTCAAGGTTCCCTTACCCCTGCTGGAATCTGCCAAGGCAAGCGTAATCGAAGGTCAGGTCGCACGGAGTAGTATTCCGGCAAAACATGATGTCACCTATTTGGACGGCGGCCAGGTCGATGAGGCCCTGATGAGATATGGACTGAACCCCACTACCATGGGCCGGAACAGGGAGGAGGATCACGATTTCTTCCTGGCCCTGGGGGCCGCCGCCCAGCTATGTATTTTGCATCATGGGGACAGTCCCCATGATGCAAAATGAATCACGGGGACTGTCCCCATGATGCAATGATGCACTAATGGAGTCTTTGGTTGATTATGGACTTTACGGTTGCGCGGGGAGGGAGCTTTTTCAGCTCTGACATCAGATATTTTGCCTTGCCCACATATACCAGCCGGTTATTCAGGATTAGCAGACTCAAGTGATCACCCCCTCACAGCATATGCGAAACAAGTGCCAGGTTATGCAGATTTTTGCGGGTGTCCAGGATTAACCCAATCCATGATACCCGTTGTATACATTGAAAGGGGTATCTGCGATGGATTTTACAGAGATAAAAAAGAGCAGCCAGAATATTTTCACAGGAAAGATCGTCAAGCTCAGGGTTGATACCGTGGAACTCCCCAACGGCAAGGAAGCTACCCGCGAGTGTATTGAACACCCGGGTGCGGTGGCAGTAATCGCCCGGGATGACCAGGATCGCATCTGTTTGGTCCGGCAGTACCGCTATCCGGTTGGCGAGATGCTCTGGGAAATTCCGGCAGGAAAGCTTTCTCCCGGTGAAGATCCTCTGGAATGTGCCCAGCGCGAGTTGTTGGAGGAAGCGGGGATCATTGCTGACTCATGGGAAAAGCTGTACTGTTATTACACCACCCCCGGGTTCACAGATGAATTCATACACCTGTACCTGGCTTCCGGTCTTACTTGGGGTGAAAGTCATCCGGATGAGGACGAGTTCCTCAATGCAGAGATGATTCCTTACCAGGAAGCCTGCGCCAGAATGAACCGGGGCGAGATAAAGGACGGCAAGACCCTCATTGGTTTGCTCCACCTGGCGAAGAGGGAATGACCTGATGATTGTATAAATAAAATTTCTTTAGAGACCTGGAAGCGAAAGAATCCTGGACCGGGTTTGAACCAAATAATCACACTGCCAATCTTATACCCGCCAATCTTTTTACTATCGCTTTATCAGGAACAGGTCATTCGTTCAATTCTGATAAGGAGAATTGAAATGCATCTGTATTATGCCGATTTACATGTTCATATCGGGCGTGCTCAGGGGCAGGCGGTTAAGATTACCGCTTCGGACAAAATGACCCTGACCAACATCCTGGAAAACGGGTCGCGGGACAAGGGGCTGCAGATGGTCGGCATAGTCGACTGCGGAAGCCCGTTGGTCCTGCGTGATATCAAGGAACTGATCGAACAGGAAAAGCTTTTGCCCACCAGAAATGGGGACCTGATTACCGAGCATGGGGTTATGCTGCTTATGGGAGTAGAGGTGGAAAGCCGTGAGGGAGTCCATTTTATTGCCTATCTCCCGGATCTTGCTGCGGTAGAGACCTGGCAGAAGGTGATGCGAAAGAAGGTCACCAACCTTAATCTTTCTACTCAGCATACCTCCCTGAAGGCCACCGAATTAATTGATCTCACGGCTGGCCTGCAGGGGATCTTTGTGGTAGCGCATGCCTTTACACCGCACCGCGGCGCCTACGGGTGCTGGGTATCCCGTCTTTCGGAGGGTCTCGGCCAGCGGGTAAACCATGTTATGGCCATCGAACTGGGGTTATCATCAGACACTGATATGGCGGATACTATAAAGGAAACCCGCAGTTACACTTTTTTATCCAATTCGGACGCCCATTCACTGGCCAATCTGGGACGGGAGTACAACCTGATCAGGATGGCGAACCTGAGCTTTGCTGAATTCAGAATGGCCCTATTGGGTGAGAATGGGCGCCGGATCATGGCCAACTATGGCATGCATCCTCACCTGGGGAAGTATCACCGGAGTTTCTGCGCAAACTGTGGGGTGATTGCCCAGACCGGGGATGCGACCTTCGCCTGCGATATCTGCGGGCAGAAGATGATCCCTGGGGTGTGGGACCGGATATTGGATATCAGAGATTATGCGGAACCGCACCACCCCATTGGGAGACCTCCCTACCACTACCGGGTGCCACTCCATTTCATCCCTGGTCTGGGGCCAAAGACCCATGGTCGCTTGCGCCAGTCCTTTGGGAGTGATATAGCCATCATGGAACGGGCCGATCTCGAGCAGATGAAGCGCGTTATAAAGCCGGCGGTGGTACACTATATCGAGAAAATGCGTAATAATGAGCTAGAGATAATTCCCGGGGGAGGTGGTTACTACGGCCGAATTAAAAAAAGTGATGATGACCACTGACGCCAGCGGAGCGGTATCAGCGGCCCAGCAGGGTTTGGCCGTTATGGTGGTGGATGTTATCGATATGTCAACCACTTTGGAGAGTGCGCTGGATGCCGGCGCACTGAGAGTTTTTGGCGCCAGTCCTGACTTTACCCGTGCTCCGGTCAAGGTCGATCCGGAGAGGATCGGAAGGATCGCGGCCCGAGCAGCCCTCGCTGATGGGGTAGGGGTGATTGTGGTCTCGGAACCTCGAGCTGGTGGAGATGAGGAGCGGTTGCAACGATGTCAGAAGCTGATGGAAGGCCTGAACAGCGAAGGCGTTATCATAGAAGCAGTCGTCCCCAACCTGGGAGCGGAAACCCCGAAACTGACCCGCTTTGAAAACCGGGTGGTGGTGGCGGTTACCGATACCGGAGGGGTAGCCTTTGACGCTGCCTACCAGGTAACCGACCAGGTCATAACGGGAACCATTGCCCGCACCCTGCTTCAAAAGGGAACCGCACCAGCCACTACCGCAGCCCTGCGCGCGCTCAACCTGATGCGCCACGCGTCCGGAATCGCAGTGGTGGCCGCCAGCCGGAATTCCCAGGAAGACATACTGGCTGCGCATTACATACTGGGTCTGATCAAGGATTTGGCTCCTTCCAGAGATATTATTTGCGAGACGATTTAGGTTAGACCTTTAAAATGGGGTCAGGCTTGAATAAGTGAATTATTCAAGCCTGACCCCATTTTTTCTTGGGCATAAAGTGGGGGAGAGAAAAATAAGAATTCAACAGGAGGCTAGTCCGGGGACTCGGGGGATGTAAGGGAGAAGACATGAACCTGCACACTATGTTTAAACAGCATATCCTCAACAACCTCTTCAAATACCTGCTCTTGATCCTGGTATTTGCCGGGGGGATAGCAGCTGGCGAGATGAAGTCGGGAAATCTGGTTGCAGAAACGAGAAGTCATTTAGTAACCCTGATTGATAATCTTATCGAGAATGGCGGCTCTTTAAGCGGCGGTTACAGCCTCCTGTTCTCCGTGGCCGGAAGCCAGATAAAGACCGCAGCTCTTATGTGGTTTCTGGGGCTGACCGTGGTGGGGGTTCCGCTGATCCTGGGGCTTATCTTTGCCCGGGCCTTTTCATTGGGATTCACACTGGGATTTCTTGTAGAGAATAAAGGCACCCTGGGCCTGATGATCGGTATCTCGTCTGTCATTCCCCAAAACCTGATTTACGTTCCCTTCCTGCTCATGGGTGCAGTGGTGTGTCTGAATTTCTCGCTGTTTCTGGTGCGGGGACGTTTTCAGGCCCGGGCGGAACTGTGGCAGAATTTTGTACTGTATACCCTGACTATGATCGGCATCACTATTGTCCTTCTGCTGGGGGCATTGGTTGAAGCATACCTGTCCCCTTTGCTGTTGTCGCTAGTACTTGGATAAGGAGTGAGATCTAAATGTATATTGTCATCAGCAATTTCAGACAAAAAATTAAAACTCTCGGCAAAGTTCTGGTGGTTTTGGTGGCCCTGGGGCTGTTGGTTCCCGGAGCAATCAGCTTGTACAACAACTATGGACCGGCGGTATCGACCTGGTTCCAGGAGCAAAGCCAGGAGATTGGACCGATGCGAACCGAACCCAGTGAGAAGACCTGGTTCGACGCAACCATGGATCAGTATGTCTTAAAACTGCAAGATTTCTATTACGAAGAGCGGGAATAGAAGCAGGAAAAATCAGGGCGCTGTCAAACTACTCTTCAAAGGCTGGATTTGGGAGGACCGCATGAAAAAATACCTGGACGGCTTTTTGGAGTATCTCAAGTTTGAGAAGGGTTTATCTGAGAATACCTTGGAAGCCTATGGCCGCGACCTGTCAAAGTTTCTGGCTTACTTGAAGCAACAGAAGATAGAAAAACCGGGGGATGTTAAACGCTCCGACATCCTTGCATTTGTGGGTCAGTTACTAGATGAGGGAGCCGCTTTTTCCAGTTCCGCCCGCCATCTTTCCAGCATCAAATCTTTCTTCCGGTTCCTGATAATTGAGGGACATATCACGATCAACCCGGCGGACAACCTGGAAAGCCCCAAGATTCGTCGCAAACTCCCGGAGGTGTTGACGATTCAGGAGGTAGACCGACTGCTGTCCAGTCCCAACGTGGTATCCTTGACCGGTCTGCGGGATCGGGCTATGTTTGAGCTGATGTACGCGACTGGACTCCGGGTCTCAGAGTTGTTGTCTCTGGAGGTTGATGACATCAACCTCCAAGCAGGCTATGTCCGTTGTCTGGGAAAAGGCCGTAAAGAACGGATTGTGCCGGTAGGCAAGACCGCCAGCTTTTGGGTGGAGCGTTACATTGGACGTTCCCGTCAAAAACTGATCAAGGGTACTGTTAATCGCACCCTTTTTGTAAATGCTAAGGGTAGAAAAATGACCCGCCAGGGTTTCTGGAAACTGCTGAACAAGCATGTTGAACAGGCGGGGATATCCAAGGAGGTAACTCCTCACACGCTACGGCACTCCTTTGCCACTCATCTCCTGGAGAACGGCGCTGACCTGCGTTCAGTACAGGAGATGCTGGGACATGCCGATATAAGCACTACTCAAATCTATACTCATTTGACCAAAGCTCACCTGCGGGAGGTTTATCAAAAGAGCCATCCCCGGGCCTGAAACAGGAGGAGATACAAAATTATTGATCGCGTTATAGTAGTGATTTTGGACAGTTTGGGAGTAGGAGAGTTGCCAGACGCAGCGAAATACGGTGACGAAGGGAGCAATACTCTGGGCAATACAGCCCGGGCCCTGGGAGGGATAAGCCTTCCCAACTTGGAGCGCCTGGGATTGGGAAACATAATACCAGTGCAGGGTATCCGGCCGGTACCTGGATGCCAGGCCGCCTGGGGCCGGATGGCTGAGGTGTCCGAGGGCAAGGACACCACTACCGGTCACTGGGAGCTAATGGGCCTCATAACCAGGAGGCCTTTTCCTGTTTATCCCCAGGGCTTTCCGCCAGACCTGATCGCGAGGTTCGAACAGGCTATTGGCCGCCGCGTGCTGGGGAACAAGGTAGCCTCTGGGACCGAGATTATTGCCGAACTGGGCGAGGAGCATATAAAAACCGGCTGTCCCATCGTTTATACCTCGGCGGACAGTGTATTTCAGATAGCGGCGCACGAGGAGGTTATACCCCTCGCGGAGCTATACCAGATATGCCAGGTGGCCCGGGACATGCTCAAGGGGGAACACGGAGTCGCCCGGGTGATTGCCAGGCCATTTCTGGGAGCAACCGGCAGTTTCGTGCGCACCGAGAATCGGCATGACTATTCCCTGGAACCGCCGGAAATTACGGTATTGGATGTCCTGGTGAAGAATGGCTATGAAACCACCGGGATTGGCAAGATAAAGGATATCTTTGCCGGTCGCGGGATCACCCACCACATTCCCAGCGGAAATAACAACGAGGGTATAAGGAAGATAATAGAGACCATCGATTCTGATCGCCGGGGACTGGTGTTTGCCAACCTGGTGGATTTTGATACGAAGTATGGGCACCGCAACGACCCGGAGGGTTATGGCCGGGCTTTGGAGGAGGTCGACCGTGCAATTCCGGGTATGATAGATCGGCTGCGGGATAGTGACGTCCTTATTTTTACCGCCGACCACGGGTGTGACCCTACCACTCCCAGCACTGACCACTCACGGGAGTACGTACCGCTCCTGGTGGTTGGGAAAGAGGTTAGGGTAGGCACTAACCTGGGTATAAGGGAGAGTTTCGCCGACCTGGGTAAAACGGTCATTGACCTGCTTGGTGCTCCGGGGGACGAGCTTCCCGGCCAGAGTTTTACCAGCCTGCTGCTGAACCAGCCGCGAAATTAAAAGGGAAATGACTTAGTTCCGGGTCAATGCCCCACCGCGAAGTCTTAATCCCCCAATATAAATGCATGAGTATTCGCTGCCCAATTGCGTATTGGCCGGTAGTTGGGCCTTGACGAGAAGAACTGCCAGGGATAACCTGGGGCTTTTATAGAACGTCCTGTCAAGAGAAAGCGCGGCGTTGAATCAATATTGATTCCACTGCAAAAACAGGTTGTTTAACCCCTATGGGGGTTTTCAATAGTAAAAATTGTCTTGAGCAGATAGCTCAAAAAGTTCTTTTTCAACTGAAGATCGCTAATTTAGACCTCCATTACTATGGTTTTGTGTTCGTTAACCTAAATTTGGGCATAATATCCCTGCTTTTGGCCTTTTCGGCTTCCTTAGCTTGCCCAGAGCCATCCGGGAAAACTGCTTAATATTTCGGGCTATAATTTTGTAAGCAGTGACCAAGTAAGTTTTTAGCACGCCACGTGTGTAAAGGTTATTCAGATCTTCCCCTCTTTTTAGAGCGGAGTTGGTTGCTTCGATTCCAGCACGATAACTGGTGTTTTCACGTCTGACCGCAATATTGTGTATTTGATCTCTAACCCGGTCAGCCTGGATGGTTTTTAAACTAACCCGTAATATCCGGTCTTTCTTCTGGGTCTTTACTGGACATATATCAAAATTCGGGCATCCTTGGCAATCCTCGTGTTTGAAGTGGCAACTGCTAGTCTTGGAACCGGGATTGAAATCGCTTCTAAATGGGATCTTGCCCTGGGGACAACTGATTATTTTCATATCATCATCAAACTTAAAACTGGTTGTGGAAAGTTTATCTGATGGAGCCTTACGTCCGGTCATATCTGTATAGTGTAGGTTAACCTCTAGCTCATCTGCCATTTCTATGACCTCTTGGCCGTAGTAACCTCCATCTAAGTAGATGTCCTTTACATCCGTCCTTTGTTTGATGATGGGTATGCGCTCCTTAGCCATCTCTACATCGCTGATGTTATTGGGTTGTACTGAAAAGTCGGTAATCACCTGAATCGGGTTTTCTTTGCTACTGGTTTCGCTCACGTTTAAAACGTAGCCGCTATGGTTCTTACCCGCTTTGTTACGGAAGGTAGCGTCACTATCATAAGCTGATTGCAGGGAACCGCTTTCAATTTCACTACTGGGCTTGGCGAGCCATATTCCCTTAGATTCATCGAAGGCAGCCTGTTCGCCTAGAAAACGCTTAAGCAGAACCATTTCTCGTTTTGAAGCAAGGTTACGATCCTTATTTGCCAAGTTATCTACCTCTTGCATGAGGTTAAGGACTTTCTGGAACCTGCTTTCCAGTTCCTGATTTCTAGTTCTGTATAGTAAATCAGTTCTGAAGCTATCTCTTAACACTTGTTTGAGATTATCGGAAAGCATGTTAGAAGCAATGCCTCTTACCGCTTGAACCAATACATCCAGGGCTAACGAGAGTCTACCGGCTTTCTTGATATTGGGAGAAATCAAGGTAGAATCCATACGCTGGTCATCGGTTTTTATCCCGGCTTGTTCGATAAAATTCTTGGTTAGGATTTCAAACTGTTGGAAAATCACTTCATCTTGCTCGGGATACTCTAATATGTGCCTATAAACTCTTTCTCTGAATTCGTAAAGGGTACGTTCAGCCAGGTAAACCTCACCCAGGTTTCTTATACCTAGGGCATAATTGACCTGGAAGTTAAAGTAGAACTGCTCGATTAATTCTTGATCAGTATAACCAAACATGTTTTTGATAATCTCTAATGACATCAGTATATTAACTGGAACATTGGGTCTGCCGGTATCAAGACAATACATGGGGGCAAACAGATCTTCGTTGATTTTACAAAAAACATGTTCATAGAAAACTGGTGCCCAGGTTTTGTTTAGTAGTTTGGCTACACTTGGTCTCATGGACTGGTAATGGCTAAAAAGTTCATCTTGATAGTGACTATCGTTTTTACGGAACATACTGCAAAACCACCCTAAAGTTAGTTTATCTTTTATTTGCTTTAAATATCTAACTATTACTTCAATATTCACAGTGGTTTATCCTGCTGTTTTACAATATTTTTGGGGTTTTTGCAGTGGAATCAATATTCAATACTCTGGGAGAAGGTGAGACAGTGAACGCTGAAGATATTATCAGATCTAAACGGGATGGACGGGAGCTGACCCGGGAAGAGATCGAATACTTCATCAGAGGTCTGGTCGGTGATATGGTCGCTGACTACCAGGCAGCGGCCTGGGCCATGGCCGTATACTTTCAGGGGATGACCCGGCGGGAGACCAGCGACCTGGCCCTGGCCATGGCTTACTCTGGCGAGGTCATGGACCTGTCAGCCATTGAAGGCATAAAGGTTGATAAGCACAGCACTGGAGGGGTAGGGGACAAAACCACCCCGGTAGTGGTACCCTTGTGTGCGGCAGCCGGGGTACCGGTAGCCAAACTCTCTGGTCGAGGGCTGGGTTTTACCGGGGGGACCATAGACAAATTTGAGTCAATACCCGGTTTCCGGACCGAGCTCAGCCGGCAGGAGTTTACCGACCAGGTCAATCGCATCAAGGCAGCCGTGATTTCCCAGACCGGCAACCTGGTTCCGGCCGACAAGATACTTTATGCTATCCGCGACGTCACCGCGACCGTAGACAGCATACCGCTGATCGCCAGCAGTGTAATGAGCAAGAAGATCGCCTCCGGGGCTGATGGCATAGTGCTGGATATAAAGGTAGGCCAGGGGGCCTTCATGAAAGACCTGGATCAGGCCACCGAACTGGCAGAGAGCATGGTGTCCATTGGTCAGCAGGCCGGGCGTCGGGTCTCGGCCATTCTCAGCGATATGAACCGTCCCCTGGGCCAAGCGATCGGGAACGCCCTGGAAATTCAGGAAGCCGTGGATACCCTGCGGGGACAGGGCCCGGGAGACCTGACCGAGCTATCCCTGATCCTGGCCTCTCATATGGTGTACCTGGGGGGTGCAGCTCCCAGCATTGAGGAGGCTCGTGCCATGGTGGAAGGAATCCTTACCAGCGGGCAGGGTTTTGAGAAGCTTTGTGAGATGGTAAACGCTCAGGGCGGACGGGCAGACGACCTGGAACGGATAGCAGAAGTTAACCCGGTAAGCCTGCAGGTGGAGGTTCGCTCCGACCGCGCCGGGTATATACAGAGTCTGGCGACTGATGAGATCGGTCGGATAGTGATGCGGCTCGGTGCCGGGCGGGAAAGAACCGGGGAACCAATTGACCATGCAGTGGGCGTGAAGCTCTGCCGAAAAACCGGAGACCTGGTAGAGGTTAACGACACCCTGGCAATACTCTGCGCCAACGATCCCGTGAAGCTGGAAGCGGCCAGAAAAGCCTGGCCCGGTGTTTATACCTGGGGAGAACAACCGCCCAAGCTCGCACCGATACTCCTGGGCACGGTCAGTGATTAGCCTGTCTAAAGCCCAATAATCTACGGAATAATGAACCGGGAAAGCCAATAAATATACTGTAAAAGACAGTGGAGGGGATCTCTTGTGGTCTTAAGAAAATGGCTTTCCTTGTTTCTTGTTGTGGCTGTTATGATAGGAATGTGCGTTCCTGTGGCCCGGGCTGCAGATGTCCTGGAAATCACCGCCGAATCAGCACTGCTGGTTGATGCCGACTCCGGCAAGGTACTATACGAAAAGGATGCGGACAAACGTTTGGCTCCTGCCAGTATGACCAAGCTGATGACCCTGGTATTGGCAGTGGAGGCTCTGCGGGATGACCGGGTGAGCTACGAAGAAACGGTTGTGGCCAGCGAAAATGCCTGGCGCCTGGGCGGATCTCAAATCTACCTGGAACCGGGTGAAAAGATGACCTATCGCGACATGCTGGTGGCCATCGCCGTAGGATCGGCTAATGACTCCTGTGTAGCGGTCGCCGAACACCTGGAAGGCAGTCATGAGGCCTTTGTCGAAAAGATGAATCAGAAGGCTTCGGAACTGGGCATGAAAAACACCCACTATGTAAATGCCTATGGACTGCCTGATCCCAATCATTACAGCAGTGCCCGGGACATGGTCACCCTGGGCCGGTTTGCACTTAACTATCCCGAGATCATGGAGCTTACTTCCATCAAGGAATATGACCTGCGTGGCGGCGAATTCGTGCTCTACAATACCAACAAGCTCCTCTGGTGGTATGAAGGGGCTGATGGCTTTAAAACCGGATGGACCAACGAGGCCAAATACTGCTTGGTATCCACCGTGAAGCGTAACGACCTGCGTTTGGTGGCAACGGTAATGGGTTGCCCGGAGCCCAGGGGTAACTTCCGGGATTCGATGACAATCTTCAACTACGGATTTGCCCGTTATGCCTATAAAGAGTTTGCGAATCAGGGCGCGGTCTGCGGCCTGACCCGGGTAGGTAAAGGGGTAAGTGAAGCCGTGGAAGTGGTCGCTGCGGGCAATATCGGCACCATTTGCGAGAAAGGGCAGGAAAAACAGGTGACATGGGAACGGAAGATTACTGGTTACGTGAATGCCCCGGTAAAGAAAGGTGACCCCCTCGGGGAGGCCCAGGTGTTCATCGATGGCAAGTTGATCAAAAAAGTTCCGCTGGTAGCGGCCAAGGACATCGCCAAGGCCTCGCCCTTCAAGACTGTAAGGAAGGCCCTTAACAAAATATTTCTGCTGTAAATCCCAGATATTGGGAGGAGAAAGCCTTTCCTCCAGCGAATAAGTAATAAAAACACCAGGAGGGAAGGCTTTTGCATGTAGATTTGGAATCAATACGGGATACGCTGATGGCCAGGATCAAGGGGGAAATCGATCTGGCGACAGCGGACGAACTGCGTGAAATCATTGATGAGAGATTAAAAAAAGACAGTTATAAAGCCATAATACTGGACCTGGGCGGAGTCTCATTCATTGATAGCTCGGGCCTTGGTTTCATCCTGGGAAGGTACAAGAAGATAACCGGCCAGGGGGGCAAGATGTATATAGTTCGTGCCCGGCCATCAGTCTCGAGAGTTCTGGAGCTTTCCGGAATTAAGAAACTGATAACAGTTTATGACACCGAAAACGAGGTTTTCAAAAACTAAGGGGGTTTTTGTATTGGTTGCAGGGGTAAAAAATTGGGTTCGATTTGAGTTTCCCAGCGTACCCGAAAACATATCTTTTGCGCGCGCCTGTGCGGCCGCCTTTGCATCCCAACTGGACTGTACCCTGGAGGAGATCGAAGAGCTGAAGCTGGTTATCTCTGAAGCGGTTTCCAACAGCATCATCCATGGTTACGGCCAACGCCCGGACGGGGTAGTGATACTGGAGATCAAACTGCGGGAGGAAAAGACCATCGATATTGTGGTGGAAGACAAGGGTTGTGGGATTGCGGATGTCGAGCACGCTCTGCAGCCGGCTTACTCCTCGGTGTCGGACCGGATGGGACTGGGGTTCGTCTTTATGCAATCATTTATGGAGGACCTGGAGGTTACTTCCGAGGTGGGGGTCGGAACCCGTGTCCATATGGTCAAATCGCTGCTCCCCACCGGGGAAGACTTCGGGGAGTAGGGAGGTCAGCTAATGGCCGGCATCCCCCCAAAACAGCCTGCGTTTACACATGAGGAGACACTGCGCCTCATAAAGGCAGCCCAGGAGGGTGACCAGGAGGCAAAAGAAACCCTGTTTCAGGCCAATGTCGGTCTGATTTACCTGGTGATGGAGCGCTTCAAGGGTACCAGGAACGAGTACGAGGACCTATTTCAGGTTGGAAGCATTGGTCTGGTCAAAGCCATCGAAAGATTCGACACCAACTTTGACGTACGGTTTTCCACCTATGCAGTGCCGATGATCATTGGCGAGATCAAACGATTCCTGCGGGACGATGGAATTCTCAAAGTGCAGCGAGGCCTGAAAGAGACATTTTACCGGGTGAAGTGGGCGGAGGAAAAGATAAGGGCTGAAACCGGCCGGGATCCAACTATCGGCGAAATCTCTGACATGCTGGGCGTTGACAAGGAAGACATTGTACTGGCAATGGAGGCCTGCCAGTCTCCGGCGTCGATCTACGATCTTCTTTCCAATCAGGACCGGGATAAACTAAAACTGATAGATACACTGGGTGGGGATTTTGAAAAGGAGGACTTCCTGGAACAGGTGGCTCTCCGGGAAGCATTAGAGAAGCTTGATTACCGGGAGCGGGAAGTTATTATGCGCCGCTTCTTTAAGGATGAAACCCAGGTGGCTATAGCCAATGACCTGGGGATTTCTCAGGTTCAGGTCTCCCGCATTGAAAGAGCTGCCCTCAAGCGACTCCGCGGACTGCTGTCGGAAATCGGGTGATCAGGTGGGTTCCCTGAAAGAACCCCCTGTACCCGCTGCAGTCTATGCCGATGCCTTCTTCTTGGCCAAATGGGCGATCTTGGCCTTCAAGTTTATCATATACGGAACTTCGGGCTGCTTCATACCTGGAATGGGATCATAACGTTCCGCTTTAATTCTTTGGATGACACGGTCCTCCGCCCCGCACTCTTCGTCCAAAAGATCGTAGACTCTATTTTTAAAACTGATGGTTTCATTGATGGATCGTTCAAGAAAGTTTTTGATTTCCTCACTTCCCACCAAAACCATCTGGTGACCCTGACAAAAGATATCAATAGGCAGGGCGGCAATTCGCTTCAGAGATGATACATAGGCATCATAACTGGACAGAAATTCGGTAGTGACATAACCCGAGTGGAGGAGCAGGCCGGCAGCCTCTCCGGCTATCAGAATCTTTTCCTTTGGCAAATAGTAACTGTGGTGATCCCTGGTGTGACCCGGGGTAGCCAGTATCTCCACAGTTGTGCCGTTTCCCAGATCCATAACTGAATTGTCTTCAAGCTCAATATCTACCTCAAAGGGAAGAAAGGAATCATTCAAGAAACGCGAGGAGTCAATACCGGGATAATCGAGCATTTCAATCCGGGCGTCTTCATTCAGCTTAGTCATTAAGGAGAGTGCGCTTGGTCGCTTCAGGGTCTCGGTCGCCAGGGCCGAAGCGGCAACCTTCATGGCAGGGAATGCCTCCTTCAAGTAAGCTGTCGCACCGCAATGATCCCAATGGGCATGTGTAAGGAAAAGCACTGACGGCTTACGGTCGCCCAAAACCGATCTGATATCCTCGACATATATTCGTCCCGCGAAGCGAACACCTGCCTCAAAGATAACCGGTTTCGGTGCATCCATCAGAAACATGGGATAGCCTACGTGTCCCAGAAGATAGAAGTTGTCTAGAATCTTACCGGTTGAATTGATGAGCATATATTTCCCCCTCTTGATCAGTCCTTGGATCAGCATCTGCTTCTGTGATTGGGGGAAGTTGCTTTGTTCAGCAGCTTCCGTCAATATTTGTCTCTTTTCTCTTGCTATTTTAACAGATTGGACATTAAGAGGGTGAAAGTGTAGGGTAAGACATCCGGGTGAAATAAACCCCGGGTGTTTTCACACCAGGGGTTTTATACTAAGTATTAACCTTCCAGGACGCCATTCTGCCTGCTGGGACCAGCTTATCCAGAATACTTATTTAACACAACTACTCATCCCTGGTGGCGACGCTGACTCGATAGAATCCCTGTTGTCCGGCGGAGCTGAAACTGAGTCTTGCTGCCGCTACAGCGCCAGAGTAAGTAATCACCCGCTGACTCAGAGGGGGGATGATGAAAGCTGTAGCAGGATCAATAATGTTTATTCCACCTGGTTGCGAAACATCAACCGCACCTGCCAAGTTTCCATCGGTCTGGTTCTGAACCAGAAATGTGACCTGATCTTGTCCTACCATGTTTATGAATGTCGACTGTCGAGGGGCGCCAGTAAAGGTTTCGAATGGGTATGATGTCAAGGTTCCATGGTCCCAAACTACGGTTAATTTAGGCCACAGCCGACTATCCGGAAAACGGGTACTCCGAAAACCAAGGATATTGTTATTGGCGTCTTCCCTACCCCGCAGTGCGAAACCATTATTGGGTCTGGTACCGTTATACCAATCTAAAACGACACCTCTTACATTAACGGTTAAAATGGAGGGTGCGGGACCAGGGACACCCTGCGACCCTATATCGGATACCGCTGGCTGGTTGTTGAAGGTAACAGTACTTTGATCCCAGGGCTCCAGCACGTCTGTGACAATTAACTGGGCAATGCCCGGATTGTCATTGCGGTACATGGTTAACTGCAGACTTGCATTTTCAATGGTGCTGTTAGGCGGAATCCCATGATAGGGCGTGAATAAGTCAAACTGCAGCAAGCTGCGATAGATATCATTCTCGTTCGTAAAAGAACCAACAAACAGGACATCCCCTTGGGTCCGGTTAAGGAAATTCCTGTCCGGGTAAGCCGATGCAATATATACGTCCTGAACTGGAGAAAAGGTTGTTTCAGCCATAATATCACCTCCTCTTTGAATTATCGTATTCAGTCAAAGAGGAACATGATACCAGGCCGCCAGTCGAATATTATCAATATCCCCTTCCGGCGCTCGAGATGCCTCGAAAAGCCGGCAGGCCAGGCAGGCTGCGCTGTCAGTATGTTCATGGCTTTCATCGGGTTTTGCCGGTTTCTTCTCAAACCCGGACAACAGGCACTCCAGGACGTGGTCTGCTTTTTTGGTCTTATTGGCATATATAGGCCCTTCAGTGACGCTGAAGAGTTCAGTGAAGGGCACGTCCGGCATATACTGGGTGGCTGTTCCCAAGGCGATCCATCAGGCTGATTGTCCGAAAGTGCACTGCAGGTATTATTTCTCTGGCACTGTTAATTCCCCACTGATTATTCTGGCCTTGATCTCCTCAATTTCCGGCTTGATGTCAGAAATCAGGTCCTGGTTATACTGGTTTTCGGAGTAACCCAGGCAGCCTTCTTTTAGTCCCAGCTCGGTAATTCCCCCCTTGAGTGTACCCGCAACCAGGCTTTCAACCATGAGAAATACCGCCTCATCCATTTTCTTCTCCAGGCTGGTCAATATGTACTCCCGCTGATCTTCAGGAGCCGTCAGAGTCTGGTCAATATCGAGGCCAATGGCGAGCTTACCGCTGGCAGCAGCGGCCTCTATCACCCCATCTCCCGATGTTCCGGCTGCCTGTATGATCACATCTGCACCCTGATTCAGCTGCTTCCGGGCCATGGCTTTCCCGGCTGCCGGATCGTTAAAGGCAGCACCCGAGTATCCAATGTATTCTGTGATAACAGTGATATCGGGGTCGATATACCGGGCACCTGCACGGTAACCGACTTCAATTCTCTCAATGGGTGGAATCTTCATACCGCCCACAAAACCTATCGTTTTGCTATCACTCACCAAGGCTGCCATAGCACCGGTCAGAAATGCGCCTTCCTGCTCCCGGAATGATACGCAGGAAATGTTACTGGCGGTAGTTAGATCTGGAATGGTGTTATCCAGCAATACAAAATGGGTATCAGGAAACTCCTGGGCTACAGGAGGAAGTTCGTGAGTAAAGAGGCTGCCGACACATATCACCATGTCGAATCCGTCCTCAGCGAACTGCTGTACCATTTGAATGCGCTCTCTATCTCTGGCGGGTGTGGATGTTTGGGTTTGAATGCGGTCCCCAAATTGCTCCCTGGCACGTTCCAACCCTTGTTGTGCCCGAACAAAGAAGGGGTTCTCGGCGCCTGCAGAATCAAAAACCATACCAATCCGCAGCGTGTCCTCTCCTATGCCGGACTGGGAGGGACTGGTCTGACAACCGGTCAGTACCAGGCCAAGAGTCAGAAGCAAGGCCATCAACCATATTAATCTTTTCATTCAGTATCCTCCTGTCCTTTTGATTGAGACGCGCCGTATGCAGTTTACAGGGTGGAATATTTTGCACAGTGTGATACCAAAATTCGCCAAACGCCTCCTTGTCTCCTTCTGTTGCCTGACATATTTACTGTGGTTGAAGCCTATATTCTATCTGGTGATTGGGGTTATGTAGTCCCGGGTTTTCCAGCTTCTGAGGCAGTAGCTCAGGTATTCTTGGTCGTCCAGCGGGTTGGTATGGGGCTCTGTTGAGTGATGTCTGATGGTCACATAATTGTATTTGTCGACCGAGAAAATCTTACGCCCTGCAGCCTGGCAATCCTTTTGGAACTCACTGTCTTCACCGATTGTGATATCGCGGAATTTTATGTGTTTGAAAACCTCTTTCCTTACAATCATGGTGGCTCCGATTACATAGGGAACATAGGAAAACTGGGGACTGGCCTCATGGAAACCAAGAGTTGAGATATCGAGAAAGTATATGAACCGGCATGATTTACCTACTATGTCGGCGCAGGTGTAATTAAAAGCCGACATTTCCCCACTCAGGAAGTTTGGGGCATAATAGTCGTCATCATCAAATTTGGCCACATAGTCATGACTCGCCTGCCCAACAGCAAAATTGTAGCACTCTCCCAGAGAAATCCTTTCATCCGCCTGGAGCACCTTGATTGCAGGGATTCCTCTGACCCGTGCCTGCCAGTCTTGCAATCGCATATCATTGTTGTTGAGCACAATAATCAGCTCTTTCGGCTGGTAGTTCTGCCGCAAGTAGCTCAGGATAACGTTCTCCATCCGGGAGGGGCGATTGGTGCAGGTTATTATTGATACCCCGGGTGGAGTTGGCGGTTTATAGACTACTCTGGTCCTGCTCTGCTCTCTGGCAGACGGTCTCCGGAGACGCTTGGGGTTTTGGCGTTCAGAACTTTTCCTGGCCAAGGCTTCCTCCTTAAATCCGGTAATCGCAGGTGACTCTACTTAGTCTATGGTGCAGGGATCGCGGTGGTTACCGGGTGGGTATCACCTCAACGGATACTGTTACATAACCTGAGTAATAGGAACCAGCTAAACTACGAAGGAGAGAAATGGTTGAACAAGGTATCAATTCTTATCACGTCCTTTATGAGGCCGCACCTCCTTAAGTGGAATCTCTTTTCTCTGGCCCGGCAGAAAATTGGCTCAAAATTCGAGGTCATTGTTTTGAATGATGGGGTTCCTGATGAGACAGAGGCCGTCTGCCGCGAATACCAGGATATGTTGGACCTTAAGTATGTTTTCACCGGGCAGAGAAACCAGGGCGGGGAAATAATTTATCGGGTGCCGGCTTTTGCTCTTAACATCGGTATCCGGATTGCTTCGGGAGAAATATTGATCATCTCGTGTGCGGAAATGTTTCATATTAATAACACCATTGATCTCTTAGCCGCACCTTTGAAGTATGATCCCAGGCTTCTGGCCACCTCTATCGGTATGGATGACGATGGTACGTTCCTGGAGTACGTTACCAGGCACAACGGTGATTTTGACTTCCAAGCCTACCACCAGCGGTATCCTCGATTAAACACCAAAATACCATTCCTGATGGCCATACACCGAAATGAAATCTTCGCAATCGGGGGATATGACGAGGACTTTACCGGCTTTGCCTATGACGACAACGATTTCGTAGACCGGCTGTTGGATAATGGCTGCAGTTACTGTCTGACTCAGGCCAAGACTATTCACCTCTACCATGTAAGACATGACCATGGTCTGGAACAATCCCCTGAGTATTTGTACAATCAGAGGCTTTATCACAGCCGCAAGGGCCAGATCGTACGAAATACCGATAGAGAATGGGGTAAGATCAGACCCTGAGCCCGGATAAAACCATAGAAAACATGGAGGAGTGAGATTCTCATGCCCATAAATGTTCCTGCCACCAAGGCGGTGCACATTTCCCAATACTATGGTAATAAGAACCCGATTCCTGAGGACCGGAACCTCTATATAAGCCGGTTTAAAGCAGCGGGAGATAATTACCGCTCCCTGGTATCTTTTGACCTCAGAAATATGCCCGCTCTGTTAACTCCGGGCACAGCTGTGGCCAGTGCTTATCTGCAGCTTTTGGCAACGCGCAATGACATTCAAATTGGAAGCATCAACGCCAGTCTGTGGCGCTGCCGGGAGGATTGGGATCATTCGACTGTAACCTGGAACACCCAGCCGGCGACGGTGGAGATACCGGATTTGACATTTACTATTCCTGCCGGCTGGACGGGGATGCTGTCCGTGGATGTGACAGCTCTGGTTAAGGACTGGCTGAATGGCGTCTATCCGAATCACGGATTCCTGCTGCAGGGAGATGAGCTAAACAGCGGTCGGGTGGTTGCTTTCAGTCCAGAGGCTTCACTGGTGATAGTAACCTCTCCGGAGGGGACCAGCAGCGGGCAGGTCATTGGGGACACCGTGTTCATGGATTACCCCTTACGTCCGAGGCCCAGGTATGGATACGGCAACCCCTCCCATCCCGAATTGAATCGGTTGCTGAACTTCGGTCGGTCTACCTATGAAATGAACCTGGAGTATATACTCGGCTTACGCTTTCTATTTCGAGAGATACCTGAGAGGGGAGAGGACCAGGCCGCTCACCCCCGGTGGAACAATCAATGGATTTCTGGCTTTGATGCCGTTACCCTTTGCAGTTTCCTGGTCCAGAACAATCCAAAAAGGTATGTAGAAATAGGCTCCGGGGAGTCAACACGGTTTGCCCGCTGGATCATTGACCGATTAAAACTGCGGACCACCATAATCTCTATTGATCCTAATCCACGCCGTGAGATCGACGGCTTATGTGACCGGATGATCCGCGACCGGGTAGAAAACGTGGACATCAGTCTTTTTATGGAGCTTCAGCCGGGGGATATTGTTTTCGTTGATTCCTCCCACCGGGTATTGATGAATTCGGACACAACGGCTATCTTTCTCGATATTCTGCCAAACCTGAGGCCAGGGGTACTGGTCCACTTTCATGACGTTTTTCTCCCCGACGATTATCCACCGGATTGGATTGGCCGCTATTATTCGGAACAGTACCTCTTAGCGGCCTATCTGTTGGCTGGGAGTTCTGCAATCGAAGTATTGCAGCCTAATCACTTCATATGTCATGATCCTTCACTATCGCAAAAGCTGAATCTGCTTTGGGACGATCTGCCTCATGTCACCAGTCATGGAGCCTCCTTCTGGATCAGAATAAGATCGTTCAAGGGACAGATGATTCGTTAACACCACAGCAGCAGAAGTCCATAAGATAGGATAATCCGCCCGGGTGATAGGTTAATTGATTATTGGAGGGGCTGAATTGAATATCTTGGTCACAGGAGGAAAAGGTGTTGTCGGTACGGGTCTGGTCCGACGTCTGGAATCATTGGGACATGAGGTATGGGTGTGTGACCTGAAACACAGCCATGAGGAACGCTATATACGCTGTGATGTCGGAAAATACAGGCAATTGCTTCAGGTCTTTGAACGGCGAAATTATGATTTCGTCTACCATCTGGCCGCGGAGTTCGGAAGGTGGAACGGAGAGGATTATTATGAGGACTTGTGGATGACTAATTGCATAGGCACCAAAAACATGCTGCGCCTGCAGGAGAAGTTTGGATTCAAGATGGTTTTTGCCAGCAGTTCTGAGGTCTATGGTGATCACCAGGGCCTGATGAAGGAAGAGGTGATGGATAGCCAGGAGATCCGGCAGATGAATGATTACGCAATTTCCAAGTGGGTCAACGAATTACAGATCATTAACGCTGAGCAGATGTACGGCAGTCAAACGGTCAGAGTCCGGCTGTTCAATACCTATGGCCCGGGAGAGTACTATACACCATACCGTAGTGCTATCAGCATATTTGCGTACAAGGCCCTGCATGATCTGCCTTATACCGTTTACCTTGGCCATCAGAGGACCTCACTGTATATCGAAGACTGCACCGACTGCCTGGCCAACATCATTGAGAACTTCAAACCCGGTGAGGTATATAATATAGCGGGTCAGGAGGTCCATGACATGAAGACCGCCTCCGATTTGGTCCTGGAATACCTGGGCAAAGACGACCGTCAGGTCCGTTATGTTAATGGGGAGAGGTTCACCACCAAAACCAAGGTGCCTGATAACAGCAAAGCCATGAGGGACATTGGCCTCGATCCGAAAGTCGGTCTGCGGGAGGGAATCGCCCGTACAGTCGATTGGATGAGGGAGGTCTATCGACCGGACCGTTAACAACTCTTGATACTTATAACCGGCAGAAGGCAGCCATTTTGGCTGTCTTCTGTTTTACCCTGCGGCTGCCTCCAAGGATAAGTTCAGAAAAACAGTGCATAATAACCAACAGAAAACCCACCCCCGAATCCGGGGAACAGGGATGTTCTTAGGAAGCAAGGTGGACAGGTGCGGTGTACGGGTAACTCTTTGATTGGGGATGTGGCTAAGGTGTCAGGGGGACGGCTCTATATCAGGACACTATTAGGGTGCCCCGAAATAGAGCCGTCCCCCTGACACCTGAACCCTTCCCGGTTTCTCAGTCCCTGTACCCCACGAAAACCAAAGCCAAAGAGCGTCTCCTGTATGGAAAGGTTTACTTGATATGCCCGGCAAGAAGACAGGTTCGCAGAGTATAACTTATGATAATCCTCCAACGGTAGCTTCCTGGGCCACGATTGTCGGCCCGATGGAGGGCGAGGGGCCATTTGGCGCCGAATTTGACTGGGTGATGGAGGACTACTTCTTTGGTGAGAAGTCCTATGAAGAGGCTGAGGGCAAAATGCTGAGGGAGGCCCTGCGACTGGCCGCGCGCAAAGAGGGGCTGGATGAAAGGGCGATTGAGGTGGTAGTGGCCGGAGACTTCTTGAGACAGTCTACAGCCTCCAATTATGCGGGTCGTGATCTTTCGCTGCCTTTTCTTGGCATCTACGGAGCCTGTACTACCCTGGCGGAGGGCCTGATCCTGGCGGGCATGATCATGGACGGCGGGTTTTACAGTCAGGTAGCGGTGGGTGCAGTAAGCCATTACCATACTGCGGAACGCCAGTTCCGGCTGCCGATCGAACTGGGTGCGATCAAATCGGCTTCTGCCCAGTGGCCGGTGACCGGTGCCGGGGCAGTCTTATTGAACCTGAGCCAGGAGGGCCCTCGGATAACAGCCGCAACCATCGGCAAGGTGGTTGACAAGGACCAGGCTGATGCCAAAGACCTGGGCGGAGCAGAAGCACCGGCTGCAGCTGATACCCTGATAACCCATTTCCGGGACCTCGGCCGGGATCCGGGTTACTACGACCTGATTGTTACCGGGGACTTGGGGAAGCTGGGATCGGCATTAATGGAGGAGTTATGCCTGGCGGCCGGTTATCACCTTGGTGACAGGTACACCGACTGCGGGGTAATAATCTATGACCAGCAGCAGAATGTACAAGCCGGAGGCAGAGGGTGCGGCAGCTCGGCGGCCATGGTGTGCGGACCGTACCTGAATCGCATAGCTGCAGGCAAAATAAAGCGGTTTCTGCTGGTGGGTACAGGAGCAATGATTGTTAATCAAAGGGGCTCAATTCCCGGGATCGCTCATGCAATTGCTATCGAAGCGGAATGATGGTGTGTACAGCTTTCAACAATGATATTTTTCAGTGGATACTACGGAGTGATTTGTGACCATTCGGCATTTGTTTTCATAGGATATTGTCAGGTTTGAGTTTGAGAGGTGACCAAGTTCTATACATACCGTGGTCTCCACTTTCGCTGTCCTGCCGCAAGAGTGCTTTATTCTGCTGTGCCTAACTCTGAAGGGGTGAAAGAGTGAAAAAAAGAGTTATTTTGGTTACCGACGGCGATGAGTATGCACAGGAAGCCATTACCCAGGCCTGTAAGAACGAGGGTCTCTATCCCGTGCTCAGTTCTGGAGGCAACCCTACCCCTTTGTCGGGCGAACGACTGGCCTGGGAGATTAAACAGGCCCCCTACGATCCAGTGGTGGTGATGCTGGATGACCGGGGGGAGGTGGGAGAGGGCAAGGGGGAGAAGGCCCTGGAGCATCTCTTGCTTGACAAGAGTCTGAATGTCCTGGGAGTTATCGCGGTAGCATCCAACACTGAAGAGGCCAGGGGAATAGAGGTCACGGAATCAGTTGATCGTTATGGGCATGTGATTAACCGACCGGTCGACAAGTACGGGGAGCCGGAACCGATCGGTCACCGCCTCCTGAAAGGGGATACCACAGAGATTTTGGCTCGCTTTCCCGGCGTCAAGGTGGTGGGCGTCGGTGACCTGGGAAAGATGAAGGGTAATGATAATCCGGCCCACGGTGCAGAGATTACCACCAAGTGTCTGAAAGAACTGTTAAAGAGTGACAAGAAATAGGGACCGGTAGTCAATCGGGACCCCTGTTTTTTCCAGATTTTAAGGAACGGGGTGGACCATGAGAGTTGGAATTCCCAGGGGATTGTTCTATTATCACCTCTTCCCGCAGTGGAAATTATTTTTTAATGACCTGGGCTGGGAGGTTGTAACATCTACTCCTACTCATAAAGCGATGGCCAATGCCGGAATAGTGGCAGCGGTGAGTGAGGCCTGCTTCCCGGTGAAGGTACTCTATGGCCATATCCTGGAATTGGCGAAACAGGAGGTCGACTGGATTTTTATGCCCCGGCTGGTGAGCATCGAGAAACGCAGCTATATTTGTCCCAAGTTCATGGGAATACCGGATATGCTGAGGGCCCAGATTCCGCAGCTGCCGCCCTTGATAGATCTGTGCATCGACGTGAGCCGAGATGAGCGGGACCTGTTTCGTGAACTTGATAACTGGTCCAGGAAAGCAGGCCTGAAACCGGGCCGGGTCAGGAAAGCATGGAACGATTCCACCCGGGCTGCCCACACCCTGGAGACGATTTGCCGACAGGGCTATACCCTTGATGAGGGGATCAGGATCTGGGAGGGTAAACCGGTGCCGAAACCCGTTCGTGGTGATCTCACCATTGGTGTTTTGGGCCACTGCTATACTCTGAACGACCGCTTTGTCAATCTGGGACTGTTTGAACGTCTGCGGGAAATGGGCGCGTCCCCGGTTACCAACGAGATGCTCGATCCAATGAAGGTGGATAAGGCTGCTGCTACGCTGCCGAAAAGGGTCTTTTGGACCGTAGGACGGAAAATGGTGGGCACAGCCCTGTTGTTGAATCAGGATGAGAGTGTTGACGGTCTGATATATATGACCTGCTTTGGCTGTGGCCCGGATTCCATGATCGCCAAAATTATCGAACTCCGCATGAACAAGCCGTTTATGCTCCTGACCGTTGATGAGCATAGTGGCGAGGCGGGTGTTGTAACCCGCCTGGAGGCATTCTGCGATATGCTGCGGAGGCAAAGGAGGCTGGGGCTTGAGAATAACCTTTCCCCATATGGGGAATTCCTATATAGCCATTAGCGCGTTGCTGAAGGAACTGGGACTTACAGTGGTGGTTCCGCCCCCATGCAGCCGGCGGACCCTGGAACTGGGGGTGCGTTACTCTCCCGAATTCGTCTGTCTGCCGATGAAAATCAACCTGGGCAATTACCTGGAGGCGATGGACCGGGGAGCGGACGCCATCCTCATGGCGGGTGGCTGGGGACCATGCCGATTCGGCTACTACGCGCAAGTGGAACGCGATATCCTGCAGGATCTGGGATTGAAATTCAACATGGTCATAATCGAAGCACCGGACTCCAACCTGTTCTCCCTGCTCAATCAGGTGCGGTCCATGGGTATCAAAGCCTCCTGGCTTCAGGTCTACTCCGGGATCCGCCTGGCCTGGGAGAAACTAAAAGCCATTGACCGGCTGGAAAGCGAGCAGCACTACTGGCTGCCCCGGGTGATTGATAAGGGGCGGTGCGAGAGGATAGTGGCCCGGGGATTGAAGACAATAGATGATTGCTCGGAAAAAAGACAGCTGACTACGGCGGTGGAAAAGGTTACCCGTGAGCTGTCAGGTTTGGCCAGGGACCCGCTCAATCAGCATCCAATCCGCATCGGACTGGTGGGTGAGATCTACACCCTCCTGGAGCCTTTTGCCAACTACGATCTTGAGCGTCACCTGGGACGGCTGGGAGCTGAGGTGGTCAGATCCGTTACCCTTACGCAATGGGTAAATGACCATCTCTTTGGTGGACTCATACCTTCGGCTCCGAGCCTGCATACCACCCTGTCGTGTGCCCGGCCATATCTGCAGTACTGGGTAGGGGGGCATGGGCGGGAGACTGTTGCCAGTACAGTCAGTTACGCGCGCCAGGAACTGGATGGAGTGATTCAGGTGGCTCCCCTGACCTGTATGCCGGAGATTGTAGCTCAGTCTGTATTGATAAAGGTGCAGGAGGTCGAGGGGATTCCGGTCATGACGATGTATTTTGACGAACATGCCGGAGAGGCCGGGATTATCACCCGGCTGGAGGCGTTCCTGGATATGATCAGATGGCGAAAATCAAAAATGGGAGATACTAATGATCAAAACTTATCTGGGAGTAGACGTAGGTTCAGTCAGCACTAATATTGTGGCCCTGGATCAACAGCTGAATGTCCTGGAGACAGTCTATGTAAGGACCATGGGACATCCGGTCAAGGCCACTCAACAGGGTTTAAGGAATCTGCTGTCCCGGCTGCCCCGAACCGAGATTCTGGGGGTCGGAGCTACCGGCAGCGGTCGCAATCTGGTGGCGGCCATGCTGGGGGCTGATGAGGTCAAGAACGAGATAACCGCGCATGCGGTTGGAGCCAGCCATTTCCACCCCGATGTCCGTACGGTATTTGAGATCGGGGGACAGGACTCAAAACTGATCCTCTTGCGTGATGGGGTGGTGGTGGACTTCGCCATGAACACTGTTTGCGCTGCCGGCACTGGCTCGTTTCTGGACCAGCAGGCACTGCGCCTCAATATTCCGATTGAGGAATTCGGGCATTGGGCAACCATGGCCCGGCAACCGGTAAGAATTGCCGGCCGGTGCGGGGTCTTTGCGGAATCAGACATGATTCATAAGCAGCAGATGGGTTACCCGACCGAAGAGATCATTGCCGGGCTCTGTGAAGCACTGGCCCGCAACTATCTCAACAACCTGGGCAAGGGCAAGGAGATCCAGCCCCCGGTAGTTTTTCAGGGGGGGGTGGCCGCCAATCTCGGCTTGAGACGAGCTTTTGAGAAGATGCTGAATATAGAGATAAAGGTGCCCGAATACCATAATGTTATGGGAGCAGTGGGTTCAGCACTGCTGGCCGCCGAATCCATGAAAGGCCGCAAATCTGCCTTCAGAGGCGCGGGTTTTATCCTGGAGGGCGAGTTTGAGACCCGGAGTATGGAATGCAATGGGTGCCCTAACCAGTGTGAGGTGGTTTCTATTCACCGGCAGGGTCAGGTCCTGGCTTACTTCGGGGACCGCTGCCGCCGTTGGGACAGTTCCCTGAAGAGCAGTAAGGTGGTCATCAGCCGGGAAATCAAAACCAAGGCTGTGCAGACGGCCCCTGAAAAGCTGGAACGGGTGAGCCGGTGATCCTTACCCGCACTGAACTTGATAAAAAAATTTTTATGGTGTGATTTTAGTGCTTGCTATAAAAGTTTGTCTGATGCTAGAATGTAAAAGTCCAAACATAAAAAAATATTAGCTGAGAGGAGATTAGATGAGATGAGTTCAGATGTGCTTTCCAAGATCATTCTGCCTGAGGATAAGTTGCCCAGATTTTGGTATAATGTCCAGGCAGATATGCCCAACCGGCCCGCACCAGGGCTGAACCCGGTTACCAAACAACCTCTGACCCCTGATGATTTATTGCCCATTTTTCCAATGGGGGTAATTGAGCAGGAGGCGTCAACCGAGCGGTATATTGAGATACCCTCAGAGGTCCGGGAACTTTACAAAATCTGGAGGCCGTCGCCACTTTACCGTGCCCGGCGTCTGGAGAAGGCCCTCGATACACCCTGCCGTATTTACTACAAATATGAGGGTGTTAGTCCGGTTGGCAGCCACAAGCTGAACAGCGCATTACCGCAGGTGTTTTACAACAAGATTGCCGGCAAGAAGCGGCTGTCCACCGAAACCGGTGCCGGACAGTGGGGAACCGCACTGTCACTGGCTACCAACATGTTCGGCATGGAATGTACCGTTTATATGGTCAAGGTGAGTTATGAACAGAAGCCTTACCGGAAATCGGTCATGGAGGTTTACGGAGCCGAGGTCATTGCCAGTCCCAGCAACCGCACCGAAGCAGGACGCCGCGAACTGGCGAAAAACCCGAATTCCACCGGCAGCCTGGGAATGGCCATCAGTGAAGCGGTGGAAGATGCGTTGGGACGCGACGACACCAATTACTCCCTGGGTAGTGTCCTGAACCACGTCTGTCTGCACCAAACAGTGATCGGGCAGGAAACCAGAATGCAGCTGGAGATGGTGGATGAGTATCCGGATCTTATTATCGGCTGCTGCGGGGGCGGGACCAATTTCGCAGGGCTGGCGTTCCCCTTCGTTCCTGATAAACTGGCCGGAAAGAATCTGCGGATGATAGCCGTTGAACCTTCAGGCTGTCCTACCCTGACTCGGGGCAGGTTTGCTTACGATTACGGAGATGTGGCCTGCCTGGCTCCTATGACCCAGATGTACACCCTGGGGAAAGACTATGCACCACCTTCGATTCATGCTGGAGGTCTGAGATACCATGGAGATTCGACTCTGGTGAGCCAGCTGTACCATGATGGCATCATTGAGGCAACAGCGGTTGACCAGCGACCGGTCTTTGAAGCGGCTGTTATGTTCGCCCGCAATGAGGGGATTTTACCGGCACCGGAATCATCGCACGCCATCCGGACTGCCATTGACGAAGCCCTCAAATGCAAGGAGAGCGGCGAAAGCAAATGCATCGTCTTTGGCCTGAGCGGTCACGGTCACTTTGACCTCAGTGCCTATGATGAATACCTGTCAGGCAGAATGGTGGATGTGGAGGTACCAGACGAACTGATAGAAAAGAGTCTGGCCGATCTGCCGTAAGATCAAGAATCGCAGGCGAATTATACATCATCAATATACTGGACTGAATCGAGAGAGAACTCCCAAAAAAGAGTTCTCTCTTTTTTGTGCCGCGTATTGTGTAACAGAGAACTGATTTCGACTGCCAAAAATTAAAATTTTATGTATCATAAGTTATATGGAGAGCTCAATACCTAATAAAAGGAGGGGGCGAAATGCTGGAGAAGGTAAAGAAAGAGGAACTTCGCAGATTTCTGGTCTACTTTGCTTATACTATCGTTTTCTTCCTGCTAATTATACTCGGAAACGAATACGGCTATTATCGACTCCAGTACCCGGGATCAAAATACCTGGGTATGTTGTTTTTGGGGAAGCCAATTGTGTTTTTCACTCTGCAGGTCTATCATCTGTTGATCGGTCTGATGTTGGCTTTGCCCCGTTTGATTTCAGCCCGCAGAAGGCCCGGGAACTGGAAGTTTGACTGGGTGGTTTTCATAGCAGTCTGTGTTCCCGCATTATATGTGACGTTAACACCGTGGGCACCCACTTTCTTATGGTCCTATTGGCCATTCTTCAATTTGATTTCCTCCACTGGAACTCTTGTACGTTATCTGGCTGCAGTTATTTTTGCCTTTTTCTTTGTGACCTCATGGCGCAAAGTCGATCCCTGCTGATTGCTGACGGAGCGGGTAATATGACAGGACTCCCTCAATATATTAATTATAAAAAGAGGATTGATGGCGACCTGGAATTCAGGGGGGATCAGTGTGATTAAGATACTCTCGCTCGATGGTGGGGGAATACGCGGGATAATTCCGGCTATGGTCCTGAACGAGATCGAAAAACGAACCGGTAAACCGGTATCCCGGCTGTTTGATTTGATAGCCGGTACCTCAACCGGAGGACTCCTGGCTGTGGGTTTGACCAAGCCAGATGCTCAGGGGAAACCCGAGTATTCTGCCCAGGACATGGTGAAACTCTACGAGGAGCATGGCAAGGATATTTTTTATCGTACCTGCTGGTACCGCATAACCTCCCTTGGTTTTCTGGCCGATTATAAGTATCCGCCGGAAGGGATGGAAAAAGTCTATGCCAGGTATTTCGGCTCAGCCCGCCTGAAAGAGGCCTTGTGCAATGTGTTGATTACCGCTTACGAGATCGAGATCCGCTCCCCGTTTTTTTTCCGGAGCACCCGCGCCCGAGAGCTTGCGAGTTACGACTACACCCTGCAGGATGTAGCCTTTGCGGCGACTGCAGCTCCAACATATTTTTCCCCTTATAAGCTTACTATTGAAGACGGCGAATACTATGCGCTGATCGATGGAGGAGTATATGCAAACAACCCGGGTGTGTGTGCATACATCGAGGGTCGTATTACCTGGCCGGACGAGGACATCCTGTTGTTGTCTCTTGGGACCGGGGAGCAAAAGATGCCTCTGTCTTACGATGAGGCGGAGAAATGGGGATTGGCGGGCTGGGCGCGTCCCCTGATGAACATAGTATTTGATGGGGTAAGCGATACCGTAGATTATCAGCTGCGTTTACTGCTGCCACCCCGAAAACCGGGCGGCCCTCGTTATTATCGCCTCCAGCCGGAGATGAAGCAGGAATGCCAGCTGGATAATGCCAGCCCGGAAAACATCCGCAAGCTAAAAATGCGAGCCCGTATGCTTATCGAGGCCCACAGCGACTCCCTGGACCTGCTCTGCCACCAGCTCCTGCGGTAGAAGTGAGACGGAGGGAGCGGCACTCCGCGCGCAACGGGCGGTGTTAATTCCGCTCGCCGGAATTAACCACCACCCTAAGGGTACATAGATGGCGAGATGCCCGACAATGTTTGACACCGATTTTCGGGGAATGTTAAAATAACCCCGTGACTTTGGCTATTGTCTAGGACAATGGCCATTTTATTTTGGGTTTTGGAGTGATTGAATGTGAAGCTGCAGGGGACGATGAGGGTAAATAACGCTGGACACCTGGAAATCGGTGGGGTTGATACCCTTGATCTGGTTAAGGAATTTGGGACCCCGCTCTATGTCCTCGATGAGGAAGCCTTCCGTGAGAACTGCCGCTCTTTAAAAAAAGCCTTTGAGTCGGCAGGTGATACCTTGGTCGTCTATGCCAGCAAAGCACTGTGCACAATGGCCACCTGTGTCCTGGTAAAAGAGGAAGGGCTGGGGATTGATGTGGTATCGGGCGGTGAATTACATACCGCACTTTCGGTGGGTTTTCCTGTGGAAAAGATCTATTTCCACGGCAACAACAAGACCTCCGATGAACTCCAGATGGCGGTGGATAACCGGGTCGGAACTATTGTGGTGGACAATTATTATGAACTGGGATTGCTGAACCGAATCTGCGAAAACGCAGGGAGGAAGCAGCGCGTCATCCTACGCATCACACCCGGTATCGAAGCCCATACCCATGAGTACATCAAAACAGGCCAGATAGACTCCAAGTTTGGATTTACCCTCCCCGACGGGCAGGCCATGGAAGCAGTAAAGAGCCTTCAGGAGTATCCTTTCCTGGTTTATTACGGTCTTCATTGTCATGTCGGCTCACAGATATTTGAGATGGAATCATTTGCCCATACCGCCGAGATTATGATGGCTTTCGTTGCTCAGATTCACAAAGAGGTTGGGCTGATAACAACCGAACTGAACCTGGGCGGCGGGTTTGGAATCTACTACTATGAGGGAGACCAGCCTGTTTCCCCTGAGGCCTGGGTTAAGGCGGTCATGCCCTGTATTAAAGAAAAAGCCGCTAAGTATGGGATTCCGGTTCCCCGGGTTGTGGTGGAACCGGGGCGCGCCATCGTGGGTCCAGCCGGTACCACTCTCTATACCGTCGGTTCCCAAAAGAATATTCCGGGGATTCGCAAGTATATCGCCGTTGACGGAGGGATGGGAGATAACCCCCGCCCCGCCTTGTACGGTGCCAAGTATGAGGCGATATTGGCCAACAAGGCTGACCAGACACCTGATGAAACTGTATCCGTAGCCGGCAAGTGCTGTGAATCAGGGGATATGCTGATCTGGGACATTAAGCTTCCCCGGGTTGAACCGGGTGACATCCTGGCAGTGTCAGCCACTGGTGCCTACAACTACGCCATGTCCATGAACTACAACCGCATTCCCCGTCCGGCCATGGTTCTGGTCGGAAACGGCCAGGCGGACCTGATTCTTAAGCGGGAGACTTATGAAGATCTATTAAGAAACGATATTGTACCAGCCAGGCTTCGGTAGTCAATAACTTAGTATCCGTTAGTGATTATGAGCAAGGGGGCGCCCCTTGCTTATTTTTTTCACCTGCCAAGGCACATCCCTTTCATAGAACAGTAAGAGGTAGAATCATCCTTCAGCCTACCGAGAGAAAAGACGGAATCACCAATAGCACACAGCTGCCATATATTGGTAAACGAGGGAAGCCTCAGATAACGAAAGGGGGGATTCACGTGGCAGTTGTGGAAGGAAGAATCGATGTCGAAAATGCGGAAGCCTTATTCCGGGCTACCGCAGACTGTTTGGGCGGTGATCCGGTTGGTTCAATTTTCGGGTGCTTTGACGCAGAAATTAATGACCGGGATTTTCAATATGTCTTTAAAGCAGACAGACCAAGCAGGGTTAATACCATAACGGGAACAACCCGAAGCGTTAGGGTAGTTTATCGTAACGCTACCGTAACCAACATCACCAGCCGATTCAGCGTCTTTAACGCTACTATTACCCTTGTGGCCCGGAGGAGGTCTTCTGGGAGAATCGATGCTACACTTACTATTACAAGACCGGGTAGAACTACCTTAAGAGCCTCGGGACGGCTGGAGCGCGGAGTAATAATCGTAAGAAGGGCAGTATCCTGCAGCAGATAGTATTGTTTAAAACACGATAGAAAAATCTTTCCTCTGTGAAGCCTGCCGACAAGATCATGTGTTGGCAGGCTTTCTGGTGTCAGGTATTCCACATAAAGGCTCAAGCATCATCTTGAAAACGATGTTTGAGCCTTATTTATGCGCAGGACTTCACAGTGACCTATAGAACCGTCCCAGGCCTGCTCTTGAATTTAAAAGAAATTTGAGATATATATTATCTTAAAAATCCCGTTATGGGTCCTAATAGTAATTTTGTGAGGTGTATAGCTATGGAAAAGATTCAATTTAAAACTGAATCAAAGCGACTATTGGACTTAATGATCAATTCCGTCTACACCAACCGGGAAATATTTTTGCGGGAATTAATATCCAATGCCAGTGATGCCATCGACAAGCTGTATTTCCGCTCGCTGACCGACCAGAACGTGGGAATGAACCGGGAGGATTTCTTCATCAAAATTGAGGTCGACAAAGAGAATCGGACGCTGACTATTCAAGACAACGGCATAGGTATGAATGAGGAAGAATTGGAAAACAACCTCGGAACTATCGCCAATAGCGGCTCGCTGGCCTTTATGAAGGAAAACCAGGGGGTTGAAGACATTGAAATCATCGGTCAGTTTGGTGTTGGTTTCTATTCGGCTTTCATGGTCAGTAAACGGCTCACCGTGATTTCCCGAGCCTACGGCTCTGATACTGCCTTTCAATGGGAATCTGAAGGATTGGATGGCTACACAATAAGTCCTTCCAACAAGGACCGTGTGGGAACCGTTGTTATCCTGAGCCTTAAGGAAAACACCGAAGAAGAAAACTACGATGAGTATCTGGATACATATCGGATCAAGTCTCTGGTTAAGAAGTACTCCGATTATATCCGCTATCCCATCAAGATGGATGTTGAGCAGCGACGACTCAAAGAGGGCAGTGAAAATGAGTATGAAAGCTATACTGAGACTGAAACTCTTAACAGCATGGTTCCTATCTGGCGTCGTCACAAAAGCGAATTGACTGATGCCGATTATTATTACTTCTACCGGGAGAAGTTTTTTGACTTTGAAGATCCGCTGCGGGTTATTCACAGCAGTACCGAAGGCAAGGCCACCTATAACGCACTCCTGTTTGTTCCGGGCCGGACTCCGTTTGACTACTACAGCAAAGAGTATGAAAAGGGCCTGCAACTTTACTCCAACGGAGTATTGATCATGGAGAAATGTGCCGATCTCTTGCCCGACCATTTCAGTTTTATCAAAGGACTGGTTGACTCGCAGGATCTTTCCCTGAACATATCGCGGGAGATGCTGCAACATGACCGTCAATTAAAGATTATTGCGCAGAGCCTGGAAAGAAAAATCAAGAGTGAACTCCTGAGCATGTTGAACAACGAGCGCGAAACCTATGAGAAATTCTATAATAGCTTCGGGTTGCAGCTAAAATGGGGCATATACAACAACTTTGGTGCCAACAAAGAACTCTTGAAGCCGTTGCTGATGTTTTATTCCTCCCTGGATAAGAAGCTGGTCACCATTGAAGAGTATATTGGGCGGATGAAGGAAGATCAAAAGTATATCTACTACGCTTGCGGGAAAAACGTTGACAGTGTTGACCGTCTGCCCCAGACCGAACTGGTCAAGGACAAAGGATTTGAAATCCTGTACCTGGTCGATGATATCGATGAGTTTGCGTTAAAAATGCTGCACGAATACGATGGCAAAGAGTTTAAATCCGTTTCCAGCGGTGATCTGGGTTTGGAAACCGAAGAAGAAAAGCAGTCAGCCCAGCAACAGGCTGAGGATTATAAAGAGCTGTTTGCTTTTATGAAAGAAGCTCTCGATGGAAAGGCCCAGGAAGTGCGCCTCTCACAAAGGCTGAAATCGCACCCGGTCTGTTTGACCAGTGATGGGGCGTTATCTTTGGAAATGGAAAAGGTATTGAATGCAATGCCTTCGGAACACCGGGTCAAGGCCGACCGGATTCTGGAGATCAATGCTAATCACCCCATCTTTGAAACCCTTAATCAGCTGTTCATCAACGACAAGGATAAGCTGAAAACCTACAGCGAGATTCTCTATACTCAGGCACTTTTAATTGAAGGCCTGGCGATTGAGGATCCGGTGGCCTTTTCAAATCTGGTCTGCGATCTAATGGCGGAGAAGGCATAGGGTCGAAATGGACCAGAATTTTAGGGTTTAAGCGACTGGCAACCGTCATTCGGAAGAACGATTGTCAGCCTCACACTTTTGTACAATTTTCAGTCAAATGGCCGGCTTAGTACACGGGACGGTTTCGGTTTAGGAAGCCGGGTTCGTCCCATGCGTGCTGCCCGCTCTGTACTGCAAGATGAGTAGCAGGAAAAAGAACCGTCCCCATGCCTGTTTGACTATCGAAAATCAAGAGGGAACCCTTTCTGTGGGGTTCCCTCGATTTGTGTTATGCCAGAATTTACGGACCAACCTCTTGGCAGAGTACCGCTGGTTGAGCAATACACAGGCCAGAGCCTAATCTTCCTCCAGATGAATCCGGAATTGTGCAGTGCTGCCCTGCCAGGTGGTGTCGACTACCTCGTATTCTACTCCGGCGATGCGGATATTAGCCCCGATCAGGTTGTAATTGGTCCCGTTATAGCTGTAACGGGTGGGATCCAGGACTATCACATCATTGAAGTTTCTCCAGTTCCCATTGGCATAGATGTAAACCGGGTTGGAAGTGCTGGCCTTCAGGAGCGCTCCCATGCTGTAGAACAGGTAGTTCGAGGGTTGACCGGAACTGGTAGACGATTCTGAGACCTTGATCGTTACCATGTTCAGGCGAGTGTCGTAGTCAATCTCTTTGATGTCATGCACCTTGCCGTCGAACCGGCAGTCAAAGCTGGCATCCAGGTTGTACTGGCGTCCGCCTATACGCATGACGTTGCGGTTCACCACCATGACACTGCTGAGGGCATACGGGGTTCCGTCCCTGAGTATCTGCACACCGCTTACATCGTAGTATTTATCGTTGATGCGCACTTTTTCAAAATCCGTGTTCTCACAGTAAAGAGTGAACTTCTTATCATAGATTCTGATGTCCTTGATGGAGTAGTACTCACCATCAATGATCATAATCACCTGAGTCGGAGTATAGGTTTTGTTATCTACGCTGAAATTGCCTGATGCATCGATAGTGAGCTGATTCAGGTAGTAGTTGGTGCCATCTATGATGAAGTCGATTCGGGAAATGGCACCCATGTTCAGCCTGCTGTTGCCAATATAGATATCTGTTATGTCAGACAGGGAAAGACGGTTGAAGATCACGGGATCGGTTTCGGTCAATATAAGGGAGGTATCTCCTGAGCCAAGGATAACCCTTTCCACAGTATAGAACTGGTTGCCCGGGGCAATGGTGATGGATTTGTTGCGCAGGTCGATCTGCTTGCCGTCCACCTTGACCGTGTACTGGTCGAGGATCTCCATGTCATACAGGTAATAATCGCTGTTAACCTGTCCCACATAGAGCTTAACAAATTCGGGATCGTACCTTAAGCTATCAACCGCCAGCCGATTCAGCCGCATGGAGGAGGGAACGACGACCAGGTTGTTGCCGGAGGCGCTGAGGCCGGTTACCACATAGCGGTTGTTATTGACAATAAGGTCAGGATAATTGGTCCCTGCATTAAGGGAATACAGATAGGTGTTGTTGACAAAGAGTGAGTTTCCGGTAACGCTGAGGCTCATTACCCGGACCTCATTCAGCCCGATTTTGAGGTAAACCGGGGTAGTCATAAAATCATAGGTATTGCCACCCACCACGATACGGTTGAAAACACCCGAGCCGACCGGAGGAGCGGCGGGACCAGTCTTCTTGGAGAAGGTGTTAAGCATGGTGCAAGCCTGGGCACGGGTTACCAGTTCAAACGGCTTAAACTCGCCATCATTATAGCCGTTGATCAGTCCCAGGTTGTAGGCCGCTATTATGTAACCCTTGTAAATGCTTTTCTCTACATTGGTCTTATCCTTGAATGTAATGTTTCCGTTGCTCGGTTGCTGGCCCATGGCCCTGACCATCATCGCTGCCGCTTCGCTGCGTTTAAGTGCCTGGTTGGGTTTAAAGGTGCCGGAGTACTCGCTCTTTACCACAATTCCCTGGGTTACCGCCTGGTTGATCAGGCCCCTGGCCCAGTGACCTCCGATATCACTGAAGCTGTTGGAGGCTGATGTAGAGGCCTTGAGCCCTTTAATGTTCATGATTATCGTCAGGAACTCGGCCCGGCTGATGGTGCGGTCAGGGCGAAAGGTATTGTCGGTATAGCCTTTTATGTATCCGTCATTTACCAGGTTGTTGATATAGGATTCTGCCCAGTGACCTTTGATGTCGGTAAACGCCGCTGCAACCGGGTTGACTGGCGCCAGCAGAAAGAAGCCGATAACCGCACAGACCAATAGTGACCATAAAGTCTTTCGTTTTTGCATTCGATAAAACCCCCTTGTCCAATAAAAGAATCTAATAATGGTGTACGTTACCAGTTGCTCAAATCTTTCGCCTATAAAATGGAAATAACCGTTTAAACCCCAGGTCGATGCCGGTTCCTGCTTCGAAGGACTAGATCACTTTAGCAAATCGTGACACAGGAAGTACAATACGTACCGAAATCAGCCCCGGTGCCTCAGGGGTTGAGACGATTGCGGCCAAGCCTTTTTCACCACCTATCTGCCGCTGTTCTCTGCTTTCTTCTGAGGAAGGATCTCCGTGTGTACCCGTTCCAGGGTCTTGCCGGCCTCGGGTTGGGCATAGTGGATGCAGCGTCCCAGGTAAAGCCTCTCCCAGGCTCGCCAGCGGTCGGCGTACTCCTCTCTGCTGATCCAGTCAGGTATTTCACGGGCCGAAGCCTGCAGCCCGGCACTGACAGCACTCATTATAAGTTCTTCCAGGTGAAAGCAGCCTTCTGAGTTGATCAGGGCCTGTTTCACTGTCTTGCCAAAGCCTGGCCCGATCTGTACGCCGATCAGCTTCTTGATGGATCCCATTGCTTCTTTGCAGATGGGAAAAGGAGTGGCGACCGCTTCTGCGTGAGCTTCAATGATCTCGCTCTTGAAAAAATCGATAACCATATCCACCTTCAGGTGATGCAGGTCATCTTTCAATTCCCCTTCCACGCGAAATCCCCGGTGAGGGATATCAGCACACCTGATTATCACTTCACGGGTATAAGCCAAGACCATCATCCCTTCTTAATTATAATGGTTAAAAAAGTTATGCTCCGTTAGACACCAAATCGCTGGTAACCTTACCGGCATAGTAATATGGTAACAGTTGGACCGGCAAAAGGTTAACCCCCAATGGCTGCTTAATGTTCCACCCGCCGTTACCCTCAAGCAGCAGCATCACTGTATCTCATTAAAACGTCCGGGGCACCCCATAGCTTAAGTATATCCAGTACCCAAATAAAGGTATAGGCTGGTTGGGCAAGTCAGGCGACTATGATATAATTCGGATATCTATAATGGGGAGAAGAAGAGTTTGGACATAATTACGTCCCACAACAGTCTTGATTTCGACGGCTTAGCCTCCATGGTGGCGGCTACCAAGCTGTATCCCGATGCGATTCCGGTTATCTCGGGTACCCTGTCCAAGAATGTTCGGCAGTTCATGGGATTGTACAAGGACAGCCTGGTATTCAGGACCCCGGGTGAGATTGATTTGGATTTGGTGCAACGGGTTATCCTAGTGGATACCCGGAATCTGGGACGTTTGGGCTCATTAAAGGGTCTGCAGGAGAGGGAGTGTGAGTACATAGTATTTGATCACCACCCCGATGCACCGGGCGATGTTTACGGGATTATTAATGAGGTCCACCTGGTGGGAGCCGTTACCACCGTTCTGGTGGAGAAGATCCAGCAGGAGGACATCCCGCTCACACCATTTGAAGCTACCATTCTGGCCTTAGGCATCTATGAGGATACCGGCAGCCTGCTTTTCACCTCCACCACCTACCGCGATGCAGAAGCGATCGCCTATCTGCTGCGCCAGGGAGCTAACCTCTCGGTGGTGGCAAGCTTTGTGGAAGAGCCCTTTACCAGTGAACAGCGGCAGCTGCTGCAGAAGCTCCTGGCCAACATCAAACACTACCGGATTAATGGCACTGATATCGTAATAGCTACCGGAATTGAAAAAGGTTTTATCCGTGGCCTGGATCTGGTTACCCACCACCTGCTGGAGGTGGAGGAGTGTGACGCGGTATTTGCGGTGGTAATCATGCAGGGTAAGGCCCAAGTGGTGGCCAGGAGTCGGACTTCCAATATTCTGGTTAATGAGATTCTTTCCCCTCTGGGGGGACGTGGTCATGAGAAGGCGGCCTCAGCTGTGGTCAAGAATCCTGATCTGGAAAAGATTGAAGAAAAGATCCTGGAGGCATTGGCAGCCAATACGCGTACCGGCTTATGCGCCCGGGATATCATGTCCAGTCCGGTAAAATCGATACCAATGGATTTCACCATGGATGAGGTGGGCAGAATCATGCTCCGCTATGGGCATACCGGTATGCCGGTAGTAGACGGGGATCAGCTGATTGGCATAATCTCTCGTCGCGATGTGGATAAGGCGCGAATGCACAACCTGGGACATGCACCGGTCAAGGGGTTTATGAGCCGGGAGGTGGTCACGGTCTCACCTGATACCGGAGTTAATGAGATCCGTAGGCTGGTGGTGGAGAGGGATATTGGACGGGTCCCGGTGGTGGATGAAGAAGACCGGCTGGTTGGGATTGTATCCCGGACCGATCTCCTGCGTACCCTGCACGGTGAGCAGTATCCCGAGGACCATGCGGTGATGTATACCCGGTCGGAACTGGGAATGACCAGTGACCACCGCGATACCCTGGAGCATCGCCTGCCGAAAAATATCAAGGACATACTGAAGACCGCCGGCCGGACTGCGGATGCTATGGGGCTCCGAGTGTATTGTGTAGGAGGTTTTGTCCGCGATCTGTTGCTTAGAGTGAAGAATTTTGATGTTGACCTGGTGGTAGAAGGCGATGGCATGGGATTCGCCGAAAAGCTGGCTGAGGAACTGGGGGGGAGAGCCCGACTCCATGCCAGATTCAGAACGGCAGTGGTTTTGCTTCCCAACGGTTTCAAGCTGGATGTGGCCACCGCCCGGACTGAGTACTATGAGTTCCCGGCCGCTCTGCCGCGAGTCGAGAAATCCTCGATCAAGGAGGATATGTACCGCCGGGATTTTACCATAAATACGATGGCCATCTGCCTGAATGCTGACCGGTACGGAGAGCTGATTGACTACTTCGGCGGGCAGCGCGATCTGGAAGACGGCCTGATCCGTATTCTTTACAACCTGAGTTTTATAGAGGATCCGACACGGATTATCCGTGCCATCCGGTTCGAGGCCCGGTTTAAGTTCCGCATTGAGCCGGATACCCTGCATCTGGCCCGTTCAGCGATTCAGCGCCGGCTTTTGAAGCAGCTGTCTTACAAACGGGTACGCCAGGAATTGGTGCTTATCCTGGAGGAAAGGGACCCCGTGCCGGCCTTGCGCCGTATGGAGGAGATCGGGGTATGGCAGTACGTCCTGCCTGAGGTAGTGATGGACGACAGGATGCGGTATACCCTACGGCGGGTTCCCCGGGTGCTGGGATGGCTGGCGGAGCGGGAACTGGGCGGCAAGGTACGCCCCTGGCTGGTCTTCATGGAGGTGCTCTGCTCACAGTTGGACCAGGCCCGGCTGCTGGCGGTGGTGGACCGCTTTCACTTTGACCGCGAAGCAGAACGTTCCTTGACCAGGATACCTAACATGATTGATTTGGCCCGGGATTTTCAACAGCATAAGAAAATGCCCCTGAGCCAGCTTGATCTGATATTACGGGAACACTCCATGGAAAACGTGGTATTCTTCCTGCTGTGCCTGGACCAGGAATGGGCCTGGGAGAAGGCGACCAGGTACCTGGAACTCAACCGGGACGTTAAAGTCGCTTTGAATGGGTATGATCTTAAGGGGATGGGGATACGTCCGGGTCCCATATTTAAGGTGCTTCTGGACCGCCTGCGGGCGGCACGCCTGGACGGTCAGGCGTTCTCTTATCAGGATGAAGTGGACTTGGTAAGAAAATGGACGGAGGATGCTAAATGTTAGATTTACCGGATATTCGTCAGCTGCTCATAATGCTTCCGGGCCTCTTGATCGCGCTGTCGTTTCATGAATATGCCCACGCCCGGATGGCTGATTACCTGGGTGATGATACCCCGTATTACCAGGGACGGCTTACCCTGAATCCCCTGGCCCATATTGACTGGCTGGGCTTTTTCATGCTATTGATAGCGCGATTTGGCTGGGCCAAACCGGTTCAGGTAAACCCCATGAATTTCAAGGGGGTCGACATCAGAAAAGGGATGATGCTGGTCTCGCTGGCGGGACCGGGGATGAACTTCCTGCTGGCTGTCGTGGTGGCTGTACTGATGAAGGTGGTCTTTTCGTTACCCCACACCAGCAATACGATCGTGGTCCTGACTCTGCTGGAGCCTCTTTTACTATTTAACGTGGTCCTCGGGATATTTAACCTGATCCCGGTGCCTCCTCTGGACGGATCCAAGATCCTGAGGGGAATACTGCCTGACAGCCAGGGGGTGCTGCTTGACAACCTGGAGCGTTACGGGCCGATAATCCTCCTGGCCCTGGTCTTTTCCGGGATAATAGGCCGCATCCTGTGGCCGATCCTGAACTTTATACTGGGGTTGTTCAGCGGTTTTATCTTTGCTTAACGGAGGTCATAAATGAGTTATTCGGTCAAACTGGAGGTTTTCGAGGGCCCGCTCGATCTCCTGCTGAAGCTCATTGAGCAGAACCGGGTGGATATCTATGATATTCCCATTGCCACTATCGCTGACCAGTACCTGGCTTCACTGGAGGAACTGGTGGAGGTGGACCTTGATATCCTGGCGGATTTCCTGCTCATGGCCGCTGCCCTGATTAATATCAAGACCCGGATGCTGCTGCCCCGCCCGCGGGTTGACGAGATCATGGAGGAGGAAGAGGACCCTCGCCAGGATCTGGTGAACCGGCTGGTTGAGTACCGGAACTTCAAAGCTTTGGCCCGGGCGCTCGAGCAGAGATACGAAGGAGCGCTGCCCCGGGTATATTTCCGCGAACCCCAGGAAACGGAAGTACATATCGAACTGCATGCCACCCTCCCGCAGCTGGTCCGGTCGTTCAGGGCCGTTTGGATGCAGCGGGAGGAAACGGAGATACCGGTCAAGATCCCGGAAGGGGACGTGGATATTAGGGAACAGATGCAGGTGATTGAAGAGTGGTGCAGTAAGCGCCGGCGGGGTCTGAAACTGCAGGACCTGTTTGCCGGTGCGGTCAGCCGGAGAGAAGTTCTGGTGCTGTTTATGGCCCTGCTGGAACTGATCCGGCAGGGAAGAGTCAGAGCAATCCAGGACGAACCCTTCGGCCCGATATCGATATCAAAGACATGGAGCCGGCAAAATGTTGGTTAGAGAAGATTTAAAAGGGGCTATTGAAGCTATTCTGTTTGCCCGGGCCGAGGCCATCCCGGTCGAGGAGATTGCTCGGATTACCGGGGTGTCGCGGGAGGACGCCCTGACCATACTGACCGAGTTGGCCCTGGAGTATAATGAAAGAAAAAGCGGTATTGAGATTGTATCCAGTGAGGCGGGTTTTGCCATGTGTACCCGTCCTGAATACCATGAGTATGTTAAGGAGGCCAGCTTACCCCAGGTCGCACGGCTGTCCCAAGCAGCCCTGGAGACCCTGGCTATCATCGCTTACCGTCAGCCGGTTACCAGAGCAGAGGTGGAAGCGGTGCGCGGGGTCCGAGCAGACCGGGCTCTGCAGTCACTACAGAAGCGGGGTCTAATTCAGGAAGTGGGTAAGAAGAGTGCACCAGGAAGGCCCGTTATGTATGGTACCACCGGTGAATTCCTGAAGCTGTTTGGGCTGACCAGCCTGCAGGACCTGCCCCCGGCAGTAGAGGAGGAAGCCAATGGGTGATGATAGATCACTGGAAGAAGAAATAAAAATCAAGGCCGGCCAAGCCCGGAGTAAAGCCAAATATATGGCCAGCATGGAGGACCTGGTGGAAGAAAAGATTCGCAAAGCCATAGAAAGCGGATCTTTTGACAATTTGGAAGGCAAGGGAAAACCCCTTAACCTGCAGGAAAATCCCTTCGAACCCCCGGATATGCGGATGGCCAACAAGATTCTCAAAGATGCAGGATTTTCACCCTACTGGATGGAACTGGGCAAAGATGTGGATGCCGCCATCGAAAAGTTTTGGCAGGATGTTGACAAGTTCATAACCGTTCAGCGGATTAAGAGGGATGGCGGTAAAAGAAACCAGCAGTATGCCCAGATGAGGATGAACAAATTCTTAAAGGAAGCAGAAACCCAATTACGGAACATCAACCGCTTGATTGACAACTTCAACTGCCACTGTCCCATGTGGTGGCTTGGTCGTGGTCGCTTGAACATTAACCAGGAGATGGCCCGGGTCAGAGAGAAACTGCAGGAATCCATTAATGAAAATGATTAAGTAAACCACAAAGGCATTGGTGTATCATTCAATTATCATTTTCGGTAATCGACAAGTAATAGTGCCCGATCGATAATGCAAGATTTAATTGGAAACCACTTATGAACGAAAAAAATAGAGGAAAACGTGTTTTTTTTGCCGAATCAATCATGATACATTTGCATAGCTGATGTATAATAATAAGGATGCATTTCCTGATTAAATTTGGGAACCGGGAGCGGACACTTATCAATTACGGTAATTTTCACATTGTGGTCATGTGAAAATTAATATTAAGTAAGAGGAGGACAAGGATGAAAAAGGGTGGTATGAAAAGACTGGCGGTAATGGTGTTAATGGTGTTTGTCCTTGGTATTGTTGCCGGTTGTGGAGGAGCCCAGAACGGCGGGAATAATGGGGACGGAGAAATGATCAATGTAGGTCTTAACGTTGAATTGTCTGGTGGCGTAGCCAGCTATGGGTCGAACAGCCGGGATGGTGCAATGCTCGCTATCGAAGAGATCAACGCAGCCGGCGGAGTACTAGGCAAACAGCTAAACCCAATAGTTAAAGACTGCAAATCCATCGCCGACGAAGCTATGAGTGTCAGTGCGGCTTTGGTAGGTGACGGAATCGTGGCGCAGATAGGACCACTGACTAGTGGTAACGTGCAGGGCAGTACCCCGGTGCTCATGGATAACGGTATTCCGCTTATTGCCCCTGCTGCTACAGCTCCTAACGTAACCGTTGATGACAAAACTGGTGAAACCCTGGACTCCATCTTTAGGGTATGTTTCATTGACCCCTTCCAGGGAACATTGATGGCGGAGTTCGCAGCTGACAATTTGCAAGCCAAGACTGCGGCCATTTACATGGATGCCTCCACAGACTATGGTAAGGGCCTGGCTGCTTTCTTCAAGAAGACCTTTGAGGAAAAAGGCGGCACCATCGTATCCGAAGAAGGTTACGTCAAAGATGACCGTGACTTTAAAGCAACCCTGACCAAGATCAGAAGCAAGAACCCCGATTTTATTTATGTACCCGGTTATTATCAGGAAGTAGCACCGTTGATCAAGCAGGCGCGTGAACTGGGTATAAATGTACCCATAGGTGGTCCAGACGGATGGGATTCCCCGGACATGGTAGATGTTGCTACCGCTCCGAATCTCAACAACACTTACTTCACCAATCATTATTCTTCCCAGGATACTGATCCTAAAATCGTCGCTTTTGTAGAAGCCTATAGGGCGAAGTACAACAAGGAGCCCGATGCTTTTGCAGCTCTGGGTTATGATGCCGTACAACTGCTGGTACAGGCTATTAAAGACGCCAACAGCGCAGACCCGGCAGCAATTACCGAAGCTCTTGCCAATATTAGAGACTTCGAGGGGATAACCGGTAAGATGTCCATAGATGAACAGCACAATCCGGTCAAAGCAGGTGTTATAATAGAGTTCAAAGATGGTAATCAGGTAATGAATACCCGTATCCAACCGTAATAGCACGCAGTGGCAACTGGGGATAGTTTTCTCCAGTTGCCATTTACCGTTTTAAAAGAGGAAGTGGCCATCATGCTCGAATTTATACAACAACTTGTGAATGGTTTGTCCCTGGGGGCCATCTACGCTTTGATCGCCCTGGGCTACACCATGGTTTATGGAATCATAATGTTAATCAACTTTGCTCATGGCGACATAATGATGGTTGGTGCCTTCGTGGGTTTCTATTCTATAACACTATTCGGTACTAACATCGTGGTGGCTATGATATTCGCAATGTTAGCCTGTGCTATTCTGGGTGTGGTGATAGAAAAAGTTGCTTATCGACCATTGCGCAAGTCCACACGTATAGCGGCGTTAATAACTGCTATTGGAATGTCACTGTTTTTGGAGTATACAACTATTTTCCTGTTGGGACCTCAGCAGAAGGTATTTCCCCATTCAGCCTTCCCGCTTAAAGAGTATCAGGCAATGGGACTGCTCATTACTAATAAAGACATATTTATTATCGTCTCCGCCGTGGTATTGATGATTATCTTGCAGTACATTATCAAGATGACCAAAACCGGTAAAGCCATGCGGGCGGTATCGGTCGACCAGGAAGCGGCGGTATTGATGGGCATAAGTGTGGACAAGACCATCTCCATAACCTTCGCCATCGGTTCAGCTCTGGCCGCAGCCGCCGGGGTTATGGTAGGTGTTTATTACAATACAATCAACCCCTTGATGGGAATCATTCCAGGCCTCAAAGCCTTTGTTGCAGCCGTTTTGGGAGGAATAGGCATTGTGCCGGGGGCCATGATCGGAGGGTTCGTTATGGGCATCCTGGAGACTTTTGTCAGCGGATATGGCAGCAGTCTCTATCGGGATGCGGTGGCTTTTGGAGTACTGATCCTGATTCTCTTGATAAAGCCCACCGGTCTCATGGGCAAGAATACCGGCGAAAAAGTGTAGGTGAGCAAAATGCAGAAGGTTAAGAATAATTGGATCAGATTTTGTGGAGAAGTACTCATACTGGTGGCGCTGTTTACCGCGGTGCAGTACGCCATCACTGCAGGTATGCTCAATCAGTATTACCAGATAAACCTGACGTCCATGTGTATAAACATTATTCTGGCTGTCAGCTTGAACCTAATTAACGGTTTTACCGGACAGCTCTCCCTGGGGCATGCGGGGTTCATGGCGGTGGGTGCTTATGCTTCGGTAATAATGACCGAAATGATGATGCAGCCTTTCATCGTTGGGCTGGTTGTGGCCTGCCTGGCAGCTGCGGTAGCCGGATTCATCATCGGAGTGCCTACCCTAAGACTCAAAGGGGACTACCTGGCAATTGCTACCCTTGCTTTTGGAGAGATTATCCGGGTAGTGCTGCAGAATATTGACTATGTGAACGGACCGGCGGGGATTGTCGGCATTAATAAGCTTACCAGCTGGCCCTGGCTTTTTGGGGCTATGATCCTTACCATTCTGGTAGTGGTGAACCTTATCAATTCCAGTTATGGAAGGGCTATAGTTTCAGTCCGTGAGGATGAGGTTGCTGCCGAACTGATGGGTATCAATACCACCAGATATAAAGTTATCGCCTTTGTAATCGGGGCTATGTTTGCCGGTTTGGCCGGAGCGCTGTATGCGCATTTCTTCTATATTATTAAGCCGGAGACCTTTAACTTCCTCAAATCATTTGACATTCTGGTTATGGTCGTTTTGGGCGGCCTGGGAAGCACCACCGGTGCTGTAATTGCTGCCATATTTATCACAACGCTAACCGCTGCACTGCAGTCATTCCCGGCAATCAGGATGATTCTATATGCCCTCATACTGATCATAGTAATGATCTACCGTCCCCAGGGTCTAATGGGGACCAAGGAACTTAGCAGAGCGACGTTTGGCAGGATTTGGGGTGGACGAAAATGAGCCTAATGGAAATAAAAAGTTTGAATAAATCTTTTGGCGGCCTGAGTGCAGTGCTTGATTTCGATTTTCACCTGGATGAGAAGGAACTGGTCGGACTTATCGGTCCCAATGGAGCCGGCAAAACTACGGTTTTTAATTTGATAACCGGGGTGTACAAACCGGATTCGGGAAGCATTATTTTCAATGGTAAGAGCATTACCGGTCTGGCACCCTATACCATATGCGGTCGGGGAATTGCCCGGACCTTCCAGAATATCCGACTCTTTAATGACCTGACGGTTTTGGATAATGTCAAGATAGCTGCCCACAAGAATGTGCCCTATGGGTTTTTTAGCAGCATCTTAAGGACCCCAGGCTTTTTCAAAGGTGAGGCGCAGATAGAGCAGGACGCATTAAGGTTTTTGGAGATCTTTAAGCTGGATAACAAGAAGGGTGAATTGGCCAGGAACCTGCCTTATGGGGAGCAGCGACGCCTGGAAATCGCCAGGGCCATGGCCACCAACCCTACGCTGCTGATCCTGGATGAACCGGCAGCGGGTATGAACCCACAGGAAACCAAGGAACTGATGAATCTGATCCAGTCGATCAGAGAGGACTTCAGTCTGACCATACTGCTGATAGAACATGACATGTCCCTGGTGATGGGTGTCTGTGAACGTATTTACGTGCTTGACTACGGACAGATTATCGCCGAAGGCTTGCCTGAGGAGATAAGGAACAACAAGGAGGTTATCGAAGCTTATTTGGGAGAGGAGGTTGAATGAGTGCTTCAGGTTAAAGAAATCGATGTCTACTATGGTGCCATCCATGCTCTGAAAAAACTGTCCCTGGAAGTGGAACAGGGCAAGATAGTAACCCTCATCGGAGCCAATGGAGCAGGCAAGACCACCACTCTCAAGACTATTTCCGGTCTACTTCGGCCGGTGAACGGAACGGTAACCTACAAAGGAACGGATTTAACCAAAGTCCCTCCGGAAAAGATTGTCGGCCTGGGGATCTCACAGGTCCCTGAAGGACGGCGGGTTTTTGCTCCGATGTCGGTAATGGAAAACCTGGAGATGGGAGCTTTTCTACGCAAGGATAAAAAAGAGATCAGGCAGGACATGGATAATGTCTATGACCGTTTTCCTCGTTTGAAAGAACGGCGCAAACAGCTGGCCGGAACGTTAAGCGGCGGTGAGCAGCAGATGCTGGCAATCGGCCGTGCCCTTATGGCCCGACCAGAACTGATGCTGATGGATGAGCCATCAATGGGATTGGCCCCGCTCCTGGTAAAAGAGATTTTTGAGATAATCAAAGATATAAACTCGCGTGGAACCACGATTCTCCTGGTGGAGCAGAACGCCAACATGGCACTATCTATAGCCCATCAAGCATATGTAGTAGAAACCGGAGAAATCGTATTGAAGGGTTCACCGGAACAGCTGATGAAGAGTGAGGAGGTAAAGAGAGCCTACTTGGGTGGCTGATAATAGGTATAGGTAAGATTGTGGAGGAGGTAGGAAACCAATGAAGGTAAAGAACCGGATGTCAGAGAATCCTCGAACAGTGACTCTGGATACCAGTGTCCACGAAGCCATGGCCCTGATGAAGGCCAATAATATCCGCCGCTTACCAGTAATCGACAAGGATAAGGTGATAGGTATTGTCACCATCGCTGACCTGAACCAGGCCAGTCCATCTTCAGCTACTACACTAAGTAAACACGAGCTTAAATACCTATTAGCCAAGACCAAGATCAAGGATATTCTGCCCAAAAATCAAAAGGTGATAACCATCAGTCCCGAAAACTACATTGAGACCGCGGCCAGGATAATGCGCGAAAACAAGGTCAGCGGCCTGCCGGTAATTGATGACAAAGGGAAATTGGTAGGGGTCATAACGGAAACCGACCTCTTTGATGCTTTGATTGATGTTCTGGGTGTAACCAGGATCCATAGCCGCATCGACTTCTACACTGCCGACCGCCCGGGGACGGTTGCCGAGATCACCACCATGATTGCCGAAAAGGGCAAAAACATAGTCAACACCGTGGCGTTCTACGACAAGAAAAAGGATATGTACAAGATGGTAATACGCCTGGAAGAACTGGACTGTCAGGATGTGGTCGATGAATTGAAAGCGCGAGGACTCGAAGTGGAGTCAGTTATCATCAAGCAGGAAGAGTCATAAGCTTTAATACCAAACTTAAAATGTAATCGTAAAGGCTGTACCGGATCCCAAAATGGATGAGGTCAGCCTTATTTATTTGGGGGCCCCTAGTCGTAAATCTTATATAGAAACCATTCCGTGGAGACCCGGTCCTGGTAGATCTCCCATACACGGCCATCCTGGAAGAAAAGCCGCCAGAATTCCTTTTCACTTTCCCCTTCCCACCACATTCCGGTGTCCCGCCAGCGGTCCAAAACCCTCGCAATAACCAAAAGCTTACCCTGGTAAGCCACCTTGCGGGGAACACCGTCTTTGGCGGTCAGGACTTTTATCGGACGATTGCGGACGAGTTTGCTCATGTCTTACCCCACAGTTTATGTTGGTATAGGCATTATAACACGAACGAGGGTTCGACTCGAATGGTAATAAGAAACCGTATGGCGAAGCACTTTGGCGTTTCGGTTATCCGACATCTTGAACATCTTCCCGTCTTCCCGTTGTCAGACGCCCACTTTCGTCTACAGGGCTTCTTCAATCTCAGATGATAACCCGCATAGAACAGACAGAAAAGGGGCTAAGGTTGAACAAGGTACTGCGGGGCAGAAATGCAGCACTGATCAACAAAGGACCATACGTCATATTAAAACGAGGGACCGGCTAATCGTATACAGAAACCGCTCCTGGGTAGATCTCTGCTTCAGCCTAATCTGTCGATCTGCCCTTCAAATCTGTTTGTTTAATAGCCTCTGACCGCAGGCGTGCTCCAACCAGGGATTCCACAATCTTCTGAACAAGTCGGTCCTTGGTGTCGCTTTTGAGTGCATGTACCTGAATTGACCTGCAAAGATCCTGGAGAACAGCCTTGGTTAGTTTCGAATTAACCAGGAAAGAAGAAGCTTCTTCCCGTGATGTACACTTATTCAGCCTGGCAATAATGTTTTCAACCCTGGGGTCTACAGTCACCGGTAATTCTCGAGACGGTACGTTAGACGAAATATCAGCCGGTAACTTTTCTTCCCGGTAAACAAGCCTACCTTTTCCTTGTATCCAGTTTTGGAATTGTTGATCATTCAATGCGTCTAGTGTAACTGCTAATGCCCGAAGAATGGAAGACAACTCGTTCTTGGTTATGCCCACCTTAGACCCACCTTTCGTGCAAATTCCCAGGTAAGAGACTCTAGCTCACTACGCACATTAACATAAGTTTCTCCTGACATGTTGCTCATGACCACTGGAACCCCGTACTCGGGAGCGTTGGCGTAAGCAGTCTTGTTTTCTCGGATATGGTTGCCGAAAATGGGGATGCCTTCGCGTACCATTTGCGCCTTGTACTGACGTTGAGCGGCTATAATTTCATTGTTACGGATTCCGACCATCGTAAGCACTATCCCCAGTAGAATAGGGTCAATAGGATCATAGCCATCATCGAATTGCGTTGCAAACGTGTTATAATCACGTGTCAATTCCTCCACGTGTTTTCTTAGCTGGTCTACGCCGATGGTTGATAAATAGTCAGGTTTCGCGGGAATCAGATAATAATCACTGGCTACCAGGGCATTCTGGGTAACGATATTAAAGTTGGGAGGACAGTCAATTAATACAATGTCGTAACAGTCTTTCAAATCGGCCAGTCCCTTAGAGAGGAGGCTGTAAACCCTTAGAAAGTTGTTGCGGCTTTGTCTGGGACTTGCTCCCCCTAACATAACCGCCAATTCAAGGTCCACATTAATAAGACCCAAGTGAGATAAAATCAGATCCAGTCGTCCCGTGGTCATCTGGTTTATCACGTCGGGGTTGACTACCAGCCTTGACAATTCCTCAAACTCTTGCCGCTCAAGATACGCGTCAAACCAGAATTTAATGGTTCTATCGTACTGGTATACCTGTTTCCACCGGTCAACAGTGATAAAAGAGAAAGACAGGTTAGACTGAGGATCAAGATCAATTGCCAGGACACGATATCCCAGATTAGCCAATTGAGCCGCCAGGTTGGCGACAATTGTGGTCTTTCCTACCCCGCCTTTATAGTTGATAACGGAGACTACACTCACTATAATCCCCCTTTACAATAGCAGGCGCTAATACTGTCTATGTCTATATATCAATTCGATTTTGGGCGATTAATTCCTGCAAAAATTTACCACCAAAGGATTATATCATCATTGGAGATAAACTACATTTACAACATAAACTGTACAGGTTCAGGACTTTATCGCCAAACCCGGTAATGCTCCTAATCCGATCGGGGCATTTGAATAGAGATCGTGGTGAAGGTCAGGAAGGATAAAGGATAATGCAAGTCAAGCTGATGGGGTAAGAGGTGAGGAAGGTTTTCTGCCTGCTCTAGACAGCCAGAAAACCGTCTCCATCAGGTTACGCGGATTGCTGCCTCTTTTTTGCTGCCAGATTATTAACGCGGGCCCTTAAATTCAGCGTATACGTAACTTCCGGCTGTTTGAGTTCTTTATTGCCATAAAACTGTTCCGCTTTTACCCTCTGAACGACCCGCTCAATCGAGCCTTCTTCCTCATCAAGCAGTTCAAATACTCTTTCCTTGAAACGTATCGTTTCGCGGAGTGATCGCTCAAAATAGGCCTTTATTTCCTCCTCACCGGCCAGACAGGCATAGTGCCCCTGACAGTAGATATCTACAGAAAGACGTGCCAATCGCTGAAGAGAAGACACATAGGCATCGTAATCAGAGACGAATTCAGGGGAAATCGTCTGGGGACCGTAATATACTCCCGCCGCTTCGCCCGCAATTAAGATTTTGTCATGGGGCAGGTAAAAACTATGATGATCCTGGGTATGGCCCGGAGTTGCCATTACTTCTAGAGTTGTGCCGGCGCCCAGATCAAAAACCTGCTGATCCTGCAGTTCGATATCAACCTCAAATGGACGGAATGGCTCATTAACCAGGAGGGACTCCACGCCTGGAACTACCAGTCGGATCTCGTGTGCCGCCCCTTTATTAAGCTCTTGAATCAAGGCCAGCGCGTTGGGTCGTTTTACTACCTTTGCAGCCAGAGGAGATGCTGCAACCTTCATGTCTGGAAATGCTTTTTTCAGGGTAGAGACAGAACCGCAGTGGTCCCAATGAGAATGGGTGAGGAACAGTATGGATGGCTGCCGGTCACCAAGTACGGATTTTATCTCCTGGGCGTAGAGTTTCCCGGCGCAGCTTAACCCGGCGTCAAATATGACCGGTTCCGGTCGGTCGAGAAGAAAGACGGGGAATTCCGGATGCAAGAGATAATACAGGCCGTTTTTGATGTGACCGCTTTTTCTGATGATCATGAAGTAACCTCCTGTGCTGAGGCTGTTGCGTGATGCCATAACAAACAGCCAAGAAAATGAATTTGAATAAAAACGTTATTCGACATAACCTTTCGGTCTGTGGATTTTTTCAACTGTTTGCCGTAGCCAAGCTATAGGGTGCCGGGGCGTAAATAAAAGGTCCCCTTGCCCTTTGCGGCCAGATCGCCTTTATCGGTGAATAATGAGGCCTCAATCACAGCCGTCTTTTTTCCGGCATATAGTACACGCCCTTCGGCGGTAACCTCAGTGTTTTCCAGCACTGGCGCAATGTAGTTCAGACTCATCTCCAAGGTTACCCCTTTTCTGCCACTCGATTCCATGGATAATCCCATTGCATTATCAATCAGTCCGGCAATGACGGCACCGTGTATCGATCCCATATGATTGGAAAATTTATGGTCACAAAACATCTTGAGACCAGCCGTTCCCGGTCCCAAATATGTAATTTTTATACCCATGGTATGCAAAGCAGTATTATTTTGGGCGGTTGACAAAATATTACTGAATAGCTGCTCATCAATGCCTCTGTTTTCAGCCACGGTATTCAAATTATATACATTCCTTTCTAAATTTGATTTATCTCATCTTAACACAGCTGTTATGTTAACTGTTACCATGCGGCGGCTAATTACGTTTCACCGGCCAAAATATGAACGCATTCAGCTGGTTGAGGTGCCAAATCTACTCTGCTGCCCCCAAACACAGCGCAGACACAATCGCGGTGGCTGTCTATAAATATTTTATCAATTATTTTCACCATAAATGAGGTTTATTGAACTAAGAGTTATTTCTAACGCTCACAGTATATCAGTTTAAGAAATTCGGATCGCCAGATACGCCGGAAATGGCGGGTCCGCTTTTTTTGTAAGTGGTTTATAATTTCAAAGGAACTGACCAGTGGAGGAAGAATTAATATGAGGTATCATTCCTAGTTAAGGAAAAATGTATGTTCGAATTAATATTGAAGCAGTTTGTCAGGGACTATAAGAACACCGGGAATCCTGCTGTCCGCACCCGGTATGTGATGGTGGGAAGCGTGGCGGGGATCATGGTTCATATGCTGATGTTTGCCGATCATCGGGCAGTATCCGGAAATCTTGGAAACCCATGGCTTTATCCTTCATGAGTACGGCCCGGCACTGAAGATGGCCACTATAGATATTGCGCTGCCAGTGACGCTGTCATTTGAATACGCTCATGAGATTGCCGACCGGATTGAACAGGAGGTGCTTCGGAAGCATGGTATTCGCCTGGTTACCCATATGGATCCAATCGATGATCAAAGCAGTGATCTAAAAAGCCTGCGTGAAATAGTGGCCGAAGTTGTTCAAAAGCATGAGCCGAATGCGGTCATCCATCATATGCGCATCATTCGCCGCAATGACCAGGTATTCTGTGTATTTGACCTGGAGATTCCGTTTGGTTACCAGTTGGAGGAGGAGATTTCCCTTAAGCTGGCTATTATGGTTGATGTAGAGTCCATCGACGAACAGATACTATGTGCCATACGGACCACACGCAACTACGTGGCCGGGATCGATCGATAAGGTGGGAAGAACTCTGGATACCAGCCGCTGGCAGCTGCAATGCCGTAACAAAAACACCAGTCAGGCGTGCATAACGTGCAGGATTATCAGGCAATATAGGAAAAAATAGGCGAGAGTGAAGCAATTGGTTAAGTGGGTGGTAATTGGCTTTGCTCTTTTTCTTTTCATCCTGCTGCTGGTAAACATCAGGGTGATCGTGGAAGTCAGGGTCGGGGCGGAAAACAGCGGCTTACATATTGAGGTCATGCTGCTGCGACGACTTCTAAGAAGAGAGTTCACTTTAAGAGATTTGAAAACGGGGCTGGACCGCGGCGAACCTGCTGTGGGGTGGAAGCAGACGGAGGAAGCCGCCCGGGGGAAGCGTCTGGCTGAAGGCTGGCGCAGTATGGCATCACCGGATATCCGCTGGCGGCTGAGACAGGGTCTGATACTGCGCCGGGAAATCAAGAATCGCCGCTGGCTGTCCCGGATGATGAGATCAACTGTCAATATAAAGTGTCTCAATTGGCGGACGGTGATGGGACTGGACGATGCTATGTATACTGCTCTGGCAACTGGTGCCCTGTGGAGTTTCAAGGGATGGATGCTGGCTTTGGTGTCCTGCCTGAGCAGGCTGCATAAGCCGCGGATTGAGGTGGTTCCTGATTTCGGCAGTAGAAAGATGGAGAGTACCTTCCACTGTGAGGCCTTGTTTCGGCTGGCGTTCCTGTTGGTTATAATGCCGGTGGTGTATGTCTTGTTCCGCCGGAATGCATCTTCGGGAGCGTCGGGGCGGGTGCAGGAGAGTCCTGCGGCTTAGTGGAAAAACATCAGGTAGTGGTGTATATATCGCCAGAGTCTTACTTGGCGCTTACCCCTGATTTTAGCAACTGTTGCCGTAAGGCCTTGCGGGCGCGATGCATTCTAACCTCTACGTTGTCCTTCTTAATCCCGAGAGTGTCCGCAATCTCCTGGTTGTTGAGGTCCATCTGGTAACGCAGGATCAGAATTACCCGGTAGTTCTCAGGTAATTGGGCCAGTGCGTTCCATATACGTTGTCTTAACTCTTTCTGTTCCAGAACGGTAAGGGGGTTATCCCTGTTCTCCGGTCGGTAGGCAGGTCCAAAAGCTGATTCATCAAAGGGGCTGAGGACCATATTCTTCTTGCTCCGCAGCCTGCTGATACAGGTGTTAAGGGTAATGCGGTACAGCCAGGAGGAAAACTTCTTCTGGGGGTCAAACTGATACATCTTGCTGTATATGGTTACGAAAACTTCCTGGACCACATCTTCGGCCTCTTCTCTCTGCCCCATCATACGGTAGGCTGCCTTAAACACCATATTTTGGTGACGGACCAGCAGCGCCTCAAAGGCATCCATATCGCCATTCAGCGTCCGGGTAGCTAATACCTCATCAGGAGTGGACATTGGTTCCTCCAAATTTTCGCGGGCGGTTGGATGAAAGCAAGAACCGCAGCGTTATGTACTTGCTTCCGAAGGAAACATCCCCTCTGTTCAGTATACAGTATATGACCCAACAAGGAACGTTCTTTTTGGGACAGAGGTCAGGGGCTTTATGACAATTGTGTTCAAGTATGTGAAAAATCACGGTAAGGGAGCATCGGGTCCATTAGCCATCAGAATGTGCGGTGACAGTCTGCTTCCATCTGATGCATGATGTCCTCGAAATACCCCTGCATATTGGCGGGATAAAAGGCTCATATTATAATTATCTGATTCGTAATAAAGGAGGCAGTTTCCTTGGAAAACGCCAGTGGTCATCCGATTGAGAATCTAATGAAGACCGCTATGGAAAGCATCAAACAGATGATAGATGTAAACACCGTTGTGGGAGATGCGGTGGAAACCAAAACCGGGACGGTAATTATCCCGATCTCTCAGGTCAGCTGTGGCTTTGCTGCTGGTGGGGGGGAGTATGAAACCACCGCGGTCACGCAGACTCAGGGAGATGGATATCTACCCTTTGGCGGCGGCAGCGGTGCCGGGGTATCGGTCAAACCAGTTGGGTTCCTGATCGTAAAGGATGATGTTCGCCTTCTGACTGTAAAAGGCAATCAACTAGCCGAACGGGTGGTCGATCTTACCCCCCAGATCCTGGAGAAAATTGAAACCCTGGTAAAGGGCCGGGAAAAAGAAGCGCCGGTTTCCTAAAACCATTCGCTGTACCCAACGAAGGGTTACTTGCGATTAACCCCGTTTTAAAGGGGTTCTAATTTTGGACTTCCCCTCATAATTTGCAGAAAAAGGCTATGGGGGGAAATTTATGCTGAACTATATATGGCTGGCCTTGCTGTTGTCTGGAATTGTGGTGGCGGCCCTGAATGGAAATATTGAGGTAGTCACCCAGGCGGCGCTAAAGTCGGCCAATGATGCGGTGCAGATCTGCATCAGCCTCATTGGGATCATGTGCTTGTGGCTGGGTATAATGCGCATTGGAGAAAAGGCGGGGCTGATTGAAGCCCTTTCCCGTCTTGTCCGGCCTATTATGGTCAAGCTTTTCCCTTCTATTCCTTCGGACCATCCCGCGCTTGGCGCTATCATTATGAACCTCTCTGCAAATATCCTGGGGTTGGGTTCGGCTGCCACCCCTTTCGGGTTGAAGGCCATGCAGGAGATGCAGAAGCTTAATAGCGGTCGTAAAGAAGCCTCCGAGGCTATGTGTACCTTCCTCGCCCTCAATACCTCGTGCATTACTTTGATTCCCGCAACCATAATAGCGGTGAGGGTTAACTTCAACTCTGCGAATCCCACCGAGATTGTTGGCGCCACCATCTTTGCCACCTGTTGTTCAATGACTCTGGCGATTGTGGCGGATTACATGTTTCGCCGGGCTAACCGCCGCAGGATGATCTAGCCATGTTGTTATCTATTCTGGATGCTGTATCACGTTGGGCTATACCGGTGTTGTTGTTTGCGGTACCACTGTGGGGAATACTGAGAAAGGTACCTGTCTATGAGGCTTTTGTTGAGGGTGCGGAGGAGGGTTTCTCGGTCGGGGTAAAGATTATCCCGTTCCTGGTGGGGATGTTGGTGGCCATCTCTGTTTTCCGCGCCTCCGGGGCGCTGGACGTGCTCAGTCAGGCGTGCGAGCCGCTGCTCGTGAGACTGGGAGCGCCAGCAGAAGTCCTTCCTCTGGCTTTCATGCGCCCTTTGTCAGGTAACGGGGTCCTGGGTATGGCTACGGAACTGATGAAAACCTTTGGCCCCGATTCCTTCATCGGCCGGCTGGCCAGCGTCATGCAAGGATCAACTGATACTACCTTTTATGTACTGACCGTCTATTTTGGATCAGTAGGCGTATCGAAGTACCGGTATTCCATAGCAACCGGCCTATTGGCCGACATCACCGGACTCATAACCTCCATCTACATCTGCAACGCCCTTTTCCGATGAAATGGGGGTCAGGCCTTTTACTATTTCACTTGCATCATGTGCATCATGGGGACTGTCCCCATGATGCAAGTGAAATAGTAAAGGCCTGACCCCCTTTTTGTTTGGTTTGCGGAATAAAGAGGAAAACTATCAGTAGTATCGAATAGTGTTGAAGACTTAGACTGCGGGGAAAGAAGGTACGAAAGACGAGACTGGCCCGGGCTTTGGCGCAGGCGGGGATAAGCTCCCGGCGAAAATCTGAAGAGTTGATAAAACAGGGATTGGTTAAGGTGAATGGCCAGGTGGTAACCGAGCTGGCCACCGTAATTGATCCCGCTTCTGACATTATAAGTGTTCGCGGGATCCCGATCCGCCTGGAAAAGAAGGTTTATATTCTGCTTAATAAACCCGCCGGTTACCTATCGAGCGTAACGGATGACCGTGGCCGGGATACGGTGCTTGATCTCCTGCCGGATGTGAAAGAGCGGATCTTTCCCGTGGGCCGCCTGGATTATGACACCCGGGGACTGCTGCTGCTTACCAACGATGGGGAGTTTGCCAACCTGATGAGCCACCCCCGCTATCAAATGGCCAAGGTGTATCACGCCTGGTGTAAGGGTATGGTGAGCCGGGATGCAATAAAGCGGCTTGAGCAGGGTATCCTATTGGATGGAGAGCGGACTCTTCCTGCTCGGGTTAAGGTGCTGAAGCAGTCAGCCCGGGAGACCCTGCTGGAGATAGAGCTTCACGAGGGCCGCAAACGCCAGATCAAGCGGATGCTGGCCGAGGTGGGAAACCCGGTGGTGAAATTGACGAGAACCAGGTATGGTCCTTTGGACCTCAAGGCTGTACCGGAGGGAAAATACCGTTTCCTAACCAAACGTGAGGTGGAGCTCATGAAACGTCAGGCAGAACGAGGCAGGTCGAATACCAGGCATTAAGGCAGTAAGCGGTTGCCCGCGTACGCTGAAACTTTTTTCAAGCAACTGTAGGATAAGACATGTTATGGACGTAATCATTTTAGGAGCTGAAAATCAGTAAACCGCCATGGTTCGTTAGGAAATATCCGCTCTCTGCAGGCGAAACTCGATCTGTTGAACATACCACCGGGGCCGCTTGATTATGCCCTGCTGGTTTTTGCGGGAGATAACGGTGTATCCTGCGAAAGACTGAGCTCCTATGAACCACTGAGTTCCTGGATCATTGCCGTCAAACATCTGACCAGTCGTTCTTTTACTGCCCGGTTGATGCAGCGGCTAAACCGGGAAGAATGGGTGATTGATGTTGGACTGGCCCGGGACGTCCCCGTGGAACCGGAGCGGTTGATTTCGGATCTGAAAGTGGTGCAGGGAACGGGGAATATGCTGTCAGGTCCCGCCCTTAATCGCGAACAGGTGGAGAAGTCTTTGCAAGCCGGGGAAGCCACCGTGAGAATAATGGTTGGACAGGGCAAGCAGGCCCTTGGTCTGGGTGAGATCGGCGTTGGTAATACCCTGTCAGCTTACGCGCTCACCAGTGTACTCCTGGGACTGCCCCCTTCAATGGTGGTAGGCTGGGGATCAGATGCGACCGGCGACCTGTATGCCCAGCGGCTGGATCTGGTGACGAGGATTAACCTCCGCATTAGGGACCTCCCCCGGGATTTGATGACCCTGATGGAGGAGGTTGGGAGTTCAGAGATCATTGCCATGGCGGGAGCCATCCTATGCGCTAGCCGGTTAAATATACCAGTGATGCTGGACGGTTATGTGTCTGCGGTCGCTGCTCTGTTAGCCAGCCAGGTTGATGAGAGGTGTGTGCGGGTTTTGATACCATCAACCCTGACCCGGGAAAAAGCTCACCAGCGGGTATTGAATAAGCTGGGACTGTCACCGTTATTTGACCTCAACCTGGGTTACGGAGAAGGACTGGCTGCCGGTTTGGGCTTATTTGTACTCGAAATGGCGAATGATTTCAGGTTTCGGCAGGATTTGAACCATGAGAAAGAGAATTAGAGTCAAATCTCGGAAGTATTTGACAGGGGGAGGGATAATGTGAGGTCCATATTGAATGAGGAAGAGAAGTCCGGGAAATTGAAGCTTAAAGTAAGATTTGACTACAAAGGTTGGGCCAAACAAAACCGTTTTCCTTTCAAGTCAAAGAGTGTTGAAGAGGTCGCGGAACAGACCCGGGACCAGCAGGTGGCGTTGCTCCGCAACGTCCCGGTGCAGGGTATTCGGATCGACGATATCATCATGGGCGGTGAGGTTTATACCGTTTACGACGAGATTCGGGGTGTCACCATCGGTTATGCTCCGGTTTGGATCGAGTTTACCGCTGACAGCATTGAAGATGCGGTCCATTTCATCATGAAAGAAGAATTCCGCAAGGTGGAGATAGTTGAACCCGACCAGCTTAGTCTGAGTAAGATCGACATTGAGAGGCTTTTGTTCAAAGTAAACGAGGAACTGAAAGCCTACAAGGCCTATCTCGACAAGAAGTTGGAATACTGGAAGTAAACGGCCGTAGCCTTGGTAACACTCAATTTCAATAACGATGCTATCTCGACCGCGACTGCGGTCGAATTGCGTTGATGGGGAGAAGTGAAATGAACAAAGAGCGGCTAAGAGCAATCCTGCAGGGACTGGCGGACCAGCAGCTGTCAGTTGATGCGGCTATGGATGCCTTAAAGGTTTTGCCGTATCAGGACCTGGGATTTGCCAAGCTTGACAACCACCGGGCCTTGCGCGACAACTTCCCCGAGGTAATCTACTGCCCCGGCAAGACCCCGCGGGAGGCAGCCCAGCTCATCGCCAGGCTGAATGAGACCGGGCAAAATGTGATTGCCACCCGGGCGAGTGCTGAAACCTATGCTGCGGTAACTGAGCTGGTGCCCGGGGCCTATTATAATGAACGTTCCCGCCTGATAACAGTGGTAAACACCCCGGTTACCGCACGGGGCAATGTGGCAGTTCTTACCGCCGGGACAGCAGATATCCCGGTGGCGGAAGAGGCTGCGCTCTGTCTCGAAATCATGGGTGCCAGTGTCAACCGCATTTTTGATGTAGGTGTGGCCGGAATCCACCGGCTGTTGGACCGAATCAATGATCTGAATCAGGCCCAGGTCCTGATAGTGGTGGCTGGTATGGACGGGGCACTGGCCAGTGTCGTCGGGGGTCTGACCTCGCGCCCGGTGATTGCGGTTCCTACCAGCGTAGGTTACGGTGCCAGCTTTGGTGGCCTGTCAGCTCTGCTTACCATGCTTAACTCCTGTGCATCGGGGGTCGGGGTAGTCAATATCGACAACGGCTTCGGCGCCGCCGCCCTCGCCTTTGCCATCCTAAGCAGTAACCGGTGAAATTTGTTGGTGCCACAGGCGGCAGCCTGCGGTAAATTCCGTTCGCTTCCTGGGTCCTGCACTGGCAGCACCATCTGCTCAGGTTCCGGTGGAAAGCAGCACCCCACCAAATCGACGTCCATGTCTCAGAGGTGGGCTCGCGACGTCCTGTCGCTCGGCTGCTTTCCACCTTCACCTTCACAGGGTGTTGCACAGTTCGGCCCCAACGTCCGCTCATCGGAATTTACCGCAGGCCTGGCCTTAGAGTCAATATTGGGACAGCAAACCGTCTGCCCCACTTTTACTGGGATAATCTGGCCATTGGAGTCATAACATAGTGGTGAGACTTTGAGTGGGGCTGATTGTTGTATGAAGATAATGGACGAGATCGGGAAAAGGTTGGTTCGGTTTCTGGTTTTCGGGCTGGTGGCCCTGGTGGTGGTCCAGGGACTTATGACCAATGATAACATCCGCTTTTATTTAAGCCTGGGTGAGAGACTCGAGGGTCAGGAGGTGACAGTTCCGACCGCAGTGACCGGTGAGTTGGAGGAGATTGAAGAAATCCCCTGCAGCACGACCTCTCCCGGAAGTTTTTATCTGGAACTGCAGGATTATACCTCCCTGGATAAGGTGCGGATACTGGTCAACGGACAGGAAATGGGAAGAATGTCCGAGAGCCGCGTAAAACTCTATGTTACATCCGGGGATGTAATTGAGATTGACACCCAGGAATACAATGAACCCATCACCCTGAAAATCACAAGTGTTACCCCCAACCTGGCTTTTCCCGAGGACGGGATGACCTTCACTTCCCAACGGGCTGTAACTATGCTGGGCAAGGTTGCGGTTAAGTAATCCTGTACAGGGACAGACTGGTTGTTTAAACTGATAGTAAGTGATGGGAGTGGGGGGCTTAAGTTATGAATGAGGTTGGAAGCAAGATGGTTGCCACGGCGGCCATCAAAATGGCTCTTACATCAAGCAGGCAAGAAGAATCAGACCTGAAGAAAGAATTTATGAATGATAAAATCCGGGCGGCGGCTGTTGATTACGGGGGAGAATTCATCAGCTCCGTGGGGAAGATAGTTGAAAGGGCGGTTGTAGCCGCCAAGCGGGAGGGGGTTATTAAAGACACTCATCCCGATGAAGGCGCGATTGCCGGTGCCACGCGGGAAGCGATCAGCCAGATCATGCCGAAGGCTCTGGGGCTTAATGTGGGGGGCAAGATCGGGATTGCCCGCTATAAGGATCATATAGGTGTGGCGATCTTCATGGGTATCGGGTTGCTCCACCTGGACGAGGTTGCCATAGGATTTGGCCATCGGGCGGTCCCTTGAGCCAAACGGATAATTGATCATATGAGGCCTGGTGGGCGAATTTCAAGTGTAAATTGGCTAAACCAGGCTTTATAAATTGGTTGACTCTTCCAGACGAATGCAGGCAGAAAGGCAGGAAGAATTATGGTGAGAGGAATCAGGGGTGCTATTACCATATCCGAGGACACACCCGAAGAGGTTATTCAGGCCACCCAGGAAATGCTGACCGCCTTGATGCAGAAAAATGATTTTGCATTGGAGGACATAGTCAGCGCCATTTTTACGGTTACACCTGATATTGTCTCTGCATTTCCGGCTTTATCTGCACGGATGATGGGGTGGACCCAGGTTCCCCTGATGTGCAGTCAGGAGATACCGGTTCCCGGGGCTCTGCCACGGTGTATCCGGGTACTGCTCCACGTCAATACCGACAAATCTCAGAGTGAAATCAACCATGTCTACCTCCGGGAGGCCGCGAGCCTGAGGAGGGATCTGATCTAGAGCATACCGGTTAGTCCAATGACTGCAAACGCCGCCGGAGTGAGCATTTAACAGCCGGCATCAATTTGGCAATGCATTAAAGGAGAATTAAAACACCGTGTCAAATTAGTAAGATTGAATAAATGTCAATCTGATTAATGAGGACATCAACTCTTGAAAGATTACATAGACCTTAAAAAGTTTATACCTGCTTCCTTGGATGGGCGCATACTGTCCATTATCGTTTTTTCTTTATTCTTTTCGTGGCTCCTGGCGTTTCCTTTCGAGGGACAGGTTTTATATGCCATTTCCGCTCGTCATAATATTACGCCGCATGCCATGCTTTTTGGGTCAATTGCTGCCCATTTCCTGGGTTTGATTAGCAGCGGATTTGTTGTCAAGAGCCTGAAAGCGGCCAAACGGCTGATGCTCGCTTCTATTATCGTGTGTATTGTTGGAACCAGTGTGTTCTTTTTGGTCCCTTCAGTCATCTGGAGCATCTCGCTATGGACTATGTCATTTCTTACCGGCGGTTGTGTCGCTGCCTGGGGGTTTTGCCTCAAATCCTATACTCCAACTAATCAACGTATCAATACTATTGCCGACGGACTGATTTGGTCCAATATCCTGATGATACTCCTGAACACCGTGGCCATCCGGCTTAGCGCTCTGGGGGGGCTGGGCCTGTCGATAGTTTTTCTGGCAGGAGCTTTCTTTTTTGCAGCCAGACTGCCTGAAAACGAACTCGCAGAAGAGCGTTCTGACTCCAGTGGAGACCCGAAACCTATAAGTCCACTTAAACCATTAGTGTTTCTATGCCTCTTTATTATTGTAATTACCATAAACTCCGGCCTAATGTACCAGGTGGTTAACCCGGTCTTTGCCCACCATGAATGGCTGGTCAGCTGGTATTGGGCGGTGCCCTATATAGTGGCTCTTTACATAATGAAGAATCTGCCGGCAACAACCAGTCGTTCGTACATTCTGTTTGTCGGTATTGCGATGATGGGCTTCGCCTTTATTGCCTTTATGTCTCTTGATCGTTCGGCGGCCAGCTACCTTTTTATCGATACCCTTATGCTGGGTGCTTGCGGGGTGTACGACCTGTTTTGGTGGAGTATCCTCGGAGAAATGCTTGACTTTGGCCGGAATCCGGCTCGTATACTGGGCCTGGGCCTGTCTGCCAATGTGCTGGGGGTATTGATGGGTGGAGTGCTTGGTAATGCTATTACCAGCATTGACCCTAACACTCAAAAATCTTCGATTATCGCCCTGACGGTGGTGTTTATTACCTTAATTATCCTGCCGCTGCTCCACAAGCAACTCTCCATGCTGCTTGATAACCATGCATACCTCACCATGTTTTCTGAAAAATCGCCTGAGAAAAGCATTGCGGCCGTGAAGACTAACCCTCTGCTGGACCAGCTTACCGAGCGCGAAAGGGAAATCGTGGAACTGCTTCTCAGGGGTCGGACCTATAAGATGATAGCCGGCGAGCTGCTTCCTGAGTGAAAACACGGTGAAGACACACATTAAAAATATCTACTCAAAATTCAATATCCAGAGTAAAGCGCAGTTATTCGCCTTGCTGGGCAACCAAGTGGTTAGCTGAAACAAACAACGAAAACCAAGGAATCTAGGGCATTTTTGGGCCCCTCACCCGAAAAGGGTGAGGGGCCTTTTTTGATAAATCATACTGAACGGGTGATTTCTTTTCTTATTGATGAAGTTAGGATAGTGCTAAAGAGACCCAGCAGGATGAAAGGGAGATGCCTTATGAAATAAATCAGAGTACAAATATGCCGCCATAATTTGGCATCAAACATTGGCCAGGTTTTGGTTTCAGTTGGGACTGACTGCAACAAGAAAGGGGAGAGTTTTTTTGTGAGAAAGCTCATATCCATTGGGTTAGGGTTGCTATTGTTTCTTATGAGTATGAATCCGGTCTTGATAAAACCGGACACCGCACTGGCAGCCGGTGATATGCAAACTCCGGCGGCTAGAGTTGTTTCTACTGTAGGCGATGGTCTCCGGTATTATGTAATTTTTGAGTATAACGGAAACCAGTATCGTTCGGATAACGTCGGGCCGGCCTTTAACATGAAAATATGGGAAAGGCTCGGCGAAGAAGACCGGCGACAAATTTGCCGTAACTATGCCTTTGCCCCGAGTCATCGAAAGGCCCAATTCGGAGAGGCTGGAAGCAGCGCTATGGTTGATTGGGTAAACGAGGTATCAGGGTGGAAGGCAGCGGGAGAAGCATGGGAAAACGCGATCGGAGCCAAGACATATCCTGACCTGACTGCTTACTTTACCGGTGATGGTTACAATAATCTGCAAGTGGACGGCGAAAGCTTGAACGATGTAAGAGCAGAATTGCTGGTCCTGTTGCCAGAGGTTAAGGATGCTGAACAGTATCAGTCAGCTTTTCAACTGATTCAGGAAATAGAACAGGAGTATGCTGCCGGTCAGGCAATTTACGAAAAACTGAAAGACATTAAGGCCAAGCAGGTAGGAAACGCTTTCAAGGCCGGTTCGGAGGTTCTGATCAAGGATATTATTATCGATAATCTCATGGTTCCCAGCGTCACTCCTTCCGCCAAAAAGGCTAGCGAGTTAATCGCAGGCTGCATCAGTTTCCTCAAAGACCGATGCGTTGACTTGTATGAGGACTTGGTGGAAGAGCCAAGCGCAGCAGAAATACTGCAGGCCATGCAGGAAATGCTTGACATTCTGGAGACAACGGACAATGCACTAATATCAGATATTAATGGAAAGCTGGAGCAATTATCTTCCCAGCTCGAAACCCTGCGCGACCTGCAGGCGACGAAAATGGATGAAAGACAACAGCAAACGGAGCAAAAAAAGACAACCGTTGAACAAAACGCTGATACCACCTTTGCGTGGAGTGAGGAGTCAGAAAACTATGATATTCCGGCTCCTGATCCTGAAATGACCGATGAAGAAAGGGAAGCCAAAAGAGCTCAGGTCCAGGCCGAGGCTGATAATATCAAAACCGAATTTGAGAACCTGCTAACTGAGGTTGTTTCGCGAAAAAATCAGGCCTACACAATACTTGGTTACGATGATGGTCAGGTACTAACCAACCATCCGAGCCTGAGCGATAAATACTTTAATGAGCTGTGGGTTTGGCCAGAGGTAGACGGCCCGACCGGACTCATTGATTTGAGCAACCGCATTGATCCTGCGGCTTATTTCTCTTCCTATCATCCGTACAGCGAAACCAAAGCTGCAATTGCCTCTGGTGGGGCTGAGATCGTAAGTGAGTGGACTGAATCGATCAAGGATCTTGAAACGTATATTGAAGAGGTAGAGGACCTCATCTCCGATCAGGCACTCTCTGAAGGTTTCACCAGTGTAGCGGAAAAGGTAAATGGCCTGAATGACGCGTATTCGTCATATGTTGGCGGAAGCCTTGATAATTACGTCTTTGATGGTATTACTTATGAAACCATTCAGAACAGCATGGAGATCATGTTAACCAACGAGAATCAGGAAGGGTTCTATGTCTATGAACCATTTGCAACCGACTATGATATGTTAGCCATGTTTCATGACCAGCAAGCCATGGTGCAGAAGAACATGGAAGATTTTGCGGACGAAACTACGGTTTTCGAGAGCGACCTGGCAAGCGGAGCAGCTGAGTACGACTCGCTTTACACCAATCTGCAAAACAGTGCTGCCTTCATGTATGGTGCATATACATCACGGAAAAACCTTTACCGCGATAGACCCTATTTTACTTTTAATAACCCAGAGATTCAGGGGGAAAACGTACCAATTGTGGACGAAGCATATGTTAACGGTTTAATCGCTGCTGCTCCGGAGGAACAGAAGGATGCGGTCATAGACGATATAATCGACGATCTGCGCGACTTTGAGAGATCTGGAACTCGAATACCTCCATAAGATAACCACCGGAAAAAACAACGTTACTTACGATGCCAATCAGCTTGATCATCTGCTGCGTGACCTGGGAATTCACTTTGCCGCTTATGAGAATTTGGGGGCATTGATTGGAAAGGACATCAAGGACTCATCTCAATATTTGCAGGAAAATGATGATTTCTACCGTCTCTATAACGGATTGCATACTCTCAACCTCTCCAACATATCACAGGTTATCGAGGGGCTGGAGGGAACGAGTGATGCATACTACAACGCAATGCTGGTTGCGGACGAAATCATTAGCAATGCCGGTGTCCTGCGCTCTTTGAGCAATGAGGACTTTGAGATGAAGTTAGCCGAGTATGAGAGTGAACTGGAAGACTGTATGAGCTCAAGTTATGGATTGAACCAGGTACAGATTTCAAATGTGCGGGCACAATACAACCGGGGTTACGACCAGCTGCTGGAGTTGCGGCAGGAACGTTACCCTGACGAAAATCCGATATTAGTGGAGGCGATTTACCTGGTACTGTCTGGAACAGACACGCCCGCCGACCAGATTGAACTCAATGTCGGAGAGACCTGCCAGCTTGAGGCTGATATCTATCCGGCTGATGCCACTAACCAGCTAATTTTCTGGTCATCAGACAACCTGGATGTGGCAACCGTCAACTATCAGGGACTGGTAAGCGCAGTTGCTGAAGGAACTGCCTACATTACCGCAGCATCGGCTGATGGTAATGCAGAGGCTGACTGTTATGTTGTGGTAGGCGATGGTGGGGGAGGCCCTCTCCCATCTATTACGGTAAACTGTGAAACCCCGCAGGAGGGAACCCGGGTTTTGCTTTCCAATCCGATTCTGCAGGTTAGTGGCAGTATAGATGCCGGAGATAAAGTCCTCACCGAGTTTAAGGTTATAATAACCAGCCATGCGGACATGGAAGCAGGTGACCACGAAGGGATATTAGTGCCAGGGATTGGCCCCGGGGTGGTTGGAGATGACAACCGCTTCGCTTTTGCCGTGGACTTAAGGACCCTGGGCGAGAAATATCTGGTACCGGGGAGCGAGTTCCGGGACGGGTATCAGATATATATATGGGTTGTATCTGAAGATGCAAGCACAGGTTATTACTTGGCGAATTATCTGGTGGTGGAAGAGGGATTAAACGGACTCGAGGCCGCCAAAGCATCCGCCGCCAACAAGGTACAGGCTGATTACACCGCAGACAGCTGGGCGCTTTTAACGGCTGCTCTGGCTCTGCCCGAGACTACTGATGATGAGATAGCTGCTAAAACAGCAGCCATCAATAACGCTTTGGGGGCACTTGAATTTGCCGGGGCTGCTGACCTGGCGGCAGCGAAGACAGCTGCGGCTGGCAAGGTGCAGTCCCAGTACACCGCAGCCAGCTGGGCGGTCCTGACGGGGGCCCTGGCGATGCCGGAAACGACCCAGGCCGAGGTTGTTGCCAAGACTACGGCAGTAAACAATGCCATTGCTGGTCTGGTCAGCAGTGGCGGTGGTGGTAGCAGTAGCGGCAGTGGTGGGAGCTCGTCTACGACACCGCCAACAACTCCACCACCTACAACACCTCCTACAACCACGGGAGGAACGACCACCGCGTCGACCAGTACAAACGCAACGCTGGATACAGCCACCGGTACCGCTACTGCTCCCGTAAGTACAGCGGCGATGACCACGCTGACCAATCAGGCCAAAGCTGCGGAGAGTGCGGGTCAGAAGGCGGTCGTGGCCATAAAAGTCGAAGCGGCACCGGAAGCCAAAGCGGTGCAGCTGGAAATTCCGAAAAACTCATTTGCGGAGGTGGCCAACGATACCCAGGCGGATGTAGCGGTCGAGACACCCCTGGCCACTATTACCTTTGACAACAAAGCGGTGGAGACTATAAACAATGCATCTGCCACCGGAGATGTCAGTATCAGTGTAGCCAGTGTTGATAAGGCCTCCTTGCCTTCGCAAACCCAGGCAGTCGTTGGTGACCAGCCAGTTTACGATTTCTCGGTCAAGGCGGGGAATACCGAGGTTTCCAGCTTTGAAGGCGGCAAAGCCCAGGTCAGCATTCCGTATACACCCCAACCGGGTGAGAAACAGGAATCGATTGTCGTTTACTATATAGACAACCATCAGAACCTGGTACCGGTTCGCGGGGCCTTCAATCCGGCCACCAATACGGTGGATTTCGAGGTTACCCACTTTTCGAAATACGTAGTGGCTTACAACGAAGTCGGCTTCCAGGATGTCAAAGACGGATACTGGTACAGCAAGGCGGTTAAGTTCCTGGCGGCCCGGGATATAGTCAGCGGAATCGGAAATGGTTGTTTCGGGCCCAATCAGAAGCTGACCCGGGGCCAGTATGTGGTAATGGTGATGAGAGCCTACGGTATAAATCCGGAACCAAATCCAACAACCAACTTTGCGGATGCCGGGGCCACCTATTATACGGGTTATCTGGCGGCCGCCAAAAAACTGAACCTGGTCAGCGGGATCGGCAATAACATGTTTGCCCCCGAACGTCTGATCACCCGGCAGGAGATGTTTACCATGCTCTATAACACCCTGCAGGTGATAGGTGAGCTTCCGGCGGGAACCAGCGGCAGGAGCCTGGGTAGCTTCAGGGATGCGGGACAGATTGCATTCTGGGCGGAACCGGCCATGAAACTGCTGGTTGAAACAGGTGCGGTTAGTGGCAGTGAAGGATTGATAAGACCTGTTGCCAGTTCCTCACGGGCGGAGATGGCTCAGGTGCTGTTTAACCTTTTGAATGGATAGATAGGCCTGGTTTTGGCGGTAGCTTTGGGACGGCAATGCTTCGAGCCTGCAACTTACTGCTAAAATTGGTCGTCGGTTTAAGGCCCCTGCAGCGCGCCCTCCCCAAGGGCCGACCGGCATATCAAATCCCCGGGTGACCAGCATGCTGGTTGCCCGGGGAATTTTTTATTATACATCCAGGGGGAAAATCCTGTCATATGCCGAACCTTGAAGGGATATCCTTGGTTACCGGTACGGACCTTGAGATGGATTAATATTTTGAGCTACTTGTTAAGGTACTTCGTAGTAATAATTGCCGGGTGTTAGTGTAGAACTTAAAACCGGAAAAGCCGCTAAAAAAGACGAGGGGGAATTATTGTGAACGACAAGAAGGAATTATTGGAAACCAAACTTGAGCTGAATGACGAACAGCTCGAAAAAGTGGGAGGGGGCATCAACCCTATTACTTTGTGTTACGGTTATTGCCACGAATGTGGGTGGAAGTCTGATATAGTCATAGCCAAAAAAGTACCGGGCCTGATTAATGAGCATAAAAACCAAACGGGCCATTCAGACGTTGTTCGTAAACGTGCTTAATGAGTCTGGGGAGACAAGACTGAGAGCATTTAGCGAATTTAATATCGGGATCTGTAAAAAAGACGAGGGGGTATTTGTGTGAAGGATAAGAAGGAATTATTGGAAACCAAACTGGAGCTGAACGACCAACAGCTTGAAAAGGTGGGGGGAGCTGGCTGGCCTCGCGATCCCAATCAATTGTATTACTGCCTTTGCAATGAATGTAGTTGGAGGTCCCCTAAAGTTAGCTGGGATGACACATTTATATTATCAAATGAGCATACACTTCAAACTGGCCATAAAGACATTCGAGTTTTCTAGGTTAAGGGGATGGGGATCAATACAGTTCTGGTCGCCGGTGCTTTAGCACCGGTATTTCTTTTCTGACCCTGTCTACCGTCTCCAGGTTTATTTGGGTTACCAGCAGCATCTCACCGGTTCCGGCTTCGGCGATCACCTTGCCCCAGGGGTCGACTGCCATTGAGTGGCCGTAGGCGGCATAAGCTGCTTCCGGGTGATTGGCAGGACTGGCAGCGATGACGAATACCTGGTTATCGATGGCGCGGCTGCGGAGCAGGATTTCCCAGTGCAGGGGGCCGGTAACCTGGTTGAAGGCGGCGGGGTAGATTATGACCTTGGCCCCTTGCAGGGCCATGGCCCGGGCCAGTTCAGGAAACCGCATGTCATAGCAGATAGCGAGCCCCATCGGCCCAAACTCAGTGGCAAACGTCGTAACCTCCTGCCCAGGAGACAGGGTTTCCGACTCGAAAAAGGTGATGCCTCCGGGGATGTCGACATCAAAAAGGTGCATCTTCCGGTGTTTGGCAATCATCCTGCCCTCAGGGTCGAAGACCAGGCTGGTGTTGTAAATCTTGCCCTCATCTCCGCGTTCCGGGATCGAACCAGCCACCAGGCAGATGCTTTCTTCGCGGGCCAGATTACTAAGTTGACCGGAAGTCATCCCGGGAATGGGCTCCGCATAAACGGGGAAGTACCGCGCCGCGTAGGGACAACTGAACATCTCAGGTAAAACCACCAACCGACAGCCTTCTGCGGCTGCTTCCTTCACCATTTGGGTCGCGGAAGCCAGGTTGGTCTCCTTGTCGTCGAAAACCTTCATCTGACAGATACCCGCTTTAAAAGTTTTACTCATCGCTGCCTCACCTCGTTTATCTTTGTCAATTATGTCCAGCCGCACCTGTGGTACGACCTTCAAGTTGTTCGGATTTTTCTGCACTGGTCATAATCATATTCTAAACCCAATGGTTAATCTTAGTCGACATAACTGTATTTCAGCTGACACAGTGGTAAAATAACCATGGGGGAATTATCGTGAAACCATATCGCTTGGCATCAAGAGATGACAAAGACACCATAATCGAAATACATAGCAGTAATGGCCCCTGCCTGATCGGTGAGGGTTTCTGCACCATTATCGCCGGTCCCTGTGCGGTGGAGTCGGAAGAGAGCATTGTGACCAGCGCCCGTCTGGTAAAAAAGCTAGGGGCCCATATCCTTCGGGGAGGTGCCTTTAAACCTCGCACCTCACCCTACTCTTTTCCCGGGCTGGGCCTGGAGGGTCTGGAGTACTTGGCTTTGGCCAGGCAGGAGACCGGTCTGCCGGTAATTACAGAAGTGCTGGATGTTCGGGACATTGACCGGGTGTTAGAGGTGGCGGATATACTGCAGGTTGGCAGTCGCAACATGCAGAATTTTTCCTTGTTGCGGGAGTTGAGCCAGGTTAAAACTCCGGTTATGTTAAAGCGGGGTTTTGCCGCTACGGTGGAGGAGTGGCTGCTGGCCGCAGAATACCTTATGGCAGGCGGAAACGGGCAGGTCATTCTTTGCGAACGTGGTATCCGGACCTTTGAAAACTCGACCCGTAACACTGTCGATTTGGGGGTCGTTCCCTTGATCAAGGAACTGAGCCACCTGCCGATAGTGGTCGATCCGAGTCATGCCACCGGGAAGTGGCAGTTGGTTCGGCCCATTGCCAAAGCCGCCATTGCAGCCGGTGCGGACGGTTTGATGATTGAAGTTCACCAGCACCCTGAGGCTGCGCTTTCAGACGGCAAACAGTCTCTGACCGGAACCAATTTTGCGCGCCTTATGGAAGAGGTTAAAGCGATTGCCCATCTGGAAGGCAAGATAATATGAAGGTACTATTTCGGGGACACCATACTAAATTATTCTGGCGCGCCAGAATAATTTAGGGTGCGGGCAAAAGAACCGTCCCCATGCCCGCCGGAAAAGGTTGTTGAAAACCGGTTTTAGTCTGTGATATTCTGTAAAAGTAGGTTATGTAGGTATATCTTGATTCATTTAATAATGTAGTATGGTAGGATGGTGGGAATAGTAGACTTATGGAAGCGTCTGGCTATTTGCTTGGGCGCTTTTTTAGTATTCCCATCTCCGGAAAGGAGAGTAACCATGGTAGTGGTAATGGAGAAAAATGCCAGCAGCGCCGATGTTGATCAGGTCCAGGAGCGCCTGCGCCGGGCCGGGTTTCAGATCCACCTCTCCCAGGGAGTGGAGCGGACCATTATCGGTGCGGTAGGAGACCGCAGCCGGGTTGACCTGGAATTCCTGGAGGCCCTCCCCGGGGTAGACAAAGTAGTACCGATCATGAAACCCTTCAAACTGACCTCCCGTGAATTTCAGCAGGAAGACACGGTGGTGGCCATCGGGGAACATAGTATCGGGGATGGTTCGATTCAGGTAATCGCTGGTCCCTGTGCAGTGGAATCCCGGGAGAAATACCTGGAGGTGGCGGCGATGGTCAAAGACGCCGGCGCCACCATGCTGCGCGGGGGAGCTTTCAAGCCCCGGACCTCGCCTTACAGCTTTCAGGGCCTGGAAGAGGAAGGACTTAAGATCCTGGCCGAGGCCCGTGAGCTTACGGGTTTGCCGGTGATAACTGAGGTTATGGACCAGCGGAGTGTTGAGCTGGTTGCCCGTTACGCGGATGTCCTGCAGATAGGTGCCCGCAACATGCAGAACTTTTTCCTGTTACGTGAGGTAGGGAAGATTAACAAGCCGATTGTTCTCAAGCGTGGACCCTCGGCCACCCTGGAGGAGTGGATCATGGCTGCCGAGTACATAATTTCCAGCGGCAACTCCCGGGTTATTATGTGCGAAAGAGGGATCCGGACTTTTGAGACCTACACCAGGAACACCCTGGACCTGAGTGCAATTCCGGTTATTAAACGGCTTACCCACCTTCCGGTGATAGTGGACCCCAGTCATGGCACCGGCAAATGGAGGCTGGTAGAGCCGATGGCCCTGGCGGCGGTTGCTGCGGGCTGTGACGGGCTGATGATTGAGGTACACCAGAATCCGTCCGAGGCCATGTCCGACGGACCGCAGAGTTTAACCCCGGATAATTTTACCCACCTTATGAACCGGCTTAATAGATTCTCTCAGAACGGGAGGGCTTAGTTTGGCAAAGAGGGTGGCCATTCTGGGTCTGGGGATGATTGGGGGCTCACTTGGCCTGGCCTTAAGCCAATCACCAGGCCTGGAGGTAGCGGGTTATGACCGGGACCCGGAGACTTCGGAGAAAGCCCTGCAGATGGGCGCGGTGAGCCGGGTCGGAAGTCTTATGGAGTTGTCCGCCTGGGCTGATTGCATCTTCCTCTGTACTCCGATAAGTATCATTGATGATATAGCCCGTGAAGTGGCAAAATACTGCCGACCGGGCTGCCTGTTAACGGATGTGGGCAGCACCAAACAGGGCATCGTCGAGGTGTTCGACAGTTTGGCAGCGACCGGGGTGCTAGGTATCGGTGGTCACCCCATGGCCGGCTCTGAGCGGCAGGGGATAACCGGAGCGGACCGTTACCTGTTTGAAAACGCGGTATACGTTTTAACCCCCGGCAAGAACACTCCAAGGACTGCGGTGGAGGCACTGAGTTCGCTCCTTGGCCCCACAGGTGCACATATCATTACCATGGGTGCGGAGACTCATGACCGGCTGGTGGCCTCGGTCAGTCACCTGCCGCACCTGGTTGCCAGTACGCTGGTGAACATGCTGCGGGGACAGGATGAGGCCCTGGCATTGGCAGCGGGCGGCTTTCGAGATACCACCCGGGTAGCCAGCGGAGATCCCGAGTTATGGACCGATATACTGCTGTCCAACCGCAGGCTTCTGGCAGGGCAGTTGGGATCGTTTATTGATCTTCTCAGCTACCTGAAAACAGTCCTGGAAGAACAGAGGTCAGGTGAATTGATGGAATTCCTGACCACATCGCGCGGTATAAGAGAGACCCTGCCCTCCAAAAGAAAGGGCCTGACCCCAACGGAGCAGGAACTGGTATGCATCGTACCGGATGAGCCCGGGATCATTGGGCGTCTGGGCAGCTATCTGGGGGAGAGAGGCATTAACATAGCTGATATCGAGATCCTGCGGGTGCGGGAGGGTGACGGCGGAACCATCCGTATCGGTGTCAGCCGTGAGGAAGACGGACCAGCCGCGGTCGACGCCCTTCTGTCACACGGGATAAAAGCCTGGTTGCGGTGAGTGATTACATCATTGCATCACGGGGACAGTCCCCGTGATGCACTTGGAGAGGTGAACATGGATATGGAGTTTAGCAGACGGGGACCGCTGCGGGGGGAATTGACGGTTCCGGCGGACAAGTCGATTTCCCATCGGGCGGTTATTTTAGGGGGACTTGCTCAGGGGGAGAGCCTGGTCCGAAACCTCTCCCAGGGTGAAGATGTGAAGTCAACAATACGCTGTATGCGCCAGTTCGAGGTAGATATAACTGAGGAGCAAGGAGTTACCCGTATTCGAAGTAATGGTTTCACCGGTTTGACGGAACCGGGGGATGTGCTCGACTGCGGTAATTCCGGGACCACGATGCGGCTCTTGTCGGGAGTGGCGGCTGCCCGGCCTTTCCTCACGGTTCTCACCGGGGATAACTCGCTGCGCCAGCGCCCTATGGCCCGGGTGGTAGAGCCCCTGACTATGATGGGGAGCAATATCTTTGGCCGCCATAACTCCAGGTTTGCTCCCCTGGTGATCCGGGGCGGCGGACTCAGGGCCATCGAATACCACCTGAAAGTAGCCAGCGCCCAGGTAAAGTCGGCTATTCTGCTGGCGGCTCTGGATACCGAGGGGGAAACAGTTATCCGTGAAACCAGTCCCACTCGTGACCATACCGAGAGGATGCTCCGCGAAATGGGGGGAAGGCTGGAACTCAAGGAAGGAGAGATCCGGCTTCGGGGCCCCAGTGAACTGCACCCTATGGAGTGGACCATTCCCGGAGATATTTCCTCAGCTGCCTTTTGGATGGTTGCTGCCGCCATTGTACCCGGTTCAGAGATAATGGTACGTGATGTGGGGGTCAACCCTACCCGTACAGGGATCCTGCCGATAATGCAGAAAATGGGGGCCGAAATCCACCTGCAGAACCAGCGGACAGCAGGTGGCGAACCGGTGGCTGATCTGCTGGTCAGACACTCCGGGTTAAACCCGGTCGAAATAAAGGGAAACATAATCCCGACCCTTATCGATGAGATCCCGATTTTGGCTGTGGCTATGGCCCTGGCTGATGGGATTTCGGTAGTCAGGGATGCCACTGAACTACGGGCCAAAGAATCAGACCGCATTGCCATGATTACCTCGTTCCTGAACCGGATGGGGGTACAGACGGAAGAGAAAGCGGATGGTTTTGTGGTCTGCGGAAAGGGACATATTCCCGGAGGTGCCAGGGTATCCTCGGGTGGTGATCACCGTATCGCCATGGCATCAGCAGTGGCTGGACTGGCGTCAGAACGACCGGTTGCAGTTGACGGATTTGACTGTGTCGGCATATCATATCCTACCTTTTTGGAAGACCTCGGTAACCTCAGGGAGTGAACCCGCATTAGGGTCAAGGTGTTGTTTAAGAGTAGGAATGTGCTAAAATGATTGAGAACATTTAAAGCAAACGGGGTTTAAAACCTTGAAGATTGCCATTGATGGCCCAGCCGGGGCAGGAAAGAGTACTGTTGCCCGGCGTATTGCCAAGGTATTAGGCATCCTTTACATCGACACCGGTGCCATGTACCGGGCCTTGACATGGAAAGCGCTGCAATCAAAGATAGATCTATCTGACCCCGGGGAGCTGTACCGGTTGGCCCGGGCCACCGTCATTGATCTTAAGGACGATGGCGATGGGTTACGCATTTTCTGTGACGGTCAGGAGGTTACCACCGAAATACGGAGTCCTGAGGTTTCCCGTTTGGTTTCGGTGGTGGCTGCTGATGAAATGGTCAGACAGGTCATGGTGGAGAAACAGCGGGCCATTGCTTTGCGCAGCGACGTGGTAATGGACGGACGCGACATTACCCATTGCGTACTGCCGGACGCGGAATACAAGTTCTTTCTCACCGCATCTTTAGATGTTCGCACCATGAGACGTGGACAGGAATTGCAGAGTCAGGGATATGAGGTTGACCTAGCCCGTCTGAAGCAAGAAATATCGGATAGGGACCAGCGTGACATGAATCGCAAAGTGGGTCCTTTGATGATTACCCCCGACGCTGTGGTTATCGATACCAGTGACATTGATTGCGAAGGCGCTGTCCGGAAGGTTTTGGGTATCGTTAGGGAGGGGTAATTTTGCTTTATTCTTTTCTGAAAAGAGTTGTTGCGGTTCTTTTCTGGTTAGGGCGGGTCAAAGTGGAAGGCAAAGAGAACTTTCCCTCTAATGGAGCAGTAATTCTGGCAGGCAACCACGTTGGTTTTTGGGATCCGATAGTGGTAGCGGCCTTCGTAAAACGTCAGATTCATTACATGGCCAAGGAAGAACTGTTCGAACACGTTCTGTTGGCCAAGTTATTAATCAGGCTTAATGCATTCCCGGTAAAACGAGGCAGCGCGGACCGGAAGGCCATGAAGACAGCCCTTAGGATTCTGGAAGAGGAAAAAGTCCTGGGGATATTCCCGGAAGGCACCCGCAGCAAGACTGGTGAACTGTCGAAACCACAGCATGGTATTGCCATGTTGGTCTTGAAGGGTAAGGCCCCGGTGGTGCCTGTAGCCTTCATCGGCACCAACAAGATCTTCCCCTTGGCCTGGTTTTCACCGGTAATAGTAAAGATCGGCACCCCGGTTACTTATGATGAATACTATGAAGCCAAGCTGTCCACATCACTGCTGGAAGAAGTTAGTCGTGATATTATGGACAAAATATCGGTTCTCAGGTCATCCTGAGGCAGGAATATTGTCGGTGAGATGAGAACTTATAAATAGGCAATGCGAGGTGGAAATCTTGCATATATATCTGGCTGATAACGCCGGATTTTGTTATGGGGTAAAAAGGGCGGTAGACTTGGCTGTGAACGCATCAGTCAAAGATGGACCCTGGCACACACTGGGACCCCTGGTGCACAATCGGGAGGTCGCGGGTTTTTTGGCGGATAAAGGCATCACCTGCGCAGAAGATATAAATGATATCGAGGCGGGTGGGGTAGTAGTCCGCTCTCACGGTGTACCTCCAGAGGTCCAGTCTGAGATTGAAGCACGGGGATTGGGCTTAATTGATGCCACCTGTCCCAACGTCAAACACATCCAGGAACTGGCCCGGAAGTTGGTTAACGACCACTATCAGATAGTGATCGTCGGAGACCGGGACCATCCCGAGGTCAAAGGGATTCAGGGATGGGCAGGCGGAAACGCCATAGTGGCGCGTACGCCGGAAGAGGTTGCTGAATTACCACCACATAACAAGATAGCGGTGATATGCCAGACCACAATTCGGGAATCGGAGTACCAGCAGATTGTAGAAGAACTGATTTCACATGCGCGGGAGATCAGGGGCTATAACACCATATGCAACGCCAGTGTGCGGCGACAGCAGGCTGCTGCCGAATTGGCAAGTCACGTCGATGTAATGGTAGTGGTTGGCGATCGTAATAGTTCCAATACGAAATCCCTGGTTAAGATCTGTGAAGGCAGGAAGGTTGCTACCTATCAGATAGAAACTGCGGCGGAACTGAGGCGTGAATGGTTTGAAGGCAAAGAAGACGTGGGTGTTACTGCAGGTGCTTCTACTCCAGATTGGGTAATTAAGGAGGTATTGAGTTGGATGTCTGAGCTGGAGAGCAATGCAGCACAAGATGAACAAACAATGAACACCAGCGGTAACCAGGAAGTTACGTTTGCTGAACTGGAAGCAGAAATGGCCGAGTCCATGAAGGAAGTGGAAAAAGGTACTATCCTGAAAGGGAAGGTCATCCAGGTCGGTCAGGACGAAGTTATGGTTGATGTTGGCGGGAAGTCTGAAGGAATCATACCGTTAAGAGAACTGTCAGTGCAGGAAGTCAAGTCACCCAGTGAGGTAGTTGAGGTGGGTGATGAGATCGATGTTATGGTCCTGCGCTGGGATGATGACGGCACCATCCTGGTTTCCAAACGCCGGGTTGACCAGGAAGCAGCACTGGACGCTCTGGAAGAGGCGGCGAATGAAGGGAACACAGTTACCGGGACCGTTTTAAAAACCGTTAAAGGTGGACTCTTGGTGGACGTGGGTGTAACCGGTTTCCTGCCCGCTTCTCAGGTAGAAGACGGTTTCGTTCGTGATCTGGAAAAGTACGTGGGGCAGGAACTGAGCTACGAGATTCTGGAGTTCAACCGTAACAAACGGAGAGGTTCTCAGGTAGTTCTTTCCCGTTCACGGTTGATCGAAAAAGAAAAAGAAGCCCGGAAACAGCAGTTCTGGGATGAGATAGCTGAAGGACAGATCCGGACGGGTGTTATCAAGCGGATTACCGATTACGGAGCCTTTATCGATATTGGGGGCTTCGAAGGACTATTGCATGTGTCAGAGATTGATCATGCCCGCGTAGCCAGGCCGGAAGATGTTCTGACCGAGGGAGAAGAGCTTGAGGTATTTGTGCTGGGAGTCGACCGCGAGACTGAACGGGTATCCCTCAGCCGCAAGAGAGTTCTTCCCAGTCCCTGGCAGAAGATAGCCGAGAAGATCAAGGTCGGTGACATTATTACCGGGACCGTAGTCCGGTTAGCGCAGTTTGGGGCTTTTGTTGAGCTGGAACCTGGCATTGACGGTCTGGTCCACATTTCCCAGTTAGCTGACCACAGGGTCGCCAAGACCGAAGATGTGGTTGAGGTCGGACAAGAGGTCAGGATCAAGGTTATCAGCATGGATACCGAGGCCAAGAGGATTGGCCTGAGCATCAAGGAAGCCGAATATGAGGCTGAAAAAGAACAGGTAGCTGCTTTCCTGGAGAACCAGGACAGTCAGGAAGACCAGGAAGTTCCAGAGGATTAGCAGCAGAACTAATTCATTCATAATATAAAAGAAGGAGGGTAACAAATGCCGTTCTTCGATTTTAAATGCGAAAAGTGCGGGCATGTGTTTAACCTTCGGGTTTCCAATGAAGAGAAATCAAAGGTTAAATGTGAAGAATGCGGACATCCCCGCGTCAAACAGCTGTTGTCTCCCTTCTTTTCGCCGGGAAGTAAAACCTCTTCCCCGAGCAGTCCCCGGTTCCCTGGCCCGGGACCGGGTTGCGAAGGATGCGGCAACGCTGGCATGGGGTGAGGAATATAAAGCTGCCAGTTTGGCAGCTTTTTTTTCGGGAAGCAGTGCGGCTTTAGGCATTTATCCCGACCAGAACCATTACAGGCGCCTTATAACCACCTTTCTGTTGAAGAAAGGACCGGTTAATCTTTATGCATGAGGGTGATGCAGTGAAGGCTTCCAGTATTGTATTGGCCGGTGGACGTAGTTCCCGCATGCGAACCAACAAGGCATTTGCCGAGGTCAGCGGACAGAAACTGATTGAGAATGTCCTGGGCAAGGTTTCCGCGACCTTTGACGAGGTCATTCTGGTTACCAATGAGCCAGAAAACTATTATTATTACGCCAAAGAATCAGTCCGTATCGTAACCGATATAATACCCAGAAAAGGACCGCTATCCGGAGTTCACACGGGCTTATTCTGCGCCAGTCACGACTTGGTATTGACAGTGCCTTGTGATATGCCGTTTTTGAACATGGAGCTGGCTGTGCATATGGTTGATATGGTTGGAGACCGCGAGGGTGTCGTTCCTCGTACGGGCACCTATATTCATCCGTTGTTTGCGGCTTATTCCAAACGCTGTCTGCCGGTTGTGGAAGAGTCACTGCTGGCTGGCCGACTAAAAATAAGAGATGTTTGCAGGATGCTGGACATTCTATATCTTGATGAGAGCGAAATCCGCAGATTTGGGGATCCGGCAATGATACTTCACAACGTCAACACCCGCGATGACCTCAAATATGCTGAAGGATTGATTGAGAAGGTGATCATATAAGATCCCGGCGCAAACTTGAACATCTGAGTATCGCACAGCGACTCAGTGAACACCCCTATACTAATGGCCTGGAGGACGTGCAGTTTCTTCATAACTCCATCCCCGAGGTTGACCTGGATGAGATTGACACCGGGGTTACTTTTTTGGGTCAGGAATTATCACTGCCCCTGATTATCAATGCCATGACCGGAGGGATTGAGGAAGCTCTGGCTTTAAACCGGGATATTTCCGGACTGGGCGCACGATTTAACATCGGAATAGCAGTGGGGTCTCAGACCATAGCACTGGAAAACAAACAATTGGCCAAGAGCTTCAAGATCGTTAGAAAGGTAAACCGCGATGGCCTAATTCTGGCCAATGTGGCTGCCAACAGTGACCCGCGCATGGCGGTGCGGGCGATCGAGATGATCGAGGCCAACGGCCTGCAGTTGCACCTTAATGTTCCCCAGGAACTGGCTATGAAAGAAGGGGACCGCAACTTCAGGGGCTTGCAGGAAAACATCGCCGAGATCGTGCGTCTTTCACCCGTGCCGGTGATAGCAAAAGAAGTAGGGTTCGGTATGAGCCGGGAGACCGCACAGCAATTATTTGATGCCGGGGTACGTTTCTTTGATGTCGGAGGCCGGGGCGGTACGAACTTCATTGCCATAGAGCAGGCCCGCTTCGGTGTTTTGGCGGAAGAGTTCGCTTCATGGGGGATACCGACTGCGGTAAGTGTCGCCGAACTCGCTTCGCTCTACCTGCCTATAGAAGTAGTTGCGTCCGGCGGCATCCGGGGAGGACTGGATGCGGCTAAGGCTTTGGCCTTGGGTGCCGATTTGGTGGGTATCGCGGGACGGTTTCTACGGATCTGGTCCGAAAAGGGAGTTAATGCTCTGGAGGATGAGATCCGGCGTTTTGAATACCACCTGAAAGCAGCCATGGTGATGACAGGTGCCCGAGACCTGGCGGATTTACGCCGTAAACCGCTGGTTGTAAGCGGTCCTACCGCCAACTGGCTGGCAGCCAGAGGTATTGATGTTACCCGATGGGCTCATACTGGCAAAGGGTAACTTGTATCGCCGCAATCAGAAAAGGACACAGCCAAAATGAGCAAAAAACCATTCCGGGTATTAGCTCGGTAATCATAATTATCATTTTTCTAGCGGTGTTGATCATATTCGACGAAGTTAATCCAGTCAGTACGTTTACTCCAAACCAGGAAGTTAAACTCACGGTTCTGGCAACTGCTGATTCACGGCGATAGTGGCAATCGAAAATATCTCTGACTTGCACGAGCCTGTTATTCTGTCAAAAGAGATCTTTCATGACTTATTTTCGGCCAATGCCTCGATGGCTGGTTTTTTGCCCGACGGGAAGTCCCAGCTATTGACTGCTGTACGGAACGCTATTGCCTTCCGGTGCTGATGCTTCAGTCGGACTGGCCCTTCAGGTCTCAGGCTCAGAAAGTGAATCAGTAACCGATGCTTGTACGCAGAAACCATATTGTAACGCGCATAAGGTGATCATAAACAATGTACCTCATATCCCCCCTGAGCATTTTTTCCCCTGCATTCAGAGTCCTACAATGCCATGCCGAAAAAACACCCCAGAAAATAACACAAAAACCGTATAAATTATAGATGATCCTGTTCCATCAATGGAAATGTATGCCTAATTTTAAAAGGAAATTAAGTATCCCTGTCGAATATATCCAGATTTAAGAACAGGAAACACCTGCCTGTTGAGGGCAGACAAGCGGGATAATCGGTCATGCTGATGGCTGAGCTATTCATGCCCTACCGAACTCGAGACGATAAAAATGAATGCTAAAGCTTAACAGTATCCTGTATGACAAGTTGGGGAGGGGATTCTTTTGCGGAAAAAAATATGGGTATTGTTACTTGTATTGGGATTTCTGATCGGAAGCTCTTATCCTGCTGCTGCGGATAGCATCGATAATCTCGGGCCGGGCGATAACAGCATTGAGAGTATGCGTGTCATTGAACCCGAGCAGGGAAGTAACAGCAGTGATAAATTGCGTATCATTGTTGAACTGGATGATAAAGCGGTAATTGAACAGGCTGCCAATCAGGGTTTGTCCTTAAGACAGCTGAGTGTAAACCAGGCCGACACCATGCGCAGCCGCCTGCTCGCCAGACAGGCTTCTTTGAAAGAAGAGATCGAGGCACAGGAGATAGACCTTGACTACCATTATGACTTTGTGAATGTAATGAATGGATTCAGTGCCACAGCCTTGGCTTCAGATATGGAAAAGATCGAAAAGCTGCCGGGAGTAAAGAAGGTATACATAGCAAAAAAATATGAGATTCCTGCGCCACAGCCCAATATGGTCACCAGCAAAGGCACAGTTAAGGTACATCCCACTTGGGACCTAGGGTATAAAGGTGATGGTAAAGTGGTTGCTATAATAGATACCTGCATGGATCCTTCACATAAGGATATGCGTTTGAGCAATGCGGAGAATGTGAAAATCAAACAGACGGATATCGAGCGGATGACGGAAGCCCTTAATCTGCCCGGAAATTGGATTAGTGATAAAGTACCGTACGGTTATAATTATGCCGATAATAATAGCGATATTTTAAGTACCCACCCGCATGGAATGCATGTAGCAGGAATCGTAGGGGCCAATTGTGAAGATGAGAGTGAAACCAATGGAATCAAGGGGGTAGCACCGGAAACACAGTTACTGGCGATGAAGGTATGCTCCAACGATCCTGATCAACTCGGATCAGCATGGTCTGATGTGATCGTCCGTGCCATGGAGGATTCAATTACCCTGGGTGCAGACGTGATAAACCTCAGCATGGGGAGCAGTGCCGATTTTGTGAGAATGGACGAGCCTCTTTATAAGATAGTGCAACGGGCGATTGCCGCCGGGGTGGTGCCTGTCATGTCTGCAGGGAATAGTAACCGCGTAGGGGATTCTTATAAAGATCCATATGCCAAAAACCCTGATATCGGGGTGGTTGGGTCTCCCGGAAACATCCCCGGTACGATTTCGGTAGCATCCGTTGACAACTCCATTCTGGCCAAAGTCATTCAATGTGGAGAAGAAAAAATACCTTATCAGAGTTGCATTGAAGGACCAAATCCCGAGGAGGTTTTTGGCGAAACGACCGTGGAATACCTGGACTGCGGACTGGGGAGGATGGAAGATTTCACAGTCCAGGACCTTGCTGGTAAAATTGCCCTCATAAAGCGGGGAAGCATTGGTTTTGTTGACAAGATCATGAATGCTCAGAACTGCGGAGCTCTAGGGGTGATTGTATACAATAACGAAAGTGGTGGCGAAGGATTAATATCGATGGCCTACCCAGGCGAAGGTATTATTCCAGCCGTATTCATCGGTAATCATGGTGGCGAGAAATTGCGGAACCGGATCGCCGAGGGACACAACCAGGTGCGATTTACCGGGGAGGAAATCCCGGTTATTGGAGCAATGTCTTCTTTTACTTCGTGGGGAACGACACCCAACCTGGATTTTAAACCGGATATTACTGCACCTGGAGGCAATATATATTCAACCATTCCAGGTGATCAATATGAAGTGATGAGCGGCACATCGATGTCCAGTCCTCAAGTGGCTGGCGGGGTGGCATTGATTTTGCAGCGGATGGAAGCAGAACCCGAAATGTTTTCCCAACATTTAAACGGAATTAACCGGGTAAACATGGCAGGACATCTTCTGATGAGCACCGCGCGTCCCCAGGAAGTAAGTGAAGGAGTGGAGGTATCTCCCCGGCGTCAGGGAGCAGGGGTTATGGATCTTTATGCCGCAACCACTACCGGGGCAATTGTAACTGACAGTAAAACCGGGTTAAGCAAAGTAAATCTGAGGGAGATAGGAAATACCGCCAATTTTTCAGTCAGGGTAACCAATTTTGCCGACAAGGAACGTAAATTACGAGTCAGTGGTACAGTACTGACTTCATATCCCTATGTATCCGAGGGGATGACATATATCAACACCAATAAGGAACAGGTTGTTTTGGATTCCGGTACCGGGTCAATGCCGATATCTTTTAGCGGAACTGCGGATGGTACCATAACAGTTCCGGCAGGATCAACGGCCGACATTCCGGTAAAACTTGATTTAGCAAATCCGGTATGCATGCTGGACGATCTGGATAAGGGAGACAGTTCGCTCAAGGATTTAAACTCCATTTTCCCCAATGGCACCTTTGTAGAGGGATTCATACGTCTGACTGATTTAGAGGAAAAGCAACCAGAATTAAGCATTCCATATATTGGATTCTATGGTGAATGGGATAAAGCTCCCATTTTTGATGATAGTCTCTATGACGAGGAATCGGAGCCGTTCTTCGGCACCGTCATTGACCAGAAGCTGCGAGGCACGTTTGTTATCAGTGGGGACAAGATCCTGGGATACAATAACAATCAGATGGATGCACAATGGATCGCGATTTCACCTAATGGAGATGAGATACAGGATGAGGCACAGATTGTTACCGAGCTGCTGCGAAATGCACGAGAAATAGACGTTGATATTCTGGATGCGGAGGGCCGGAAACTTCGAGACCTGGACACTATTGAGTATCTGAAAAAGAATTTTAATCTCAGTATCTGCGAACCATTATACATTTTCCCCTGGGATGGAAAGATTGATGGAGAAGTGACTGATGGGCCATACATTTACCGGTTGCAGGCTCGAGTGGATTGGGACGATGCCAAGTGGCAGACTCTGGAATTCCCGGTTAGGGTTGATACCGTTCCTCCAGTTATTGAATCGGTTGACTACAATAAAGATACCGGCAGCATCGCTGTACAGGCCTCAGACGAAGTTTTTCCCGGGGTTTTATACCACCTTTATGTGGAGCCCCGGGGTGTGCTGGCTTCTTCGATAGATGGGGTCTTTGATCTCAATGCTCTGGCGGAAGTCCCATATCAACTCAGGGTTATGGTTACTGACATGGCAGGTAATTTTAGCCTTTCAGAGCCGTTAACCACCGGAACAGATGACAAAAAACCAGTGGTTCATCTCCAATTGCCCGAACCCAGGGGATTTTACAATAACCAGAAAGTAACTGTAAAAGGCTATGTAGAGGAAGACAACTTGCTGGCATCCTTAAAGCTGGATGGCAATGAAACGGATTTTAGCTATAACAAAGAAGAAAATCGTTTTGAATTTGAAACCACGCTCACTATTCCAGAAGGAGTACATGATCTGAATATTGAGGCTTTGGATAACGCAGGCAATTATAGCACCTATCAACGCAAGCTGTTCGTTGATATAACCGCCCCGGTTATACAAGTCACTACCCGCCCGCCCACTGTCGTTTCTTCCGGAACTGAAAGCGTAAGTCTCGCAGCCGTGATTGACGAAAACATGGGCACATTGGCCGTAATTATGAACGGGAATGTGCTTTACCACAAAGAAGCAAGCCCGGACTTCGAATCAGCAGTTCTCACGCCGGTTCATTTCGAAATGCCGCTACAGACAGTTTTACTGGAATACGGGGACAATAATATTTTGTTACTGGCTGAGGATGGAGCAGGTAACATCACGGTGCGGGAATTGCATGTAAAGCGCATGCGGCCTGAAGAAGAGCAGAATTCAGGCAGCGGAGGCGGACCTGGAGGTGGTTCCCCTCGTGAAGAAGACGGTTCCGTTTCGGGAGGTAGCACTGTTACGGTAAGTCCGGGCCAGCATGGAACTGTGTCAACCGAAGGGGCCAGGGCCGATGTTCCGGCAGCAGCTGTAGGAGAACAGGTGCAAATTAGTGTACGCAAATTATCTTCCACCCAAAATCTACCTCAGCGAGATCGACTGCTCAGCGGCGTATTCGAGTTTAGCAAAGACAAAAGCGGGAAATTCCTACAACCCGTTACTATCAGGCTGGCGTTTGATCGCAACCGGATCGACAGGGAGAGATATGAACCGGTTCTTTGCTGGTTAGATGAGATTAGACAGCAATGGGTGGAAGTAGAAGACTGCAATTTTGATTGGGATAATGGAGAAGTAATTGGCAGGGTTGACCACTTTACAAAATTTGCGGTCCTGATTCGCCCTCTGGTGCGGGGAGTAGAACTTACAGATATTCAGGGGCACTGGGCGAGAGAAAGTATCGAGAAAATGATAAATCAGAAAGTCATCAGCGGTTACTCAGACGGCAGATTCCTTCCTGATAAATGGATCTCCCGCGCGGAGTTCTGTACGATATTGGTCAAGTACCTGGCTGTTGAAAATGGATTTGAGCAACCAATGGCAAGTTTCACTGACACCGAGCACCACTGGGCGAAATCATACATCGAGGCTGCTCATAAAGCTGGGATTGTCCAGGGGTATAATGCTCGGACTTTTGGACCTGATGATCCGGTAACCCGGGAGCAGATGACCGTGATGCTGGGGAAGGCCTTCAATATTCAAGCTTCTGATGTAGCATTGACTTTCAGCGATAATGAGAAAATTGCCCTTTGGGCATATCCCTATGTTGCGGCAGCCGTACACGACAAACTGATCAGCGGTTACCCGGACGGATCATTCAGACCACAGGGCAATACTACCCGCGCAGAGGCTGTGACCGTACTGGCAAGAGGGATGAAATAGCGATATGAAACGAGATAAGGAAAAAGCTAAGGGAAGGTAGAGCATGTCGCGAAAGTGTAAGAACTTCTGTGAAGTAGTATTACAATTAATCAGAAGTTCTTACACTTGCGCTGGAACCTGGTTCGCCCTGAATTTTAGATCCGGACACGAGTATGTCAGGGAACGCACCAGACGTCTGTTTATCTCTTTCGTGTTTGGTACACTGGTGATTGTCCCACCGCAGGTTTATTATCGGGTCATAAGCCAGGTGGGGGAAACCTTATCGTATATTGAGTTTTATCCCCAGTTTTTTATCGGCGTGGCTCCACAAAGAAATTTTGAGTGGGCACACCTGTGGTTTCTGGCATACCTTATAACCTTATCGCTTACCGGTTAGCAAAATACATCGGGATAACTTTGGAAAAGGCCTACCGGTTGGAGCATCTGATCAATGAATTCTTTGAAATCACAAGATTTAATCTCCAGACTATAACTTTGAACCGTGAAAAAATCAATTTGCCATTAATGTTTCAGCAAATGGCCGACGAGTTCTATCCGATGTTAACGCCACAAGGAAAGCAGGTGGTGGTTAAGGTCCCGGATGGCCTTGTCCTGTGGGGAGATGGCGACAAACTGGCGCGGGTCTTTAATAACATTCTGAAGAACGCCATAGCCTATAGCTATGATGACAGTATTATTGAAATCTCTGCGGCCCAACAGGAAGAAAATGTAGTCATCACTTTTTCCAATCACGGCAATCCGATTTCTTCCCACAAGCTGGATACAATCTTTGAAAAGTTTTACCGCTTGGATACCTCCAGGTCCAGTAAAACCGGCGGCGCCGGATTGGGACTTGCGATAGCCAAAGAGATAGTAACTGCCCACCAGGGTGACATTTCAGTGCAAAGTGACGACGACCAGACTGTTTTTACAGTTGTCCTGCCCATCATAAGAGAATCTTAAGATTTTGATAAGGCGGAGTTAAAACATGGCTCCTTGATTTTTGGTTCAATGGAACAAAAAAAGGAGTTGTTTTTATGCGTCGGAGAAGACAGCCGAGATTTACCAGGATTTTTAGCTTAATATTAATTGCAGTGTTATTAATAACCGGTGCGTATAGCACTGCAAGTAAATTTATACCACCTATTATAGAGCGAATATCTGTGGACATTTCCACCCGTTTATCAGGGTCAGATACACCCTCGAACCCGGATGCCGAGGAACCGATTATTCTGAACTCCACGGACAGGGAACTGTATAGTCCGTATGCAATACTGGTACGTCTGCGGGATCAGCAGGTAGGTTTTGAAAGCAGAAGTGAGGAACGAATTTCTCCGGCATCTCTTACCAAAATCATGACGGCCATAGTAGCAATCGAAAATATAGCTGACTTACATGAGCCTGTTATTCTGGAAAACAAGATCTTTAAGGACTTGTATGCGGCAAATGCCTCATTGGCCGGTTTCTTACCTGGTGAGGAAGTTCCAGCTATTGACCTGCTGTACGGAACGCTACTGCCATCCGGTGCAGATGCTTCAGTCGGACTGGCCCTTAAGGTTTCGGGCTCGGAAAGTGAATTTGTAAAGCTGATGAACCGGAAGGCAGAGCAACTGGGTATGAAGGATACTCATTTCACAAACGTGTGCGGCCTTTACGATGACAATCACTATAGTACAGTGAAAGATATCGCTGTTTTGCTGGAGTACGCCTTGCATAATGAGACTTTTCGCCAGGTTTTCACATCTATGCGCCATTCTACTGCCAGTACCAACCGGCATCCCGGTGGAATCACTTTATACAGTACACTGTTTGTTAAAACCGAAACCTATGAGTTTGACGGGGGAAGAATCCTCGGTGGCAAAACTGGCTATACCGCTGAATCCGGACAATGTCTGGCCAGCCTGGCTGAAAAAAACGGCACAGAATATATTTTGGTTACTGCGGGCGCAGCCGGTGATCACAAAACACAACCGTATCATATTATGGATGCCTTTACGGTTTATGGGAACTACCTGAAGCAGTAATCGTCCAGACATCCGAATTCTGCGCAGAGTACCTTTTTCAGATCTTCATGGCCCATGGAAGTAACTTTGTCCTGCAGTGCTTCTAATGCCTCAATGTAAATGCGGGGGAGCAGGTCGGAGCGAGTGCTTAACATTTGGCCAAACTTGACAAAAGTCGGTCCCAGTTTAACCAGTACTGCATGGAGAGCCCTCTTTTCTCTCATATTTGCCGGTAATGCAAACCAATATTCGATTTAGGTGAAAAATGGCCTTTTTCTACAGTTCCGAATCCCACCTTGCCGACCACGGCATACTTATCATGTTATAGTGTAGATTAGGAGCGTAAACAGTCTTGATTTTTGCCCATTGTTTTTATATAAATATACTATATATAAAAATTACATATTGGAGGATGGCGGAGATGCTCAGAAACATAATAATGGGATGCTTAACATTTCGCGATATGAGTGGTTACGAGATTAAGAAAATGATGAGCTATAGCACCTCTTTCTTCTCCAATGTGAGTTATGGAGGGTTATATCCAACCCTGAAAAAGCTCGAGATGGACCAGTTGGTAGAATCGCGGGAAGAGGTCCGTAAAGGACGTTATCAGAAAGTGTATACTTTAACTGAAAAGGGACGCGGTCAGTTTCTGGAATGGCTTGAAGCACCCTTGAAACCGTTGTCGATTAAGTACGACATGCTGGTGCGCATTTTCTTTGCTCACAACCTTCCGCGCGAAAAGTTGATTTCCATTCTGGAGGAACATCTGGAACAGATTCGTGACAGCGGTGAACGTCTGAAAGAAATAAGCAAAGGGGTTGGTAAGTCCTCTGATCGATACCAGGCCTACACTTTGCGTTATGGACTGGAATTCAATGCATTCCTGACCAACTGGCACGAAAATCTATTGGCTGAGTTAAAACAAGAGGGGAGTGATGAAAATACACCGCCGGTTGCGGGCCGCTCATGAGTACGTTCCGCAACTTGAGCAAACAACAAGCTCAGCCGAGAACGGTTATAATTCCCTTAGGCTAAACTTCATTAAGGAGGTTTTGACGTGAAAACCAGAATAACCGAATTGTTTGGCATCAAGTACCCCATCATCTGCGGCGGCATGATGTGGCTCTGCAAACCTAAACTCTGCGCCGCCATCTCTAATGCGGGTGGTCTCGGCAACATAACCGCCGGCAACTACAACACTGGGGAAGAATTACGGGCTGCTCTGCGCGAAACCCGCCAGTTAACCGATAAACCTATTGGTGTAAACATAACCCTCCTTCCCTCTATCCGCATTAAGCCTGAAACGTACGACGATTACTTTAGAGTATGCTGTGAGGAGAAGGTTGACGTCATCGAAGTATCCGGAAAACCTGCTGTCCAATACATCGACATGGTGCATGAGGCTGGCGTTAAGATCATGCACAAGGTAGGCGCCGTCCGCCACGCTATCAATATTGAAAAGATAGGCTATGACGCCATCCTGGCGGCTGGTATTGAAGAAGGGGGTCATCCCTTAAACGACGATGTAACTACAATGGTTCTCACTCCCCGGATTGCGGAATCTGTTAAAATCCCGGTAATCACCACCGGCGGCATCGCGGATGGCCGCACCATGGCGGCAGCTCTTGCTTTGGGCGCCGATGGAGTCATGATGGCTACCCGTTTTATCGCTACCAAGGAATGTGAGGTCCACCCCAATATTTACGATGAAATGATTAAACGTCAGGAGCAGGATACCACCCTCATCTGCAAGAGCATCGGCCTGCAAGGCCGTGCCCTGAAAAATGAGCTGGTCAATCAGATCCTGGCTATTGAGGAACGGAGTGGAGGAGCTGATGAGATTATTCCTCTCCTGTCCGGCCATCGCTCTAATGCCGCATGGCAAAATGGCGACGTTGACGGCGCGGCTCTCATGGTGGGGCAGTCTATCGGCTTGATCAATGATGTAGTATCCTGTCAGGAACTGCTCGATCGCATGGTCGCAGAAGCTGAGGAAATCCTGCGTCGTAGTCTGGCCCTCTTCTAGTGTTGTCGCCATGAATTACCATGATAAGAATACAGGAGGTTAGTTTAAATGGGAGACTATAAACACTTGCTGGTAGGTAAGGAAGGCAAAATTGCCACCCTGACTATCAATCGCGCTGAGAAGTTTAATACCTTAGGTCCCAGTGTATGGGAGGAAATCTTACAGGCGGCCCAGGAAATCGTAAAAATGGAGGACCTGGGTGCGGTCGTTATCAGCGCCAAAGGTGATCATTTTTCGGCCGGAATTGATCTCAATGAGTTAAACACCTTTGATTCTGAGGTAGTCCTTAATACTGTCGCCTGGTCACAGTCGGTCTATACTGTTTGGGAGGAGTTTCCGGTGCCAGTGGTAGCCGCCATCCATGGACTCTGCTATGGTTCCGCGATGGAGTTTATCCTCGCCTGTGATATCCGCGTTGCCGCGACCAATGCCCGTTTCTCCATTCCCGAGGTTCGATTTGGCCTCGCTCCAGACATGGGTGGAACCACTCGTTTGACCAAGCTGGTTGGCTCAGGTCAGGCGAAACGAATGATCATGTGTTGCGACGAAATTGATACCGCTGAAGCCAAGGCCATCGGACTGGTTGAGATCGTAACTGAGCCTGAAAACCTAATGGAGACAGCAATGAAGTACGCCAACAAAATGGCCAATCTCCCCCCAGTAGCTATTAAGATGGCCAAGAAAGGCATAAATCTGGCCGCGGAGAGCAGCGTCCGGGCCGGACTCCTTTTTGAACAGGCCCAGACGACGTACTGCTGTGGTACCGAAGACCAAAAAGAAGCTATTGCCGCCTTTTTTGAGAAAAGAAAACCGGTATTCAAGGGCCGGTAATATAAGTAACAATCCGGCAGGTCGAAGAAAACTGCATAAAAGCACTACCCGAGGGCCGGTCTCAATCGGTTCCCTCGGGTAGTGTATTTTTCCGAGCTTCATATTAACACGCCGCAAATGGTCGAACTTGCGGCTATAAAGCCTATTCAACTTCCACGCTGGCTTCTGGATTAAAAGGGTTGGTTCGTACTGCCAGAGAAAAGAGGTAAGGGGTGTTTTCTTTAATGTGAGATAGATGATTAATCCATTGTTCAGTTAACAGTAAATATATTCTTCTGACGTCTTCGCTCAGGTGAGCAAAGTCACTGGGCTTCAAGTTTTGTAAATCCTCTCGCAACCGAATTTCTTCAAACAAATGATAGATGGCCAGCAGTAACTGGGAAAAATGCTCACTTTCCATGAGGTTGTTGTTTTCCATCAAGCGCAGCAGGTATTCTCGTCTGGAGATCAATAAGTCCCTAAGTTCCAGTAAATTGGTGGCGTTGATCTGTAATTTAACAACATTTTGGTTTATGTTGTTCTTAAAACGTGCGAAATCAGCATCAGACCAGGTTTCATTCAGGTCATAATCCTTGACTGTTATCATCGCATCCGAATTATTCTGGGCCAAAGTCTTGACCAGATCTGTCCCCACCTCATTAAAAAAAGCCCCGGTGATCATGTGCAACCTTTCCAACCGCGCTTTTTCTTCCCGGCGTCCCATTAGCTTTTCAAAGACTGTGGCGACCAAAAATACCTCAATCGGTAAAAAGGCCAAATCAATCATGAGATGGTGGCTCATAAAATCGATATCGTGAAAAAGGAAGTAAGATAAAAGATATATGGCAAAGGATATTAACGCGAATGCGAAACCAATTTTAGCCAACCATTTCGGATTGCTGTTGGTTACCATCTTGTTTCCTTTCAAGTGCGAGAGCACTATATTATGAGAAATTACTTCTCAAAATTGGATTCGGCAAAGGCCCAGTTTACAAGGTTCCAGAACTGCTCTACATAGGCAGGTCTGGCATTACGGTAGTCAATATAATAGGCATGTTCCCATACATCACAGGTCAACAACGGGATTTTCTCATCAGTTATGGGAGTGCCTGCATTGCTCGTACTTACTATTGCAAGACTCCCATCGGCATTTTTAACCAACCAGGTCCAGCCGGAACCAAACGTGGCTATAGCTGTGGCTGTGAATTTCTCCTTAAAGGCCGCAAATGAACCAAAATAATTGTCAATCGCTTCAGCCAGCTTTCCGGTTGGTTCTCCACCCCCGTTAGGTTTTAAGGAATTCCAATAGAAATTGTGGTTAAATACCTGCGCTGCATTGTTAAATATGCCGCCCGATGACTGCTTAATAATGTCAGTGAGTTCCATACTCTCATAATTGGTTCCAGCAATCAGTTTATTAAGGTTATTTACGTAGGCTTGATGGTGCTTTCCGTAATGATAGTCTATGGTTTCTGCTGAGATTACGGGGCTAAGATCGTCTCTTGAGTAAGGTAATGCTGGTAGCTTGTGTTCCAATGTACTCACCTCTCTTGCATTTTTCAACCTCGCCAACTGTGATGGGGTTTATCCGAGGGACGTTCTGATCCGTTCCCTCGGATAATGTAAATGTTCTCTCATATTGATATTATCGTTATTGCGTTTAGGCAACCCAATTAATACGTTTCTACAAATACTTCAAAATATGCTTGCGGATGTATGCAGGCCGGGCATACTTGGGGTGCTTCGGGCCCTTCGTGAACGTAACCACAATTGCCGCACTTCCATGCTACGCTGGTATCCTTTTTGAAGACTTGGTCGTTTTCAATATTGGCGGCCAGTTTTTTAAATCTGGTATCGTGCCGTTTCTCAGCGAGAGCGATCATCTTAAAAGCGGCTGCGATCTGCGGGAAACCTTCCTCCTCTGCAACTTTCGCGAATTCGGGATAGAGATCGTTCCACTCTTCGTATTCGCCTTCAGCCGCAGCCTTCAGATTGTCCAGAGTAGTCCCCTGGGCAACTGGGAAACCGGCGGTAATGTCGATAACAGCAGGTAATTCTCCTCCAAAGCCCTCCAGCAAAAACTTGTAGAAGCGTTTGCCGTGTTCTTTTTCATTGTCAGCTGTTTCAATAAATATGTTCTTAATCTGTTTGTAGCCTTCTTTATCGGCTGCGGAAGCATAAAAGGTATAACGGTTACGTGCCTGTGATTCTCCGGCAAACGCCTTCATAAGATTAACCGCCGTTTTGGTTCCTTTCAAACTATTCATGCTAATTAACCTCCCTTAATTCTCTTTACATTTTTTGCGTCGCAAAAGACCAGCCAGTAACAAACAGGAACTCCACGTGCCATTAAACCAGTCGAAACTGAGTGACTGGTATGGCGGATATCACCGTTTCCATAATAATAATCTGCCGAGACCAATATAACAATACCTTTTAGCAACCATGAACAAAATTTGTTTATAATCGGATTTCGGAGTGACAAAGGCGCGGGGAAGCAGTTATCACTTAAGAAATTAGAAAGCCATGTTGATTCCCGGGCTGATGTCAAAAAAAATCAGGGCTTTTCCGAGAACGACGGAAAAGCCCTGATTTTTTGCGCCTTAACTTTCCTCAATGGAGCTCTTAGGGATTTTCTTTTAGCTCGATCCACGTTGCCAAGGCTCGGGCGTATAACTGGCCGGTTTCTGAGAATACAGCTGTTCCAGCGTATAATTTCCGGCCTTCCTCTCCGATCTTCCAGCCCACCACAATGCAGGGATCGTCTGCTTTCATCCTCTGAATGATGTCAACTGCCAGCTTGCCCAGGACAATCACCCGCGTCCTTTCCGCAAATACCGCCCAGGCTCCCGGACAGTCCAGTGCTGCGCAGATTATTTCATTCCTGACAATGCCCTGGTCGTCAGTCAAAGAAGAATCGGGAATCCACGAGGTCGCTACATAGTTACGGCCTTCTACCGGACCGGCAAAAATCCTCAGTCCATCGCATTCTCCCCGGTGGGGTCCGCATACAAAGCAGGTGGGGAAGGCGTGTTTTTCAAAGATTTCCGAACCAGCTTTCGAGACTTTGGCCTCTTCCATGGTTGGCGGCTCTGGTACTTTTATATCAACCGCCTTGGCCACTCCTTTGGCCACCACGGTATCCCCGTCTGATAATATATACTGGCCGTTTTCCTGTCTTACCGTTAAGGGTACTTCCAAAGGGGGCGGGATAAACAGGGTCACTTCAGCAGGATAGCCCACAAAATTGGCCAGCATACCGCAGGTATAACCGCCATTGCCGGAAGTAGGCGGGCCGCAGAATCGGCGATCAATAATGATGTGTTCGTTCATTTTTCCTCCAGATACGTTATTTATTTTTAGAGTGATATTCTACTAATTATAATATGGTCCTGCTGCCGGAGCAAAAAGAATGTCCTTTACCAGGGCGAAAGATCTGCCCGGAATCGAGTTTGAGTTCTAACTCAACCTTTTCCATTTGATAATCGACAGGTTATTCTCCAATTGGCGTCGAATAATACAGTTATTTAACTGAAACGTATTTGATTAGGGGGTAGTGGGCACATTTGGACAGAGTTTCGACTAAACGGACTCTGACTATCATAAATCTGTTAAAATCATAGTTAGATCAACAACTATTATGTGAACAAGAAAGTGTTAGGAGGCTTACCAATGTCATTTTTGCTTAATCCCAAGAAATATGATCAGGAATGGCCTGATCAGAAAACCAAAGACATCATGTTAAAGACCATTGAGTTCTTCGAGAGAAAGGGCTTGAAAAGCATCAAGGAGGACGACCAGGCCCTCCGCTGGTACGATGATTTCGTTCGCTTTCTAAAGGAAAATGAAATATTCGCCACTCTCCTGACTCCGGCTGGTTACGGAGATTCTGATTCCCGCTTTGATTTGTCGCGGGTATGTCAGTATAACGAGATTTTAGGGTTCTACGGCAACCAGTATCAATATGCCTATCAGGTCAGCATCCTGGGAGTTGGTCCGGTATGGATGGGTGAAAATGAGGGGCTCAAGCACAGGCTGGCGGAATTATTGAAAGACGGTGGACTGTTTGCCTTTGGTCTATCCGAGAAGGAACATGGAGCGGACCTCTACTCCAACGAAATGAAGCTATACCCGCAGGGTGACGGAACCTATAAGGCAGATGGCAGTAAGTATTACATTGGAAATGGCAACGTAGCAGCCCTGGTTTCAGTTCATGGGCGCTATGCAGACACCAATGAGCATGTTTTCTTTGCAGTGGACAGCCAGCACCACAACTATAAACTGGTCAAGAAAATCAATACCCCCGGAGTTCGCAACGCTTACGTGGCTGAATTTGAATTGGTTGACTACCCCATCACCAAAGATGACATCATGTCCAGCGGTCAACTGGCGTGGGATTCCTCACTGTCCTCAGTAAACATTGGCAAATTCCAGCTGGGGTTCTGTTCCGTTGGTATTTGTACCCATGCGTTCTATGAAGCGATAACCCATGCTTCCAACCGCATACTCTATGGTAAACCGGTGACCAACTTCCCCCATATCAAGACTTTCTTTGTTGAATCTTTTGCACGCCTCCATGCTATGAAGCTCTATGCACTGCGGAGTCTGGACTACTTCCGCGCAGCATCCAACGAGGATCGCCGTTATCTTCTGTTTAACCCCATACAGAAAATGAAGGTCACCAGGGAAGGCATGAAGGTAATCGACATGCTGCTTGATGCCATCACCGCTAAAGGGTTTGAGCAGGACACCTATTTTGAAGCAGCGACCCGGGAAGTCGGTATGATTCCGCGTCTGGAAGGAACGGTCCATGTCAATATCAATCTGGTTATCAAGTTCCTGCAAAACTACTTCTTCGACCCGGTTGACTACCCAGTCATCCCCAAACGGGACGAACCAGGCGATGACACCTATGTATTCCAGCAGTATACCGGCGGTTTGGCCAAGGTGCGCTTCCCTGACTACCGCCTGGCCTATGAAGGTGTGGACCTGCCCAACGTCAACGTGTTCAGAAGTCAGATCGAGTTGTTTAAAGATATGATGAGCAAAGCAAAGCCCACCACCGAGCAGGCCAAACGGGTTGATTACATGCTGGCAATGGGTGAGATGTTTACTCTGATCGTTTATGCTCAGTTAGTATTGGAGAACTGCAAGATCTACAAGATAAATGATGACCTGATTGACCATATGTTCAACTTTATGGTCCGTGATTTTTCAGGTTTCGCCTTGAACCAGTTAACCAACTTCGAGAACTCAGCCGAGCAGAAAGAGTATTTACGGAAGATAGTACTGACCGAACCCAGTATTGATCCGGCCCGGGAAATGAGACTGTGGAATGAACAGGTGTCGGTTCTGGATGGGGCGTATAAAATGAATCCGTAATACTCAACCGCACGGGGGATTTCAATACTACCTCAGGAATAAAATGATTAAAGTAGTCGGTAATAAGTAAAGAGATAGAGCCATCGGATTGCCCGGTGGCTCTTTGCTGTAGGGCACCAATATAATCGTGCAGGTTAATCCTTGAGTGGTGTAGAATTGAACTGTTATTAAACTGAAGCATATTTGATCGGAGATGATAAGGATGTGGAAAGAGTTTCGTGACTTTGCCATGAAGGGAAATGTCATAGATCTCGCAATAGGCATTATAATCGGAGCTGCATTCGGTAAAATCGTTACCTCGTTTGTGAACGATGTTTTGATGCCGCCAATCGGACTGTTGCTGGGAGAAGTTGATTTCTCCAACCTGTATATAGACCTGTCAGGCCAGCATTACGCATCTTTGAATGCGGCTACGGAAGCGGGCGCCCCGTTAATAAAATATGGTTTGTTCCTTAATAATGTAATCGATTTCCTGATAGTAGCTTTCGTTATATTTATCTTGGTCAAGCAGATTAACCGGCTTAAGAAGAAAGAAACGGTTGCTGAGCCGGAACCAACGACCAAAGAATGCCCATTTTGCCTGTCAAAGGTGGCGATTAAAGCTACCCGTTGTCCCTATTGCACATCTGAACTATGAAATAAGCAGTTCATAGAGGAATAATATATAGAAGTGAGCCATCGAATTAACCGGTGGCTCTTTTCTATGCGGTAAGTGGGGGCCCTGCTTCCGTTGCATCATTCCTTGACCCGCAGGGAATTCTAATTCCATCACAGTAGGGAAAGGAAGATGATCGTGCTTCAATATCCGTTGGGGTTGCTGACACTGCTGGCAGTCTCAATACTTATCTACTTTGGGGTTGGACACCGGGTTTTGGACCGTTTGAGGCTGAGCGACCGTGCTGCATTGGGGGTAATAGCGGCCATAATAGTTGGCAGTTTCATTGATATACCTGTGAGCAGTCGCCTTACCATCAACTTGGGGGGCGTAATCCCCATCATTCTGGCAATCTATGTCTTGGCAGGCGCGGGCAAGGCCTATGAATGGATTAGGGCCATCGTGGCCGCCGGTGTCACCGCGGCCCTCCTGTTCCTGGTAAGCCGAGTGTTGGGTGCCGAGCCGGAGCAGATATTTATTGACCCCATCTACATCTATCCGCTGGTAGCCGGAACTGCCGGTTACATCGCCGGACGGTCCCGCCGGGGTGCCTTTTTCGCAGCCGTGATGGGGGTGTTTGCCCTCGACATCGGACATTTCATCTGGCTGATACGTACCGGCAATCCCGGAACGGTTGCCCTGGGTGGAGCAGGGGCTTTTGATGCGCTGGTCCTCTCCGGTATTTTGGCAGTACTACTGGCAGAAGGAGTTGGGGAAATCCTGGAGCGGGTCCAGGGCGGCCCTGCCGTAGAAGGGCGGCCTGAGGAACTGGTCAAGAACCTGCGTGAACCTCAGCCCGAACCAGCCCGCAAACCAATACCCGAAAGTGATGCAGAAAGGAATGAGGACGATGCTTAAGAGACTGGTTATTCTTTCTGTGATGCTGGCGGCGATATGGAGCCTGGGGACTGGTATGGCTCTGGGGGCTTTTGAACACGAAAGAAACGACGGGGGTCACTATACCTTGGTGGATGAAGACGGAAAAGTCCTGACCAAGACCGCTTTGCCGGTTTATGAGGATGATGAGTTCATTACCCCTGACAACCGCCGGTTCAAGGTGGCCAAGATTGAAGGAGACACCTGTCGCTGTACCCTGGTAGGAAATGAAAAGATGCCGGAGGTTAAGGTATCTACTCCCAAGACCTCCGGGATTCTGGGATTGACTCCCGTAGTGGCCAAAAACCGAGGCACAATTGGCATCTATTCGACCCATAGTGACGAGTCATATGTCCCATCTGATGGAACAGACAGCATAAACGGCCGGGGGGGAATCTACCAGGTGGGAGAGACCCTGCGCAAGTGCTTGTCTGACATGGGGGTCAATGCAATTCTGGACAAGACTTCCCATAACCCCCATGATGTCAACGCCTATAACCGTTCCCGCCGCACAGCAACCAAGCTTTTGAAGCAGGGAGCCGTGGGTTTGATAGATGTTCACCGGGATGCGGTACCAGCGGATGTATATGCCGCTCAAGTTGATAGTAAAAAGGTTACCAAAGTTAAGCTGGTGGTGGGGAAACAAAACCCTCACATGTCTGCCAACCTGGAATTTGCCAAGAAAATCAAAGCTCACCTGGACAAGAAGCATCCAGGACTGTCCGCCGGGATATTCATGGGTAAAGGCAGCTATAACCAGGACCTGTCTCCGCGGGCCGTACTGGTGGAGGTGGGTTCACACACCAATAGCAAAGAACAGGCAAAAAGAGGCGTCGAACTGTTTGCTCAGGCGGTACCCGATGTTTTCGGAGTTGAGGATGAAGAACAAGGAAAAAACGATGCTACCCCTCTGGTCAATGTAGCGGCCTCTGGAAACCAGCGCAGCGACTGGACCGCGGTCATCTGGATTCTATTGGGAGTTGCAGTAATTTACGGTGCGTACATCGCCATCAACCGCAAGAAAACAAAGTAAGGCTGCTGGTGAATCTTACGAATCAATCCGGCCGGTTTCAATCATAATGATTGAAGCCGGCTATCATTACTCAGCATAAAATACACATTTTTGAGGCGGAATTCATGAAAATCATCTATCACTGTTTTGGCGGCTCACACTCTTCAGTTACGGCCGCTGCCATCCACGTAGGCCTTTTACCGACCAACCGTCCTCCTTCAGCCCAGGAGTTTATGGCCCTGCCGTATTTTGACAAGACCCCAGGTGACGTATACGGAGTGATACGGTTTATGGGGCGCACCAGTGAGGGTGATGAGGTCTATGCCCTGGGCAAGAAAAATCTGGGGGGAAGATTAAACCAGGTCTTTATGGGACTGGCTGAATTGCTGGGTGTTGAAGATCAGGTCGTGGTCGTAAACACCATGCCTTATGTAAACATTATCATGATGGTGGGAGGGTTCCTCTCACGACGACTGGGCATCGTTATGCCAGGCCGGCCAATCCTTATCTGGGGCACACGCCTGGCATTTCCCGGTCTGGTCGGGCTGGTAAAGACCATTAAGACCAAGATGATATAGGGGGGATGAGGAGTGATAATTGTTCTGGCCGGGACCACCGCTGTCCACCATACCCTGGTGGCAGCGCACCTGTATCTTAATACCATAGCTGAACCTGATTTTGACAGGTTGGAAGGCTACTGTGATATGTCTTACGACTACAGCGGGTATCCTTTATATATAGGTAGAGATAAAGACGACAATCGGGTTTATACACTGGGACTGGGACGCCTGGTTGAGGTGGGATGCCGGGCCATACACGATTTTAAACAGATCATGGGAATTGATTCTTCCCGGTTGCTGGTGAAGGAGATCCGTATACCGAGTGAATTGGATATCTGGGTCGCCTCCAAAGCCAGCCGGATGCCGCTGGGACTAGGGAGCATTATCAACCGCTTGGTTTCTGATCGAACCATAGTCCGGGAATTCCCTCGGATAAAGGCGGAAGTAAGTCGACTGCGAGAGCAGGTGGCTTACTCTCGAGGAGCCTTCGATACCCGGGAAATGGCTGGCTGACCCGTTGGCTGCCGGTAACTGATGGTTAGGCCTGACAATGACAGGTCGGCCAAGCCTTGACCCACCCGCAATTTTGCAGGATAATGGTGGATATCCTGAATGACGGGAGGGTGACCTTGGCAAAAAAAGGCGCCGTAGTTGCCGGGGTGATACCGGGCAGCATTGGAGAAGAGATGGGCATTGAGCCGGGAGACCGGGTAGTATCGATAAATGGTCAACCCGTTAATGATATTCTGGAATACCGCTACCTGGCCGATGATCAATACTTGGAGGTTGAGGTCAGCAAGGCCGGTGGTGAAGTCTGGGTCCTGGAGATAGAAAAGGATTACGAAGAGAGCATGGGGCTGGAATTTGATGCTGTGGTGTTCGATCGCATTCGGCCCTGTGTCAACAAATGCCTGTTCTGTTTTGTGGACCAACTGCCTCCAGGTATGAGGAAGTCACTGTATGTAAAGGATGACGACTACCGTTTGTCATTTCTTTATGGAAACTTTATCAGCTTGACCAACCTCACGGAGCGGGACTGGGAAAAAATCCTGGGGATGAGGCTGAGTCCCCTGTACGTATCAGTACACGCTACTGATCCGGATATAAGGGCCCGGGTCTTCGGATCGAAGAGGGCCCGTAGTGTGATGCGCGACCTTAAGCTTTTGAAGGACCATGGAATTGAGGTTCATGCGCAGGTGGTCCTCTGCCCGGGTATTAATGACGGGGAGATCCTACAACAGACAATTAGGGACCTCCGGTCTTTTTGGCCATCGGTTAGAAGCGTGGGAATTGTCCCGGTGGGAATCACCGGGTTCCGAGAGGATTTACCCCGGCTCTCACCGGTTACCAGGGAAGCAGCCAGGGCCCTCATTGAGCAGGTTGACAGGTGGCAGGCCGAATTTCGAAAAGATACAGGGATTGGTCTGGTTTACCTGGCAGATGAGTTTTATATCAAGGCGGGGGAGGAATTCCCGGACCCCGAGTATTATGACGGGTACCCGCAGATAGAGAACGGCATCGGGCTTACTGCTGATTTTCTGGAGCAGCTGTCGGCTATCCTGTCAGAGTTTAAAGCAGATCCGACCTCTGGTGAACCTACCTACGTCATCTGCGGTCGTTCGGCTGAGCCCATGTTCAGGACCGTTGCCCGGATGCTCGCACCCTGGGGGATTGACCTGCGGGTTATCCCGGTGACCAACCAGTATTTCGGGGGCGAGGTGACGGTGACCGGTCTCCTGACCGGGCATGACATAGCCAGGGCCCTCGGCAGACAGTTTGCCGGAGAAAGGGTTCTGCTGCCCAGAACAGTTCTCCGTGACGATGGAGCAGTATTGCTTGATGACATGACAGTGTCGCAGCTCGCAGCAGCCTCCGGGGCCCGTCTTGAAGTGGTGGAGCCAAACCCCGGAGCTTTGCTGGATGCCATACTTAGCGGCCCTTCACGGAGGCCGCCCAAAGGAGAGTAAAGATGTCCAAACCGGTAGTGGCCATTGTCGGCCGCCCAAATGTTGGTAAATCTACCCTTTTTAACAGGCTGGCAGGAATGAGAAAGGCGATTGTCGAAGATATCCCCGGTGTAACCCGTGACCGGATCTATGACCGGTCGGAATGGGAAGGCCGGGAGTTCATCATCATTGATACCGGTGGCCTCATTACCGGAGATCAGAATCTGCTGTCAGTTGAGGTGCGGCGGCAGGTAGAGCTGGCCATCGATGAGGCGGACGTTATTATTATGGTGGTTGATGCCCGGGAGGGCCAGGTTCAGGAGGACGAGGAGATTGCTGCCATACTCAGGAAGAGTGGCAAGCCCATTGTCCTCGCGGCCAACAAGGTCGAGGACTTCCGCAACCAGGCGCAGTTCTATGAGTTCTTTGCCCTGGGTTTATCAGAGCCTATTCCCATATCGGCAGCTCACGGGCTGAACACCAGTGACCTTCTGGACGAAGTCGTGGCTAACTTCCCCGACCCGGTGGAGACCCCGGAGGAAGGGTTAAAGACCCGGATCGCCGTGGTCGGCCGTCCCAATGTCGGCAAATCGTCACTGGTCAATGCCATAATGGGCGAAGACCGGGTCATAGTCAGCGATATACCGGGTACCACCCGTGACGCCATCGATACCCCTTTTGAATACGGGGGAAACCAGTATATTCTGGTGGATACGGCGGGGATTCGCAAGAAGACCAGGATCTCAGTTTCCACGGAGAGATACAGTGTAATCCGTGCCTTCAAGGCGGCAGAGCGCGCTGATGTGGTACTGATAGTGATTGATGCCACTGAAGGGGTCACGGAACAGGATCAGCGGATCGCGGGTTTTGTTCATGAACAGGGCCGGGCTTCAGTGATTGTAGTTAACAAGTGGGACTTGGTCACCAAGGATGCCAAGAGCATGACCGCCTATGATAAAGATGTAAGGGAAGAGCTGAAGTTTCTGGCTTACGCTCCTATCCTGTACGTTTCGGCATTGACCGGGAAACGGGTCCACAAGATCCTGGAACTGGTTGACTTTGTTGCAGAACAGCACTACCGCAAGGTACAGACCTCAGAGCTAAACCGGTTGATTAATGAAGCCTTACTGCTTAATCCCCCACCGGGGGCGGGCAAGAAAAAACTAAAGGTTTATTACGCGACGCAGGTCAAGACCGGACCTCCAACCTTCGTTTTATTTGTAAATGACGTTGAATTGATGCATTTTTCTTATCTCAGGTACCTGGAAAATAATTTCAGGCAGGCCTTTGGATTTGAAGGTTCGCCCATCAGGTTTGTACTGCGCCGGCGGGAGAGCAAGGAGTGATACAGTGAAAGAGTTCTTGCTGGTGACCCTCTGTTATCTGATCGGGTCAATACCTATTTCTTACATAATCAGCAGACAATTTGGCCGGGTGGATATCAGAAAACGGGGCAGTGGCAATGTAGGCGCGACCAATGTATTGCGTTCGGTAGGACTGCCTCTGGCCGTACTCGCGGCTACAGGTGATATCCTGAAAGGGGTGTTTGCTGCCTGGATCGCCTTGACCATGGGCGGCGGGATTTTCCTGGTCCTGTGTCCGCTGGCAGCGGTAGTCGGACACTGCTACCCGGTGTTTCTCAGATTTCGGGGAGGAAAGGGTGTAGCTACCTCAGCCGGGGCCTTGGTCATCCTGATTCCGTATGCCATATTATATCTCTTTTTTGCCTTTGTTGGAGTTATTGTAATCACCCGTATGGTATCCCTGGGCTCGTTGACCGCGGCCGTATTTATCCCTTTTTTGACCATGTTCCTTTATCCCCAGGAACGATTTATAATTTTCCTCACTTTTCTCCTGGCCGTCCTGGTGATCTACCGCCACAAGGACAACATTAAACGTGTAATCAACGGGACCGAGCCCCGGATAGGGGAGAGGGCGTAAAATGAAAAAAGTAACCGTCCTGGGGGCGGGCAGCTGGGGGACCGCTCTGGCGATCCTGCTGCAGAAGATTGGTCATGATGTTACGATGTGGGGCAGGACTGAGGATGGGATTCTTGATGTCGCCCGCGAACGGGTTAACCCCCGCTTCCTTCCGGAGGTAACCATTCCCGAAGAGCTTCGCGTCACCGACGATCTGGATTATGCAATGAGCCGGCCGGAAATACTGGTCCTGTCAGTACCTTCCCAGGCCCTGCGTTCGGTCTTGAAGCAGATTGAGCAACGAATCAGGCACGATGTAGTAATTGTGAATACCGCCAAGGGACTGGAAGTCGGATCCCATCTGCGGATGAGTGAGGTTGTGTATGAGACCTTGGGACCCGATATCCTCAAACGTTTTGCCGTATTATCCGGTCCCAGTCATGCCGAAGAGGTAGGAAGGGGGATCCCCACGGCTGTGGTCGCTGCTTCCTCACATTTGCCCACCGCCGAATTGGTGCAGGATGTTTTCATGTCCCGCCGTTTCCGGGTGTATACGTCTCAGGACGTGACCGGGGTGGAAATGGGCGGTTCACTGAAGAATATCATCGCCTTGGCCACCGGGATCAGTGAAGGATTGGGTTTTGGCGACAATACCAAGGCTGCGCTGCTGACCCGGGGTTTGGTGGAGATAATCCGCATGGGGGTGCAGGTGGGAGCTGAGGCCAAAACCTTTGCCGGTCTCAGCGGCATTGGCGACCTGGTGGTGACCTGCAGCAGCCGTCACTCGCGTAATGGCCGGGCTGGGGTCCTGATCGGCCGTGGCTGCACTCGGGAACAGGCCATCGAAAAGGTGGGTATGGTGGTAGAAGGCATTATGACCACCAAAGCGGCTTATGAGATGTCCCAGGAACTGGGGGTTGAAATGCCCATAACCAACACTGTTTACGAGGTGCTGTTTAAAGACCAGCCGGCTGGTCCTGCGGTTTGGAAGCTCATGGAGAGGGATAAGAAGAAAGAGACCTTACCCTCTTAACTCACCTGGTGTGATCTTCAAGATTCGTCGATCAACAGCTGGAAAAAGTGAACATCCTGCCATTTGCCGAACTTGTAGCCAACCTCTCTGAAACATCCGACAAATTCAAACCCAAACTTCTTATGCAGCCTGATGCTGACCTCATTGTCGCTGGTAATGCCGGCAACTACTGTGTGATAACCAAGCTTTTTGGCCCGCAGCAGCAGTTCCTGCATCAGAGCAGTGCCGATTCCCTGTCCCCAGTGCCCGGGCTCAATATAGATTGACAGCTCAGAGCACCGGGAATAGGCCGCTTTGTCCCGGAACTTGCTCAGACAGCAGTAGCCTGCTACTTTACCGTCCAGCTCCGCTACGAGCAGCGGGTACTGGCCCTGGTGTTCCCGAAACCAAACCTCCCGTTCCTCGAGGGTCTTTTCCTCTATATCAAATGAAGCCGCCAGATTTTTGATGGCATAATTGTAGATATTGAGTATTGCAGGCAAATCACTGATGATTGCATCTCTGATATGTAACACGGCCTCCGCTCCCTTCAAATTGTAAACAACCAATCAAATTACAGTATAAACCATTAGTCATAATAAGCGCGGCAAAAACTATAATTTACCTGAGAGCCGTGCGTATAGCTGAACCTCCACACAGCAATAAAGGCAGAAGGCATTCCCTTGTCCCGGACCAAGCTAGTTTTAGCAGGGATCAAGTCCACACTTTTTTTCATTCTTGGTAATATTAATCCAAGCTGCTCCATATATTGTACTGTTAACGAGGGCAATTGCATAAAAATAGGAAAGGTCGCCTGCAGGGGAGGGAAGCTTCTTTGAAAGTTTTAACCGAGGAGGGAATCAGAGTGGAGGGAAACAACATCTTGACAGATATCGCCGAAAGGACTGGCGGCGATATTTATCTGGGGGTTGTTGGACCGGTTCGTACAGGGAAATCCACTTTCATTAAACGGTTCATGGAACTTATGGTCATTCCCGAAATCAAGGATGTTTATGATCGGGAGAGGGCCAAGGATGAGCTACCCCTTAGTGGAGCCGGGCGAACCATAACGACAACCGAACCGAAATTCGTGCCGAACGAGGCCGTGGAGATCAATATTAAGAACGGCTTGAATGCTAGATTTCGGGTTATTGACTGTGTAGGCTATGCGGTACCGGGAGCACTTGGGTACGAAGAGGACGATGAGCCCCGTATGGTAAATACGCCGTGGTTTGAATACGAGATTCCGTTTGAGGAAGCAGCTGAGATCGGAACCCGTAAGGTTATCGAGGATCACTCCACTATAGGCCTGGTAGTCGTTACTGATGGCTCGATCAGCGATATCCCCAGACCCAATTATCTGGAGGCCGAGGAAAGGGTGATTAAGGAGCTTCAGGAACTGGAGAAGCCCTTTGTTATTATTCTAAACTCCACCCGGCCTTATGATGAGGAAGTACACGAGCTGGCCCAGGAGTTGTGTGACAGGTATGGGGTGGCGGTGATTCCTCTTGATTGTCAACAGATGGCACGGGAAGATGTCTACCATGTTATGGAAGAAGCCCTCTATGAATTCCCGGTGCAGGAGGTAAACATTCGTCTGCCCAAGTGGGTCGATGAAGTCGAAGAGGACTTCTGGCTCCGCAGCAGGATTGAAGGCTCTATCCGGGGAATCCTGGAGAATGTGAAGAAGGTAAGAGACATCGATGTGGCTATGGATAAACTGGCTGACATTGATTACATCAGCCTGGTCACCATGGAGGAAATGAACCTGGGAACCGGGGTAGCCTCTATTGATCTGGCAGTGCCCGATGATCTCTATTACCAGGTGCTGAGTGAGGTCAGCGGCTTTGATGTACAGGGTGACTTTGATGTCATGCGGTTGATGAGGGAACTGGCGGTGGCGAAGAAAGAATACGACAAGGTGTCATCCGCACTTGAAGAAGTCAAGGCTACCGGTTACGGGATGGTAACCCCCAGTCTGGATGAGATGTTCCTCGAAGAGCCCGAACTTATCCGCCAGGGCAGCCGTTTTGGGGTACGCCTGCGGGCGAAGGCACCCTCGCTCCATATCATCCGGGCTGACATCTCCACTGAGATAACCCCGATCATCGGGACCGAGAAACAGACCCAGGAACTGGTGCGCTACATGCTGGACGAATTCGAGGAAAATCCGCAGAAGATTTGGGAGTCCAACATATTTGGCAAGTCCCTGCATGACCTGGTGAGGGAGGGCATTCAGAACAAGCTCCATGGGATGCCGGAGAATGCACAGCACAAACTGGCAGAGACAGTAGGTCGCATTGTGAATGACGGCAGTGGAGCTCTGATCTGTATAATCATATAGTAATATCAGGGATAACACCAAGTCATTACCGCATCACAACAATAGCCGGCTCAGGCCGGCTTTTATTTTTCCTATAGCATTCCTGTGAAGGAATTATTTGCTGGAGAGAAGAAATGTAAAATAGATCATAGTAAGTGTATGTGGGTGATTAAGATGGCCCAGAAAAGACGTTTGGTCTTCCTAAAAAACAAAGAGGTTCAATTCGAAAAGCAGATAAATACTTACATACTGGATGAGCAATGCAAGGTTCTGGATGTGACCATGCTGGAGTGGGATCGTGTTGAACGTCAGTATTATCTGGGATTGTATGTTGAAGAACAGTTGAAGTTTTTCCGGCAGAACTGCCTGCTGCTCGAGCAGAGGCGTCCGGATGATCTGACCAAGGACCTGGATGATTTCTCCAGCGTCATGGTTCAGGCCAAGAATGTCGATTACAAGATCAACTTCATCAGGACTTTCGCCCTGCTCACCCCCCGAGGGGCCCGGTATTATGCCTTCGTTCTTTATGAAGACTGACAGAGGATGTGGTAAACTATAGGATAAGACAATTATTGTCTCTATGGCGAAGTGTACATAAGGGACCAGGTCCCATCTATTGTATGGTGATTAAATGAGAAACAAACAATCCAAGTCCTTACTGAAAGAAGCCATTATACTGATACCCAAACTGCTCCGACTGCTCTTCAAAACCATGGGCGATCGCCGGGTGAGCTTTAACCAAAAACTCCTGTTGCTCGGGACTATCCTTTATGTGATATCACCCATTGATTTCATGCCGGACTTCATTCCATTTACAGGGCAGGTCGATGATATACTGCTCCTGGCCGTCGTTATTTTGCAGATTCTGCGACAAGGGGGGCATTCGGTGTTCCAGGACAACTGGAAAGAATCACAGGGTCTGCCGGACCTTGCCCAACGAATCAAGAATCTGGCCTCCTCCTTCCTCCCCTCATCCATATACAACCGGATCGTGAAGGACTCTGACCCCCAGGATGACGTCATCGACGTCAAATACCGCGTTCACAAAGACTAATGGGACACGAGAAATTATTTTACATGGGAGCTTGCTGGTTTCGCACGCGGCGGCCTGCGGTAAATTCCGTTCGCTCCCTGGGTCCTGCACTGGCAACACCAACTGCTCAGGTTCCGGTGGAAAGCAGCACCCCGCCTAATCGACGTCCATGTCTCAAAGGCTTATCTCGCGACGTCCTGTCGCTCGGCTGCTTTCCACCTTCACCTTCGCAGGGTGTTGCACAGTTCGGACCCAACGTCCGCTCACCGGAATTTACCGCAGGCCTCAGTTTTGAGGGGACTGGAACGGTTGTTGTGGGGGAGCTTGCTGGTTTCGCGCGTGGCGGCGTGCGGTAAATTCCGTTTGCTCCCTGGGTCCTGCACTGGCAACGCCAACTGCTCAGGTTCCGGTGGAAAGCAGCACCCTGCCTAATCGACGTCCATGTCTCAAAGGCTTATCTCGCGACGTCCTATCGCTCGGCTGCTTTCCACCTTCACCTTCGCAGGGTGTTTACACAGTTCGGACCCAACGTCCGCTCATCGGAATTTACCGCACGCCTCGGTTTTGATGGGGCAGGAACGGCTGTTACGGGGGAGTTCCTCTGCACCTGAGCCACTCTAGCGAGTAAATTGGACAGTGAACCTCCTCCCTGTCCCATTTCCAGAAATGGGACAAAGAACCTGTTCCCATGTCCCAAAAAACTGCTTACCTGCGGGGAATTTCTGTGCTATAATGTCCACCAGGCATAGAATAAAATCCACGTCGGATAGACAGCGGGGATAGGTTTGAAGAGGGAAAAGAAATTCTATCTAGTGAGAGAAGATATGCTTCCGGAGGCCATTCTTAAGACGGCACGGGCCAAGGAACTGATGGCGCAGCGGGGTAATATGCCGGTAACAGAGGCGCTGGAGCAGGTGGGTCTGCCGCGCAGTACTTTCTACAAGTACCGGGACGGAGTTTTTTCCTTTCTTGACGCCGGCGCGATGCGGATAATCAATCTCTCACTGGAACTGAGGCACGAAGCGGGTATACTCTCCAAGGTCCTGAATTACGTTGCCTCCCAATCGGGAAATATTCTGGCTATTAATCAAAACCTGCCCCTGCGGGGTATGGCCAATGTGACCTTGTCCGTGGATATTGAGGAATTACGGGTTGGAGTGGAGGAATTGTTGGCGGGTTTGGAAGGTATTGACGGGGTATTACATTCAGAACTTATTGGCAGAAGCTAGGAGGAAAAGGCATGATTAAGGTTGGTTTGCTGGGATGCGGCACAGTAGGCGGCGGGGTAGTAAAACTGCTTAAAAGTAATCAGGACGTCATTGCCCGGCGGGTGGGGCAGGAGGTCGTAATCGAGAAGATTCTGGAGATAGACCGTTCAAAGGTCTACGACCTGGGACTGGGTGATGATATTATCGCCAGCAGCATCGAAGAGGTACTGGATGCGGACGTTGACATAGTTATTGAATTGATTGGCGGAATAGAACCGGCAAAAACATACATTCTGGAGGCTCTCAACCGGGGCAAAGGTGTGGTCTCAGCCAACAAGGACCTGATCGCCAGCCATGGCAAGGAGATTTTTGAGACTGCGGCTGAACATGGGGTGGACTTCTATTTTGAGGCCAGCGTCGGTGGGGGGATCCCTATCGTGTTCCCTCTGAAGCAGTCTCTGGCCGGTAACAGGATTAAAGAGGTTATCGGGATATTAAACGGGACCACCAACTATATCCTTACGAAGATGTCCCGGGAAGGACAGCCCTATGAGGATGTTCTGCGAGAGGCCCAGGCTCTGGGTTATGCTGAAGCGGACCCGACTTCTGATGTGGAGGGCTTTGATGCCGCCCGTAAAATTGCGATACTGGCTTCAATTGCTTTCAACAGCCGGGTAACTTTTGAGGAAGTATACGTTGAGGGAATAACCAAAATCACCCCGCTTGACATAAAGTATGGGCAGGAATTGGGCTATGATATTAAACTCCTGGCTATTGCCAAGGAGGAGGAAGACGGTATAATGGTTCGGGTTCACCCGGCATTTATTCCGCACGATCATCCCCTGGCCGCGGTCAGCGGGGTTTATAATGCTGTTTTCCTCCGGGGGGACGCGGTGGATGACCTGATGTTCTACGGGCGTGGTGCGGGCGAGATGCCAACGGCCAGTGCAGTGGTCGGGGATCTAATGGAGATCGTCCGCAATATCGGACGTAACGATACCGGGCGTATTAGCTGTACCTGCTATGATAATAAGGAGGTCATCCCTACCAGCAGCCAGCGGGCCAGGTTCTATATCCGTATGCTGGCCAAGGACCGCCCTGGAGTCCTGGCGGGTATTGCTGGTGTTATGGGCAATCATGAAGTAAGCCTGGCGACCGTTCTGCAAAAAGACACGAACAATGGATTCGCTCACCTGGTCTTTATCACTCATTATGTGGAAGAATCAGATCTGCGTGATGCCTTGACTGTTTTAAACGGAATGAGTATCGTTGGGGCTGTAGAAAATGTTATCAGACTTGAAGGAGTGGAAGACTATGGAGCGTAAAGCCGGATGGCGAGGAATTGTTGAAGAATACCGGGATTTCCTTCCGGTCAGTGAGAAAACACCGGTGGTTTCACTGCAGGAAGGCAATACCCCTTTGATATTTGCCCCCAACCTTTCAGATATGGTAGGGGCTGAGGTCTATCTGAAGTTTGAAGGTGCCAACCCTACCGGTTCCTTTAAAGACCGGGGTATGGCCATGGCCATGAGCAAGGCCAGGGAAGAAGGGGCTGAGGTGGTTATGTGTGCCTCAACCGGCAACACCTCTGCTTCTGCAGCTGCCTATGCCGCCCGCTGCGGCATGCGATGCGTGGTTCTCATACCAGAGGGTAAAATAGCCCTGGGTAAACTGGCCCAGGCTCTGATCTATGGGGCTCAGGTACTGGCGGTGCAGGGGAACTTTGACCAGGCCCTGACCATAGTGAAGGATATAACCTCCCGTTACCCGGTAACGTTGGTGAACTCCATCAACCCCTACCGCATCGAAGGACAAAAGTCCGGAGCGTTTGAGATCTGCGACCGGCTGGGGCAGGCACCGGACTACCTGGCGATTCCGGTCGGTAATGCCGGTAATATAACCGCCTATTGGAAAGGCTTCTGCGAATATCATGCCAAGGGTATGGTGCCGAACCGGCCCCGTATGATCGGCTTCCAGGCCGAGGGTGCGGCCCCGATAGTCAGGGGGGAAATAGTGCCCAATCCGGAGACCGTAGCCACGGCGATCCGTATCGGTAATCCCGCCAGTTGGAAGCAGGCGGTTAATGCCTACCAGGAATCGGGCGGTTCGATCTCGATAGTGACGGATGATGAGATTCTGGAGGCTTACCAGTTGGTAGCCCGGAAAGAGGGACTCTTTGTAGAGCCAGCCTCGGCGGCATCGATTGCCGGAGTCTTGAAACTGGGTAAGACCGGACAGTTCAAGCCGGATCAGAAGATTGTCTGTATTAATACCGGACATGGTCTGAAGGACCCGGACAACGCAATAAAGACCGCAGCGATTACCCCGGATGTGGTACCAGCGGATGAAGCTACGGTGCTCAAGGTCATTTTTGGCTAGGTTAGATGCAGTGTTTTTGCAGAAATTGCTGTTTTAAGAAGGAGTGAAGTTGTAGGATGGGGCTGGTGGTACAAAAGTTCGGAGGGAGTTCCGTAGCGACGATTGAGAAGATCAAGAACGTAGCCGGTCGGGTTATGAGCGAGCGGGACCAGGGAAACAAAGTAGTGGTAGTAGTCTCGGCGATGGGTGATTTGACCGATGACCTTATTCATCTGGCGGACCAGACCGGCAAGAGCCACCCGGAACGGGAAATGGATATGCTCCTGACCACTGGGGAGCAGCAGTCAGCAGCGTTGTTGACCATGACGCTTCACAATATGGGATGTCCGGCCATATCTCTGACAGGATGGCAGTGCGGAATACTGACCGACCCGGTCCATGCCAGGGCGAAAATAGCCGGGATCAAACCGGACCGTATAAAAAAGGAACTTGAACAGGACAAGGTGGTCGTAGTAGCCGGATTTCAAGGGATTTCACCCGATGGTGACCTGACCACCCTCGGCCGGGGCGGCTCGGATACCACAGCGGTGGCCCTGGCAGCGGTACTCGAAGCTGACGTCTGTGACATATATACTGATGTTGAAGGTGTCTTTACTGCGGACCCGCGGATTGTGAAGGATGCCAGCAAGCTGGATATGATCTCCTATGACGAGATGCTGGAACTGGCCAGTCTGGGAGCCGGGGTTCTACAGCCGCGGGCGGTTGAGTTTGCCATGCATTATAATGTTCCAATTCAGGTGAGATCGAGTTTTAACCCGGTACCAGGCACGTTAGTAGTGGAGGTTGGAAAAATGGAAAGTGATCGCGTAGTAAGTGGAGTGGCTCATGATCTTAACGTGGCCAAGGTGGCCTTGTTTGACGTGCCTGACCGGCCAGGTGTAGCCCAGGCAATTTTTAAGGCACTGGCGGATGTGAATATTAACGTGGATATGATCGTTCAGGCGGCAATGCGCGATGAACGTAATGATATAGCGTTTACTATTACCAAGGATGACCTGCCGCGGGCCCTGCCGGTGGTGGAGCGGGTCTGTCAGGAGATCGGAGCCTCGGGCATGTCCTATGGTGAGGACCTGGCAAAGGTTTCTATAGTAGGTGCTGGAATGATGAGTAATCCCGGGGTGGCAGCTGCCATGTTTGAGACCTTGGCGCAGGAGGGCATTAATATCCATATGATCAGCACCTCCGAGATCAAGGTCTCTTGCATAGTACATGCCCACGAGATCGAAAGAGCCGTCCGGGCAGTCCACTCCCGCTTCAATCTGTAACAGTGGACTTGCATCACCTGCGGAGGACGGCGGCCGCTCGTTCCCTGAGTCCTGGCGTTGGCAACACCAGCCGCTCAGGTTCGGTCGCAAAGCAGCAGCCCGTCTATTTGACGTCCATGTCTTATAGACGGGCTCGTGACGTCCTTTCGCCCGGCTGCTTTGCGCTTTCAACCTTCGCGGGTATTACTGAATTTGGACCCAGCCTTCACTCGCAACCACTGCCGTCTGGTCTGCTATAACGAGGTGAATAGGGGTGTCGACTGCTGAACAAGAAGCAAGGGCTGGTTATCGTTATCACCGGAGAGGGAAAAGGCAAAACCACGGCTGCCTTCGGACAGGCTATGCGGGCAGTTGGGCATGGATTGCAGGTTATCGTGATTCAGTTCCTGAAAAAGTTTCATTCGGGAGAGGTCATAGCCGCTGAAAAGCTTGAGGGTTTGACAGTTATGCAGTTTGGCACCGGGGATTTCGGAGATCTGGATCACCCGGAGCCAAGGGAATTGGAGATGGCCCGGTTGGGGCTGGAGACCGCCAAAGATGTATTGATTGACAACCGGTATGACATGGTTGTGTTGGATGAGATCAACCTGGCCTTGCATCACCGGCTGATTCCCCTTGATGATGTTATGGCCATGGTAAAGAGCCGAAGACCAGATGTAGATCTGATTCTTACCGGTCGCCATGCTCCCCCGGAGATTATGGAACTGGCGGATACCGTCAGTGAGATAGGCGAAATTAAGCATCACCAATCCAAAGGGCATATTGCCCGCAAGGGGATCGAATACTAGCAGTACCTTTGCCTCATCCACGCCCCAGAACAGAAGGATCCTTAGTACATAGGGCTGTTTTTCCGATCAGCCTTGCTGTTTTCCCTTCTTACAGAATCCCCGTTTCCCGTCTCCAGCGGATACGACAGGTCATCATGGATGCAGAGCACGGTACGATGCCGGGCTGGTATCCAGCAATGTATTCAAGGGGCCCAATTAATGGGTTATGTATGAGGGAACGGTGAAGGGAATACAGAGTGAGGATGGCGGTTATTCAGTCAGCAGACGCTCTGCAGTGGGTCTTTCTCCAACATAACCTTATCTATAAAAATCCGTGCAATGTCCGGGTCAAATTGAGTTCCAGCGTTCTTTCTGATCTCTTCGAGCGCAGCTTCTTTACCCAAGGCCTGGCGATAAGGTTTATCAGTGGTCAACACATCGTAGGCCTCAGCAACGGTAAGGATCCTGGCGGCAAGAGGAATGCTTTCTCCTTTTAATCCCTGCGGGTAACCCTGGCCATCCCACCGTTCATGATGGGTCAGGATATTGTTGGCCAGTGGAGCAAACTCGTTTAACGAGCTCATAATACGGTAGCCGGTTTCAACGTGGCGCCGCACTTCCCGTCGTTCAGCGTCGTTAAGTCGTCCGGGTTTGTCCAGTATCTCATTGTCAAGAGCGATTTTCCCTATATCATGCAACAATCCCAGGGTTCGGAGTTCTTCAATATCCTTGTTATTCAGACCCAGGGCCATGCCGGTAAGCGCACACAGCTGACTGACCCGGTTGGCGTGCTGCCTTTCTCTTTCATTCTTTTCATCCAGAGCCCTTAAAATTGCATCCCGGGTCCTATTTTTTACCCCAATGCTATCCTCCAGCTTCTGCTGGTACATATCCTCTTCCGCTTTGCGCATTACGGCCCGTAAATCCTCACCCGGTTCCTGTTTGGTAGCCCAGCCGAAGGAAACGGAGAAGACAAGCCAATCAACTTTTTCGCTGGCAATAGCTTCCCTGATCCGCTGGACGATCGCAGTCGCCTGATCATAGGTAGTATTGGGCAAAATGATCGCAAACTCGTCCCCGCCCATCCGAACCACAATATCACTCGCGCGGCACCATGTTTTCAGGATTTTGGCGGTTTTTCGCAGAATACTATCTCCCGCTCTATGGCCAAACGCATCGTTGGTCAGTTTGAGACCATTAACATCTCCCATCACCACGGTCAGAGGCAGGTTCCTTTCGGTGTCCAGTCGTTTAAGCTCTTCCTCTAGAAACCTGCGGTTATAAAGATTGGTCAGTCCGTCCAGGTTGGCCAGCTGTTGATTGATTGCATTCTGTTTCTGCAGTTCCTGTTCATACTTAAGATTCGAGAGTTTTGACTGCAGGGTCATTTTTACAATCAAAAGCGCGAATAGCGTTGTTGCTGTTATGTTAATCAAGGTTACATCTTCCATTAAAAGCATTGATGGGGCTGTGGCCATGAAATATCCCAGATATAAACAGCTTGGTGCCAGAATAACGATAAATTCGGCTACGGATAAAAAAATGAAACAACCGATAAGCATAAGATTGATCACGTGTACCAGCGAATATCCGTGAACCATGGATATGTAAGTTGACAAGAGGCTTGAAAACAGCAGGCTTAGGGCCGCTGCACCGACAAATATGGGGTAGTGCTTCCGGTCTATATCCTCAATTTCTCGGGGATTGCCTACTGACACAAGATAAACAATTGCCAGCAGGATCCACAAACCCCTGATAATCATATCAGGCTGCAGCAGACAGGACAGACCGCTCTTAGCCAACACTGTACCCATGATGATCAGGTTGATAAGAACACCAAAAACCGCAATAGATTTCAATCGCCTGATATTTTCAATCAGGATCCACTTACGGAAAGTAAAACGATCAACGGGATCCAGCAGGCGATAAGGGTATAACTCCGTCCATAACTTTGATGCACTGTTTTTCAGCATAAACTGATTTCCTCACAATTAACGGCTCAAGCAGTGACTAATGGCTATTACATATAAGTACAAATACGACAGAAATCAAAAACATACGATTAACAAAAACACTTTTCGCTATGTCGAACACGATTTCCTTTATGTGCCCAGGTAAACTATTATAGTGACATTGGTTTACCTGGGCGCTATAATTTATTAAAAAGAGCGACGTTGGGGAGGGATTCGATGTCTAAGGCCAAGCGGGCCTTGATCCTGGCGGTGGTTCTATGTTTAGGGATCGGCTCCTACTATGCATACCAGACCTATTTTTCTCAGAAAACCCAGGACATCCAGGCCTCGGGGACCATTGAAGCTACTATAGTCGATCTGAATGCTCCGGTGGCCGGGGTCATAAAAAGTATCGCCGCCCAGGAGGGTTACGAGCTGCAAGAAGGCCAGGTAGCGGCGGAGATCTCACGCAGCGATCTCTTGGCGCAACGGGAACGGGATGCCATGGCCCTCATGAAAGCGGAGGCCCAGCTGGCGGATCTCAGGTCAGGCTTCCGTGAACAGGAGATATCCGAGGCCGAGGCCAATCTGGCTGTCGCCCAGGCTACCGCCCAAAAATCTGCTGACGATCTCAAGAACCGGGAAGTCCTGTTCGCAGAAGGAGGCATTTCCCAGGAAGAACTGGAGCGCTACCGGTTGGCTGCTGAGATTGACCAAAACAAGCTCAAGGCAGCCGAGGCAAAGCTCAGCATGCTGCAATCCGGTAATCGCCCCGAGGTGATTGCTGCAGCTCAGGCGGAAGTGGAGCGGAGTCGTGCAGTGCTTAAGGCTACCGAGGCCATGATTTCGGACCTGCAGATCAGGTGCCCCATGACTGGTACTGTTGTCCAAAAGAACTATGAACCGGGAGAATACGTCATGCCGGGTGCCTCGGTGCTGACAGTTGCTGATCTTCAAAACCTGTGGATTAAGGTCTACATCCCCACCGATGATCTACCGGCGGTAAAACTGAACCAGAAGGTGAAGTTTACAGTGAGTGGGGATTCCCGAACTTTTACGGGCACCGTGAGTGAAATAGCTTCCAAGGGTGAATTCACTCCCAAGACCATACAGACCAAAAAGGAACGGACCAACGTGGTCTTCGGGGTGAAGATCCGCGTAGATGACGCGGATGGAATGCTCAAGCCAGGGATGCCCGCTGATGTGACCATTACCAGGGAAGGGTAATTATGATTCATGTTCACAAGTTAACCAAGTCGTTTGGAACAATAACAGCTGTTAACCAGGTTGAACTCAAGGTTAACCGGAATGAGATATTTGGGGTAGTTGGGCCCGACGGAGCAGGCAAGACCACGCTGCTGCGCATGATCTGTGGTCTGATTGAACCGAATCAGGGCCAGGTAATCCTCTTCGGACAAGAAAGTCCTTCCGATCGTGAACGCTCCCGCCTGGGCTATATGCCCCAGCGTTTCAGCCTCTACGGCGACCTTACGGTCATGGAGAACATCAACTTCTTCGGAGGACTCTACAGTCTAAAGAAGGCCACCATCAGGAAACGGGCGGAGGAGATTCTCTCTATAACTAACATGCAGGACTTTACCGACCGTCTGGCCGACAACCTCTCGGGCGGGATGAAACAGAAACTGGCCTTGACCTGTGCATTGATTACCAGGCCAGAACTCCTGGTGCTCGACGAACCCACCTATGGGGTCGACCCTGAGTCCCGCAAGGAGTTCTGGAAGATACTCTACCGGTTGAACCGGGAAGGGGTTACCGTGATGGTATCCACCCCTTATATGGATGAGGCCGAACTCTGCCACCGGGTGGCGATCATGAACGAGGGAAAGGTGGTGGCGGTCAATTCCCCGTGGGAACTGAAAAGGGGACTAAATTACCGCCTGCTGGAAGTATGGGCCGATACCAGGGATCCGTATGTATTCCGCGGGTTAAGCGAGGTAATGGACTGTTCCTTTTATGGTGACCGCTATCGCATCGCAGTCAAGGATGTACCTGCTGCCACCCGTAGTATCCAGGAATTTCTGACCGGACATCAGATCCGGCTGAATAAGCTCCAGGAGGTTTCGCCTTCGATGGAGGATGTGTTTGTAGTCTTGACCGGAATGGATAACGGGGTGAAATCATGAAACCGGCGATTGAAACTCATGAATTGACCCGGGTATTCGGGGAGTTTGTTGCTGTTGACAGGGTCAGCCTGACTATTGAGCCCGGTGAGGTCTGTGGCTTTTTGGGGCCCAATGGAGCGGGGAAGTCCACCCTGGTCAGGATGCTCTGCGGGATACTGACGCCCTCATCGGGGAATGGGTCAGTCCTGGGCTACGACCTCCGGAAGCAGAGTGAACAGATCAAACGCCGCATCGGTTATATGTCCCAGAAATTCAGCCTCTATGAGGACCTGACTGCTCGGGAGAACCTTGCGTTTTACGCGGGGCTGTACGGAATATCCCGCCATGAAACGAAGCGACGTATCAATGAGATGCTTGCCCTGTCCGGGCTGGAGGGTAGCGAGAACCGGATGGTGGCCAATCTCAGCAGCGGTTGGCGGCAGAGGCTGGCCCTGGGATGTGCCCTGATCAGCCGTCCCTCCGTGGTGTTTCTGGATGAGCCCACCAGCGGGGTCAGTCCCACCAGCCGTCGTTCGTTTTTTAACATCATTCAGCAGCTCGCCAATGAGGGAACCACAGTGATCGTAACCACCCATTTCATGGATGAGGCCGAGCGCTGCAGCCGGATAGCATTTATTTCGCAGGGGGAGCTCATAGCTTTTGATACCCCGCAGAATTTGAAGTCCTCCACCCTGCAGGGCTTCCTGGTGGAACTGGAGATGCCGGGGGCGATTGAAAAAATCGCCTCGATTGAGAATCTACCTTATGTAAAAGAGTGCAGTCTACATGGACCACTGCTGCATGTCCTCCTGGAGCGACCGGAGCATATCGGGGAATTGGCCCGGTTCGTGGGGGCTGAACCACGGACCATTACTCCCAGCCTGGAGGATGTGTTTATCGCTCTGGCCAAAACCAAAGGAAAGAAGGTGCGGTAAGATTAGCCGGATACTGGCAGTACTAACCAAAGAGTTCATACAGATGCGCCGTGACCGAATGACGCTGGCCCTGATCTTCATGATGCCACTGGTGCAGTTGCTTCTGTTTGGGTATGCGATACAGACCGAGGTCAAGCATATCCAAACCGTGGTCTTTGACCAGTCGCTGTCCTATGAGAGCCGCGACCTTCAGCAGGCGTTTTCCGCCTCCGGGTATTTTGATGTAATAGGAGCCGCTGGGAGTTACGACGAGGTTACGGAGATGATTGACAGCGGTCAAGCCAAGGTAGGTATCATCTTCCCTCCTGATTTTGCCCAGACCTTGAAAAGAGCCCAACCATCGCCGGTGCAGGTAATTGTTGATGCCAGTGACAGTATGGTATCCAACCAGGCCATCGCCATTGCCAACTCCATTGGACTGCTGAAATCACAGGAGATGCTGTTTCAGAAGGTTGGGCTTTCGCAAGCGCCGTACGATATCAGAGTACGGCCCTGGTATAACCCTGACGGGATTACTGCTTATTACATGGTCCCGGCCATCCTGGGGATAATCGTCACCATGACCATGGTGATCCTCACCGCAGTGGCCATTGTGCGCGAAAGGGAAAGAGGCACTCTCGAACAGCTGATTGTTACCCCCATAAAGTCCCTGGAATTGATGATCGGCAAAATCGTGCCCTATATTGTTCTGGGTTACCTGCAAATTACTGTCGCTCTGCTGGTGGCGGTCCTTATCTTTAAGGTTCCTATCAAGGGAAGTCTGGTTCAGCTTTACGGGCTTACCCTCTTTTTCATCACGGCTTCCCTGGGACTCGGACTCATGATCTCCAATATCGCCCGCACCCAGATGCAGGCGTTTCAGATGTCCTTTTTCGTAATGCTGCCCAGCATACTCCTGTCCGGCTTCATGTTCCCCCGGGCCGCTATGCCCAAGATCATATATTATATCAGTGATGTCATACCATTAACCTATTACCTTGACATCATAAGAGGCATAATCCTGAAAGGGGTCGGAGTCGAGTACCTCGCAGGACAGGTTGTAGCATTGCTGGTGTTTTCGGTAATCTTTATCACTATAGCAACGTTGAGATTTACCAAGAAGATCGCATAAAAAAACAGGAAAGAGAGAAGCATGGGGATTCGTGAAAGAATAATCCTGGCCTGCCGGGAGCTAAGCGCCACCCGGGGGTTTTACAATACGACCATTGACGATATTGCCGCCCAAGCCGGGGTAAGCAAGCGCACAATCTATCGCTATTTCGATAGTAAAGACCAGATCATTGAAGCCACATTGGATGATTTTATGGTGACCATGGAACGGGAATTGATGGAGATGGTCAATAGCGGGATGAAACCGGAAAGTATCCTGCCCGCTCTTATAAAACGGCTGATGGAAAATGGCAGTTTCGTACTGGGGTTGCCTGGTCTTAGTGACCTCCAGCATCGTTATCCCCAACTGTGGAAAAAGATAGATGAATTCAGGCTCAGCAAGCTCAAGTTCTTGATAGAAGTTATCCGGCAGCGGGGCGATTCCCGGATTGTTCAGGAAACCGACCCGCGGATACTGTCTGCCATCATTCTGACAGTAATTCAGACGGTAGCAAACCCGGACTTTATTTTGAGAAATGGCTTGACCTTTGAAGAGACCATCAGTCAGCTCAGCCGCATCATGATAGCCATAATTGGCCAGGAAAGTTCCGCAGAGTGAAACTGATCTAACTCCGCTTTATGTACAATCTCATTTCGCCCTCCAGAAATGAAGGCTTCTCCAGATACCAATTTGCAGGATAATATGTAAATCAATAGGCAGGAATCCACATAAAAATGTGGAATTCATTTTTTTAGGACATATATCCCAGACACATCGATGGAAATTAACTGATTCTAACATATCCGAATCGACTGATTTCTATCGATTTCCGCTATAATGGATATTATAGCCTGTGAAGACTGGTGGTGCGTGTGCTCCTGGAATTAAGCTCCAGGCAGGATAGAAGAAGGCCGGATCCGTGATTAAAAAAAACATCAATGATCTACCACTATGGGCAGTCCTGGGCCAAGACGTCTTTACTCTTCAAGGACAATTGCTCCTCCTCAAAGGGACTGTTATAAAGCCAGATATGGTCAATAAACTCATTGCCTCGGGTATTACCGAGGTTTACGTTGAAGGCAAGGAAGAATCGCCCCGCGCTTCTGTGAGAAAAAAACCCGGTTCTAATCTGCACCGGGCTTTTCTGGTTGGACAGATCATTGTCGGCGATATGATCGATCAGGTGCGGTCCGGCCGGCCTATTGAACGTGGTGATTTGGAGGAGGCCGTTAACATCTTGTATCCCGAAGTTCTTCATGCCAGCAGTATGTTTACCCAGTTGTGGGCATTGAGGAGAAAGGATGAATACACCATGCAGCATTCCATCGCCGTTGGTGCCTTTGGTGTTAAGATCTGCCAACTCCTTAGACTTCCCCAAAAGATCGCCAAGCAGGTAGGCATGGCCGGCATGATGCATGATATCGGTAAGGTCAGAATCCCCGATACAGTACTTAACAAGCCCGGTGCCTTGAATTATTTGGAGTGGGAACAAATGAAGAGACACCCCCGCTATGGGTACGAGATCCTGAAATCGGGAGGAGATGTTGAGCGCGAGATTCAGCTGGCAGTGCTGCAGCACCATGAAAGGTTAGATAGCGGTGGATATCCGCTTAACTCACCATCTGAAAAAATCCACCTGTTTTCCAGGATACTTGCCATAGCCGACTCCTTTGACGCCATGACCTCGGAGCGGGTTTACCGCAAGCCCTTATCAGTTTTCGTCGCTGCCGAGGAGCTTATGTCTGATGCTTTTAAAGGGAAACTCGATGCCAGGATCGTTCTACTCTTCGTGAACTACATCCTGGACATGTCTCCCGGACAAAGGGTGATATTGAACACAGGCCAGATAGCCGAAGTCATTCTCCCCAACAAATCAGAACCCACCCGGCCACTGGTCAAGGCCGACAGCGACTTCATCAACCTGGAATTGCGCCGGGATGTTTGGATTGAGGATTTTGTTAGGATTTAATTACTATACCCCGGCTCATCCTGTGCATTTCGATCAAATCTGATTACCAACGCCCTAAATCAGTTATAATACTGAAATCTTTGGCTGCAACAAATACTCTCCTGAATACCTATCGACTGAGTTAATTATTTAGAGAATCATTTCTGACTGACACTATGCTGTCATTGTCCTCCGATAAGATCTCTTTATCGGAAGGCTGATCGTTGCTGAGCAATCGTTGTCGAATATTATCAGAAGGAAAGAACCACAAAAGTGTCGAAGCATCCGGCAACTGAAAAATATTGGCAGATTATGCATTGATGAGTTATTCGAATTAAAAGACGTTCCCAAGCCTTCAGTAAAAATGGAAAGGGGAGATATTTTCGGTATTGATCGGGATCCATGTAAGAAAGAAATAAACGATGATTTCCAAAGCGGTGAGAATCAATTGCAAAAAATGCACCTAAATGAGCAGCAATTTAGTGGCTTTTGTTAAAGATTGGGTAAAAGCATGGAACGATATCCGCTGGATTGAAAGGAGCATTCCTGTAATGCTTAAGAACGATCTTTGAAAAAAGAGACGCCCATCAATACAATTGAATTGTGCTGATCAGCAACAGAAAGGCACAAAACAAGAGATTGAGGAGGCGTCCCTATATGAAAGGTACACAAAACCAAAAGATTTCGCAAATCAAATTTGAGACACTGGTCGTTGGAATTGACATTGGGAAAGAGACCCACTATGCAAGAGCCTTTGATTACAGAGGGATAGAGCTGGCCAGGCTGCTGAAATTTAGCAACACAGACCAAGGATTTCAACGTTTGGAACAGTGGATGCGAGATATATGTAAGCAGCAAGAAAAGACTGAGATCATTGCCGGCTTTGAACCCACAGGACATTACTGGTTTACGCTAGGGGATCATCTCAAACGTCAAGGCTACAAACTGGCCATAGTCAACCCGTTCCACGTCAAGCGAACCAAAGAACTGGATGACAATAGCCCTACCAAGAACGACCGTAAAGACCCGAAAACTATCGCCATGTTGGTGAAAGATGGACGTTATCGGGAAGTGTACATACCCGACGACATCTATCAAGAACTAAGAGAGGCGGTATCAGAACGGGAACGGCTGCAGGAGCAATTGACTTCTATCTACAATAGGGTCGTTAGGTGGCTTGACATCCGGTTTCCAGAGTTCACAACAGTCTTCAAGGACTGGAGAAGAAACGCGGCATTGATAACCCTGAGAAGCTTTCCAACACCAGAGAAGATCATGGAAATGGGTGTTGATAAGATTGTAGAGACGTGGAGAAAGCAGATGAAGCGCGCCAGTCTAAAACGTGCAGAAAGACTGGTAAAAGCGGCAAGCAGAAGCGTAGGCCGAACCAGCGGTAAAGTGGCCTCCGAGGCCAGTTTGCAAAACCTGCTAGCAGAATATGACCTGTACTGTCAGCAATACGACAAGCAAGAACAGCTCATGCAAGAACTGCTGATGCAAGTACCTAATGCTGACAAACTCCTGGATATCAAAGGGGTCGGACTAATCACAGCAGCCACCTTTGTCGGCGAAGTAGGCGATATCAGTAGGTTCCAAGATCCTAGACAAATACAGAAGCTGGCTGGACTCAATCTGGTAGAGAACAGTTCCGGCAAACACAAGGGAAAGACCACTATCAGCCGTAGGGGTAGAAGACGACTGAGGCACAGCTTATTCTTTTCCATGATTGCCATGCTGGGAAAAAACCAAGAGTTTCGGCTACTTCACCAAAGAAACCTGATGCGGGAGAATAACCCGCTTAACAAGATGCAGTCCATCATCGCACTCTGCGGCAAGCTGATCCGAGTCTTCTTTGCAATACTAACCAAAGGCGTTGATTACAGCCCGGAGAAGATGCTGGGGGACATGGAGCAGTCAGCTAGAGTAGCTGCCTAGAAGGCAATGAAGTCTTTACCATAGCGATTGTTATTACGTCATTGCCAGCATAAGATGGCTACCCGCAGTCACTTAAAAGCAGCGATGGACGAAAGTTTAAAGAACCAAAAAATCACGATAAAACGGGAGCCGGGACAGTCAGGTTGAATTTCACCATAAGGGCAATGACCCCGCATAGGAGCATGACTGACGTTCCACCTCTTGGATAGGCAGGACGAAGGAATTAAGGGCATTAGACCCAGGAAGACATGGGAGGGTTGCTGCCAGGAGATGGTGTGGAATCCCACTGGCCACAATACAAGAAATCAAGCGGCTTAGCGGAGCGTACTCACCATCACCCATAATTACACATAGATGTAACAAACAAGAGATGGGCTGTCCGTAAACAAAATGAAATCGTGAGAAAACAAGCGATATTTGAAGTATAGCTTAGTTTATTAAGGGAGGTGAGTATTAGTGCGAGTTAGGATTTCTTTATATCCAGAGGTTCCACAGGAAAAAATCCTGATACCCATGGACTTTCGACGGCACTTTATTTCATTGTTAAAAATGCTACTTAATGGGTCGCCATTTAATGAACGCTTTGAAGAATCAAAACCGGGGTATAGCCCGTATGTATTTGGTATTCAATTTGGCAAGATACATGCAATTGATTCGCGGAAGGAAGTTATTATTGTTCAACCGCCGGTGTTAATGACCTTTTCCACCGGCCTTTACGACCTAATGACCGATGTCTGTAACATGGCAATTGCTATGAAAGGCACGAACACGGTTCTCGGATTAATACTTGGTGAAATACAGTTGATGCCTAATACGAATATTAGATCCGATGAAGTTGAGTTTGAACTGATAGGACATGCCACTTTAAGAGGTAGGGATGAATACGTCAACAATGCTAACCCAGCTGAACTTGAAGAAGCAATAAACAAGCACTTACAGACAAAACTAGGTTTTCTGAACCAGTACCAGACACAAAGTGCAAATACTATCTACACTCCAATAAGGCTAACCGAACACCGATACCTAACTAAAGGTGTGTGCCGACACTATAACGGGCTAATAACCAGCATCAAAGGTAGACTCACGCTATCGGGATATCCAAGCAGTCTCCAGTTTCTGTACGATTATGGTCTGGGTGTTAGAACCGGCCAAGGCTTTGGATTGCTAGAGGTGGTGAACCAGTTATGAACAATTACGCTGGAACGTTGATAAGGGACATTAAAATTTACCCTTCTTCTTGGTATTACAATGCGTGCGTACACGGATTCCTGGAAATACTGGCATGGGGATTAGGAGAGGAAGGGGACCGGATAATCGAGGAACAAATCCTACAGCATGATGGTACAGCCCTGATTCCAAGTGAACTGGCGAAAGCAATTTTTAGTACTGAAAGCGTTCCTATGCCCGATGGCTATGCCGAACGGGCGGTACCAGATGACCTGGAAGGGATGAAACGTATCGCTTGGTGGTGGATAGTTGTTAGTTATAAAGCCGGATACATGACAGGTAATGATAAGAATAAAAGCCTGGACAATCATGAATTGGTAGAAACGGTTTGCGGCAGTTTATTTAACTTCAAGAGCCAATACCCGAATCTTGTTAACCTGGGACAACTTACAAATGATACCGCAAAAAAAATAGAGTTTCTAAACAATTGGTTCACTCATGATAAACACAATGGGCATTATAACGTTAACTGTAGCTTCTGTGGAAGCAACTATAGTCCAGACCAAGATGGCAGGATCTATGACCTCTTTTTTACAAGATTATTATCTATTGTTCTCGGAAATGGACCAGAAGTGTTCCCTAACCGATTTTGGGATGGTAAGCCCAATGGGGTTTTCCCGATAAAACAGACAGTCCAGAGTTAGGTTTTCTTACTAAATCATAGTTTTGCTCAAAATCTCATAATTCTAGCTTTTTTAAGCCGCCTTTTGCTCTAAATAGCCTTTTCTAAATGTAGCTGGTGAAAGGTATCCCAGCGCTTGGTGTCTTCTTTTACGGTTGTAAAATACTTCTATATACCAAAAGATGTCCCAGCGGGCCTCCTCCCGTGTCATATAACGTTTATGGTAAAGCATCTCGCATTTTATAGTACTGAAGAACGTTTCCGCACAGGCATTATCATAGCAGTTACCTTTCCGGCTCATACTGCAGATCATTCCGTGTTTCTTAAGGGTTGCCTGGTATTCTCTACTGCAATATTGCACGCCTCGATCAGAGTGGTGAATGATTCCCTTGGGTGGTTTATGCCGCCTCACAGCATTTTCCAGGGCTTTAATACAAAGTTCTGTTCTCATGTTACTATCCGTTGCCCAGCCTACTATTTCCTTGGTGAATATATCTTTTATCATAGCTAGATACAGCCAGCCTTCATAGGTGTATATGTAGCTGATATCCGTTACCCATACGGCATTCGGTTTATCCGTCTTAAAGTTCTGATTTAAAAGATTTTCCGTTACTGGTAGTTTATGATTAGAATTCGTTGTTACTTTAAATTTCTTTTTGCGTTTGGCATATAACTTGTTTTTCCGTTGGATTTCGTAGAGTCTCTTACGGCTACAGTTGGGAAACTTCTCTCTTACATCAGCAAGGAGTTTATCCAAACCACACATACCATGGCATTCTTTATAGCTCTTCCGGGCAATTTTAAGTATTTCTTGGTTCTCAAGCTTACGTTTGCTTGGGAGCCGGTCTTTCCAATCATAATAGCCGCTCCGCGATACTTCGAGGACCTGGCACATCTTCTCAACCGGAAACACGGAGCTGTGTTCCTTGATAAATTTATAGCTTACTTCCGGTTGTTTGTCGCGAAGATGGCCGCAGCTTTTTTTAATATTGCTACAGTCTCCTCTAAGTCAGCTGTTCTTCGCTTTTCAGCCCTTAATTCAGCTTCCAACTCAATTAGTCTTGCTTTATCAGAAGATTGTTTCTTGTTATCTCGTAGCCAATTTCTCAAGGTTTGGGGATTCACCCCCAGGTCCTTTGCCACACTGGCAACTGATCTGCCGCTTTCTTTCACCAATCTGGCTGCATCCGCCTTAAATTCCGCGTCATAACGCTTTCCCTTGTTCCCCATTTGTTAATCCCTCCACAGTTGTTATTTTACCTAACTACTGTGTGTCCGACAAATCGGGTATAGGTCACAACTTAACTATATGCAAGAGGTGTCGTTCGCATTTTCTCAGCTATCATATAGTGCAGCGCAATCGTTTTTTTATTAACTCAGATTCTTTGCGGGTCAATTGGTACATTAACCGATTGTTGGCTAGTAAACTTCGACAGAACAGATTTGCCTACCAAAAAGCTCTTCCGAATGCATTACAATATGATCCCCAATTACGTAAAGGAATTGGCAGTTGGGGACTGCAGAATCTTGAAGCTTTAGTTTTGGAATGGGATAAGGTGAGTTACTATCCGATTTCGCCCAGGTTGGCAAGAATGTTTTTGGTTCCACAATTCGCTTCAAAAATGAGTAGCATTGCCAATGAAAGGGTCTGGGACGTAATTCTAAAAGAGCGTTTTGATTATTTGCCGACGATAATTTACAAATCATTACGTGCCTATTTAGCTAAGGGTAATAAACTAAGCGATCCGGAAGTTGTTTATGAACCTTTAAGCATCCAACCCGTAGTAGATCTAATAACACTCAATGGTGAAATCATTAGACTTTTGTCCAAAGAAAAGGGGGACAAGGTGATGGATTATATAAACACAGGCCAACTACGTAAACTGGGGGCAGATTCACCACTATCCCAGGATGATGATAATCTTGTGTTTAGGTTGCTGGAACTAACCCGGTTGAACCGAAAGGATGATGTTTATCATCTGCTGCTGCGGGTGTATATAGCAAGAAACATAGAATTTCCGAGCCGGTTGGCAGAAGTATTTACCGTCAGTAGTTCCGAATTGTTTAAGACTGGCATATATGCCTACATATCGGGTTTGAGACTCAAGGGTCAGACTGAAGCCAACGGTAATTAGGAAGGAGAGTCATATTTATGAAGGTTAATGGTTTAAGTATTACGACGGTTTTCGAAGCCTCAGCCGTCAACAGGGACGAAAAGCTAGCTGGCAATATCACTTCCATTAAAAAGCTTTCACGCTATAACGGGACATATTCTTTTATGAGTCGCGCATTTCTGCGTCATCACCTATTTGAAACTCTGCAGACACTTCACGGGTGGCAAGGGGCCCCAGTTACTATAGGGAAAAAGAAGGTAATCCAGTTCGCATTTCCAGACGCGAACATAATAACTTATCCCGAGATGGATGTATTTGGCTTTATGAATACTGGGGTGTTGGGTTCGGATTTAGGGGTTGTTAGAAAAGCACCATTAGGAATGACCAAAGCAATATCGCTGGAACCCTGGCAGGCTGATATGGCATATTATGCCAATCACGATATGGTTCGGAGGGCTGTAGCCTCGGGGGATAAAGCTAACCCTAACCCGTTTCAAAAAGAAGAGCACCATTCTTATTACCGGGTGTCTTTTACTATAGACCTCTGTCGCCTTGGTTATCAAGATATCCATATGCCTAAGCTTCCCCAACAGCTAAAAAAATGGGTCAAGGGCCTGCCATCTGCAAGTAATAATGATGTCAAAGATATCGAATCTGTATATGGAAAAGTGGTCGATGATGCTACCTGGTATTACGTTAGCGAAGATGCCAAAGAGCATGGGATGTTAGGAGTATTTGAAGATAAGAACAGTGCTAGAGTAACTTTTGTCGTTAGTCTTGAACAACGCCAAGCAAGAATCAAACAGTTGCTTGAAGTCATTACTAACGGTCTGGTAATCCACTCCAGCACAGAAAATTATGGCGCTATCCCGGTATTTTTCGTATTAGGGGCACTTCGCGTACCGGTGCCGGTGTTCAATTCTTACGTTGAATTCAAGGATGGTGCCATTAACGCACGTACGCTAAATTATGCCATTAACAATGATTACGTCACAAATACTTGGTTGTATCAAGGGGTCATGTCACTGGATGGTCAATTAGACCCCAAAGCTAGGAAATGGAAAGGTGTAGAAGATGTGCTGAATACCATTGAGTTACGGTGGTGAGAAGGTTTGTCGATTAAGGTTTTACGGCTTCAGATAAGAATGCCCAACGCACATTTTCGTGTAGTGCACAGTAGTGATCCACGAAAGACCTATCCGGTGCCGCCGTATTCCACAGTAATAGGGCTTCTAGCCAATATTCTGGGAAACATCGAGCAAATAAAGTCACTGCTGGAGGGTCGTCTGGTTCTCGGGGTATTGTCCCGTTATGATTACATAACCTATGAGTATACCTGGATGCGTAACCTGCTCCATTCCGAACATGTTCGGCGGCATGGATCGGCAAAAAATCGAACCTGGCAAGAAGTCTCCGAACACATCGGAGGACAAAGTCCGATTAGCATAGAGGTGCTGAACGACGTCCATATATTATTATATGTTTATCATTCTGATGACAGGGTAATCAATGCCCTTCAGCAAAATATCTTTTCTCCCGAGAAGTGGTTCAGCCATCTCCATTTAGGACGAGCGGAAGACTGGGCTGTAATAGACTCGTCTTCGATGAGCTCGTTATCTGTTTCCAACCAACCCGCCGATTTACGTAACTCGGACAAGTATTATCAGTGGATGCCGGAACCAGCTTTTGCTTTCGGAGTAGGCAGTTATGTAGATGACAGACAATACACCGAACTGTACGAAAAAATTCAAGGTCCTGCCATGCTTGTGACTTCGGTCTACAGACTTATCAGAGTTCCTTACCAGGGGGGAGAAGGTGGTATAATTCGAAATTTTGAGCATGTGCCAACTAGATTGTTCAGTTCTCCTGTTCCTTTTTTACGCAGTTTTAAATTGCCAGGTGTTTTCGTGGATCCTGAGCTGAGCGTACCGGTTTACATGTCAAATATTGTAGGCCATAAAACGTGAAAGGGGGGGCAATAACACGGTGCAAAATCAATTTTGGGCAAAGAGCAATGGCACCTCTCTCACAAAGCATACGAACGACGTATTGCAGGCAGTAGAAATACTGCGTCACAGGAAGCGTAACAACATCCCAGAAGACTGGTGGTTAGCACTAAAGTATGCTGCACTACTGCATGACCTGGGTAAAATTGATCCTGCTTTTCAGGAAATGTTAAAAAGAACCGGACATGATTTGAGTGGTCGGGATGTTCCCCATAGCTTTCTTTCTTTGTTCTTGTTCAGGCCGGAATTACTTAATTTTGATAATTACATATTTGCTCACACTATAGTTTCTGCGGTCGCTTTTCATCACTGGCGTGAGAGTTTCCCGGATCTTATGATGGGGTATCGAACATCTGATATTAATGCTAAGGCAAAAGAATTTGTTGAAGAGAATACCGAATGGTCGGAGCGTTGCAAGAGAGTTGCCGAGCAATTGCGTGAGGTAGCCAACTATTATCAGTTGGACGGGGGAATTATTGGTATCAACGAAACACTGATTGAATACTTGCGTAATGGTACTTTGGGTGCAGCAGGAGTGCTGGTTCCACCGTACACAATGGCATTTCTACCCTCAAACATACGGGGTGGTCATGATAGAACTGAACAAGAAAGGTTCCGCATATTTGTTGCGGGGAATCTAATGCGTGCCGATCACTTTGCATCTCTGGTGGAGGATAGTAATGGCGGATTAGAAATTAAGGACATTCAGCAAGGAGACGCACTTTCATCGAACGTAATTCACGGTAGGATTAAATCACTAATTAATACCAACAATTATTGGCAAAAGGAGTTCTTCAATACCAGACCAAATCTACGGCGTGAAAACATGATACTGGTAGCCCCAACTGGGTTCGGCAAGACCGAATTTGCTTACCTCTGGGGCGCTGGCATCAATAATCTTATGCTGTTGCCTATGCGGGCCGCGACGAATAAATTGTTTGATCGAACCCAAAATTTATACGGAAAGGATCAGGTGGCGTTGCTACATGGTGATGCCAGCCTGGAACTTTTTGTCAGGAGTCAGCAAAATAATGCTCAGGAGACCGAGGGCGAACGTCGCAAAGCAATTGATCTGGCTCGCCATCTGGCCAAGCCGTATATTGTTGCCACCGCCGACCAGATCGCTCCAAGCGCATTAAGGTACCCAGGATATGAGCGTATTTTTTCCACCTTGATGGATAGCGCATTAATAATAGATGAGGTACAGGCTTACGATCCGCAATCGGCGGCCATAGTCACTCATTTGATTCAACAAAACTCCCATCTAGGGGGCAAGACTCTTTTGATGACCGCAACACTGCCTCCTTTCATTGAGACTGAGATTGTACAGAGGGTCAAAATAGCTGACGAACAAATAGTCAATGTGCTTAAATTGCCAGAATATCAGGGAATAGCAACCTCTGTTAGGCATAGGATTCAGTTTTTAACTTATAACAAAGGCTATGAATCGGTAATCGAGAGGGTGGTGGACGCTTCCGCTTCAGGTAAAAAAGTGCTGGTAATTATGAATACCGTGCCTGCGGCATGTGGCATTTATGATCAGATTAATGCTGAATTAAAAAGACGAAGCCTACAGATAAAACATGCCCTGTTACATTCTCGTTTTACAGCCCAGCGACGAAAAGAGCTAGAGGCACTGGTTGTAGACAATTATATGCCCAATAAACCCGAAAGAGATACTTCTCCATGTATAGTAGTTTCAACCCAGATTGTAGAAGCATCTCTTGACATTGACGCCGACGTTATATTTACCGAACCGGCACCTGCAGATAGCCTAGTACAAAGAATGGGACGCGTTAATCGTCGATTTGCCCGCAGCCAAGGAATTAATGTGTCCCAAAATGCTAATGTCGTTATTATAGTTGAAGGCAAGGTTATCGAGAGCCATACGCGTAAAGCCAAAGGCAACGACAATAAGGATGCCCCGTTGGGCACTGGTATTGGGGGCAAGGTTTACGATCGAAACTTAACCGCTATCTCTTTAGTAGTGTTGGCAAATCGATTCGATAGTAATTCGCTGGAAGAGGCTAGTATGCCAATATTGGACGAACAACCATGGGAATCTTGTTTCCTGAAACGCAAAGGGCCGAAGGCGAAGGGGATTAATGAAGCTTTATACAAGATCATTCGCCAACTTGAAAACCGAAGTCTGTTGCTCACCGAACAAGATAAAATGGAGTGGGTAAAACAGACCTATACGTTACTCCAGAAATCAAGTGACACAGAATTTCCATTAAATCTCGGCAACTATATTAACCGGTATAAAGAAACATTAGAGATACTTGACCATGGTTACTGTTCGGACAAAAAGCGCGATGCGATGAAGCTCTTTAGAGACATAAATGATTTTGCAGGGATTCCTGAGGCGTTCGTTGCTAATTTCTACAGTGAGGTCTACCAATGGGTCAAAGATACATTTCCTAAACTGAATTATGAGGTGCTAGCGACGGCTATTCTCCCTAAATACCTTGTTCAATGTCCATACCATTCAGCAAGCAAAGAAAACCGGACATATTATCATGAGTTGAATTTGGAGAATGTTATCCCTCAAGGCTTTAGCAGTGATGGCCAAGCATTGATATTTTCCAAGCTTCGGCGCTGGTTGAACGGTATCGTTGTGCTAGAGTTTTCGTATGACCCAGAAAAGGGGTTGAATTATTTTGAACCTTGAAGATGACATGTCCGTTGAAAAAGTTGGTGTTACCGGTACGATGGTTTCTTACGCTTATGTTTGTCATCGCAAGCTTTGGTTATATTCTAAAGGACTCAATCTTGAAAATATTTCGGGAAACGTTGATGTGATTAAGGGTAAAATCTTGCACGAGAATCGGTTCCAACGAGAATCGCAAAAAGAAGTTGCGTTTGATACTGTAAAAATTGATTTCCTACGATTCGGAGATCAGGTGTTTGTTCATGAGGTAAAAAAGAGCAAAAGGTACGAAAAGGCCCATATATGGCAGTTGAAATTCTATATATATCTGTTGCGTAAGCGAGGAGTAAACTGTGGTTCCGGTGTCATTCATTACCCTGCAAGCATGAGAAAAGTTGATGTGGAGTGGGAAGAGGGTGATAATGCGAGCATTGAACAGGTTCTAAAGGACATTGATCTGATTTTACGAAAACCAGGTCCTCCGCCAATACAGGGAAAGAAAATGTGTTCCCGCTGTGCTTACTTTGATTTTTGCTATGTTTAGGAGGCTCGTCTATTCAGGGAGGTGTTTAGTGTCAGTCGGACATATTATGTGTTTTCACCGGGGCAACTTCGGCGCAAAGATAATACCCTAGCGTTAGAAAGTGATGACGGAAGAAAAATAATCCCCATCGAGGATGTTGATCATATCTACTGCTTCGCTCCATTGAACCTAAATAGTAAACTGCTTGAATTTTTGGGCCAAAAACAAGTATGTCTTCACCTATTTGGTTACTACGGCCAATATTCAGGAAGTTTCATACCTCGTGAGGCTCAACTTTCTGGTTTCTTAGTAGTAAAACAGGTAGAACATTACCTGGATCCTGATAAACGCATAAAATTGGCTCAGATTTTCGTTCAAGGCGCTATACACAATATACGTCGTAATCTTGAAAAAAGAGAAGAATACGAAGATACGTGTAGCCGAATCGACAATCTAAGAAAGGTTCTCAAAGACTCAACGACCATCGAAGAAGTTATGAGTGTGGAAGCGCACGTCCGGAAAGCATACTACGCCGAGTGGTCCAACATCACAGGGTGGGAATTCGACAAGAGAAGCATGAGACCCCCTCAAAATGCCCTTAACGCTTTAATCTCATTTGGAAATTCACTGACATATACCACGGTATTAAAAGAAATCCATCGCACCGCACTTAATCCCACTATAAGTTATCTACATGAACCATCCGAGCGTCGTTATTCACTGGCATTAGATATAGCCGAGGTGTTTAAACCGGTATTTGTAGATCGGTTAATATTTCGACTAATCAACGTAAAAAAGCTGAAACCGCAACATTTTGACGCAAAGGTTGATTATACGTATCTTACTGAAGAAGGACGAAAGATATTTGTGAGTGAATTTGAAGAACAAATGGAAACGACTCTATTACATCGAAATCTAAAACGTAATGTTCGCTACAAGAACTTAATTCGGTTGGACTTGTATAAACTCGTCAAACATCTTTTAGGGGAGACAACCTATAGCCCAATGAAAGTGTGGTGGTAATATTAGAGTAATTGTGATTTATGACATCAATACTATCGATCAAGGCGGTCAGTCGCGCCTAGTTAAAGTAATGAAGACTTGTCGCAAATACTTGACCCATGTTCAACGATCTGTGTTTGAAGGGAATATTACGGAAGGACAGCTGGTGCGTCTTAGAAGTGAAATCATGAAGTTGGTACACCCGGATAACGATTTTGTAATTATCTACAATTTGCCAGATGGAGTTAAACTGAATCGTGATATCATTACAAATACTCCTGACCCTACAAGTAATATTCTATAGATAATACACAACCGGAGGTTTGACGCAAATAAGTAGCTGTGATTGCCTACAAACCTAATAACCACCGCATTCTTAGCTGCGGTTACCATCGTCCATAGAGGAATTTGAACTTTGTATATGTGCCAATTAATAAGCATGTTGCATTTGTTACCATCGTCCATAGAGGAATTTGAACTTAATAATGACTTGCTCTCCAGGCTCATAAACATTCGTTACCATCGTCCATAGAGGAATTTGAACTATTTCAGGCGATTGTAACACTGCAAGAGAGTCTCACGTTACCATCGTCCATAGAGGAATTTGAACAATAATCTCCCAACGGTTTTCGGTCGGGATATACTCGTTACCATCGTCCATAGAGGAATTTGAACCCTGAACCCTGCTTTACTTCTAATGATCTTACTCCAGTTACCATCGTCCATAGAGGAATTTGAACATTCATTTATCATAGGTTTTAAGCGTTCTTGACTCGTTACCATCGTCCATAGAGGAATTTGAACGAGATCTAAACCTGACTTACGAACCTGCGCTAGTTTCGTTACCATCGTCCATAGAGGAATTTGAACTGAATATAATCAACGATACCCTGCAAACCTTCCCCAAGTTACCATCGTCCATAGAGGAATTTGAACTGATCAATTCATACTTATATCTAGTAGCCCAATGGGTTACCATCGTCCATAGAGGAATTTGAACGTTAAAAAGGTAGAAGCGAATCCTTTGGCTTTAATAGTTACCATCGTCCATAGAGGAATTTGAACCCTATTCGCCAATGTCCTACACTCAACCACCTCAAAGTTACCATCGTCCATAGAGGAATTTGAACGCCGTTATAGAATACAGATTTTCATTAGTTTTAAGGGTTACCATCGTCCATAGAGGAATTTGAACTTCCAACAGTAACTATGTAAGCGTCAAATACATTCTGACGTGAATTACAATAAGTCGGGCTCATCCACGCCAAGTATATCACAAAGAGCATTATTAACTGCTATCCTGAAATCATCATCCGATATGTCGTTGGCTTGAGCATATTCGACGGTATCATCAATAGTGCTGGCGAATTTCCGCGCTAAAAGTACATTCTCCCTTTCCATCATTGGAAAATGCTCAATAACATAACCTGAATAATCTAGTTCAAAATGATCCCTCGATATCTTTCCGTCAGCGAAATCAGAGACAAAGTCTATCATAAACGCTGTATGTTTCCCAACCTTCATTAATCTTCCTCCCAGGCATATTTTTCAGGTTTTGTTTCCTTGGGCTCCGGTATAATTACCTTCTGGGGTAATGCTGCACTACCGGGAAGCAAATCTTCAATTGTGGAGGCATAGCCAGGTTTTCCAAGGTTAGGGGCATTAGTGAAAATCCACGCCAAATATTCAAATGGATTCAGGCCGTTTTCCCTGGCGGTCACAACAAGACTATAATATACTGCGCTAGCTCTCGCACCGTTCGGCGTGTTGCTGAAAAGCCAGTTCCTACGCCCAATAACAAAAGGCCTGATGCTACGTTCGGCCCGGTTATTCGATATTTCCAGACGCCCATCCAGTAAATATCGTTCAAGATATTTGCGCTGGGATTGCGCATAATACGCTGCTTTGCCAAGAAGGGTTTGGGGCAGGGCATTCAAGTGTTCAATCCAATTGTAAAATTCATCTATCAGCGGCTTGGACAGCCTTTCACGCTCTTTAAGCCGATTTTCAGGGGTCAACAAAGCGAACTGTTTCTCGAAATAGAACAGTCTGTCGCAATAGCTGACTCCTCTTGCTGCATTGGAATCCGCTTGCTTGTCCTTTGGCAGGGTTTTCAGCGCATCAAAAAATTTTCGTCGCAGGTGGCTCCAGCAACCAACAACTATAATTTTTTCGGGCAGTTTGTGATACCCGCTATATCCGTCCGCGTGAAGATATCCTTTGAAATCTTTTAAAAACGTTTGCGGATGTATAGGCTTTCTATCGGGTTGATAGTCATAAAGTACGATCTGCTGTTTGGCCTCTCCGCTGGTGCGGTACAACCACATGTAACTCTTTGACTGTGCCGCTTTCCCAGGTTCTTTCAATACCTGAATAGTCGTCTCATCTGCATGAAGTACTTCGTGCTTACATAATCTACGCTTCAGCTCTTCATATATCGGTTCTAGCCAGGCCTCACTGGCTTTGATCAGCCAATTTGACATAGTCTGCCGGGAAAGCAGAATGCCATTTTGTTTCCACTCCTGCTCCTGTCGGTACAGTGGCGATGCCATCATAAATTTCTGCACTGCTATATGGGCAATTGTTTCAGGTGCGGCGAATCCACCTTTTATGACGGGTTCTGGCATATCTGCCTTAACGATAGGAACATGATCGGAAGTCTCTTCACAGTTCCGGCAGGCATAAATATGTTGCACATGACGAGTAATTATGGCTTTGGCAGGTATTATCTTTAGTTCTTCGCGGATTTCTTTTCCCATTGTATGCATATCGCTGCCGCATTCCGGGCATATACACTCTTCAGCCGACAACTGGTGTTCAATTATCTCAATAGGTAATTCCTTGGGCAATTTGTCAGTTGTTAGACGTGTCCGTTTGCGGTAATGGGCTTTTACTTCGGCAATTTTGGGTTCCGGTATGGTCATATCCGCATGTGATTCGGCTTCGTTGAATAAAGACAATTGCAAGCTATCAGTTTTTTCGCTTGATGTCCCAAATTGCTTATGCTTTGCTAGACGAATTTGTGACATTAACCACTCTAACTGTTTCTCTAATTCAGCGATCTTACGATCCTTTTCTTCAATTATACCAAGCAGTTTTTCTGCTGAAATTTCCTGTGTTTCCATAAGAAAATTATACCAGAAAAACTGCTAAAAAGCTAGATCTTATGGGCTTTTAAGCCCTTTTTATGATATCTATTTTAAGAAATTTGCCGCTCTAATACTTCGTTCCTCTTAAGCTTTTTCTCTAGTTTCGCACCTTCTATTAGGTATGATAGTTCTTTGGCATCAAGCACCATAGTAGCGGCATCTCCTTTTGCTGGCCAGCGAAAATGCCCACGTTCCAGGCGCTTGAAATACAGCCAGAATCCATCGCCGTCCCATTCCAGGATTTTTATCCTATCCCGATTCCGGTTGCAAAAGACAAACAGCGCCTCCGAAAACGGATCAAGGGAAAAGCTTTCTTTAACCAGGGTCATTAGGCCGTTAATCGATTTCCTCATATCTGTATATCCACAGCATAGGTATACAGGTTTTTGGCCCCATCTCATTACAGCACCCTCAATACGCGGCAGACTTTTTTTAATAGTTCTGGATCAGTACTTTCATCCACGGTAATACGACATCCGCCCACTTCAATATCCAGCGTGGATTTTACTTTTTGGTCTTGGCCAAGTTGTATCCATCCTTCTGGAATATAGTTAACAGGCTTTTCTAGCTTTGCGAGCTCTGCACATGCTGCCTTACGCAGCTTCCTTTGCCAGTAAAAGAAGGCGTTTCTGCTTATCCCTGTTGACTCACAGAATTCCTTAATGCTTTGCCCGCTATTCTGCTGTTCTTGTATCACTTTCATCCAGTGTAATAATCGGTATTCCGCAGTAACCTTTTGTGTGTCCATACAATCACTCCGTTTTCGTGTTGAATTAGTTGGCCTACTTTTTAAACTTTTTCAACTTTTTCAACCTTGTCATCGTGATTGTACAACTTTTTGTACTGCTAAAGCCACGTCACGATTTATTTGACGCTTACGTAACTATGTACTCCCTTCCATTTTGAGTTACCATCGTCCATAGAGGAATTTGAACGTAATGATTGGAAGAACTTCCCCGAACAGATTCTATGTTACCATCGTCCATAGAGGAATTTGAACTATTTACCGGGCGAAGGCCAGCGGCAAGATTGGCCGTTACCATCGTCCATAGAGGAATTTGAACACGAAGGAGAGGATAACAAATGTTTGATAACTTGGATCGTTACCATCGTCCATAGAGGAATTTGAACCAGCATTAAAGGCGTTTGAGACTCAGGGGATCGCTGTTACCATCGTCCATAGAGGAATTTGAACTCGTCGAAAATGTCGCCATCGTGAGTGTCCCACGGGTTACCATCGTCCATAGAGGAATTTGAACTGGCGAAAGTGTCACCCTCTCGTGCAGGTGCGCTTGTTACCATCGTCCATAGAGGAATTTGAACAGCGTTCTGGAGTGACAACCAGTGAGTATATACGAGTTACCATCGTCCATAGAGGAATTTGAACCGTATAACAACTAAAGGAAGAGGGCGGATAGCATGAGTTACCATCGTCCATAGAGGAATTTGAACCTAACACACCACTCCTTATACGTCATTTAATTCATAGTTACCATCGTCCATAGAGGAATTTGAACTAGGTATAAGCCAAAAAGCAAACGAAGCGACCTCCAGGTTACCATCGTCCATAGAGGAATTTGAACGGGTTATAAATAGGGAATCAGCTATTCTTTTGGCGGTTACCATCGTCCATAGAGGAATTTGAACGAGTTAATTCATGGGATGGTTTTAATGGTTGCGAAAGTTACCATCGTCCATAGAGGAATTTGAACTGCGAACTCTCGATTGAAAATACCTCCCCCCATACGGGTTACCATCGTCCATAGAGGAATTTGAACAGTACTACGATACCTACAAGGAAGCCCACGAAGCCGTTACCATCGTCCATAGAGGAATTTGAACTCCTCCGTTAACTGTACGAAAGAGGGCAAGTTATGGGTTACCATCGTCCATAGAGGAATTTGAACATCGTGGAGATTAAGCCGGGCGGCATAGTAAATGCCAGTTACCATCGTCCATAGAGGAATTTGAACGGGTTATAAATATGGCTACCGCATTCGCGGGCAGGTGTTACCATCGTCCATAGAGGAATTTGAACTTATCTGGCAAGCGTTCGGCTGTAAATCAAATGATGGTTACCATCGTCCATAGAGGAATTTGAACTAGGTATAAGCCAAAAAGCAAACGAAGCGACCTCCAGGTTACCATCGTCCATAGAGGAATTTGAACGGGTTATAAATAGGGAATCAGCTATTTGTGAACGGTAAAATAAAAGGGAGAAAAATTGGCCAATAAAAACGGATAATATTTACCGCAATGTTCCAGACCAGCTAAAATTGTTTGTTGAAAGACAACAATTTAGCAGGGAGAGGAATCAGGTGAAAGGGTGGCCGATGTATCAAGATCTGCAGCAACTAAAAGCGATGGGACTTAACAAATCACAGGTTAAGCGACGATTAGGGATAGATTGGAAAACCGTTGACCGTTATTGGAAGGTGACGCCAGACGAGTTTTCGGAAATGAGGCGGAACAACCAAAGAACAAAGAAACTAGAAAAATACGAAGATCAGATAGTGAGGTGGTTACAAGAACATCCTGATATCTCGTCAGCCCAAGTACATGACTGGCTCAAAGAGCATTATCCCGATTACCACGGAAAGGAGAGGACACTTAGACGATACGTAGCCAGTTTGCGAATAAAGCATGGAATTAAGAAATCTGTTAAGGTCCGCCAGTATCAGGCAACAGAAGAGCTGCCCATGGGTTACCAGGCCCAGGTTGATCTAGGATTTATCAACCTTAAGAATACTGAGGGTCAGAAGGTAAAGCTTACTGGATTCGGGCTAGTCCTATCACGCAGCCGTCAAAAGTACGTTGAATGGGAGGACAAACCACTAACCACGGCCAGGTTCATACATATGCATTATCGGGCATTTGAATTTATGGGAGGGGTGCCAGAAGAAATAGTCTACGACCAGGATAGGCTCTTGGCCATAAGCGAAAACTCTGGTGATGTCATATTTACGGCCGAGTTTGAGAGGTTCCGGCAACAGATGGGATTCAGAGTATATCTCTGTCGCAAAAACGATCCCGAGACCAAAGGTAAAATTGAAGCGGTTATCAAATACGCAAAGAACAATTACGCCCGGCACCGGATCTTTGATAACATCACGGATTTTAATCAGGGGTGTATAGAATGGCTAGCAAGAACCGGAAACGCCAATATACATGGCACAACAAAAATGGTACCGGCAGAAGTGTTTAAGGAAGAGCAAAAACACTTAAAACCGATACCGAACATAATTAATCAACCTGAAGAAATTGTAACAAGGCAGGTGCGTAAAGACAATACCATATGGTTCAACGGCAATCGGTATACTCTGCCCCTTGGCAGTTATTATCCCGAAAGGGAGGTAGTAATTAAAGAAGACCAGGGTCTTCTCAGTATATTTGACCTGAATACAGGTGAGCAGTTGGCCATTCACAGGATAGCGCTTGAAAAAGGCAAACTGATCAGCAACAACAACCATAAGCGTGACCATTCAGCAAAGATAGCCGAATTTTTTGAGAATACACTGGCTAACTTGGGAGGAAGTGAGACAGCAGTTGCTTTCTTGAAGGGCATTCGTAAAGAAAAGCCCAGATACATTCGTGACCAGTATGATCTTATCAATCGAACGATTGCAAATCATGACGCAGAAACGATATTTCAGGCATTAAGCCATTGCTTAGAAAGACGGATTTTTAGTGCCGTCGAGTTCGCAATAGCTCTCGATTACGTTGCCCAAACCAAAGAGAGCAAGACAAGTGGATCCATACTTGATACATCGGCCATACCTCCCGCCTACCGAATCAAAACAGAGGTAAGAAATATTAGCGAGTATGCCGCTATTTATGGAGGTGTGAACGTTGAACAAGGCCGAAGAAACCAGAGGTTACATGAAAAGCCTTAATCTTTCTTGGAGCCGGGACAACCTGGATCAGGCACTCCAAGAGGCTAACATTACCGATATGTCGTACTTGGAGTTCTTGAACCGCCTTTTGCGAGGAGAGCTGACATACAAGGAAAAGCGGGCTGAGGAACGCAGAATGAAGATGGCCGGGTTCCCCTTTATCAAAACAATTGACGAGTTTGATTTCGTATTTCAGCGTTCTATTACCCGGAAACAGGTTAATCAGTTATTGGATATGCAGTGGATAGAAAAATGCTACAATCTGATTTTTTTGGGCCCTCCCGGGGTCGGCAAGAGCCACATGTCAGTGGCTATTGGATATGAGGCAGTCAAAAAGGGGTACAGGGTGAGCTTCGTAAACATGGATGAATTGATGAAGCACTTGAAGCTGGAAGCCACTTCCCCACGCAGCCGGCAGAAGGTAAAACGGCTCATGGCTTCGGACTTGGTGATTATTGACGAGATAGGTTTTGTCCCTATCTCGCGCCAGGAAGCCAATTTGTTCTTCCAGTTGATATCGGCACTTTATGAACAGGCATCATTAATCATAACATCAAACAAGGGTTTTGAAGATTGGGCCGAGCTGATGGGCGATCCCGTTATTACGACCGCAATTCTTGATAGAATCGCTCATCACAGTGAGATTTTTAACCTGTCCGGGGAAAGCTACCGACTGAAGCATCGAGATTCTATACTAAGACAATAGTCCTATGGAAAATTATTGGCCAAAAATTCTCCAAAACACTTGACCGGTTACACTATTCTTTTGGCGGTTACCATCGTCCATAGAGGAATTTGAACGAGTTAATTCATGGGATGGTTTTAATGGTTGCGAAAGTTACCATCGTCCATAGAGGAATTTGAACTGCGAACTCTCGATTGAAAATACCTCCCCCCATACGGGTTACCATCGTCCATAGAGGAATTTGAACAGTACTACGATACCTACAAGGAAGCCCACGAAGCCGTTACCATCGTCCATAGAGGAATTTGAACTCCTCCGTTAACTGTACGAAAGAGGGCAAGTTATGGGTTACCATCGTCCATAGAGGAATTTGAACATCGTGGAGATTAAGCCGGGCGGCATAGTAAATGCCAGTTACCATCGTCCATAGAGGAATTTGAACGGGTTATAAATATGGCTACCGCATTCGCGGGCAGGTGTTACCATCGTCCATAGAGGAATTTGAACTTATCTGGCAAGCGTTCGGCTGTAAATCAAATGATGGTTACCATCGTCCATAGAGGAATTTGAACTGAGGTGACAAAAAGAAGTACGCCTAAGGTTCAACAGTTACCATCGTCCATAGAGGAATTTGAACCTAAAACACCACCCCTTACACGTTATATACTTCATTGTTACCATCGTCCATAGAGGAATTTGAACGTTGTAGTATTCACTTGTTATAATGAAGTTTTAGACGTTACCATCGTCCATAGAGGAATTTGAACTTGATCTCAATTGCGACATCGATGGCTTGAATTAAATGTTACCTGTTACTGCTAGCCCATAATATCCAGCAATAGACGGCGTTAGTTGTCCAAAAGTTGACGGATATAGCGTCCAACAATTGCCCCGTGGGGGTAGGGAGAACTAACCCAGCTCTCCCTGGATGACCAATTTCACCATGTGATCGTCGATAATTCTCCGATTGTTCTGCGCTCCATAGAGCAGGCAGTGAGTGCAGACCTTGTTAACCATCCTTGCTGCTCCACCGGAGAACTTAAAAATCTCATCGATAGCGTTATCGGAGAAGATATCATGGTCAGCACCTGCATATTCCAGGTGTCGTTTTACGTAGTCTCCAACCTCAGCCCTGTCAAGATGAGATAGCCTACAAATCAGGTCAATTCTTTGCCTAATTGCCGCATAAGATTGAAGCTTGAACCTTTCCCAGAGTTCGTTCTGACCAACCAAAACCAATGCCATGGGACTCTGAGCATCCATTTTGAAGTTCAACAAGAACCGGACTTCTTCAAGCATCTCCTTATCCAACAGATGGGCTTCGTCTACGATTACTACCGGCTGTAGCTTGTGGATGCCCTTCATCAGTTCAATCTCTTTATGCAGCTGACGTTTGGCATCGCCCCGATAGAATTTGGCTTCACACCCTAACTGCTCAAGTAAGCCTTTGTAAAAATGCCTCGGTGTAAGCTTGGAATCCGCCAGGTACATTACCATGAATTTAGTATTATCCAGGATATCTTTAAACCTTCGAATAGTTGTGGTCTTTCCTGTCCCACAGTCCCCGGTTACAACTGCAAATAGCTGGCGTTCTGCGGTATATTCCAATCTCCCTAGGATATCTTCAACCAGGTGCGACTGGTACAACTGATCGGTTGGGATATCCCTTGAAAACGGGGTTCTGTTAAACCCATAAAAACCCTCAAACATTATCTTCGCCCTCCTTCCGAACTTTCCGGTAGGAGACGACCGGGATGGGAGATTTCTTACGCTCATAATTCTTTTTGGCTGCGGCACTTAGTAACCGTGATGAATCTGCTGGTTCCGGCAGCAAATGCTCTGGCAGCCGGGGTCTTTTTCCGCTGTGCTCTCCAATCACTATTTGGCGCACCCTGAAGGGTTCATGGCCTTCGTATTCAATGGTGATTCCACTGCAAAAACCCCAAAAATATTGTAAAACAGCAGGATAAACCACTGTGAATATCGAAGTAATAGTTAGATATTTAAAGCAAATAAAAGATAAACTAACTTTAGGGTGGTTTTGCAGTATGTTCCGTAAAAACGATAGTCACTATCAAGATGAACTTTTTAGCCATTACCAGTCCATGAGACCAAGTGTAGCCAAACTACTAAACAAAACCTGGGCACCAGTTTTCTATGAACATGTTTTTTGTAAAATCAACGAAGATCTGTTTGCCCCCATGTATTGTCTTGATACCGGCAGACCCAATGTTCCAGTTAATATACTGATGTCATTAGAGATTATCAAAAACATGTTTGGTTATACTGATCAAGAATTAATCGAGCAGTTCTACTTTAACTTCCAGGTCAATTATGCCCTAGGTATAAGAAACCTGGGTGAGGTTTACCTGGCTGAACGTACCCTTTACGAATTCAGAGAAAGAGTTTATAGGCACATATTAGAGTATCCCGAGCAAGATGAAGTGATTTTCCAACAGTTTGAAATCCTAACCAAGAATTTTATCGAACAAGCCGGGATAAAAACCGATGACCAGCGTATGGATTCTACCTTGATTTCTCCCAATATCAAGAAAGCCGGTAGACTCTCGTTAGCCCTGGATGTATTGGTTCAAGCGGTAAGAGGCATTGCTTCTAACATGCTTTCCGATAATCTCAAACAAGTGTTAAGAGATAGCTTCAGAACTGATTTACTATACAGAACTAGAAATCAGGAACTGGAAAGCAGGTTCCAGAAAGTCCTTAACCTCATGCAAGAGGTAGATAACTTGGCAAATAAGGATCGTAACCTTGCTTCAAAACGAGAAATGGTTCTGCTTAAGCGTTTTCTAGGCGAACAGGCTGCCTTCGATGAATCTAAGGGAATATGGCTCGCCAAGCCCAGTAGTGAAATTGAAAGCGGTTCCCTGCAATCAGCTTATGATAGTGACGCTACCTTCCGTAACAAAGCGGGTAAGAACCATAGCGGCTACGTTTTAAACGTGAGCGAAACCAGTAGCAAAGAAAACCCGATTCAGGTGATTACCGACTTTTCAGTACAACCCAATAACATCAGCGATGTAGAGATGGCTAAGGAGCGCATACCCATCATCAAACAAAGGACGGATGTAAAGGACATCTACTTAGATGGAGGTTACTACGGCCAAGAGGTCATAGAAATGGCAGATGAGCTAGAGGTTAACCTACACTATACAGATATGACCGGACGTAAGGCTCCATCAGATAAACTTTCCACAACCAGTTTTAAGTTTGATGATGATATGAAAATAATCAGTTGTCCCCAGGGCAAGATCCCATTTAGAAGCGATTTCAATCCCGGTTCCAAGACTAGCAGTTGCCACTTCAAACACGAGGATTGCCAAGGATGCCCGAATTTTGATATATGTCCAGTAAAGACCCAGAAGAAAGACCGGATATTACGGGTTAGTTTAAAAACCATCCAGGCTGACCGGGTTAGAGATCAAATACACAATATTGCGGTCAGACGTGAAAACACCAGTTATCGTGCTGGAATCGAAGCAACCAACTCCGCTCTAAAAAGAGGGGAAGATCTGAATAACCTTTACACACGTGGCGTGCTAAAAACTTACTTGGTCACTGCTTACAAAATTATAGCCCGAAATATTAAGCAGTTTTCCCGGATGGCTCTGGGCAAGCTAAGGAAGCCGAAAAGGCCAAAAGCAGGGATATTATGCCCAAATTTAGGTTAACGAACACAAAACCATAGTAATGGAGGTCTAAATTAGCGATCTTCAGTTGAAAAAGAACTTTTTGAGCTATCTGCTCAAGACAATTTTTACTATTGAAAACCCCCATAGGGGTTAAACAACCTGTTTTTGCAGTGGAATCAATGGTTAATTCGCTGGTATCAGCCGGGTCATAAATAACACTTACTTTGCACCCGATAAAGGTGAGTCCGACTTCATACTTGTGCCCTCCGAAGCTTATGCAGCCTGATTTGTCCACTTTTCGTTCTTCGCAATGCATAAAGGCGCTAGCCAGTGTTTCGGGGTCTATGTATTTCAAGGGATGTTTGTCACTCTGATAAGCAGCGGAGGGAGTAATGTTCCCGCCCAATCCAGTGTGTGGTTTATGCTGATAACATTCCTCCAGCCACACTGCAAACAGTTGATTCAAGTTATCCAAGGTTTGCGGTTTCTCCAATGATACCTCTGCCAGGAACGAATCTACCAATCTATTGAATCTCTCCGGTTTTCCGGTCGATTCAGGAGAATAGGGCTTGGCATAGAGTAAGCGAATACCCATTTTAGAACAAGCTCTAACCATCCATTTAGTCCGGTATTGACTGCCGTTATCAAAGTATACTTTTTCGGGCACTCCGTATTTCAGAACTGCCTGCCGGAACGCGTCTTCTACAATGATTTGATCGAGCATGGGATAGAACTGTCCATGCAGGATAAGCCGTGTAGCGTCATCGATGAAGATTACCAAGTAAACTTGTTTCTTACGTCCATCCTGGCCAATAGGCAGGTATGGGCCATATTTGATATCCGAATGCCATAATTGATTGCGATATTTCTTTTGATAACGACGGGCAGCGGTGCCGCTTTCAGCGTAAAGCTTCATATGTCGGGCACTGTACCCACGCTCCGCTAGTTTTTCCTGCAGGGTACTTCGCTTGATTTGCCCGGGCTCGGCTAACCCTTCCCACTCCAGGATCTGAATTATCTGAGATATGCTGCGGCTCGGTACCTGCCTGCGTAACAGGATGGCTTGTTCAAGAATTTCTGGTGGGATGGCTTCACTGATCCGGTAACCTCTCTTGCCGTTCGGCTTTAGTCCGGAAAAACCTTCTCTTCGATATTGGGTTAGATAACGGCGCAAGGTTCGTTCTGATATCCCGGATTCTTCACATATCCTGGCTTTAATCTGTCGGGCATGGGCATTATCTAAACCCTCGGCCAGAAGTGGAGATAACAGTTGCATCCGCTGGGCAGCAATTTCCTCGGCTTTCTTTTGGTCCTTCATGCTGATTTCCTCCTTTGTCAGGTTTCAGCATGAGTCTATCCCATATCCATTACGGACAGAATGCCAAACGGGTATGTGGCCAAAGATTTAAATTTGCTATCGGTCGGACAATTCTCGCCAGCCATCCCGGGGCATCTCCAACATGATGCCATATTCTCTGGAGCTTGGACTTTGGAAGTAGGGATGCATCGTTCACAGATTCATTGCCATATCTGATCTTGATTGATTCCAGGCAGCCTTGAAAGTAATCAGCCAGGTTGTTAAACCAGTATCGCCAGCGGCCTAGGGTTGCTTCATCAGCCGGTATGCTTAGTCCTGGCTCTCCGGTTACCACTGCTTCAATACTCTCACTGACGTGGCGCTTGTATGGAACAAGTTTGTCGGGGAGCTCGTGATGAATGCGTCTGCACTCAATGCATCGCAATCTGCGGATGACCAGGCACATTTTTTGCCCCTTATCATTAATACAGATTCGCTTTCTACTGCCGATCACTTTCAACCGTCCATTACAACATGGGCAAGAATTCTGTTCCTCGCTCCTAACGAAAAACACCCTTTTCGGGGTTTTCTATTAGCTCATAATCTGATACAATGACCATGCTTTTAGGTGGGACGTCCTTGGTGCTATTGTGGCGCATTAGCACAACAAACAGGGACGTCTTTTCCTTTCTTAAGCTATGGTCATTATATCCGGCAACTCTCGGTCAGGCAATTCCATCAGCTTTCGGTCAGCTTGGATTGGCATTAACAGTTACCATCGTCCATAGAGGAATTTGAACGAGAATGCAAAATTACAGAGGAGTCTTCCAGTATCACGTTACCATCGTCCATAGAGGAATTTGAACTACGTTAAAGACGACCGTACTTACGTCCCTGTCCGCGTTACCATCGTCCATAGAGGAATTTGAACTCATTTTAAAATCAAAAATAAAAAGGGGGACAAAACGTTACCATCGTCCATAGAGGAATTTGAACGAAATGGGGGCCAGTCGCAAAACAGGTACTTGAAGAGTTACCATCGTCCATAGAGGAATTTGAACAGAGTTAGCGAAGAAGATGGGCGTCCATTACAGCACGTTACCATCGTCCATAGAGGAATTTGAACTAGCGGCTCCAAACATTTATTAACCTCCCCCCAAAAGTTACCATCGTCCATAGAGGAATTTGAACAGGCTTGCAGGTCGCGCAGTTTTTGAGCATCCATCAGTTACCATCGTCCATAGAGGAATTTGAACGAGTTGTTTCTGGCCCGAATGTATAACCCCTGCCCCGTTACCATCGTCCATAGAGGAATTTGAACTCGGCACCAAACGTCTGGCATATCTGAGGTGCGACGTGTTACCATCGTCCATAGAGGAATTTGAACGGCTGATATCTGGATAATAAACCGTGAAAATGTTGAGTTACCATCGTCCATAGAGGAATTTGAACGCAGAAATACCGTCAGCATAAACGTTAGGATCCCCGAGTTACCATCGTCCATAGAGGAATTTGAACTCGTCAAACGTGTCCTTTTTGTAGACTATGCCGTTCCGTTACCATCGTCCATAGAGGAATTTGAACTTTATTGTCGAGTTCCTTCACTTCTTCCATCTTGGCGTTACCATCGTCCATAGAGGAATTTGAACCCGCTTACAGTGTAGTTAGTATCCTTAGCGAGCTTGTTACCATCGTCCATAGAGGAATTTGAACGTAACTGTCCAGGTCTTTGAAAGCTACTAAATTCCCGTTACCATCGTCCATAGAGGAATTTGAACCTGCGGACCATCAGGTTTTTCACGACAGCCATACTCGTTACCATCGTCCATAGAGGAATTTGAACGAAGTAGAAAGTCTGCGGGTAGGGGGGAATTATCCGGGTTACCATCGTCCATAGAGGAATTTGAACGCGAATACCAAAGTGGTGTTGGGTTCGTTCGCACCGTTACCATCGTCCATAGAGGAATTTGAACGTTTTTATAGAGCGAGACTCCTATGGCAACCAGGCCGTTACCATCGTCCATAGAGGAATTTGAACTTACATCGATATCGCCTGTGCTAACAGCATCGACGGTTACCATCGTCCATAGAGGAATTTGAACCCATTACAACTTATACCGGCATCCAGCCTCAGCCCGTTACCATCGTCCATAGAGGAATTTGAACTACAAATACCCGTATTCATCCAGCACGGGGTCAAAATGTTACCATCGTCCATAGAGGAATTTGAACCTTGTTTTCTTCCACACCCAACAATATTTAAACATCGTTACCATCGTCCATAGAGGAATTTGAACAATATATAAAGCAATTTATCACCCCATAAAAAACCGGTTACCATCGTCCATAGAGGAATTTGAACTCTCCTGCATTGATATTAGGTCGCCGACTAAGTCAGGTTACCATCGTCCATAGAGGAATTTGAACGCGTTGTTGGTGGTGCTATGGCCCCTGTTTGCCCGTGTTACCATCGTCCATAGAGGAATTTGAACGGGAGAAGCACAATAACTACATCGGCATCCTTGACGTTACCATCGTCCATAGAGGAATTTGAACTAGGGTAAAAGACTTACGCAAAACGGGCGTTTAAGTGTTACCATCGTCCATAGAGGAATTTGAACCAGCCGGGATAAGCTCTGCTATGTGGTCAGGGGCAGGTTACCATCGTCCATAGAGGAATTTGAACATGTTACCAAAATGGCCTATAGAATAGGTATGACCGTTACCATCGTCCATAGAGGAATTTGAACGCATTGAGATCCCCCTCTTCCGGCAAAGTATCTACCGTTACCATCGTCCATAGAGGAATTTGAACGCGCAGTTTTGAAACCTTTTACAAGCGGCTGTTTGAGTTACCATCGTCCATAGAGGAATTTGAACGTTTTGATTGGCTTGTCAACGAACACAACATGGCTAGTTACCATCGTCCATAGAGGAATTTGAACCTACTCCGGCGTGGCTGCACATGCGCCGGGTAGATCGTTACCATCGTCCATAGAGGAATTTGAACTTGGAAGTAGCATCAACCACAACGTCAGCGGGGGTGTTACCATCGTCCATAGAGGAATTTGAACCGGATAGTGAAATAAGAAATAGTCAAACATCAGACCAGTTACCATCGTCCATAGAGGAATTTGAACTTTCCTGTCCTAAGCTGGTAACGATTCGCTTGATGTGTTACCATCGTCCATAGAGGAATTTGAACTTAGTGTTGGCAGGGGTTGGTAAGATTATCGTGGCGTTACCATCGTCCATAGAGGAATTTGAACTTGAAATCCCCAAAGCATTTGAATTTGATTTTACACAAGTTACCATCGTCCATAGAGGAATTTGAACCAGGCAACACCTCTGTTACCGTTGACATTAAACGGGGTTACCATCGTCCATAGAGGAATTTGAACTTAAAGAAGATGGAACACCGGATAAAAATAACCATGTTACCATCGTCCATAGAGGAATTTGAACTCGGTCAACGTCTGGAAAGATTGGCACTGGGCGAAGCGGTTACCATCGTCCATAGAGGAATTTGAACTATAATCATAAAATGGGGCAACGAATTCAGGCAGACGTTACCATCGTCCATAGAGGAATTTGAACGAAGTTTTTAAATCCGTCCGAAACTGGATTAAAAAAGTTACCATCGTCCATAGAGGAATTTGAACCAAAGACTAGATTAATGACGCTTAATCAAATCAACGTTACCATCGTCCATAGAGGAATTTGAACTAGTCGTTTTATTGTATTTTAGATTCGCCCGGATAGTTACCATCGTCCATAGAGGAATTTGAACTACAAATACCCGTATTCATCCAGCACGGGGTCAAAACGTTACCATCGTCCATAGAGGAATTTGAACTCGCTAACCAGAAAGATGGGCTGGGTGGCTGGAACGTTACCATCGTCCATAGAGGAATTTGAACTGTTTGCTTGCGGATAGTGGGAATGCTCCTATTCCGGTTACCATCGTCCATAGAGGAATTTGAACTGTGTAACGAAACTTGTTATATTAAGTTTTTTGTATCGTTACCATCGTCCATAGAGGAATTTGAACTCCAGAGAGCCCGGGCCATCATGAAGTCCACCGGGTTACCATCGTCCATAGAGGAATTTGAACTTGAAATAGGAGGAGACACCCAAAAACTCAATAAAGTTACCATCGTCCATAGAGGAATTTGAACGCTGTAGTCTTAGATTCTCAATCTCGACAGGTAGGTAGTTACCATCGTCCATAGAGGAATTTGAACGCTAATAATTCTATTTGCTACCATTTAAAAAAATAATGTTACCATCGTCCATAGAGGAATTTGAACCTGCCGAAGAAATAGCAGGCTGGTACAAAGCCAATGGTTACCATCGTCCATAGAGGAATTTGAACTTGCCAGGTCTTATCGTTTACGGCCTGGAAAGTGGTTACCATCGTCCATAGAGGAATTTGAACTTGGCAGTAATGCCATGACTGTCAACGACGAGCCAGTTACCATCGTCCATAGAGGAATTTGAACCTAAATACGGCACCTTGTGCGTACCAGTTAATATCAGTTACCATCGTCCATAGAGGAATTTGAACGGATACTGCAACCCAACAACTGGGCAGGCTGGGAGCGTTACCATCGTCCATAGAGGAATTTGAACTTGCAACGGAACACACCAATTTCTCCGGGCTCTACTGTTACCATCGTCCATAGAGGAATTTGAACCTGGAGAGAAATGTACTACCGGATGAGTACCAAGCAGTTACCATCGTCCATAGAGGAATTTGAACTCGCCTTCGCGACCTTGTTCTTTAGCTGGTCTAGCTGGTTACCATCGTCCATAGAGGAATTTGAACCAGGAGCTAATTCCTGGCTCAACACAGCGTGTTTCGTTACCATCGTCCATAGAGGAATTTGAACGGAATAGCAATTTCATATTCATCATCCCGATCTGGAGTTACCATCGTCCATAGAGGAATTTGAACTTGACCAAAACAATAATGTTCCGACGAGATAACGTCCCGTTACCATCGTCCATAGAGGAATTTGAACAATCGATGAAGGAAACCTGGGGTAAGGTCGGCCAGGTTACCATCGTCCATAGAGGAATTTGAACCAAGTGGAACCAACAGTTAAAAGTGCCCCACATTCACCGTTACCATCGTCCATAGAGGAATTTGAACGTTAATCAAGGATGCTATTGGTGGGCACGTGCTCATGTTACCATCGTCCATAGAGGAATTTGAACACAATGCCGCCACACTCTATGGGAACACCGCGCCCGTTACCATCGTCCATAGAGGAATTTGAACTAAACATTTAATAATTCTCGGACAATTGATTCTGGTTACCATCGTCCATAGAGGAATTTGAACCGATCACCAGGTCGCCGGGCTTGTACCCGAAGGTAGTTACCATCGTCCATAGAGGAATTTGAACGCGCTCTGAACAACCGCAGCGCGTCCTATGCGTACGGTTACCATCGTCCATAGAGGAATTTGAACCCCCACGGAAGCCACTGCCACCGGGTAGATTAAGAGTTACCATCGTCCATAGAGGAATTTGAACGTTTGCTGTAAGGTTTCATAATGGCCCCCTCTCTGCGTTTACCATCGTCCATAGAGGAATTTGAACTTGCCGGGCGGCACTAGTTTTCCAGCGGTTACTTCCGTTACCATCGTCCATAGAGGAATTTGAACTGACTATTTCGTTTGTCTACGGGGCAAATATTAGGGGGTTACCATCGTCCATAGAGGAATTTGAACCGGGCCAGGTATCATAGGGTGCAGGTATCATACGCGGTTACCATCGTCCATAGAGGAATTTGAACGATGGAGACTATCGAGAAGTGGGCCAATGAAACCGCAGTTACCATCGTCCATAGAGGAATTTGAACTGCTATACTTAATACAGATAGAGACTTGATCTTACGTTACCATCGTCCATAGAGGAATTTGAACTTGGGATATAAGAGTATATTTTATCTGGTAGGTCTGGGTTACCATCGTCCATAGAGGAATTTGAACTTATCGTAGTCAGCGACAAATAGATCGCCCAATACGTTACCATCGTCCATAGAGGAATTTGAACAGATTGGTCAGTAAGGGCCTCGAGACGAACTCTTCGTTACCATCGTCCATAGAGGAATTTGAACTTAACTAAAGAGAAAGGGGTTGGGCCGTTGATCGAGTTACCATCGTCCATAGAGGAATTTGAACCATTTTACTCCTTCGTTTTTTGGCCTTGACCCACCGTTACCATCGTCCATAGAGGAATTTGAACGTGGTTTGCCGTTTATCGGGGGAAGCTGGCTAAGTGTTACCATCGTCCATAGAGGAATTTGAACCCGGTATGGCTGGCTATGGCCGCTAAACATGCGTTCTGCGTTACCATCGTCCATAGAGGAATTTGAACGAGTGGAATGGCGAAGTGTATGTCCGTGCCCTCACCGTTACCATCGTCCATAGAGGAATTTGAACTTTCCTCGTTCATGCGAACCAGCAGTTCATAGCACGTTACCATCGTCCATAGAGGAATTTGAACGTGGTTTAATAATCTTGATGACTCGACCAAGACCTTGTTACCATCGTCCATAGAGGAATTTGAACGGGATGGGATATGTTAACATCGACTTTCCGACAATCGTTACCATCGTCCATAGAGGAATTTGAACGCAGTAAAACTGCTCCGGGTGTGGTGGACAAGAATGGTTACCATCGTCCATAGAGGAATTTGAACGTTGAAGACTACGACCCGATTGCGTTTACCCGGATCGTTACCATCGTCCATAGAGGAATTTGAACCAGAACACCTGCCATGGTTTTTAAAGCATTCGCTAGCAGCTTGTGTGAATAACAAATTGTGAGACATCCAAGCTACGCTTTTTCTAGTCTTCTATACTGTATGTCACATTAATTGGCCCAAAATGAAGGTCTACTTGGCCCACGACAACCGGTATACCTTCATGAAATTGACCACTGCACATGTAAATCGCCAATAGTTTCGCACCTTATCTAAGCCTCGGTGGAGAAACTGGCGTAATTTAAGCTGTTCTTTGATAAATCCAAATACCGGTTCTACAGACGTTTGCCTGAGTCGATAACGGGCGCGACCATGTTTAGTCCTAAGTTTCCTGCGCATTAAGTATCTTCGGTTGGCATTCTTCGGAATACGTCCGCGTGGCGGCTTTGCTTCCCGCCATTCACTGTGTTTAACCTTATCGGGTGGAATGAATGCCTCTATTTCGGCTTCCTCCAGGAATATCAGGTTATCTTCGCTATAGTAACCGGCATCAGCACTAAGTTCCTTGATCTTTCTTCCTGTGTTTGCTATCGCTTGACTGGCCACTGGTGGTAGATGAGTTACATCAGCCGCTTGGTTACTGATGTCAGAGGCAACGATTATATGGGTTTCAGCGTCTACGGCAATCTGACAATTGTAACCCTGAATGAATGCCTTATCTGAATTGCGCATAATTCGAGATTCCATATCCGTGAAATTTCGCTGGGATTTGTCCTTGGGAACCGACGCCTTGGCTGTTTTGCGCGGCCTGTGCTGTTTGCCCTTTTTCTCAGCCTTCTCTTTTTGGGCTATTTGTTCTTTCTCAGCTTTTTCACGTGCTTCTGCTTCGAGTTCAGCCATAGCCTTGCGGATGGCTTCCCGCCGCTTTTCGGCAGTGGAGAGTTCTTCCGGTAACGACCATCCGTTACCTTGGCCATAACGGGCATCTTCCTCCTGATCGATGCGGTCGGCTTCTTTCAGGTAGTCATTGATGTATTTGGTCAAACGGTCTTCTTCTTTTTTCATTCGAGCATAACTCATGGCGCTGTGTTTGGAGGCGCTTGCCTTGATCTTGGTTCCATCGACAGCAATCTGGTTCAACCTAACCAGACCAGCTTTATCGGCCAGTACAACACTTTGCACGAATAGGTCTCCTAAAGCTTTGAGGTGTCGCCTCCGGAACTCTGAGATAGTCCAGTGGTCTGGTTGCTGATTGGCTGAAAGATATCGAAAACCGATGTCATCGTGTAGTGCCTTTTCAATTTTCCTGGAGGAATGTATGCCTTTTGATACCGCGTAAAACAGGACTTTCACCATCATAACCGGTGAGTATGGCGGATACCCTTTCGACTCAGTATAGCTTTCATAAATGGCCGAAAGATCGAGGGTCCCCACAACCTCGTCAATGAATTTGGCCGGATGATCATCGGGTATCCAGTCATGCATAGAAGGTGGAAAAAGCATTATCTGATGTTGGTCGTACTCTCTAAATTTCTTCATACTGGATAATTCGCTATTTGAAGGGATATTCCTTCTTGCAAAAGTATTTTTATGCACGGTTATTCACACAAGCTGCTAGCAGCTTGTGTGAGTAACAAATTTTGAAACATCAAGCTAAGCTTTTTCAAGTCTTCTAACTGTATGTCAAATTAATTGGCCCAAAATGAGGGTCTACTTGGCCCACGATAACCGGTATACCTTCATGAAATTGACCACTGCACATGTAAATCGGGGAGTGTAAATCCTTCTGTGTAAATGGGATAATCCACCATTTATTGGGTAATACTAAAAGTGCTCTTCTTCATGTGGAGGATAGGGCTCCGGTGGAGACCGACCCGAGCGCCACATGAAGGTCTGCTTATACGGATGAGGGCAGCTGCAAAGCTGTCCTTTTTCTATTTAACATCCGGTAAGGCAGACTAAAAGCGTTAAACTCCGGGGTTCAGGGCAGAGCCCCTGAGGGCGAAGCCCTTACTTTATATCTGCCTCAGTGAACCGCTCTCCATAAAAGACCGTAAACTGTCCAGTTATTATGCCCCAGTTCTTAACTGGTTTATGCCATTTCTTGCTGATTTCCTGAACCGATAGATATATGGACTTTCTTAGGGCATCGTCCGTCGGATAATTGGTTTTGGTCTTTGTAAATTTCCTCAGCGTACGGTGAAAACCTTCAACGGCGTTTGTAGTGTATATTAACCGGCGCATTTCATCGGGGTATTTGAAAAACGCCGATAAATTCGCCCAATTGGCCTCCCATGACCTATAAATCTGGGGATATTTGTTAACCCAGTTGTCCCTGAATTCTTCCAGTGCATAAAGCGCCGCTTCTTCGCTTACTGCACCGTACACTTTCTTTAAATCAGCCATTAATGCTTTTAGGTCTTTATACGACACATACTTTGTGGAATTGCGTATCATGTGGATTATGCACAGTTGGTTTTCGGTGTTGGGAAAGACCGTCTCTAACGCGTTCGCAAAGCCACTGAGGTTGTCGTGGCAGGCGATCAGGATGTCTTTAACCCCACGGTTTTTCAGCTCGTTGAACACCGTTGCCCAAAACGCAGCGCTTTCTGTCTCGCTTATCCAGATGCCCAAAATGTCCTTTTTGCCGTCCATATCAATGCCCAAGACGCTATACACGCACTTGTTGATGACCTTGCCGTCCTTCTTCACCTTAAAACGGATTCCGTCAAAGAACACTACCGGATAAACCTCAGCCAGTGGCCGAGACTGCCATTCAGCCACTTCCGGCAGGATTTTGTCTGTTATCCGGCTGATGAGGCTTGCAGATGCGTCTATGCCGTATATATCGCGCAGGTGGCTCTCTATGTCACGTGTGCTCATACCTTTGGCGTACATAGCCAAAACCCGTTTCTCCACTTCGTCGGTACGGGTTTGTCGCTTCTCGATTACATGCGGCTCGAATGTGCTATTGCGGTCTCGGGGAACAGAAATCTCGGCCTCACCCCATTCACTCTTGATAGTCTTCTTATCGTATCCGTTGCGTGAGTTGCCTGAATTGTTGCCTGCCACACTGTTTTTTTCGTATCCAAGGTGTTCGTCCAACTCTGCTTGCAGCATTTTTTCTAGCGTTCCGGCAAATAGGGTATAAATGATACCGTAAAAGTGTACCACTTAGAGGCCTTTTGATCACGAATTAGTTTACCACCTATCATCTAACCTCTTGTAAAATGTAACGGAATCTTGCAAGGGGATGTGAAAGGTGTTGATTATCGAGATGGATATGTATTCAGAGATCCGAACTCTCTATTCAAACGGTGAATCGATACGCTCTATTGCCGCCCGACTCGGAATCGCTCGACAGACCGTTAAGAAGTATTGTGAAGGTGCCACCCATCCCGAAGTACGTAAAGAATATCATCGTAAAGCAGAAGTCGTAACCGATCAGGTAAAACAATTCATCCTTAACTGCTTTCAAGAAGATAAGGATGAAAAGTTAAATAAGCAGAAACATACCGCAAAGCGGATATATGATCGCTTGGTACAAGAAAAAGGATTTAATGGTTCATATTCAACAATCCGTAAGGCGGTTCGCGAACTTAGAGCAGATCAGGCAATACCACCCCAGAGCTGTGTCCCATTGTCATATGCCCCCGGTGAAGCTGTTCAGATCGACTGGGGTGAAGCGACCATCTACTTAGATGGCCGCAAAACCAAGGTATACATATTTTGCGCCAGACTCTGCTACAGCTGCGACATCTTTGTACAAGCGTACCAAGCTGCCAATTCCGAGACATTCTTAGAAGCTCAACAACTAATGTTCGATTTCTTTGGGGGCATCCCCAAACGGGTGATCTTTGACAATGCCAAGGTTGCAGTTAAAGAAGGTTTTGGCGTCTATGCTAAACCACAGGATAAATACCTGGCCTTCAGCGCTCACTATGCGTTTGCCACTGACTTCTGTAATCCGGCTAGAGGAAACGAAAAGGGCCTGGTCGAAAACCTTGTCGGCTATTCAAGAAGAAACTTTTTCGTTCCAGTACCCAGGGTTACCGACATAGATGAGCTTAACCAAAAGCTATGGAACGATTGCATCTCCTACCGGCACAATCACAAGGTTGATAACCGCCAGAACTCAGTTATGTGCCTTTACCAAGAAGAGTGTCGTCTGCTTACCCCGGTTCCTCCCTATCGTTATGATACAAGCAAAACCGTCATGGCCAAAGTAGATGACTTTTCTACAGTCCGCTTTGAGAAGAACAATTACTCAGTGCCAACCAGGTACCTGCGCAAGGAGGTTACCGTAAAAGGGTATGCCAATTCAGTCTGCATCCTACATGAAGGAAAAATCATAGTTGCCTATACAAGGAGTTACGGTTCCGGGAAAACTCAATATCGCTTGGAGCATTATCTCGACCTGCTGGAACGCAAGCCACGATCAGTATTCCATGCTAAACCGGTCAAAGATAATATCACCCAAGAACTGCTGGAATGGGGCAGACAACTCCCCGGGGGTAACAAGGAGATGGTTAAACTTCTTCGCCTATGTGTAGATTATGGGGAAGATACTATTCTTGCCTTAAAACACTCCCTTCCTGAAGGTATTATTCCTACAGTGGATATGATTCGGAGTTGCCTCCATGAGCCGCTTCCGAATACGGGCCTCTATCTCAAACAAGAGATAGCCGTAAAACCAACCGACTTGACGAAGTATGATGAAAGGTATGGGGTGGCGTATCAATGAATGTAAACGCACAGACTATAGAACTATATGCAAAACAGTTGCGTACCCCGGCCTTTAACCACTATGGGGACATCATCCGGCAGTTAGGACCTGACCAAGGTTATGAAGATTTCCTGATCGCACTTATGAAAATGGAACTAGACTCCCGTATGGAGCGCAGTCAGCGTCGTAAAATTAAGGCAGCAACCTTCCCCTATATCAAGACCATCGATGAATTGGATTTTAGCCGTTTTGAACATATAGATGAGGCATTTATCCGGGAACTGGCCAGCTGTGATTTTATCACCAAACGTCAAAACATAGTTATGATCGGGAACCCCGGAACGGGGAAGAGCCATTTGTCAGTAGCTTTAGGCATCAAAGCGTGCATGCAGGGTATGAACGTAAAATTCTATACAGCGGCCAATCTTTCTAATGAACTAATTGAAGCCCAAGAATACAAAAAGCTTCGTAAGTTGGAAAAGCAAATTGCCAAGGCAGAACTCCTTATTATTGATGAACTCAGTTATTTGACGTTTAATCGCCATCAGTCCGAGCTTTTGTTTAAAGTCATTGCTGACCGATCCGAACGCCAAAGTGTCATAGTATCGACGAATCTCAAGTTCTCAGATTGGGTCACAATGTTCGAAAACACTACTATGGTAACGGCTCTAGTTGACCGGCTGACCTTTAGATCTCATGTATTGAACATGAATTCAGAGCATCCTTACAGAGCCGAACCGAGCCTAACCTGATTTAAGGATTCCGTGAGGGGAAATGACTCTCTAGGAGTCGTTCCCCTTTCTTAACTCCCTGGTGGTAAACTTTTTCATTATCAAGGTGGTAAACAAATTCAGTATCAGTGTTGGTAAACTTTTTGGTGATCATTAGTGGTAAACAAATTCAATATCACGTGGTAAACTTTTTCGTTGACATTCAGAAATAGGGTTTTGAGCTTGGCGGTTATATCACCCGGGGTGGCGCATTCCTTACTAATTAGGTCTACTAGCTGCATTTCCCTTTCGGTCAACTGTGTAATAGTAAACATCTCCTTGTAGTTTATTATTGGATATTATTGCCATTTACACAGTTAGCCATACGCTCTCGTAAATCGCCAATAGTTTCGCACCTTATCTAAGCCCCGGTGGAGAAACTGGCGCAATTTAAGCTGCTCTTTAATAAATCCAAATACTGGTTCTACAGACGTTTGCCTGAGTCGATAGCGGGCGCGGCCATGTTTAGTCCTAAGTTTTCTGCGCATTAAGTATCTTCGGTTGGCATTTTTAGGAATACGTCCGCGTGGCGGCTTTGCTTCCCGCCATTCACTGTGTTTAACCTTATCGGGTGGGATGAATGCCTCTATTTTGGCTTCTTCCAGAAATATCAGGTTATCTTCGCTATAGTAACCGGCATCAGCACTAAGTTCCTTGATCTTTCTTCCTGTGTTTGCTATCGCTTGACTGACTACTGGTGGTAGATGAGTTACATCAGCCGCTTGGTTACTGATGTCAGAGGCAACGATTACATGGGTTTCAGCGTCTACGGCAATCTGACAATTGTAACCCTGGATGAATGCCTTATCTGAATTGCGCATAATTCGAGATTCCATATCCGTGAAATTTCGCTGGGATTTGTCCTTGGGAACCGACGCCTTGGCTGTTTTGCGCGGCCTGTGCTGTTTGCCCTTTTTCTCAGCCTTCTCTTTTTGGGCTATTTGTTCTTTCTCAGCTTTTTCACGTGCTTCTGCTTCGAGTTCAGCCATAGCCTTGCGGATGGCTTCCCGCCGCTTTTCGGCAGTGGAGAGTTCTTCCGGTAACGACCATCCGTTACCTTGGCCATAACGGGCATCTTCCTCCTGATCGATGCGGTCGGCTTCTTTCAGGTAGTCATTGATGTATTTGGTCAAACGGTCTTCTTCTTTTTTCATTCGAGCATAACTCATGGCGCTGTGTTTGGAGGCGCTTGCCTTGATCTTGGTTCCATCGACAGCAATCTGGTTCAACCTAACCAGACCAGCTTTATCGGCCAGTACAACACTTTGCACGAATAGGTCTCCTAAAGCTTTGAGGTGTCGCCTCCGGAACTCTGAGATAGTCCAGTGGTCTGGTTGCTGATTGGCTGAAAGATATCGAAAACCGATGTCATCGTGTAGTGCCTTTTCAATTTTCCTGGAGGAATGTATGCCTTTTGATACCGCGTAAAACAGGACTTTCACCATCATAACCGGTGAGTATGGCGGATACCCTTTCGACTCAGTATAGCTTTCATAAATGGCCGAAAGATCGAGGGTCCCCACAACCTCGTCAATGAATTTGGCCGGATGATCATCGGGTATCCAGTCATGCATAGAAGGTGGAAAAAGCATTATCTGATGTTGGTCGTACTCTTTAAATTTCTTCATACTGGATAATTCGCTATTTGAAGGGATATTCCTTCTTGCAAAAGTATTTTTATGCACGGTTATTCACACAAGCTGCTAGGGTATTTATACTCGAAATCGTTACCATCGTCCATAGAGGAATTTGAACGGGCTTCTGCGAAGGGTGGTGGTACTGCATTGCCGCAGCGTTACCATCGTCCATAGAGGAATTTGAACAGGGCTTTTACTCCTATAACAAGATTATCCAGTCCCGTTACCATCGTCCATAGAGGAATTTGAACTAAGGTATCCGGGCAGTGGTTTGCCTCCACCTCTGCCCGTTACCATCGTCCATAGAGGAATTTGAACCTTTGTATCGCGACAAAGGCATACAGAATCTTAATGTTACCATCGTCCATAGAGGAATTTGAACCTTTGTATCGCGACAAAGGCATACAGAATCTTAATGTTACCATCGTCCATAGAGGAATTTGAACCGATCACTTATGAAGGTTATGACCAAGGGAAGTGGAGTTACCATCGTCCATAGAGGAATTTGAACCGATTGCCTTAAGTGCCAATATTTCCTCAAACGTAGGTTACCATCGTCCATAGAGGAATTTGAACTTGATCAGGACGTTATGAAGGCCCTGGCCGGAAAAGGTTACCATCGTCCATAGAGGAATTTGAACATAGCAAGGAGGTATTTTAACATGACAACAACAACCGTTACCATCGTCCATAGAGGAATTTGAACCAGCTTGAGGCACACCTGTTTTACGGAGTGCTTGGAGGGTTACCATCGTCCATAGAGGAATTTGAACCAGGACAAGCATATCCGAAATAAAAGGGAATCCCCCGGTTACCATCGTCCATAGAGGAATTTGAACGTTTCTATCGTCGTATTTCTTAGCACCCTCTTCGTAGTTACCATCGTCCATAGAGGAATTTGAACTGGCCTGGGTGAATTTGATCAGGAGTTGTTTTGCTCGTTACCATCGTCCATAGAGGAATTTGAACGTATTAAGACTTGGTGGAAAAGTACAACCCTTGGCAGTTACCATCGTCCATAGAGGAATTTGAACTCTATACCGCCTCCCGCATTGTTCCAATCCTGATTCGTTACCATCGTCCATAGAGGAATTTGAACGGAGGCAACATGGTACGTAAAATCTTGGAAGTAATTGTTACCATCGTCCATAGAGGAATTTGAACTCATAATAGACCCGAAACGCTGCCCGTTGGCGGCCAGTTACCATCGTCCATAGAGGAATTTGAACCCAGATGATGCACAATAACACTCTTTTCCTGGCCCTGTTACCATCGTCCATAGAGGAATTTGAACTGTGTAAACGACGAAGTTAGAGAAACACTATATAAAGTTACCATCGTCCATAGAGGAATTTGAACTGATGCCGCATATCCGGTCAAGGTCAGCCTGTTTTTCGTTACCATCGTCCATAGAGGAATTTGAACCGCATACTTGTCCATTTCCCTTGCACATCAGACCGGGTTACCATCGTCCATAGAGGAATTTGAACCCAAACCCTGATCCATTGTGTCTCCACGGGCAAGCGTTACCATCGTCCATAGAGGAATTTGAACGGGTGGGAGTCCGTAAGGAGGGAACTGCTGTGTTAGGTTACCATCGTCCATAGAGGAATTTGAACAAGCTCCAAGCAGTCAGTCAGTCTGCCCGGGGTGCGTTACCATCGTCCATAGAGGAATTTGAACCAATGTTGTATGCAAGCCTATCTGGGCCACGCCGAAGTTACCATCGTCCATAGAGGAATTTGAACGCTTACGCCAAACGCTATATCGCTATACTTCGCACTGGTTACCATCGTCCATAGAGGAATTTGAACTATTTGAGGTTCTTACTGTCACGGGCCAGAAACTTGTTACCATCGTCCATAGAGGAATTTGAACGGGCAGGGGCTGAGCAAGCCTGGAGTCGTTTTTCGCGTTACCATCGTCCATAGAGGAATTTGAACGAGTTCCCCGGTTGTAAATGCGAACCAACAGCCAAGTTACCATCGTCCATAGAGGAATTTGAACTCGCAATGCTTGCCAGTGTTAGTATTATAAATCCCCGTTACCATCGTCCGTAGAGGAATTTGAACTGTAAAGGGTGCTCCACCGTCCATAGAGGAATTTGAACAGTGCAGCTTGAAGCTCTTTGAGGGACAAAGTGTGGGTTATCATCGTCCATAGAGGAATTTGAACGTTTTAATCAGCGGTGATAATGGAAGAGCAGTGCTGGTTACCATCGTCCATAGAGGAATTTGATTCATCCAATACAATTTACTGGAATAAAGGTCACGTCCTATTGGGGCTCGTAGTTTTAAACCAGCGAAAAACAGGGGGCACATGCCCCCTGAAAGATCCGAAATTAGTAATTAACAATCGCGCAACTACCCGATCCGACTGCTTCGCAGCCATATGTGCATTCTGTCGGCCTCTTTTATCAGCTCATCCTGGAAATCCGGGTGGGCAATGGAAATCAACTTCTCCGCTCTTTCCCAGGTGGAAAGGCCCTTAAGATTGACCATCCCAAACTCTGTAGCAACCCAGTGCACTCCCCAGCGGGGCAGGGTTACGACTGTGCCTGGTGATAGCACTGGTCGGATGCGTGATGACCTGTTTCCATCCTTATCTTCATATGTTGAAGGCAGGCAAACAATACCCATGCCTCCTTTTGACATAAACCCGGCATTCACAAAATCCCACTGTCCTCCCGATCCGCTCACCTGCTGAATCCCCAGGGACTCCGACGAAACCTGACTGAAAAGATCTATCTCCAAGCAGCTGTTTATGGCTATCAGGTTCGGGTTTTGTGCTGCAACAACCGGATTGTTGACGTATGATACCGGGGCTGTATGACAGATTGGATTATCATCTATGAACTGCCAAAGCTTGTCCGTACCAAGGGCAAAGGCGTATACAATCTTTCCACGGTCTGTTACCTTACAGCTGCCGTCAATGCAGCCAGCTTCATACATCTCCACATAAGGGTCACCCAGCATCTCGGTATGAACCCCCAGGTGTCTCAGCCCAGCCTGGGCAATATACTTGCCGATGATACCCGGAAGACCGCCGATGCCCAATTGAATACAGCACCCGTCATGCAATACCTCCAAAATCTGTCCTGCAATGGCCATATCCACCTCCGTTGCTGGAGGGGTAGGCACGTTAAGGAGCGGGGGATCACCGGAATCTACAACATAGTCTACCTGGGATATATGAATACGTGCATGCTGCCCATGCGCTCTGGGCATACGGTTGTTTACTTCTACCAACACCTTCTTTGCATGATCCACCAATACCGGCATTAGAAAAGATTGTGGCCCGACGTAGAAATAACCTTCTTCATCCATTGGTCCCACAGCGGTCATGGTAACATCGGTAGGAATGGCTTCAATCAGACGGGGTTGTTCATGAAAAGTCATAGGAATATAATTACACAGGTTTTGACGCTGTAGCTGACGGTCAGTTGCGGACATGTACCAGACATTATAAATAAAGTGTTTTCTTTCGGGGTCAACGCGCGCGCACATAATTGGTTGAAATCCGGCCGAAATCCTTATCTTAACATCAAACAACTCATCTTTACGAGCCGCGAGTGCCCGGTCCAGGGCGATCGGTTGGCCATTGACCATATTGTATTCAATCCAATCCCCTGATTTCACAACTTTTACTGCTTCTTCTGGTGTAACGAATTTATCATTATACTCTTGTAATACCGACACGAAAGACGAGACCTCCCCAATACTGTACATATATACCCTTTAAAATACTACCATACGGTAAATCGATTTGTAAGGACACTATATCTCTAGGTACCCCATAAATCATGCAAACTTTACGTACTCTATAATAACTGGAAAAATCGCAATAATTAAACACTACTAACAGAATGAAACACAATTAAACACATCTCCAAACAAATGCAATAGAGTAAATACGCCAAACCCCGGCCAAGTCTGGGTTTTTCATTCGCTCTTCCAATCGAAAAATTGCATGCAAATCAAACATACCGCAAACAATTTCCAAACATGGCTCATGTTAAGCTCAGGATGTGACTTACTTCATCGAAAAAGGGGGCGATTTGGATGGAAGTAAACAGATAGGGGATCTATCAAACTTGAAGATGGTGCGTTCTTGTAATGAAATGGTTAAATCTTAGATCTGCTAAGATTCCAGGAAAGGGAGGAAAGCATGAATGAAAGAGGAAATCAGGAGTTGTTGGTAGACAATGATAGGGGAGTAGTGTGGAAAATCATATTGGATAACCACCTGACCCCGGCTGAACGTCGCTTATTAACCCTGCTGAAACGCCGGGAGGGTCGGCCGGTTTCCCTCGACATGCTCATTGCCGAATTGGAACAGGACTTTACCGGATGCGGTGCTGGCAACCCTCGCTTTCACATCCTCAACCTGCGCCGTAAACTGGGCCACTCCGAGGAACGACCAGTTATCAAGACCTGCAAAGGTATCGGGTACTACCTGGTACCCGGGACGCTCAAAATAACTAGTGACACTTCTGACACCTGATAACGGCCCTGCCGTCTGTAGCATCCTGGAAACGAAGGTCAAGTAATAATCGTTAAAAAACATGGGATACGTGTGCAAGGGGGGTGAAGTGCCCCCCTTGAATGTTAAAGGGTTTCCTCATGCTGACAACAATCCATGACACACCTTCATCTTGTACCACCGGCAGATAAACATTCCCCAACAGCAGGAATCGACTGTATATTTATTGAATTTCTACTTCTGCAGCCATGTCACCGTCTGAAACAAGAACGCTGTCGGGCCCTGTTAGGCAGCACTTGGACCAATAAAAGGAGCATAGTCAATTATGGAGGCGAAAACATTATCCTTTGTCCTGTCGCCGGCGGCTGTGGATGAGATCAGCAGCCTGACAGCGGAAGTGCTTGGCAAATACGGGGTGGATAAGACCGATGCGATTCGAATGCGTCTTTCAGTCGAGGAGGTTCTGTTGATATGGCTGGACGCACTTGGTGAGGGTGTGAAATGCACCTTCCGATCCGGTAAGCGGCTGGGACGCCAATACATAAACGTTTCCGTGGCCGGGGCAAAGGTTGATCCCCTTAAGGTACAGGAGGAATCCGGCGAATTTGTTGCCAACACCGATATAAACATACTGGCCAGCCTGGGGTTGGCACCTGACTACCAGTATGCCAATGGTGAAAACCGCGTCACCCTGATGCCGAACAAGAAAAAACTTAACCCGATGATTATGTTGGGCGCTGCCATTGTGCTCGGGGTTATAAGCGGTCTTTTGGGACTTCTGCTGCCGGTGGAGATACGAACGGTGCTGGCTGACGACATTTTAGCCCCGCTGTTCAATGCTTTTACAGGCCTGCTTACTGCTCTGGCGGGACCGATGATGTTTCTCTCTGTAATTTGGTCTATTTACAATATAGGGGATGTAGCCACACTGGGGCGGATTGGCAAGCAAATGGTGGGGCGGTATGTTGGGTTTGTTTACGTTAGCCTTATCCTGTGCATAGGAATCAGCCTCCCTTTCTACCATATGTCAACAGACGCCACTGCATCGGGAGGAGCCGAGTTGTTCGGGCTGTTTCAGATGCTGCTGGGAATAATTCCCTCCAACATGTTTACTCCATTTACGGAAGGCAACTCCATGCAGATTATGTTCTTGGCGGTTATAATTGGTTTGGCCATGCTGGTCCTCAGTCAAAAGACGATTGTGGCGGCTCAGTTTGTTGAACAGTCAAATTATATTGTGCAGCTTATTATGAGCGTCATTACCTCCCTGATCCCGGCCTATATTTTTGCCAGCCTTCTGCAGATCATACTGACCGGCGGACTGGGAGAACTGGCCGGCGCCATCAAGGTCGTGGGTTTGTTCCTTTTCTGCATTGCGCTGATCTTTGGAGGAGCTTTGGGTACTTTGTCATTTCGCAAGCAGGTTCCCCTGGCCCTGCTGCTGCGCAAGCTGACACCCACCTTTCTCATCGCTGTTACCACCGCGTCTTCGGCGGCGACGTTTGCCACCAGTGTGGAAACAAGTGAAAAGGAATTTGGTATCGAAAACAAGCTGGCCAATCTCGGGGTTCCGCTGGGCATAGTTGTTTTTGCTCCGGGCCATGCCATTGAGTTCATTTCCATAGGCTTGTTCATGGCCAACTTTTACGGGGTTTCCATTACTCTGCCCTGGCTGTTCACTGCAGCCTTAATAGCTGGACTGCTGGTCATGGCGGCGCCGCCCATCCCCGGAGGAGTCGTGGCCTGCTATACCATCTTCTTTACCCAGCTGGGAATTCCCCTGGAAGGGCTGGCCTTAGCCATAGCCATGAACGTGGTTTTTGACTTTATTGCTACTGCTTTCAATATGACCTGCCTGCAGTTGCAGCTCACCATGCTGGCCGACCGATTGCGGATGCTTGATGTGGCGTCTTTGAGGGGAAAAACGGGTTAGGGCTGAATGGGAGCTAGTATCCATCCTATGTCCACTGTCTTTATACGGTCGGGGAAACTGCTGTTAAAGGCACAGACAGACAACCGGTATTCCTTGTCGATTTCGTACTGGCGCAGGTATACCGGGCAATGGCCCGGTGATTCACTTAACACCGCCTTACCATCTGGGATTAACTTGACCGTGAATGAGTTCAGGTCCTTGGATAAACCCCATCCGAGAGCTTTGATGTAGCTCTCCTTCAATGTCCAGATATCATAAAACGTCGCTGTTCTTTCACTTTCAGGCTGATTTGCGATATAGGCAAACTCTTCGGCGGAAAAGTAATGCCGGGCAACGTCCAATTCTATCGGGGCCATCTCTTCAATATCAATCCCCACCGGTTGATGATCAACCGCACAGGCTACCCATCTGCCGCTATGGGATATGTTAAAGCAGAAATTTTCGATTCCTTTGAGATATGGTTTCCCATACTGGTTGTTTTCGAACAGAAGCTGGTCGTTCCTGACGTTATGGTACCGGCAGGTTATGGACCTGATCAGCAGATCACCAACCAGGACACGTCTGGCCTCTTCTGGATTGTTGAGAGCATTTACACGTCGTTGTTTACCGGAGGAAGTGTATTGCAAAAGGCCAGGCAAGCAGATATGATCCTGGTTCTTCTCTATATTGATAGCATAAATTCCCAACATTGTAATCACTCTTAAAACCTTATACTTATTAAGGATTGTGACCCTGGCAGAGCCTCTGTAATATGGATTCTATCACAACCGTATGGCAAATTGATGCAGACCGGTATAAAGGACAGACCACAATTGATTATTTAGGGGAAATAAGGAGGAACATTTTACTGGTTCTCGAATACCTGATTAACGACATGAAAATTTTAGTAAGTAGTAGGTAATCAAATGGTTAAATCAAGTGGTTTTTACCCGCTGACCCACCCTCAAAAAGCTATATGGTATACGGACAAGTTTTATCCGGGAACCGGGATCAGCAACATCATTTCTACTATGCGGCTCAGGAAGGATATTGATTTTACCGTCCTTGAGCAGGCCATCAACTATGTTGTCAAATATAATGAGGGCTTACGGCTGAGAATCCTGGAGGGAGGTACCGGGTATCGACAGTATGTAGCTCCGTACCGGTATCACCGGTTAAAGATTGTGGATTTCAGCACCCGGGGTGGATGGAAAGCTTTTCTCCAATGGCTTGAGGAGCAGGCAAGAATTCCTCTTGAATCTATTGATTCTGATTTATTTGAGTTTGTGCTGGGCAGGATTGGCGAGGGTGACGGAGTTCTCTTCATGAAGACCCATCATACCATCACCGACGCCTGGTCAATGATCCTGGTGGGCCAGCAGATCAACGATTACTATTTCAAAATTAAAGCCGGTATCGAACCCGATGACCCTCATTATCCCTCTTATCTGGACTATATCGAGTTAGAGAGCCAGTATGAACAATCCGAGGAATTTAAAGTCAGCCGGGAGTTTTGGAACAGTAAATTTGCCACCTTGCCTGAACCATCCAGCCTTCGCCCCGCAAAGAACGTTTTCGGATCCTGTGAGTCCAGGAGAGAGTCCTTTGCTCTATCCCGGGAGTTGACCGACAGGATTAATGAATATGCCAAAGAGCTCGGCGTATCCGTTTTTATTTTATTCTTATCCGTTTTAGCCGTTTATCTGCATCGTATTCTTGATCAGGAGGATATTGTAATTGGTACACCGATACTGAACAGGCCTACGATTAAAGAAAAGACCACTATCGGCATGTTTGTCGAGACTATACCGGTACGTCTATTCGTAAATGAAGAACTTGGTTTTGAAGGATTTGTCCAAAAGGTTGTTGAGGAATGGCGTCAATTGCGAAGCTACCGTTATCCTTACAACCTGTTGCTGGAAGATATCCGCGAAAAACATAAAGCAACTGGAAACCTGTATGATATAATGCTCAGTTACCAAAATGCCCGCTTTGATTCAAGTCTCTCTTTTGAGACCGACTATTACTCCAACGGCAGTGAAACCAGTTCTTTGCTTATTCACGTGAGTGATCGTGAAAATGTTGGTCAGTTAAGTCTGGAAATTGATTACCAGACGGCACTTTTTGATGAAAAAGATGTAGAAATTATTTTCAACCACCTGCAAAATCTGCTGACTGATGCCTTAAGCACACCTTCCAAAAAGCTTTACGAGCTGGACTTTATCACCGCCGCTGAAAGACAGCATCTTTTGGATCAGGTTAATACTACTCAGGCTGATTATCCACATGATAAGACCATTCAGCAGTTATTCGAAGAACAGGTTACCAGGACTCCGCAAAAAACAGCACTGGTATTCGGAAGTGACACTCTGACCTATGATGATCTGAATCGTCAGGCTAATAGATATGCCCGGTTGTTGCGTTATCGCGGGGTGGGCCCTGGAACCATTGTTGGCTTAATGGTGGACCGGTCATTGGACATGATGATTGGGCTTATGGCTATACTTAAGGCTGGCGGGGCTTATCTCCCCTTGGACCCGGCACATCCAGCAGAAAGAATCCATTACACCCTGGAAGACAGCGGAACGAAACTGGTATTGACACAACCCCATCTGGTTGCGCGAATCAAAGATCATGAATGTATTGTTCTGGGGGATACCACCGATCTGGCAGATCAGGACTCGAACCCGGGTATTATAAATATCCCATCAGACCTGGCTTATGTTCTCTATACCTCTGGTTCTACCGGCAAACCCAAAGGAGTGATGGTGGAACATCAGTCAGTGGTTAACTTTTTTACGGCTATGGACCGGGAGATCAACCTGGACGAAAAGACCATGCTGTCGGTTACGACTATTTGTTTCGATATCTTTGTTTTTGAGTCTCTGCTTCCCCTGGTCAGGGGTTTAACGGTAGTGATTGCCGATGAAGAACAACAACTGGTCCCCTGGAAACTCAAAGAACTAATCCAAACCCGGCGGGTAAATATTATACAGACCACCCCCTCCCGAATGCTGATGCTGACCTCTGATAAAGAGTTTGTCTCCGGTTTGCAATCCGTGACCGATATTATTCTGGGAGGAGAGCCATTACCGGCTAATCTGGTTGCAAGACTGAAAGAACATACTTCGGCCCGTATCTTTAATGGCTACGGGCCTACTGAGGCTACTGTATACAGTACATTTAAGGATGTCACCGAGGACACGGTGATTACAATCGGTCATCCCGTTGCCAATTACCAAGCCTATATTCTGGATAAAAGGTTGAATCCTGTACCTCGTGGTTTTACGGGAGAATTGTACATAAGCGGGGAAGGATTGGCCCGGGGCTACTTGAACCGCCCTGAATTGACCAGTGAAAGGTTTATTCCCAATCCGTTCAGACCTGGTGAGCGGATGTACAGGACCGGTGATCTGGCTGTATGGGACCAGGATTACAACATCAATTTCGCGGGGCGCAAAGATCATCAAGTCAAAGTTCGGGGTTATCGTATTGAATTAGAAGAAATTGAGCAGGTGCTGCGTGATCATGGACAGATTTCGGACGCAGCGGTAGTTGTCAAAAAAGATGAAACCGATACGCAGTATCTTTGTGCTTACTTGATTGCTGATTCAACTCTGACAGTTTCCAGTCTGCATAGATACCTGGCTGAATTTCTGCCTGAATACATGATTCCCTCGGCGTTTGTCACTCTTGATGAGATGCCCGTTAATCCGAGCGGAAAGGTCTGCCGTCAAACATTGCTAAACATGCCCGACACTCCTGTCACCTCTTCAACCGTGTATTGCGAGCCACGGAATGAAGTTGATGAGATACTGGCCCAGGAATGGGCATCTATTCTGAGGACCAGCCCGGTGGGGATTGACGACAACTTTTTTGAATTGGGTGGAGATTCCCTAAAGATCGTACGCATACTGGTATCCCTATTACCATACAACTGGGACTTAACGGCCAAGGATTTTTATCGTTACCAGACTATACGTTCCCTGTCTGATAAAATTCGCGGTGTGGCAGACGAAGTAAATTGGGATAGCGATATTAAAGAAATCGCGGTTGTTCCCTTTACGCATGACCCAGACAACATCTGTATTGGCCCTGAGAGGACTGAACCCGGTAATGTGTTATTAACCGGCGCTACTGGTTATTTGGGATCCCATTTGCTCAGGGATTTACTGACTATGACCGGTGCTGAGATATACTGTTTGGTACGCGGAAGTTCGCAGACGGACGCGGATCTTTATCTGGCGAGCGTACTGGATTTCTACTTTCCCGGGGAAATAAAGCCTACCGATCTTAAAAGGGTGCATGTTTATCCCGGAGACATTACCCTGCCCAACTGGGGCCTGGATGACGTTCAATTCAATGAATTGAGCCAGGTAATTGACACGGTTTTTCACAGCGCCGCCAAGGTCAGACATTATGGTGGTTATGAGGAGTTCGAAAGAGTAAATGTGAATGGAACCAGAAGCATTATAGAGTTCTGCCTGCGGGGCAACAAGAGAATGCACTACGTTTCAACCATCAGTGTTTCAGGATACTATCTGGTGCGCCAGAACCTGGATCATACGGTCTTTACCGAAAATGATTTCTATATCGGGCAGCATTATTATGAAAACGTTTATGTAAGAAGCAAGTTTGAAGCGGAAAATCTCATCCTGCAGCATATGGCAAAAGGCCTCAATGCCACTATTCACAGAATCGGTGTTGTGTCCGGCCGGTATACAGACGGAAAATTCCAGACCAATATTCACGATAATGCCCTCTATAATCGGCTGAGGTCGATAATAGGGCTGGGCATTGTTCAAGATGAGTATCATAACCTGGAGTTAGAACTTTCTCCGGTTGATTATTGCAGCCGTGCTATTGTTCTGTTGTCCGGGATCGAAGAAAGCAACCGGCATATATTCCATGTTTTTAATCACAAAACCATGCATTTGACCGATCTGATTGATGCGGCCGGCAAATGCGGCTATCCTATTGTGAGCATGCCCCAGGAAGACTATGAGGCCAGGATCAAGGAAATTCACACCGACCCCTGCCAGCGCGAACTGCTCATGGGAATTATTAATGACTTTAGTATCAACCGTTCCATAGGGTTACAGAGCTTTCCTATTATAGATTCCAGTGTCACTGTAGAGTACCTCCGTCAATTGGGCTTTGAATGGCCACAAATTAGTCGCGGGTATATCGAACGCCTGATACGCTATATGGAATCAATTGGTTTTATTGTTAATAAAGATGGTGGGAGTGGCGTTTCATCAGTAATAGCCTAAGGCAAAGCAGATTAAGGAATGGTCCAATTATGATAAAGAATATTAAGCAGTTATTTACACTAAACGACCAACTAAACGATACCGATCAAGAGGCTTTCTCCAATGAGCAGTATTTCAGCAGTCTTACATCACTATGCGCGTTTTCTGTGCTTTTAGTCATTGCAGGTGTAATTCTGCTGATTCTATGGAATTATCCAATTCCCAGCCCACAGTATCTTGAAGCCCACCCCGGCCATCTATACCGAAACTATCTGTATCTGGTTCTATTAACTGTTCAGTCCTTTTATCTGCTGAATTACTTCGTGACTGTTCGGAAGTCACCAGGACGGATATCCAAATTCAATAGAGTCATTGCCGTCAGTGAAGCATTCTTCTTCCTTTGCTGGGCTGCCGCCCTGAGCAGCGTCGATCAATTGATCCATGGTGACATAGTTGTGTACCTTATGGCTTGTTTTACCATAGCGGCGATAGTAAGACTTTTTCCGTGGCAGTTCTTAATCTGCTACGCTTCTTCTTTGGTGGTTTTTTTGATTGGTGTATCAAACTTTCAGTTTGATCCTGACCGCCTGTCTGCACATTATACAAACGGAACCATCCTGGTATTGCTCGCCTTAATCACCAGCATACTGATGTACCGTATTGTTTTACGGGCCTTTGTGTATCGTATTACTATCCAAAAGCAGAAGGACGAAATGGAGTTAAGGGTGCGTGAGCGTACTGCTGATCTGGCCCTGGCCAATGAGGAACTAAAAGCGGAAATAACCGAACGTACGGTGGCCGAAGCCAAGATGAAGTATTTGAGTTCGCACGATACACTTACCGGGCTGTATAACCGCACCTTCTTTGAGGAGCAAATGCACAAACTGCAGCAGGAACAGTGTGTGAATGTGGGTTTAATTATGTGTGATGTGGATGGACTGAAATTACTCAACGACACCATGGGACATGACAAAGGCGATAGTCTGCTGATAAGCACGGCCAAATTAATCAAGAGCTGTTTTCGCTCATCGGATATTGTTGCTCGGGTGGGCGGCGATGAATTCGCTATTCTCTTACCGCATGCTACTCAAAAAACATTGGAGGATGCCTACCAGAGACTGCAGGAGAGTACCTTCTCACTGATTCAGACCTCAAACGGTTTTCCCTTGAGTCTGTCGATCGGATTTGCGTTGAAAACCGATACCGAGACGCACCTGAACGATTTATATATTGAGGCCGATAATAATATGTATCGGGAGAAACTCTACCGCAGTCAGAGTGCACGCAGCGCGATTGTCCAGACCTTGATGAAAGCCTTGGAAGCCCGCGATTTCATAACCGAGGGCCATGCTGAACGCATACAGGTTATGGTTGCGGATATGGGAGCTGCCATTGATCTTCCTCCAAAAAGTATTGTTGACCTCCGCCTTCTGGCCCAGTTTCACGATATCGGTAAGGTAGGGCTTCCGGACCGCATTCTGTTTAAACCTGGTAAGCTTACCCCGGAAGAGACTTTAGAGATGCAAAGGCATTGTGAGATCGGGCATCGTATTGCTTTGTCATCTCCGGACCTTATGCACATCGCTGATTGGGTGCTTAAACACCATGAATGGTGGAACGGCAAGGGTTATCCCTTGGGGCTGACGGGAGAAGAAATCCCTCTGGAGTGCCGCATTCTGGCCATTGCTGATGCTTATGACGCTATGACCAGTGACCGGCCTTACCGGAAAGCGATGAGTCATGAGGAAGCCGTCGCAGAGTTGAGAAGATGCGCCGGCACCCAATTCGATCCTGATCTGGTGGATAAGTTCGCTGCTGTTTTGCATCTGCCGCGATTAGATCAGGAGAAAAAGATTGGATAATGATTTCCGGCGTTTAGCCCGGTGTTTACCTTCACCGGGTCTTGTTATTCCCTCCATGAATTAACGAACATGACTGCCATCTGTTCACGGGTACATATGATTAAATCCAAAGTAATCAGTGCTCACACCTTTAACGTTACCTTTCGCCTAGGCTGTTTCGATCACCCCAATTAGCCCAGTGCCCGGAGGGCACATCTTTGAAGATAGGATACGCCGGAGCTGAATCCCGACCTCTCGCAGTTTGTCCTCCTAATCAATCCATACGTATTGATGATTTGGCTTTATGATAGGGTATTGTCCCTAAGGTAAATGTTGGAGGCACGGCCGCAACCCGTATCCGCACCGTCTTCCTGGTGCATCCATTTCTATTTCAACCTCTCACCGGATTAGGTTCACCTGAATAGCATATTAGAAATAGAGTTACTTGAGGGTGAATATGTGCAACCGGTAGTGGAAGTGCGTAATGTCAGTATGACCTATCAGTCCCCGGACGGCGAAATCCACGCCCTGAGGAACATTGACTTTACGGTGCGTGATGGTGAGTTTGTAAGCATAGTTGGCCCCAGCGGGTGCGGCAAATCAACGCTCTTGTCGATGATTTCCGGTCTGCTTGCCCCAACCACCGGCCAGATATACCTGCATGGAGAGCTGATCACGGGGCCATCTCGAAAAGCCGGTTACATGCTGCAGAAAGACCACCTTTTTGAGTGGAGAACAATCCTGCAGAATGTTCTGCTGGGGGTGGAGATTCAAAGGTCACTCACTCCCCAGATCAAAGAGAAGGCCAAATCGTTTCTTGAAACCTATGGACTTCATGAATTCCGTGATAAATACCCGACTCAGCTGTCAGGGGGCATGCGGCAGAGAGCCGCCCTTATTCGGACGCTGATGACCGATCCGGAAATCCTTCTCCTGGATGAGGCTTTTTCGGCCCTGGATTACCAGACCCGTCTGGCGGTTACTGATGATATTTACGCTATCATCAAGAAGGAGAAGAAGACTGCTATCCTTGTTACCCACGACATCTCCGAGGCCATCAGCATGGCGGATCGGGTCATTGTCTTATCCCACAGACCGGGAGTTATCAAGAAAATCTACCAGATATCACTGACCTGCCCGAAGCGCACTCCCCTGTGTTCTCGAGAAGCCCCGGAGTTCAGACACTACTTTCAGGAGATATGGAAGGAGCTGGATATTCATGTATGAGTATGTGTCTCAATCTGCGGTCGGCCCCACTGCAGAGACAACAGTTTCTGCGGACCATATCCGGTACTTAAAAAAGCTTAAACAAAGAAAGACCCTCGTTCGCACTACTCAGATCCTGTTTTTGGTGGTCTTGTTTGCCCTGTGGGAGATTCTTGCTCGGGTGGGGGTTATTGATTCTTTTATTACGAGCCAACCTTCCCGGATTATTTATACAATCCAGAATCTGTATGCTGAGGGAGTGCTGTTTTTACATATCGGCGTTACCTGTTTGGAAACAGTTATTGGCTTTCTCCTGGGTACGATGTTGGGGGTCCTAATCGCCATTGCGTTATGGTGGTCAAAATTCTTGTCCCAGGTATCTGAACCCTACCTGGTGGTGCTGAACAGCCTCCCCAAGATTGCTTTGGGTCCGGTTTTTATTGTCTGGATTGGTGCCGGTCCGGTCGCCATTATCGTGATGACCCTGGCCATTTCCCTCATCGTTACCATCCTGGAAGTTCTGAATGGCTTTGTGAATACCGATCCGGACAAGATCAAACTGGTCGAGAGCTTCGGGGGTTCGAAGTACCAGGTGTTGACAAAAGTGCTCCTGCCCGCTTCATTCCCTAACATCATCAACGCTCTCAAGGTCAATGTCGGGTTATCGTGGGTGGGAGTCATTGTTGGTGAGTTCCTGGTTTCCAGAGCTGGTCTGGGGTATCTCATTGTTTATGGCGGTCAGGTCTTCAAACTTGATCTGGTTATGACCAGCGTTGTGATCCTGGCTATTGCCGCTACGATTATGTACCAGGGGGTGATATATTTCGAGCAGTATGTCCTGAGAAAGAGCAGGTTGAATTAAAAGAAGGGGGGAGGAATTGTTAATGAAAAAATTAATACTGCTGTTTAGTGTTCTGCTGGGTTTATCATTGATTATGGTTGGCTGCGGTAAATCCAGCAGTGAGTTGACCAAGGTTAAGCTTTGTGAGGTAACCCATTCAATTTTCTATGCCCCACAGTATGTGGCATTAACACAGGGGTTCTTTGAAGAAGAGGGAATGGAGATCGAACTGTCCAATGGCCAGGGGGCCGATAAAGTCATGACCGCGGTGTTGTCAGGCGAGGTGGATATCGGCTTTGCCGGGCCGGAAGCGAGTGTTTACGTTTATAACGAGGGAAGAGAAGATCACGGCGTGGTTTTTGCTCAGCTGACCAATGGGGATGGGACCTTCCTGCTGGGCCGGAAACCGGATCCTGATTTTAAATGGAGTGATTTGAAAGGAAAAACCGTTATTGGAGGCCGCAAGGGCGGCATGCCGGCCATCGTTCTTCAGTACGTACTGGAGAAGAATGGACTGAAGGTCGGGGAAGATGTATTTATCGATACTACCATGCAGTTTGCAGCCATGCCCGGTGCCTTTATGGGCGGGCAGGGGGATTATGTGATAATCTTTGAGCCTACCGCCTCGACTATGGAAAAAGAGGGTAAAGGCTACATTGTAGCATCTCTAGGTAAAGAGAGCGGAGAGGTTCCCTATACTGCTTACTTTACCAAGAAGAGCACCATTGAGAACAATCCCGAGCTGATCGCCAAGTTTACCCGGGCCATTTATAAGGCACAACAGTGGGTAGACACCCATTCGCCGGAAGAGATTGCCCAGGCGATCAAGCCCCACTTCCCGGATGAGCCGGAAGACATACTGATCAGTGCCGTTCAGAGGTATAAGGAGCAGAATTCCTGGAAGAAGGATCCTTTGATGCTGGAATCCGATTTCTATCTCCTGCAGGACATTATAAAGGCTGCCGGAGAACTGGATAAGATCGCCCCTTATGATAAGGTAGTAACGACCGAGTTTGTTCCGAAATAGGGTCTGTTTCGGGAAAAAACGGGGCTGAGTTTTACAGGGGGACGGTTCGGCGTGTTGTCCCAACACACTGAAACCGTCCCCCAAATTCCGTGCATCAAGGGGACAGTCCCCATGATGCATTTTGCATCACGGGGACTGTCCCCTTGATGCACTTGATGCACGGCATAGCTACGGGCTTGTAAGGTCACACTAAACACACCTATAAGAAATAGTAAGGCTTGGTGAATAATGCTTGGCAGCAAGAATACGACGAACCTGCAGGCCGGAAGCAACAAGCGCTCAGATGGTCTCGCAGAACAGCACTGGACCGAAAAATAAGTTGTCACCTTGCCTCGATGAGAATGAAAAATTTATCCGGGATTCATTTGGCAATAGTATCGATCTGTCCATACGCCGGATACGGACAGGTGAGTCTGGACAACATGAATTACTGGTTGTTCATTTTGAAGGTCTCGTCGATGACTGGTTAGTTTCCAATTCAATAATTCAAAAAGCAACCGGGCTCAGCAACGATATAGAGAGTGCAGAGGAGGCATTTAAGGCTCTCAGGGATAACCTGTTAACTGTATCCAGACTTGAAGTTGTGGCCGGGGCAGATGAATTTATAATCAGGATTGCTGCCGGGAACTGTGGGATACTGATTAACGGCATCACGTCCGGACTAATCTGTACTGTTTCCGGGGGAAAGCAGCGGACAGTCGAGGAACCGATCAGCGAACCAGTGATAAGGGGACCAAGGGAAGGATTTACTGAATCACTCCATTTGAATACGAGTCTGCTGCGCCGCCGGATCAAGGACCCAAACCTGCGGTTCGAAAAACATGATGTGGGTAAAATCAGCAAAACTGAAGTTGTAATAGCATTTATCTCGGGTACGGTTAATGATAAGACAGTCCAGGAGGTACGACAAAGAATTACCCGCATCAACATAGATTTTGTACAGGAAAGCGGACAGATCGAGGAACTTATCGAGGATTCCCCTTTTGGCATTTTCCCGAGTATTTTTAGAACTGAACGGACGGACAGGGTTGCCCAGGCGTTAACTGAGGGAAGGGTAGCAATTCTTACTGACGGCACACCTTTTGTGCTGCTGGTACCCGCGGATCTGACCATGAATTTAACCGCTGCTGATGACTTATACGAGAGGTTTTATTTCGGGTCATTCTTTAAGCTACTTCGCTTATTAACCTTTTTCACATCCTTATCCCTTCCGTCATTCTATGTCGCGATATTGACTTTTCATCATGAAATGTTGCCTACGGAGCTGCTATTAAGCATCGCTGCTCAAAGAGAAGGGATTCCTTTTCCAGCGATTGTTGAAGCCATAATGATGGAACTGGTATTTGAGGTGCTGCGGGAAGCCGGGTTGAGACTGCCCCGAATGATTGGTCCTGCGGTCAGCATTGTAGGAGGTCTGGTGTTGGGAGAAGCGGCTATAAGAGCCGGCCTGGTATCTCCGGCGATGGTTATGGTGGTGGCTCTGACTGCGATCGCTTCATTTGCCACACCGGCATACAGTATCGCCATTACAGCAAGGTTGTTGCGATTTCCTTTGATTCTTCTGGCGGCCTCTATAGGCCTGTTCGGTATAATGGTCGGCCTGTTCACAATTTATGTAAAGCTTGCCGCCCAGCGTTCCTTTGGGGTCCCTTATCTGAAACCCCTGGCACCGCTGGTTCCAGCAGAATGGAAAGGCAGTATTGTGCGGGCGCCTCTGTGGACTACCAACCGCAGGTCAAGCCTGGTGGCCAACCGGAAAAACCTGGTCCGGCAGGGACACGGAAACAAGCCGCAGCCGCCTGACGTTCAAAAACCAGAAAAGTAATGAGGTATTAACCATGGGTTCCCCTGTTGAAAAAATCAGTGGTGCACAGTTGATGAGCCTGTTATACATGACCCGGATTGTTCCGGTAACAATAGTATTTCCAACCCTGCACGCCGTTCAAATGGCTCGGGATCTGTGGATAGTCAGTATGGCCGGTGCTGTCTTAACTGTGCTTATCTTATTTCCTCTGGTGTACATGGGGCTGAGGTTTCCACAGCAAACCATTGTTCAATACAGCCAGAGCATCTTGGGTAGTATTCCGGGTAAAGTGGTAGGTCTAATACTTGTTGTCTACTGGTTGAAGATTGCCGCCGATGTAATGTACAGCGTTGGAGATGCTTACACCATAACGGTTAAGCCAGAAACACCCATCCTGGTATTTATTATCCTGAGTGCCTTTATGGGAGCATATGCGGCCCGCCATGGACTGGAAGTCATTGGACGGATGAGCTTGAGCTTTATGATATTGGTGGCTGTAATCGGTCTGCTGGTCATTGTTCTGCCCTTTGAGTCTGACAAACTGAAGAACCTGCTCCCGGTGATGGAAAACGGGATGGAGCCGCTTATCAAGCCAGTAGCAGTCAGCCTGTCTTTCTATGCACAATTCGTGGTGATTGGCATGGTGTTACCCTATTTGAACAAAATCCGGGATAGTGTAAAATTTTCAGCTTATGGGCTCATCATCACGGGGATGTTGGTAATTCTGTTTTCAGTTACCCTGACCGCGGTCTTCGATGTTACAGCCAAAGATTTGTCCGTACCAGCCTATAGCCTGGCGAGAATGATCAGGATTGCACGTTTTGTGGAGCGGGTAGAGGCCATTGTTTTGGTTTCCTGGACCCTCTCTGCAGCCATCAAGATAGCCTTAATGCTATGGGCCAGTTCGTTGGGTCTGGCACAGATTTTCGGTACTCCTATCCATAATGCGTTAATCTACCCCCTGGGAGTTGTCGCGATAATAGCGGGGTACCTGCTGTACGATAACCATATGGAGTTTATATCTGCGTCGATTCAAAGCGCTCCGTGGATTTTTCTGACGGTGGCAGCTTTGATTGTGCTGCTGTTGGTTGGAGTATTATTACGGGGTAATTCGCGGTCACCCGGAGGTGCATGAGCGTGAAGAGGAAACCACGGTGGAAAGTACTGACTGCCTGCCTGTTGATTCTGATTCTGGCATTACCATGTGCCGGGTGCTGGAACCGGCGTGAGATACAGGATCTTGCTTTTGTAACCGCTTTGGGTATCGACAAGGGTCCTGAAGAGGGTACAGTGAAATTAACCGTCCATATTGCCAAGCCTTTTGCCATCGTGGGCGCTGAGGGTGGAGGGAGCCTTGAAAAACCCTTCCTGGTAGCAACCAGCACCGGCGAAACTACGTTTGAGGCGGTCAGGAACTTCATCAAATCATCTCCCCGTCGTTTGAACTGGACCCACAACCGGTTCGTCCTTTTTGGAGAAGCCTTCGCCAGGGAAGGGATAATTGATCCGGTGAATTGGTTGGGCAGGGATGCCGAAACCCGAAGAAGTACGCTCTTAATAGTTGCTTATAACGCGACAGCGGAGGAATTGCTGCAGGCCGAATTCGAACTGGAGCGTATGCCGGCGGCAGGCGCGGAATCTATACTGAATGCGGCACAGACAGGGTTATCAACGGTTATTATAAGCACTATAAATGACTTTTTAATCAATCTAAAGTCGGAAGGGATAGAACCAATCGGGACCAGGGCGCAGGTGATCCCGATAAGACCGGATAAGACCGATCCGGATAGGACTGATATTGAAGGTGAGCTGCTCCGAAACCATATAGGCTTATCGGCTATGATTGGAGGAACCGCAGTGTTTAATGGCGATAAGCTGGCAGGCTTCATGGATGAGAGAGAAACCAGGGGATACAACTGGATCATGGGACAAGTTCGCAGCACTATTTTATCATTTAATCATCCCCATCGAGGGAATAAAAAGATGAGTCTTGAGATAATCCGGACCAAAAGCTCAATAACCCCACAAATAGACTCTGACGAAATCTTATTTAATGTCAAAATTGATGTCCTGGCGAATATAGGAGAGACAAGCTGGCCACCAGGAGCACTTGGAGATGTAGATACGATAACACTGGTGGAAGAAAGAGCCAATGCCTTGATTAAAGGAGAAGCCGAGAATGCTTTGGTTAAAGCCCAGGAACTGAATGTTGATGTTTTTGGTTTTGGCAGGGAAATCCACCGGCGCAATCCGCAGATATGGACCCGTATCAAAGAACAGTGGGTACAATTATTCCCGTGGTTGAATGTACAAATCGAAGTCAATACCCGGATCCAGAATTCAGGCATGGTAAGATTCTAGCGGCGGGAGTTTATTGAAGTTAAGGCTTCATATTTGTGATAAACTAAAAAAGCTATAGCGGAATCTGTTACATACATCGACATGAGGAAACAATATGATTGATATACTCTGGGGGCTCAAGACCCAGGCGCTTTTTGATGTATGGTCGGTGGAGCATGTTTTGAGCGGCTTTTCTGTTGGATGGGCGGCTTATGAGTATAACCGGGGAAGGATTGGCGATCTTCTAAATGGGATCGAGAACCGGATACCGGGCCAAAAGTTACGAAAGGTCCTGGGCAGTTACGACGTTATCGTGGTACTTATGCTGGCCTACTGGTGGGAGACCCTGGAGCATTACCTGGAAGCAGGCCTGGCCGGAGGGGCGGTGGCGTACTGGTTTCAGGGTGTAGAGTTCTGGGGTAACCGGCTGATAACTGATCCCGTGATGATGATACTTGGATACCTGATTGCCCGGAGCTTTCCCCGGACCGTGTGGCCGGCCCGTTTCCTGTCGCTTGTATGGCTGGTGGTTCATATATTCGTGTTCCCGCACAGCATGTACCTGCAGCAGCTTTTCTGGCCGAACAGCTAACCATTATGATGCACGGGGGCAGACTCCGTGCATCATTTATCCCTGGTCCTGGCACTTACAGACCAAACCCCGGTTCCAGTCGGGGTGAAAGCAACCCGCGCGAAATTTGCGGCGCAGGTATAGGATGAGCCGGTCTTGAACCGGTGGAATAGTAAATGCGGTGGTGGGATCAGCCGCGTATGATACGCCGCTGAATAGACTGGCCTCAATAAATCCCTTAAGAGGTGTCCCCGAAATTACTTGAAATTACTTACCAACCGCAACTCCCTTTTGGATCCTAACGGTTTACCTCTGCATGGTATTCCTGCAATGATTTCAGTTTCGTCTCCAAGTGGTTGTTTTCCATATAGGCGGCGATACCTTTGGCACTGGCCAGAGCTGCTGCTATGGTAGTGATATAAGGTACTTTGTATTTTATGGCCGCTTTGCGGATATAGGAATCGTCATGCTGACTCCGTTTACCGGACGGAGTATTGATGACCAAGTTGATCTCTCCGTTGGTGATACCGTCAACAATATTGGGGCGGCCCTCAAACAGTTTCTTGATCTTTTCGGCTGTGACCCCGTTTTTTTGCAGGTAATGGTAGGTCCCGTTAGTGGCTTTGATCTTAAAGCCCAATTTGACAAATTTCCGCGCGGTTTCCAGGGCCATGACCTTATCCTGATCGTTAACGCTGATCAACACGGTCCCGGAGGTGGGCAAGGGGGACTGGGTAGCCTCCTGGGCTTTGAAGTAGGCCAGACCAAATGAATCCGCGATGCCTAACACCTCTCCGGTAGAACGCATCTCCGGTCCCAGCAGGGGGTCGACCTCCTGGAACATGTTAAATGGGAAGACCGCTTCTTTGACCCCAAAATGCGGGATATTCCTGGTGACCAGACGTTCAACAGGGGACTTACTACCTGAATAATCGGCCATCATTACTTCGGTGGCGATCTTGGCCATTCGGATGTCGCAGACCTTTGAAACCAGGGGCACCGTACGCGAAGCCCGGGGATTGGCTTCCAAAACGTAAACCTTGTCATCAGCAATAGCGTACTGCATATTCATCAGGCCTACCACGTTCAGCGCTCGAGCTACCTTTTTCGTGTAATCCACAATGGTATTAATATGCTTGGGCGGGATACTCACCGGTGGAATCGCACAGGCCGAGTCTCCAGAATGGATACCGGCAAATTCAATGTGCTCCATAACGGTTGGGACAAAGGCATCCCGGCCATCGGCTATCGCATCCGCCTCGGCCTCAATAGCATTGCTGAGAAACCTGTCGATCAAAATTGGTCTCTCCGGTGTGACATCCACTGCCGCTGCCAAGTACTGGCGGAGCATCTCCTCGTCGTGAACCACCTCCATGCCCCGTCCACCCAAAACATACGAAGGCCGGACCATCAGAGGATAACCAATTTGATTGGCAATGGCCAGAGCCTCCTCAAGGTTAACCGCCATACCGGACTCTGGCATTGGAATGTCCAGCTTATCCATGATGTGACGGAAATGGTCACGGTCTTCGGCCAGGTCGATTGTCTCAGGACTGGTACCGAGGATCTTCACCCCGGCCTTCGCCAGTTCACCAGCAATATTTAAAGGGGTTTGACCGCCGAATTGCACTATCACACCCAGGGGCTGTTCTTTTTCATAGATGCTGAGCACATCTTCCACGGTTAAGGGTTCAAAATAGAGCTTATCCGAGGTATCGTAGTCGGTGGATACCGTCTCCGGATTACAATTGACCATCACTGTCTCGTATCCCAGGTCGCGCAGGGCAAAGGCGGTATGCACACAGCAGTAATCAAATTCAATACCCTGGCCGATGCGGTTAGGCCCTCCTCCCAGAATCATTACCTTGGGCCGTTCACTGGGGGCAGCAGTCTGATCAGGCTGGTTGTAGGTAGAGAAATAGTAGGCTGCATTTTCCACCCCGCTGACCGGGACAGCTTCCCATCCTTCCACAACCCCAAGTGCCTTGCGCTGCTCCCGAATCTCAGTTTCCGGCCGGCTTAAAAGCATGGCAAGATAACGATCGGAGAAGCCGTCTTTCTTGGCTTGAATCAGCAACTGATCGGGAAGTCCTCTTCCGCGGTACTTTAGAATCTCTTCCTCCAGATCCACGAGTTCCTTCATTTGCTGGATGAACCAGGGCTTGATGTGGGTCAGGCGGCTCAGAAGTTCAATCTCCGCACCCTTGCGCAGGGCCTCATACATTATAAACTGTCGCTCGCTGGAAGGTTCGGCCAGCATATGCAGCAGTTCTTCGCAGGAACGCTGATTGAAGTCCTTGGCGAAACCCAAACCGGAACGGTTTATCTCCAAGGAACGGATCGCTTTTTGCAGGGCTTCCTTATAGTTCTTGCCGATGCTCATCACTTCACCGACCGCCCGCATCTGCGTGCCCAGTTTATCCCGGGAACCGGGAAACTTTTCAAAGGCCCAGCGGGCGAATTTGATGACCACATAGTCTCCCGAGGGGGTGTATTTGTCCAGGGTACCATCCCGCCAGTAGGGGATTTCGTCAAGTGTAAGGCCAGCCGCCAACATCGCTGAAATCAGAGCGATGGGAAAGCCGGTAGCTTTGGAAGCCAGAGCAGAGGAACGGGAAGTTCGGGGATTTATCTCAATAATAACCACGCGGTCGGTTACCGGATCGTGAGCGAACTGAACATTGGTTCCGCCCACAACCTCAATGGCTTCAACAATTGCATAAGCGTATCTCTGCAGCCGCTGCTGGAGTTCGGAACTGATGGTGAGCATGGGTGCGGAGCAGAAGGAATCACCGGTATGCACGCCCATAGCATCAATATTCTCAATGAAACAAACCGTAATCATCTGGTTTTTAGCATCCCGGACCACTTCCACTTCCAACTCTTCCCAGCCAAGAACTGATTCCTCTACCAGGATTTGTCCCACCAGGCTGGCCGAAATGCCGCGGCTGGCTACCGCCTTCAACTCTTCTACATTATATACCAGACCGCCGCCGGTGCCGCCCATGGTGTAGGCGGGACGTATGACTACAGGATAACCGAGTTCGGAAGCAATCTTTTCGGCTTCTTTCACGCTGTAGGCCGGCATGCTGCGGGGCATCTCAATACCCAGGCGTTTCATGGTCTCCTTGAAGGCGATCCGGTCTTCGCCACGCTCGATAGCCTCAACCTGCACCCCGATCACCTGGACCCCGTATTTATCCAGGACTCCTGCCTGATTCAGCTCCGAACACAGGTTCAAAGCTGACTGGCCGCCCAAATTCGGCAGCAGGGCATCTGGTCGCTCTTTGGCAATTATATCGGTGAGGCTTCTCAGGTTTAATGGCTCAATATAGGTGATATCTGCAATTTCCGGGTCGGTCATGATGGTAGCCGGATTGGAATTAACGAGGATGACCTTGTAACCCAGCTTTTTCAGAGCCTTACAGGCCTGGGTGCCCGAATAGTCAAATTCACTGGCCTGCCCGATTACTATGGGGCCGGATCCAATAATCAGTATCTTGTCAATGTCAGTACGTTTCGGCATGGTATTCCTCCAATTCTAAACAACGAGTAAGATGTATCCGTAGTTGTATATTGTGTTCATTTTGAAAAAACATTCTACTATATGGAATAACGGAGTTAAATTATCTATGTTATATTAACGCAAATTCACAAGAAAAACTACGAGGCTTTTGTAAATTAACAACAATTTAATGCCCCAGGTGAACAGAAGGATTATTCCTGTCAGCGAAGGATTATACGGAGCAGGGGAATTAAAGAAATTACGTTAATAACTTATGTGCCTCCATGAATCATCGGGCTTTGCCCCCCCCATCGGCGGAATTGACAGAAGGGGGTTAATCAATGGACAGCCAGAAGTTTCAAAAGCTAGTCATTGAACAGTTTGATAACTTGAATAGGCGATTCGATAAGATGGATTCCAGCATGGAAGGCTTAGATTCCAGAATGGGTGGCTTAGAGTCCAGGATGGACGGCCTAGATTCCAGGCATAGACATGCTCGCCAGGCTCAGGTTGCCAAATAATGAGGCCCTTCTATAAATGGCAGCCCGTAATTCAAACTATATTCTGGGCAATCCTATTGAAACCCATATTCCCTCAGCCGGTTATATAGGGTCCGGCGCTGGATGCCCAGGGCCCTTGCTGTTTCCGACTTGTTGTAGTGGTGGTGTTTCAGACAGTGCAGTATCCATTGCTTCTCCATTTCCGCCAGCGACCATACTACCGGCTGACCGTTGCCTTCAGGCATGGGCTCAGCAGGAGGCAGAGGAGCCTCATCGTCTGCTCCTACCGGCATTTTCAGATTAGCCTGCACCATATCGAAATCTAACTCATTGGTCGGGCTGAGCTGAATTGCACTCTCCAGGATGTTCTGCAACTCTCTGACATTTCCCGGCCAGTTGTATGCCATGAAGATCTTGATCAATTCAGGACCCGGACGGACCTGCGGCTTATTAAGCTGTCTGCAGGCCCGCGCCAGGAAGTACTCAGTCAGAATCGGAATGTCATCTTTTCGCTCCCGCAGCGGCGGCATGTTAAGCCTTATTACACCCAAACGGTAGTAGAGATCGGGCCGGAAGGATTTCCGGTTAATCGCTGTGGTAATATCCTTATTGGTGGCGGCAATAATTCTTACGTCAATCGGTATTAACTTGTTGCCGCCCAAACGCATCACACTCTTTTCTTCAATAACCCGCAAGAGGGCAGACTGGAGATCAAGCGGCATGTCCCCAATCTCATCAAGGAATATCGTTCCCTGGTCAGCCAGCTCAAATTTCCCGATGTTTCCGCCTTTTCGGGCACCGGTAAAAGCCCCGTCCTCATAGCCAAACAGCTCACTGGCAATCAGGTCCCGAGGTAATGCCGCACAATTGATGGCTACAAAGGGACTGTTTTTCCGGGGGCTGGCATTATGCATTGCCTGGGCTATCAGATCCTTGCCCGTACCACTCTCGCCGGTAATCAGAACATTGGAATTGGAGGATGAGGCCAGACGTGCGTTATGCAAAACCTGACAGAAGTTTGGGTCCTCACCAATTATGTCATCAAAAATTACCTTGGCATTGGCACCGATCCAGTTGCGCACCAGGTGATTAACCTTATGGCTCTCTCTCAAGGTTACCACTATGCGATCGCGGTCTCCCATCGGACTGCAGGTAATATTGCACTGCACCCGGTCCTTGCCCAGGTAAAAAGTGACCCGTTCATCGGTTATAGCCCGGCCCCTGGTGACTAGCCTTATAAAATGTTGGTTCCCTTCGTTATGTCCCATGAGTTCATAAAGGTTGCGGCCAATCAGCGGCTTACCGGTGATCCGCAGGATCTTGGCACACATCTGATTGATTCCCAGTATCTCACCATCCACCTTAAGCACCAGCAAACCCTCGGAGATTGAATCAATGGTCTCCTGATGGAATTCACTGGCCCGTTCCAGAACAATATTGGATTCGATATGCTTCACAGCGCTTACTACCATGCCCAGGGTGTGGTTGCTTACCCGGTCAAAGGGTCCATTCATAGCCAAGGCTCCGATTATTCTGTCCCCGTCAAATATGGGAGCCGAGGAAGCAGCGCCTGCGTGAGCGAACAGACAGTAGTGTTCATAGCCGAATACCGAGATAGGCCTGGCCAGGGCGATTGCCAGGGCAGAGCAATTAGTACCCACCAATTCTTCGGACCAGAGCCCACCTTCCACCAAATGGGCAGTTTTTCTCCATTCCTGAGCCTCATGATCGGCAAAAATGCAGTCCAAGGCCTGCAGGTTGGTGTCGACCAGACCTACAATAAATCCGGTCCCAGCCACGAATTTATACAGGTGCTCCATAATCGGCCGGGCCACCTGGATCAGATAACCGGATCTTTCGCGGGCTTCTTTCATCTCTGCCTCAGTAGCTACATAGGGATTTTCCCGCATCCAGGGATTTATTCCGTACTGGTCACTGCGCGCCCATGAATCGGCGATCTCCGGGCGCAGGTGCCCGCGGGCGAACGGGTTATTATGTAGTTCTTCCCATTTGCGTCTTAATTCTCTTCTATCCATGATTCATTTCAACACCTTCTTACCGGCAGTATATAACGTTATGGCGGATAGTGCAATTTTTACACATGATCCCTGAGGATCCGATCTTTTCGGGCTTGTTGCGACAACTGTTATAAAACTGTCTTTATGGCGAGGCTGACCTATAATCCACTGGTGTTGATAATATCAAAATGAAACACCCAGTGTCCTGTATATAAAACCAGGCCTAACCTGGTGTTGGGGATTGCTCTCGGCACTATCCGTGTCAAACCAATAAGCGCATGGGAAAATAATATACACAATTTAGAATCTAATCTGAATTCAGGGGCAGGCGAAAATCCCATTAAACCCGGAATTGATCGATTCGGTGTTAGATTCATAACACTGGCACAATTATTGCATGAACGTTTAATAACAACACTAACGGGAGGGATACACATTGATTACCTGGGAACAGTACATTGAACGTATATCCAAAATGAAGAAGAACATCTATATCAATGGAGAAGTCATCGGGCGCGATGATCCCCGGGTGGTGAAGGGGACCCACACTTTCAAAGTTACCTTTGACAAGGCCCAGGACCCCGAATACCGGGATCTGGTGGTGGTCAAATCTCACATCACCGGTAAACCAATCAACCGGTGGACCCACATTCATCAGAGCGTCGAAGATCTTCTGAACAAGCAGCTGATTACCCGTAAACTCTGCGACCTCACAGGGGGATGTATTCAGAGGTGCATGGGGACCGACTCCATGAACGCCCTGTCGGTAGTAACCAAGGACTGCGATCTGAAGTATGGCACCAACTATTATGAGAGATGGCTGAAGTACCTGGAATACTTCCAGGAGAATGACATCGTGGCTTCCTGCGGGCAGACCGATGCCAAGGGTGACCGGAGCAAACGCCCGGGTCAACAGGTAGACCCGGACCAGTATGTGCACGTGGTTGAAAGGCGTCCGGACGGGGTAGTGGTACGGGGAGCGAAACTGCACAACACCTCAGCCATGGTCGATGAGATCGTTGTGATTCCCACCCGCGCACTAAAAGAGGATGAAAAAGATTGGGCTATTGCCTTTGCGATTCCTGCTGATACCGAAGGGGTATACCTGATAAGCAAGTACTCTGAGTGGGGTTCGCGGGCTCCGGGTCTGGAATCGCCACTGTCTGAGATCGGTGATGTCGAATGTATGGTGGTCCTGGATGACGTTTTCGTTCCCAACGAGCGTATCTTTATAAACGGTGAGACCGAGTTCGGCGGGCAGTTGGCTCTGTTGTTCGCACTCTTTCACCGCCACAGCTACTCCGGGTGTAAACCGGGTATGGCCGATGTTATGATGGGGACCGCGGCCCTGGTCACCGACTACCTCGGAATCGCCAAGGCACCTCACATCAGAGAACGAATGGCAGAAATGGTGAGTATGGCGGAAATCGTGTATGCCTGTGGTATTGCAGCAGGTCACAATGCGCGGAAAGCGGCCTCCGGCACCTACGTACCGGATATTGTCTATGCCAATATTGGCCGGCGGCACGCGGGACACAACATCTATCATGAATACAGTTTGTTAAGCGAAATGGCTGGCGGTCTAGCGGCTACTTTGCCTCATTCCAAAGACTACAACAGCCCGGTGGTTGGAGACTTTGTGCGTAAATACGTAACCAGAAGAGCTGATGTCTCCCCTGAAAACCACTATCGGGCCTGGCACCTGGCAGAGGATCTCCTGGTTTCCCATACAGCCAGCGTTATGCATGTGGCCGGTCTGCACGGCGGCGGATCGCCAATCATGGAGGATATCGCAGTTATGAACTCTTATGACCTCGAATCCAAGAAGAAACTCGCCAAATATCTGGCAGGCATCAAAGAATAGTGTGAGACCTGCACCCGATAACAACAGTGCAACAGCAAGCGGAAGGGGTAGTCTCTGTGGGACCGCCGCTCCCAATTAAATGAAATGAGGTGACTATATGATTAGGACTGCGGAACAGTACCTGGAAACCATAAATGATGGCCGGGAGATCTGGTGCCTGGGGGAAAAGGTCAAGGACGTACGGACCCATCCTACTCTCAGCGGTATTATCCAAACTACGGCCATGGACTTCGTCCTGCCCAATCACCCTGATTACCGGCACCTCTTTGTGACTCAGGATGAGGACGGGGAGGATATTAACTTCCTGTTGACCTCACCGAAATCTCCGGAGGATCTGCTGCGGAGACGGGAATGCTACATCGCTGGTGTTCGGTCGGGCGGGGGAGTAGTGGTCCACTGCATGGGTTCCGATGCCCTCGCAGCTTTTGCGGTAGTTGCTCAGCTGATGGACAGCAAGCTGAGCACCAATTATGTTGAACGGGTTAAAAACTACCAGCGCATGCTGCAGAAGCAGGACCTGGCGATTACCGGTGCTATAACCGATGTAAAGGGAGACCGCAGCCTCAAGCCCTCCCAGCAGAAACAGCACCCGGACTATTACCTGAGAATAGTCGATAAAAATAAGGACGGGATCGTGGTGCGGGGAGCCAAAGTCCATATCAGCTGTACTCCTGGTGCAAACGAAGTCCTGTGCCTGCCCTGCCGGACCCATGGGGAAGCCGACAAGGATTATGCCCTGGCCTTTGCTACTCCGGTGAACGCCCCCGGTATCAAGCTCCTTGGAGTCGAGCCGATTACCCGGACTTATGGAGAAGAAGGGAACTTCGACTTTCCAAAATCAAGCCACTTTCAGCCACCAGAATGTCTGATCGTCTTTGATGATGTGTTTGTGCCCTGGGAAAGAGTCTTTATGTGCGGAGAATGGCAGTTCTCGCGGAATCTGGCCTATGCCTTTGCCAGCTATCACCGGCTGTTTGGCTCCTGCAAAATGATCGGCAAGCTAGAGATACTGACTGGTGCCGCAGCCTTGATGGCTGAGTACAATGGGGTGGACAAAGAGGACCACATCCGCAAAAAACTGGCCTGGATGGCCATGATCACAGAAACGGTTGCCTTGCTGGGCAAAGCTGCCTGTCTCGATCCCGAGACTGAGTTTGGTTCCGATGTGGTGATGCCCAACCGCATGGCCATTAATGCTTCGAAGTACACGTTCGCCAGCAACTTCCACCAGATGTGCCAGTACCTCCAGGATATCTCGGGTGGACTGGCGGCCACCGTACCTTCGTACCGTGACTGGATCAATCCGGAGATCAGGCCTTATATCGAGAAATATCTCAGTGCCCGGGACGGAATTCCTACCGAAAACCGCCTGCGGATGCTCCGTCTGGCCAAAGATTATACCGGCAACTTCTATCAGATCGATACGATTCACGGGGAGGGTTCTATGGCTGCCCAGCAGATGTTCCTCTACAGCAGTGCTGACTGGGGCAAAATGAAAGCTGCCGCTCAAAGAGCAGCTCATGTCGATGGCTGGCAGGAGCACCCCATCTATGGCAAGCTTCCGGTTACTGAGGAAGAAGTAAAGATGCCTCCAGTTGACGAAACCTACGAGGCCATCCCCAAAACCGCGAAATAAATACATCATTGCATCATGGGGACAGTCCCCACGATGCAAAATGCATCACGGGGACTGTCCCCATGATGCACATGATGCAATAAATGTTTAACATCCCCTATAAATATCCCGCATCGCCAAATGAGTGGTGCGGGATTCTCTTTGTTTCTTCGGATCGGGAACGGACGGAAATTGGCCGTGAGGTGAGTATGATTGCCGGTTAAAGTGGTCACAATTAGAAACTGAGGTGATCAGCATGGGCAAGATAGCTTCTTTATTATTGATTATTCTCATTGCCGCAGTAATGGTTTCGACCAACCCAACCAAGGAACAGTATGTGGAGTGGGCAGTCAGCCAGCTAAGCAACGCTACCCAGAATGAACAGGACAGCATCGAGGAGATACTCAAAGACTGGGGAATCAGAACCTTCGCGCCCAGTGTGATCCGCGAGACCACCAGTCAGCGTAACTACTACCTTTTTTCGCTCTACACCACCCAGATAGGAGAAGACCATGTAACCGCTGTCGGTGCGCTGAATCAATTTGTCTTCATTGAGTCCACTATTGATCCCGAGACACTGGGATATTTGAAAAACGTTTTAAACCTGCAGTCTCCTCCATTAAAAGTCTGAATGCGGCGCGCCCCCTTGTTTACCCATCCGTGACCTTTACGGCATTGCTAATAAGTGAAGCGTAGTATTCAGCACCTTGAGGACCCTGATGAACCCCGTCTCCATAGAAATATGTGTCTTTCCCCTGACTGGCAGCAAAGTGATTTATTTTGGGTTACACTGTTTGTTATTGGAATGCGGCAATTGCGCAACTACGCTATACTAGGTAGCAGCAGAAAAATGTAATAAAGGTACAAAAAGAGAATAGGTGAATATATGGACATAAGAAATGAAAAGCAAAAACAAGATAAGCGCAGAATAGAAGAATATAAAAAACGTCCAATGACTAATTTTGCGGATTCACTAAACCGTTCAAGCATAGGTGAACCAGGGGAGTTAACGAGAGGCAGCTTCCTTACCAGGGTTATTACTACAGTTATAATTATTGGAATACTAGCTTTTCTTATTCTATCTTCCGCCAGTAAGTAAGACCGGACTGTCATGAATGATGTATCCCACAACGGTAATTTTGCAGTCTGCTTCAAAATATGCCGGGATAAATGAGTTGACTTAGGCCTGACCGATAGAAAACGGGGTAATAGCACATACAAGGAAACTTCGCAGACAGGTTAAAGGTCTAACATCTTAAGGGCGATTAAGTAACCGATTGAGCCTCCAATTAGCCAAGTGACAGTAAAGGTTGCCAAATGTTCAATATCGGTGTGGCCGGTTATTAAATACTGCCCAATTCCATATAACGTGGCACCCACTAAACCCCCCAAAGCGATAAACAAAAACCTTTTAATGTTATTCTTTGGATTTGCGGCTTTTTTCATGAAAAACTGATCACCTCCGGTAAATCACATAATCACATTATACACATTTATTGGGTTTGCCGGCCTATATTTCAATGGAATTAGCGCAGTAATGCTAATAAAGCCCGGATGGACAGAAACTCCAAAGAGGAGTACATAATGAAGAATTACAGAAGGGAATATCCTCTATTTTCGCTTTGCGGCCTAAACTGTGGGCTGTGTTCAATGCACCTGGACAAATACTGCCCTGGTTGTGGTGGTGGACCAGGTAATCAAATCTGTGCAATTATAAGGTGCAGCCAACAGCGTGACGGAATTGAATATTGCTATCTGTGTGATGAGTATCCTTGTGAAAAATATGATGGTATAGATGCTTTTGACTCTTTTATAACGCATCGCCATCAGTTAAAGGACTTTGAGAAAGCCAGGAGGATAGGGATAAATGCCTATCAATCTGAACTGACTGAAAAGATGGAAATACTAAGATATTTATTGGAGAACTACAACGATGGACGGCGAAAGAGTTTTTTCTGCATAGCTGTTAATCTTTTAGAACTGCCAGATGTGAAGTGGGTAATGGAACAAATTGCATCTGAAACAGGATCAGACAGTCTGACGCTAACAGAAAAGGCTTCCCTTGCAGTAAACCTGTTTCAGACTATGGCAATGGAAAGAAGTATTGTGTTGAAACTTAATAAGAAACCTAGAAAAAAGCAGCGTTCTTAGTCTGCAGAAAGGGCTGTTTCCGGGCGTTATCATTATAAAACCGGGAGTCCGCATTAGACTCCCGGTTTATTGGCTTTAAAGAAATTCTATCCAGCGAATTCCTTCTCGACTTCCTGCCGCAGTACTTTCTTCTCGATCTTGCCCAACGCAGTCAACGGCAACATAGGCCGGATTACATACTGCCGTGGAATCTTGTAATCAGCCAGATACTCCTTAAGGTATGCCTGAATGGCATCTCCATCCAGAGAAGCACCCGGTTTGGGCATGATATACGCGCGCCCAACTTCACCCATTACTTTGTGGGGGATCGGAACTACAGCCGCGAACAGAACCCCGGGATACTGTCCGATCCGGTCTTCGATCTCCGCTGGATATACATTGAAACCGCCGGTGATGTACATTTCCTTGGCCCTGCCGACCAGGTGCAGGTCATCGTTTTCATCGATAAAGCCCATGTCACCGGAGTAGAACCACCCGTCCTTATCAAAGGCGGCAGCGGTTGCTTCGGGCATCTTGTAGTACTCCTTGAAGACGAAGGGACCACGATAGCAAACTTCGCCTACAGTTCCACGCGGGACTTCGTTGCCGTCCTTGTCTTTCACGCACATCTCCATTTCAGGTGCAATCTTACCGCAGGTCTGGTGTAGGTTGTCCAAGTCGCCGGGAATGTCCGTCCAGGTCATGAACCCGGCAGTCTCTGTCATGCCCATGGGATTGCTGCTATAAGGAGTTACTTCCAGCATCTTGGCCAGGATCTCGCGCGGGGCCATGGAACCTCCGATGTGTGCCCAACGGGTACGTGTACGGGCGTCTTCAAGATCCCACTCGGGTGAATTGAACATCATAGCATACATGGCCGGAACTCCTGCCATGAGCGGCACCTTGTATTGCTTGCCAATCCTGAGAGCCAGGTCGGGGTCAAAATAGTCCATCAATATCTGTGTGCAACCGGCTATCAGAGGTGCTAAACCCCATTCGGTGGCACCGCTGACATGGTTAACCGGTGCTGCGCATATAATCATGTCACTGGGCTTCATACCACCGTCCTGAGCGAAGAACTCGCTGATCTGTACCAGGGCCATACTGATAACATTCCGGTGCGTTAATACCGCGCCCTTTGGCTGTCCGGTGGAACCCGAAGTATATACAATTATTAGTGGATCATCGGTAGTAACCTCTGCTTCCCGCTCTCTTAAGGCCTGGTCGAACTCGGAGTAGTCCCCCTGCATGATTTCCCACCAGGTTACAGCGTTAGGCAGTTTGGCCGGTCCGCCTACCACCCAGACCTGTTCAACTGACGGACATTCCTTCAGGGCCTCTGCGAGCCGCTCCTGATATGATGGCACATCCAAGAGGCCATAGAGGCACAGAACATGACTCGCTTCACAGTTGCTCAAGATGTACGCCATTTCGTGCGATGTGTACCGGGTATTCATGCCAACAATAACGGCTCCCACCATTGAAGCAGCCAGGTAAAAGGTAAAGAACTCCGGTCTTCCATTCATCACATAACCCAGCCGGTCGCCTTTTTTAACTCCCATCTTCAGCATATACTTCGCTACCTGCTCCACGTTCTTGTTAAGCTGCTGATAGCTGATGGGTACATCATGATAAATAAAGGCCGGATGTTCCGGTAGCTTTTCTGCCCACTTTTTCAGGTAGTCCGAGAACCTGGGCAGGGCTCCCTCCAGCCGGTTCCCACGATTGACCTTAATTACTTGCCGTTCGCTGCTCATTATAATACCTCCCCTTTTTCCAATACATTTTTGACCTTCTGTTCCCTTAAACATGAAAGCACCATAAGTTTTTCACTGGAAAATGCATGTACCAATGGGTTAGACAAAAATGACGCGAAAGCCGTATTCACCTCCTTGTACCTTTTGGGGATCGCTGTACAAGTCTCTGTTCAATCTGGGAAATGCAATTATCAGGCTGCGGCCAGCCAAAGCCCCTATACTATGGAATGCCCCGCGGTCTGAGACAGAAATAAATAAATTGAATCATCAATTATGTTTTAATATTAACACAATTTAAGTATGAAATTGCTCCATTATGATACTTATTCCAAAACTGGGGGGGGAAGAACTGTCTTATAAAAACCAGAGTCAGTTACCGGTGACACGCTTATCTTCCTGGTCAGTCATACCTCTCAAGAAAAAGAATGGTTATCTACTGGGTGCGGTTGTTATGCTTGAGCTGCGATGGGCCGGGTTTGAGGATCATAAAACCAAGCCGAGAATTCGTTTATATCCAGGAACCGGGGTCACCGGCTATTATATATAGTAATGTAAAGGATGAATTACCAGGAACGTTAACATGAATGAAAATGTATTTGTTTATGGTACCTTGATGCGCGGCCAGGGGAACTACCGGTGGCTGCTAAAAGATAATCCCGATGTCCGGTTCGTTGGTGAAGGGATGGCTGAAGGGCTGGCCCTGTATGCAGTTGCACCCGGCTACCCGGGGGTGATTCGCGAGCGAGGTGCAGTCACCGTAGGCGAAGTGTTTAGGGTTGGTCCAAAGGTGTTGCGGAAAATGGACCGACTGGAGGGTGAGGGTGACCTGTATATCCGGGAAAAAACCATAGTGAAGGTGAAAAATGGCCCGGTGGTCGAAGCCTGGGTCTATCTCTGGAACCGTACACCAGATCCGGCGACCAGACTTTCCGAAGATCAGCAGCCCTGGCGAAAGAAGAAATCCGGAAGAAAGCGAAAGCAGGGGAAAATTTTTTACAGGACCGGAAATAACCATGACGCGTGAACTGTATACGAAATCGCCGATTACATAGAATAACCCGGCCTTAAGGCCGGGTTAATGCTAGTCGCCGATGGGATCGTCAATCAGGGTAGCAACTCGATACGGGTGCCGGTGACCATCTGCCAGGGTTACAAGTCCATTGCCAACGAAATGAATGTGTCTTCCGCCACCAACATTAATATCCCTGCCGGTCAAACGGTTTAGACGGTGAACGTGATCCTCATAGAAGTCGGTTCTGACAGCAATTCGGTGGACATGAGAACCGTTACGCAGAATTGCTGGGCCAGAAACACCTGCAAACCGGTGGTTGTGACCATCGGCGATCTCAGTACTGCCCAGGAATTCATGGACATGCCTGACATCCATACTCATCCTAAACACCTCCGTTCCCGCAAGATGTACCATAATATTCCATGATGGCGATTGCGGTGACAGGAAACGGAGAGAAGGAGAATGGTGCACCCGAGGCACAAAAAAAGGATTCTTGAAACCAAGAATCCTTCAGTATTTTCATATGGTCGGAGCGACTAGATTTGAACTAGCGGCCTCTTGCACCCCAAGCAAGCGCTCTATCCAAGCTGAGCTACGCCCCGAACGATGATTATTATAACATGCTGGGTTCTGCCTTTCAACCACCTGCTGGGCGAATGTTTTGGATTAATGAGGTTGATTTCTGCAGAAAGGTCCTCGTCAGCGTGGAGTACAGCGATTATCTGCGGGATCGACCGCCCGCGGAATGCCGGGGACCATTTTTTCAAATACTATCTCAAAACCCTAAGGAGGAAGGATCGTTGAAGCCAAAGAAGAAGATATCTCCCAAGAGAAACGAAATCATTCATCGCATGGGTGACGAAATAAGAGGGGGGAACGCACAGATGGCCCGGTACGCCGTACGGCTGAAGGAGAGTACCAAGTGTGGTGTGTGCAGCCGGGAAGGAAGGACGATGATGAAATTATCTTATAATAACGGGCAGGAAGCCTATCTAGGCAAGACTTGTGCCCGTTATGTCATGGACTACGTAAACTCTGATGCTCTCTCCTGATTATCCAAACGGTCATCAATGACTGCGGGGATCAGAACGGTTAAGGCAGTTCCCGGACAGCATGCCGGTTGTATTCGCTTGCATGGAGTAGGGGATTTTAGATAAAGTGGATAATGATACAAGGAAAAAACCGAATGGAGGGTTAATTAATGGATTGCCTGGAAGCTATTAAAACCAGGAGAAGTGTTAGGAGATACCGGCCAGATATGATCCCGGAGCATGATCTTCTGGAGATTATGAATGCGGGCAGGCTGGCTCCAACCGCCGGGAATTTTCAACCCTGGGAGTTCATAGTTGCACGAGACAAGGAGACTATAGCTGCCTTACGGGAGGCCAGCTATGACCGCCAGGAGTTACTGGCAACCCCGCCGGTGGTCATAGTGGTATGTGCAGATCCAAAACGGTCCGAATACTATGGCGAGCGGGGTATGACATACTTCTGTTTGCTGGACTGTGCCATTGCTACCCAAAATATGCTGCTGGCGGCTCATGCCCTGGGGTATGGAGGGTGCTGGGTAGGGGGATTCTCGGAGAAAAGAGTACGCAAAGTTCTGGGAATACCCGATAACATAAGAGTCGTCTCTTTGATGCCCGTAGGCAAGCTTGCTGAAGGTGAGCCCTGGGATCCTCCCAAACGTGAATTAAAGGACATTATGCACTGGGATAAGTGGTAGGGATTATACGGAAGCAGGGGAGTGTCCCCTGCTTTCCGTATTACTGTACAATTTTAGAGTTCGTTTTTAAGAAAGTAATCCATCAAGAGGTGGCCCCGCGGGAAACGGTTCCCGCTTGACCAGGCTGTTTCTTCATTATAGACTGCAGGTCCTGCCAGGTGACGGTTCTTATCATAGATGAGATAGGGCACCTCTTCCGCTGTATGCGTGCGTTTGCTCAGCGGGGTGGGATGGTCGGGCATGAGTAAGATCCGGTAATCGCCCTGGCCCTCAAGCCCTCCGATCAGCTCACCTAACACCTTTTCATCGATCTCTTCAATGGCCTTGACCTTGGTTTGCAGTTCACCCCGGTGACCAGCCTCATCAGGAGCTTCGATATGGATGTACACAAAATCCTGACCGTTTATTAGTTCCTCCAGGGCTGCCAGGGCCTTGCCCCGGAAGTTGGTGGTTATATTGCCGGTGGCTCCGGGAACGTTGACGACCCTCAGTCCGGCACAAATCCCCAATCCCTTGGTGAGATCAACCGCCGATATAACCGATCCTTTAAGACCGTACTTATCAGAGAACAAGGGCAGGGTGGGCTTTACCCCCTGACCCCAGAACCAGAGGTGGGTAGCGGGCTTGAGCCCCCGTTTTACCCGGTCCTGGTTCACCTCGTGATCAGCCAGCAACTGCCCGCTGGCCTCCATCAATCCGGCCAAAAATGCGGCTCCATCCCCCTTGGGAAGATGGTCTCTTATTACCAGTCCGTGTATATCGTGCGGAGGGGTTAAATCTGTCGTTTGCGGACCGCCATGCCATACCGCCAGGTGCCGGTAGCTGATCCCCGCGTAGAACTTCATATCTTCGCGGTTAAACTTCTCGGCAATGGCCTTCATCAATACCGATGATTCTGCTGTCGGAATCTCATCCGAGCTGTAGTCCACCATTGACTTATCAGTGAATACAGGGTCAGCAGACAAGGTTACCAGGTTGCAGCGGAACGCCACATCATCCGGGGCCAGGTCGATTCCCATGCTCAGTGCCTCGAATGGGGATCGACCCGTATAATAGAGGGCCGGATCGTAGCCCATAACCGACAGGTTAGCCACATCACTCCCGGGGGGGAATCCTTCCGGTACTGTCCTTGCCATGCCGATCTCGGCTCTTCTGGCCAGGAAATCCATATTGGGGGTTTTTGCATACTGCAGGGGAGTAAGGTTCCCCAATTCACCGATTTTATAGTCCGTCATGCCATCTGCGAGAACGACTATATATTTCATCTGTCATAACTCCTTGCTTTATTATCTGTCTTGAGCGGCGTTTTCCAGCCCTGTTACATTAAATTAGCACTGCGGGCCCAGACAATCAAGAGCCTGTGAAAAATGCCTATTCGACAGGCACAGCTTTCAATAGCTCGGATATGGTAACGACTGAATACCCCATTTCCTTCAAACCACGCAGAATAGTGGGCAGGGCAGTGGTAGTCGAACTGGTAACCTCGTGCAGAATGACAATAGATCCCGGTGTTACCGCCGAGAGGACCCGGCTTATGATCTGATTGGCGGAGGAATTGTAATCTCGGGGATCGACTGACCATAACACATTGTAGAGGAACCCGAGCATATCAGCTACTGAGAGTACCATATCATTGTAGGCCATAAAGGTGGGCCGGAAATAAGGCCAGAACATGCCAGCCTGGTTCACTATCAGTTCTTTGGTGCGGCTCAGCTGGCTGTATACCTGGTTCCGGCTAAGCCTGGTCAGGTCTACATGATCATAACTGTGGGCGCCTACCTCGTGACCTTCGGAGGCGATTCGGGGTATCAAATCGGGGTGGTTTTTCGCCAGGGAACCCAAAACAAACCAGGTTCCCCGGGAATCATAGCTGGCCATAATATCCAGAGCCCGTGGAGTAAACACCGGATGTGGCCCATCATCAAATGTCAAAGCTACCAGTCTCTCGGTGGTCGCCACCTTCCTAACCGTCGTAATGCTCATAAACGCACCTCCATAGGGTAATCTATGCTGTGATCAAATAAAGGTGCGATTGCATCATGGGGACAGACCCCGTGATGCAATCATGATTGGGATTAGAAGTAGTTGATTTTCATGGCGTCGCGGACTTCTTCGATGGTTTGATTGGTGACCTCTTTTGCTTTGGCGGTGCCGTCGTGGAGGATATCCCAGATGATGTCGGGGCGGTTCTCAAGTCCTGCTCTCCTTGCCCGCATCGGTTCCAGCAATGTATTAATGGATTCGGTGAGCTTCATCTTACAGGCTACACAACCTATTTTCCCGCCTTCGCACTCCTCGCGGATTACGGGAACCTGGTCCTTGGTGAACACCTGGTGATAGCTGTATACCGAGCAAACATCAGGGTGTCCCAGGTCTGTCTTTCTGATGCGTGCGGGGTCGGTTATGGCGTTCTTAACCCGCTGTTGGACCTCTTCCGAAGAGTCCGAGAGGAACACAGCGTTGTTGAGGCTCTTGCTCATCTTGGCGGTCCCGTCCAAGCCGGTGAGGCGCGGGACTTCCCCGACCAGAGCTTCCGGCTCGACCAGTACCGGTGCGTACAGGGAATTAAATCGTCTGACGATCTTCCGGGTCAGTTCGATATGCGGGATCTGATCTTCGCCGACCGGAACCAGGTGCGCCTTGAAGGCACAGATGTCCGCCGTCTGGCTGACGGGATAACCCAGGAAACCGTAAGGCATATCCTTGAAACCATGCTGGGCGGCCTCGGATTTAATGGTCGGGTTATGGCGGAGGACATTAACCGGTACAATGAGCCCCAGGTACATCGCCAGTTCGTGAATGGCCGGCACCTGTGATTGAATGAAGATGGTTGAGATATTAGGGTCCAGCCCGGCCGCCAGGTAATCGAGCGTGATATTCAGAATGTCCTCTTTGAGGTTTTCCGGGCGGTCAAAGTTGGTGGTCAAGGCCTGGACATCGGCAATAATAATGTAGGTTTCGTATTCACGCTGCAGCTTGACCCGGTTCAAGAGGCTGCCAACATAATGCCCCAGGTGCAGTTTGCCGGTGGGACGGTCTCCGGTCAGGATTATCTTTTTTGTCATGCCAGTAGCTCCTTTCTAAAAAACTCCCGCCCGGCAGGGACGGGAGATCTGTGACCAATGATCATTGGAATTGAATAATCCGAAGAGTATTATACCACAATATCCCGGTTATTAAGGACAGTAATCCACCGGGGTTGAATCGCCGCCCTGGAGACGGTTTTCGGGTACAAACCTATATGCCCGTTTTGACCATCAATTTAATATAATAAGAAAACCACAGTTTTAATTAAGGGGTATTCCTCACTATGACTATCAGGAATAGCGAGCAGTTGCCCAACAGATCTTCTTGTTATATTATTGCCCACTTGATCGGATGAGCGGGATTCTTGACTAATATTGACAGGTGGGATAGGGTATTTAAGAGACATAAAGGGGGGTGCCCACCTTAGGAGTTCAGATTTACTGGCTGCTGGGTCTGGCGGTGTTGTTTAATGCCTTGGCCAATATCGTTATTAAATGGGCCATGCGGGGAGAATCCTCGCTCTTTGCCGAAGGACTGGGCGCTGCAGTGAAAAGCCTGGCAACCAACTACTGGCTGTGGGGCGGAATTGCCCTGTTTGGTTTGGCCTTTGTCTTATACAGCATTGTCCTGACCAGGGTTAACCTTAGTATTGCTTACCCGGTCATGACCAGCCTGGGATTGGTGATAATCAGCCTGGTTTCAATCCTCGTTTTCAAAGAGGTAATAACCGGCGTTCAGGCCGGTGGACTGCTGTTGATAGTTATCGGTGTATGGCTGGTCTCATTCGGGAATTGAGGGGGACTATCATGAACGGCAAGGTGGCGGTCATCAAGACCAGCCCGGAGACAGTTTTGGAGGACACAGAAAAGGTCATGAAAATGGCCGGCTTCGAGGATGTGCTGGACAAGGGTTCTACCACCATCCTCAAGGATAATATCTCCTGGCATTTTCCGATGCCGGGTGCCAATACCACCCCCTGGCAACTGGAGGGGGTCACACGCGCACTGCTGAATAACGGTTATAATGATGTGGTAGCGGTGGAGAACAAGACAGTCGTTACCCGCCCGGAGAAAGGACGTTACCTGAACAAGTTCGACCGGGTGTACAAAAAGTACGGGACTCCTATCCTGCTTAACTTTGAAGACGATGACATGAAATGGATAAGATACGAGCCGAAGGCGCGCATGCGGGTGCTTGATCATATCTACCCCGAGGGAATCTATATCCCTGATTATTTTTTGGGGAAGAACATTGTGCAGTTGCCGACTATGAAGTGCCATATCTATACTACCACTACCGGGGCAATGAAAAATGCCTTCGGGGGACTCCTGAACACGCGGCGGCACTATACCCACAGCTGGATTCACGAGACTCTTGTGGACCTCTTGAAGATACAGTACGAGATCCACAGCGGGCTTTTTGCGGTAATGGATGGTACCACCGCGGGAAATGGCCCGGGCCCACGCACCCTGAAACCGGTTACCGCCAACTACCTCCTGGCCAGTGCCGATCAGGTGGCGATTGATGCGGTTTCAGCCAAAATGATGGGGTTTGACCCCATGAGCCTGCCCTTTATAAGAATCGCCCACGAAGAAGGCCTGGGGATTGGCAGACCGGAGGAGATCACCATAGTAGGTGAAGACATTTCCGGGGTCAACATGAAATTCACGGTCGGAGACAACCTGGCCAGTACTGCCGGGGATATCCTGTGGTTTGGTCCCCTGAAGAGGTTCCAGAAGTTCTTCTTCCATACCCCACTGGTAGGGCTGTTTGTTTGGGCATCCGATACCTACCATGATAAGATCTGGTGGAATACTAAAGGAATCAAGACATACCGGCACTGGCTGGAAAATTCACCGTGGGGACAGCTGTTTGACCGGTACTGAGGTTAGGGGGCTTAGTCTTTGGACCGTTTTTTTGAACAGGTAAACCAACTGTTGAAGACCCAGCACCGGGTAACGCGACCGTTATTCTATCGTTTCCTGCCCCTGCTGGTGTTTGGATTCATCAGTGCATTTGCTTTCTATCACAGTCTTCACCTGTTTCAATACAAAGATTTCTATTCCTGGACCTTTCTCTTCATATATTTAGGTCTGGGTTTTATCATCATCAATTCAAGTCCCTTGCGGAGGTATCTGGGACAGGCTGACACCCGCTGGGTGATGCCACTCATCCTGGTAATCGCTGCTGGGGTACGGATCTACTTTATCTATAGTCTGCCTACCCAACCGATCTATGACTACGCGACCTATCACCTGTCTGCAACGGGCGTAAGCCAGGGGAACTGGGAAGCCCTGGCCCTGCTGGAGGGAAAACCATGGGGCTATCCACTGTTGCTCGGCCTGATATACAAGCTCCTGGGGGTTAAGGTAATTCTGGCTCAGTACCTGAATGTTATCCTGTCCCTGGTCTCCATCTGGCTGCTTTACCTCTTGACCAGACGCCTGGTGGGACAGTCCTATGGCCTGCTGGCCGCCATCCTTTACGCACTTCTGCCATCGCAGGTGTTTATGAACAACGTGATCAACAGTGAGATACTGTTTATCACCCTGGTCCTGGCCGGGATCTACTTCAGCATCAGGTTCATGCAGGACTACAGCTGGAAGAATCTGATCTTAACCGGTCTCTTCCTTGGGCTCTCACAGGTGGTGCGCCCGGTGGGAATGATATACCTGCTGGTGTTCATCGGGTTCCTGACCCTGCAGCTGTTCCCGGGTCACCTGAAAAGAGCGATAAAGTACGCTCTGGTAATCCTCCTGTCATTCTATGTGATGCTGGTGCCTTTTCTGGCGTTAAAGAGCGTGATTTACAAGCAACCGGTTCTGTGGGAGAAGGGCACCTTTGGCATAGTATTTGTAATGGGGACCAATACGGAATCAGGGGGCTACTGGAACCAGCAGGATTATGACTACCTCAAGAGTCTGCTCATCAAATATGATAACAATGCGGAGAAGGTCAACCGGGAAGCGTTTAAACTGGCCCTCTGGCGCCTGAACCGGAGTGAGGATTTTAAATTCATGGTCCCCACCAAGATATACAACATGTGGTCGATCGATACCTTTGGTTTTGAGTGGGCCAATATTGATAATCAGGGCCAGCTTATTATCAACGAGGAGGAGCCGCTCCGGACCTACCGCGGAGTTTCACAGATTTACTACTGTTTCCTGCTGCTTCTGATTCTGTCCTCGATTATCGGCTTCCGAATGGAAGAGGATGCGGGTTACCGATATATCATGGCGATTTTCCTGGCATTCTTTGTCCTTCATATATTTATTGAGATACAGGGGCGCTACCACATGCCCCTCACGCCGTTGTTCCTGGTTTTGCTTGCTTATGGCTGGTTTTTCAGGGACCAGGGCCATTCCGACGGTCCAAACGAGGTCCCGGATTCACTGTAGTCTCTGGCGAGGTGGTAATCGATGTTAACGAAGTCAAAGGCAGTCATTAAGCTGATACGGGTTAAGCAGTGGGTAAAGAACCTGTTTGTGTTCGCCCCCCTGGTGTTCTCCCTGCAGCTTTTTAACCTGGAACCCCTGCTCCTTACATTGTCCGCCTTCTTCGCCTTCTCACTGGTATCCAGTTCACTCTACGCCATGAACGACATAGTGGACCTGGAAAGGGACAAGAAGCACCCCCGGAAGAAGAACCGGCCCCTGCCCGCAGGTCTCCTGACAATACCGCAGGCCGCGATCATAGGTGTATTATGTCTGGGATGCGGATTTTTCGTGGCCCTGGCCTTGAACCTGTCGGTGGCTGGGGTTCTGGCTGTGTACCTGTTGATGAATGTCTTCTACTCTCTGTGGGGTAAGAATATCATCATCCTTGATACCATGCTGATCGCGGTGGGCTTTGTGCTGCGGGTTCTGGCCGGGGCCTATGCCATCGCGGTGCCGCCCTCTTCGTGGATGCTGGTGGCCACCTTTTTCCTGGCGCTCCTGCTGGGTATGGGCAAGAGGTATAATGAGCTGCGAGTGATGCAGGAACAGTCAGGGAGTCACCGTGAGGTACTGGACGAGTACAGCGAGCCCCTCCTGAGGCAGTTGTTCGCCGTTGCATCATCAGCTACGGTGGTGGCTTACGCTCTGTATACCATGGACCCCGACGTGATTAAGGCCTTCCAGACGGAAAACCTGGTATTTACACTGCCTTTCGTGGTTTTTGGGGTCTTTCGCTACCTATATTTGGTTTTCAAACATGAACTGGGAGGAGATCCTACCGAACTGGTTTTCAAGGACCGGACCATGCTGATAGCGGTTGTATTATGGGGCATTTCTGTGGTCATACTGATTTACGGGTGATACCGGCAAACAGCTTTCCGGAAATACCACCCCTACGGTTATCAAAGACCAGGGCCCCCCCGCTGTTTAACGTGTGTCTCAAATAAAAAACCATTGGCGATAATTCAAAAAATGAGATAAATTATACATTGACTGAACCCCTCAGATTAGGCACACTTGGTGGTGTAAAATCTGGATTGCTTCACATCAGGTTAAACAGTCGCCATTGGCCGCTTTGTTGACATGCCGAATTACTGGGAGTTAAACTTTATTAAGACATAAATTTAATATGTGTAATATCGAAAGGGAAATGATATTATGGAAGGTTTTACCGGCTTTACTTGTTTTTTAATGAGATCCGCCATGAAAAAGATTGACCGCTACCTGGCTTCTCAATTGGAAGAGTATGGGGTGAGCGTACCTCAATCTTTTGTATTGTTCGCGTTATTGGAGGAAGACGGTTCGACCCTGAAAGAGATTGGGACCAAGGCCCAGATCGACAGTTCATCCATGACGGTACTGGTCGACAAACTGGAGAATGAGGGGCTGTTGGAAAGAAAACTGGACTCACAGGATCGCCGTGCAATACGAGTATTTCTGACTCCCAAAGGAAGGGATTTAGCCGCCAGGGTTCACACCCTTGCACTTGACTTCAACCGTCAACTGCAGGAGTCCCTGGGGGATATCGAGGGGTCTTTTCTAAAAGCGCTGGGCCTAATTATCAGCGGTATTGAAAAAGACTGATCTCCGAATGGGCAGCAAAGCAACCCGGGTGTTCGAAAACCAATGGAGTTCCAAATGCGGAGGTAATGCATGCGCTACGTCAGGTTTTTGCGAGATGGGCAGCCCCGGCACGGGATTGTTGAGCAGGAAAGGATTCTGGAAATCGAGGCTCCGGGATCGAAGGAGTCCAAGTTTACCGGCAGGTCTCATGCGATTGACGAGGTAAAGCTCTTAGCCCCGGTAAAGCCAGGCAAGGTGATCGGGGTTGGACTTAACTATGCAGACCATATCGCTGAATTCAACAACCGTGTTCCCAGTGAGCCCATAATATTTTTGAAACCGTCCTCGTCAGTCATTGGAACCAATTCGCATATAATATACCCAGGAATAAGTAAAAGGGTGGATTTCGAAGCGGAGTTGGCCGTGGTAATTGGCGAGGTTTGCCGCCATGTTACGCCAAAAGCAGCACTGCAAAAGGTCTGGGGATACACCTGCGGCAATGATGTTACGGCGCGTGACCTGCAGAGGCGCGACAACCAGTGGACGCGGGCCAAATCCTTTGATACCTTCTGTCCCCTGGGACCGTGGATAAAAACCGATATCAACCCTGATAACCTGGAGATTGTGGCCCGGGTCAACGGGGAGGTCCGGCAGCGATCAAATACCAACCAGATGATTTTTCGGGTGGAAGATCTAATCGCCTTTGTTTCGGAGGTTATGACCTTAAGTCCCGGGGATGTGATTATGACCGGGACCCCCAGTGGGGTAGGTCCCCTGGAAGTGGGCGATGAAATCTGTGTCGAAATTGAGGGCCTGGGAGTTCTCAGAAATGACGTGGTGGCCGGCTGAAAAAGGGCCAACAAAAAAGAGTTATTGTCGGGAAGAAAGATGGAGATTCTGTGTTGACATGACTATGCAATATGCTAAAATTGTTTTTGACTGAAAAAAGAGGAGGTCGATAAAGGGTTGAAAAAAGAGGAAATTGGGTTACTTCTCATCAACCCTTTCGGTGCTTAATTTGGGAAGGGAGGTTGAGAAACGGGTGCAGTCTTTAGGGCGACACATCCTGGCCGAGATCTACGGGTGCAGCTTTGATTTCCTTAATGACATCGAAAAAGTTGAAGAAACCATGATTAATGCGGCTTTAGAGGCTGGTGCCGAGATCAGAGAGTTTGTGTTCCATAAGTTTAGCCCACAGGGGGTTAGCGGTGTGGTGGTCATCTCAGAATCGCATTTGGCCATACATACTTGGCCAGAGTTGGGATACGCTGCAGTCGATGTCTTCACCTGCGGTGACAGTGTGAACCCCTGGGACGCCTGCAACTACTTGGTTGAGCAGTTCAAAGCAACCAGCATGAACGCGACCGAGATCAAGCGGGGGCTAATAGAGGAGATGGAGGCAACAGCCTGAGTTTTTAGGGGGGATACTATTTTAGTAGACCGAAGAAGGTTTAAGATTTTGAGAACATAAAAGACCTGGTTCACTGAATTGAACGAGGTCTTTTATATTTTCTGGATATTGATTGGTATACACCTCGGGCGATGATAAGATTATGGAAGACAATGGTGGATTGATCACCAGAAAAATCCTGCAGATCCTGTTTCCTATTACCAGTGTCAAGAGCAAATGGGGCCGTTGCCCGGGAGGATTCTGCAGTCATCGGGTTGCAGAAACTATAGCTGCATAAGCTGAAGATACCCATTGACCAGGTCACCAGGAACGGGCCAGGCTCAGAACTGGTGCGCTTTCGATAGAGATTTTAACTTCCAATAAAACAAACTTCCACAATATTGGCTTTTAGGTTAAAATCATAGGTGTCGTCATTGTCTCCGGGTTTATATTGCTTTTTTTGGCCCTTAATCTGGAACTTGATAGGTACGGAAAGGAAAACTGTTATGAAAGTGCCTTTAGTCCATGAACTGAACGAGCTAATTGAAACAGATATCCTGTTGAGAGAATGCCTGGGGCCCTGGGATGAGCACCTTCAGGGCTATCGAAAGGATTTGAATAGGGTAATACACTGGACGGCTCTGCCGGCGATCACAGTGGCGGTTAACCGGCGCTTTGACGGACACGACCGGTTTGGGTCACATATGGCCGCCATATTCACCATCATGTATCTGGCGGACCACATTCATAACAGCATAAGAGATGATGAAGAAGGAAAAACCAGTGGGGCCCAATTCTCTATCCTTATTGGAGACTATTTATTCAGTAAAGCTATAGGACTGCTTGATCGTATTGACAGCCATAACCTGCTGCAGTATTTTTCCCAGATGATGTGTACGATAAATGAAGGCCATGTTTTGAGAAAACTGGCGGAGGGGAAGCCCGATCTGGAAATACTGGGGCGCGAAAAGGCCAGTTATTACAAGTATTCCTTCCTGACGGCTGCAGCCGCTGGTGGGTCTGGGGCCTTGGAATGCAGGTTTTATGGTGAAACCGGGTTTAACCTTGGTATGGCTATTACTCTGTACGATGAAGGGTTGGATAAGGTAGCCCTTAGTTACCTTGAAAAAACCCGGGTCCTGCTTTCTTCCTGGAACCGCCCCCGGGACGATAAAATCTGCGTCATCCGCAGCCTGTCCGAGGAGTTGATCCAGAGTATAAAACCAACCAGAGAGGTAGTGGCAATCTAGATCAACTTAATGCAGTCAAGCGGGGAGTTGTAGTCCTCTTTTGTGCAAAGTGGACCCGGAGACCCCGGTAAATTCTGTACGAGAAATGTATTGGAGGGAAATTCGTGGCTTATCGTGACTTACGCGAATTTGTCAACCTCTTGGAGAAACGCGGTGAACTAAAACGGATTTCAGTTGAGGTTGACCCGGAACTGGAGATAACGGAAGTAACAGATCGTGTTAGCAAGGCCTATGGCCCTGCTTTACTTTTTGAGAAGGTTAAAGGCTCCCGGATACCGGTACTGATTAACTCGATGGGCAGTCATGAGCGTATGGCAATGGCCCTTGAAACCAACTCACTCGATGATATAGCCCAGGAGATTGCGGATCTTTTTAAGCTGGCGGATGTGCCGTCTTCGTTATTGGATAAAATGAAGGTGCTGCCGCGCCTGGCCCAGCTCGCATCATACGGCCCCAAACTGGTCAAGAACGGCATCTGCCAGGAGGTAGTCATTAAGGAAAATCCGTCACTGGATATCCTGCCTATTATTAAATGCTGGCCCGAGGACGGTGGCAAGTATATCACTCTGCCACTCGTAATCACCAAGGATCCCGAAACCGGCAAACGCAATATGGGGATGTACCGCCTTCAGGTCTACGACAGCCAGACCACGGGTATGCACTGGCATGTCCATCATGATGGTGCCCTAAATTATCAGAAGTACTCGGAAAAAGGTCTCCCTACCCCGGTGGCCGTGGCCCTGGGGTGTGATCCTGCCGTGATTTACAGCGCCACTGCTCCATTACCCAAAGATATTGATGAACTCATCTTAGCGGGGTTCTTGCGCAAACAGCCGGTCGAACTGGTCAAGTGCAAGACGGTTGACCTGGAGGTTCCCGCTAACGCCGAGATTGTCCTGGAAGGGTATGTAAACCCCGGCGAGACCCGTCTGGAAGGACCATTTGGGGATCATACCGGTTACTACTCGCTGACCAGCGAGTACCCTGTTTTTCACCTTACCTGCATAACCCACCGCCGTGACCCGATTTACCCGACCACTATCGTCGGCCGGCCTCCCATGGAGGACTGCTACATGGCCAAGGTGACGGAAAGGGTCTTTCTGCCGGTGGTAAAATTCATATTGCCGGAAGTGGTAGATATAAACCTCCCTATGGAAGGGGTATTTCACAACTGTGTCCTGGTAGCGATCAGAAAGGAATTCCCCGGCCACGCCCGGAAGGTGATGAATGCCTTGTGGGGTATGGGTCAGATGATGTTTGCCAAGTTTATCGTCGTGGTTGATGGAGACGTCGATGTCCAGGATGTTTCCGGAGTAATGTGGAAGGTATTCAATAATGTTGACCCGAAACGGGATCTGCTGATAGTGGAAGGACCCCTTGATGTCCTGGACCATTCAGCCCCACTGCCTCTTATCGGGGCAAAAATGGGAATCGACGCTACCCGGAAATGGTTATCCGAAGGACACACCCGGGAGTGGCCCAATGATATAGTCATGGACCCGGGGATCAAGGAAATGGTTACGAAGAAGTGGAAAGACTATGGGCTGGACTAGATTTACCCGGTTTCTGAACCTCATTGATTTTCAGCACACTATTTTTGGGCTTCCATTTGCCTATTTGGGAGCCTTTTTTGCCCTGCCCGGATTCCCCGGTTGGTCCAAGCTTTTCTGGATTACCGTGGCCATGGTCGGGGCCAGGACCGCTGCCTTGTGCATGAACCGGGCCATAGATGTTCATATTGACCGCAAAAACCCTCGTACAGCCCACTGGTCGTTGGCCAGCGGGGAGTTTTCCCTGGGGTTGGCCTGGGGGGTTGCCATAGTGTCCCTGATTTTATTGGGTATAGCAGCCTGGCAGCTTAACCCTCTGTGCCTGAAACTGGCCCCCCTTGCAATTATCGCCCTGTGGGGTTATTCATACACCAAACGGTTCACCTGGTGGTGCCACCTGTGCCTGGGACTGGCCATTGGTATCGGACCTACCGGCGGCTGGTTGGCTGTTACTGGTCAATGGGCCTGGGAACCGGTTCTGTTGACCCTGGCGGTCGCTTTTTGGATAGCCGGATTTGACACCATGTATGCCTGTCAGGACATAGAATTCGACCGTAAGGAAGGTCTGTACTCCATTCCAGGTCGTTTCGGCGCCCGGGGTGCACTCACCTTTGCCCGCTGTTTCCATGTCCTGACCCTGATCTGTTTTGCGGGCACCGGTCTGGTCCTGGGACTGGGGTGGATGTACTATGTAGGAGTGGCCTTTGCCGCCGGGATCCTGATATATGAGCACTCACTGGTTTCCCCTGATAACCTGGAACTGGTTAACTTTGCGGCTTTCAAAATAAACCGCTATGTAAGCTCCACCGTATTCATCATGGCCCTGTTGGATATATTTCTTTTCTAGTCTCTACGAAAGCAGAAACTGGCAGGTTAGCAGATCATTCAATTGCGTAGACCTTAAACAATTTTAGAATACTAATCAGAAACAGGAGGAAAACACATGGCCAGGATTGTTGTAGCCATTACAGGTGCCAGCGGGGTTATATATGGAACAGAGTTGGTAAACTGGCTGCTGATCCACGGCCACCAGGTTTATTTGGTCCTGAGCGAACCAGCCAGGCTGGTGCTCAAACAGGAACTGGACTGGGATCTGCGTGATTGCCGGGATATTGAGAAATACTTGAAGCCCGGACATTTGACCTGCTTCGCTAATAACAATATCGGCGCACCCATTGCCAGTGGTTCCCATCTCCATGATGGCATGGTGGTCGTCCCATGCACCATGTCAACTATGGCGGGAATAGCCCACGGTACCTCCAACAATCTTATCGAGAGGTCAGCTGATGTATGTTTGAAAGAGGGACGGCGTTTGGTCCTGGTTCCACGTGAGACCCCTCTTAACTTGATCCACCTGCGCAACATGCTGGCGGCTGTGGAGGCCGGAGCCAGAATGGTGCCAGCTATGCCCGCTTTTTACTCTGATCGCAGGGAAATAAGTGACCTGGTGTCTTTTATGATCGGTAAGATACTGGACAGCTTGGGGATTCCCAACGATGCCTTCCGCCGGTATTCCCAGGATTCTGATTGAGATTGTGTATCACTGCATTGCATAAAACACATTCCACCTGCAACGTTTTTCGGCCGATCCACAGCATTTCATTGTGAGGCTGGTACGTAACCTATATAATTAGATTTGGAAAATTGAAATAGAGGTTATCTTGATGCAATCTCAGGAATTTTTCAGGCCTATAAAAAGTGAATTACAGAGAACGGAAGAAGAGCTGATAAAGGCCATCGACACCCAACAACCGTTGCTGAAAGAGGCTTCCGGACACCTGATACATGCTGGCGGCAAACGATTGAGACCGGCCTTCGTTCTTCTGGCCGGCCGCTGTTTTACCAACGAAATCGATCACCTGATTCCCATGGCAGTGGCTATGGAACTGGTTCACATGGCTACCCTGGTTCACGATGATGTGATTGACAACTCCTTGTCCAGGCGCGGACGGGAAACAGTCAAGGCCCGCTTTGGTAACCGGATATCCATTTATTCCGGAGACTATATGCTGGCCAAAGCCCTGCATATAATCGGCATGTATAACCGGGCGGATCTGGTGACTATCGTATCTGGAGCCAGTGTTAAGGTCTGTGAAGGTGAGATCGTTCAATTGCAGACCTGTTATGATGTGGAACAGGGAGTTATTGACTACCTGAGGCGTATCGAACGAAAGACCGCCCTGCTCATGTCCCTCGCCTGTCAGGTCGGTGCATTATTAACCGATGCTCCTGCTCCAATGGAGAATGCACTGCGTCGTTTCGGGTATAACCTGGGCATGTCATTTCAAATAACCGATGACATCCTTGATTTTACTGCCGAGGAAAGCATCCTGGGCAAGCCCACCGGAAGCGATATCAGGCAGGGAATCATAACCCTGCCCGCGCTGTATGCCTTAAGACACAGCCAGGAGGCATCGGAACTGCGGAGTATCTTGGGTTCACCGGTCAGTGTTAGCCGAAATGCCGAAAAGGCCCTGGAAATAGTGGTCAAAAGCGGTGGCATTGAGTATTCACAGCACATAGCTGCCAGGTATATTAATAAGGCTCACAGAATGTTGGGTCTGATCCCGGAAAGCCAGTCCCGGACTGCGCTTGGTCTGATTGCTGATTTCATTTGTGAACGCGAGTATTGATAGCCAAAACTATTTGTTTATTGCGGACCTTCAAGGAGGCAGGATTCGATGTTTAATTTTAAGAACCTGACGGTTGAAGAAAAACAGACTATCCTTGAACACCTCGAAGACCTCAGAAAGTCTTTGTTGATCTCGGTGGTGGCGATCGTAATCGCGGCTATCGCAGCCTTCTATTTCAGCGATCAAATCCTGGCTATAATACAACAGCCCTTAAAGTCGCTGGGGCTCGACCTGGTTTTCATTGGTGTTACTGAAGGTTTTTATATCAAACTGAAACTGGCCTTTTATGGAGGCCTGGTCTTGGCCTTCCCCGTCATTGTCTGGCAGATCTACAGATTTATCGCTCCAGCTCTCTTTCCCAAGGAAAGGAAGTACTTTCTGATCCTGTTCCCGGTTATGATCCTCCTCTTTGTAGGAGGGGCACTTTTCGCCTACTTTGTTATCCTCAAACTGGTAATAGGGTTCCTGATTATGATCGCAGGTGATCTGGAGCCTATGCTGACCGTTGACAAATATGTTTCCTTCGTCCTCGCATTCACCATTCCGTTTGGCCTGGTGTTTGAACTGCCGGTAATTGTTTATTTCCTTACCCGTATGGGAATTGTATCGCCGGAATGGCTCTCTGCCAAGCGGAAGTACGCCCTCCTGGGAATATTTATTATGGCGGCAGTGTTGACTCCCGGTCCCGATCCCATATCACAATGCCTCATGGGGATTCCGGTTTATCTCCTTTACGAAACAAGTATTTGGGTGAGCAAACTCTCACGTCCCAAGCAGCAGGACGATGAATCAGAAGAAGATAGCTAACAGTTAATGACATAATGTTCAGCAAAACATCCCACAAGAAAATGACAATTGTTAACAGATTGCTGGACACCCTTCATGTGTAAACACGGCAATTTATTGCAGATTCACCCCCAAAACCTGCCAGTCTGAACCCAGCCAGCGACAGTGCGCATATTTATTATAATATTTCGTTATAATCAGATTTCATTCTTATTCAATAGAGGATACAGAGCGCTTGCCTAGAATAGTAAATAAGATATACCATTCCCATTACCCTAAACCTCAACAAACGCAATTTAAAATTGAAGAAAGGAGACGGTTCGGTGTGAAGGTTACGCGAAGACAGTTCCTAAAAATCACCGGAGCAAGTGCTGCCACCTTTGCCGTCATGGACCTGGGGTTCAACCTTGGGGCAACGGCAGCCGAGGTCAGAGAGTGTCGCATTACAAGTGTGACTCCTACACCTACGGTCTGCCCGTATTGTGCCTCGGGATGTGGTCTCCTGGTTTACGCAGAAAAAGACGCTGCGGGAAAGTTCGTGAAGCTCCTTAGTGTGGAAGGAGATCCGGACAACCCGATTAACCGTGGTGCCGCGTGCGCGAAGGGTGCAGCAATGTTCAACCTTAGAGAGATTTATGATGAGAAAACCGGTGAACAGATTATTAACCCGAAACGAGCACAGAAACCACTCTATCGAGCCCCCGGAAGTGAGAAGTGGGAAGAAAAAGACTGGGATTGGATGCTTGATAGAATAGCCGAACGGGTCAAGGAATCAAGGGACAAAGATTTCATTCACAAAGAGAAGATATCGGACGGCAGCGAGATAATAGTAAACCGTACCGAAAAAATTGCATCAATAGGAGGTTCCGGCCTGGATAACGAGGAAGCGTACTTGCACAGCAAGCTGATGCGCGCCCTCGGAGTTGTATATCTCGAGACCCAGGCCCGTATTTGACACTCCGCTACGGTGGCAGGATTGTCACCTTCATTTGGCCGGGGTGTTATGACCAACCATATAGTTGACTTGAAGAATACCGATTGCGCATTGATAATTGGCAGCAATGCCGCGGAGAATCATCCCATAACCATGAAATGGCTGATGAAGGCCAAAGAGGAACGGGGAGCAAAGATAATCCATGTTGACCCCCGGTACACCAGGACTTCAGCGGTATCTGATGTTTATGCCCCCTTGCGTTCTGGTACAGATATTGCCTTTATCGGTGGGATGATAAAGTACATTCTTGATAACGAGTATTACCACAAGGATTATGTAGCGTATTATACTAATGCCTCATTCCTGATAGCTGACGGTTTCGAGTTCCAGGATGGCCTGTTTTCTGGTTATGATGCCGCCAATCGTTCGTACGATTCGAGCTCTTGGGATTACCAGAAAGATGCGGAGGGCAACCCGATCAGGGACATGACCCTGCAGCATCCCCGTTCGGTCCTTCAGCTTATGAAGAAGCACTATGAGCGGTATGACATCGATACAGTATGCCGGGTAACCGGGTGTCCCCGGGACAAGTATATGGAAGTCCTGGAGACCTACTGTGCCACAAGGCAGCCAAACAAGGTCGGAACTATACTGTATGCCATGGGCACCACCCAGCATACAGTTGGAAGCCAGAATGTCCGGTCATATGCCATGCTGCAGCTCCTCCTGGGCAACATCGGAAGACCCGGCGGCGGAGTTAATGCCCTGCGCGGTGAAAACAACGTTCAGGGTGCAACTGATATGGCTCTCCTGTTCCATATCATCCCCGGGTATATCAATTGCCCGATGAACACGGTGGCGCACAAAGACCTGGATGCTTTCCTGGCCACAGAAACCCCGAAGTCAGGATTCAAGGTAAATACTCCTAAATGGATGGTAAGTCTCCTCAAAGCCTGGTGGGGTGATGCCGCTACCAGGGAAAACCAATTCGGATACCATTATATGCCCAAGCGCGACTCCAAAAAGAACTACTCACACATTGCCCTCTTTGAAGCCATGTATAACAAAGAGATAGAAGGCATGTTCATAATGGGAAGCAACCCGGTGGTAGGCGGTCCCAACGCCAATAAGGAACAGGCCGCCATGTGCAATCTCAAGTGGCTGGTCAGTGTAGACCTGTGGGTTAACGAGTCAGCCGAGTTCTGGTCCTACAAGGCCTGGGAAAGACCGGTTAAGAATGCGGCGGTAGCTCAACCTAAACCTACTGAGATTGATACCGAGGTGTTCTTCCTCCCGGCAGCGGGAGTTTATGAGAAAGAAGGAACCGCCTCCAATACCGGTAGATGGATGCAGTACCGCTGGAAAGGTGCCGAGCCGGTGGGAGAGTCCAAGGCTGATCTGTGGATCATAGATCAGATTGCCAAGCGGGTAAAGAAACTATACGAAGGAAGTACTCTGCCTCAAAACGAGCCCATCAACAACCTGACCTGGGGTTATGGTCACGGTGAAGAGCCGGAGATCGAGCTGGTAGGACTCGAATTGAACGGGTACTACGTAGCTGATGGCAAACCGGTTGAGGGTTTTGCCAACCTTAAGGATGATGGCAGCACCACCTCTGGATGCTGGGTTTACTGCGGGTGCATGACCACGAAACCCAATGGGGAGTTGGATTACAAACCGAAATGGCGCGATAACATCGACAACTCCAAGACCGGTTTGGGCCTGTACTCCAATTGGGCCTGGAGCTGGCCGGTTAACCGGAGGGTAGTATATAACCGCTGCTCAGTACAGCCGGATGGGGTTTCCCCATGGCCGGGCGATGATGACCGGGTGCTTATCAGGTGGGATCCTGACGCAGCAGCCTGGGTAGGCGACGATGTATGCGATTTCGGCAAGACCACAGCACCGTCCGCGCCTGGTGGAACCAACCCATTCATCATGAAGCCGGATGGCGTTGGGGGGCTGTTTGCTACGACAACCAATATGAAGGACGGCCCGTTCCCGGAACACTATGAGCCGTGGGAGAGTCCGTTTGAAAACGTATTTAGCAGTCAACAGAACAACCCCTGCATAAAGGTCTGGGAACCTGACAAACAGGGTACGGTGGATAAGTATCCTATTATTGGAACCACCTATCGTGTGGTTGAGCATTGGCAGACTGGGGCATTGACCCGTCACCTGCCTTGGCTGGCTGAACTCATGCCTAACATGTTTGTAGAGATGAGCGAGCAACTGGCTCATAGCAAAGGCATAAAGAACGGCCATAAGGTTATCGTATCCACCACCAGAGGTGATATTGAAGCCGTAGCCTGTGTTACTAAACGCATTAAGCCCATGGTTGTAAACGGCAGAGAGGTTCATCAGATAGGGATGGTATGGCACTTTGGATTCAAGGGCTATGCTGTCGGGGACCCTGCGAACCGCCTGACACCGCATGTTGGTGATGCCAACACCATGATACCGGAATACAAAGCCTGGCTTTGCGATGTAAGGAGGGCTTAATTATGGCGAAAATGTGTAATCTTTATGATGCAACCAAATGCACAGCCTGCCGCGGTTGCCAGGTGGCCTGTAAGAACTGGAATCAGCTGCCGGCTGTGATTGAGCCGTTTAAAGGCAATTACCAGACCCATAAGGATACCAATGCCGACACTTATACTATAGTAAAGTTCTTTGAATACGATGGTGTTTACAATCCCGAGTGGTATTTCTGCAAGCATCAATGCATGCACTGTGAATACCCGGCCTGCGTAGATGCATGTCCTCGGAACGCACTGTATAAGAATGATTGGGGTGCGGTGCTGAAGGACTTCCAGAAGTGCGTCGGATGCCAGTATTGCGTATACGCATGTCCTTTTGAGGTTCCTAAATACCATAAACCCTCGGACACGGTTACTAAGTGTACTATGTGTGCTGAACGGGTCGAAGCCGGCGAAATACCAGCCTGTGCCAAGACCTGTCCCAGTGGCGCCCTGCGGTTCGGAGACCGGGAGGAACTTCTGGGCGTAGCACGGCAGAGGGTGAAATACCTGCGGGCTAATGGTTTCCCCAATGCCACCATCTATGGTGAACATGAGCTGGGAGGACTGAACAATCTGTACGTACTGGGCGATGTACCTGAGAAGTACGGTTTACCATCGGATCCGAAAGTCTCTTCGATTACTACGGTTTGGCAGAATATTGTCCAACCATGGTTTGGTCTGCTGATTCCTCTGGCATTGGCCGGATCAGCGGCCAGTTTCTTCACCACCCGGTTCCTGAAGGCCAAGAGGGAACAGCAGCAGGAAGGAGGTGCAACCCATGGAATTGATAACTAAGTATGAACCTGATGTGGAACGGGTAGAGCGGTTTAGTTTCTGGGCGCGCTTTGCTCACTGGGGGCATACGGTGACTTTCATAATCCTGTTGTTAACCGGTTTAGTCCTGTTTATGGATTCCCGGTGGGACTTCCTGGCCGCGATCTTTGGCGGTTACCGGGGAGCAGGCATGGCTCATCGCGTTATGGCCGTTGGCTTTACCATTATTCCTTTAATCAGTTTGGCAGCCAACTGGCGCGGGTTCGTGGACTGGTGGAAGGATGTCTTTAACTTCGGTTGGAATGACATCAAATTCCTCATGATCTTCCCCTTTGAGTTCCTGGGGTTCCATGTAAATGTACCTCCACAGACCAAGTTCAACGGCGGGGAGAAAATGAACTCGGTTGTAACTACTAGTTCCTGCATAATGGTGGCTATCAGCGGCTATATAATGTGGTTTCCGTCGATATTTCCAACCACGCTGGTTCGGTTGGCCTACCCGACTCATGATATATTTATGATCCTGGCAACTATGATGGTCTGCATGCATGCTTATCTGGGTTCATTCCACCCCGGTTCGGGCGAGTCGTTCTGGGGGATGGTGAAAGGCACCGTCAAATCCGAATGGGCCGAGCACCATCATAAAGTATGGTATGACAAACAGACTGGAAAACAGGACTAAAGTTTTCCACACCAGCCGTATAGAGGGGGAGTTGTCTCCCCCTTTTTCCTTTACAAGGGCTGAACGTATTTGTCATAATATCAACAAGTGCTGGGGAATAGGAGATGTTTAAGTATGAGTAGTCGGATTACATTTGATCTACCCGAAGGCTATGTCGAATTTTATAAAGCAATAGAGTCCTGGCAGAATGAATTGCTCTTCCGATTGAAAAGAAATACGGGGATTAGTAAAAGGAGCGACGACTGTATCCTCGAAGGAATAAAGAGACCGATTTTGGAAACCCGTGGTATTGACCTTGATCCTGAAGAGTACAAAGGGGCATTTTTAGAACTTGCCCAACTGGTGAAGAAAGAACGGGAAAACATCGCTGACGCCATGAATGATATCGTTGCTGTATTCAATTGCATGGACTTTGCTGAGATAGCTTCCCGGATTATAAATGACGATTATAAGTTCTTTGTAGAACTGGCCGAAGAAAAGGGTCTTGGCAGCGAACTGGTGTATTTTCTGCTTGACCACGCATTAAGACCATTCCTTAGGTGTTATGCCCTGCCATACCAGGTGAGCGTGGCCCAGGAAGATTTTCAATGGGAGATGTCCATCTGTCCAGTCTGCGGATCACCAGCCAACTTTTCCCGGGTCAGGGCCGAAGACGGACAGAGATTACTGTTCTGTGAGCACTGTTTTACGGAATGGCGGTCCAAATACCTGGGTTGTATTTACTGTGGCAACACTGAGCCCAACACCATTAAGTATCTGGTGGTCGAGGGCGATGATGCCCATCAACTGTTCGTTTGCGAGAAATGCAAAGGTTATCTGAAGACCTTTGACGAACGTAAGGGACGTATGAAGACAGACCTTTTCATTGCCGGAATCGAAACCGTTTACCTCGACTTAATTGCTGAAGAGGAAGGGTATACCAATAAAACCGAAAACGAGCGCAATCTGAATTAAGAGGGGGATAAGTATGGTTGGATTGATCGGTAGCATCGGACCATGGGAACTAATACTGGTACTGGCCATTCTGCTGATTATAGTAGGTCCTGGGAAGTTACCCGGGGTCGGAAAGGCCATAGGAAAGTCAATCGGCGAATTTAAGAAGGCCAGGAGTGGCGAACTGGAGCCAACGGACCAGGACAAAAAGGTCGAATAGCAAGAATGTTTTAAAAGGTCTGTTTAATCAGACCTTTTATTTTAGGAAGATCATACCGCCATAATGGAGGGGATTCCATGGTCGGGATATTCCCGATTGCTGTCTGTGTGGGGGGAAGCAGTTGCCTGGTTGTTGGAGGGGGTACGGTTGCCTTACGTAAGGTAAAGAACCTTCTGCAATGCGGGGCAATTATTGATGTGGTCAGCCCAGCTTTTTGTGAAGAACTTACAACAATGGGCAAAGAGGGTCTGGTTACGTTGATCCTCCGTCATTTCGAGGATCATGATATAAAAGGTCGCATGCTGGTTTTTGCTGCTACCAGTGATGAAGCCGTTAACCGGCGGATCTATGAGCTCTGCCGGAAGAACAATATACTGGTCAACACCGTGGATGATCCTGAAAAGTGCAATTTTCTGGTACCCGCGACCCTGCGCCGCGGTGCCTTAACCATAGCCGTTAATACCGAAGGTAAGAGTCCACTGCTGGCTCGTCGGATTCGCGAAGAGATGGAGGACCGCTATGGTTCCGAATACGCTGACTACCTGGAACTGCTGGGTGAGGCTCGCGCGGTGGTGAAGAGTACCATAGATCAGGAAAGCACAAGGAAGCAGTTGTTTGAGAAGATTCTGGATCTCCCGGTGTTATCACTGCTGCAGCAAGGCAAGAAGGAAGAGGCAAAGGGGCGAATACTGCAATGTATATACTCCTGGCCGGATTGAGCCATAAAACGGCACCGGTTGAGCTGCGCGAGAGGATGGCGTTAAGCGGAAAAGCGTTGGAACGCTTTTATCGGGATATAACGGAAGAGACGGCCCTGGAAGGAGCAGTGGTGCTTTCAACCTGCAACCGGACTGAGATTTACGCCACGGCCCGGGATCTGGAACAGGGGGAAAGGGCTTTGCGAGGTTTCATGGCCGACCGATTGGGTATGAATGATGAATCACTTGATCCGGTGCTTTATGTGCCTAATTGTTATCAGGCCATCGAGCACCTGTTCAGAGTTGCCTCCGGGCTTGATTCTATGGTTTTGGGAGAATCACAGATTCTGGGTCAGGTCCGGGACGCCTACGATGAGGCCAGAGAGCTGGGGGCTTCAAACGGGGTCTTGAATACTCTGTTTCAGAAGGCGATAACCGTTGGTAAAAGGGTGCGCACCGAGACCGGACTGGACCGTAATGCGGTTTCCATAAGCTACGCAGCGGTAGAGAAGGCCAAGCAGGTGTTCGGCAATCTTGGGGGACGTACTGTGTTGGTAATCGGTGCTGGCAAGATGAGTGAACTCGCCCTTAGCTACCTCATGGCCAACGGGGTGTCTACGGTGGTGGTTTCCAACCGTTCCTATGACCGGGCGGTGGAACTGGCAGATAAGGTGGGAGGTCAGGCGATCAGGCTTGACCGGTTATACGAAGGACTGAAGAACGCCGATATCGTTATCAGCTGCACCGCAGCTGCTCACTATGTCCTTCATTGTGAGGCTATCCAGCCCTACGTGCAGAACCGTAAGACAGACCTGCTCTTAATTGATATTGCGGTTCCGCGGGATATCGAACCGGCTATTGGTGAGTTGCCAGGGGTTTACCTGTATGATATTGATGATCTCCAGAATGTAGTGGAGTCAAATCTCATGGGAAGGCAGAAGGCCGCCTGTCAGGCGGAGGCGATTATCTCCGAGGAGATTGAGGAGTTTAATGACTGGCTGGCTACACTAACAGTAGTCCCGGTGGTCAAAGCCCTCAAAGACAAAGGTGAAGAGATCCGGCAGGCGGAAGTCCGCCGCGCTCTCAATCGGTTGGGGCGTGTTACCCCCCGGGAAGAGAAGATAATAAACTCACTGGCCTCGTCGATTGTAAACCAACTCCTGCATTTCCCGGTGGTTAACCTCAAGGAGAAGGCTGCCAGCAACCAGGGCCACCTTTATGCCGAGGTGACAAAACACCTGTTCAAATTGAAAATCGAATCAGAGGAGCATGCTGATGCGCAAAATAAGGATCGGGTCCAGGGGTAGCAGACTGGCTCTCTGGCAGACCGATTTTGTTATCCAAAAGATGCTGGCGATGGACAGGAGTCTAGAAATTGAGAAGGTTCTGATCAAGACCAAAGGAGACATACTCCTGGATGTGGCTCTATCCAAGATCGGCGATAAGGGTCTTTTTACCAAGGAGATTGAAAAAGAGATCCTCTCGGGGAGTATCGATATGGCGGTCCACAGCATGAAAGACATGCCTACAAAAATAACGGAAGGATTGGCCCTGGGAGCTGTCCTGCAGCGAGAGAACCCAAAGGATGTGCTTTTGGCCCGGGACGGAATGCGGTTGGCACAGCTGCCGGCAGGTGCCTCAGTTGGTACGTCCAGCCTGCGGCGACGGGCACAGTTGCTCTCGTTACGACCTGACCTCAACATTGTCGAGCTGCGGGGTAACATCGATACCCGGATCAGGCGTCTGCTTGACAAGGAGATGGACGCCATAGTTTTAGCCGCCGCCGGGGTTATACGGCTTGGGTATCAGGATCTTATCACCGAGGAACTGGAGATACTGTCCGCAGTTGGACAGGGAGCGATTGTGATAGAAACCAGGGATGATGACCAGGAACTACTGGAATTTGTAAAACATCTCGAGGACCCGGTGACCCGTGCAGAGATAACAGCGGAACGTGCTTTCCTGGCGGTTCTGGAGGGCGGGTGCCAGATTCCGGTAGGCTGCGTAAGCCGGATACAAGATGCCTCTCTGAAGCTGGAGGGACTGGTAGCCGATCTTGATGGCCAAAGGATATTCCGGGAAAGTTTGACCGGCCCCATGGACCAGGCAGGGGAAATCGGAGTGAGGTTGGCCCTTACCCTGGTTGAGCAGGGAGCCGGGGAAGTATTGGACCATATCAGAAGCCAGGGGATGAATAATGAGTAGCACAGGAAAGGTTTATCTGGTGGGAGCCGGTCCGGGTGATCCGGGGCTCTTAACCGTTAAAGCACAGGATCTTATAAAAAAAGCAGAGGTCATAGTCTATGACCGGTTGGTGGGCGCCAAGATTGTTAGTCAACGGCCGCAGCAGGCCGAGCTGATATACGTGGGTAAGGAATCCAGCCGTCATGCGCTTCCGCAGGAGGAGATCAATCGCCTGCTGGTTGCCAAAGCCAGAGAAGGCAAGATGGTGGTCAGGCTGAAGGGGGGAGACCCTTTTCTGTTTGGAAGAGGCGGAGAGGAGGCTGAATACCTTAAACGTAGCGGGGTCGAATTCGAGATAGTTCCCGGAGTGACGTCAGCGATAGCAGCCCCTGCTTATGCAGGCATACCGGTGACGCACCGTGATTTCACCTCCACCCTGACAATTATTACGGGTCACGAGCGGCCGGATAAACAGGAGAGTAGAGTCCCCTGGGATCAGATTGCAGCCGGTACCGGGACCCTGGTTTTCCTGATGGGGGTTGAGAACCTGCCGTTTATTACTGAGAAGCTGCTCCAGGGCGGACGCTCACCGGAGACACCGGTGGCCCTGGTACGCTGGGGGACCCTGCCCTCTCAGGAGGTCCTGGAGGGAACCCTGGAAAATATAGTACAAAAGGTCAGGGCCGTCGGATTTCAGCCACCTGCGGTTATTGTGGTAGGGGAAGTCGCCCGGCTGCGGGATGAGCTGCGCTGGTTTGACAGCCAACCGTTATTTGGCAAAACCGTGGTTGTAACTCGGGCGCGGCAACAGGCCAGTCAGATGGTAACTGCGCTTGAGGCACTGGGAGCCAGGGTCCTGGAGTTTCCGACGATCGCCATAACTCCGCTCAATGTTCCCAACCTGGGGGAAGTGATTGAGAGGATAGCGGAATATTCCTGGCTTACCTTTACCAGTGTTAATGGAATTAAGGTATTTCTCTCTCAGGTATACGAACTGGGATATGATATACGGGACCTCAAGGGTCCCCGGGTCTGCGCCATTGGGCCGGCCACAGCGGCCGAGGCCGAGGCACGGGGTTTACGGGTAGCAGCTGTTCCACCTGAGTATCGGGCAGAAGCTGTGGCCGAGATATTGCTTAAGGAAACCTCACCGGGAGACCGGATACTGCTTCCCCGGGCCAGGGGCGCAAGGGAGATACTCCCCCGGCTCCTGAGTTCACAGGGGATCAGAGTCGACGAACTCGAGATATATGAATCGGTCCCGGAAGCCGAAATCGACGCTGCTGAACGGCAACTGCTGGAGAAGGGTCTGATCGATATCATAACCTTTACCAGCAGTTCCACTGTCAAAAACCTGGTATCCATGCTGGGCAGCGATCTTATCGCAGAGCTGCGTGATAAAGTGCAGGTAGCCTGTATCGGGCCGATAACCGCCCAAACTGCTCGGGAAGCCGGTTTTACCGTGGATATAATGGCAGAGCAATTTACAGTTGATGGGCTGGTGCAGGCAGTGCTTAAGGCCTGTACGGAACAAAACACATAATATACATACCCTGTACCATACAAGTTAGGGGGAGAAGAATTTTGATTGGATGCACCAAACTATTATGTGGAACCGCCACGGTTTCCGAAGTAATAAAACACCAGGCGGGGACCCATGTACCCGCTTCGCTCCTGCAATTCAGTGAGATTAACCGTCCTCTGGTGGTCTGGAATACCACCAACCGGTGCAACCTGCGCTGCCAGCATTGCTATATCGAAGCCCAGGATGAATACTATCGGGATGAACTCACCACCGCTGAGGCCGAGTGTTTTATTGACGACCTGGCCCAGATGGGGGTCCCGGTCCTGCTCTTCTCCGGGGGCGAGCCGCTCCTGCGGCATGATATCATGCAACTGGGAAGATTAGCCAGCCAGAAAGGCCTGCGGCCGGTCATATCCACCAACGGGACCTTGATAACCAAAGAATTGGCCACAGAGATAAAGGATGCTGGTTTTCAATATGTCGGGATAAGTATCGATGGTCTACCGGCCACCCATGACAGATTCCGCCGCAAGGAGGGGGCTTTTGAACAGGCCCTGCGGGGCATCAGAGCCTGTATCGATCAGGGAATTAAGGCCGGGATCAGATTTACCGTTAACCGGGTCAACCAGATGGACCTGCCTGGTATCCTGGATATCGTAGAGAAGGAGAAAATACCCCGCTTCTGCATGTATCACCTGGTTTATGCGGGAAGGGGCAAGGATATGTTGGACTTGGACACTGACCCCCAGGAAACCCAAAAGATCTTGGACCTGGTAATAGAAAAGACCCTGGACCTGCACCAGCGGGGGATAGAGGTAGAAATCCTGACCACAGATAATCATGCGGATGGCATCTACATCTACAACCGAATCAAAAAAATTGCACCGGAACGCACCGCTGAGGTGATTAAACTCCTGGAAATGCACGGTGGCTGTTCCGCGGGAACCAAATTTGCCAATGTCGATCCGCGGGGAAATGTACACCCCTGTCAGTTCTGGCAGGATTACACGGTAGGGAATATAAAGGAGACTCCTTTCAGCGAGATTTGGAACAGTGATGATCCCTTGATGATTATGCTGCGCAACAAGGCTGAGCATTTAAAAGGGCGCTGTGGGGACTGTGGTTTCAAGACCCTTTGCGGAGGATGCCGTATTAGGGCCCGTGCGGTGCATGGTGACATCTGGGCTGAAGATCCAGCCTGTTACCTTAGTGATCAGGAAATAAAGGGAGGGATGGTGTGAGAATGGGTTATCCAGAGGTACGAATGAGGCGCATGCGCGCCAGTGAAGGATTACGGCGGATGGTGCAGGAAACTCAAGTTTTGCCTCAGGACCTGATTTACCCCTTATTCATTGTCACCGGATCTGGAGTTGAGGAACCACTGATGTCAATGCCCGGGATCAGCCGCTATTCAGCCGACCGCCTTCCCGAGGTGGCACGCGAGGTTCACTCACTGGGAATATCCGGCGTTCTCCTGTTTGGAATTCCCAAGTACAAAGATCACATGGGTTCTTCAGCATTTGATGCCAATGGGCCGGTGCAGCAGGCGATAAAAGTTATCAAGGATACGACTCCCGAACTGCTGGTAATAACCGATGTGTGTATGTGTGAATACACCAGTCATGGGCACTGCGGTTTTCTGACCGATGATGGCCGGGTTGATAATGACCGCAGTCTGCAGATGTTGGCAAAAGAAGCCCTGTCTCATGCCAAAGCAGGGTGTGATATGGTGGCTCCTTCCGATATGATGGACGGGAGAATCGCCTATATACGACAGACCCTGGACAGAGAAGGGTTTACCAACCTGCCCATCATGTCATATGCAGCCAAATACGCGTCGGCGTTTTACGGACCGTTCCGCGAAGCGGCCGAATCGGCCCCACAATCAGGAGATCGGAAATCTTACCAGATGGACCCGGCCAATGTAAGGGAAGCTCTGCGGGAGGTAGAACTTGATATCGCCGAAGGTGCTGACCTGGTAATGGTTAAACCGGCCATGGCCTTTATGGATGTAATCCGGGCGGTCAGGGAGAGGTTTGATGTACCCCTGGCAGCTTATAATGTGAGTGGTGAGTACTCCATGGTTAAGGCCGCTGCTGAACGAGGCTGGATTGACGAGGAACGGATAGTCAGAGAGCTGCTGACCGGGATCAAACGGGCAGGGGCTGATATTATAATCACCTACTTCGCCTGTGAATTTGCCCGCAGCCTGTAGTGCAGGTGGCAAAGCGATGGGACCTGTCACCTTTACCGGGTTGCTCAATTTCGGCAGTTTATAGAATGTGACCCGAGCAGGCGATTAATATTACACGGCCTGAGTAACACCAACAGATACTGAAATATTTGCAAATGTGGGGGAGGATCGCCATGCTGGTTTCATGGAATACGACCAACCAGTGTAATATGTTCTGTGACCATTGTTACCGGGATGCTGGAGTCAGACTGGAGGATGAACTGACAACCGATCAGGGTAAAACACTCATTGATCAGATAAAAGAGGCTGGCTTCCGCATGATGATCATGAGCGGGGGTGAGCCCCTGATGCGTCCGGATATTTTTGAGATTTGCTCTTACGCAGTATCCCGTGGTCTCAGGACGGTGATGGGCACCAATGGGACTCTGATTACCCCGCAGGTAGCCAACGAATTGAGACGCTGCGGGCTGGCGGCGTGTGCTGTCAGTCTGGACAGCATTGTAGCCGCTGAAAACGATGCCTTTCGTAAGCTTCCGCATGCATACGATATGGCTCTACAGGGCATGGCCAACCTCAAAGCGGCGGGAATCCCATTTCAGGTAAACACCACGGTGATGGACTGGAATGTCAAGTATTTGGAATCGATGACTGATCTGGCCGTTGATCTGGGGGCCAGGGCCCATCATATATTCTTCCTGGTTCCTACCGGCAGGGCAACCAGTATTGAGCAGGAGGCTTTACGGGTCAAGGAATATGAACAGACCCTGCATCGTATTATGGAAAAGCAGAAAAACGTTTCCATTGAGATCAAGCCTACCTGTGCCCCGCAGTTCATCAGAGTGGCTGATAAAAAGGGTATACCTATCCGGTTTTCCCGGGGCTGTCTGGCCGGCATATCCTACTGCATCATCAGTCCAACCGGGGATGTCCAGCCCTGTGCCTACCTGGATATCCGCCTGGGAAATGTAAAGCAGGAATCATTCTGCGATATATGGCACCAGAACCAGGTGTTGAATGAGCTGCGTTCCCAGCAGTACGGCGGGAAGTGCGGAGGCTGCGAATACACGGAACGCTGCGGGGGGTGCCGCGCCCGGGCCTATTATTACAGCAACGGCGATTATATGGCCCAGGATGACTGGTGTCTCTACCAGCCGAAGGGAATGGCCTGATTATGGATAATATTGATGCTAAAATTCTGAACTACCTGCAGCAGGGGATGACCCTCAGTAGCCGTCCATATCAGGATATGGCTGACGAACTGGGAATTGCAGAGGAGGAAGTTCTGGCCAGGATTCAAAAGTTGCGGGACCGGGGCCTTATCCGTCGACTGGGTGGGGTATTCGATTCCCCCAAAATGGGTATGAAGTCAACTCTATGCGCCATGGAGGTCCCTCAGGAGAGGATCGAAGAGGTCGCAAAACTGGTCAATGCGTACCGTGAAGTAACTCACAACTACTTGCGTAACGACCGGTATAATATGTGGTTTACAGTAACAGCTTCCTCCAGTGAGGAACTGGAGCGAATACTGCAGGAGATACGGACCGATACTGGGCTCGTAGTCACCAGTATGCCGGTCAGGCAAAGGTATAAGATTAAGGTGGCTTTTGAGTTAGATGACGAAACGTGAGATTATGGACAGAGTAATCAAAGCGTTGCAGGGTGACCTGCCGGTTGTTTCCCGTCCCTATCTCTTGGTTGCTGAAGATATTGGCCTTACGGAACAGGAGGTCATTTCGGCGGCAGCAGAGCTTAAGGAGAGGGGACTGCTTAAACGCGTAGGAGCAGTGCTCCGGCATCAGCAGGTGGGATACAAGGCCAATGCTATGGTGGCATGGAAGGTTGCAGAGGAAGCAATGGACGAAGTGGGAAACTTGATGGCAATGAGTCCCCTGGTCAGCCATTGCTATTGGAGGCAGACTCCGGCGGGATGGCCGTTTAATCTCTTTACTATGATCCATGCCCGCCATAATGATGAATTGCTGTCAGTTATCCGTAAGCTCTCCAGTATGACCGGAGTGGAGGAATACCGGGTAATCGAGAGTGTCCGGGAACTGAAAAAGACCAGTGTCCAGTACCGCTAACCGTTTTAGTGAACGTTACCGGCATTGTCGCGAGCAACGAGGAAACAATAGTTTCCCATAATTAGACTCTACACGGGTTTTACGTTAAGGTATACAATATGTTTGGGCTTTTATTTTTTATTATTTGGGGAGGTAGCAACTTGAAGTTCGACAAATCGAGCTTGCATTTCGAAAAGGCCAAGATGTTTATCCCCGGGGGAGTGAATAGCCCGGTAAGAGCATTTAAGTCAGTAGGGATGGACCCGCTTTTTATTGCCCGCGCACAAGGTGCCCGGGTATTCGATGTCGACAACAATGAGTTTATCGATTACGTTTGCTCCTGGGGTCCCCTGATTCTGGGGCATAGTCATCCCCAGGTGGTGGAGGCAGTCCAAAAAGCGGCTCTTTTGGGGACCAGCTATGGAGCTTCACACCCTGGAGAGGTTGAATTAGCAGAGATGATCTGCCAGGCGATACCATCGATAGATATGGTACGACTGGTCAATTCGGGAACTGAAGCCGCTATGAGCGCAATCAGACTGGCCCGGGCGTATACCCAAAGAGACAAGATCATCAAGTTTGCCGGGTGTTACCACGGACATGCCGACTCATTTCTTATCCAGGCCGGATCAGGTCTCCTGACAGGCGGGGTTCCTAACAGTCCTGGCGTACCCGCAGGTCTAACACGTGATACCATTGTCTGTCGCTATAATGATTTGGATTCAGTCCGGTTGGCGTTTGATAAAATCGGAGATGAGATTGCCGCAGTGATTATTGAACCCATGGCCGGTAATATGGGACTGGTTCTGCCTGATGTTGAGTTTCTTCATGGCCTTCGCGAACTTACTACTGAATACGGAGCCCTTCTGATCTTCGACGAAGTTATAACCGGCTTCCGGGTTACTTACGGGGGTCTGCAGAATCTTTTAGGTATTAAGCCTGATCTTACCTGCCTGGGTAAGGTTATTGGTGGTGGATTACCGGTGGGAGCCTATGGCGGCCAGAGGGATATTATGCGGCTGGTGGCTCCTGAAGGGCCGGTTTATCAGGCAGGCACTTTATCAGGTAATCCTTTGGCGGTAGCTGCAGGGATAGCAACCCTTAAACTCCTGAGAGACGGAGAAATCTATGATGATTTGGAGGTAAAAACCTATATTCTGGAGACCCGTTTGCGGACGGTCTTTGAGGAAACCGGTATACCGGTGGCCATAAACCGCTACGGTTCAATGTTTTGCCTTTTCTTTTCGGAAGAAGAAGTAACTGATTACGAGAGTGCAATAAAAGCCGACACCAAAATGTACAATCAATTCTTTTCCGGCATGCTGGAACGGGGGATATATCTGCCTCCTTCACAGTTTGAGGTCTGTTTCGTTTCCTCCGCCCATGGAATGGAGGATATCGATCAGACTTCGGAGATAGCACGGCTGGTTCTTGAATCTATGGCGTAGGAGGATAAGCCGTGGAAGATTGGGGATGGGAGTGGTTTATAAAAAAGTTTGCCCGTAAGAGCGGCATTGATCTGCAGGCTTATAAAAGGCCTCAGATGGAACGGCGGATAAACAGCTTCATGCGAACTGTAGGTGCTGGTAACTATGCAGACATGATTAAGATGTTCGAGGACAACACTGAAGTATACCGCAGGTTTGTGGAGCATTTGACCATAAACGTATCAGAATTTTTTCGTAATGCCAACCACTGGGAAATCCTACGGCTTCAGATAATACCTGAACTTCTTAAGGAAAAATCCTCCTTAAGAATTTGGAGTGCCGGTTGTTCCACCGGTGAGGAACCATATTCACTGGCGATTATGATGCAGGAATATTTCCCGGGTCAGGCCACCCGCATTCTGGCGACCGACCTGGATCAGGTGGTTCTGAATAAGGCGAGGGCAGGCATCTACAGCGATAAGGCCGTGCAGGGGGTTCCAAATCACCTGATGCAGAAGTATTTTACGCCAGACGCTGGGAATTACCACGTAGCTAACAATATAAAGCAGATGGTAAGGTTTGAGAAACATGACCTGTTGGTTGACAAGTTTCCCGGGGAATTTGACCTGATCCTGTGCCGCAATGTGGTTATATATTTTACCGAAGAAGCCAAAGAGAGACTGTATCGCAGATTCGCCCAGGCTCTCAGGAAAAACGGGATTCTGTTCATAGGCAGCACGGAACAGATTTTTCAGGCCCGGGAACTTGATCTGCGGTCTGTTGCCAGCTTCTTTTACCAAAAAGGCGGCTAAACCCAAATAAGAACGGACAGATTGATTAATCAGAAATTTTTGAAAACAACGAATTACGCTTCCGGTTTTGAAAAAAGAAGGAATAAATCCGTTCTTATAGAAGATTTATTGTTGAATGTTAGCGTCTGGCTTATGCGGGATGCCTGGAATAAACGGCATTCAGGAGTCGACCTGAATGGCTATTCCTCTTGGGTGTAAAGAAATGCCTGAGAACAAAGATTTCTAAATGTTTACTGGGGGTGGTAGTAAAAGCCATTAAGCCTGGTTTGGGGTAAGGGGTATTTTGGAAACGTATTCTGAAAACCAAGAAAAGGAGGAAAGAACTTTGAAGATTGCTGTATGTGTAAAGCAGACATTTGACACAGAGGCTAAGATTGTTCTGAAAGATGGTAAGATTTCGGGTGACGGGATCAACCTCATCATAAACCCTTATGATGAAGTTGCAGTTGAAGAAGCCCTGCAGATCAAACAGAAACAGGGTGGGGAAGTAGTAGTAATCTGTGCTGGTGGAGACAGAGCAGTGGAAGCTATCCGCCAGGCTCTTGCCATGGGCGCAGACCGGGGTGTCCATATCAAGGTCGCCGATGCTGATGCTGATGAATATGCCCGTGCGGTGATGCTGGCTGAGGTCCTGAAGGAGCAGGCGGCCGAACTGATACTTTGCGGACACGTTGCTGCTGACGATGGTTCCTCCCAGGTCCCGACCAGGGTTGCAGAAATCATGGGAATCCCCCATGCCAACGTGGTAACCAAGCTCGATTTTGCAGATGGCAAGGCTGTATGCACCCGTGAAGTAGATGGCGGGATGGAAGTTACCGAAGTGGCTCTGCCAGCAATCATAACCTGTCAGGTTAGCCTGAACGAGCCTCGCTATCCTTCCATGAAGGGTATCATGCAGGCCAAGAAGAAGCCCGTTGCCAATGTCGATGCAGTCGCGGTTGATTCCAAAGCCAAGATAATTGAACTGGCCCTCCCGGCAGCCAAGCAGGCCGGCAAGAAGATTGAGGGTGAGCCCGAAGACACTGGTGCACAACTGGCTACATGGCTGCTGAACGAAGTGAAGGTTGAAGTTAAGTAATCAGGCGTATTAACTTTTGACTAAATCCCCATTGATCATTAATAAAGGAGGGTAACTGATGGCAAAGGGAACATGGGTTGTCGTTGACCAAAGGGATGGCAAGATCCGTAAGGTTACGTTTGAGCTTTTAAGTGCTGCACAGAGTTATGGTGAAGAAGTTACTGCAGTTTTGTTTGGTAAAGGCGTAGAGGGTCTGGCGGCAGAACTGGGTAAGTTTGGTGCGGACAAGGTCCTCGTTGCCGATGATGATGTTTTCGCGGAGTATAATACTGGAGCTTATGTAGCTCAAATGGCTGCTATGATCAAGGAATATGACCCGGCAGTGGTACTGTTTGGGCATACCTCCATGGGTAAAGACCTCGCTGCCAGACTGGCACAGAAACTGGAAGTGGGAATGGCTACCGACTGTATAGCAGCGGAAATCTCCGGTGGCAAAGGTGTTTTCACCCGGGCTATCTATGCCGGTAAGGTATTAGCCAAAGTCGCGGTCGAAGACACGCCGATTATGGCTACCATTCGTGCCGGGGTTATGGAAGTAGCTGAGAGCGGCAAGGCTGGTGAAGTGGTTAAGGCTGCTGTCGCTGCAACAGCTGCTGATGTTTACCAAAATGTGAAAGAGTTCGTACCTACAGTTTCGTCACGTCCCGAGTTGACCGAAGCTGAGGTTGTGGTATCCGGTGGCCGTGGATTGAAAGGCCCCGAAGGTGTTAAGGTTATTGAAGAACTGGCAGACCTGCTGGGCGCTGCGATTGGCGGATCCAGAGCCTCCATCGACTCCGGTTGGCTGGGCCATGAGTATCAGGTAGGTCAGACCGGTAAGGTTGTTAACCCGAACCTCTATATTGCAGCTGGAATCTCCGGTGCAATTCAGCACTTGGCAGGGATGTCCTCCTCCAAGTTTATCGCTGCGATCAACACTGATCCGGAAGCTCCGATCTTCAGTGTGACCGACTTTGGGGTAGTTGGTGACCTATTCAAGGTAATTCCCGTAGTTACCGCAGAACTCAAGAAATAGCTCGAGAAGGGTGTCGGGCGCTTAATTACAGCGCCCGATGTCCTGCTTGAATTCGAGGAGGAATTGACTCATGTTATTTGGCTTCATACCAATAGATGTATGGTCAGAGCCACCGATGCGGGTAGTCGGAGCCAATATCCCCTACGAATGGTTAATATACGTTATCATGTTCATCCCGATTTTAATTTTACTGTACGGCCTTTATCTTAGGATACGGGTCTATTTTGTTGCCAAGGGTGAACAGAACAGGTTGGATAATATCGGGACCAGAATAATGTCCTGGTTTACCTATACCTTTGCCCAGGCCAAGGTGATTAAGAATCCGCTGGCGGGTTGGATGCACTTCTTCCTCTTCTGGGGATTTCTGGTGTTGTTCCTCGCTGCAGGGATCGACGCAATGCATAACTTCATTAAGTGGCCTCACCTTGAAGGTGGCTTGTATATTGGCTTTTCGTTCATCGTGGATACCATTGGTTTCCTAGGTATGATTGGAATACTCGTTTTGGGTATTATCCGCTACGTGCAAAAGCCTGACCGTTTAAACGATACCAAGAGCAGCGATGGTTGGATTATTCTGCTGTTATTCTCCATCTTGTTCACCGGATTCATTATTGAAGGCTTGAGAATAGCTGCCCAGATCAAGATGGCTACGCAGATGCAGTTTATTGCCTATGAGAAAGCCGCCTCTCCCTTTGGTTGGCTTTTTGCCCAGATGTTCGTCGGCGCAAATATAGACGGAATTCTAACCTGGCACCGGATACTGTGGTGGTTCCACATGGCAATTGCCTTTATGGCTGTTGCATTAATTCCATTTACCAAACTGTGGCACATCGTTACCAGTATGGCAAACTACTTTCTGCGTGATTTGGATCCCAAAGGTGCTTCGATCAAGGCTATTCAAAACATTGAAGAGGCTGAGACCTTTGGTGTGGAAAACATCGAAGAATTCACCTGGAAGGACTTTTTGGACTTTGACTCATGTATCCGCTGCGGACGTTGTCAGGATAATTGCCCGGCATATCTGACCGGCAAACACCTGAATCCTAAGCTGACCCTGATTCAGGCGTTGAAAAAGCACATGGATGAGAAGGTGCCTTATCTTCTGGCCGCGGGCAGCCATGGTGCGGCTGAGGCAGAGATGGCTATGACCGAAGATGAAGAGATTAAACCGGTTATGGAACAGAGCCTCCTCTATGATGTTGTTACTACTGATGTGATTTGGGACTGCACCAACTGTAGGGCTTGCATGGAGCACTGTCCCATGTTTATCGAACACATTCCCAAGATAGTCGAGATGCGTCGTAACTTGGTAATGTGGCAGGGAGATATGCCCAGTGAAGCTCAGATGACATTCACCAACCTGGAAAGAAACTACAATCCATGGGGTGTAGGCTGGGCAAACCGGGCCGACTGGCTGAATGAGCGCGGTATTGCCGACAAGGTAAAAATCGCTTCTGAAGACAGCGATTTCGAATACCTCCTGTTTGGCGGTTGTGCCATGGCTTTTGATGACCGTTACAAGAGGGTAGGGGAAGCAGTTGTAAAAGTCTTTGACCAGGCCGGGTTAACTCTTGGATACCTGGGAACCGAAGAACAGCATTGTGGTGATACTGCCAGACGTCTCGGCAACGAGTACCTGGCTCAGACCCTGATCATGGCCAACATTGAAGCATTTAACAACTACGGGGTCACGAAGATTGTTACCACTTGCCCACACTGCTTCAACGCGCTGAAGAACGAATATCCGCAGTTTGAAGGCGGGAAATTTGAGGTTTATCACTATACAGAGCTTATTGCGCGGTTAATTGCGGAAGGCAAGATCAAGCCGCAAAAGGCTCTGGGAACCAAAGTGACCTATCATGATTCATGTATGCTCGGTCGTCATAATGATATCTACCAGCCTCCGCGTGATATCCTGTCTGCGGCTGGTTCCAATCTGGTGGAGATGGAACGGAACCGTGACAAAGGATTCTGCTGTGGTGCTGGTGGCGGGCGCATGTGGCTGGAAGAGCATGCTGCTGAAGGTTACAAGCGTATTAATGACACCCGGACGGACCAAGCGCTGGCAACCGATCCCGAGTGCATAATAACCAACTGCCCGTTCTGTCTGACCATGCTGGATGATGGGGTTAAAGGAGTTGAATCGCCGGTCAAGGTATTGGATATTGCTGAGCTGTTGAGCCAGACCTTGAATTAATGGCCTTTCAGAGGACACGACAACAGGGACCAACCTGGTCCCTGTTGTATGTTTAAGGGTCCAGGGAAACTATCGGCAATTATTCATCCTATTTTAACATCTGAATACTTCCAGGCATCGTAATTGGGTTGGGGTTTTTGCGAAGCAGTAAATGGACCTGCCTGGTGATTTATTAATCAAGGGAGGGTTTTTTACTTATGGATTTTAGGTTGACGGAAGAGCAAGAGATGTTCCGCAGAGTGGTCCGTGACTTCGCTGAAAAAGAGGTTGGCCCCAGCGCAGCCGAGCGAGATGAAGAAGAGAGATTCGACATTGATCTTTTCTATAAGATGGGTGAACTGGGCCTGTGCGGTATTCCCTGGGAAGAGGAGTACGGCGGTGCGGGATCAGATTTTGTAAGTTATGCTATCGCGGTCGAAGAATTATCCCGGGTATGTGCCTCTACCGGGGTAACCCTTTCTGCACACCTTTCGTTATGTTCCTGGCCGATTTGGAAGTTTGGTACCGAAGAACAGAAACAAAAGTACTTGATTCCTCTTGCAGAAGGAACCAAGCTGGGGGCTTTTGGGATCACCGAACCCTCGGCCGGAAGTGACGCGGGAGGGACCAAAACTACAGCGGTCCTGGATGGTGACCACTATATCCTGAATGGAACCAAGGTATTTATAACCAACGCCTATTACGCCGACACCTATATTGTTATTGCCCGCACCGGGAGCAAGGAAATGAAACACCGGGGAATAAGTGCTTTTATCGTGGAAAAAGGCACTCCAGGTTTCACCTTTGGTAAGAAGGAGAAGAAACTCGGTATCCGCTCATCAGCAACCTACGAACTGATATTTGAAGACTGTCGAGTGCCCAGGGAGAACCTGCTGGGCAATGAAGGTGACGGTTTCAAGATCGGTATGATGATCCTGGATGGGGGGCGCAACGGGATTGCGGCCCAGGCTGTGGGTATTGCCCAGGGTGCCTTGGATTTTGCGCTCCAATATTCAAAGGAACGGGTGCAGTTTGGCAAGCCCATAAGTGAGTTGCAGGCGATTCGTTTCAAACTGGCGGACATGGCCACCCAGGTTGAAGCTGCGAGACTACTGACCTACCAGGCCGCCTGGCTTGAGTCGGCTAAGCTGCCGTATGGAAAAGCAAGTGCTATGGCGAAGCTATACGCCGGCGATACTGCCATGTATGTAACAACGGAAGCAGTTCAGATCCTGGGCGGTTACGGCTACAGCCGTGAGTACCCGGTGGAACGTATGATGAGGGACGCCAAGATAACTCAAATCTACGAGGGGACCAATGAGATACAGCGGGTGGTTATTTCCAATATGTTGTTGAGGGATTAGAGATTTTGGTCCCTGGAAATGGGCCGGAGAGAGTTTTATATTACTATAAGCATCATTGAATAGAGGTTTTTAGTTTGATAGGAGAGGGGATTGAATAAATGGATAGAGCAGTTATTGTAAGCGCTTGCAGAACGCCGGTCGGAAGTTTCGGCGGTGCGCTTAAGGATGTTTCCGCTCGCGAATTAGGGGCTCTGGTTATTGCTGAGGCCATCAAAAGGGCTAGTATTCAGCCAGAGATGGTTGAGGAAGTGATCTTTGGGTGTGTGCTCCAGGGAGGTCTGGGACAGAACATTTCGCGCCAGTGTGCTATTGATGCTGGCATTCCCGTAGAAGTGCCCACCTTCACCGTGAACAAGGTCTGCGGTTCTGGTTTAAAGACCGTAGAATTGGCGGCTCAGGCGATAAAAGCAGGAGATGCCGATATCGTTGTCGCCGGCGGGACGGAGAGCATGTCAGGAGCTATGTACGCACTCGACAAATCACGTTGGGGATATCGGATGGGTGAAGGCAAAGTCATAGATCTGATGATTAAGGATGGTTTATGGGAAGCGTTCAACAACTATCACATGGGTATGACCGCAGAAAACATCAACGAACAGTGGGGAAATACCCGGGAAGAACAGGATGAGTTTGCTCTCCGCAGCCAGCAGCGGGCTACTGCTGCCATTAATGAAGGCCGGTTCAAGGATGAAATAGTCCCGGTAGTAGTCAAGACCAGGAAGGGTGAAACGGTCTTTGATACTGATGAGTTTGTCCGGCCCAATACCACCCTGGAAGGACTATCCAAGCTCAAAGGGGCATTTAAAAAAGATGGCTCAGTTACAGCCGGTAATGCTTCGGGCATCAACGACGGAGCCGCTGCAGTAGTGGTCATGTCAGAGAAAAAGGCCAACGAACTGGGGATTACGCCTCTGGCCACGATTGTAAGTTATGCCTCCGCCGGGGTTGACCCCAAAATTATGGGGATAGGGCCCTGGCCATCATCGCTCAAGGCCCTGGGGAAGGCAGGTCTGACCATCGACGATATGGACTTGATTGAGGCTAATGAGGCCTTTGCCGCTCAATCAGTAGCTGTTGGCAAGGAACTGAAGTTTGACATGAACAAGGTCAATGTGAACGGGGGAGCCATTGCTCTCGGGCACCCCATCGGCGCCTCCGGAGCCAGAATCCTGGTTAGCCTGCTCTATGAGATGCAGAGGAGAGATGCCAAAAAAGGTTTGGCAACCCTCTGTATTGGCGGCGGGATGGGCACGGCCCTGGTAGTGGAACGGGCTTAACCGCCAGAAATAATCTGTTTATACAAAGGGTCCTTTGACGAAAGGACCCTTTTTCGTGACTGGAACCGGTGTATGATTTATACTGTATGGGAAGGTTTTTCGAAAAACCATCAAATCATTGTGTTTTTGTAGAGAAAACGAGGTTGGGTTAAAATAACCTTAGTAAATTAGCTCGGAACCAAGAAATAATTGTTTTCCGAACATTTCCTAAAGGTTAATGAACAACCCTGGAATTGCTGGTTGTCTATTAATTAACGACGGAAGCAGCTATTCGGCGGCTTCGAATAGTTCTTATACGAATCCTTTTCAATACCAGTGATCGGAGATAGTACGCGACAAAATAGGGAGGCAATCATGGAAAGAGTGGCGGTATACCCTGGTAGTTTTGATCCTGTTACCAATGGACACATTGACGTGTTGGAAAGAGCCAGCAGAATTTTTGATCGGGTTATCGTAGCGGTAGTGCATAATGTTTACAAAAACCCACTCTTTACTACCGAGGAGAGGGTGGAGATGCTGCAGGAAGTAACCACACACCTGCCCAATCTGGAAGTCGATTCCTTTAGCGGGCTTTTGGTAAACTATGTACGGAAGCAGCAAGCCTGCGCCATCATCAGAGGTCTGCGGACGGTATCAGACTTCGAATACGAGCTGCAGCTGGCAATGACCAACAGTCATCTATACCCGGAAGTGGATACAATATTCATTGCCTGCAACAGCAAGTACTACTTTGTAAGCTCGACCGGCGTAAAAGAAGCCGCCCTATTAGGCGGCTCCGTTTGTGGCCTTGTACCTCCACTGGTAGAGGAAAAGCTTCAACTAAAGTTACGTGAATTAAAGCAGGTCTAGTATTCTACCTTAAGGCAGGACATAGACTTTAATATTTTGGATGCCAAATTTAAGGGCTGACTGATGATCCGGAAAACACAGATCGATACGGTTGCCCTTGATTGCTCCTCCGGTATCGGCGGCGATGGCTTCGCCATACCCTTCAACGTACAGCTTGGTTCTCAGGGGAATGACATTAGGATCAACTGCTACGATGCCCTGACCCAATGGCAGTCCGATGTATGACGGTTGTCCACCGTAGGGGTAGTTGCATTTGTTGCAGGGGCAGTAGGCAGTGGCTACCATATTCAAAACCTTGGTATATCGAGGTACGGACCCTCCGCGGGACGGTGTTTCCGGTTTGGGTGCAGGGATGGGCTTGCTTAGAGCCTCCCTGGTCTGGGGACCGACAATTCCGTCTGCCGTTATACCACAGGCTTTCTGCAGGGCGACAACTGCTGCATTGGTCCGGGGACCAAAGATTCCGTCTGCTGGACCACAGTTGAATCCGGCAGAATTAAGCTTCTTCTGCAACTCTGCCACATCATTCCCCGTGCAGCCTTGATACAGGTTGCGGGTCTGCGGGGATGGCTTTGACAACAGGTTGGCTATTGCCTGCCTGGTCTGGGGACCAACTATTCCGTCGACCTTAAGGTTGTTGGATTCTTGCAAGTCTACTACTGCGGCATATGTTTTGGCACCGAAGATACCATCAACATTTCCACAATTGAAGTCTAAAGTATTGAGTTGTGTCTGCAGGGTAGCCACATCAGATCCCTGGCAACCCCAGTACAGGTTACGCGGTTCTGTGGCAGCCTGGACACCACTGCCAATGGCTAGAACAAATACTACAGCTATGGTGATTTCCAGGATTCTTCGTATTTGCTTGGATAACAGAAATCCCAACTCCTTTCATGCTTGATAATAAGGCCACAGTCTACAGCAACTTACGCTATAAACCATTTTAATTTTATTAAGTAAAGGAGAAGGACGACAAATCTGGAATTTGGTTTCATTTGCTGAAACAAGAGGGACCTGTCCCATTTGGACAGGTCCCTGGCGATATTAATAAAAGTCCGATATCATGGTACAGATTCTGGCTAGATGGGAGATTGCGGAATTCGGGGAGGGCTGATGTTCTAACAGCAACTATTTGTCCAGCTGGTATTATTCACTTATGAGTTTTAAACCGGTTATACTGCGGCGGTTCAGTTCCTGATAGACATCAGTGGATATGTTTAAGAATTGGATACTCTGCGTGGTTATTTCTCTTACTACCTTGCCCGGTGTGCCCAGGACCATTGATTTGGCTGGTATCTTGGTTCCGGAAGTGACAACGGATCCCGCACCGATCAGTGATTCGTCGCCAATCTCACAGTCATCAAGGACTATGGCTCCAATGCCTATGGTTACATGGTGGCCTAATCTGGGGCTATGCAGTATAGCGCCATGACCGATGTGGCTGCGGTCTCCAAGTACAGCTGATTTGCCCGGCTGTACATGGATTACACAGTTCTCCTGGATGTTGGATCCGTCACCGATGATTATAGGACCAAAATCGCCCCTGAGCACTGCACAGGCGGCTATGTAACAGTCGTCACCGATTTTGATGTCACCGATCAGAACCGCCTCCGGGTGTATACAACAATTCACCCCTATCTGAGGGCGTTTACCCTCGAACTCATACATAGGCATAACCACACACCTCCATAATATAGAATAGTTACCAATTATACACACGGGGAGCAAAACCCTGCCTGAAGACAAAAGTTTATGGCGAATAGCTAATGGTCATACTTGGTTTAAGGATGAGGGCATTTCTCCCGGTTGAAAGGTGGGACAGGATGAATTCAGAAGATGTTATGCTGAGAGCTATGGACCGGGAGCGGATGGTGCGGATTTCAGTGGCCCGTACTACCGCGCTGGTTGAAGAGGCGCGGGTCCGTCAGGACGCGGCACCCACTGCGGCAGCTGCTCTGGGACGGGCTTTGACGGCTGCGGTTATGATGGGTCTGGACTTAAAAGATGAGGAATCAATCACGTTGCGTATTAATGGTGGGGGTCCGCTGGGGACCATACTGGCAGTGGCCGAAAGCGATGGAACAGTCAGGGGCTATGTAAGTAACCCCGAGGTGAATCTGCCCGAAAAATACCGGGGTAAACTGGATGTTGGCGGAGCGGTAGGTACCGATGGATTCCTGGAGGTTGTCCGGGATATGAGGCTGAGAAGCCCTTTTACCGGCAGGGTACCACTCCAGTCGGGGGAGATTGCGGAGGACATGGCCTATTATTTTACGTTATCAGAACAGATACCTTCCCTGGTGTCACTGGGGGTTCTGATTGAGCCCGGGGGTAAAGTCAGCGGAGCCGGAGGCCTTTTTGTGCAGGCCATGCCGGGTGCCAGTGATGAATTGTTGAAGTACTTGGAGGAACGGGTGCTGGAGATTGGCCCGATCAGCAATCTGGTACAGGGTGATCTGGTCAATCTGGTCGAAAGAATCATGGGAGATATCCCGTTTGACCTCCTGGATAAACGAGAGGTGGCTTTCCGCTGCCAGTGTAACATGGATAAGGTGGTGTCGATAGTGGCGGCCCTGGAAGAGGAAGACATTCAAAAAGCCCTGGAATCCCAGGGCTGTCTTGAAATCTGCTGCAACTTTTGTGGCGAAGTATACACCTTCAGCGAGAAGGAAACTCGCTTAATGAGAGGCCGTGTCAGTGATTCATAGGTATTTACAGAGCTCTCTGTATCTTGTTGGAACGCAAACACCGGGTACAGACGTTCATCTTTTTAGGGGTACCGTTAACGATCACCTTGATGCTCTGGGTGTTTGGCTTCCACTGACGATTGGTTCTTATATGCGAATGGCTGTACTTCTTGCCGAAAGTAACGCCTTTTCCGCAAACATCACATTTAGCCAAGATTATCCCCCTTTCCAATTTTCACGATTAACATTCTACCAAACCAGGCAGAGAACAGCAACAAGCAGGAATAAAAAAATTGGGTGTTGAACTATACTGAATCAGACAGGAGGGGATTAAAAGTGTTTGTCCTTGATTCCAATCGATTGGGAACAATAACCATATCCAAGGAAGCAGTGCAGACCATAGCTGGTATGGCGACGGTAGACTGCTATGGGCTGGTGGGCATGGTACCCCGCAAGGTTTCCAACAGCCTGACCAGTATTCTGGGCATGGAGTCAATCCGTAAGGGAGTTGAAGTAAGCGAGACCCCGGAAGGGCTGGTAGTTGAAGTTTATGTTATAGTAGGCTACGGTACCAAGATCTCTGAGGTCGGATACAATATAATGCAGAAAATAAAGTATGTCATGGAGAAGATAACTGGAATACCGGTAACCCGGGTCAATGTTAATGTGCAGGGTTGTAGGGTTGCCAAAGATTAACCAGAGGAGGACTGTGGGTGGGGTTACAGTTTATTGATGGATTAGATTTTGTCAGAATGATCCAGGCTGGGGTTGTTCTGTTGGAAAAGAATAAGACAAGGGTGGACGCGTTAAACGTATTTCCGGTGCCTGATGGTGATACCGGGACTAATATGTACTTAACCCTGTTATCTGCTGCCCATGAAGCGGAGAAACGACAGGATCAGCATATAGGCAAAGTCGGGAAAGCGATTTCCATGGGTTCTCTGATGGGTGCCCGCGGAAACTCGGGAGTTATTTTGTCTCAGGTATTCAGAGGTATGGCCAAAGAACTGGAACACAAGGAGAAGGTTGATGCCCGGGGTTTGGCTGCTGCCCTGCAGGCCGGGTCGGATACTGCCTATAAAGCGGTAATGAAGCCGGTCGAAGGTACCATTCTCACCATTGCTCGGGAAGTTGCGCGCTCTGCTGCGGCGGCGTCCAAGAAGTCGGGTGATATAGTTGAGGTTATGCAGACCGCATTGGAAAGCGGTTACCGGATGCTTGAACGTACCCCTCAGATGCTGCCGGTTTTGAAAGAAGCCGGGGTGGTTGATTCAGGTGGACAAGGTTTCCTCTACCTCTTTGAGGGAATGATAAAAGCTCTGTCTGCAGAGGACCTGTCACCCGGGAAGCTGGCGGAAACAACAGCAGTGCCCTTTGAGGTGGAGACTGAAGGAGAGAGCCTGGAGTTTCAGTACTGCACTGAAACCCTGATAAAGGGCTTTCGTTTGGATATTGATAGAATAAGAGATGAACTGGAGCCGTTGGGTGATTCGATGCTGGTAGTGGGTGAGGACGAATTGGTCAAGGTACATATCCACTCCAATCACCCGGGGAAGGTCCTGGAAATCTGTCTGTCGTGGGGTACTCTCCATGACATCAAGATAAATAATATGGAAGAGGAGACCCAGGCCAGATTGGAGAGCCTGGCTGAGCTGAAAAACACCGGGTTGGTGGCGGTTGGTCAGGGTGAGGGCTGGCTAAAGATCATGCAGAGCCTGGGTGTGGACCAGGTGGTAAGTGGGGGGCAGACTATGAACCCCAGCACTGAGGACCTGCTGCGAGCGGTGTCTGAAACCAGGGCCCAGGGAGTCATTATCCTGCCCAATAACAAAAATATAATCATGGCGGCCGAACAGGCCGTAGAGTTGGCTGACAAACCGGTGCGAGTGGTCCCTACCACCAGCATAACTCAGGCGGTGGCGGCCCTGGTGGCCTATGAGAGCGAGATGGAGTTGGATGTGGTGGTTGAGGCCATGAACGAGGAGATTGGCCGGGTTAAGACCGGAGAGGTTACGGTGGCGGTTAAGGACTCCTCAATCAATGGCCTGTTGATCAAAGAAGGGGATTATATCGGCCTGATTGACAACACGATTGCAGCCAAAGGTGACAGTGCTTCCGATATGGTTATGGAACTGTTGAAAAGCATGGCGTCTGACGGGGACCTGATCAGCATCTTCTATGGAGCTGACGTAACTGAAGATGTTGCCGGGCAACTCAGGGAACAGGTGGAGGAAGCGTACCCGGATTATGATGTAGAACTGCATTACGGGGGACAGCCGTTTTACCATTACCTGATTTCAGTGGAATAGGGTGTGTTCGAACCGGATTTGGTTGATTGGGGGAAGGGTTCTTGAATACTCTGTTTGATCCGGTGCGGTACCTGAAAGGAGTCGGACCGCAGAGGGAAAAGCAGCTGTCACGCCTGAAAATTAAAGATATATTTGATTTGTTGTGGCATGTGCCCCGCTCATACATAGACCGGACTGAAACTGTAAAAATCGGAAACCTTAAGGTGGGAGAGGTTGCCTCCATAGCGGGTAGAATTGAAACGGTGAGGACTTCTGTTAGTTCTCGCCGTATTACTGTTATTAAGGCCGTAATCAGAGATGATTCTGGAGGTATACCGGTGGTATGGTTCAATCAGGCCTTTCTAAAGAATATCCTTAAGCCGGGTGTAACAATATTTGTCCGGGGAAAAGTAAATCAGGGCTATGGTCAGGTGGAGATGTCGGCTTATGACTATGAGATTATGAATAAGGGCCAGACAGCCCCCGATTCGGGCATAGACCCGGTCTATCCCTCGACCGAGGGCGTAAGCCAAAAGGTTTGGAGACAGATGGTCAGAAACGCTTTGATCGAGTATGCTCCGGTTTATCCGGAGATTACCCCGCCGGGATTAAAAGAGGAACTTGGATTTTTGCCCGCATATAAAGCATTCTGGGGTATCCATTTCCCTGCTGGATGGGAACAGCAGGAAATATCCCGGCGCAGCCTGGCATTGGAGGAGCTTTTCCTGCTGCAGCTGGCCATAAGACGGGAACTTAGAGCCTTAAGGGACCCTGATGTCAAAGGGATAAAAAACATTGAACAGGACGACCTGGTAACCAGGGTAAGGCGAGGGCTTTTCTTCTCCCTTACCAGAGCTCAGAAACGGGTGACGGCTGAGATCTTTCGGGATATGGAAGATGACCGTCCAATGAACCGTTTGATTCAGGGAGATGTTGGATCCGGCAAGACCATAGTGGCAGCCCTGGCCATGGCCAAAGCAGTCAGCAGCGGCAACCAGGCGGCTTTGATGGCTCCCACCGAGATTCTGGCCATGCAGCATTTTGAAACCCTGAAAAAAGTCTACCCTCCCGAAATACGTCTTGACATTCTTACCGGTTCTACCTCTCCGAAACGTAAGGAAGAGATACTCTCGGGGACCGCCGGTGGGGAGATTAAGATTCTGGTAGGGACCCACGCCCTGATTCAGGAGAGCGTTGTCTTCAATAGACTCAGTTTGGCCGTAATCGATGAACAGCACCGTTTTGGGGTTAGTCAGAGAGCAGTTTTGGGACAGAAAGGGCATGTACCCGACGTCCTGGTAATGAGTGCTACCCCTATTCCCCGAACACTGGCCCTTACAATCTATGGAGATCTGGACATTTCCACCATCGATGAGCTGCCACCCGGCAGAATGCCTGTCAAGACCCTGTCTTTGCGCGATTCCGGCCGCAGCCAGGCCTATCAATTCCTGCTGAAACAGATCAAACAGGGGCGACAGGGTTATGTGGTCTGCCCCCTGATAGAAGAATCGGAAAAACAGGATCTAACAGATGCCACTGCTCTTTACCAGCGGCTTCAAGCCGGGATATTCCGCGATCACGTGGTGGGACTCCTGCACGGCCGCATGAGACCCGGGGAAAAGGATCAGATTGTGGAAGGTTTTCGCCGGGGAGAGATTGATGTTCTGGTGAGCACCACGGTTATTGAGGTTGGGGTAGATGTCCCCAATGCCACGGTAATGGTGGTGGAATCAGCAGAAAGATTCGGGCTGTCCCAACTCCACCAACTGCGGGGACGGGTTGGCCGGGGATCGGACCAGGCGTATTGCATCCTGCTTGGAAACCCCCGCACGGAGGTAGGACTTAAGCGGTTAAAGGTGATGGAGCGGACCAACGACGGTTTTGAAATCGCCAGTGAGGATCTGCGCTTGAGGGGCCCTGGTGACATCTGGGGCCTTAAACAGCACGGCCTCCCCGAGCTGAAACTGACTGATCTCTGGAAGGACACTGACCTTCTCCACATCACTCGGGATGCAGCCTCCGATTATGCCGTCTCCCTGGATGAACACCCCAACATCCTGCGATTAATCGCCAAAAAATTCCCCCGTGAAGAAAACATCGCCGCCAACTGACCGTGGGACACGGGGACAGGTTTGGTTTCCCACTTTTTATGAAGTGGGAAACCAAACCTGTTTAATGCAATTCTCACACCATGCCAGAGAAAAATGGGGCGGCTGACACTATTGCTTGTCCCATGGAGTGTTAGTTTAGTATGGTTTTACCGAAATAGAAAGCCGGCATGGAGGCGGTTCTTTTGCCTGCTTTGGAAAAGTGGGACAGGGAAGGTGTTCCCCTGTCCCATTTAAGAGGCGTAGAGTTCCAGCTGTTCCCGTGAGATATCGGGGAACAGGGCATAAGCAATGCCATAGGCAATGACATCGGAGATGTTCTCCACCAGGTCGTCAATCTCCTTGGGGGTTACGGTCAGGCTGCCGCCAAAATACGAGAGGACCGGCTTGATGGCGTTCAGGCTGGTCTGCGGGTTATACTGCATGTTGTTGTTCTGACAGAAAACCTGAATTGCCTGGCTGGCTATAGTGGCAGCATTGACCACCATGGGACATCCGATGGCGATAACAGGTACTCCCAGGGACTGCTGGTTTATGGCCTGCCGGTTGGGGGTACCGACAGCTGATCCTGGTTGGATTCCGGTGTCGGATATCTGGATGGTGGTGCCTATCCGTTCGGTACTCTGGGCAGACAGGGAGTCAATCACCAGGACCAGTGCGGGTTGCAACTTTTCTACAACTCCCTTAATGACCTCAAAGGTTTCAATCCCGGTGGTTCCCAGAACTCCAGGAGCCATGGCGCAGACTGGCCTCATTCCTTCCACCAGTGCCTGGGGAGCATACTTGAAATAATGCCTGGTGACCGGGCTGGATTCCACAGTTTTCGGCCCCAGTGCGTCCGGGGTGGCTCGCCAGTTGCCCAGGCCTATGATCAGGACAGTGGCGTTTTTATCGATTTTGTCCACTACACCTTTCAACTTCTTGGCGATGGCCTGGGAAACCTCCTCGTGGACTTCAGGGTGTCTGATGCGCAGGTTCTGGGCTTCGATGGTGATGTAGGTTCCAACCGGTTTACCCATCCTCTGTTCGGCCGCCTGATCCTGGATCCGGATGGTAGTTATCTTGCCATTGGCCAGCTGTTCTACCTCTTCAATGACCCCGGGGATCTCCTGACCAGTATCTCCCCTGACCAGGTCCCTGGCCTCCATCGCCAGGTCAACTTGCAGTGAAAACTCACGCAGGATTTCGTTCACAATATCAACCTCCAAACTAATAAATAGCTTGCGTAACCGGATGCATTTTATACAAAATTAAACGGCGGCTGATTTGGTTTTTCAGCCGCCTCTTAGTTTGGGGAGAGGAGAATTTTGTAAAGTTGTTGGGGAGGGTTTGTTTTTTCCGGGTTTTCTTTTCCCGGTTGAAGATATCATTCCCGGTGATTCGCATAATAATACATTCTTTTTTAGATTTTTTTTCTTATGCTATAATCTTGGAAAAAGGAGCAACGGAGGAAATGGTTTTTTGAGGGTAATAGCCGGTCTGTCCAAGGGAAAGAGACTCAAAGTACCGAAAGGACCTGATATACGGCCGATAACCGACACCATAAAAGAAGCACTGTTTAATACCATTGGACCATACCTGGAAGGACAGACCTTCCTTGATCTTTTTGCAGGAAGTGGAGCGGTTGGCATAGAAGCATTGAGTCGATTGGCAGAGGAAGTTGTGTTTGTCGAACGTAACCCTCAGGCAGTGACGGTAATCCGGGAGAACCTTCAATCCTGCCAATTGGATTCCAAAGCACGGATAATAAGAGGTGATGTTTTTCGAGTTGTAAACCGATTGGCCAAAGAAAGGGCGAACTTTGACATTATCTATGTTGATCCGCCTTTTCGACAGGTAGTCTATTTTGAGAAGATCATGAGTTACCTCGGGGTATTGTTAAGCCCCCAGGGAACATGCATAGTTCGAAGTCCAAAATCTCTGGACATGCCCGGGGAGGCGCCCGGCCTGACCAGAGCCAGAACCAGTGTTTACGGGGATTCGGTGCTGAATTACTATCATAATACAGTTGATTCCCCTGCCGAGCCGGTAAATTAAATTGTTTGAATCTATAAATATTAAGGAGTCTCTTGAGGCAGTCGGGGTTGCATAACCCCTGCAAAGGTGAAAGACCGTAAACGAGCAATTACCATAGAAGGAGCAGGTGGGGCATTGAATATCGAGGCAAATTGCCTCTGTATCCCTTTCGGAGTGTGGCAAGGAGTGCGTAGGTCGATTGCGATGTCTGGCAAGAATATTTATATATTCAAACCTGCGTATTATGACTATTTGCCGGGGAATCACGGTTAAATTATAAGAAGATGACGGGGGGTTTACAATGAAAATACTGATGCTCCTGGATGAACTCGAAGATGAGATCAAGGACGCAAAGAGGCTGCCATTAACCGGCAAGTCCTTAATTGACGCTGATTACTTTTTGGAAAGACTGGATCGTCTCCGCGCGATTATGCCGGAAGAGATCGAAGCCGCCAAGAAGGTACTCAGTGAAAGAGATCGGATCTTTGAGGATGCCCGGCGGGAATCCATGTACATACTGGACGATACCAAATTCCAGGCGGCGAAACTGGTATCTGACGATGAGATAACCAGAAACGCCAGCCAGGTGGCCGAAGAGATGATTGAAAAATCCAAGGCCTTTTCCCAGGAAATTAGAGATGGTGCCAATGAATACGCTGAGCAGCTTCTGAAATACCTGGAGTCAGTGCTCAGCGAAAGCATGAAATCAGTACAACAGGGGCTAAAGGAGCTCAGTGAACATACCTCAAAAAAATGAGTCTGCTGAGCCAGCAGCATAAACCGACCAACAGCAGGGCTACCATGCTCCAGAAGACTCCATGAGAGCTGGCCTGGAGAAATTCAAGGGCTCCAGGTACAGCCAGGCTGGAGTGAGGAGCGTAAAAGGCTGGAAGAAGTTCATTTGCGGACCATAGTTTAAAGCCGATCAAAGTGAAGCCCATCGCGAACACGGTCTGTAACAGGCGGGCCTTAACGTAGAACAAATATCGTATAGGGGTGTCGGATACGAGGCTCATCACCTGCGCCTGGATGGATAGACCGCTCCAGGCCAGAACCCCTGATGCCGCCAACAATTTCTCCAGCAGAGGACCAGAAGAGGCCGCCACAGCCTGTGATCCGAGCGTCATTTCGAAGCAACCCATCCCGATGCCAATAGAGGTCGGATAGGATGCTCCCAGGAGTTTAAACACGCCTGCCAGCCAGACTATTACTCCCCACTTGGATAAAGCGGTGGCCAGGACGGAGAAGATGATAATGAAGCCTCCTACCGCAGCAGTATTGAAAAGAGCCTTTTTAATGGCCTCACCAAGCAGGTGTCCGGGCCCCTTACTCTGCCGGTTGGCCTCTATCAATTCTGCCAACCCCAGCGATAAAAGGTTCCTTTGCCCCTGGTTCCGGTCCGGGGACGAAGGGGCCCTCCGGCCAATCAGGATCCCCACCATAGTATTAGCCAGGTAATGGGATACTGCCAGAAGATAACCGACAGCCGGACTGTGAAATAAACCTGTTCCCACTACCCCGATAATAAAAAGCGGGCTGGCGTTATTGGTAAAGCTGACCAATCGTTCAGCCTCATTGCCGGTTAAGGACCCGTTTTCATACAACTGCCGGGTGAGCACAGCACCCACCGGAAAGCCGGAAGTGAACCCCATAGCTACAACAAAGGCGGCTGCGCCCGGGAGACGAAAGAGCGGACGCATCACCGGCTCCAGCAGTACCCCCAGGAAACGGACCACTCCCAGCCCTACCATAAGATCGCATACCACAAAAAAGGGGAACAGGGCAGGGAGGACTGAACGAAACCAGAGCCTGAGTCCTGCGGTGGATGCCTCCAGGGTGGTCGCGGGTTCAATCATCATAAAAAACGCCAGGGCCACCACAAACAAGGCCCCCAGTACCGCAGGCAAGGGCTTCATGGCCTACCTCCTTATAAAGGTTCGTCCAGATTGGGGACAAAATGTCATCCGCAATAAAAATATAGTGAGGCGGACACCATTCTAGAAGTGAAAAATGGGCCTTGGATTACCGATTCCCACGCGAAAGCCGAGCGAATACGCGGGCATTCAAAATCTCTTCAATTAAGAACCATTTGGGGGTATATTAATACCGCAACCTGTTTGATTGGGAAAACCAGCCAATGTATTCTAAAATAGTGTTGACAGTTCACTTAATGCTGCTGATAACGGCAAGGTTAAATTGTCAATGGAATGAGGTGATGTGATGGATGGCCGGAACGGTAAGATAGGGCTGGTACTGGGAGCGGGGAGCGCACGGGGGCTGGCACATATCGGGGTTATGCAAGTCCTGACTGAGAACAGGATCCCGTTTGACTTTTTGGTTGGCAGCAGCATGGGGGCGTTGGTGGCTGCGGTATACGCGTGCGGTGGAGACCTCTACATGACCGGAAAGCTGGCCGCCGCCTTAAACACCTCGCTGTTCTGGGATGTGGGCATACCGCGGATGGGCTTTGTTGGCGGCAAGAGAATCGAGCACTTCCTGCGGCTGATCACCAAAGGCAAATCATTTGAGGAACTGGAGATGCCCTTGGCGGTTGTTGCTACTGATATTGAGACCGGGGAAAAGATTGTGATTCGGGAAGGTCCTGTGCATACTGCGGTGCGTGCCAGTATTTCCATCCCCGGGGTGTTTACTCCGGTCAGGTATAACAACCGCCTGCTGGTTGATGGTGCGGTTGCGGAAAGGCTGCCGGTGGGCGTAGCCCGTGATATGGGAGCGGAAATCGTTTTGGGGGTGGATGTGACCTTCGCTGAGGACCGCAGGGCACGGATACGGAATACCCTGGATGTTATCCTGCAGGCGGTGGAGATATTGGAACGCCAGATCTTTACCCAGGTTACCCGCCACCAGGCCACAGTGTTGATTCAGCCGCGGTTGGGCAACATAAAGTCCAGCGAGTTTCATCGGGCAGAAGAGTGCATTGCCATCGGCCGGGAGTGTGCTGAGGCCAAACTGGATGAGATCAGGTCAGCAATTGGAATGGCAAAGCCTGACGCAGGCCCGGCGGAGTCGTCGGCAGAGGTCATAACCAGCATGAGTACCCCAACCGGGACTCTGAACCCTCCCTGTGTATAATAACGGCCATCCGGGACGGCCCATGGCTTTCAGGAAGCTACCCGATATCACTCCAGGACCTGAACCGGTGAACGGACAAAATCCAGGCCTCCCCGGCCAGGACAGGGCTGTATCAGAGCCTGGAGATCGGTAGCCAGGCAATCAAAGGAAATCATCCTGGCCATCAGGGGGTCATTGTATTGGGGGTGTCTTCCCAGTTTTGTAATCACGGGTATTGTTGAAAACGTTTTCATATCGTGCAGGATTTTTTGGCCTTGTGGCGAAAAACCTAAAAGACGAAGGTATTGAGGCCCTTTTTCATCAAACATAGCAGCCAGTTCTTGAGTAAACTGCAGCAGAATGTAGAGCAGAATCCGACTAATCCGGGTATAACTGTAACGACGGGTTTTGATGGCAGAGATTAGTTCCTCGCGACTACTACATAATGGTGCGGTCTTTATAATGCGGTTTTCCAGACCTTCGTTGACATCATAGATTTGACGCAAATCATTTATATTGATATTGCTGAGTGAAAATCGAATGAGTTTGAACATTGACTGAGCCGACACAGGACCTGAACCCTGGGCAAACTCACCACTAAGGATTTCTTTGGTAAACCAGGGGAGTCCCTTGATTTCATCAAGCGGACGGTTCTGTCTTATCTGATCCCGAACAGCGGTAGCGCTGGCAAACTCGACGTTGCCCGTTTGATGATAGCCCTGTCCGATGCGGGGCATGGTTACCGGGACAAGGGTGGATGAATCCGCAAGCATCGCCCGCAGATACTCCACGGCCAGGATGTTATTCGGAAGACTCATTATCGCCTGCCAGTCATGGCCCGGCGACAGTTTAGTGCTATGAGCATACTCACCAAGTGCATTTGCGCGGGCTTGCGGATAGGAGTGCCCCTTCTTAAGCTGCAGCCGGAGTTCACGGACAAACTCCGGAGGTTCCTTATGGAGGATTGTTGCCACCTCCTGCAGTGGGGAGATGTCTCCGGTTTCGCTGCCAAAGCTGATGTGGGTTGTAACCCCGGTTCTTTGGAGCAGGGAAACACCACCCCGGGCAAAATGGTAGGCACTGCGGGCTGAGAACACAAATGGCAGCTCAAAAACCAGGTCGGCACCGGCTTTAAGCGCCATCTGAGCACGGGCCCACTTATTGACCAAGGCGGGTTCTCCCCGCTGGGTGAAGCTGCCGCTCATAACGCAGATTACACCGTGAGCTCCGGTCAACCGACGGGAGTTCTGGATATGATGGACGTGCCCGTTATGCAGTGGATTGTACTCAGCAATGATTCCAATGACTGACAAGGTGATCCTCCGTGGGCAGGATAAATTAATTCTAGCACATAATAACAGTAATTATTTTCCTTACCCACCCCTTGTGATAATATTAGCAATGGAAGGAACAGGCTGGTGGCCAGCGGTGCCTGGTAGGTAATAAAAATTTAAAAAGGAGGCAATTTATTAAATGACCCTGCTCGAACAGATTAGACAGAAAGCCCAGGAAAAATTCAAAACCATTGTTCTGCCCGAGGGAACAGAAGAAAGAACCCTGAAGGCGGTCGAGACCCTGATGAAGCAGAAGATCGCCAATCCAATCCTGATCGGGGAAGAAGGTGCTGTCAGGGCCAAGGCGCAACAGGTTGGTGCAGACATCGGCGGAGTAGAGATTATCGATCCGGCAAAGGCGCCATTCTATGCTGAGTTTGTCGAGTCGTTTTACGAAATGCGTAAAGCGAAAGGCATGACCCTCGAAAAAGCACAGCAGACGATGCTCAATCCCCTGTACTTTGGATCCATGATGGTCAAGTCCGGCAAAGCCGATGGCGAAGTTGCCGGGGCTGTCAACACCACCGGAGACGTTCTCCGGCCCGCGCTGCAGATAATAAAAACCGCCCCAGGAATGTCAGCTGTTTCCGGAGCTTTCATTATGATCGTTCCCAACTGCGAACTGGGTGACAACGGCATAATGGTCTTTGCGGACTGTGCGGTTACCCCCAACCCCACCGCTGAACAGTTGGCTGAGTTTGCATTCGCCTCTGCGGAAACCGCACGCAGCCTGTGCGGCATTAAAGAACCCGTCGTAGGCATGCTTTCCTTCTCCACCAAAGGCAGTGCCAGTCATGAACTGGTCGATAAAGTGATCAAAGCAACCGAAATTGCCAAGTCAAGGTGGCCGGAACTGCCGGTAGATGGCGAATTCCAGGCGGATGCTGCATTGGTTGCCAAGGTGGGACAATCCAAGGCCCCCGGCAGTAACGTGGCAGGAAGATGTAATGTCCTGGTATTCCCGGACCTACAGGCTGGAAACATAGGGTATAAACTGGTACAGAGATTGGCCAAGGCAGAAGCGATTGGTCCTATCCTTCAGGGTATGGATAAGCCGGTTAATGACCTTTCACGGGGATGCAGTGTGGAAGATGTCATTAACGTAGTTGCCATGACTGCAGTTAGAGCTTAAATGATCAGCCCTCCAGATGTGGTGGGAAGGTAGTATTTAAGGTCTGACCACTTAAACTTTTATTTAAGCATTAAATGATGTTGAGGAGGTTATCGAAAAGAATGAAGGTACTAGTAGTAAACTGTGGGAGCTCATCAATCAAGTACCAGGTATTCGACATGACCAACGAATCGGTACTGGCCAAAGGTTTGGTCGACCGGGTTGGTATTCCGGGGACGACCTTGAAGCACGAGCCCACCGGAAAAGATGAGGTAGTGATCAAGAAAGACCTGCCGGATCATACCGCAGGCATGAAACTGGTTTTGGAGGTTCTGGTCAATCCAGAATACGGCGTTATCAAAAACATGGCTGAAATCGGGGCTGTCGGCCACCGGGTTGTACATGGCGGCGAAAGCTTTGCTGAATCCGTGGTTATTGACGATAAAGTCAAACAGGTAGTCCGGGAATGCTTTGACATCGCCCCCCTGCACAATCCCCCCAACCTGATGGGGATCGAGGCCTGTCAGGAACTGATGCCCAATGTTCCTCACGTGGCAGTGTTTGACACCGCATTCCACCAGACGATGAAGCCGGAAAACTTCATGTATGCTCTACCTTATGAGGTTTATGAGAAATATAAGGTAAGAAGATACGGATTCCACGGTACTTCTCACTACTACGTTTCCCACCGGGCGGCTGAGATGTTGGGCAAGCCGTTCGAAGAGTGCAAGATAATTACCCTGCACCTGGGCAACGGCGGCAGCATGGCTGCTATCAAGGATGGCCGCGTTGTGGATACGTCAATGGGATACACCCCGTTGGAAGGTTTGGTAATGGGTACCCGTTGTGGCGATATTGACCCGGCTATTGTATTCTTCCTCATGGAGAAGCTGAACATGAACTCTGATGAGGCCAACACCTACTTCAACAAGAAGTCTGGTATGCTGGGACTGTCCGGGGTATCGAATGACCTGCGCGACATTATCGAAGCGGCTGCTTCCGGGAACAAGCGGGCTCAACTGGCCCTGGATGTGTATCATACTCGGGTTAAGAGCTATATCGGCAATTATGTAGCATTGCTCAATGGTGTTGACTGCTTGGTATTTACCGCCGGGGTTGGCGAAAATGGTATCGACACCCGGGAAGCCATCTGTCAGGATCTTGATTATCTGGGCATTAAGATGGACCCGGCCAAGAACAAGACCAGGGGCAAAGAGGTTGACGTGGCGACTGACGATTCGAAGGTCCGAATTTTCGTCATTCCTACCAACGAAGAGTTGGTCATCGCCCGGGATACCATGCGCCTGTCGCAGAAATAGGAGAAAAAGGCGGGCGATGCCCGCCTTTTTTTTGGGTATTTCGCGGGTAATAATTCGATTTCTTTGAATAGTCAAACCACGGAGTTTGGATGCATAAATATTCGTCGCCAGAATTCGCATGATACAACACCATCTGCTCGTCTAACAACGAGCATTAAGGGTATGTTAACAGGCCTTTCTTGACAATAATAATACTGCCAGACTATAATGAATCTGGCATTTTTACTGGAGTGTTCACAATGAAGATTGATCTTACCTGGCTTAAACTTCATCCCAAAGAGACCAGAGACTTTCACCTGGAGAAGCCTTACGAGAACGTAGAGATCGCGAAGGATATCCGCCTCCTGGATCAGGTGGTGGTTGATCTTCAGGTCACCAATACTGGAAGGCTGATGGTGGGCAAGGGTGAAGTCAAGGCCAAACTGGAACTGCAATGTGATCGCTGTCTGAAATCGTTCCGGCACAAGGTTGAACTGCCGTTTACCATCGAGTTCTGCGCGGAGGAGAACCGCGAATTCTTTAAGAATGAAGAAACTTTCATATATTTCGTTGAACCCCAGGTGGATATTGAACCTGTGGTTCTGGAGACCATCTTACTCAGTTTGCCAATAAGGACCCTTTGTTCTCAGGAATGCAAGGGTCTGTGCTCCAACTGTGGTCAGGATCTGAACCTGGCAGAATGCCACTGCCAGGAGACGGAGATAGATCCCAGATGGGAAGCACTTAAGAAAATGCTTTAAAGGGGAAGGAGGTTAACAATGGGAGTACCACAAAGAAGGCAGTCCAAGTCCCGTAAAAACAAGCGCCGTTCTATCTGGGCCAAACTAGAAAGCCCCGGTTTGGTAGCCTGTCCGCAGTGCCACGAACTGAAGATGCCCCATCGCGTATGCCAGAAATGCGGATATTATAAAGGAAGAGAAGTTACCAATTAAAACGCAGTTAGAAAAGTAAGGTAAGAGTCATTTTGGGCTATTAGCTTACTTTTTATTTAAGGGGGTTTTATGATGAGGATTGCCGTTGATGCAATGGGCGGCGACCATGCCCCACACGAGATAGTAAAAGGGAGCGTCAAAGCAGTTGAAACCCTTAAGGACACCGAACTGATACTGGTAGGGGATCAGGAGGTGCTTAAGGAAGAACTGAAACGGTGTAACTGGTCAGGAGAGGGCATCAGCATACATCACGCCAGCCAGGTGATCGCAATGAACGAGCATCCGGCTATGGCGCTCAGAAAGAAAAAGGATTCGTCTATTATGGTCTCGACCATGCTGGTTAAAATGGGACAGGCTGATGCTGTAGTTTCATGCGGTAACACCGGTGCCCAGATGGCAGCTGCCATTTTTGGCTGGGGACGTTTTGATGGAATCGACCGGCCGGCTATTGGGTCGCTTATTCCCCGGTATGACGGCTTTAATGTGCTGTTGGATATAGGGGCCAATGTTGATGTAAAGGCCGAGCAGCTGGTGCAGTTTGCTTTGATGGGCCGGGCTTATGCTGAGATAGCTCTGGGCATTGAAAACCCGAGAATAGGTCTGCTCAGCAATGGCGAAGAGGAGACCAAAGGTAATCAGGTGACCCTGGCGGCACATGCCATGCTTAAGGACCTGGAGGGTCTGAACTTTGTCGGGAACGTTGAGGGGAGAGATCTTTTCAACACCCGTGCCGATGTGGTGGTATGTGACGGTTTTTTTGGGAATACAATAATTAAGGTCATGGAAGGCCTGATGTCAGTGATAATGAAACGCCTGCTGGACGCAGGGGTCGACCCCAGGTCGTTGCTGCAGGACTTTGACTATACTCAGATTGGCGGGGCGCCACTCCTGGGGGTAAAAGGAATCAGCGTTGTCTGTCATGGGAGTTCAAAGGCAGATGCGGTTTACAACGGGATACTTCAAGCCCAGAATTGTGTCTCCAATGACATGCTAGCCAATCTTAACCGCAGCCTGGCAGTAATCGAAACGCAAACCTAGAATGGGAAGAAGATAATATATGACCTAGAAACCAAAAGGAGGTGACCTTTGGTGGAAGAGTTTTTTGAGCAAGCTCGCAAGATCTTGGCTGAGCAGCTGGGGATAGAACCGGATTCAATTACCTGGGATACTACTTTTGATGAAATCGACGCAGATTCTATCGATATTGTGGAGATGCTGATGGCCCTGGAAGATATCTATGATGTGGAGTTTCCCGAGGATAATCTGGAGGATTATAAGTCCATGGGTCCACTGATTAAAGCCCTCTACCAGGTGATCAGTGCCAAGTAAGGGGTGAAACATGTCTGCTAATGCAATCGGTTTTGCTCAGACTAACCAGTTAAGAATCAATGATATGGACCTTCTGGTTACTGCGTTAACCCATCCCTCATACGCTCAGGAACAGGGAATGGTAGAGAATAATCAACGTCTTGAATTCCTGGGTGATGCGGTTTTAAACCTGGTAGTAGCAAGGTACCTTTACATAACTTTTTCGAACCAGCCGGAAGGGGTTTTGACCAAGATCAGGGCCAAAGTCGTCTGTGAACGGTATCTGGCCAAGTTTGCGCGCGCTTTGAATATCGGCGACTACCTGATCCTGGGACGCGGTGAAGAGAACTCAGGAGGCCGAAACCGCAATTCCATCCTTGCTGATGCTCTGGAAGCGATTATAGGAGCCGTATTTCTGGACCAAGGGCTGGAATACACCGAGTCATTTGTCCTTAAGCATATGCAGAAGGATATAGATGCCGTAGCCGATGGTGACTTCTATGATTTCAAGTCCCGTTTGCAAGAATTGGTTCAGAGCACCAGCCGGGAAAATGTGACCTACGAGATATTGAAGGAGAGTGGGCCAGCCCATGACCGTACCTTTGTGGCTGGCGTGTCCTTTCAATCCCGTCTGCTAGCAACCGGGGTGGGAAAGACCAAGAAAGAGGCCGAACAAAGGGCGGCCGAAGAAGCCCTAAAGGAACTATCCAAGTGAAGAACCATGTGATTATAAGTTTCTTTATCCCCCACCTGGGTTGTACATCCAACTGTGTTTTCTGCAACCAGAAGACGATTACCGGGCAGCGGTCCAGTCCTGATTACCATGATGTTGCCAGGACAATCGAGGACCGGCTGCCAAGCCTGTCGCCTGACATACCATGTGAAGTTGCCTTCTATGGAGGGAGTTTTACGGCCCTCCCCTGGCACCACCAGGAATCCTATTTGCAGGCAGTCCAGCCATTCATCAAGAATGGTCAGATAAAGAGCATAAGGGTGTCTACCAGACCGGATGCCATTGACGGACCGCTGGTCGATCTGCTGGCCGGCTATGGGGTAAAGACCATTGAACTGGGGGTGCAATCGCTCAACCAGGAGGTCCTAAGAGCTTCAGGACGTGATTATGATGTCTCCCTGGTCGGGAAAGTATCCTCATTGATCAAACAAAAGGGACTGGCCCTGGGACATCAATTGATGATCGGCCTGCCTGGTTCAGATCTGGCCAGTGAATTGGATACAGTTGAACAGGTGATTAGAATTGGACCTGACCTGGCCCGGATTTATCCCACCCTGGTACTCAAGGGAACACCGCTGGCCAGACTCTGTAACGAAGGCAAGTATAAACCACTGTCGCTTCAAGAAGCCGTTGAAACAGCCCTTTTGATGTTGACCCAATTAGAAAAAGCTGGTATAAAGATAATAAGAATGGGACTGCAACCAACTCCTGAGCTTCAGAGACCCGGAGAAATTATCGCGGGACCTTTTCATCCAGGATTTGGGGAGTTGGTGCAGAGTGAACTCTTCAAGTGGCAGGCAATTCTGCTCATTAACCGCTTTATGGAAAGAGAGGTGACGAACCGGCTTAAGGTTTATGTAAACAAACGAGACCTCTCCAAGATGATTGGCCAAAAACGTCGCAACCTTCAAGCTCTGGAAGCCAGATTTCAATTGGATCAGCTTGAGGTGATGGGAACTGAAGGGTCAGAACAGGCTTGGGTAGGAGTCGGACAATGGCATCGGGAGGTTCCCCAACTCGTTTTATCGCGGCAAAATTTCCTGCGACCTGAGTGACAAGGACCATGTTTTGAATACAGCATGAGGGGGAATAAGAGTGGAAGTATTGAAGGTATCTGCTACTTCAAGCCCTAAATCAGTGGCCGGTGCACTGACCGCGGTTTTGAGGGAATATGGGAGAGCGGAAGTCCAGGCAGTCGGAGCGGGTGCTGTTAATCAAGCGATTAAGGCCATTGCTATCACCAGGGGGTTTGTCGCACCCAACGGAATTGATCTAGTAATGATACCGGCGTTTGTGGAGATAGATATAGATGATGAGACCAGAACGGCAATCAAGTTTTTGATTGAGCCAAGATAAAGAGAATAAATTAACATATATAGAAGGGCTGCTAATGTTAGCAGTTTTTCTTTTGCCTGGGTGGGAGTTCAAGTATAATAGTTTCCAAACATCGGGCGAGCGGAAAATAACCCAGAATTCCCCTGCGAAAAGTTATGATTCGGAGTTTGTATGCAGGATGCCGGGTGTTGATGCCATGCTGCGTCAACCGGTTTCTACATATTTGCGTTGCATCCAAACCAGTTAAGTTAGGGTTTTGACAGGGTAGTAATCCAAAGATACGGGGTATCAATTGTCCGAGACCTGGTTATTTTGACGGAAATAATCCCAATGATTACTGATATTTCGGGTTTCAGATCGAGTAAAATGGAGGTATTGGACATCCGAGAACGGTTATTAAACGCCCACGCAGCCAGAGAATAGGACCCGGTGGGGGAGAATACTACGGTGAGGTTTTTATGCATCTTAAACGCCTGGAATTGAGGGGCTTTAAATCATTTGCCCGGGGGATAGAAATCGGATTTCGGCCTGGTATCAATGTGATAGTGGGTCCCAATGGCTGCGGAAAGAGCAACATCGCCGATGCCATACGCTGGGTGCTGGGCGAGAGTAATGTCAGGAATCTGCGTGGCCAGCGGGGAGAGGATGTTATCTTTACCGGTACAGATAAGAAAAAACCTCTGGGAATGGCGACCGTTTCCATGACCCTGGATAACCAGGACCATCTGATAAACAGTGATTATGCTGAGATAAACATAACCCGGCGCATTTACCGCACGGGTGAGAGCGAGTTCTTGATCAACCTTAGTGAGGTCCGATTGAAGGATATTCATAGCCTGTTGGCCGGCACCGGACTAGGGAAGAGGGGATATGCCATTATCGGGCAGGGTGAGCTTGAACAGGTGCTGGATGCCAAGCCTTTTGACCGGCGGTTGATTGTGGAGGAGGCCGCCGGACTCAGCGGTTACCGCCAGAAAAAGGATGAGGCAACTGCCAAGCTGCAGGCCTCTTCGCAGGACCTGATCCGGCTGGAGGATATTCTCGGTGAGGTTCGCCTGAGAAAAACTGAACTGGAGGAGAAGGCCAACAAGGCCCGGGTTTTCCTGGAGCTTAACTCGGAGAAAAACGATCTGGAACGAAGGGTCCTGGCCTACGACCTGTTCCTGTTTAGCCGGGAATTGACGGCCCGGGAGTCGGATATTATGGGTCTCACTGACCAGCTGGAAGAGGCCAGGCGAATGAAGGATGAGGAAGAACAGGCTCTCCAGAAGCTGGAGAAACTGCTTAAGGAGCTGCGTGAACAGACCGCGGCCACCAAAGAGAAAAAATATCAGCTGACCAACGGTCTTAACCAGCAGGAGAATGAGTCCCGCCTCTCCCAAGAAAGGATCGACCATGCCCGGGAGCGGTTAGACCAGCTGCAAACGGACATCGCCAAGCACAGTGAGACCATGGAAAAGCTGGAGAAGGATCTTACGGTATCAGCCGGGGACCTGGAAGTAAAAGAGGCAGAACTAAGAGAAAAGAGCCGGGAAGCCGAAGACATTGGCCGGGAGATTAAGGTTGTTGAAGAGCGGTGGAACCAGTCCGGGATTCAACAGGAGGGTCTTAAGACCCAATTGATCGACCTGTTGAGCATGGAATCAACGTATAAGAACCAGGTCCGGGAAAAGGAGGAGTACCTCCGAAAGAACCGGCAAAAGCTGGAACTGGGGAAGGCCGAGCATCAATACCGGCAGCAGAAGATAGTGACCTCACAGGAGACACTGAATGCCCTGGAACACGGTCTGGCAGAAGGAGAAGAGGCTCTGAAAGGATTGAACCAGGAAAAGGCCAGACTCGAGGCGGAGAGAAAAGGTATGGCCAGGGAAACAATCGAACTGGAAAAAAAGGTTGTTTCACTGTCGACTGGTGTTAGAGAATTGCAGCAACAGGTACTTACTCTGGAGAACAGTATTCACTCCCATGCCGGTATTTCTGAAGGAGTCCGCCGGCTTTTGTCAGCAGTTCATAATGACCGTCGTCTGATTCCGGGTTTCTTGGGGGTTATGACGGACCTGATTGAAGTACCATCCGGTTTGGAGGTGGCGGTGGAAGCTGCAGCCGGACGGAGTCTCGAAAACGTGGTAGTCAAGAATCACGATGACGCTAAAGCCGCTATTCAGCTGTTAAAATCGCGATCCTGGGGTAGGGTGACCTTTTTACCGCTGAATATGCTGCGTAACCAGCCCGTCGATCGGAGCCAACTGGAGTCAATCAAAAAGATTCCGGGGGTATTAGGCCTGGCTGCGGATTTGGTAAAGTTCTCTCCCGATTACCAAAAGGCAGCGGAACATATGCTGGGGCGGGTATTGATAGTGGACAACCTGGATACCGGGCTGAAGGTGTTTAAGAAGAGTTCCCGCTTTCGCATTGTCACGGTGGAGGGAGACATTATAAATCCAACGGGAGCTATGACTGGAGGTAAACATCAGGGACGTACCTCACCACTGCAGATAAAGGCTCTGTACCGTGAGAAAAAGAAGGAGAAAGAGGTCCGGGATAAGGAGTTGAAGAAGGCTGCCGGAACTGTTGAAGCTTTAAGCCTCAAGGTTAAGGAAATGGATACTCGCCTAGAGCAGTTGCAGCAGAGGATCAGTGAGCGAGCCTTTCATCAGGAAATCCAGAGCAAGGAACGGGACCGGGTGCTCTCGGAACTTGAACAGATAGAGTGGGAAGTGTCTCAGTTCCAAGCTGAAGAAGGATTGGTTGTCCGGGAGATCGCGACTCTGGAAACTGAGTTGTCCGGGATTATGAATAACCTCACCAATGTACAGTCTCAACTTACCGAGACCGTAAAGAGCGAGGAAGAAGAGAGGTCAAACCGGGACCGCCTGGCCCGGCAGCTGGATCTCTTGCGTGAACGTCATACCCATTGCTGTGATCTGGTTAATCTTAGCCGGCAGGAGCTGTTGGGCCGGCGCCGGGGAATGGAACAGCTGGAAGCGGTTAAAGAATCATACAGAGCCACCCTGGAGGATTACCAGGAGCAGGTAACCAGATTCACTGAACTGATTGAGGCTGAGGGTGACCGGATCCGGATTTTGCAAGCGGAAATGGAGAGCATAAGCCAGGACCTCCTGGAGACAGAACGTCTTTTGGCAGACCTGGTCCAAAGCATCGAGGCCAATCAACAACAGTGCGAGGAGCTTCAGCAGGCCGTGGCTTCCCACCGCCAACAGGTAGTTGCCCTGGAAGAAAAGATTAAGCATTTGGAAATCAGAAAGGCCCGGACCGAGACTGAGGAAAAAAACGGTCTCCTGCTGTGGGAAGAGAGGTTTGCCGGAGAATCTGCAAGTGATTTCTGGCAAGGAATGGATAACCGCAAGCAGAGAAAGATGCGGGAGGAATGTGAGGTGATCCGGCAAAGGATTGAAGAATTGGGGCCGGTTGATGTCACTGCCATTGATGAGCTGAATGAGGTCAACCAGAGGTTTGAGTTTTTGCAGGGCCAGCTGGAGGACCTGCATAAAGCCCGCCAATCACTGACCAGGATAATAGAGGAGACTGAGGCCATCATGAACAGCCGTTTTCAGGAGTTCCTGGTGGTAGCCAATGCCAGTTTCAAGAGAACATTCAATGGCATTTTCCAGGGGGGAGAGGCGGAACTCTTGCCGGAAAACCATGCGGATACCTGGCAGTCAGGCGTGGATATCATCGTCAAGATGCCGGGTAAAAGACGGCAGTCGCTTAACCTGCTGTCCGGTGGTGAACGGGCATTGACCTGTATTGCCTTCATATTTTCGCTCCTGGTCTTAAATCCTACTCCGTTTTGCCTGTTTGACGAGATTGATTCCGCACTGGATGACGCCAATTTGGGCAGATTTACCAGCTTTTTGAAACGTCTGGCTGACCGCATGCAGTTCATTGTGATCACTCACCGGCAGGGCACCATTGAAGCGGCCGATAACATCTTTGGGGTAACCATGCCCGAGCAGGGACTGTCGGAGGTGTATTCCCTCACTTCGGCTGAGGCCGGCTCGCTGGCTGGTTGACCTTGCGAGCCAGGTCACAGTGATCGCAAATACATCTTCCGAATCTGCTGTGTGTACTGTGGATAGGGGATAATACTTCTGGGATATGTTTTTAATCTGGTGGACATCCTGGTCTACCCAGCAGGATAAGAGTTAAGAGAATTCATGGAAAGGAGCGATAGGGATTTTTAATCGTATACGCCAGGGCTTTTCGAAAACACGGCACAGTATTGTTAGTAAAGTGGAAGGCCTGATCAAGAGCAGTCGGGCCTTGGATGAGGACTTCTTTGAAGAGCTGGAGGAAATCCTCATCGCGTCTGATATCGGAGTCCTGACCACTCAGGAGCTGATCAAGGAATTGCGTAGGCAGGTCAAGGATAACCGGATATCAAAGCCGGAAGAGGTTAAGGATATTCTAAAACGCCACATCTCGGACACCATGGCCCAGATTAGCCAGCCTTTGCGTTTTGCGGACCAGGGGACCACGGTGTTCCTGGTGGTGGGAGTTAACGGGGTAGGTAAAACCACCACCATTGCCAAGCTGGCTTACCGCTTTAAATCGCAGGGCAAGAGAGTGATGCTGGCCGCCGGTGACACATTTCGTGCAGCCGCGATTGACCAGTTGCAGATCTGGGCTGATCGGGTCGGGGTTGATATAATAAAGCACCATGCGGGGGCCGATCCTGCGGCGGTGGTGTTTGATGCCATAAGAGCGGCTCAGGCTCGGAAAATTAACGTCCTGATCATTGATACCGCTGGCAGGCTGCACACCAAGACCAACCTTATGGAGGAGATCGCCAAAGTAAGAAGAGTCATTCAACGCGAAATTGAGGATGCACCTCATGAGGTCCTGCTGGTTTTGGATGCCACCACCGGTCAGAATGCTGTAAGCCAGGCCCGGAGTTTCAAAGAATCAACAGGGGTATCGGGGATTGTCCTGACCAAGGTGGACGGCACCGCCAAAGGCGGGATCGTAGTGGCTCTGGCCCGGGAGATGAAGGTTCCGGTGAAGCTGATCGGGGTTGGTGAAGGTATGCAGGACCTGGAGGACTTCTCCAGCTCGGATTTCGCAGCAGCTTTGTTTGTTGAGTAAGGAGGAGAATATATGGATATGGTAGCAATCATCGGAGGGACCGGTGTTTATGACCCGGACATCATGGAAAACACAGAGAATCGGGTGATAACAACCAGTTACGGGGAGACCCGGGTCATGGTGGGTCAATATAAGGGGAGAACCATTGCTTTTATGCCCCGTCATGGCGGGGACCACTCGGTGCCGCCACACCTGATCAACTACCGGGCCAATATCGAGGCCCTGTACAAGCTCGGAGTAAAACGTATTATCGCCACCGCAGCAGTCGGGTCCCTGAACTTTGAATACAAACCCGGGTCAATTGTGGTGGTTGACCAGTTTATTGATTTCACAAAAAGCCGAATTCCTACTTTCTTTGCCGGTGATGAACGGGGAGTAGTCCATGTTGATATGACCGAACCCTATTGCCCGGAGATGAGACAGGTACTGTTTGAGGTGGCTTCCACCACCGACACGGACGTATTTGAGCGGGGCACCTATGTCTGTACCGAGGGCCCGCGTTTTGAAACGGCAGCCGAGATAAAAATGTTTAAAGTCCTGGGCGGGGATGTTATTGGGATGACCACGGTGCCGGAGGCGGTCCTGGCTCGGGAACTGGGGATATGCTACTCCACGGTGGCTATGGTGACCAACTACGCGGCCGGGATTTCAACCGGGAAACTTACCCATGCCGAGGTGGTGGCCTGTATGAAGGCGAATCTGGTCAGGCTTAGAGAGACCATAACCAGGGCCATCGAGAAGATCCCCTCGCCGCCAGGGTGCGATTGCGGCATGGTACCGGACGGAATCCGGGTGAAGTAAAGATGAAGACCATTGAGTGGCGGGGAACCGGGATCCGAATTCTGGACCAGACCACGTTGCCCGGTGAGGTAAGCTACCGGATGCTGACGTCCGTTGACCAGGTAGCAGAAGCCATCAAAGGACTTGCGGTCAGAGGAGCCCCCCTGATTGGGGTCACGGCTGCCTATGGCATAGCACTGGGCGTGGTCCAGTACACCGGAGACATAAACGACCTGGACCAGGAAATCCGCCGGATAAGTAAAACCTTGATTGATACCCGACCAACCGCCGTCAACCTGAGGTGGGCGGTAGATAGAATGATTGAGACCTACAGGAATGCAAGCCATCTGGACCTCCCGACCATCCGGGAGAGCCTGGTTGATGAAGCCAGGCGCATGCAGGAGGAGGACCGGGCACAGAATCGACGCCTGGGAGAGATGGGAGCAGCCCTGCTAACACCGGGAACCCGGGTGCTTACCATATGCAATGCTGGGGCCCTGGCGACCTGCGGACACGGGACCGCCTTGGGAATGGTCCGCTCAGCGTTTGCTTCCGGCAAGATAAAAAAGGTCTGGGCCTGTGAGACCAGGCCAGTCTTGCAGGGATCACGGCTTACCGTTTGGGAGCTGGCCGAGGATGGTATCCCGGTAACACTCATCACCGACAACATGGCCGGGTATATTATGCGTTCAGGGCAGGTTGATGTGGTAATAACCGGGGCTGACCGGATCGCAGCCAACGGTGATACCGCCAACAAGATTGGTACCTATGGGTTGGCAGTTCTGGCAAGGCACCACCGGATACCCTTCCTGGTAGCGGCCCCGTTTTCATCTATAGATCTGAGTATCAGGAATGGTGACGAGATTCCGATCGAGACCAGAAACCCGGATGAGGTACGAAAGATCGGGGAGTCTCTGATTACTCTGCCAGAGGTGGAGGTCCTGAACCCGGCTTTTGATGTGACCCCCGGGGACTTGATAACTGCTATCGTTACCGAAAGAGGGATCGTCCGCTGGCCATACATGGAAAACCTGGCCAACCTGAATGATTCTGTAGTTATAACCGAGGAGGCCTATCATGAATTATGAAAAGCTGCGCACGGAGGTTGTAAGTACCGCCCAGCGGATGCTCACAGAAGGTCTGGTGCGGGGCACCTGGGGGAATGTAAGCGCAAGGTTGCCGGACCGACCAGGTATGCTGATCACCCCCAGCGGTATAGACTATAAGACTATGACCCTGGAGGATATAGTGGTGGTCGTTGGGACTGAGGTTTATGGCCGCTGGAAACCGTCAACTGAGTGTCCTTTGCACCAGGCTATTTATGACAACCGTTCTGATGTAGGAGCGATTGTGCACACCCACAGCCCCTATGCTACCGCCTTTGCGGTTGCCGAGCGCCCCATACCTGCCATTACCGAGGAGATAGCTCAGGTAATCGGCGGATCAATCGACCACGCCCCTTATGCTGCCTGCGGAACCACCAAACTGGCAGAGGAGGCGGTAAAACACCTGGGCAGCAAGCAGGCGGTCCTGCTGGCAAAGCATGGGCTGGTTGGTGTAGGCCGCGATCTAAAAGAAGCTCTGCTCGCCTGTATCATTACCGAAAAGACAGCTCAGATTGCTGTCTTTGCCCAGGTACTGGGCGGCTACTGGGAGTTTGGACCTTATGAGATCAGGGATCTAAGGGATAACTATCTGAATAAATACGGCCAATAAGGAGTGAATTGGATGATTCTCATCAAGAACTGCAGTATACTGCCGATGACCTCCCAAGACGACTTTATCGATAACGGTTACCTGGTGGTGGAGGGATCAGATATAACTGCCGTGAATCCAGGTATTTGCGCCAACGAAGGCAGATTTGAGACGGTCATCGATGCCACGGGAATGGTCGCTATGCCGGGTCTGGTAAATGCCCATACGCACGTCGCCATGACCCTGATGCGGGGATATGGTGATGACCTGCCGTTGATGCAGTGGCTGCAGGAGAAGATGTGGCCGATTGAAGACAAACTTACGGCTGAGGACTGTTACTGGGGAACGATGCTGGGTATAACCGAGATGATCAAGTCAGGTACCACCTGCTTTGCTGATATGTATTTCAACATGGACCAAGTGGCCAGGGCGGTAGAGGAGACCGGAATAAGAGCCTCTCTGTCCCAGGGAATGGTCGGTCAGGGTCCGACCGGGGAAGCAGCCTTTGATCGCAGCCGCCAGCTTTTTAAATTGAATGGGAAAGCCCAAGGCCGGTTAACAGTGATGCTCGGTCCGCATGCTCCCTATACCTGTACCCCGGAGTACCTGAAACGGGTGATATCCCTGGCTGATGAACTCGGGACCGGAATACATATCCACCTGGCAGAGACCATGACCGAGTACAACGATATCAAGGCCCAGTATGGCAAGACCCCGATAGCCTTGATGGATGAGGTCGGCCTTTTTAAGAGGCCGGTGCTGGCAGCCCACTGTGTGGTCCTGGATGACCAGGATATTGACATCCTGGCCCGGCATAAGGTGAGCGTGGTACACAACCCGGAGAGCAACATGAAACTGGCCAGCGGAACCGCCAGGATCCCGGATATGTTAGCTGCCGGGATAACTGTGGCACTGGGTACGGATGGCGCTTCCAGCAATAATAACCTGGATATGATTCAGGAACTCAGGACCTGCGCTTTCCTGCACAAGCTGAGCCGCCTGAACCCTGAAGTGATTCCGGCTTACCAGGCCCTTGAAATGGCTACCGTGAACGGTGCCCGGGCCCTCGGACTGACGGACATAGGGATGCTCCGTCCCGGTATGAAAGCCGACCTGATTCTGGTGGATTTCCGCAAACCCCACCTGTGCCCCCGGCATGATGTGGCCGCCCACCTGGTCTATTCCGCATCCGGGGCTGATGTTGATACGGTAATGGTTAATGGGCGGATTCTGATGCAGGGACGCCAATTGACAACCATTGATGAAAAGATGGTTATGCGACAGGCAGAAGACACCGTGGCCGGTCTCTTCGCCAGATAATTATGGGGTAAGCAATCGGCTCATACATATACAGCCTCATTCACACAGTCAATAAGCGGACCCGGGGTTACCTCCTGGCCCATGGTGGAACAGAGGGTAACCCCGGGTCTTTTTATCTTATTTGATTATTGGCGGTATACTCCAGGATTCGTTGCTTGATTTCAACGTATTTTTTATCAATTCGGGCGAAGTCCATGGCCGGAATATATAGCCTTTCCAGCTCGTCATGCACCTGTTTGGCCAGATTGATAAAGCCTACAGCTCCAGTTATTGAAGCATTGAACCTTTCCCGCGAGTCATCAATCTCCCCGCCAAATCTTAAGATCCTCCCGGGATCAACATGCTGGTCCAGATCAAAAAGCCTCCCATTGGTTACCCGGCCCAGAACAGGCTCGTAATTGGCCACCATCCCGGAGGCGTCAATAATTACGGTCTTGGCCGGACGGAACACCAGTATCTCCACCAGCGTAGGGATGAAGCAGTTATGGTAGACCTCGACCGGAAGCATCTCTTCTCTTGACCATTCCAGTATGGAAGCCAGGATTGCGTGCAAGCCGGTTCCCGGGCTGCCTCCCAGGGCCATGACCTTGTAATCCTCGTCAAACAGGCTGGCCGCATGGTTTACGACCCCGGCGGGCGTTATCGCGGAAGCAAACAGGTGACGCTCACGTTTTTTCATGTGATTTGATCCCATACCACCCGACAAAACTTCCTGTTTCAGAGTCCGCTGGACCTTGCGCAGAAGGTCAGGAGATACGGAATCAGTATAATACTCGTTTAGCTCATTCCAGATGGCAAGGGCTTCTTTTAAACGGAGGTAAGCGATGCGGAAGTACATCGCCATCATTTGGGTAAGCTCAATAACTTTGCTTTTGTTCTTGGTGAGCCGCGACTCCTCCCAGTACTCTCCCAGGTTCACTATCTCATCCACCGCACCTGGGTATCGGGGATCGACCACATGGGGTGCGGTGCCATCCATCACCGCGATTTGGTAATCAGGCAGGACCAAAGCATCCAACGAATCATTGTCCGACGAACACCAGTGCAGTTCCCGGTTATACCCGTAGTGGCCCAATTCCTTCTCCAGCCTCTTCATTAGGCTGGATTTGCCTACTCCTGGACCACCTTTGAGAATAAACAGCCTGGTGGCGTCAGGTGGTATAACATATTGGTAGAAGGAGTGAAAGCCATTGCAGGTATTCCCCCCGGGAAAAACCATTCGCGGTAAAGACATCCCCAAACCCCCCTTGGGAAAACATCCTGTTCTGAATGAGTATATGCAAAACCAAATCCGGTAAGAACAACGTCTCCGGGACAGAACCGGAACTCCTGGATTTCCCGCGATAAGCTGCTTGACTTTTTATTTGCCAATGGATAGAATCCAAATGTAAAGCATTATTGCTTTACAAGGAGTGAACGGTTTGCTGGAGAAATTGGAACGGTTAGTGCTCTTATATGATTTCTATGGCCCAATGCTTACCGATAGGCAAAAGCAGGTTATCGAGCTTCATTATGAAGCCGATCTGGGGCTTTCCGAGGTCGCCCAGCAGATGGGTATAACCCGTCAGGGGGTATATGACCTGTTAAAGCGGACCGAGCGTGTCTTGGAGGACTACGAGTTCAAATTAAGGTTAGCCGCGAGATTCCAGGAGGACAAAAGGAAGATTGCGATGGCTTACCGGATTCTTAACCGCGCAGATATTAGTAAAGAGCCCGCAATTCAGGAAGTGGTACGGATCCTGACTGAGGTTCTGGAGATCGATAGTTCTCCTGAAGGGAGTGAGATGGATGGTATTTGAAGGCTTGGCCGGGAGATTGCAGGAGACCTTCCGGCGCCTCAAAGGTAAAGGCAAGTTGACCGTGGAGGATGTCAATGAGGCCATGCGGGAAGTCCGTTTGGCCCTTCTGGAAGCGGATGTTAATTTTAAAGTGGTAAAAAGTTTTGTTGCCCGGGTTAAGGAAAGGGCTGTCGGGCAGGAGGTTATGAACAGCCTTACACCGGGACAGCAGGTGATCAAGATTGTCTATGAGGAACTGTCGGAGCTTATGGGAGGCAATCAGACCAAGGTCATACTGAGCTCTAAACCCCCTACCATCATCATGGTACTGGGTCTGCAGGGTTCAGGAAAAACCACCACCTGTGGGAAGATCGCCAAATACTATGTTTCCCAGGGGCGCAGGCCTTTTCTGGTAGCCGGTGATATTTACCGACCAGCCGCAATCAAGCAGCTGCAGGTTCTGGGTGAGCAGGTAGGGGTCCCGGTGTTTACCATGGGACAGGAAAACCCGGTCAATATTGTTCGTGGGGCCCGGGAGTACGCCCAGCATAATAACCGTGACATAATGATTATCGATACCGCCGGGCGGCTGCATATTAATCAGGAATTGATGCAGGAGCTGAAAGGAATTCGGGATGCTGTAGAGCCACATGAGATGCTCTTGGTTGTCGATGCCATGACCGGTCAGGATGCGGTAAACGTAGCCGAGGCCTTTCACCAGGAGATAGGGTTAACCGGGGTGGTTTTGACCAAACTGGACAGTGACACCCGCGGTGGTGCTGCTTTATCAGTAAAAGCGGTTACCGGCTGCCCCATCAAGTTTACCGGGACCGGAGAGAAGCTCGACGCTCTGGAACCGTTTTTCCCTGACCGAATGGCTTCGAGGATATTGGGTATGGGGGATGTCCTGACCCTGGTGGAGAAGGCGCAGGCATCATTTGATGAGAAACAGGCCCGGGAACTGGAACGAAAAATCCGGCAGCAGGAGTTTACTCTGCACGATTTTCTGGAACAGCTGCAACAGGTTAAGACTATGGGTCCGCTTGACCAGCTAATGGGGATGATCCCGGGCCTGGGCAAGCAGTTGAAAGGTGTCAAGCCGGAGTTTGACGAGAAGGAAGTGGCCCGGGTGGAGGCAATTATCAGATCCATGACCCCGAAGGAGAGACGCGATCCTTCCATTTTAAACGGCAGCCGCAAGAAGCGGATTGCCCGCGGGAGCGGGACTCGGGTGCAGGATGTGAACCGATTGCTCAAGCAGTTTGATGAATCACGGCGGATGATGAAACAGCTTACCGATATGAGCTTAAAAAAAGGCAAAAAGGGTGGAGTTAAACTGCCATTCTAAGATGTTTTGCAAACACTAAAATTGGAGGCGAAAAGATGGCAACAAAGATCAGACTGAGAAGGATGGGTGCAAAGAAGAGTCCCTTTTACCGGGTGGTGGTTGCTGACTCAAGATCACCCCGAGATGGCAGGTTTATTGAAGAGCTAGGCTACTATGACCCTGGCACCACTCCGGCAACCATCAACATTGATGAGGAAAAAGCCCTGAAATGGCTGGCGACTGGAGCCAAACCGACCGAGACTGCCGAGTCACTTTTAAGGAAGGTTGGTATTCTACAAAAGTTTCAGGTGAAGGGCAAGGAGTAGAGTGAGGGGGTTAATCAATTGAAGGACTTGATTGAGCTCATTGCCAAGTCACTGGTGGACAATCCGGAAATGGTTGAGGTCAACCAGATAACAAAAGACACCTCCATCATACTGGAAGTTAAAGTGGCCCCCGATGACATGGGAAAGATCATTGGTAAACAGGGAAAGATTGCGAAGGCCATACGGACCCTGGCAAAAGCGGCAGCCACCAAGGAAGGCGTAAAGGTATCGGTGGAAATTTGCCGCTGATTATCCTTCAACAGATATTGGCGGAACAGTGACTGTAGCTGGTTTGGAAAGGGTGACCAATTTGACCCGGGAGATGATAAACGTTGGGGAGATATGCGGGACCCGCGGTCTTCAAGGGGAACTGAAGGTCCTGCCTCTTACTGACTTCCCGGAACGTTTCAAAGGGATGGAAAAGATCTGGGTGGAGTGCGGCCCTGGGAGCGGTTATTACAAGATCGAATACTGCCGCCCGTATAAGCAGTTTCTTCTCTTTAAATTCGCCGGTATCAATACGGTGGAGGCGGCTGGTGGTCTAGTTAAAGGTCTGCTTAAGGTGGATGAGAAGGAGGTATTTCCTCTTCCGGAAGACACCCATTACATCTTTCAACTGCTGGGACTGAAGGTAGATGACCTTGAAAAAGGTCCTCTGGGGGTGGTGACCGATGTCCTGAAGACCGGGGCTAATGATGTTTACGTGGTTAAAGGTGACAGGTACGGAGAGGTGCTGATACCTGCCATCAAGGATGTGGTTCTCGATATTGACCTGACGACCGGCAGGATGAAGGTTAGACTACTGCCCGGGCTTATGGATGAGGTTTGATGATGAAGATCAGTGTTCTGACCCTTTTTCCGGAGATGTTTCATTCTCCACTCAAGAGCAGTCTGATAGGTAAGGCTATTGAGCGGGGTATAATCCAGGTTGAGCTTATTAACCTCCGGGATTTTGCCCTGGACAAACACAAACAGGTTGACGATTACCCCTTTGGCGGCGGTGCCGGTATGGTAATCAAGGCTGATGTTGCACTAAGAGCACTTGAGGAACTGCACCGGACCAATCCCGAAGTGCGGACCATACTGATGAGCCCGGCAGGTAAGATCCTGAACCAGGAAATGGCCCGGGAACTGGCAGGCGAAAAAAGTCTTCTGTTGCTATGTGGGCACTATGAGGGTTTTGATGAGCGGGTCCTGACCCAGATCGATGATCAGGTCTCTATTGGTGATTATATACTGACCGGGGGAGAAATGGCGGCTCTGGTGCTGATTGAGGTGGTAGCCCGTCTTATACCGGGAGTCCTGGGCAGTGAGAAATCAATTGATGATGAGTCGTTCAGCGATGGACTGCTCGAATACCCACAGTACACCAGACCCCGTCAGGTGGGGGATCTGGAGGTCCCGGAAGTACTTCTGTCAGGGAACCATGAGCAAATCAGGCGGTGGAGAAAGAAAGAGAGTATCCGGAAGACCCTGCTGGCCCGACCGGACCTTTTGATCAAAAAACACCTCGATGAGGAGGAAAAGGGCTATCTTATGGAAATCCTGTTTTCCGGGGATGGGGGTGACCAGCAATGAAGGGAAAGCTCTATATCGCGTTGATGCATACCCCGGTGTATAACAAAGGTGGGGAGGTAATCACAACCTCCATTACCAATCTGGACGTGCATGATATTTCACGGGTAGTCCGCACATATGGTGTAAGGCGTTACTTCATGGTCCATCCCCAGGAGAGCCAGCGTCAACTGGTCGAAAAGATGATCAGTTATTGGCAGCATGGTTTTGGCGGTGATTATAATCCGGACCGTAAAGAGGCCCTAAGGCTGCTGGAGTTGTTATCAGATATCAACGAGGTGCAGCAACGAATAACTCAACTGGAGGGCCAAACAGCCTTTACTGTAGTAACCGATGCCCGGGTTCATTCCCGTAGCTTAAGCTATCAGGAGATGCGACAGAGGATCTCCCGAGGGGATAGGCCCTATCTGTTGTTATTCGGAACCGGATGGGGGTTGATAGAGGACGAGATTGCTAAAGCCGATTTTATTCTGCACCCGATTCAGGCTGACAGTGATTACAATCATCTATCTGTCAGGAGTGCGGTGGCGATAATTTTGGACCGGTTGATGGGGAATGGCTGGTAAAGATTTGAAAGCTGACGCTGGGCACGAGTAACATCACCAGTCCCAGAATTACGGGGGTTGAAGACCGGGGTTCAGCCGAAGTATTGCCAACTTGTGAATGGAATGACCCTGTGATATAATACCATTTGTCGGCAAAGAGACATCGACAGTTAGACCGATGTTACATAGAAGGGAGGACAAATAGTGCAAGACATAATTAATTCGATAGAGCAGGAGCAAATAAGAAAAGACATAAGCGATTTTGGACCCGGTGATACGGTTAAGGTCCACGTTAAAGTTGTTGAAGGTAGCCGGGAGAGGATCCAGATCTTTATGGGGACTGTTATCCGCAGGCGGGGAGGCGGACTGGGAGAGACATTTTCAGTCAGGCGCATCTCCTACGGAGTCGGGGTAGAGAGAACTTTTCCGGTTCATTCACCCAGGATTGAAAAGATTGAAGTGGTGAGAAAGGGTAAGGTAAGAAGGGCAAGACTCTATTACCTGCGCCAGCGTTTTGGCAAGAAGGCTAAGATCAAAGAAAAGCGGGAAAGCAGATAAGAGACAAAAGACTGGCTTCAAAAGCCAGTCTTAATCTTAATAGGTGGATTCCCTGCAAATTCTGTCGAAGGATATTTATGCGTTCAAAATTGTGGTTTATCACTATTTGCAGGGGAATTGGAATTCAAAGAAATCAACCATTTCGTCGTCCGGGGGGAACATTGGTGGTTAATAATTGGTATCCGGGCCATATGGTGAAAGCCCGGCGGGAGATAGCCGAGAACCTGAAACTTGTGGATGTGGTGGTGGAAATAGCGGACGCCCGTGCGCCACAGTCTACTCGCAACCTGGAACTGGAAAGCTTAGTAAAACCAAAACCAATAATACTGGTGCTCAACAAAAAGGATCTGGTGGATTCCCGGGACCTTGATATCTGGACCAGGGTCCTCAATAAGGAAGGCTTGCATACGGTGGGCATGGTCTCGACCACCGGAGAGGGGAAGAAACCGGTCATCCAAATGGTAGAGAAACTCTACCAGCCAACGGCGGATGCAATGAAGGCCCGGCAGCGACGGGTACGGCCTCCTCGAATAATGGTGGTAGGGATTCCCAACGTTGGAAAGTCAACCTTTATTAATTCCATGGTCGGTAAAAAAACTGCTCGCACTGGACCCAAGCCAGGTGTGACCCGAGGCAAACAGTGGGTTAGGGTAGAGGGGAGAATAGACCTCCTGGATACCCCCGGACTGCTGTGGCCCAAGATAACCCAGCCGGAACAGGGATTGAAGCTGGCGGCCCTGGGTGTGCTTGGCCCCAAAGCCTATTCAGAGGAAGAAGTGGCCAGGTTTATTGTCCGCACGGTTCAGAGAATTCAACCCCAGGCCCTGGAACTACGTTACGGTATAGAGAACGTCCGGTTGCTGGACGAAGACCAGATTCTGCAGGCCATAGCCCGTTTCCGCGGCTTTTCGGAGCAGGATAGTAACGGTTGGCAAAAGGCTGCCCTTTTCCTTTTAAGTGAATTCCGTCGGGGGCGGATAGCCAAAATTACCCTGGATCAACACGAGTCAATGAGGTAACCCAGGGTATAGTGATCGCAATAATAATAAACCCAACCATTATGAACGATTTGTTACAATAACACCCGGCGGACTTGCCCCAAAAACAAAAATACAGACAATCAAACAATAACCGCCTTTCGGTATTCCTTTCTTAATAACCTTGGCCGGAGATCTATTTGTTTCAACCCTTGAATCCAAATTGTGCCACAAATTGCATTACGGAACATTCGGTGTTACACTTTATTCGGTTAGATGAGCAAAAAGTGTGGCCGAAGTGACACACTGTGCGAAAATGACCCGGTGCAGCAACCCAACAGAGGTTATGACTCGACTTAACACTACCACCCAAAAGCCGGTGAAAGCTGGATGTAATTAAGTGTAATGCTTTTGGGAGGCAACTGGCATGGTTTTTGCATGAAAATTAGAAACAGTTTACTCGAGTAACTGACAGACTATGGAGGGAAGTTGCACTAGCTATTATATGGGTCTTATCAGGCTTGGTAACCATGCTTGTGGTTACGAAAAGCCTTGATCCTGCTTAGCAGGGACATAGAGAAAGGATGATGCTCAAATAAAATGTGTAAGTAATGACTCAGTGTAATTCTACCCTGATTCCACTGCGGAAAATCCAGGAATGGCATCCTATAGCATGAAGTTTCACACTAACTGAGCATAATGGAGATCATCTAATGGACTGCAACAGCGGAATCATCATTGTATTAATTATTTTGGAATGGAGGATCTGACAATGAATTCACCAGTTGGAAACAGCAAACCGGTCCCAGCAGGGAATCTACGCTGGATGATAATGATTGCGATCTTTATTGCTTTTGTTATCGCTTATTTTGACCGCACTAACATTAACCTGCTGGTAGCAGACACAGCTTTTACGGATGCATTGGGCATATCTGGTGATCTGACTAAACAGGGGATGCTGATATCCGGATTCCTGCTGTGTTATGGTATTTTTAATTTCTTTATTGGTCCCGTGGTTGACCGTTTCGGCCAGCGCAAGATATGGATCGGGGCAGTGGTTGTTTGGGCTGGCGTTACCCTGATTGCTGGTTTAACATCAAGTTTTATAGTTCTCTTGGGAACCAGGGTATTACTGGGGGTTGGTGAATCGGTTAATACTCCGGCTACCAACAAGACAATCAAAAACTTCTTCCCCATTCACGAGAGGGGCAGAGCCAATAGTATATGGTTGACCGCTACGGTGGGGGCACCTATTGTTGCTGTACCTTTAGTTGCCTGGTTAATCGCACAATTCGGTTGGAGGGGCAGTTTCTTTGCCCTGGCGGCAATCGGACTTATTCCGTTATTCTTCCTGGCCTATTACCTATACAACACTCCGAAAGAGCATCCGAGGCTCAGTAATGAAGAGGCTGCTTACATCGAAGCGTACAATGGTCCTGAAGAAGAAGGAGCGACCGGCAGAATCGATTGGAGTTTTCTTAAGAGCCGTAACTTCTGGCTAGCAACCATTGGTAATGCTATGGTTACAGTATGTCTGTTCGGGATCACCAGTTGGATGCCCAAGTACCTGGTTGAAACCTTAGGCTTCTCCTGGGCGGAAATGGGCTTCCTGGCGACACTGCCGAACATTGCTGCGGTGGCTGGTGCCTGGATAGCCGGTGTGGCAGCTGACAAGATGAAGACCAAAGCTCCATTGACTGTTTATTCATGCGTCCTGGCTGCTCTGGCTATATGGGTTGGCGTCAGCCTCAAGAACCCTTGGGCTGCAGCCTTTATGATATCGGTTGCTACCGGAGTTGCTTATATAGCGGTTCCCATTTGGTATGTATTGCTGCAGAAATCAGTTAATCCTAATGCGATGGCTACCGGTGCAGGATTCTACAACGGTGTATGCTATGTTCTGTCCTCAATTGCACCGGTTGTTTTGGGCTGGGCTGCAGGTATGATCGGATTTGCAGGCGGTTTCCTGTTAATGATCGTTGCTCTGGCATTTGCTCTCATTGCGGGTATTGGATTGATGCGGCAGGAGAAAGCCCACGCTGCGTAGTGCATAAATTCGCTGCAATCAGTGTTTAGTTAAATAACAGGTTCTCCTATAGTCCGGAATAAGGACTATAGGAGAATTAAAATATATCCTGGAGTCAGGCAATCCGATATGATTTCTTAATTGAAATCCCGGTTGAAAACTCAATCACAGTACTGTCCGACAAGGGGATAAGTGCTGATAACGTTCAAGAATATGACAATATTGATCTACAAGGGGAGGTTTAATCTATGCCAAATATCAAAGAAATATCGTTGAGAAGTTGGCCCCCAGGCGTACCTACCGAGGCAGAGTATCCGTTAGGTAAAGTTCCTCTGCACGAATATTTGCGTATGCGTGCGAAAGAACACCCGGAAAAACCGGCTATTATCTTTTATGGTCGGGTTATAAACTATCGGGAGCTTGATGAATCAAGTGAAAAGCTGGCCAATTTCTTCCTCAAACAAGGGGTAAAAAAAGGAGATCGTATAGCGCTGTTTCTCCTTAACTGTCCCCAGTATCTGATTGCTCATTATGCTGCGTGGAAGATAGGCGCCGTATTAAGTCCGTGCTCGCCGTTATTCAAGGAGATGGAACTTGAATATCAATTGAATGACTCGGCAGTTGAAACCCTGGTATGTCTGGACATTCTATACCCGGTATTTGAAAAGGTAAAGGACAACACCTCGGTTAAGACGGTCGTGGTAACAAACCTGAACGATTATGTGCCGGAAGAGCCGACTCTGCCGCTGGTGGCACAGATGGAAACCAAGAAGATGACCATTCCGGGAACATTTGATCTTATGGACATCCTTGCCAATGGTGATGCCACACCAACTGATGTGAAGGTTGAACTGGATGAACTGGCACTCCTGCAGTATACTGGCGGAACCACCGGTCTGCCCAAGGGTGCAATGCTTACCCATTTTGCGGCTGTATTTACCAGTGCCACTGCTGTAACCAATGGAAACAAGCCATTTCAGCCAGACACAATTTCACTGACAATATCACCCATATTCCATATTGCGGGGATGCTCTGCGGTGTTGATGCACCGATTATGGCTGGTTGTACAACGGTTATGATGGTTATGTTCGATCCGGAGACCACCATGAAGGCGATAGAAATGTACAAGGCCAACTATTTTGTAAGCAGTGTGCCGATGAACATGGCCATCATGAATCACCCCAAAGTCAAGGAATACGACCTTTCCAGCTGCAGACTAAATATGGCAATGTCGTTTGGTATTACTCTGACTGAAGAGATCGCCAAGCAATGGTCTGAATTAACCAAGGGTGGATACTGCTTTGAGAGCTCGTATGGTTTGACCGAAACCCACACCTATGATTGCTTTGTGCCGATAAATAACATCAAGTATGGGGTCTGCGGGATACCAAATGCGGAGACTGATATCAGAATATTTGATTTTGATGACCACACCAAGGAACTCCCCATAGGAGAAGAGGGGGAGATTGCAGTTAAGACACCCTCACACTTCCTTGGTTACTGGAATAAGCCTGAGGCGACGAAAGATACCCTTATCAATGGCTGGGTTTATACCGGAGACGTAGGTAAATTTGACGAAGAGGGATATCTTGCATTCCTGGGTCGTCGCAAAGAGATGATAAAGGTTTCTGGATTCTCAGTGTTCCCCGAAGAGGTTGAGCTCCTGCTCTGTAAACATCCGGCAGTGGCACAGGCTGCTGTTATTCCGAAAACTCATGAGCATAAGGGAGAGGTCATCAAGGCATTCCTGATCCTGAAACCCGGGCAGACTGTTACCGCCGAGGAGATCAAGGCCTGGGCCAAACAGAACATGTCCACCTACAAAGTTCCGGCTATTATCGAGTTCGTAGATTCGTTCCCCATGTCCGGAGCTGGCAAGGTACTGCGTCGTCTATTGGACTAATATTAGCCAGCATTTTAAAAGTGATGCTGCATTATATGTGTAAAAGGCCGGGCTTTGCCCGGCTTTTTATATGATCAGGATGGTATCCCGGAATATAAACTGCTCAGCATCGGACCAATGGAGCTAAAAGCGTAGGTGGAGATACTCGGTTGTAAAAGCAGTGGTGGATCAGATTGTTATCTGGGGTTGAGCACTATATGTGTAACAAACCTGACTCAAAAGGTGACGGGATTGACTCAAATGGCTGATCAATTGATCATGGCCGAGGGAGGTACTGGATACTGCCACCTCTGAATATTGTAAACGTTTTGAGGGATCCCTTCCAAATCTGGCATGAATCTTGCAATCTGCTAATCTAGTGAGTGTCGTAGTGCAGATGTTATTCAGTTAATCATGGTAATTGCATTATAAGGAGGGCTAATTTTGCAAAGCATCAAAGAGTTATCATTGAAAAGCTGGCCACCGGGATCGCCTACCGAGGCCCAGTATCCTCTGGGCAAGGTACCCCTTCATCAGTATCTAAGAATACATGCCAAGGAACACCCGGAAAAGGCGGCGGTTATTTTTTACGGCCGGGAAATCACCTACCAGGAATTGAATGAAGCCAGTGACCGTTTTGCCAATTACCTGCTGCAGCAGGGGGTCAAAAAGGGGGACCGGGTTGGTCTGTTCCTGTTTAACTGTCCCCAATACTATATCGCCCATTATGGAAGCTGGAAAATTGGAGCCATTATCGCCCCTTGCTCACCTATGTTCAAGGAGATGGAGCTGGAATATGAACTGAATGATGCCGGAGTTGAAACGCTGGTGACCCTTGACATCTTATATCCCCTGGCATCAAAGATACTTGAAAAGACCTCGGTCAAGCGGGTTATCACAACCAGTTTTCATGACTTTCTTCCGGAAGAGCCAACCCTGCCTCTTACTGATATGATGAAGGCTCCAAAAAACCTGATACCCGGCACGGTTGATCTGATGGACATCCTATTAAATGCAGATTCGACACCACCGGAAATCGATGTTAAACTGGACGATATTGCTTTGTTACAGTATACCGGCGGAACTACCGGCTTGCCTAAAGGCGCTATGCTGACCCAATTCGCGGCTCTATTTAAGAGTGCCACCTGCGTTACCAATATCAAACTGTATGACTCGAATACTGTGTGTATGGGAATAACTCCTATCTTCCACATAGCTGGTATGCTGGCCAGTGTGGATACTCCAATCTTTGCGGGTTGCACCGTTGTCCTGATGACCCTTTTTGATGCTGAAACTACAATGATGGCCATAGACAAGTACAAGGTAAGCGCGTGGTCAAGCACCGTGCCCATGAATGTTGCTATGATGAACCATCCCAATCTAAAACAGTATGACCTGACCAGTTTGAGGTTTAATATAACCACCTCCTTTGGCATAACCCTTACTGAAGAAATTTCCAAGCAGTGGGCCGAAGTCACTAAGGGAGGGCTTCTGATAGAGGCTTCCTATGGCCTGAGTGAGACCCATACCATGGATACTTTTATACCCCGTCAAAAGGTTAAATATGGAGTGGTGGGAATCCCCACCGCTGAAACCGATATAAGGATTTTCGATTTTGACGACCGCACCCGGGAACTACCCATTGGCGAAGAAGGGGAAATAGCGGTCAAAACACCGGCCCATTTCCTGGGTTACTGGAACAAGCCGGAGGAAACTGCAAACACCCTGATCGATGGTTGGGTCTATACCGGTGATGTGGGCAGATTCGACGAAGATGGTTACCTGTACTTCCTGGGCCGCCGCAAGGAAATGATCAAAGTCTCGGGTTTTTCCGTCTTCCCTGAAGAAGTGGAACTGTTGCTTTGTAAACACCCTGCTATTGCCCAGGCGGCAGTTATTCCGAAACCTGATCCCCATAAAGGTGAGGTTATAAAGGCCTTTGTCATCTTGAAACCCGGTCAATCAGCCAGTGCCGAAGAGATTCGGGACTGGTCCAAGCAGAATATGTCCTCGTATAAGGTTCCGGCGGTTATTGAGTTTGTTGACTCATTCCCCATGTCGGGAGCAGGTAAGGTCTTGCGCAGATTGCTGGAACCCTAATACAGTGTGTCCCATATAACATTTCATTCAGTCTGGGGAGTTTTATTCATTTCGTGCTCCGGACGGGTGTTATGACAACTTGATTAAGAGGATAACCCGATTTTACAGTTTAAATGTTTAGAGACCAGGTAAGTCCGAGCCTGGTCTCACTTTTTTGTCGTGGAAACGTAAACGTTGCGGCTATACCGGGACGGTTTTGGCTATTGTTCAAAATACTTATTGGTTGTATACTGTTATGAAAGAGGATGGGCCAGAGGTGACACAAATATGGACCGAAAAGAACGGCGACGCAAATGGGAGGAACTCCATAATAACCCCGAAGCCAGAAAGACTTTGAGACCCGAGATTTTGAGCTCATGGGAGCGTTCTTATCAATACGGAGTAGACCCATATATGAAGAAGAATCCTAATATTGTTACCAGGGCGGAACTGGAACGGCTCAGGAGTAAAAATGAGTATTTGATGAGGGCTGCACGTCCGGTGATGGAGAATCTGGTCAGCTTTATCGCTGGAACCCGGTGTGCGGTATCTCTGGTAGATGACAATACAACTGCTCTGATCATCATTGGAGATGATGAAGCCTCAGAATGGGCAAAGTTTGGCAACATGATAGAAGGTTCAATCTGGCTGGAAAGGCTGGTCGGTACTCAAGGGGGATCACTTGGGCTGGCGCAGGGTAAACCAACCGCTGTACTGGGGATATGAGCATTTTACCCTGATGGGCAGTGTGTGTGACGGGTTCTATTCTCCGATTAGGGACAATGGCGTATTAATTGGCGGTTTCGGACTGACGGTGCCGGCCGGTCGGGGAAATGAAGACTCACTGGGTATGGTGGTTATGGCTGCCCAACACATAGAGTCTATACTGGCTCTTAGGCGAGCCAAGGAGTTTCAGAAGGAAATCGTGGATACCATGCCGGAAGGTCTGATGGTTGTAAAGGACGACGGAGAAATCGTATGTATGAATGGAGAATGTATCAAGACCTTAAGAGTAAACGTAGGAAACCCTCTGGGGCAGAACCTCATTGATATCCTGGAGCCCAGCGTTGATAACCAGCGGTTTGTCAATATAGTTACCCGAGGCAAGGCCATGAATGATGAAAGGGTAACCCTAACCGGGAGTGGTGATCGTTTTCAGTGCAATATAACCTGCAATGCGATGGGACAACCTGGCTACACAGTCATCAATATCAGAGAGAGCCGTCGGGTGAACCACATGATCAGAAACTGGACTGGAGGTAATGCGAAGTTTACCTTTGATGACTTCATTGGTAACGATTCTTCGCTAAAGCAGATTCTAAACAGTGCCAAAGTCGCCGCATCAACAACTTCCAATCTGCTTATTACCGGTGAGAGTGGAACCGGTAAGGACTTGATGGCCCAGGCAATCCATAATCATAGTAACAGGAGGAATCATCCCTTTGTGGCCATCAACTGTGCGGCTCTGCCCCGTGACTTAATCGCCAGCGAGCTGTTTGGTTATGACGATGGGGCATTTACCGGAGCTCGCAAAGGCGGAAACATGGGCAAGTTTGAACTGGCTGACCAGGGGACCATATTCCTGGATGAGATTGGAGACATGCCGCTGAGTCTTCAAGCCACAATGTTAAGGGTTCTCGAGGAACGCAAGGTGACCCGTTTGGGAGGCAACAAGACGATCCCCGTAGATGTTCGAATTATTGCCGCTACCAATAAGGATATCGAGTTCCAGGTTAGAAAAAACCGGTTTCGGCAGGACTTATACTACCGTCTGGCAGTTGTACGGCTTAACATACCGCCTTTGAGGGAGCGGGGAAGCGATATAGAATTACTGGCGAACTACTTTGTAGCCAAATTCTGCGCTGCCATGGGCAAGCCCAAGATGAATATTGCCCCTGATGTAATAAAGGCTTTCGTGGAATACGAGTGGCCGGGAAATGTGCGTGAATTGCAGAATATTATAGAGGGCGCAGTCTTGTTGAGTACCAGCAAGGTAATAACGCTTGATCAGGTTGAGAGCCACCTGTTACCGTTTACCTCCAACGAGCAGGAGAGTAACAAGTATTACTCGAGTGTTGAGGAATTTGAAAAACAAATGATTATCGACGCCCTCAAGAAACATCAGGGCAACCGATCTGAAACCGCTAAGGCCCTGGGTATGTCCAGGAGGACGTTGTATCGGCGGATGAAGAAATGTGGAATAAGTTAGGTCATGGGTAACTGTAAGATCTGATACTATTCACTGTGGGCTCCTGGGTTGAAATCATGAATCAGCATGTATCAACCTAGGAGCATGATATCCAATCACCGATTGGTGTATAACAAGATGCAGATGAATCCATGCGCCTTAAGAGATGTTCCTTGGTATGTTTAATACCTATGTACGTTCTTTAGCGTCCGCTCTGATCCTACTCCTACCCTTAATGCCGCATTAACATTACAATCCCACCCACAGTACCATGATTGAGTCGGAAATGGGAGATTAATTCTTCATCACCAGGTCCGGTTTTTGAATGAGTCGGCAATGACTCATTTGAGCGGATACTACTCAGTAAATTGCCCTTCAAGTTCAATCCAGGCTCAGTCTATATCCTGCCTAATCATAGCAATGTTCAGAATTAGAGGTAATCAATCGATATTTGGCACGGATCTTGCACAATCTTAAGACAAACCGGGCCGAGTTAACAATTTGGGTTGGCGCCTTTCAAGCGACAATAGGATAGTTGACTCGTTCGTGACCTTTTGTGGCGCCGACTATTAACACCTGCCAGGCGAAAATAGTAAGGAGGACAAGACATGAGCACAAGTTCTAGACCAGTGGAGTGGGATCTGGGGACCGAAATTCTGCCTCAGAGACTGGAGATTTGGGCCGAAAGAAAGGGAGACCAACCATTTTTCTACTATGGGGAAGAAGACCAAACCCTGACTTTTAAGCAATTCAATTCTCTGGCAAACCAATTGGCAAACAGTCTAATAGCTCTGGGTATCCAAAAAGGGGATACAGTATGCCTGCTGCTCAGGAACCCATTTATCACGGCGATTTCAATGTACGGCATTTGGAAGTGTGGGGCTATCTTTGCTCCTGTCAACTTTAATTACGCGGCGCGACAAATCGCATTTCAAATAGGTGATACCAAACCCAAGTGCCTGATTTCGGATGTAAGTATGATACCGGTTCTAAACGAAATCAAAGATGGACTGGAAGGTAAAAGTGTAATACTTTACAAACCCTCACCTGGACAGCACGACTATAGCGAAGAGCATGCCAACAGGCAGGCCGAGCTCAAGACTATTGATTTTGACTCCCTGCTGACAGGCAATGACCAGAACCCGGGAATTGAACTCAATATTTGGGACCAGGCGAATATTATATATACTTCGGGAACAACCGGTTTGCCCAAAGGGGTAGTTCAACCCTACCGCTATATGGTCAACTATAACCTGAACCGGCGATTAGTGACTACGTCCGAGGATGTCTTGTATACCGATCTGCCCATGTATCATGTTGCGGCTGCATACCAGGACCTGGGAACTGCGGTCTGGTCTGGCTGCAAGATCGCAGTATGGGATAAATTCAGCCCCAATGAATTCTGGAAACGGATTCACAAGTGTGGAGCCTCCCAAATCCAGCTCCTTGATGTCGTAATGCAATGGCTGCTTAATAACCCGGAATCGCCCGATGACAAGCGGAACTCACTGAAATGGGTTCATACCAATCCTCTGCTGCCTAGTGTTCACCGTCGATTGGCCGAACGTTTTGGCTTCGATTTTATTGTAACCGGGTATGGTTCAACTGAAAGCGGAAACCCTCTGGCTGGTTACATTGATGAGGAACTCGAGGAAGGTACCCCTCCTGATCTCTGGAAGGGTATGCCCAAGGAAGAAATGCTGCGCCGGTCAAGAGAGTACGGCCTTCCCACCATCAGTGCGGTCAAAGACAGTGAACTGATTAAGAAGGGCTGGTTGGGTAAACCATCGGCTTATCATGAAATAAAGATTGTTGATGAAAAAGGCATGGAAGTACCTCCGGGAACGGTTGGCGAGATGCTGATACGGCCGAAAAAGGAACACTGGATGATCAAAGAATACCATGGACGTCCCGAGGCAACAGTCAAGGCCTTCCAGGACCTGTGGTATCATACCGGGGATGCGGTCTATCAATCTGAGGAAGGTCATTACTACTTTGTAGACCGGATCGGCCTGGTTATCAGAAGAAGAGGAGAGAATATATCTCCACTGCAGATCGAGGAAGCAGCCAATGCGCTGTCTGGGGTTCTGATGTCGGCAGCTTTCCCGGTACCGGCCGAAGAGGGTGGCGAAAACGAAATCGCTCTGGTGGTAGTCCCCAAAGAGGGAACGGCTTTTGATGAAGAGCAGTTCAAGGAGGACCTTAAGAGTCAACTGCCTCGTTTCATGTATCCAAAGTATATATCTTTTAAGAGTGAAATCCCGCGGACGGCTACAAACAAGATCGAGAAATACAAGCTGCGCAATGAAATAATTAATGAATTGAATTTGAAGTCATAACGGGACAGGACATAGGACATAACACGCATGATCTGTTGAACTGATCAGGCCAGGCAAGTATCGACCGCCCAACAAATACGCCTGAGCCATTAGTAAAACAAGATAATGTTAGACCCTCTATTCTGCTGTAGAAGGTCTGTGACGACCGGGATATCTCCTATCACGGTCGTCACGCCTTCTTTTGGGGTTTGATCTGACTGTTGATACTGCGCCATGAGTGACGCGTGAACTATAAGAGAAAGAGGCCCATCTCATGATGTGTGTCGGAAGTGACACTAGGTGCGCCGGACTGACCCGATACTTGCGGAATACGCAATTGAGATACATCCCCCATTGATCGCCATAAAACCCGGGTTTCCCTGTAACGCAACAAATACATACTCAATTGGCACGGATTTTGCAATAATGTATTGTAACCATTAATTTTGATTGAAATGCAACATACTGGTTGGGTTGAGGGTATATACTGCTGTTCGATCTTTCGTATAAGGCTCTACTGTGATCGAACTCGTTAAACCCGGGGTGAAGAATCAAATGGCAGGGAAATTACCACCGACGTCAGTATAATAAAATCGAGAACAAATTAAGGAGGAATCAGGAAAAGTGAAGGTAATTGAAAGTCCAATGGCAGGGAAGGTTGTGGAGATTCTGGTTGAGGTAGGACAGAATGTAGCTGAGGATGACGAGGTAATAATCCTGGAAGCTATGAAGATGGAAAATCCAGTATACGCACCTGAGAACGGTGTAGTAAAAGAGATCAAGGTTGAAGTAGGCAAGAAAGTAGCTGAAGGCGAAGTATTGATAGTCATGGAATAAACGATCCCCGGTCTGTGAAAACATAGCCAGGTATCAGCTCTATCCGATGTCGATGGTTTAAAAAACATTGTTTATGGATAATTGATGACATAAACTCGCTCTGGCCCTGTGACTTTTGGGTCAATACAGGACCAGGGGTGATTGGATGGCTTAATTATGAAGAGAGAAGGTGTTCGTTATCAGCACTCCAGGAAAGAAAGCCGATAATGATGTAATACGTCCAGAATTGGCCGAAATGTACAAACGTTATTCTTATATCCGGGATGAGAACCGTCCTGATGTGGTAGCTAAAAGGGCGAAGACCAATCAGCGCACAGCACGTGCTAATGTGGAAGACTTGTGCGACCCCGGTAGTTTTGTCGAGTATGGCGCATTGGCAATTGCGGCCCAGCGTGGACGCCGCTCCGAAGATGACCTTCGGGCTCGTACTCCGGCTGATGGTATCATTACTGGAATTGGTTCGATAAACGGTACCCAGTTCGGACCGGATAAATCCCGTTGTGTTGTAATGGCTTATGATTACTCGGTCCTGGCCGGCACCCAGGGCTACTTTAACCATCACAAGAAAGACCGTATGCTGCGGATTGCTCATGAAGAGGGCTTGCCATTGATCCTCTTTGCCGAAGGTGGCGGGGGCAGACCCGGGGATGTGGATGCCGATGGCCCTACCGGGCTAATGGTCGCCGGTCTGGATTGTACTACCTTTGCCATGTTTGGAGCCTATAGCGGCAAAGCGCCTATTGTCGGAGTTGTCTCGGGCCGGTGCTTTGCTGGTAATGCAGCACTCTTGGGGTGTTGTGATGTGATTATCGCGGCCAAGAACGCCAACATTGGTATGGGTGGCCCGGTCATGATCGAGGGAGGCGGACTTGGGGTGTTTACTCCCGAGGAAGTTGGCCCGGTAGATGTACAAACCAAGAATGGTGTAATTGACATCCTGGTTGAGGATGATGTAGAAGCGGTAGCCGTAGCTAAAAAGTATCTGTCGTATTTCCAGGGCAAGACGGAAAACTGGGAGGCTCCTGACCAGACAAAACTACGCAAACTGATACCGGAAAACCGCCGCCGTGTTTATGACATGCGGATGGTGATCAAGACTCTGGCGGACGTAGACTCGTTCCTGGAGTTAAAAAAGGATTTTGGCCTCGGTATGATTACTGGTTTCATCCGGATAGAAGGACAACCCTTTGGGGTTATTGCGAATAACTGTAAGTGGCAGGCTGGTGCAATAGAGGCTGAGGGTGCTGACAAGGCGGCCCGTTTAATGCAGATCTGTAATGCACATGGATTGCCGATCCTGTCATTGGTTGATACACCTGGATTTATGGTCGGCCCTGATATTGAAGAGCGGGCGCAGGTTCGACATGTGTGCCGCATGTTTATAAATGGCGCCCATGTGACAGTTCCGTATCTTTCAGTTGTAACACGGCGGGGTTATGGACTTGGTGCCATGGCCATGGCTAAAGGCGGCTTTACCCAGAGCCCAATCGCAGCCTGGCCGACCGGAGAATTTGGCGGCATGGGATTGGAGGGTTTCGTTAAGAAAGGTTACGAGAAGCAACTTAATGCTGTTGAAGACCCGGTGGAACGGCAAGCCCTTTTCGATAAGCTTCTAAACCAGCAGATCGCCAGAGGAAAAGCCATAAATATGGCCGCATATCTGGAGATCGATGCGGTAATCGACCCGGCTGATACCCGGGAATGGATTATGCGGAACCTGGAATCAACGATGGCCAAGCCGAAGCCTGTGCCCAAGCATAACTTTATTGATGCCTGGTAAGCCAGAAAATAGAGTATTGATACTATAAATAGGATGGTTATATTTTGCCAAACGCACTAAACTTGGCGTTTCCAACTTACACCCTTATTAGATAGATGAGCAAACCCGTCAAAAGAGGCGGGTTTGTTCGTTTTTATGTGATCACCAACTACTCCTTCTAACTCATATTGTCCGGTATCCGAAACCAACGCCAACATATTGTGACACAAAAATAGTAAAAGGAATCCTGCTTAAAAGTGTAACATATTCCGAGAGGGCGAAACTGACACAGCAGGTTAATGATTTTTTCATGACTTGACGACCGGATTAAATCCTTAAAACCCTATAATACAAGCTTTTATCAAACTCCAAATAATGGTGGCACACTTTTTGCATAAAAATATTATATATACATTCCCGGGCAGGTGTATGGTTCGGGGGTTGGCAGTATCATACTATCTTTAGTAGTCTAATCACGTTTACGGCTGTGATTTTTTAAAAAAATGTAAACCCAAAGTGGTGAATAACGAAAGGAAGGATGTTCTATTGGCTAATTCCAACAAACCAAATGACGAAGCAATCCGTCCGGAATTGGCGGAGATGTATCAGCGCTTTTCTTATACCCTTGATGAGAACCGTCCTGAGGCGGTTGCAAAACGGCAAAAGAAAGGCCAGCGGACGGCTCGGGAGAATGTGACAGACCTGTTTGATCCAGATAGTTTCATTGAATATGGGGCCTTAGCGGTGGCTGCTCAACGGGGTCGGCGCTCGGAAGAGGATCTCAGAACCAGAACCCCTGCAGACGGTCTTATTACCGGGATTGGTACGATAAATGGTGATCTTTTTGGTGACGAAAAATCGCGCTGTGCTGTTATGGCCTATGACTATACCGTTCTGGCAGGCACCCAGGGCTATTTCAATCACCGCAAGAAAGACCGCCTATTAAAAGTGATACACGAACAGCATTTGCCTTTAATACTCTTTGCCGAGGGCGGCGGCGGCAGACCAGGTGATGTGGATGCAAACTCCATATTGGTTTGTGGTCTGGACAACTCCACTTTTTCCATGTTCGGAGCTTATATTGGTAAAGCACCAATGGTTGGTATCGTCTCCGGGCGCTGCTTTGCGGGCAATGCAGCCCTGCTTGGATGCTGTGATGTGATCATTGCTACCAAAAACTCCAATATCGGCATGGGTGGTCCGGTTATGATTGAAGGTGGCGGACTAGGCACATTCACTCCCGAGGAGGTTGGCCCGGCTGACGTACAGACCAAGAGCGGGGTCATCGACATTCTGGTTGAGGATGAGGCGGAGGCGGTGGCCGTAGCCAAAAAGTATCTGTCCTATTTCCAGGGCCCGATAGATAACTGGCAAGCTCCGGATCAGATGCGGCTGCGCGAGATAATACCGAAAAACAGACGTCGCGTTTACGACATGCGAAGGGTCATAAAGACACTGGCGGATGTAGATTCCGTCCTGGAACTAAGACCCGAGTTTGGTCAGGATATTATAACCGCTCTGATACGCATCGAAGGCCGGCCATTCGGCGTTATCGCCAATAACTGCAGATTCATGGGTGGTGCAATCCATGCTGACGGTGCGGACAAGGCATCGCGCATGATCCAGCTGTGCAATGTTCACGGTTTACCGATCCTGGCTCTGATTGATACCCCCGGATTTATGGTGGGGCCAGAGATTGAGACTCATGGGCAGGTACGCCATGTATGCCGCCTGTTTGCCAATGCTTCCCACACAACCGTACCTTACTTCTCGGTGGTGCTCCGCCGGGGTTATGGCCTGGGGGCTCAAGCCATGTCCAAGGGTGGTTTTCATGACCCCGTATTCTGCGTCGCCTGGCCTACTGGTGAGTTTGGTGCCATGGGACTTGAAGGAGCGGTGACAAAGGGTTTTGAAAAACAGCTGAATGCAATCGAAGATCCGACCGAACGACAAGCCCTGTTCGACAAGCTCCTTGATGAGATGTTGGAGAATGGAAAAGCTGTCAATATGGCCGCTTATCTGGAGATCGATTCAGTGATTGACCCCATCGATACCCGGCAGTGGGTAATGCGCGGCTTGAAGTCAACGGCGGCTAATCCGCGAAAAGGGGTTACACATTCGTTTATTGATACCTGGTAGACCGGGAAACCGGGTCTATAAAAAAGCATTAAAGATGAGCAGACCTGATACGATACAGCAATCAGAGAGGTCTGCTCATTTTATTCTGTCGCTGCTGGGGTAGTGTGGTGATAGAAATAAGATCGGCTGTATGCTGAATGTTTTCCGGGATTCAAATAAATGACTACGGCAGAAGGGAACCAGGCGAAGAAACCGAATACCAAAGAGAGGGTCGACCGGGGGCGAACAGTCCTAGGGACAAACATTTCTTTTGTACTTGATTTTATATATACGTCGACGATCCAAGTGAAGTTGGTGATTACATGGTGAATACAAAACTAAAGGTACCAGCCTCGGAGATAGAGAGGCTCAAAGCAATGTTGCGCTACGAAATGGACCTTTATGACACAGGTGTGCAGTACATAGCAGGCATAGATGAAGCCGGAAGGGGCCCTCTGGCCGGTCCGGTAGTGGCTGCCGCTGTAATCCTGCCCCGGGACTTTTTCGTTCCCGGAATTGATGATTCCAAGCGGCTAAAACCGTCCCGACGTGAGGAGTTGTCCATGGCTGTCAAGAGACAGGCACTTGCCTGGGCCATCGGAATAGTATCGGTTTCCTGCCTGGATCAGATTAACATCTACCAGGCCACCAGGGTGGCCATGATGATTGCGGTTAACAACTTATGTGTAAAACCCCAGCACCTGATTATTGATGCAGTCAAGCTCCCTGAACTTGATATCCCGCAGACTCCGCTGGTAAAGGGAGATTCCCTCAGCCAATCAGTGGCCTGTGCCTCCATCCTGGCCAAAGTGGAACGGGATGCGATGATGGAAGGTTATGAACGGCTTTACCCGGGGTACGGGTTTGCCAAACACAAGGGCTATGCAACGCGGGAGCACGTAGAGGCACTGTTTCGCCTCGGGCCGTGCGCTATACACCGGACCAGTTTTGAGCCGATTAAATCCTGGCCAGGAGAAAGGTACAATGCAGATTCGATCTGACCTCGCAAGCATCTCGCTCAATAAGATTGGTTTTGCCAATACCGAGGGTCTAAAGCTGCAAAAAGGCGAAATCGTCCCGGCGGTAGTTGAAAAGGGGATTGGGGAAGGCCTCTACCAGGTAAATATCAAAGGGATGACGGTGGAAGCCGCTGCTGAACTGACGTTGGCTCCCGGACAGAAACTGCTTTTGAGGTCAGAGGGAAGTGTTGATGGCCGCCAGGTATTACGTATAGTCAAGCCTGGCGAAGAATACTCATTGAAGATCGCATCATTGCTGCAGGAGATGGGTTACCGTGCTGATGAACATCTTACTGCGTTAACCGCCAAACTCATAGAGTACGGCCTCCCGCTCAGCAGAGAAAACATAGATCGTGTATTAACCACCACCCGTTGGTTGGGGGGATTTAACCCGATTAACCTGGAGACCGCAGTTTGGGCCCTGGCCAGCGGGATTAAAACCAATCCTGAGATCCTTAATGCCCTGCGCAGTTTTCTGACCCAACCAGGAGCGATAAGCCAGCTTCTACAACAAGCCCTGCAAAGCCTGCCGGGTACCCGGCAGTTACCTGGTGAAGCCGTGGCAAGCAGCCTTCGCAATTCCATGCAGTTACCACAAACCGGTACTGTTCTTCCGAATCCGGTTCCCGGTGGAACCGAGAGCAGTGGCATGCTTTCGAGGTTGGAGGGTGGTACCGGGAATGCTTCTCTCCTTCCCGGCCAGAATCTGATAGTTATAGAGGAACTGTTAAAAGCTGCCCAGTCCTTAATAAGGATAAGGGACACCGGTGATCCGGCGATGATCAGGCAGGACCTGCTGCGTTACCTGGAATCAAATAAAGATATCATCAAGGCCCTGTATCTGATTCAGGAAGTGCTGGCCAGGTTTACTGAGTCCACCAGGCCGGTCGGAACCGAATTGCTGCACTTGGTGCGTATGATCTCGGAGGAGTTTATGGGTCAGGCCGCCTTCAATTCAGTGGATCACCAGGCTACAAACCACCCGCCGGGATACTACTACCTGGCCATACCGGTAATGGTTGATGGAAGAGACCGAGTGCTGGAACTCAGGATACATAAGGACGAGAGAGGAAACCGTTCCCTGGATGAACTGGAGGAGCTGAGGATCGCGGTTTCGGTAGACACTGCCAACCTGGGCATGGTGCTTTTCCATGTCACCTGGTATAAGGATAACCAGCTTATAATCCAGGGGGTGGTTGAAAAGAAAGGCCCGAAGGAAGTTATCGAGAGGAATTTTGGTATTCTGGAGCGGCGGTTGATGGAGGGTGGCTTCAGAGTACAGTTTCTGGGGATGAAGGTGACGGCCGAACCCGCAAGACTGAGGCCGGGACTGCAGACGAAGGAGTCGGGATTACCAATACTGGGGATAGACATCACGGTATAAGTAGACCGTTAATCAGATTTAAGGGGGCTTGACGATGGATAGGGAGGTCCCGTTCAAGAAAGCTGTGGCATTAAGCTATAACAGTGAAGAGGATGAGGCCCCCCGGGTGGTGGCGAAGGGCAGTGGGTTCGTGGCTGAGAAGATTGAAATACTGGCCCGTGAGTCCGGGGTCCCGGTAAAACAGGATCAGGAGCTGGTGGAGTATCTCAGTGCATTAAACCTGTATGAGGAGATACCGCCTTTTTTGTATACGGTGGTTGCAGAAATCCTGGCCTTTGTTTACCAGCTTGACTCGCGAGGGAAGAATATATGAAGAGGGAAACCGGGCGCCGGGGAGAGGATATGGCAGCAACTTACCTGTCTCAACTGGGTTTTGAGATTATGGAGCGCAACTACCGCTGTCGATGGGGCGAAATAGATATCATCTGCCGCCGCGGAAAAATGGTGGTGTTTGTCGAGGTACGGACCAAAACCACTGACCGGTTCGGCAGCCCAGAAGAGAGCATCAACCGGACCAAAATGTCCCGTATCCGCAAGACTGCCATGGATTACCTGCGAAACAACCTGGAGGGACAACCGGTCAATATGCGTTTTGACGTCATTGCAATAACATTCCAGGATCATCATGGGAGTATCAATCACATCAAGGGGGCTTTTTAATTGTCAGTGGAAAAAACCGCCCGTCCGCGCCTGGGAGGGCATATATCAATAGGCAAGGGTCTGGAGGCAACGGCCAAGAATGCTGTCAAGATGGGGATCGAAACCTTTCAGGTATTCCTGCGCAACCCTCGCGGCAGCGGCTTCCGAGTATGGGAGAGCCGCGAGATCCAGCAGTTTAAAGATATACTGAGCAAGCACGGGATTTATCCGGTGGTAGCCCATATACCCTATATTGTTAATCCCGCCAGTCAGCGGGATGATCTTTATGAGCTGGCCCAGCGGGTGATAACCGAAGACCTGAACCGCTGCGACCTCATCAATGCTTCGTATCTGGTACTTCACCCCGGATCAAGAGGAGATGCCACCAGTGAGGAAGCCATTGAACGGTTGATTGCGTTGGTGAATAACGTTCTAAAAAGCTATGAAGGAAAAACCATGATGCTGGTCGAGACCATGTCCGGCATGGGCAAAGAAATTTGCTCCAACTTTGATGAGATGAAGAGTCTGTGGCAGGGAGTGCAGTACAAGGAACGGCTGGGGTTATGTTTCGATATCTGTCACCTCTTCGCCGCTGGTTATGATGTAGTCACCCCCGCCGGAATCAGGCAACTACTAGAAGAATTGGACAGCAAGGTTGGTTCTCAGTATCTTAAGCTGGTACATGTCAATGACAGTCAGCGGGAGATGGGTTCGCACATCGACCGCCATGCCTCAATCGGGACGGGTCATATAGGTATTGAAGGATTTACTAACTTGATGAAGAATCCGGTTTTGAAAGAGAAACCTTTCATTATTGAGACCCCTACAGTACAGGAGGACTTTCAAACCCTGCGTGATATTCGGGCTGCTTTGCAACAGGCTTAAATCATTTCAATCAATTTCTCCAGGAAAGAGTACCACTGTGGTCTATCCAATAAGGTAAGATATTTGCGAGAACATACAGAGGCTACCTAAAATCTGTTCCTTGATTTAGGTTGTATGTTAAGATAGAAATCAATGTATATTGCAACCTTTATTGAAGGGAGACCGCACATGGCAAAGAATATCCTGGAGGAGATCCGCAAAGAACAGGTTATTAACGCCACGAAAAAGCTGATAATCGAGAAGGGCTACAGTAATTTTTCCATGAAAGACGTGGCTGCCGAAATGGATATGAGTACTGGCCTGATCTATCATTACTTTGAGAACAAGGACGATCTGCTGCTCCAGGTTCTGAAACACTCATTCAGGGAACCACGGCAGCGTGCTATTGATACAGTTAAGCCGTTACCGGATTTTTTCGATAAGATATCCACCTATATTGACAACACCAATGAGGTGCCTCTGCACAATCCCGAATTCTATATTGTGCTTTTGAACTACCTGGGCCAGGTTATGTACGCACCGGATATCGAGCACATATTGAGCAAATTTCTGGGCAATCTGCGCATGTTCATCGACCAGATACTTGAATTCGGTGAAAGTCAGGACATAATCACTAAACAGGAGAGTGAAGGTCTGTCCGAGTTGTTGATCGCCACCTCGATGGGAATCGCCTTCCAGAACATTGTTGATCCCCAGGGTTTTGAATTGGAAAAGGCCTTGAAAAAGCATAAGGAGATTGTGATGCACTACCTTAAGACCTACCGCATGAACGGGGGGAAATCGGGTGACGATTCTTCCCCAACCCCAGGTGATTAACACCAATCTGCCTCTTTGTCCCCTTTGATTAACCGGGCAGCATTACGCCTCAGCAGGGGAATCAACCATCAATAAAAAACCACCCGCATCTTAGGAAACGGGTGGTTTTTTATTGATTTGGGATTGTCATTCAATTGAGATTCTGAGCGGGAGTAGATGCTGAATATGTATTGACAACCAATACATGTAATAATTAACATATAGTAAACGTTATAAATTTATAATGAACGTTCAAAACGTAACGGTGAATGGCACATGAAGAGGGGGGGATTTGTTGAAGGAAGTTCTGGTGGATACCAATGGCAAGATCTGCACTATCACCATCAACCGTCCGGAAGTGAAGAATGCGGTGGACCGGAACACCGCCACTCAATTAGCGGAAGCTTTCCGGGCCTTCGATGCTGATGAAAATCTGGCTGTAGCCGTTCTCTGGGGAGCAGGGGGTACCTTTTGTGCCGGTGCTGACCTGAAAGCGGTCTCTCAGATGTCTGCAGGTCAGGTGAACCTATTGGCAGCAGATATGACGCAAGACGGACCCATGGGCCCGAGCCGCATGCAGCTCTCCAAACCGGTCATCGCGGCGGTGTCCGGATATGCGGTAGCTGGAGGATTGGAGTTGGCCTGTTGGTGTGACCTACGGGTGGTGGAAAGGGATGCGGTCTTCGGGGTTTTCTGCCGTCGGTTCGGGGTCCCGTTAATCGATGGAGGGACCCAGCGCCTACCTCGGCTGATAGGAATGAGCCGCGCCCTGGATATGATCCTGACCGGGCGGTCAGTGTCGGCGGATGAGGCTCTGTTGATGGGATTGGCCAACCGGGTGGTTGATCCGGGAACCGCACGGGAAGAAGCAGAAAAGCTTGCCGCTCAGATTGCCGCGTTTCCCCAGATCTGTATGCGCAGTGACCGTCAGGCGGTTCATCGCGGGTTTAACATGGAATTCGACAAGGCGATGGAGATGGAATTCCGCAGTGGCATGGAGGTCATCGCCAGCGGAGAGACTGTGTCCGGAGCTGCACGTTTTGTAGGGGGAGAAGGCAAACACGGCAGGTTTTGAGAGGAGGGAGAACATGGCTTTTGGATTTGCTCCGACCCAGGACCAGATTGAGGTAATTAAAATGGTACGCCGCTTTGTGGAAAATGAGATCGTGCCAGTAAGGGCTTACTATGACGAGCGGGAGGAGTTCCCCTGGCCGGTGATCAACAAGATGGCGGAAACTGGTCTCCTCTGTATGGCCGGTCCCGAGGAGATCAACGGCTATCCCTGGGATCATCTGACCCGGTCGATGGCCATGGAGGAAATGGCCCGGGGCTGCGGGGGGATTGCCACCACACCTATGGCCAACCTGTTAGCCTGTGAGCCGGTCGAAATCGCTGGCAACCCGGAACAAAAGGAATGGTGGTTTACCGGTCTCTGTCAAAAAGGGGAGATTGGTGCTTACTGTGTCACCGAGCCCAACGCCGGTTCTGATGTCGCCAGTATTTCCACCTCGGCTCGGAAAGACGGTAAGGATTACATACTTAACGGCACCAAGTGTTTTATCAGCAACGGCAGTGTGGCTTCCAAATACGTGGTCTTGGCGACACTTGACAAAAGCCTGTGGCATAAGGGACAAACCTTTTTCCTGGTTGACCGAAATTGGGAAGGAGTCAGTGTCGGGAAACACGAGAAGAAAATGGGCAATCGTGCTGCCGATACTGCAGAGGTGATATTTGAAGACGTAAGAGTCCCGGAATCCTTTCGTCTAGGTGGTGAAGGTCAGGGCTTCAAAATTGCCATGCAGGCCTTTGGCGGATCGCGTCCGGTGATCGCGGCCATGGGGGTGGGAATCGGACAGTTCGCCCTGGATACGGCCCGGGATTATGCCCGGGAACGGGTGCAGTTCGGCAGTCCCATCGCCAACCTGCAGGGGATACAGTTCATGCTGGCCGATATGGACATAAGGGTAGAGTCGGCCCGACTCCTGTACCAGAAAGCCGCCTGGATGCTGGATAACGGCATCAACTCCCCGCGCAGCAGCGCCATCGCCAAATGCTACAGCGCGGATATGGTGCAGCGGGTAACCAGTGATGCGGTACAGATCCTGGGTGGTTATGGGTATATGCGGGATTATCCCCTGGAGAAGGCCATGCGTGATGCCAAGCTCCTGCAGATCGTGGAAGGGACTTCCCAGATCCAGCGGGTGGTAATCGCGCGTGAACTGCTGAAAGATTGAGGACAAAAATTGTGTGAGGAGGGTTAATCATGATTGACAGGATTGAAAAGGTTGGGGTACTGGGAGCAGGACTGATGGGTCACGGCATCGCCCAACTTGCTGCCCAGGCTGGTTGCCAGGTAGTCCTGGTCGATGTCTCAGAACAGGAGCTGCAAAAGGGCTGGGCCAAGATTCAGAAACTCTGGAATAAGGACGTGGAAAAGGGTAAGCTGACTCCTGAACAGCTTGATGGACTGACCAAATTGATCGACACTTCTCTGGATATCAATGATTTCGCGGACTGTGATGTAGTGATTGAGGCCATTCCGGAGATCATGGAACTGAAGAAGGAAACCTTCACCAAATTGGACCAGATAGTAAAACCCGACGCCATTCTTGCCACCAACACCTCCCAACTCAGTATCACCGAAATCGCCACTGCCACCAACCGGCCTGACAAGGTAATCGGGATGCACTTTTTCTACCCCGCGCAGGTAATGAGGCTTATCGAGATCCCCATGGGGGAACACACCTCCCAGGGATGTGTTGACCTGATAGTGGATCTCAGCCGGAGGATGAAAAAGGAGACCTGCGTCTGCCGGGATACCCCGGGGTTTATCGTCAACCGTCTGCTGGCTGGTCTGATGGTGGAAGCTTCCCGGGTCTATGATGAAAGACTGGCCAGCATAGAGGAGATCGACAAGGCCATGAAATTTGCGCTCGGCCATCCCATGGGCCCCTTCCAGTTATTCGATTTCAGCGGTATTGACACCATGGTCCGGGTGGCTGATGGACTGCGGGCGGCTTTTGGGGACCGGTTCTGTATCGGTATCGGTACCCGCAACAAGGTTCGGGCCGGTGATTTTGGACAGAAGACTGGCCGCGGTTTCTATGAATACTGATCCAGTAGTTCCGGCATCAAACTTTGATTGTAAGGGAGGTATATCTCCTATGGCAGGAATTATATCCTACGGAGCCTATATTCCTTTCAACCGCCTGGATCGCAGGCTGATCCGTGAGATGTACGGGAACCCGGTACCCAAAGGTGAAAAAGCGGTCGCCAATTTCGACGAGGACAGCCTGACGATGGCGGTGGCTGCCGCCCTGGACTGTACCAGCGGTTTTCGGGGGGATGAAATCGACCGCTTGTATTTTGCCACCACCACACCCCCGCACCGCGAGAAACAAGCCGCACCTACCATCGCCGGTACCCTGGATATGAAAAGCCAGGCACTGACCCTTGATGTCACCGGATCACTCCGTTCCGGTTCCAGCGCCCTGATTGCCGGACTGGATGCCGCCGAGAAGGGTGAGAAAGTCATGGTGACCATCAGTGACAGCCGTTTGGGTGCAGCAGCAGGGCAGTTCGAGGCCTTGCTGGGGGACGGTGCCGCCGCTTTTATGTTGGGGAGCCAGAACGTGATTGCCGATATAATCGGCTGTCAGAGCATTTCCGCTGACTTCTACGACAACTGGCGTTCATCCGATGACCGTTTCGTGCGCAGTTGGGAAGAACGCTTCTGTCAAACCCAAGGATACAACCGTTTTACGGTGGAAGCCGCGAATGCCTTACTGACTAGGCTAGGGCTTAAGCAGTCTGACTTTTCCAAGGTGGTTATTTACGGTTTGAAGACCAAAGATGCGTTGGGGTTAGCCCGCAGGATGGGCTTTGCCCCCGAGCAGGTAGAGGATAGCCTTATCGACAGGATTGGCAACGCCGGAGCGGCCAGCGCGCCGATGGCATTGGTATCCGCACTGGAGCAGTCCTCTCCCGGAGACCGCATATTGATGATCACATATGGCGATGGCGCTGATGCCATTGCTTTTCAGGTTACAGAAGCGATCTTGAAACTGCCCCCTCGACGTGGAATCAAGGGTCACATTGACAGTAAAAAGAACGATATGAACTACGGCAAATACCTGAGATGGCGGGAGCTGATTGAGGTGGAACCGCAGAGAAGGCCGCCCCTGGTCCGTTCCTCACTCCCGGACCGGTACCGCAATCTCAAAAAAATACTGGGCTTTTACGGCAGTCGGTGTCTAGCCTGTGGTACCCCACAGTTTCCTGCGCAGCGGGTATGCATTAACTGCCAGGCCCTGGACCAGATGGAGGACTACAAGTTCCTGGGGAAAACGGCCCGGTTGGCCACCTTCACCCTGGATTACCTGGCACCCTCACTTGACCCGCCAACCGTCATGGCGGTAGTGGATTATGAAGGCGGCGGGCGGTTTGTCTGCCTGATGACTGACTGCCTAGTGGAGCAACTGGCAGTAAATATGGAGGTAGAAATGTCCTTTCGTAAACTGTTTGAGGTCGAGGGGATTGGGACCTACTTCTGGAAAGCCGTGCCGAAAAGGTAGAAGGAGGGATGGTTAATGGCTAGAGGGATCAAGGACCAAGTCGCAGTGATCGGCATGGGATGTACCAAATTCGGTGAACGCTGGGACTGTAACCTGGAAGACTTAATGATTGAGGCGATCAAGGAATGCAGCGCAGATTCGGGCATTGAGCTGAAGGATATCGATGCTTTCTGGTTTGGAACCTTTTCCTCCAGTACCATCGGGGCTCTGCCATTTTCCATGGGTTTGAAAACACAGTACAAGCCGGTGACCCGGGTGGAGAACATGTGTGCCACCGGCAGTGACTGTTTCCGCAATGCCTGTTACGCTGTGGCCTCAGGGGCCTACGATGTGGTGATGGCAATCGGGGCCGAGAAGCTAAAGGACTGTGGGTACAGTGGGCTGGAAACTCCCATGGTCCATTCCGACCGGACTACGCCCGAACCGACAGCACCAGCCCGGTTTGCCCTGCTCGCCCCGGCTTATGCCAACAAGTTTAATCTGGAAATGAAACACCTTAAAGAAGTGATGGGCAAGATTGCCTGGAAGAACCATTACAACGGCGCTTTGAATCCCAAAGCCCAGTACCGCGCCGAGGTCCCGCTGGAGGTGATACTCAAGTCACCGATGGTCGCCTATCCCCTGGGAATATATGACTGCTCCGGGGTGGCGGACGGCGCGGCCTGCGCCATAATCTGCCGGGCGGAGGATGCTCACAAATATACCAAAAACCCCATGTATGTCAAGGGGATGTCTATCGCGGCGGGCCCGGGATGGGGAGAGCGTCACCAGGGCTATGACTACACCACCGCCTGGGAAACCTACCATGCGGCCCAGGCAGCCTATAAAGAGGCCGGAATCCGCAATCCCCGCCAGGAGATAAGTCTGGCCGAGGTTCATGACTGTTTTACCATAACCGAACTGGTAATCTACGAAGATCTGCTGTTCAGTCCTCGCGGCGAGGCATGGAGAGATGTGGAGAGCGGTTTCTTTGAATTGAAAGGAGGTCTGCCGGTTAACCCGGACGGGGGATTGAAATCCTTCGGCCATCCTATTGGTGCCACCGGACTGCGCATGCTTTACGAATGTTACCTGCAATTCAAAGGTGAAGCCGGTCCCCGGCAGGTGGAGAATCCCAGACTGGCCTTAACACACAACCTGGGCGGTCAACCCGCCTACTGCGTAGTCTCCGTGTGCATTGTGGGTAAGGAATTGGATTAGATGATTAATGATGAGGGGGAGTCATTATGAACAGACCGAAACCTGATGGGACGGGAAGGACACCTGCTACCGGGTATTCCAACAACTTGGTAAGCAGTATGAAGATGAATCTGGCCAAAAATCCTGATATGATGGCTATTATCTGTGAGGAGCGTGCCGAAACCTGGGCCGAGATGTGGGAGCGCACCAACCGTCTGGCCAACGGCCTTTATGGCTTAGGCCTGACCAAAGGTGACCGGGTAGCAATTTATCTTAAAAACTGTTTTGAGTTCCCGGAGACTTTCGTCGCCACCACCAAGAGTGGTTTGGTAAAGAGCCCGGTTAATTACCGGCTTAAAGGTGATGAGGTGGCTTATCAGCTTAACCAGTGCGGTGCCAGGGCGGTGGTGACCGATCCTGAATTCGTAGACTTGTTGCAATCAGTACGTAGCAAAATGCCTGACCTGGAGAATATAATTGTTACCGGCAATGAGAAAATCGAAGGAACAATCAACTGAGAATCTTGCGTATTGAAAAAACTCAATAAAATTGGGCTTTACGGGGGCAAAAACAAAGGCTTCACCCCCACTTTTGTCGAATTTATAAGGTGAACAAATCCCAAAATCCAACTGAATGGAGGATGAAGCTACCTTGTTTATTCGACAACCGTGCGTATTTTCCTTCGAAGATGCCTTGAAACTGCAGCCAATGTCCCGACTTGAGATGGTAATGAGCACCCTCGACTTAAAACCTATTTTAGCTATGGTTCCCAAGTATCGTACCGGTCCAAAAGGATATCGCTTTGAGGCCAAGTTAAGGGCTTTGTTAGCCGCCCGTATCGAACGCATAATCGGAATGGCCGCCCTAGTTAGACGATTGAAATACGATCCAATATTCCGGTTCGCTTGCGGGTTCGATGTCATCGGCCCTGTCCCGAGTGAAGCGGCTTTTAGCCGGTTCAATGACAAAGTTACCAAAATGAAGGGCCTGGAACCCGTGTTTCAAAGCCTAGTATCTTTGGCAGAAACCATGGAGCTAATCGATGGTAGTGTCGTATCAATTGATGCAACTAAGCTTGATGCTTATGAGAAATCAAAGCCCCAGAAGTACATCTCTCCTGACGGCCAAAATGCCGATTGGGGTGTCAAGCGTGATACTGACGGTAATAAAACCAAGTGGTTCGGTTACAAGCTTCATCAGAGTGTTGACGCCAAATCGGGTCTGCCGCTCGCTATTACTATTACTTCGGCCAGTGTTCATGACACGCAGCCGGTTGTTGAGTTGATGAACAAGACCCGGGCTAACCTGGCAGGTAATCCGTCTTATTGGGTGATGGATGCCGCTTACGACAGTCTTAACATATACGAAACCGTGATGAACGACTTTCACGCTCAGGCGATAATTGCATTGAACCACCGGGGAGCCAAACAACCCAAAGCAGGTTACGATTTCGACGGAACCCCCGTTTGTTCTGCCGGGTTCAAGATGACTTACTGGGGACACCATCATGGGATCAATAAATTCAGGTGCCCTCATGTGCTAGGCAAAGTTGATTGCCCTTTTGGATCGGCTTGGTGTTCCAGTTCAAACTACGGGTTGGTGGTTAAAACCAAGGCAAAAGACGACCCCCGAATGTTTAACACTCCCCATAGGGGCAGCAGCAACTGGAAACAGCTGTACAATCAGCGTACCGCTTCAGAACGGTGCTTCGGCAGACAAAAGGAGCATTTAGGTCTAGATGAAATTAGGCATCGGGGTGTAGAAAAGGTTGAAACCCATGCGTACCTTTGTAACATTGCCCTTCTCGCCACCGTAATTGCTATTAATACTCCTGAAAAGGCGAATGTAGCTGCCTAATCAGGGAACTTCAAACAGTAAATTCAGCAACAAGGGGGAAGCCTGCCCTTTTTTAACCTTGCCCGGTAAATTTAGCTTTCTAAGATCGTATTTATGCTGGCCAAACCACTGATTTTCAGCGGTTCGATTGAACTTCAGTCTATTTGCTTCAATTTTTGGAGTTATGCAAGATTCTCAACTATGAGGAACTGATAGCTAATTCTGATCCCAGTGAAATTCCAGTAGAGATCCTACCAAACGACATTCATATGATACTCTATACCTCCGGAACCACCGGCCAGCCTAAAGGAGCCATCCGTGGCTATATGGAGGATTACCATACCGGAATGACCGTTTGTGTGGAGTGGAAGGTGAGGTCCGGAGATATTCAAATGGCGGTAGCACCCCTGTACCACGCGGGTAGTTGTGCCTGGTATTGTGCTACCTTGGCGTCCGGTGGCACCCTGGTAGTTATCCCGGCCTTTATGCCTGAGAAACTACTGCAAGCCATTGAAAAATACCAACCCAACTGGATGATGATGGTTCCAACCATGTTTGATCTGGTGTTAAGCCTTCCCCGGGAGATCCTGAACAAATATGACCTTAGTTCATTGCGAACCCTGATATCGGGCGGATCGCCCCTCCATACCCCTACCAAACATAAAATCATTGAATTTTTCAAGAATGCCGAGCTGAACGAATTCTATGGCAGTACAGAACTAGGTGTTTCCACAACACTACGCCATGTTGACCAACTCAGAAAAGAACGCTGTGTCGGTAAACCGCTGCAGGATCTTGAACTAAAGTTAATTGATCCAGCAACCGGAAATGAGGTAAAACGAGGAGAGGTCGGTCTTTTATACTCTCGGGGGTTGGGAGGTCTGCGTGGATACTGGAACGACCCGAAGGCCACTGAAGAAGCCTTCCTGGATCACGAATGGGCCACGGTAGGTGATATGGCACGGCAGGACGAAGAAGGGTACTATTACATAGTCGACCGGGTCAAGGATATGATTATTACCGGTGGTGTTAACGTCTACCCGGTTGAGATCGAGGCAGTTCTCCGGAATATTCAAAAGATCCAAGATGTAGCCATAATCGGAGTGCCCGATGAGAAATGGGGAGAATCGGTAAAGGCTGTTGTCGTTCCCAAGCCGGGCGTAGAAATCACTGAAGATGAGATTATCGAATATGCCAAAGAAAAGATGGCAGGATTCAAGGTGCCAAAATCGGTAGACTTTGTAGCGGAGATTCCCCGGTCTTTGACTGGCAAAATCCTTAAGAAAGATTTAAGGGCTAAATACTGGGGAGACTCAAAAATCCAGATATCCTAACTGCATTGGTAACAGATTGACAAATGGGGGACGATTCTCATCGCAAGTACTGCGATCTTTCTTGGGGATCGCTCCCTTTTACAAATTATGTCTATCGAACCAACTATCGCTTTACTCACTGATCCATCGCTGGCCGAGGTCGAGGTCCTGTGTGTAAGTGAAAACACAACTAGAGCCCAGGATTTGTAAACAACCTATCGTTAATTCTCAACCGTACCGAAAATTCCACTGCTGACTCGAATATTAGACAAATTGCTATCTGAAGTCGCCGGATAAAAACGGAGGTAAGGAATTATGGCCATTAAGACCAGAACGGAATACATAGAGAGCCTGCGGGAACAGGAACCCAATGTGTTTGTGGCGGGGAAAAGAATAGATAGTGTAGTCGATAACCCAATCTTTAGAACCACGATTAACAATATGGGGTTGGGGTACGAATGGTCCAATGATGAGCAGTACAAAGATCTGGCAACCGCCTGGTCTCCGCTGATCAATGAGGAGGTAAGCTTCTGGACGCACTTAAGAAGTACGGAAGAGGATCTGTTCCAAATGATCAATGCTATTAGAACCTTTTCCGGCAAGTATCTCTGCACCATGTGCATGAGCGTCGGTTTGAGTGTCTTATGGGCCACTACATATGAGATTGATCAGGTCAGAGGGACTGATTATCACCTTCGATTAAGAGCTTTTTTCAAAAACCTTCAGAAGAATGATCTTCGGTTTTGTCTGGGGGTTATGGATCCCAAGGGTGATCGAAGATTAAGTCCCAGCATGCAGGATGACCCGGATCAGTTCCTGCGAATTGTGGAAAGAAGAGCCGACGGCATAGTGGTCAATGGTGCAAAAATGCATACCACCAGCGCCCCATGCGTTCACTATTTTGTGGCATCGCCATCCCGGGTTATGGGTGAAGCTGACAAAGATTATGCCGTATCCTTCGCTATTCCAACGGATACCAAAGGTCTTACCTTCATTACGCGGCCTGCCGCCGGTCCGTTGAGACCAAAAAATATGGAAAGCCCGATCAGCTCAGAAATCGGTTTCGTAGAATGCTTATCCGTTTTCGATAACGTGTTCATCCCCTGGGAGAACGTATTCATGTGTGGTGAATGGGAATTCACCCCTCAGTTTATTCATTATTTCTCCTCATATGTGAGGTTAGCGAAAGGTACCTGTCTTGCCGCCAGAACCGACATTTTAGCCGGGGTCACCGCATTGATTGCAGAGTATAACGGGATTGAGAATGCGGGGCATGTGCGAAGCAAGCTTACCGATATGATGATTTCATCCAGTATAGGCTGGGGTTGTTCAGTGGCAGCAGTGAAGCAGTGTTACCTGCATCCAAGCGGGATAGCAATTCCGGATATTCTGGTTGCCAATGCCGGACTCTACCGAACCCGGTTAAAGTACATAGAGCATCTGGGCACTATGCAGGAGGTCGCAGGGGGGATTGTTACCACATTGCCGGGAGAGGAGGACTTTGCGGATGCTGAGATCGGACCCCTCGTGCAGAAATATCTGCAGGGTAAAACCGGAGTCCCATCTGAGAACCGCTACCGGGTTGTGCAGCTGATCCAGGATATGACTGCTTCCCGGTTAACGGGATACCTCATGTCGAGTGCCATATGTGCTGGAGGAACTCCTGAGACCAACCGGGTAGAGGTCTTCCGCAATTATGAGCTTAATGAGAAGAAGGAAGCAGCCAAAGTCCTGGCAAAAATCAAGGCGGATCCCTATTGGGCGAGGTACTAAAACATGGCTGGACTGGCGGCATCAGTGAGGTTTTCTACGTGTTGACTGATATTAGTATTGATAAGCGCAATCTCCAGGCAGTAGGGTTTAACGAGTGCGGTGTAATTATCAAAGATTGAGTTTAACTAACTCAATCTTTGATGAACATCGGGGTAGTTCGTATGGTAGTCAGTCAGTGGTGACTATCATACTACATTTTTAGGAGACATGTTTGAGAATATAGGAAACAACTTCGTCAGGAGAAATATTCAAAGCTAATGCAAATTCCTGGTTCAATTTTTGCTCGGCACTATTCAGTATTTCTTCATCCGTCTTGGTCAGCTTTTTGCCAATAGCGACTCTTCTTTCTTTCTCCAGGTATAACGTCTTAATAATTCTGATCCATTCTTCATTTTTTCCGGATTTTAGGGCAGCCTTGAAATCAGCATTTCTTTTTCTCTCATCATCCAGCCAAGTCGCCTCTATTTCTGGCATGGACTCAATTAATGACAAAACTTGATCTTTTGTACTAATGGCTCTCATCGTAATCTTAGGATTATTGGTAGGAACCATAATGGTAATATTATCGTTGTCAGCGGGACTTAAAACATAGTATTGGGTATCACCGTTAGTATATTCGTCCTTTCTAATATCTGTAATCTGGCATACTCCCGTTAAACCGTACACCACATAATCGTTCACTTTGAACATAAATCTTTCTCCTTTCTTCTGGATGTTAAGGCAGCAGACACAATTGGGCTCGCCGCCTTTACCAATTTTCAAGGTCATATCTGCTGCTGACCCGATCTATGGTTATAGTAACCTGAATCAATCCCATCAAGAATAAGACCGACACTGCAGTCAAAAGCAGTATCAATGGTGATGAATGCCGACTTTTCCAATGATATGGCGAGGTGTTAAGCCAATTCAGAAACGGTATTTATTGTATCCGTTGTTTTAAGGAAGTTATATATCAGTTGGTTACGATATCCTTTTCAGTTTGATAAACTGTTTTCATCGCTTGAACGACTTTATACATTGTGTCGATCATAATCAGGCAATCGGTTTCGTTAATTTTTGAAATCTCCTCCTCCAACCCCTGAATGAAGCGGAGAACATACTTCTGTATATACTGTTCTCCCAATTCCGTAGCTTGCACTAATACGACACGTTTGTCAGATGCTGAGGTGACTTTTTGCAGTATATCTCGTTCTACCATTTCATTGATAACCTTAGTCGTATTAGGCAGCAATAACCCGGATAACCTGCTGATATCAGAAACGCGTACACAACCGGCGTCATTGCCAAGTTTATAAATCGCGTTAAGAATTCTGAAATAGACCGGTTTCAAATTCGGTGGCAAGTGCGGCATTGTCGCAAGCGCTTCCTTGGCACATTCGAATGCATCTAAGATGTTGTTTGCCAGCTTTGCGTTATTTTCCAACGAGAACACCCCATTTAATTATACATTATAATTATAATACACAACTAAACGGAAATCAAACTGACAATCTCCTGGAATCCCGTGAAATAGCTCATAAAGAATATTACTGAAGGATAATCCTGGCAGACATCCACGTGATATGGCGGTGTTCATGGCAGGAAAGGCCAGTTTAGAGCCTTAGGAGAGGAAGCACACTTTGAGGGGCGAAATTGGGTGAGGAATCCGGTAGGACTTGTTTAAGTAGGGGTTGAGGCTGTACTGGCAGCGCCTGCCCTATGAATCCTTAATCTCCGGTTTAAAGTGACTCCTCAATTAGTCATTATCGTGAAACTCTTGCCACTTCTTCTGGTTTTGAGTGCTAGTCATGGTGTCTTCCTCAAAGTTCATACATGGCCAGGTAACGAGTGAGGGTTACACTACTGTTCCTCAAGGAAACAATCCTGTCCCTTATGGCAACAGGATTGTTTGGTATATTACTATAATAACGGGCAAAAATGGGATGCACAACTTGCGTTAGCGGACATGGGGAAGCACCTTCCCCATTTATTATAAACACCTAAAATTTGCGGATCTTACCGCCTGTGAACCCTACATCGTAGCGCCCTGCCAGAAGATAGGGGACCACCTTTGCAGAGTCGACGGAGCATAGGGTCTGGGTAGCCACCATATGCAGGTCATTCCGGGCATAACCAAGTCCCAGTACCTCTTCAACCTCAAGCTCTGCCCAGGGATCGTTTACCGAAGGTCTAAGGATGACCTCGGCCTTGGCTTTCTCCCACTCCTGGTTACGGGTCCGGGTGACATGCCTGAGCAGCCGGCAGTCGCTGAATGTGGTGTTGCCCGACATATCCTGGTTGGAATCAAACTTGTAGAAAAACACGTTTTGTTCATCAACACTGCCAGGAGTCATGGGGCCGAAAATCTTTGCCGCCTCCGGTTTGTTGTATTCTCCTATTTCAGCTTGAACGTCTAATATCCGGATACCGTCGCGTTCAATATAACCCCTCACAAACCGGTTGATCCTGGTGATACTTACCTCGTCCGCTATTTTCTTTGGCGTTCCCATCGTTTCGCGTCCAGCCAGGGTAGCCATCTGTGCGCCCGGTCCCGCCAAGAGCAGTGACAGTACATACTGACCTTTTATGTCTTCGTATTTGGCGGGTATAGATAGGCCCGCTTCACGGTACTGCTGCGTATAACTGGGCTGCCCGATGTTTATGATATATACCGATACTATGGGAGCGACCATCTTAAGCGGGGGAGGCAGAATCCGTTCTATTATGTCCGGCTTGGTCAGCCAAACAAAAAACAGACCTTCCTGAAAATTGGCTTCGGGATAGCCTTTGGTTAAATGATTACCCTTTTCCGGGGTCCAGAGAAAACTACCATTGTACATTGCCACACCCCCATATCAATTTCCTCCAAAGGTTACGAATCTGGTCAACACTTTATTTGAGGTTCCGGGAAAGCCAGGCGTAGTCATCGTGTTTAAAAAAAGCGTAGGGAAGCAGCCTCTCGGCATCCAGTTCGTCCGTCAGGTAAGATCCTTTGCCGACGATATCAAACTCAACATAGTAGGCGGTTCGTATGCCTAATACGGGAATCCTGCCAAAAACGTCGTGTACGGTATCCTGCAGGGTTACCTTGGCAGTACACTTTTCAACTACATGTACCTTGTTCTTATAGTGGACCCGGATCAGGCGGCAGTTATCAATTCCGGTGGCATCCGGTTTAAGGTTATATCGGAAGTGGAAATTCTCGGCCTCCTCCATGACTCCCGGTTCCGCTCGATTGACCGCATTGGCTTCTATCCTGACTATTTCGACCCCGTACCGTTTTATGGATCCAATCATGTCATTACCCTCGCGAATAAAGGATACCTTACCCAGCTTTTTTGGCTCGCTAATGGTTTCCCGGCCAAAAATCACCGCCAGATCGCTATCCATAACAAAACCAATGCTGTAATCCCCTTCAAGTTCATCATAACGGCAGCGGACATAAGTTGATAGGCCGTTGTAGGATTTACCCATCTGCATTGAAAAGAGAACCGTAGGTGGGTCAACCGGTTCAAGGGGATAGGGCAAGACCTCGCGCACAAATTCAGGTGTGGTTCTTGCATATACAAACAACCCCTGCATGTTATGGAACACCGGGTTTAACGATTTCAGCATTTCCTTAAGTTCATCCGGGTTGAGATAAAACTTGGTCACAAAGAATCCCCCTCTCATAGGTAATCAACCAAATCAGGACTGTACTTTCGGTATGAGATAAATAGATGCCGCTGGATTGGTGGCAGGATGGTTTCATAAAGGTAAATTGGCTGTCACCTCCTCTTGACAATCCTGAACGAATGTTAATACTTAGCCGTTGTTACAAATGTTTACTATGCAAAATACGTGCCAAATGAAATTACGAGACTCGGGCCACCTCGATAAACCATATGGTCCAGAATTGGTTATTAGCCATAAAACCGCAAACATAAACATATTATTGTGATGCGAATCAGTCACAATAATATTCAATTTTCCAGCAGGAATGCGAAATGTGATAAAGAAAATATAAATAGTATAGCCTTATTACTGCATGACGTTGTAATAGCATACCACGAATAAACGATTCAGGAGGTTGGCAAAATGGGTTCGAAGATAACTTTTTCGGTACTTAAGGCTGATGTAGGAGGGTTTGTGGGGCATGGCAGTGTTCACCCCGACATGTTGGAGGAAGCGAAGAAAACCCTGAAACAAGATGGAAAAGACCTATTAATTGATTCTTACGTTACCAACGTGGGTGATGATATAAACCTAATAATGACTCATCACAAAGGAATCAATTCCACAGAAGTTCATTCATTAGCTTGGACAACGTTCCTTAACTGTACTGAAGTAGCGAAGAAATTGAAGATGTACGGTGCCGGTCAGGACCTTTTATCTGATGCCTTTTCCGGCAATATAAAAGGCATGGGGCCAGGAATAGCCGAAATGGAATTTGAAGAGAGGACCAGTGAACCGGTAATTGTTTTTATGGCAGATAAAACTGAGCCGGGAGCCTGGAACCTCCCGCTGTATAAAATGTTTGCTGATCCATTCAATACCATTGGTCTGGTTATTGACCCCAAAATGCATGCAGGCTTTGTTTTCGAGGTTATGGATTTAATCGAAGATAAACTTGTCACCTTTTCATGTCCTCAGGAAATCTATGATCTGCTGGTGTTTTTAGGCGCTTCCAATCGTTATGTAGTCAAGAGCATATATACCAACAGTGGGGAAATAGCTGCCGTTTCTTCAACTCAAAAGCTGAACCAAATGGCAGGCCGTTACGTGGGAAAAGATGATCCGGTGCTGATAGTACGTTGCCAAAGCGGGTTGCCAGCAGTGGGAGAGGTGCTTGAACCCTTTGCTAATCCCCATCTGGTTGCGGGGTGGATGCGGGGTTCTCATTATGGACCAATCATTCCGGTATCACAGAAAGATGCTGTTCCGACCCGTTTTGATGGTCCGCCTCGCGTAATTGCGATGGGATTTCAATTGGCTGATGGAAAACTCGTTGGTCCGCAGGATCTGTTTGCCGATGTTGCCTTTGACAAAGCCAGGCAAACAGCTTTGGAAATAGCTGATTATATCAGGAAAATGGGTCCCTTTGAACCGCATCGGTTACCCCTGGATGAAATGGAGTATACGACAATGCCTCAGGTAATGGAAAAATTAAAAGACCGGTTTAAGTAAGCTATGAGTTAACCTGGAAGAATCATTTTTGGCAGATAACCAGTTAGCGTTAACTGGTTATCTGCCTTATTATTAAAACTTGGTTGGCCAATTTGACAGATAATGTTTGCTGATTCCCTTCTCTTTTGAATCACGTACAATGCCAAGTACATTTATGATGTAATTCCGGGTTTCACTGGGCTCTATTACATCTTGCAAATAATAACTTCCTGCTGCTGGATAGGGTGAATTGTCACCCAGCATCTTATTTACTTCTTTCATTCGTTCCTCTTCTGAAAGCTTTCCAAATACTACATCTGCAGCTATATGGGGATCCATAAAACCTATTTCTGCGGTCGGCCAGGCCACAGAAAAGTCTGGTCCTGCCCCAGCGCCACACATGTTCAGTGCCGCCTGCCCATACGATTTTCTTATTACTATAGATATCTTGGGAACAGTAACCTGGTATAGAGCTTGTAATGCGTTGACAACCCGGGAACCAACCCGGTTAAGTTCAGCTTCCTTGCCCACCAGGTGGCCCGGTGTATCATGTAAAAATATCAATGGTATATTATAAGAATCGCACAGGCACAGAAAACTGGTCATTTTTTCAAGGGCATTGGTATCCATGGCCCCGGCTTTGTAGATTGGATTATTGGCAATAAAACCTACTACCTCACCATTAACCCTTGCGAGACAGGTGATCAGCATCTTCCCAAACTCAGGTTTGAGCTCGAATATTTTCCCACCGTCTACAATGCATTTCACAATGCGATGCATGTCATATCCTCGGGTACGTCGCTCGGGCAAATGTTCCAGGATTTTGTCCATCCTTTCTTCTGAGCCTGGGGGGACTTCCCTTGTCGGCGGGAGTTCGCTGTTATTGTTTGGCATATAATCCAGATACTCTTTAATAATGCGAAAACAGTCTTCCTCGTTTTCTGCGACCTGGTCTGCCAATCCGGTAATCCTTGAATGTATCTCCCAGCCTCCCATTTCCAGTCCACTATCAGACTGTCCAATGGCCCTGGTTAGAGCCCGCGGTCCTGATACCGATATAGAACTCCCTTTAACCTGTACAACAAAATCGGCAATACACGCTTCAAAGTCCGCTACACCATAACACTCACCCATCGCAGCAAAGATAAATGGCTGCTTTCTGAAATTTGTGTATTCAGGCATACAAGTAGCAACCCCACCTCCGCCAAGTGAGCATACCTCCTTTGAACCCTGGCAATCAGGCATGCGTGCCCCGCCGGCCTCTCCGAGCCAGATTAGAGGGATTTGATACTGGTCTTTAACCTGTTCTTTGAATTGGAGCATTTTTTTCAGGTTTATTCGAGCATTGGTTGAGGCCAATACCGTGAAATCGTTAGCTATTATTGCTACCCGGCGGCCGTTTATCTTACCATAGCCCATGATCAAGCTATCAGCCGGTGTTTTATCTTCCATTCCTGGCATATCAGAATGAGCAAGCATCCCCATTTCCAAAAAACTACCTGGATCAAGCAAACGGTCAATGCGCTCGCGTGCCGTTAACCAACCCGAGTCATGCTTACGCTTAATCTTGTCCGAACCACCCATTTGCAAAGCACGTGCTTTTTTCTCCCTCAACTCTTTAATCAATTTTTCATGCATAAACGTACCTCCAAAAACTTGTTACGGAAGACACCTGGTTATCATCCCATCACTGAGTTGCAGTTGCTTCGTTGACTAGTTTACGACATATGCCATTAACATTATTTATTATACCTTAATAGTTGGCATAGTTATCTAACAAAACTGAAGAAGGGGCAGGAGGGTGACCAAAACATGCCAGATGAAGCATGTAAGCACCTTAGAACCTACACATAGAACATTAAAAGTATTCACCCGAAAACAGCTTGAACGTTATTGATAGAAGGATGTTCAGGTATAATTAACAAAGAACGCCGACTCTTGGGGGAAACGCGTCTAGCGGAATATAGGCCAGCAGGTAGAGAAAACTTTTTGCCGGTGCTTAAGTATAGCCTTGGCCAAATTAATTACTGTTTTTGAGGAGGAAGAATAATGAAAGTAACAGCTTTTAACGGCAGTCCGAACAAGGAAGGAAATACTTATCATGCAATTAGAATAGTTCTGGATGAGCTTGAAAAGGAAGGTATAGAAACCGAAATTATTCATGTAGGGAATAAGGTAATTCGCGGGTGTTTGGCATGCGGCAAGTGCCGGAAGAACAAGGATCAAAAGTGTGTTACCAATGATGCTGTTAACGAGTGGATTCAAAGAATGATAGAAGCGGACGGAATACTTCTGGGATCACCCGTTCACTACTCATCAATTGGTGCAACCATGAAAGCCTTCTTAGACAGGGCATTTTATGTCGCTGGTAACAACAGAGGATTATTTAGACATAAGGTTGGTGCGGCTGTTGTAGCAGTAAGGCGTTCCGGGGGATTGCCGGCTTTTGATCAATTAAATCACTATTTTACTTATTCCGAGATGATCATACCCTCCTCATCATATTGGAACGTAATTCACGGCACAGCACCGGGAGAAGCCTTACAGGATGCAGAAGGGGTACAGATTATGAGGGTCTTGGGCAAGAATATGGCCTGGCTCCTCAAATTGGTGGAAAACGGGAAGGAGTCGATTGCGGCACCCGAAATCGAAAAGAAAGTATATACCAATTTCATTCGGTAAATCCGGTTGGGGAATAAGCCACCTTATTCTATGAGATCACTATAGTCGGGGCATGGAAACCTCTGCTGGTTTGATTGATTATGTCATGAGTACCGCAGCTAACAGGAAGAATTACAAACAAGTCGAGCTCCCAGAAAGTACGAGACTTACCGTACACTCGCCTGATATTTTCGTTCCAGGCTACGGTACTGAATGGCTTCAGCTATATGGGCGGAACCAATATCCCTTGTCCCTTCCAGATCAGCAATGGTGCGGGCAACTTTCAGGACGCGGTCATAACCCCGCGCACTTAAACCCAGAGTGCGGAAAGCATTCCGCAACATGTGTTGTGCCTCATCATTCAACCGGCAATACTTTCTGACGTCCCGTGGCCGTAGTTGAGCGTTGACCTGGATGCCATGGGGACGATATCGTTCGTATTGTATAGAACGGGCTTTTTCGATTCTTGACCGGATAGACAATGAGCTTTCTTGTACGGTGGTGTCAGTAAGGGCCTCATACTTAACCCGGGGTACCTCCACCTGCAAATCAATTCGGTCCATAAGCGGTCCAGATATCCGGTTCAGATATCTTGAAATCTGTAAAGGAGTGCAGTTGCAGCTTCTTTCCTCATCCCCGAAAAAACCACACGGGCACGGGTTGCAGGCTGCTACCAACATAAAGCTCGACGGATAAGTTGAAGTGGAATGTGTACGGGATATGGTGACGATACCATCCTCAAGAGGTTGTCGCAGGCTTTCCAGCACATCGCGTGAGAATTCAGTTACCTCATCCAGGAATAATACCCCGTTTTGGGCCAGGCTTATTTCACCTGGTCGAGGAATTCTTCCTCCGCCAATGATGCTGTTGGCGGTAGCATTCCGGTGAGGGGCCCGAAAAGGTCTGGTGCATACCAGGGGACGTTCGTGATTAAGTAAACCAGCCACCGAGTAAATCTGGGTTGTATCCATGATTTCCTGGCGGCTCATCTCTGGCATGATGCCGGGCATTCGGCGGGCGAGCATGGTTTTACCCGAACCGGGGGGACCCAATAATAATATGTTATGTCCACCGGCTACTGCTACTTCAATGGCACGTTTAGCAGAAGTCTGGCCTTTGATGTCTGAAAAATCCTCCTGATAGGCGCTTGATGAAACAGTTATGTCCGTATATTCAGTCTTCGCCAGGTTTTGTCCCCCGTCCAGGAACGAAACTACCTCCCTTAAGGATTGAGCCATCAGAGAAGGATAATCCACCAATGAGGCCTCAGCCTGGTTTGCTGACGGAAAAACCGCTTTAGCCTGGGGATAGTCTCGATCCAAGGATAATACCATAGGTAAGACTCCCGGGACACCCTTGATACTTCCTTCCAGAGACAGCTCACCAATCCAAAAGAACTCACCGGGAGGAGCCAACACCTGTCGACTGGCCAGTAGAATTCCCAGGGCGATAGGCAGATCAAGATGACTGCCTTCTTTGCGTAGGTCCGCGGGTGCCAGATTAACGGTTATGCGCTGCAGGGGGAATTCAAAGCCGGAGTTTTTGATTGCCGACCGAACTCTTTCCTTTGATTCCTGGACCGCAGTCGAGGCTAATCCAACAATATTGAAGTTGGGTAACCCGTTCTGTACATCGACTTCCACCTGAATTGGAACAGCTTCAATTCCGTTGAGAGTTAGGCTTTTAACTAATGCAAACACCAAATCAACCGTCCTATTGAAGAAATGACTGGTTTTGCCAACCAGTTCATGGATTCAAGGATTCGGTAAAATGCGCTAAAATCCTGCAAACGACATCTGACAGTAACAATATAAAGACCCCCGGGTGTTCTGAAAGCAAACCGCTCAGCATAAACCTGCCCTGGAAAGGGTGAGGTTGTTTGGATTTGTGGAAGAAGGCAACACTCTTAACCGTATTCGTGATTGCACTGTGGATCGTAATAAGAGTGCCATTTTATTATCCCGGTACAATCAGCGATGATGCGGTACTGTTAAAAACAGCTTATGAGCATACACCCTGTCAGCTTACTGAGGAGGAGGCCCGAAGATTAACGAAAACACTGTTTTGGGCCCGGCAGTTACCGGTCGCGGTTCCATCGGGTGCCCCGGATTACATACTGAGAACAGGCGAGAATTCGATAAGAATCTGGCGCGCAGCACGAGTGGCCTGCAATCAGAAAGAGGTGGTATTTAACCTGCCGCAGAAGTCATGCGATTTATTGGATACTATTATAATTCGTCTGGAGACTAAACTGGCTGACAGGTTCGGTGTGTTGATGCCCTGGGATGAGGTGAAGGTTTATTTTGCGATGTACTGCCGTGCGGAAATAATTGATTTGGAAACGGGAAAAAGTTTCCGGGTACAGAGAAGAGGTGGCAGGTATCACGCTGATTGTCAGCCGTTAACCCGACATGATACCCAGGTTATGAAGGGAATCTACGGGCAATGGAGTTGGGACCGACGGGCAGTAATTGTGGTAGTTGGAGGACGAAGAATTGCCGCTTCCATGGCCGGAATGCCGCATGGTGCCGGGGCAATAAAGGATAATGATTTTAACGGTCATTTCTGCGTACATTTTTGGGGGAGTAAGGTTCATGCGTCCAATAAAGTCGACCCTGAACACCAGAAACGGGTGTTGCAGGCGGCGGGAATGAATTGACGAGATGCCATCTGGTGAGTAAACTTTGAATAAGTTGGGAGGTAGCTCCTAAAGTTATGGGGGCGGTTGTTGGATGGACAGCGAGAAGGCTTGTCTTCTATGTATTCTCAAGGTACGTGGACTGGGGCCCCAGAATCTAAAGAAATTGAAAAATCAGATCGGTACCTGCCGTGAGGTCTGGAAGGCCCCGGTTGAACAGCTAACTGCAGTTGTTGGACCAAAATTGGCTCAGGGCCTTATGGAAGTCCGCAGCAGTTGTGATCCTGAGGAGGAACTGGGCAGGTGTTTAAATCTTGGCATCGAGGTTCTGGCCGAGTTTGACGAAAGGTATCCCCAGGCACTGCGGGAGATCCACAGTCCACCACCCTTGATATTTTGCCGGGGAAACCTAAAGGCTCTGGAAGGTATGGGGATTGCGATAGTTGGGTCCCGGAGAGCGACGCCTTATGGCTTGATGATGGCCAGAAGATTGGGACAGGACCTGGCAAAGGCGGGCTTCGTAGTAGTTAGTGGTTTAGCCCGTGGGGTGGATTCGGAATCCCACTGGGGATGCCTGGAAGGTGGTGGCTTAACCATCGGCGTTCTGGGAAACGGGATTGATGTGGTGTACCCCCGCGAAAACCGTGCACTCTACGCCAGGGTAGAAAAACAGGGATTGTTAATGACGGAGTTTCCCCCTGGCACCAGACCGGAACCAGGAAATTTTCCGGTACGCAACCGGATTATTTCTGCTTTGTCCAGGGGAGTAATTGTGGTAGAAGCCCAGGAGAAAAGCGGGGCTATGATAACAGTTGGGTTTGCACTGGAGCAAGGCAAGGACGTTTTTGCCGTTCCGGGCCCGGTCACCAGCCCGAACAGCCGTGGACCGCATATTCTTTTACAGGAAGGTGCTCGCCTGGTGAGCGGGGTAGAGGATATCCTGGAGGAGTGGGGGATGGACCTGAGACCGGCGGTTACAAAAGTCAAGAATACCGAAGAAGGAAACCAGAGCTATCCGGTTCTTAAACACATAGGATTTGAGCCTGTTCACCTGGATCGCATTCTGGAAATGTCCAGATTGACACCGGGGGAAACGGCCTCACAGTTGCTGCAGTTAGAGATTGAGGGTAAAATTAGATCTCTTCCAGGGAATACATATGTTAGATTGTGATCGTTAGCTTTGAGGTGATGAGTTGGCAAAAAAGACGCTTATAATCGTTGAATCCGCCGCTAAGGCGAAGACAATTGGAAAGTTTTTGGGTCAGAATTACAAGGTCAAGGCGTCAGTGGGGCACGTCCGGGACCTGCCGAAGAGCAAAATGGGGATTGATATCGATGATGGCTTCTCCCCCCAGTATATTACTATTCGCGGGAAAGGAGCGCTTATTCGGGAGATCAGGGATGAATCCGATAAAGCGGATCGGGTACTGCTGGCTACAGACCCGGATCGTGAAGGGGAGGCCATCGCCTGGCACCTGAGCAAGGTGATCAAACTCCCGGAAACCGCCAAGTGCAGGATTGAGTTTAACGAGATTACCAAGGACGCAGTGAAAAAGGCTGTAAAGCAACCGCGGACCATAGATTTTGACCGGGTCAATGCGCAGCAGGCGCGGCGGGTCCTGGACCGTCTGGTCGGTTATTCACTTAGCCCTTTGCTGTGGGCCAAGGTCAGAAAAGGGTTGAGTGCTGGCAGAGTACAATCAGTGGCCGTAAGGTTAATCTGCGAGCGTGAAAAAGAGATTGAGGACTTCAAACCCGAAGAGTACTGGACAATTGAAGCCATGCTAAAACCGGAGAAGGCCCCATCTTTTTTGGCAAAGCTGCATTCAATAAATGGAAAAAAGCCGGTTATCAACAATAAAGCCATGGCCGATAAACTGGTAACCAAAATCAACGAAACTGACTTTTCCGTGAGCAAGGTAGAACGTAAAGATAGGCGTCGCAAGGCCATGGCACCGTTCACAACCAGTACTTTGCAGCAGGAAGCTGCCAAACGTTTGGGCTTTACCAGCAGTCGGACCATGAGAATCGCTCAGGAATTATATGAAGGAGTCAACGTAGGTGCTGAAGGCAGTGTCGGCCTGGTTACCTACATCAGAACTGACTCCACCAGGGTTTCGGGCGAGTCGCAGGATGAAGCCCGCAACTTTATAATCGACAAATTCGGCCAGGATTACTATCCTCATGAGCCTAATGTATACAAATCAAGAAAATCAGCCCAGGATGCCCACGAAGCAATAAGGCCAACCTCAGTCTACCGCCGTCCTGAAGACTTGAAAAAGTCACTGTCAAGGGATCAGTTACGGCTTTATAAGTTGATTTGGTCCCGATTTGTGGCCAGTCAAATGGCCCCTGCAGTTTATGACACCATAACGGTAGACATTACCGGCAACAAAATAGTACTACGCGCAAATTCCTCACAGCTCAAGTTTCCCGGCCACCTGGCCGTTTACGAGGAAAAAGAAGAGCAGGAAGAATCTTCAAAAACAGAAAAATCAACCAAAATACCAGATTTGAAAGAGGGCCAGAAATTGACGGTGGAAAAGGTGATGCCCGATCAGCACTTCACCCAGCCGCCACCCAGGTATACTGAGGCCAGCCTGGTTAAATTGCTGGAAGAAAAGAACATCGGTCGGCCCAGCACCTATGCACCGATCATCGAAACCATCATCAAACGTGGTTATGTGGAACGCCAGGCCAAACAGTTTTTTCCCACGGAGCTGGGTATTATTGTAGTTGATTTACTGAAAGAGAACTTCCCGGAAATTATGGAGGTAGAATTCACTGCAGAGATGGAAGAAAATCTCGATCAGATAGAAGAAGGGGATCGGTCCTGGAACCAGACAATAGCTGAGTTTTATGCCCCCTTTGCCGAGCGACTGGAAAAAGCTCGCGAGAAAATTGAAAAGGTTAGTATTCCTGATGAGCCGGCTGGCAAAGATTGCCCACAATGTGGCAGACCTATGCTGATTAAGATGGGGCGGTTCGGCAAATTCGCTGCCTGTTCCGGTTTTCCCGAGTGCCGTTATACAGAATCCATCAACGAGGTCATTGACGCCAAATGCCCCGATTGTGGCGGCGATGTCGTGGCACTGAGAACAAAAAAGGGCCGCCGGTTTTATGGCTGCAAGAACTACCCCCAGTGCGATTTCAAATCGTGGAACAAGCCTGGTGAGCCATCATCCCGTAAGGAGAAGGTATCAACTACGGCAAATAGCGAAAGCCAGACATAACTGGGGTTTTGGCTATTGGATTGAAGGTGAGGTATGAAATCAGACAAAGTATTGGTTATTGGGGGCGGATTGGCCGGATGTGAGGCCGCTTATAGACTGGCCAGCATGGGAGTGCCGGTCCAACTGGCAGAAATGCGTCCCCTAAAGAAAACCGCCGCTCATAAAACTGGTTACCTGGGTGAATTGGTGTGCAGCAACAGCCTTAAGTCAGAAGATGTTGCGACTGCCCAGGGAGTTTTAAAACAGGAAATGCGACATCTAAATTCACTCATTTTAATGGCTGCTGACAAGTGTCGGGTCCCGGCTGGTTCAGCTCTGGCCGTGGATCGTGAGATGATGGGCCAACTGGTTACCGAAATCATTACCAATCACCCATTGATCGATGTGGTGATTAAGGAAATACAAACGCTGCCGGATTCAGGAATAATGGTAGTGGCGAGTGGACCGCTCACTTCGGATACCTTCTCAGTTTCCCTGGCTTCACTGACCGGGGAACAGCACCTCTATTTCTTTGATGCCGTTGCCCCCATTGTTGCAGCCGATAGCATTGATATGACCAAGGTCTATCAGGGTTCGCGTTATGGCAAAGGCGATGGGCACTATCTTAACTGCCCGCTTAATCAGGAGGAGTATGAGCTTTTCCACGAAGCATTGCTCAAGGCAGATTCGATACCAATAGATGGTGTTGATGAGGGCCTTTACTTCAGCGCCTGCACACCTATTGAAGTAATGGCACGTAAAGGAAGGGACACATTGCGTTTTGGTCCTATGAGACCCGTAGGTCTCCCGCACCCGGAAACCGGTGAAATTCCCTATGCCGTAGTTCAACTGCGTTATGAAAACCGGGAAGGCACCATGGTCAGTCCGGTTGGATTTCAAACCCGGATGAGGTGGGGGGAGCAGGAACGGGTATTAAGACTAATTCCCGGACTCGAAAAAGCCGAGTTCCTGCGACTCGGTGTGATGCACCGAAACACGTATATCAACAGCCCTAAGGTTTTAAATGCTACGTTGCAGTTCAGGGGACGGCCGGATTTGTTGGTTGCCGGCCAGTTAACGGGTGTTGAAGGGTACATGGAATCGGCAGCTACCGGCATAGTGGCTGGGTTGAATGCTGCTCGCAGGTACCTGGGACTGAATACAGTAGAACTACCAGCGGAGACATTAATTGGCAGTCTCTGCCGTTTTATCAGTGACCCTCAAAACGAAAACTTCCAACCCATGAATGCTAATTTCGGCCTATTGCCGCCCCTAACAAACAGGATACGAAACAAAAAGCAGAGGAATCAGCAGCTAGGGGAAAGGTCGCTACGGCAAATAAATGAATTTTCTGAAACTTTTGCAAACTGAGTTGTTAGCCGCAAACATGTATGTTACTATAATGAAGGAGAAGGCTTGGGAGGGAAGTAATAGTGCTGTTTCAATATGTTGACGGGTTCTTGAATCATCTGCAAGTTGAGAAGAATGCTTCTGGTATGACCATAGTGAGTTATCGGACTGATCTTAATCAGTTTTTTGAATTCCTCTCCGAACTCAATTCACTGCCTCGTGAATTGGTTTCAAAGGAGTTATTTAATCATAAATCGGTTCGAGACTACCTGGCCCACCTTCAGAATAAAGGCTTTAGCCGTTCTACCATGGCCAGGAAGTTAGCAACTTTGCGTTCATTTGTCCGGTACCTTTGCCGGGAAGAGGTCTTGGAGGGGAATCCGATTGCAGCAGTCGCCACCCCTAAGCAGGAGAAAAGACTGCCGAGGTTCCTTTATCCTCAGGAGATCGAAACCCTCATCGAAGCTCCTGATACCAGTCGTGTTAGCGGTCTCAGAGACCAGGCTATTCTGGAACTTCTGTATGGTACCGGGATACGGGTCAGTGAATTGGTAGCCTTGAACCTAAATAATATAGATACTCAAAATGGTTATGTAAAAGTTACCGGTAAAGGTGGTAAAGAGAGAATCGTCCCAATGGGCAAAAAGGCTTGTCTGGCCGTGGACAAGTACCTTCCTTTAAGACAAAAATCCATTAGGAAAGATCCCAACCTGGAATTGGCAGTGTTTTTAAATAAATTTGGACAACGGTTGACCGCCCGCAGTGTGCGAAATATAATAAACAAGTATGTGCAACAGGTGGCTTTGAATCAAAAGGTAAGTCCCCATACACTGAGGCATACCTTTGCCACCCATTTATTGAACGGAGGGGCAGACCTTAGGTCAGTTCAGGAACTGCTAGGTCACGTTAAGTTGTCAACTACCCAGGTATACACTCATGTAACAACGGAACGGATTAAGAGCGTTCACGATAAAAACCATCCCAGGAGGTAGCACTCTTTGTTACGGGGAACTACCATAATTGCAGTAAAAAAAGGCAGCAAGTCAGCTATGGCGGGAGATGGTCAAGTAACTCTTGGACAAAATACGATCATGAAACACGGAGCCAAGAAAATACGGAGGCTGTATCATGATCAGGTTTTGGCGGGTTTTGCTGGGTCGGTGGCGGATGCCTTTACCCTGTTTGGTAAATTTGAAGGCAAACTGGAGGAGTCTCGGGGGAATCTTTCCAAGGCAGCGGTTGAAGTGGCGCGTGAGTGGAGCGGAGACAAAATTTTGCGCCGACTCGAAGCGCTGTTGATAGTGATGGACAAAGACCGGATGTTCTTGGTTTCGGGCAGTGGGGAAGTAATTGAACCGGATGACAACGTGTTAGCTATCGGTTCGGGGGGAGCGTACGCTCTCGCGGCGGCACGTGCATTGCTGGCGCACTCGCAGCTTGATGCTCACGATATCGCATTGGAATCTTTAATGATCGCAGCCGGTATATGTGTTTTTACCAATCAGAATATTACGGTAGAAGAACTAGGAGGATAGGAGGCGTTAAGTGGATACATTAACCCCTAGGCAAATAGTAGGGGAACTAGATCGTTACATAATCGGTCAGAGTAAAGCCAAGCGGGCAGTGGCGATTGCGTTGCGCAACAGGTACCGCAGGCGAAAACTACCCACCGATTTGGGGGATGAGATATATCCCAAAAACATTATTATGATTGGGCCAACCGGAGTAGGCAAGACTGAGATAGCCAGACGACTGGCACGTTTGGTCCAGGCACCGTTTATCAAGGTTGAGGCCACAAAGTTTACCGAGGTTGGATACGTTGGTCGTGATGTTGATTCCATGGTCCGTGATCTGGTTGAGACCTCGATCCGCATGGTAAAGCAGGTCAAGATGGCATCTGTTCAGGAAAAGGCCGAAAAGTTGGCGGAGGAAAGACTGGTCAATTACCTGGTACCATCCCCGCGAAAAAAAAGTCGCTTGGCCAAAAACCCTTTGGATATACTGTGGGGACAAAGTGGAGACACTGACGATAACGACCAGGATTTTGAGGTACGTGTCAAGGAGGTTGAGGATCAGCGGTTGATCGTTGCTCAAAAGCTGAAAAGATTTGAGCTCGAAGATCAATTAGTCGAGATAGATATTGTGGAGAAACAGGTACCATTCCTTGAAATTGTGTCTGGGTCGGGAGTCGAGGAGATGGGCATAAACCTTCAGGATGTATTTGGCGGAATGATGCCGAAAAACAAAAAGAAACGTAAATTGACAGTAGCTGAGGCCCGCCAGTGCCTGATCGCAGAAGAAGCTCAAAAGCTTATCGACATGGATGAGGTTACCAGAGAGGCTCTGACCAAGGCTGAGAATAATGGTATCATATTCCTTGACGAGATTGACAAGATATCGGGTAAGGACAGCTCATACGGACCTGATGTTTCTCGGGGAGGAGTACAACGGGATATACTGCCAATTGTTGAAGGTTCAACCGTAATGACCAAGTATGGACCTGTAAAGACTGACCACATTCTCTTTATCGCAGCCGGGGCCTTCCATACTAGTAAGCCGTCAGATTTAATACCAGAACTGCAGGGAAGGTTTCCGATACGTGTTGAATTGGACAGTCTCAGCAAAGAAGACTTTGAGAGGATTCTAACAGAACCAGACAATTCTCTGATCAAACAATATGTGGCTCTGTTGTCTGCAGAAGATGTAAAGGTAGAGTTTTCGGCCGAGGCCATAGGCAGTATTGCGGAAATGGCCTACGAAGTCAACACTAGAACCGAGAATATTGGTGCCAGGAGACTGCACACTATCCTGGAAAAGGTTTTGGAGGATTTGTTATTTGATGCTCCCGAATGCTCAGGAACCGAAGTTGTTATCAACCAGGAGTATGTAAGTTCAAAGTTAACCGGAATTGTTGAAGATGACGAAATAAGCCGTTACATATTATAGGGGGTAAAAATATGGGTAAAAGTCTATTAGAAAAATCAAGAGAATTAAATAAAATGGTACGGCAGATACCAGTACATCCAAAGAAGCCTGATTTTGAAGGTGCCGCCATGATGATGGCAGAGAACCTGGAATGCAACGTGTATATCCTGGGTCGCCGGGGTATGCTGCGGGGATGGGCCTTCCGCTCGGGGCAGGATTGTGTTGACATTAATACTATCACCCAATTCTCTGAGAGATTTCCCGGTACTTTTAATCAGAAATTTCTCGATGTTCAGGAGACAGAGGTTAATATTCCTCTGCCAGCAGGGTCGTGCATATTTAAAGCTGATGACGTAACCTGTCACCAGACCGACCGTATGGCCGCTGTGGTGCCGATTTACGGCGGTGCCGGAAGAATGGGCACTTTTCTCCTGGTCAAATGTGACGGGACATTCAGCGAAGAGGACATTATTCTGGCTGAGTACGGGGCTACGGTGGTGGCTAACGAAATTATGAGGATTCGTGCCGAGCGAATTGAGGAAGAGGCGCGGAGCAAGGCCGCAGTCCATGTGGCTGTAGCTACCTTATCCTACTCGGAGCGTGAGGCCATTGAGCACATTATGGCCGAACTGGATGGGAATGAAGGGTTTGTCGTTGCCAGCCGTATCGCGGATAAGGTTGGCATTACCAGGTCGGTTATTGTAAGTGCCCTGCGCAAATTTGAGAGTGCTGGAGTGATAGAGTCACGCTCGCTGGGTATGAAGGGGACCTACATCAAGGTTCTTAATGAGCACCTCTTCGAAGAACTGGAAAAACGTTAAGATTGAATTAACATGAGTGTTAAGTTCGGGGTGGCCATTCAGCTCTGAAGCGGTCTGTTTGGCCGAACTATTAATTTAATTATACAATATTCAAGAAACTAACCAGATTGATGGTTAGTTTCTTTGTCTTTCGTCACGATTGCGGAAGGGATTACGGAATATGACACCGAATAATCCAATGGCGTCCAAAAATATCGGCAAATTTTAGCAGGATTCTTCGAGAAATGTATAGAATTATTGGGACTAAAGTCTTTTGGGAGGGATTCAATTGCTTGGTTCAATAATAACTGGTTCCATCTTCCAGGTGATGGAGAAGGCCCTGGACGGCTCCGCTCTCAGACAAAAGGCTATCTCTGCCAATATTGCCAATGTCGATACGCCAGGGTATAAGTCCTTGGAGGTATCTTTTCACGATTATTTGAAGAGTGCCATGAAGTACCCCGGTCACTCTATTCAGCTCAAGGCCACCGACAGTCGTCACATACAAATACGCGGTTCAGCCGGCGCACCCCCGGTTATGGTAGCAACGGAAGATAGTCAACTCCGTAATGACGGGAACAACGTAGACATTGATCGGGAAATCGCCAAGCTAACCAGCAATGAGATTTATTATGACGCAGTGTCCAGGTGCCTGAATGACGAGTTTAGATTGCTGAGATCAGTAATCCAGGGGAGGTCATAGTATGGGTTTGCTAAACAGCGGCATAGATATATGTGCTTCTGGTCTTACCGCTCAGCGTTTGAGAATGGACGTTATTGCTAACAATTTGGCCAATTCCACTACCACCAGAACCCAAAACGGGGGACCATATCGACGTCAGATTGTGATTTTCGAGGCCCGTTCCAATTCCCGGAGCTTTAAGCATTTATTGGAGCGGGAAATCGCTGGAGCCTACGGGGTCCGAGTCAAGGAGATTGCGACGGACAACTCACCCTTACGTCAGGTCTATGAGCCATCACACCCTGATGCCAATCCCGACGGATATGTTTCATATCCTAATGTGAACGTAGTTGCTGAGATGACCGATATGATATCGGCATCCCGCTCCTACGAAGCTAACATTACAGCCTTGAATTCAATCAAAAGGATGTCAACTAAAGCAATAGAGATCGGGCGCTGATCCTTAGAGTTGCACCAGGTTGTTTTTGGGAAGGAGGATCTGTGTTGAGAATCGATGGTTTAACCAGTGCTGGCCTGTTAAACGCTGGAAATCGGGAAGCCGAACTTACTTCTGAAACCTCATTTTCCAGCTATCTGAGAGATGCTTTGAACCGGGTAGGATCGCTGGAGAATCAAGCACGTGCTGCGGCAAAAGATCTGGCGGTTGGCGACGGTTCCGAGATACACCGGGTGACGATTGCCTATGAAAAGGCTTCACTTGCCCTGAGTCTGACGATTGAGATAAGAAACCGGATTGTAGAGGCCTATCAGGAGATAATGAGAATTCAAATGTAACCTAGCGGAGAATAAGTATGGATAGTCTGAAGGCAATGATCGAAAAACTCTCGTCCAGGCTGAAAGAGATCTGGACGGGCTTGAACCTGAATCAGAAAGTCTTAATAAGTGGCGCTTTGTTGCTTATTGTTACCGCAGTTGTCGTATCATCAAGGGCGGTATTGAGCACTAATTATGAACCTCTGTATACCAATCTGGCTGTCAATGATGCCGCGGCCATGACCGCTCAATTGGATGAACTGGGCGTCGATTACAAGCTTGAGGATGCCGGCGCTACGATAATGGTGCCAGCCGAGCTGAAGTACGAGACCCGGTTACAGCTGGCCAGTGCCGGTTTGCCTCAGGGCGCGGTTGGATTTGAGATTTTTAATGAAACCAGCTTTGGTGAAACCGAGACCGATAAGCGAGTCAAATACCAAGTGGCCCTACAGGGCGAATTGACCAAGACTATTCAAAGCCTGGACAAGGTAGAAGCCGCCAAGGTGAATCTGGTGATACCTCAGCAATCACTCTATACCGAGAACCAAAAAGTGGCCACGGCCTCGGTGCTTATTAAAAACCGGTTTAACACCCGTATGAGCAGTTCGGAGATTCAGGGGATTGTACACCTGGTGGCCAATAGTGTTGAAGGTCTGAAACCTGAGAATGTAACCGTGGTTGACACCAATGGAAATGTCCTGTCATCGGGCCTCTCCGAATCGGAATACCAATCCAATGCGGTTGAACTTACTCAAGCACAACTGGCCTTGCAGCGCCAGTATGAAGCCGAGATGCAGACCTCGGTCCAGTCGATGCTGGAACATGTGGTCGGTCCCGGTAAAGCGGTGGTCAGGGTAAGTGCCGAGCTGAATTTTGACGAGAAGGAAAGCCGCATGGAGATCTACTCTCCGCTGCAGGACAAAAAAACGCCGGCCACGTTTGTACGTAGTGACAGCCGTATAGAGGAAACCAGTGAATCTACCGGTCAAGCTGAACAGGGGGCTGTTGGAACCGATACCAACATCCCCAGTTACATGCAAACTAACCCCGCTACAGAGTCTTCTTCATCAGAGAGAACTGAAAGGATAACCAACTATGAGATCGATAAGGAAGAGATCCTGCAGAGGTTTGCGCCCGGCGCTGTGAAGAGGCTCACGGTCGCGGTTATTGTTGACCAGGAATTGGATAGCCTGCAGAAAGATGAGATTCAACGGATGGTGGAGACCGCAGTGGGTATCGATCCCAACCATCCTGATCCGTCCAACCGCAACGTTTCGGTAACTGGTATGAGATTCAGCCAGGTTCAGGAACCAGTGCCGGAGGGAAGTTCGCTTTTGCCGGCGCTACCCGGGTATGCCTGGATACTTCTTTTGATACTCGCATTGGCGGTCTCTGGTTTGGTCATCCGTACTTTGCGTTTGAGGAGACCTGCTGCCGAGCCGCAGTTTGAAGCCGTTGCGGAGGAAGAAATTAAACTGCAGGACTTACTGGATAAAGAGCTTACTCCCCAGGAGAAGGAGCGAAAGCTGATCCGGGAGGAAGTTGAGAAATTGATTGATGTAAATCCTGAGGATGCAGCCAATCTGATCAGAACCTGGTTACTGGAGGAAGGGGTGTAAAATGGCTACTGCCAGCAAAAAGACATTAAACGGGAGGCAGAAGGCCGCCCACCTTTTGATATCCCTGGGCCCCGAGAAGTCGGCCAAAATATTCAAGCACCTGAAAGAAGACGAACTGGAACGGATCACCTTGGAGATAGCCAATGTCCGCCAGACAACCTCTGATCAGATTTGGGACATCATGCGGGAGTTTTACGAACTCTGCCTCGCTAACCAGTACATTCAACAGGGCGGCATTGCTTATGCCCAGGAAGTCCTGGAAAAGGCATTGGGCAATGAAAGGGCTATGTGCATTATCAACCGCATCTCGTCTTCGCTCCAGGTAAGGCCATTTGATTTTGTTAGACAGACTGAACCTGCCCAGGTGCTGAGTTTTATTCAAGGGGAGCACCCACAGACCATGGCCTTGATTCTCGCTTACCTGGACTCAGCCAAGTCTTCCATAATACTTTCCGCCCTGCCCCCTGACCGGCAGGTTGATGTGGCCAGAAGGATTGCGCTGATGAACAATACGTCGCCTGAGGTAATTAAAGAGGTGGAGCGAGTTCTGGAGAGAAAACTCTCCTCGGTTGTTCCACAGGAGGTAACCAGTGCCGGCGGAATAAAATCGGTGGTTGAAATCCTGAACCGGGTTGACCGGGGAACCGAGAAAACAATTCTCGAGGCTCTGGAGGTACAGGACCCGGAATTGGCAGAAGAGATCAAAAAACTGATGTTTGTGTTTGAAGACCTGGTTACCCTGGATGACCGTTCGGTACAACGTATCCTCCGGGAGGTTGAAAACCAGGACCTGGTTCTGGCTCTGAAGGGTGCGAGCCAGGAGGTAACGAGCAAGATCTTCAACAACATGTCCAAACGTGCCTCAGATATGCTGCAGGAAGATATCCAGTACCTGGGACCAGTAAGGCTGCGTGATGTGGAAGAGGCGCAACAGAGGATTGTAAACATAATCAGGAAACTTGAAGATACCGGCGAGATTGTGGTAGCCCGTGGCGGAGGGGATGAGATAATTGTCTAAAGTCATCAAACCCCACGAAATTATACTCCAGGCTCCAGTTTTTATTGAAATACCGGACCAGACAGCAGCAGTGGAGGATCAGTTTCCGGTCGAAGTCAGTCCTGATGTATCCCAGGCTGCAGCTCAGGAGGAAGCTGAAAGGATCATCAAGGAAACCGAGGAGATGATTGTTCAGATCCTCGAAAAGGCGCGCCTGGAAGCCCAGAACATTATGGCTGAGGCCAGGGAGGAAGCCCAGGTTATAAGAGTGAAGGCGGAAAAAGAGGCCGTGTTGTTGAAAGAGCAGGCTATGAACAACGGTTACCAGAGCGGTTGGGAAAGAGCTCGGGAGGAAGCCCGGCAGCAACTTGAACAAGCTAACCAGCAGAGTAAAGATCTCCTGGAGGCAGCCAACCGCGAGCGACTGGACATCATAAGGTCCTGCGAAAAAATAATTATACAGATGTCAATGGACATTGCCCGAAAAATTGTGGAAAAGGAACTCACCACAAATTCCGATATTATCGTTAAGCTTGTCGGAAGCATCATGGAATACATGAATGGTGCCGATGCTTTTAAAATTCTAGTCAGTCCGGAGGATTTCGCAATCTTGGTAAAAGAATTCGGGGAGCACACCGGGCTATCTGGTGGTGATCAGAAGATACAAGTACTGGCAGATCAGAAGATTTCCCGTGGTGGGTGCATCGTGGAAACCGATTTGGGCTCAGTTGATGCTCGGTTGGAGACCAGGATATCCTCTTTGGAAGATTCCTTAATGGATGTGGTGAGATATGAATAGACTACAGGTCCCTCAGCCCAGGCTCAACCTGGAGAAATGCCATCAGGTTATCGAAAAAACTGTCACCTGGAAGCAGAAAGGGCGTATTTCTCAAGTGGTGGGGCTGACCATTGAAGCGATTGGCCCCCATACCAGTCTGGGGGAACTGTGTCACATCAGACCGAATGCCGCCGGCAGCTTTGAACTGTTGGCTGAGGTGGTGGGATTTCGGGGCAACCGAACCCTTTTAATGCCTTTGGGAGAATTGGATGGTATCAGCCCCGGGTGTGAGATAACCGCAAGCGGCAAGAGACTCAGTGTCCCGGTGGGGGTCGGGTTGGTCGGCCGGGTTCTGAACGGTCTGGGCGAGCCCATGGATAATCTGGGACCCCTGCTAGCTGAATCAGAGTACCCGGTTATGAACTCGCCTCCCAACCCTTTGGAAAGGACAAGGATAACCGAAGTTCTTTCGTTGGGTATAAAGGCTATTGACGGTCTGAACACCCTGGGGAAGGGTCAGAGAATTGGTATCATGGCCGGCAGTGGAGTGGGGAAGAGCACACTACTGGGCATGATTGCCCGCAATACTACTGCCGATATCAATGTTATTGCCTTAATAGGGGAACGCGGTCGTGAAGTCAGAGAGTTCCTGGAAAGAGATCTTGGGGAAGAAGGCTTGAAGCGTTCGGTGGTGGTAGTAGCGACCTCCGATCAACCGGCGTTGGTAAGAATCAAGGGAGCATTCCTGGCCACATCCATTGCTGAGTACTTTAGGGACCGGGGATGCGATGTCTTAATGCTTATGGATTCTATTACCCGTTTTGCTTTGGCTCAGCGAGAAGTGGGGTTAGCAATTGGAGAACCGCCTACTACCAGAGGTTTTACCCCTTCGGTTTTCGCCCTGTTACCGAAGCTTCTGGAACGGGCTGGTACCGCAGCAACTGGAAGCATAACCGGATTATATACAGTCCTGGTAGAAGGAGATGACATGAACGAACCGGTAACGGATGCAGTCAGGGGAATAGTTGACGGTCACATAGTCCTTAACCGTGAATTGGCAGCGATGAATCGCTATCCGGCGATAGATGTGCTGCAGAGTGTCAGCCGGCTGATGACCGAAGTGACCTCAGAGGAACACCTTGAGATGGCTACCCGGTTTCGCAGTCTGCTGGCTGTTTACGAGGACGCCAAAGACCTGATTGATATTGGAGCTTATAAGCCCGGTTCCAATCCCAGGATAGATGAGTCCATCAGACACATAGAACGCTGTCAGGAATTCCTCCGACAGGGGGTCCATGAACGACTGACTATTGGTGATATTCTACAGGAATTAAAAGAAGCGGTGAGTTGAGGTGAAACATGAACACCTTTAAGTTCCGACTGCAAACTCCATATGATGTAGCCTCCTGGCGGGAGAAAATTGCCAAACAAGAGGTCAAGGAACGACAGATCGCTTACGATCATGAGGAACAGACCCTCAACGAGAAACTGGCTGGTATGAGACATCTGATTGATCAGGAGCGTGAATTACAGGGACGGCATGTTTCCTTTAAAAACATCATCAGTCTCAAGGAACTGCAGGGTATGTCCCAGGTCGGAGTCAGGGTGCAGCAGAAAGCAGTCGACCAGGCGTTATCCAGACTGGAAGAGTCCCGTCGGGAATTGACAGAACTCGCCCGGGAGAAGAAGTCCATGGAAAAGCTCAAAGAGAGGCGTTATCAAGAATTTCTGAATGAGTATAGATGGCAGGAACAGGTCAGTCTTGATGAGGTGGCGGTGACCAGCTTCTGGAGGAACCGAAGCGGGCAGGAGAAAAATGATTAACGTGAAGGCATAATGGGGAGTTAATGCACTTATGGTTAAAGTTTTAAAGATACTGGCTGTGATAGTCGCTTTGCTTTTATTGGCACTCGGTTCCATGTTTTTCGGACTGGTTAAACCACCGGAAGTTCTTAAAGACATTCCGTATTTCAATAAATTCTTCGCAGCAAGCGATAAAAGTGAACCGGCAACTACTCCGCAATTAACAGAGAGTGATCAATTGAGGATTGAATTGGAAGATACCAAAACTGCCATCACCTTTTTAGAAAATGAAAATGCCGAGCTCAGGCAACGTTTGACTGAGGTTGAGAAAGAACGTAACAGTCTTAGAGCTCTTAATGATGAGCAGAAGGCCAGAACTGACCAGTTGAAAAAATTGGCCGAGTACTACAGTAGCATGAAAGTTAAACAGGCGGCCGCCATTATGGCCGAATTGGATGATGAGATCATTATAGGTATCCTTACCAACATGGGGTCTGAGACCGCCGCCGAAATAATTGGGGAACTTGACCCGGTGGAGGCTGCGGTTTTAACCAAAAAGATGCTGCAAGAGGAAGGAGGTGAATAAGTGACAGGACTATTGTTGCCATTCACGGGCGGACCACCAGGTACTATGGGAGCTGTTACGGCCGGTAAGCCAGGCAAATCGGATGAGGTGGTCAAGCCCGGACAGTCAAACCAAGGCTTTGACAGCACGCTGCGGGCAGCAAACCGGGCAATTGGCATGGCATCCCAGAAACAGAGCAAGCCTCAGGATAAGATTCCAATGGACCAAGAAGAGGAATCAATCAAAGGAAGTCAAGACGATGCTGCCAGCAAATACATAACGGAAAATATGCCTTCTGTAGGCATTTCAGTCGAAAAATTGCCGGTTAGAGCAGGGCCAATCCTTGAAAACGCGATGATGATGGCATCCAGGGAATTACTCCCGGTAAACGGCTTACGGCTCGATTCAGCGCCGTCAGCAACTACGCCCTTATTCAGCAGTAATGGACTTACCCAGGGGCTGTTGATCAACCATGCTTCACCAAGAAACCAGGTCGGGTCAGTACCGGGTATGTTCATCGAAAAACCGTCGGACGACACGAAATTGGCAATGTTGGCGGGCAGTGATGCATTGCGTTATTATGGCGAATACACCGGGGATAAGGTCCCAACCTCCAACAACATGTATAGCAGCCCAAAACAGGAGCTGCCAAAGAACCAGGCACAGAGGATGGAATTAACCACTGCTGCCAAAGCCGGGGAAGACAGTGAGTTGTTCCGGAATTTAGAAAACCGGACAATTACTGCTCCCAAAGCCGATACCGGACAGTTAAACAAGGTTGGCAAGAGTGAAACCGTGAACCCGGCCAATCTGATAACTACCGAGTCGGAGAAGCTGCAGGGGGTGAAGACGCAGGCCACTTCTGGCAGTGAAGGGATGATGGAAACCCCACAGGTTCAGCCAGGGCCATCCCGTGCCGAAACGGTAATGGCTGAAAAGACTGAAATACTGCAGAAGCCCGTATCAACCGAGGATATCATCGACCAGATTGTGAAGAAGATTGAATTCTTTCCAGGCCAGAAATCCAGTGCCGTGATCATTAAGCTGGAACCCGAATTCTTAGGCAAGTTACAGATTAACCTGGAAGTTGTGGACGATGTGCTGGTAGCCAAATTCAGTACTGACAATCAGCAGGTTAAGCAATTGCTGGAGATGGGGATAGGGCAGCTCAGAAATCAGCTGGAGACTACGGGAATAAGACTGGAACGGGCCGAGGTCAACATCGATTTAGGGCAACACCAGGGAGAGTATCAGCATCATAACCAACCGGGCTATCAGAAGCACCAGCCTTTACCTTATGAATTCTCATACGATTATCCCGCTCAGTACATGAGTGAAACGGGGCTATCGGAAATGGGTGAAAACCAGGCATTGCCCGGTGATTACTCGGAAGGATCTGTGAACTATCTGATTTAGGAGGTGATTAAAATAGAAATATTGGCTGCTTCCTCCACGAATAATGAGGCCGTGTCGAATTCCGGTGTTACGGGTTCCAAGAACACGCTAGGCCAGGATGACTTCCTTAAACTGCTGGTTACCCAGCTGCGCCATCAGGACCCGTTGGAACCGGTCAAGGACCAGGAATTTATTGCCCAACTGGCAAACTTCAGCTCCCTGGAGCAGATAACCAACCTTAACAAGCAGTTCAGCCAGATGACAGCCTTATTGCATGACAACCTGTATGCGATAACCTCGATTCAACAGGCAACTGCATGTCTCGGCCACATTATCGAATACCGGAGTGGTGAAGAAGTGCTGACTGGCATGGTTGATGCGGTCAGGATAGAAGACGGGTTACCGGTCCTCATGGTAGGTGAAAACAAGGTTGACCTGTCCAGTGTGCTGGCAATTATTACCCCCGATACGATATCCGATGGGGATGAAGATACTGTCGAATCTGCGGTTGAAGACGAATTGCGAGGTGCGCCCAGTGACGATCAATAAGCTGATTTCTCTTGAGCAACTAAATCCGGTTGTTCCACCAACCAAAGCAGGAGTGGCAAAGACTCCAAAGACGCAACCCTCAGCTTTTGACAAGGTCCTTGCATCCGAGACCAGCGGAATCAAGTTTTCCAGTCACGCTCAGCAGCGGATAAGGTCCCGGAACATCAGTTTTGGGGATCAGGAGTTAAATCTCTTGCAGAACGCAGTAGCAATGGCGCGGGACAAGGGGGCCCGGGAAAGCCTTATTCTGATGGGTGATATGGCCCTGGTAGTCAGTATCAGGAACAATACTGTGATTACTGCCCTAAATGGAGAGAGCATCAAGGAAAACGTATTCACCAATATTGACAGTGCTGTAGTTTTATAAACGGCTGGACCTCAATTGAGGAAAGCCTGATGCGCGGATTGAATGAAGCGCACATCCTTGGAAGGAGGTCATTTTTTAAGATGATGCGGTCAATGCATTCGGTGATTTCCAGTCTGCGGAATCACCAAATGAAAATGGATGTTATAGGTAACAACATCGCCAACGTAAACACATATGGCTTCAAGAAAGGAAGAGTCATTTTTAAGGATACCCTTTATCAAACCATGCGTACCGGTTCGGCTCCGCAGGATAACCGGGGAGGAACCAACCAGATGGCTATTGGTCTCGGTATGGATGTTGGCGCAGTTGATACCATTGTTACTCCCGGATCCTCGCAGGGAACCGGGAAGAATACCGACCTTTGTATAAACGGCAATGGTTATTTCATGGTTAAGGCTGCCGATGAGGTATTCTATACCCGGGCCGGGGCTTTCGATTTTGACAAGAGCGGCAATTTCTTCGCTGCAGGCAATGGGGCCCTGGTTCTCGGTTGGGTAGCCGATCCTGAAAACAACTGGATTATTGATACCGAGAGCAGCAAAACCAATCCCCAGCCAATAAATATTGGGAGATTGCGGACCCTGTCAGCGCAGGCCAGTACCATGATGAAGTTCGCCGGCAATCTTGACTTTGCAACGGACCTTAGTGATCCTGCAGCCGACGAAATTCATCCGGTGATTACCTCCAAAGATGTTATGGATTCCCGCGGTGAGACGCACACCATCTCGTTCCGGTTTATCAAGCTGGCAGAAGCATCGGGGAGTACCACCTGGCAGTATAAGATATCCTATAACGATATGGACTTCGATGATGATGCGGCTACCGACCCCGAGGGAATACTGACTTTCGATCCTCATGGCAAGCTGGCAGAGATAACTCCTGATGGCGGTACTGCTACAACTGGCCCAATCAACATATCCATTCCTTTGACCAATGGTGCAGAGGATCTTTCGTTAGACATTGACTTCAGTGATCTTACCGAGTATGATGGGGCCTCCAGTGCCTGGGTTGAGGAGTGTGATGGGTATCGGGCCGGAGAGCTGAAGAATATCAGCATTGACCCCAATGGAATCGTCAAGGGAATCTATTCCAATGAAATATCACGGGATCTTGCCCAGATCGCTCTGGCAACCTTTCAAAACCCGGCAGGCTTAACCAACAAGGGGGAGAGTCTCTATCAGGAATCAAGTAACTCCGGTGATGCCAGGATCGGTTTCCCGGGTGAAGATGACAGGGGAGTCCTGATTCCAGCAAGTCTGGAGATGTCAAATGTTGATCTGTCCGAAGAATTTGTGGATATGATCACCACCCAGAGGGGATTTCAGGCCAGTTCCAGAATAATAACCACCTCTGATGAGATGCTGCAGGAGCTGGTTAACCTCAAGCGATAGAGATGTTCAATGTTATTAACACATGATGGAGTACATATATGGTTGAACTGACACGACTTAATGGGCAAAAAATCGTGATAAATGTAGAGTTGATTGAAAGTATGGAGGAGACTCCAGATACTGTAGTTACCTTAACTACGGGAAAGAAATATGTTGTTGCAGAAAAACCTGCGCAGATAATAGCGGCGATATTAAGGTTCAGGAAGCAGGCGAATTCAAGCCTAAAAAGTTGAGGAGGGGTGCCTGGTGCCCGAAGAGAGCAACAAGGAATTAAATATATCATCGCGGTTTAATATTAAACTGGTTGTGTTTGGTCTGGTCTTATTCCTATTAACTACTTCCGGATGCTATATCGTCATTAAGAGCGCCCTGGCACCTTTGATGCCCCAGGAACAAAAAGGGAGCCAATCCGAATCAATTGGCTCCCTGGTCCCCTTGGGCGAATTTACGGTTAATATCTCAGATGTCAGCATGTCCCGTTTCCTCAAAACCGAGATTGTACTGGAAATTTCAGATTCCAAGGTTAAAAAGTCAATGGAAGCGGACCTGCTGCCGGTAGTGCGCGACGAGATCATAAGCATCCTGTCGTCCAAGACGGTGGCCGATCTTGACAATCCTCACCGGGCAGAGCTGAAGGATGAGATAAGGACTAAGCTGAATAACCGTTTCAATAATGCGGTAACCAATGTGTATTTCAATTCTTTTATTATGCAATAACTTTTTCATTGATATTCACAATAACAGCAAATGGTATTAAAGGGGGAACATTGTGAGCGAGGTTCTGACTCAAGAGGAAATTGATGCTTTACTGGGGGCTCTTGACCGGGGAGAAGTTGATGCCGAAGAACTTAAGAAGGAACAATCCAAGAAGAAGGTTAGGGTCTACGACTTTCGCCGTCCTAACAAGTTCTCCAAAGAGCAGATACATACCCTGCAGGTTATATATGAAAACTATGCCCGCTCTCTGGGGACCTACCTCTCAGCGCAGTTGCGCTCTGCGGTGACGGTTGATGTACTTTCGGTAGAGCAGATTACTTATGACGAGTTTATCCGGTCTATATCCAATCCCACAATCCTCGCCATATTTTCGATGCCGCCCCTGGAGGGTAATGCCATTCTGGAGATTAACCCCAATCTGGGGTTTGCCGTACTTGACAGGATGTTTGGCGGTCCGGGGCAGTCAATTGAAAAGGTGCGCGGGCTGACCGAGATAGAAGAAACGGTAATGGACCGGGTATGTGACAAGATGCTGTATTACCTGGAGGAACCCTGGTCTATTATTGCGCCCCTTAAACCCATGTTGGATCGTATCGATTCCAACCCCCAGTTTACCCAGATCGTGTCTCCCAGTGAGATGGTGGTAATCGTATCACTTGAAACCAAACTGGGTGCAGTGATGGGGATGATAAATATTTGCATCCCTTACCTGGTACTGGAACCTATCATAAACAAACTTAATGTTCATTATTATTATTCCTCTACCGTAAGACACCGTAACCCAGGCGATACCGCGGCCATCAAGAACCGGATCCGGGAAGCTGTAATCCCGGTCAAGGTCATGTTGGGGAGGAATGTGATCACAGTGGCCGATCTGATAGAACTAAACGTGGGAGATGTTATACCGCTGGAAAGAAAGATAGATGAGGATCTGGAAGTGATTATCGGCAACAAAACCAAGTACCTGGCCAAACCCGGAACATACAGCAACCGGGCAGCAGTACAGATTACCAGGGTAGTTGAGGAAGGTGATGATGATGATGAATGACGGGATACTATCCCAGGAAGAAATTGATGCCCTTCTCAAGGGGCAGGGCCAAGCGGAGCCTGCCAGCAGTGATCATGAACTGAATGAAATTGAAGAAGACACACTGGGGGAAGTCGGGAATATATGCATGGGCACTTCTGCTACCACCCTGTCGACTCTGCTCGGCAAAAAGGTCAGTATCACCACCCCCCGTATCCGTTATACAACCCGCAAACAACTGTGCAGTGAATACCCTCTGCCCTATGTGGTGGTGGAGGTTAAGTACCGTGACGGGTTGAAAGGCAGCAATGTACTTGTGATCAAAAAGGAAGATGCCAGCATTATTGCCGATCTTATGATGGGTGGGGAAGGTTTGATTGCGGAGCTGAATGATTTGAGTCTAAGTGCGGTGAGTGAGGCTATGAATCAGATGATGGGTTCGGCTACTACCAGTATGTCATCCATGTTTGATCAGCGCATTGACATTTATCCTCCCAATTTGGCGATGGTCGATTTCGCCAATGACAGCGAAATAGGTTTCATTCTTGACGAAGACTACGAGAACCTTGTTCAAATATCCTTCAAGATGGTGATTGAGAACCTCTTGGACAGCGAAATTATGCAGCTTATACCCGTTGCCTATGCCCGGGAGATGGTCAGTACGTTGATGAAAAATATTCCTGGACAGGAGCCAAACGAAGATCACTCGGAACCGGCACCCCAAAAGGATGATTTTATTACTGACGAGCTTAGTATGAGTTGGGAGGAAACCGAGTCCCAGATTGATTGGGGACCAGAACCCGTAGATTTCACGGTACCGCCCTCCCCGACTACGAATCCTTCGGCGGCAACCACCGATAATCGGAGTGGAATAAAAAAAGGGCAGGTAGCAGTGCGTCCAGTTCAGTTTGCGGGACTCGATGAGCCAGCGACCCAAAAGGAGGTCAGGAATATTGACATCATCCTGGACGTCCCTCTCGACGTCGCCGTTGAACTTGGTAAGACCAAGAAGAGTATTAAAGAGATCCTGGAATTAGGTCCGGGATCAATAATTCAGCTGGATAGACTGGCCGGAGAACCAGTTGACCTGTTGGTTAATGGCAAACTGATAGCCAAAGGGGAGGTGGTGGTTATCGACGAGAACTACGGGATTCGTATATCAGCCATCGTTAGCCCGATGGATAGAATGACTAAATTACAGTAGTTGGGGAGGATACAATGGGCAAGACAATACTTGTTGTTGATGATGCAGCGTTTATGAGAATGATGATTAAGGACATTTTAACCAAAAACGGTTACCAGGTCGTAGGAGAGGCTGACAACGGGCTAAATGCCATTGATAAATATGAAGAGTTGAAGCCTGATCTCGTTACCATGGATATTACTATGCCAGAAATGGATGGTATAACTGCAGTTAAGGAGATAAGGAAGAAAAACCCTAACGCGAAGATAATCATGTGCAGTGCCATGGGACAGCAGGCGATGGTAATCGACGCCATTCAGGCCGGAGCCCGGGACTTTATTGTAAAGCCGTTTCAACCAGAACGGGTACTTGAGGCGGTAGCCAAAGCCGTAAACTGATGAAATCAAAAACGATCACCATGACCAGAATCATCATCGGTACTCTGCTTGTTATTCTGTGCCTGTTTTCCTTGAATACCCAAGCACAAGCCATTCCGATAGAATCAGAACAGCAACAAGTTCAAATAAACTACCAGGAACCGAAAGAAGCCGAAACTCCAAATGTGTTTTGGACCATAGTGCAGACAGTACTGGCACTCTGTTTGATACTGGCCCTGGCGTGGGGGATGATACGTCTTTTTGGCGGCCATATGCGCAGTCGCCTACAGGGCAGGTATCTCCGAGTGCTTGACGAGGTCACTCTGGGGCCAAACCGGGGTATGGCTGTGGTTGAGGTTGGGGGAAAGGCCTTTATTGTTGGGGTTACAGACCACCAGATTTCCATGCTGGGGGAGTTAAACGATTCTCAGATCATACAGGAGATGATAGCGGCGTCGCTGGAGAATACACCTGTGTCGCCTGCCAACCCGGTTACTTTTTGGAAGTATATAAAAGACAGGCTGTTTACCAGATTACCACCAAAATCTTCGGATCAGGGTTTCGATGCCATAGTAGATCAGAAGATGCAGGCTCTGGACAAAATGTCTTATCGCTTACGAAATCTGAACAACAGCAATCAGAAGGACAATGGGTGGAACAATGAGGGGATGTAATCAATTGCACCGGGGAGGAAAAATAATAATTGGTTTGGCAGCCCTTCTGCTGCTCGTGGGGTGGCTGGCATCGCCGGTAGCGGCGCAGCCGTTTCAATTGCCTGATATAAATCTCTCTGTTGAGGGTGGGGCTGAAGGTCCGGAAAACGTGTCCCAGTCCCTGCAGTTGTTGGCTTTATTGACGGTCCTCTCTCTAGCCCCGGCAATACTTATTTTGTTGACATCCTTTACCCGGATCGTAGTGGTGTTGTCTTTTATGCGCAGCGCACTGGCAACTCAGCAGATGCCGCCCAATCAGGTACTGATTGGACTGGCCCTGTTTTTAACTTTTTTTGTTATGGCACCTACCTGGAAGGATGTCAACGCCAATGCCTTGCAGCCATATATGAGGGGAGAAATGGGGTATGAGGAGGCTTTTGACAGAGCCATGAGTCCGGTAAGAACCTTTATGTTCAAGCAGACGCGGGAAAAGGATCTGGCTTTGTTTGTAGAACTCTCAGACATCGAACGCCCTCAAACCTATCGGGATATCCCCAACTACGTGCTGATACCGTCTTTTACCATCAGCGAACTTAAAACCGCCTTTCAAATTGGTTTTATGCTGTTTGTTCCTTTTCTGGTTATTGATATGATTGTGTCCAGTGCGCTTATGTCCATGGGTATGCTGATGCTGCCACCCATGATGATATCGCTCCCGTTTAAGATCTTGTTGTTTGTCCTGGTGGACGGCTGGAATCTGGTCATTCACTCATTGATTCTCAGCTTTAGGTAGGTGTTTGCAGTGTATGATAATACGGTCTTAAGTATAGCGAAAGACGCCATATGGGCGGCCATAATGGTTTCAGCTCCTATCCTGGGCGGGAGTCTTTTGATTGGACTGCTGATCAGCATACTGCAGGCTACTACCCAAATTCAGGAACAGACATTAACGTTTATACCCAAGATAATCGTTGTGTTTTTGGTATTGATTTTCTTTGGACCGTGGATGTTGAATATCCTGGTGGGATTCACCAACAACCTCCTGGTAAACATACCAAACCTGATTTCATTCCAGTAGGTGAAGGCTATGGAAATGGGTTGGCAGGGGTTATTACTGGTCATTGGCCGCACTTCGGGGCTCTTTATCACCAGTCCCGTTTTGAGCGGTCGACAGGTTCCGATTCAGGTCAAGATCCTGTTGATCATTTTTTTAAGCGGAATGATCGCTTTTGTAAACCCCATCAGGACCGAGGTTCCCATAACCCATCCGGCTATGTTTGTTATGGCCTTGGGTATGGAGATATTAATTGGCTATACCCTGGGGTTTATAGCTTATGTTATATTTGCCGGAATACAGTTGGCAGGACAGCTGATGGACATGCAGATGGGGTTTGGAATTGTAAACGTTATTGATCCCCAATCAGGGACTCAGGTGCCCTTAATTGGTAACTTTCAATACCTGGTCGCAATCATGGTTTTTCTGGGCGTTAATGGTCATCATCTCTTGCTCAGGGCCCTGAACGACAGTTATCAATTCATACCGGTTCTGGGGGCGGGTATTGATGGTCAGTTCCTGGAATTCATGATGGAGATGGGGGCCTATATGTTTGTTATCGGGCTCAAACTTGCCGCTCCGGTGGTAGCGGCTTTATTCATGGCAGATCTGGCCCTGGGATTTATCGCCCGGACTGTACCTCAGATGCACGTTTTTGTGGTGGGCCTGCCCATGAAAATTGGGGCTGGGTTGGTGATGGTAATGCTTACTCTGCCGGTTTTTGTCTGGTTCACCCAGATACTCATGGAAAGGTTCTTTGGTCAATTGGACAACCTGATAGTTATTTTGGGGAAGTGAAATATTGCAGGAGTTTATTATCCTGGACCTGCAGCTGTTTGCAGGGGAGAAGACTGAAAAGGCAACCCCCCGGAAACGGGAAGAGGCCAGAAAAAAGGGGCAGGTATTTCGCAGTACCGACTTAAACTCCGCCTTCATTATTTTAACGGTGTTTGCGGTAATTAATTTTGGCTTTCCTTATATGCTGGAGTCGATGGAGGGGTTTACCAGAGAGTACCTGACCGATCGGTCGTTACAGGATATTACGCCGCTATTTGCCCGAATGGTCTTACTGGAGTCGCTCTTCCTGATTGTGAGAATAACTATACCGATCCTTGCGGTGGCGGCAGTAGCCGGCGTGGTCGGTAACCTTCTGCAGGTGGGTTTTCTATTCTCCACTGAGCCTTTGGGAATAAAGCTGGAAAGGTTAAATCCGGTAGAGGGGTTTAAAAGGATCTTCTCCAAACGCGCCCTGGTTGAACTGGTCAAGTCGATCCTGAAACTGACCCTTACCGCTTACATAGTGTACCAGGTGATCTCCAAAAACATCTACCTGTTTCCGCTGCTGATGGACATGGAGATCGGCCAGATCATAAAAAACCTCTTGGCCCTCATCTTTGAAATGGCGATGAAGATAGGGATAGCGCTTCTGGTTCTTGGCGTGCTTGACTACATATACCAGCGCTGGGAGCATGAACAAAGCCTCAAGATGACCAAGCAGGAGGTAAAGGAAGAGTATAAACAGATGGAGGGAGACCCCCAGATAAGAGCCCGTCAGAAACAGAGGCAGAGAGAGATGGCAATGAGACGGATGATGGCCGAAGTCCCCCGGGCGGATGTAGTTATAACCAACCCGACTCATTTTGCTGTAGCCCTGAGATACAACGCCCAGCAGATGGATGCACCCATGGTGGTAGCTAAAGGCCAGGACTTCATTGCCCTGCGGATCAAAGAATTGGCCCGGGAGAGCGGAGTGACGATAGTGGAAAACCAGGAACTGGCCAGAAATCTTTTTTATATCTGTGATCTGGGTGAGGTTATCCCGGAAAACCTCTACCAGGCCGTAGCTCAGGTCCTGGCTTTCGTCTATCGCCAAAAACAGGCTTGAGATTTGCTTAGAGTTACTACTTTTGGATTGTCGATGTTTGGGTTATGAGGTGAAGCATGGATAACAGTCCTACTACTGTATTGAATAGAACAATGGCTAACTCAGATGTCCTGGTTTCGGTGGGGGTTATCTGCGTCGTGATGATGATGATCATCCCGATTCCTAAGCAGGTACTGGATATCATTTTAACATTTAATATTGGTTTTGCTCTGGTGATACTCCTGGTGTCAATGTTTATTCAAAGCCCCCTGGAGTTCTCCGTCTTTCCCTCTCTCCTGCTGATTACCACCATGTTCCGGCTCTCCATGAATGTGTCCGCCACCCGGCTGATCCTGGGGGAGGCTGATGCAGGAGAGGTGATTCATGCCTTTGGGAGCTTCGTGGTTAAAGGAGATATGGTGGTTGGGTTTGTAATTTTTCTGATCCTGGTGGTTGTTCAATTTATAGTTATCACCAAAGGCGCAGAGCGGGTTTCGGAGGTGGCAGCCCGTTTTACCCTTGATGCCATGCCTGGTAAACAGATGGCTATTGATGCCGACCTGAACGCTGGCATGATAGAAGAGGCGGAAGCCCGCAGGAGGCGGAAAGATATTCAGCGCGAGGCTGATTTCTACGGAGCTATGGATGGTGCCAGCAAATTTGTGAAAGGCGATGCCATTGCCGGTATTGTGATCATCCTGATCAACATTGTTGGTGGTCTGATAATTGGGGTGCTGGAGAAGGGGTTCACTCTAAGTGAGGCTGCACATCGGTACACGATCCTGACCGTGGGTGATGGTCTGGTAACCCAAATACCGGCCTTGATGATTTCCACGGCTGTAGGTATAGTTGTGACCCGTTCCGCCTCGGACGTGAATCTCGGTCAGGAGATGACCATGCAGGTCCTGGCTCACCCTCGGGTTCTGGCCATTGCGGCGGTTGTCCTGGTGTCGCTGGGCCTGATTGGACTCCCTAAGCTGCCCATGTTTGCCATGGCAGTACTGCTGATGACTCTGGCTTTGATATATCGCCGGGGAACAGCTCCGGTTGAGACTGCATCCTCGGAAGAATCCCTGGAAGAGGTTCAAGAGATCAAGCGTCCGGAAAACGTCATGGAACTGCTGCACGTAGAAAAGATGGAACTGGAGATAGGATACAGTCTCATTCCCCTGGTAGATTCGGATCAGGGGGGTGACCTCCTGGACCGGATCATCATGATCAGGCGACAATCGGCTGTAGAACTGGGCTTTATTGTCCCCCCTATCAGAATCCGTGACAATATGCAGCTCAGGCCGAACCAGTACGTGATCAAGATCAAGGGTTTAGAGGTGACCCGGGGAGAACTGGTAATTGACAGTTATCTCGCCATTGGTCCGGGGATTGAGAACGATACGGACCTGCATGGCCTGGATACTGTTGAACCCGCATTTAAACTTCCGGCTAAATGGGTGGACGTACATGAAAGAGAAATTGCCGAGGCCAGAGGTTATACGGTGGTGGATCCTCCTTCGGTTGTAGCCACCCACTTGACCCAGATAATTAAGGACCGGGCTTACGAACTGCTGGGTCGCCAGGAAGTTCAGAGTATGATCGACTACATTAAGGAGCAGAACCCGGCGGTGGTGCAGGAATTAATCCCCGATTTGGCGTCAGTGGGGGATATCCAACGAGTATTATGTAACCTTTTACAGGAACAGGTACCGATACGGGACATGGCCACTATCCTCGAGGCTATGGCTGACTATGCCAAATTGACCAGGGACCCGGACATACTCACTGAGTATGTGAGGCAGGCTCTGAAACGTAATATCACCAGGCATTATGCCGGAGAGGACAGCCGGATAAGTGTAGTAACGCTGGATCCAGGGCTGGAGGAATACCTTAGAGATTCGCTGCAGCAAAGTGATTTCGGGTCCTACCTGGTGGTCGACCCCAACCGTGCCCAGACCATGGTTAAGCAGATTAACCACCACCTGGAGAATATGTCAGCCCGAGGACAGAATCTGGTCATTTTATGTGCACCAATTCTGAGGATTTATCTGAAGAAGCTGTTGGATAAGTTTATTCCCGGAGTTGCGGTGGTTTCATATAACGAGATCGAGACCAGTGTTGAACTTGATGTAGTGGGGATGATTTCCGCATGAAGATAAAGCGATTTGTTGGTGACTCCTTTCCGGAGGTCATGAAACAGGCCAGGGAACAGATGGGTGATGAGGCCGTGATTATATACAGCCGGAAGTACAAGGAAGGTGGGCTGTTGGGCCTGTTTGCCCGGGAAAGATTCGAGATTACTGTTGCCATGGATGAGAATTACCCCAGGGATCCCTTACCGCCGTTATTGGTGGAAACACCGGAATCAAATAACCCAGTCCCAATCAGTCAGGAGGTCGGGTATTTACCCGGTGAGATCCTGAATGAAATCAGGTCTATGAAAGTTATGGTCGAGGACCTCCGGGAACGGATTGAGGATGAACCCCAAAATTACAGCCGTGCTGGTCGAATCCTGTTAAAACAGCTTCAAAATAGGCAGATTGATCAGAGATTGGCTAAACGAATAGTTAAGAAGGTTGAAGACCGGATTTCGAAGGAGTATGCCGGGGATTTCGCCTGCACCAGGGAACAGTGTGTTCAGGTGGTGGCCGAACTGGTGAAAAAGCCCCGGGGGATTGAATTGAAAAATGGTAGACCACGGATCGTTGCCCTTATCGGGCCTACTGGAGTGGGGAAGACCACTACTATCGCCAAATTGGCGGCACGGTTCAGCCTGATGGAGAACAGGAAGGTAGGTTTGATTACCATAGATACCTACCGGATTGCCGCGGTGGAACAGCTAAAGATCTATGCCGACATAATGGGTCTTCCTCTGGAAGTGATTTACAAGCCGGGGGACCTCAAGACTGCGATAGACCATTTCTCTAATCGCGATCTGGTTTTTATCGATACTGCGGGACGCAGCCCCCATAATGAACCGCAGATGGAGGAACTGGTTAGTTTAGTGGAGGAAGCAAACCCTCATGAAGTTATTTTGGTGTTAAGCGCTACTACGAAAACCGAAGACCTGTTGGAGACCTACAAGAGATTTAACCTTATCAAAATTGATAAAATCATCTTTACCAAACTGGATGAGACCACTTGTTATGGTCCGATCCTGAATATTATCAGCAAGACAAAAAAGCGTCTCTCTTATGTTACCAATGGACAGAGTGTGCCGGATGATATAGAGTTGCTGGACGATATCAGTCTTGCCCAACTTATAGTGGGAGATGATTCGCAACCATGAAGGACCAGGCAGACAGACTGAGGACCATGGCCCAGAGCATCAAAGCAAAGATCGAATCGGATATGCTTAAAGACATTAAGCATACCCGAATTATTGTGGTGACCAGTGGTAAAGGTGGGGTGGGTAAAACCAATCTGGCCTTAAACCTGGCCATATCTTTGGGTGAACTTGAAAAAAAGGTGATTCTGTTTGATGCAGATATGGGCCTGGCCAACGTGGACATAATCCTCGGGATGGTCCCCAAGTACAATCTATATCATGTTATCCGGCAGGAAAAAGAATTGAGAGACATCATCATATCAGGACCCAAAGGTGTCCAGATAATACCCGGTGGTTCAGGAATTTTTCAGATGGCCAATCTCAGTGAAAACCAGCTCAGAGAGGTAGTATCTGAACTCGGTACGCTTGACGGTGAATTTGAGGTTATGATAATTGACACCGGGGCCGGCATAGCCAATAACGTATTAAGCTTTGCTTTGATGGCTGATGATCTGATAGTATTAACCACCCCTGAGCCAACCTCATTAACTGATGCCTATGGCATAATCAAGACCACTGCCACTCGTGAGGCCCGGGGTCAATACCACCTGGTAGTTAATCGTGCATCTTCAGAAGCACAGGGAACAATGGTGGGGCAGAAATTAAGGTCAGTATGTGAGAAGTTTCTGGGAGTAAAGGTGAATGTGCTGGGGTCTGTGTCGGAAGACCGGAGCGTATACGTTGCAGTAATGAAACAAGAAGCTCTGGTACTCCATGCTCCGAACTCGGCGGCAGCTCAGGATATACGCGGTATCGCCTGTCGCCTGTGTGAAAGTAGCAGGACCGAGACAGCTCAGCCGATAGGCATTAAAGGGTTCTTTCGCAGTATTACCAACCTGTGGAAACAGTGAATTAGCAAAATGAGAAGTGATAGGAGGCAATTTGTGACAGAGATCAAGGTTATGGTTGTCGATGACTCGTTGTTTATGAGAAGAGTGATAAGTGATATTATAAACGGTCAACCTGACATGAAGGTTGTTGCTACTGCCACAAACGGCAAGGAAGCCTTATCACTTGCCAGGGAGTTCCGCCCTGATGTAATTACTATGGACGTTGAGATGCCGGTCATGGATGGGCTTCTTGCTCTGGAAAAAATAATGAGCGATACCCCGCTTCCAGTGATCATGTTAAGCAGCTTGACCCAGAGTGGTGCCGATGCTACGGTCCGCGCATTACATATCGGGGCAGTCGACTTTATAACCAAGCCATCCAGTTCCCTGTCCCTGGATATAAATAAGGTTGCCCAGGACATTATCGGTAAAATAAGGGTTGCTGCTTCGGCCCGTGATAAGCTGAGAAAGCCACCCTCAAAACTGTCCGGGCCGCAGGTTCCATCTCCCCAGCTTTGGCCGGCCAGGGTTGACAGATCACCGGATAAGATAGTTTTGATAGGTACTTCGACGGGCGGCCCCAAGGCGCTTCACGAGGTTATCCCCCGACTGCCGGGTAATTTACCGGCGGCGGTTCTGGTGGTCCAGCATATGCCTCCCGGATTTACCCGCTCCCTGGCTGATCGTATAAACGGCATGTCCGCGCTAAGGGTCAAAGAGGCGGAAGACGGTGAACCGGTCGTAGCTGGCAGTGTATACATTGCTCCCGGCGATTACCATCTAAAGGTCAAGCGTTTGGGTGAAGGTACTGGCCGCAGACTTCTTATCAATCTGACCAAGGATCCCTTGGTCTCCGGCCACCGTCCGTCAGTGGATGCCATGATTGAATCAGTTGTAAAGGAGTACTGGTCCCAAGTATTGGCGGTCATAATGACCGGTATGGGTCAAGACGGTACCAGAGGGAGCGCTGCTATCAAGAACAAAGGGGGTAGGGTTATCGCGGAAGACAGTTCTACGTGTATTGTATTCGGAATGCCCAGATCAGTTATTGATGCTGGTTACGCCGACCGCATTGTACCCTTGCCGCATATAGCCAGAAGGATCGTGGAATGCCTTTAACCACAGTTGAGCCATCAGACATTTTGATTCCTCAATTGGTTTAATTCGGCAGGATTCTGGGATCTATGTGGAAAACCATTGATAAATGATCAAATTGAAACGCTAGTTACCAGGAGAACCATCAACTCTCCTGCTCTAGATTGATTCTATTTGAATGATTGGGGAGGTGGAATTTATGAATATGGACATGTCGCAATACCTAGACGTATTTTTGGAAGAGAGCAAGGAGCACCTGGTTAACCTGAACGAGAAACTGTTGGAACTCGAAAAGAATCCCCAGGACTTGTCGAGTCTGAACGAGATATTTCGTGCTGCTCACACCTTGAAAGGGATGTCATCCACCATGGGCTTTAATGATATGGCCGACCTGACACACCATATGGAGGATGTGCTCTCTGAGTTGAAAGAAGGGCTCATAAGGGTAGAAAGTGCCGTAATTGATATCCTTTTTGATTGTTTTGACCGCCTCCAGATTATGGTGGGAAATATCCAAAGCGGCCAGTCACCAGTCAACAACACAGATCTTATTGAAATGCTTAATAAGGTAAAACAGGGTACCCTGACAACGCCGTCACCCCAGGCTGTAACCGATCTAACCGGCATTTCAAAGGAACAGGCTTCAGCAATCTCGGAACAGTCATCCATTATGCCGTTTAAGTTTAACCAATACGACTTAACCGTTTTAAGGGAAGTCCAAACCCGTGGGTTAAATGCCTATTACGTTTCCATAAACGTAGCGCCCGATTGCCTTATGAAGTCGGTACGCTCTTTTATGGTCTTCAAAACCTTGGAAGCGGATGGAGAGGTAATAAAAACCTGCCCATCGGCGCAGGAACTGGACGAAGGGCGTTTTGACGATCAGTTTCACCTCGTACTCGTCAACAGTCTGGATGAAGAAACCATCCGGCAACGTATTGAAGCCATTTCCGAGGTTGAGGTGGACGTTATACAATTGATTAATCTGGATGATCTTTACGATCTGAACCACGAAGTTCCCGGTGAGATCTCCCCCAAGAATTTCAGATCACCTGAGATTGTTTCCACACCGGACAAGTTGTCTGAGGAGGGAACCAGGAGTCATAAGGTTAAACAGACGGTAAGGGTGGATATTGAAAGGCTCGACAACCTTATGAACCTGGTAGGTGAACTGGTTATCAGCAAGGGTCAGCTGGAGCAGATTGGCTTGACTCAACACCATACGGACCTGAATGATGTGATTGAACAGCTGGAGAGGATTACCAATGATCTGCAGAGCGTAGTCATGAATGTTCGCATGGTTCCTATCGAGCAGGTATTTAACCGTTTTCCCAGGATGGTCAGGGATTTGGCCAAGGAATTGGGAAAAGACATTGAATTCATTATTGAAGGCAAGGAAACTGAACTGGACCGTACGGTAATAGATGAGATTGGCGATCCACTGGTACACCTGCTCCGTAATGCTGTAGACCATGGTATTGAGTATCCACAAATCCGCAGGCAAAACGGTAAACCTTCCACCGGTTTGGTCCGCCTGGTGGCCCGTCATGAAGGCAATAACGTTTTTATTGAGGTGACCGACGACGGCGGTGGATTTGACCTTGAAACCATCCGGGCCAAGGCGCTGGAAAAGGGTCTGGCATCACCGCAGGACCTCAGCAGTATGACACCCGGACAAGTGACAGATCTATTGTTCCGGCCCGGATTCAGCACCGCGCAGAATGTGACTGATGTATCAGGCCGCGGGGTAGGACTGGATGTGGTAAAAAACAAGATTGAAAGCTTAAACGGTGAAATTCAGGTTGATACCGTTTTGGGACAGGGAACAACTTTCAAGATCAGGCTACCGCTTACACTTGCCATAATCCAGGCATTACTAGTGAAGGTTGGCAATGAAACTTTTGCCATCCCTCTCTCCTCGGTTGATGAAACCACCATGATAAAAAAATCAGACTTGAAGATGATACAGTCCCAGGAAGTCGTAGTTCTGAGGGGTAAGGTCCTGCCTCTTGTATATGCTCGGCGCCTGCTTGAATCCCCAGAACAGGGTATTGCCGAGGAAGAGATGTATGTGGTTGTGGTACGCAAGGTAGACAAGCAGCTAGGCATCATAGTTGACTCTTTAATCGGTCAACAGGAGATAGTGATCAAATCCCTGGGTAAGTTGCTGATCGGTATTCCAGGAGTGGCCGGGGCCACCATCCTTGGAGATGGGGCCGTTTCTTTGATTCTGGATGTAGGCACACTGGTTTAAGGGGGAGGTTTTAGCATTGAAAGAAATACAGGTTGTTGCCTTTAAGATTGGCTCCCAGGAATATGGTGTCGACATACTCTCGGTACAGGAAATCATCAAGGTATTAACCATAACCAGGGTACCCAGGGCCGGGAGGTTTATTGAAGGAGTAATAAACCTGCGCGGAAATGTTATTCCGGTTTTCAATCTCCATAAACGGTTTGGAGTGCCTCCTTCAGAGGATAAAGAAGAAGCCAGGATAATTGTGTTTCAGTTTGACGATACCAGGGCCGGCATAATTGTGGATGGAGTTTCAGAAGTAATCCGGATTAATGGAGATGCCATCGAGGATGCCGGCAAAGTGTATCAGAGCTTACAGGCCGACTTCATTCAGGGAGTAGGCAAGGTGGAAGGAAGGCTCCTGTTATTGCTTAACGCCAAGAAACTCTTGGGACTAGATTAAGAAGGTGGTATCGATGCTTTGATTGAAGACTTCAGGGACCTTTCAGGCATTCAACTGGATGCTCTCAAGGAAATTGGAAATATCGGGGCCGGCAATGCAGCAACTGCACTGGCGGTAATGACGCAGGCCCGCATCGATATGAGTGTTCCCCAGGTGGGGATAATGCCTTTTAACAAAGTTGCTGACCTGGTCGGGGGACCAGATAACCCCGTAGTTGGAGTCTATTTTCAGGTAACGGGCTCTGCCAACTGCAACATGATGTTTATACTGTCCATCGAGAAGGCAGTCCTGCTAGCCGATCTGTTGATGGGACTTCCGCCAGGTCAGGGAAAAAGCCTGGGGGCTATGGAAATGTCAGCCGTGGCCGAGGCTGGCAACATAATTTCAGGCACCTATCTTAATGCTCTGGCCATGTTTACCCAGATGACCCTGATCCCATCGGTTCCGGCAGTCGGTGTTGATATGGCCGGGGCCCTTCTTGATGGAGTATTGGCACGTTATGGAGAGATCGGCGATTATGTACTGGTATTAGAGAACATGTTCAAAAAAGGAGATTTGGATGTCATTGGACACCTGTTTTTAATACCTGAACCCGGAGCCTTGGACAGTATATTGACGGCACTTGGGGTGAACTACTGACATGTCAAATTTGCTGCAAGTAGGAATGGCTGATCTCAAGGTGGCGAGAACGCCCGATAAGCTGATGACGGCTGGCCTGGGTTCATGTATCGGTATCTGTCTCTTTGACAGGGTTGCTAAAGTGGGAGGTATGGCCCACATCATGCTGCCGTCAAGTAAGCAATCACGAAGCAGTCAGAACCGGGCCAAGTTTGCTGACACTGCCATTGAAGATTTGATCGATGAGATGGAAAAAGTGGGCGCCTCCCCCAAACGGCTGACGGCCAAGATTGCAGGAGGAGCGCAGATGTTCAATATTGGAAACAGTGAAATCATGAGAATTGGAGAAAGAAACGCCCGCGCAGTAATTGAGGTTCTTGGTCAAAAGAATGTAAGAATCTTGGCCCAGGACACCGGAGGAAATTTTGGCAGGACCATTATATTTGACTCGGATTCCGGGGAACTGCTGATCAGAACCATCGGGCAGGGGGAGAGAATTATCTGATGAAACCTGACCTGGTACAGCTCTGGCAAAGGTACAAAGAAGAAGATGATCCAGTGGCCAGAGAGGAGTTGGTTATCCATTACAGCTACCTGGTCAAGTATATGGCCAACCGTTTAGCGATCAATCTTCCGCCATTTGTTGAAGTGGACGAACTCATCTCCTATGGAATAGAAGGCCTGATCGAGGCTGCCGAAAAGTATGATTATGAGCGCCGGGTGAAGTTCGAAACCTATGCTATTGCCCGCATAAAAGGGGCAATGATTGATGGATTACGGGCCATGGACTGGGTTCCAGTATCAGTGCGACAAAAAAGTAAGGAACTTGAGAAGGCATATAATAGGATAGAAATGAGACTGGGAAGAAACGCAACCGACCAGGAAGTTGCCGAGGAAATGGGAATAACCATGGAACAGTTTCAAACACTGCTCCGTAATGTGAGGTCAACTACCATACTATACCTGGAAGATTTCCTCCCAGGGGATGACGACGGCCAGAATAAACGAATACTCGATTTTATAAAAGATGACCAGGCCGAAGACGCGTTAAATACGGTGGAGTTAACTGACACCAAACGATTACTGGCCGAGGCCATTGGCAGACTGCCGGAAAAAGAGAAAATGGTATTGGAGTTATATTACTATGAAGGGCTTAATCTTAAGGAAATTGGGGCGGTAATGGGCCTTTCAGAGTCAAGGATTTCCCAGTTGCACTCCAAATCCATCCTTAGACTCAGAGGCCGATTGAGTCGGCGCAAGAGCCAGTTGATTTAATAAAGGGGGTAGGTGAATGGCAAGTAATCATAGCAGTAATGACGGCTACACAAGTGTGTACATAACCGAGGACGGCATGGCCGCGTACCTTACCGTTTATGGTCCCAAAGAGGGTGGACGCAGTGTTACCTTGCAGGGGGTCATTGCATCGTTGAAGGAAGCCGGGGTGGTTGAAGGCATAGATTTTGGGAATCTGGCCGACTGCCTGAAAAACGAAAACTGGAACCGGCCTCAGTTGGTAGCCAAAGGAACTGCCCCCCAGGACGGGATTGACGGACGATTAGAATACCAATTCACCAGACCGGACCAAAAGGCCAAACCGGTTGAACTTGAAGACGGCAGAGTTGATTTCCGCGATTTGAACCTGTTTATCAGTGTTTCCAAGGGAGAGTTACTGGTATTCCGGGTGCCACCGGTACCAGGAGTACCTGGTATAACAGTCACTGGAAGGACCATTAAGCCAAGACCAGTCAGGAACTACCCACTTCCCCGCGGCAAGAACACCGTGGCCAATGACGATGAAACTGAATTATATGCCGCCATCGATGGTCATGTCAGGATAGTCGATGGAAAGGTTACCGTACACACGGTTCTTGAGATACCGGGGAGTGTAGACTATTCAACTGGAAATATCGATTACATTGGCAATGTGAGAATAAGAGGCAACATTACTACCGGGTTTACCGTTAAAGCCGGAGGCGATATCGAGGTCAATGGAGTAATTGAAGGGGCCACGGTGATCGCCAAGGGTAATATCGTGGTGAAAAACGGAATCGCCGGCGGCCACAAAGGGATGGTCCAGGCTGGAGGCAGTCTTTTTGCCCGGTTCGTGGAAAACGCCCGAGTGGAGGTAACTGGGGATGTTATCATCTCCGAAGCCATAATTCAGTCGACGGTTAACGCTAACAACTGTATTCGGGTTGAAGGCCGTAAAGGGGTTATCGTGGGAGGAATCCTCCAGGCCAGGGAAGAGATTACCGCTCGGGTAGTCGGATCCGCCCTGTCACCTCAGACAATCCTCGAGGTTGGACTGAACCCGCAACTGAGAGAAGAGAGAAAGATAATATACCAGGACTACCAGGAGAAAAAAAAGGCTTTCGACAACATAAACCAGTACCTGCAGACATATCAAAAAGCGTCCATTTCTCCGCAGAACCTCCCCACAAAAAGGAGAATGGCCCTGGCCAAAATGCTTTCAGATTACAAGGCATTGCAAAAAGATTTGAAGGAACTGGTGGCCCGCAAACAAGAGATTGATTATGAGCTGGAGAGTTTACAGAGCGGCCGGGTCAGGGTTATGGACATGGTTTATCCTGGAGTACAGATTATAATTGGCCACGCACAGTACAACGTAAATGATCCAATCAGATACGCCCTGTTCACTCTGAAAGATGGTGACGTCAAGGTCGAACCACTTCGGTAAAATGGGGGGAACAGTATATTATGAGTTTAAAAATACCTGAATTACAGGTTATGCTGCCAAGAGCCAGTGAAGTATCGCGCACCCAGCAGGTACAACTGCAGGAAAACGCTCAACGCCAGCAGGAACTGGTATCACAAATGGCCCATCAAACACAGAAGGCTGAAGCATCGGTTAACAAATCCCCGGCGGGCGAGGAGGCGTCAATTCGGGAAAAACAGGAACGCGAAAAAAGACGCGAGAGTGAAAAGCCAAAAGCAGGAAAGAATACAGATAAAGAGAATAAAGGAGAAAAACAAGAATCGCAAGTGAAAGGCGATTTTAAAATCGACATTCTGGTGTGAGGGGTAATCATGGAGGTAGTCTGGTTAATGATAATAATGGCCGTAATCTTGATAGCTACGGCCGTTTATAGCATACATAACCGTCATAAAGTAACCGAGGATTTCACCATTGAGATGAAAGACCTGATTCAGGAAGCGACTGTACTGAAGAAGGACCTGGAGGCCATGATGGAAAATACTATGCTGGTATCTGATGAGATGATAAAAAGCCTGGATATGCGTCTGGATCAACTGGAGAATCTCACAGTTTCCCAGGGCAGAGGTGTTGTAACGAGGAATCCCCAAAGTATTTCTGAAAGACCGAGTAAAAAAACACTTCCCTTTACAATTGAGGACCTGCGGCGTGCTCACCCTAGCATCATAGTCCCTCGGCTGTGGAACGATGGTTACAGTATTCCGGAGATAGCAGAGTTGCTGGACCGCGGGCAAGGTGAGGTACGATTGATTCTGGATATCCAAGAAAGAAGAGAGATTTCCAGTTGACCTTAAGTTGCAGCTCTGATATGTGGTGTGGTATACTAACCGATGGGAAAAATTACGCACGCGCCTGACCCTGAGAAGGGTGCTTTTTTTGGTCTTTTCGGGAGATGAGGGTAGCGGTGGACTAACAACGGAGGTGTATTGATTAGTGGCAGTGGTTACCATGAAACAGTTGTTGGAGGCGGGGGTTCATTTCGGACACCAGACCCGGAGATGGAATCCCAAGATGGCGCCCTATATCTATATGGAGCGCAACGGGATTTACATCATTGACCTTCAACAAACGGTGAAGAAATTTGAAGAAGCGTACGAGTTTATCAAGAGTATTACCGCTGAAGGCAAGAGCCTGCTGTTTGTCGGAACCAAAAAACAGGCTCAGGAGACAGTCCGGGATGAGGCCCATAAATGTGGTATGTTCTATGTCAACCAGCGCTGGCTGGGAGGAATGCTTACCAATTATAAAACCATCAAGAAAAGGGTATACCGTTTAAAAGAACTGGAAAAAATGGAGCAAGACGGTGCCTTTGATGTACTTACCAAAAAAGAGGTCGCCCGCCTGCGGGGTGAAAGAGAGAAACTCGAGCGGTTTCTGGCAGGAATTAAGGACATGGACGGACTACCAGGAGCCCTGTTTGTGGTTGATCCCCGGAAAGAGCGAATTGCCGTTTCTGAGGCCCGGAAGTTAGGTATACCAGTGGTAGCAATAGTGGATACCAACTGTGATCCCGACGAGATTGACTACGTTATCCCGGGTAATGATGACGCAATACGGGCGGTCAAACTAATGTGTTCCCGGATTGCTGACGCAGTCCTGGAAGGAAAACAAGGGGAGCAGACTACCGAGTAAGTGCCGATAACGGGGTGAACGAGGTTTGATGTAGCAGTCCTCGTCACCCCTTTTTTAAATGATAATAGGAGGTTCGAAATAAATGATTACAGCTGCCATGGTAAAAGAGTTGCGTGAGAGAACCGGCGTAGGAATGATGGACTGCAAGAACGCGCTGGTTGAGACCGGGGGAGATATGGAAAAAGCGATTGAGGTACTGCGTACCAAGGGTTTGGCTCAGGCGGCCAAAAAAGCCTCCCGGGTGGCCAGTGAAGGCTTGGTTTCTTCATATATTCACATGGGGGGACGTATTGGCGTTCTGCTGGAAGTAAACTGTGAAACCGACTTTGTCGCCAAGACCGAGGAATTTAAGTCCCTCTGTCATGACATAGCCATGCAGATAGCGGCGGCCAAACCGGAATACGTAAGACGTGAGGATGTCCCGCAGGATACCATTGAATCAGAAAAACGCATTCTCCGGCAGCAAGCCCTTAACGAGGGAAAACCTGAAAAAATAGTGGATAAAATGGTCGAAGGGCGTATAGAGAAGTATTACAAGGAAAGCTGCTTACTGGAACAGCCTTTCATCAAAGATACCGACATAACAGTTCAAGCTCTGCTGCATGACAAAGTGTTGAAATTAGGGGAGAACATCACTGTCCGACGCTTTGCCAGGTATGAGGTAGGAGAGGGTTTGGAGAAAAGAGACCAAAACTTTGTTGATGAAGTAATGTCTCAAATTAAATAGCTCGGGACAGGAGGTACGGCCATGGCAAGTCCCAAGTACAAGCGGATTGTTCTCAAACTAAGTGGAGAAGCCCTCGCTGGTGAGGGCGGGTATGGCATTAACCACCAGGTTTTGGTATCCATAGCCAGGCAGATCCAAGAGGTGGTGGCATTAGATGTGCAAGTAGCAGTCGTTGTTGGCGGGGGCAATATTTGGCGAGGTGTGGCCGGAAGTGCTCGGGGTATGGATAGGGCAACGGCAGATTATATGGGAATGCTGGCCACCGTTATCAATGCACTCGCCCTACAGGATGCTCTGGAAGATGTGGACGTACCAACCCGAGTCCAATCTGCTATTGAGATGAGACAGGTTGCTGAACCATATATCCGGCGCCGCGCCATCAGACACCTGGAAAAGGGCCGGGTTATCATTCTGGCGGCTGGTACAGGCAACCCGTATTTTTCCACCGATACCACCGCTGCCTTAAGAGCAGCCGAGATCGAGGCCCAGGTTATACTCATGGCCAAAAAAGTGGACGGGGTATATGACAGTGACCCAATGCAGAACCCTGACGCTCACAAGTATAAAACCCTGGATTACATTGATGTGATTAACAAGGGATTAGGGGTAATGGATTCGACCGCCGCATCACTCTGCATGGACAATAAGATACCGATTATTGTCTTCAGTCTGATGGAGAATGGAAATATACTCAAGGCGGTCATGGATGGAGATATTGGAACCTATGTTGGGAGGTAGAAAACTATGGCCAAAACGATAATCAAAGACACAACGGACCGCATGGAGAAGACCGTGGACCATCTGACGCGTGATTATGCCGGGTTACGTGCCGGGCGGGCCAATCCGGCCATGCTGGATAAGATCCTGGTGGAATACTACGGGTCTCCGACGCCGATCAACCAGCTGGCAAACATCGGCGTACCTGAACCAAGGCTCCTGGTCATTCAACCATGGGACAAGACATCCATCCCTGACATCGAGAAAGCCATAATGAAATCGGACCTGGGGGTTAATCCGTCGAATGACGGTAACGTTATCAGGATCAATATACCTTCTTTAACGGAAGAACGACGGAAGGACCTGGTCAAGGTGGTGCGCAAACGCGCCGAGGAGGCCAAAGTTGCCATCAGAAATATAAGACGTGAAGCCAATGACAACGTCAAAGCCCTGGAAAAAGATGGCCAGATTTCAGAAGATGAATGCAAAAAGAGGCTGGACGAGGTACAGAAAATTACCGACAATTACATCAAAAATATTGATAAAATAGCCGGTGGTAAAGAGAAAGATATTATGGAAGTTTAGAGTGCATAAATGGGGAAACCAGTATTTCTGCCATTATAATGGCAGAAATACTATGAAAAGACTCCACTCGTGGCAGATATCGTTGTATAATAACATAACATTCACTCCTTAATGCCCCCTTATGGGGGCTTTGTAGTTTGACAGGGGGAACATTGTATATGAGTAAACCAGCGGAATCCCTCTACGGTGATGATCGACTCCCGAAACATATAGCTATTATTATGGACGGCAATGGAAGATGGGCCAGTAAACGGCTGATGCCGCGTCAGGTTGGGCATAAGGCGGGAATCGAAGCCCTCAGAAGAACCATCGAGACCATGATTGATCTTGGTATACCGGTACTCACGGTATATGCCTTTTCCACGGAAAACTGGAAACGACCGGCGGATGAGGTAAATCACCTGATGAATTTGCTCTTGGAATACTTGACCAATGAACTGACCACCTTGCATGAGAAAAATATAAAGCTGCAAATCCTGGGAGACCAACAGGCATTGTCAGCCAGAATAAGGAAAGAACTTGAACTAGCCTGCCATACTACGGCGGCCAACACTGGTCTGCTGCTGAATATCGCTCTTAACTATGGCGGCAGAAGTGAGATTGTAAGGGCCACGAGGGCCATCGCTCAAAAGGTCAAGGATGGGCATATGGAGATTGAAGACATAAATGAGACCACCTTTGAAGAACACCTATACAGTCAGGGGATACCGGAACCTGATCTATTGATCAGGACAGCCGGAGAATTGAGAATCAGCAATTTCCTGCTCTGGCAGATAGCATATACCGAGATTTGGATAACCGATGTCTTGTGGCCGGATTTTAATCGCGAGGTTATTCTGTCGGCCATAGAAGACTACCTAAGGCGGAACCGCAAGTTTGGCGCCACCAAATGATGGCTATAATGACCTCACCAGTTAGTGGTAATTATTGCGGTATCCGTACTTGAAAGGGGAAACTATGAAGGAAAGGGTTCTATCAGCAGCGGTCGGGATCCCGGCTATACTTCTGCTGGCTTGGCTTGGCGGTTACTATTGGATGACGCTGGCGATATTGGCTGCGTTTATTGGCCTGTACGAGTTTTATCGGGGAATCAAGGCCGGTGGGCACAGTCCGGTATGGTTAGCCGGGTGTCTGGTTTTGGTCTGGGCCTTAACCCTCAACTCCAGCGCCTGGAACCATATATTGGGAGTAGCGTCTCTGTTGCTGTCCGTTATAATACTGGTTATTTTATATCCCCGTTACCATATAATTGATTTAGCAATAAGCTGGTTCGGAGCTTTGTATGTAGGTATCTTAATGGGATACATCTGGAAGCTTGGTACCCTGCACAACCATTTCTGGATAATCCTCTTTGCTCTCCTGCTAACCTGGGCCAGTGATACTGGAGCATATTTCGCGGGTAAAGCCTGGGGGAAACGCAAATTGGCACCGAAGCTGAGCCCCAATAAGACCTGGGAGGGTTTTATCGGCGGTTTTTTGGCAACCATTTTAGTATCTGCAGCTGGTTGCTGGATTATCCCCGGTTACAGCCTGTATCAGTACATCGGTATCGGGATAGCTGTCGGTCTGATAGCCCCGATAGGGGACCTGTTTGCATCCGGAGTTAAAAGAGGTTTCAACATCAAGGATTTTGGACGGCTGATCCCGGGGCATGGTGGGGTGCTTGACCGGTTGGACAGCTTTATGTGTGTTGCGCCTCTGATTTACTTGCTAGTAGCTGGATGGGGAGGCTAAGTAATTGGATCCTGAACTGTTAAGGTATGTAAAAGTACTGGTTAGATTTGCGGTTGCGGTTCTTGCTCTGCTGGGCATCTACCTGCTCTTTCATTATGTGTTTCCGATCGTAGGGGATGTACTGGGATCATTGCCTATGTACTTCATGCCCTTTATTCTGGCAGTGTTGCTGGCCTTGCTGATTGAACCTGCAATAATTTTTATGGAGCAAAGGCTTAAGCTGAAACGTGGAATGGCTACGCTGCTCAGTATGCTGCTGGTATTGGGATCCCTTTCATTTGTTCTGATTTACCTGTTCTCCAGACTGACAAGTGAACTCGTTTCCATATATAAATCCCTGTCCATGCGTTCGGGGGACCTGAGCCAGGTGATAGCTGACAGCCTGGAGCAGGCCCAGGTGTTCTATATGCGTCTGAACCTGCCGGCCGAGTTGGAAAATTCCATGCAAACCAGCCTCTACGGACTGCTGAACCGTTTGGAGCAGATTCTGAATTCGGTAGTAACTACCATGATAGATCTGGTTGCCAGCCTTCCGGGCTATTTTATTTTCCTTCTTATCGCACTGATCGCAACCTACTTCATTGCCCGGGAGCGGCCTGAGATAAGGGAATGGTTCTTGAAATCACTTCCCGAATCCTGGGAAGGTAAGACCCGTAAGATTGCCAGGGACCTGGTGACTGCTTTCCTGGGTTGGGTAAAAGCTCTGCTGATCCTGACTTCGATTACAGGTATTCTTACCATCGTGGGTTTATCGATGTTAGGGGTTAAGTATGCATTAACTATTGGACTCCTGACCGGACTGCTTGATATTCTGCCGATTCTGGGTCCGGGCACTTTGTTTGTTCCCTGGATTATACTGTCTTTTGTAATGGGCAACACCGGTATGGCCATTGGCCTCTTGATCCTTTATATGATTATGATTACGGTCAGGTATATACTGGAACCTAGAATCCTGGGTGACAATATTGGACTTCACCCACTGACTACGCTGATCGCTCTCTATGTGGGTCTAAGAGCCGCCGGGGTGGCTGGCATAATACTGGGTCCTGCCGTAGTGGTAGTTTTCTTGGCATGCCGTCGGGCCGGCATATTTGATAAATGGTCGTGGAAAAAGGACTGAGTGATTTGAAAAGAATTGCAATAATTGGTTCTACCGGATCGATCGGGGTCCAGGCCCTGGATGTAATCCGTCATAATCCGGACAAACTTGAGGTAGTGGCTCTCGCCGCGGGGAGAAATGCCAGACTGCTGGCAGAGCAGGCGGCAGAATTCAATGCAGATTATGCCGCCATTTCCTATCCCGGGTCCTACGAGGAACTCAAATCCCTCTGTCACTGCTGGACCGGACAGGGAATGGAGGCTGTTACATTTCTGACATCTCTGGAGGACGTTGACCTGGTACTGGTTGCGGTAAGCGGTGCCGCAGGTATTTACCCGACCTATAAAGCAGTGGCTGCCGGAAAAACAGTGGGACTGGCCAATAAGGAGAGCCTGGTTGCTGCTGGCGAGGTGATAATGCCCCTGGCACAGGCCACCGGAGCCACAATTTTACCGGTCGACAGCGAACACTCTGCAATATTTCAGTGCCTGCAGGGCGAGGAGAAATGGATCTCCCGTATATGGCTGACGGCTTCCGGCGGGCCATTTCGAGAAATAGAGGCCGATAAACTTGAGTTCGTTACCCCTGAAGAGGCCTTGCGCCATCCCAAGTGGAATATGGGGAAAAAGATCACCATTGACTCAGCTACCCTGATGAACAAGGGACTGGAAGTAATTGAAGCCCATCACCTGTTTGCAGTAAGCTATGATCAAATAAGTGTGGTTATCCACCCCCAGAGCATTGTGCATTCATTGGTTGAGTTCCTGGATGGCTCGCTATTGGGACATTTTGGGGTTCCCGATATGAGGATGCCGATTCAGTATGCATTCAGTTATCCCGAGAGATGGGAAACGGTTGGCGAAAGACTGGACCTGGGCCAATTGGGTGAACTTCAATTCTCATCTCCGGACCTGCAGAAGTTTCCGGCCTTGGACCTGGCTCTGGCGGCGGGGCGCCAGGGTGGTACGATGCCGGCGGTTATGAACGCGGCCAACGAGATCGCGGTGGAGAGCTTTTTGGAAGGGACACTGAACTTTACAGGTATTGTCAGTGCAGTAGAGAAAGTAATGGGGCAGCACCAGGTTATAAACAACCCGGATCTTCCTCAGATAATGGCTGCCGATACCTGGGCACGTGAAGCGTGTATCCGATTCATTAAGGAATGAGGTAAAAAGATATGATGATCGTAACTGCAATTTTGGTGCTGGCAGTAATCATTTTGGTTCATGAATGGGGGCACTTTATAGCCTGCCGCAGTGCCGGGATTGAGGTCGAGGAATTCAGTATTGGTTTCGGTCCCAAACTTTTAAGTTTCAAAGGTCGCGCTGACCAGTCAGATAAAGAATTGACCGGCAAGACCGAGTACAGCTTGCGTCTCTTTCCGATCGGTGGTTTCGTTCGTATGGCCGGAGCTGAGCCCGATGACATGGACAATCCGGCCGGCTTTAACCAGGCATCCCCCTGGCAGAGGATCAAGGTATTGGCAGCCGGGCCATTGATGAATTTTGTTCTGGCGGTTTTGATATTTATTCTAGCGTTCACCATGATCGGGATTCCTCAGGTAGAAAACGTACCTGTTTTAGGTGATGTGATAGCGGGTAAGCCGGCCGCAGAAGCAGGTTTGCAACCGGGCGACCGGGTAATAAGTATCGACGGAAAAAATGTATCAACCTGGGATCAGATGGTGGAGATCATCCAGAAAACACCCGAGGGTGAATCTTTGAACATGGTTGTCAGCAGGGATGGCCAGCAGCAAGAGGTAACCGTTAAACCGGATTATAACCAGTCGACCAAAACTTCAGTCCTGGGGGTAACCGCCAGTCTCAGCTACCAAAAAATGGGATTGTGGCAAGGCATTAAAATGGGTTTTCTTAACACCTACGCTACTACGGTCTTAATGCTCCAGGGCCTGGTGCAGCTTATAACCGGTGCAGTCTCCGCTGACGCCCTGGCAGGACCGGTGGGGATAACCCGGATGATTGGTGAGGCCGCCCAGGGCGGAATTATATATCTCTTGAACTTTACTGCTCTTCTGAGCATTAATTTGGGGGTTATAAACCTGTTGCCCTTCCCGGCACTGGATGGCAGCCGTATAGTGTTTACCGGGCTGGAGCTGGTCAGGGGGCGTCCTATCGAGGCTGAGCGGGAAAACTTTATTCACCTCATCGGTTTTGTCGTCCTGTTGGGGCTGATTATCCTGGTTACCTTTAATGACATCGTGAACATCGCAAAGGGTGGTTAAAGAGATGCGCAGACCAACCCGGGAAATAAGAGTTGGAAGTGTTGCTGTTGGCGGCAATAATCCGGTAGTAGTGCAGTCCATGACCAACACTGATACCCGGGATACCAGAGCAACGATAGAGCAAATCCGTAAACTGGCCTCGGCCGGATGCGAGATTATCAGGGTGGCAGTCCCCGATTCTGAGGCGGCTGCGGCTCTGACCAAGATAAAAAAGAACATCACAATTCCCATAATTGCCGACATTCACTTCGATTACCGTTTAGCAGTACAGTGTCTGCAGGCGGGTGTAGATGGACTCCGTATTAATCCAGGCAACATAGGTGCCCGGTGGAAGGTGGAGACGGTGGTTAAAGAGGCCCGGGAACGCCAGGTGCCGATCAGGATCGGCGTCAATGCCGGGTCACTTGGCCGGGAGATTCTCAGCGAGTTCGGGGGAGCTACCCCGGAAGCCATGGTGGAAAGTGCCCTGCGGCAGATCAGAGTCCTGGAGGATATGGAGTTTCATCTGATTAAGGTCTCCCTCAAGTCATCAAACGTCATGGATACCGTACAGGCATACCGGTTGCTTAGCTCCACTGTGGATTACCCTCTTCATATTGGTATTACCGAAGCGGGGACCCTGGCCCGGGGACTGATTAAGTCAGCAATGGGCATCGGCATACTCCTGGCGGAGGGTATTGGTGATACCATCAGGGTGTCACTTACGGCTGACCCACTGGAAGAGGTATGGTCCGCCTATGAGATCCTGCGGGCAGCTGAACGCAGGGACAGGGGGGTTGAACTGGTTTCCTGCCCTACCTGTGGACGTTGTGAAATCAATCTGCAGGAGCTGGCCGAAGTGGTTGATCTTGAGCTGCGGAAAATCAAGCAACCACTCAAGGTGGCAGTGATGGGCTGTGTAGTAAACGGGCCCGGGGAAGCCAGAGATGCGGATGTCGGTATCGCCGGAGGTCGCGGCTTTGGTTTATTGTTTAAGAATGGACAGGTTACCGGCAAAGTGGAGAGCAGTAAAATGGCTTCGGCATTGATAGATGCGATACATGAAATAGTCAAGGAGGAGGGAAACCGTGAAGATCACACAACTTCTATTGCCAACACTTAGGGAGGATCCCAGCGACACTGAGGTAATCAGCCACAAGCTGTTGATGCGGGCAGGAATGATACGCAGGACGGCGGGGGGGGTGTACACCTATCTCCCTCTAGGGTTCAAGGTCTTGAAAAAAATCAATCAGATCGTTCGAGAGGAAATGGATCGGGCCGGTGGCCAGGAGGTAGGTCTGCCCATCGTTCAGCCTCGTGAGCTTTGGGATCAGTCGGGACGCTGGCAACTGTACGGGGATGAAATGTTCCGGTTAAAAGACCGTCACAATCGCGATTTCTGTCTGGGACCTACCCACGAGGAGGTTATCACGGCCCTGGTGGATGGCGAGGCTCACTCCTACCGTGATTTGCCCCTGCTCCTCTATCAGATACAGGACAAGTTCCGGGACGAGATCCGACCCCGGTTTGGTTTGATGCGCGGACGGGAATTCATCATGAAAGACCTATACTCCTTCGATGTTGATGAGGATGGCCTGGAGATATCCTACCGCAAGATGTATTTTGCCTACAGCACTATATTTGAGAGGTTAGGACTTGACTTCCGGGTGGTGGAAGCAGACAGTGGTGCCATCGGAGGGAGCTCAAGCCACGAGTTCATGGTACTGGCCGGCAGTGGGGAATCAGTGGTTGTCTACTGTGACCAGTGTCATTACGCAGCCAATGTGGAAAAAGCTGAAACAGTATACACGCCCGGTGAACAGACAGAATGCAGCAAGGCTGAGGTGGTACTCACCCCTGGTGTTAAATCGGTTGCGGATGTGGCCAAGTTCCTGGGGGTCGATGAAACCGGGATAATCAAGACCCTGATATACATCGTGGATGAGGAGCCTTACGCGGTCCTGATACGGGGTGACCGCGAGTTAAATGAGGTTAAGCTGAAGAACTACCTGCAGGCGAACGAGCTTTTTATGGCCCCGGAGGATGTGGTGAAAGATATTGCCGGGGTGGCTATTGGTTCGGTCGGTCCAGTAGGACTTACGACAAAGGTTCTGGCCGATTTGGAGATTCAAGGGATGTCTGATGCGGTCTGTGGTGCGAACCGGCCTGAGAGTCACCTGATCCATATTCGGCCGGGCCGGGATTTCACCCCTGATGCTTACGTGGACCTGCGCAATGCGGAAGCGGGGGATCCCTGCCCCCATTGCCAGGGAGAACTGCAGACAACCCGGGGGATCGAGGTCGGTCACATATTCAAACTGGGGACCAAGTACTCCAAGGCCATGGATGCCTGGTTCCTGGACGAAGAAGGCGTTAAGCGGCATTATGTGATGGGCTGCTATGGAATCGGAATATCCCGGGTAATGGCAGCAGCTATCGAACAGAAACATGATGAGAATGGGATAATCTGGCCGATGTCCATTGCTCCGTTCCAGGTAATAATTGTCCCGGTCAACAGGCGTGATGAAGAGCAGATGGCTTATGCAGAGCGTCTTTACCAGGAATTACAGGCCGCTGGGGTTGAGGTATTGCTGGATGACCGCGAAGAACGGGCTGGTGTCAAATTCAAAGATGCCGACCTGATCGGGATACCGCTGCGAATTACCATTGGACCCAAGTCATTAAAACAGGGCAAAGTGGAAATTAAGAAGCGGTGGGAAGCTGAGAGTGAAATGGTTGACCAGACGAGCATTAAGGAGTTGATACTGACTCTTATCGGTAAGAAGTAGCTCGGAAGGGGGTAGGGTAGTCTTGTCAGAATTCGAGATAATCTTGAAGCTGGGCCTTGCTTGTCTCCTGGGAGGCATGATCGGCCTGGAACGGGAGAGTCTTAACCGGCCAGCGGGACTGCGCACCTACACCCTGGTATGTATGGGTTCAACCTTGGCCATGATAGTCTCTCTGGAAATGTATTACCAGTTTCAGGCTACGGTTAACGCGGACCCGGGCCGGATTGCCGCGCAGGTTGTCAGTGGGATAGGTTTCATTGGTGCCGGGACCATCATTCGCGAGGGCGCCACCATCAGAGGCCTGACCACCGCTGCCGGGATCTGGGTTGTGGGTTGTATTGGACTGGCGGTAGGAGCCGGATTATATGTGCCCGCTATCGCCACCTCGGTATTGGTGCTGTTCATACTTATTTACTTTGTCAGGCTCGAAGAACGAGTAACCGGAATGAGAGACTACCGGGCCTTTTCCATGATTATCGAAGATACGCCGGGCCAGGTGGGACGGGTCGGTTCGGCGATGGGTGATCTCGGGGTTTCAATTAAGAACATTCACCTCTCCCGGACAGATGACCAAGGGAGGATGGAGGTCGAAATACTGGTTACCTTACCCCAGAGTCTGGATGCCAGTACTGTAATCAGCAAACTCTCGAGTGTGGCCGGGGTCTATGATGTAGAGCGAATTGATTAACTACAGGTAGGAGTATGGTTGGAGGGTTATTTTGCTTTTAGGAGAGTTGTGGAAGAGCCTGGGCTGTTCCGGGGAAGAGGACCTGGAATCAGCCTTAATACATGAGGTCTCGGTTTTGGTGGAAGACAACGCCTGGAGGTTGGTACTGGTAGTTGAACAACCGGTACCGGCTGCCAGGCTTAATTCGATCAGTCAAGAGCTTTTAAACCAGGTTGCCAGCCTGAAGGCGGTTCAGATCATAACCCAACCACAAGACCCGGCTTCCTGCCTATCAGCGATAGTAAGCAAAGACTGGTCACAGATAATCACCGAGTTGGATGAAGGTGACCGTGCTCTGCTCGACGAGTGCACCTGCCAGATAGAAAATGACCACTTGGTCCTTATGTTTAAGGATTACCCGAGCTGGCAGCAGGCCGTAGAAAGAAATATCTGCGGCCAGATTGAGGATTGGATATTCAGGACGTACCAGATGTCACTTCTAGTATCCGCCCAGCATGAAATTCACCAGGAACCCCCGGGTATGGTGGAAAGAAAGGTTAACTCCGAAGACAATATCCTGCCCAGCCAGCCCTTTAAACGGCGGAACAAAGAATCCCGCCGCAACCGCTCAAAGGGAAGGCCAACCGATACACCTCCCATGCCCATCAAAGAACTGCAGGAAGGGCTGGATCGGGTGGCAGTCGAAGGCCTGATATTCAATAAGAAAACAAGGCAGTTAAAGGACGGCAGACAGGTAACCACCTATGATATAACCGATTTTTCCGATTCCATAACGGTTAAGCGTTTTGATGAGGATACATTTGATACCGGGATTACAATCAGGGTCTGGGGTGGAGTCCGCTATGACAGTTTTGAGAAAGACCTGGTCCTCTTTGCTGATCACATGGAAGCAGTAGAGTTGGCGGGAAGAACCGACAACTCCCCGACCAAAAGGGTTGAACTGCACCTGCACACAACGATGAGTACCATGGATGGGCTTACTCATGTGGGCGACCTGATGAAGAGGGCTGCCAGTTTCGGACATAAAGCGGTAGCCATAACCGACCACGGTTCAATCCAGGCCTTTCCTCAGGCTGATGAAGCGGGCAGGAAATTGGGGATCAAAGTCATATACGGGGTCGAAGCCTACTTGGTTGATCAGCCCAAACAAGACCACCCTTATCATATAATACTCCTGGCAGCCAGTCAGGAGGGCCTCGGCAACCTGTATAAACTGGTCAGCAGCTCTTACCTCAACAACTTCTATCGGACCCCCCGGATACTGCGGTCCGAATTGCTGGCCTTAAGAGAGGGAATATTGGTCGGGAGTGCCTGTGAGAGCGGAGAAATCATCAGAAGCATAGTTGAGGGTAAGGATCAGGCAGAGCTGCTGCAGATGGCCGGATTTTACGACTATCTTGAGATTCAGCCCCTGGGCAACAATGAGTTTCTGGTGCGGGATGGTATTATGGGTAACCGTCAGGACCTTATCAGCATCAATCGGCGGGTTCTGGAACTGGGAAGGATTCTGAAGAAGCCGGTGGTGGCCACTGGTGATGTTCATTTCCTGGATCCGGAGCATGACACCTTTCGCCGCATAATACAGGCAGGGAAGGGTTTTACTGACGCCGAGAACCAAGCACCGCTCTTTTATCGTACCACTGAGGAGATGCTCTCCGAGTTCAGTTACCTGGGAGAAGACCTGGCCTGGGAGGTGGTGGTTACCAACCCGAATGCCATCGCTGATCGATGCCAGGAGTTGAGACCAGTTCCAGACGGGTATTTTGCGCCCATGATGGAGGGTGCTGCAGAAAGATTGACCAGCATGGCCTGGGAAACAGCCCGGGCCCTGTATAAAGAGCCGCTGCCCTCCCTGGTCGAGGAACGGCTTACCCGCGAACTCCACTCCATAACGAAGCACGGGTTCAGTGAGCTGTACCTGATTGCCCATGAACTGGTTAAGAAATCAAATAGTGACGGTTACCTGGTGGGATCCCGCGGATCGGTGGGTTCATCACTGACTGCTTTCCTGACCGGGATTACAGAAGTAAACCCCTTGGTGCCTCATTACCGGTGCCGCTGCGGCTTTTCCCGGTTTGTAGAGGATGGTTCGGTACACAGTGGAGTGGATCTCCCCCGGGCCATCTGTCCCGAATGTGGACAGGAGATGCAGCGGGACGGGTTTGACATACCGTTTGAGACCTTTTTAGGTTTCGAGGGGGACAAGGTCCCTGATATCGACCTCAACTTCTCCGGCGACTACCAGAGCCGGGCGCACCAGTTTGTGGAGGAACTATTCGGCAAAGACCACGTTTTCCGAGCCGGCACTATTTCGACGATCGCTGAAAAGACCGCTTACGGTTTTGTAAAAAAATACGAAGAAGAGATGGGACTCAGGTTCCGCCGGGCGGAGATTGATCGACTGGTGCGCGGGATTACCGGGGTAAAGCGAACTACCGGACAGCATCCGGGCGGGCTGATGATTATACCCGGACATATGAATGTGCACCAGTTTACCCCTGTACAACACCCCGCCGATGATATGAAATCCGGGGTCACAACCACCCATTTTGAGTACGAGGCCCTCAGCGGGGCCCTGGTCAAGCTGGATGTACTGGGTCATGATGACCCAACGATGATCAAGTCGTTAGAGGATTTAACCGGATTCAAAGCCACCCAGGTAAGCCTGGACGAGCCAATGACCATGGGACTGTTTTCCGGGGTGGAATCTTTGGGGGTAAAACCTGAGGATATCAGGTCCCAGGTGGGGACCTATGGGATCCCTGAGTTTAATACCAGGTTTGTCCGGCAGATGCTCGAAGTCACCCGCCCCCGGACTTTTTCGGAACTTATCCGGATAAGCGGGCTGTCCCATGGTACCAATGTATGGTTGAACAATGCCCAGGATCTGATTAAGAACAAAACTGCCGGCCTGGGTGAGGTGATCGCCACCCGGGATGACATCATGATCTACCTGATCCAGAAAGGTCTGGGCAAGAAGGATTCCTTCAAGATCATGGAAAAAGTCCGCAAGGGCAAAGGCCTTTCCGGGGACGAGGTCGAAGCCATGAAAGCCAATAACGTACCCCAGTGGTATATAGACTCCTGCAACCGGATTGAGTACATGTTCCCCAAGGCGCATGCTGTGGCCTATGTAATGATGGCTTACCGCATAGCCTATTACAAGGTCTATTATCCGTTGGCCTTCTACTCCAGCTATTTTTCAATCCGCGCCCAGGACTTTGACGAGGTGATTATGATCGGGCCTGATGCGGTAAGACAGAGGTTGGAAGAAATAGAAGCCATGGGGCAGCAGGCCCCGACCAAGGATAAAAACCTGATCCCGGTATTGGAGGTGGCCCTGGAGATGTGGGTCCGGGGATACCGGTTTTATCCGGTAGACCTTTACCGATCTGATGCCAGCCGCTTTGTGATTGTACCTGACGGACTTCTGGTACCATTCTCTGCCCTGCCTGGTGTGGGATTGGCCGCAGCTCATAATCTGGTAGAGGGTCGGGGCGATGGAAGCTTTACATCGCTGGAAGATCTGCAACGCCGGGGACGGGTGAATAAAACCGTTATGGATATACTGGAGAAGAGTGGGTGTTTAAAGGATCTGCCACCTACCGATCAACTCAGTCTGTTTGCATGAAACACCGGCAAGGATAAAATATTTATTCAACCTGTCTAAAATTCAACTAAAAACCCGATAATCATTAGTAAGGGGCAGGGTTGAATGCATTACGGCTATGTGGTATACTCCAATTGTTGTCGCATAAATATTTCCGCGAGAAGAGTGGGTTGAAACCCACTCTTTCTGTTATAAACAGGTGGGAGGTGCAGGAGTGACGAACCAGGAGGTTGTAACGAAATCCGAACCACTGCTCACACAGGCACTCGCAGCCTTGGAAATAGAGATTGTAGATATCGAATACAAAAGAGAGCACGGTGGTTGGGTGTTTCGAGTGTTTATTGACCATGCGGAAGGGGTCGATCATAACCGGTGCCAGGAGGCAAGTGGTGTGATAGGGGAGATCCTTGATAAACACGGCCTGATTAAACACACCTACACACTTGAAGTATCATCACCTGGTCTTGACCGGGTGATAAAAAAGGATCGTGATTTTTTAAGATTCAGTGGCAGAACCATTAAACTAAAAACCTACGAAGCCATGGAAGGCCAAAAGAATTTCAAGGGAACCCTTAAGGGAATCCAGGACAATAATATCGTACTGGAGATTGAAGGAAAAACGGTATTTATTCCTAGGGATAACGCTAAACAGGTCAGATTGGTGGTAGAATTGTAAAGGTGGGATGCTGCCCGATTCGTTTAGTGTCAAGAATTATAGAGGAGGCGTTAGGCCATGTCTGGTGAGTTAATTCAGGCTTTGGTTGAATTAGAGAAAGAACGGGGAATCCCTAAAGAGGTTCTGATTGATGCTATAGAGTCGGCTTTAAAGACTGCCTACAAAAAGAACTTTGGATCAAATCAGAATGTTGAAGTGCAGATGAATTCGGAAACCGGTGATGTCAAGGTATACGCACGCAAGACAGTGACCGATGAAGTAACAGATGATAAAACTGAGATTAACCTTGACGAAGCCCTGGTGATCAACAGTGAGGCCCAGGTTGGTGATGAGATTGAGATTGAGGTAACCCCAAGCAACTTTGGACGCATAGCTGCTCAGACCGCCAAGCAGGTTGTTATTCAGAGGCTGCGGGAAGCGGAGAGAAATGTCATATTTGACGAGTATTCCAGCCGCGAAGGTGAGATTGTGGCCGGAACCGTGCAGCGCACGGAACAAAGGGTGATAATAATTAATCTGGGTCCTACCGAAGCGATTATGCTCCCCCAGGACCAGATCCCGGGAGAGACCTTTGCTCAGGGCCAGCGGATTAAGTGTTACATCTCAGAGGTCAAGAAATCAGCCAAGGGGCCGCAGATAACGGTATCGCGCTCGCATCCTTACTTTCTGCGCCGGTTGTTTGAATTGGAGGTACCCGAGATCTTTGAAGGTCTGGTTGAGATCAAATCGATTGCCCGTGAAGCCGGCTATCGTTCCAAGATTGCTGTCATATCGCGGGATGACAAGATAGATCCCGTTGGAGCCTGTGTAGGCCACCGGGGCATGAGGGTGCAGAATATTGTGCGTGAACTTAACGGAGAAAAGATCGACATAATAAAATGGAGTCAGGACATGGCTGTTTACATTGGTAATGCCTTGAGTCCTTCCAAGGTTCTGCAGGTAGAGATAAACGAAACGGAGAAGACCTCACGGGTTGTGGTCCCGGACCATCAACTCTCACTGGCTATAGGAAAAGAAGGCCAGAATGCGAGATTAGCTGCCAAGTTAACGGGATGGAAAATTGATATCAAGAGTGAGTCCCAGGCTTTCAAGGAGGAAGAATAAGCTTGGCCAAAGTCCGTAAAATACCGCAGCGCATGTGTGTAGGCTGTCGGGAGATGAAAAACAAGAAAGAACTCATAAGGATTGTCAGGACTCCTGATGATACTATTCTGATAGACCCGACTGGTAAGAAATCAGGAAGAGGCGCTTATGTATGTCCAGATGCCCAGTGCTTTAACAGCGCCGTTAAAGGCAAACGTCTGCAAAAGGCATTGGAAAGGGAGATACCCGAAGATATAATCCTAAGACTCAGGAAAGAACTGGTGATAGATTGAAGAAAAACATTTACCAATTAATAGGATTAGCCTGTAAGGCAGGTCAGGTTTCTTCAGGGAGTATGGCGGCAAAGAGCAGTCTGCTGCGGAGAAGAGCTTTTCTTTTGATCATGAGCCGCGATATCTCTGAAAAAACCAGAGATGAACTGGTTACATCCTGCCGGAAACGTGGCATGCCATGGCTGATACTTGGTGACAAGTATCGTCTGGGGGCTCACGTTGGGAAAGCCTACCGGGTGGCCTTGACTATAAACGACCGGGGTTTTGCCCAAGCCATATTGAAGGTGTTGGATGAATTGCAGGCTGATGAAGCTAATGATATGGGGGTGGTCGAATGGCAAAAATAAGAGTTCACGAGCTTGCCAAAGAACTCAATATCCCGAGCAAGGATTTAGTCAAGATCATTAAAGAGCTGGGCATAGATGTGAAGAATCACATGAGTACCATGGAAGACCAGCAGGGAGAATGGGTTAAGCGAAAGCTGCGCGAACCTGATGAGCAGACAAAAAAGGTCGAGGTGCCTAAGACCAAGCCCAAGGAGATTAAGCCTGCAGAACCTCAACCGGTAGAAAAGACCCAAAAACCACGGGCAGAATCAAAAACGCCAGCACGGCCGGCACCAACGGCACGAACTGAATCAAAAACGCCAGCACGGCCGGCACCAACGGCACGAGCTGAATTAAAAACTTCAGTACCGTCAGGACCACCGGCACGATCAGAAGCCAGGACCCCTGGGCGCAGTACGGTTTCTCAGCCCAGGAAAACACAGCCGACAATGCCGCCAAAGAAATCGCAGCCCAAGGCTGGAGAAAAACCCGCAGAGAAGACGGCAGAGGTTCCGCAAAAAACCAACAAAGCAGCGAAGGACCAGCCTTCCGGGAATCAAGCCGCAAAGCAGCAGCCCAAAAACGATTTTCGTGTGAAAACGTTTGGGGGACCTAAGGCTCCCAAACCTACCCGCGGCAAACCCAAGAAAAAGGGCAGGAAACCTGAACAGAAACAGGAAGTTACACCAGAAATGATAATGATAGAAGATACAATTACTGTTAGAGAATTAGCAGCAAAACTGGTCAAGAGTCCAGCCGAAATAATTAAGCGACTGATGCTGTTAAACATAAATGCATCGTTGAACAACACCATAGAGTTCGATGTGGCCGAATTGATAGCCTCTGAATTTAACGTCCGGGTAGAGAGACAAAAGACTGCCGAAGAGATGATCCTGGAGGAACTCGAAGACGACGAAAGCAAAATGAAGCCCAGACCGCCGGTAGTCACGGTTATGGGTCATGTTGATCATGGGAAAACCTCCCTCCTGGATGCTATTCGCCAAACAAACGTGGTAGCCAAAGAAGCGGGCGGCATCACCCAGCATATTGGTGCTTACCAGGTTATAGTCCGGGATGAAAAGATAACTTTCATTGACACCCCGGGCCATGAAGCGTTTACGGCCATGAGGTCCAGAGGTGCCCAGGCAACTGATATAGCAGTCCTGGTAGTAGCCGCTGATGATGGTGTTATGCCCCAGACCGTTGAAGCCATTAATCACTCCAAAGCCGCTCATGTCCCAATTGTGGTTGCAGTCAACAAGATCGACAAGGAAAGCGCCAATCCCGACCGGGTTAAACAGCAATTGTCCGAGCACCAGTTGATTCCCGAGGAATGGGGTGGAGATACCATCTTTGTTCCGGTATCGGCCAAGAGTCGGGACGGGATCGACCTGCTCCTGGAAATGATTCTTCTGGTGGCGGAAATGCGAGAATTAAAAGCTGACCCCGATCGTGCCGCCGAAGGGGTAGTTATTGAAGGACAGCTGGATAAGGGTCGAGGTCCCGTAGCTACCGTTCTGGTCCAGAAGGGGACCTTAAGGGTTGGCGACAGTCTGATTTGCGGGACCACCTATGGCAAAGTAAGGGCCATGGTAGATGCTACCGGGAACCGGATCAACGAAGCCGGACCCTCTACCCCGGTTGAGGTACTGGGAATAACCGATGTTCCTATGGCAGGAGATATATTCCGGGCAGTTGATGAAAAAGTTGCCCGCCAGGTAAGCTCCCTGCGTATAAGTGAAAAGAAACGAGAGGAGCAGAACAAAACCAGTAAGGTATCATTGGATGATTTCTTCAAACAGATTCAAGAGGGTGAAGTCAAGGAACTGAACCTGATTGTCAAGGGTGATGTTCAGGGGTCAGTCGAAGCTCTCACCCAATCCCTGGACCGTTTATCCACCGACGAGGTCAAGGTCAGTGTCATTCACACCGGGGTGGGAGCCGTAAACGAGAGTGACGTTATGCTGGCTTCAGCCTCCAAAGCCATCATAATTGGCTTCAATGTCAGACCAGAATCCAAGGCCCGCAAGTATGCCGAGGAAGAAGAAATTGAGATCAGGCTCTACCGGGTGATTTATGAAACTATAGAGGATGTCAAGAAAGCTATGGCCGGACTGCTGGAGCCCGATCACGTTGAAAAATTCCAGGGCCGATCTGAGGTCAGGGCCACCTTTAAGGTACCCAAGGCAGGAGTTGTTGCCGGTTGCTATGTAGTGGAGGGCAAGGTCACCCGCAACGCCAATATTCGAGTTTTGCGCGATGGGGTGATTATCCATGAAGGTAAAATCTCCTCCCTCAAACGTTTCAAGGATGATGTCAGGGAGGTTCAGACGAACTTCGAATGCGGAATCGGTATTGAGGGATTTAACGATGTAAAAGAAGGAGATATTATAGAGACCTATACTATTGAGGATGTCCCCCGCGAGTTGTAGCTTGGTGACCGCAGATTTAAGCTATTCACGGAAAGTGGGTGGAAGGATTGAATCAACGAAGACTAGATAGGTTGTCTGAGGAAATCAGAAGAGAAATATCAGCTATTTTAGCTGAGGATGTAAAGGACCCACGGCTGAGCATGGTGTCTGTTACCCGGATTGAGGTCTCTAACGACCTGGGTTCAGCCCGCGTATTGATCAGTGTGTTGGGAGATGAAAAGAAACAGGAAGAGGCCATGCAGGCCCTTGAAAGGGCCAGGGGCTTTGTGAGAACAGAACTGTCCAACCGCATTCGGCTGAGACAGACCCCTGAAATATCTTTTAAACTGGATAAATCAATCGAGCATGGGATAAGGATATCCACGATAATTGATAAACTGAAGAACGATGGGAGCAGCAATGGTGAAAAAGGCTGATATTGATGCGGTGGTCAAGGCCCTGTTGGAGCAGGAGAGCCTGACGGTCCTCGGCCACTGCATACCGGATGGTGACTGTGTCGGTTCGGTTACCGCCATGGTCTGGGCACTGAGGAACATAGGGAAAGAGGTAAATGCCATAATTGAGGATGGGGTTCCGGCCATGTACCGGTTTCTTAACGGTACCGCAACCATATCATCCGTATCCAACCCGCCCCGGATAAATGGGTGTCTGGTCTATCTGGATTGCGCTACCCCGGAGCGGGTGGGAGATAAATTGGCCCAGGTCCTGCCTCGCGCCAGACCTATAATCAACATCGATCATCACGTGAGCAATAAAGGCTATGGCACGGTGAATCTGGTTGATGCACAGGCCTCATCTACCTGTGAAATCATTTTTCGGCTGCTCAAAAATATGAACGTACCTATAACCGTTGATATTGCAACGCCCCTGTATTGTGGTATTGTAATGGATACCGGCAGTTTTCAGTATTCTAGCACCAGTCCTGTTACCCATCGCATAGCCGCTGATCTCCTGGAACTAGGAATTGATCAGGACCTGGTGCGAACCCACCTGTTTGAATCCAAAACCATGCTGGAGATTGCGCTGCAAAAAGCGGCCCTGGCAAGCCTTCAGTTCAGTGCTGAAGGACGGATTGCGTCTATGCAGCTGAGTTATGAGGTGTTACGGGAACTGGGAGCTATCGGACAACACTTTGAAGGCACCATCAATCTGGCCCGCAGCATAGAAAATGTGGAGGCGGCTCTTCTGTTTCGAGAGATTGAGCCCGGCCTGGTTAAGGTAGGGTTCAGATCCAAGCAGTTCCTTGATGTTAACCGGGTAGCCGGTGAGTGGGGAGGCGGAGGTCATAAACGGGCCGCGGGAGCAACCCTGCATGGTGAGCTGGAATCGGTGAAGAGAACTGTACTATCAAGAGTCGAGGATTACCTGCAGTGAATGGTTTTATAAACATCGACAAGCCTTCGGGGATAACCTCTTATGATGTTATACGTCGTTTGAAACCTTTTCTGCCCAGGGTTAAACTGGGACACCTGGGGACGCTTGATCCTATGGCCAGTGGCGTACTGCCCATAGCAGTTGGATATGCAACTCGATTAATCGGGTATATTAATGATAATACCAAGGAGTATCAGGCGGAAATGCTCCTGGGTGGAGTTTCCGATACTCAGGACAGTACCGGCCAGATCAGTCAAATTTCCTCTGAACCTGTGACTCGTGCACAAATCTCCGCCGCCCTGGAACGAATGGTCGGAGAAATAAAACAGATTCCTCCGATGTATTCTGCCGTTCACTTCCAGGGACGACGGTTATACGAACTGGCCCGTCAGGGGACCGAGGTAGAAGTTAAACCACGACTGGTTACAGTTAATTATATTAAGTTACTCGACGTCGCCAATGATAATGGCCACCAGGCGGTAAGGTTTATGATCGGTTGTTCATCGGGGACCTACGTCAGGACCATTTGTCATGATGTAGGACAGCAATTGGGCTGTGGTGCCTACCTGAATTCGTTGATCCGGACCCGTTCCGGACCTTTTACCCTGGAAAAAGCCTGTAAACTGGATTCATTGATCAGTAATCCAGAGGAAATAACAGCCCGGTTGTGGCCGCCTGACTTTCCCTTGCAGGGAATACCAAGGGTGGAAATGGAACCAGCCGGAGTTTGGGCCATCATCAACGGCGCAGCAGTATCCTGGCCGGGAGTGGAAAATAACGGTTTGTACCGGATCTACGACCAGAATGAAAGACTTCTGGCCATTGCCCGAGGCCAAATAAAAGCAGCCAGAGAGATGCTGCAACCGGAAAAAGTCCTAACTAGGGGGTAAAATATAAACCACATGGAAATTGTTACAAATATTGCGAAGTTTAAAGCTAAGAAGCCGATTGTTGTGGCCCTGGGGAACTTTGACGGCGTACATAAGGGACATCAGTACCTTATCAGCCAGACCATCGAGGAGGCCAAAGAAGTTGCGGGGAGTTCAGTAGTGATGGTCTTTGACCCACACCCGCGTAAAGTACTGTCCAAGGAAGCTCCAAAGTTGCTGACTACAGTTGATCAGAAGGCAGGGATTCTCGAACAGATGGGCCTTGATTACCTGGTGTTGACTCCTTTCACGAAAGAAATCGCTTCCTGGTCTCCGGAGTATTTTGTAGAACACATTATCCTGAATGCATTAAGTGCGTCATCGGTTTATGTAGGATACAACTATTTCTTTGGGAAAGGTGCTTCAGGAGATGCCCAACTCTTACAACAGCTGGGGGCTAAGAAGGGCTTTGCGGTCCACGTTATTGACCCGGTAAAGGTATCCGGGAAAGTAGTATCAAGCACCCTGGTCCGAAAGTATTTGGAAGAAGGGAACGTGGAGGCAGTCCAGGAACTGACCGGCAGATGGCCATCACTCCAGGGCAAGGTACAGCGTGGAGAAGGGAGAGATATAAGATTCCCTACGGCCAATCTTGATTTTCTGCCAGAAATGGCCCGGCCAGGAAGAGGTGTTTATGCGGCTCAGGCCGTGGTCGATGGCGTATCATACGATGCTGTATTAAACATTGGTTATAAGCCTACCTTCCATCAGGAGTACCCATTGGTAGCAGAAGCTCACCTTTTGGACTTCAATGAGATTTTATACGACAGGGATATCACCGTTTACTTGATCAAAAAGCTGCGGGATGAACGCAAGTTTCCCAACAAAGATCATTTGATACAACAGATAGAACGGGATATACAAAATGCCAAATTGATTCTGAAAAAACAGTACTCATAAATTAAGTAAATATTAAGTGTAATGCCAATATATAACTTGTACAGATTTGCACGATAGGAATATGTGGCAGGGCTTGGGAACACCTTATTAAATAAAAGGGCTCAATAATGGATTTCCCGGGTATCGACAGACAACGCCAGGTTACTGGATTAAGTTTACATTGGAATTTCTCTATGCTACAATTATCTCCGGTACTCATAGCTACTCAACAGGCGGTGGTACCTTTTATGTTTGAAGAGCATAATAAATTAGTGGATGCAATTAATATGGTTTCGGTCGCATATTTTAGCGACGTTTTTGTAATACTCCGTGACGAATTGGAATCATGGTATATGCTTCTGGGGGAGAGTAACCCCTCAAAATTGGCGTTCCAGGATGCATTATACGCCATAATCTGCGAAAGTGACGGGTAAATCCGGGTGAGTTGTGAGTGAAGGTCTTAATTACAGAGCATAGCCGTAAACGGCTGAGAGACTACCGACAAGTGGGTATAGATGATGAAGACCTGTACGAAGCCAGCCTTAAAATACCGGGACAAATACCTGTCGCTACGAGATTTCGAGGTTTTGTAGCCCGCAGCGGCAAGGTCTTTGATCTCGTCGTTAAGGATATAGATGACGGGCGATTAGTAATCACCGTCATCGGTAAATCATGAACCCCGGCGCGGATGTCCGAAGCTCCGACGGATATCTTGGCTGGTGGCGATTTTAAAGAAGAGGAGGTGAAGAAATGGCTCTTGATCAAAACAAGAAACAGGAACTGATAAAAGATTTTCAGATTCACGAAAATGACACCGGATCCCCTGAGGTTCAGATCGCATTACTTACAAACCGTATTAACTATCTTAATGAACATCTCAAGACACACAAGAAGGATCACCATTCCAGAAGAGGGCTATTGAAGATGGTTGGTCAACGACGTGCCTTGTTGGACTATTTACAGGACAAGGACTTCGAACGATATCGTGCCATCGTTATGAGACTGGGTCTACGCAGGTAGAAAAGAGCGGCTATGCCCGCTCTTTTCTAATAACATGCCAACCGGATCATTTCTCCCCGAAGTTGGTTTCCGACTCCTTTGTCAAGTCGGCAAATTGCGGACAACAGTCAACTACCCGGTCTCTTTTTGACCGGGGTTTTTTCAAATGAACTGGTGTACAAGGCTAATAAAAATAAGGAGGGATGTGGATGACCCACATCTATGAAACGGTAATTGCCGGGCGACCGCTCAAAGTCGAGGTCGGCAAGGTTGCAAAACAAGCCAATGGCGCAGCAATGTTATTCTATGGTGATACTACTGTTCTGGTGACAGCCACCGGGTCGAAAAAACCACGGGAAGGTATCGACTTCTTTCCCCTTACTGTGGATTACGAAGAGCGGATGTATGCCGTGGGCAAGATTCCTGGCGGGTTTATAAAACGAGAGGGAAGGCCTACGGAAACAGCAACCCTGTCAGCACGACTGATAGACCGGCCTATGCGGCCCCTTTTTCCCAAAGGGTATCGCAACGATGTTCATATTGTGGCCACTATAATGTCAGTTGAGCAGGACAATTCACCGGATGTAACCGCGATAATTGGTGCCTCAATAGCACTATCAGTGTCGGATATACCGTTTTCCGGTCCCGTGGGAGCTGTAATAATCGGGATGGTTGACGGTGAACTGGTAGTCAATCCTACCGCTGAACAGGCAGAGAAGAGTGATATGCATCTGACAGTGGCCGGTACCAAGGACGCAATCATGATGGTGGAAGCCGGAGCCAATGAGATACCTGAAGCCAAGATGCTGGACGCTATATTTCTGGCCCACGATGTTATAAAAGAAATCGTGGCCTTCCAGGAGAAGATCGTCGCTGAGATTGGCAAACCCAAAGCAACGGTTGAACTGGCAGAGATTGAGCCGGAGATTGAAGCAGCGGTTCGGGAATACTCGTGGAACAAGATTCGGGAAGCCGTGCAGTGTCCTGACAAACTCCTGCGCGAAGAACAGACCGACGAAGCAATGAAAGAGATCCTGGACCATTTTGAAGTGGTATTCCCGGAAAGATCCGATGACGTCATGAGCGTTCTGGAACGTCTCGAGAAAGAGATTGTCCGCGAAATGATCCTCAATGAAGGGAAACGTGTTGATGGCCGGGCTCTTAATGAGGTAAGACAGATTACCTGTGAGGTTGGAGTACTGCCTCGTCCCCACGGATCCGGACTGTTTACCCGGGGCCAGACGCAGGTGTTGTCAGTAACCACCCTGGGTGCAGCCAGCGAAGAGCAGATCCTCGACGGGTTGGGAGTAGCGGAGTCCAAACGTTATCTGCATCACTACAACTTCCCGCCGTACAGTGTTGGAGAGACCAAACCCATGCGGGGTCCTGGCCGGCGTGAGATTGGACACGGAGCACTGGCGGAGAGAGCTCTTTACTACATGATTCCTTCCCAGGAGGATTTTCCGTATACCATCAGGGTGGTTTCCGAGGTATTGGAGTCCAATGGTTCGACATCCATGGGCAGCGTATGCGGCAGCACACTTTCCCTGATGCATGCCGGGGTACCCATCAAAGCACCCGTATCAGGCATCGCCATGGGACTGATTAAAGAGGATGACCGGTTTGCGATCCTGAGCGACATCCAGGGGATTGAAGACGCTCTGGGTGATATGGACTTCAAGGTGGCGGGTACCACCAATGGGGTAACTGCCTTACAGATGGATATTAAAATAGCCGGGGTCACCAGAGAAATACTGGAGAAGGCACTGGCACAGGCCCGGGAAGGCAGAATGCACATTCTGAATATCATGCTGCAGACCATAAGCCAACCCAATTCCGAACTGTCACCTTATGCACCCCGGATGATCAAGATGCACATCAACCCGGACAAGATCAGAGAGGTAATCGGCGCCGGCGGCAAGACCATTAAAAAGATCGTAGATGAAACCGGTGCAAAAATTGATATCGAGGATGATGGCTCCCTGTATATTACTGCGGTCGATCAGGACGCAGCCGAAAAAGCCCGTAACCTTATTGACTGCCTGGTTAAGGACGTGGAGGTAGGTAAGACCTATATTGGCCGGGTAGTCAGAGTGATGGACTTCGGCGCCTTTGTGGAGATTATACCCGGTGTACTGGGTATGTCCGGCAAGGAAGGTCTGGTCCACATTTCCCAGTTGGCTGAGACCCGCACTGCCAAAGTCAAGGATGTGGTGGATGTCGGTGATGAGATACTGGTTAAGGTGACCGAGATAGACTCCCAGGGCCGGATCAACCTGTCCCGCAAGGAGGCGTTACGCCAAGTACAGCGTCCTGGTGCCAGCGGGATTATCCGCAAAAAAAATGACGACAAATAACTGACCTACAACTGAATAAACCCATGAAAAACCGAGTTCCTCGGTTTTTTGTTTTCTTGAATAGCGTTAATTAACCGCGAATAGTATATAGGGACTAGAAGTTGAGGGGCGTTAACATGGCACTGTCAAAATGTATCAAGTAACAATTGATCGAAAAGCCATATTTTTCGTAGGAATGCTGATTTTTATCGGTGTTTATGTTTCGTGGCTGGACCGAGTGGAGCGCAAGTTCTATGGTGTAAAGCCGGGTGTGTATATTGAGGAAAACTGGGTGGGTGGCTTTCTGCCGGAAGAATTAGAGGTGGTCCTGGATGAACTGGTAATAAGGCACCGTGAGATGCCCATGGATCCTTATTTAGACAGAGAGACCGGTGAGGTAATTCCGGAAAAGTACGGAACCGAGGTAGATGTAGACGCAACCTACCGAGCAGTATTCAGTGCACCACCTAATAGCAGGGTAAAGCTGATTACCAGAGAGGTTCATCCTGTACATACCGCCAAAGAGTTGGAACCAATAACCAGACAGATCGGGTATTTTCATACCTGGTTTTACGGCTCCTGGCACCGGCACGAAAATATTGTCCTGGCCTTGCGAAGCATCAATAATCAGATAGTCTGGAGCGGGGACACCTTTTCCTTTAACGAGACGGTTGGTCCCCGGAGTCCGGAAAGGGGATACCGCCCGGCCCCGGTTATCGGTGGTGACGGAATTGGGTACGGAGGTGGGGTCTGTCAGGTTTCTACCACGCTTTACAATGCGGTAATGGGTGCCGGGCTCGAGGTGGTGGAACGTTATCCCCATAGCTCCAGGGTTCCGTATGTGGCACCCGGCAAGGACGCCACTGTAGTCTTTGGCGCTCTGGATTTCCGTTTTCGCAACAACACTGATTACCCGGTGATAATCAAGGCCGGAATCAGCCGGGGAAAGATTGCGGTGTATATTCTAGGAAAGTAGGTGGGAGGTTTGCGGGTTTTTTTATTACCCCTGAGGTTGATCAGGATGCTCGCCGCGAGTTGTATCCTGGTTGTGGTGATGGGCCTCGGTTATATGGTGTATCTCAATCAAAACCAGCCGGATGCATCTGACGTTAGTTCACCACACTACCAGGGATCTACCAATCAGAAAATGGTTTCCCTGACCTTCAACGTTGATTGGGGGGAGGAATACCTGCCGCAGTTGTTAGAGATTCTAAAAGAGGAGGATATCAAAGCGACTTTCTTCGTAACCGGGAAGTGGGCCGAACGGCAGCCGGACCTAACAAAGAAGATTGTTGAAGGTGGGCACGACCTGGGGAACCATGGCCATGGACACCGGCATCTTAAGAACCTGTCGAACGAGGAACTGGCCAAAGAGATTACCGATGGTGAAAAGGTATTACAAAGGGTCAGCGGTCAGAAACCAAAATTGTTTGCACCAGCTTATGGTGAGGTTGACGAGCGGATCAGCCGGGTGGCGGGTCAACTGGGCTACGAGGTAATCATGTGGAGTCTGGATACTATTGACTGGCAGAATCCCGATGTGGCGACCATTGTTAAAAGGGTAGTGCCCCGCATACATAATGATGCCATAATTCTCATGCACCCTACCAAGCCTACGGTAGAGGCCTTGCCCAGGATAATCAAGCAGCTTAAAGAAGAAGGTTATCGAATGGTGCCGGTTTCCACCCTGATTACTGTCACCAACGATGACCAGTCAGCTAAAGACAAATCCCCAGACAAAAAGTCGTGAAAAGGCGGCAGTTACTGATTGATTCTTTTGTATTCACGATTCCCATGACCCAGTGTCCAACAGTCTATACCAACATATCCAGGGAGTGATCTTGTGAAAAGATTTCATTGGGGCATAGTTTTGTTTTTAGTATTTATGGGGCTCTTTTTTCTCTCCCGCGATGTGTCAGCTGCCCCCTGGATCAGTGCCAGGGCCTACTGTGTTTATGACCTGAAGACCGGGCAACTATTGGATGGCAAAAACGTGAGAACACCTCTCCCTCCAGCCAGCACCACCAAAATAATGACTGCACTCCTGGCTTTGGAGTATCTGGATCTCGAAGAGAAGGCTCTGATCAGTGAAAGAGCGGCCCAAACCCCACCCACTGCCATTGGACTCCGAACCGGACAGGAGATGAAGGTTCGTGACCTCCTGGTTGCAGCCCTCCTCTCTTCTGCCAATGATGCAACTGTGGTCCTGGCCGAACGGATAGCCGGGAGTGAAGAACTGTTTGCCTACCTGATGAACAAAAAGGCTTTTGTCCTGGGGGCTGCAGTAACGGATTTCAAGAACAGCAATGGCTTGCCCGCAACCGGACACCTCAGCTCCTGCCACGACCTGTTTATAATCTCACGGGCCGCCCTGCAGAACCCCTTTTTTGCAGAAACGGTTGCCAAGGCTGAAGAGAGCATCGCCCATCCCGGGTACCCCCAGGGAAAACTGATAAAGAACACCAACCGGCTGCTTACCACCTATCCTGGCACCAAAGGTATTAAAACCGGAACTACTGACGCAGCTGGCAAATGCCTGGTAGGGCTGGCCGAAAAGGACAACCGGCAACTGATCACCGTGGTTCTGAGAGCAGGCGACAGGTATCGCGACTCTACCACTCTTTTTGACTACGGGTTTACCGCGTTTTATCCGACCAGAGTAATTGATAGCCAGGATACCTACAAGTTCTTGCGGATTGATAATGGTGATGCAGCCAAGGTGGCTCTATATCCTGAGCGGGATATTACGGTCTTACTCCCCGAGGATGGCTTAAAGAACCTTGAAAAAAGGACGGTACTTACCTACCGACCGCAGGCCCCGGTGAAGAAAGGAGACAGAATTGGTACCTTAGAGGTATATTATAAGGGTGAGTTAGTTGACAAAGTTGGTCTGAGATCTGGGGCTACTGTGGAGAAACTACCTTCAGGTATCTGGAAAATACTAAGGAGAGCTTTAAACGCTCGCCAGATGGAAAGCCAACCCGGCACTTCCTCCGGTTCCTGTTGTGGAAGTTAAAGAGCGTTGCTGGTTGACCGAACCGGCAAAGCTCGTACATGTATCAGCACTTGCCACCGTTGATTAGCTAAAAATGTATCCGGCCAGTTTGGACGAGCTTTCAGTGGTCCGGTTTCTAAATCCATCAACTGCTTACGCCGAATAAGATAAGAACTTTGTTCTTCAGAATTGGAGGTTTTTGGGTGGTAGAAAAACGGGTTTTACCGAATGGAGCCAGGGTATTGATAGAAGAAATACCTTATGTTAGATCTGCTGCCATTGGAGTATTTGTAAACGTAGGTTCCAAACATGAACCAGCGGAATTGAATGGCATATCACACTTCATTGAACACATGCTTTTTAAGGGGACCGCAACTCGGAGTGCCCGCGCTATAGCAGAGGAATTTGAAAAGATGGGCGGTCAGTTAAACGCTTACACCTCGAAGGAGCATACCTGTTTCTATGCCCGTATTCTGGACGAGAACCTGAACGAGGCCATGGATGTCTTGTTTGATATGCTCTACAATTCTGCTATGACTCAGAAAGACGTCGACACAGAGCGGGGAGTAATACTCGAAGAGATCAATATGTACGAAGACAGCCCGGACGAGCTGATTCATGACGTCTTTTCCCAGACGATCATGGGCGGGCACCCATTGGGCAGACCAATCCTGGGACATGAGGAAATCATAGCTTCATTGTCGCGGGACTCAATAAACGACTATTACCGTTCCTTTTACCACCCGGCCAACATGGTGATCGCGGTGGTAGGGAACATTAAGGGCGAAGAGGTATTTGCACGGTTGGCCGGATATAAAGGGTACCGGCCCAACCCCGGGGTTATCAAGGAGGCGCTGGTTCCGAACCTGATTAAGGGAGTAAATCTTGTTCCCAAGGATACTGAACAGGTCCAGATATGTCTCGGCGTTCCTGGCATACCCTACACTGACGAGCGGCGTTACACCCAGAATGTTATGAACAGCATACTGGGAGGAGGTATCAGTTCTCATCTCTTTCAGAAGATACGGGAGGAGAAGGGACTGGCTTACAATGTGTTCTCCTATCCCTCAACCTACCGGGAAACCGGGACCTATGCCATTTACGTGGGTACGGGCCCGGGCAAAGTCCGGGAGTTCTTTGCCCTGCTGAGGGACGAGCTGGACCGGTTCATCAGCGAAGGAGTGACCGCTGAGGAGGTTATGAGAACACAGAGTCAGATCAAGGCCAGTCTATTCCTGGGTATGGAGAGTGTCATGGCCCGAATGAACCGGCTGGGCAAATCTGAACTGCTGTACGGGAAGGTAACCCCCGTGGAAGAGGTCATCGAAAGGGTGTTTGCAGTGACACCTCAGATGGTGCAGGATTATGCTCGGGAGATCCTGGGAAAACATCCCTATACTCTGGCGGTTATCGGTGAACCATCAGTTTTGCCTGAAGTTGAGAATGGGTTCCATGAACTGGATGTTCTGGTCCGGCCATAGTATTCGTCGATGAGCTGAAGCAGGGTGACAAAGGAGGCCTTATAAAATGCATCTGGAAATCGAAATAAAGGTGCTGGAACACGGGGAGGGTTTAGCCTTGCCCGAGTACATGACCGATGGCGCTTCCGGGGTCGATCTCCGGGCTGCCAATACTGATCCAATTACCATAAAGTCTCATGAGATCTCCTTAATCCCCACTGGAATATGTCTGGCCATCCCGGTCGGCTACGAGGCTCAAGTACGGCCTCGCAGCGGTCTGGCCGCGAAGCATGGCCTGACTGTACTGAACTCGCCCGGAACCATTGATGCCGACTATCGCGGTGAAATCAAGGTTATAGTCATAAACCTGGGGGACAATGACTATATTGTAAAACGGGGTGAAAGAATCGCGCAGATGGTCTTTTGTCCGGTGACAAGGGTGAATTTTCGGCTGGCTGAAACTCTGAGTGAGACAGTCCGGGGAGAGGAAGGTTTTGGCCATACCGGGTAGGGGGAATCGGCTTGCGAATGAGCGAATTGATCGGCAAAGAGATCATTAATATCAATGACGGTTTAAAAATGGGTTTGGTCGGTGATTCTGACCTGATAATCAATCCCGAGAGTGGGGAAATCCATTCCATTATCCTTCCCAACCGGGGGAATTTCGTTAACCTGTGGATCGACCGCCAGAAGATCGTAGTACCCTGGGAGGCGGTAAGAAAGATTGGCCGGGAGGTTATTGTAGTTGACCTGGACCACACCAATCCCCGCCTGCGAAGTCACAGTTACTGAAGCAGTGTCAACTGGAAACCTCAGGTTGACTCACCTCCCCAAATGGATACACTATTGAGTATAAAGTATCCAAGGGGGATTAATTATGGCCAAAGAGTTACAAGTGCTGGTAGTAGGGGCTTTAGGCAAGATGGGCCGGGAGACCGTAAAAGCGGTTAAAGAGTCTGATGACCTGGTACTGGCTGGAGCGGTTGACGTAAAGGCAGGCAATGCCAAAATATCTGATATTACCGGCGATGAGAATGATCGCTCAGCGGTTTGGTCAGATCTTGATGAGGCCCTTGATTCACTGGAGCTTGATGTTGTTGTTGATTTCACCAATCCCCAGGCTGTGTTCAACAACGCCCGGGCTGTGCTGCGGCATGGGATATCGTGTGTTATCGGGACCACCGGTATGAATGACCGTGAAATCAAAGAACTTGATGAGTTGGCCCGCGAAAACCAGACCGGCGTTGCCGTTGTACCGAACTTTGCTATCGGGGCCGTGCTTATGATGCGGTTCGCCGAAGAGGCAAGCCGTTACTTCAAAGACGTCGAGATCATTGAACTCCATCATGATGGCAAACTGGATGCCCCTTCGGGAACCTCTATCAAGACGGCGGAAATGATCGACCGTAATCGACCGGGAACACCATCGGCTCCACGCGGTCAGTTTGAAAAGTATCCAGGAGCACGCGGTGGTCAGGTAAATAGTATCCGGATTCACAGCGTAAGGCTGCCAGGTCTGGTCGCACACCAGGAAGTCCTGTTCGGCGGACAGGGCCAAACCTTAACCATCAGGCATGACTCTTACAACCGCGAGTCCTTTATGCCCGGAGTCATTCTAACCGTACAGAAGATCGTTGATATAAGAGGTCTGGTTTACGGACTAGAACATTTGATCTAACCGATTTTCGAATAGTGGGACTGATTTTACTGTCCCACTTATCGTTTTCCTTCCGTCATGTTCCAACGTGGGTTTATCCAATTCATCCAATTTCCCCGAGTTTGGCAGTTGAGGTTCATAAAATCGCGTTTTGAAGGTATTTTGTATATCAAAAGAGTGAAGTTGTCCCTACCAAGGTTTCTCCTCGCTTAAGGGGGGAGTCGTCTTTCTGGGGAGTGCTTTTTGACTGTCAGGGGTGTCCAGTGAAATGATGACCGGACTACTGGAGTGATTAATTACTTGATTTCGGGGAAATCTTACTAAATTGAGCCTAACCTGTGCAACATTCCCAGTGAACCACCTGTTTTCGTGTTTTCACGTTCTTGAAATCGATTACGTATACTGTTGGTAGTTAGTATCTAAAAGACCTAGAGGGGGGCTGTTTTGGTGAGTTCGGCCTTATCTGGGGTCAAGATTGCGGTTCTGGGTGGAGACGAGCGGGAACTGATTCTCGTATCTGAACTGGTCACCCTGGGAGCAACGGTTACGGTTGTCGGCTGCCCACGCGAAAGGCTTAAGCACGGGGCATTCATCAGCAGATCGGTCGAAGACGGCTTGAGCGGTGCGGAGGTTGCCATTCTCCCTATGGTAGGAACCGATATTCGCGGCCATATACGGGCTGTTTATACCGAGGAGAGACTACAGTTGACGCAGAAAGCCCTTCAGGGGATGGCGAAGCCGGCCATGCTGATTATCGGCTCAGCCCGCCCTTTCCTCAAAGAGTGGACTGATAAACTGGGAATTACTCTGATTGAAACCGGAGAAATGGATGATGTGGCTATTCTCAATTCCATTCCTACCGCTGAGGGAGCTATACAGATTGCCATGCAGGAGATGAAGACCACCATCCATAGCAGTCGGGCGATGGTGTTAGGGTTTGGCAGGGTAGGCACGACCCTGGGCAGGACTCTTAAAGCTTTGGGAGCTGTGGTTTCCGTGGCCTCGAATAACCAGGGTGAGTTGGCCCGGGCTTATGAGATGGGGTGCCATAGAGTCCCATTATCCGAGCTGGCGGATAACCTTAACCAAATTGATGTAGTATTCAATACCATCCCGGCTTCTGTTTTAACCAGTGAGATTCTGAGGCGTATGAATCCTGATACCCTGATCATTGACCTGGCTACGGCTCCAGGTGGAACCGATTTTGGAGCGGCCAATGAATACGGCATTAAAGCCTTGTTGGCGCCAGGGTTGCCCGGAAAAGTAGCGCCGATTATGGCCGGGAGAGTATTGGCCGAGGTTGTTCCCCGGTTGATTGAAAAGACGATGATCAAGTCTTATGACCAGTTACACCTTGCTTGACTTGAATGGAGGGAAACGTGCAGTGCTTTTAAACGGCGTGTCAGTTGGAGTTGTGATGACAGGCTCGCATTGTACGGTTGGAGCGGTATTTCCCGCACTTAGATTATTAAAAAATGAGGGTGCTTCGATCACGTTTATACTTTCATATACAATCAACTACACGGATAACCGTTTCCAAACCGTGGAGGAACTGAAAACCGAACTAGCAGAGATTTCAGACGTTCCTGTTATAACCAGCATTACGGATGCTGAACCAATTGGACCTCAAAAGCTTTTTGATGTGCTGGTGGTAGCGCCCTGTACGGGTAATACCCTGGCCAAGATGGCTAACAGCATTATTGATACACCGGCATTAATGGCTATCAAAGCCCAGCTGCGCAACCAGAGACCAGTTGTGATTGCGCTTTCAACCAACGATGGTCTGGGGCTTAACGCCAAAAACCTGGGATACCTCATAAACGCCAAGAACGTTTATTTTGTTCCTTTTCGCCAGGATGATCCTATAAATAAATCAACCTCTCTAATCGCGGACATGGATAAGATGCTTGATACCGTGGTATTGGCTTTAAAAGGTAAACAGTTTCAGCCTGTTCTCCTGGGGCCGGTCGATAATGTTGGTTAGGCCACTCTGATGTGTTAAAATACTGTTTAGATTTTATTGGCGGGAGGTCATAAAATTGGCTGGAGCAAGGATCGCAGTAGTTGGCGCTACCGGCGCTGTAGGGCAAGAAATGCTTAAGATTATGGAAGAACGGAAGTTCCCGGCAAGTAACTTGATTTGTCTGGCTGACCCTCGCGAAGCGGGCACCAAAGTCAGATTTATGGGCGAAGAGATTACCGTGGAGGGTGCGAGCCCTGACAAGTTTGATGGTGTGGATATAGCAATGCTTGCGGTTGGAGGAGAAGTAAGTGAAATTCTCGGGCCTGAGGCGGCCCGCAGGGGTGCTGTTACAATCGACAACAGTTCCGCCTTCCGCCTAAAAGATGATGTTCCCCTGGTGGTACCCGAGGTAAACCCGGACGATGTCAGGGAACACAAGGGGATTATTGCCAACCCCAACTGTTCGACAACTATAATGGTAGTAGCGATAAACCCAATCTACCGAGCTGCTGGGCTGAAGCGGGTAGTGGTATCAACCTATCAGGCAGTGTCCGGAGCGGGTAAGGCCGGTTTTGAGGAATTGGAGGAACAGGTCCGCTGTTATGTGGACGGGCGTCCTTTAAAGACTGGTGTGTTCCAGCACCAGATAGCTTTTAATCTCATTCCCCATATCGATGTCTGGGTTGATAAGAACTATTCCAGGGAAGAAATGAAACTGGTATGGGAAACCCGCAAGATCATGCACATTGATAGCCTGGCAGTGAGTCCCACAGCGGTACGGGTCCCAGTGTTCAGAAGTCATTCCGAGTCAATTAACCTGGAAACTGATCGTAAGATTACCGCTGCCGAGGCCCAGGATGTGTTGAGCGAAGCCCCCGGAGTGATCGTAGTTGATAACCCGCAGGCGAACGAATACCCCATGCCCTGGTTTACTTCAAACCGAGATGAGGTATTTGTCGGGAGAATCCGGGAGGATATTTCCATCGAAAACGGACTTAACCTGTGGGTGGCCTCTGACCAGATCCGCAAAGGTGCGGCCACCAATGCGGTACAGATTGCAGAGGTTGTGGTGAGGGATAATCTATTCTAGTCTTTAATAAGACCGGTATATGACGGGTAAATAATCTGTCTTGCACCCATTAAACATATGATCGTTCATTTGATTATTGCGGTACAGTTGGTGGCGTGTAGCTTACAATTTTTTTATTAAATACAGTGAGGTGTCCCAGTTGGGAGTCATTATTCAGAAATTTGGTGGAACCTCTCTTTCCACGCCTGACCAGAGGGAAAGGGTTTGCAAGGCTATACAAAGGGAGCGCCTGAGGGGCAATAATGTGGTGGTGGTAGTATCGGCTATGGGCCGGGTTGAGGATCCTTATGCTACTGATACCCTGATTCGGCTGGTCAAAGAGGATAACCTCAACCCTAACCGGAGAGAATTGGACATGTTGATGTCATGTGGTGAGATTATCTCCGGGGTGGTACTAACTAACAAGCTGCAATCCCAGGGTGAGCAGGCGGTGTTTCTTAACGGGTTGCAAGCCGGAATCAAAACCAGCACCAATCACGGTGATGCACGGATAGTGGCTATTGACCCCGGTACAGTGAAACGATATCTTGATCAGGATTATGTGGTGGTGGTGGCAGGTTTTCAGGGGTTTACTGAAGATGGTGAGGTAACAACCCTCGGCAGGGGGGGAAGTGATGTTACCGCAAGCGCACTGGGAGTGGCGCTGGCGGCCGAAGTTATAGACATTTATACTGACGTTGAAGGAATAATGACTGCTGACCCGCGAATCGTAAAAAATGCACGGGTGTTGGATGCTATAACCTATAATGAGATATGCCAACTGGCCCGTGAAGGGGCAAAGGTAATTCATCCCCGGGCGGTGGAGATTGCTATGGAGAGTAACATTCCCTTACGGGTTCGTTCTACTTTCAGTGATGGTACCGGTACCCTGGTAGGCAATCACGGAGAGTTTAACGGGAAATCAGTTCGGATCAAAAGAGATCACCTGATAACCGGTATCACCCAGATGCCGGATATTACCCAAATAAGGGTGGAAATAAAAGGAGAGCCCGATCTGCCTCTCAAAGTGTTCAAAGGCATGGCCCTGGCGGAAATAAGTGTTGACTTCATAACGGTTACCCGTGAGGTTATTATCTTTACGGTCCTGCAGGAGGTTGCGGAGCGGGCCCAGGAGATACTGAAAAATCTAGGGGTGAGCGTTCAAACGGAACCGGACTGTGCCAAAGTGGCGATTGTTGGCGCAGCCATAACCGGGATTCCCGGCGTCATGGCCAAAGTAGTTGAAGCACTGACGGTTAACGGAATTACGATTTTACAGTCAGGAGATTCTTATACCAATATATGGTGTCTCGTAAAAAGGAATCAGATGGAACAGGCAGTTAAGGCCTTGCATGATAGATTTGATCTGGGTAACCAGGAAGGAGGAGACTTTTAGTGGCTTTTCCGAGACTTTTGACAGCCATGATTACGCCTTTTAAGAGTAATCTGGAAGTTGATTATGAAAGGGTGCGTGAATTAGCGAATCACCTGGCGGATACCGGAAGTCAGGGGATCGTCGTTTGTGGAACTACTGGAGAATCCCCGACGCTCACTGATGAGGAAAAACTTCAGTTGTTTTCCGTAGTACAGGAAGAAGTCGGTTCCCGGGTTGAGGTATGGGCTGGAGTGGGGACGAACTCCACTGTTCATACCGTGGAAATGGCCATAAATGCCAGCAAATTGAAAATCAACGGGGTTATGGCGGTAACACCGTACTATAATAAGCCGAGTCAGGAGGGTCTTTACCAGCATTTTCGTCGACTGGCTGAGGCTACACCCCTGCCGGTGATGCTTTATAATGTCCCGGGTCGGACCGGTATCAACCTGCTACCGGCTACCGTCCAGAGACTCGCTCAGATTGACAATATAATGGCCTTGAAGGAGGCCAGTGGGAACATGGATCAGATGTCGGAACTGGTTAACAAAACACCGGAAGACTTCATTATATATAGCGGTGATGACTCTCTGACCCTACCCATGATGTCTTTGGGTGCACAGGGAGTAGTGAGTGTTGCATCTCACCTGGTTGGCCGGGAAATAAAAGACATGATAGATGCTTACATAGCAGGGGATGTCCGAAAAGCCCAGCGAATTCATGCCCGGCTCTTTCCGGTATTTAAAGTCCTCTTTGTCACTTCCAATCCGGTCCCTTTGAAAGCATCTATGCGCTTATTGGGTAAGGACAGCGGTTTCTTACGTGAGCCATTATGCCCACCCTCCGATGCTGAGTGTTCCGAAATAAATCGCGTGTTAAAGGAATTTGGTTTGATCTGAGCCGATTTGCCGACAGATAAGTCAAACGGCATATTTAAACGTCGGCAAATCATTATTAAACGGCTCTGGTAAAATTCCATGGGATTAAATGGACCTCAGCAATTGGGCTGTCCATGGGTCTACCTTGTAAATATGGACAGGTTTGTTTATAATTTAGTAGATTCAATTGTCCGGATCTTAGATTGGGGACCAATCGCTGCAGTGACAGGAGGTGCTAAATGGCAGAAAACGATACTCGTTTGCAGATTATTCCTCTGGGGGGCCTCGGTGAGATCGGGAAAAACATGATGGTAATCAGGTATCAGGACAGCATAGTCGTAATAGATGCTGGATTGATGTTCCCGGAGGAAGAACTGCTTGGAATTGATATAGTCATACCAGATATCAGCTATTTGATCGAAAACCGCGATAAGGTAAAAGGGATAATTCTCACCCATGGACATGAAGACCATGTTGGTGCGTTGCCATATCTGCTAAAAGAGATAAATGTTCCGGTATATGCAAGCAGGTTAACATTAGGAATAGTAGAAGCGAAACTAAAGGAACACCATCTCGGCAAAACCACTATGATCCCGGTTAAACCCAGGGAAGTAATAAATATCGGCCCCTTTGAGATTGAGTTTGTCCGAGTGATACACAGCATACCTGATTGCCTGGGCGTTGCAATACACACTCCTCTGGGGGTTATATTCCATACCGGTGATATCAAACTGGATCAGACTACGGTCGATGGAGAACTGGTTGATTATCGTAAACTGGCTGAATTAGGGGAAAAAGGGGTACTGGTCCTGATGTCCGATAGTACCAATGCGGACAGGCCAGGGTACACCCAGTCAGAAAGACTGGTTGGAGATACCTTTGAGGACCTTTTCAGACGCTGTCACGGCAGGATCATTATTACCACCTTTGCCTCCAATGTTCATCGTATTCAACAGGTGATAACCACTGCGGACCGGTACGGCCGTAAAGTAGCTATGGTTGGCAGGAGCCTGCTAAACAACGTGAGTATTGCCAGGGAATTAGGATACATCAATATCCCCGAAGACTGTTGGATTGAGATGGAGGACATTAGCCGGTATTCACCTACTGAACTGGTAATAATAACTACCGGTAGTCAGGGTGAACCGATGTCAGCCCTAACCCGAATGGCCATGGCAGATCACCGTTGGGTTGCCATACAGCCGGGTGATACGGTCATAATATCGGCGACGCCGATACCGGGGAACGAGAAATTGGTGGCCAGGACGGTAGACCACCTTTTCCGACAGGGTGCAGAGGTTATATATGAGAGATCTGCCGGGGTCCACGTGTCTGGGCATGCCAGCCAGGAAGAACTTAAGATACTGATTAATCTCATGCGTCCCAAGTACCTGATCCCGGTTCACGGTGAATACCGCCACTTGATGAGACATGCCAGGATAGCAGAATCACTGGGCATGCCAGAATCCAGGGTTATTGTGGCGGAAAACGGTCAGGTCATTGAGATAAACAAGAAGAAGGTCGTAACGAGCAATAGAGTGACCGCCGGGCGTATTCTGGTAGACGGACTCGGTGTGGGTGATGTTGGCAACATCGTACTGCGTGATCGCAAACAATTGTCTCAGGACGGGATCATTATTGTGGTGGTAACCATTAATAAAGACACTGGGGCGTTGGTAGCGGGTCCGGACATTGTATCACGTGGATTCGTATACGTGAGGGAGTCCGAAAGGCTGATTGAAGACTCCAAAACCAAGGTTAGAGAGGCTCTGGCTGTTTGCGAACAAAAAAACATGAAGGACTGGGCTTCTATTAAATCCCAGGTCAGAGACGTGCTAAGTAAGTATTTGTATGAACAGACACGCAGACGTCCTATGATCATGCCCATCATCATGGAGGTTTAGTTTAGACCCCGGATAAGGTGTTCATCATTGATGGACATGTAATCGGTTTAAGACCAAAAGCAGAAAAAGTTCCCGGCTTTCCAACATGGAGCCGGGAATTTTTTTGACTAGAAGCGAATATATACGGTAATTCCCACTGCCGCAAGTAGAGTATCGCTGGTTTGGATGAATAATTATTCGTCACCAGACTTCGCATCGCGGCTCGTGACTATTTTCAGACCTTTCTCGGGATAATAAGAAAAATTATGAGCTGGAGGTAAGGTCATGTCCACTGATGTTGAACAAAGACCGGATCAAACACCTGAACAGACACCGATGTCGGAGCAAAAAAAAGCTGATGCCATAAAAGAGTTTGGTCAGGTTGACATTGCAGGGTTTCGGAGCGATATACACTGCATTTCAATTATTGGACAGGTTGAGGGCCATGTCGTCCTGCCACCTCAGAACAAGACAACCAAATACGAACATATTATTCCCCAGCTGGTAGCTGTGGAGGAGAATCCTGGGATCAAAGGACTCCTTGTTATCCTGAACACTGTGGGCGGTGATGTTGAGGCCGGACTGGCTATTGCCGAAATGATAGCCAGTATGTCCAAACCATCGGTCTCTATCGTGCTGGGTGGGGGACATTCGATTGGCGGCCCCATTGCTGTAGCCACTGACTACTCCCTTATAGCGCACACTGCGACCATGACTATTCATCCCATCAGGCTCACCGGGCTCGTTATTGGGGTACCTCAGACCTATGAATACTTGGATAAGATGCAGGATCGGGTAGTAAGGTTTGTCACCGCCCACTCCAAAATAACCGATCAAAAATTCAGGGAATTGATGTTCCGGACGGGAGAACTGGCCCGCGATATTGGTACAGTATTGGTGGGCAAGGATGCAGTAGAGGTTGGTCTGATCGATGCGGTAGGGGGGATAAAAGAGGCGGTATCACACCTGAAATATCTGATTGATCAGAGAGGGGCAGTCCATTGATAATCTATACCGGCATGGAGGATTATTTCACTTGTTGGAACACCGACTGGGATGAAGCCGAGATTGTATTGGAAGACTCATCCCGGCTGGTAGTACGTCCTCAGGGTTATAACCGGGCTACAGTTTTGAGGCTTATCACCTCCGACCCCCAGCAGTACCTGCGCAGCGAGTTTCAACCAGGGACCGAGATCGAGTTGCCTCTGAGTATTGCCCAAAAGAAGTAACCAGACCATATTTGCAGTATCCAGTGCAGCAACTTCGGTACACCACCGGCAGTGTGACGGTATCGGGGTACTGCACTGGATTTACTCGCAATAACCTGCAGGCGACAAGATACTTGGAATACTCTGTCCTCTGTATGCTATAATTTATGGAGCAAAATTGGGGGGTTTGAGTATTGAGTATTATTGAAGCACTTCTATTAGGCCTTGTACAAGGATTAACCGAATTTTTACCCGTGAGCAGTTCAGGTCATCTCGTTATATTTCAGCACCTTCTCGGAATCCAAGAACCCCCACTGACGTTTGACACCCTGGTTCATTTGGGTACACTGATACCGGTATTTGTTGTGTTTTGGCCAGATATTGCGGAAATACTCAAAAAGCCCTTTTCCCGTCTGCCAATTCTTGTTGTTGTGGGCTGTATTCCGGCGGCAGCGATGGGAATATTGCTGGAACCGGTTTTTGAAAAGGCTTTTGAGTCGTTGCTGGTTGTAGGTATTGGTCTACTGATTACCGGTTTCATCTTGGTACTGGCAGAAAAACTCTCTACGCGAGATTTGAGAAACAAGAATTGGTCAACTATGACTGCCTGGGACGCGATTCTAATCGGTGTGATGCAGGGTATCGCCATAACTCCGGGGATCTCCCGTTCCGGCTCTACCATTGCCGGCAGCCTTCTGCGGGGTCTGAATCGGGAATACGCTGCCCGTTTCTCATTTCTGCTATCGATTCCTGTAATTATGGGAGCGGGCTTATTACAGCTCAAGGACCTGCCTGCGGGTGCTTTTGCTGGTTTGAATTGGATCCCTTACCTGGTAGGACCGGCGGTTGCTGCAGTATCAGGTTATGTAGCCATCAAGCTGGTATTAAGATTTGTGAAAAGCGGACGCTTAAGTGTGTTCTCCTATTACTGTTGGGCGGTGGGGCTAATAACCCTGGTTTCGTATGTCTTCTTTTAGATTATCGGAGAGCACGCCGATGGTTTCCTTCAAAGAACAGGAGTGAACGCTATTGCCCAAAGCGGTTAAAGGCAAAAAGGCCAAAAAAGCCAAGACACAAAAGAAGCCGCGCATAGAATTACATGCCGGTCTGGCTTGTGGGATTGGCTTTTTTTTGGCCGCCAGCATTCTGTATTACAGCGGAAAACCGCATGACAATGAGATAATTGGTATACTAGGGACAAATCTGGTTCTGGGAATGGAGAAGCTATTTGGCCCGGTTAGTTTTATACTGCCCCTGTTCCTGATAATCTGGTCCTGGCATATCACACGGTCACGGAAATACTGGTCTTCCCGGATGACCGGTTTAGCTCTGATATGGGGTTCACTTCTGGTCTATTTCGCCATGTATCAGATCCCGAAAGGCCTGGAGGTATGGGAAGCAGCTCGAGCTGGGATGGGTGGTGGTATCATTGGCGGCATCACCACCGTTATCCTAACGAAGCTTACCGGCAGTCTGGGAGCCAATCTCCTCATGGTCACATCATTATTTACAGGGTGCTATTTGGTTATTAACCGGTCTTTTATTGAACTGAAAAACACCCTGACCAAGTGGTCACAGGACACTTTAAAGTTTTTTGATAACCTGATCTTTTATGAAGAGGAATCACAGCCACCAGAGCCCATAATTCTGGGAGGCGGAATAACCAAGCTCGATGATCCGCCACCGCCACCTCCGATTATCAATGAAGTCGAACCGGTTAGGGTGGTTGAGGAGCCTGCGTACATACCCCCACGCATACGTAAAAGATCGAACCCGTCAGGGTACAACCGGCCGCCTTTGGATTTTTTGGCTTCCATTGACAGTGACCGTGCCTTTAATAAAAGCGACATCAAAGAGAGCATCAAGACTCTGGAAGATACCTTTGCCAACTTCGGTATGAAGATTAAGGTCAATCAGGTGAGCTGCGGACCGGCCGTCACCCGCTATGAACTGCAGCCGGCTCCGGGAATCAAAGTTAGCAAGATACTGAGTTTGACAGATGACCTGCAGATGAGCCTGGCGGCCAGAGGCATACGTATAGAGGCCCCAATACCGGGAAAATCGGCGGTTGGAATTGAGGTACCCAATGAAAAGATTGCTCAGGTCGGCCTGCGTAATATTTTGGGATCGAGCATTTTTCAGGACTCTCCCAAGACTCTTACTATCGCATTGGGAGAGGACATATCGGGTAACCCGGTAGTAGCGACCCTGGAGGACATGCCTCACCTGCTGATAGCCGGATCCACGGGATCGGGCAAGAGCGTATGCCTGAACAGCCTGATACTGAGCCTGCTCTACAAGACTTCACCTGAGGAGTTGCGTTTAGTACTGATTGACCCCAAGATGGTGGAATTAACAATTTTCAACGGAGTGCCTCACTTAATGTCCCCGGTGGTTACAGATCCCAAGAAAGCTGCCATGGTACTACGCTGGATGCTTGCCGAAATGGAGAAGAGGTACAAACGGTTTTCCGAGGAAGGGGTTCGCGATATCTATCGCTTCAATGAGGTCAGTCCCGAGCGATTGCCCTTCATTGTGATCGTCATCGATGAATTGGCCGACCTGATGATGGTCTCTCCGGTTGATGTTGAGGACGCTATATGCCGGCTGGCACAAATGGCCCGGGCTGCGGGAATTCACCTGGTGGTCGCTACCCAGCGGCCTTCAGTTGATGTGGTGACCGGAATTATTAAGGCCAATATTCCCTCGCGGATTGCTTTCGCGGTATCGTCGCAAACAGATTCCAGGACCATTCTGGATATGGGTGGTGCAGAAAAGCTGTTGGGCCGGGGTGACATGTTATTCTTCCCGGTCGGCGCTGCCAAACCCGTTAGGGTCCAGGGTGCATTTGTATCTGATGCAGAATTGGAAAGGGTGGTCGAATTCCTAAAGGATCAGAATACTGAGTCACTACCAGAGGTTGCTGAATGGGAATCATCAGTTGAGAACGCCCAGGAAATGGAGATGGAAGATGATCTCTTCTGGGATGCGGTCAGGGTATTTGTTGAGACCAGGAAAGCCTCCGTTTCACTGCTGCAGCGGAAGCTTAGGGTTGGTTACGCCCGGGCAGCCCGGTTAGTTGATATCATGGAGGACCGGGGTATTATTTCCGAACCGGATGCCAATCGGAAACGTGAGATCCTAATTGATGAGGAACAATTGGAGAAGCTGCAATCCAGGCAGTGTATGTAAAATCGAGGAACCGCATGTCTTTAGCAGATTGCGGTATACATGCCTTTTGAGGTATATCAAAACATCACAAGAAGGGCATAATACTTAGGCAGGTAAGAGTAGATTCAACACTAACCACAAAATTAAATTCAAAAAACATGAAAGTTTTGGGATGGGAAAATGGTAATTAATATAAGTGGTTTTTTGTTGTCTTAAATGGAACAGCTTCGGATGATTTATCCCTGTCCCCCATAAGGGGACTATAATACTTAAGAACCAGCAGATTACACAGCAAGGCCAAAGGAACACAATGATTAAGGATATTGGGGTGGAACAGGCATTAAGTCTTGACCGGGCGGTGTTCGTTGATCTCCGTTCACCGGTTGAGTTTCAGGATTCGCACATCCCTGGTGCCAAAAACATACCACTGTTTTCAGACCAGGAACGCTCCGAAGTAGGAATCATCTATCGTTATCGGGGACCAGCCTCGGCCAAGAGCAAAGGACTGGAGGTAGTTGCCCCCCGGCTGGCGTCAATGGTATCGAAGATTCAGGAAACCGCCCGGGGGAATAATATGGTCCTGTATTGCTGGCGGGGTGGAGACAGGAGTGACGCGATAGCCAGGGTTTTGGATATTATGCAGGTTGACGGGTATCGACTGTCCGGTGGATATAAGGCTTACCGTAATCACGTATTACAGGAGCTCAGGGAAATGCCCCAGGGGCGAGTGGTCGTGCTTCATGGACTAACCGGAACAGGAAAGACCGAGATAATACGAAGGATGGCTGAAGACGGCTGGCCCGCAATCGACCTGGAGGACCTGGCCAATCACCGGGGATCGGTGTTTGGTGGCTTGGGTCTAAGAGAACAGCCAAAACAGAAGCTATTTGACAGCCTGTTATATGAGAACATGAAACAATTTGCTGAACACCATTACCTGATTGTGGAGAGTGAAAGCAAGAAGATCGGCAAACTGTTTCTGCCCGATCATTTGTATGCTAAGATGAGGGAAGGAATGCATGTTCTTGTTTATGACAATCTTGAAAACCGTATAAAACGCCTGCACCGAGAATATGTCGAAGATACCAGAAATAAGACAAATGATTTTCTGGAATGTGTGCAGGGACTAAAGCGTTATTTGGGGAAAACGAAAACTCAGGAACTGACTGAACTTATTTATAATGGTAAACTATCCGATGCCATCCGAATCCTTTTGACAGACTACTATGACCCGCTGTACGGTTACCCCAGTTCATCAGACTACCATTATGACCTGAGCCTCGATGGCAGCGACAGTTCTCTGGCGGCACAATCACTGGCCGAATATCTAACCAACCCGTGAAAGGAGTGAGGCAGGCTGGATACTCTGGGTGAAATTCTTCGTAGTCGTCGACTAAGTCTGGGCCTGACTCTTGAGGACGTCGAAGAGGAGACAAAAATACGAAAATATTATCTTGAAGCACTGGAAGAAAATAATTATGATCTCCTGCCTGCCATGGTATATGCCTCAGGATTTGTTAAACGTTACGCGCGAATGCTTGAGCTGGATGAGGAAGAGGTCCTGCAGGAGTTTAAGCGAGTGTCCGGGCATATAGAGACCAAGGAAGACGAGTTTAAGGCTGCGAAGCAGGTCCATGATAAGTTAAACGTTCCCATAAAAAACATCTTAGCCGGCTTAGTCTTTTTAATAGTTGTGATCTGGATGGGAACTTACCTGGTAGATTATATGACTAACCGGGACTCCGGAGTAACACCACCTCCCATAGCCGAAAACGGAGACAAGCCGGGCAAGGATCAGGATGAGCCGCCGGTGGTTGAAGGTGTTAATCTGCGGATTATCGGTAAGGAGCTCTGTTGGGTACGGGCAACCGTAGATGGCGAACTGATACCTGATACCATGCTGCAACCGGGTGAGGTAAAAGAGATACAGGCCCAGGAGAGCATTCAGCTTCACCTGGGAAATGCCGGTGGGGTCCAAATTGAGTACAATGGAGAGGATATGGGAGTGCCTGGGGACAGAGGTGATACCCTAAGACTCGAATTCCCTCCTCCAATGTAATGAAAAGCATGGTCCCGCAAGGGGCCTTTTTTGTTTTTGAAATTGTTACAGTCTATCTTCATAAGGAGAATTGAAACGGTAATGAAAGTGGGTTTTATCAGCCTGGGGTGTTCCAAAAACCTGGTGGATACGGAGCACATGATGGGAATTCTGATTAATGAGGGTCATGAGATCGTCAACGCTCCGGATCGGGCCGATGCAGTAGTCGTCAATACCTGCGGGTTTATTACGGACGCGAAAAAGGAGGCCATCTCTAATATCTTGGAGATGGGTATGCTAAAAGAACAGGGAAAGTTTCGCATCCTGGTGGCTGCCGGTTGTCTGGCCCAGAGGTATCCTGAAGAACTGCTTCAGGAAATTCCGGAATTAGATGCGGTAGTTGGGGTAAAGGATTATTTGAGGCTATCCGACATCCTTAAACAGTGTGAAGGCGGGGAGAGGCCGGTGGCGGTAGGTGAGTGGCCTGATGAATACTCCCACCACGTAAAGCGGCTGGTTTCCACACCTCCAGGATGGGCCTACCTCAAGATAGCTGAGGGCTGCAATAATCGCTGCACCTACTGTGCAATTCCCGGGATACGCGGTCCTTTACGCTCGCGCCCCAGTGGGGAACTGGTCGAGGAGGCTCGTGCCTTGGCCGCTGACGGAGTAAAGGAACTGATATTGGTGGCACAGGACAGCACCGCTTATGGACGCGATCTGGCCCAGGGAGAGTGTTTGGAAAGTCTTATTGAGAAGCTCTCCAAGGTTGATGGTGTCGAATGGATCAGGATCATGTATGCCTACCCTTCCCGGGACCCCCGGGAACTGTTGAATGTCCTGCATAAGGAAAAGGTGGTTCCTTATCTGGATATACCACTCCAGCATGGCAGCGACCGAATACTGCGTCTTATGGGACGAAGATACGACCATCAGGTGATAAACAGCCTGGTAAATGCGCTAAAAACCAGTATTCCGGACCTGGTTTTGCGAACCACCTTGATGACAGGATTTCCCGGAGAAACCGAAGAAGACCATTTTAGAAATATTGAGCTGCTGCGGCAACTAGAGTTTGACTGGGCGGGAGTTTTTGCGTACAGTAAGGAGTATGGTACTATGGCCAGTCAATTATCACCAGAGGTTCCTGCCGAGGTTTCACTGGAACGACGGGGACAACTGATGGAGATTCAACAGCACATAACCCTTAAGAAAAACCGCCAGCGGGTGGGATCGCATGCTAAAGTGCTGATAGATCGAGAGATGACTCCTGGTAATTATAGAGGCAGAACTGTTTTTCAAGCACCGGAAGTGGATGGATCAGTTTTGATTAGGGCTGACCATTCATTAAAAACCGGGGATTTTGTACAAGTTATTCTTACCAGGACTTACGGTTACGATTTACTGGGAGAGGTACAAATTGGGGCTACCTAACATAATAACAATCGCCAGAATCTTTTTAATACCACTGGTTATGATATTCCTTCTGGTCCGCATTGCATATGGTGATTTAATCGCCGCTGCCATATTTGCCATTGCAGCTCTGACCGACACCCTCGATGGGTATATTGCACGTTCACGGAAACAGATCACCCGTCTGGGCATATTTCTGGACCCCCTGGCAGACAAGCTCCTTATTTCGGCGGCCCTGATCGCGCTGGTAGAACTGCACCGGGTGCCGGCGTGGATAGTGGTCATCATAATAGCCCGGGAATTTGCGGTCACCGGCTTGCGGGCGATAAAGTCCGAGGAAGGAGTGGTGATCCCGGCCAATATCTGGGGTAAGGCCAAGACGGTTTCGCAGATTATCGCGGTGCTGGTAGCGATGCTGACACCGTTATACCAATCCTGGATACCATGGCCCATCGGGTATTGGGCTATGGTGCTGGCAGCCGGGATAACAATCGTTTCGGGTATCGATTACTTTCGTAAATTCAGATAAACGATTCGGAAAAAAAGGAAACACGAGGACAGCGAATGATATGCTCCCCTTTGAGTAGACACTGAAAATTTCAGTTCTATACAAAGGGGAGTTTTTACGGGGATAAAGATTAACCAATAGGTTGAAGAATTGAAGTCGAAAGAAATACAATACTAGCGTGATTCCCCTGCGAAAACCTCAAATTATGCTGTTTGAATACCTAAATATGTGGGAGCCGGTTGACGCAGCATGGTAGCAACACCCTGCGATGGCGACGACGAAAGGGGGCGAGCCCCATGGACGGGGCGAGATGGCCACTGAACATGGACGTCAATTGGCCCGGTCCCCCTTTCGTCGTGAGACAAGCAGTTGGTATTGCCCATGCGAAGTCTGGCGACAAATATTTAGGCATTCAAACCTACGAATTATTACTTTTCGCAGGGGAATCAAGCGTCTAAATGGAAGCCAGGAAAGTATACCGCGTGAATAAGCGGTTGATATATCCCAGTTGCTTCGGGGATCCCTTACTATTCTGACGGGTGAATTAATTATTCCGCCAGAATGGTAGGGAACACAAAAAGGGCACTGCCAAACATTCCCTGGAGGCTGGAAAATCCCCGTGTGTTATAATGCCATGGAGGGAGGGTGAGATAATGGAAGGTGGTAAGGACTTTAGGATTGGAATGGCAGTGATTGCCCTGGCAGTGACCGTGGCCATCTGCCTGGGGGGATATCATTTATATAAAGAATACGGAATCAAGAAACCCCTAACGGAAGCATTACTACAGATTGATGGCGTACAAAAAGTCTCGATTCAAGAAGAAAAGGATAGCCAGGTAATCATGCTGACCCTAAAGAATGATGCAGATCTTAAGGCTGTTTTTCAGAATGCGAATGAGATAGCTGTTCAAAAGATGAGCGACAAACCCTACAGCATAGAGATCGATGATAATCCTTCACCAGACTTGTCGTCTCTATATGATGATCTCGAGTTGGGAATCCACCAGGGTATTGCCAACAGCTCATTCATCTGGCTCAGTGAATGGATCGACGATAAAACGGCCTCGAAAGAAACAGAGTACCGTATTCAGGTAGATAATCGAAACGTATACCTGACGTTAAGAAGCAAAGACAACCATTACCTGACACGAATTATTGAAAGAAATACCCGGATAGAAAACGAGGGGAGGGATGGTACAGATGCCTAAGGAAGTTGTTGTAGGTTCAGGAGTGGGCCTTATTATATTTATGCTGATACTTGGTATCAACGTCCTCCCGCTGATATTATTCGGATTGCTGGCTGCGGCTTTAGTCATAATGTTTCAAGGACAGCTCCGGGATGGAATCAAAGGAATTGGGACCAGCGCCAAAGCCATAAAACGCGTTACCTTTGATGATGTTGGGGGGCAGGATACGGCAATCAATGAGTTTAAAGAGGCCCTGGAGTTCCTGCTCAAACCAGTGGAGATTGTGGAGATGGGCATTCGGCCTTTGAAAGGTATTCTGCTGGTGGGACCACCCGGAACAGGGAAGACGCTGCTGGCCAAAGCAGCAGCCAGTTATACCAAGTCGGCCTTTGTGGCTGCTTCGGGTTCTGAGTTCATTGAGATGTATGCCGGAGTAGGTGCAAAGCGGGTCAGGCAGCTGTTTGGCGAGGCACGTAAGAAGGCCAAAAGAGAGGGCAAAAACGGCGCCATTGTATTCATCGATGAATTGGAGATCCTGGGTGCCAAGCGGGGCAGCAATCAAAGTCATATGGAATATGACCAGACCCTGAATCAGCTCCTGGTGGAGATGGACGGGATATCCAATGATGAAGAGACCCGCTTACTGGTGGTAGGTGCTACCAACCGGGCTGATATGCTGGACCCGGCTATCCTGCGTCCGGGCCGTTTCGACCGCCAGGTGGCGGTTAGTCTGCCCGATAAGAAGGGGCGGGTAAAGATCCTGACGATCCATACCCAGAATAAGCCCCTGGATGATGATGTTTGCCTGGAGGACATCGCCAAAGCTACATTCGGATTCTCCGGCGCTCAGATTGAGAGTCTGGCCAATGAAGCGGCCATCCTGGCACTGAGGGACGGAGAACGAAAGATTGGCCACCGATATTTTGTCGAGGCGATCGACAAAGTGATTCTGGGGGAAAAACTGGACCGCAGGCCCAGCGATGAAGAGATAAAACGGGTTGGAATCCATGAAGCTGGACACGCGGTGGTCAGTGAACTGGTGAGACCCGGTTCGGTCTCTTCCGTGACGATTGTACCCCGGGGGCAGGCACTGGGTTTCATGCGCAAGAACAGCCCGGAGCACGACCAGTATCTGTATACGTTGCAGGAACTTCAAGGTCAGATTATGGTGGCACTGGGCGGTGCGATTGCCGAGGACATGTATTTTGGGGCCAGAAGTACCGGAGCGCGCAATGACTTTGAGCAGGCCTGGAATCTGGCCAAGGAAATCATTAAAAGCGGCATGTCTAACCTGGGGGTAATCGCCGTGTCAGAGGTGCCCAATGAGCTGGCGTTCAAGGAGTGTACCGAGATCATAAAGGGTGTTGAGGAAAACGCCAGCACCCTGCTGAATGACAATCGGCATCTTTTACAGGCAGTATCCTCACGGTTGTTGGAGGAAGAAACCCTTGACCGCGAACGTTTTCTGGAAACACTGCAGAGCGCCTGAGCACGTGGCGCCAGATAATAGAAGCAAGACATTAATAGAGCATGTAACCCCGGTTGCATGCTCTAATTGCTTGTTTTCCTGCGAGAATCCAAACCCTGCATTATGACTTTTTGCAGGGGAATTAAAATATTTGGTTCAAAGTAATTGAGAATGAAGAGAATGCGAGGGAGACGGTAAATGTATAATAAGCAATAGCATAGTACGGGAGGCCACAGCATGAAGAAAGCCTACATAGTCTCAACCGGAACCGAACTGCTGCTGGGTAACACAGCAGACACCAATGCACTTTTCCTCTCGCGAGAATTATCAGCTCTGGGTACCCGGGTCATCGGAAGGTCAACCGTGGGAGATAACCGGGAAATGATCAAAAATGCCTTGCGGACGGCATACGATATGGCTGACCTGGTGATCTGCACCGGAGGCCTGGGACCAACGGCTGATGACCTTAGCCGGGAAATGGCTGCTGAAGTTCTGGATATGCCGCTGGTTTTCAATGAAAAGGAACAGGCTAAAATCCAGGACTATTTCTCCCGCCGCCGCCGGGAGATGTCTCAGTCAAACCACAAGCAGGCGATGTTTCCCCCGGAAGCGGTAATCCTGACCAACCGGGTAGGTACGGCCTCCGGGTTTATGGTAACCCGGAACGACAAGATCATGGTGTTGCTACCGGGCCCTCCTCATGAGATGGAGGTGGTTTTTAAAGAGGAGCTTGAACCACGTCTTCGCGACTGGCTGGGTAAATCCAATTCAGTGATAGTATCCCGGACCGTCAAGGTTATGGGGCCGGGGGAATCACAGGTCGAATCGATGATTGCGGATGTGATGGCCGATCCCGAGGGCTGTTCCATGGCCCTGCTCGCCGTCACTGGTGAGGTACACATAAGGGTGAGTCGGAAAGCTCACGTGAGGTCCGAAGCCGAAAAGATCGTAAACTCGGTCGTCGAACGGCTGCGTAGGGATTTGGGTGACAACATCTATGGTGAGGAGGAAGAAACCCTGCCTGGATTAGTTATAAGCCTCTTAGGTGGTAAGGGTTATACCATCGCTCTGGCTGAGTCATGTACCGGTGGTATGGTTGGAAAGATGCTGACCGATGTTCCCGGGAGCTCTGCAGCGTTTTGGGGAGGGGTGATATCCTACAGCAACCAGGCAAAAACCAGGATTTTGGGTGTCAGTGAAGAAACGTTAAAGAGGTATGGTGCGGTCAGTCCCGAAACCGCCAGAGAAATGGCCAATGGGATAAGGACGCTGGCCGGCACTACCTTCGGTATAAGCCTGACCGGGATCGCCGGTCCCGAAGGAGGCACACCCGAGAAACCAGTCGGTCTGGTCTACCTGGGCCTGGCGACCAAAAGGGATGTACAGGCCAAGGAACTGCGGCTTATGGGAACCCGGAACTCAATTCGGACCATAGCTGCCAAGTCGGCTTTGGACTGGCTGAGAAGAACCATGGAGAGAGAGTAATGCGACTGTTTTTTGCAATCGATATACCTCCGGAAATCAAGCCGCAGGTTATAGCGGCGCGTAACCAACTGGCCCGGGGCGTTCGGGGCATAAAGTGGGTGGAGGACCACAATCTGCACCTGACAATGAAGTTTTTGGGTGAGGTTCCGGACGGCCAGGTAAAGGACATCACCGATACAGTGCGGAGAACACTGGTACGCTACCCGGGATTCCGACTCGAAGTAGGCTCCCCCGGGTTCTTTCCCAATAATAAGAATCCGCGGGTTATCTGGCTGGAGATCAAGGGCAACACCAAAAGTGCGCTCGGGATTGGCCGGGCAATAGATGATTCACTGTTACCCTTCGGCTTTGATGAGGAAAAGAGACGCCAACTGCACCTTACCCTGGGAAGGGTCCGTTCTGATAATTCGGTCGAGGACCTGCTCAGAAATGCCCGGGGTTTTACAGGTTTTGCATCAAAGCCTGATTTTGAGGTGCACCAGTTGGTCTTATACCGCAGTCAGCTGACCAACAGGGGACCGTTTTATACGCCGGTGGAGAAATTTGTATTAAATGGTTGACATGGTATATGCCATAGCTTACTATGTTAATAACGAACATATGTTTGAGGAGGGGTCTGGGGTGAATGATAAGGGTATAAACAACAACAGCAGGACCGAAAAAGAAAAAAATGAGGCTTTAGAATCAGCAATCAAGCGTATTGAGAAAGATTTTGGCCGTGGATCGATTATGCGGCTGGGTGAAGCTGTCAACATGAATGTTGAGGTGATAACGACTGGATGTCTGTCTCTTGACTTGGCCCTGGGCGTGGGAGGATTACCCCGCGGCCGGGTAGTAGAAATCTTCGGTCCAGAATCGTCCGGCAAGACAACGGTTGCCCTGCACGTAATCGCCGAGGCCCAAAAGGCGGGAGGAATTGCTGCATTCATTGACGTGGAGCACGCCCTTGACCCGCTATATGCGAAGAACCTGGGGGTTGATATCACCAACCTGCTGGTAGCTCAGCCGGACATGGGAGAGCAGGCCCTGGAAATAGCGGAGGCCCTGGTGCGCAGTGGCGCAGTGGATGTCATAGTGGTTGACTCGGTAGCCGCCCTGGTTCCTCGTGCTGAGTTGGAAGGCGACATGGGTGATGTGCATGTTGGTCTGCAGGCGCGTCTGATGTCGCAGGCCCTGCGCAAACTGACGGCCATTGTTGGCAAGTCCAAGACCTGTGCCATTTTTATCAACCAGGTCCGCGAGAAGGTTGGCATAGTATACGGCAATCCCGAGACCACTCCCGGAGGTCGGGCTTTAAAGTTCTATTCCTCCGTACGCTTAGAAGTTAGAAAGGGTGAGGCTATTAAACAGGGTACCGATATTTCCGGCAGCCGGACCAAGGTAAAAGTGGTTAAGAATAAGGTAGCCCCTCCATTCAAACAATGTGAATTTGACATCATGTATGGTGAAGGTATCTCCAGGGCCGGTGATATACTTGATCTGGCCACAGAGTTCGGCATAATCCAGAAAAGCGGCTCATGGTACTCGTATGAGGGCGAACGTCTTGGACAAGGCCGGGAAAATTCAAAGGACTACATCAAGAATAACCCCGAATTTTTTGCTAGTCTGGACGCCAAAATCAGGGATATGGTCAAGCCCAATACCAGTCACCGCGAAGAAGAGTAAAAACTTGACACTATACTATGAAGGGAATACAATTCAAATAGAGAAAGAAGGAATTCACCCGTTTTGAAAAGGTTTTTGCATTTAAAACAAGGTGAAAGACTTCTGCTAATAACCGAGTTTCAGCTCGGTTTTATTTTATGTTCAGGTCGATTCATTTTCTTTGGCATTGTGATTTTAATGGGTTTACAGGGAGGTGATTATTAATTATTGAAACAGTTTTAGTAGGACTGGCTGGAGTTGCTGTTGGAGCCGCGGCCGGTTATATCCTGCATAACATGGTTGCCAAAAGCAAGCTTGGCTCAGCCGAAGAGGAAGCCAAGAGGATTTATGAAGAAGCGGTCAAAGCGGCCGAGACGAAGAAAAAGGAATCCTTACTCGAGGCTAAAGAGGAGATCCATAGATCACGGCAGGAAGCTGAAAAAGAGATCAGGGACCGTAGACGGGAATTGGATCGCAATGAGAGAAGGATAATCCAAAAAGAAGAAGCTTTGGACAAAAAGCTCGATGTACTGGAACAGAGGGAAGAGACTCTACACAACAAGGAAAAGGAAAGCGAAAGACTGCAACAAAACCTTCAGTTGCTTCTGAGTCAACAGCTGAAGGAACTGGAAAGACTGTCAGGACTGAGTTCTGAAGAGGCCAAACAGGTACTTCTGAAAAACGTTGAAGACCAGATTCGTCAGGAAATGGCCCTTTTGATCAGATCAATCGAAAACGAGGCGCGGGATGAGGCTAACAAGCGTTCTCGTGATATTGTATCACTGGCCATACAAAGGTGTGCCGCAGATGTGGCCGCCGAGACGACCGTCTCAGTAGTGGCTTTGCCTAACGATGAGATGAAGGGCAGAATCATCGGACGTGAGGGGCGTAACATCAGGACATTTGAGACCCTGACCGGAGTGGACCTGATAATCGATGATACTCCAGAAGCGGTTATTCTATCGTCGTTCGACCCCATCAGGAGAGAGGTCGCCCGGGTTGCCTTAGAAAAACTTATTACTGACGGCAGGATCCACCCGGCACGAATAGAGGAAATGGTGGAGAAAGCCCAGAAGGAGATTGATCAGCATATCCGGGAAGTAGGAGAACAAGCGGCTTTTGAAGTTGGAGTTCATGGTCTGCATCCCGAACTGATCAAACTACTGGGGAGACTAAAATACCGGACAAGTTATGGTCAGAACGTACTTCGCCACTCAGTGGAAGTGGCTCACCTCGCGGCGGTAATGGCTGCCGAGTTGGAGTGTGACATCCCGCTTGCCAAACGGGCAGGTCTGTTGCATGACATTGGGAAGGCTGTTGATCACGAGATGAGTGGTCCCCATGTCGAAATCGGCATGGAACTAGCTAAGAAATATCGTGAAAACAAGGATGTCCTGCATGCTATTGCAGCACATCATGGAGACATTGATCCACAGAGCGTGGAAGCGGTCTTGGTACAGGCCGCAGATGCTATCTCAGCTTCCAGGCCCGGAGCCAGACGCGAAACCCTTGAAGCCTATATTAAGAGGCTGGAGAAGCTCGAGGAACTAGCCGATTCATTTACTGGTGTCGATAGGTCTTTTGCCATCCAGGCAGGCCGCGAGATCAGAATAATTGTTAAGCCGGATGATGTTGATGACCTGGGTTCTATAAACTTGGCACGCGATATAGCCAAGATGATAGAACAGGAAATGGACTACCCCGGACAGATCAGGGTAGTAGTAATAAGGGAAACGCGCGCTGTAGAACACGCCAAATAGATTGGAAAGTAAGGGCCTCATAAAAATGAGGTCTTTATTTTTTTTGTTTTTATATTCCAGTGGCCGGGGTAAAGTGGTAATTAAACTGAAATCCGGTAATAATGGAGCAAACAACTGTTTCGGAGGAGAATATGAAAATCCTGATGATAGGTGATATAGTTGGCAGACCAGGGCGCAAAGCCACTGCAGCACTCCTGCCATCAGTTATACAAGAGCATGGAGTTGACTTTGTCATAGCAAACGGGGAAAACGCCGCCGGGGGGAGAGGCATCAACCGGGAGATCACCGAAGAGTTCCTTCGCCAGGGAATTGAGGTGATCACCATGGGCAACCATGTGTGGGATAATCGCGAAATTCTCGGTTTCATTGACCAGGAACCCCGGTTGCTAAGACCTGCCAACTATCCGGACGACTGTCCCGGACAAGGTTACAACATTTTTCACGGGCCGGCGGGAAGGCGAATAGCGGTTATCAATCTTTCGGGAAGAGTGTTTCTGGCTAACCTGGAATGTCCTTTTCGTACTGTGGATTACATACTTAAAAGGATTGACAATCAGGCGGATATTATCCTGGTGGACTTTCATGCCGAAGCTACCTCGGAAAAACAGGCCTTGGGCTGGTATCTGGACGGCCGGGTTACAGCTGTGTTTGGTACTCATACCCATGTTCAGACTGCTGATGAGACCATACTCCCTGGAGGCACTGCCTATATAACCGATGTGGGTATGACCGGCCCCTGGCATTCTGTTTTAGGGATGAAGACCAATCAAGTGATTACGAGGTTTCTGACTCAAAGACCCGGGCCATTCGAGATTGCTGCCGGCCCCCTCCAGCTGAACGCGGCACTTCTGGAGATCGATGATCAATCACTGCAACCGGTATCGATCAGCCGGATCATGCATAGAGTGGAAGCATAAGTATACCGTGGAAAAAAAATCTAGATATCCCGACTTAAAAGCAGGAATTATATAAAATGTTGCGAATATATTGATGAAGAGCAACTATATTCTGCTGTTTTTGAAGGGGGTCATATAGTGGAGGTATTAAAGGTTTCAGCAAAGTCAAGCCCCAATTCGGTGGCGGGAGCCCTAGCTGGTGTGTTGCGTGAGAAAGGAGCAGCTGAAATCCAAGCGATTGGGGCAGGAGCCATAAACCAGGCAGTTAAGGCAGTGGCTATTGCTCGGGGATTTGTTGCGCCAAGCGGCATGGATCTTATCTGCATCCCGGCGTTTACTGACATTATCATAGATGGAGAGGAAAGAACGGCCATCAAGTTTATAATTGAACCCAGATAGGGTTGCTCCAGGCATAATAGATATTCTAGATATTCAGGACCTGCTATGATATTAGGCGGGTCCTTTGTTATTTTGGCACTTATTCATTCCCCCGCAAAAGCTATAATCCGAGTGATTACTTCGAAAATAACTCTAACACATATCGTTTTATTGCTGCCTGAAGTGTTTCTAATACGGGAGTTTGGATCCACAGATATTCGTGAGCAGACTGCAAACGGACTTTGGCGTCTTCCTGTCTCCTTACGAAAGGGGACCTGTGGATTTAGCGGGAAGCTGGAAATGGGAAGACTATTTACGCATTGTGTATGGTTAAGATGCGTTTCTTAAGAGGAAATTTCTTAAACGAAGGGAGATAAACATGATTGTTGATTGCCATGCTGATACACTCTCGAGAATTGCTTCTTTGGGTGAACACCTGCAGGATAACAGTGGTCACTTTGATCTAAACCGGGCTAGGAAGGCCGGGATAGAGCTTCAGGTCCTATCGCTGTACAGTTCCGAACGGGACAGCAAAATGGCCCTGGAAGACATCCTGATGCAGATCGACTACTTTGAACAGGAAATGATGTCCTGTAAAGAGATGGCTTACCCGGTGAGGAGTGTTCAGGATTTGGAAAGGAATACCGGCGGCGGTAGGACGGGGATGATGCTCCACCTTGAAGGGGCCGAGGCCCTGGGAACGAAACTGTCAAATCTCCGGACTCTCTACCGACTGGGAGTAAGGAGTATCGGTCTTACCTGGAACCATCGTAATCTCCTGGCAGATGGGGTTATGGATGCTGCCAGCGGTGGAGGACTGTCGGAATGGGGACGCGAAGTGGTTAATGAAATGAACCGGTTGGGTATGGTGGTTGATCTGGCCCACATATCACCTGCCGGATTCAGAGATGCGGTAGAGATGGCAAGCAAACCAATGATCGTCAGTCATGCCAACACGTATTCCCTCTGTAAACACCCGCGCAATCTCAAAGACGAACAGCTGCGGACGATAACCAGTATAGGCGGAATCGTTGGGGTCACATTTGTTCCCGCGTTTGTTGACCGGATGGAAGCGACGATAGAAAAACTGGCAGACCATGTGGGCCACATGATCCAAATAATGGGGGAGGACCATGTAGCCTTGGGCTCAGACTTTGATGGCACCGAAACCACAGTGGTCCCAGATGTCAGTGCTTATCCCTTGTTGGTGGAGGAACTGGAAAAACGGAGCTTGACTGCAAGGCAAATTGACAAAGTGCTAAGAGGTAATTTCCTTCGCGTACTGAAGGACATATTATAGAATAAGCAGGACTTTACCTACAGGTTGATTCTCCGAAAAGTATTAATTCGCGGTTTTTAAGTCAATAAAATCCGTCACCAGACTTTTTGCATCTACTCTTCTTAAAAAAACGCATTACGGTTTTTAGCAATCATAGGGTACTACCGGAGAAAAGGAAGTTGATTGATATATGGGATTTGACCTGCATGTTCATACCACGGCTTCGGACGGGAAATCAACCCCCGGCGGGGTTATCAGGCTGGCCATCAAGATAGGGCTTGATGGTCTGGCCATTACGGATCATGATACGGTTGATGGTATCGCTCCGGCGTTGGAATACATATCTCAATCCGCACTGGATTTCGAGCTGATACCAGGAATTGAGTTTAATACCGAGGCCGGGCAAAGCGACGTACACATCCTGGGTTATTACCTGGATTACACCGATGGCTCTCTGCGTCAGAGGCTTCAGAAGCTTAAACAATCGAGGGAAGGAAGGGCTGTCAAAATAGTAGCCCGGCTCCATGCCCTGGGTTTACCGGTTGAGTATGACCGCGTTAAGGAGCTAGCGGGGGGAGATGTTCTGGGGCGACCACATATTGCTGATGCCATGATTGAAAAGGGGTATGTGTACACGAGAGAAGAGGCCTTTAATAAGTATCTGGATAATGATCGCCCGGCATATGTCCCCAGATACAAATTTATGCCCCACGAAGCGATTGATATGATACATGAGTGTGGGGGATTGGCAGTTTTAGCCCACCCCGGGCTGATAAGAGAACATAATCTGGTCAATAGGATTATTGCCATGGGGATAGACGGACTTGAGGTCTATTACCCTCAGCACTCCGAAAAGCAGACTGCTTATTACCGGGAACTGGCTGATAACAAAGGATTATTGGTTACCGGAGGCTCAGACTTCCATGGCAGCCAGTTAGAACCAGATAAATTGGGAATTGTGAGGATCAGACGAGAATTGGTGACATCTATGAAAAAACGATTAAACACCGGATAATAAATATTTTGTCGCTTGGCAGGACAACTCGGACTGTATGTTGAATAGTATCCTCAAATAAATAGGGGAGGGAGAGTCTGGATCAATTGGCACGACTTGCCCCGATTTTAATTCTGGCTATTTGTTTGACATTCGGTACCACGTCCCTTGCTCTAGCGGACCAACCTTCGCAACTTAAAGAGTTAACTCCCGTAAATGATACGGCAGCACTTTTCGAGGAACAAGCAGGTGTGACGTCGGCCGGGAGCGACGCAGCGACACCTACGACAACACCGGCAGAAATACCGCAAGGAACAACTGGACCGCTCACAGAGTCTGATGATCTCTCAACACCACTTGAGTCATCCGGATCTGAAGTGAGCCGTGGTTCCAGTACCACCCGTTCGATTATCACTTGTTCAATGCGGTTTCTGGGGTCACCTTACCGTTACGGTGGAACCACCGCCCGGGGTTTTGATTGCTCGGGCTTTGTAGGTCATGTTTTCGGCCTCAATGACATCAAGTTGCCAAGGAGTTCCCGTGAACAGGCCAAAGTCGGAACCCATGTGGAGAAGGACTCGCTGATTCCTACTGACTTGGTTTTCTTTAAAACCGGAGGGTCCTCGCGGATCAACCATGTTGGTATCTATTTAGGGGATAGCCGTTTCATTCATGCCAGTAGTACCCGCGGTATTGTAATTAATTCTCTCGACGATAAATACTATAAGAAAGCCTATTATGGTGCGCGAAGGGTTTTGAAGAACTAATACTGCCTGAGCTCGCTGGGTATCCTATAACCATGATCGGAGGTGGTCGGTTATAGGAAATCAGGATGATAAGGGGAGGTGGCCTCCCTGGAGTCGAATGCCGTCATTGAAGGAGATGGCAGAAGAGGTGAGGATTGACTTTGATGACCTTGTCGAGGCAATTGGGGAGGATCTAAGCCCTCAGCAGATCGCTGCCAGGTTTCAAATCAGCGAGGAGTTGGCTGGGGATTTAAAGGATCACTTTTATAAATATGGGATAAGTTCAGTAATGGGCGGGGATTAAAAACTCGCCCGTTGTTTTTTTTACCCTGGAACAACTGTGTTATAATACAAAAAACATTCACGGGAGGGCCATTCATGCAAGATAGATTCAGCAAGGAAGGACTAACTTTTGACGATGTTCTGCTGGTTCCAGCCAGGTCGGATATCATTCCACGAGACGTTGATGTTAGTACCAACCTTACCAAACATATAAAACTTAATATACCCATCATGAGTGCGGGAATGGATACAATAACCGATGCCCGCATGGCAATTGCCATCGCTCGCGAGGGAGGAATCGGGGTTATACACAAGAACATGTCTATTGAGGCCCAGGCCAAGGCAGTTGACCGGGTTAAGCGATCAGAGCATGGAGTAATCACCGATCCGTTTTCTCTTACTCCACAGCATAAAGTCAGGGATGCCCTGCACATCATGGAAGACTACCACATCTCCGGGGTACCGATTACCGTAGGCACAAAACTGGTCGGTATCATCACCAACCGCGATTTGCGTTTTGAGACTGATTTTGATCAGCCGATAGATAATGTCATGACCAAAGAGAGACTGGTAACCGCACCGGTGCACACTACCCTCCAGGAAGCCAAAAAGATACTGGCTAAACACAAGATTGAGAAGCTGCCTCTGGTCGATGACGATTTCAATCTGATGGGGCTTATAACCATTAAAGACATAGAGAAGGTCCGCAAATACCCCAACTCGGCCAAGGATCACCGCGGTAGACTGCTGGTAGCGGGTGCGGTTGGGGTTACGGCTGACACCATGGAAAGGGTGGCGGCTTTAAAGGGTGCCGGGGTTGACGCCGTGGTAGTGGATACTGCCCATGGTCACTCTACGGGAGTTATGGAGACCGTTCGTATGATTAAGAAAGAATTTCCCGGACTTGATCTTATTGCCGGCAATGTTGCTACGGCCGAAGCCACTCGTGATCTGATCGATGCCGGTGCCGATGCAGTCAAGGTGGGAATTGGCCCGGGTTCAATATGTACCACCCGGGTAATTGCCGGCATTGGAGTCCCGCAGATTACCGCTATCGCAGATTGTTCACAAGCGGCTGCTGGTACCGGTGTACCGATAATCGCGGATGGCGGTATTAAGTATTCCGGTGATATCACCAAGGCCATTGCTGCCGGGGCGGATGTGGTAATGCTGGGTAATGTCCTGGCAGGAACAGATGAAAGCCCGGGGGAATTAATCATCCTCCAGGGACGGAGTTTTAAACTGTACCGTGGAATGGGATCTCTGGGGGCGATGGCTCAGGGCAGCAGTGACCGCTATTTCCAGGAGAACGAGCCCAAACTGGTCCCTGAAGGGATAGAAGGACGGGTACCTTACAAAGGGCCGGTATCCGATACCATCTTTCAACTGGTAGGCGGTTTGAAATCAGGTATGGGCTATTGTGGAGCAGCCAACATCGAGTACCTGAAGACGAAATCCAAATTCATACGGATCAGCCAGTCTGGACTGGTGGAAAGCCACCCCCATGATATAGCTATTACTCAAGAGGCCCCAAACTATCGTTTGTAAAAAATCATCAGAAGACAGAGGATTGGTGAAAATTGATCACCTCAGGATATGTTTTACCCTTAGTGCTGTCCGTGATTGCGGGAGGATTTGTTGGCTATATTAACCAATACGGCAATAGGACCGGAGGTGTTAGGACCTTCGCTATTATCTGCTGTGGTTCGACGTTGATTACACTGATTTCAAAGTACTTCTTTGTAACCCTGGGCAAACCCTGGTTTGCTGATCCAGGACGGCTTAGTGCCCAGATAATTATGGCCCTGGTCTTTCTGACTTCCGGTATCCTCTGGCTGACCAATGAGCGGTCCGAATCCATGTCAATGGGAACTAACATTTTGCTGGCGGCCCTGATCGGAATGATTCTGGGGTCAGGTCTGGGTTCGTTGCGTTCTGCCATTATTATTGGATTCGTAGTTCTTGTCTTTTGGGCTTTGGAGGCGGTTGAGGGTTTGATTTTCAAGCGAAGGTTAGCCCAACAGCAAGTTACAAAAAAAGTGGAGTCCTAATCCTATCATCAGACTCCACTTTTACTCTAAATTCGTATGCTACCGGAAACCATGCTGTTCTGCATTTGTTAAGTAATCAGGACTTGGCCTTGGTCTTTTCCTCCAGTGTTCTTAAATCCGTAAGCAGACGATCAACGTTTACTCCATGCATTTGAGCACCCTGCTCAACTGTCTCAAAGAGAGCCCCGCCTCACCCAACACACTGGATGCCGTGCTGCATGAACACGCGGGCGGCTCCCGGAATCTGCCTTAAGACATCACCAATTATGGTGTCTTTCGATACCATTATTTCACCTCCCTTGGAGTATTCTGACTAATTATAACAAACAGGAATAGTTAACGCCAGGGACAATATCCCTGGCGGGTACGCAGTTAGACTTGTGGTTTTGGACTGCCGTTTCTGAGACTCTCTTCAGCCTTCATAATCGCCAACTTAACCAGGTTACCGCAGTCACGGGATGATACGCCGCCAAAACCTTCCCGGGCGACGATGTGATCAACTCCCAGTTCTTTGGCCAACTCCCATTTAAGTTCATCAGACATGAGTCCGGAGCGATTTTTTCGGCCCATCAAAAACTCCTCCTCTTGCCTGCGCACCAGTAGTATTTTGTGTGTTTACCGGTCAATTTATTAAAAGGAATTCAGGTTATTTTGGAACCGGAATTCTGGGTCTCGTAAATAAAAAGGAGTTTCCACGGCGGACACTATAAATCAAGTCGTAAGACAAGCACAGGGTGTGCAGCGACGAGAAGTAACGCGACCAGTATTTGTGCATTAACATTAGTATAACTTTCCAAATGAGATCAATAGAGAATCTGTCCGGTGCCATTTACATTAGCTTATATATAAGATAGAATGAAAAATGAGAATGATAATTATTATCAATTAGGAGTGCTTAACGATGACGGAATCTTACTGCCGAATACTTAACCGACATCAGTATAAGATTACCCCTCAGCGCAAAGCGGTCCTGGAGGTATTGGAACAGACCCGCGGGGCGCACATGACAGCCGAGGATATATATAACGAGGTTAAGAAAATTAACCCCAAAATCGGGATAGCCACGGTGTATAGAACGCTCGAGCTACTTGATCGGCTGGATATCGTTCACAAGAATGTCTTTGATGAGGGCAAGTACCGGTATGAGTTCTGTGAGGACGATGGACATTTTCACCATCATTTCCTGTGCAGTGAATGTGGGGCGATTATTGAGGTGGAGGAGGATCTTCTAAATATTCTGGAAGCTGAGTTGGAACGCCGGGGCTTTCAGATTACCGACCATAACCTGCAACTCTACGGTTTATGTCCCGGCTGCCACCATAAAGACGATTCTCCAGAGAAGAGGTAAATAACATGACCATTGTTCTGGTAGGACAACCCAACTCAGGTAAAAGCCAGGTATTCAGCAAGCTTACTGGGATTGATACTATGGTTTCCAATTATTCAGGGACCTCCCTGGAGACCACACGGGGCAAGATAAACATGAGCGGTGTTCAAATTGAACTGGTGGATACCCCAGGTATCTACTCCCTCGCCTTGGCAGAGGGACCGGCTGGTGTTACCCGGGAGATCATAATGAGAAAACAGGATTATGACCTGATAATAAATGTAGTCGATGCCAATAAGCTGGGCCGCAACCTGGCCCTGACTCTGGAATTAATAGAATTGGGTCTTCCGATTATTGTGCTCCTGAACCAGATCGAGGTGGCCAGGAACAATCACCTGGAGATCGATCAACAAAAACTTTCCCGGTCCCTTGGATGCCCGGTAATAGAGTTTTCTGCCCACACCGGAGAAGGCATGCCGAAACTGTTGGAGATACTGTCAAAGAGACCTGACTCCTCGGATAGAACCAGACAGAGGGTGGTCTTAGTTGCCGATACCCCGGCCTGCGGCTGTGATGGTGACTGCTTTCGCTGTTTTGATGATAAGCAAACAGGTAATTGTTCTGAACAGGCGGTTTTCAACCGTTATCAGCAGGCTCGTAATCTTGCGGAACAGGTCCTGCTCCGTTCAGACCGGCGAATTAAGAAACTGGAAAGGCTGGAGTGGTTCCTGGATAATACCTTCTGGGGTACTCTGGTCTTGCTTGGCCTGGCTTTAATCGGCTTTGGCGCCCTATTGACCTTCGTCGGTTGGGGGGAGGGATTGGTCAGCCAGTTGTTCGAGCCGGTTCAGGGCTTTATCTCCCGGGTTATTTCCAGCATAATACCTCCGGGATTCTGGAACAGCATACTGAGCAAGGGGGTTCCAGAAGGCCTTCTTATCCCATTCAGCCTGGTTATGCCTGCTATGCTGATGGTTTCTTTCCTGATGTCGCTGATTGAGGACATCGGGCTGCTGCCGCGTTATGCAGTGATGCTGGATAGGGTGGGTCGGGTCTTTGGTGTGTCCGGCCAGGCAGTCATTCCGCTGTCACTCGGTTTCGGCTGCCGGACACCAGCGGTGACTGCGACCAGGATACTCCCCAGCATAGGGCAGCGGTTTATTATAATAACCCTGCTCTCAATAGTTATCCCCTGTGCGGGAACGATCGGGATGCTGGCTTCCACTATTGTGGCCCTTGATGCCTATACGCCCGTAATCGTGCTTACCATGACAGTGGTATTTCTTTTATTAGGCTGGGTGCTGAAGAAGATCTACGGGGAGGAAGAGGAACCGATTTATGAACTCCCATCCCTGCGTATGCCTCAGACCCAGAATATACTAACCAAGATAAAACTGCGTTTCCAGGGCTTTTTTACTGAAGTCCTGCCGTTATTGCTGGTCATGAGTGTTGGAGTACGCATCATTATAGACAGTGGGGTCCTAAACCGGCTTCATCACCTGGAACCGATCACCAGTTGGTTGTTTGGGATCCCTCCAGAAGCAGTGGTTGGTGTACTGGTAACAATAATTCAAAGGTACCTTGCACCTCTGATCCTGCTTAACCTGAGTCTTGATCCCCGGGAAGCCACGATCGCCATCTCCATGATTGCTTTGTCGGTACCCTGCCTGCCGGTTATGGTGATGACGGTTAAAGAACTGGGGATAAAGGCCCTGCTTAAAATCGTTAGCCTGGGTTTCCTGGTTTCATTTTCAATCGGTATAGGATTAAATCTGTTAATGCCATGAATAGGGGGAGAAGACAATGCAGAACAAACTTTCCACGGTTGAACCACGTAAGTCAACTAACCTGGCCGGGGTGCAAGCTGGAAAGAGGGTTAGGATAATAGAATTGCCTCAGGGTCGCCATAGTATGGGTCGATTGATAAACCTGGGCATTGGCCCCGGGGTTGAGGTGGAGGTTATGAACTCTCACCCGTTCCGGGGACCAATTGTAGTGCGGGTGGACGGTGGCCCGGTGGCCATCGGACATAGCCTGGCTCAGAGAATTAGGGTTGAAGAGATGCCGGTTGCAGATCAGTTATAACGGCAGTGGAACCACAATGCCCGGCACACTTGATGAACGGGGTTACTTGTACCGGGGGGCGGATACCTGTAAACTATTATAGTAAGTAAAGTGGGGTGAGACGATTGAGATATGAAGGCAATGTATTCAGACCGCCCAGTGAAGCCAGAAGTTATATACTGCAGTGTACGGTAGGTTGTTCTCATAACCGCTGTACCTTTTGTGCTATGTACAAAGACAAGAAATACCGAATCCGGACCCTGGACGAGATCAAAGCCGATATCCGCATGGCCAAGATATACTACGGAGATTTAGGCAAAGTTTTCCTGGCCGATGGCGACGCCCTGGCGATGCCGTGTGAAGACCTCCTGGAGATCCTGGGAACCTTGTACCGGACCTTTCCCAGCCTGTACCATGTCGGGATCTATGCGGGTCCGGACAGTATATTGGCCAAAGAGATGTCAGAGCTAACCGCTTTGAAGGCTGCTGGTCTGACTATCGCATACCTGGGGGTTGAAACTGGTGATCCCCAACTGTTAAAGGACATCAGAAAAGGAGTCGATTATGAGGGCATGTCCCAGGCCGGCAAGAAGATTGTAAGCTCGGGAATAGAGCTGTCAGCAATCGTCTTATTGGGTTTGGCGGGCCGGGGAGAAAGATCAATTGAACATGCCCGGAATACAGCCCGGATATGTAATGAGATGGATCCCCATTACCTGGCAGCTCTGACTCTGATGCTGGTTCCGGGAACACCCCTCCACCGCAGATCGGAAAAAGGGGAGTTTGAACTGCCGGATGCCTTTGAGATCCTGGAGGAGATGAAGGTGTTAGTTCAGGGATTGGAGCTCTCGGGATGCGAGTTTCGCAGTAACCACGCCTCCAATTACCTCCCCATCAAAGGCCGGCTTCCTGAGGATAAAGAAAACCTGCTGGCGGTTATTAATGCCATAATTGAACGTGGGGATTCAAGATACCTACGTCCTGATTATTTACGAGGACTTTAATCCAAATAAATGATTATTTATTCCGTTGTTTAATTAGAGTTTTGACTTTACTTTGAGTAGCCGGACTATTTCATGGAAACTTAACCTGCGGCTCACATGACGAAAGTTCTGCCAGGCTGATTCATACACAATTGCAATGAAATTTTTGGATCTTTATACTGGCATTGTGTACAATACAAAGGACCGGATTGATTCATAATGCTAAATGTGATTGGCCTACAGTTTTCTAAACTGTAGGCATTTAAATGGGATTAAGAGGTGCAAACTGGTATTGATGATAGAAACGGTACCGAATGATGAAAGAAAAAAATATCATATATTAACCTATGGCTGCCAGATGAACGAGCGGGATTCCGAGATCATTGCCGGTTTACTGGAACAATCCGGCCTTCAAGAGGCTACTTCTCTGGAAGAGGCCGACCTGGTGGTCCTTAATACCTGTAGTGTCCGTCACTCGGCAGAAAACAAGGTATATGGCAAACTGGGACAGATCAAGCGGCTTAAGGCTGAGCGCCCGCATATGAAAGTGGCCCTCGGTGGCTGTATGGCACAGCTGGCTGATGTCCGGGCCAAGCTCAAGAAACTGGGAGTTGATCTAGTATTTGGAACCCATAACATTCATGAACTGCCGGATCTTTTAGGACGGGGTATTACCGGTAAATCTCCGCATTTTGAGGTATGGGACAAAGCGGGGGAGGTGGTGGAGGACCTGCCAAGCAGACGTGCAGATGGTATCAGTGCCTTCGTCACCATAATGTACGGCTGTAACAACTACTGTTCATACTGTATCGTCCCTTATACCCGGGGTCATGAGCGGAGTCGGACTCCAGAGCATATACTGAATGAAATTCGAGGACTGGTGGATCAGGGTGTACGAGAGATCACCCTGTTAGGCCAAAACGTTAATTCCTATGGCCGGGGTCTGAGTCAGAAGGTTGATTTCGCCGATCTTCTAGCCATGGTTAACGAGGTTGATGGCCTGTGGCGTCTGCGGTTTACTACCTCCCATCCCCGCGATATGACTCCAAAGCTGATTGACGCTATCGGCAGTCTTAACCGGGTTTGTGAACATGTACATGCCCCGATTCAATCGGGGAGCAACAAAATCCTGAAACTGATGAACCGCGGCTATACCAGGGAGTATTATTTCGAGCTGGCTCAGTCCATGAGAGAAAAGATCCCGGGAGTGGCTATTACCTCTGACCTGATCGTAGGCTTCCCCGGGGAGGAAGAAGAGGATTTTGAACAGACCCTGGAAGCGGTAAAAAAAGTCGGGTTCGATGCGTCCTTTACCTTCATGTACTCACCACGAACCGGAACCAAAGCCTGCTGCATGCCCAATGAAGTTCCCCGGGATATCAAGCACCGCCGCCTGCTGCGTTTGAATGAAGTGCAGTATGAACAGGCCCTGGAGACCAACCGGAAGTTTGAGGGCCAAGTCGAGGAGGTCCTGGTGGAGGGTAAGAGCAAGACTAATCCTGAAAAAATGACCGGCCGTACCCGTACTAACCGGATAGTGATCTTCGATGGACCTGAAGCTATCAGGGGTAAACTCGCGGCGGTCAGGATAACGAATGCCAGGACCTTTAATCTGTCAGGAGAATTGGTGGAAGGAAAAGGACTGAACGTAGAGAAATAGTAACTAAGGAGGTAAATGATTTATGGATCGTGCAGAGATTATTAGTATGGCCTTTCATTTGGGTACTACCATATCTGAATGTGAAGAGTATCAAAGTTTTCAGGAGAGCCAGTCAAAGGTTATGAGAGATGCCGACGCCGTAGCCCTTTTGCAGAAGTTCCAGGACGCCCGCACCAAGGCAATGGAAAAGATGGAAGCCGGTCAGGAGATTCCCGATGAGGAGCAGAAATACCTCCATGAACTGGAAGAGTCCATGTACAACAATCCTCTTATCAAAGGACTTTTCGACGCCCAGGAAAAATTCAGCAACCTCATGAATGGGGTCTACTTCGCACTTGATCAGGCCATCAACGGTAATTCGGGATGTGGCGGAGGCTGTGATACGTGTGGGAGTTCCTGCTGCTAACAGCAGCACCGGTCCCCGTAAGATCTAATCAGTTTTCTGCCTGACCTGGAGGCATCAAGATGAGTGGATTTACCCCAATGATGGAACAATACCGGAGCATAAAAAAAGAGTATGCCGATTGCATACTCTTTTTCCGGCTTGGAGACTTTTATGAGATGTTCTTTGAGGATGCCCAGATAGCATCCCAGGAACTGGATATTGTGCTGACTGCACGGGATGGAGGCCAGCGTAAGGTTCCCATGTGCGGTGTACCTTATCACGCGGCCAACAACTACATAAAACGCTTACTGGAAAGAGGGTTCCGGGTCGCCATCTGCGACCAGGTGGAAGACCCCCGCCGGGCCAAGGGCATTGTCCAGCGGGAGGTTACTCGGGTGGTAACCCCGGGTACGGCCTTGGACGATTCCTGGCTGACCGAAGACAACAACTACCTGGCGGCCCTGGTTTTCAACGGTGAACAGGCCGGACTGGCCTACCTTGACCTCCTGACCGGAGACTTTCGGGCCTGTCAGTTGACCGGTTCCAAGGTCCGGGCTGATATCATGGATGAACTGGCCAGGCTTAGGCCGGCGGAGTGTCTGGTACCGATGTGGAGCAGTCAGGAGATCAAGAGCATCCTGGGAGATGAGATCCCCGGGACCATGGTGACTGAGGTTGACCCGGAGCATTTTGGGCCTGAACAGGCCTATTCCCGGCTGGAAAAGTATTTTGGCAAGAGCCCTGAGATTATGCTTGATCTGGAAGGGAAACGGGAAGCATCGGCTGCGGCGGGTGCTGTACTGGGATTCATTGAAGAAACCCAGCGGGCAGCGATGAACCAGTTGCAGCGTCTTTTAGTCTACCAAATCAATGATTACCTGGGATTGGATCGAACCAGCCGCCGCAACCTGGAGCTGACCAGCAACTTGCGGGATGGCAAAGCCGACGGCACTTTGCTGGCGGTCTTGGACCGCACCCGGACTGCTATGGGCCGCAGGATGCTGCGCAGCTGGCTGGAACAGCCCCTGCTCAATGCGGGGCTTATTGACCAGCGCCTGGATGCAGTCGAAGAGTTACTGCTTAAACGGGAGTTGCGCGAGGACCTGCAGTCAACCTTGCAGAAACTTCGGGATATCGAGAGGATTGCTGGCAAGATCGGGGCCGGAGTAGTTAATCCCCGGGAATTGCTGGCACTTAAGTCGTCTCTGGATGAGATTCCGGAACTGAAACGATTGGGTAAGGAGACTGGCAGTCACCTGCTCAAACAGTTATTTGAACTGAATGAACTCCGACCGACCCGGGATTTGATTGATAACTCAATTACTGAGGATGCGCCGGTTAACCTGCGCGATGGAGGAATCATCAAGGCCGGTTACAGTCAGCAGGTTGATGAACTGCGGCAGATAGCCTTTAAGGGCGAAAAATGGCTAATCGAATACGAACAAGCCGAGAGAGAGCGTACCGGCATAAAATCACTGAAGGTGGGCTTCAACCGGGTGTTCGGTTACTACCTGGAGGTCACCAAATCCAACCTGGATCAGGTACCCTCCGATTACATACGGAAACAGACTCTGGTTAATGCGGAACGTTACATAACTGATGAGTTGAAGAGATACGAGAATGAGGTCCTGGGGGCCAAGGAACGATTGATTGTCCTCGAACAGGATTTGTTCACCGAGGTAAGACAGGCCCTGCAGGGTGATATTGAATCAATTCAGTCCCTGTCACTTCAGATCGCCCAGATCGATACCCTGACCTCACTGGCACAGGCAGCCTTTGAGAATCGTTATAAACGTCCTCGTATTCACCCCGTCGGACCGGTGTGCATCAAGAGTGGAAGGCACCCGGTAGTCGAAAAGTATCTGGGTGAGGCCAGATTTGTGCCCAATGACACGGAACTTGACCCCCAAGGCCCCAGGATCGGAATTGTTACCGGTCCAAATATGGGAGGTAAGAGCACGTTTTTACGCCAGGTGGCCTTGATAGTGATCATGGCCCAGATGGGCAGCTTTGTGCCGGCCGAGGAGGCGGACATCGGGTTGGCGGACCACATCTTCACCCGGGTAGGTGCCAGTGATGATCTAAGCACCGGAAAGAGCACCTTTATGGTGGAAATGAACGAGGTGGCCAACATACTGAGGAATGCGACCTCCCGCAGTCTGGTGATCCTGGACGAGGTGGGTCGGGGAACCAGCACCTTTGACGGGATGAGCATTGCACGGGCACTTGCTGAACACCTGGCTGGTATCGATGAGATCCGGGTGCTATTTGCTACCCATTATCACGAGTTGACCGATCTGGCCGACAAGTATCCCCCGGTGTTTAATCTCTGTGTTTCGGTTAAGGAGAGCGGTGACGATGTAATATTCCTACGCAAGGTATTGCCCGGAAAGGCCGACAAGAGCTATGGGATCCATGTGGCCAAACTGGCCGGACTGCCTTCTGCGGTTACCAGCCGCGCCGAACAGATCCTGGATACCCTGGAAGTGAAGAGTCCGACACCGGCTCCGTTTCAGCCAAGCCTCTTTGGCAGCGGAGACGACCCGGTGATCGAGGCAATAAATTCTGTAGACATTAATACGCTTACTCCGCTCAAGGCTCTGAACCTGATCCATGAGTGGAAACAGATGCTCGGCTCGTCGAACAGCAGGCGGGTAAGGGCCAGGAGGTGACATAAATGCTGATAGGAATTGATGTAGGGGGTACCTTCACTGATGGAGTCGTGTTTGCAAATGGAAATGTTATCCGTTGGGACAAACAACCCACTAATTCCGAGCGGTTAAGGGAATCGATCGAAGCCGTACTTGATAACCTTTTGCCAGATGGTGAGGGACAGGGAGTCGAACGGCTGGTGCTCAGCACCACCCTGGTCACTAATCTACTGGCAACCGGAAAGCTGGAAAAAGCCGCCCTGGTAGTTATTCCAGGTCCCGGCTTAAACCCGCACGAAGTAAAGTTCTCCGATGAGTATTACGTTGTTAAAGGTGGCATTGACTTCCGAGGCCGGGAGATTGATCCCATTGACCAGGAAGAGGTGCGGAAGACCGGAAAACTTATAAGCGAGCAGGGAATAAGGAAGGTGGCAGTGGTAGGAAAGTTCTGCCAGCGGAACCCCTCCCAGGAAGTACAGGTCGCCGGGATTCTGAAAAAGGAGTATCCCGACATGGATATTCTTATGGGCCATGAGGTATCCGGGGAGCTGAACTTTCCGCGCCGGGCGGTAACCACCTATTACACGCTTACCACCAGGGATCAATGGTCACAGTTTGCTGACGAGATAGAAGGGGTTTTGCGCTCCCGCAACATCACCGTACCGATTGATGTCATGAAGGCCGACGGTGGGACCATGAGCCTCAGCGTGTCCCGTGAAGCTCCATGTCAAACGGTATTTTCCGGGCCAGCCGCCAGCACCATGGGAGCCTACGCCCTCGCTCTGGATAAGATGACCTCGGTGGTGGTTGATATTGGCGGAACCACCACCGACCTGGCATTCATACTGGACGGGAAACCGCTTCATGCCTTCAAAGGGGCCAGAATCGGGGATCGTTATACCCAGGTCAAGGCTCTGGCAGTCAGGTCGGTCGCCCTGGGCGGCGACAGCGTAGTGAGACTTGCGGGGGATAAGCTCCAAATAGGTCCTGACCGGCAGGGCAATGCCGCCTGTTTCGGTGGTCCTTTGCCAACGCCTACCGATGCATTCAACCTCCTGGGTGAAGCCCATCTCGGGCATACAGACCTCTCATATAAAGCCCTGGCCACTCTGGCGGGCGATGATAGTAAAGCGGTCACCAGACTGGCAGAACAGGTGGTCGATACGTTTATTGACTTGCTGCTCCAGAACATAAAGGAAATGATGCAGAGCTGGGAACAGGAACCGGCTTACAAGGTTTGGGAGATCGTTAACCGCCGGCGGGTAAAGATTGACCGGGTTATCGGAATTGGAGCGGCCTCCCCGGTCGTTATCCCGCTGCTGGCGTCCCGTATGGGCTGTCAGGGGTTTGTTAACCGGCTGTCAACCGTAGCCAATGCGCTGGGTGCAGTGGTGGCCCGGCCAACTCTGCAGATCAGCCTCCATGCTGATACCCAAACCGGCACCTACAGCACGGAAGGAAACCTGAAAAAACTTCCCGGTCCTGGCCGGATTCAGATGAGGGATATCAAGAAACTGGCCGAGAACGAACTGCTGGCCCTGGCCGAGTCCAAAGGCATGGGGGAGTACTTTGCGGAGCGGGAGTTCGTTATGGAGGAACAGTTCAATATAATCCGGGGTTGGTCCACCTCAGGCCAGATCTTTGATGTAGGAATAACCATATCCCCAGGCGTAATCAAGGGGTTTCAGGGGGTGAAGGTATGAAACCAACTGGTTTAGTATTCTTCCCGGCATTTGACTGGGCCATTTCGCCCACTCATCCAGAAAGAGAAGAACGGCTGCTGTATACGCGAGACCAGATCTTTGAAGAAGGCATAATGGACCTTCCCCAGATAGAGGAGTACCAGCCGCAGATGGCCACGGACAAGGATATTGCCCGTACCCATTTCTGTGTGCCGGGAGTCGGGGATCAGGCGACTGACGCTCACCGCATATCCTGCGGAGGAGCTTTGACCATTGCGGACGCCGTGATGAGAAAGCAGATTAAGAACGGTTTTGCCCTGGTCCGGCCCCCGGGACATCACGCTATGCGGGTCGCGCATGGAAACCGGGGCTTTTGCAACATTAACAATGAGGCCGTCATGATTGACTACCTGCGCCGCCACTACAACCTCCAGCGGATAGCGATCGTGGATACGGATGTCCATCACGGTGATGGGACCCAGGATATATTCTGGCACGATCCCGAGGTTCTGTTCATCTCCTTTCACCAGGACGGACGCACCCTCTATCCCGGAACAGGGTTTACCAGTGAGATTGGAGGCCCGCTGGCCCAGGGATACACGCTCAATGTCCCACTGCCGCCAGAGACCGGTGACCAGGGTATCCTGTATGTCCTTGACAATTTGGTAAAGCCCATTCTGGAGGAATTCAAACCAGACCTGGTGGTGAACTCTGCCGGGCAGGATAATCACTACACTGACCCTCTGGCGAATATGCGGTTTACTGCCCGGGGTTATGCTGAACTGAACAAGCGTCTGGCCCCTGACATAGCAGTCCTGGAGGGCGGCTACTCAGTGGAAACTGCACTTCCCTATATAAATATGGGGATTATCATGGCCATGGCCGGTATCGACTACAGCTATCTCCATGAACCGGATTATGACCCGGGATTGGCCCGGGAGAGCAAGATGGGTATGAATTCTATAAAACGTATCATTGAAACCCAGCAGAAGACCTGGCAAAACCGCCAGCGGCTTATCGCATCGGCCCGTGACACCAAGGACAAGTTCTACCAGCGGCACAAGTCGATTTATTACGACACTGACGGAATACATGAACAGCAGATGGAGACCCTGAGGCTCTGCCCCGATTGTTCCGGTTACCTGGCGATTGATTCCCATGCCGGGTTTCACAGTGGGAATGCCAACCATGTCTACTGCGTGAGCATACCCCGCCGGGCCTGCCCGAAATGTGTCCAGGATGCAACCGATTTGTATGAAACCATGAAGAAGAGGAATGACCAACGCGATTCGATACACCTGCAGGATAGGTCGGGCGACCGTTTCCTCCGCTATGACTGCCAGGACGGTAAGGAGATTTCCCTTGAGTAAGATCAAGCTTCTGGATAAGGCACTGATCGACAAGATCGCCGCCGGTGAAGTGGTGGAACGTCCGGCCTCGGTAGTTAAAGAACTGCTGGAAAACGGGATTGATGCCGGCAGCACACGTCTGGAGATCGAGATCAGAGGCGGAGGAATTGATTACATCAGGGTATCTGACAACGGAATAGGTATGAATGAAGAGGACCTCGTGCTGGCCTTTGCCCGTCACGCCACCAGTAAACTGGATTCCGAGGCTGACCTCTGGGCCCTGGGCAGCATGGGTTTTCGCGGTGAGGCGCTTTCCAGCATCGCAGCCGTCTCCCAGGTGGAGATGTACAGCAATCCCGGAGAAGAAGGGCACTGCATAAAGGTCGATGGTGGTATGGTAATATCGTCATCAGCCGCACCAGCACCGCCTGGGACCAGTGTAACGGTTACCAACCTGTTCTATAACACCCCGGTCCGGAGAAAATTTTTAAAGTCCACAGTGGCTGAGGGTAACCAGGTATATGACACCGTGGTAAGGCTGGCCTTGTCCCACCCGGAGATCAGCTTTTCCTTCCGCAATGAACACCGGCAGGTGTTTATGACCAGCGGGAATGGAGAACTGCGGGAGGTGGCCCTGGCCATTTTCGGTAAGGATTACTCCCACCGTCTTCTTGATATTGAATTGCAGTACGGTGACATTATGGTTACTGGCCTGATCAGTAAGCCGGAACTTACCAGGAAGAACCGGAGAGGTCAGATTTTTATGGTGAACCGTCGGGTAGTGAAGAATTCCGTGCTATCGCTGTCTCTGGAGGAGGCCTACCGGGGTCTGCTGCTACAGCGGGAACGGCCGGTAGGTATAGTCTTTCTGACCATGCCCCCGGACCAGGTGGATGTCAACGTCCACCCCCAAAAATCCGAGGTCCGCTTTAGTGATGAAAAAGCAGTGTTCATGGCCATAAAGACCGCGGTGCGGGAGAAGTTGTTTCAGGCAACCAACCCAGACCTCACCGGGGAATCATACCGAACCCGGGTGGAGAGTAACCATCAGCATCAACCGTTACCTTCTTACATATCGGAACCTGTTAACATTCGGCCTCAGCCAGTCATGAGAGAAGATCCCCTTGAGTTCGCAGCCGTGCTGGAGGATAATACCCCTTCCGTCAATCTTTACGGGCAGTGGCAGGATTCCTACCTGATCTGTGAGATCGATGGAATGCTCAACATAATTGACCAGCACGCCGCTCATGAACGACTGCTGTTTAACCAGCTTAAGGCGCAGCCGGTTAAGAGAGCAAGCCAGGAACTGGCCGTACCGGTAGCCGTGGAGTTGCCGCCTGATCTGCTCCTGCTGGCTGAGTCCCGTCAGGGTTTCCTCGAAAACCTTGGTTATGTTTTGGACAGAATCGGAGAAAAGACCATGGTTATTAGATCAATACCGGCTCTGGCGGCCGGCGGAGAGGTAGAGACCCTGATGGAAATCCTGGATACCTGGCAGAGCCAGCCGCTCACCGCTGAGATGGAACTTGATAACGGTTTGAAGGTCCTGGCCTGCAAGGGTGCGGTCAAAGCCGGACAAAGGCTGGAGTCGCGGGAGATGATGCACCTGATCCGGGAATGGGTGAATACTGAGAACCGCAGCTTCTGCCCTCATGGACGACCGACCTGTTACACTGTTGATAAAGCGGAAATGGACCGGCTCATGAAAAGGTGATGTAACATAGAAGGACGATACGTGGTAACTGAAACCAGAAAGGGTATTCCTGGCAGTCCGGAGATTATTGAGTTTGCCGCTGAATCCGGTGCCCGATATACTCCGCGCCAGGACCGTAGTCTGGTCCGGATTCTGGCCGACGAAAATGCCTCCGGCGTAATTGTCTGGGAACCGGAGGGACCAGTGCTCTACCAGGGGAAAGAGAGGTTCTTCTATCACCCCAGTATGGGCAAAAACCGGGTCTCCCGTTTGCGCAGGGGAGAATCTGATCCGATAATCGAGGCCATGGAGCTTAAGGCCGGTATGGAAGTATTGGACTGCACCCTGGGGTTGGGCGCCGATGCCCTGGTTATTTCGTTTGTGGTGGGAAAGGAAGGCCGGGTTTGGGGATTGGAGTCTTCACCCATAACTGCGGCTATTGTCCGCTGGGGGATGAAGAAGTATCCTGACGGTCCCCAGTGGCTTAAAGAAGCCATGGACCGGATTGAAATAACCTGCGCCGATTACCTTGCAGAGCTTCGAGGGTTGCCAGATAACTCGTTTGACATTGTCTACTTTGATCCTATGTTTCGCCAACCCGTACAGAGCAGTAAACCGATCGCGCCCCTTCGTCAACTGGCAAACCACCAGCCGTTGTCTGTTGAGGCAGTGTCCGAAGCCATCCGGGTAAGCCGAAAACGAGTGGTGTTAAAAGAGCGCCACGACAGCACCGAGTTTGAAAGATTAGGTTTTATTGAGGTTGTAATGGGGAACCATAGCGAAATAGCCTATGGAGTGATGGAAGTCTCAGATTAACAGCCGGTACTATGTTTAGAACCGGAAATACTAAGATAGAACAAGATGGGAATTGTTATGTTACAACTGGCAGCGATTGTTGGTCCCACCGGGGTGGGCAAAAGCCGAATAGCCGTTAAGGTTGGACAGACGCTGGATATCGAAATAATATCCTGCGATTCCATGCAGATCTACCGGGGTATGGACGTAGGCACTGCCAAGATTACCAGCGAAGAAATGGGGGGTATTCCCCATCACATGATTGACATCTGTGACCCTGACCAGCAGTTTTCGGTATCCGACTACCAGAAGATGGTCAAACCTCTTATCAAGCAGATCAACGACCGGGGGAGGATTCCTGTGCTGGTAGGGGGTACCGGTTTGTACTACCAGGTGGTGGTGGATGATTACCAGCTGTACCCAATAAAAGCGACCCCTTTAGTGCGGCAGAGGCTTAATGAAGAGGCTGAGCTGCATGGCAATCAGATCCTCCACCAGCGCCTGGAGTCACTGGACCCGGAAGCCGCAGTCAATATCAGTCCTAATGACCGCAAGCGCCTGGTAAGGGCCTTGGAAGTGATAGAGGTCACCGGGCAGCTCTTTTCCGCCCTGCAGAAAAAGAACCCCGGCCGGTATAATCTGGCAGTCATAGGGTTGACCATGCCCCGTGAGGTGCTGTACCAACGTTTGGAGAGAAGGGTCGATTCCATGCTGGAGAACGGTCTTGTGGCAGAGGTCGGGCAGCTGCTGGAGAAGGGGTACGGACCCGGCCTTAACTCCATGCAGGCCTTGGGTTATGCCCAGATTATTAAGCACCTGGAGGGCCATCTGTCCTGTGAAGAAGCAGTAGAGGAGATAAAGCGGGAGACTAGACGGTATGCCAAACGCCAGCTAACTTGGTTCCGCAAGGATACTCGAATAAATTGGTGGGATTTGTCAAATTATAATGAAGAGGATACCTTAATAGATAAAATATGTGAATACTTTAGGAGGACTATTATCGGTGCCTGTAGAATACGTTAACCAAGTTCGCAAAACAGGAGGTAACATTGGTGACCAAGAGCCAGCTAAATATGCAGGATGCGTTTTTGAACCAGATCCGGCGGGAAAAGATTCCCGTAACAATATACCTGGTTAACGGTTTTCAGATAAAAGGTGTTATCAGGGGCTTTGACAACTTTACTGCTATCGTCGAACAGGAAGGGAGACAGCAGATGGTATATAAACACGCCATCTCCACTATCGCCCCTATTAAGCCCATCAGCATTCTCACCATGGATAGCCGGAGCGAGGAGGAGTAACACTACTTCGAGTGCTTACGAAGTGTAACCACTTTGGTCTGTTTTGAGTAGTATAGTTAAGGATTTTTTAACGGATGTCTTTAGCTTGACATCCGTTTTGGATTGGTGATTCACAGAATGGAGATATCCCTGCGGTATCTGGATGAACCACAGAAGCCAACCGTCGTTGATTCCAGTATGGTCCCGCCTTTGACTGAGAAAAACGGCAGTGATGCCTTTGCCGAACTCTACTCCCTCATTGGACTTGACCAGGTTAAAAAGCTCATCTGGGAAGTCTCAGCATTTGCCCTGGTGCAGAGAAAACGGGCCGAAGAAAGGATTAAAGCTGCCCCCATTGTCTTACATATGGTCTTTAAGGGCAATCCTGGTACCGGTAAGACCACAGTAGCCAGGATCCTGGGAAAGATCTTCAAGGAACTGGGATTCCTGACCAAGGGACACCTGGTGGAGGTGGAAAGAGCTGACCTGGTTGGGGAGTACATTGGACATACTGCCCAAAAAACACGGGAGCAGGTCAGACGAAGCCTGGGAGGTATTCTCTTTATTGATGAGGCTTACACCTTGGCGCAGGGGGGAGAGAAGGATTTTGGACGGGAGGCCATCGCCACCCTGGTCAAGAACCTCGAGGACCAGCGGGAGAACCTGGTTGTTATTCTGGCCGGGTACTGTGATGAAATGGAAGAATTTATCCGCAGCAACCCAGGGTTAAAGTCCCGGTTTCCCATTCATGTTGAGTTTCCGGATTACACTGCGGAAGAACTCTTTGAGATTGCGGTCCACATGTTTGATCAGCGGGAATACATTCTGAGTAATAAGGCTCGCTGGAAACTCCGTCATAGCATTGCTTCCCACTGCCGCAACCGTCCGCAGTATGATGGTAATGCCCGCTATGTCAGAAATCTGGTGGAAAGGATTATACGGCAGCAGGCGGTCCGTCTGATTACTCACAGTTCGGTTGGCAGACAGGCCTTGCTGACGGTTGATGAATCGGATATATACTGATATGCCTGAACATGCACCATCAAAACCCGCGGTTTCCGCGGTTTTTATATTCTCCAGTAAGATTCGTCCTGCTAAACGTCAATAATTTACTCAGATGAAAGAAGAGATACTTTCGGAAGACTTTGCAGGGGAATCAAAGTATAGCTTCGATTTTAAGGGGGAATCAAGAAAGGATTGTCTATGACCATAAAGTGTGTGCTGGTCGGAATTATTAATAACGAAAACACGGATGACGAGCTCCGGGAGTTAGAAGCCCTGGTGGAGAGCAGCGGAGGCTTGGAGGTAGTCGGCCGTATCACCCAGAGGAGAGCTCAACCAGAACCCCATTATTACCTGGGAAAGGGTAAGCTAAACACCTTGCGGGAGTTGATAACCGGACTGGGGGCGGAGTTGGTGGTTTGTGACGATGAGCTGACACCGGCCCAGCAGCGGAACATGGCCCGGGCTCTGGAGACCAGTGTAACCGACCGGACTGGAATCATCCTCGACATCTTTGCCCAGCGGGCACATACTGCGGAGGGCAAGGTCCAGGTGGAGCTGGCTCGTTTGAAGTACCTCCTGCCCCGGTTAGTTGGTAAAGGCACTGAGTTGTCACGTTTGGGCGGGGGTATCGGTACCAGGGGACCGGGGGAGACCAAGCTGGAGACTGATCGCCGGAAGGTTCGCCAGCGCATCCACGAGCTCGAAAAAGAAATCGAGCTCCTTACCCGGAGGCAACTAATAACCCGGCACCGGAGGGCGCAAATGGAGATACCCCTGGTATCACTGGTCGGTTACACCAATGCCGGCAAATCAAGCATTATGGGCAACCTTACCGGTACTGAGGCTGGTGCCGACCCGCGGTTGTTTGCCACCCTGGAGACCACCGGGCACCGGATCGATTTCCCGGAAGGCGGGCATTTTGTGCTTACTGATACCGTTGGCTTCATTAATAAGCTTCCACATCAGCTGGTGGCGTCCTTCCGAGCTACCCTAATGGAGGTAAGGGAGGCCGACCTTATTCTGCATGTAGTAGATGTATCCACACCCGGCGTGGAAGAACGGATCAGGACAGTTGAAAAAGTCCTGGCCGAGATCGATGACCGCCCCCGTCTGGAGCTTAAGGTATATAATAAGATGGACCTTCTCTCACCGGAGGAAATCGGCAGCCTCGGGCTCGACCTTCCGGAGGGTCAGATGGTATCTGCCCGCAGTGGTCAGGGGATGTCTGAACTGTTGCAACGTATACAGCGCCTCCTTTTTGGAGACGCCACTGAGATAACCGTGAACATCCCGTATAACCGGGGTGATTTGATAAACCTGCTCTACGACAACAGCCATGTCCTGGAGAGGGAAGACTTGCCGGCCGGGGTTATTATGCGGGTGCGCGGGACCGGACTGGTATTGGGACGTGTATTACAGGCTATGGATGGTGAAATAGATAATGAGTAATGTGGAGATGCTGCTGCAAGAGACAGAAAGCAAGATCAGATCGGCTTTCCAAAGGATAGATGCTGTTTCCTACTTGAATCAAAAACGGGTGCTGGAGACATTTAAGACCTGGCGGGTATCCCCCGGCCATTTTGCCGCCGGAACCGGCTACGGATACAATGATCTCGGCCGGGAAACTCTGGAGAGCATGTATGCCAGCATATTCGGGGGAGAGGACGCATTGGTCAGGTCCCAGCTGATTTCCGGCACCCATGCGCTGTCCTGTTGCCTTTTTGCCCTGCTTAGCCCGGGTGATCTCCTGGTTTCGGCCATGGACAGGCCCTACGATACGCTCCACCAGATAATAACCGGCCACAATGGCCTGGTATCCAAGGGTGTAAGGTATGCCGAGAACCCGGTGACCGCAGATGGGTGCTGTGATATGGCCCGCCTCATGGAGACCGTGGCATTGAAGCCACGGGTTATCCTGCTGCAGAGATCGCGCGGCTACAGCAACCGGAGAAAAACTTTATCGATAGCTGATTTATCCGAGATTATAAGTCTGGTCAAAAGTGTTAATCCCGGGACGATTGTATTGGTTGACAACTGTTACGGCGAATTCGTAGAGGAACGCGAACCGGGTCATATTGGTGCTGATCTGACTGCCGGATCATTGATCAAGAACCCCGGAGGGGGACTGGCTGCCGGCGGCGGGTACGTAGTCGGAAACCAGAACCTCGTTGAGATGGTGGCTGATCACCTGATAGCCCCCGGCCTGGGAAAGGAAATCGGTCCCAGTCTCTATGATCTGAGGATCGTGTACCAGGGCCTGTTCCTGGCCCCTCATGTGGTGGCTGAAGCCTTGAAGGGCGCAGTCCTGGCGTCTGCTGTATTTGAGAGCCTTGGTTTTACGGTCTGGCCGAAATGGGACGAGAACCGGGGAGATATAGTCCAGGTGGTGCAGCTTGAAGACCTTAAGCAGTTGGAAGCATTTGTTCGCGTGGTGCAGGCCTTTTCACCAATTGACAGCCATGTACTTCCCGAATTCGGTTCCATGCCCGGTTATGAAGACGCCATAATAATGGCAGCCGGTACTTTTGTGCAGGGATCCTCCATTGAGCTGTCCTGCGATGCTCCACTTCGAGAACCATTTCTCGCTTTTATGCAGGGAGGCCTGGCTTACCAGCATACCCGTTACGTGGTAAGTGAACTGGTTAGGTTGCTTATTGCAGGGTGATCCAACAGCAGTTATCTCAAGAATTTGTTCTTCTCCCCTGCAAATACTGGCAGCGGAGAAACGTAATCTGTATAATCAGATTAACTTGAAAATCATATTCAGGGGATTGGGGGAGTTTTATGCTATTATTTGCCAAATTCCTGGCGATTTTGGTAATGCTGATTGGCATTGCCGGCAGCTTTATGCCCGTTCTGCCCGGGATACCGTTAGTATTTCTGGGAATTCTGGGTTATGGCTGGTACGAAGGCTTCAACGTGGTAGGCGTCCATTACATTGCAATAATGGGTGCCTTAACACTCTTATCAGTCCTGGTGGATTACATTGCCGGTGTTTGGGGTGCAAAAAAGGCCGGTTCCAGCAGATTTGGGATGTTTGGTGCCGCACTGGGTATAGTAGTGGGCCTTTTCTTCGGTCCTATAGGAATCCTTGTTGGACCGTGGCTGGGGGCCTTTGCCGGTGAATACCTGGTCCTGCGGGATGTTAACCAGGCCGTGGGTGTGGCTACCGGAACGGTCATCGGCATCTTTGCCGGTATCGCATTTAAGGGCCTGTTAGGAATAGGGATGCTGATCTCATTCCTGGTTTTAATCTTCTGATGTTCTTTCAGTTAACCTTTGATTGGTAACGCCGGCGAGTATGCTGGCAGAATCGCGATAGAATAGGGTGGATATCATGAAAAAACAAGATGTTTTAACATTGGCGGAAGAGCAGAATGTTCATTTTATCAGGCTGCAGTTTACGGACATCATGGGTCGGCCCAAGAATGTATCCATAACCGTTAATCAGCTCGAAAAAGCGCTGGACGGTGACCTCATGTTCGATGGTTCCTCAATTGAGGGCTTTGCGCGCATTGAGGAATCGGACATGTACCTGATACCTGATCCTGATACTTTTACGATCTATCCCTGGAAAACAACAAATGACGGAAAGACAGCCCGTTTAATCTGTGATGTCTACGACTCCAACAAGGAACCTTTCCTGGGGTGTCCCCGGGTCAACCTGAAGAGGATTATTGCCGAAGCTCAGGCACAGGGATATGAGATGAATGTTGGGCCTGAGGCGGAGTTTTTTATGTTTTTAAAGGACGCTCATAACCGCCCCACTCTGGAGACTCACGATAAGGCCGGATATTTTGACCTGGCACCAGTTGACCTGGGTGAGGATGCCCGCAGAGAAATGGTTCTGACCCTGCAGCAGATGGGTTTTGAGATTGAGGCCTCTCACCACGAAGTGGCACCAGGCCAGCACGAGATAGATTTTAAGTATGCGGATGCCATTACCACAGCGGACCGGGTTGTTACCTTCCGTATCGTGGTCCGTACTGTGGCCCAAAAACACGGGTTGCATGCCACATTTATGCCCAAACCAATCTTTGGTATTGCGGGCTCCGGTATGCATCTTAACATCTCATTGTTCAAAGACGGCAAAAATGCCTTTGATGACCCGTCATTGCCAAATGGTCTGAGTGATGTGGCCATGCACTTTATAGGCGGTGTCCTGGAACATGCGGCCGCGATCACAGCTATCACTAACCCCACTGTTAATTCATATAAACGACTTGTTCCTGGATACGAAGCCCCGGTTTATATTGCCTGGTCCCCAAAAAACCGCAGTCCTTTGATACGGGTTCCGGCCCGCCGGGGAATAGGGACCAGAATGGAGCTCCGGAATCCCGATCCGTCCTGCAACCCGTATCTGGCCCTGGCAGTGATACTCAAAACCGGGTTGGAAGGCATCAAGAACCAAACTGTCTGTCCTCCGTCAGTGGATCAGAACATATTTGAAATGGATGTCAATGCCCGAGAGGAGGCCGGAATCGAGAGCCTGCCCGGAACCCTGCGGGAAGCCTTGCGGGAGCTTAAACATGACGAGCTGGTACAGGAGGCCCTGGGACCGCACATATACAACCGTTATATGCACGCCAAGCGGATGGAATGGGACAACTACCGGGCCCGGGTCCACCAGTGGGAGATAGATGAGTATCTCACAACCTTTTAGCAGAGTAGAGGAATAAATGGCGAAAAACTTTTCAGGCCAGTCGGAGTTGATGTCCAACTGGCCTGTATGCTGCTACATTCGCCTGACAAGTCCGGTTACTATCCCAGAGATAACTACATCGTCAACAATAATCGGCTCCATGTTGGGATTTTCCGGGTGCAGTTCCACATGGTCCGGCCGGTGATAAAAGCGCTTTACGGTTGCTTCATTATCAATGAGAGCTACTACGATATCCCCATTGTTCGCCACCTCTTGCGAGCGGACTATAACCATGTCACCGTCAAGTATCCCGGCTTCAATCATGCTGTCACCTCTAACCTTCAGCAGGAAATGAGTGCCCTTACCCAAAAAACCTGCTGATACACTGAAATAACCTTCGACATTCTCTTCCGCGGTGATAGGGACACCTGCGGCTACTCTACCTACGATGGGGAGGGTGATTACTTCGGTTTCAACTGTATCCTTTTCATCATCGACCAGTATCTCAATGGCCCGCGGCTTGCTGGGGTCTCTCCTGATCCAGCCCTTATCCTCGAGATTGGTTAAATGAACATGTACGGTGGAGCTTGAACTGAGGCCTAGTGCCTGGCCGATCTCCCTCACTGAGGGCGGGTAGCCGTACTGTTTCAGATGCTTTTGCAGGTAATCAAGAATCTCCTTTTGCCTGGTGGTGAGAGGAGTTTTGGTTTGCATTTCTTCCTCCAGTTTTTTCTTCAGTATAGCACGGATTAGCATGTCAAAACAGTTGTTCGCATAGCTGTGTGTTTTTGTGACATAGAGACAGCCCAGCCCTGTTTCGGGAACTACATGATTCACTTCTCGCCCCAAAAGCTATTGACATTCACGTTTTCCATGGCCTTGAGCATCCGCCGTTTGCTGTATGGATACTGGGATTCCAGGTCATTTAAAAAGGCCTTTATCGTATCACGGTTGGTTGCACCAGTGACCGGACACCTGCTGGACTGAACCGGGAGGTTTAGAGAGGACGCCATTTTGGAAATGAGTTTTTCCTCAACATAGACCAAAGGTCGTATTAGCGAAAGGTCCATGCGGCTAAGATAGGTGACCGGTGTGAAGGTGCGGTACTGCCCTTCAAAAATCATGGACATCATTAAGGTCACGACCGCATCATCCAGGTGATGGCCTAACGCCACCTTATTACAGCCCAGGGCGATGGCGGTACGGTTTAGCGAACCGGACCTGAGGTTCGCACATAGGGCACAGGGATTTGACTCCTGGCGTTCCTCGAATACAAGGGGGCCAATCCGGGTCTCAACAATCTTATGCGGCAGGCCTAGGACCGCGCAGTAATCTGACACCGGGCCCCAGTCGTCACCCCATCCCAGGTCAATGGTGACTGGAAACAGTTCAAATTCCAAGGGTGAGTAATCTTGCATGAGTTTAAAGGCGTGCAGCAGGACCAGGCTGTCTTTTCCCCCCGATACTCCCACGGCTATCCGGTCATTGTTCTGTATCATTTTATATCTGAGGTTCGCCGCCTTAACCTGGCGAAACAGGGTTTTTGAACTCATTGGATATTGTACTCCTTCAAAAACATTGAAAATATTGGTTTTGAAATTGGCTTTGGAATAGCCGGCTGACACTTCCAAACAATACCAATAGCAAACCGTTTTGTTTTCTATGCACTGTCCTTTGCTCATTTTAACCATAATTCCTAGATAAGCAACCTGGTTATGTCGGAAAAACCCGTTGCTATTAAACTACCTAATTATTCATCTATTTCAGAAATATTCGTTTTTATTAATCACACCAGGAAAGTCATTAATAACCATTATGTGAAGCAGGAAAAATGATAACCTATGCTGAATAGATGATTCAACAAGGGGGGGAAAAGGTATGCTGAAGGCTATCGAGATGGAGTTGGAAACTGGACATTACTCGTTCGGCGTTTTACAAAACGCACTGGCAGAAGTTGGGGCAATCAAGGCATGGTACAAAGAATTCGGGGATATGAACGAGGATTCGGAGAAGTTTAGAGAGATAATCTGGGTGCTTTCTGACAAGGCCATTATAAGAGCTGATATCCTTACTCCTGATTTTGTTGAAATCTATACCTATTATCGGGACAAGATCATTCAGGTTGAACGCAGCCATTCGATTATGCAGTGCGAGGAAAACATTAAGGTAACACTACAAAGAGTTGTTGTAACCTTTACAGATGGCAGGACACTGGAGATGATCCGACCAAAAAACCGCAGCAATGCTGAACAATATGATTCTTTGGTTAAAATGATCGGCTAAGTATCTGAACACTGATTCGTGCTATTGAACACCATGCTGTTTACAGCCTCAACATCACATTATCTAAAAGCCCCGCATCAGCTGCGGGGTATTTATTTAGGTATGCTGTTTTCTACAAGGGAGCTAATTCATGGACCATGAAGATACCTATTATGTCTATATCGTCAAATGCGCTGATACCACACTGTATACGGGTATGACCAATAACCTGGAAGCAAGATTGAGTAAGCATAACCTGGGACAGGGGGCGAAGTACACCAGGGGGCGTCGACCTGTCAGCCTGGCATACTGCGAAACGGTCTCCAGCATTTCTGAGGCTTTACGACGCGAAATGGAAATCAAAAAGATGAGCCGCAGCTCGAAGTTGGCTTTGGTTGCATCCTGGTCAACCACCGGGAAACCGTGAACGCTGTTAGGTACAGGAATAGATATACGACATCACTGAGAGGAGGAGAAATAGTGGGGAACTGCATTTATTGTGGGCAACCGGCTGGTCTCTTGCGGAGCAAACACCGCGAGTGCGCCGAAAAGCATGATAATGGCTGGAAACAAATGATTGACACCGCCAAAGAAGCGGCGATAGGGAACCGGGACCGCAGTGGACTGCAATCGGCCTTGCGCCAGGTGGCTCAGAAAAGCTTCATTCCATTGGATCAGGTACAAGAAGCCATTATAGCCGGATGGGAAGATGCGGTTGATCATTTACTTGAGGATGGTAACCTGGATGTTGACGAGACAAACCAGCTGACCTCGTATGCGGAACAATTTGAGCTGTCGCCGGATCTCTTAAATAGAAATGGTGCCCAAACCCGGTTTGTTAAAGGCATCGTTTTGCGTGAACTAATGGAGGGTACTATTCCGGACCGTTTCAAGACCGATGGTCTGCCATTCAACTTTCAAAAAAGTGAAAAGCTGATCTGGGGATTCAGCAATGTCGATTACTACGAAGATAAAACCCGCAGGCAGTATGTGGGAGGCAGTGCCGGAGTCAGCTTCCGGGTTGCCAAGGGTGTGTACCTGAGGACCGGTTCCTTCCGGGGACACCCCGTGGAAAAGACTGAGCGGGTACATGTAGACCAGGGGATATTGGCAGTGACAACCAAGCACATCTATTTTGGCGGCACAAAAAAGAACTTCCGGGTCCGCTTTAACAAGATTGTATCCTTTATGCCATTCGCCGATGGGGTAGGGATACAGCGGGACGCCGCTTCCGCCAAGCCGCAGATTTTCGTGACCGGGGATGGATGGTTCACCTATAATCTGCTGATGAATGCTGCAAATTTGGAGTAAGCTATATCAGTCTTCATATACCTTGAAATACTGTTCTTCCTCTTCCCAGCCAGCCATTTCAAGAAATGAATCCGGGGGTTTAACCAGGGTAGCTATACCGCGGGCAACAACGGTGCCGTCAAGCAGCCTTATTTCGGAGGCTGTTTTGGCCCTGGCCTCGTCCATTTCCAACACCCAACCGACTGTTTTCAGGGGCTGTTCAGTCGGTGTTGGCCGTCGCAGTTGAATCTTTAAATTCATCGTAACCATTGCTCGCTGGAAGTTTCCATCGATCCAGACCGCCCGGAACGCGGCCTCGTCAAGAAGAGCAGCGACCAGTCCGCCGTGGGCATGTCCTGGCCATCCATTAAAACGCGCAGGGATGGTTACCTCTGAGACAACCTGTTGGTTAATAGTGTCATTGTAATAGTCAGCTTTGAGACTTACTTCATTTTCCCGTCCACAGATGAAGCAGACACGGGCACTAGGCTGCTTTTCCACACTGCACCTCTCCTAAAGGAATTAATCTCCGCGGACCTTCCAAACAGCCTTTTCTGCTGCATAGTCGCATTGTTCGAGAAAAGACTGAGGTGGTTTTAGTAACAGAGCCTCACAGCGGGCGGTCACCGTTCCATCAGGCAGACGAATCTCAGCAGCAACCCTGGCGTTTGTTTCGTTAAGCTCCAGGGTCCAGCCCACCACCTGCAGAGGCTGTCCGGTCGGAGTTGGTCGCCGAAAGCGCACATCCATCTCGGCAGTAGCCATAACCCGGTCGAAATTGCCGTCCAGCCATATAGAACGGTAGGAAGCCTCGTCCAATAGAGCGGAAACAATACCCCCATGAGCAATTCCCGGCCATCCATCACCATAAGGGGGGATAATTACTTCCGAGACCACCTTGCCTGCTTCCACATCATTGAAAAAATCGGCTTGCATGCTGATTTCGTTTCCCCAGCCACAGATAAAACAATCGCGGGCCACAGGCTGTTTTTCCATATAGATCACCCTTAATTATTAGTAGATTAAGAGCACAAGCCCTAATTAAATTCAATAAAACACAACGTTATTGTACTCTGAATTGGCAAAAAAGTCTATTTATGTCCGCCATATAACAATGCGGAGGGACTCACTGATTCTCACCTATCACTGCAAATCGTAAATGATACTGAATTGTGATAACTTTAAGATTCCTGTATGATCAGCAGTAATTGTTTTTACGTAGTGCCAGGTTCACGCTTACACCAGTTAAATAAGCCAAACGATAGCCCACGGAATATTGGAACCGTGGGCTGAATTGACTTACATTGATTGGACACTGTGCGAATTAAGAAATTCTATTGCTGCGACGCCATATGTGCATACGATCCGCTTCTTTGATCAGTTCGTCGCGAAAATCGGGGTGGGCGATTGATATCAGGCGTTCGGCCCGTTCCCAGGTCGAGGCACCTTTGACGTCCACCATGCCGTACTCAGTACAGACGCAGTGTACAGTCCACCGGGGCAGGGTCACAATGGTTCCGGGAGACAGTGTCGGCACGATCCGGGATTCCAGGGTGCCATCTTTTCTTAGGTGGGTTGATGAAAGGGCGATGATTGATTTTCCACCCTTGGACATGTAACCAGCTTTGGCAAAGTCCCATTGACCGCCGGTGCCACTGATCTGCCGGCCAGCGGATGATTCTGATGAAACCTGGCTGAACAGATCTATTTCCAGGCAGTTGTTTATCGAAACCAGACCCGGGTTTTGAGCTGCTACTACTGGATTGTTAATATAACTCGCAGGGCTGATAGCGCATACCGGATTCTTGTCAATAAAATCATACAGCCGCTGGGTACCTAGAGCAAAAGTGTATGACATCTTGCCTGGGTCAACAACCTTGCGCGAGCCATCTATACAGCCAGCCTCATACATGTCCACATAAGAGTCAGCCAGCATCTCGGAGTGAACTCCCAGGTGTCTGATGCCGGCCTCGGCGATCATCTCACCGATGACATTGGGCAGGCCGCCGATGCCAAGTTGAATGCAACTGCCATCATGGATTTCTTTAATGATATGTTGAGCAATGGCTTTATCAGTTTCGCTAGCCTGCATGGGCGGCACTTCAATCAATGGAACCCCCGAATTCTCCACTATATAATCAACTTCGGAAATGTGACACATATCCCGCCTTCCACCGAGGGCTATCGGCATTAGGGGATTGACCTCAACCAAGACTTTTTTGGCATACTGGACAATGGTGTAAATCGAATTGTTCTGGGGTCCAAACGAAAAATAGCCAAACTTGTTCATGGGTGCGACTTGCAGCATGGCTACATCGGTATGCCAGTGGCCGGTGTGCCAGTATTCCGATGTTTCGTGGAAGGTTATAGGCCGGTAATTACACAGGTTTCTATCATGCAGCTTACGTTCGTAGGCACTCATATGTCCGGTAGTGTAGTAAAAGTGTTCTCTCTCAGGATCACTTTCAATACAGGCCATAGGTCGTAGACTTGAGGCTCCGGCGATTACTACGTCCTTTAGTTCGTCTTTGCGTTTGGCTAAGGCCTCGTCCAGTAAAGCCGGTTGACCATTGAAGGTACCCCAATCGATACGGTCACCCGATTTCACTACCTTAACCGCTTCATCGGCTGTTACTAGTTTAGTGTTATATTCATTCTGCAGCGTTGTCATCCGTTACCTAGCCTTTCATGTTTTCTTTATATTGTACAATTAAGAACAAAAAAGAGAAGGAATTTGTCGAAATGGCTCGATTCGGGCCCACGACGCCTTCTGTACATGGCTGTACGAAGTTCCGTCATAAATTGGATGGCGTACCGAAAAAGCAGGTTTTCCCTGGTATGGATTCAGATTAAAAAACAAGAAACCCCCGACCTGCTTGGGGGGGATGGTCGGAGGCTTAATTCCCAGGTGTATTAAGCTGCAGCTTATGAAACCTTGTTGCTGGGGAGCCAGATGCGCATGCGGTCAGCTTCTTCTATAAGCTGGTCGCGGAAGTCCGGGTGAGCAATGGAGATCAGGCGTTCGGCTCTTTCCCAGGTGGAGGCCCCTTTCAGATTCACCATTCCGTACTCGGTGCAGATGAATTGTACTGCCCAGCGGGGGAGGGTCACGATAGTGCCTGGCCCTAAAGTAGGAACAATCCGGGAAACCACCGTGCCGTCTTTCTTTCGGTAGGTAGACGAGAGGGCAATAATAGACTTGCCGCCTTTGGACATGTAGGCCGCCTTGGCAAAGTCCCATTGACCACCGGTACCGCTGATATGGCGGCCATTGGAAGACTCTGAGGATACCTGCCCAAAGAGATCAACCTCCAGGCAGTTGTTGATGGATATCATATTAGGATTCTTGGCAATCACGTTGGGATTGTTGATATATGATCCCGGGCTGATAGAACATACTGGGTTCTCGTGGATGAAGTCGTACAGTCGCTGCGTACCCAGGGCAAAGGTGTAGGCAATCTTGCAAACGTCTGTGACCTTTCGCGTTCCATCGAGACACCCGGCCTCGTACATGTCCACATAGGAGTCAGCCAGCATCTCTGTATGAACCCCCAGGTGTTTAATCCGGGCCTTAGCGATCATCTCTCCGATGGTGTTGGGCAGGCCTCCGATACCAAGCTGTATGCAGCAACCGTCATGAATCTCCTTGATGATATGGCTGGCTATGGCTTTATCAGTTTCGGTGGCGACCGCCGGTTTCACCTCAATCAGCGGGGTACCGGGGTTCCTCACCACATAATCAACCTCGGAAATGTGTATCATTTCATACCTGCCGCCCAGGGCCACCGGCATGAGCGGGTTTTCCTCGACCATGACTAGCTTGGAATACTTGGTAATCGCATCTATGGCGTTGGCCTGCGGGCCATAATTAAAATACCCGTATTCGTTCATGGGGCAAACCTGAAGCATCGCTACATCTGGCGCCACATAACCATTTTCGTAATAGCTCGAACGCTCATGAAAAGCAACCGGGATAAAATTGCACAGGTTTCTGTCGTGCAGTTTGCGTTCGTAGGCACTCATATGCCAGGTGTGATAGATGAAGTGCTCACGTTTCTGATCGGCCTCTACACAGGCAACAGGCCTAAGACTTGATGAAGCCCGAATGTGAACGTTGGTCAGTTCATCCTTACGTGCAGCCAGAGCCTGATCAAGGACTACCGGTTGGCCATTGAAACTGCTCCAATCAATGAGATCTCCCGATTTGATCACTTTAACCGCTTCTTCAGCCGAAACCAGTTTTTTCTTGTATTCTTCCTGAATTTTCACATTTACACCAGCCTTTCAAAAACATTGTTGACAATTAAAAATCAGACATTATGAAGACATCTGTAAAGTAAAATCGAGAAATAATGGACACTGATATCCCGGCGTACATCATCACTTGCTAAAATGGCCGCTCACTTCGGGGAAATGCTTGTTGATATGCATAAGAGAGGCGCAGAACCACGCGATCCTCAAGCCGCCTGCCGATTATTTGCATACCCACGGGCAGATTATCATCTGTGAACCCGACTGGAAGTGAAGCCGCTGGATGTCCCGTCATGTTGAACGCATTGGTCAGCATCCAGTCGGTAAACGGGCTGACTTTAACCCCATTAATCTCCTTTGGTCCCCGGATCTGGTGGGAGAATGCCGGCACCGCCAGGGTGGGGCAGACCAGCAGGTCATAGTTTTCGAATATCCTTTGCAGTCTGTACCAGAGGTCGGTACGGACCAACTCCGTCTTTTTATAATCCAGGGCATTAAGGGCCTGACCCGTTTCCAGCATAAAAACGATGGCCCTGCAAAACTGTTCTCTCTTCTCGGGCAGTAAATCGGCATAGGCCGAAGCAATTTGGGCATACCACATGGTGTTAAATGCTTCTTCAAAAGCCTTTTTCGAACCCAGATCAACCGGAATCTGATCCACTTGAACCCCCAGAGACTCCAATTGCTTGACAGCCTTTTCTATAATCTGCCGAACCCGCTCATCCACCTGATAGAATCCCAGATCAGGGCTGTAGGCCACCCGCAGGTCTTTAATGTCGGCTCTCATCTCTTGCAGATAGTCCTCACCAGTATCGGGCAGGGAATAGGGGTCCTGGGGGTGATAACCGGCCATCACTGAGAACAGAAGAGCTGCATCTTCCACTGTCCGGCTAATCGGGCCATAATGCAGGAATGGTGCCTGCGACCAGAACATGTTTTGAGGATATCCATCAAAGGGTATACGCCCGTAGGTAGGTTTAAAACCAAAAACACCACAGAAACAGGACGGGATCCTTATTGATCCACCCCCATCACTCCCTTCGGCAAAGGGGACCAGCCCTGATGCTACGGCAGCCGCTGAGCCACCGCTGGAACCGCCTGATGTCATATCGAGATTCCATGGGTTCTTGGTGGTTCCAAACAGAAGGTTGTCTGTAGTTCCTTTGTGTCCGAACTCCGGAGTGTTGGTCTTGCCCAGAATAATGGCCCCGGCTTTCTTAATCCGTTTAACGATGATCGCGTCCTCTTCCGGGACGTTATCCTTAAAGACCAGGGAACCATGGGTAGTACGAATACCTGCCGTGCTTGTCAGGTCTTTGATAGCGATAGGTACACCATGCAAAGGCCCCATTTCTTCGCCACCCATCACCTTTTCCTCTGCTTTTTGGGCTTCAGCCCTGGCCTGTTCGGCTGCTACAGTGCAGAAGGCGTTTATCTGCGGGTTAATTGCCTCAATCCTGGCCAGCAGTTGGTTCACGATCTCAACTGGAGATACCTCTTTGTTCCTTATGAGTCGCGCTAATTCTGTAGCTGAAACATAGGCTAATTCAGTCAAATTCCTTCCCCCTCCCGGTATACAAAGTTGACGTTGAATAGTGCTGCTATAATAACTGTAGTTACCTCGCATATCAATGTTCTATATTTCGCTTTATTAACCCTTTCAGAAAAATCAGAAAAGAATAACGCCCAAAGCAAAACCCCATCTATAAAATGGGGTTTTATAAGTATAACTTCAATACTGTACTAGGAACGGGGGTTTCTTAACTCCTTCTTTAAGACCTTGCCGGTGGGATTGCGCGGGAAGTCATCGTTTGAATCCACGATCTCAGGAAGTTTATACCTGGCGATCTTGTCCTTTAAATATTCCTTTACTTCCTCTGCAGTCATGCTCCCCGGCTCCTCAATCCCAAGGAAAGGGGGAAGTGGGGTGGTTGGGTTGCGCTGGAGAGATCTAGGGCGTCAATGCGTTTAGCAGATTGGAAATCTGTGTGAGTACCAAGGCGATCACCAGGACAATAATTATAACCATGGTTATCGAATATTTCCCGGGCCCGGTTTTGACAGTCGCTTGGGGGGCAGCCTTCTTTTTCTTTCTCCTGGACCTATAACTTGCCAGATCAATAGGTTCAGAACTGACATTTTTCTTCTGCTCAGAAGAATCATCGAAAGGCATGCCGCACTCCAGGCAGCGCCTGGCCATAACATGGTTCTCAGTTCCACAGAATCTGCACTTGACCCCACCATAAATGCCCGACAAAAAAACACCTCCGATTAAACGATTTCTCCAGGTTGGTGGTTATTCCTTCAACGGATGGCACAGCAAACTCAAATGGGTTCCGGGGTGTGACAAGTGTTTTGTCGAAATTAGCACTGTGAGCTACTCCGGACTTTGGCTGCGTATATGTAAACAATGAGTCATTTTCAAATTAAATTGGCAAACGAAGTTTGAAAGGAGGTATTTGGTCAATCGATCCATAATTATATCGGTAATATAGTAGGGGTAGCTTTTCTTTTATACATTTGAAAAAGGAGGTTATTCTTATGTCAGAAAGTATGAAGTCGAGGAAAAACAATGAGCTTTCTGATGCAGAACTAAATCAGGTCCAAGGTGGATTGGGTGTTTATAGCGGTTATATGTGCAAGAAGTGCCCGGATAGCAGCACATTTAAACGCTACTTTACTACCAGACCCAATAATGGTTGTCCGAACTATCAGTCCAGATACGGTGAACGGGGCGATCTGAAGAGTTGTGGGAATTGCAAGCACGTGCAATACGCATCCCTGTCTTAATGACATTCTGAGGATTTCAAAAACAAATTTGCATTATAAGCAGTAAAAACCGGGGCTTGAAACCCCCGGTTTTTCGGTATTTCTATTGGCAGGGGAGACAGGGATCGAACCCGCAGCCTACGGTTTTGGAGACCGCCGCTCTACCAATTGAGCTACTCCCCTAAAATCTGCAAATGTAATCATAACATATGAAAGCCGAGTTTACAAGCTCATCGCAGATAAGGCGTTGGCCACCCGACCTATATTATTCTACATGCTGACAGGCTGTCAGGCAAGACTTATAACGGAGAGTTATTAGAATACTTTGTCTCAAGTTTGCTATCATAATAAAGGATCCTGAGAAAACGGAGACAGGAACTTGAACTATGCAACTATTGATCTACATATCCACACTACCGCCTCGGATGGGGGAACATCACCTGTAAAGCTATTGGATGAAGCCAAATCAACGAGGCTTAAGACCATCAGCCTTACAGACCACGAGAGTATAGCCGGTATGGATTCAATCTCCGAATTGGCAGCCAACCAGGGACTTACTATCATTCCCGGTATCGAGTTCCTGACATGCTATCAAGGAAAGGAGATTCATCTCCTCGGTTACTGCTTTGATACTGATAACCAGGATTTCCGATCCCGAATCCAGGAGATACGCCAGGAGCGAAATCGGACCAGTATCCAAATCGTTGACAATCTTGACCGCCTCGGCTTTAAGCTGGACAAAGACCAGTTCTATAAAGTTGCTGGTGGTGGAGGGACTATAGGCAAAAATCATATCATCAAGGCCCTCTTCAAGGCGGGATATTTAAAGACCAAGGAACAGGCGATTGATACCCTGCGCCGTTATTTATCACAGAATGGGCTTGCCTACGTTATTTTTACCTACAATCCCTTTGTCGAAGCGGTGGAATTGATCAGAGAAGCCCATGGAGTTCCAATTCTGGCCCATCCGGGACTGATCAATGATGACAAAATGGTTATCGATCTGCTTAATGCTGCCCCGGTAGGTTTGGAGGTCTACTATTATTACTTTGGAGCCAATCGCCAGCGTCTTATACTGCATTATGAGAGAATGGCGATGGAAAGAGGTCTGGTAGTGACGGGTGGAAGCGACTACCATGGCTACTACACCCCGGATGTCAAGCTGGGGAGCACCATGGTTCCAGATGAGGCGCTGGACACCCTGCTCCGCAAAAAGGGCTGTTGATTCATCCCCGGTTTAATCATTGGATCACCTGTAACAGATTGAACCGAAATCGTGTATATTAATTAGGTAATTAAACTCCTCATTTTTAATAGTGATGCAACCCAAGGTTAATCTTCCTTTTGAAGCTTAACCAAACAATCAGATGAAAACGAAAGATGGAGTTGCAAGAAAGGAGATCCAATGCGTATAGCGGTTCTAATGGGTGGTATGTCCAAGGAACGTGAGGTATCGATGAGAAGCGGTACGGCCGTGACCGAAGCCCTGCTACGGAAGGGCTATGAGGCCATTCCGATTGATGCAGTTGATGACGTAGCTGGAAAACTGAAAGAGGTCCAGCCAGATCTGGTGTTTATCGCTTTACACGGCAGGTATGGCGAGGATGGCGCAATACAGGGCCTGCTGGAAATTATGGGTCTGCCTTATACAGGATCGGGGGTTGCCTGCAGCGCTGTTTGTATGGATAAGGTGCTGACCAAGAAGCTCTTGGTTTATGAAGAAATACCGACCGCGCCCTTCATGGTGATAAACAAAAGCCTTTATCATAACACCCGGGCTGCTGTTCATGAACAGATTTTAAATGACCTGGGACTTCCCGTCGTTATCAAGCCGGCTACCCAAGGGTCATCAATTGGGACCACCATAGTCCGGGAAGAATCCGTTCTCGGATCTGCTCTGGACGAGGCCCTGAGTATGAGCGAGCTTGCCCTGGCTGAAAAATTTATTGCCGGAGTGGAAGTTACTGCTTCAGTCCTGGGTAATGAGGAGCCTGTGGTGTTGCCGTTAATCGAGATTGAGGCCGCAAACGATTTTTATGACTATGAGGCCAAGTATACTCCGGGAGGAAGTGCTCATGTTATTCCGGCCCGGATTTCAGACGAGGCTGCACGTAAAGTATCGGAGATTGCAAAGCAGATCTACTTAAGCCTGAACTGTCTGGGGTTTTCCCGGGTTGACTTTATCGTTGATTCATCAGATCAGCCCTGGGTCCTGGAGGTTAATACTATACCGGGGATGACGGGACTAAGCCTTTTCCCGGATGCGGCTGCTCATACTGGCATGGGATACGATGATCTGGTGGAGGCGGTTGTGAAGTTAGCTGTAGATTTCTGGAAGATAGGGTAGGAGTGAAAAATTACTTACATCCTCGTCCACGAAAACAGGGATCGTTGCAGTGTTATCTGTAATAAGATGCTGCTGTTGGAATAGGGAATACCTCAACTGGCAGCGATCGGTCTTCAAAACCCCATAAAGACCGTGATTTTTCGATTTGCGGCTTGAAAACAGGTTTCGCACATGGCGGAGCCTGTTATTATTTGGTAGGATAATCAGGAGAAATAATCGCTTATCTACCTGCTTCTGTTATAATAATTTGAGTGATATTTTACTGTACACCGGGTACATACGCAGCCAATACCGGAGCGGGTACCCTTTGGAAGGTTAAAACCGGACATATTCATATTACACAGGGAAGGGGGAAAGGTCTTCAATGAATAGTCAGAAAAAATGGGTAATCATTATAGCAGCGGCGATTATCCTCGCGGTTATCTCGTCCATTAGCAAGCTTTATGTTGATTGGTTGTGGTTTGGTTCGCTCAGTTTCGACGGGGTGTTCAAGACCACGCTGTTTACCAAATGGGGCCTGGGAATCCTGGTTTTTCTGATAGCTTTCGGGTTTATATTTGCCAATCTCATGTTAACCAGAAGATACCTCAACCAGCGGCTGGAGTTTACCAATGAGGATGGTCGGGAAATCATTTATGATGATGAGCAACCAGCCTGGGACGCGATGTTGAGGTCTGCCAATACCGGCTTGATTTTTGCAGTCATGAGTTTCCTGATGGCCCTGTTCGTAGGATATATGGCAGCGGAAAAGTGGATAGTTGTCCAGCAGTATTTCCACCGGGTGGCCTTTAATCTTAACGATCCAATATTCAATCGTGACATCGGGTTTTACGTGTTTGACCTGCAGTTTTATCAGATATTGTACAACCTCTTCATGCCTATCCTTATTTTTTCGGTGTTTGCGGTAGGGGTTGTTTACCTGTTGATGGCGACCTTCAGGTTAATTGATTTTGATTTAAAGGAACTTAACTGGCCGAAGGCTCACTTGATTGTCATCCTCGGCCTGATATTCCTCTGTAAATCCTGGGGATATAAACTGGCCTCCTACGGCATCCTGTACTCGAGCAGCGGGGTACTGTATGGCGCCGGTTATACGGATGTTCATGCCCGCCTGATGGCGTATAAGATACTGATGATCGTGACCTTAATCGTGGCGGCGGTTCTCATTCTCAACCTGGTAATCAAACGGATGAACTGGGTGTTGGTCAGCCTGGGGCTCTGGGTAGGGGTGGCCGTGATTTTCGGCAGTGTATATCCAGCGGTTGTACAGAAGTTGTCGGTGGAGCCCAACGAGTTTAACCGCGAGAAACCATATATTGAGAACAACATTAAGTATACCCGGGCCGCCTATAAACTTAATGAGGTTGAATCCAAGCCCTACGAAATGACCTATGATCTTACCTGGGATGACCTCCAGAACAATCAGGCAACTATCGAGAATGTGCGTCTTTGGGACTGGGCGCCGCTGAAGACAACCCTCCAAGCTATTCAGGAGATAAGACCTTACTACAAATTCCACGACATTGACATTGACCGTTATATCATTGATGGACGGTACCGCCAGGTCATGCTGGCACCCCGTGAGCTATCCCAGGAGAATACACCCAAAACCTGGGTCAACCAGAGGCTCGAATACACCCACGGTTACGGGTTGACTATGAGTCCGGTTAATGAGGTGGCACAGGAAGGGCTGCCAGTTATGTTCATCAAGGACATTCCTCCCCGGTCGAGTGTTGACGTAAAGGTTGAGCGTCCTGAGGTTTACTTTGGCGAGGAACCGAGTTCCTATGTTGTTGTTAATTCTCAAACCCCGGAATTTGACTATCCCATGGGCAGCACAAATGCCCGTTCCACGTACCAGGAGGATAGCGGGATCAAGATGGGTTCGCTGGTTAAAAGGCTGATATTTGCCGGGGTTCTGGGTGATTACCGGTTGCTCATATCATCGCAGATAGAAGCTGACAGTCAACTGCTGATTTACCGTAATATCATGGAGCGGGTTAAAAAAATTGCACCGTTCCTGCAGTACGATAATGACCCCTATATTGTGCTGAACGATGACGGCAAACTTTACTGGATGATGGACGCTTACACCACTTCCGAAAACTACCCGTATTCCGAACCATTTGAAGGGCGGAAAAACTACATCCGGAATTCAGTGAAGGTAGTCATAGATGCGTACACCGGAAAAACTACCTTCTATATTGCGGACAATCAGGACCCGTTGATACGATCCCTGGATCGGGTATTCCCGAGTTTGCTGCAACCACTGGACAAGATGCCGGAGGGACTGAAATCACATATCAGGTACCCCGAAGATATGTTCTCCATCCAGGCAAACATGTACAGTCTCTATCACATGACTGACCCCTCGGTATTCTATAACAAAGAAGACCGTTGGAATATACCCCAGGAGATCGTTGGGGAAAAGCCGGAACAGGTGCAACCATATTACATTATCATGCAGCTGCCAGACGAGGATGAACCGGAGTATATCCTGATGCTCCCGTTCACTCCCAATACCAAGCAGAACATGGTGGGGTGGATGTGTGCCCGTTCCGATGGCGAGAATTATGGCAGGCTCAAGGTCTATGATTTTTCCAAGCAGGAATTGATCTACGGGCCAATGCAGATTGAGTCGCGTATTGACCAGAATTCCGAGGTCTCAGAGCAGATGACCCTGTGGAGCCAAAAAGGATCCAGTGTCTACCGGGGGAATCTGATAGTTATCCCCATTGAGAATTCTATGCTGTATGTGGAACCGATTTATCTGCAGGCGGAGCAGAGCCGGATTCCGGAACTCAGACGGGTTATCGTGGTATATGGTGACACGGTGGTCATGGAGCCCACCCTGCAGGGTGCATTTCAGAAGATATTTGGGCAGGGAGGGCAGATAACCCCAACTGAAGAGGAAAAACCCGACGATACTGCGCCACGGGTTGAAGAAACCCTGGATAAGATTGCCCGGCAGGCTAAATCATATTTCGATAAGGCGCAGAATGCGTTGAAGTCAGGAGACTGGAGTGCTTACGGGGAGAACATTGAACAGGTAGGGAAGAGTCTTGAACGACTAATCAGCAGGACCGGTGAAGGAGAATAAACATTGATAATCGAGGTTGCTCCCGGAATAAAATTTATAAGAGCACAAAGTGCCGGGTTTCCGTTTTGCCATTGTCTGTTTATTGATTCAGAGATCCGTGCGGTGATTGATACCGGAGCGGGGGAGAGAGCCTTCGCCCCCATTGAACCCGAGAGGATTGATATGGTTATTAACACACACTATCACCGCGACCATACGGTGGGAAACCATCTTTTTCCTAATGCCCGGGTTCTGGTCCACCGCCTGGAATATCCTCCTCTGGTGGATGAAAAGGCCCGTATGTATTACGCAGGGGTTTCCCGGATCAAGAAAACTAAGAAACCCGAGCAGAAACACCTTGAGAAGGCCCGAGATTCCAAACTCATCCCGCCGCGAAAGTTTCGGGTAGATGGATTCATCGCTGATGGAGAAGTTATAGATTTTGGACACACGCGGGCAACGGTGCTTCATACGCCGGGCCATACGCCGGGCCATGTGGCTTTCTATTTCGAACGTGAAGGAATAGTGTTCGGCAGCGACATGGACCTTATTCCTTTTGGACCATGGTACGGCGACCACCTGTCCAATATTGATGATTTCGAGGCGTCAATCCGCAGGGTCATTGACCTTAAGCCCAGGATTTACTGCTGTTCTCACCGTAAACCGGTCCGGGAAAACGTTGAAGAAAAGCTCGTAACCTATCTGGGCAGGATAGCGGAAGCCGAAGACCGGATTAAACAGCACCTGACTGAACCGGTAACGCTTGATGAACTGGTGGGCCGTAATCTTTTTTACAAAAACTATGACTACCCATATAATGGGTTCTGGGAGCGAAACATGATTGAAAAGCACCTGGAGCGAATGATTAAGAAGGACATTGTAGTAATGGTTGACGGGGAACATTATGTGCTGAATCGCTAATCAGCATGTGCTGGCGTTTTATTTATACGTGGCAATAGGGGACGGCTTTTTTCGTATCCGGATTCTGGTCGGGTTATGAAAGAACCGTCCCCGGCTTGTGACAGACTATACCACTGGGAGGTTCTTATGAAAAAAATCGTTTGTATTGGGGATAGCATAACCTACGGTTTTCCTTATGGGAATGACGCCTCCTGGACCCGGATGTTGGCCGAAGCTACCGGATTTTTGGTGATTAATCGGGGGATAAATGGCAATACCACCGGAGAGATGCTGGACCGGTTTTCACGGGATGTCCTATCCTTCAGCCCGGATTATGTAATCATAATGGGCGGGGCCAATGATATCGTGTGGCGGGAGTCGATTGACCGTATTGTCTGGAACCTTGAAGAAATGGCGAAGTTGGCTCAGGGGCACGGGATAAAGGTGATCTTTGGACTTCCAACCCCGATTAATTACCCAGAGGCCGAGACCCGTTTGAAGCGGGTCAGGGACTGGATGATAAAACACGCCGCCGAGAATGACCTGGAGACAATAAATTTTTACAGTGCTTTCATTAACTCGGAAGGTGCCATTCAGGAAGAACTGTTGTTGGATGAAGCTCATCCAACCCGTGAGGGTTACCGTCGAATGTTTGAGGTCATACCCTTTTCGATCTTTAAGTAATTTAGGAATAGCCGGTATGTATGCTACATATTTTAGCCTGCATATATACACCAAATATCTAAAGGAATTTGTAGGAATATTAGTTTAACTGTGGTAGCCTAAAATATAATTGCTAAATATTTTGTTTATTCGCGCAAGAGGTGTACTGTGAAAAGACTGACCAGGCATATTAGTTTGTTGGAAATACCCCAATTCATGTATCCTTTCTGCAACTGTCTGTGGGTTGAGGATGAGGTTAACTGTCTCATTGACTCCAGCCCGACAGATGAGGAACTGGCCAAAATCGCTGGAAAACCAGTGCATTTGATAGTAAATTCGCACGGACATATAGACCACAACCGGGCCAACTACCGTTTTCCGGAAGCCAGAGTGCTGCTGCATGAAACAAACCACCCACTGGTGGAATCTGCGGAAGGCTATCTCCACGAGTTTGGTTTCGATCGTTACCTGGATGAGGCAGGCCGCAACATGTACCTGCAGAAACCAGGTTACCGGCCACGGCCAGCTGATGGTACCCTGGAGGACGGTCAGATAATCAGTACTGGCGAAACCCGTCTTCAGGTCATACACCTGCCGGGACACATCTATGGTCACTGTGGTTTTTTATTCCCCGATGAGGGGATTATCTACACGGGTGACATCGATCTCAACCGGTTTGGTCCCTGGTACGGCAACATTTCTTCGAGCGTCGATGATTTTATTAATTCCATCAACAAACTGATAGCCATACAGCCGGAAATGATGATAACCAGCCATGGTACCCAGGTGATAACCTCGGGGATAAAAGTGGGGCTGACCCGTTATCGTGACATTATGTACCAACGGGAGGAAGAAATCGTCAAGCTGCTTTACCGGGGCAAGCATACAGTTTGGGAAATTGGTGCCGAACTGCCGATATACAAGCGGATGCTGGAACCGCGGGAGATTTTCTACCTGTATGAGTGTGCCATGGACTGGAAGCACCTGGAGCGTTTGGAACGCCTGGGTCGGGTAGAACGTAAGGGGGATAAGTATTTTCTTAACCATGGGATCAGGCCTTCCAACCTGAGCCTTGGTTAGTCTTTCAACTGAATGGGGGGGGAAAATGAGATCGGAGTTGAAGAAGCTCTCCCAACATGTATCACTGTTGGAGGCTCCTGAGTACACTTTTCCGTACTGCAACACCATCCTGGTCGAGGATGACCTTTGTTGTCTAATTGACACATCGGTGACCGATGATGCCTTTCGCTATCTACGTAACAGACACCTGGACCTTATAATCAGCACTCATTATCACGTCGACCATAACATGCACAACAACCATCTCCCGCAGGCAAAGATCATGGCTCATGAAGCCGACTTTCCATATCTCGGCTCGCGTGAGCGTTTTATTACCACGCTGGGAGCACAGTATTTTGGTGAAGACCTTACCCGTTACTTAAAACTTGACCGACTGCGCTATGAATTCCGGGAACCGCATGAGACCATGATTGACGGTAAGGTAATTGAGCTTGGTCATACCAGGATCGAGGTTCTGCACCTGCCTGGCCATACACCCGGCCATTGCGGTTTCTTGTTTCCTGATCTGGGAATGGTTTTTTCGACTGATCTGGACCTGGCCCGGTTTGGACCCTGGTATGGAAATGCCCTGTCTAATGTAAATGATTTTATCCAATCAATTGACCGGGTGATACAGATGAAACCAGAGATGCTGATCACAAGTCATACCGCCGGCCCCATAACCGCCAATATCCAGGCCCGTTTGACCAGGTTCCGGGATGTAATCTATCAACGGGAAAAGGGTGTTATCGAAGCATTGTACCGGGGCAAACATACCCTCTGGGAAATTGTGGACGAGAATATAATCTACCGCAAGTTCTATGAACCTCAGATGCGTTATTTCGAGTGGTTCATGATCAGGCAGCACGTGCAGCGTCTGGAGATGCTGGGCAAGGTTTTTTGCGACAACGACCGATACTTTTTATATGACGGTGTTCGTCCCTCCAACATAAACCTCGCGTAGAATGGGTGGGGTCAGGCCTTGAATATTTCACTTATTGCACCGCTAGGGTGCAAATAAGTGAAATATTCAAGGCCTGACCCCGTTTTAGACGGTGACCGGGGTCTGTTCGCGAGCCATCGGCTTTACCTCGATTACCCGGGGTTCTTCGTTTGGCTGCCATACCTTGACTGAGGCCAGGGGTCGGGAAGCAGCATCGCTGTAGCGTGCGGTTATGGATGCGGCCCAGTTTATATCATCAGGCTCCGGCTCACCAAAGTAGCGGAGCAGTGAAGTAGGACCTGGATGGGTGCTTACCTTGAGCAGGTGGTCGTCCGGTTCTGCGAGTTTTATCAGCACCTCGTTTTCAGAAGCCTTGCGGCCGACTACCAGGATGGCGCGAGATCCAAGCGGAAAATGGCGTCCGTGTTTTAGTACCTCGGTTTCATGGGGTTTGGCCTCCGGTCTCAATTGGAGGAGATGCCGCAGGCGTTTTGAGAAGTTTTCCATTGTTAACAGGCACCCGCCCGCTGGAGACGGGTAATCGGTGATTCCTAATTCGGCAGCCAACTCCATCTGGCGAACGCGCGAACGGCCGCTGATATCCAGGAGTTTTTCACGGTCGATCCATCCTTCTTGTTCCGGAATGGTAGGGGGCAGGAGCTTCGCTGACAGCGGTCGCAGAACTAACCCCCGGAAGCCCGAAATCTTATCTACCGCCGCCAGGGCCGATTTGTTCTGACTCATGGGGCGCTGTCCCAGAACCTCACCGGTGATGATAAAACTGCCCCCGCTCTCCTGCATGTACTCGCCGGCCTTTCTGATCATAAAGCCATGACAGTCAATACAGGGATTCATATTCTTTCCGTATCCGTATCTGGGGTTTCTGAGGACCTCCATGTACTCCTCTGAAATATCGATGGTCTTAAGGGAAATTTGCAGGTCATCAGCCGCCTGGATTAACCTTCGATCGCCACCAAAGAACGGGGCCTTGAAGTTGACTGCTTCGACCTCGATCCCTTGTCGCTTAACCAGGCAGACAGCTAATTGTGAGTCCAGACCTCCTGAAAAAAGGCTGATCGCTTTCAAAAAATATGCCTCCTAATACTAACGGTTATTAGTGGGTTGAATTATAAGCAACTAAAACATGAAATTACTTACCCAGAACTGCCTCATTATTATTGTAACCAGGATTCTCGAAATCCTTTTCCGATATCAGTCTAACCCCGTTGCGCCGTAATAAAGCCGCAGTTACACCATCCCCGGGCCGCCTGCAGCTGGAGAATGTGCCATCGTAGATCTCACAAGACCCACAAGAGGGGCTGTGGGCTTTGAAGACGGCCAATTTCACCTGGTTCAAGCGGGCCAGTTCCCAGCAGGCATAAGCACCACTCAGAAATGCATCGGTCACATCATCACCCTTGGCGGTGACCACGCGGGCCCTGCCATCCAGGACATCATTCCCATCACCACCCTGGATTTCCGCCGGCGTCCGAGGAGTAGGAAGGCATCCCATGGTCTCCGGGCACACAATAATATGAGGATGTGATGCCAGATAATTACGCAGAGGAGTACAGTTATTGTTTTGCCCGTTGTACTTACAGTTGATTCCCATTAGACAAGCGCTTACCATTATCATAGATAGAACCTCATTCTGTACTGGTTATAGTTGCCTTATAAAATCTTAATCACAAACAAGCCAATCTGGCAAGGAGCGTGCCGTGAACATCAAAATCCTGATAGCTGAAGATGACACGAAAATAATCAACCTTATCCGCCTCTATCTGGAGCGTGAAGGCATGAGTGTTGTTTGTGCCTCCAATGGACGTGAAGCATTACGGCTGTTCGACGAGGTCAGCCCTGACCTTATTATCCTTGATATTATGATGCCCGAAATGGATGGATTAGAGGTGCTAAAATATATACGGAGGGACCATTTCACACCGGTAATCCTCCTGACTGCCCGGGATGACGAGCTGGATAAGGTTCTTGGACTTGAAATCGGGGCCGATGACTATGTTACCAAACCTTTCAGTCCCCGGGAACTGGTCGCCCGGGTGAAGTCCCTGTGGAGAAGGTCCAGCGCCAACCATCAGCAAACCAGCAAGCGTCTGGTATTTCCTGATCTGATTATCGATAGTGAGCGCCGCGAGGTTTTGCTCAAGGACCAGTCGGTAAGGCTGACCCCGAAGGAGTTTGACCTGCTGCTCTTTCTGGCCGAGTCCGCGGAACGTCCCTTTTCCAGAGATACCTTGCTGATGCGGGTATGGGATTACGATTATCCCGGGGATGATCGCACGGTTGACGTGCATATTAAACGCCTCCGCAACAAACTCTCCCATGAAAAATACACTTACCTGCAGACTGTATGGGGGGTGGGGTATAAGTTTGAGGTGAAGCATACTGAAGATCAATAAGGTATGGATAAAGTTTTTCGCCAGCTATGTGGTAGTAATTATGCTGGCCATGATAGTCTGGGGAACAGCCTCTTCGGTCTTTATCGAGGATTACATGCAGCGCAATACGCAGGAACAGCTCTTGAAAACAGGAGAGGAAATCAACCAGGTGATTGGCCTGATGGGCCCCGGTCAGATCTCAGCTTCCTTTCTGAGGCTTTTAAGCAGACAATTCGATGGTGAACTCTACCTTACAGATACCAACGGCCTGGTTGTCGCTTCCTCTCAGGGCCCCGGCAGCATGCGGCTGATGCTGTCGGACGAGGTCAGAAAAGATATTCTTGCCGGAAAAAACGTTACCCGGACCTGGGAGATACCGGGTAATGAAGAAAGAGTCATTACTGTTGCCACACCTATAATTCAGGGTAACCAGGTCAGCGGTGCCATCGTCCTGGCAGCACCGGTAAAAGGGGTAGAGGCCGCCACCAAAGCGGTCCAGTCCCAGGTGGGCCGGGCCAGCATCATCGCCTTAATACTGGGCGCTGCTGTCAGTCTGGGAGTAGCCTACCGGATGACCGCACAGATCCGTGAAATATCCCGTGGTACCAAACGGTTTGCCCGGGAGGATATGGAGTGTCGGATTCCGGTGATTACTAATGATGAACTGGGGGAGGCTGCCAGGAGTTTTAACGAGATGGCAGAAAGGATTGCATCCAGTGCCGCCAAACGACGCAACCTGCTGGCCGGGGTATCCCACGAAGTCAGGACCCCGCTTACCAATATCCGAGGTTATGTCGAAGCCTTGCGTGACAAGGTCATCCCTCCCGAGGACATGGACCAGACCCTTGATCTGATACACGATGAGGCCTTATTCATGGAAAAGATGGTCAGTGACCTGATTGAGCTTTCACGCCTGGAGACCGAGCACTACAAGCTGAACCTGACCGAGGTCAATCTTACCGGTTTGATGACCAAAGTCGCACAAAAGCTGCAGCAGCTGGCAGCCAGCGGAAATACCCAGATACTGGTGGAAGGTGAACCTGAAGTGCTGATAACAGCCGATGAGATTCGCCTGGAGCAACTCCTGACCAACCTGGTCAAGAACTCGCTGCAGTTTACCGAAAATGGTCGGGTTGAAATCTCAGCCCGGTTGGATGGCGAAACAGCTGTCATAGCAGTTAGTGACAGCGGAATAGGGATTGAGAAGGAACAGATCCCTCATTTATTTGATAGTTTTTACAAGGTGGATCCTTCCCGCTCCAAGTACCACGCGGAGAGCGGATTGGGACTCGCGATGGTCCAAAGCATTGTAAAGCTCCATCACGGGAGTATCAGTGTCGAAAGTGAACCAGGACAGGGTACCACCATCACTATCCTTCTGCCGCGACTTTCCACCAAAGTTTTATAAAATGTTCATACTTGCGTAATATTGTTTGGTTATAATCAGTAAAAAGCCCCGCTGGACATATGTTGTGTAAAGGGGACAGTTACCGCCAGTCCAGTATTATCATGCCGTAAGCGGCGGAATAGTTTTAAGACAGTGAGTAAAATGAAAGGAGTGATGTCCATGAAACGCAATTCATTTATTACCGTAGTTTTGGTTTTGATGCTTGGGATCATGTTGGGCGGTGGTATCGTCACCCACGGTCAGGAATGGCCGATTGTCAAGGACCTGATTGCTGCTGAAGAGCCAATCGCTACAATACCTGATGATTCTTATAAGACAACTGCTGGCTCGACCGCCGTTAATATAGGACCTACTAATATCGCCGACATGGTCGAAAAGGTAAGTACCGCAGTAGTGAACATAGAAACCAGGGTCAGCGTTACCACTAACAATCCGTTTTTCAATGATCCATTTTTCCGGGAATTCTTCGGTAGTTCCATGCAGCCACGCACTCAGGTGGAAACAGGAATCGGCACCGGCTCTATTATCACCGATACCGGATACATCCTGACCAACTACCATGTGGTCCAGGGGGCGGACTCAGTTTCAGTAACATTGGTAGGTTCAAGCAAGTCCCTGTCGGCACAGGTTGTGGGGTATGATGACCAGCTTGACCTGGCGGTGCTTAAGGTAAACGCCGGGCACAAGCTGCCGTATTTGGCTCTGGGTAATTCTGACAAGACCAGGGTAGGAGAATGGGTAGTGGCCATCGGTAATCCCTATGGGCTGGATCACACCGTAACCGTTGGGGTGATCAGCGCTAAAGAGAGGCCGGTAACCATTGAAGGACGCCAGTACAAAAATTTTATTCAGACTGACGCGGCCATTAATCCGGGTAATTCCGGTGGTCCGCTTCTGAATACCAGGGGAGAAGTCATCGCCATCAACACCGCAGTCAATGCTCAGGCTCAGGGAATTGGTTTCGCCATCCCCATCAACACCGCCAAGGACGTACTGAATCAACTGATAAGCAAGGGCAAGGTGGTACGACCGTATGTAGGGGTTTACCTGCGTGATATTTCCGATGAAATGGCTAACTATCTGGGTGCAGCAAGTACCGACGGTGCACGGGTAGTTGAAATCATGTCGGGAAGCCCAGCCGACAAGGCCGGGGTCAGATCCGGGGATATAATACTTGAGGTAAACGGTAATAAGGTTAAAAATGCTACCGACCTTACGGACCGAATTGGCAAGATGAAAGTGGGCCAGAAGGTTGAACTCAAGATTCTGCGGGAACGAGAGCAAATCAATATTACAGTAACCCTGGAAGAAAAGCCATAGAAAAACTTAACACTGGAAGGGATTAGCATTCCGTCAAGCGAATTGATAGAATTACATCAGGTCGGGGACTGGTTCCTCGACCATTTACTTGTTTCCATGACCGATATGTGGTGGAATGTAAACAGCAGAATTATGTTTAGGTACAAATCAATTAGACTTACTTTATAAATGTTCGAAACAGCAGTAGGGGGTGAAGCCAGGTGGCGAGTGGCATCAAGAGAATAGGTGTATTGACCGGTGGGGGAGACTGCCCCGGACTCAACGCAGTTATCCGTGCCGTAGTGAAGTCGGCAATCCTGGACTATAACTATGAGGTTATTGGGTTTGAGGATGGCTTCAAAGGATTGGTTGAATACTCATTCCGTCAAATGGGGGTGGCATCTGTTGCCGGGATCCTGCCAAAAGGGGGAACGATCCTCGGCACCACCAACCGGGATAATCCATTTGCATACCCGGTTATGATTGATGGTGAGTTGGTCAAGCAGAATATGACTTCCCGTGTCCTCTCAAATTTGCAGTCTCTGCATATCGATGCACTGGTGGTCATTGGTGGTGATGGAAGCCTGTCTATTGCTAATGAGTTGGCAAAGCTCGGAGTTAATGTTGTCGGGGTTCCTAAAACAATAGATAACGATCTTTCGGCGACAGACTATACATTTGGTTTTAATACTGCGGTGGCTACTGCCACCGATGCCATTGATAAACTTCATACCACTGCAGAGAGTCACCACCGGGTAATGGTATTGGAGGTTATGGGTCGGTATGCTGGCTGGATTGCTCTGGAATCTGGCCTGGCCGGAGGCGCTGATATTATCCTCATCCCGGAAATACCATATAAAATCGAGTCGGTCTGCCAAAAGGTAAACGAGAGGTATGCAGCCGGTAAAAAATTCAGTATTGTGGTGGCAGCAGAAGGTGCCCACCCGGCGGGGGAGAGCATGGTAGTAAAGTATACGGTGGCCGAGAGCCATGATCCCATCAGACTGGGCGGTATAGGCAACAAGGTAGGAGCGGACATTGAAAAGATAACCGGCAGTGAATCAAGAGTAACCGTTTTGGGTCACCTGCAGCGGGGCGGTAGTCCAACCCCGTTTGACCGCATACTGGGAACCAGGCTTGGAGTAGCTGCGGTCAAGAGCATTAATGACGGCATTTTCGGATCCATGGTGAGCCTACACACCCCAAATATAGTTAACGTTCCCTTAGCCGACGCCATACACGAGCTAAAGAAGGTTCCTGTGGATGGTGATCTGGTAGCTGCTGCTCGTGCGGTAGGCATCTGCCTGGGTGACTAGACCTGCGGAGGAGGTGAAGCAAAGAATTCTCCACCTCTCGCACGAATATAAGACTTACGGGGGTAATAACATTGGGGTGAAAAAGATTGCAATTCTAGGGGCGGGTGCTATGGGCGCGGGTATTGCTCAAGTAGCGGCTCAGGGAGGTTATGAGGTAATAATTCGTGACCTGCAGATGTCCCTGGTACAGAAGGGTTTAAATCGTATTTACAGTTCTCTGGAGGAAAAGGTACGTTCCGGAGACATCTCCGCAGAAGAACGGGACCGGATATCAGCGGGGCTAACCGGCACCACAGATCTGGCAGAGATTCACGACACCGATATGGTGATCGAAGCCATAATTGAGAATGCATCAGTTAAAAAGCAGGTTTTTGCGGAGTTGGACAGCCACTGTAATGCAAATACCATTCTGGGGACCAATACGTCATCGCTCTCCATCTCCGAGATTGCCTCCGCTACCAGGAGTCCACACCGGGTGATCGGAGTACACTTCTTCTATCCCGTACCAGAAATGGAACTGGTGGAGGTTGTTAGAGGGTTGGAGACTTCTGAGGAAACTGTTGCCAAGACCCTGGAGGTTACACGCAATATGGGGAAAAAAGCGATTGTGGTAAAACGAGAATCACCAGGGTTTGTAGTCAACCGCATATTGGCAGGAATGATCAACGAAGCCATCTGGGTATACGGGGAAGGCCTGGCCAGCGCAGAGGATATTGATCTGGCCATCAAGCTGGAAACCGGTATGAAAAAAGGGCCGCTCGAGATGGCTGATATCCTGGGGCTGGATACATTGTATTCAGGAATAATGGCTCTATACGAGGAATTTAAGGATCCCAAGTACAGGCCCCACCAGTGTTTCTCCACTATGGTAAAATCCGGACATTTTGGCCGCAAGACTGGTCAGGGATTTTACAAATACAAGGAGTAATGTAACTGACAAAGGCAAACCCTTTGTCAGCGGCAGCATAAAACGCTTGGTAAGGAGGGGGTACTTTTTGGTTTGTAAACCGGTAAAACTAAAAGGTCTGCTGGTAGGAATCTTGATCGGATTGTTCTTCTTCGGGACAATAATCTGGGGTGTAAAATTTGCATTGGGTCCGGAAGACCGAACGTTTGAGATGATGCTGCTGGGACCGGCTTATGCCATGTTACTGGTCTATACCTGCCTGTGGCTTGGCCTGGCAACCACGAAGTACACGGCCAACGACGATGGTCTGGTAATTTCCTGGCTCTATAAACGTTATACCATCCCGTGGTCAGATATGACCGAACTTATCAGGGTTAGCGGAAGATTGAACCTTATCAGTTTCCTGGGAGTCCACTGGCCGGGATACATAGCCGGAACCTATGAGGTAAAGGGAGTTGCGACCTGTAAGCTTTTCGGAACCGATCTGGAACAACTCCTGGTGATCAAAGCCGGGCCAATCAGCTATGGCATTACACCATCGAATGAATTTATGGATCTAATTTCCGAGCGTTCTCAAAAAGAGCTTACCGCTATCGATCTTTATGATGTCGCCGATGATGTGATCGGAAAGATGATCAATGAGGACCTTGTATATTTGGGGCTTTTTGCCCTGAACGTCCTTTGCATCATCTTTTTAATGATATACCTGGCGATCTTCTTCCCGGGATCTGGTGCCGATCCCACAGTAATTTTGCTGCTGGTTCTGTCCCTGGCGATATTCGCCTTCAACATGGTCAATGCCAGTCGTCTCTTCCACTACATAGCAATTGCAGCCTATGGGTTGTGGCTGATCGGCATTATAATCAACATAACATTTTTGGTAATATCCATGTCGATCGTCGGCTTTGGGTTTAGTTGACGATAGGACCTGACAACCGTAACAAATATCAAAGTCCAAAGAAGGGTAAGAAATGCAGATAGGATTAGTAGGATTAAGTAATTCGGGAAAAACAACTTTGTTTCAGCTGCTCACCGGGGTCAAGGACCCAACTGGTTCTCAAGGCAAGACCAACCGTGGTGTTGTAAAGGTGCCCGATTCCCGGGTGGATTACTTGTCGGCTCAGTTCAAGCCCAAAAAGACAACTTTCGCTACCCTGGAGGCGATAGATATACCCGGTCTGATTCCAGGTGCCGACAGGTCGACGGTTTCTTTTCTGACCACCGTTCGGGAGGCTGATGTCCTGGTGCACGTCATTCAGGATTTTGAAAATCCTGAAGCACCGCATCTGGAAGGGAACCTGAACCCGCTGCGTGACCTGGAATTGGTGCTCTACGAGCTGCTCCTGGCGGATTTGGATCAGATCGAGAAACGGATCCAGCGCATGAAAACCGGGAAGCAGAATAAGGTTAATGAGGAAGAAAGGGCCCTGCTGCATAAGCTGAAAGACACTTTGGAGAATGAACAGCCCATATCTTCCCTGGAATTTTCGGCAGAAGAAGAACTTATGGTGAGAAACTACCGGTTTCTGACCGCCAAACCTTACGTTGTGGTCGTAAACATCGATGAATCACGGATTTCCGACCACGAAACGAATCACAACTCGGAAATAGCAGAGTACTGCCGGGCCCAGGGAATTCCCCTCCAGTTCCTGTCAGCCCGGATTGAGAGTGAGATCGCCGAATTGGACGGTGATGAACGCCAGCTGTTTTTGGAGGAGTTGAACATTGTCGAATCCGGACTGGTCATCGTTACCCGCCTGGTTTATTCCCGCCTGGGCCTGATTTCTTTCTTCACGGTAGGTGAGGACGAGGTCAAGGCCTGGACCATCACCAAAGGTATGGCAGCCCGCGAAGCAGCAGGTAAAATACACTCCGATATTGAAAGGGGCTTTATACGGGCAGAGGTAATCGCTTATGATGACTTCGCCAAGGCCGGCAGTATGGCGGCCGCCAGAACGGAAGGAACCTTACGCCTGGAGGGCAAGGAGTATGTAGTGAAGGATGGGGATATCATACATTTCCGTTTTAATGTTTAAATAGCGCGGGTAGATGGAGGTATGTATTATGTCACTGCGTGGGTGTGCAGCGATTGTGGGTATCGGAGAGCTGGCTCCGATGGCAGACGCCGGTGAAATGACGACCCTTGGTATGGCATCGCGGGTTACCAGTCAGGCCCTGATCGATGCCGGGTTTAAAATCACCGATATTGATGGGGTTTTGGCTGCGCCCGACACCATCATGGACCCGCTGATGTGGGGCGGCCTGGTAGCCGAGTATTTGGGCGTAAAGGCCAACTATGTGGATATTGTGGACCTGGGAGGGGCCACCGCGGCAGCCATGATCTGGCGAGCGGCTGCGGCGATCAAAGCCGGGATGTGCCATACGGTACTCTGCCTTACATCTGATTTATGGAATGTAGAGAGGTTCTACAAAAATTTTATTCCCCGGCTTTCCACAGAGGCGCAGTATGAACTGCCTTATGGCCCCATGGGTGCAAATTCTGGCTATGCGATGATCGCGCAGCGCCATATGCATCTCTATGGTACGACTCCGGCACAATTGGCCAAGATAGCAGTAGACCAGCGGATTAACGCCTGCCATAACCCGGAGGCCTTATACTTCGGCAAACCTATTACCATTGAAGACGTGCTGAATTCACCTCTGGTGGTTGACCCCTTGCACCTCCTGGAGATCGTAAAGCCCTGCAGTGGTGCTGCAGCGGTGATAGTCACCGACAGCGAGAGGGCACCTGACTGCAGGTCAAAACCGGTGTACCTCCTGGGAGCAGGGGAGCATGCCACGCACTCATCGATAATCTACAGCCCTGATATAACGACTTCACCAATAAAGCAGTCAGCCAAACGGGCATTTACTATGGCCGGTCTAAAACCAGGCGACATGGATTTGGTCTCGCTCTATGACTGCTACACTATAACGGTATTGGTTTCCCTTGAGGATGCCGGATTCTGTGCCAAAGGGGAGGGTGGTCCTTTCGTGGAGCAGACTGACCTCACCTTCAAGGGAGAACTCCCCTGTAACACTCATGGCGGCCAGCTGTCCTGGGGTCAGCCGGGCCTGGCTGGAGGTATGTCTCACGTTACCGAGGCAGTAAGACAACTGCGGGGCATCTGCGGCGACCGTCAGGTTCGGGACGCTCGTCTGGCCCTGGTGAACTGCAACGGGGGGATCATGAGCGATCAAGCCACCCTGATCCTGGGAAGGGAGGTCTACTGATGAAAAGACCATTCATGCCAGCAACTCCCGCTTCTGAACCATACTGGTCATATCTTAAACGGAATGAACTCTGGATACCAAGGTGTGATTCATGCTCTCAACTGGTATTCTACCCCCGGGAAATCTGCCCCCACTGTTCTGGTCTTGAATTTACCTGGGAAAAGATGTCCGGCAGAGGTGAAGTCTATTCCTTTACCGTAATCAGAAGACCCTTTTTACCGGAATTTGCATCCCTAGCGCCATACGTTTTTGCAATTATTGAACTGGAAGAGGGTATCCGAATGGCCAGCAACGTCATCAACTGCCAGCCGGAAGATGTGTACATCGGTCTAAGTGTTCAGGCTGTTTACGACGAAGATGAAAACGGACGTAAGCTGGTCCTGTTTAAACCAGCGTAAAGTCTTGACAGCGGGCATGGGGACGGTTCCTGTGCCTGCCTTTAGAGGCAGGCAAGAACCGTCCCCATGCCCGCAAGTCCCCTTGGTTCACTTTTCATACTCCATCCGAAGGTACTTGTATTCAAAGTAAATCACTTCAAAATCAGAATAATTACCCAAATGCCTGTCGATTGCCTCCAGTGTTTCTTCTATTCCATTAAAATTTGAAAAAACCATGGCGAAACCCAGGGTTGCCCTCTGCCAGAGGTTGTCGTCACTGCTGTCCACCACAGAGATGTTAAAAGTGCTTTGCAGCCTGGACTTTACGCTGTTAATAACTCTTCTGCGCTCTTTCAGAGAATGCGACGCCGGCAAAAAAAGCTCAATTTTTCCGTGTACCCCGTATATAGTGACCATCTCCCTTAGACGAACCTCGATAACATGTCTACTCATATAATAAACCACAGTCTGGAAAAGCGGAAAAGAGGTTGCTTAATGCCCGAAATTGATAGTATTATACGCATTCCTGAGAGTCTAAGCGCCAAACTGGGAGTATCAGCTGGCCAGTCAATTACAGTAACAGTCGGTAACAGGAATGCGCGTGCTCGAATCGCCTTGAGGGTAGGAGACACTGATACAGCATTGCTATCGGACCGGTTGGCAGCAGCTCTCGGGATACCCGCTGGCATGAATTTGGGAGTTACAAAGGCAGACAACAAACTAAAAGTAGGTCCTTTGATAGCTATACTGGCTAAGCAGTACAAAACCGGTGTCTTCGGTCAGGATAGTTTTTATCGTAAACTTTTAGCTCAGCTCAAAAAACTAAACTGTATCGGTATGGTTTTTACTCCGCAGAGTATTAACTGGGAAAGTCAGATGATTAATGGGTATTACCTGACGGGCAATGGCTCGAATGGATGGAAACGCAGATGGTTTCCCTTTCCAGACGTAGTTTATAACCGTTATTTCCGCAAGGATGGCGACCCGTGGTCGTACCCAATCCTTAACCGTATGCAGAAGTCAGGAGTCAAGTCCTTCAATGCCCCTATGGGGAGCAAGTGGAAAATACACCGCATCTTAAGCCTGGACCGGGACATAAGAACACATATCCCGGATACCCAGGTTATGACGGGAGCAAAAACACTACTGAACATGTTACAGAAACACCGTCAGGTATACGTAAAACCAGCTGGTGGTTGTCAGGGGCGGGGGATCACAAGGGTCAGAAAGGCCGATGGCACTTACATGTGCCAGGGCACAAAAGACACGCAGGAATATAAATACAATGACATCAGCCGAGTTTATAGAAGGGCCCGTTCCGCCAGTAAGTCCAAAATAATGCTGGTTCAGCAAGCCATAATTCCTCCTTCAAAATCAGGTCATTTTGACGTTAGAGTAATGGTGCAAAAAGATCACACAAATACCTGGCAGATTACAGGTGTGGCTGCGAGAGTGGGTGTAAAAGGTCGGGTTACGACCAATCTTCATACCGGAGGTCGGGCCGAAAGACTGGAAGCCCTGCTGGCTGGATGTGGATTTACGGGCAGCGAGATATCAAACATTATTTCCTCTACCAAGAAACTGGCCTTAAAGATTGCTGAAGCTATAGAAAAGCATGTGAAACCAATTGGGGAAATTGGTCTGGACTTTATCATCGATGCCAATGGCCATATCTGGTTTCTGGAAGCCAATTCAAAACCAGGCCGGAGAGCTTTCAGCAGCATGGAGATTAACCAGGAAGAACGATTAACCATACGGCGTCCTATGTTGTATGCCCGCTATCTGGCTGGATTCCGGGAGGGGAATTAGGTTATGAGCAAAAATAAGAAACCCGAATCAGGCATATCCATCAGTAATACAACAAAATCCCAACAGTCTAACACGCTTGGCGATGATTTCCAGATGCATAAAACGTCACCTAAAAAAAGAAGCGAAGGAAAAAAACCCGTGATAGGAATACTGACCACCAGCAAGCTGGCTAAAGGAAGGATCAAGCCCACTGGGGTACAGGGTGAGCTGTCCTTCCTGAGCCGTATGGGACGAAGGGTATCCGGTGAGGTTTACGTTTTTCACCCCTGGGACATTGACTGGAAGAATAAGCTTTTCACCGGATATCGTTTTCACATCGAAGAAGATGGCTATGGTCAGTGGGTAAAATATCAAATGCCGCCTCCTGACGTTGTTTATGACCAGATATACAACCGGATTGCCGAACAGCGCTATATCCAGGACCGGACCAAACTAAAAAAAATAACTAATGGCAGATACTTTAACCCCTGCTATCTGAATAAACATGTGGTTCACGACAATTTAAAAAAGGTCTCTGAGATACGCAATCATTTACCCCAGGCCAAGGTATTGAAGACATTAGAGGACTTGATTTCAATGCTCGCCTCTTCCCATAGCCTGTATATAAAACCAGTTACCGGCAGTCTGGGTCGAGGAATAATTCGGGTTGCTCGGGAGTCAGGGCGTTTTGTTATAAAGACCCGGGGTGGAAAGGTACACTACGCGCTGTCTAACAAGGAGGTCTATCGAAAGGTCCGGGCGATTACCGGAAAGAAACTACATCTGGTGCAGCAGGGCATTAACCTTCTTACATATGACGGCAGAGTCGTTGACATTCGCACCCTGATGCAAAAGAACGGTCAGGGGTCGTGGACTATAACCAAGGTTTATGCACGGGTGGGCCGAAAAGGCAGCATCATATCCAACTTGGCCAGTGGCGGAACCGCTCATACTCTAAACCAGGTTTTCACAGGCTATTTCGACAAAAAGAGGATAGATGAGTTGAAGCAGCAGATACGTGACCTGTCCATTAAAGTCTGTGAAGCGGTTGAGGAAACATCAGGTCATATCTTCGGGGAAATGGGGGTTGACCTCGGTGTTGATAAAAGCGGTCACATATGGATTATTGAGGTCAATTCGAAGCCGCGCCGTACCGTTGATGGCAAAGGATCCAGACGACTGATAACCCTTTCCTTCACCAAGCCTTTAAGGTTTGCTCGTTACTTGGCAGAAAAAGACCATATCTGCTCCAGTGACCCGCCGAATGGGAGGAGTGCACGATGAAAGACTCATTAAAGAACCCTAAGGCTTATCCTTCATCCACAAATAAACCCTTGATCGGAGTTTTAAGCTGTCCAATCGGTTCAAGGTCCCGGCCGATACTCTCCAATTTCCGGGAATTAGTCCTACAAGGCCGGAAACGAGGGATAGTTGTGTACGTTTTTGACCCTCAGGGTATTGACTGGGATAGGAGACGGGTTATTGGATGGACTCTGGCTAAGGACACCGGCAGTAATAAATGGGTTTTATATAGATTCCCGCTGTTTGATGTGGTATACAACCGTATACCGAACCGCAAGGCAGAAAAGCGCGTGGCGGTTAAGAAGTGTCTGGAACGATTACGTCAAGAAAACATCCCGTTTTTCAACCCCTGTTATCTGGATAAATGGATTAGCTACAACTGGCTGAAACGTGACCGCAAAATAATCGGCCACCTTCCAAAAACCGAATTATTGAATAAGCCCGGGTTGGAACAGATGCTCAAAGAAAGCGGTTCTGTATACTTAAAGCCGCGTTTCGGCAGTGTTGGCCGGGGGATTGTCCGCGTTGACAGGACTAAATCGGGTTTTAATATGTACTGCCGAACACCCAGGGGGTATGTAACCCATACGGAGAAGGATGTGTCGAAGGTTATAGCCCGTCTTAGATCCATGCACCCCCGCAACGACTATTTGATGCAGAAGACCATTGATCTGGCAAGGTACCGCGGCCGGGTCTTCGATATCAGGACTCTTATCCAAAAAGATATTAAAGGGGAATGGAAGGTCACTGGAACGGGAGTAAGATTGGCGGCAGAAAACGCTCATCTGACTCATGTACCGAACGGTGGTCAGGTACTTCCCTTGAAAACAGCCCTGGACGATATCCTGGAGGCCAATGAAATAAAGATGCATGTGATTTATGACCGTATTATTGAGCTGGCCCAAGCTGTTGCCGCCTGCATTGACCAAAGCAGTCACATGACCTTTGGTGAGTTGTCCCTGGATATCGCGCTGGATAATAACCTTTCTCTATGGCTTATTGAGGCCAACTCTAAACCCTTTCGCTTTGATGAACCCGAGATTAGGGCGCTTTCCCGCAATCGGGTTCTGGATTATGCCACCTTTCTGACACGACAGAAATAGAAGGGAAGCGAAACTTTGTGACGGTCAAATTCATGTACGCCAGTGGTGAGTCCGCCTCTAAACTCAGGAAACTGTTGTTGGAACATAACTCCCGTACTGAAATCAATGAGCAAACAATTGGATCAACACCTCACCTGGTATTCAGCATTCCGGAAAAACCGGAGCGGAAGAGAATTGTGGAAATCAATGAACCGAATGCTGTCAGACTTGCGTTGTCATCCGAGGCCAAGCATATTTTTCAATTGAACCGTCTTGAAACATCTACTCCCAATGAAGGCTTAACCCGGGAGTACAAAGTAATGGTACTTAATCTTAGTCCACTTAGGGTGTGGAGGAGGGATAAATCTTCAAGCCAGGATGGCAGTGATAAGTGGGCTGCTATCAAGACCGAGGGTGAAGACAAAGAGATCAAGCGAATAATAACTGCGGCCCGCATCGCAGTTCAGGCCCTGGGACTGGATTTCGCATTGGCCCATGTAGGTTTTAGTAAGCTGCGAAAACCAATAGTTTTCAGTGTTGATCCATCTCCAGCCCTGACCCCCAAAACTCGTAAGGCCCTGGTTAAATTCCTGGTAGATTCCCCCTACAGCCCGAAAAATAAGGAGATCAAGCTGGGGGCTGATCCGGAATTCATCTTAATCAACCAGGATACTGGCAAGATGATTCCTGCTTCCCGGTTCTTACCGCGTTACGGAAACGTAGGCTGCGACAGCATACGAATACCGAACCGCCAACAACGCCCTATTGGGGAACTGCGACCAGAACCATCGGAGTCGCCTCTGGTTTTGGCCGAAAATATCCGTAAAACCTTGCTCCAGGCAGTGAAGTTGCTCCCTTATAGCAATATCCAGTGGGTAGCAGGCAGTCAGCCCACCAGCAACTATCCGATAGGCGGTCATATTCATTTCAGCAACATAACTTATTCGAGTAAGCTCCTGCGGGCCCTCGATAATTATCTGGCCATTCCGGTATTTCTTATGGAAAACAGCCGTACCTCAACCCAACGCAGGACCAAATATGGCCTCCTGAGTGATTTCCGAATCAAAGATTACGGGTTTGAGTATAGGACCATTTCCAGTTGGCTGGTAGCTCCTGAAATAACCAAGGGTGTATTGTGTTTGGCGAAGCTGATCGCTTATAACTACACCCTTCTCGACAAGAATTATTTTACGCGTATTGACGTCCAAAAAGCCTTTTATAATGGAGACAAGTCACATTTGCGTAATATTTACCAGGAGATCTGGGGAGCCGTGACCGCATTACCGGGAGCCAAGGAGTATGCCTCCTACCTCGAGCCGATTCACGAGCTTTGTCATAATTCAAAAGACTGGGATGAATCACGGGATATTCGCGAGACTTGGGGCATTCCAATTCCCAAGAAAAAATACCGGGCGGAGAACAAGTCCAAGAAAAGTTCATCCACCCGGGTAAATGTCCGAATTAGATAGTCCTATAACATACCAAGATGATTTAACAGTGTCTTGGTTGCTTTGACTCCGTTATTGATTCTTATTGACTGGGCTGACTTGCGACAAGTCTCCATAGTAAATGCTTTTACTCCAAGGTGCTGGGCGGCGGCCCTGGCCAAGGTTCCTTGGTAGGGATACTTAACCAGTGTGAAATACTTGCTCGACGAGCCTATTCCCTTATTCAAGTCACTAATGATTTTCAGACCGACAGTTCTGCTGCCGCTGATGGGATAATAAATGAGGGTTTGTCCCATTGAACTGGGCTTTATTTTGTGGTAGTTATAACCTTCATGCAGGTCAATCAGGTAATCGACCTTGTAGTTTTTAATTGCGTTCCAGACCGACTGGGAAGTATTTTTAGTGCATTTACCATTCTTGGTTCTCGGGAAGGTTCTATTCATGTCACCTACCCCGGGTGAGGTTCGTGTACCCTTTTGAACTGCAACTATATTAGCCCTGGGAAGAACCAGCAGGGTCCCTTTCTTGGGGCGCAGATTCTTAATTTTGTCTGCTGCCTTGGGTCCGGAAGTCTCATTTCCATGTATGCCGCCCACTATCATTACGACCGGACCCGGTTTTCCACTCTTTATAACATACAATGGGGTTCCTTGACGGGCGGTATTTTTGGCAAGAGTTACTTTAGAAACCGTAGCTGCCTGGGCTTCCGCATTGGTTGGCACAAACCCAGGAAAAGCCGGTATTGACGTCGCGACTAGGCTCAAGCCGATAACCATGGCTGCTACAGCTATACCTTTGAATTTCTTTAGTCTTCTTCCGAAACTCATAAAATACTCCTTTCCTTAGCTGAAACAATAATTGGGTAACAGATTTGCTTCTTTGAAATAACAGAGACCAGAAGGCTTTTTGGGGGATGTAAAGGTCCTGATGCCTGCGTCAGCAAGGTTAACAAAATTCAGGACCTTTACATTTTTATCAGATCGTTTTGGCCAATTAACATGCGGATGGTCTTTTTACTGCATACCCAGATACTTAAGTGCCGCTTTAACAGCGGTTGTATGACGTCCAATCCTGCTATTAATGGTCTCTAATCGGCAGGATTCGATAACGTAGCTGTGGCATCCGAGAAATTGACCGGTGCTCCTGGACAACTCACCCTTTAGTGGATATTTCACCGTGCTGAATCTCTTGCTCTTAGTCGGGATACTCTTGTTAAGAGCACTTACCATTCTGTCTGCAACGACCTTAGTTCCCGAGTTGGGGTAATAGATGACTGTTTGACCCCAGGAAGACTTGGTCTGCAGATGGTACTTATACCCTTCATGAAGGTCGATCAGATAATCGACATCATAGTCCTTGACAACTTGCCAGATGGCTCTGGCCAGCGGATCGTCGGGCTTGTCCGATTTAGTTTTAGGAAATGACCTGTTGAGGTCTCCGACACCCGGGGCGTTTCGAGTGTTATTTTGTACTGCTATGCGATTGGCTTCAGGAAGAACTAATAATGTTCCCTTTTTCACCGTGTAATTCTTAATAAGACGAGCTGCCCTGTAACCTGCAGGCTCATTACCATGTGTTCCCCCAACTACCATGACAACTGGACCCTTTACACCGCTCTTAATCACATGGAGTTTGGTAGCGTACTTGGTCCCACTGGCCACAGTCTTAACAGACCTCGTCGCTGCCGAAGCGGTGGGGTTCTCAATTGACAAAGGATATAACGAGACCATTGGTGCAAATAAGCTGAAAATCAGTACTAATACAATGCCTTGTACTATGCTTATAACCTTTTTGGCTCTGTATTGCTTACCCATGAAAATCACCTCCGTGCAAAAATATCGGTCTCATACACGCACTTCTACATATTACGACATCTTGCCTGCCGTTTTGGGCATGTAAGTGATGGTGGGCAAACCACATATTGTCCAGGTTTTCAGGCTTTTTCCTGCGTAACTGTTGTTAACAACTGGCATCAATGGATGCGATTTAACAGGCGTACTACAAAATACCGGGGATAATTGATGTGATTTTAGAGTTGCCGAATTGCGGGCGATTTCCCAACACTATGCCGATAGGGGAGGGCAGAAAGTGCCGAAAAAATACCGTTTGGGAATAGATGGTTGTCGTCTGGGCGAAGGGACAAGTAATCTGCTGGGAATATTGCTATTTGATGGCTATCTAGGTGGCAGACTACCAGGAAGGTTGACATAATGTCGATATATTTTGGGGTAGGGAGAGGGGATTACCATATTTCATATGTGAAATCATCGGACATAAAAAATTCCTGTCTAATAGGGTATTATTCCTCATATGTTTAGACATGGCGTTGCATACAGTTCATACCATATTATCTTGCCTGCGATAGAAACTAATACCGGTTCAAATCATAGTCATTCTTGGAACGTAGGCTTGTTTAGTCCCAGCAGTCTTTTCCCCATTTCTCAGTTATCGATGTCCTCATTGTTATCAAACACAACTCCATAGTACGCTCACCTACAGGCTACGTAGGAACTTTTTCATTTATGGGATGTCAGGATTAACCTGGTGTTCCACCCCAATCTTCCTTAATACATCACGGGGTAAAGGCATATACCGGTTAAATCTTTGACAAATAAATAAGGGGAGGGAATACCCGTGGAAAAACGACTGGAAGGAAAGGTAGCCATTGTAACCGGCGCAGGTCAGACCCCGGGATTTACAATTGGCAACGGCCGGGCAATATCAATCCTTTATGCGCGGCATGGTGCCAAGGTCATGTTAGTGGACATAAACCTCGAGTCGGCACTGGAAACCCAGGCGATGATTACTGAAGAGGGAGGGGATTCTTTTGCGTTTGCTGCCGACGTCACATCTTCATCTGATTGTCAGCGGATAGCCGAGGAATGCCTGGCGCGCTATGGCCGAATCGACATTCTGGTAAACAACGTCGGGACCGGGGAGACTCAGGCTGGACCTGTTCAATTGAGTGAAGAAGCATGGGACAGGGTTTTCAGGATTAATTTAAAGAGTGTGTTTTTAACTTGTAAGTATGTTCTTCCCATAATGGAGAAACAAGGTAGCGGTTCTGTTATCAATATCTCATCAATTGCCGCCACCTGCGCCAGTCGACTAATCGCTTACAAGTCGTCAAAAGCAGGGGTTAATGCTCTTACCCATATTTTGGGATACACCTATGCATCGAAAGGAATACGGGTTAATGCCATCATGCCCGGTCTCATGAACACTCCTATGGCTATCGAGGGATATGTAAAAGGCATGGGTGCTGACCGGGAGAAACTTATACAGGAAAGAGACAGTAAAGTTCCACTTGGAGGCAAGATGGGTACTGCCTGGGATACAGCTTACGCCGCTCTTTTCTTTGCTTCCGATGAGTCCCGGTTTATCACCGCCGCTATTCTGCCGGTTGACGGTGGACAAAGTGCCCGAATCGGATAATATTTAGGGGGGAACGAAAATGACAAGAATTGCTATGAAAAATGAAGAATTAGCTTCTCCGGAATTCCAGGAGTATTTCCGTTCCGTTAGAGAAAGAGGGCTGGAGGTTCTCAATCTTTATAAGATGATGGCCCACTCACCGGAAATTGGCCTGCAATTCCTGCGTCTGGGCAGTGTCATCCTTTTCAAAGGAATCATTCCTCCTAAACTGAGGGAACTGGCCATTGTCCGGGTCGGTATTCTGAACAAAGCGAACTATGAGTATACTCAGCATGTACGGATTGCGTTGATGGTTGGTGTACGCCAAGAACAGATCGAGGCTCTGGCCAACTGGGAAGATTCCGATGAATTTGATGACATAGAAAGAGCAGTCCTCCGGTTTACCGATGAAGAAACTCTGAATGTCCGTGTATCAGATGAAACCTTTGCCGCGGTCAGGGCATTTTTTGATGATCAAGGGATTGTTGAGCTGACTACCATCATCAGTTACTACTGTATGGTCTGCCGGAATCTCGAAGTGCTGCAGGTAGAACTGGAGTAAACCTAACAAGGGACGAGTGGCAACATAATGAATCGTGGACGAACGCGTCATCTTTTCCATAGTCTTTGAACCGGATGGGGATACTTTTTTGAGTTAATAAAAGTATTGGGGGCCAGATCAATTGGCCCCCAGATGTATACTTAAGCTTGGTGCTGAGATCTGATCAGCATTATTGGGAATGGGGAATCCAGTCTTGCAGTAAATATCGAATTTCTCATCATCATTTAAGCCGAACAAACTAGGTTTGAGATTTGTTCTGCATAAGGTACCATTGGTTTCTGACATCCCGTAACCGGTACATACGATTATGCCTTTATCCCATGCTTCTTTACATAATGTTTTGGTTAGGGGAGAGCCACCTACTAATGTTTTCCAGCCCCGATGCTCGATTTCCCTGGATCGTGGGTTGCCCAGTATCATACTGAGTATTGTCGGAACACAATGCGATAAAGTGACTTTATCATACTGTCAAAGTGTTCGAAGTAAGAATGCTTTTACTTTAGGCCTTTATGCGTCACCAAGTTATTTCCTCGTGAGGACTCTAAGACATTTAACCCGAAAGTCAAAAATGTAAAATTGTTGTTGGAGAAAAACGTTATGGACCATACGAAGTGGTTTACCATTTGCAATGTTTCGGACTTAAAGATTTACAATCTGAAGATGTGCTCCAATGAATCCCGACAAGATAGCTATTCATAAAAAAGACCGGAAGCCCCAAACTTCGGTCTTTCATGCAATTCCCCAACTTCCGATAATGAGCATTATGTGAACTAGCATTGAGAGTTCCTACTACATCGTTTTTTGGCCCTGCCAGTTCACATGAATGCTCCTCATGTTCTTAATGCCAGGATTCCCTCTTCTGCGGCCTGCCAGCAGAGCGGGATGATATCATGCGCACCCTAATGTCAAGGGTAAAGGCTACGCCCGCTTATAATCGCCCTGGGAGCCTGCCAGGGTCATACTTAGAGATCCGGCTTATAAGAGCTTGATTCAGCTTCTAAGACGCGCCCTTGACATCAGGTTCCCGCGCATGGAGAGTAAACGGTGAGGCTGGCAGGCAAGCATCCCCTTTTTACCTCCCTGGGAATCTCCCGAACGTATCGGCGCGCTGTATCGTGAAACCTTTCCCCGCTATGAAGTTTTTTTCATGAAAGGGGTTACTCCCCCAATTCTTTTTCGCCTAATGTTGAATTACAATCAAGTTAATAGGGTTATCGCTAAGTGCATCACTTTGCAGTCAATTTGCCGTAATTCTTCACCGGAAAAGTCGTTTTTTCGCAAAATGCGCCAAAAGCCCAATATCTCGGGCTTTTATAGACTAACCTCTTTTGTCCAAGTCTCACTGCGTAGCACTCTCGTGCAGTGTTACATGCACATGCACGAGAGTAAGAAATGAATTCAAAGGGCATATGCGTTTCCCCTCCCCAGGTGACCCGCATATGCCCCCTTTGAAGAAAAACGATGTATGAAATTCACTTCCCTCTAGCCCACATAATGAACTGTTCCACGAAGCAGCTGGAAGCGTTACAGGTGAATTGGATACCCTGTTCCGGCTGCCTCCTGGAACATGAGCATTATGTGAACTAGCATTGAGAGTTCCTACTACATCGTTTTTTGGCCCTGCCAGTTCACATGAATGCTCCTCATGTTCTTAATGCCAGGATTCCCTCTTCTGAGGCCTGCCAGCAGAGCGGGATGATATCATGCGCACCCTAATGTCAAGGGTAAAGGCTAAAGCCCGCTTATACTTGCCGTTGAAGCCTGCCAGGGTCTTCGGAAAGCATACTGGCTCATGAGATCCATACATTATTCCCTATCCAACCTGAAGAGGTATGTGCAAGGGTCAGTAACTGCTCCAAGCCTAACCTGATTCAAGGTTTCGTGACGGAAATGACACCCAGGTAGGCTTTCCCTTTTCTTAACCCGCCGATGGTTTAACTTTTTCATTATCAAGTGGTAAACAAATACAGTATCATTATAGGTGAGCTTTTTCGTTGACATTCGGGCCCAAACGCGAGAATATGTAATTTAGTGTGGCGTGACCGTTTTTTTAACGTTTTTGTGCACCTAAGGCGGCGGTAGATGGAGTTAGTCGGAGGTGTCAGGGTGAAGTTTGAAGAAAAGTATGCAGATTCTTACCAACAGGTAGGTCCAAAAAGATTAGACCAGAAAATATTCATTAAACTTAAGGCTTGTTGGACGTTGACAAAAAGCAGGCAGACATTTCTCTTACTAATTACCGGGTGGGCAGGTTACTGTTCCGCTGGTCACACGGTAACAGACTGGGCAACGCTATTGTCCCTGCTAGGTAGTCTTTACCTGGCCATCAGCGGGAGTACTGTCCTTAATATGTATGTTGATCGTGATATAGATGCCAGGATGCCAAGGACTATCGAGCGTCCACTACCCACTGGGGTTTTATCACCACCGGAAGCTCTGGTTTTTGGGTTGCTGCTTTCCCTGGTTGGCATTATCTGGGCATTTTCTTTAAATTCTTTATTTGGGCTGGTTGTTTTTGCAGGTTTATTTTTCCACGTGGTGATTTATACCATGTGGTTGAAAAGAAAGACACCTTTTTCAGTAATGCCGGGAGGTATCGCTGGGGGGATGCCTGTTTTGGCAGGACGTGTTCTAGGAACGGGAACAATTGACGTTGTCGGGGTGCTTTTAGCTCTGGCTGTTTTGATGTGGATTCCTATCCATATCTTAACCTTTGCCATAAGGTATGCCGAAGATTATAAGCTTGCCAATGTGCCCACCTTTCCCGCTATTTATGGAATAGAGAGGACACGGTTGGTTCTGGCCGGGTCAACTGTCTTGACTGGGGTAGCTGTGATGCTGGCAGTCTTACTAAATGGTGTGAGCGGCCCTTACCTGTTGGCCTCTATTCTGGCGATTTTTGTACTCGTTGCTTTTACAGCTTATTCCTCTGCTTATCCGTCACCGAAGCGAAACTTTTTGCTGTTTAAAGTAGCATCCGTTTTTATGCTGGTTTCGATGCTGATGGTTGGTTTGACAGGAGCCGGCTAATATTCCCTTTCCTTAACCGATATCTTCTTCCCAAACTTGACTTTAAGTCTTGGCTGTTGCCGGAACGGGACTTGCTGGATACAATATCCTTATGAGGTTATTGATGGGAGGAAGAATATGAGCCAAAAATGGCAGGATATGTACAAGTCCAAATTGAAAACCGCTGAGGAAGCTGTCTCAATGATCAGGGACAACGAAGTCATCAGCTCTTCTTTTGGCATTGGACACCCGATTGGATTATTCCGGGCCCTGCAAAAGCGGGTCAATGAAGGCAAACTGCGAAACCCTAGAGTTTTGGCGTCCTGCATGTATCGTGGTGAAGAACATCCGCTGCTCGATCCTTCAATAAAGGGCTTAATCGAATGGGATTCTTTTTTTGTGGGTGATGAACGGGGCTGGGTCAGAGAGGGCTTTCATACTCACAGCCCAACCAAATTTGGCGATCTGGACCGTATATCCGGTGAAGGTTTGCGGTCAGTGCAGGTTTCCGCTCTCACAGTATCCCCCATGGATGACCACGGTTTTTTCAGTACCGGTATCAGTGTTGACTTTGGCTGGGGTATAGCCAAGTCAAACCCAAACCGGCGCCTGTTTATACTTGAAGTGAATCCCCAAATGCCACGAAGCTATGGCAACAACCATGTTCATATATCAGAAGTTGATGTGGTTACTGAATGTGATATACCGCTGGTTGAGCTTCCCGCACCGCCTATTAAAAAGGAATGGGAAACGATGGCTGGTTACATCGCCGACATGGTCCCTAACGGCGCGACTCTGCAGATCGGTTATGGAGGTATTCCAGGTGCAGTCGGTCTGGCTTTGAAAGATAAGCGCGACCTTGGAGTGCATACGGAGGTTATCCCCGATGTATTGCTGGATTTGTATGAGGCTGGAGCGATCACCTGTGCCAGGAAAACATTCATGCCCTATAAGTGGGTGGCATCGTTTGCTACCGGAAGCAGGCGACTCTATGATTTTGTACACGAAAACCCAATGATTGAGATGCATACCCTGGGATTCGTTAATAACCCTTATAATATCGCCCAAAATGACAACATGATTTCCATCAACGCCACCCTGCAGGTGGATCTCACCGGTCAATGCTGTTCAGAAGCCATCGGACCAGTCCAGTATTCGGCCACCGGTGGTCAGGTTGACTTTGTCCAGGGTGCCTGGCTATCAAAGGGAGGAAAATCATTTCTCGCCCTGGAGTCAACCTATGTGGATAGAAATGGCCAGAGACACTCCAAGATAGTGCCTCAGCTTAATCCAGGCAGCTTTGTAACCACCTCAAGGACCGAAGTCCACTGGGTGGTCACTGAATTTGGAGCCGTTTTATTAAAGGGCCAGAACATTAAAACGCGGGTAGCCCGGCTGATCTCGATTGCCCACCCGGATTTTCGTGATGAACTTAGATATGCCGCGAAAAAGATGGGTTACCTTAGTTAGACAGAGTCCAACATTCCCCCTCACGGGAGAAGACCGGTCATATGCCATACAGGAACGCATGCGGCCAACCCAATAATAGATATGATCATGTAGGCCACCGAGAGTTTGATCATCTTGTTGTGTGACACCATATCCCCAGCGGCATAGAAGCCAGCTAAATACGTGGAGTTCTGGTAGAACATATGAAAGACGTTTACTGAAGCCAAGATGACAAAGGCTGTTATCCACGGATTAATTCCTGCGCTGACTGCAAAAGGGGTTACGATAACCGTGAATATGGTAAAGGTGGCGATCATCGACACAATAAAGAAACGAACCAGATACATAGCGATTGCACCAACTATAATGTAGAGCCAAATATTTGAGACCATCGGGATAAGGTAAGGTCCGGCCACAGAACCGATCCATTTATCAATGCCCAATTGGGGGAAGACGGCTCCGATATTGATAATGCAGCCAATAAATATCACTGAATCCCAACCAATTCCGGTCCTAAAATCTTGGCGACTCATCACATCCAAACCCAGCAGAAGACAGATAGCCACCACAGCAACAATGGCTGCCGGTATTCCATGCACCCTCTCCGTCATCCAGAAAAGAAGGCATGCTACCAGGACGATGCTTACAATCTTTTCTTTTCTTGACATTGGCCCCAGATCAGCAATCTGCTGTTTGATATATTGCTTATCAACCTGGACATCCTGCCCGGGTCTATACAGTAATTGAATTGCGAAATACCCCAGCAAAGCTATAGCCAGGGTCCAGGGAAGAGCATTAATGGCCCATGCGGTCCAGGTCATTTGGGATTGTACTGCCGGCGGCAGCAGTCCTTTTATGGTATAACACATAAAGGATGCACTGAGGAAAGCCGGACCGCTGACCCCAAAACCCAAAAACATGGCGCCGAAAAGACCGGCCGCACCTTTACTATCTGCTTCATAACCCATTTTGTCGCTGATACCCTTCGCGAAAGGGGCAGCCATGGCACATTTCGCGGTAACACTGGGAATCATGGGGCCGATCAGGTTACCGGCAGCTACTAAAGCTGCCGTTTGCCCCATAAAGGTGGCCGGGAATAACTCCATGATCTTCAACGAAACCCGGTTTAAGAGTCCGCTCCTGGCAACTGCAACCCCGAGACCGAAAGCTGCTATCAGCAAGAACCATGTATCACTGGAGAATTGGGCAAAGGCAGTTTTAAATGGAACTATTCCGGTGCCGGCCCAGGCCGTGCACATCAGAAGTGCTGTGACATAATCGGCAAAGACTTCGAAGATCCAGAATACTACCGCACAGAAGAATATACCTAATCCTACCATGGCCGGACTAGTTAATCCGGCTAAGGGTTCTATTATGGACATAACCAGCGCAATAGTTATACCAATTACCCCACCGATAATACGTTTATTCACTAGCAACCCCCCTCCCAGACTTTAAATAGTTTAGCATATACAGGGATTGGTGGTAAATCAAGAAGGCCGACGTTTGTAGGCGTCGGCCTCTCTATTGCAGGCATCCGAAAATGTTTCAGAATATTATTTAAAACACTTTTTCAAGTTCGATAAATCCTTGTCCTGTAGATTTGTGAGTAAACCCTGCTTTCTTGAGCACATGAATCATGGGCTCATTTTCGTTCAATACTGTGGCAGTAAACTTAAGTAGTCCATTGTTCTGGGCCAAATAAGTCAGATGTGCAAGCAATATTGACGATATCCCATTGTTCTTATAGTTCTCACTGGTTGCAAAGCTGACTTCGGCTGAATAGTTATTGTCGTCGTCCATGAAGTATTGTCCGAGACCTACAACTTTTTCATTACCTTCCTGATTAATTATAGCAAGTATCGACACACCTTTTGCATTGTCAACGGTAATGATATCTTGCAGATGTTCATGTGAAACATATGGATAAGGACTAAAGAACCTGAGGTATAAACTCTTATCGGAAAGAGTATTAAAGAAATCTCTTACCCGCGGTTCGTCACAGATTCTAATCGGGCGTAACAGCAACTCAAGACCGGTTTTTGTTTTTCTATGAGTTTCGTATTCCTGGATATATTTACCCCTTGGTCCTGCAATGAACTTCTGATCCTTATAAATCAGGTTTCGAGCCTTTGCCTCTTCAATAAGCCAGGGTCTAAATTTGGGATGGGCAATGGATATCAGTTCCATCGCTCTCTCTCGCAGGTTCTTTCCTCGCAGGTAGGCTATTCCGTATTCCGTTACTACATATTGGACATCACTTCTGTGGGTACTAACCCCGGAGCCTTCCAGGAGACTGGGAACTATTTTGGAAACCTCGCCATTATTGGATGTTGATTTAATAGCAATTATTGACTTTCCCTTTTTTGCTATAAGGGTTCCCCGCATATAATTGGCGAAGCCGCCAATACCGCTATAGAAAATGTTACCGAGTGATTCGTCGGTTGCCTGCCCGGTCAGGTCAATTTCCAGAACTCCGTTTATTGCGGTCATATTATCGTGCTGTGCTATTGTCATAAGATTATTGACGTAATCAAGCCTTCTAAGCTCTATCGCGGGATTATTATTGATGTATTCATAGGTCTTTCTCTTGCCCAAACATAAGGACCCGATAGTCTTTCCCTTATTCAAGCTTTTTCGGCTGTTATCAATAACACCTTTTGTCATTAATTCGAAAATCCCGTCAGTTACCAGTTCTGAATGTACTCCCAGGTTGTTTTTATTGCCAAGGCAGGGTAAAACGGCAAATGGCACACTTCCATAACCAATTTGAATAGTATCTCCATCCTGAACAATACTTGCAACGTATTTGCCTATTTGCATTACAGCTTCGTTGTCTTCCATGGGGTCGTATTCCGGCAGCGGTTCATCATGAGGAATAATATAGTCAATATCATTTATATGGATAAAACCATCGCCATGAACCCTGGGCATATTTGAATTAACCTGGACAATAATATGGGCAGCATTCTCCACTGCGGCTTTGGCAATATCAACATTGACTCCGAGACTAAAGTAGCCGTGCTCATCCGGCAAAGATGTCTGAACCAGGGCTATATCAATCGGAAAATACCTGCGATCAAACAACTCCGGAATCATAGATGTAAAAATAGGTGTGTAATCAGCGTCTCCCTTATTGATTCCCTCTCGGTTAGGATCACCGATAAAAAAGGAGTTGATCCTGAAGTTGCTTTTGTATTTGTCGTAAAAATAGTCACTGTTGTCATTTAGGGTCCACAAGTAAAATATATCAGCGTCAAAGAATGCTACAGGGTTGCGGTTTAAGTAATCCATCAATGATCTTACGAGGTGTTTTGGTTCCCCCGCTCCAGTACCAATAAATATTTTATTCCCACGCTGAATAATGCTGAAAGCCCTGTCTTCCGAAGTAAACTTCTTTGGGTATTTACGCTTTAGATCATCCATAATGCTGTATCTCTCGTTAAAACTCATCTCAAATCACCTCACTTATTCTTTTCAATTCTTATATAAATAATACCATAAGAATCAGTTTTGTTCGGTATTTCGACAAAAATGTTCATACTTGTCACCATCCGAGTTATTACAACATCTTTTCTCATATATCTACGATAATCTTGCGGAATGTCCTTGTTAACATAATCAAATTGCTGGCATAATAAGGGTAGATTCTTTGGTCGGACAAGTGATCCACATTTCCCCCTTACCCTATCAATGATGCCGGGATCATTATCCCGGAGCGGATGTTTTGCAGGAACACATTAAAATTATTCTTATTCGAGAATTCTTCTGATTATCAATCGTATGTGGAAATCCTGATTCTGTCGGAAAACCTGGGCCTAAGAACCAGTGGATTAAGTAAATCGATGAAAAAGGGAGGACTATCATGCATCAAAAGTGGCAGGATATGTACAAGTCCAAATTAAAAACGGCTGATGAAGCAGTCGCGATGATTCGAGACAATGAGGTCATCAGCTCAGGCTTTGCTGTTGGACATCCAGTAGGGATATTCCAGGCACTCACAAAAAGGGTCAGGGAAGGCAAACTGCATAACCCTACGGTTCTGGCGGCCTGTATAATTGGCGAAAGCCATCCCTTTTTGGACCCGTCGATAAAAGATCTGATGGAATTTGACTCATTCTTTGTGGGACTGGAGAGACAAAGAGTCAATACCGGGTGTTTTACGTACTCTCCGGTCAAGTTCGGTGACCTGGACACTATTTCCGGAAGAGGATTAAGACCTGTACAGGTATCGGTTCTTCGTGTTTCCCCAATGGACAGTCACGGTTTCTTCAGCACCGGAGTAAGTGTCGACTTTGCCTGGAGTTTTGCCAAGTCAAATCCGAATCGGCGCCTGTTTATACTTGAAGTTAATAATGATATGCCAAGAACCTATGGCAATAATCATATCCATATATCGGAAGTGGATGTGGTTACTGAGCATCACACGCCTCTAACCAATTTTCCTACCCCTCCCCCCAGAAAAGAATGGGAAATGATGGCCGGATACATTGCCGATATGGTTCCCGATGGAGCCACAATCCAACTGGGATACGGAGGACTTCCTGGTGCAGTCGGTAATGCTCTGAAGGATAAACGTGACCTGGGTGTACATTCCGAGGTAATCCCCGACGTAATGGTGGATTTATACGAAGCGGGGGCCATCACCTGCAACAAGAAGACCTATATGCCACACAAGTGGGTCGGGTCTTTCGCTACCGGTACTGAGAAAGTATACAATTTCGTGAAAGAAAACCCGATGGTGGAGATGCATACTGTGGGGGTGGTTAATGCCAATCTCAACTGACCGAAAGCTGATGGAATTGCCTGACCGAGAGTTGCTGGATATAATGACCATAGCTTAAGAAAGGAAAAGACGTCCCTGTTTGTTGTGCTACTGGACCAAACAGAAGCACCAAGGACGTCCCACCTAAAAGCATGGTCATTGTATCAAATTATGAGCTAATAGAAAACCCCGAAAAGGGTGTTTTTTGTTAGGAGCGAGGAACAGAATTCTTGCCCATGCTGTAATGGACCGTTGAAAGTGATCGGCAGTAGAAAGCGAATCTGTATTAATGATAAGGGCCAAAAAATGTGCCTTGTCATCCGCAGGTTGCGATGTGCAGAGTGCAGGCGTATTCATCACGAACTCCCCGATAAACTTGTTCCATACAAGCGCCACGTCAGTGAGAGTATTGAAGCAGTGGTAACCGGAGAGTCGAAATTAAGCATACCAGCCGATGAAGCAACCCTAGGCCGCTGGCGACACTGGTTTAACAACCTGGCTGATTACTTTCAAGGGTGCCTGGAATCAATCAAGATCAGATATGGCAATGAATCTGTGAACGATGCATCCCTACTTCCAAAGTCCAAGCTCCAGAGAATATGGCATCATGTTGGAGATGCTCCGGGATGGCTGGCGAGAATTGTCCGACCGATAGCAAATTTAAATCTTTGGCCACATACCCGTTTTGCATTCTGTCCGTAATGGACATGGGATAGACTCATGCTGAAACCTGACAAAGGAGGAAATCAGCATGAAGGACCAAAAGAAAGCCGAGGAAATTGCTGCCCAGCGGATGCAACTGTTATCTCCACTTCTGGCCGAGGGTTTAGATAATGCACGGGCCCGACAGATTAAAGCCAGGATATGCGAAGAATCCGGGATATCAGAACGAACCTTGCGCCGTTATCTAACCCAATACCGAAGAGAAGGTTTTTCCGGACTAAAGCCGAAAGGTAAGAGAGGTTGCCGGACCAGTGAAGCCATCCCGCCAGAAATTCTTGAACAAGCCATCCTGTTGCGCAGGCAGGTACCAAGTCGCAGCATATCACAGATAATTCAGATCCTGGAGTGGGAGGGGTTAGCTGAGCCTGGCCAAATCAAGCGCAGTACCCTGCAGGAAAAACTTGCGGAGCGTGGGTACAGTGCCCGACATATGAAGCTTTACGCTGAAAGCGGCACCGCCGCTCGGCGTTATCAAAAGAAATATCGCAATCAATTATGGCATTCGGACTTGAAATACGGCCCATACCTGCCTATTGGCCAGGATGGACGCAAGAAACAAGTTTACTTGGTAATCTTCATCGATGACGCTACCCGGCTTATCCTGCATGGACAATTCTATCCCATGCTCGATCAAATCATTGTAGAAGATGCGTTCCGCCAGGCAATTCTGAAGTATGGAGTGCCTGAAAAAGTATACTTTGATAACGGCAGTCAGTATCGAACCAAATGGATGATTAGGGCCTGTTCCAAAATGGGTATTCGCTTACTCTACGCCAAGCCCTATTCTCCTGAAGCTACCGGAAAACCGGAGAGGTTCAATAGATTAGTAGACTCATTCCTGGCAGAAGTGCCACTGGAGAAACCGCAAAGCCTGGACAGATTGAACCAATTGTTCGCAGTGTGGCTGGAGGAATGTTATCAGCATAAACCACACACTGGATTGAGCGGGAACATTACCCCGTATGCTGCTTATCACAGCGATAAACATCCCTTGAAATACATAGATCCCGAAACATTAGCCAATGCCTTTATGCATTGTGAAGAACGAAAAGTGGATAAATCAGGCTGCATAAGCTTCGAAGGCCGCAAGTACGAAGTTGGGCTCAACTTTATCGGGTGCAAAGTAAGTGTTATTTATGATCCGGCTGATACCAGCGAATTAACCATTGAATACGAAAGCCATGAACCCTTTAGGGTGCGCCAAATGGTGATTGGAGAGCATAGTGGAAAAAGGCCCCGGCTGCCAGAGCATTTACTGCCGGAACCAGCAGATTCATCACGGTTACTAAGCGCCGCAGCGAAAAAGAATCAAGAGCGTATGAAACCTCCCATCCCAGTCGTCTCCTACCGAAAAGTTCGGAAGGAGGGCGAAGATAATGTTTGAGGGTTTCTATGGGTTTAACAGAACCCCGTTTTCAAGGGATATCCCAACAGATCAGTTGTTCCAGTCGCACCGGATTGAAGAGACCCTGGGAAGACTGGAATACGCCGCGGAGCGCCAGCAATTTATAGTCGTAACCGGGGACTGTGGGACAGGAAAGACCACAACTATTCGAAGGTTTAAAGATATCCTGGATAATACTAAATTCATGGTAATGTACCTAGCGGATTCAAAGCTTACACCGAGGCATTTTTACAAAGGCTTACTTGAGCAGTTAGGGTGTGAAGCCAAATTCTATCGGGGTGATGCTAAGCGTCAACTGCATAAAGAGATTGAACTGATGAAGGGCATCCATAAGTTGCAGCCGGTCGTAATCGTTGATGAAGCCCATCTGTTGGATAGGGAGATGCTATCAACAACCCGTACATTATAGCCCAAAACGATAACATGATATCCATCAATGCTACTCTGCAAATGGATCTTACCGGACAATGTGTTTCTGAGTCGATTGGTCCCATTCAGTACTCGTGTACCGGGGGTCAGGTTGATTTTGTCCAGGGTGCCTGGATGTCCAACGGCGGCAAATCATTTATATGCCTGGAATCAACCGTGGTGGATAAAAACGGGCAGAGGAAGTCCAAAATCGTCCCCCAGCTTTATCCTGGCAGTTTTATCACTACTTCCCGGACCGAGGTCCAATGGGTGGTCACCGAATACGGGGCGGTATTTTTAAAGGGCCAGAGCATAAAGTCACGGGTGGAGAAACTGATATCCATCGCCCACCCCGACTTCCGTGATGAGCTGAGGTTTGCCGCACGCAAGCTGAATTATATCAGGTAAAGTTTTTAAGGAGAAAACGGCTTCTGTTATGATCCAGAAGCCGTTTTCAGTATTAGTATTCTTATGGACAACATATGAATCGATACCGGACGGTATCATCCGAACTAGGTCAAATGCTCCTCAAGTTTATTCCGAACCTCCGGGGGTATGGATTCGGGTTTTAACGCTTCATAATCATAGTTGATCAGTGTAACATGTGCTCTGGCACAATGGCGGGAATCCTGGTAAATGTTTTGCTGCAGCACAAAACTGGAGCCGCCGATGCTTTCCACACCTGTCTCAACTACCACTTCTTTTCCCCAGACGATTTCCCCGGTATAATCAATATTCTGGTTGGCCATTATCAGTCCGGCCTCCCATACGTTGGGATTGAACATCTCCAATATTCCGATAAAACCTTCCACCAGCCAGAGGGACACAACGTCGTGCCTCGCATGTCTTCCCCCAATGATGTCCGCCATTCTTGGCATAAATGATTTTCTTAACATAACCAAGCTCCTAGCATGATACTATTTGATGTCCCATTAGTGATAACGTTAAACCTATTATATTATTATCAGTTTATGTTACCAAGCTTTCAAGCAATTTCCCTACCCTTCCCGATACTATTATTCCTGATGTAATACTGTGAATTGAACATATTCGTTGTAGACAAAATAAGGGCTCAGTAATCCGAAATAATGCAGATTATTGAGCCCTTTATCGCACCGAACCGAGGTTTGTCTTTAGTTTTGTTACGTTATATTTTCTGCCAAATTTATCAGTGTTAAATGAATTACGCCAGCCGGTTGGGAACCGCTCTTAAGATCTCTTCAGTTTCCTTCATAATCGTCTGAACCAGGTCGTTTACCTTGGGCAGGTCGTTACAGCGTTGTGCTGATTCACCAGCCGCCATCATGGCTTTCTCTCTGTCGCCAGCATAGACGGCATTGATGGATTCATTTTCGAAATCGATCAATGACATATCCATAGTGCTGTAATCGTCAGGAACTCCCAGGAATACGCCGGGTGACTTCTGAAGAGTATTTCTCTGGTGCAATTTGCTGCGGTCATTTTTAATCCAGCGAGCCGGACCGACAAAGCCGCGAGCCACCAGAGTTCCCCTGTCGGGAGTCTCAACAACGCCTTGTTTCCAGAGAGGCGGGAAATCACTTTCTTCGGTGGCCAGGAAGCGGGTGCCCATTTGTGCCCCTTCTGCGCCCATCACCAGAGCCGCTGCCAGGGTCTTGCCATCGCAGAATCCGCCGGTGCCAACGATCAGAGTGTTTTCGTCAGCAACCTCATCGATTACGGCGGGAAGCAGGATCATGGAGTGAACCGGTTCCCAGGAAGTATGGAAACCACCCTCATGACCGGAGGCAATAATTACATTAACGCCGGCTTTCTTACAGCGTCTGGCCGCCTGAACTGACGGCATTACGTGCATCCATACCAGATCAGTCTTTTTAATGACTTCACTCCAGGGAAGTGGGTCACCAGCGGACGTGATCAGGACCTTAAAGCGCTTTTTCATTTCGGGGTCTTCCTCGCGGACCTTGAGCATGGTACCGATAATGACCTGAGCTATGTCTTTCATTTCGGCCGAAACCATTACGTTTACGCCAAAGATTCCCTGCGATTCCCGGGTATTTTCGAGAACCTTATAGAAGATCTTCCTTAGGATTTCTTCTGGACTGTCTTTGTCAGGATCGGCATTGCCGGAACGGCAGAAAGCGCCGTATATTTGCTTCTGACTTTGGTTGGCGAGACCGCTCGAGCTTAGAATACCCAGCACGCCAGCATTTGCAGAAGCAATGCACAGGTCGGTGGTGGGGAAAGGTCCCATTCCGGCTTGAATGATGGGATACTTGATTCCTACCAGGTCGCACAGTCTTGATTTGATCATTAAAGAATTCCTCCTTGTGATTTGGGGTTGATTTGTCTACTCAATATATTCGCCGCGTCCAATAATCAATCCTTTCAGAATTTATTTATTATTTATCTTGTATTTTGCATCTCTTATAGTTTGTCGGCATCGGTCTGTTTTCATTGTGAGGGGAATCTCAATATGGACGATACTTTGTAACGAGCGAAGACGAAAGAGGCTGACCTTTTTTATGGTCAACCTCTTCGGGATTTGATCAATTAATCAGTTCAGTTATTTTGTTTTGAATTATGGTTAAATTAGACTCTTTCCCACAGGCTGGCATTCGCGTTACCAAAGCCGCCGCACAGTGTTGCCAGACCTAACTTCGCATCGGGTCTTTCATACTTCATGATGTTGTTCAGGGTAATGATAATTCTGGCACCGGATTGACCCAGCGGATGTCCCAGAGCCAGGGCCCCGCCCCACAGGTTGACCTTATCGAAAGGTGCATTCTGTCCCAGTCCAAGTTCTCTGATGACGGCCAGTGATTGGCTGGCGAAAGCTTCGTTGAGCTCAACCACATCGATGTCGTCTATGGTGAGGCCAGTACGAGCCAACAGTTTCTGAACAGCTGCAATCGGACCAACACCCATGATGGTGGGGTCGTTACCGGCCATTGCGCCACCTACGTACTTAATGGTGTAGGAGCAGCCGAGCTCGTCAGCTTTTTCGCGGCTCATCAAAATCATGGCACAAGCGCCGCAGGTCAGAGGTGAAGACATAGCAGCGGTGATTACGCCATCTGGTTTGAACGCAGGTTTCATTTTTGCCATAGCCTCGAGGTTGATGTCACCTCTGATCCACTGGTCACTATCAACCATGAAAGGTTTGCCGTCCAAATCATGTCCTTCGATGGGAACGATTTCGTGACTGAATTTGCCGGCATCTCTAGCTGCAGCAGCATTTTTGTTGCTCCAGTAAGCAAACAGATTCATATCTTCGACGGAGACATTCCACATTGCGGCAACTTTCTCAGCGGTGGGGCCCATTTGGAGATCCCACTCACCATATTTATCCGCCACAGCTTTGGGGAGATACATTCCCTTGGGCATTTTGCCCATGTCTTCTACGCCACCAACCACGTAGATATCGCCTTCACCGCACATGATTGCCCTGGCAGCATGTTCGGTAGCAGACATACCGGAGGGACATTGCTGGCAGATACTGTTGGCAGCAACACTTTCGGGCAGGCCTGCAGCCAGCCATGCTAAACGCCCCATGTCATTGGTTACACCGCCCTGGTTGGCAGTACCGATATAAGCTGCTTCAACCATTTCGGGTTTTACCTGCGGATTGCGGGCAAATAGTGCATGATAGCAAGCTACCAGAAGCTCGTCCGGCATCCGGTTACGGAACCAACCTTTTTCAGCATGAGCTCTACCATTTGGCGAACGGACTCCATCAACTAGTACGACTTCTTTCATTAAAACCCTTCCTTTCTAATTTGACTTAATAAGCGCGACTGCTTGCTACTGCGCCTTTCACACGAAAATCCAACCATCGAATCAAATGATGAACAATGATCTTCATTATTGATCAAGTGGTCGGTCATATGTAAATGGCGCATAGCAGCAGACCTTGCTCTAAGCTTTTGACCTCCCTCATTGGAATACTGTCTAAACGAGATCATGTACAACAATTCACATTTACGTCCTGACGTCCCTTAAATGACTCCAAACCCAGGGAGGTTTTATATAAGACAACGTTCGACGCGTTCACCTAAAATTCCTTCCTTCTTTTTACGAATTCGATTATTTTGTAGTGATGCTCAGTATAATGATTGTCCTGCTATCGTCGGCTTCAGTTAAAACGGCGTCGCGGTGGCCGTAAATGCGTATTGGCAAGTGCGATTGAACAGGAAGGGTTAAGTAACAAAGAAGTGAAAAGGTTGGCCTCCTTTATGGCCAACCTTTTTATGGCTTGAAAATTATACTATTCCAGCAGTGGTTTAAACTACACTCTTTCCCATAGTGTAGCATTTGCGTTGCCAAATCCGCCGCAAAGTGCTGCAACACCATATTTGGCATCAGGTTTTTCTGTCTTCATAATGTTGTTCAGAGTAATAATAATTCTGGCACCGGACTCGCCTAGTGGATGTCCTAAAGCCAATGCTCCGCCCCACAGGTTGGTCTTTTTGAAGGGCAGGTCGGTTTCAATTCCGAGTTCCCTTACGCAGGCTATGGATTGGCTGGCGAAAGCCTCATTGAGTTCAAGAACATCAATTTCGTCAATGGTGATGCCAGCACGAGCTATCAATTTCTGAATAGCCGGAACTGGGCCAATGCCCATGATAGTTGGGTCGCAGCCAGCCATGGCACCAGCCTTGTACTTGATGTGGTAAGAACACCCCAGCTCGTCGGCTTTTTCGCGGCTCATTAAAATCATGGCACAAGCACCGGTGGTCAAAGGTGAAGAGAATGCAGCGGTGATTACCCCATCCGGTTTGAAGGCAGGTTTCATTTTTGCCATAGCCTCGATGCTGACTTCATCTCGTATCCACTGGTCGCGGTCGACTATGAAGGGGTTGCCAGCTTCGTCATGGCCTTCGATTGGAACAATCTCGTTCTTGAATTTGCCGGCATCTCTGGCTTCTGCGGCGTTCTTGTTACTCCAGTAAGCCATCTGCAGCATATCCTCAACGGGAACCTTCCACATGGAAGCAACTTTTTCCGCGGTAAAGCCCATCTGGAGGTCCATAAGATTGTATCTTTCTTCCGCTACTCTTTTGGGATAGGCTGCACCCATTCCCATAGGTACTCGATACATATCTTCAACGCCGCCGGCAATGTAGACATCACCTTCGCCACACATGATAGCTCTGGCTGCATGTTCAACAGCGGACATCCCTGACGGGCATTGTTGGCAGATGGAGTTGCCAGCTACACTTTCCGGATAGCCTCCCGCCAGCCACGCTAAACGTCCCAGGTCCATTGTTTCACCTGTCTGGTTGGCAGTGCCTATGTAGGTAGCTTCAATCATTTCGGGCTTGACCTGGGGGTTCCGGGCAAACAGTGCGTCATAACACGCAGTCAGAAGTTCGTCCGGCGTCCGGTTACGAAACCATCCTTTGTCTTTGTGGGCTCTGCCATTCGCTGAACGCACACCATCGACCAGTACTACTTCTTTCATTTAACTCCTTCCTTTCCGTTTAGAGTATTTAGTCTCAAAGCAGGACATCCATTATAGCGCCTTATTCTCGCTCGCCGGTTAAAGACAATGAGCACCACGGATTTCTCATTATTTTTCCTAACGGCTGGGATAGTTTCCAAGGCGCAATAATCAGCAATGCCATGCTTTCAACTCATGTTACCCCTGGAAAACTTGTTTGAAGGATGCTTGGTGTTAAATGATCTACAGTGGTTTGCTGCGTGGATTTCAAAGACAGCTTGATTTTACTATGTTTTCCTTCTATCTCAGGAACAGAATGGTTTGGCTTTATAAGGTATTATTCTATGCCAAAATTTTAAATTCCTCTTTATTTTCCTCAAATGTTAATTCCTATTCAAATCGGAACTGTGAATTGTTTCGGTTATACACCGAGCTGCCGGGGTGCGGGATGTTCCATATTTAGTTCCTTCACGACAGCATGTACCGAAAATGACAAGCATACATTGATTCATAATAATTATTAAGGGGAAATCCATGGTAAAGCGCACCTTTGTTTACGGGGCTGCTATTCTCTTCGGGGCCAATCTGCTTAACCGGATCCTTGGTTTTATCTACCAGTATCTGATCATGGTTCACGTTGGTGGCGAAGCGTATGGTCTTTTCGCGCAGGTATTCCCTATCTATATGATGGCATTGGTCCTGACAACCGCTGGCATTCCCCTTGCGGTATCCAAATTGGTGTCGGAGGAGGTGACCCTGGGCAATTACCGGCAGGCCAGGGCCATTTTTCGGTTGGCTTTTGGCATACTCTGTGTCTCGGGAGCCGTAGTATCAGTTTTCCTATATGTATTTGCTGTTCGTATGGCCGGTAGAATCATCGCGGACCCGCGTGTGATACCAGTATTGATAATGTGCACACCGGCTATCTTTATCGTCTCGGTATCTTCCGCTTACCGGGGTTATTTCCAGGGACTGCAGAATATGATTCCCACGGCACTCAGCCAGACACTGGAACAAATTGTGCGGGTATGCCTGGGGTTTGCCGCTGCTATGTATTTTCTTCCGCGTGGAATTGCCTTCGCGGCCATGGGACTGGCTTTCGGGATGTTAGCTGGAGAAGTGGTCGGTTTGCTGACCATAGCGGTTCAATACCGCTTGAATAGACTTCCCCGGTATGGCAGCCGGGAGGAAAGACTCTCATCGAAACGTCGAACCCTCGCCCGCATATGGCAATTGGCAGCACCGGTCACATTTGGGCGTGTTCTGTCAACCGGTCTGTCCGCTTTAGATGCGATAATCATTCCCACTCGTCTGCAGGCCGCTGGCTTCACCGCCCGTCAGGCCACGACCCTGTTTGGTCAACTGGGAGGAGCCGGTTTTACCCTGCTCAGTTTCCCCAGTGTCTTCACCTTTGCCCTGGCAACCTCTCTGGTCCCTGCTGTAGCCGAAGCAACAGCCAGGAAATCCTTTCAAGTAATCAGAGCCAGCAGCGCTGAGGCCATTCGGGTTACTATCATCTTTGGTCTGCCATGTCTGGTAACTATGTTCTACTTTGCTGAACCTTTAACCGCCTTTTTCAATAGCGTGAGTATCGCCCCGGTCCTGCGCATCCTGGCACTAGGAGGAGTTTTTTCTTACGTCCAGCAGACAACGACCGCAGTTCTGCAGGGATTGGGTAAACCTCAACTGCCAGTGGCTCACTCCATCGTAGCTGCCATGATTCGCATTCCACTGCTCTATTGGTTAACCGGTTTGCCAGCCTGGGGCCTTATCGGTAGTGCCTGGGCTTTTTGTACGAGCTACGTCGTAGTCGCGGCACTCAACATTACCGCGATAGTTCGCCATACCGGGATGGTGATTGACCTGAATCGTTTATGTTACCAACCTTTAGAGGCCGCCCTGGGGATGCTGCTGTTCTTCGTTCTGTTATCACCATCACAGGGTGCGAATTTTATTGAATTCATCGAAGTAATGGCTGCCGGTATGCTGGTCTACCTGCTGATCCTGTTCGTTAACCGGGGAATCACCATTGGAGACCTGCGCAGGACTCTTGGCTTTTAGATGCTTCTATACTTCCGCTGTAGCCTCAGTTTTTAACCCATTTTCAGCCGTTCTACCGCTGGTTCATGATAAGCTACATTGTTGTTATAGAGCTCCTTGATGCGTTCTTCGCTGTAACCCAGGAAATCGGCCAATACCTCACGGGTATGTTCACCCAGCAAAGGTCCATGTCCCCGTATTATGGACGGGGTTTTGGACATCTTGAGCGCACTGCCTATCATCTTCATCTTTCCTATGAATGGCTGTTCTACTTCAATGATCATTTCCCGTGCCTTAACCTGAGGATCGGTATCAGATAACTCCGGAACTGTAAGAACTCTCTGGCAGGCAACCCCGGCATTGGTGAGGCGTCTTTCTGCTTCATGAACTGAATCCATGGACATAACCCACTCATCAATGGTCTTATTAAGCCAGGTGGCGTTCATGCACCTGGTGTTGACATCCTTACACCGGGGATCATCCAAAAGCCAGGCCCATTCCTCACCCATAGCTGTAACCAACGGCCGCCACCGCTGTTCCTCCAAACAGGCAATGGCAATCCTTCCATCCTTGCCCTGATATACCCCAAACGGAGCATAATTGTCATAGTAACGCCCCAATGGCGGGAATTCTATAGGATCTCCCACGGCTTGAGACAGGTTATACCAGGGAATGTAGTTCTCGTTGACTTCTATAAGGGAGTCCATCATAGAAATGTCAATATTCTGACCATACCCATGAACCTTTTTGGCATAAAGTGCCCCCAGTATGGCTACCGCCGCATTGGTACCAGAAACAACGTCCCCAGCGGAGATCGGAGAACCCTGGGGGGTCTCATACATAGCACTGAAACCTGCGGCCGCCTGCGATATTATGTCATACCCCGGCCGGTTGCTGTATGGTCCCCAATGGCCGAAGCAGGATATTGAACAATAAATGATATCTTCTTTTATCTTTTTAACCACTTCATAACCAAACCCCAATCGTTCCATAGCCCCGGGAGTGTAGTTTTCAATAAACACATCAGCTTTCTTGATCAGGTCAGTAACAATCTCCTTGGCCTGCGGTTTTTTCAGATCCAGGGAAACACTCTTTTTACCTCGGTTTAGATTTATCGAATAAGAACTCTGTTCAACGCCATTGACCGTTTTAACCAATAACAAATGCCTCTCGTTGGCCCCTACTTTATATGGTTCTATTTTAATGACTGTGGCTCCCATATCGGCGAGCAGTCTGGTGGCATGCGGTCCAGACAGTACCCAGGTGAAATCCAGAACCGTCACCCCATCCAAACAGCCAGCTGGTAAATTATCAAACGGTCTCATAACTCCACTCCTTTTATCCACGTTAATTACAATAAGCTGCATATCGCTAGTTGGCATTTAATATTCATCTTTTCTAATTCTGGCATAAGATTGCATTCTCCTTTCGGTTGTAGAGAGGAACTTACAGTGACATCCAAAAGAGAGTCTTGAATTGCGAGGGAAGGTTGCAGTTATAACAAACGGTCCAGAATTCGTTTGGCGTTTTCCCAATTCCGTTTATTTACCAGGTAGATTCTCTTTCCCCGGTTGGTTATCCGGTAGTATCTCCTTCTCCCGCCCTGGCTTTCATCACCCCAGTAGGAAGTTACAGCTCCTTCATTTTCCAGTCTCTTCAGGCTCGAGGCCATCGTGGATTCCCTCAATTCATACTCTCCACCCGATATGGAATACACCAGCTTGGTTATCTCATACCCGTATTTATCACCACTCATCAATAGGTTCAGGATAATCGTGTCAGTATGCCCTCTGAGCAAATCCGAGGAAATGCGTTTATCGATCAAGGTATCACCTCCCGGTATCCAATCGTCATATTATATCGCCAGTCGTGGTATCACGTATTTCGCAGTATTTCTACAATCGATTTAATATAACCCCATTATATCTGTATTTTTGGATAGATGATACCCGTAATTTGGATTCTCTCCTGCTCTATATGACGATGCATCGTCCAGATTGCCGTTAATCAAAATCATGTAAACAAAAAAGGGCTATTTTTCATATTGTGTATTACGCCAGTCATCAAAGATGTTTTAGGCTATCCATTTCGGCAGGCCCTGTCTACTATCACCCATAACCGTCTAAAAACCGTGCCTGTCACACCAATCGCTATAAATGCTTACTATGTAAAACCAGAATACTTCTGTGAGTAAATCCAAGGTAACCGTTGTCGAAAAACGGAAGGTAAGAGGAGGGTCGTCTAACTATGGCTGTCGATCTTCAAGAACTGATTTTAAAGGATCGCCATTCCAGGAGACACGAGGCATTTGAGGGGAACTTTTTGGATTACTTGAATCTCTTAAAGACTGATCCTGCAATAGCCATACTGGCTCATGAGCGCATGTACAACGTAATTGTCAGCAGTGGGACAGAATCGATCAATACCGAAGACGATCAACGGCTCAAGAGAATATACGGAAAAGAAACTATAAAGAGATACAAATTCTTTGAGAATGATTTTTTTGGCATTGATAAAACCATTATGGAGTTGGTACGTTACTTCCATTCTGCGGCCATGCGCGGGGAGGAGTCCCGACAGGTGCTTTACCTGGTCGGCCCGGTGGGCTCAGGTAAATCTTCCTTGATGGAAAGCCTGAAAAGGGCCCTGGAGCAGCATCCGCCCATCTATACACTGAAAGATTGCCCCATGCGGGAAGAACCCCTGCACCTGATTCCGAAACACCTGAGACCCAGGTTTTCCGAGATCCTTGGTGTCAATATCGAGGGAGACCTGTGCCCTGTCTGCCGTTACCGCTTGATTCACGAATATAACGGTGAATTTGAAAACTTCAAGGTAGCGACCGCCAATTTTTCTATACGCGCCCGCAGCGGCATAGCGGTGGTCCCTCCGGTCGATCCCAACAATCAGGATACATCAGTTCTCATCGGCTCAGTCGATATATCGAAAATGGACCTGTACCCCGAGGATGATCCCCGTGTTTTGTCATTAAACGGAGCCTTTAATGCCGGCAATCGGGGATTGGTAGAGTTCATCGAAATTTTTAAGAATGATGTAGAATACCTCCACACCATACTAACCGCTACCCAGGAGAAGTCTATCCCCTCACCGGGCAAGAATTCGATGATCTATTTTGATGGCATCATACTGGCCCACTCTAATGAATCAGAGTGGAACAAATTTAAATCAGATCACACCAATGAGGCGATACTGGACCGCATTGTCAAGATTGAGGTCCCCTACTGCCTGGAGCTCAACGAAGAGGTTAAGATCTACCAGAAGATCCTTAAGAAGAGCAACTTCAAGGCTCATATCGCGCCCCACACAATTGAGATGGCCTCCATCTTTGCTATTATAAGCCGCCTCACTCCCTCTTCCAAGGTTGATATCATTACCAAGATGCGGATTTACAACGGTGAAGAGGTCTTACAAAAAAATGCCACCCAAAGAATCGATATTCATGAATTAAAGGAGGAAGCAGGCCGCGAGGGATTTCAGGGTATTAGTACCCGCTTCATCATGAAAGCGATTGATAATGCTCTTTCTGAATCCGAACACGACTGTATAAATCCCATAATCCTGTTGGATTCATTGGTGAAATCAGTTAAGGCCGCCGACTTCAGTGATGAAGACAAAAAGAAGCTGCTAACCTATTTGCAGGATGTTGTGAAAAAAGAATACAACCGGATACTGGAGAAGGAGGTCACCAAGGCGTTTATCCACGGTTTCAATGAACAGGCCGAAGCCCTTTTCAACAACTACCTGGACCACGCAGAGGCCTATGTCAATAAGGTGAAGCTAAAAGACAGAAATACTGGCGAAGAGCTCGAACCGGATGAAAAGTTCCTGGAATCGATTGAGAACCAACTTGGACTGACCGGCAGTGCGGCCCGTGGCTTCCGTCATGATGTCACAGCTTATATGTTCTCCCTATTAAGAAATGACAGGAAAATCGATTACGACAGTTACGGACCTCTTAAGGAAGCGATTGAAAAGAAACTCGCTTCATCAGTCAAGGAGTTGTCCCGGATAATCACCCAGGCTCGCGTCAGAGACAGCGAACAGAGCAAGAAATACAACCAGATGGTCGAGGAAATGAAACTTAATGGGTACTGTGAAGACTGCTGCAATGTGGTCCTGAAATACGCTGCCAATAATCTGTGGAAAGACTGAATGCGGGAACAGGACAACGGATTGGAATAGACCCCGGGAGTGATTTAGATGGCTATTTTCCGTGATTATGATAGTGGGGGCAGGGATCGGAGCGCTGAGGACCGCCGGCGCCACCGCCAGTTGGTAGAGGACTCGATTAAGAAAAACATCGGCAGCATTATTGCTGAAGAAAGCATTATCGGTAAGAGCAAGGATAAGGTTATTAAGGTGCCGATCAGAGGGATAAAGGAATACCGGTTCGTTTATGGTGAAAACCGCCCGGGAGTTGTGGCCGGTACAGGAAATGAGAAACGTGGTGACGTGCTTAAGGGAAGACAGAATGCCGGTGGCCCGGGCACCGGGGATAAAGCTGGTTCAGCCGAGGGCGAAGATTACTATGAGACAGATATCACTCTGGAGGACCTGATTCAATACCTGTTTGAGGACCTGGAACTGCCAAATATGCAGAGAAAAAAGTTCTCCTATGTGGAAACAGAAAAGAGTCACAAACGCTGGGGAGTTCAAAGAAAAGGCATCCCACCCCGATTGTCCAAAAAACGATCGATGCAGGAGAGAATCAAGCGCCAAAAATCCATGGAAAGATCGTACCGGGAACTGGGTATGGAACTGGACGAGGAACGCTTCCCCTTCCGCGAGGAAGACCTGCGCTACCAGAGGGTCAAAGATGAGATGCGACCGCAGTCCAATGCGGTGGTAATGTGTTTGATGGATAACTCCGGTTCCATGTATCAAAACAAGAAATACCTGGCGCGCAGTTTCTTCTTCCTTTTGTACCAGTTCGTAAAGTACAGATATGTGAACGTTGATCTGGTCTTTATCAATCATACCACCACTGCCAAAGAGGTTAATGAGGACGAATTCTTTCATCGCGGGGAATCAGGAGGGACTTTTATCAGCAGCGCCTATGAGAAGGCCCTTGAGGTTATAAGTGAACGCTATAACCCGGAAATCTGGAACATATACGCGTTCCACTGCAGTGATGGCGACAACTGGTCAGAAGATAATCCCCGGGCCATCGCCAAAGCCCGGGAGCTATGCTCCCAGTGTAATCTTTTTGGCTATGGAGAGATCAGTGTGCCCGGTAATGAATACTACAAACCCATGTATACCATGATGGACGAGTTTAAGCTACATATCAAGGCTGATAACTTCGTCGCGGTATCAATAGAGGGCAAGGAAGATATCTGGCCTGCATTTAAAAAGCTATTGACCATTGCGGAGCGGGAGTGATTTATTTGCCGGAATACACCATTTCCGAGTTGGAATACTACAACGGTCTCATTGAGGAGGCAGTCCATAGATTTGGACTTGAATGTTATCCCCAGGAATTCGAAATCTGTAATTATGAAGATATGTTAAGCTATGAAGCTTATTCCGGCATGCCTTCCCGTTACCCGCATTGGAGTTTTGGGAAGGCCTGGGAACGGAAGAAGACCTTCTATCGCTACAACTTAACCGGTTTGCCTTATGAAATGGTGATCAACTCCAATCCCTGCCTGGCCTATTTAATGAAAGACAACACCCTGCTCCTGCAGGTGCTTACCATCGCTCATGTATACGGCCACAACGATTTCTTTAAGAACAACCGTTTGTTCAGAGATGGGACCCGGGCCGAATACACCGCCGAAATGTTCAAATCCCGTGCCAATCGGATAAGAGAATACATAGCTGACCCTAGTATTGGTTACACCCGAGTGGAACGAATCCTGGATGCGGCCCATGCCCTGCGCTATCAGGTTTACCGAATCACCAATGAGAGGCACCTTTCTCCCGAGGAGCAAAAGAAACGCCTGATGGAATCGTACTATAATTCCAGTCCATTTGAAGGTCAAAGCTTCTCGCCCGCAAAGAAAGGACCCGCACCCAACTGGGAGCAGATCCCGCTGGAACCCGAAGAGGATATTCTCCTTTTCTTAATGCGCTATTCGCGTTTGACCGAATGGGAAAAAGACATTTTAAACATCGTCCGGGAAGAAACCCTTTATTTTATCCCCCAGATTGAGACCAAGATAATGAATGAGGGGTGGGCCAGTTTCTGGCACTACCGAATCCTGAATTCATTGGATCTGCCGCAGGCGATGCACTTGGAATTCATGAAGCGGCATAATCAGGTTGTGTCTGCTCATGAAGGTTCACTCAACCCGTATCACCTGGGATTTGAGATGTGGAGTAAACTCGACCGTGAGACTGAGGATAAACGATACATCTTTAAGGTAAGAGAACAGGAACGTGATGCCTCGTTTCTTCTCCGTTACCTGGACGAAGAGCTGTGCCGGGAATTGAATCTGTTCCAATACCAAAAACACGGCAACAGTTACGTGGTGACCGAGGTTTCTGATGAACCTGGTTGGAAACAGGTACGGGATACCCTGGTGACCAATACCGGCATGAACGCCATTCCAGTGATCAAGGTCATAGATATCAGCGCCGGTGATGTCCTGGAAATGGCCCATGAATATGACGGACGGGAACTGCTGCTCGGGTATGCCCAGCAGACCTTAAAATACCTCGCCCGTTTATGGGGTCACAAAGTAAGACTGCATGCCAGGATCAACGGCATCTACCGAAAGCTCGAATATGAGGAGTAAAGAGGCCTGCGGCAAAGTTGGGGTTTTCGCCGGGAAATGCCTTGTTTATGTTATTGATTCCATTATCTTACTTTGATTGTCATTCTGATACCTCAATAATATAAAGGACAGCTTGGCTTATGGTGAAAAATTCTAATCGGGCTTTGACGCGTTTAGATATGCTCCCTTCTTGATTCACAAAAGCTAACGCCAGTATTTTCCGTGATACTTTGTCCGAAATAAATCGTATTAACTTATGAATAGTAAAAACAACAGCTATAATGTTGTGATAGCTCGATTGTTTTCGCACGGGAGGATGCTACGTTGAAGAAATTATTACCGGTAGTCATATGTCTAACGCTGGTACTGGCCTTTTTTGCCGTTATTGATCCCTCAGGGGGTACTGTGAATCTATCGGACAAGGACAACATCACAGCCATAAACGAAATGGAGCCCGAGCCAGTTAAGGATGCGGATCTTCAGGCCAATGGTAAGGATTCAAAGGACAAGCCTTCTTTACCACCTAGTCGGGGTACAAGTAAGAAAGGCTCAAAAGCCAATAATAATCAGCCCACAACAAAAGGATACTTTATTGATGTAAATATTGGAGAGCAAAAAGTACGCATCTATAATAATGGCACGGTCATCAAAGAATGGATCGTATCTACCGGCAAAAACGACTCCACCCCTCTGGGTAACTTTACCATCCAGAACCGGGGAGAATGGTTTTTCAGCGAAAAATACCAGCAAGGCGCAAAGTGGTGGGTTTCATTTAAGGACTGGGGAGTCTACCTGTTCCACAGTGTACCAATGGACCGCGATAAAAATGTTCTTGAAGAAGAAGCAGACAAACTGGGTAATCCAGCATCACACGGGTGTATTCGATTAGAAATAGATCACTCGAAGTGGATTTATGATAATATTCCCGCCGGTACCCCGGTTAGTATTCACAAATAGTCAATACTCAGATACGTCTCAATCCACGATCGTTCAATGAAGAGTCGGCGTTAGCCGAAATCATAATAATCGTAGTCGTCGTAGTATTTGTATTTGTATCCTGTATTACGATTCATATGTCGGATGTCATTAAGCACACCGCCCATGATATCAGCCCCCACGTTTTGCAGGCTGTCTATGGTCTCCCCAATAACATCGATTTTGGCGTGCTCCTGTCGGACTACCAGGATGACTGCGTCCGCTAGAGAACACAATACAACAGCATCACTCAACAGATTCACAGGTGGTGTATCCATGATTATATAATCAAAGCTGTTCCCCAGTTCATCTAATAGTCTTTGCATCGCATCGGAACCCAGTAATTCTGCGGAATTTATTACTGTTCTTCCACGGGGCAGCACTGCGATTCCCAGCTCCTCATCGTAGATAATGGCCTCGGTTGGCTCACACTGACCGTAAAGTACCGCGGTAAGACCCTTCACGCCAATCTTCCACCAGGGGATTGGTGTTGGGTAGATGATGGGCTTGCGCAAATCACAGTCCATCAGCAGAACTGACTTGCCACTATTAGCGAAGGAAAGTGCCAGGTTGGTAGATACCGTAGTTTTACCTTCGCCTTTCATCGCACTGGTGACCAGTATTCTTTTAGCGTTTTTGACTTGTGACCGGTATAATATGTGGGTACGTAAAGCTTTAAAGGATTCTGTGAAACCAAAATCAGTTGTTATATCAGTTATCAGCGGGTTGTACGAGGTCTTTCGTTGCACTTTTGGTTTAACATGGGGTATTTCACCCAGCGGGGTGATGCCAAAGCCGAGAACATGTTCTCCACCCCAGGCCGTTACAATTTATTATCAGGTCACCCCGCCAGACCTGGGTAACCACTGCAATGACCTGATCCAATCGTAATGGTCCTTCTATATCCTGCTGTGCATCGCCAAGAATTAAAACGCTGTCCAAACACCTCTTTACCATGCGGTGCAAAACATATTGCCCATTGTCCCGCTTAACCAGCACCACATCCCCAGATTTCAAGGCATGAAGTTCGACGGGTGCCAAACTCACCGCATCCAGCCCATGGCGCAGGAACGGATACATGCTATTCCCGGTGACCGTAATCTTTACATTCCGCCCCTCCGAGAGCAGCCCGGCAACCGCCGGTATTAGTTCACAACTCTTAACCGTTCTGATTTCTTTTGTCTGGCTCATTTAGGCTAACCGCTTCATGATGTCAGGATTTCTCGTAATTGTGGCATACCGCGTTTGAATCATGATATCAGAACCGGCAACACGCATTATCTTCCTCCATCAGAATCATCTTATTGGACAGGCCAGCTTGGTCTCCCGTCCCACCTAAAGCGGTAATCTCACTGCTTTATATACTCCAATCAATGTTATAATATTCCTGAAATAGCCTTTTCACACGGCTTATACCGCCAGATAAATATCAATTCTCAAAAATTCAAACGACTCAATGCATGCATGCGAACATTAGTTTGCTATCTTTTGTATTCGGTAGTATACTAAAAATGATTCCAGACCAATTTTGATTCCACTGCAAAAACCCCAAAAATATTGTAAAACAGCAGGATAAACCACTGTGAATATTGAAGTAATAGTTAGATATTTAAAGCAAATAAAAGATAAACTAACTTTAGGGTGGTTTTGCAGTATGTTCCGTAAAAACGATAGTCACTATCAAGATGAACTTTTTAGCCATTACCAGTCCATGAGACCAAGTGTAGCCAAACTACTAAACAAAACCTGGGCACCAGTTTTCTATGAACATGTTTTTTGTAAAATCAACGAAGATCTGTTTGCCCCCATGTATTGTCTTGATACCGGCAGACCCAATGTTCCAGTTAATATACTGATGTCATTAGAGATTATCAAAAACATGTTTGGTTATACTGATCAAGAATTAATCGAGCAGTTCTACTTTAACTTCCAGGTCAATTATGCCCTAGGTATAAGAAACCTGGGTGAGGTTTACCTGGCTGAACGTACCCTTTACGAATTCAGAGAAAGAGTTTATAGGCACATATTAGAGTATCCCGAGCAAGATGAAGTGATTTTCCAACAGTTTGAAATCCTAACCAAGAATTTTATCGAACAAGCCGGGATAAAAACCGATGACCAGCGTATGGATTCTACCTTGATTTCTCCCAATATCAAGAAAGCCGGTAGACTCTCGTTAGCCCTGGATGTATTGGTTCAAGCGGTAAGAGGCATTGCTTCTAACATGCTTTCCGATAATCTCAAACAAGTGTTAAGAGATAGCTTCAGAACTGATTTACTATACAGAACTAGAAATCAGGAACTGGAAAGCAGGTTCCAGAAAGTCCTTAACCTCATGCAAGAGGTAGATAACTTGGCAAATAAGGATCGTAACCTTGCTTCAAAACGAGAAATGGTTCTGCTTAAGCGTTTTCTAGGCGAACAGGCTGCCTTCGATGAATCTAAGGGAATATGGCTCGCCAAGCCCAGTAGTGAAATTGAAAGCGGTTCCCTGCAATCAGCTTATGATAGTGACGCTACCTTCCGTAACAAAGCGGGTAAGAACCATAGCGGCTACGTTTTAAACGTGAGCGAAACCAGTAGCAAAGAAAACCCGATTCAGGTGATTACCGACTTTTCAGTACAACCCAATAACATCAGCGATGTAGAGATGGCTAAGGAGCGCATACCCATCATCAAACAAAGGACGGATGTAAAGGACATCTACTTAGATGGAGGTTACTACGGCCAAGAGGTCATAGAAATGGCAGATGAGCTAGAGGTTAACCTACACTATACAGATATGACCGGACGTAAGGCTCCATCAGATAAACTTTCCACAACCAGTTTTAAGTTTGATGATGATATGAAAATAATCAGTTGTCCCCAGGGCAAGATCCCATTTAGAAGCGATTTCAATCCCGGTTCCAAGACTAGCAGTTGCCACTTCAAACACGAGGATTGCCAAGGATGCCCGAATTTTGATATATGTCCAGTAAAGACCCAGAAGAAAGACCGGATATTACGGGTTAGTTTAAAAACCATCCAGGCTGACCGGGTTAGAGATCAAATACACAATATTGCGGTCAGACGTGAAAACACCAGTTATCGTGCTGGAATCGAAGCAACCAACTCCGCTCTAAAAAGAGGGGAAGATCTGAATAACCTTTACACACGTGGCGTGCTAAAAACTTACTTGGTCACTGCTTACAAAATTATAGCCCGAAATATTAAGCAGTTTTCCCGGATGGCTCTGGGCAAGCTAAGGAAGCCGAAAAGGCCAAAAGCAGGGATATTATGCCCAAATTTAGGTTAACGAACACAAAACCATAGTAATGGAGGTCTAAATTAGCGATCTTCAGTTGAAAAAGAACTTTTTGAGCTATCTGCTCAAGACAATTTTTACTATTGAAAACCCCCATAGGGGTTAAACAACCTGTTTTTGCAGTGGAATCAATTTTGCTTTGAGGTATTCTCGATGGATATTCTGAACAAACTCAGCATCCTGGCCAATGCCGCCAAATATGACGTCTCCTGCTCTTCCAGCGGTGTATCCCGAAAGAACAAGGCTGGAACCGGAAATACCGCGTCTTGTGGCATATGTCATACCTGGTCCTCGGACGGACGCTGCATTTCCCTTTTGAAAATACTGCTCAGCAACGACTGCATATTTGACTGCCGCTATTGCGTTAACCGACGTTCGAATGATATCCCTCGGGCAAGTTTCACTCCCCGCGAACTGGCAGATTTGACCATCCAGTTCTACCGGCGAAACTATATCGAAGGTTTGTTCCTCAGCGCTGCGGTAGAGAAATCCCCCGATTACACCATGGATAAGATTATCCAGGTTCTGACTTTGCTCCGCGAAGAGTACGAGTTCAACGGATATGTTCATGTGAAGGTTATTCCAGGTGCCGACCCGGCCTTGATAAACCAGGCTGGGCTGATGGCGGACCGGATGAGTATCAATATTGAGCAGCCCACTGAACAAAGCCTGCGTCTGCTGGCACCGCAGAAGTCTCTGCCAGTGATGTACGGCTCCATGAAGCAGCTGAAGGATAAGATTCGGATGCATAAGGAGGACCGTCGGCGCTTTCGCCATGCTCCGCGTTTTGTACCTGCTGGCCAGTCCACCCAGATGATCATCGGTGCCACTCCGGACAGCGATCTGACCATCCTGCACACTACCCAGGCTTTATACCAGAAATTTGACCTGAAGCGGGTCTATTTCTCTGCCTATGTACCAGTCAATCAGGACTCGAACCTTCCGGCCCTGCTGACTGCGCCGCCGTTGCTCCGGGAACACCGGCTTTACCAGTCGGACTGGCTTATGCGTTACTACCATTTCAAAGCCGAGGAAATAGTGGACCCGGCCCATGCTAATCTGGAAACCGAGATCGATCCTAAGACCTCCTGGGCCCTGAGGCATCCGGAATTCTTTCCTTTGGAGATCAATCGTGCCTCCTATGAGGAACTCCTGCGGGTGCCGGGGATCGGACCAGTATCTGCTCGGCGTATCATTAGCCAGCGCCGGGTAGCAGCGATTTCGGCTGACCAACTGAAAAAACTGGGGGTTGTTTTCAAGCGCGCCCAGTACTTTGTGACCTGCAAGGGAAGATGCCCGGTCAAACAGCCTTTTGACCCGGTGGCGATCCGCCGCATCATGGTTCCGGAAGCTCAGGTAACACAGCTGACTCTGTTTTAGCTTAATAACCAGCACGGGGGGAGAAAGTGATGGAGTACCTGTACGATGGGAGTTTTGACGGGCTTTTGACCTGTATATATCACCACTATTACCAGGAAGCTGCGACTGGTATCTACTCTCAGGAGTTGTTCCAGCCATCCCTGTTGTCTGACACTACATCGGTAACAACCGAGCCGGCTCTGGCATCTCGGGTTTACCAGGCTATCGAGGAGAAGATTTCAACCAGTGCTTTGGAAACGGTCTATCACATCTACCTCTCCTCTTCTCCGGAGAAGGGAAACTTGATCCTGGGGTATCTGCGCCTGGGGTTCCGGATGGGACCAAAATTGAACCTTTATCACAGTCATCCGGCGGTGTATCCGGTACATAGACTGGAGCGAAAGGTGGTTGGCGAGGTTCACCGTTTGTTAGGCCTGCTGCGTTTTGCTGATACTGGCTGCTTCCTGTACTCGGCTTTGTCTCCTGACCACCATGTGCTTCCCCTGATAGCCGACCACTTTGCTGATCGTTTGGGAGGTGAACGCTGGATCATTCATGACCAGCGGCGAAAGCTGGCCATTATCTACGACGGGCCTGACCGGATAAATAACGAGTCTCCTGTACAATCCAAATGGTTTATAACTGACTTTGATTACCACTGGGATGAATCTTTGCCTCAGGAAGAACAGCACTGGCAATACCTGTGGCAGACCTATTTTCAAAAGATCGGTATCGAATCCCGCTATAACCCGCGTCTGCAATCCCGGTGTGTCCCCCACCGTTATCGCCGTCACCTGGTGGAATTTCAGCTTCCTAATCCCCCGCATAACGGCTGACCGCTGATCGCAGCACCGTTCTTGCAATAGGCCCCGCCACCCGACTGCCGCCACCCCCATTTTCCACCACCACCACAAAAGCCAGGGGGCAGTCCTCGCGGTCCATGTATCCGGCAAACCAGGCATGGGGTTCTTTGCCCTTCCCTACCTCGGCAGTCCCGGTTTTGGCGCACAGCTGCAAGCCGCTGTAGTTACCCTCCCCGTAGGTCTCAAGCACGTTATTCCGCATCATGCTTTCCAGTTTCCCGGCTGTCTCTGCGGACAGAATACGGTCCTTTCCAGCGATGGACCTGATAAGGTGTGATAACAGATTGTCTTTTAGAATCCTCGGCGAAACGCGGACCCCGTCATTGGCAATCGCACCAACGTAAGCCATAAAGCTGAGGGGGTTAGCCGTGTTGCTGTATTGGCCGATCCCGGCCCAGGCCAGGTCTCCCCCCTCGGCATTTTCTACATTTACCCGGCCTATCCTGGTCTTGATGCTGTTTACCTCCAAACTGGCGTTGAAACCAGCCTTCTCGGCATACTGCTGCAATTTATCCTGGCCAATGGCCAGAGTTATATGGGCGAATGCCACATTGCACGATTTGGCCAAGGCTTCTTCAAAATCGACCTCTCCATGGGCTGAGGGACAGGTTACCAACTCCCCGTCTATTATGGTTTCTCCATCACAGTGGTAGACCTCAGTGTCAATGTTCTCCAGGTTATCAATCGCGGCGGCAGCGGTTACCAGCTTGAATACTGAGCCCGGGGTATAAGCTGCCGAGAGGAAGCGGTTGATATATACCCCCTCATACCGTTCCGGATCCTGCTCAATATCCGGGGGATACTGCGGGTCAAACGAAGGAGCGCTGACCATGCACAGAATCTCCCCCGTCTTATAGTTATAGACCCCGACCGTCCCCTTGCGCCCGTTCAGCGCATTGTAGGCCACCGCACACAGGTCCGAATCCAGGGTTAGTGTCAGGTCGCTCCTGAAATGACTCAACCGCTGGTTGAAGCGATACGCCCCCTGGAGCAGACCCCAACCACTCAGCCTCTCCCCAAAGGCCACCCGGGCCCCGGTCACCACATTGCCGTTAGGGTCACCAACCGCGTGCATAACCGCCCGTCTGACCGTTTTGTCCTCGTTGTATTCCGTGGTGCCGTCGACGGTCTGGAACAGAATCTCACCGTTGCGGTCGTAAATTGTCCCGGTCACCAGGGGCTGGCCGTCAGTATACAGATGCCGGTTGGCAGGGTGCATAACCCACGAAGAAGCCTCTCCCAGATACCTCATGGTGAATATCAGGAGTCCGGACATGACCATTATAGCCAGCGCCAGTACCACCAGTGCACGTCTTGTCAGCAGTTTCACTCTAATCTCCCATTTCTTTCACTATCCGGCCGGGAGCGGTCATCAGCCGCTTTGATAAAGGCCAGCAAGGCCCAGGATGCGATCATCGAAGATCCCCCATTGGATACAAACGGCAGCGTGATCCCCGTTAGTGGAAGCAGGTCTACCGAGCCAAAAACATTAAGCGCGGTCTGAATCAGGAATATGGTGGCGGTACCTGCAGCCGCAATCGCATAAAAAGAGGATTTGCAACCCCTCATCAGGGACACCGCAAAGACCGCAAAGAATATTACCATCAATACCGCGGTAAAGGCCACCACCAGTCCCCATTCCTCACAGAGCAACCCGAACACCAGGTCAGTATCAGCTGCCGGGACATTCACCAGGTAGCCGTTTCCCCCGCCAATCCCCAAAAGACCTCCGCTGGCGGCGGCGATCATGGTGCGTGTCTGCTGGAACCCCAGGCTGTTGGCATACTGCCATACATTACCCCAGGCCTCAAAACGGGACGCCACATAGGGCATGAAGGTAACTGCTGCCAGGGCCCCCAGTGCCGCCGCCGAAGTTATGTAAGCTATGGTCCGCCAGTCACCGGAGCGCATAAACGCAATCACCAGAAAAGCCCCGAAGAAGACCACCGCCGTCCCCAAATCCCGCATGAGAATCAGCGCACCGATGCAGGTCCCAGCAAACCCGATAAAAGCCGTTATATTGCGGGTGGTCAGTAACCTGTCCAGGGTCGCTGTCCCCGCCAGCACAAAGGCTACCTTGACCAGTTCCATCGGCTGAAAAGTAATAAAACCCAGGTTGATCCAGTTTCGGGCCCCAAAACGGACTTCTCCAAAAACCAGATTCATCACCAAGAGCACTATCGCCCCGGCTGCAAGCACGTATTTCAGTTTACGGGCCCGGCCCAGATCCTGAAGGACCATATGGAGGACGAAGAAGATAACCATGCCCATAATTATAGCTGCCAGTTGCTTATACAGTTGGTAGGGTACGTCAGCGGTTACCACCATCAGGTTCAGCCCGCAGAGAAAAAAGGCCAGTAATTCAAGCTCCAGATACTTCCGGCTACAGCGCATGGCGATGATGTAATAGGAACACTCGGCAGCGATCAAGACCAGAAAAGTAAACAATATGTTAGGATTTGCCTCTCCATCGGCGGAGAAGTAAAGCTGAAAGGCTCCCAGGAATTGAAAGAGCACTATCCAGAGAAGGGTTTTTCCCGGAACAATACCCTGTCCCAAACTCGAAAGCCAAGCCCAGCGCCCGGATGGGGGCGGCTCGTCAGATCCTGCGTCTGCTGCCAAGAGTCGAAACTCCGCGCCCGCCAACGAAATGGTATCGCCCTCGTTAACCATATGTGCCCCTTCAATCCTCTGCCCATTTACACTGACCCCACCCTTGGAACCCAGGTCGGTTATTTTCCAGGCCTCTTTGCCGTAGGTGAGGACAGCGTGACTGCGGGACACGAAGGGCAGGTTTACAACGATATCCGAGAGCTTGCTGCGGCCCAGGGAATTCTCCCAGTGTGTTACCGGGATCCGTATGCTGCCTGGCACCTCCAGGTAACCCCAAACAGTATCATATCTCCGCCTTCGCAGCAAAGGCAGGACGCAACGCACCAGTATGGTCACTGCCAGTACGGGGAACACCCACCTTACCAGCAGTGTGTAGATGTCCGAGAACTCAATAGTTGCCAGGTTGCTGACCACCAGGGCGATATTGGTCCACCAGGCTGCAACCGAATCCAGCAACTGCTGCACGCTGGTTAACGCATCATTCATAGCAGTTCCTTCTCACGATGGACTACTCATTTCCTTTAGCATACTCCTTACCTTACCAAAACACCAAAACGATAATGCTGAACAGATCTCCAGAAATGCGATATTTCACTGGCCAAGGCTTTATTGTTTTCGAGAAAACTCTGACGTTTCAAGCTCATTGGCGGTAAGGTAATCATCACCAATTGCGCTGATTTTTGGGGCATGTTTTTGCATCTTTTAACTGCTGTGGTAATATAATGTTTCTGAATCAAAATTTTAAACCCGGGACAACTGTGATACGTCTTGTTTAATATGTTTTTGGATAGGAAGGGTAATAGACATAATTAGCATAACCACCAAACCCCCAATTGTCATGCATCGGCATAATCATAACGGAATAAAGTCCGTCTGGACCACTTGGGATGATTGTCCAAACCTTCCGGTTAGGGATTATAAGATAGCATGCGTTTTGGATGAATTCAGTTATAAGAGCTTTCAATATGAAGCGAATTTTATTCAACTGACCCCGGATGACTGGAAGGAAACCATGCTGCGGGAGAATCCTCATTTCTTATTCGTTGAATCAGCCTGGAGAGGAAAGGACTTAACATGGCGTAAAATGATCGGCGGGTTATCTGGCAATCGGGACCGTCCCCTGCGGGAATTGACTAATTGGTGCCGGAGTAACAATATACCCACCGTTTTTTGGAATAAAGAAGACCCTTCGAATTTTGATCACTTTATTGAAGCCGCCAAGTTTTTTGATTATGTATTCACCACCGATATCCATTCCATACCTCGCTACCGGGAGATACTGGGACACGACCGGATTTTTGATTTAATGTTTGCTGCTCAACCCAAGCTGCATAATCCGGTCGATCGAGACCAGGAAAAGATTGGGAAGGTAGCTTTTGCCGGGACCTGGTATAACCAGAAGCATGAAAGCAGGAGAAGTAATTTACAGTTATTGCTGACGCCGGCTCTGGAATATGATGTGCACATTTATGATCGAATGTATGAAAACAAACACAAAAACTATCTTTTCCCGGATATTTACCAGCACTGCATTAAGGGGTTCGTGACGTACGATGAGATGAACTCTATCTACAAAAAATACCTGGTTTTTTTAAATGTGAATTCAGTCGATGACAGTCAGACCATGTTCTCACGCCGTGTTTTCGAACTATTAGCCTGTGGGACACCGGTAATCAGCAGTTACTCCCCCGGTATCAAAGAACTGTTCCCGGGGGTGGTAAAACTCTGTCATACGGAATCAGATACCAGTCGATACCTGGAGGAATTGTTGGGTGATGATGAATACCGCGATAAGCTGGCATTGAAGGGTCAAAGAGAGGTTTTCGGCAAACATACTTATAAACACAGGCTTATCAAGGTGCTGGACAGCATAGGGTTCAAACCCGAAAAAGATGCAAGTCATGGTGTTTCAGTCATCAGCATATGCCACAGCCAGGACCTGCTTCAGCAGGTATTAACTAATTTCCTGAATCAGAATCATGCTCGTAAAGAACTTATAATTATCCTGCTCACGACCGCTGAACCAGTCGAGGTCAGTTTTAGGGATAACCAATTCCAGACTCGCGAAAACATTCACCTGCTTCAGGTTACTCCGGAAACCGCACCTGAAGAAATGTTTAACCAGGCTCTTAGATTAACCAGCTTTCCATATATATCGTTCTTTAGTGCCAGTGATTATTATGCTCCCAGTTTTCTGACGGATTTATTGATTGCTTTTGACTATACCGATGCGGACGCAGTGGGCAAATGTAGCTATTATTCAAGTCTGGGAGATAGGTTGGAACTTTTTCATCCGAAAACAGAGAACCGGTATGTTAATCACCTGTGGAGTTCAGCTATGGTAGTAAAAAGAGAGTTGCTTGATAGTCTTAATCATCAATGCTGGTCAGGTTTTGACCATCAATATATTATGGATAATTGTTTTTTGTCTGATGCTAAGCTGTATGCAACTGACCGGTTTAATTATATCTGCAGACCCGCATCCTTATCAGAGGCTGATATCGAGCAGGTTTGCGTCTGACCTTAATACCTGCGAGCGGAATTTACAGACGAAAGTTCATGCTGATACCAACACTATTTCCCTTGCATTCGAAAACCAATGTATCTATGGGCTCCCTTTCATCGGCCATCGTAAAATCCACCCTAAAATACAGGGTTCCAATTGACCTCTCACCTTGGATTTCAGGCCACCGATATGTTACGGGCTGCATCGCGTTTCCCTCAAATAACGGGTATGAAATCCGATCCGCAATCAAAATCCGGATCGGTTTGGTACCAGTCCCGGAATGTTAATACCTCAATGTCTGAATCCTGGGCAATATAATTAAGCAGTTGATCGTACTTGACTAATTTTTTATCGTCAATGCCAAGTATCTCGCATTTAAAAGACCGGTTTCGGGACAGTGACCGGAATAGGGCCCGGGGATCATCTTCGTCGCAAGCTTTTTTGGTATTTCGTCTGATAAATGAAAAACTGTGTAGGAACAGGGTGAGGGTTGGCAAGCTGTTCTCTTTGGCAGATTGAATGACTTTGATCAGCTGATCATAGGAATGCGCATCGATATCAAATTTTGAATTCCGATAACTTCCGTCACGCTTGGCTATCCTTACCAAGGTAACCGGTACTTCAATTGTCCTGGCATAGAAGCTTACCTTATTAATCGTGAATGCTTCCTTAAGCTGATTGTTTTTATGCTGAAAGTATAGTGATGAGTCAATGGGAATGCCGACCTCGTAAAGTGCGTTCAGCGTATCCTCATTCATGGCATAAGAACCCCCACGATGAGCAACGGGATACTCACCGGTCCATTCGTATATTAGATTCTTGCCATACTCCATAATCCGGATTTGCCCTTCCAGGGGATATTTATAGATATAACGTTTGTAGAAATCCAAATGTTTGGTATAGTCGGGATGAGTGTGAAGTTCCACCGCATGACCACGATCATAAATGGATTGTGCAATACTCTGCAAAACGCCCGGCTGAAAGTTTTGGTGATTATATACATCCAGGAATACATTGCTCTTGAATCCATATTGTTCGGTAATATCGAGGATCTTATGAATACCTGGGTTACCGGCAAGCCCTTCCCCGGTAATGAGTCGTGGTACTTCAAAGTAATTGTCTTCAGTATCTACGGTAATGAAAATGATTAGTTTTTTCGATGCTCCAGATGACATATTACAACCACCTATCTCCAAATCTACTTGGTTCGATTCCGTTTTGGCTGAATGTTAATCCCAGTGGGACTTGTTTAACCTTTTCGCTTTCAGCCAAATCCCGCATACAACGATTAACAAACCGTTTGCAATAATATATTAAAATCCTCACCAGATGTGATTGGGCTTGATTTTGCCTGAAAGCCAGGGAGAGGATCCCGTGTTTCTGGAATCCTCTCCTGTTTAATTCGTTCGTATGTATCTGATATCTATCCGGCGTACATCTCGGTTATGATGTCTTTGTAGTTTTCCGCTATAACTCTCCGTTTGACCTTCAGGGTCGGTGTGATCTCGTTTCTCTCGATGCTTAAAGGATTAGCCAAGAGGGTGAATTTCTGGATCTTCTCGAAATTGGCCAGATCGTGTGACTGGCCGTCGATCCGCTCCCGGTAGAATTTTATGATTTCCGGGTTCTTTATCAGATCCTCATGAGTCTCGAACTTGATTCCTTTCTCGTTGGCATACTCTTCAAGCGCCGGGAAGGATGGGACCAGCAGTGCGGTAAGGTATTTCTGCTTGTCACCAATAACGACTATCTGCTCTACGTAATAATCCTGCCCCATGCGGGATTCAATTTTCTGGGGAGCCACGTTTTTACCGTTGGCAGTGATAATGATATCCTTCTTTCGGTCGGTTATCCGGAGGAATCCATCCTGATCATATTCCCCAATATCGCCGGTCATGAAGTACCCGTCTTCGGTCATAACCTCAGCCGTGGCCTCCGGTTTGTTCCAGTAACCCTTCATTACATTATTGCCCTTGATTAGGATTTCACCGTCCGGTGCGATCTTTATCACATTGCCGGGGATCGGTTTACCAACCGTACCAAACTTGAAAGCATTGGGGCAATTGTACGTACCCATAGGGCAGGTCTCAGTCAGGCCATACCCCTGGGCGATAAAAATGTTCGCGGCAAAAAAGAATTCTTCGATTTCTTTGGCCAGGGGAGCGCCACCGGCGGAAAAGAAATTCAGACGTCCTCCCAAGAGGGCCCTGACGTTCTGCAACACCAACTTGAAAGCTATGAAATGCTTGAGTTTCAGTGTCAGCGGAATATCATCACCCTGGATTTCAGCAAACCGGTATTTCTTTCCGATATCAATCCCCCATGTAAAGATCTTTTTCTTTAAAGAGGAGGCCTTTTCAATGTTTGCATAAACCGCGGCGTACACTTTTTCATACAATCGGGGAACCCCTACCATGTAGGTCGGCCGGATCTCCTGAAAATACTCAACTATCTTGTCCGTATCGTGACAGAAATACTGGGTTGCACCCTTGGAATGGATCCAGTGACAGGAGGCTTTCTCGTAGACATGGCTCAAAGGAAGGAACACCAGTTCAATATCGTTTTCTTTCATGGGGAAAGCTGGTTCCAGGGCATCGATCTCAACAAAAAAACTCTCGTGGGCCAGCATTGCACCCTTCGGATCACCCGTGGTACCTGAGGTATAGATGATTGCGGCAATATCATCGGAGCTCAATGATTTGAGCCTTTGTTGAAACAGTTCTTCTTTGCCGGACTTCTTCCCCAGTTCATAAAGGTCATCCAGGTACATCACATTTTTGTTTTTTTCAATCTTCACCGATTTGCTGAAAACGATAACATATTCAAGAGTCTTACTCTTATTGAAAAACTTCATTACGTTATCGTATTGAAACTGCTCATCAACAAAGATAACTCTTATTTGAGCATCATCCACTATATACTCGGCCTGTTCCGAAATGTTGGTTGCGTAAATGGTAACCGTGGAGCATTTGACACTCATTATGGCATAATCGCAGATGGTCCACTCCGGCCGATTACCTGAATAAATCGCCACGAACTCATTCTCTTTAACGCCTAGCTCCAGGAGCCCTTTGGCTGCATTGTCAATACGATTTCCAAACTCTCTCCAAGAGATACCTCTCCATTCATTACCCTCTTTATAGTACAGTGCATTCTTCTTGTCAGAATACTTTTCTACCTGCGCATGAATCATCGAAGCCAAATTTCTGGTTTGCATGTTATTCCTCCTTAAAGATTCTTATAATGAGCATTTGAATATCTCAGATGGTGAGAATACCTCATTAACTAACAACTACCCCTGGGTGAGCCACACTCTGCAGACAACAAACCTCTTGTTATAACCCAACTCAACAGAAACAGTTACTCTTTAAGGAGAAAACGCAATTCGTGATTCATCTCCGTGCGGTGGTTCAATATGTTGGGATGCTTCCTAAATAATTCAACAATCCCCCCTTAATTTATTATGTTGGAAATTTTCTTTTTATTATCACTATATATAAGAATAAGACATATTTTCCAGAGAAACAAGTAATTTGTTCCATTTTGATATTTTGGTGTCACAATATTGTAACCGGTAAATATAGGTGATTTCTTTATTGACTGTGCATTTTTCAAAGGAGTGACAAGTGTTATTGTCGAAATGAATGTAAATTAATTCTTTACGAGGAGTGGGTATTCACATGAGAACGTCCGAACAGTATCTGCAGTCGCTATTTAAAATGAGAGATAACATCTACCTGGATGGTGAATTGATTGGTCGTGATGATCCCCGGGTAGTGAAAGCCAGTGCGGCCATCCGGCTGACCTTTGACCTGGTCGATGACCCCAAATACAAAAAGTGGCTGGTAACTAAATCACATATCACCGGCCAGCCAATAAACCGTTTCACGCATATTCACCAGGATGCTGATGACCTGATGATGAAGCAGGAAATGACCCGCGAATTGTGCAATTTAGTGGGCGGATGCATTCAAAGGTGTATGGGTATTGACAGTATGAATGCACTCTCTATATCTACGAAGAATGCCGATATCAAGTACGGGACCAATTATCATGAACGGTTTTTAAAATACCTGAGGTACTTTCAGGAGAACGATCTAGTGGCCGGATGCGCTCAAACGGACGCTAAAGGTGACAGAAGGCTGCGGCCGGGAGAACAGCCAGACCCTGACCAGTATGTACGCGTGGTGGAACGCAGATCGGACGGGGTTGTGGTCTGCGGAGCCAAGCTGCATAACACTATGGCTCCCTACGCTGACGAGATCATAGTTATTCCAACCCGGGCCCTGAAGAAGGAAGAGAAGGACTGGGCTATAGCCTTTGCTATCCCTGCGGATGCTGAAGGTGTATACCTGATCGGACGGGAAAGCCATTTTGCTGACCGGGCACCTGGCATGGAAGCCCCGATCGCTGAATTCGGTGATGTGGAAAGTTTTACGGTCCTGGATCATGTCTTTGTTCCCAATGAAAGGATATTTATTAATGGAGAAACTGATTTCGGAGGGGAACTGGCCCTGTTGTTCGCTCTATTCCACCGTCACAGCTACTGCGGGTGCAAACCTGGCATGGGTGATGTCCTGATGGGAGCAACTGCTTTGCTGGCTGATTACCTGGGTATTGAAAAGATGCCCCATGTTAAAGAGAAACTGGCGGAAATGGTCAGTGTAGCGGAGTTGGTGTTCGCCGCTGGTATTGCTTCGGCCGTCAAGTCCATCAAAGCACCCTCTGGAACTCAGATACCGAATATCATTTATGCCAATGTGGGCAGAAGACACGCCGGGCATAACATCTACCACGAGTATAACATCCTTTGCGACATCGCCGGGGGACTGCCCGCTACCCTGCCGCTCTCCAAGGAATACAACCACCCGGTTATCGGTGATTTTGTAAGGAAGTACGTCACCCGGCGGGCAGGAGTCTCACCGGAGAACCACTACCGTGCCTTTCACCTGGCCAGTGATCTTTTGACCTCAGAAATGGCCACTGTGCTGGGACAGATAGCCGGTGTTCACGGCGGCGGATCCCCGATCATGGAAGACATAGCGGTGATGAGTTCCTATGATATGGGAGCCAAAAAAGACCTGGCCAAGTACCTGGCCGGAATCAAGGAATAAGAAATAATTGAATAAGAAACAATTTGGTTAAGAGGGATCTGCTACAGTACCATTGGTTGTCCCATTCCGATCAGCCGGTTCGTCAAACTGGCAATGATAGCAATCTGAAATCATTAATATTAGCTTAGATTACGACGTTTGTCGACATATAATTGTCCTAAAATCCATGTATTAGTGCTATGAACCGTCCTGCTTCCTTGACCGGTTGACATAAGGTCTAAGATAATGAAAAAAGGATCGTTGGAACTACTACACTAAAGAATCGAGGTAATATTTATGATCAAATCGAGGCTGTGTGACCTAGTCGGAATCAAGTATCCTATCATTCAAGCCGGAATGGGACCTTTTGGGACCAACCAACTCTGTATTGCCTCTGCTAACGCGGGCGTTCTTGGGTTAATCAGTTCGAGCGGACTAACGATGAGGGAAGATGAGCCGGAAATCTACAATTACTTCGTTCGTTCGGGCGGTGCAGACCCTGCTACTGACAAAGAGACCATTATGAGGACTATCTATCGCAACACATTGGAAGCGACCAGGGAATCACAAGGTATCTTTGGTGTCAACGTCATGGTGTCTCAGGAAATGAAAGAAGATGCGGAAATAATCATTAACACAATGATGAAGGTCCGTGAAGAAGATCCCGAAATGAAAAAGCGGTTCAAAGTCCTGGTAACATCTGCCGGCGATCCCCTACCGTGGACGGATGCCGTCAAAAAGACCGATCTGGTCTGGATGCATGTAATGCCTTCAGTATCGGCGGCCAAGCGCTGCAAGAAGGCGGGGGTTGACGTTATCATTGCCTCCGGTCATGAAGGTGGTTTCCACACCTCTTGGGACCCGGTCCACACCATAGTTCTGCTCCCCGCTGTGGTTGATGCCGTTTCCGACGAAAACACCCTGGTAGTTGGTACCAGTGGTTTCTCGGATGGCAGGAGCATCGCCGCGGCTTTTGCCCTTGGTGCTGATGGTGTCCAAATGGGAACCCGTTTCCTGGCAACTCAGGAAAGTGACTTCCACCCCAACTGGAAACAGGCAGTTGTAGATGCTGGCGACCGCGCTACTTTAATCGCGCGTGGTTTCGTGGGCCCGGCCCGCTGGCTTAAGAATGCTCGCAGTCAGGAGCACGCCAAAAATACTCTGAAGAAGGCTCCGGGACTGTACATTGGGATTCCTGACGATTATGAAACCGTTGATATGTCTCTGGTTGAGTTCGAACATGAATCGCTGAGCGCTGTCTATGAAGGAAACAAAGAAAAATCCATGTTTGCCGCTGGCGAATCTGCACAGCGTATTAATGATATGCCGAAAGTGGCCGACATGGTCGAGACCATTATGAAGGAAACAGAAGAAACTCTCAAGTCTTTACCGAACTTGCTGAAATAATCTACAAAGATCACAACTATAGCTATAAGAGCCCTTGGTCAGGCATATCAAACTGCCAACCAGGGGCTTTTTCGTCAAATCATATCCAACAACTGTGCAGGGCTTACTTCCTGCATCCAGGTGCGGAAGGCTTTGTTCTCCCGCTCGGCTGCAATTAACTGCGAATAATGCCGGCTGGTTTTTTTAATCATCTTTCCCGGCAACAGGTTGACGTTAAGCTCTCCGCCGTTTATCTGGAGCTTCAGGAATCCGCTGGCTTCCAGGAGGAGCAGCCCGGTTCTTATCCCAGCTTCCGTCACTTCGCAGGCTATTGCCATATCCCTGATGGAAAGCCGTTCACCACGGGATACCATACCCTTGATAACACCCATCAACCGGTTAATCAGTGGTGGTGGTGAAGTCTCTTTTGTGTAGGCCAATACCAGCCGTGTACATCTGCTCCGCTTGACAATATCCATTAGTATCTTCATGCTCGGAGGAATAGTGGCCAAAACCAGAGTCTCACACTGTTTAACCTCATACCTGGTAAACTCACAATCCGACCCAGGTCTTTTCCCTTCCACAAAAATGCCAACTCTTGCTCCAGTTACTGCGGGTGGGCTGGTCCCCGGGAGATAGCGCCGATCTTCAATTATGATTTCGCGTTTGGTCGCGACTACTTTGTCCAGCATACCGACAATTTCCAGTTGGAGGGTGGTATTCCCCTGGAAATGGTTGACCCCGATGGTATAGATAAGGTCAACTTCCTGCACAGACGCCGGTAAGTTGTCATGGTTCCACCAAATAGCCGGTATTAAACGGTCACCATTCTTAATATTGAAGCGGATGTGCTTCCCGTTCGCTGTCTGCTGACAATCAACAATGTGAACCCCGGTTGAACAGAAGACCGGTCGCGCAAAACCTTCACCGAAGGGTGCGATCAGGCGCAGCTTCTCGTATATCTCCATCCCGATGCGGTCCGGAGGCAGTTCCAGATCGACGAGGATATCACCCTCATTCGTCAAAGTGCCAGCGGACAACTCCCGGCGAATTGCAGTCAGTACATCCTCACACCGGGTTAACTCGCAGCTCAGACCAGCCGCTTGAGCGTGACCACCGAACTGCGCAAGATAGTCTTTAACCCTGGTGAGGACGGCAAAGATATTAACATTATCGGTGGAGCGCGCCGAACCGCTCACCGTAACGCCATCTCCCTTCAGGGTCATCAACACTACCGGAACCCGGTGCATTTCGCAGAGACGGCCGGCGGCAATTCCTATTACCCCCTGGTGCCAGAAAGGGCTGTACTCCACAATGCACCCTTCCGGGGTTATACCTTCGAAGTCCTCCAGGACCTTATTTACCAGGAGTTTGCGCTCCTCATTCATGGCGTCAATCTCAACCGCGAGGGTATCCGCCTCCGCCTGGTCCCCGGTCAGCAGGAGGCGGACGCAGACATCAGCGCTGCTGATCCGGCCAGCGGCGTTGAGGCGTGGTCCCAGTTGATAACCGATCACCTCTTCATCGACATACTCCGCCCTGGCTACCCTAAGCAGTGCGGTGATGCCCGGCAGGACCTCTCCGGAGTTTAGTACCTTCAGCCCTTGGCGCAGCCAGTAGCGGTTTTCGTGACTTAAGGGAACCACATCCGATACTACTCCCAGGGCCACCAACTGCAGGGGCTCAAACTCCAACCTGATCCCCAATCGGTTTTGCAGAGCCAGGGAGAGGAGATATGCCACCCCCACCCCGGGTATGTTGTAACAGTGGTGCCTTTCATCCAGCAGCTTGGGGTTGACGATCACATCGGCCGGAACCGGTTCTTCCGGGATGTTGTGGTGGTCGGTAACAACCACCGTCATACCCAGATTCTTCGCCACCTTTATTGCTTCGTGGTTGCTGATCCCGCAGTCGCAGGTAATGATAAGACGGACATCATCTACAGCCAGTTGTTTTACTACCCCGACATTCATACCATAGCCTTCGGTGAACCGATTGGGGACATGGTAAACTACATCTGCCCCGGCCTTTTTAAGGGTATGAATCAGAAGCACGGTAGCGGTGATGCCATCAACATCGTAATCGCCATAGACCGCAATCCGTCTGCCTTCGCTGATTGCGTTCCGTATCGTATCGACGGCCTGTCGCATACCTGGCAGCTCATCAGGTGTACAGGGAGAGTACCGTTCATCATTCAGCAAAACCTCAATCTCATCCAGGGAGCGATATCCCCGGTTCCAGAGGACGGTGGACAGTACCTGATCTCCCAGACGTTCAATTATCTCTTCGGGTATTGGACCGTTGTCAATTATGGTGTACCGCATGGCAGCTCCTTAGTACGGTATTTCATCGATCTCATCCCACGAGAGCGAGAGGTCACCGGTGTCAAAATCCTCATCCCCGATCCCCGGTTTACCGTGGCATAGCGGTGAGTACTCGCATACCGAGCAGGCCGCTTTATTACCCGCAGTCAGAAACTCATCCCAGGGCCGGTTTCTTATCTCTTCAATCAAACCGCTGATTGCCGCGGCATCCTGTTTAAAACGCCGTTCGGTGTACTCCAGGTAAAGGGGCTCATGGGGGTAATTGGGGTTCCAGTAGCACATCACCACATCGCGGGGCTTGATAACCCGACTATCCCAGTAACCACTGGCACCAACCACCAGCAAATAACGGTATACCCTGGTTTGCATTGAACTCTGGTAATAGGTCTTGCGGATCTTTTTCCTGTCAGTTTTCCAGTCATATATGTAAACCCGGTCTGCCAGTACGATCAGGTCGTATTTGGCTACCAGTTTGATATCGGAATTAAACCGCAGCTGCTGTTCGGGAAGAAACACCGTTCCCGGTTCCAGGGGGCGGAAGGAGTAGAGGTTTTCCAGCATCCTCCCCAGGGGTGGTGGGTATTCTTCCTTCTCCCCGGTTAAGAAATACCTTTCTGCAGCTGCATGAAAATCGTTTCCCAGTTCAACTGCCGCTGTACCTGGCCGGGGCCAGTACAGTTCCTCCAGATACCGCCGCCGGAACTTCAGCTGACAGGTCAGGTAGGTGGACAATGCTAATTGGCTGAAATACAGTTTGTCAATGCTGTTCGCCATTCTTCTCTCCTATATACTCCTTCATGGCCGTAAAAACACTGCTGGGAGCGGTCCTTTTGCCGAAAGAGGTTTGAGTATGTGTACTCAGGGTCAGTCTCTCTTTGGCCCGGGTAATAGCCACATAGATCAGCCTGAGGTTCTCTGATATCTCGCTGAATTTGGCCTGATCGGCCACCCGGCTCGGGCTGCTTTTGGCGTTATCGGCAAAGAAATCGAGCTGAGCCCTGGCCAGGGCCGCTGGATTGCGGTACTGCTTTTTTACCGACCACACCTCACCAGCAGACTTGTGCTCCAGGTCTTCCGGAAACTGGTCGATTGAAAGTCCGACAACGTAGACACTGTCCCACTCCAAACCCTTGGCCCGGTGCATGGTACTGAGCGAGATCACCCCCGGCTGCGGTGTGTAGCCCTGGCGGTCCTTCATGTTTAGGATCACGTATTTCATGAGGCCCTCGGTTTCCTGGAGTATCGTCAAAAGGTCAGAACCCGGGTAGTCCAGGAGCAAGCGGGAGAGCTGTCCGGCAAACGTGTTGATCAGCTCGATCTGCTCGCTCTCCAGGTTGAGCTCCCCTGCCAGCAGCAGCACCAGTTCGTCCGGCCGCAGGTAGGAGTAACCCAGCCAGCGTTTGATGTTATTGAAAACTTTCTCCACTTGGTTCCAGGTACCGGAAACGATTAAATCGCCTGGTATCATCCCGAGTTCGAGTGAGCCCCCCACGGGAAAGAGGATCTCCTCCGGTGGGTTTTGAGAGATGAACTCCCGGATCAGTTCCAGTTCTTCCGGGTCCAGATCTGCCAGCAGTCGCGCAGCCACCTCCCATAGCCGCTCATTCTCATACGGTTCTGCCAATAAGGCCAGAATGGCTTTGATATCCTCCAGGCTGTGCTGGTTAATGCTCGGACCCGAGGCTACATCCTCCCACTCTACCCCCAGGCCGGTGAGATAGTTCCCCAGTTCCTCAACATAGCGGTTTTCTCTTACGAGGATGGCCATGGTCTTATTCGGCATCGACTGTGCCGTGGTTGCGGCCTCGCCGGCCACCACTCTGAGCTCCTCGTGGATGTCACCCTGAACCTCCCGCAGGGATATCCCATAGGTGTCCGTACGCGGATTGGGAAACGGGTCGCCCTCGGGAACACCATAGATCATCTGGTCTTCCAGTGCTCCCCGGCACGCAGCCAGAGGGAATGACTCCCGCACCCAGTTAACATAATGGTTAGCGAAATCCATGATATCTGCGGTGCTGCGGCTGGCCACATAGATTGGTTGTTTGGTCTCCTCAGCACAGAACCGGGCAAACAGGTCAGAATCAGTGCCGGAGAAACCCATAATGCCCTGGTTGCAGTCCCCTACCCTGATTAGATTGCCTGACCTTTCGCTTAAAAGCTTCAGTATTTTCTCCTGTAAGGGTGTGGAGTCCTGGGCCTCATCCTCAAACACGTAGGCCCAGCGGTTCTGCATTCTTTCCCGCAGCTCGTCATCCTCCCGAAGCAGCCGGTAGGCCAGGACAATCAAATCATCAAAATCCACTCGCCCCAAACTGTTGAGAGTCCGCTGGTAATCCCCCATTATCTCCAGGACCCATTTCAGGAAACTGTCCTTCTCAAAACTCATAACCCGGCCTCGGAGTGATTCCCATTCCTCATGGGAGTATCCCCGTAGTTTGACCTGGGTTATCGTCGAATTTACCATATCCCTTACTGCTCTACTCCAGCGGGATAGTCCCTTCTCATACCAGTTGCTGTCGGCTTTGACACTCAGGAAACTGAGCCACCGTTCCCGGTTCGCGGCCATCCACCGGTCAGTCAGTCCATTAACCAGGCGGTCTCTCTCGTCACCGGTCAGGATATCAAAGGCACTGTTCACCATGACCTTCTCGGGACTCTCTTTCAGGATCAACAGACCAAGAGAGTGCAGAGTCTTAACCTCATATCTGTTGGTAGGTAAGCCATTCTCCTCCAGCAGAGACCGAATCCGACTCTTGAAGTTCGAAACCGCGGAGTTCATGACTGTAACCACCAGTATCTTCTGGCCGGGGGGCAGCCCATCGGCGATCAGGTTCACGGCCAGATGAGTCAGCACCGTGGTCTTGCCGGCGCCCGGCACCGCTGGTACCGCGAGGGTACCGCTCCGGTATTGTGCGACCTCAATCTGACCGGGACGCAATACTATCATGGTGCCACCACACTTTCCATTACCAGTTCATGGAGATGACCCTCCTGTTCCAGGCCCAGGCTGTTGTACTCACTTACCATCAGGGTTATGCTGGCCCGCGATCTGTATATCAAGCCCGCAGCCATGCGTGCCGCATCCTCCAACTGCTGGCGGGCAGCGATCTCGCCCTTCCATTCCCCCTGCCAACTGCGGGACAGGAGGTGGGGGTTGTTAAGCTCTCTCAAGCTCCGGGGAAACCAGTTTTCACTGGAACAGTCCAGCCAAAACTGGTGGGCAAAGGCCCGGTTGGATTTAAAAAACGCCCCGGGGGTAGCCAGTATCACCGCATCCGGATCTATCTCCCTCATCCTTATAACGTCGGCTGCAACCGTCCCCTGGTGTATCATATCCATAAAGCCCTCCAGAAAAGGTCTCTCGCCCAGGCCAGTCACCTGGTCATAGGCCCTCTTGTATCTAAGGGCGGAATTAATGATCTGTCGTGAGGTGATTATGTCCTCGTAATGGTGAATCAGCGGGGCGGTCATCTCCGCAAACAGCTGCTGAAACAGAATGTCCTCATCCAGCCCCTGTTCCCTTTTGCTCTCTGTCCACTGCACCAGTTCCTGATAACGGTTGAGACTGGCAAACCCGATGCGGCTGATTATCTCCGGGGGAAGGGTCTTCGTCACCCCGTTCTTTCGGCAATACCGGGCCAGCAGTTGACTGCGCACCGGGTCCAGACCGAGGAGCATACCCAGGGTGCGGGCGAGCTCGCTCTGATTGACCAGAACTTGATCCTGGCCCTGGATAATCGCGGCCAGGGTCACCATCACCTGCGCAAACTCCTCATCGGCCAGGTACTGCTTGCGGTTCAAACTCTCCAGGGGAATTCCCTTTTCCCTCAGTTGGGAGGTCAGGGTGATATCCAGCACCCGGTCAATAACCGGAGCCACAATGATAACCTCTCCGGGGGGACAGCCGGATCCGACCAGCTTAGCCACCTGCTCCGACAAATCCAGGATTGATTCACTCCGAAAATCCTTGGCCATAACATTCACCCGCAGGTTTTTGACTACCACCTGCTTAACAGGGTTTCCCTGCAGAATGTTTTCCTTTACTGCTGTCGCCAGCTCTATGGCCTCTGCGGGACAGTCCGGGCCACTCTCCAGTTCACAAATCTTCAATTTCCCCTGCAGCTGGTCCCAGGCATAACGCGGGTCAGCGCCAAAGTAGCTGGTATGGCCGCCGGTAGGGTCAAATGACATGTAAGCATGTTTAAGATGCGGCAGGAGTTTGTTGACAAGATCCACCTGAACCGGCAGGCTCTCTTCCAGGTTGTCGACTACCACGGCCTTGAGCTTCTTTTTCAGAATGGTCTGGTACCTGGGGTCAGGCAGTAGCACAGTATTATATAGTTCAACCGCCAGGCTGTAATCGATACACCGTGATTCCAGCAGTATCTGACGGTACTGTTTGACTACCTCCACCGAATCGGCAAAGGCCGCCCTTTTATCGTTCTCCGACTCATAGAAGGCCTGCAATCGCCGGAAGGACTCCTCCACACCCAGTCCCGAGGTCACCGCCAGGTTCAGGTTGTTAAGCACCTGAATTCCAATCTGGAATGGGGTGGCCACCACAGCATCGAACATACCGTTGCCACGCAGACGGGATATCAAGGTGGATATGAGGTAGTGAGCTATCTCGGCATTGATGAAAGTGGGACGGGCGGGACCGGGAATCCGGTATATACTGTTCTCTACCCATTTCCAGTAACGGTTTATTTCCGCCTCGATGAATCCCCAGTAAGTATAGATATTTAACCTGCCGGCCAGCCGCAGGTCAAGAGCCAGCCGCCAGCGGCTCACCTGGTTGGAGTCACGGACCAGGACCAGTATAAAATCCGTAGGTATACCCTCTTGCACCAGATGCCGGTAACAATTAATCAAATGAGTGGTCTTGCCGGTTAACGGCAGACCTGTGTAAACCTTATTCAAGGACTCGCCTCCAGAACTTCCAAGGATCCTCTAATTACTTACTCCAAACTCGCTGCGATACCTGCTACTAAAATAATAATCCGAAGCGTGTCCTTTATGAACAATTCTTATCTGGGTGCTTATCCGGGGACTTACTGACTGCGCCGGACTAATTCCCGTTTATCGTGTTTCTGATCCAAACAGACAACGGCAGTCTCCAGGCGGTGTCCCTTTATTTCAGTCACCTTGATAACCAGGCCGAACTCCTCCAGCTCTGGAGTCGCCCCATCATCCGGTACCGCGCCCAGCAGACCAAAGACCATGCCCCCAAAAGTGTCATAGTCATCCTCCGGCAGGGTTACCTTAAGCTGCTCGGCCACCATTTCCAGGGGTGCGGTTCCTTTAATCCTCCAGGTCTGGGAATCAATACGTTCAATCAACGGCTGTTCCCGCGGCACCGATTCGTCATTTTCCAGATCCCCTACCAGCTGCTCCAAGAGGTCTTTCATGGTAATGATACCGCTCATCCCGCCGTATTCGTCCAGAACCACCGCAAAATGTTTGCGGCTACGCTTCATATTGTCGAAAAGTACATCCGTCCGTACTGTTTCGGGGACAAAGTAGGGCTGGCGCAAAGCATTCTCCAACACATTCTTCCGGCTTTTGTCTTTAAGCCGAAAATAATCCTTGACATGGATAATTCCGATGACATTGTCAATATTGTCATTGCAGACCGGATAAACTGAGTGCCGCCCTTCGGTTATTGTCTCCTCCCACTGCTCATCGGTTTCCTCCATCCACAGGACCGACACCTCAATTCTATGGGTCATTACCTCTTCTGCCATTTTATCGTCAAACTCGAAGATATTCTGGATCCAGTTCTTTTCACTGTGGCTGATGGCACCCTTTTCGCTGCCGGTATCCACCATAAAACGGATCTCTTCTTCGGTGATCGTATCATCCTCTGCATTGGGATCAATCCCGATAAGACGAAGAAATCCGTTAGTCGACACTGTCAGTATCCACACTACAGGACTGAAGGCCTTGGAGATCGAATACACCAGACCCGACATGGCAAGAGCAAGTTCTTCCGCTTTTCTCATCGCTACCCGTTTGGGGACCAGTTCGCCAAATACCAGGGTGATATAAGAGAGGATCAAGGTTATCAAAACCACAGCCAGCGTATCCAGTGTGGCGGCAGGAATTCTTACACCCAAGGCTACTAGCCAGTCCACCAGGGTATCAGAAAAGTTGTCGGCCGCAAAAGCGCTGGCCAGAAAACCGGCCAGAGTTATTCCCACCTGTATGGTAGAGAAAAAACGCGCCGGTTGTTTGGTGAGCTTCACCAGTCTTACCGCTCGTTTGTCCCCGGTCGACGCCAACCGGGCCAGCTTGGCATCGTTGATAGAAATGACCGCGATTTCAGCACAGGCAAATACAGCGTTAATAACAATTAAGACCAGCTGCAGAAGCAAATACCATAGTATAGGATCCCCGTTCTCCAAACCTTATGCCCTCCTTGGATTGCTGTAGATAAATCTTAAACAACAGGCCGAATCACTGGTTTTGCCAGGGAGAAGTCCGGTGAGACAAGCGATATCTCATAAAGGATCTTTTTTGCGGCAGACTTCCAAACACCTTCCCTACAGTGCAGGGGTTATGCAAATTGTTCCCCATAATTACTCAATTCACTTCTCGATTGAGCATCACTTTCCTGCTTCGCTCACCAAGCGCACGGTTTGGCGAAAAGTCGTAAATGGAGTGAACAATTATTCGTCGTTCGTCTCCGTGGGGTGTTGTTGCTATGCTCCACCAACTGGTATTTATGCATTCAACCACGTTAAGGTATGGTTTTTCACTGGAAATCAATGTCTTCTCCATTATCCGAACAGGGAGAGCTGCTGTTTTTCAGAGGCCCGGTAGATCGCCTTTTCCAGTTTCTCGTCATTCTCGAGAGCGCTCTCGTCCCGGACGAACTCCTCAAACTTCAGGTACTCATTCCCGCCGATGGCCGCCGTTCTCACTTTGAGCATAAATATCAGGTTGAAACAGTTCAAAATGGAGTTCTGCTTCAAGTCGGACAGGCAAATCAGCTGGGTACGGTGGCGCCTGGCGATTTCAAACATGGGCTCCAGCAGGTGTTCCGAGGATATGGGGCCAAAGGGGTTATCCATGATCAGCACCCGGGTGGCGGAGTCAGGATCAGCGCCCAGGGCCTCCATGCTCTTATTGCGCGTATAACTCATCAACGCCGACAAGAGAGAAAAGAATACCACGAATTTCTCACCGCCCGAGTTCTCCCGGACCGCATCCTCCCAATCTTTAAGTCGGCTGTTCTGCATGTTCATGTCAATCTTGAACACCTTGACCGGGATATGGGCATTACCCAGGTAGACGTTGAGAAGTTCGCGGCTGGACATCAGACGGGCCACAGTCCGGCGCAGTTCGTCTTCCCTGACCTCCTGCCTGATCTTTTCCCGGACCTTGGCGATGCACTCCTCGATATAAAGGGAAACCCGCTGCCGGGCGGATTCATTGTTATCCAGGGCCAGATCAATCCGCAGCATCTGTACTGGCCGTGACCGGCCCGCCAGTCTCACTCTGGAATGGTCGGATATCAGCTGGATCTCATCATACATCCGCCGTCCCTGTTCAAAGCTCTGCTGGATCATATCCTGTTTATTACGTTCCAAATTGGCCAGCTGGGTCTCATAGACCGCGATCAGTTCGGCCAGCTTTTCCCCGTGCTGGCTCATGCGCTCATACAGGTAGTAGTAATCATCAAACGTGGGCTGGGCCTTGGCCCACAGTGGGTCCAGTCCTTTAAAGATGTTGTCCAGATTCAGGTTCTTCTCCCGGTAATCAAGTTTACAGCTGTGGTATCGGTTCCTGGTCTCCGCCACATCCTGCTGGTTCTTGTCCTTCAGGTTCCGCAACGCTTTTTCCCAGCGCACCGTCTGGTCGGCAATATCCGGTTCGGGGACAAAGTCAGTAGCCACTTCCGTGGTAGTCACATCCACCACCCGCTCTATGTTGTCCCGGGTCTTCTGGTAGAGGGATAACTGCTTGAAAATGTCATTATTAAGCGCTTCAAGTTTCAGGATGCGCAGGCGGAGTCTTTTCCGCCGGTTATCAAAGTCGCCTTTGATTTCCTCCCGGGGCAATGGAGTCTCCGCATTCAGTCTCTTGATCTCTTCCAGCGCATTCTCCAGGGCATTGGCAGCTGCGGTCTTCGCCCCAAAAGCATTCTTCTCCTCGGTGAGTCTTTCTTTAAGCAATAACTCCAGGCGGCTGATCTCCGTTTGGATGGATTCCAGTTCTGACTCATCAAAGATGGTTGAGGAATACTCCTCTTCGGACATACCCAGTTTGTTCAGTTCTCGTTGCGCCTTCCGGCATTGAGCAGTTAGATCCTGTTGCCGCCGCTCCAGTTCCCCGATTTCGCGGCTATACTCCTCTTTAATGGCTGCCAGCCGCTGTTCCAGTTCTTCGACATCACCCTCCATTATCTCGGCGAGCTGTGCATCCCGGTAAAGGAGATACCTGTGCTGGGCCTCCTGTTCCCTGGTTTCACAAGCTTTAATCTGGGCTTTCCCCACAACCATATCTTTCTGCAGTTTCTCCAGGCTCTGCTGGAGGATTAGCTTTCGGGTGGCCAACTCCGTAGCCTCTTTAAGATTCTGGCTCAACCTCTCCCGCCACTTCTGATAGTCAGGCTCTCTTGCCAGGAAGTCCTGAAAATCCTGCAGGGCCGTTTCGGCCGGAGTCAGTTGCCGGGTCAGTGCTATCTCCTGCCGGCTCAATTCTTCCTGCAGCTTAACGGCTGCTTTCTGTTCTATCTCCAATGCCGTCAGCTGCTGTTCCAGATCTGCCAATCTGTTGCTGCATTCCTGGATGCCCTTCTCCATTTCATAGCGATAATCCACGGGGTATCTAAAGCGCTGGCATGCCAAGTTGTCCTGCAGGACCTTTTTCGTTTCCGTTGCATAGTGGTGGTAGCGCTCGATGGCCTTCTCCTGCTCGGCCTCCATCTCCGCAACCAGGCGGCTCAGGCTTTCCGGATCAAATACCCGGCCCTCATAGAGACAATGGAGGGCGATTTCCCCGTTAGGCCGGGCTATTCCCCCCTGGTGGGGCACCATCAGGTTCAGGTCCTCGTAGGCCATCAGCGGTGTAATCCGGCGCGACATCATACTGATGCCAGACTCCTCTAGTCGGTTCAAATCGATCCGGGCCATGATCAGGGTATATGGGAGCAGGGGATTTTGGTTCAGTAAGCTCTCCCGGATATCAGGTGCCTGACTGCGCAGGTAGCTTTCTCCGGTTTCAAACAGGATGTCCAATTCTGCCAGGGCGGAAGCTAGTTCCAGAGAACTGTGCAGGTGCCCACTTTTGACTGATGCCAGGGCCTCCTCGATCTCATTACGGGTACGGGCGGACCGCTCCCGCTTCTGCTCCAATTCTTTCACCAGGGTGGTGAAATGAGACGACAAACGTTCCGGGTCAAACATCAGGGCAGGATCAAAACCGTACCGGTAGAGGATCTCCTTTACAGTCTCCTCCTCCTGCAGATACTGCTTGAGATTACGTTCGATATCACTTAAAGCCCGGGAGGTTTCGACCTTGACAGCCTGGATATCCTTCCACTCGCGCTCCATATCCGCCTGACGCAGGGCCAGAGTTTGCTTTTTCTGCTCAATCTTTTGCTGTTCATTGATGATCTGATCCCGGGTGTCTTGTAAAGCTTGCTGAACCCTGGCAGTTTCTGCTGGGTCCAGTTCTCCCAGGATATTTCTTACCCACTGCTGTCCCAGACGCCGCTGTAGTTTTTGCTCCTGTTCAGCCCGGGTTTTCAGGCGTTCTTCCAGGGTTCCCTTTTCGGAATCCAGCGTACTTTTATCGGTTTCCAGACTATGCAGCTCTTTCCGGACCGAAGCCAGTTTCTCCTCGTATTCGTTCTGCTCCCCCCGCAGCTGTTCAATCTCAGCTGCCAATGAATCCAGGAGCTCTTCATACCGGAGTTTCAAGGTGTATTCCAGTCCCTTGGCCCGTTCATCCTGATTATAGTCCCCCCGGGCCAGGGCCAGCCTTTCCTCTATCCCCGACAGTTCTGCCATCAAATGCCGTAAATTCGCCGCCCGACCGGCCGCTTGCATGATCTTCTCCTGCCGCTTGGTACGGTTGAGCCTGCTCTCCACCTCAACCCGGCTTTCTTCAGCAGCATTGAGCCTCTCTACGGCCTCCCGGTGCTCGTCTTTCCGGAGGTGATACCGGTATGAACGCTCCTCCAGGTCTACATTCTTTTCCTCGGTTTTAGCAGACTTAATTTCCTCTTCGTGCTCCCGCTGTCTCTCCTGCTGGGTTTGTATTTCCCTGCTGAGATACCCATGAAGGGCTGCCAGCCTGGACTCCAGTTGTTTTTGTTCCTCCAAGTTCTTTAACAATGCCAGGAGGTCGGTCCGCACCTCCTGGTAGCGATCCAGGAATCCGGTGAACAGCTGCTTCTCCATTATAAAGCGCTCGTTCTCCACCACTTCTTGTACCAGGCTCTGCAGCATCTCCTCCAGCTGCCCTTTCTCCGACCGGCTCTTATACATGACATCCTCTACCATCTTGATGATCCAGTCATCCAGCAGCTGACTGGAACTGCGGTATTTTTGAAAGAGGTCCTCCAGACCATTTTCGCTGTTGTTGATCCGAGTTATCACATTGCGCCATTCGTCTCGAACAATGCCGAACTCAGCCAGGCTCCGGGCGTAGGCCTCACCCTCGTCTTCCGGGTAGTACCCCACCAGATATGGATCTTTCCTGGCCTTTTCCAGCATGATCTTCCGGGCTTCGCGGAATGGCTTGATGTCCAGGACCGCACCCTTTCGTTCCAGCAAAGGTATATTGGCGATATCATAGGCATTGGCCGCGTTGTATTTGGAAGTGAAGGTAAAGTACCTGATGCGGGGCCGTGATCCTTCCTGGTCTCCAGCCTCTGCTGCGGTAATGCCAATGCCGGTCAGCAGGTACCCGCCTCCCTGACCATCCAGTTTCCATTCAATCATCACGTAAGACGGGAGTTTTTTTCCGGAGAAGAAGCTGGCGATGTTACGGCCCTGGATCCTGGCGTTCGGAACAATGGCCTGCAGGAAAAGCTGCACCAGGACACTCTTGCCGCCGCCGTTAGCCAGGCTCAGCAAGGCGTTTTGCCCGCCGTGGAAATTGAAGGTTTCATCAACAATGTGTCGCGAATCGTGATTGTAGGAAAAATTGACGATCCGGATCCGGTTAATTTGGGGCATCCAGTTCGCCTCCTCCCGCGAACAGGGCGTGAATCTCGTCCACCCGGCTGTCGCTCAGATAATAATTCAGCATCAAATCATCCAGCTTGCGGGTGCAGCGGATCTCCCGCTCATTGTCCACTATCCGCAAGAGGTTCTGACGTTCCAGGAGTCGGCAGACATTGAGGATGGTCCCGGTCTTTGTCTTGCGCGCCCGCTCCTCAAAGTCCTGTTTGGCCTCCCAGAGTTCCGCCATACGGATAAAATTCAGGCCATACTGCTCCTCCAGCCCGGCGGTTCTTGCTTCGTCAGCCAGAGCCCGGGCAAACCGGTGATCAAGCTCCTCCGCCAGCTTGCTGATCCGCAGATACTCCCTTTGCTTGGGGTTGCGGTTTTTGCCACCATAGAACAGGTAAAGGATGAGCATAACAATGTAACTGAGCAGGTAAGTGTCCAGCAACCTGGCATCCGATGCCACCCACTCCCGAAGGTCCTTGCTCACAAACCCCAGCAGGCTATTGCCGCTGTCCGGGACCAGGTACAAAGTACTAGGGGCTTCAACGATCCTGAACTGCAGTTCCTCCTCCATTTCGGCCAGGGCTGACCTGACCTCAGCATTGCGGTATTCCAGGAAAAGATCGCTGTCACTTTCCCGGTCCAGCTGTCCCCGTTCCAGGAGCTTCTTAAATATCTTAAGTGCGGTGTTTAAATTACTCATACAATATCCACCTCGATCAGCAAATCACTGATTGCTATATGCCTGCTGTACATGGCATTATCCTGCCGCACAGTAATGTCATCCTCCAGCAGTTCTTCATCCGGCTTGGTTACCCGAATTCGCCTCACCGCGTACATATCCGGATGGTCATAACCAATCCGGTGCAGGCAGAAGTTGACATCCAGCTCTCCGGTGGCATTGGCGACTACCTCATCATGTCGGGTTTTCCATTCCTCAATGTCAAGGGTCCCCAGGTCATAGAGCTTAAGCATGGATTTGAACAGCTGTTCCCCCTCCATCAGCTTTGTCAAAACCTCCGGTTGACTCTTTAAATAAGTATAGAATTCGCTGAACCGGAACGCGGTTCCTTTGGTTCCCGCCAGTTCCAACAGGGAACGGATCAGCTCGATATTGGCTTCGTTGGCCCTGGTTATCCGTACCCATTCCTGATCCTCATCCAGTGTCTCGATAGCAACTCCAGCCGGTTCCTCGTCCTCCACCTTTATCCGGGCCTGGCGCTCATAAAGGGTAAGTAAGCTTAAAATCTTGTCGGGGTTGGGCTTGAACAGGGGATTCAATAGTTTCCACAGTGAAGAAATAGTCTCCTCACTACACCTCTCCAGGGGCAGCAATACTTCCTGCTCAAAGTTGTAAAATCTGGTCAATGACAGGGAAAACGAGTCTTCAATCATCTCTTTGTAGATCCGGGACAGGCTGTGCCGCTCCAGTATCACCTGCCGTTGTTCATCGATGGTGCTGGTGATGTTGCGCCGGATGATGCCAATCTCCCGGCGCGCCTTTTTCATCTCTTCGTCAAGACTTCCCCGGGCGTTCTCCTCTTCCCGCAGGCGCTGCTCCGATAGCAAGATCATTTCACGGATCTCGTTCATGATTCCGTATTCTTCCTCCAGGAGCGCATAAGTGCCCCTTACCAGACTCTCGAACTCCTGGATATCCACATCGTAGATATTCTCCCGGATTCTCTGGATAAACTGACTGATGTCATTCCGCTTCTGTCGTACCATCTGCCGCAGGTTGGCGCTCTGGGTGATGGCCTTCTTGTAGTTCTTGCGTTTGATCAGTTCCCGGAGCTTCAGTTCTTCAATGGTAAAGTTGATCTCCTGCTCCACTTCCTTGGTACGGAAAAGCAGGTCATAACCCTGGTTGGTCAGTTGGTAGGTTACCACATAACCGCGATCGGTGTCCCTGAGCTTGTCATCAATAAGCCTGATGCGGATTGGGTAGAAGCCCTCTCCATACTTCATCACCGGATAATACCTGGCTTCCCCGCCATTCTGAAGGATATCCTTGATTATGTACTCAGCCAGTCGACGGATGATCTCGGGGGAAAGCTCCAGATCATAGGCAGGTATGATCTCCCGTAGGAAACCACTGATGCTGTCTATGGTGCACTCCTCATCCTCACTTAAGGTCCGTTCCATTATGAATACCAGTACCGAGAAGATGATGTTGTCCAACTGCGCCGGTGCAAACAGTTTCTCAAGGTCCATGTTACGGTTGCTGCGGTTAACGATCGAGTCGATAGCCGCTACAATCTGCATCCGTTTCTCAAATCCGTCGAGAAACTCCAGGTTAGCCATGAATGTGTTCCCTCGTTTCTAACTCAGAATACCCGACAGGACCTGATAATTAACAATCTCCTGGGGTATATAGCGATCATTATCCAATAACCTCTTAATAGCCCCGACTTCCTCATGTCCCAGCAGCCGGGCGAACTCTTCTATATCCACCGGTATCTCCCTTTTGTCCTGCGATTCCGGCATTTCACGGCCCCGAGCCAGCTTGAGCATCAGCTGGTACAGCGGAGCAAACGGCTTAATTGACAAACCGGGATTGGCCTCCCGGGTGCGAAAGAATAGGCGGATACCCTCCCGGTCCAGATCCCCGAAATACAGAAATTTTAAGGTTTGTCCCTTCTGGCTTCGCAGCATGCCGGTGGCATACTCCTCAAGCGCGCGCTTTTTCGTGATCTTATTACCCTCGCCATAGAGAAGCAAATCAACCGCAATACCGGCGATCAAATTCTTTCCCGTAGCCTGCATCAGCTTGCGGAAGGTGAACCAGGTATCCTTGTTTTCTAGAATCAGTGCGGTCATCTCTTGCGGTTGACAGTGGACATACTCAAAGAACGGTTCCGGGGTATCATAAAAGTTCAAGAAGTCCTCATTCAACCCGTTGAACCTAAGCACTTCTCTGACCAGCGAAAATTGCTGATCTAACAATTTTTCCCGTCCCCAGATGGAAAACGAGCGTTCTTTACGCGACATCGGTTCGTTAAGCAGCTCCGCTTTGTACCACAGATACTGGTTTAGCCCTTCCACAATCTCCAGGTGTTTCTTGTACATTTCCGGGTGCTGCAGGTATGCAGAGATGTTCAGACGGGGGTTCAACCGCCGGATGGCCTCCAGGTAATCAGCATAGTCCTCCCGGGGCTTAATAATCCTGTACTTATTGTAGAGGGGCGGTATTCTGCCATTACTGCCCGAAGCTTTAACCGGCTTCAGCAACCCGCCCTCCACCATTTCCTCAATCATACTATGAAAAAGCGAATAATCCATCTCTTTGGAGATTTTCTGCAGCTCGGTTTCCGTTATGGATTTTCCATAGGTGAATAACTTCTCGGGGGCTATCATGTGATCAGCCTTTCCTGTGAACCTTACATTTCACTTGCTAGAAGTCAATTCTCTTAAAGGAGAACAATCGTATACAAGCTCTATGAATAATTATATCAAAATGCCCATGGAACAACCTGGATGCATAAATTTACGACAGGCAAAAAGAACCGTCCACGCCTGCCTTGACAACCAAACAAAATACCTTTATCCTGAAAATGTATTTTCTCAAAGGTGGCGTGTTGATGTCGGTTCGGTCTGTTATGGTGGTTCACAACTAAATAGAGTTGTGAAAGGTGCGACCTTAGGGGAGTAACACCCGTGGTTTGTGTTGCCCTTTTTGAAAGACATACCTAACAGACTGCTTCAATCTTTAAGAAATTGATGCGTGGCGAGGTGTGCTTGCCGCGCAGTTTTTGTATATAGAGGTTTTCGCCCGCAGGAGCATTCTGCGCCTTAACAGGTGTGGTATGTTTTGCGGGCAATTTTATTTTTGGGAGGTCCATGAGCAATGAATAATTATATAGCACTTGAGTTTGACAAAATACTTGAGAAGCTTGCAGATAATGCGCTGTCCGAGGCGGCCAAAACCCGCTGCCTGGCACTCGCACCATCATTGAACGAGGTCGAAGTCAAGCGGTGGATGAGCGAAACTACACAAGCAAAACGCATTATTGAACAGATAGGGACCCCGCCGCTTTCGTCAATGTCGGAACTACAAAAGGTCCTTAAGCTGATTGATGTAGATGCCATGCTAACACCCGATCAGATCGAGCACGTCTCATCCTTTCTGGTATCCTGCCGGAGGATGAAAAAATACCTCAAGAAAGCAGAGGTAACAGATTCAATTATTGCGTGGTATGGGGGATCAATAGATGAACTGACCGGTCTTCAAAACGAAATCGAGCGATGTATAAGGAACGGGACGGTGGACGACAAGGCGTCTTTCCGGCTGGGCAATATCCGACGACAAATAGTTCTCACCAACGACCAGATCAGGGCAAAGCTTGACGCGCTCTTACGGAAGAACAAAGCCTGGTTTTCGGAGAGCTTTATCTCAGTCAGAAATGGCCGTTATACCCTGCCGGTAAAGCGCGAACACAAGAACAAAGTAGCCGGCACTGTAATTGAGCTGTCTAATACCGGGGGAACCTGCTTTATCGAACCATCATCGGTTGGCAGGCTGCAAGCAGAGCTTTACTCCCTGCAGATTGAAGAAGACAACGAAGTGAGGCGCATTCTGTATGCCCTGACGGCGCTTATCAGCGATAATATTCCAGCTATCAAGCTGAGTATTGAGATTATGGAAACACTTGATTTCCTCTTTGCCAAAGGGAAGCTCAGTATTTCGATGAAAGCATCGCCTGTCAGCATCAATACTGACAGAAAGATTCATTTGAACAATGCACGGCATCCCTTACTTCCCCAGGAATCAGCAGTACCTTTGAACTTTGAGACTGGAGATAAGTATAAAGGGGTGGTTATTACCGGACCCAACACCGGCGGCAAGACCGTGGCCCTCAAAACCGTCGGGCTTCTTTCTCTGATGGCGCAGAGTGGCCTGCATGTCCCGGCCGATGATACCAGCAACTTCTGCCTGAATAATCTGGTCCTGTGCGACATTGGTGACGGGCAGAGCATAGCTGAAAATCTTTCTACCTTTTCATCGCATATGAGGAATATCATTGATGTTTTGAAGCACGCCAATCAAGAGTCTCTGGTTCTGCTTGACGAACTTGGCTCGGGGACTGATCCCACCGAAGGGATGGGACTGGCAATTGCGGTTTTGGATGAGCTCTGCGCTATTGGATGCCTATTTGTCGTCACTACACACTACCCGGAGATCAAGGAATATGCGGCCCTGAAGCCTGGGCTTACAAACGCACGCATGACCTTTGACAAGGAGAGCCTTATGCCGCTCTATCATCTGGAAATTGGGGAAGCCGGTGAAAGCTGTGCCCTGCATATCGCGGAACGGCTGGGCATGCCCCGGCGGATGTTGCAACGCGCCCACGAAGCCGCGTACGGAAGCAAAGCGGAAGACAAATGGTTGGTGGGACCGCAAAAGGCCCCTGCTCCCGGAAAACAATCGCCTAAGATCGTCAAACAAGAAGGGCAGAAACCTGAGGTACAGCTTCGCAGCGATACATTCAACATCGGCGACAGCGTGTTTGTCTATCCTCAAAAGGAAATCGGCATTGTCTATGCTCGCTCAAATGACAAGGGAGAAATCGGTGTCCAGGTGAAGGGCGTAAAACGGCTGGTAAACCACAAACGTATAAAGCTCTTGGTACCTGCCAGTGAGCTTTATCCGGAAAACTATGATTTCTCCATCATATTTGACACCGTGAAAAACCGAAAGGCAAGGCACATCATGGGCAAACGGCATGAGGAAGGCAATGTGATAATTATTGACGAAGGAAAGAATGAAAAATGAATCTGAGAAGCAGCGGGCGTTTTATTGGCCCGCTGCTTTTTGACGCTCATACAGAATCATTTGTTTAATTTCCAATGAACCCGGTGAGAATGTCTCGCTGGTGTTCCCTGCTACTCATCCCGGGTCTTGGACTGTACTACATACGATCCGGCGCCCGCTGCTGTAAATTGGAGCCGCAGAAAATCGACCGCGGCGGTGTAATTTATTACTCGCACCTGACCTGCTGGGATGCTGAATGCGGTACTGGGATCACTAACTGGATCAGTTCCCGCGTTTACCAGTAAAACACTGCCCTGCAGGGTTCCATCGGTAGTATTTCTGATCATAAAGGTGGCCTGTTCCTTTCCTGCCATATCAATCAGAGTTGATATGGTTGGAGCCCCCGACAACACATCAAAAACGGTACGGGATACTGTTCCCTTTGACCAGGTTACCTGCAGCGTCGGCCAAAAGCCGCTATCCGAAAAGCGGGTGCTTCGAAATCCAACAATATTGTTATTCTCGTTTTCCAGCCCCCGAAGTTCAACGCCGGTGTTAGGTATAGAGCCATCGTACCAACCTTCAACTAAGAGGCTTAGGTTAATTCTTACCAATGCTGGTGCAGCCGGAGCGATTACGGTGCCATGGGGAAGCCCGGTTGGAGGTCGATTATTAAAGGTGACAGTATTCTGATCGAAGAAATCAGTGAGTCTGAATGCCTCTACCCGGGCAGTTCCTGGGTTATCGTTTCGATACATGAATAATTGCAGAAATGCCGATTCTATTGTACTGTTAGGAGGTATTTGGTGGGTTGGGTTAAATATATCAAATTGCAGCAGGCTTCTGTATATATCGTTAGCATCAGTAAACGTGCCAGCGAACAATACATCGCCCTGAGTTCGATTGGCAAAGTTTTGGTCGGGATAGGCTGATGAAATATATACGTTCTGACAGGGGGTAAAAGTGGTCACAGGCATAATATCACATCCTTTCTTGAGCTACTATAGGATATTACCAATATGAGGTAGCTGTTACAGTACCATCTAGTTCAAGCTGGTTATAATTATGGTTGCCAACCAAGTAAACTCACTTGAATATGGCAAGATTGTCCAAGCCCACTAGGATTGCCATGCAAAAAGTAAAAGCGGAGTTTGGACGAATAAATGGTCGACGCAGACTTCGCATGGGCTTACACCTTTGCTTGTCTCACGGCACAAGAGCGGATAGAAAGCAGGAAACGGGAAGTTCAAAAAGGAGAAATGATCGTATATAGCCAAACCCATTGAAGAATGCGATATACTTTTAGCAGGTGATTTATATGTTTTTAAGATCGGTTTCCCTGCAAAGAGAAAGAATTGGATCCTTTGACTTTTATCCTTTTTCTATCCCGGCTATTAGGAATCTTCATGAAATCGAGTTTACGACTGCGGTAACTTTTTTCGTTGGCGAGAATGGCTCCGGGAAGTCAACCTTGTTAGAAGCAATTGCCCGCCAGTGTGGCTTTAACACGGCTGGTGGCGGGAGAAATAACACCTATCAAGTGCCAGCGTCCGAATCTGCTCTGGCTGACTATATCAAGCTCTCATGGAGGCCCAAGATAACCAACGGTTTTTTCCTGCGGGCTGAGTCATTCTATCATTTTGCGTCTCACATAGATGAAGTGGACGATACCGGTTATCGCGATTATGGTGGCCGTTCACTTCACCAACAATCTCATGGAGAATCATTCTTATCATTATTCCTGAATCGTTTCCGCGGGAAATCCATTTTTTTGTTGGATGAACCAGAAGCAGCTTTATCTCCGTCCAGACAATTAGCGTTTTTGAGGATATTGCATGACCTGACCCGGGATCGGAATGTACAGTTTATCATTGCTTCTCATTCCCCAATACTAATGGGCTATCCAGATTCTGTATTATTGAGTTTTGATGATGGAGAAATTGATCAAATTGAATATGAAATGACCGATCATTATCAGGTGACGAAATACTTCTTGCAGTATAGAGAAAAGGTCCTGGCGGACATATTTGAAGATGACTAGGGGTTCTCTTTTGGAGAAGCCTGGCTTTTGTTCGGACGGCGGTTGTAAACCAGAGCGACGAAGGCAGGCGCGAGAGTAACGGCAATGACTCCCATAATAATGAAGCTAAAGTTTTCTTGAACGATAGGCATATTGCCAAAAAAATACCCGCCCACAAAGAATACCACTACCCACAGTATTCCTCCGATCAGATTGTAAAAGAAAAATCTCCCGTATTTCATCATGCCAACCCCGGCTACAAAAGGAACAAAGGTGCGTAATACAGGAAGAAATCTGCCAATGACTATGGTTTTACCACCGTGTCTCTCATAGAACTTCTTGGTTTTTATCAGGTTATCTCTGTTAAATAACCGGGTTCCTTCTTTATCAAAAATCTTTGGACCCACAAACCTGCCGATCTGATAATTTAACATATTGCCGGTTACAGCAGCTATTGTAAGCACAACCGCCAGTAACACCAGGTTGATTTGACCAGTGGCACCCAAAGCCCCAAGAACAAACAGTAAGGAATCACCGGGTAAAAATGGGGTTACAACTAATCCGGTTTCGCAAAAAATAACCAGGAAGAGGATCAGGGTTGCCCACCGATCATACCTCGTAATCATTTCAATGACATACTGGTCCAGGTTGAGAAGAAAATCCGCCGCAGTCAACAATAGTTCCACAATTTATAAGCCCTTTCCCGATCATGGTCACTTAATTAATATACCACTATTGCTGTTATTTCGACAGCCAAACGACATTTCCAGTTTCCACTTATTACTCATAACATAACCGGTTTCACTGGCCGCCAGGTTGCCTGGCCTGGCAATGAAACCGGTTAACAGACTCCCAAAATTTCGCATTTAATAAACGCCGCATGATGTGCGATCATACGGCGTTTCCATCTACTACCTACGACAGAATGGTAACCTCAACGGATCTAATTCCCCAATCCAACGCTTCCTGACGGCTATCGAAGAACAGGTCAATCCGGTTACCTTTGATTGCTCCACCCTGGTCGGCGGCAATTGCTTCACCGTAACCTTCCACGTAAAGCCTGGTGCCCATGGGAATAACATTAGGATCGACGGCCACTACCCCTCGCTGCAGGGGCATGCCAATATACGATGGCTGTCCGTAGTACGGATAATTTGATTCCCAGGAGTCATCGTAGCCGGTTGCCACCATCGTCAGTTTTCTGCCCTCATAGGATTTATCAGCTGACTGATCATTGTTGTTTTCCAGATTAGCCGGGGATTCACTGGTCAGCAACCCCAGAGCCTCATAGGTCTTGGGGCCGACCAGACCATCAGGGACTAAACCGGCATCCTGCTGAAAGTCGAGAACTGCTTGATTGGTCCTGGGACCATATATAGCATCGGCCGGGCCGCACGGATACCCTTTGCTGTTTAAGGCCTTTTGTACCTTTGCTACCTCGGGACCTATCGACCCGTATGACAGCAAAGAAGCTGCCATGACACTATTTGCTTGATACAGTAAACCCATAAATAAGATCGCTACTATATATAATAGAAATAAATTTGTTTCTAATCATTTCCAATGCTCCTTTCTAAACTGTTCATATTGAGAACAATTTCCGTTAAACTTGTGGTTAAACAAGCAGTTTAGTAGGTAGTCACAGTGCTGCATTCTACTTGATAAACCGCCGTGGTTCAAACCGGCCTATTGTGCGCCAATATGAATAGGCTTCGTCGCACCTGGAAATCGACCAGGATGCTATCAAATTCGCGTAAAAGCTAGGTAATGGGATATTGTGGGTTATGGACACATCTTCTTCATCCAAATTGCAGTTTCCTTTCCAGGCAAGCCCACATTCGCCCTAGCTATTGACCTTCTGTTCTGGCTGCTTGAAAATTCCCGGATATATCGGAGCTACAATCTGAACTTCAATCACAATTGCTGTCATTGCATACCTTGATAACTTGCACAGGTATCTCAATCAATACCTTTTCGCTTCTGTAATCACTAAATTCAATGGTTCCAATGGTGGTCACACCGCTGTTCAGTTCTTCCCGGGCAATCTTCAGGTTTAAACCAACTTCCAGTGTTTCCCCCGGATTCAACGGCTTGCTAAAACAGCAGGTCTGTTCGTCATTGGATTGGTCCATGAAGATGAGCTTGTCGTTTTTGTCAATACCCTTAACCTGGACCCTCAACCAGATGGTCTTCTGGCCCTGGTTAACAATTTTCGTTTGTAAAAAACTTTCTGATGCATCTTTTACCTCAAATTGCAGTGGCATAGGCCCACAGCACCCTTTTGGGGCAGGCAACTCAATAACTGCCAGACCAGAGTCCGCAGCGACCTCCTCCCGGAAATAACCGGTACAGAACACTACCAGGAATAACAGAAAGAAGGTCACCGAAAAAATAAGGAAACTGTGATTCGTTCGCTTGCTGAACCTCATTTCGCACCCCCTTTATCTGGGCTTGTTCTCGGATTAACACCAGTCATAAGCTTCCCTCTCACCAGAGCCAGTGCCAGCAGAATTAATGGTATAGAAATTCCCAGTATGGTGCATATATCAGCCCAGGGATAACTTAAAAAAAGTGCGTAATTGTTGTTGTCATAGGCCATCAAATAGGTAATTATGAACAGGATAACGGTTAGGGGGAGGATTATGTAGCTGTCCTTCTTGATACCTGAAACCTGTTTTAGGCTAAAAACCGAACAAAAGAACAAAGTCGCTGACTGTACGAAAGTGGAAAAGGTAAAAAAGGCGACCATTATCAGCTCGTACCGAGGCAGATACCTGGTAAGCTGGGCGCACCGTACCTGCTGCATACATACGACCACATATTGCTTCATGGCACCGGCGCCCATAACCCCCAACTCAAAAACTGGCCAGATTATGATCAGCAGCGCGCTGACAAGCATTGACCAGATGGTAACTGATATCACTTTTTCATTGTTATTTAGTAGGGGCAACAGCATACCGGCAGCCAGAATTGCCATAGTCAGATCAGCAAATACATATTTACTGCCATAAATATTGGCAACCAGTCCCCGATCAAACAGTGGCAGCAGTCTGGTGTATTCGAAATCACTCATGGTCCCCAGGATCATGGTAAAGGTGATTAATAACGCCCCGATAAATCCCATCAGGGCAAATCTGATTGCCACTTCGATTCCCAGAAAGACCCCGTACATACAAAGCAGTACGAAAACGAGACAGATTGCCCAAAAGGGGGTTTCGAGCAGGAAGTACTCCTTCAGATGTACTGTCATCACATTGGCTGAGGTTGCAAACGCAACGGCAAAGAATAACGCCAATACCAGGCCGATAAACTTGCTGACCACCTTACCGACGATCTCTTCAGAATATTGAATAATTGTCTTGTCAGGAAATTTTGTGTTTAGATAAGTCATAATCAGCATCAGGACCGTGCCGGCCAAAAAGCCAATAACCATGGCCGTCCAGGCGTCTCCCCCGATTTTTCGTGCCAGCACTCCCACGGTGATTCCGATGGCTTTGGAAAACAAGAGATTTGGAATCAGAAAAAAATACTGCGTTCTGCTTACTTTAATCATGGTCATAGGCACTGCCTCTCGCCTTGTAGTTATAGAATGGTAGTTGGTATAGAGCACTTGATTGAATATCGATATAAGCCTCAACATTAACTTCTGCCTCGGTAAAAACATTGTGCCAGTTATTCTTGATACTCTCATGCCATTCCGTCTTATGCTGACCATGTACTATGTCGCCAAAACCCAACACGTCACTTTGATATTCCTTTTGAACCTTGGCTATCGCCTGTTCCACCTGTCTGGCAATTTGTTCATTTAATAAAGCTTCCCATCTGGTTTTATACGCCGTAATTGACATATTTGAAAAATGATCCTCACTGAGCTTACCAACACCAGTAATCCGGATATTGATTTTCGGTATCAATGTACCTTCGTTGAATTGGGAAGTGATATCATGCTTGACATTGGATACTTCAATGGCTGTTGCCCGGACCGGTATTTCCGGATCAACAACAGATATGACCGTATTGGGGTTATCTCCTAAGATCCAACTTAACCCGGTGGTTTCTTCGGGAGTTAAATATCCCAGCAGTTTGGTCTCATCAAATACAGCAGCACCTTCTACTCTAATCTGTTTTTGAGTATTCTCTGCCTTATCCAAAACACCCGGTTGGGTAATGACCTTGCTAAAGGACAGGGCTGTCATTATCGGGTTGGTGGTTTCGCTGGTAAATTTCTCGAATATTCTCAACATAGTGCTGGTCAGACCCTGGCCGGTAAACTGTTGATTCCGGAACAAATCTGATAGTGAAAGTCCAGGAACATCACCCATGCCAACCGTTGCTGTCAGAAAATCACCGGCTTTCCCCTTCCCCACTGCAACCAGGGTCTTCATGCGCAGTTCGTAGTTGTGAGTGAAGAAATTGACCACTGGGGTTATATCGTCTTGGGCCAGGGATTCCCCAATAATGATGATGTTGTTATGCGCCCACATGATACGGTGTGATGAAGATTGGGCAATCTTCCTTATAGCTTCAAAAATGGTCTTGCCTTCAGCCTCGGCTATCCATAAACCTGTCGGGGCAGAGCTTTGTTGTCCTGTCGCACCACCCCCTTTAGGGTTGGCTAACTGCACCGTCACCAGGTAGTTATTCGGATAGTTAGTAGACTTGTCTACAGCTACCGCCATAACCAGGCCTAGCTCGTTTATCTCTCTCATATCCCAGCAGCCACTTACAAGCAACATGGATATTGATATTAATAAAACTGTTATTTTCCTCATCAGATACCTGCGCTTCTATTTCAAATCGGGTCGGGGTTTCAAATCGTCTTTCTGACGAATTTTGTCCTTAGGACGACCGGCCCATGGTCTGGTCAGCATTTTCCAACGTGGTAGTCTTAGTAGAGTATCAACTTGCCCACCTTGATCATAAGGTGTAACCGGACCAAGGAAGGGGGTTCCGAAGGAGCGAACGGACAATAAGTGCAGAGTTATAAAGATGATTCCACCCAGGTATCCAAAAATACCAAAGGCAGCCGATAGGAAGAGCAATGGGAAACGAATGAGCCGAATGGAAGTACTCATACTGAACGAAGGAATGGCAAAAGACGATATAGCGCCAACTGCTACCGCAATAATCAGGGCCGGTCCTACGAGTCCCGCTGAAACTGCCGCCTGACCTATAACCAAGGTTCCCACAATGCTTACGGTTTGTCCGATAGCCTTGGGCATCCTTAATCCTGCTTCAGCCATAACCTCGAATAGTAATTCCATTACAAATGCTTCCATGACGGCAGGAAACGGCACACCTTCTCGGTCTGCCGCTATCTTCAAGGCCAAAGCCGTGGGAAGCATTTCTTGATGAAAGGAGGTTAATAGCACGTAAAAAGACGTACTGGATAATGCCAGGAATAAGGCAACCAACCTTATCCAACGCCAAAAGGTTCCAATGTAGTATCTTTCGTAATGGTCCCCGGGAGACTGCAGGAAATTCCAAAACACCGCCGGTACAATCAGCGCAAAAGGAGTATTGTCCATCAGAATAACGACTCTTCCCTCCAGAATCGCGGCAACCGCCCGGTCGGGTCTTTCGGTGTTCTCCATGGTGGGAAAAAACGAATATGGTTCATCCTCTATAAATTCTTCCAGATAGACACTGGACAATAATGAGTCGATCTTGATTCTGGATATTCGTGATCTGACCTCATTCAGGAGTGAATCATTGACCAGATTATCAATATAGGCCAGTACTATCTCGGTTTTGCTCCGGTCTCCGACTACCAGAGTTTCAAAACGGAGGCTATAATCCTTGATCCGCCGACGTATTAATCCCATGTTTGACATTATATCCTCGATGAAACCGTCCTTGGGCCCCCTGGTTTCCGTTTCTGTGGTCGGTTCGGAAATATTCCGTAGTTTGTAGCCCTTATTCTCCAGTATCAAGGCTTTATCCCACTTATCCAGAAACAGGACCGAATCTCCCGATACAATTGCATCGCAGATCTCAGTCCATAGTTGGCTTTGTTTGGCTCCAGATACGGATATTCCCGATTCAATCAGCCTGGTAAATCGATCATCCTGGTTTTTTAGCCGGGGCCCGCGAGGAAGTTCTTGCTTGTTTAATAACGGTGATATAACAGAGTCTTCCAGCTCAGTTTGGTTAACTAAGCCTTTTATGTTTACAATCAGGGCATCGCAATTATCCAGGGCAGGAATCACCAGATGGCGATAATTTATATCCATCCCGCGGCCAATAGTGAGTGCCAGGTATTGCTCATTTTCGGTCAAACTTCGAGTAAGCTTGGCTTCCATGTCTGCACCTTATCCTTCATAGACAGGTCTATTATAGTTTCCATAGTATTATCTGGTAAAATTACTTTGTCTATACGAGATTCCTTGGTTCTGTCCCCTTTAATTCCATAGGTTTAAAGGCTCTTGTCTTCATCCGTTGCTTCCTGCTCAATGCTGGTTTTAAAATAACGCTGTTTGCTATTGGGCCTGGCAGATTATACAATTAATATCTAGCAGCTTGTGTGAATAACCATGCATAAAAATACTTTTACAAGAAGGAATATCCCTTCAAATAGCGAATTATCCAATATGAAGAAATTTAGAGAGTACGACCAACATCAGATAATGCTTTTTCCACCTTCTATGCATGACTGGATACCCGATGATCATCCGGCCAAATTCATTGACGAGGTTGTGGGGACCCTCGATCTTTCGGCCATTTATGAAAGCTATACTGAGTCGAAAGGGTATCCGCCATACTCACCGGTTATGATGGTGAAAGTCCTGTTTTACGCGGTATCAAAAGGCATACATTCCTCCAGGAAAATTGAAAAGGCACTACACGATGACATCGGTTTTCGATATCTTTCAGCCAATCAGCAACCAGACCACTGGACTATCTCAGAGTTCCGGAGGCGACACCTCAAAGCTTTAGGAGACCTATTCGTGCAAAGTGTTGTACTGGCCGATAAAGCTGGTCTGGTTAGGTTGAACCAGATTGCTGTCGATGGAACCAAGATCAAGGCAAGCGCCTCCAAACACAGCGCCATGAGTTATGCTCGAATGAAAAAAGAAGAAGACCGTTTGACCAAATACATCAATGACTACCTGAAAGAAGCCGACCGCATCGATCAGGAGGAAGATGCCCGTTATGGCCAAGGTAACGGATGGTCGTTACCGGAAGAACTCTCCACTGCCGAAAAGCGGCGGGAAGCCATCCGCAAGGCTATGGCTGAACTCGAAGCAGAAGCACGTGAAAAAGCTGAGAAAGAACAAATAGCCCAAAAAGAGAAGGCTGAGAAAAAGGGCAAACAGCACAGGCCGCGCAAAACAGCCAAGGCGTCGGTTCCCAAGGACAAATCCCAGCGAAATTTCACGGATATGGAATCTCGAATTATGCGCAATTCAGATAAGGCATTCATCCAGGGTTACAATTGTCAGATTGCCGTAGACGCTGAAACCCATGTAATCGTTGCCTCTGACATCAGTAACCAAGCGGCTGATGTAACTCATCTACCACCAGTAGTCAGTCAAGCGATAGCAAACACAGGAAGAAAGATCAAGGAACTTAGTGCTGATGCCGGTTACTATAGCGAAGATAACCTGATATTTCTGGAAGAAGCCAAAATAGAGGCATTCATCCCACCCGATAAGGTTAAACACAGTGAATGGCGGGAAGCAAAGCCGCCACGCGGACGTATTCCTAAAAATGCCAACCGAAGATACTTAATGCGCAGAAAACTTAGGACTAAACATGGCCGCGCCCGCTATCGACTCAGGCAAACGTCTGTAGAACCAGTATTTGGATTTATTAAAGAGCAGCTTAAATTGCGCCAGTTTCTCCACCGGGGCTTAGATAAGGTGCGAAACTATTGGCGATTTACATGTGCAGTGGTCAATTTCATGAAGGTATACCGGTTGTCGTGGGCCAAGTAGACCCTCATTTTGGGCCAATTAATGTGACATACAGTTAGAAGGCTTGAAAAAGCTTAACTTGATGTCTCACAATTTGTTATTCACACAAGCTGCTAGCCATTACTACCTTATTTGGAGGGTTATTCATGGACACTTTGCTGGATAGATTCCTGAGATATATAAAGATTGACACCCAATCGACTGCGGGCTCGACCACCCACCCGAGTACCCCCGGACAATTGGAACTAGCCAGGTTACTGGAAAAGGAGCTCACGGATCTGGGTCTGACCAATATTACGCTCAGTGCTCAAGGTTATCTGATGGCCGAACTCCCGGCCAATACGGGTAAAAAGGTGCCCACCGTAGGCTTCCTGGCCCACCTTGATACCAGTCCCGATGTATCCGGCAGAGGGGTTAAGCCCCTTCTGTTCCCGGACTATGACGGCGGCGATTTGGTGATAAACCAGGATGAGGATCTGTTTTTGCGGGTCCGGGACTACCCTGAGCTTAAGGAGTATACCGGCCAGACCATCATAACCACTGATGGAAGAACCCTGTTGGGCGCGGACGACAAAGCAGGTATTGCCGCCATCATGAATGCCCTGAGCATTATTAAGGCTATGCCGGATTTTGAGCATGGTAAGGTGATGGTTGCTTTTACCCCGGACGAAGAGATCGGTCAGGGAGCGGATTTCTTTGATGTGGCGGGGTTTGGAGCCGATTTTGCCTATACCATTGATGGCGGACTCGTGGGGGAACTGGAGTATGAGACCTTCAATGCCGCGATTGCTCATATTGATATCAGGGGGATCAATGTGCATCCCGGATCAGCATACCTACGCATGCAGAACGCCATCTTGATGGCCATGGAACTGAACGCCCTGCTGCCAGCAAACGAACGGCCTGAACACACGCGTGAATATGAGGGTTTTTATCACCTTAATGATTTGGAGGGAACGGTCGAGTCAGCGCGGATGGTTTACATCATCCGGGATCATGACCGGGCCAGATTTGAACAGAAGAAGGAATATCTGCAGTCCTGCGTCGATTTCCTGAACAGGAAGTACGGTAAGCAGCTTATTCGGCTTGAGCTGCGAGACCAGTACTATAATATGAAGGAAAAAATTGAACCGGTCTTTCATATCGTGGAGTTGGCCCAACAGGCCATGCTGGAAACCGGAGTTACCCCGCTGATAAAACCAGTCCGGGGCGGGACTGACGGAGCCCGTCTCTCCTATATGGGACTGCCCTGCCCCAATATTTTTACCGGGGGTCACAATTTTCACAGCCGTTTCGAGTTTATCAGCCTGGAGTCCATGGAGAAAGCCAGTCAGGTAATTGTCAGGATAATCCATCTCATTGCAGCTCAATGAATCGGCAGGTCGGTGATTCATATGCAGTCGAACTGCTGAGCAAAGTGCGGTTCATCCCCTCTCCTGCAGTTCTCTGGCCAATTCCTCGATTTCCCTGCGGGCTAAATCATCACGTCCGGCCATTGACTCCAAATGATGCTGCAGTTCGTGCAGAACGGTATCGATAATCTCGGTTTCCCAGGCTTCTATCGTCTCACCTTTCAGCAGTTCTACAAATGAACCGTAATAAAACATGATGAAACTCCCCAGAATATAATCCTCTATGTACTCACCCATGATAAAGTACTTGCCGTCCCGCTTTTTACCTTTCTGGAGGTTAAAGCCGCCGGTTAAGTCACGAAGGTAACGGGGTGGTATCCGTCCTATGACCTGGTCAAGCATTTCAGCGAACTGGTCAAAAGAGGGTTTGGCCATTCATCATGTCTCCTTTTTCATTTAATATATCCTGGCCCCAAAAGGCATTAGCCCAAGCTGGGCGAATTTAAAATGCTGCAGTCCAAAGGGTATACCGATAATAGTTACACAAAATATCAGTCCAATAATCAGATGAGTTATAGCAAACTCCCAACCAAAAACGATCAGCCAGATGATATTAAGAACCAAACCCCCGGCTCCAAAATGTCCAAGTTCAATCTCCCTTCCAAATGGCCATAACACGAAGCCGGCAATCTTGAAACATTGCAATCCAAACGGTATTCCGACAACGGTTATGCACAGTATCGCACCTGCGATCATCCATAGGATAAATGCAATAAATCCGCCAAAAACAAGCCAGATGATATTGCCGATCAGGTTCATTCTCATCATTCCTCCGCAATACTGATTTAGATATACCTTATTCTATTGTTTTGCTGTCAACAGTGTTTTAGAAGTGAGTGTTTCTGCCCACATAAAATGCCTGTGACCTGTCCACAATAAGTGGCCGAATAGAATCAACCAAGTTGTATACTGGAAATGGTTCCTTAAATCAAATCCGAAAAGGAAAAGAGAAGGTTCCGATTCCCGGTATACGAGCGGCAACTCACCTGGAACCTTTACCTTCTCTCCCAAAAGCACCTTGATAGTAACGTATTTGGGATCATCAGTAAAGGACTACCAGGAAAATTTCTTTCACACTGTTGCTCAGCAAGAGTGGCACTGCCCCATCTGCGGCATGCTTCTATCCCACCACGGGTATTACTCTCGGATCGTTATCGGTGATGATGGACCTAACCTTATCTTGATTTTCCGGGGCCGGTGCGAGGACTGTGATAAAACCCATGCAATCCTTCCGGACTTCATTGCACCTTACAGACGTTACTTAATGCCGGTAATCAGCCAGGCCGTTGAAATAATAATGGAGGAAGAGATACCGCCCGAACAAGTCAGCGGTCCACAGGATATTTGTACCGCCCGGCGCTGGCACCATCGCTTTTCATTGATCTGTAACGAAGCGATTGGTTTCCTGACCAGCATTGCCGTTAAAACCACCGGTCAAATGCCTACCCTTATTGGAAATGACCTGTCATCCTCTTGGCAGCTCCTAAAAACAGCACTCTTTGCTCTGCCGTCCATCCTGTCCACATCTATCATGGGGGCGGTTAACATATGGTTGACCCGGGACACAGTTGACCTATGGCTTTGAAATACCACATACTTTGCACTGCTGGCCAATACTCTTGTCTGATATTGTAAATCCACAACCAAAAGACAAGGGAGGAAAGCGTAATGAATGCTAACGAGAAGCATGAGAAAGCTCTAAAGACATTTCAAATTATCGCCCCGTTGCTTGAAAGCGACCTAGAAGCTGCTGAGATTCGGAGACGAAGGGCTGAGATTTTGGCACGTTACGAAATATCGGAGCGAACCCTGCGCCGTTACCTTAAAACTTACCGGGATGGCGGCTTTGAATCCCTCATGCCCAAAAGTCGATCCGATTGCGGCCTGTGCCGGGCAATTGATGAACCACTTCTGGTGGAGGCGATGCAACTTAAAGAAGAACTCCCTGAACGTAGTGTCAGCCGTATCATCCAAATCCTAGAGGGTGAAAAGCTGGTGCCCCCCGGCAAGATCGCCCGCTCTACCTTAACCCGGCAACTTACGGCTAAAGGCCTAACTCGTCAGGAACTGATGAAAGATAAGACCGGACATCGACGTTTTCAGAAGGAACACCGTAATCAAATGTGGCAGACCGATGTCAAATTTGGGCCATTTATCCCCAATCCCAATAAACCTGGACGCAAAATGAGGACCTACCTTCTGGTGTTTCTTGACGATGCTACCCGGCTAATCTGTCATGGACAATTCTACCTGGATCAGCGCCTGCCTATCCTGGAAGATACTTTTCGTAAAGCCCTCTTAAAAAGGGGAGTTCCCGCTTCTGTCTACGTTGATAATGGCAAGATCTTTGTTTCCAAATGGTTCAGAATGGGCTGCGCCCGCCTGAAAATACGGCATTTAAATACCCAACCCTATAGCCCTGAAAGTAAAGGCAAGGTTGAACGTTTTAACCGCACTGTAGAAGCCTTTCTGTCTGAAATCTCCCTTGACCCTCCTGCGACCCTGGAAGAACTAAACCGGGCATTCGCGGTCTGGGTAGAAGAGGGCTACAACCACCAACCCCATTCCGCGTTAGGTAATATCTCTCCCGCAGTTCGTTTCCAACAGGATACTAAAAGACTTCGTTTTGCTAATCCGGAGGAGCTCCGGGATGCCTTCTTGTGGGAGAAGTCGTGCCGTGTGGACAAGGCCGGTTGTTTTAAACTCGAAGGCAAGGTGTTCGAGGCCGGTCCTCAGTGGACTAGAAAAACGATAGATGTCCGCTATGACCCCTTGGATCTTTCTGCTGTTGAAGTCTGGCACCAGGGACAGCGGCAGAGTCTGGCTAAGACTCTGGTGATTCCGGAGTGGAATACTGCTTACTTGAAAACAGAGACAGTTCATCCAAAAACGCCACGGGAATCCCGGTATCTTAAGACCTTGGAGACAAAAAGCCAAGTCCGCAAAGAACGAAAATTGGGGGCGATAGCCTACCGTAACCTAGAGGGAGATGATAGCAGTGTTTGAGCCTTTCTTCGGTTTTCAAAGAACTCCTTTCGGGCGTAATCTGCCCGTTGATCAACTTCTTAAGTATCCGGCTCACGAAGAGCTGGTTTCGAGACTAAAGTATACGGCAGAGAAACGCTTTTTTGCCCTCATTACCGGTGAGGTTGGGTCAGGCAAATCAACGGCGCTGCGTCATCTGTTATCTCTGCTAAACCCGAACAAGTATCGAACTATCTACATAAGCGATTCGGGGCTAACACCGCGCCATTTTTACTGGGAAGCTCTGCGGCAGCTTGATCAGGAACCTCGCTTTAATCGAGGTCAGGCTAAGCGCCAGCTTCACCAAGTTATTCTTGATCTTTCGGAAAACCAGCATAAGGTGCCGGTAGTTATCGTTGACGAAGCCCATCTTCTGGACCGGGAGATGCTGGAGGAGATCCGCTTCCTCCTCAATTTCCGCATGGATTCCTACAACCCCATGGGCCTAATTCTAGTTGGGCAGCCAGAATTAAGACGTATCCTACAACTTCAAATCTATGAGGCCATTGCCCAGCGAGTCAACGTCCGCTACCACCTTGTCTCCTTAGACCAGGCTGAGACCAAGGATTACGTAGTTCATCATCTGAAAACTGCCGGAATTAGCGCTGCAATTTTTACTGACGATGCTCTTGATGTCGTTTATGATTTTTCCGGGGGGATCGCCAGAAAAATTAATAATCTCTGCTTGGCTTGCCTACTGGCTGCTGCTTCTGAAAACAAACGTTTGGTTGATGATCACCTAGTCAAAGTGGTCATCGAAAATGAGTTTGAGTTGTAACCCACTTTATCTGGCCGGCAATTAGTTCCGGCCAGATAATTTAAGCAATTTTACCGGTCACCGATTTAGAGCACAATCCGGTCACATAGCTTGGGCGGCAACAAGTGAGAATTAAGTCCCTTATCATTAACAGCCCCATACAACAAATATCAATTACTTTAAATTTTAATTTACCATACCTCATAGTCTTTCACTACCTTCAAGAAACGAATGATAACGGCGTTTGTTGCTGTTTTCTATCTTTAAAGCATTCACAATTCCTGATCCAACCGTCCACAGTAATCATTTACCAAGAGGGTCGGGGTGAAACTTATCGAATATGAATACGTATATCTTTTTTGTTGCTAAGAGGTGATGTATGAATAATCGCAGATTTATTGTCATTGGCATCGCAGCGATGCTTCTCGTTGTGGTAGCAGCCTTCAGCCTGAATCCCGGACAGAAATGGAGTAATGCCCATCACAACGTCGCATATAAGGTTTTGATGGATGGTAAAACCTGGTTCTACGTGCAGGACAAGACCAGAATCGAACAGATCCTGGACGATTACAAGAACGAGTATGCTGAGAAAATCGATGAGACTGCCGTTATCAAGAGCATAGATTTTAAACAGAAGATCGAAATAGTTGAGGTCGAAGATTATTCTGGTGATCTATACTCCTGGCGTGAAGCCCGCGAAGCAGTTCATTCCAACGCCGAAGAGGCGTCTCTGTTTGAAATAAGAGACGGTGATAACCTTTGGACAATTGCACGGGATCTAGATCTTTCCGTTGATGAGATCCTGGCACTGAATCCTGAACTGACCGAAGATACCGTGATTTATCCCGGGGATAAAATCACTGTTAAAGCTGTAAAACCGGTACTGGATGTTGTCATCGTGTATGAAACCACCGTAGTGGAAGACGTCCCTTTTACCACCGAGTTCATTAATGATTTCAATATGTATAAATCTCAAAAGAGAGTCGAGTCTCCGGGCGTATTGGGTAAAGAAGAAAAGACATACGAGATCACGGTGGAAAACGATGTTGAGGTGGAGCGCACGACCCTTCAAACCAAAACCATCTCCGCTCCTGTACCAGCCAAGGTTCGAGTCGGCACAAAAACAGCAGTTTCGCGGAGTGGGAGCAACTATGGTGTGGTTAGCGGCGGCCGGTTAACCAGTAATTTCGGGACCAGGGTCCACCCGGTCACCAGGAAGTCAACCTTCCATAAAGGCGTAGACATTGCTGCCCCCCGGGGAAATCCGGTTTATGCTTATTCCAGCGGCACTGTCACCTATGCCGGTTGGGCAAGTGGTTACGGAAACTTCATCGCAATCAGTCATGGCAAAGGAATGGTTACCAGGTACGGTCACCTGTCAGCGATAAATGTAAGAGTAGGACAGCAGGTGTCCGTCAGACAGCGTATCGGAGCAGTCGGCTCAACCGGTGTCAGCACCGGTCCCCATCTCCATTTCGAGGTCCTGATCAACGGTTCATTCAAGAACCCGCTGAACTACCTGTAAGTAAGGTGGATCGCCACACTTAAATTAATCGCCCCGCTTTTGCAGGGGCGATTAATATTTGGGGACACTTACCAGTTTGGGGGACACCTTACTATGTAATATCGGGGACACCTTACTAAATTATTCTGGCGTGCTAGAATAATTTAGTAAGGTGTCCCCGATATAGCCGAAATAGCAATTCTAACTATGTTCGTAAAGCCTATTTTCCTGTAAACTTCGGAGTTCTCTTCTCCAGGAATGCCGACAAACCTTCCCGGTGATCATGGGTCGAGGCGACCCGGACGAGTGCCCGGCGCTCCAGTTCTGCCTGCACCTCTAACTGTGATTGCATGGATGCATGCAAGAGCGCCTTTATTTCGGCGAAGGCCTTACTGGGACCGGAGGCTATCTGCCGAGCCCAATCCATGGCGGCATCGTACAACTTATCTGGTGGCACCACCTTTTGAGCCATTCCCAACCGCAGACATTCCTGGGCATCGATTGGGTGATCGAGGTAGGCCATTTCACAGGCACGGCCAAAACCCAAGATCAACGGTGCGGTTAATGTCCAACCACCATCAGGTACCACGCCCACCCCGGTATAGGCCTGTTTCAGGAATGCCTTTTCAGACATGATCCTCAGATCACAGGCCAGGGCAAAACTCATTCCGGCTCCTCCCGCTGCACCGTTGATGGCTCCAATAATCGGTTTGGGCAGCCTCCGCATTTCAGTTATAATGCGGTTCAGGATTTTGCTTAGATCGCGGAAGAAAACAGGCGGATTCCCGGGCGCATACTCATCTATCATTTTCAGATTGCCACCTGCTGAAAATGCCTTGCCAGCACCAGTTAAAACCACTGCCCGGACCTCATCGCCGGCACAGCCCTCCAAAGCGTCAACAAAAGCGTTACCCAGTTCAAAATCCAAAGCATTCAGTGTTCCCGGGGAATTCAGAGTAATAATCCCGATAGCGTCTTCTATTTGCAACGTAACCGGTTTATTTTCCATTCTTATTACGCCAACCTTTCTTTTAATGCTTATCATATAATTTATCACAATTCACAGCGTCCGCAATATCCAGAACCGATTATATTCCCATTTATCAAAGGATCAAAGCAAAAACCGGATAGGATTCCCTATCCAGTCATTGAAAGTATTTGTTATGCTTCGCGTCGTTATCCACCGCTGAGGGTACCTTCCAGCACTGCGGGTCCAGTAGGAGTGGTTATCCCCGGAGATGGTTCCGGGGTTACGATTACCTGATCGAATCCTGACAGATCACCGTCTTTTCCTTCGGCTAGCCAGATCCCGTCCGCAACATTACGCATATCCAATCGGAACCTGCTGTAGGAAGGAGTATCAATCACCCAGGCCTTGTAGGTATCAAAATCCTCACCAAAGGATGAGGGTTCCCGGAGATTAAAACCAATCACTGCCACCCACGCCGGGTCGTGCGGCCTTACGAGCGCGAGACCCAGGGTATCAGGAGATTCGCTGGTCCCCAACAACAATGCAAACCGCCAACCCAGAAGTCGCTTTAACGGATTGGTATTTGGATTGGTGTTAGGATCATGTTCACCTCGCGGTATGCATATCCTGTCACCCGGTTTAAGCTCGTCGGGGTTTCTTATCTGAGGATTTGCGGCTAAAAGTCTGTCCAGTGAAATCTGTTCCCTCTTCGATATATCGTACAAGGTATCTCCGGGTCTGATTGTGTACAGGAAACCATCACATTTTAACGGGCTTATTGATCCGCGGCTATACGTTAAATTAAATTTTGCCAATTTAACATCCCTCCTTTGACTACCATATTATGCAAACCATTAACACCCTGTGCCCATCCTGGTTTTTTGTCAGCCTTACCCGACTTCGTTTCTAATCCAAGAAATAAAAATCCCCCCGCTCTTTTCAAGCGGAGGGATAATGCTTACGCTAATACAGGCCCCTTATAAGGGAACCTGTGATTAGGTTTGTAACCGGACAACTCCTGTACGCCCGACTACTTATCTTAAGAACCCTTCGTGCCAGTCAGACAACCTTCTGTACGCCCCCCTGGCAGGTCCGTTAAGATCGAAAGGTAAAATTCTATGCCATTGTAGTGATTATAGCAGATAAAAATAAAGATGTAAAAGAATTTTTTTGGAATTATATCCAATGTAAGCCGAGTAACTGCTCACTTCTAGAAAGTGCTTTCTATGAGTTTTATTTTGTCATAGAGTTCCTGGTTTACCGGTGTAGGTATGCCGTGTTTTTTCCCAAGTTTCACTATCGTGCCCGCAAACAGTTCTACTTCGCAGTGCCGTTTGGCCTCCAGGTCCTGCCGGAGTGACGGCTTGCCTTTGGGATTTAGCGTACCAAGCAATTTCAGCCAGTAATTCAGATCGTCCTCGTTTAGGTTAATACCCTCTTTTTTGGATAGCAGTATGACCTCCTTCATGGCCGCGATCAAGGTTTCCCTGGCGGGTCCTTCCCTTTGTATCAGTCCATAGTCTCCTTCATAAACCGCCACCGTTTGATTGACGCCAACATTGAGCATCAGCTTTCCCCATAGTCTCTTATACATATTGGTGTCAATCTCATAAGGCATATCTACTTTATCAAAGAATTCGGCCAGCATCTTAACCTTCGCCGAGATGGTGCCTGGTTCCAGGTCCCCAATGCAGAGAATTCCCATATTTGCATACGTCATCTGGTTCCCAACCTTCACCGCGTCCATGCCCTGAGCCACACAGTACAGCATCCTGTCCATCCCGTATCTCTCGCCAATTATGGTTTCGCTGGTGATGCCGTTCAGGGTTGATATTATGATGGTGTGCTCCCCCACCTGATTTCGAACCGCGTCGATGGCTTTGTCCAGATCATTATACTTCACAGCAAAGATTACCAGATCCGCGGGATCGCCGGCCTTTTCGGGGGTTATGTAATGAAACCGGCACCTTTGCCCATTACAATATACCTGGTCCTGTTCATATCTTCTTATTCTCTCCTGATCGGCAATGATTCGCAGATCCTCCAACGGCATTTTTTGCGACAAATGCCTGGCATATAAGATGCCCAATGCTCCCAAACCGATAATAGAGACGGTTTTGATTTCCCGAGTCATTTCCTCTCCTCCTTTGAAAATGGGACGTCCCAATATGCATGAAATCAGACCTCTTGCATCCATTTAGGGAATGATGCGAGGGGTCCGATTCCGTGTATCATCTGACCCGGGGTCCTTGAAATTAGAACCTGTCCCCCGTTTCAATCTCGTCAAATAAGATTATACGAACCATTCTGGTTCAGTTCGACGACCAAATGCTGCTTCGAGTTCATGTTTGTGATGCAGGAACCTGGCGTCGGTGAATTGCTTGGCCTGGGTGGGACATTTCTTGATACAGGCGCAGCACTTAATGCAGATTCCATTTAGCTGGGACACATGTTCATAGTCAATGGAACCCATTGGGCAGACCTCGACGCAGGTTTTACAGTCAATGCAGTCCTCACTGGTTTCGGGACTGATCAGCCGGAAGTCCTTAACCACTTCCCCATTCTCGTCTTTAGGCGCATAATACTTCCGGTAAGGCCGGTTGCCTTTGACCTCGACAGGACTACTTATATCCGGAGTAGTCAGTTTCTGATATATCTTTTGGGCAAAACGATCCACCAGCAGCATATCTTTTTCATCAGGCCGGCCAGCGCCGAGGGTTTTGGAGAATGAGTGCTCGCCCACAAAGGCTCCGGCGGCTATAGCCGTAAAGCCATGCTCCTCAAGAATGTCTTTTAGCTCCAACAAAGCGTCGTCATAATCCCGGTTCCCAAATAAGACTACCGGGACAGCCAATGCCCCGTGGCCGGTAATGGTATTCAGGTACTTTACCAGGACATTGGGTACTCTTCCTGCATATACGGGTACTCCGATTATGAGCAGGTCTTCTTTCGTAAAAGACCTGGTTTCTTTGCGACCTGCGGGTAAGGTAAAATCATAATTATTTATCTTAACCGGTCTGCCTGTTTTACCCGCTATCTGGACGGCAATCCGGTCTACTACTGTCTTAGTCGTACCTGTGGCGCTGAAATACATCGTATTAATCTGATAATTCATAAATACCTCTCATGGCGTTACCTGTTGAAGTATGGTGCGCAAATTTTTTCCCTGACGGAGCCTGACGTCCAGAAGTACAGGGGGACAGGTTTGCTGTCCCGCAAAAGGTTGGACGGCAAACCTGTCCCTCCATCCTGTTTTTAATCGTTTCGCATTTTCGATCGAGTGTCAAGGCATTGTTATTGGTTACCGGGTTCGCATGTCATAATTGAGCAACCGGATGAAGGAATCTATGGGAGGTTAGTGAAATTATCTCAGGAAGAATTAATCGTTTAGTCTCGAAATAATCCGTCCTTGATCACTTTGTATCAAGCAGCGTAATAATGGTACTATATTATCGTCGCTCACTCATTTCATAGATTTGCATCAGGAGGTTTGAATTGACAGACAACCATGACTACAATGCCGATCAGATCCAGGTTCTGGAGGGGCTCGAGGCGGTCCGCAAGCGGCCGGGAATGTATATCGGCTCTACTGGCCCCCGGGGACTGCATCACCTTGTTTATGAGGTGGTGGACAACAGTATAGACGAGGCCCTGGCCGGGTACTGTACGGAGATTTCCGTCACCTGTCATAGAGATCATTCGGTAACAGTCGAGGATAATGGCCGGGGGATCCCGGTTGGCATACACACACAGACAGGTAAGCCTGCCCTGGAACTCACTATGACCGTACTCCATGCGGGTGGGAAGTTCGGGAGCGGCAGCTATACTGTTTCGGGCGGCCTGCACGGGGTTGGGCTTTCAGTCGTAAATGCGTTATCAGAGAGACTGCAGGTATGGGTTAAGAGAGATGGCAAGGAGCACTTTCAGGAGTTCAGCCACGGGGAACCGTTAGCCCCTCTAGCGGTCAAGGGTAAGGTCCGCGGGACCGGAACCCGGATCAGATTCTGGCCGGACAAAGAGGTATTTGAGACCGTGGAGCTGGACAACGCGGTTTTGATCCAGAGACTAAAGGAACTGGCTTATCTTAACCGCAAGCTCAAAATCAAATTCCTGGATGAGCGAAGCGGACAGCAGCACACTTTCATTCAGGAAGGCGGAATTGTCGATTACGTAAAGTTCCTGAACGCCAATAAGGACCCGGTCCATCCCCCTATTTTCATCAAGGGTGAGCGCAACGGCACCGAGGTTGAGGTTGCGATCCAATATAATGACGGGTATTCGGAAAACCTCTACTCTTTTGCCAACAACATTCGTACCACTGAGGGCGGCACTCATGAGACCGGGGTACGGACAGCATTGACGCGCCTGGTTAACGATTACGCCCGCAAGGCCAATCTGGTTAAGGAAAACGAGCAAAACCTCCTGGGTGAGGATGTGCGCGACGGGTTGACCTGTGTCATCAGTGTCAAGATCATGGAACCTCAGTTTGAAGGCCAGACCAAGACCAAGCTGGGCAATACCGAGATCCGTGGTATCGTGGAGACTATCATGGGAGAAGGCCTGGGAGATTACATGGCAGCCAATCCAACGGTGGCCAAAAAGATTGTTGATAAGGCCTTGACCGCCTCCCGCTCACGGATTGCGGCCCGCAAGGCCAAGGAACTGGTACGCCGCAAGGGGGCCCTGGAGAGCGCATCTCTTCCCGGCAAGCTGGCGGATTGCACGAGCAAAGTTCCTGCCGAAAGCGAATTATTTATTGTTGAAGGTGATTCTGCCGGTGGTTCTGCCAAACAGGGTCGGGACCGGCGTTTTCAAGCCATACTTCCCCTGCGCGGCAAGATCATTAATGCGGAGAAAGCCCGCATCGACAAGCTGCTTTCCAATGAAGAGATCCAGGCTATCATTACCGCCATGGGAACCGGTATTGCTGAAGACTTTGATATCAACCAGGCGCGTTATCACAAGCTGATAATCATGACTGATGCTGATGTTGACGGAGCTCATATCCGCATTCTGCTCTTGACCTTCCTATATAGACACCTGCCGAAATTAATCAAGCACGGTTACGTTTACATAGCTCAACCACCATTGTTTAAAATCAGGGAAGGGAAAAAGGACGTCTATCTCTATTCCGATGCAGAACTGCAACAGTACCTTAAAAAGCACCGCAGTAAACCAGTTATATCCCGTTTCAAGGGTCTGGGGGAAATGAATCCGGAACAGTTGTGGCAAACCACCATGAATCCCGAACTCCGCAGCCTGAAGCAGGTAAACATTGAGATGGCGGAGGAAGTGGACTCCTTATGTACCCTCTTCATGGGCTCACGCCCTGAGGAACGCCGGAAATTTATAACCGAGAACGCCAGAAAGGCAACCAACATTGACATTTAACGAGTAGGAGAGAAATCGTATGAATCTGTTTGAGAATGTGGTCCCGGTCAGCATGGCCGCGGAAATGGAATCCTCGTTTATGGATTACGCCATGAGTGTCATTGTAGCTCGGGCACTGCCTGACGTTCGGGATGGCCTGAAGCCGGTACACCGGCGCATCCTGTATGCCCTGCATGATCTGGGAATCGGATGGGATAAACCCTATCGCAAGTCAGCCTATCTGGTGGGCGAAGTCTTGGGCAAATATCATCCTCACGGTGATAGCTCGGTTTATGATGCAGCCGTCCGCATGGTGCAGGATTTTGCTACTCGTTACCCCTTGATTGACGGGCAGGGCAACTGGGGATCGGTCGATGGTGATTCGGCTGCTGCCTTGCGTTACACGGAATTAAGGATGGCACGCATCGCCGGCGAAATGCTGGTTGATATAGATAAAGACTCAGTTGATTTTATGGATAATTACGATTCCACCCGTCAGGAACCGGTGGTACTTCCGGCCCGGATTCCCAATCTGCTGATCAACGGCTCGACCGGGATTGCGGTGGGTATGGCTACCAACATACCGCCACACAACCTGACTGAGGTGGCCAATGGTTTGGTTTACCTGATCGATCACCCCCAAGCTACTGTGCACGATCTGATGAAACATGTGAAAGGACCGGATTTCCCGACCGGTGGTGTGATCGTGGGGGATGAAGGGATCGTCAAAGCCTACGAAACCGGGCGCGGGACAGTCAAGATACGTGCGAAAACAGAGATTGAACCTTTAAAGGGCGGGAAAGAAGCTATTATTATCAAGGAACTCCCCTACCAGGTTAACAAGGCCAGGCTGATAGAAAAGATTGCCGACCTGGTCAAGGACAAAAACGTTGTGGAAGGGATCAGCGACCTGCGGGATGAATCTGACCGCGACGGTATCAGGGTGGTTATAGAATTAAAGCGGGACGCCAATACCCAACTGATTTTGAATCAACTCTACAAGCACACCCAGATGGAGGATACTTTCGGGGTCATAATGCTCGCCCTGGTGAACGGCGAACCCCGGGAGTTAAACCTGAAGGAGATGATGTCTCATTACCTTGATCACCGCAAAGAGGTCATCACCCGATATACCCGTTATGATATGGAACAAGCCGAGAAGCGGTTGCACATTGTCGAAGGATTGAAGATTGCACTGGATAACCTGGACGAGGTAATCAGTATAATCAGGAAATCAAAGGATACCAACAAGGCCCGGGCCAACCTTCGGGTCCGTTTCGCCCTGTCTGGCGAACAGGCTCAGGCAATCCTGGAAATGCGCCTCCAAAAGCTGACTGGTATGGAACGGGACAACCTGGAGGCTGAGCGGGGCCAGTTGGTGAAGGACATTAAGCGCTACCAGGAAATCCTGGCCAATGAGTCGATGGTCTTGGATATCATCAAGGCGGACCTTAAGAGCATTAAATCACATTACGGAGACTCGCGGCGCACTGAAATTCAGAGCCATGTAATAGAGCCGCCTGTAGAGGATACCATTCCTGAAGAAGAGGTCCTTCTGGCTCTTACCCAGGCCGGCTACGTAAGGAAGCAATCCGTTTCCTCAGTTGTCAATCCTAAACGCAAAGGTCACACCGCCGGATTGGTAGGCAAACAAGACGGGTTTGTTTTGGAGGTATTTTCCACCAGCAACCTGGACTGGCTTCTATTACTGACCAATCAGGGCCGCGCTTTTAAGACCAGGGTTCACAAGATAAAGGACACCGGCAATCAAGGCCGCGGTATTCACCTGGCAAATGTGGTCAGCCTTGCGCCTGGAGAAAGGGTCGTCTCGATGATACCCATAAAGGAGTTTGCTGAGGACCGCTTCGTACTGATAGCATCCCGCAACGGCCTGATCAAGAAGACACGCTTAACTGAGTTTAATACTAACCGGCAGGAAGCCATCATCGCCATGAACCTGGAGGACAACGATGAGGTGCTTGAGACCCGGATTACTGATGGTACGGAGGAGATCATTCTCGCCACCAATGACGGCATCTTGATAAGGTTCCCGGAATCGGACGTTCGACCTACCGGAAGACCCAGTAAAGGAGTAAAAGGCATAGCTCTTTCCAATAATCAAGTAATCAGAATGGCCTTGCTCAGCGAAGGTCCGGAGGTTTTGGTAATTTCCGAAAAAGGATTCGCCAAGCGTACCCCATTCGACGAGTACCCCGCTCAGTCACGGGGTGGCAAAGGTGTCAAGACGATGAACACCAACGTAAAGACGGGCAAAATGAGCATAGTCATGATGGTCAACGAAGAAGACGAATTCGTACTGTTTACTTCCACCGGAAGAATCCTGTACCAGGGGGCCATGGAAATCCCGGTCCAAGGCCGCGCCATCCAGGGGCAGATCATCAGAACCTTGAGTGAGAAAGAAACCATATCCGCCTTCTCCCGCGTCATGAGCCAGCCGACCACACCTGAGGAGTAAAATAAGACAAGGGACCCCTGTTTGGGGGTCCCAAAAATTCGGCGGGTTATTCCTTAAACAACACCATGTCGTTCTGATTGACTCCAAATCTTTCCGTAAAGAGGCTGCATTTACAAAGGAAAATGTAATACAGGTTTGGGTGGCGGGTACCGCAAAGAGATTCGAAATTACCCTGACCCTTGGAGATAATCACATCGGCCGCCCAAAATATCTCTTTGAAAGTATCATTACAGAGTTCGAGTATGGTTCCCGGGATATCAGTACCATTGTTGATAATCGATGCATGGCTGTCCATTTTCACTGCGTATGCATCATTTTCAGTTACATCGTTGATAATGGGTTTACCCCTCGTTGCAAAGTATACCTGCAGTTGGGGATAAACCGCCTTGATGGTCCGTATAAACACCTTGTCGAAAACTATCTCACCAGCATTGTCTCCCAGGTATAGCAGCCGGTCTGCGTGTTTCAATGCGGATGTAAAAGACTGGAATACCTCGTCTGGGTATTCCTTTTTCATGGTGTCTCGTACCGTCTGAAGTACGCTGTCCCGAGATAAATCATGGCCCGGGCCAAAATCAATGATATTGCCAGCAGCGGCCAGCTTCAGAGCTGCTTTTAAAGGGTTGTCCGCTGATTCCACCATCCCGGCAAATTCATCTTCCAGTTTGAGCATTTCCCGGTTATAATATTGCTTTTCCTTAAAATATGGGTCGGTAATCTTTATGGTCTCTTTTAACACTCGCTGAATCTTATGAGCTATGAAGGGCGCACTGGCATCAGTACCGACCGCAGCCATCTCACCAATTATTTTTTTAACCAAATCCCGTTGCTCTTCTTCCGTCTCCAGGTATTCACGCGCCGTCCTGATCCCCTGTTGGAGGAGACAGGGAAGGCAATCCATGCTATATCTCATTGCTAATCTCCTTAAGATGATATCACTCGCGCGATCCACTGGCGAGGCACAACTGTATAAAGACTATCGGATCAATTCGTAATTGGCAAGTTATGATGGCTAGCCGGTAGTAGAGGGGCAACCGAAGGCAATCCGGCTGCTGCATCCCAGATTGCCCCAGTTTTTCATCTGAAGTATATCGGCGGGTTCTATTTCAATCTCAGCTCGGTTACGTTATAGTCATCGATCCTTTGGTATTTCACCTGTTCCGCAAAGCCTTTGATAAGCATAGCACTCACTTCATCGAAGCTTTCACTCTCCAGGTGGTTCTCGGCGGGGAAACTATCCTTAAAGACTATCTCCTTGGAGCCGTCGTTCTCATTATAGCGAACGGTCACCGTGATCATCTCACCTGTTGGCCGGCGTCGCATAAGGTTGGTTATATACTCCTCACATATGAGATTGATCTGATTGGTTTCCCGTTTGTTCATATCGTATTTGGAGCAGTACTCGGTTACATTTCTCATGATCTCGTAGAAATCGAGTTCCTTCAGAGCGTATTCTCCGGTAAACACCTTCAGCTTGTTGATGAATATCCTGGTCTTTTCCCGCTGCGGATTGTCGAATATTTGCTCCGGGGTCCCTTTTTCGTAGATTCCCTGATCATCCATATAGAATACCCGGGTCGCTATGTTTCGAGCGAAGTTCATTTCGTGAGTGACAATAACGCAGCTCAAGCCGCTCTTAACCAGCTTGCGGATCACTGATAATACTTCATCAACCATAGTTGGGTCCAAGGCTGATGTAGGTTCGTCAAAGAGGATGACCTCAGGGTGCATAGCCAGACAGCGGGCAATGGCAACCCTTTGTTTCTGTCCCCCGGAAAGCTGGTTCGGCATATGGTCCGCCCGGTTGGCGATGCCCACCATTTCCAGGTACTCCATCGCCTCTCTCACCGCTTGTTTCTGCGGGATCTTCAACACATTCATCGGAGCGAGAATGACGTTTTCCAGTACGGTTTTATGAGAAAACAGGTTAAACGACTGGAATACCATTCCCATTTTCATGCGGATGGCATCAACATTGGCTCCCTTTTTGGTTATCTCGTCTTTGCCAATGAATATCTGCCCTGAGTCAGGCTGCTCCAGCAGGTTAAGGCACCGGATAAGGGTACTCTTACCGCACCCGGAAGGGCCGATAATTGCTACCACTTCACCGTCATCAATATCCACACTAATATCCTTTAGAATAAGGTTTTGCCCATAACTTTTATACAAATTGCGGATTGATATCATAATAACGGCCCTACCCTTCTATAAAGTCCGCGCGGCGCAGGTGCTTGTCCCGGTCTGCCAGCTTAAACAACATGTTGGCGGCGGCTCCAATGAGCAGATACGCAATGGCAGTTATTATAATGGATATATACGGATCCAGGGTCCGGGCGGAGATTATGCTGCTGGCCCTGGTCAGATCATTAATAGCCAAAAAGCCCACCAGTGACGTTTCCTGCATGGTGATTATGAGTTGATTCTTGTATACCGGTAAGGAACTCTTAATCGCCTGCGGCAGCACCACCAGTCTGAATACCATAAACTTGGTCATTCCCAGGGTTCGACCCGCTTCTATCTCACCATTGTCCACGGTCTCAAGAGCCGTATACATAATGTCTGATATGTATGATCCGGTCTTCAGCGCAAACGCAAGTATTGCCAGTAATACGATATCAATCTCCGACTTCGAAAACAGCATGTAAGCGAACATGATCAGCAATACCAGGGTTGGCAGCCTGATAAAGAGATTTTTAATCAAAGCAACCGTCTGTGAAACCACTTTGATACTGCTGCGCCGCAACCAGCAGAATACGGCTCCAATCAACGTTCCCAAAAGAAAGGTCATTGCTGTTAAATACAGCGTCATACCGAAACCGTCAATAATAAACAGATACCGGTCTTCATAAATCAGGTTAAGGTAGATGGATTCCTTGATGCTTTGAATTATTCCCTCCACGGCTACTCCTCCTTGTCTATAACCAGGACAATGTCTTTAATGTGTACCGGTTCGGACATTACGATATTTCCGCTCATCTCCAAATCCTTCGCCATTAAAAGAGAGTCCGGACTTAGTATAAGATCAACCATGCCGTTGGCAACTTCGAGCAGCATCTGATTCCAGGTCTTGTCCTCCAAAACCAGTTCGGCCCCGATACTGTTGGCAAAGTGGGTAATCAGCTCAACGTCACAACCTTCCCATTCATCGGTTGAGGTGTTTATGTAGGATACAGGCTCCCAGTCGGCATAGGCAGCAACTTTGATCACCCTGTCGGTGGTCACAATGTTTTCTACCTTTTTAGCCTTATAAGGCGCGTTAAGCGTGGCCTCCACCCTATTGAGCATGTCGGCATATTCTTCTGTTTTTCTGAATTCCTTAATAAACCGGTTGAACTCCTCCCTAAGCTCATTCCGTTCAGAATAGAACATATAGCCGTACTCTGATGGTTCAGTAATCGCTGGGCCTATCTCAAAATCAGCTTCTTCCCGGCATATAAAATACGCATCTTCCCTCTCAGTAGCTATTGCATCGATCCGGTTAAAACTCAAAGCGAGATACATATCACTGTAGGTATCATACCTGTAGATTTCCATTCCCCTACTATCTTTGGTGAGAATATAGTCCGGGCTGTAGCCAACCATTACCCCCACTCGTAAACCGCTAAGATTATCTGCAGTAATCGGCTCTCCAACATCTGTTGCACCACAGCCGGTAAGCAGCAAGCCCAGCAATATCAGAAAGGACAGAACCACTGACCTTTTTATTCTATTGTTGTTCATGTTCCGCTCCCAATCCGTTTTATGGTGTATATGTTTTTCGCCATCACCAAAACAATTGCCTGCTGAAAAGCCACACAATCAGCTATTTTTTTGCCTCCAATAAGGATCCTATCTTAACGTTGGTTTGGTGAACTAAGGTGGGTGGGCGTTGACTCGCCAGAATTAATCGAGTTGCAGATAACGCTATTTCGCAGTTGCGCCATATGTAGTGTTAATGCTGACCTGTTTAACACTTCGTATTTCCCATACCGCGCATTGTTATAGCCCGAATATATCAGCACTTATATTAACCATGATTGAATTTAGCATGCTTGACATAACATGGGATTATCTTTTTTACAATTATTCCTGATCGCTGTTAGTGAGCCGTTCCGCCATTTGCCTGAGGTCTTCTGCAGCTGCTTCCAGTTGTTTAATCATGGTAACAATACTGTTAACTGCATCACTCTGCTGGCCAACGAGAGCAGTAATCTCCTCGGTACTGGCGGCTGATTCCTCCGTGGAAGCAGAGATATCTTCCATTTCGCGCACTACAACATCGGTAGAGGAAAGAAGCTCTTCGAACACAGCAGATACCTCTTGAACCGCGGCGTCTATATGAGCTGCCCCCTGTTCCACTCGGCCAAACATGTCCTGTACTTCGACCAGTGCTTCTCTTTGATCCATAGCGATTAAATTCAATTCATTCATATTATCTACCGTCTTAGTTATATCACCACGGATCTCGTTGATGAGGCTGGATATTTGGTGGGTAGCCTGGCTGGACTCTTCAGCCAGCTTGCGCACTTCATCGGCCACCACCGCAAATCCCCGGCCGGCTTCACCGGCGCGCGCTGCTTCTATAGCTGCGTTCAATGCCAGGAGGTTGGTCTGGCTGGCGATATTGTTTATGATTGCCACGATGTCCACGATCTGTTTTGAACGCTCATTCAGAAGGTTGACTGCTTCGGTTACCATATCTTGGGCCTTGCGGCTGCCGTCCATATACTGGACTTGTTTACGCATAGAATTTTGACCCTGTTCCACAATTCCCCGGAATTCTTGTGATTGGTTACTAACCAAATAAACGCTCTTTTCGGCAGTTGTCAGTGCCTCTGCCATCTGCTTAATCACTCCAGCAGTTTTGCCTGCATGGGCCGCTTCCTCATTCGCCGTCATCGCCAGCTGATCAACACTAAGACTTACCTGTCCTGCGGCCTGTCCGGTTTCACTGGCCAGGTGGAGCAGTTGTAATGACGAGTTTTCCAACTGCTTGGATTTGAAAGCAATGGTCTCACCTGCTTTTTTAAGGTTGTCAGAAAGCCCATATGCCTTATTCTCATTGGCGATGGATTTCTGCAGCAGACCTCTGGCGACGTTGGCTACGACACTGCTGGCTATCGCCACCCACAGAAAACACAGGTAGCGGACTCCCAGGGTGGAACCCAGGTTTCCTGCCGGTAAGGTCTCAGGATACATCAGAAGAATAATCGTGTGCAGTACCATAACCAAAACCGAAGCAAAAACTGTAACCCCAACATCAAAGTACAACACACTTAACACCATGACGATATAAAAATCGGCAAAGATTTCCTTGGAACCAGTGATGTTTGAATTATATACAAACATTATCAGAGCTATCATAAACACTGTCAGGTAGCAGCTTATCCTGTTTTCGCCATATTTCCTTATCAGAAGATATAACAATCCCACTACAGCCAGGGAAAAAACGATTACCCTGATTGTTGACCCCCAGGTTAGTTTTTCTGAGCCGGTCCCGGACACCAGAATCGCTATGGTTGCTAAACTTGCCAGCACTACAATAAGAGTGATGGCCACCAGCAAACGGCGGTGGCTGGCTTTCATGTTTTCAGTAAAGAGCTGGTTATCCCCCATTATGGCACCCCCCATTTCCCCTTACGATCAGAAACAATTGCCAAGATATACAATACATAATTGTTATATTTTCTATTTGATAGCTTATTTTTCCTCCATATTTTTATAAATGGAGACTTTTTTATTTGGTTCGCCAACGCTCGGGCCCCATTATAATTCCTTTGGACTGGCCTCGTTTCGCTATGGTTTGCCCGACCTGTAAGACTGTCATAAGAGAGGGCCAATTGTGACAAACTTAATGTGTTATCTTGACAGATGGAGGTTTTCTGCATGGGTGATTTTTCAGTCAGTGATCCGGGAAGCCAGAGAACAAAAAAGATGATCTACTGGGTGCTGGCTCTATTAGAGGTTCTGTTGGCCTTTCGCCTTCTGCTCAAGCTTCTGGGAGCCAATACAGGAAGTGTATTCGTCTCTTTTATCTATACAACCTCACAGGCCTTCGTCATGCCATTTATAGGTGTCTTCCGGTCACCAGCCACTCAGGGGATCGAAACCCAGTCAGTGCTGGAACCTGCCACGCTCATTGCCATGATCGTTTATGCCTTGATCGCATACGGGATTATCAAGCTGTTTGAAATATACCAGGCTTCTTAGGCCAAACCCGGTCGGATGTTATGCTCATATTGTTTTGGGTGCAATGGACGGTGTCCGGGAAAGTTTTCACTCCTCTACTATCACCGGTACCGTCCCGGTTTCATAAATGAATTGCTCTATCAGTTTTTGCTGATCAAGGTTGTCCATGCCGCCGTGAAGAATGCGTATTTTCCGGGTTCGTTCCCTTGTGCCATAGGTCAGGTAGATATATCTATGTCCCAGTTCGACAGTAATTAAATTGATTCCGTCAATATTGAACTTAATTACTTTCGCATCCAGCAGTATTCCGAAACAGGAAATATAAACATCTATACCCCTGCTTGGTAATGACGTATGGTAACCATCTGGGTCTGCCTCTTCAATTAAAGCCGCTTGAATATGTAAAATCCTATTTTCGTAAATCAGTTGCGCAATCCGGTATCTCCTGTACTCTCCGATCAGCAGGCCAAATAGAGTAACAATCACCAGTACAACGAATATCCAGACTGCAGCATGCGCGCTCTGGTGCCTGTTTTCTAGGAATAACCACAATGAAGCAATCAGCCCGATGCCAAATGCGTAAGCAAAAAAACGAATTCTCTCTCGAATTCTTAGCAATAATGCACCTCCTAAATACAAGCGGCTACATTCATACTGCATATTAGCGGGTTGTATAACAGAACGTCCCGGAGAACATTTTCAACTTTGTGCGTATCCTCATTTCAATTAGTCCCGCATTATTCTCAGTTGAAAGAATCCTTCCAACAAAATGCTTCACCTGTATCATTAATGATAAAAGAGCATAAAACCGGCAAAGGATGGTAAGGTGTCAGCCTGGATGTCGCATTGGCAGACTCTGGTTACATCTTGATTGTAGTAAACGTCAAAAAAATAGTTGTCACCCGAAACGGATGATTCTAGGAAAACCCCCTCACCCGAAAAGGGTGAGAGGGCTAACAACGCGGTAATCTCTGTGGTTTCATCACTAATTATTATCCATCATTAGTTACGTTTGGCTGATGATACTGAATTGAGATCGTCGGGCCAGCATAGGGAGGTAGATAGATCGCAACCATATTTACAACTGTATGTGGATCCAAATCGAATTGGTTGAACGACCTTTCAGAACGGAAACGTATTATAATAACAAAGGTAAGGATTTTTCTTAAGCTTAGCTCTCAAGCCGGTATTTAATAACATAAGTAGCCAAACGACGAAAAGTGAACTACGTAAAGGAAACGGTTTTGTAATGGCAAAAAGCAAGATACCAAAGACCAATGCTCTGCGCATTCTTGATACGCACAAGGTAGAATATGATGTCCGCACTTATGACGCCCCTGATGGTTTCCTGGATGGGGTATCGGTTGCCAAGCAGGTAGGAATGGATCCCCGGGAAGTCTTCAAGACCCTGGTAGTTCAGGGAGCAAGCAGGGAGCATTACGTGTGCGTAATCCCGGTAGAATCTGAGTTGGACCTCAAAAAGGCGGCCAAACATTTTGGCGAAAAAAAGATCGAAATGATTCCGGCCCGCGAAATTACCACGGTGACTGGATATATCAAGGGCGGATGCTCTCCGGTCGGAATGAAAAAGCTGTTTAAAACTGCCATTGCTAATCAGGCGGAGCATATGAACCTGATTACAGTCAGCGCCGGGAAGGTTGGTCTGCAGGTGACCCTCCCCACTGAAGCCTTGTTGGGAATTGTGAATGCTCAATTTGCTGATCTGACCTAAATACCCTTCTAGGCCAATCATGAGATAGGGCAGATCTTATTAGGTTCTGCCTGCGGACTCAGGACTCCTCACACCTATAGTTGCAAACTTTCGGAATACCTCAGATACGGGCCGCTCTGTGCGGATTTTCTATAGAGAATCTTGCATAACTCCAAAAATTGAAGCAAATAGACTGAAGTTCAATCGAACCGCTGAAAATCAGTGGTTTGGCCAGCATAAATACGATCTTAGAAAGCTAAATTTACCGGGCAAGGTTAAAAAAGGGCAGGCTTCCCCCTTGTTGCTGAATTTACTGTTTGAAGTTCCCTGATTAGGCAGCTACATTCGCCTTTTCAGGAGTATTAATAGCAATTACGGTGGCGAGAAGGGCAATGTTACAAAGGTACGCATGGGTTTCAACCTTTTCTACACCCCGATGCCTAATTTCATCTAGACCTAAATGCTCCTTTTGTCTGCCGAAGCACCGTTCTGAAGCGGTACGCTGATTGTACAGCTGTTTCCAGTTGCTGCTGCCCCTATGGGGAGTGTTAAACATTCGGGGGTCGTCTTTTGCCTTGGTTTTAACCACCAACCCGTAGTTTGAACTGGAACACCAAGCCGATCCAAAAGGGCAATCAACTTTGCCTAGCACATGAGGGCACCTGAATTTATTGATCCCATGATGGTGTCCCCAGTAAGTCATCTTGAACCCGGCAGAACAAACGGGGGTTCCGTCGAAATCGTAACCTGCTTTGGGTTGTTTGGCTCCCCGGTGGTTCAATGCAATTATCGCCTGAGCGTGAAAGTCGTTCATCACGGTTTCGTATATGTTAAGACTGTCGTAAGCGGCATCCATCACCCAATAAGACGGATTACCTGCCAGGTTAGCCCGGGTCTTGTTCATCAACTCAACAACCGGCTGCGTGTCATGAACACTGGCCGAAGTAATAGTAATAGCGAGCGGCAGACCCGATTTGGCGTCAACACTCTGATGAAGCTTGTAACCGAACCACTTGGTTTTATTACCGTCAGTATCACGCTTGACACCCCAATCGGCATTTTGGCCGTCAGGAGAGATGTACTTCTGGGGCTTTGATTTCTCATAAGCATCAAGCTTAGTTGCATCAATTGATACGACACTACCATCGATTAGCTCCATGGTTTCTGCCAAAGATACTAGGCTTTGAAACACGGGTTCCAGGCCCTTCATTTTGGTAACTTTGTCATTGAACCGGCTAAAAGCCGCTTCACTCGGGACAGGGCCGATGACATCGAACCCGCAAGCGAACCGGAATATTGGATCGTATTTCAATCGTCTAACTAGGGCGGCCATTCCGATTATGCGTTCGATACGGGCGGCTAACAAAGCCCTTAACTTGGCCTCAAAGCGATATCCTTTTGGACCGGTACGATACTTGGGAACCATAGCTAAAATAGGTTTTAAGTCGAGGGTGCTCATTACCATCTCAAGTCGGGACATTGGCTGCAGTTTCAAGGCATCTTCGAAGGAAAATACGCACGGTTGTCGAATAAACAAGGTAGCTTCATCCTCCATTCAGTTGGATTTTGGGATTTGTTCACCTTATAAATTCGACAAAAGTGGGGGTGAAGCCTTTGTTTTTGCCCCCGTAAAGCCCAATTTTATTGAGTTTTTTCAATACGCAAGATTCTCATAGACAGTCTGAGACAAACGATGGTATGGTATATTGGAAATCCAACCAGTTGTTTTCTATTAATTTCTCTAAAATGTTATTACCAAGTTTGAGGTGTATGATGAGATTTCATGCGTTGACCTTCCAACTTATGGATCTTGTAAACTGTATATTTCATGCGCTCGAGCTTATCAGTCCTGCCATTGCCTGTCATCACAACCAGGTCGCTTATATCAGTCAACGACTCTGTGAAAGCATGGGACTGAGTGAAGAGGAGACAACAACCGTCGCTCTGGCGGCGGGACTGCACGACATAGGTGCGGTATCCCTGGAGCAGAGTATTCACGATCTCCGTTTTGAAACCGAATACATCCATGACCATTCTATTGTGGGAGCAACCTTCCTGGAACACTTCACTCCTTTGACCAATTTGGCACCGTTGGTCAGGTATCATCATAAACAGTGGCAGTCTGCAACCCAGCAATCCGAGAGGGATGAAAAAGTGCCGGACGGCAGTTATATCATTTACCTGGCTGACCGTGTTGCAGTTATGATCGATCAAAATACAGAAGTATTGTCTCAGCGAACAGGGATTGTAGATTATGTTAAAAAGGGACGGGGCAGTGTGTTCCATCCCGAGAGTGTAGACGCGTTCCTGGATATTGCGACACCCGAGTACTTCTGGTTGGATGTTATTTCACAGTCAACCCAGGATGTGAGCGCGCGTCTATTCCAGGGGAAAACGATAGAACTGGATGAAGAAACGGTGCTTAGCTGGAGCAGGTTCTTATCGCGGATAGTTGATTTTAGAAGTCCTCTTAATGCCAAACACTCCAGTGGAGTAGCAGCGTCGGCTTCGGCTTTGGCTAAAGCGACCAGGTTTTCGGAACAGGAATGCCGCTGGATGTTGATGGCCGGCTATCTGCACGATCTCGGTAAATTAAGTGTTCCTACCGCAATTCTGGAGAAGAATGGTCCGCTTAACCCGCATGAGCGTGCTGTGATCAACGGACATACGTACTATACTTATCGAATCTTGAAGCATGTTAAAGAGTTCGACATAATCAACCGCTGGGCTGCCCTCCATCACGAGCGACTTGACGGCACCGGTTACCCATTCCGAATCCCGGAGTCCAGCTTGCCCCTGGGCTCGCAAATTATGGCTGTGGCCGATATCTTTACGGCTTTGCAGGAGGAAAGGACCTACCGCCCGCCAATGGGACAAGCGAAAACCCTTGATATAATGTATAAAATGGCCCGTGACAGGGCCATTAATGGAGATCTGGTCCGCGTGTTGGAGAGAAACTATGATCAAATTAACTATATGAGACAGGTAAGCCAAGAGAACTCGGCCGAGGAATATGCGGCAATGAATCCTCTATTTGTCAGAAAGCTTGAGCGGGGACGATAAACATCCTTTAGTGGGTCGTGTAAGAACTCTCGTGTCCCCCCCGCTGATGGGGTTCGCCACGATGGTCCAGTTTAATTACTCATTTGTCCTGAGTGATTCTCTTATCTACCCCCAAAATGTGTTTTTCAATCCAATCCACCACAAACTCAAGAGTGTCAATCAGGTACTGCTCCTGATTCTCATCAATTTTATCCAGATCAGTTTCATTGATTTTCTGAATGAAATCATCATGCTGCACCTTGTGGGATAAAAACCGCCTATAGCCTATGCTTTTCATGTAGTTCTCTTCAAAGCTAAAATGATACACCGTGTAGTTCTTTAGTTCATCAAATATGGCCACGCTCTGGTCATACTTGTCCACCAGCAGTTCGTTTTTGAGAACCAAATAAGCCCGGTTGGCGATTTCAAACAGTTTCTGGTGCTGCTCATCAATGGCTGGCACTCCCAGTGCAAACTCGTCTCTCCACTGAATCATATTGCTGCTCCTTTCCCATGTACTTTGAGGGTAATTATGTCTATTCTCTATCATCCAGCGTTTTCCTCTGTAAATAAACAAGGTTCTGGACAACAAAAGAACGTTCCCTCACTTGCTGTGCCACCTTTCTCGGTTGTCGGTTTGTTAAGCAGACGCAGTTCGTAGCCGCATATTGTACAAAGATTTCTATTCCGGTCCAACCCTCTGCCCGCAAATAATCAGAGCAGGGGACATGCCCCTGCTCTCGTATTACTGAATGCTTATCAGATCCTACCTGGCTTCCCGCTTCAGAACTCCAGTGATGTCCTCGGTCAAGGCCTCGATCGAGCCGCCGCCGATCGCCAGGACCTTGGCGTCTCTCCAAAAACGCTCAATCCCGGTATCAACTATGGTCCCCAGACCACCGTGTATTTGTATCGCCTCGTTGGCCACGTACTCTGCAACCCGATAGCCCTTTATCTTCAAAGCCCTTCCTTCGCCCAGAACCATCTGACCGGAGTCCTTCTTGGCGAAGACAGTGTAAATCATACCACGCAGGGCTTCGATTTCAATCCACATGTTGACCAGCTTATGGCGTATTACCTCGTATCTATCGTACATGGATTTTCCGCCTTGAGTCCGCTCGAGTGCATACTTGAATGCTTTTTCATAGCAAGCCTCGGCCATTCCCAGGGCCATAGGTCCGCAGATCATAAACTCATCAGTAGCGCTGAAGAAGAAGGGAAGCATGGTTTTCCCCTCCGGTCCTAACATATTCTCTTTGGGTACGCGGACATTTCTCAGATATACCGATCCGGTGCTGGAGCCATTCCATCCCATCTTGTTCTCGGCGTTGCCAAATTCCAGGCCGGGAGTGTCCTTCGGAACCAGGAACAGGCTGTGGGATGGCTTTTTCGCATCTGGTGGTGAAGTTACAGCGACAACAATATACAGATCTGCATAGTGTATGTTGGTAATAAACAGCTTGGTCCCATTGATTACCCACTCATCACCATCCAAAACCGCCCGGGTGACATACTCCCCGTAATTGGCACCTCCGGCGGCCTCGGTACCGGCCATGGCCAGGATCAGTTCACCTTTTGCGGCCGGGGTCAGGTATTTCTGTTTCTGTTCCGGGGATCCCAAAACGTTCAGGATACCGCCGGCCAGTACCGCATGTGCACCCATAACCACCGCCAGGGTGGGAGCTACCTTGGAAATCTCTTCAGTTACCAGGGCCAATGTAGTCCAGTCTCCACCCAGTCCGCCATACTCCTCAGGAAAAGTAATCCCCAGGAATCCGAGTTCACCGGTTCTCTTAAAGAGCTTAAGCGGGAATTCATCTTTCTTGTCCAACTCCAGAGCTACCGGCTCTACTTCCTGCTTTACAAAATCCCGGGCAATATTCCTCATTAGTTCGCGCTCTTCAGTCATATACCACATACTAAAACCCTCCTTTTTTTAATCAGATTCACAAATAACCCCGGGTATGTTGTTCGCCGAAACTGTGTTAATGTTTCAGTTTCTGCGCTGATGATTCGCCCCGGCAATTTTTACGGGTTATCATCTTCTAAAACTCTGGTCGTCTTCACCCCTCTCCATCAGGTTGTTAACATAATAATTCTTATGACAACTTATCTAAGATACTATTAACATAAGCCATTCAACCGGACAATTACCTTATCAAGCCTCAGCGGTACATTTATTTCAGCCGCACACTGCCCCCTTAAAGTTACCAAACGCCCGACACGGCTTTGTTACCGCGCCGGCTTAACCATGCCGCAGGTTCACACCAAAGGTTCCGCGGGGATACTCCCATTTCACAATCCCCTTCTTCTTGCACATCACCCGACAGGTGCCACATTCCAGACAGCCAGCATAATCGAATGATATTTCCCCTGCCTTGTCCAGTTTGTACAACACGGCGGGACACACATATAGACACGGTTTGTCACTGCACTCCTTGCAGATCCTTTTATCCAACACTATATGAGGTTCTTCCTCGTCAACATTAAATTTGTTCAGGCTCAGGAGCTCGGCGGCTTCTGCTCTTTCAATCTTCATAGTCTAACCCCCTTGAAGCCCAGCTTGATGAGATCCCAGATCGAGATTCCATGATTTTTCATCTGGCCCATTACGCCTTTAGTAACCTTCTGCGGCGGTCTCCCGTCCACAGAAAAGAGGTCTCCGAAGACAGCAGCTGCCAGGGCCGGCATCTTGTCATACAGCCAACCGGTGTTGAGCACATCAAAGTATCCGTCAACCGCCTTCATGGTGGGCATAAGACTGATCTCTTCGAGCTCCTTCATATATACAGGGCCTACCTCCGCCGGGGAGCCGGCATTAATGATGGCCCGGGCCGCGGCAATGCCGCTGATTATGGCCAGGTCTATCCCTCTGATGGAGTAACCGGTATTGATCACGAACCCGGCCGCATCACCCACCATCAGGAAGCCTTCACGATAAAGTCGGGGGGGAACGCCCCGGAATCCGGCCTCACCGACCAGGTGTCCGCTGTATTCGACGGTCTCGCCTCCTGCAATCAGGGGATAAATCGCCGGGTGCATCTTCAGATCCTGGAATATCTCATGGATTGATTTCTTATGCTGGGCAACTTCACCCGGCATAAACACACAGCCCAGTGAGATGCTCTCTTTATTGGTGTATAAAAACCCTCCCCCGTGAATACCTTCCGTACAGCCGAGTATCATACGGGCGGCGCCTTCCTCAGGGTTCAACAGGTTGAAACGTTCTTCTATCGTTTTGGCCGGGAGTTCTATGACTTCCTTAACCCCCACCCCAACGGTGTGAGAATCGATGTCCTTTATTAGTCCGGCCTTTTGGGCCAACAGGGAGTTAACACCATCAGCGGCCACCACCACGTCGGCATACATCTCGTCCTCTCCAGCGATGACGCCCACGATTTTTCCATCCCTTTCAACGAGATCGTCAACCCTGATCCCGCAAGCTACCATGGCCCCCATTTCCTCGGCCTTACCGGCCAGCCACTCATCAAAGGGTGCCCGTAATACCGTATATGACATGGGAGGTTTTCCGTCCGGATTAAAAGAAGGATCATGATAATCTATCGTGATTCCCCGGGCTCCGCCCAGCATCATAATCTGTTCGTGGGTTACCTTTCTCTCCAGGGCCGCCTCCTCAAACAGACCTTGGTCCAGCATCTCCAGGGCATAGGTGTAAAGCCGTCCCCCGGTTACGTTTTTGCACCCCGGGGTATCACCCCGCTCGATAACCAGCACTTCTTTGCCTTCGCGGGCCAGAGTATACGCACAGGCTGCACCTGCTGGTCCGGCACCGATCACTATCGCGTCAAATTTCTCCTCTTCACTCATTCCACTTAACCCTCCCTTGTGGTACAAAGGGCGCGTGAGGCCCCTCCTTGTTTGATTAGGTATCTATTTCTTTGATGCCTCAGTAAGGAGGGGAACAATTTCATAAAGGTCTCCAACCACGCCATAATCACTGGTCTTGAAGATAGGTGCCTTTTCATTGTTGTTAATGGCAACAATCACTTTAGCGTCTCTAATGCCAATGGTGTGCTGCACCTGCCCGGATATCCCGATCGACACACACAGCTGTGGCTTGATTACCGCACCTGATATTCCGATATACTGTTCAGTGGGCAGCCAGTGTTTTTCCTCCGATATACCCCGGGTGCAGCCGATCTCAGCGTTCAATGCCCCTGCCAGGTCCCGGATCATTTGCATGTCTTCCTCGTTTTCGACTCCCAGTCCTAAACATACCACCCGTTCCGCTTCCCTCAGGTCGACCCCCTTTCTGATAATCGGGGCCTGTTCAACCAGAGTGACCCGATTGTCGGGGGTCACATCAACCGTTTCTACCTCCGCGGTCCCTTCTATGGGGGTAAATCTGCCGGCCGCAACCGTTACCACGCTGAGGCCAGTCAGGACTTCCTTCTGAGTTATGGCTCCTCCATAGATCATTCTCTCCGTTATTACTTTTCCATCTTCAATTGCAACTGCGGAGGCATCACTGACCATGCCGCAATCCAGATACCCGGCTACCCTCGCAGCCAGGTCGCGCCCTCTGGCGGTTGCTCCTACCAGGAAAAGCTCAGCTGACTGCGCCTTCAGGAAGTTCGCGACTGCCTGAGCATAGTTCTCAGGCACCTGACTGTCCCCCTGGAAGACAAAAACCTTGTCTGCTCCTGAGTTCTTTAACTCCTCCGCAGCTTCCTGGCTGAACGCTATAACCATGGCCTCTTTGCCGGCAGCTTTGGCACAACTGATCAACTCAAGGGCAATAACACTCTTGTCACTGTATATAAATACTCCCGCCATTACAGCACGCCCTCCTTCTTCAGACTTGCCACCAGTGCGGCTACTTTGGCTGCGGCATCGTCGCCTTCGATAATTTCATTCCGACGCTCCTGGGCATAGGCCTTTATCTCGGTTACCTCCCGCTGGGCAGTCAGGTCTACTCCCAGGTCCCCTGGTTTATACTCAGTCACCGGCTTCTTGCCCGCTGCCATAACCGCTTTCAGTCCAGGTATGGTTGGCTGAAATGCTTCCGGAAGCACGGCAATAACCGCTGGTAGTTCAAACTTTACAGTTTCCAGGCAGTCATCCAGTTTTCTTACCGCCGTAACTGTATTGCCCTCGATACTTATCTGGGCAATCGAGGTTACTACCGGCAAATCGAGCAGGGCTCCCATGCGGGGTGCGGTCTGCCGAGCGTAGGTGTCACTCGCACCTTCGGCACAGACCACCAGTTTGACATCTCCCATGGCCTTCACTCCGGCTGCCAGGGCCCGAGCGGTAACCGCTCCGTCCGCAGTCTCGGCTTCTTCTGCCTTTACCCAGAAACCCTCTTCCAGACCCCGGGACAGAGCGTCCTTCAAAGACTGCTTGGCCTTGCTGCTGCCAAAGGTCAGTCCGACTGGTTTGTCTCCCGTGACCTCTGCCAGTTTGACCGCCGCCTCAATGGCGTTCCGGTCATAATCACTGATCTTGCCCTTGGCCTTGCTCATATCAATGGACAAATCCGAATTGATTCTAATATCGGCCTCATCAAGCACCCATTTGTAACACGCCACGATCTTTGACATACGTACTGTATCCTCCTAGCCTTATTGTTTAAGCATTTGGCTGCTATGACTGACTCCCTCTCAGGCTCAGTCCTCCCGACCAGGTTTAACATGGCCAGCCTTGTCCCCTGAGGCAACATCGATACCGACAAGGCAAACCGTGCTTTGTTTGAATTATTACATATTTCTGTAGTATCTTAGTAATTATTTTCTGGTAATTCTGGGTTATTGCCCGTTCTCCTGCAGCATAACCGGGGCGACTTACTTGGCTATTGGGGCCGGTCTTTTTTTCTCCAATACCATTTGCACCCGGTAACGGACTTCTTCCTCCTCATTATCATGAGTACGGATATAGAACTCATCTGCTTCCAGTCCCGCAAAGAACCTGTCCATAGCCGTCTCCATCGGCATTCCATTAACCAGCAGCTTGGCACCGTAAGCATAAAGTTTCTTAAACTTTTCAGTTTCATAGTAGGGATCGGTATTGGCCTTGATCCTTTCACTGTTGCCGCTAAGACCGGTAGGAATCAGTCCCGGGCAGAAGACGAATGCCTTGATTTTGGACTTTACCGCCTGCAGTTCCACCGCCAGCGATTCCGTCACCGAAACGGCAGCGTGCTTACTCATGGCATATGGTGCAATAGCGGTATTGACCTGCAGCCCGGCATTGGAAGCCGTGTTTATGATAAAGCACTCCTTGTCCTGGGCCATCATACGGGGAATAAAAGCCCTGATGCCATTCACGATTCCCATGACGTTGATCTCAAAGACCTTTCTCCACTCCTCAGGAGGGATCTTCCAGATGCTGCCCATGGAATGGACCCCCGCGTTGTTGATGCAGTAATCCACTCCGCCAAAGGCGGCAAATGACTCCTTCGCAAAGGAGTCAACGGCATCACTGTCGCAAACATCCATAATAGTGGTCAAAACCTCCACATTCTGCGCCCTCAGCTCCTCTGCAAACCGGGCTAGGTTTTCCCCATCCAGATCAGCCAGTGATAGCCGGGCACCCTTCTGGGCAAACCGGGTAGCCATGCCTTTGCCCAATCCGCTGGCAGCCCCGGTAATAGTCACTACTTTCCCTTTATAATCCGCCATAGTTTCCTCCACTTTTTTGCTGCACTAACCTAATTACTCCAGAAAATGAGACATGACCAATGTATTGTCCTCGGTCCCGAATTTGCCATCGAGCAGGTTTTCTCTCCATTTCTTCATATAAGAGTTGGCCTGGGGATGGGTAAAGATCATGAACTGCCCCTCTTCCAGACCTTTAAACACAGTATCCACACACTTCTCCACCGGGATCCCTGCGGTCACAAACTTCTTGCTGATGTAATTAGCCTTCTTCTGCGCCGGGGTTTCCTTGAAGGCAATACCCTCATCATCCAGTGCGTAACGCGGGGAACGGTTCTGTTCGATGTCTCCGAAGTTGGTGGCGACAAAGCCCGGGCAGAGCCCGTGGAACCACACCTTGGTCCCCTGTTCCCGCATCTGCAACTCCAATGATTCAACAATCGATAACGCGGCGAACTTGCTGGCTGCATAGGGTTGGTTGGTGGAAAATGAAAAGAACGCCGATACCGACAGGGTATTGATGACATGGCACTCCCGATCCTGTGCAACCATACGCGGAACGAAGGCCCGGGCCGCGTAGACATGGGCCATGGTATTCACCGCAAACACCCATTCAAAATCCTTAAGGTAGGCCTCCGTTGTGTAACCGCCTGCCGAGGCCCCGGCATTGTTAAACAGGTAATCAACTCCGCCATAGGTTGCGAAGGTTACATCCGCAAACCTCTGTACATCCTCAATGCTGCTGACATCGAACCGGTCGGCAATAACCGCGACTCCTTTTTCCTTCAGTTCCGCCTCCACCTCGGCCAGCTTGGTTTCATTTATATCGGCCAGGGACAGTTTGGCACCATATTCGCCGAACCGCAGGGCCAGACCTTTCCCGATGCCGCTGGCCGCTCCAGTGATGGCAACGACCTTTCCTGCATAATCAGCCATCTGTTTTTCTCCTTTCCGGGTTACGGCCGGCCGTTTTTCCAACCGGGTTTAATGCCATAGGTCTCTGCTACAAAGTCACGGTGAACATCGGCGGGCATCTCCGCGATTTCAAGCTGCAGCGAGGAAACCCACATCATGCTTACCAGGGATTGAGGGGTAAAACCGATGCCACCGTGCATGATGGCTGCATCGTGCAGGTTTTTATTAATCGCCTCGGGAACAAACACCTTGGACATGCAGGCCAGCCGGAAGCACTCATCATATCTCTGTTCATCCCACAGACGGATAGCGTTGTAGATCAGGCTGCGGCTAAGCTCATTGTTAATGGCCATATTCACCAGGCGGTGAGACACAGCCTGCAGGTCAGTCATTGGCCGTTCATAGCGGGTGCGCTGTCTGCTGAAGGCCAGGGTCTTTTGAAAAGCGGTATCACCCAAAACCAGGGCTGATAACGAAATCGAGAGGAAGCTGGGGCCGAACCAGAGCATGCCGATTCCACTGTCAACCACCTTGTTGTCCTTGGGTACTCTGACGTTTTTCAGGTTAACTGTTCCCCAGTCAGCGTTGCCGGGCACAATCTTCCGCTCGTTGAAGCCGGTTTCCACTCCGGGTGTATCCTTCTCCACCACGTATACGGTGTCAAAGTAGCTGCCCGAGGGTTTGCCAAATACCACCTTGATGTCGGCAGCATGGGCATTGGTAACCAGAACCTTGGTGCCGTTAATAACGTAGTCATCACCGTCTTCGGTTACCGTCAAACCCCATTCCGGGTAGTTGTTCAAACCAGCGGGGTCGGTTACGGCTCCACAGCCGATCGCCTTTCCTGAAGCCAGTGGTACCAGGTATTTCTGTTTTTGTTCTTCAGTTCCCCAGTACAGCAGGGGCAGTATCGAGAGGTCGTGGGCGCCCATTACCATGCTGGCAGGGTTCCCCATCCGGCTTAGTTCTTCGAGGATGATGAAGTAGGTGGTAAAATCGTACCCCTGTCCACCATAATTCTCCGGCACATAGGCTCCGATGTAACCCTGCTCGGCCGCCAGTTTCCAGCTCTCATACGGAAAACCTCCCTGTTTGCGGTCTGCAGAGGACGCCTTTTTGGTATCCGGGCTCAAGCAGAACTCCCGTACCGAATTCTTGATAAGTTGCTGTTCCTCCGTAAGAAAATAACTCATCATCAGTTCTCCTTTCAATTATCTTTTAGTTATAAGTGTTGACTTGAGAAACAGGAATTGATGTCTGGCCTTCTTAAAACCTGCTTCCCGTTTGCGACAACCGGCAGTCATCGAATTGCCGGTTGTTTATCGACATGCTTTCATTATTAATTGTAATGCAAAACTCGTGCCAACTACTGATGCCTGATTACGTGGCCTCCGTTATTGACTGTTAACCCCATATACTACAGTTTGCGCTACATATATCCCTATATATTCCGTCATACCGGGATTCTTAAACAGTAGCACTCCGCAACAGAACATCATGCATGCTACAGCTGTATTTTGTTATCCCCGAACTTACGTGGCAGAACAAGCATGTCCCTTTATTTCGCTTTCCACTATAATAGTTGTATAAATTGATTCGTTTTTCCTCCTGTTTTATGTTAATCAAAGGAGAAAAGGACTGAATATGCAAACACCGCTTGAAATGCACAGCCATTATGAACCCTTGATGCTCCGGATAGATGTGGTAACCCGTATCCCGGACCTCTACTTTATTCCGAAGAATGAACTCCAGCAGCGGATTAATCAATACCAGGACATCATCAACCTCAGCCGTCCGATTATGAGTTATTTTGCGCCCAACTTTGACAACAAGTACATGCATTTAAACCTGATTGACCCTGATGGATGTATTCTGCATTCACTGGAAGACGACCACGTGGGAGCAGTGTGTCCCGGGTTTATATACATCAACAATAATCCAGCTATTAAGGAATCATTGCTCCAGGGGGCCATCGTTGATCTATATTCCATTGAGGCTGATGAGGGTCTGGTCAGTATGCCAATACTAACCCGCGATTCAGCAGTCTGTTTAACCATAACCAGTATGAAAGGCAGGATTCCAAGTGATTACCTGCGGATGGCCTTTTTTATATACCAGATGCTATATGCCCAATACCGAATGGTTTCCGAGTTCGATAATGCAGCCAACACTCTGATTGATTTAAACAGCGAATCCACCCTGATTGTCAATGAGGATGGTATTATCACCGGCGCCAATGCCAAATGTATGGAGTTTTTCGGGGTTGGTTCCAAGGACATAATAACAGGAATACATGTTAATGAGATCGTTGATGATTACCGTCACCTTTTGGATTTGTCAAGTCCCTGCGTTGGTGAGAATTTTATGATCTATGCCCGTGATGAGTGGCGGACAGCGGAATTGCTTGAGCGAAAGGTCCTGCAGATGCCGGTTGGCGGCAAGCACACAGTTCTTTCATTCCGGTTCCATCCCTCTCTACGGGTAATACCCACACCTGAGGCTGAACAAGACCGGAAAGATGCGTTTCAAGGCATTATCGGCAGCAGTCCGGAGATGAAAAGAAACATTACCATCGCCCATAAGGTCGCGGCGTTGCCCTCTACTGTTCTGATCGAGGGTGAAAGCGGAACCGGTAAGGAATTAATTGCTCATGGCATTCACTGGGCAAGCGGCAGGAAAGGTCCCTTTGTCGCCATAAACTGTGGATCACTTTCCAAGGAATTGCTGCATAGTGAACTCTTTGGGTATGCCGATGGTGCTTTTACCGGTGCCAAAAAGGGCGGAAAAACAGGTAAATTTAAACTGGCTGATAAAGGTACCATCTTCCTGGATGAGATAGGCGAGATGTCTGAAGAAATGCAGGTCAGCCTGCTCAGATTCATGCAGGACAAGATGATAATTCCCCTGGCAGACAACAAACCCCAGAAGGTGGATGTGAGGATCATTGCCGCTACCAACCGGAATCTGCGCCAGGAGGTCGAAACCGGCAACTTCCGGGAAGACCTTTATTACCGGCTGAACGTGGTCAATATAAAGATGCCCCCGCTGCGGGAACGCAAGGAGGATATACCCCTTCTGGCCAACTATATCCTCCAGGATATCTGTACCGAGTACGGCATTCCTGTTAAGACCTTCAACAAGAATTGTATGAAGAAATTTACCCAGTACGACTGGCCCGGCAATGTAAGGGAACTACGCAACATCATCGAAAGGGCCCTGATAGTTTCCTCTGGCGACAGGATAACTGCTGATGATCTGTTGATTGAAAAAATCCCGCAGTCAGAAAGATTAATTGATAGGGAGTATTCCACCATAGTAGAACTCTTGGGCCGGTACGACGGAAACATTTCTGCCACCGCCAAAACATTGGGTATTGCCCGTACTACACTTTATAGGAAGATGAAAAAACTCGGTATCGAAGTGAATGCCCGATGATCAGGGTGAAATAGGTTTAACAGGCGAGCATCTATCAACCCTGTCAGGTTTCGGTCAAAATGACGCGGGTGACGTCAATATCTCAATAAACACGACAGGTTGGGGACTGCTCTATTTTTCGGGGACGGTGTTATTGAGGCTCTTGAGGTGCTTTTGATACGCTTTCCATCCCGGACAGATCTTGGTGTGCCAGTACCACAAACGACTACTGAACTTCTGGGGATTGGCCTCTGCAGATTTTCGCCAGGAACAGTTCTTCACAGGGGTGTTTCCTCACCATCAACCCTCCTACCGAATTAACTTTAACGAGCCATCAGGTTACCTATGACTCTTCCTGTAGTTCAATATGCTCCAACAGAGTCTCCCATTCCTCATAAGCGGACTCTATATCCTGATTTACTTTCTTGAACTCATTGGTGGAGGAACGCGCCATGATTTCATTATTATAGGTTTCAGGATCGGATAACAAGGATTCCAGTTCGGCCTTTTTGTCCTCCAGCAATTCGATCCGCGCCTCGATCTCTTGCAGCTGTGCGGTCAGCATTCTTTTTCGCTGCTTGGCCTCCTTCTCCAGAGATCTGGCCTGAGACCGGGGATCGCCGGACTTCTTTTCTTTAACCGCCTCTTCTTCTGCCTTGCGTTTCTCGGCCGCTTTTTGATGGTAGTAGCTGTAATTGCCCTGGTATCTGGTAATGGTCCCGTCTTCAATGGCGATAATCTCATCGACGACCTGGTCCAGGAAGTAGCGGTCGTGGGAAACGATTAACAGGGTTCCCGTAAATTCCGCCAGCATATCCTCCACCGCCTGGCAACTGTCGATATCCAGGTGATTAGTAGGTTCGTCCAAAACCAGGAAGTTTCCTCCTGCCAGGGTCAACTTCAGAAGAGCGAGACGACCCTGCTCGCCACCACTCAAATCCCCGACCCGTTTGAATACATCGTCCCCGGAAAAGAGCATGCGACCCAATTGATTGCGGGCCTCCTCCAGGGTGATGTCAAAGTTGTAAACCAACTCATCCAAAACGGTGCGAGTCGAATCAAGATTAGTCCTTTCCTGGGCCAGATATCCGATCTTTACCCGGCTGCCCCGTTTCACCTCACCCGTATCTGCTGGCAATTCATCCACTAGCATCTTCAAAAGGGTGGTCTTCCCACAGCCATTCGGTCCTACCACAGCCAATCGCTCGCCGCGATGAATTATGAGGTCCAATTCCTGCAGGATCACTTTTCCGCCAAATGATTTGGAGATTCGGTTGGCGGTTAGAACAACATTGGCGCTCTCATTATTAAAATTGGAGGTTCTGAGTGAGATACCCCTGACATCCTTAACTGCTTCCAGTCTTTCCATCCGTTCCAGCTGGGATTGCCGTCCCCGGGCCTGTTTCGACTTTATCCCGGCTTTATATCTTCGAATGTACTCCTCGGTTTTGCGGATGTATTCCTGCTGACGCTCGTAGGCCCGACTGGCGGCGAGATCATCCTCGGCCTTCAATCTAATATATTCAGAATAATTTCCGGGGTAGGACCTGGCCATTCCATTCCTTAGTTCAACGATACGGGTAGCCACCCGGTCAAGGAATCGCCGGTCGTGAGATACCACCAGAACCGAACCCCGATAACTGATGAGAAAGTCTTCCAGCCATTCAACCGAGGTGATATCCAGGTGGTTGGTGGGCTCATCCAACAGCAGTATATCAGGTTTGATAATCAACAAACGGGCCAGGTTCAATCTGGTCTTTTCTCCGCCACTGAAGGTGGACCAGGCCTGGGCAAACTGTTCCGGTTTGAATCCCAGTCCAGCCATTACCCGCCTCACATTGGCCTCGCACGCATATCCATCAGCCCGCTCATAGGATTCATTAACCTGCGAGTAGCGCTCCATGAGACGTTCCAGGTCGCTGCCGGCAGCGTTGGCCATTGATTGAGTAAGTTCGGCCAGGACCCGGCGCTGTTCCAGCAGGTCCGCATACCCGTTCATTACTGCATCCCAGGCGGTTGAGTCAGGATCAACATCAGGCAGCTGCTGCATATAACCCACGGACCTGTTGGCGGCTACCGAAATCACTCCCGAGTCAGGAGTCAAATCCCCGGTTATGCATCCTAAAAAGGTGGATTTACCACAACCATTGGGCCCTACCATACCAACCCGTTCATGTTCATTTATGACTATGCTGGCCCCGTTCAGGACCTCAGTTATCCCAAAAGCTTTACATATCCGGTTGGCTTGTAATAGTATCATATCCCGAACACCTTAATTGGGACACGGGGACAGGTTCTCTGTACCTGTGTCCCATTAATAGAAAGACCCGCCTTTTACTGCGGGTCACTGTTCAAATTATATCATAGAATCCGTGGCTTTTCAGGGAAAACCGGCATCTTCCTATCAAGATTGGGTTGTCCCTATTCCTATAAAACGGGTATTATTAGAAAGGTATGTCCTAAGATTTTACTCCAGTAATTATGGGAGCTGCTCGATGCGCCAACGATATCTTTTGTTATACATTCTGCTGACTTTATTTTGCTATGCCCAATTCATTCTTGTCTGCCCGGTATTAGCTGATTCACCAACGGAGAGTGCGGCCTGTCCAGCGACCCAGGGGAAAGCGGTTTTGTTAATGGATGCACACTCCGGCAGGGTTTTATATGAGGTAAATTCACATGAGCGCCTGTCACCTGCCAGCGTTACCAAGATTATGACGGGTTTGCTGGTAGTGGAAGACGGCAACTTGAACCAGGTTGTTGAAGTAAGCGAGAAAGCCGCCACAACCCCGGAGAGCGCTATTTGGCTCGAAGTCGGCGAAAAACTGACACGGGGACAGCTTCTTTATGCTTTGATGCTGAACTCTGCCAATGACGCATCGGTAGCACTGGCGGAGAGCGTGGCGGGAAGCGAAAAGGCTTTTGTGGAGTTAATGAACCAGCGTGCCCGGCAGCTGGGTATGAAGGATACCAACTTCTGCAATCCTCACGGGTTGGAAGAGAGTGGGCATTACACCTCTGCTTATGACCTGGCCCTGGTCGGGCGGGAGGCCATGAAATATGAGGTCTTCCGTAAGGTGGTATCAACCAAAACCTATAATATTCCCTGGGCCCAGAATGATTACGAACGCTTGCTTATCAATAAAAATCGCCTGCTCTGGAGGTACGATGACGCCATCGGAATCAAGAATGGCTATACCAAAAAAGCAGGCAACTGCGTGGTCGGCGCGGCCAAAAGAGGCTCCTTGACCTTGATTGCAGTCTCCTTAAATTCAACTACGGTTTATCCAGACCTGCAGGCGATGCTGGATTATGGTTTTGCCCATTACAGTCTCCAAACCATAAAAACGGCTGGCCAGGTATCCGTTGAAGTACCGGTATTAAACGGGGAACAGGAAACGGTTCGGGCGGTACCGAAGACCGATCTTATGGTTGCAGTCACCGCCGAGGAGGAGTCAGGAGCACATTATACGGTTCACCCCCAGGATCAAATCACCGCTCCGGTTAGAATTGGTCAGGTGGTTGGTACCTGCAAGATTCACGTTGCCGGTAGTGAGGTTAGCAGTGTTGAACTGTTGGCGACAACTGCAGTAGCAGAAAAACCACCCTTTTTTGCGCGATTTAAAGCCATTGCCCTTAAGGTTTTAAAGTATACACTCATAACTTTCATGGCGATTTTCTGCTGTCTATACTTGATAAGGATCATAAACCTCAGACGTCGCCGAAAGAAGAGAAGAGTTTACAAAGCCTAGCGGGAAAAAGGTCGTTTGCGGTCCTACTTTGGGGCGCACCCGCCATAGATTCTGTCCTGATTCTAAGGTATACTGGTATATATAGGGTTGGCGGTTCATATCTAATTACAGTGCAGTATTTAAACGGGACAGCTAAACCTGTCTCCCGGAAGCAAGGATTGATCTTATGCTTAGATCGGTTGGTTACATACTGTTCCCTTTTATTCCAGTGCTGCTGGGTATACTTTGGATCATCTATCACATGAAATACGGGGTGGCTGATGCCAGGATGTGTTTGGGTATTTTTTTGTGATCCTCTTTTCTCTCCAGGGTATGTTGGCGTTTGTCATTGCCGGTATGGCATATTTTGTGGTTAAGAGGTGGGAACGTTTTCGCTATTATAAAGCAATGTTCATATTTCTATCCATAATCAATGTGTTCATGGTCGTATTGTGGTCCTTACTTAAACTATGGATACCGGCGGTGCTTACATTCTTGGGAATCGTGTTGGGATACGGGATACTTCGTAAACACCGTATCGCGATTAATGAGGCCAATGAAACAATCGTCTAGCTGCTGGACATAAAAAAGCGGGGTAACACCATGTCCCCCGCCCTCCAGGACAGCGTTTACTTACCGTTTCGATAGTTAATCACTTCAGTTCTAAGCCACTCACACCACTGATCAATTCCTTCTCCGGTCCGGCAAGATACCGCCATGATTTCAATCTGCCGATTCAGTATTTTAACCCGTTCCTTCAGTAAGTCCTGGTTAAAATCAGACAATCCAAGGTAGTCGATTTTGTTTACTACCAAGGCATCACAGACTGAGAACATCAGCGGATACTTCAGAACCTTGTCGTCACCTTCGGGAACACTGAGGATCATGGCCCGCTTGGCAGCGCCGGTGTCAAACTCGGCAGGACATACCAGGTTACCGACATTCTCGATTATGATCAGGTCGAGGTCTTTCAGGTCCATTGATTCAAGGGCCGTCTCCAGCATGGGCGCATCCAGATGGCAGGCTCCGCCAGTACGAAGCTGAACCGCTGGTACTCCTTCCGCCACAATCTTCTCCGAATCCACCAGGGAATCGATATCCCCTTCAATGACCCCGATCCGGAATTCATCCTTTAACCGACGTATGGTCTCAACAATAAGGCTGGTCTTCCCCGATCCGGGAGAAGACATTAGATTGAGCATAAACACCTGATTATCCAAGAGTTTAGCCCGAATATCATTGGCCAAATTCTGATTGTCAGAGAGAATCTCCTCCCTGATGTCTATCAAACGGATCTTATCCATGAATTCATCCTCACTAATTTAGATTTTCTGTCGTTTCCCGGGGCAATCACAATGCACCCTATACCACCTTCAATTCCTGAACCAGAAACTCGCGTCCGGCAATCAAATCCACATTATTGGTGCTACACTCAGGGCAGGAAAACTTATACTCACCCTTCAGTTTGACAATGTATTCCTCACCACAATCCCCGCACCGAAAGACTGCCGGGGAACGTTCAATTATGATTTCTGCACCTTCAGCAATGGTATCGCGACTAAGATAATCGAAATAACGCTTAAGCCACTCGTCAACGATATCGCTCATCTCGCCAATCCGCAGGGTTATTCCCACAACCTTTTTTGCTCTGTTCAGTTCAGCATGCCTCAGAACGACCTTCAGCATCCCCTCTGTAACTGCCAGTTCATGCATAGTCGCTTTCTCTCTTTCCGGTGAATAGACCCGGTTTAGTTTGCGTCATTCTGGATCTGTTTACAAGTTTAACAATGTATGGGGGCCGTATGGTGTCAAAGCATTCTCAAGTGTCCAAAAAAGTCGGTTCCTATTGGAAACCTGATGTGAGATCCGAAACCGGCCCCACTTGATCACTGAAAATGGGACAGCGAACCTGTCCCCTTGTCCCATTATTCCTTGTTTAAACGGGCGAAGGCTTCTAACTTGCCTTTTTCTTTGAGTACCCTCTGGAAAAGCTCCCTGCCAGTAGGCAGTACCTCAGGAGTCGTATCGCGTTTCACCAGGGCCAGAGACTCCGTAGCACAGGTGGAGACACAGAGGCCACAGCCAATGCAGCGTTCCTCGTGTAATGCGACCTTGTCATCATCCTCTTCAACCGCATTCATAGGGCAGCGCTCAACGCAAAGGTGACAGCCAATGCATTCATCCGGTGTATAGCTAACCACATAGGCGGAGGTAGAAATGGCATTGGGATTGCCGAGTTCAGTAATTCCCCGCAGCAGAGTGCAGCAGCAGCCACAGCAGTTGCAGATTACTCCCGGCTTATCCTGGGAATTGTTAATGGTATGGACCAAGCCCTCATCCTCGGCGAATTTCAGCACCTTAAGGGCTTCTTCCTTGTCTATGAAACGAGCCCGGTCCCGCTCAACCAGGAAGCGTGCCATATCGTCAAAGGAGAAACACACCTCCAGCGGCTTGTCACAAGCACCCACACTTACACGGCATGCACAATTGGTAAGGGAGATGACCTGGGCCCGGGAGATCATATCGGAAACAATTTCATAGGGCAGAACCTCTGAGGTCATCGTGATGGTTTCATGTATCGGAATAACCCTCATCTGCGGTGTGGGAGCACCGGCATGCGCGTTGCCCATACCGTCGTGATGGTACTGCTCCCATAGCATACCCAGTTCTTTGACATGCGGGTTACGTTCTGGTCGCATAAAGGGAAACTCAAACAGCCCCGGAATGGTAGGCAGCAGGCTATACCGGTTCTCAGCCCCCTGCTTTAGCTTGGCGAAGACTACCCCACGGTCAGCCATACCTTCAAGAATGGCCGTAAGTTTCTCTGGTTCGATGCCGGTCTTTTGACTTAGCTTACTGACCGGTTGAAGGACGAATGTTAGATGAAGGGCGATCTCAGCCTCTTCAGGCGTGAAGAGAATCCGTAAAATTTTATCAAATGATTCCGCTGCAGGAGCCCCGGCCGCATGTGTATCAAGCCGCTCCTGTAACCTTTTATATATGTCCATCACGGCACCTCCTCTTGGGGATCAATCCCCAAATGAATATAATATTTCTCTGTCCAGACTCGGTTTCCCTCCATTTTCCTTATACCCACATTTGAAAGACAACGGGGTTGGTACCATACCTTCTATTAAAAAGTATGACACCAACCTCGTCCTGTTTTTGATCCAATTCAAACCGAAGGGTAAATCAAAGTGGAACACCAGGTTGATCCCACGTCCCATTTAGTGCTCGGTGCAATACACTACGCCGACCGCGCCGGGACCAACGTGAGCGCCTATCACCGGACCAATTGACAGTAACGGGACCTCCCGGTTGTATAGACGGCTGAGGTTTGCCGCGATCTCATGGCCCTGCCTCTCATCATGGATATGATGTACCAGCAGGTGCTTCAGGCCATAGGCTTTGGCATCCTGATGAAGCTGACTCAGGATTCTCTCGATAGCCTTGCGAGTACCCCTCACCTTGGCAAATATATCGGTAACTCCGTCGTTAACAAAAAGTATCGGTCTTACCTGGAGAATGGAGCCGATGATAGCGGCCGCTCCCCCAATCCTGCCCCCTTTGATGAGGTATTCCAGGGTTGCCGGAACAAAATAGAACCGGACTTTATTCCTAATCTGTTCGGCGGTTTCCATAACCTCTTCCATCGTCTTCCCTGCCCGGGCAGCTTTCGCGGCCTCAACCACCTGCAGTCCCAACGCCATACAGTTCGTTTTTGAGTCCACAATCTCGATAGAGGCATGGGGGTACTCCTCCAGGATAATGCTTTTGGCCGTCAATGCCGATTCATAAGTACCACTCATCTGGGCAGAAATAAAAATACCCAGAACCTCATCGCCACTCATGACGATCTTCCGAAAAGCATCACAAACCTGTCCAATGGTAGGTTGAGAAGAGGTAGGAATAACATTGTCTCTTTGGATCTTTTGATAAAAATCGTCATATTCGACACTGGTTTCATCAAAAGATACATCGGGAAAGTGTACACTTAGATTCACAACGGTTATATCGAGTTCTTTTTGTGTGGACTGGTCAATATATGAAGTGCTGTCGGTAACCAGTTTAACCGCAATAATCCCCTCCCCAAAACTAATGAATGACATATTTAATCATGTTCAGAAAATATCACCCTTAAAGTCTATTTTACCGTTAATCCTTTCCCACTGTACAGGATTTTGGTACCCTTGTCAAAATGAAAAAGCCGGCTTGAAATAATCAACTCGGACCGGGATTACACTCCATTATTCGGGCGTTGACCCAGTCCGAGTCTGGTATGAAGATCAACTATGATGGCCATTACCGCTCAATACTGCCCGGACCTACAGTAAGCATCCCTGGAGTTCGCTCTTATTCCTGGTGTCTGACCCGCAGCAGCCTCATTCCGTTTAGTGTCACCAACAAAGAACTACCCATATCCGCAACCACGGCCAGCCACAGGGTAAGCCACCCGGGAATAACCAGCAGCAGGATCATGCCCTTAATAATTAAGGCCAGGAAAACGTTTTGTTTGATAATACCTAAGGTTCGCCGACTCAGATCAGCAACATAGGCAAGCTTCTTCAGATCATCGGTCATCAGAGCGATATCAGCAGTTTCCAGTGCAGTATCAGTACCGGCTGCACCCATGGCTATACCCACGGTCGATATAGCCATCGCCGGAGCATCGTTGACGCCATCGCCCACCATAGCAACCTTGCCATGCTCATTCAGAAGGTCTCTAATCGCATCCACCTTGTCTTCCGGAAGCAAATCAGCCCGGTAATCGTCGACCCCAGCCTGAGCAGCGATGGCCCGGGCGGTGACTTCATTATCACCAGTGAGCATGATTGTCTTTTGGATACCTGAGTTTTTCAACCTGTTTACTGCTTTTCGCGAATCCTCCCGCAAAACATCAGCCACCGCAATAAGGCCCAGGATACGGTTATGGTCTCCGAGCAGCATCACCGTCTTTCCCTCGCCCTGCAGACGGGAAACTTCGGTCTCCACATTCTTAAGACCGATTGCCTGTTCGAGAAACAGCCTGCTGTTACCGATTTGGTAAAACCGGCCTTCAACCACTGCCTGTGCTCCCTTGCCGATAATGGCCTCGAAAGCGGCTGCACCAGGAATTTTTATTCCTTGTGCTTTCGCGTGTTTAACAATGGCATCGGCCAAAGGGTGTTCGGAACGGCTTTCAATTGCCGCAGCAATTGACAACAACTTATTATCAGAGTGACCATTAACGGAAACAATATCAGTCACCTTTGGTTTGCCTTCAGTTAAGGTGCCGGTCTTGTCAAAGGCAACTACTGATAAAGCGCCCGCCTCCTCCAAATACAGACCCCCCTTGAACAGGACCCCGTTTCTCGCAGCATTGCCAATGGCGGAAACGATGGAAACCGGTGTAGATATCACCAATGCGCAGGGACATGCCACCAGCAACAGGGCCATGGCCTGGTAAAACCACTTTACGAATGGCTGCCCGAATGCCAGAGGCGGCACAGTCGCAATAATGGCAGCGAATACAATAACCATCGGGGTATAGTATTTCGCGAACCTGTCGATAAACTGCTGCGATGGAGCTCTTTGGCCCTGAGCCTCTTCCACCATGCTGATAATTCTGGAAATGGTGTTGTCCTGGGCCAGTCTGGTAACCTCAACCTCCAGAGAACCTCTCTCATTAATCGTTCCCGCATAGATATCATCACCAGCCATTTTCTCCACCGGAATGGACTCTCCGGTGATCGGGGCCTGGTTCACCGTGGAATAACCTGCATAAACCCTGCCGTCCATGGCGATCCTCTCCCCCGGTCGCACAATAATGATGTCACCAATCCTTATCTCCTCTACCGGCAGAGTCATTTCCTTCTCCCCACGTCTGACCAGTGCTTCATTAGGGGTAAGCTCCATTAAGGCCTTGATAGAATTCCTGGTTTTGTCAAGGGTATAGCCCTGCAGGGCATTCCCTAGAGAAAAAAGAAAGACCACTGCAGCGGCTTCTTCGAATTCCCCGATGACGGCAGCTCCCAAAACCGCTATACTCATCAAGAGATTCATATCGAATTCCCGCGCGTTAATAAGAACCGACACGCCGTTTCTCGCCGGCAGGTATCCCCCCAGCACAACGCCTGCCATAAATAGAGCATCTGCCACTACTTCCGGTGCGCCAAACAAATATCTACTCACAACTCCCAATGCCAGCAAAAGAAACGATACCACAGTTGGCTGGACATACTGATTAGACTGCCAGAATGAAACTGGTTCAGCGTTCATCCTGTGGCCCTGTTTAACAGCCCCCGAATATCCCATGTTGCTTATAGTTGTCAGCACTTCATCAACTGAACCGTTGTGAGTGACAACTAATTTTGCTGCACCGAAATTAATCCGGGCAGATTCTACTCCCGGCAAACTGTTTACCTGTTTTTCCAGTTTGGCTGCACAATCCATGCAGTCCATACCGATGATGGAAAAGTCAGTAGTAATGAGGTTTCCAGTTTGTTTGTTACCCTCGTCCAATGCTTCGTAACCCAGCTTTTTTACCATATCTGACATTTGCGTGATACTGGTCCGTTGGGGGTCGTACAAAACATTGAGCCTTCCAATTGGGAAAACAACTGCCGCTTCAATAACACCCGGCATGAGTTTGATAGCCTTCTCTACTTTAGCCGCACAATCCGGGCAGTCCATGCCGGTTATGCGCAATATTGATGATACCGTTGAATCATCTCTTACAGCGGCCTCCGTCATTTATTCCCCCCCTTTTCAAGTGTCTATTCGGTAACATGCTCCAGACCCTGGGCAAATAATCTTTCAATATGGTCATCATCAAGAGAATAGTACAGAATCTTTCCCTCCCGGCGGAATTTGACCAGTTTCTGCGTCCGCAGGAGCCGTAGTTGGTGTGACACTGCAGACTCGGAGGCCCCGATTACCGCTGCCAAATCGCAGACACAAAGCTCCCTTGTCAACAGCGAAAACAGGATCTTCACTCTGGTCGGGTCTCCCAGGGCCTTGAACAACTCCGCCAGTGACACAGCCACATCTTCGCTGAACAAGGCCTGGCGCACCTCTCTCACCGCCTCCTCGTGTATGCAGTTAATCTCACATCGATCAATTTCATGTTCCATTGGTTTGCCCCCTCACACTCTTGTTTGGCTACATCCATCGGACTCCAGTCTATCTGCTAATATATTAACATATGATCATTCGTTCATATGTTAATAGTAACTGACCTAAATTGGGTTCGTCAAGACGTTATTAACCCGCGTTTGACAGTTACCAGCCTAATACCGATATAACCGGTGTTTCTATGAGTGGAGAAACTATTTAGGGGACACCTTGCCAAATTATTCTGGCCTGCCAGAATAATTTGGCAAGGTGTCCCCTAAATAGGCTTAACCTCGAATAGGTGAGTGAATCATGGGGACAGTTCCCCATGATTCGCTCGGCCTGTCCCTTGTTTGCGTGCCGGAATCAGTGATGTGTTCCTTCTACCACCCGGATTCCTTTGGCCTCAATACTCTTTTTTATCTGGTTTCGGTAGGGGCATTTGGGATAATCGCCCTCCAGCATCATACATGATGATAGATGCACCGCGTCGAGACCATGATCCACCAGTTTTTCTACCAGTCGTGATACTCTTCTCCCCGGACAGCCACCGCAGGTGAAGTATCCGATTATTTCCGTATTGTCTCCGTATTGCGAAAAATGCGAGTGCCTTGCATGGAAAGCCCTAAAACAAGCCACTCCCGGGCAAACCTCAGATACAATCTCGCACCGCACCACCGCGATTCTCGTCTTTTCTTCACCCGGCTTGGGCTGCTTTTCAATAAATGAGATATGCCGTTCCCGCCCTGCTCGGACATCCTCGACAGTAATCTCAGTCTTTCCCGTCTTCCTAGCCTGCTCCTCAACCGCCTTTTTGGCCATGCGCCTCACAAATGCCGGCACCTTTTTTAGTTCTTCTTCGGCTTCTTTAGTCCATTTCATCAAACCCACCCCCAAATACGTATATAACAAACTATTCCTGATAAACTTGATAAGCTTTGTCCTAATAATAAACAACTTTTGCGCCAAAATCAATTTGAGACCGGGGGACAGGTTTAGTAGCACAGCAGTTGTTAAAGATATTAAATCGTCCTGCGGGCTTTTCCCTATTAGACTAACTACAGGTTTTGTGGAAGAGGGTTCCCTGGCAGCACGGACATTTTCGATGAGGTCTGTCGATGTTTAGATATTTTTACTTCGGAATGGATTACGAACACAACCTAAATACGTCAATACTGCGAGGTATTCCAGGCAGGAATGGACCTCTATAGTGTCGAAAAAGCGATTTGGTTGGCATTTAATTTCCTGGAATTCCATTCTTGTGGGTTTATAAGAAAGGTGTGATGTTTTGACTCAGATCCAAAATTCGGATTACCCTCCTTCACCGAAAAAGCGGGAAGGCTCGGCTCCAAGACCGGTTACGGTTATCTCGATCGCGGTCATCGTCTGGTTTCTGATGGTGGTAGGCGGCTACTACGTTGGCAAACTGTACATTGACCGCTCCATTGAGGCGGTTCAGCAGACCAATGCGGTACATGTACAGACGATGCAGAACCAATTGGATTCCATGGCCAACGAGATTGACCAGATTCAACTGGCTCTAAGCAACGCCGATCAGACTCTGGCCAGTTCCGGCACCACCCAGCAAAACCTGAACCAGAAGATTCAGGATCTTGATAAGCAGTTGCAGTTATTGGCGGAAAGCCTGGCTATACTGAAAGAGGCACCTTAAATGCGCTGGAAAGTATCGTTAATCATAATCCCCTTATTCCTGCTGGCACCGTTCATTGGACTGGCTTCCTCTTTGATCGGGTTTGAACATAGGGCTCAGGCCCTGTCACTTCCTATCCAGGACATAAACAAGGGTGCTGATTCACTTGAAGAAAGCCTGTTTGCTCTGCGGCAAAATGCAACTATTATGAGTGAAATAGCGGCTGAGCAGGAGAGGGAATATCAGGAGCAACAAAAAATCCTGCAGGAACTGGCCAGCCGCAGCCAGGAACACAAGCAGAATTCAGACCAGATATATGAGGAACGTATTCTGGCCATGCTGGGGCCGCCGGTGGAGAGTTATCGTTCCGGGCGGGTGGAAATCAAGGTTTTCAAACTTGATGAATTAGGCTACCGCGGTTACATAGCCAAGGTCAAGCTGTTTGATCCCAATGCGGTAAAGGTTGTTTTGGGCAAGGACACCCTGGGACAAACAGAGACCACCAGCAGTGCAGTCGCCCGCACCGGGGCCATTCTGGGTATAAATGGCGGGGGGTTCTATTCATCGGTTCAAGGCGGACGGACTCGTATAATGCCCATCGGCAATACCGTGATTGATGGAAAACTGGTCAACCATGATTTCAGTCCTTCCAACGGTGATGTTTTCTTTGCCGGGATCGATCGCAACGGCAAAATGATTGGCGGCAAGTTCTACGACAAAGAGAGTCTCATGAGCCTTCAACCGCTGCAGGGAGTAAGTTTCCTGCCGGTACTGATCAAAGATGGTCTGCCATTAGCGGTTCCCAAGGAATGGGCAACAACTAAACAACCGCGCACCATTATCGGCGAGTATGCCAATGGTGACTTTATCATGATTGTGGTCGACGGACGCCAGTCTGACTGGAGTTCCGGAGTGACCCTTGAACGACTGCAGATCAAGCTGGCTGAGCTGGGAGTTAAGGAAGGTTACAACCTCGATGGTGGTGGTTCCAGCACCTTCGTGTTCCAGGGCCGAACCCTGAATCGCCCCTCGGACGGAAAACAGCGTCCGGTATCCACCAACATTGTAATTCTTCCCTAAAGTATTGTTTGCCACGGGCGGGGCGGATGTGCAAGGCAGGGACGATTTTGGCACCTCAGCGCGCAAGTACTAATTGGTGGGACAATTCGGGAACACCATACTAAATTTAATTAGGGTACACCACACTAACTTTCTGTCGTCGGGGGCCGCTTCCCGCGCCCCAGGGGGTGCCCGCCCCGGCGCCCCGGGCAAATCTGCGTAGCAGGGTTAAAATAAAAGGGGGCTTGCGCCCCCTCTCCTTCCAGCAGAGGATTTCCTTTCCCACTCGACCTTGACGTCGATCGCAACTTCCAAGATCTTGTCCGCGTAGTCCATCAAGATCTCCAAGTCGTCCTTGGAGATCTCGTTAACTTCCTCACCTTAGCATTTAATACAGCTGGTGAATCGTCCTAAAAATTTAGTATGGTGTCCCCGAAATAGATCTACCCAACTATTCATAGCGCAGTGCATCGATGGGGTCTTGTTTGGCGGCACGGTTGGCGGGGTAGAGACCGAAGAATATGCCGACCGCGATGGAGAAAAGCATGGCGAGGATGACCGTTCCCAGGGATATGACCACCGGCATGTCCATGGCCATGCAGACGATCATTGATATGCCGATCCCCAGGATCATCCCGATCAGACCGCCGGCCAGACTTAATACCACCGATTCAATCAGAAACTGCTTCATTATATCCTCTCTTCTTGCGCCTAAGGCCATTCTTATCCCAATCTCCCGGGTTCTCTCGGTAACCGAGACCATCATGATGTTCATAATGCCAATTCCCCCGACCAGGAGTGAGATTCCTGCGATGGCTCCAATTATCGTAGTTATGATAGCGAGCACCTGATCCGCCGCCTCCATCTGTTGGGCCATGGTAACAAATTGATAGATGTCCGGATCCTTGGCCTGGTGACGTACCTCCAGTACTCTGATAACCTTTTTGGCAGCATCCTCCACCTGGTCCTTGCTCACCGCGGTTCCGTAAATTTCGCTTATATTGTCTTCGCTGTCGAACAAACGGAAATGTAACTTTATGGGGAGGTAAACGGTGGGTCTCTCCGGGCCAAATATCCCCGAACTGGATTCAGCCACCCCGCATATCACGACTGACATCTGCTTGACCTTCAGCTTCTTTCCCACTGCCTCGCGGGCGGAGCCAAACATATCCTCGGCCAGTCTCTGGTTTATAACCATAACCCGACGGCCAACAGCGTTATCAACGGAGTTGAAAAAGCGGCCTTCAGCCATCTTTAAATTACAGACCTCGTCATAATCACCTTCAGTACCATATATAGTGGCTGAATCCTTCTGGTGCAGACCCTCAACGGTGGTATAAGCATAGGATATGGGCACCAGGCCGTTAATGCTGTCGACCGACTCCCTGATCGCCCGGCAATCCTCGAGGGTAAACCGGTAGCGTTCATAGTTGCCATCGTCCACCGACCCTATATATACGGCAAACAGGTTGGTTCCCAGTCCCTCCATCTCGCTTAAAATACGGGCCTGTCCCCCCTGTCCGATGGTAACCACCAGTATGACCGACATTACCCCGATAATGATTCCTAACATGGTAAGAGCCGACCGCAGCCGGTTGGCCCATATGCTTTCCAGAGCCATCTTCATCATTTCCCAGAATGTCACAGGCGGTCCCCCATCTGCTGTTTCATTGCGTTCAAGGTCTCGGCAGCGCTCATTGGTGAATCTATCAGCTCAGATTTAACCAGGCGCCCGTCCCGAAAATAAACTACCCGCTGGGCATGGCGGGATATTTCCTGTTCATGGGTAACCAAAATAACCGTTACCCCCTGGCGGTTAAGATCCTGAATTATAGACATTATCTCCAGTCCTGACCTGGTATCGAGGTTACCGGTAGGTTCATCAGCCAGTATGATACTGGGATCGTTCACCAGGGCCCGGGCTATAGCCACCCGCTGGCGCTGACCTCCGGAAAGTTCGTTGGGACGGTGATGGGCATGATCAGCCAGGCCTACCTTCTCCAGTGCCTCCCAGGCACGTTTCCGTCTATCGCGGGGATCTGTCCCGGAATAAAGCATCGGGACTTCCACATTGCGGAGGGCATCCATACGCGGCAGGAGATTGAAGGTCTGAAATATAAAGCCGATCTTTTGGTTACGGATTTTTGCCAGTTCAATCTCATCCAGGGTGCTGATGGGGACACTTTCCAGATAATAATCCCCTGACGTACTTCGGTCCAGACAGCCCAGAATGTTCATAAGCGTTGACTTGCCGGAACCTGATGGTCCCATTATCGCTAGAAACTCGCCTCTACTGACCTCCAAATTCAGATCAACCAGAGCTTCGACCCTTACAATTCCGGTGTCGTATATCTTGGTAAGCTGCTCAACTTTTATCATCTTGATCTAACCCTACTGCCTTCTTTCAATTCGGGAGGATGTTCGAGCAATACCTTATCCCCCTTCTTCAAGCCCTCCTTGATCTGGATATTGAAATTATCATAAATGCCCGGAACTACCTTCTGCAGGTGGGCTTTATCGTCCCGGACCACGTAAACGCAGGGAACATCCTCCTGCTCGATAACTGCCTCGTAAGGAACCACCAAGGCCTTCTCGTCAACATGGGTCGTAATCTCCAGATCAACATTGTAACCGGGGAGAAGCTGCGTCTTCTCCGGCAAGGATACCGTTATCGGCAGATCTGAGCTCTCATTCTCATTTCTTACCTGACTTCTGGCTTCCAACCCAACCTCAGTTATCTTTCCAACATAATGCTGGTCGATAATGGCGCTCCCGGTGATTACTACCCTCTGCCCAATCTTAAGCTGAGGGCCATCAGCTTCATTAATATTTGCAACAATCTCCAGTTGGTCGATACTGCCTACTGTAATCAGTATGGTATTGGGTGTAATCATGTCCCCTTCCCGTACGCCGAGGGACAAGACCCTTCCGGAGATATCTGACTTCAATCCCTCCTGCCCCATCTGGCATTCCAGCAACGCTAAACTGGCTGCTGCGCTGTCCACCGCGGCCTGAAGTCCCATGAGAGCTGCTGACGCACCGGCCTGCGCAACTTTCAAAGCGGCCTCTGCTTTGCGGAATCGGCTCTCGGCGGAGGCAAACTGCGACTCGATTTCCTGAAGACTCTCGAGCGATATTGCACCTTCCTGATACAGCACCTGATTGCGCTTAAGCCGGTCCTGGGCCAGCCGGTAACTGGCTTCGGCTTCAGAGTAAGTAGATTCAGCATCGATCAATTCCAGGCTCTTCTCGCTGGCCCCGGCTTTGGCCAGATCAGACTCCGCCTTGGCTAAGGCCGCCCGGGCTTGGGCCAGCCTCTGGGGACCATCAGGGATGTCCAGTTCCATCAGTAGTTGCCCTGGCTGGACCTCCTGTCCCATCTTTACATGAATCTTCTTCACGGTGCCCGTCACCTGGCTGTAGATTACCTTTTTATCCGTAGCCACCACCTTACCTGAAGCCAGAACCGTCTGCACCAATTTCTGTTCCGTTACCGACGCGGTTTTTACCTTCACCACGTCCTTATTCTGCACCCGGTAGACATTAATTCCTACCACAGCAATCAACAACAGTACTCCGACGATGATCAGATTTCGTTTGGTAAGTAACATTTTGACTTTACCTTGCTTTGACAAATTACCTTCTCCTCTTCAAGCATGCTGGTATATAGTCGATATCCAGTTTACTTTCTCCCGGAATGGCAGCTCAATTTCTGACCCGGGTTTATAAGTGACCCATAATATATAACACTTCATGGCCCCGATTTGTGACAAGCCTCTCAAAACTATGACATTCCCGGGACATTGGCGAATCTTGCACTCAAGTAGGCTACCACAATAACGTAGATCAGCCAGGCTGAGAAAACGTAAATGCCAGTTTTCCAGGGGTCTCTCTTCATGACGGTTGCACCACCCAGGGAAAGCAGCACCAGACCCCAGAGCCCGAAGAGGTCCATCCTGGATAAGAAAACGAACCAGAAACCGGAATCTATTGACGAAGGTAAAAACAAGGCCAGACTCGTTTGTACGGCCATGGCACCGTCAAACCCGATAAACTTTATCAATATGCTCTTTATAAGGCCACCCAGGAACGGGGGCAACCAGGCAAATAAGGCCACCGCATAAAGCTGCTTAAAAGTGGCCTCACCAACGGTAAACTGCTTAACCACAGCCAGCAGAAACGCCTGGACCAGCCAAATAAGCGGAGGCATCAGAGCAGAACCCACAATGAGGCTGATTTTGGTCCCGGTTATAGCCATATCCAAAGCCTCACGGGTCATCGCCTGACCACTGCTCTCCAAAATTGATTCCGTGTAAGCAATGGTTTCGGGAATAACCAACCAGCCAATCAGAACATTAATGGCGATAACCACCAATGCCGGTACAAGTATCCGGGGATCCTCTCCAATAGCTTTAAAAGTCGGGACCGGGTTTGCGAAAATGCCCCAAAACCTCTCTCCCAGGGTCAGCTTGTTTTCCTCCATAACACCACTCCTCTCCCCCAAAATTTATATATTCTGTATGGACCCCGCGGTTTCCTTCGCGATTCCAGACTGCAAATTAAGGAAGCGCCGCCAACCGAGGCATTGGTAAGCGGCTCGGACGTACAGTTGGTATCAATCAAGAGGTTTTAATATGCCTCGAACAGTAGCCAACTCTTTCATTTTGATAATTCGAGAATCGGATTTTGGTCCGGGCAAGCAAAAAGCTTTCCTGCAGCGGGCGAGCCGGGCTACAGGAAAGCTTCGGACCAACAGTATTGTTCTACCCTATCTACAACTACGCGGCCATTTGTGACTTCTGCTTCATATTCATCAGTATTCCCGCAAAGAGGCATAAGGCCAGTGCACCTATTAATGCTACAAACCCACCAGCCAGCCCTAACTTGGCAGCCAGAACACCAACCAATAACGGGGTAACTGAAGATGCAATGTAACCACAGCCATTAAAGAATCCAGCTCCGGTAGCCATGGCACTACCCTTAACATCATTTAGAATCATAACAAACCATACGGGGATGGACACCATTGCTAATCCAGTTGCGACCGACAGCGTAATGGCAACCGCAATGGAGCTCTGGAAATTAATGCCCATGTAGATGCATATGCCAGCAAGGATAATGGCAACATTTGATACATTTGCCTTCATCTTCACTCTATCAACCAGCCAACCGGATACGAGCGACCCCACAATCGCAAATGCGTAGGGCAGAGATGATAATGCTCCCATGGCTGCCCAGGAAAAGCCCAGGGTTTCACTTAGATAAACCGGCATCCAACTGAGTAATCCATATAGCATAGCCATTACCATGGAGTATCCAAACGCGGCCAGCCAGAAAGTACTGCTTTTGAGGAAGCTCCAGTCAATCTTGGTTTCCACATTCGAGTCCTCAGTGTTGGCTTCAATAAAAGCAAGCTCTTCCGGCCCTATATTAGGACTTTCCTTGGGCGAGTCGTAGAGGTATTTTCCCAAGAAGATGAGGGGGATTAGTCCGACTACACCTAGAATATAGAAACTCCCCCGCCAACCAAACTCGGCAATTAACCATGCAATAATTGGGAAGGCCACCACCGGCGCACCAGCCGTTGCTGCATTCCAAATCGAGGATGCCCTACCCCTTTCATTAAGGGGAAACCATTTCTTTATCGTCTTGTTAGTTGCCGGTGTATTAACTGATTCCCCGATTCCCAGGAAGGCTCTGAACATTAACATGACTACCAGTGAATTGACAAACCCTGCAAAAAACGTGATCAATGCCCAGAGAAGGACCGCTATCATCCAGGTCCTCCGTTGCCCAAAACGGTCAATAACTGGGCCAATCAGGAAATTAAAACAACCATAAGTGAACAGAAATGCCGAGACCAGAGCTCCCTGCGCTACCTTGTCACCAGTGATACCTAGATCCGCGCAAAATCCAGGGTCTGCGATCAGCAGATTGATATTGACACGGTCAAAATATGCAATAATGAAAGCTATAAAAATCGCGGCGATAACCCACCATCGTTTAGCCGGTACCTTGCTGTTTCCCTCGATTGTGTTCATCCAGATCCTCCATTCAAATAAGATTTTGCCGCAAAAAGGCGAATAAATATTACTAATTTCTCCAGAGCCGAATCTATTGGTATATTGGCATCATCTCCCCGAAGCGGTAGGTACCTGACCATGACATCCAGGCCATTGTTATTCAATCCTACCTAATCACTTGCTGGTAACCAGGCTGTCTTCATATCAACACCTATAGCTCGACACTTCCCGGTTTTTATAATAAAGATGTCATTGATAGTTACCGGCGAACGCCGCTTTTTTCTTTTAATCCCTTAACATCAATGACTTCCTGGCGCAGCTTGTACTTTTCCACCTTGTTGGAGCCAGTCATGGGCAAACTATCTCGAAACTCAATGTACTTGGGTATCATGAAACGCGGCAGTTCCTTGGCCAGGGCCGCTCTGAATTCAGCTTCATCCAGAACTACACCTTCCTGTGGAACCACTGCCAGAGCTACTTCATCCTCATCGCCTTCTTCGGCTGGTACCGGAAATGCGGCAGACATTACCACTTCGGGCATGGCATTAACCGCTTCTTCAATCTGCATCGGGGATATATTTTCTCCCCTTCGTCTGATTACGGAACCAATACGGTCAACAAAGATGTAGTGACCACTCACGTCCTGGTAAACCGCGTCGCCGCTATGGTACCAAAAGTCCCGAATCGCCTTGACAGTTGCCTCTGGACGTCCGAAATACTCCTCAAGCATCCAGTGCTCCAGCTTGGGTTGAAGCAGTATCTCCCCAACCACTCCCTGGGGCACTTCCATGCCGTGCTCGTCAACAATCCGCGCCCGATGATAATTGGAAGGGATTCCGATCCACCCCTTTTTGGCCAGTTCGCTCTTGCCACTGACATACTGGATATTGTTGCTTTCATAAACCCGTCGTAATTCCTCTTTTGACATCCCTTTCCACAGATCAGCAGGAGTCCCCTCACCCTCGTCAAGCTCCTCGTCGATAACTCCGGTTAAGGCACTGCCAGCCTCAGTTGAACTGTAGCCCGAAATAATGAGGTCAAAGCCAAAACGTTTGGCAACCTGGCGGTGGTTCCCCACCATCGGTACCATAGGAACTTTATTCAGGCTGTTTCTACGGTCATCGGGGCTTTCTGGTGCACTCATCAACCACGGAACCATCACATCGAGCAGAATGGCGGTAGTGGCACCGCACTTGCGGATACGATCCCAAAACTGAGTGGGGCTAAACTTATCCCAAACCGCGATCTGACAGCCGACCCAGGCCGCAGACCCTACCTCACTATGAGCACCGGCTATGTGATACATTGGTAAATCGGTGTAGATTACGTCTTCGTCATTAAGTGGCATACGCCGGTTATAGGTGTAGTTGTTGATCCACCGGTAGGAGTGAACAACCCCCTTGGGCAACCCGGTTGTGCCCGAAGTGTAAATAATATTGGCGATGTCATAAGGATACAGTTCAACATTAGGGTTTTGGTCATTCCCGGTAAGCAGTGATTCATAATCCAAGGTAGTAAAGTTAACCTCACTATTTTCGGCCGCCTGGTCATAATCGTGGTCACCCGGCTTAGGGCGGTAAATGATTGTCTTTACTTCTTTAAGCTCGTCTTGGATTTGGTTAATGATAGCTGAAAAGTTGACACCAGCGATTAGAAAGGCCGGCTTGGTGTCTTTTACTTGAAAGGCGATCTGCCGGGCGGCATAGTTAAAATTAATGGGCGCGAAAATTGCCCCACATTTCCAAATGCCAAACATTGATAGTGTACTAACGTAGGGATTGGTGAGCAGCAGGCACACCCGGTCCCCTTTTTGAACACCTAGTGAAATAAGGTTATTGGCGATCTGGTTCGCCAGCGCATTGAATTCCTTAAACGTTAGGGTTTTATCTTCTTCCCCGTAGTAAAAGAAAGGCGAGTCTCCTTTTTCTCCAACCCACATTTCGAGACGCTGTGGCAAAACCTCGGTTTGCCCCTCCCACTCTTTTGGTACCTTCAAATCCATAATTATTTCTCCTCCCATTACTCCTAGATCAACAACAATCACTTTGTTTCACAGAACCGGACAATAAGAATGGACCGAGCATCCCCCCTTAATCGTTAACAACTATTGCTTTGCCTTACTTATTCATAAGTAAGGTTTTTATAACTGGGAACAGTGATTTTGACTACCCCCAGTTATTAACTTATTAATAAGTAAACCTTGAAAAAAGATTTAATAATGTGAGCTCTTCGCTTGGGCTGCACTTCGTTCTTTTTATAATTAAAGACTGTAATATTCCAGATCTTTTGGTATTGGCCAGGTAAACCCCTTCACCGGCTGTAAGCCGGTGATTACAGGTTTACCTACACAGTTGAGGGATGTATTTTGGCAAGCACAATTAACTGTTTCATTAGGCAAAAAACTTCGGCTGATTTCACGTCCCCGATACCCTACCATGTGTCTATCATGGTATGGTTGGCATCTTTTTTGGGATCGTGCCCCGTGAATTTCAATCCCGTCATGATCCAGTTTCGCGTTTGAGCAGGATCAATAACTGAATCGATTTCCAGGTAGGCCGCCACATTAATGGCTTTTCCTATTGCGTAGCGTTCTTCAACCAGTTCGTTGTACAAGGCCTCCCGTTCCACCGGGTCTTCAATAGCGTTCAACTGCTTTTCAAAGCCCTTCTTAACATAACCTTCCAATCCCATCGCCCCGAATTCACCGGTCGGCCAGGCAGTAGTAAGAAAGGGTTCGTGGAAACCGCCTTTGGCCATGGCCTGAGCACCAAGACCGTAGGCCCGGCGGGTAATGACCGAAAAATACGGAACCTTTATTTTGGCGGCATTCACAAACATACGGGATATATGGCGCACCTGAGCCCGAGACTCCATATCGGGTCCGACCATAAACCCCGGAGTATCGATCAGTGACAGAATCGGCAGACCGTGAGCGTTGCATAACTGGAGCAGGCGTGCTGCCTTGTCGGCACCTTCGGCTTCTATGGCTCCGGCCTGGTACTTGCAGTTGTTGGCTATGAGGCCGAATGGTTTACCTTCGATGCGGATCAAACCTGTTATCATGCCGGGACCAAAGTCTGGCCTGAGCTCAAGGAAGGAATCAACATCTGCTATGGTCTTTATAACCCGGCGTACGTCATAAACCCGGCGCCGGTTTTCCGGTATTATCTTGCGTAGACGGTTCTGGTCGGAGGCTTCCCAATCTTTTAATGGACCCTGAAAATAGGAGAGGTACTTTTTGGCTACCGCAACGGCTTCCACATCATCGGCTACCGCAATGTCAACTACCCCATTCTTGGTCTGCATATCAATCGGCCCGACTTCTTCCCACTTATATGTACCCAGACCGCCACCCTCAATCATTACCGGGCCGCCCATGCCAATACTGGAATTCCGAGTGGCGATAATCACATCACATTGTCCCAGCAGAGCTGTATTGCCGGCAAAACATGGCCCTGACACAATCCCTATTATAGGAGCCTTCCCGTTGTGTTCTCCCAACCGGGCAAAGGTAACACAATCCAAACCAGTTACAAATAATCCCCCGGTATCAACATCACCAGGTCGGCCGCCACCACCATCAGCCAGGAGAATTATGGGCAGTTTGTATTTATGGGCTAATTCCAACATACGGTCTTTCTTATGGTGACCGAAGTAACCCTGGGTTCCGGCCAGAACCGTATAATCATAGGCCATTATTACACAACGCGAGTCATCATCCCCGAATACAGATCTGTTGATAAAACCCAATCCGGTTATGATGCCATCACCGGGGGTCCTGGAACGCAGGTCTTCTTCGGAGCGGCGTTGTCGCTGAGCCGCAACTGCCAGAGCACCATATTCCATAAAGGTTCCCGAATCACAAAGGTCCTCTACAATAACACGGGCAGTACGGTTATTCATCCTGGCCATTTTGGCCACCGCCTCAGGACGATTTTCATCAAGCAGGTAGGAGTGACGTTCGACCATCTCGGCAAACTCTGGTCGCATTGACTCGTTGTCGGCGCCTACGGGGTTTAAAGTGCACAGGTTCTTACTTTCGGTCATTTTATGTACCTCCTGATATTAATTATCCGGCTCATGGCTATTAGAATGGTACTTCGCTAACCCTGGCTATATTGTTAACCTTGTGTCTTATTAATTTTTGAATGGTTTACGGTCGGAGAGGCTGGTACTAAGCCCTGATTTTGATCTTGGCATCAGGTTGATTTTTCAGAAACTTGACTTAGTAATAAGTAAAGTATACTCTCATCGTAGTCAGGATTTCAACAATTTTCAACATAATTTTGTTGATCTGATTATTTATAATTTAGTAAAGGCGCAGAATACGCGGGGAAGGCCGCAGGAAATGGTGCACAATTCTTTGCCCCGGGAGGTATAATTTAGAATTAGGTTTAGTAACCAAACAGTGACAATAACCAATTGTTCCCCTGAATATCGAGTGAAACGATTTTGATTATGGTTAGCAAAGGGAGGAATTAAGGTGAATCGGAAGGACGAGATTCTAGCAGTTGCAGCCAAGCTGTTCAGGGAACACGGATACGATGCAACCACCCTTGAAAACATCACTGATCAGATCGGCATCAGTGAACCTGCCATTTACTATTACTTCAACTCCAAGGAAGACATCCTGTATGAGATCTGCCGACAGCAAACCACCCATTACCTGAACCAGGCTCTGACGATAGCAATGTCCAAACTCGACCTGCCAGAAAAGGTCTCCAAGGTGATTGAGGCCCACATCCTGGACTTCGACGCTCACCGTGACCGCGCTGAGGCCTATCTGCGGGAAGCGGCCTACCTGCCGATTGAAAGGCGTAAAGAGATTTATGTTATCGGAAACACCTTCGAATCCGTACTTAGAGAACTGGTAGAAAAGGGTATCAAAGAAGGGGTGTTTCGACCTCTCAATAGTAAAATTATTGTGCGGGGAATTACCGGCCTGTGCAGCTGGGTAGGGAATTGGTATTACCCTGATGGACCCCTGGATATCCATGAAATAGCAGCAATATATATTGATTTCCTGTTACCCGGTCTCTTGGCTGATGACCCGGAGATAGACGATACAACTTTTCCCGTATGATACATGGAATTCAAAGTCGATGAAAATACGAAAACAGAAATTCCTGTTTCGCATTCCTGATAAATTACTGATTCCCGGTGGGGGTAGTTGGCAAGGGTACGTGTTAATTAATCCGGCGCAAATAGTCGACGTTTACCAATGATTGACTACGCAATTGGCATCTTACGCCTAACGGGATGAGATAGGCAGCGCATAACGAAACTACTGTACTCAGAGGCAATAGTATGAATGTCATACACTCCATCTGGTCTGTACCAGTTCCCTACCCAGTTACATATTCCCGATATACCGCGTACCACTATTTTGCTGTTGACTGGGCGAATGAGTTTTTCCTGAATGGCCTGGTCTACAAGATCAATTAACATCCGTTCGAAAGATATGGCAATAAGATAGAGTTCTTTACGTCTAGGCATTGATAGATGTGGAGACTCCCGCAACCATGATTCCGCTCTATCCCGACAGAGATCATATTCAACAACCCACATCTCGATAAAATTCTTTATTTTATCCAACAATGCAGCATCGGACTCCACAATACTCTGTCCCTGTGCAAACATATGGGTTAAGTGAGTGTGACAGATTTCATAAAGGAGATCTTCCTTGGCTTTAAAGTGGTAATAGATGGCGGTTTTACTTATCCCTGTTTCATTGGCGATAAGCTTAAGATTGGTACCGTTATAACCGCGTTCCCTAAACAACCTGGCTGCGACTGCCAGAATCTGTTCTCTGCGATTCATCTCTCTCTCCTTTGGTCGGACTGGATAAAATCTTCGTCACCCTGTTTGGTCGAACAATCCAGTATTTAAATTGTTGAGCCCTGTATGCGGGATAATTAGTATTATCGGTATTTTGTCAATGTCAGTATGACAACCATGATGATAAATGTCAAGATTCGATAGTTTGTGAATTGCAAAATAAGCATCCTTGAGATCATTGTTTATCCCACGTCTCCGTTTTCCACCGAAAGTGGGGCACTAGACTGGCTCTTCTACCATTCAAAGAGTGTGCCAAATATGGTGCTAAAGGATGGGGTCAAATCCGCTCCCTGTCCCATTCAAGCATCCAAGAGCAAAAGCTAATGTCAAAAAGGTCCCTTGGATACATTTTTGGATAGCCACACCTGTCCCTACCCCACATAACTAATGCATTTCCAAGCAAACTAAGGGTATGCCTAAGAAACAGTTTTCAGTTTTGGTCATTGCGGCTACCTATATTGGAACGGTGGTGGGGGCAGGTTTTGCCTCCGGGCAGGAAGTCCTGCAGTTTTTCGGCTACTTTGGCCGGGCAGGTCTGGTTGGACTGGCGGGCACTGCATTCCTGCTGGCGGTTTTCGGATACATGATTCTGGAGTTGGGAAGGAGGCTTAAAGCGGATTCTCACCTACCTATTATTCGTTACGCGGGTGGCAGGTGGATCGGTACTTTTATCGACTGGGTAATTACGGTCTTTCTGTTTGGGGCGTTAGTAACCATGGGAGCCGGGGCCGGGGCTATCTTTGCCGAGCAGTTTAACCTCCCATTTTTATGGGGCAGTCTTTTGATGATTGCCGCCTCACTTCTTACCGTTTTGTTGGGAATAAGCGGCGTGGTGAGATCGATCAGTCTGGTGGTTCCGCTTCTTCTGGCTGCTGTTTTTGGGGTGGCTGTCTATACCATAGCAACTGATTTCCCGGCTTTGCTGGCCACACTCCGGGGCTACTCCGAACCAGCCCAGGCACCAGTCCCCTATTGGCCATTGACAGCTATTCTTTACACCTCGTACAACCTGGTGTTGGCCGTAGCAATCCTGGCACCATTAGGAGCCATGTCCGGTCCCAGCCGTCTGAAGACTGGCGCCATCCTGGGTGGGGTTGGCTTGGGCATCGGGGCTACCCTTATCAATTTGGCTATTTTGACCCACATAGGACGGGCCTCCACTTATGAGATCCCCATGATCCTGGTGGCAGGGACAGTATCCCCTTTGGTGCGGATTGTTTATACCGTCGTGCTTTTGGCTGAGGTATACACCACTGCAGTGGGAAGCCTGTACGGCTTCGTAGCGCGACTCAGCAAACAGGGTTCCCCGCGATACCGCTACTTGACCATAGGTGCAGGTGCGCTGGCCCTGGGACTGTCCCAGTTTGGCTTTTCCAACCTGGTTGGTACCCTCTTTCCCGCGGTGGGTTTCGCCGGACTCCTGCTGTTGGCTTCCCTGATGTATGGTTTTGTCAAGGAGAGACTGGGTGCACCCCGAATTGGAGCCGTTAAGCCTGTACAACCGAGTCCCTCTATGGTCTTCGGGCTGTCCAAGGAACTGACGGAGCACCGGGATGAATTCGATAACGACAATGTGGAAAACTAAAAGCAATGATTAAACCGGATTGTTAACAGGAAAACCCAGAATGCACGTGAAAACAGAGCATTCTGGGTTTATATCATAATCTCTTCCTATTATATATAGTGTTATCTCCGGTTTCCCAAATCTGACACAAACAGCATTTATGTCAGATCCAAACGAGTATGAGTTGCTACAGTTAATCGGCATCGACCATTTTGGTCACAAATGATACTTACAGAGCCTTATCCTCTGCTTGCCCATAAAGTTTGCGGATCTCCGGTTTGACAATCTTGCCCGCAGGGTTGTGAGGAATTGCTTCTACAATCTGTACATAGCGTGGACGTTTGAACTTAGCCAGCTTATCCGCACAGAAAGTCTTGATTTCTTCAGGCGTAGCTGTTGCGCCCGGTCTTAACGATACTACCGCTTTTACGGACTCGCCCCACTCGGGGTGTGGGGCTCCGATTACCGCCACTTCCATGACCGCTGGGTGCCCCATGATCACGTCCTCAATCTCCTTCGAATAAACGTTCTGCCCGCCCGAAATGATCATATCCTTGGACCGGTCGACAAAATAAATATACTCGTCTTCATCATACATGGCCAAATCACCGGTTAGTATCCAGCCATTGATCAGTGTATTGGCAGTCTTTTCCGGATCATTAAAGTACCCTACCATATGAGACTCACAAAAGACAGCTAGTTCACCAACAACTCCAGGTTCTTCTATTTTATTTAGATCCTTGTCCACAATTATCAATTCACCGCCCAGGCATCCATTCAAGCCCAGGGCCCGAGGTTTCAACTCGATTTCCTCCGAAAACAGAGCATTCCCAGCTGGACCAGATTCAGTTAGCCCATAGACCTGTTGGAATCGTCCCTTCAAGCCAAATTCCTCTATTATCCTGGCCTGGTCCTCTGAGGAGGCCGGGCTTCCTCCCATAACAAAGAGCTGCATCGATGATAAATCGTATTGTTTGACATCCAAAAGCTTGAGACAGGTAAGGTAAACCACTACTGGACCAAAGAAGTGGGTGGTTTTCTCCTCTTGAATGGTCTCCAGGAACAGCTTGGGATCAAAGGCTTCCAATATAACGTTCGTTCCGCCTACAAAACTGGTACCCAGGAAATGGTTGTGTAACGGGGCGGAATGGAACAGGGGCATCATAATCAGGCTTCTGGAAAAGTGTCTAAATCCGTGGTTGATAACTCCAACAACGCTGGCATTGTAGACTACCGCACGGTGATCGAACAGTGCTCCTCGGGGAGAACCGGTGGTTCCGGATGTATAAATGATGGAACAGGGGTCATTCTCCGTTACTCTTACCGGAGGTCTATCAGTCGATGATTTTGCCATAAGATCAAAGTATCCAAGAGTTCCTTCAGGGGGATTCTCACCAACACATACGAAATTGTCTACCCCGGGTGTCTCTTGTGGTAGACCTTTAAGTACCGGGCCGAAGAATTCATCGAAAATAAGGAGCTTGGCTCCACTATCTTCGAGAATATACTTAACCTCAGGCTTCATAAAGCTTATGTTTATGCAAATAATTACGGCCCCTGCTTTAAGTACGCCAAAATAGACGGCGGGAAACTTTTCAGAGTTGCGCATCAAAATGGCTACCCGGTCTCCCTTTTTCACTCCCAATCCAACGACGAAGTTAGCCACTTGATTGGAAAGTTCATCAAGCTCTCGGAAGGTCAATCTCTTGTCTTTGAAAACAATAGCTTCTTTTTTCGGATATTTCCTGGCATTTCTATACATGATCTCAGCAACCGTCGTTCTCTCGGCAATCTCCATGGTCCTTATGTTCATGTTTTCGATGTGATACAAATGGGTACCACATCACTCCCTCCCTTCACTTGTCACACTAAACACCCTAATACCACTCCCACAAGTCTTAACCAAATCAGCGACACTAATAACGTTATAGATGCAAACAACAGAATAAGCCCTACGTGGAAAGCCGGTTTACTTTAAGTTCAGCGTAATATACGCACCCCCTTCTCGGACAACGCGCGCGTAATGAAAACTGTTACTCGTAGATCTTTTCGTCTTCGGCAAAGGCGTTGACACTATCGAACTCACAGTCGCGTATATTGCTGTTTTTCTCCTTGGCACGTTCCTTGTACCACTCGTTCTGTATAATTAGATTCATGATTTCACTGGTACCCGTCCAGATCATAGATAGGCGCAGGTCGCGGAGAATCTTCTCAATCGGGTAGACATCGGTGTAACCTATGCCGCCCATAACCTGCATGCAAAGGTTAACCGAATCCCAGCACTGCTCGGTAACAAATTTCTTGGCCTGTGATACCATGCGACGTGCTCTTTTTGCATCGATACCGGCATCAATGGCCCGCGCAGTACAATATATCATGGCCCGTGACGTATCCAGCTTATTTACTGCGTCTGCGACTTTGAAACCGACTGCCTGGAAGTTCTTGATCTTGGTCCCAAAAGCTTTACGCTTAGCGGTGTAATCAGTAGCAATCTCAAGAGCCGGGCGTGCGGCGCCAATGGTCATAGCAGCAGTACCAAGTCTTTCAGGAATCATCATTGGATAAAAGATCGCTGTAGCTCCGTTGACCTCTCCCAGGATATTAGACTTTGGAACCCGCACGTCTTCAAAGACAACCCGGGCGGTACCCCCACCACGGCAACCCATTAAGCCATACACATACTCGGTTCTAACCCCTGGTCCCCGCTCTACAATGAAGCAGGTCATTGATCTATTAGCGGGGGCTTCAGGGTCGGTTTTGGCGTAAACCAGGAAGAAATCGGCTCCTTCCCCACCGACTATGAATCGTTTCTGACCATTTAATATAAAGGAATCACCATCTTCTACTGCCATAGTAGTGGCACCAAAAAAGTCAGAACCACCACGCGGTTCGGTCAAGCACTCCGCGGCGAACAGTTCACCTTTTAGCAACGGCACTACCAGGCGTTGCTTAAGTTCCTCACTACCGTGATTTACTATAGCTTCGCAAACCAGGTCCGCTCCCACTCCCCAGACACATCCAAAGATGTATCCCGGAACGCATATCTCCTCTGCAACCATGGTGTGCGATACCCAATCCAAACCCCGGCCCCCATATTTTTTGGGGATCCGCAGCCCGATCAGATTACGCCGCGCACATTCCTGGAGGAATTCCTTGGGGAACTTGATCTTGTCGGCATCCATATCCAGGATATACTGGCGGGGTACCCATTTCGCCATCTCACGTGCTTCGTCGCGAAGTGCAATCTGTTCTGGAGTTAACAGGTAATCAAACATATCTTATACTCCTTTCCCATTTGTGATGCCTATATTACATTCTATTACGTCTGTGATAATCGTACCATAATGCGTAATCATTCGCCAACATAATTCTAACGATTGTTTCGTTTAATATTATGCTTTACTATATTAATGGAAGAATCTAAAACTAATCTCTAAGAGGTTTACGTGAGTTTTAAAGAAATAGGCATTAAGATTCAACAGGCGCGAGAAGCGAAAGGATACAGTCAGAAGCAGCTGGCCCGTCAGGTGGGATGCTCTCAGTCAGCACTGTCCAATTACGAGAAAGGAAAGCGGCGGCTTTACCTGTCCCAGTTGGAGGCCATAGCTCAAGCACTGAACATGCCAATAGATTATTTTATGGAACCCAAAACCACACCTGAGAATAGCCCGGTAGTCGAAGGCGAGGATAAAGAGATGCTTCGCCTGCTCAATGAAATCTACGCTCTCACGCCAGAGGAGCGCCGTGATGTCATGGACTATATAATGTTTATTCGCTGGCGTCGTTATAAGGGGGGAAACCAATGATCAGTCTCGATCTTACCAGGGAACAAAAACGTATCGTCGAAAAAACTCGCGGGTTGGTGCGAGAAGAGATCACACCCAAATCACTGGAGATAGATGCCAAAGGTGACGATCAATTCGACTGGTCAATAGCAAATCTATTATCAAAACACAACCTCTTATGTCCAACGATTCCCAAGGAATATGGCGGACTAGGTATGAACCACCTGACATGCGCACTGTTGATTGAGGAAATATCAACGGGCTGTGCCGGTGTTGCTACGGTCTTAAATGCCAGTATTCATGCCGCCAGTCCCATTGTACTGGCCGGGACCAGGGAGCAGAAGGAATCCTTCCTCCCCCTTCTGACTTCCACAACTCCTGCTTTGGCAGCCTTCGCGCTTACTGAACCGGGAGCCGGTTCGGACATCGAATCAATTTCCAGTTCGGCTGAAGCCGAGGGAAAGGAATATGTAATAACTGGCACCAAGGATTTTGTCTTAAATGCCTCGGTGGCCTCTTTCTTTTCCGCATTCGTATTCATTCCTCCGTTTAGTAACCGGGCAGCATTGCGTGCTTTCATTATCCCTGCATCAACACCCGGTCTCTCCTTGGGAAGAGTGAGGAACAAGGTGGGAATCCGGTACGCCAACACCTCCGAAGTTCTGTTCGACCAGGTCAGGGTTTCGGCAGATAACATGGTCGGAGGCAACCGGTCAGGTAGCGGATATCTGCTGCTCACCCAGACGCTTGACCGTGGTCGGGCCCTGGTAGGTGCGGTAGCGGTTGGAATCGCCCAGGCAGCCTTCAACCTTGCCCTCAACCATGCGCGAACCAGAGTGCAGTTCGGTAAGCCTATAATGAAAAACCAGGCTGTTTCCTTCGCCTTGGCTGAGATGGCAACCAAGATTGAACTGGCCCGTCTTATGACCTGGAAAGCCTGCTGGCTTATTGACCAGGACCGGGACTATACCACTGCTTCCTCCATGGCCAAGTGGTATGCCAGTGAAACAGCCCTGGAAGTAACATCCAAGGCGGTCGAAATCCTGGGTGCAGGCGGCTACATGGCCAACACCTATGCTGATAAATACTCACGCGATGCCCGGGTGCTGGCTACCGTCGAGGGAACCAACAACATACAGAAGGCAATCATCGCTTCCCTGCTGTAGAATTAAATCTTCCTTTCCAAATCTTCGTTAGGTGAGCCGATTCGTCTTAAGCGCTGGTAGCGCCTTTCAACCAGGTCGACGGGATCTACGTCCAGCAACTCCTGAAGGTGAAATTTGATTCTCTCCCTAACCATCCGATAGGTCTTTTCCGGATCGCGATGAGCACCCTCAGTCGGCTCGGGGATAATCTCATCAATTATTCCCAGCCTCATAAGGTCCGGTGCGGTCATCTTCAGGTTCCCCGCCATTTCTTCGGATCGGCCGACATCATTCCAAAGGATGGAGGCGCATCCGTGGGGCGAAATTACCGAGTAGACGGCGTAGGATAGCATCAACAGACGATCAGCCACTCCCAGGGCCAGGGCTCCTCCACTGCCACCTTCGCCTATTACCAGACTCACTATCGGGATTTTAAGGCCGGACATCTGCGCCAGGTCCTGGGAAATGGCCCAGCCCTGGCCCCGCTCTTCAGCTCCCGGCCCTGGATAAGCCCCCGGGGTATCGATAAAACAGATAAGAGGACGTCTGAACTTCTCGGCCTGACTCATCAGGCGACAGGCCTTGCGATAGCCTTCAGGGTGGGACATGCCAAAATTTCTCCGGATGTTCTGATTGGTGTCCTTGCCCTTCTGGTGACCTATCACCGTTACCGGAATCTCGTCAAACCAAGCCAAACCTCCCACTACCGCCTGGTCATCGCCGTAGCAGCGATCTCCATGTAATTCGACAAAGTCTTGAAAAATCGCATTTATGTAATCCAGAGTTAACGGACGATCCTGATGGCGGGCAATCTGGTAAACCTGCCATGCGGTAAGATTGCGGTATCTCTCCTCTTTTAGCACGTTTACTCTGGTGTTTAGAGCCTCTATTTCCGAGTCCAGATTCAAATTCTTTTGCCGAGTGTACGTTTTAAGATCCTCAAGTTTGTTTTTCAAATCCAGGTAATCCTTCTCAAAATCCAATGGTCGAGTATAAGTCACTTTTTCCTCCCCTTATGGAACCTTATCATTCTGTACAAAAATTCCTTTTGTTCGTCCCGGTTGATAATAAGGTCAATCATGCCATGATCAAGCAGGAACTCGGACTTTTGAAAATCCGCCGGAAGCTTCTGCCGTATAGTCTGTTGGATAACCCGGGCTCCGGCAAACCCGATGGTAGCACCGGGTTCCGCCAGCACAAGATCAGCCAGAGTGGCAAAACTGGCGGTTACTCCACCGGTGGTAGGGTGAGTCAAGACTGCTATGTACAGGAGTCCGCTCTGGGAAAATCGGTTGACAGCGGCGCTGGTTTTAGCCATCTGCAGGAGTGAAACCATGCCCTCCTGCATACGAGCACCACCAGAAGCGGTAAACATTACTATTGGAAGCCTGTGGTCTCTGGCAGTTTCAAAGGCACAGGTAATCTTTTCCCCCACTACTGCGCCCATACTTCCCATAATAAATCGACTGTCCATAACGCCAAGAACAAGTTCCTCGCCACATATAGCAGCCTTTCCGGTAATCACGGCCTCCTTGAGCCCGGTTTCCTGCTGGGCGCGGTCAAGCTTCTCCGCATAGCCCGGGAAACCCAGGGGATCACCGGATGTCATGTCGGAATCAAACTCCACAAAGCTGTCCCTATCGGTTATAAGCTGTATCCTGTCCCAGGCCCCCAGAGGAAAATGGTACCCGCATTCCTGGCAGACCATCAGGCGTTTGGCATCATCTTCAGGCAGACTCCCGCAATGAGGGCACCTGTCATCAGCGTATCGTTTGCTTTCAACGTTAGATTCAGGTCGAGGGTTAATCGTTACGTATTTAGATTTTGATTTGAAACCGAGCCTATCTTTCAGCATTTAAGACACCTGCCAATCGGATTACAATTCACCCATGGGTCGCGCTTCCAGAGCAAACATAAATTCTCCTTCAGCCACCAGATTACCGTCTACCATGGCCCGGCCGCGTGCCTTGCCAAAATTGCCTCTTAGTTTAAGGAGTTCAACTTCCAGGTGTAGTTGGTCCCCGGGGAGTACCATCCGGCGAAACCTGACACCGTCGATTCCGGCAAAGTAAGCCACCCGGTTACGGTACTCTTCCAGACTCAACATGGCACAGGCCCCCACCTGTGCCAGGGCTTCCAATACCAATACCCCAGGCATAATAGGATTGCCGGGAAAGTGGCCCTGAAAGAAAGGCTCATTAGCGGATACATTCTTAATCCCCACCGCCCTCTTGCCGGGCTCCACTTCAATGATGCGATCCACCAGCAAGAACGGGTAACGATGAGGTATGATATCCTGTATCTCTTTGGTATTTAACATTTTCTCACCTAACCTTTGAACTTGCGGACCACCAGGGCCGCGTTGTGTCCACCAAAACCCAGTGAATCTGAAACAGCGATATTGACGTTTTTACGCCGGGCCTGATTGGGAACGTAGTCCAGATCACACAAAGGATCAGGTGTTTCGTAGTTAATCGTGGGTGGAATAATATCATATTGACAGGCCAGCACTGCAGCCATTAACTCAATCGCCCCCGCTGCCCCTAGCATATGACCTGTAACCCCTTTGGTAGAGCTGATCGCCACCCGGCTCGCATAATCTCCCCAAACCCTCTTAATAGCGCGGGTCTCCATGGCATCATTGATCTCGGTGCTGGTGCCATGGGCATTAATATAGTCCACTTCCTGCGAGAGTACCCCGGCATCCTCCAGGGCCATTGCAAATGCCCGGGCAGCTCCTTCTCCTTCGGAATCCGGCTGAACCACATGAAAGGCGTCGGCAGTAGCACCGTATCCAGCTATCTCGGCATAGACCCGAGCTCCTCTTTGCAGAGCATGCTCCAATTCTTCCAATACCAGAATTGCCGAACCTTCTCCCATAACGAACCCATCACGATTGAGATCAAAAGGGCGACTGGCCGCCGTAGGATTATCGTTTCGAGTCGACATGGCTTTCATGGAACAGAATCCCGAAATACCCAAGGGGGTAATAGAGGCTTCGGCTCCCCCGGTTATCATGGCATCCGCATCCCCCCGCTGAATAAAACGAAAGGCTTCACCAACGGAATTTGTGCCTGTGGCACAAGCAGTGACCGTACAGCCATTAGGTCCCTTGGCCCCTGACATGATCGAGATCTGACCGGAAGCCATATTGGCTATCATCATGGGAATAAGGAACGGACTCACACCACCGGCTCCTTTATTCAACAAAACCTCATGCTGTTTCTCCATGGTCTCCAACCCACCAATACCTGATCCCACCCATACTCCGATCCGAAAAGCGTTCTCTGACTTAATAGCCAGCTTTGAATCCTCCAATGCCATACGGGCCGCAGCACAGGCAAACTGCACAAACCGGTCCATGCGCCGGGAATCTTTGCGGTTGATGTAATCTCCAGGACTAAAATCCATAACCTGTGCGGCTATCCGCGTGGGATAATTGGAAACGTCAAACTGTTCAATAGGGCGTATACCGCTTTTCCCCTCCACCAGGCTATCCCAGAAGGTAGCGATATCATTCCCCACCGGGCTGATTACACCCAGCCCGGTGACAACCACTCTTCGCTGTTTCATGTATCTCCACCTCTACTTTTCCTGCAATCGTTTTTCCAGGTACTCAACCACATCCTTGACCGTCTTCAAATCCTCGGCAATCGACTCAGGAATCTGCAGACCAAACTTGTCTTCAAGCTGCATCAGCATCTCTACTATGTCCAGGGAATCGGCCTCTAAATCCTCGGCCAAACTGGACTCAGGCTTAATCTCCTCCATTGGAATGTCCAGAATTTCAACAATAATCTCCTTAACACCATCCAATACTGACATTGACAACTACCTCCTTGATTAAATATTCCTGAAATACTTGATCAACAATAGCCCCGGTAAGTTATTCTGAACGGCTGACATTACTAATTTTTTCCATGATCTGGCCTAAGCTTGCCGGGTCTTCAACATTGCCCAGAATCTGCTTCCGGGATATTTTTTTTACCAGACCTGATAATGTCTTACCGGGTCCAGCCTCAATAAAGTAATCCACCCGGGGTGCCAGATATTCAATTGACTGCTGCCATCTGACCGGGTAATAAAGCTGCCTGACAAGTCCCTCCTCCAATCCTTCCTGGTTAAACTCGCGGGCAGTGACATTGCTGACTACCGGAAATGCCAACGACCCCCAATTAATGCGTCTAATCTCATTTCTCAGCTGTTCGGCGGCCTCTCTCATTAAGCCGGAATGCGAGGGCACACTAACAGTAAGGGGGATAAACTTTCCGCCCGCATCTTTGAGGATCTGCCCCGCTTTTAAGACTGCTGTCTTTTCTCCGGAGATAACCATCTGCCCCGGACAGTTGTAGTTGGCGATACCAACCACACCTATTGAACCCGCCTGGTTACACGCATCTTCTACCAGTTCCTGTCCTAATCCCAGAACTGCCGCCATCAGACCCTGGCCTTCGGGAGCGGCCTTCTGCATTATCCTTGCGCGTCTGGCAACCAGACGAACAGCGCTTTCGAAATCGATGGCCCCGGCTGCAACCAGAGCGCTGTATTCTCCCAGGCTCAATCCAGCCGCCATTTCTGCGGCAATGCCCGCTTCCTTCAAAACCTCCCAAACCGCAATACTGGTGGTCAAAATTGCGGGTTGGGTTATCTCCGTCCGGTCCAGGTCTGCCTGTTCACCATTAAAGCAGAGGCTGCTCAGTTTAACCCCCAGGGCTTCATCAGCCCGGTTGAATATCTCCCGGACCGAGGGGAATTCTTGAGCCAATTCCCGGCCCATTCCTACATACTGTGCCCCCTGGCCCGGAAAAATAACGGCTAATCGAGACATAGATCTACCCCCAATCCAGTTTTAAGCAGGGCTTCCGCCTCATTCATGACCGAAATCACGATTTCGCGGGCTGGTTCCACCCGGTTGACCAGACCCACCACCTGCCCCGCCAGAATGGAACCATTTTCAATATCCCCTCGTAAAGCTGCCTCCGGATACTTTCCGGACCCCAGCAGTTCAAGCTCTTCCACACTCATGCCGGCTCGCTCCTGGCTTAGAAAACTACGAACAAAGCGGTTACGGATAGCTCTCACCGGGTGGGGGGTAGTTACTCCACAGACCTCCGTATCACGGTCCTTCGCTCTAATCAACTTCTCTTTATACGCAGGATGTGCGGGACATTCCTCCGCACAGACGAACCGGGTCCCCATCTGAACCCCCTGTGCCCCCAAGGCCAAGGCAGCAACCATTCCCCGGCCATCGGCAATACCACCGGCAGCGATTACTGGAATGTCAATCGCATCAACTATCATCGGCACCAGGCACATGGTAGTCATCTCTCCGACATGTCCCCCAGATTCCATGCCCTCAGCGATAACCGCATCCGCCCCCTGCCGGGCCAGCCTGCGGGCCAGGGCAACCGAGGCTACCACCGGAATTACCTTTATGCCTTGTTCCTTGAACCGAGGTATGTATTTGCCCGGGTTACCGGCGCCGGTAGTAACCACTGGTATGTTCTCGCGTAAGACCAGTTCAATATTCTCTTCAATATGTGGTGAAACCAGAACCAGGTTAACCCCAAAGGGTTTACTTGTTACCTGACGGGCCTGCTCAATCTCGGCCTTCAGCCAGTTTGGGTCAGCGGTTCCAGCTCCGATTATTCCCAGACCCCCGGCCTCAGAAACTGCTCCCGCCAGTCTTCCGGTCGCAATCCAGGCCATGGCTCCCTGCAGCAGCGGGTACTTAATATTAAGCATCTCTGTAATCCTGGTCCTTATCATCCAAATCACCTCCCCCATCGTACCAGGGTAGAACCCATAGTCAGTCCGGCGCCAAACGCGACCATCAACAACAGTTGACCAGGCTGAATCATGTTATCATCAACCGCCTCCGCTACTGCCAGTGGTATACAGGCTGCCGACATGTTTCCGTATCGCTCAATATTGATGAGCATCTTATCCCACGGAATCCTCATGCGCTTCGCTGCGGTCTGCAAAATTCTGAGATTAGCCTGGTGAAAGATAAAGTGATCCACCTCATTGATGCTGACACCTGCTGGCTCCAGCACCCGTCTTACGCACTCCGGTATAGTGGTCACGGCAAAGCGGAAAACCTCATTCCCCTGCATGCGAATATAATGGAGGTGCTCACTAACAGTCTGCTGTGAGGTGGGAATCCGTGAGCCGCCTGCCGGTACGTACAGCAATGACTCCCCGGTACCATCGGCTCCCAGATAGGTAGATAATATGCCACTAGGCCCGGTACCTCTGCCTAGAACCATGGCCCCGGCACCATCCCCGAAAAGAACACAGGTATTACGGTCAGTATAATCGGTGATTCGCGACAGGGTTTCAGCAGCCACCACCAGTACGTAACGATAATCACCAGTCTTCAAAAAACGATCCGCAACCGCTAGCGCATAGACAAAACCGGTACACCCGGCGGAAATATCAAAGGCCGCGGCGTTAGAAGCACCCAAACGTGCCTGCAGTAAACAGGCGGTTGAGGGAAAAACCATGTCTGGAGTCACGGTTGCAACCAGGATCAAATCCAAATCACTGGCCTCAATACCCGATTCTTTCAGGGCTTGCTCAGCTGCGGACAGAGCCAGATCCGAGGTGGCCTGGTCCGGGCCACAGATCCGGCGCTCCCGGATTCCGGTACGAGATAGAATCCAATCGTCGCTGGTAACAACCATTAACTCCAAATCCTGATTGTTAAGAATCCGTTCCGGCACGGCATACCCGGTTCCTAAAACCTGAGTTTTCTTGACGTCTTCTACGCCATTTTGATGAACGGTTGCTATGACAACTCACTCCTTATACCTTCATAAAAGTTGATCATTCCGATTAACTTGGTACTCCCTTTTTTCGAAATAGTCCGAAACTTAGTAGGCAGTTTTGTGCACAAAGGATGCAACATTTAGTCCTATAAATTCCCGTTCTGTTGAACATACGCCGTTAATAAAATCCGTTTGGCAGTATCCGATATTTGATCGACATTATTACCGGACTGTTCTCGGGATGATGGATCTGGTTTCATCAATCAGTTCCTGCAATAGGCTATGTACACTCTGCAAGCGATCAACCCGGTGAACATTGGCACCACAAAAAGCAAACCCCTTATCAAAGTTCCCCTTTTTGGCGTTTATTAAAGCCTCAGCAATGCAATACGGAGCCTCTTTCGGATTACAGGGCCTAAGGCAGTTGTACTGGCATTTAACTTTGACTGGGTTGTCCTTTATCTGGGTGATGAAAGGACTCCTTACTGCCCGGCCCGGCATCCCAACCGGACTCTTGATTATCAGTACATCATCAACGCCAGCCTCGAGGTAAGCCTTTTTGAAATTCTCTGAGGCATCGCACTCGAAGGTAGCTACAAATCTGGTACCCATCTGCACACCGGCACATCCCAATTCCAAAAAGCGGGCGATATCATGACCATCCCAGATTCCGCCTGCCGCGATAACTGGGATCCTTTGTCCATACTTATCTTCAAAAACCTGAGCTTCCTTGATAACTTCAACCACGATATCCTCCAAGCGATTCTTCTCCAGGCTTTCCAGTTGTTCCAAAGAGAATCCCAGGTGTCCGCCCGCCAGGGGACCTTCCACGATCACCGCATCAGGGCAGTAGCTATAATTCCTCTCCCACTTACGGGCAATAAGCTGAAAGGCTTTGGCAGATGAAACGATGGGGATGACTGCTGTGCTGCTGTCAATAACATACTGGGGCAGGGTTAGGGGCAGACCGGCACCGGCGATAATCAAATCAACCGACTCATTCACCGCTGCCTGAACCATCTCTTCGTAGTTGTTAATGGCTACCATTATGTTGACTCCAATTACACCGTTACCAGATAATTCACGAGCGCGACGTATTTCCTTCCGCAGGGCCCTGATATTGGCATCTCGTTTATTTTTTCGGTAATCAGGCTCATCCATTCCGATTTCTACTGCGGATATAACTCCAACGGCCCCTTCGCGGCTCACGGCTGAGGCCAGACCGGACAATGATATCCCGACCCCCATACCGCCCTGAATAATCGGGATTTGAGCCGTGTGGCGACCTATGGTCAAAGGTCCAAAACTCATAAACTCCTCCTCAAGTGCAGTCCTAGAGTATGATTGTTACATTGTAAATAAAACTTCAGTATAAATCAACTGCATAAATATAAGTTGTTAGTATTTTCCGATAATTTATTTCCCGAGTCATTTCGCGGTTTTTACAAATTAACCTTGCATATTTTCGTCCACCATTCACCGCAATTGGTATTTTTATAATAGGGAAATATATTCCATGTATCGCGCGACCAATTCTGCCTACTAAAATTTACGAGCCCTTGGCATCGCCAGCAAGCAATACCAAGGGCTTTATTATTTCGGCGTCTAAGCCCCTCAGGAACGATTTTCTGCGATTTTCGCCAATATCTCCGACTTTGGTCCTATTGACAGAAATCAACAAATATATCATATTTACAAGGATAAATTGTCTATATTAATGGGACCTTTTTACTATGGTTTTAATCAATTCGCATAATACGGAGGTGGGAAAGCCGTGCAAGCCGCTTTACAGCGAGGAATAACATGGTTAAAAAGAATAACCAAGACAGAAGTAGACCCTGTCGAAAGCATTACCGTTGAAGCACCAATCGACATGTTAGTTTCTAAACTTCCAGGTTGGATCATTCAGGATGAACCCAATAACCGGTGTCTTATTATTAAGGAGTTCCATTCCAAGGACCACGGTAATGTCCTGGTGGCTCTGCTCCCGACCAGGGCCATCGTCTTTCGCAACCCGGATGGGTCAATCCTGGATACCGACGTCTTTCTTACTTATCTGCTCAGAAACCGAGTTCCCCAGGTACAGACCATCGTCTGTTATAACGAAGAGTACAATTGCTATACCTGGCTCTGCGACCCGCTGCCTTTGTTTGAACCAGACATATTATCCGAGATAACCGATGCGATGGGTGCCCTGGTGGATTACATATAAACTGGTCTTTGCAGTCGGGTTTTGGTCAGGCCTCTTGTAGCGTTATTACGGTCTCCTGCTATAGTTCGCCAACCGACCTGCTTCCATTTTCAATTGTTATTTGTTATCACTTGATTGCCTTCACCAAAGCCCCTGCGTAAGCACCGTCCAATTCCTCCCACTCTTCACGGGTTAGCTGCCCACCAGGATTCCCCAGCACTTCTTTGCCATAGACGAATTCAGGCACCACACTGGTTTCCTTGAACCCAACCCTGGCCAGGCTGCTTTCAAACTCATCAATCTTTAAAGCGCCCGCAAAACAGCTTACCCATAAACCCACCATATCCCGCAGAGCGGCAGGGACCTCCCGGGTGGCTACAATGTCGGCGATAGCCAGTCGTCCCCCTGGCTTCAACACCCGGTAAATCTCGCTCAAAACAGCTTCCTTGTTTTCGGACAGATTGATCACGCAGTTCGATATAACCACATCCACACTGTTATCAGGTAAGGGAATCTCTTCAATGTAACCTTTGAGAAACTCAACATTGCAAACACCCATCCGCTCTTTGTTGGCGTTGGCCAATTCCAGCATTTCATCGGTCATATCCAAACCATAAACCTTACCGGTTGGCCCCACGTATTGAGATGCCATTAGAACATCAATGCCCCCGCCGCTTCCCAGATCTAATACCACTTCCCCTTCCTTAAGGTCCGCAAAGACCAGGGGATTGGCACAGCCCAGGGATGCGTTAACCGCCTGTTCGGGGAGAGAAGATATATTTTCAGGATCATAAATCCTAGCCGCCCCGGTAATCGAACAACAGGAATCCCCACAGCAACAGCTCGATGGCTGTTTACTTTCATTTGCCAGTTTGGCAATCAGCCCGTAATGGTCTCTGACCTTATCGCGCATACTCAAAAAGCATCCTCCTCTAACAGCATTTGTTGTTTTCCAGCACCTGGTTCAGAATTCTCAGGCTCTCCATCACCTGTTGCCTGCTTTCCTGGGGAATAGCCAGGTAAATGGTTCGGTAGTAGTCATCCATAAGCAGGTTGATCCGCCGAACCATCTCATCACCGTTTGGGGTCAGTTTCATGTTCACGTATCGCCGGTCCGCAGGATCGGGATTACGCTGCAAAAGCCCCTGGGTTACCAGAGAATCCACTGTTCTGCTGGTGGTACTCTTATCAAGCTGTAATTGATCCGAGAGGACCTGTAATGAAACTGGCTGCTCCCGGGCGACCTCCAGCATGGCATGGCATTGACTTACGGTAACTCCGCAGCAAGAGGCTTCACTTTTATCAACGATGCTCAGGTTTCGCACCAAGGCACGGATCATTTCTCTTAACTCTGCAAACTCTCTCATACGTCACCCCTGGCACTATTGTATGATACAACGGTTGCATTATACAACTATCGTCAAAATGGACTCCGGAACTACTTTCTCCGTTACCCGAAGAATTCTAAGAAATTTTCTGTCAATAAAACGTAAAACCATTAAAATTAAGTTAACTGGTATTGTGTCTAAGCAATTATTATTGAAGGAGTTGTGATTATGGACTTTAAATTGAGCCCGGAACATGAAATGCTTCGCAAAACGGTGCGGCAGTTTGCCGAAGATGTGCTGCGGCCTTCTGTAGCACAGAGGGACGAAGACGAGCGTTATGACAAAGAGGTCTTTTATCAGATGGGCCGCCTGGGACTTACCGGGATTCCAGCCGAAGCCGAATACGGCGGCGCCGGGATGGATTACATAGCCTACGCCATCGCGGTGGAGGAGATTGCCCGGGTTGATGCTTCCACGGCAGACACCCTTTCCGCTCATTACAGCCTGGGGGTTGATCCCATCCGGAAACATGGAACGGCTGAACAGAAAAGCCGTTATCTCAGAGCGGTGGTGGAAGGTACCAAACAGGCCGCTTTCGGGTTGACAGAGCCCAATGCCGGCAGCGACGTTATGGCCATGGCCACCAAAGCCGAATCAGATGGAGATGACTGGGTTCTGAACGGAAGGAAAATATTTATCACCAACGCTGAGGCCGCCGACGTATATGTGGTATTTGCCCGCACCGGTCCCCCGGAATTGAAAACCCGTGCCTTCAGTGCCTTTATTGTGGAAAAGGGAACTCCCGGATTCAGCTTTGGCAAGTTTGAGCGCAAGATGGGCCTGCGCGGCACCCAGAACTGCGATCTGATCTTTGAAGACTGCCGGATACCCAAGGACAACCTGCTGGGCAAAGAGGGCGAAGGGTTTAAAATGGCCATGCAGACGCTTGATGGCGGACGAATCGGCATTGCCGCCCAGGCTGTCGGGATTGCCCAGGGGGCATTTGAGGCTGCGCGCGATTATACCAAGGAAAGACAGCAGTTCGGACGACCCATCTCCGCCAACCAGTCCATCAGGTTCAAGCTTGCTGATATGGCCATGGAGATTCAATCCGCACGACTCTTGACCTATATGGCCGCCTGGAAAAAGAGCATAGGAGAACCATTTGCCATGGAGGCGGCTATGGCTAAACTCAAAGCCTCGGAAACGGCTATGTGGGTAACCACCAAAGCGGTCCAGTTCTTTGGCGGGTATGGATACACCCGGGATTATCCGGTAGAGCGCATGATGAGGGATGCCAAAATCACAGAAATCTATGAGGGCACCAGTGAGGTCCAGAGGATTGTAATATCAAACAACATCTTGTCATAAGCAGGCGGTTTCTTAACGGCAAAAAGGAGGGCTTACGGATTGAGAGCAGTAGCCATCGCGGGAACGAGACAGCTTGAAGTAATTGAAATGGATCAGCCTGTGGCTATGGAAAATCAGGTTTTAATCAGAATAGAAAGGGCCGGGATATGTGGCTCAGATCTTCATATGTGGGAAAACGGCAAGCCGCCCGGTCTGGTCATGGGACATGAAATCGCGGGAACCATTGCTGATGCTGGTGCTTCCACGGGATTCAACATTGGGGACCGGGTAACCGCTATTACCGGAAAACCCTGTCTGGAGTGCAAGTTCTGCCAAAGCAGGCAGTACCATGCCTGCCCGAGCTTTCTGAATAAAGGTTTGGGACTTGGTGTGCATGGAGGTTATGCTGAATACCTGGCGGTGGATTCCTGGATGGTCCGCCGCCTTCCTTCAACGATGAGCATGGAGGAGGCATGCATGGCGGAACCCTCTGCCGTTGCGCTGCGCGCGGTACGTTTGGCCAGGATCCAGCCCGGGGAGCGGTTGCTGATAGTAGGCTCGGGAGTAATTGGGCTGCTTTGCGCCGCCTGGGCTCGCATCTTCGGAGCAGGTTACATTGCCCTGTCGGAGCTGAACCCGGAGCGAAGAGAAAAAGCCGGGGCCCTGGGCGATGTAGATCAGGTTTTCGATGCCTCCGAACCCAAACTGCAGCGTAAGCTGCTGGGGCTTACCGATGGTGGGTTTGACAAAACCCTCGAATGCGCCGGCCCGGCGCCCGCTGTAACCTCAGCTCTTGGTGCAACCAAATATGACGGCACGGCAGTCTTTGTGGGCATAAACTATAATTTAGTTCCGATCTCTACCCTGAGGGTCTGCAGCAAAGAAATCAACATCAAAGGATCATACGGCTATTCCATCGAGGAATTCGACATGTCGCTCCACAGCATAGCACGCGGCATCCTTAACACCCGGAAATTTGTAGAGGGAACCGTAGACCTGGAAGGTGTACAGGACGCATTTGAAAGACTAACCGACCCGAACGGCAGCGCCATTAAAATTATGATAAAACCTTGATCAATAAGCCACTTCAAAACACGATCAGCGGACTAAGCTTCGGCAAGTCCGCTTTTTTTATGGGGCGCCATCTTCAATAAGGACTTATGGTACATATTGGTGACAATCATGGTTGCAATCTTACCCTTAGAGGTCATATTCGCGGTTTGGATCACATTTTCGTGTTTATGGAAAACTGTGGACAATTAAACATGTGGTACCTTATCCAAAATCACTATTTGCCTTCGATCTCAATATGATATCATTAAGATACCAAAATAAAATGAAGGGGAGAGGATATCATGCAAGAACGCTTGGCGTTAAAAATCAATGGGTTCATCGGAATTCTATTGATTATACTCCTGTTTGTCGCCGCATTTTGGCTTTGCTTTTTCAACTGGCAATTCATTGGGGGAGCTGTTTTAATTATTATTGCATCAGTTCTTTGCAGTGGTATTACAATTGTTCAGCCGAATGAAGCCAAAGTAATTACATTCTTTGGCCGTTATATTGGTTCCATCAGGGATGCTGGTATGTGGCTGACGGTTCCAGTCACCATGAGGAAAACGGTTTCGTTAAAAGTCCGCAACTTCAACAGCAAGACGTTGAAAGTAAATGATGTTGAAGGAAACCCGGTGGAGATTGCGGCAGTTATCGTATTCAAGGTAATCGATTCCGCTAAAGCCATGTTTGATGTTGATGACTATTACACTTTTGTGGAGATTCAAAGTGAAACCGCCCTTCGCCATGTAGCTACCAAGTACCCATATGACAACTTCAAGGAGGAAGGATATTCGCTTAGAGGCAATGCCGAAGAAGTAGCTAACGAGTTGGGCCATGAACTGCAGGACCGCTTGAAGGTTGCAGGGGTAGATGTTCTGGAAGCGCGCCTCACTCACCTGGCCTACGCCACCGAGATCGCGGGCGCTATGCTGCAGCGCCAACAGGCGGCAGCCATTTTGGCAGCCCGGCAGATCATCGTGCAGGGTGCGGTAGGTATGGCTCAGATGGCAATTTCCCAGCTCCAGGATGACGGTGTAGTCGAACTGGATGAGGAAAGAAAAGTCGCCATGATCAACAACCTCCTGGTGGCCATAGTATCTGATCGCGCGGCACAGCCAATCATCAACACCGGAACTCTGTATTAAACGAGATGATATCATGGCCAAGAAGAAGAGCTTTCCTCTGAGAATTGACCCCAAACTCTATGAAGTCCTGGAACGCTGGGCTGCCGACGAGTTTCGCAGCGTAAACTCGCAGATCGAGTTTGTCCTGCGCAATGCCGCTTTGAAAGCCGGTCGACTGCCGAAGGCCAACTCCGGAGACCAAGAAAAAGAAGCCTCCACGCAGGATTAGAGCTGTGGAACTCGTTTCATAAAGGCACCGGTCTCTGGTGCCTTTTACTCTTATCATGGGGCAGGAAAAGGAATCCTTTGTATAGTAATTATTAGTCGGACGGCTACAGGAATTAGGCGATTCAGAAGCAGGATTAAACGAAAGAGAAATCAATGTTTTGAGGGAGGGTTTGAGCAATGTTGAATCCAAAACACATAGAGGGACTGATTAGTTTAATCAACACCAGCCCTTATTACCAGTTGCTTTCAATGGTTATGGAGGATATAGGTATCGGATATTCCTCTATTCGACTTGATATGGAACAGAAACATCTGTCACCCTACCTGGCCATTCAAGGTGGGGTTTACTCATCATTAATAGATGCCGCCGCATACTGGGCGGTGTATTCCGAACTAGACCCCGACTGCGGACTTATCACTATGGATGTAACCGTCCATAACCTGGCTTCCATAAAATCAGGCCGGATGTATGCCAAAGGCCAGCGAATAAAAATAGGTAGGACCATATGCCTGGCCGAGGCCCGGGTTGAAACCGATGAAGGCGTGATCCTGGCGCAGGGAAGCTCAAAACTGCTAGTCACCCAGGGCCTGCAAACCATTGAGCAGATGAGCCAGTTGGCTAACGTGACCCTGCCCCCTAAGTTTATTACCGGCTAATGGCAATGGTGTTTCGGCGATACCGACCTGGCTGTTTATTGCCAACAGCAATCCGGGAAATCTGATCGGGAACCGGGCTATGAGCACTCAGACCCCTGGTACCAGCAACTTTTATTCATAAAATGTCAATATAAAGAACAAGCGGAATCGCCCCCAAGGTGATTCGCTTTTTTATGCCCGAAAGAATGATATCATTTAATTTATTTGATATGTGAAATTTCATAATAAATATTATCTAAAACAGAAAGGTATTTGCTATGTATATTTCGAATTTTTCTATTAGATTTAATTGTCATTAGTATGTAAAGGCTTGTATTACAAGTAATTGAGGGGGAATAATTACGATGTATCAACACGTTGAAGGGCTTACTATGAGTCAGGCGTTCTATAAAACGGTCGAAAGTTTCCCGACTCGGGTTGCCCAGGTGTACAACCCGGCTCTTTACGATAGCGACGGTGGTGGACAGCTTTGCTGGCAGGAAGTGTGCCAGAGAGTGGAGGAAATCGCCCTGGGCATGCTGGCCCTGGGGTTAAAAAAAGCCGGGCGGGTGGCAATAATGGCACCAAACAGCCCTTATTGGACTCAAACCGATATTGCGGTGATCAATTGCGGCGCCGTTTTAGTAACCATTTACCCAACACTGTCCGTCAACGAAGCCGCTTACATAGTGAACGATTCAGAGAGTGAATACCTCTTCGTTGGGAACCGGGAGATCCTCGATCGCGTCAGGTCTGGTCTCGATCAAATGCCAACTCTCAAAAAAATCATAATTATGGATCCATCCTATGGATCCGATGGTGATTCCCTGGTAATGTCATTAAATGAACTCCGGGAATTGGGTAAGAGGAACTCCGATCAGTACCGCCAGGAATACGAGACCCGGTGGAAAGGCAACACCCTGGATGACTGGGCGACCATACTCTACACCTCCGGGACTACCGGTGCAGGCAAAGGTGTTATTCTCACCCACTGGTGCATGTCCTCCCGCGTTGATGGAGCCTTTGAGTATTTTACTAACGTCGGGCATCCTTTGAATGAAGAAGACCGGGTTTTATCTTTCCTGCCCCTCTCACACATATTCGATCGTTGCTGCTCGCAGTGGGCAGCTATCTGGCTGGGTGCCTCCATCGCCTATGCGGATAGCGCAGCTACTCTCATAAACGATTTGCCTCACTACAATCCAACCTGGTTTAGCTGTGTGCCCCGTTTATACGAAAAGATTTACATGCAGTTCCAGCAACAGCTGGCGGAAAGCTCGGTAAAAAAGGCCTTGTTTAATTGGGCATTGACTGTTGGCGAAAAAGCTCTCGCGTGTCGTACTGACAGTCACGGCCGCATTGATATGCGACCTGAGTTTGATGTGAAGTCCAAACTGCCTCTGGGACTGCGATTGCAGTATTCCTTGGCCGACAAGTTGTTTGCTAAGGTGCGGGCGATCTTTGGCAGCCGATTTCGTTTTTCGTTCTCGGCCAGTGCCGGAATCGCTCCGGAACTCCTGCGGTTCTTCTACATGATGGGTCTGCCGGTTCTGGAGGGCTATGGTCTGACTGAAACCTGCAGTGCCGTTACTTACAATCCCATGTTCGGTGCCAAGCCGGGAACGATTGGCCCGGAGGCCAACCGGTCCAAAGTCCGGGTAGCTGAAGATGGAGAACTTGAGATCTCCGGGGCTGGTCTTTTTATCGGTTACCTCAATAAGCCCGAGGAAACCGAAGACGCGTTCACTCCGGATGGATGGTTCCGTACCGGTGATCTGGTGGAGGTAGATGAGGATGGCTACTATAAGATAGTTGATCGCAAGAAGGCCATAATCTGCCTGGCAACCGGTAAGAACGTGGCCCCACTCAAACTTGAAAGCCGGTTTGCCACCAGCCTGGCAGTGGAACAGATCTTCCCCATCGGTGACGAACGAACCTACATCTCGGCTTTAATCGTTCCCAATTACAATTATTTCATTGACATCTTCGGAAAGCAAAACGTCCCATATGACAAATCAAAGGTCAAATTTGCTACAATAAATGGCGCCCAAATCTGCGTCGAGGTCGGTCAGGACTTTATATCCCAGCCCATACTGCAAATGATGGTCGCCGAAGCGGTATCCGAGGCCAATAAGGGCCTGGAGAGTTTTGAAACCATAAAACAGTACGAAATCATTCCCCGCAGATTTACCGAGGAAAACGGTGAACTGACTCCCACCCAAAAGGCCAAAAAACGTGTAATTCTTAAAAACTATCATGATACCATCGAAGCCCTGTACCAAAGGCAGAAGTAACTCGTCCGCAATGGTTTTCAGCCAGTATTACCGTGGACTGGTGACCCATTTTCCCATCTGGTGATAATTTTGGGATATTGACAGAAATACATGGAACAAGCGGACTAACCCCAACGCTAGTCCGCTTTTCTTTTCGTTCCTGATACTTTTTAATTGTTGTCCTTCTTCTTCTTCAACTCCAGCGCGGTCTTCAGTCCCTTTTCCCGGATGACTTTCAGCTTCAAACCGGTTTCACTGAGCTTAAAGAACCTCTTACCATACTTGCGCAGCATTTTGGGGTTGATCTCAAACCCCAGGCCGGGCCGGGTAAACGGCTGTAGATATCCATTCTTATCAGGGATAATCGGATCAATGATTCCTTCTCGGAATTCCGGAATCCAGGAGGGTGGCTCAAATGGATACTCCAATGGGAGGTCATTGTCGGGATCAGACAACAGCAGATTCCAGTTGATATAAAAACCGATTCCGTTGGTCCAGGTGTGCGGAGAGTATTCCCGGTTATGCTGGTGACAGGCCTCTATCACCTGTCTAACCTGAGCTATGCCTCCGGCAAACACTGCATCCGGCTGATACTTGTGGAAGCAGTCCTTTTCAAACATTATCTTAATTTCGTCCCATCCATAGTTCAGTTCAGCTCCGGTTATGTCGACTGGTGAAACCTTTTTCAGAGCGGCATTTCCATCATAATCACGGGAATCAAGTGGCTCCTCCAGCCATTTGATGTTGTTGTCGGCACAGGCCTTGGCAAAATCCAGAGCCCGGTCGAAATCCCATGCAGGAACCTGATCAACTATTGATACCAGCCATCCCTGGTTGGCATCTACCCCCAGTTCCAGTGCGTCTCCAACGCCTTTGGCTATCACCTCAATGTGCCGTATATCATCTTTGAGCTCACGGTTTTTGATCCTTAATTTGGCGGTCTTGAAGCCTCTCTCCTTCATGGCTAACAACTCTTCGACCCGACGCTCCGGCTCATGCATTTCACCGGTCGAACAGTAAGCTGCAATAGGTCGCTTTTTCCCTCCCAATAGTTCATAAACAGGTTTGCCCTCTTTTTTACCGATAATATCCCAGCATGCCGGTTCAATCCAGAAATTACGCCAGCCCAGGTAACCCGCCTGTTTGAGAAGACTTTGCACCCGGTCGATATCAGTTGGGTCCGCCCCCAGAAGGTATCCTCCCAAGAGATCGCCCAGTCCCTGACGCTCGGTTCCCATCGAAATGCCGGCTGAATAGCCCTCAATTCCTTCGTCGGTCACCAGTTTTATGAGTGTGAAACGATTGTGCGTCTGCGGGTAACCTGGAATCCAGGTGGGCCAAAATGTCTCCCTCAGTGGAATTGCCACATGATAGAGTTCTATGGCGGTTATCTTCATATAGATATACCTCCTTTTGATTTTCAATCCATATGGTCTTCTTTTGGCAGCTAAAAGACGGTCCGGCTCTCTCCGACAACAGGTAGAATTACATTAATATCGGGATAAAGTTTTGCGGCTTTGCTGATGAATTGCTGGGTGTGAACGGCAGATGATATGGGTGGGAAGCTATCATCATAGTGATGCAGGTACAGGGATTGCGGCTTGATCTGATTGATTAGTGGAATAACATATTCGGCAAGGTCAGAACGGCCCTGAAAGGGTATGGTCATCACCTCGACCCCCTGGGGATAAGTCTCGGACTCATCAAAGCTTAGACTGCCTAAATGCAACAGCTTTTTCTCATTCACTGTTATCTCATAGACCAGGGTTTGACCCTCGCGGTACTCCTTACTGGCCGGGACCAGTTTCCGCAGGTTATTGAAATACCTAAGCATACGTACATTCAGTAGAGTCTTGAGGATCAGTTTGCGGTCAAACACGATATGCCTGCCTTTTAGTACCTTGATGTTAAAAGGTCCAATATCTAAGCTATCCCCAGGTTTTATCACCCGGATTTGGTTTTTATTGACCCCCTTTCTCACCAGAGTATTGGCCGGAACCTCATGGCAATGAACCACGGCCTGCTTATTAGCTGTTAATAGTGCTGGAACATCAATCAAATGGTCAAAATGGCCATGGGTTATGAAAATGGTATTATAGGTTGTAAACTTGGAAAGATCGGAATCAGTGTTTTTAGGATGCCAGGAACAGAATGGGTCAAAGAGCAGCGAATTAGCCTTCTCGGTTATGGCTATGGAAGCCGTTCCGAACCATTTGAGTTCCACTATACCCCCCCTTTAAACCGGCTGGCCATACCGGGAGAAACCTCGTCTCACAGCAGTAACTTTTATGATAATACCGGTTGAATAATTAATATTAATGTTACCATTTTGTTCCGTATTCGGCCATTATGGCCAAGCGTGAGAAATCCCGTACCACTTTTCGTAGCACGGGATTTCCTTTAATTATTTGATTCGCTAGCAAATTTCTGGCATGTACGGATAAAATCCCTCATCGCGCACACCACAATATGAGCAGGTGTTACAGGTCCTCAGTTTCTGTAATCTCCCCATCTTCGAGCAGATAAATCTTGTCCGTTATGGCTGCCGCTTCTGACCGGCTGTGGGTGACCATAACGGTGGTGATTCTTTGTGCACGAAGGATCGTACCAATCTCGTCTATCAGTTCCTGCCGGATTCCTTTGTCCAGATTGGCGAAAGGTTCATCGAGGAATATGACTTCCGGTTCCAATACCAGGGCCTGGGCCAAAGCCACCCGCTGCGCCTCGCCTCCAGACAGGGACCGAGCCCTCTGCCGGGCCAAGTGATCAATGTGCAGCTTTTCCAGCCAGGGGCCAACCAGTCGTTCCCGTTCCTTGCGGCTGAGATTACGGAATTTGAGTCCCGTCTCCACATTCTCCATAACGGTACCGCTCAACAGCATGGGCTTCTGAAAAACTACAGCCATCCGCCGGCGCACATCAATCACAGACTGATCCTTTATTTCCCGGCCAAAATAGTATACCGTGCCTCTGGTAGGTTCCTGCAATGCGGCCATAATCAACAGCAGACTACTTTTTCCGGCACCGTTTGGTCCCATAATACTGATTGACTCTTCCCTATTCACCGAGAAAGCCGGTATATTTAGGATCGTCCGGCCTCCCAGCACCAGTTTTAGATCCTTTATCTCCAAGACTCTACTCATAACCCGATCTCCGTTGCTGCAGGCTGGTTAACAGGGCAGTTATGCCATATGCCAGGACCAGCAGTATAATGCTCAACGCGATAGCTATATCAAAATTGCCTTTGGATACCTCCATAACCGTAGCGGTAGTCAGCACTCTGGTCTCACCCTTGATATTGCCTCCAACCATCTGTGAAGCCCCCACCTCGGAGATAACCCCACCAAAGCCGGCCATAACCGCAGCCAGCAAACCCAACCTGGCTTCCTTTATCAGACACCAGAGCATCTGTCTCCGGTTAGCACCCAGGGCCAACAGGTGGAGACGTAGTCGGGGACTTATTTGCTGTACCGCAGCCAGGGTGAAGCTCACCACCAGCGGACTGGCGATTATCGCCTGCGCAATGATCATGGCAGTCGGAGTATAGATTATACCCAGGGATCCAAACGGGCCTGACCTCCACAGGAAGATACTCACCCATAATCCAACCACCACCGGCGGCAGACCCATTCCAAAATTAGCCAAACTGACCAGAAAGGTACGGCCCGGAAATCGGCCCAAAGCTAAAAGGCATCCCAGGGGTACCCCGATCAATACACTTATCAGAGTGGCTGTTCCTGATACCTGAAGAGTCAGCCAGCAGACTTCAATGACCTCCGGGTCCAGATTAATCAGGATTTCAAAGGCCTTGACCAGGCCTTCCCATATCAGCTCCAACTAAGATCACTCCATCACAGTTTCCCGGTCTATTTTCCTAAATCAGCCTCATTCTTTCCCGCATCAGCATAAAACAGCGGCTGGCCATAAGTGTCGACTCCAAACTGGGATATCATCTCCTGGGTCTCTTCAGCAATCATGAATTCAACAAAAGCCTTAGCGCCGTCGGGATTCATCTTGTCGGCAATAGCTTGGTCAAACTTCTCGGGGTTAACCTGCATCACATGATAGATATTAAGCAGAGACTTTTCACCTTCCACCATGATTTCCAGGGTGAGGTTTTTCTTCTGGGCCAGGTAAGTAGCCCGGTCAGTGAGGGTGTATCCCTTGTTCTGCTCCGCTACCGTCAGGGTCTGTCCCATTCCCTGGCCGGTTTCCTGATAGGTAGAACCCACCTCAGGCGTTACCCCGGCGGCCGTCCACAGCCTTTTCTCCATCTTATGCGTACCTGAGTCATCACCACGCGACACAAAGAGACTGCCGGTATCGGAAATCTTCTTCAGGGCTTCAGCAACGGTCGCAGTTCCCTTGATTCCTGCGGGATCGTCAGCCGGTCCAATTATTACAAAGTCATTGTGCATGACCAGTTGATAATTGATGCCGATACCGGCATCGACCAGCTTTTTCTCATCAGCTGGAGCGTGCACGAGCAGAACATCAGCCTCGCCTTTTTCACCCATAGCCAGAGCAGCACCGGTTCCGACCGCGATGGTCTTAATCTTATAGCCGCTTTGCTCCTCAAACACCGGAATCAATTCATCCAACAGACCACTGTCCTGTGTACTGGTGGTTGTCGCCAGAATAACATCCGTCTTTTTCTCCACATCTCCGCCTGAAGCACAACCTATCAGACTAAACATGAATAACACCAGAATTGCCAACGATAAGTACTTGGTTTTCCTAAACATTGGTTTTTTCCTCCTTACACTTTAGTATGAGTTTGAAATCTTACCATAATATCGCCGGTAACTTTCCTCGCCTTAGGCTCCAGCCTCCCAGTCCATTTAACGACAAAAAGGCCGAGCCCGCATCCTAAAGCAGGCTCGACCTTATTGATCGATTGACCTGATCCACTCTCCTTTCCAAATGCGGGAGGCGCATTAGTTTCCTACAGCACCCTATCGTCCTGGGCTTCATACCTTTTGGCTTTAGAAGACCAAGATCGGAGAATCGAATATTTGATTAATACTCAGTTTCGACAAAAACACAGGATTCCCTGCAAAGAATGATCACTATCGTTGCACCGGGCAATTAATAAATTACTGGGGACATACCAGGTTCCGGCTGTCCTATAAGACTTGTGAAGACATGTCATTGTGCCGGTATAGCAGCATGACCTTTGAATAGGCGGATTTTTCTCCCTTCAAAACTCCGCTATCTTCTTTTGGTTTCCGCCGCAAAAGTTGGAGAAGGTTCTGATTGCCCTTACATCTCAAGTTGAATCTTGCCCTTCAAGTCTTGTATCCTGTCTTCCGCCTGTCGGTTCAGGCCCACATTTCCTCCCCTCCGGTTTATCGCCCGGCGAAAGAACTCTGCCGCTTCCCGGTCCTCACCAATTTTTAGGCCGAGTTCTCCCAAAACCAGGGACACCCGCTGGTCCTGCTCTATTGAGGTATCACGGTTCTGGTTATAATAGGACTCTTTGAACAGCCCAAAAGCCTGTTTGGAAGCGTATTCCATCATTGGCTTATCATCTACATCGTCATATAACCAGGCCAGGCGCAGCCAGACCTTGGCCTTCTTGCCGGGTTCGGCTTTACCCACCTCCAGTGTCTGCAGCATAAGGTAATAGGCCACGAATACATCGTTTATTCCCCGCGGGCAGTTGCATTCCCAGGCTACTTTAGATTTCAGGTTTTTGCCCTGTTCCCGGAGTCCCTTTTTATCCAAACCGGGCAATTGCTTAAATTCAGAATTAAAATTGGCGTAATAACAATGGGGACAAACCCAAACCAGGTACCAGAGCGGTTCAAATCCGACAAATCTCTGGCGGGAATCAGGATCGACCGAATCCAGCCTCAACTTGGATGAACGTACCGCCTTTTCCTTAAAGGTCTGTTCACAGATCGGGCAGGTTATCTCCCGGTCAAAAAGCAGGTTATCGTTACTTGCAGCGTTCATTAAATACGTTTTATGTCCCGGTGGAAAAAGTGAAGGATCTGCAGGTTGAATAATGCCCTCGGAACGTGTCTCTTCAACAGCATCCGGGACTTCAGTCTCTCCTTTTTCTGTTCTTAACCAGCTCAGTTCTTCGTTCTGTCTCCTTAGCCGACTGCTTAATCCTTTCATTATCCGGTAGGCGATCTGTGGTTGTTGAGCGATTACCGCTTCAAAATTATTGTCATCTATGGTTATAACTATTGTATCTTCTAAGGCACGAATAGTCGCACTCCGCGGCATTCCCTCCAGCAATGACATTTCCCCGAAAAAGTCTCCCGGGCCTAGCTCGGCAATTGCGAAAGGGGGGCTATTGTTTGAGTCCAATAACACAGCTACCTTTCCCCGAAGTATAATAAACATTTCGGTGCCAGGATCGCCCTGTTTGAACAGTACCTCGCGAGCACCGTATTTCTTAAGAACTCCCAGCCGCGCCAACTGGGTTATATCTGCCATTTAAGCTCCCCCCTCAACATACTGAGCCTGCCATTATTAGCGCGGATACCATTTATATGTTATCCAATCCTCCAGCTTTCGGCAATCAGTGGGACACAGGGACAGGTTTACTGTCCCATCTTTCAGACTACCTGTCGTCAATACGACCGTGATCTTGTTAAATCTATCATTTCGCCAACATTGTCCTGTTCTCGATTATTGAACGGGGCTCGTGTTGGACCTGGCGTCAGTAAGTCGGCTTATACCTCAAAGAAAAACCGCTTGGAACTACAAGTCCCAAGCGGTCATTACAGAATTCTTAAGCTGTCTCATTATTGGCTAGCGATGCTCGGACTTAGATCTCCCAGGCAACCTTAGCACCCTCTTCGGTGGCTTCGATAATCCGCCTGGTTTTTACGGCATCCCCAATAACATAATGGCGAATTCCCTGCTCTTTCAACACCCTTGCGAGTTCGTTAAGGGGCTTCATGCCAACCGCCATAATAACCTGATCAACCTGACTAAGGGTCTGCTCCGCCTGCTCAGTCTTTATAATTACTGAGTTGTTATCAATCCGGGTAACCTCAGCACCGTAGATCTGCTGTGCTGCAGCACCCCTAAGCCGCTTGTGCAGCATATAACCGTGAGAGGTAGCTTTCTTAACAGGCGGCTTCTTAGACTGCTCAACCAGGGTCACACTCTGGCAGCCTTTGGCAACCACGTAATCCGCTGTTTCCATGCCGATTAAGCCCGCACCGATAACTACAACATTTTGTCCAACCGCAACCTCTCCATTCAGGACTTTCAGCGCACTAACAACACAGGGGAGTTCAATTCCTTCGATAGGAGGAATGATCTCCTGACCTCCAGTAGCCAGAATAACCACATCGGGTTTTGCGTCAACAATCATTTGTTCGGTCACTTCAATGCCGGTTTTGATATCAACACCTAGCTTGGCTGCTTTACCTGCAAGCCGATTGATCCATAGTCGATAAGGCTCTTTGAAAGGAGCCTGGGAGGCATACCGTATCTGTCCTCCGGTCTCGTTCTGCTTTTCAAACAAAGTCACTTTGTGGCCTAGGCGGGCAGCCTCATAAGCGGCTGTCAGACCACCAGGTCCCGCACCGATTACCCATACATTCCGGCTTACTTCCGCCGGTTGGGTAGGATAGATGAGTTCCTGCCCGGTCTCGGGATTAATAGCACACCTGATGCTTTTTTGTTCATACATGGCTCGTTCTATACATCCCTGGTTGCATGCCAGGCACTGATTGGTATCTTCGAATTTCCCGTTAATGGCGTTCTGCAGGAAATCAGGATCAGCCAGATGTTGCCGGCCAAAGACGATGAGGTCCGCGTCACCGCGCGCAATACACTCATCAGCTATAAACGGATCATTAAATCGTCCTACCCCGATAACCGGGACATTGACTACCTCTTTCATCTTACGGGCCAGGCCTACATTAAACCCGGGTTGGTATTCAATTGGAGCTTGGGTTATGCCCGCCGGACTCCCATGGGTCCCAAAGGAAGCATGAATAATATCACAGCCATTTTTCACCAGCTCCGGAGCGACTTTCTGCATATCCGCAGCGGTGAAACCATTCTTGATCTCCTCTTCGACGGATAACCGGATCGATACAGGATAGTCATCTCCCACCTGCCGCCGTACCTCCTGCAGCACCTCAATAACAAAACGTGCTCGCTGGAGCATATCCCCGCCATACTCATCAGTTCTCTGATTTGAATAGGCAGATAGGAACTGATGCAGCAGGAAACCATGGGCCGAATGCAGCTCTACCGCATCATATCCAGCCTCACGTGCCCGGACGGCTGCTGCTCCGAAAGCCTTGATGATTTCGTGGATATCATCAAGGGTCATTTCTCGGGGGTTTCCCCCATAAACTAAACTCGGGATAGCCGATGGTGCAATAGCTTTTCCAAGACGCAGGTTATACATGCTCTCGCGTCCCGCATGGTGAAGTTGGACAGCTATTTTGGTACCCTGGGCGTGTACAGCATCAACAATCTTTTTTAATCCGGGAATTTGGTCATCTTTATAAATCCCCAATTGAGAGGGCAAAGCGCGTCCATTAGGATGTACCGCAGTGAATTCTTGAATAAATAACCCCGCGCCACTATTCACCCGCCGTTTTGCATAAGCCAGGTAAGCATCAGTAGCCATACCTTCTTCGTTGCTTAGAAATGTACCCATCGGCGGAATAACGACACGGTTGGCAAGTTCCATGGATCTTATCTTGATGGGTTGCATCAAATGTTCAAGGGTACTCATAATTACCTCCTTATCGTGATGATACTTTTACTGCTAAGTATATAGCTGCCATAGCAATAAAGAAAATCTTATTTCAATTATTACACATTAGACTTCGTTTTGGGGATGGAAATGGGATGGGGGGAACAGGTTCGCAGTCCTATGTCTGCCTCGGGCGTTATCGCCGACAAGGAAAAGCTTACTCCCTGAGCAATTCTATTCAGGGAGTTTCTCCAAATTTTATTGAACCTTCTATAAGCATTGTCTGCGGATTGGCGTATTACGAAAGAATCTCAAATATGCTTATGGCGCCTATTTTACCTTCATCTGCTTTTTTGCCTTTCCAGCAGCATCCAGCCTTTTTCATAGCTTCGGCAATTATCTGGGGATTAAAAGAATAGGGTTCATGATACATAAGGCTTCCTTCTTCACAGCAATTGTTCGCTACTGCCATTATTTGCTCCTGCCGTGATGTTGCCGACTCCGAGATCCTCAAAGCACACTGGAAGACCTACATCGATTGCCGCCACCCATGGCAGCTATGGCAGTTGCATTATATATTCTTGCCAAATCTACTACTCTGGTGATTTCCTTTTCACTACATTCACCGTTGAACTGTTCAACCTTACCCTCACTGCCGATGATGCCCCGAGCGGTCTCAACCATGGATTTGGTCGATAATACTAAGGGTCTGTCACCGAATCTTGCCATTTCCGCAGGGAGTTGTTTAATAGCTCCATTCCCTTGTATGTACTTGCATGGGAAAAGCATCGTCTGCATTACCTTTTGATTCACGTTTTCACACTCTCCTTCAACCAGTTTGCGATATCAGAGTTACTTCTCTTTTTGGAGCAAACTTCCTTTATCTTTAAGTAAGAAAAACTAAACTCCTTGAGCTGGATAACTCAAGGAGTTTAAATTAGCTCCTGGCGGTGGAAGCAGGGAGCCGAATCCGACGCAGGAGGATTCGTGCGAGTCGCTTTGCTCGACGTGGAGCGTTCAGGCGGGAGCCGAATCTCCCCCAAGGAATACAAGGAGATTCGTGCTTCCCGCTTGCTTATGCGCGGTAGCGCATAAGTTCCTTAATTTCGAGAGAGTAGGTCGCCAATTCTAGGACAAGAAATACTAATCCTCGAACCAACAAATGTTCGAGGATTAAATTTAGATCCTGGCGGTGACCTACTCTCCCACGAATGCAGTACCATCGGCGCTGGAGGACTTAACTTCCGTGTTCGGGATGGGAACGGGTGTGGCCCCTCCGCCATTACCACCAGGAAAGCTTATTCATTTTTCTAATTAAGTTTTGACCTATCCAATTATGTTTTTCCTTCGGCGTGGCCTCGGGACCCATTCGAACGGCATTTCGCCTCCACTCCGTTACGGCGAAACGCTCGGTCGCATTTTGCCCCTCCGCCATTACCACCAGGAAACCTTATTTCGTTTTTTATGTTCCTGTGAAACCCAACTGTTTTGCTAACAACCAACTCATTTGGCTCTTTGCCCTTTAATTTCACTTGGTAAGCTTAGCTTTTACGAGGTTTTCACAGTTCAGGAACTTAGGTTCTCTGAAAACTACACAAGCGAATTTTGAGCGTGTACTAGGTCAAGCCCTCGACCTATTAGTACCGGTCGGCTGAATACATTGCTGCACTTACACCCCCGGCCTATCAACCAGCTAATCTTGCTGGGGTCTTACCTGGTTAACCCAGTGGGAAACCTCATCTTGAGGTCGGCTTCGCGCTTAGATGCTTTCAGCGCTTATCCGTCCCAGACATAGCTACCCAGCTGTGCCTCTGGCGAGACAACTGGTACACTAGCGGTCTGTCCATCCCGGTCCTCTCGTACTAGGGACAGCTCCTCTCAAGTTTCCTGCGCCTGCGATGGATAGGGACCGAACTGTCTCACGACGTTCTGAACCCAGCTCACGTACCACTTTAATGGGCGAACAGCCCAACCCTTGGGACCTTCTCCAGCCCCAGGATGTGATGAGCCGACATCGAGGTGCCAAACCTCCCCGTCGATGTGGACTCTTGGGGGAGATAAGCCTGTTATCCCCGGGGTAGCTTTTATCCGTTGAGCGACGGCCCTTCCACTCGGAACCGCCGGATCACTAAGCCCGACTTTCGTCCCTGCTCGAGATGTCTCTCTCGCAGTCAAGCTCCCTTATGCCTTTACACTCTTCGCGCGATTTCCATCCGCGCTGAGGGAACCTTTGGGCGCCTCCGTTACTCTTTGGGAGGCGACCGCCCCAGTCAAACTGCCCACCTGACACTGTCCCTGAACCGGATCACGGCTCGAGGTTAGAACTCCAGCACATCAAGAGTGGTATCCCACCATTGGCTCCACGAATCCTGGCGGACTCGCTTCCATGCCTCCCACCTATCCTGTACATGACCTGCCAAAATCCAATATCAAGTTGCAGTAAAGCTCCACGGGGTCTTTCTGTCCTATCGCAGGTAACCGGCATCTTCACCGGTATTACAATTTCACCGAGCCCCTCGTTGAGACAGCGCCCAGATCGTTACGCCTTTCGTGCGGGTCTGAACTTACCAGACAAGGAATTTCGCTACCTTAGGACCGTTATAGTTACGGCCGCCGTTCACTGGGGCTTCGGTTCAAAGCTTCGCTTGCGCTAACCTTTCCCCTTAACCTTCCAGCACCGGGCAGGCGTCAGCCTCTATACGTCATCTTTCGATTTAGCAGAGACCTGTGTTTTTGATAAACAGTCGCCTGGGCCTCTTCTCTGCGGCCCCCTCATGCCACCACAAGTCTTTATGGCTACACTACACGGGGCACCCTTTCTCCCGAAGTTACAGGGTCATTTTGCCGAGTTCCTTAACGAGGGTTCTCTCGCGCGCCTTAGGATTCTCTCCTCGCCTACCTGTGTCGGTTTGCGGTACGGGCACCTTATACCTTGCTAGAGGCTTTTCTTGGCAGTTTGGGGTCAACGACTTCGGTACTACGCTTCCCTCCCCTTAACTCCTCAGGCTTTTCGTGAGACGGATTTGCCTGTCTCACACCCTACGAGCTTGGACGCACTCTTCCAACCGTGCGCTTCGTCTACCCTCCTGCGTCACCCCATCACTCAATCGGTACAAGGTGGCATCGGAATTTCAACCGATTGTCCATCGCCTACGCCTTTCGGCCTCGGCTTAGGTCCCGGCTTACCCTGGGAGGACGAGCCTTCCCCAGGAAACCTTAGGCTTACGGCGGGCAGGATTCTCACCTGCCTTCTCGCTTACTCATGCCGACATTCTCACTTCTCACCAGTCCACATGTCCTTACGGTCATACTTCTGCCCGATGAGAACGCTCCCCTACCACTGTATTTCTACAATCCGCAGCTTCGGTATTAGACTTTAGCCCCGTTACATTTTCGGCGCAGAGTCACTTGACCAGTGAGCTATTACGCACTCTTTGAATGATGGCTGCTTCTAAGCCAACATCCTGGTTGTCTCAGCGACTCTACTTCCTTTCCCACTTAGTCTAATTTGGGGACCTTAGCTGGCGGTCTGGGCTGTTTCCCTCTCGACTACGAACCTTATCGCCCGCAGTCTGACTCCCAGATTCTTACCTTAACGGCATTCGGAGTTTGGGATGGTTCGGTAACCGGTGAAGGCCCCTAGCCAAACCAGTGCTCTACCTCCGTTAGGAAACATCTGAGGCTAGCCCTAAAGCTATTTCGGGGAGAACCAGCTATCTCCGGGTTCGATTGGCATTTCACCCCTACCCACAACTCATCCACGGATTTTTTAACATCCTCTGGTTCGGGCCTCCACGATGTGTTACCATCGCTTCACCCTGGTCATGGGTAGATCACCCGGTTTCGGGTCTACAGCAGCAAACTTGACGCCCTATTAAGACTCGCTTTCGCTTCGGCTCCGTCCCTATCTAGACTTAACCTTGCTTACTACCGTAACTCGTCGGCCCGTTCTACAAAAAGTACGCCATCACACTTGGAAGCCGAAACTCCCAATAGTGCTCTGACTGTTTGTAGGCATATGGTTTCAGGTTCTCTTTCACTCCCCTCCCGGGGTGCTTTTCACCTTTCCCTCACGGTACTAATCGCTATCGGTCGTCAAGTAGTATTTAGCCTTAGGAGGTGGTCCTCCCTGATTCCCACTAGATACCACGTGTCCAGCGGTACTCGGGTGGTATCCCAAGAGATAGCTGCTTTTCGTGTACAGGACTTTCACCTTCTGTGGTGTGGCTTTCCAGCCAGCTTCTACTAAACAGCTATTTTTTGACTCTTTGGTCAATCTGCAGGTTGACCCCGGATACTCCCGCAACCCCGTTAATGCAACGGCTGCAGCCTATTTCACATTAACGGTTTAGGCTCTTCCCCGTTCGCTCGCCGCTACTTAGGGAATCGTTGTTACTTTCTCTTCCTCCGGCTACTAAGATGTTTCAGTTCGCCGGGTATGGCTCCTCTGACCCTATTTTATTCAGGCCAGGGTACCTGGTCTCCTACCAGGTGGGTTCCCCCATTCGGACATCCACGGATCTATGCTCGCTTGCAGCTCCCCGTGGCTTTTCGCAGCTGGCCACGTCCTTCTTCGCCTCTTGACGCCTAGGCATCCACCATACGCCCTTTCTAGCTTGACCTAAAACGCGCTCTTGTTTCTTCGCTTGTGCAGTTTTCAAAGAACCTTATATGTCTTATGTAGTTTTGGGCTGTAAGCCCAAAATATATAACTAATCCAGTGGAGACCTAGTGATCGACCTAGGAAAATTTTGAAGTGTATTTCAACTTCAATACTCCTTAGAAAGGAGGTGATCCAGCCGCACCTTCCGATACGGCTACCTTGTTACGACTTCACCCCAATTACCAACCCCACCTTCGACGGCTGCTTCCTAAAAGGTTAGCCCACCGGCTTCGGGTGTTGCCGACTTTCGTGGTGTGACGGGCGGTGTGTACAAGGCCCGGGAACGCATTCACCGCGACATGCTGATTCGCGATTACTAGCGATTCCGACTTCATGCAGGCGAGTTGCAGCCTGCAATCCGAACTGTGACCAGCTTTCTGAGATTTGCTCCACCTCGCGGTCTTGCGTCTCTCTGTACTGGCCATTGTAGCACGTGTGTAGCCCGGATCATAAAGGGCATGATGATTTGACGTCATCCCCACCTTCCTCCGGTTTGTCACCGGCAGTCCTGCTAGAGTGCTCAGCGCTACCTGTTAGCAACTAACAGCAAGGGTTGCGCTCGTTGCGGGACTTAACCCAACATCTCACGACACGAGCTGACGACAACCATGCACCACCTGTCTCAACGTTCTCCGAAGAGCACTCCGGTGTTTCCACCAGATTCGTTGGATGTCAAGACCCGGTAAGGTTCTTCGCGTTGCATCGAATTAAACCACATGCTCCACCGCTTGTGCGGGCCCCCGTCAATTCCTTTGAGTTTCAGCCTTGCGACCGTACTCCCCAGGCGGGGCACTTATTGCGTTAGCTGCGGCACAGAAGGGGTCGATACCTCCTACACCTAGTGCCCATCGTTTACAGCGTGGACTACCAGGGTATCTAATCCTGTTTGCTCCCCACGCTTTCGCGTCTCAGCGTCAGGGTCAGTCCAGAAAGCCGCCTTCGCCACCGGTGTTCCTCCTGATATCTACGCATTTCACCGCTACACCAGGAATTCCGCTTTCCTCTCCTGCCCTCAAGATACCCAGTTTCAAGTGCAACCCCGGAGTTGAGCCCCGGTCTTTCACACCTGACTTAAGCACCCGCCTACACGCTCTTTACGCCCAGTAATTCCGGACAACGCTCGCCCCCTACGTTTTACCGCGGCTGCTGGCACGTAGTTAGCCGGGGCTTTCTCCTAAGGTACCGTCACCCCTACTCATTATTTACAAGTAAGGACTTCGTCCCTTAGAACAGAGCTTTACGACCCGAAAGCCTTCATCGCTCACGCGGCGTCGCTGCGTCAGGGTTTCCCCCATTGCGCAATATTCCCCACTGCTGCCTCCCGTAGGAGTCTGGACCGTGTCTCAGTTCCAGTGTGGCCGTACACCCTCTCAGGCCGGCTACTGATCGTTGCCTAGGTAGGCCGTTACCCCACCTACTAGCTAATCAGACGCGGGCTCATCCTTAAGCGGTAGCATTGTTAAGAGGCCACCTTTGCTACCACAAACATGTGTTCCTGGTAGTGTATGCGGTATTAGCAATCGTTTCCGACTGTTATCCCCCGCTCAAGGGCAGATTACCCACGCGTTACTCACCCGTCCGCCACTAAGATTCAGAATCGCAAGCTTCATCTGAATCTCCGTTCGACTTGCATGTGTTAGGCACGCCGCCAGCGTTCGTCCTGAGCCAGGATCAAACTCTCCATAAAATTCTTTCCTAGCTAAAAACTTAGCTGTCTTTTTGCTTGCCAAAATTACTTGGCTCTAGCACTTTGCTCTCTCGAGCTTTGTATAGCACTAGGTTCCACTGTTTAGTTTTCTAAGATCAGTGCGCTTCCGTATTATTATTCCGCCAGCGCAAAATTAATATTACCATGCTTATCCGGTATTAGTCAATGTTACCTGTTGGAAATACTTCCTTTTTACTGGTTTTCGCTGCTGCCGGTGAAACCCGGTTTCAGCGCGGAAGTTCATCCTAACATGCTTCCCGGAGTCCGGTCAAATGGTTTCTCCTGGAAAGCCCTCCTTTTCGGAAGCCTGTCACCGCCACCGGTGATGCCCGGTTTCGGCGCGGAAGTTCATCCTAACATGCTCCTCGGGAACCAGTCAAATGGTTTCGTTTGGAAAATACCGCTTTTTGCTGCATAACTTTCACCCTGCGACAAAACTAAATATTGTCCATTATGATAGGAACTTGTATACTTATTTAAGTATGTTATTCGTATACATATAAGAAGGAGTGATTATTTATGAAGAGGTTTGGTCGCTTGTTTCTGGCGAGCCTATTGGTATTCGCCCTCGTATTCACCATTGTCGGTTGCGGTGGTGGTGGAGCAACGGAAGATAAGGTTTTAAAAGTAGGAACCAATGCTACCTTCCCCCCATTTGAAATGCAAGAGGACAATGAGTTCACCGGGTTTGACATGGATTTGATCAGAGCGATCGGTGAGGCGCAGGGTTATACGGTTGAGATCAACCACATGGACTTTAAAGCTCTGATCCCCGCATTGGGTAATGACAAAATTCATGCGGCAATTGCTGGAATGTCCATCACCCCCGAACGTCTGGAGTCTGTAGATTTCACTGACGCATATTTCGATGCTGGTCTTATTATTGCTGTAGCGAATACCAATGACACGATTAAGTCTACCGAAGATCTTAAGGGTAAGAAACTTGCGGCTCAGAACGGCACGATTGGCGCGGCTTACTGTGATTCAGTCAAGGCGCAGGATCCCAAAACTGTAGTAAGAGTATTCGATGATATCGGCGCTGCATTTATGGAACTGGAAAAAGGCGGAGTTGACGCGGTTGTTAACGACCATCCAGTTACTGCTTACTACCTGAAGACGACTGATACCAGTAAAGCCAAGATGGTCGGCGATATTTTCTCTGCTGAGGACCAGTACGGAATCGCCGTTAAAAAAGGAAACCAGGAAATACTCGATATGCTTAACGAAGGCCTGCAAAAGATCAGAGACAATGGAAAGTATGACGAGATTTATAATAAATGGTTTTAAGGTAATATTAAACTAGGTTTGGTGAGCGCGACGGGGAACCTCGCGCTTTCACTTTGTCCTAATTGGAGGAACACTCTATGCCCTGTTTAGAACTATTGTCCCTGGGGTTTTTGGACAGTATAACCTCCCAATATGGCTATACAGTTGTGATGAAGAACCTGGGGTACTTTATAGGTGGTGCCTGGTATACCACCTTTATTACCGCCCTTTCCCTGGCCATGGGTATGGTTTTGGGTCTATTTGCCGGGTTGGGTAAGCTGTCATCCAACAAAATATTATACTACCTGTCGACCGCCTACATTGATTTTTTCCGGGGCACACCCTTATTCGTACAGATATTTCTCCTCTACTTTGGTGTACTGCCCTTGATTTACTATAATGATCCGGTTTCATCGGCGATTATCGCGTTGGGGCTGAACAGCGGTGCCTACATCGGAGAAATTGTAAGGGCCGGGATTCAGGCGGTAGACCAGGGCCAAATGGAGGCAGCGCGCTCATTAGGAATGAATCAGCGGCAGGCAATGACCTATGTAATCCTTCCCCAGGCTTTCAAAATAGTAATTCCCCCGATGATAAACGAGTTTATTGCGCTGTTGAAAGATTCATCGCTGGTGTCAGCCATTACAGTACCCGAATTGATGCACCGCGGGGATCTGGTGTTCGCCAATACGTATCAGGCAACCTGGGTATTCAGCGCCATAGCGGTACTCTACTTTATACTGACTAAGACGATTTCGACCATCGGTGATCGAATTGAAAGGAGGCTGGCAACCGATTGATCAAGGTAGTGAATTTACACAAATCGTTTGGACAGCTTCAGGTCCTGAAAGGGGTTAACTTTTCCGTCGCCTCCAGTGAGGTGGTTTGCGTCATCGGCCCCAGCGGTTCCGGCAAGAGTACCCTCTTGCGGTGTATTAACCAGTTGGAAACAGCCGATTCGGGGCATGTGTACATTGATGGCGAGGAACTGACTCACCCCAAAACGGATATCAATAAGATCCGCCAGCAGGTCGGAATGGTTTTTCAGTTGTTTAACCTGTTTCCTCATAAAACGACCTTGGAAAACATCACTCTGGCACCTATTAAAATAAAAGGCGTCGATAAGTCTGCCGCTGATAAGCTGGCCCTCGAACTCCTGGGCAAGGTAGGCTTGACCGACAAAGCCAATGTTTACCCGAGTAAACTCTCGGGGGGGCAGAAGCAGAGAGTAGCCATCGCCCGGGCCCTGGCGATGCAGCCCAAAGTTATGCTGTTTGATGAGCCTACCTCGGCTCTCGATCCGGAAATGGTAGGCGAGGTCCTGGCTGTCATGCAGAACCTGGCCCTAGAAGGTATGACCATGGTAGTCGTTACCCATGAGATGGGATTTGCCCGTGAAGTAGGCGACCGTGTGGTGTTCATGGATGAAGGCATTATAATGGAAGAGGGATCACCGGAAGACATATTCGATAAACCCCGCAATCCCCGCACTCAGTCTTTTCTCAGCAAAGTTCTGTAACCAGGACAGAGAGGCGGGAGTGGACGGTAATGGGATCGGGGGACAGTATTTAAAATGTCCCCTGCCCCATTTTCATATCCGCTTTTTATAAAACTCCTTATTTTCCCCAGCCAGCTTTTCTTCCCACATCATTTGCATCAATGCCAGATCATCGGTGTAATCGGTTTTGTCTTCTTCATATTCCAGGTTCTCCAGTATTTCAATAGTAAACGCATCTGGGCCAAACTCGTTCCATTCCTTCTGCAGCTCCAGGTAGGGATGCATGCCAGCGTTAAGCCTAGCTTTTGTGCCATTAATCACTCCACGTAAATCTTTGGTTGCCTGGATATAGCACTTATTATTCACGTTTGACCGGATTATGAAGGTTCCCATTGGTGGTTTCATCTGTTTGTACTGCTGGGTCAGTTCCTTTTTTCTGCTTTCATCCACGATTTTTCCTATCCTTTCGCCATCCACATAACGGGCGCCTCCACGCCGGTACTTCCAAAGATTTCGGTTACAGCCGGAGCGGATGAATAGCACCCTGGTTCTAACGTTAATCGATACTACTCACCTATGGGACATGACGTATAGCAATTGAAACAAAAATATTGAAATCCAATAAATGATGCCTGGTACATGCTCCAGTAGTCATCACTCAGGAACATGGCCTTTTGTTGTTCGGGAGTGCTGCTGGCGAACTTTCTCCAGAAACTTATATTTCTACCCAACCCGAACGGCTGCGAGTGTTTTAAGCACTTATTGACATCAGTCCGCCCTTCCTGATCCAAGGCGCCTCCGGGACAGGCCTCAACGCAAATATTGCATTCGTTGCAGAGATCGTCGGTAACTGGCGGATCGGAAGGCAGGGCTAGATCACACAAAACTGCAGAATAAAGCACCCTGGTACCCAGGCGCGGGTGAATGACCAGATTATGCCGGCCAAAAACCCCCAAACCAGCGGCAACCGCTGCGTGGCGCAAGGATACATCGGCTACTGTACCCATTGTTTTAGTATTCATCGGCATTGGATAAGAAAGGGGAACACTCATGGCCAGCGCCCCGCAATTCTTCTCCAAAAAACGAGCCAATTTATAGGTGCAGGAACGCATATACTCCATAATATCCAGACGACCATTCATAGCAATCAATTTGTTGGGGCTTTCAACATGGGACATCTCGCGGATGGCCATGACCACAAGCGAAGTAACTCCGGGGAATATTTGTGTAAGCGGTGTACTGCGCAGACTGTTGTAGTCAACTGCAGCCGCAAAGCCTACATCATCCACTCCCAGTGACATTGCAAAGTCACGAATCTTTTCTTTCATAACGATCCCCCTTCATTATCCTGGTAGGCATCAATAAACCGAAACACTACAGTACAAAATCTGTTATCGTATCGTATACCTTGAACAATAAATCCGTCATGTTCTTACCTTTAAAGAACTGCAGTTCAATCCTTATTCCACCGGACAATGTCAGTTTGATTTCTGCGTCCAAATCAAAGGTTCCGGCAGTTTCAATCGAGTAGGATACGATGGATTTGTAGGGAATCGTGCAATACTCAATCTTTTTACCGGTGATCCCCTGCTTATCGGCAATCAGCATTCTTTTATCCGTAAAAACAGAAACATCGCGAACCGTTTTTACCGCAAACAATGCAGTTTCCTTGGGATTCAGCATTCTTATCAGATGGTCCGGAATTGGTACTTCGTTATAAAAACAATATTTCGCTGCTGCTACATCTGACATCAATTAACACCTCCTGTTTTGAACATTATATCGTAGTTATGGACAAATTAGAGGAGAGTTCCCCATCGGTATTGTCAAAATTCAATTTTTTTGTTATGCCATGAATTCGTTAACTCAGGGGGTAAATTGTTCTAGTATGCACTTCGTTTGCGCGGGCACAATAAGACTACTTTAGACGGAAAGGAGGTGACAAATGAATGGGTAGTGGACAGAAGCGTAACCGGGTGCTTGTTCCTGAGGCACAAAGAGCTTTGTACGATTTCAAACACGAAATCGCCCGTGAGCTTGGGGTAGCCCAGAACGTACAGGGTGATTACTGGGGCAACGTGAGTTCACGTGACAACGGTGCTGTCGGTGGCAACATGGTCCGGAAGATGATCGCTTTCGCGGAGAGCCAGTTGACCAGCAACGCCGCTGCTATCACCAACCAGCCCCTGATTGGCAACACTAACTCGAAAGGTCCTGCTGGGAACCAGCCGTAAGCTAAGCTCCTGGCGATAATACAGCTGTATTCATTGTATAACCCATAACCGGAACAAGCGGACTAGCCCCTAGTCCGCTTTTCATTTTGGGACAGGTGAATGCATCATGGGGACTGTCCCCATGATGCACGTGATGCATTCCGCCGGTCCCAGCCTAGTCTATCTCGACCGGGATCCCGTATGACTGGACTATCGCCTGCAATCGTTCCATATCGGAGCGGGGTAATGGTTCAGTTTCCTCCAGGGGATAGATTAAGCCTAAACGGCTATAGGTTTGGGAGCCCAGTTTATGATAAGGAAGCAGGTCTATTCTTAGCAGATTCGGCCCCAGGTCGGCCGCAAACCGAGCGGTAGCCCGAATGTTATCCTCATCGTCATTACAGCCTGGTACCACCGGCACCCGAAAAATAAGTGGCTTTCGTTCTGCGATTCGTATTGCGTTTTCGAGTATAGTGCGGTTGGATACTCCGGTCAATTCCCGGTGCCGGACGTCATCCATGTGTTTCAGGTCCATATGTATCAGATTCAGATACGGCAGAACCTGTTCAAATTTCTCCCACCGGAAGTAGCCGCAGGTCTCGATGCTGGTGTGGATACCACGCTGCCAGCAGATCTTATAAAACTCAGACAAAAACTCCATCTGCAGAGTGGGCTCGCCACCACCGACGGTTACGCCACCCCCGGAACGGCGGTAGAAAGCGCTGTCCTTGATCACCTCCTGCAGCAGTTCTTCTGGACTAACATACCGACCGATGTACTCCAAGGCTCCGTTTGGACATACCTGGCTGCACTCCCCGCACCCATCGCAGCGTTCCCGATCAATGAACAGCAAGCCTTCACTGGACAGCGAAAACACTGAAGCCGGACAGCTGTCGATGCAGGTTCCGCACCCTAAGCATTTCTCCGCATCATGAAGAATCTCCGGGCGGCGGTTCCAGGTTTGCGGTGAAGAGCACCACCGGCACCGGAGAGGGCACCCTTTCATGAAAACAAGCGTCCTTATGCCAGGGCCATCATGGATTGCAAACCGTTCAATGTTGGAGATAAGTCCTCTGACAATACTCATCCGCTATCCTTTCCGACACTATTGTCAATGCCCAGTTAAGCACCATGAATGGTCCGGGCGATAATACTGTCCTGCATTTTTTTACTCAACCGCGTAAAGTATGCCACATACCCGGCGACTCTTACCGTGAGCCCCGAATACTCTTCCGGTCTCTCCTGAGCTGCCTTTAGCGTCTCGGTAGAAACCATATTAAACTGACAGTGATGTATCTTTAAATCAACGAAACTCCTGATCATGGCTGCTAACCGGTGTATCCCAATGTCGTTACCGAATACCTCCTGATCGAGCCGCATATTCAGGCTCTGCCCGAACAGCATCTTCACATGGTCGATCTTGCCCACCGAATTCAGCACCGCCGTGGGACCATTCACATCACTCCCATGAGTGGGAGAAATACCATCCGACAGCCGTTCCCCTGCCTTTCTGCCTGAAGGCAATGCCCCAACCGCCTTACCGGCTCCCACGTATCCCCCCAGGGGATTCTGGTAGGGCATGAGGTGGCCGCCGCGTGAATTCTTGAGTTTAACAACCTCACGGCAAAAAACATCCATAACCCAGACCACCTGCTGGTCCACAAAATCATCATCATTCCCGAACTTGGGCACCGCCAGGAGTTCCTTCCGCAGTTCCTCATAACCCTCAAAATTACAGGCCAATGCCTTCAACAGGTAATCCATCGAGTACTTCTTATCGTCGAAAACCAGTTTTTTGATCGCCGCCAGCGAGTCCCCGGTATCAACCGCACCCGCCGTGGCTATAATCGGTCCAAAGTTGTAGCGCGCCCCTCCAGCCTCGCGGCATATCCCGTTTTCAATACAGTCCTCAATCAAGGCTGATTGGTAAACAGTCGGATAAACCTCAGCGAGGGCCAACTCCGATGCATTTACCGTAATCTCACAATGTTTGGCCAGGTAGGATAATTGTTTACAAAAGGCATCCTGTAGTTCGGCAAATGACTTGAATTCCCGCGGGTTCCCGGTCTTGAGACCCATCTGCTTTTGGTGCAGCCAACTCCACCCGTTGGACAGTGCCAATTCCAGCGCCGTTGGCATCAAGATCACACCACCTACCGTGTAATCCGAATCATAGTTGGCCACGTGCGGCTCATTGCAGCCGATCGCACCGCTGGTCCGGGCCATTTCCAACGGCACCGGCGGTCCGCCCAGGGTACCACGGGCCAGGAAATTCTCAACAAACACATCATTATTCAAAAACATGGGGTGTCCGGTTCCCAGCGCACAGAGTTCACAGGCTTTCAGCAGAAGATCATCCGGGGTTTTGCTGTGGACCATCACCCCCATATTCGGCTCCACCATCCGGGTGTGCATCATTCCCTCCAAAAACATAAAGGAGAGGTCGTTGGTGGCATCACTTCCGTCAGTTTTAAGACCTCCCACATCAATATGAGCCGCGGCACCGGCCATGGGAATAAAGGGTGCCACCCCCATGGAAAACCTCATCAACCAGCAGTCAATCAACTCCTGGGCCTGTTCCCTGGTCAAACGCCCCTCCTGGATGTCTTTTTCATAATAGGGATACAGGTACTGGTCTACCTTGCCCGGCGATACTGCCAGAATCAGCGGCGTCTCCCACCAGTTCATAATCTGTGTGAACCAGACTGACTGGAGGGCCTCATGAAATGTCCGCGCCGGATTAGCCGGTACCCAATCGCAGATCTCTGCCATCTTTTCCAGTTCGGCTTTCCTCTCCGGATCCGTCTCCAGCCTAACCATTTCACGGGCCTTTTCTGCATATCTCCGGCCGACCTTAGAAGCAGCCTGCATTGCTATAACCACACCCCGTAAGAATGGATACTTGCGCAGGTCATCGGCATTGCTGGAATCCAGGCGACTTATCCGGTCCTCAGCATCTTTCTTTATACCCAGAAAGCCCTTCTTCAGAACTTTTTCGTAACCAAAACATGAGTGTCCTATATGGTGGCGGGTCATAAGATCATTGATAACCCCTCGTCCCAGGGTTTCTACCTGATCACTCTCCGGCATATTTACCCTGGGTACCGAAGGGGCCTGAGCGTTGGTCAGAATCCCAATCTTTTTTAGCTCCGGATCCGGGTCATTATACAGCAGGTCCCGGGTTTCCGGCGGAAGCAACTGGTATGAACTGGCGAACCAATGACGCTTCCAATTCCCGTCCCCCTTCCAGTAGGGAATGATCTCTTCGCGGGTGATCCTCTTCTCTTCCTCACTTATGTACCGGTAATAGTCCAGTTCCAGTTCCAGACGTGCACCCTTTTGCTCCGCTGAAATCGGAATGGCGGTGGGACTGCCAGCGACCCAGCCAACAAAGGGTTCATCAGGATAGATCTCAACTGGTATCGCCTGAACCACAGCGGCAAACGACTTGGCTCTACGCAAAAAAATGGGTTCCCCTTCGGTTTCCTTCATAATCCGGGCAATGGCCAAGTCGGCGTGAATTCTGTAGGTAGGCTCCTCCCGTTTGGAGCATTCGAGGTAGTACTCACGCAGGCGTTTTACTCGTGGTGTAGGCTCGGTGTTTGACCAGTGTTTCATGTGTGGATTGCCTCCCCTCTTTAGAACGGTCCAGTACAATCAACATTATTCCTGTTAGTTTAAGCTTAACGTCATTTACCAGGGATTAGCAATACCATTCGTTCGGACCCCCGCACACAATCATTATACCGACCCCAAATTGATGCAGTTTGAGGTTTATCTATTGCGGGATCTACCTCATACTCATAGAAACTCCAACGGGTTCTGATCTACCTTGTATCTCCTGTCTTGACAGCTTCTGTATCATCGCATTATAATAGTTCGGATACACAGGCATTTGTCAAGTGCTTAGATTCTGTACCACGTTTCATGAAGCAACTATAGGAGTTGATCACCGTGAGGAGTAACGATGCTTTAGTAACCGAAAGCACTGGCAAACTGCTTTGGAGTTTTTCGTGGCCGGCAATCGTGGGGATGCTGTCGAACGCCCTTTACAATATTGTAGACCGGATATTCGTCGGGCGTGGCGTAAGCAGCCTGGCCATTGCCGCTACCACAGTCGCTTTCCCAATCATGGTTATTTCGATGGCTCTATCCATGTTGATCGGGATCGGTGCCACGGCCCTAATTTCCATTCGGCTGGGTGAGCAGAAAAAGGAAGAAGCCGAAATGGTCGCCGCCAATGGTGCCGGCCTACTTGTTCTTTTGCCTCTATGTTTGTCCCTGGTCTATTTTGCCTTTCCAGATGCTATTCTAAGATCATTTGGTGCCAGTAACGAGGTTTTGCCACTGGCTCGTGATTTTACGGACATTGTCATGCTGGGTGCGGTATTGGGTAGTATCGGCATGGGCATGAACAATTTCATCAGAGCGGAGGGTAACCCTCTGAGGGCTATGTCCACCCAGGTAATGGGTGCGGTAATTAATGGAATCCTAAACTACGTCTTTATCTTTCACCTGGGATTAGGTATTAAAGGCTCAGCACTGGCCACCGTCCTGGGCCAATTATTCGCTTCCGTCTGGGTATTAAGCTACTACTTTACAGGCCGCAGCCTAGTTAAGCTCCGTTTAAAGAACTTCCGCCCCCAGGCACCGATCATCCTCAGCATAACGGCCATAGGCTTTGCCCCGTTCGCCATGCAGCTGGCCAACAGTCTACAGCATGTGATACTGAATAAGACGGTTACCTATTACAGCGGCGACCTGGCTCTCTCGGCGGTAGGGATTCTTATGAGCATAATCACCCTGTTATTCATGCCGATCATAGGCATCAGCCAGGGTGCGCAGCCGATTATCGGTTTCAATTACGGTGCCCGCCAGACGCACCGGGTTAAGGATACCTTGAAAAAGGCAATAATTTCAGCCAGTTGCGTCTCAGTTGCCGGTTATCTGATTATGATGCTCTGGCCAACCCAGATCGCGGGAGTATTCTCCAAAGGCGACACCGTGCTGATTAACATGACCGCCGAAGCTATGGTCGTGTATTTCGGGATGACCTTTGTCATCGGTTTTCAGATTGTTGGCGCCAATTACTTTCAAGCCGTTGGCAAAGCACGAGCCGCTGCAGTACTCAGCCTCTCCCGGCAGGTCCTGCTGTTTATCCCCCTACTGCTGATTCTCCCCCGCTTTTGGGGTATTGACGGTGTATGGAGGACCGCGCCGATTGCTGATGGCCTGTCGGTACTGATAACCGCCATCTTTGTTATCAATGAGATGAGACGTTTACCGGCTCCGCAGCCGTTAGTAAGAAAGGGGGAACCAGATGGAGTCCGGTGAATCTTTAACGGCAAAATAGTGACGGATGAAAATAAAGACACCGGATCACACCACAGTGACTCGGTGTCTTTGCAGCCGATCAATACCCCAGATCATCGTTGACAATAAGGACCCTTATGTCGCTCATGCTGGGCTTGCGGTCAATTATAACGGTGACCCGGCTTATGCACTGCGGCGTATCACAGTCATTACAGTGACCAGTAACTCCACATGGGAGCTTTAGACTCAGCCGACGGGCATTTGCTGGAACAGCGATGGCTTTTATCCGTTTTAATGCTGCGTCTACATCCTCCACAATCTTGTTGCGTCCGGCAACCACGATTACTTTCTTGGGGCCGAAGGTCATGGCTCCCACCCGGTTGCCAACACCATCGACATTTACCAGCTGTCCGGCGACGGTGACCGCATTGCTGCCAGTCAAAAAAAGATCACAGCTTAACTGTCGGTGCCTGATAGCAACCGTTTCTTCTGGAGATAACCCCGGCCTGTTATGCTGCAGCAGTTCCTTACCCATTTGGGCTAGCTCAGGTTCTACCTGTAGTTCCTGCACTGTCATGGAGCCACCAAACCCCACTGAATCAGCATTGCGGGCTTCATCAATTATGTTTTTACGGGCAGCCTCCTTATTTTCACAATAGATCGCCTCGAAACCTTTTTTCTGCAGAGCCTCAACGACCTTTTTGCATCTTCGTTCATAAGTCCAAACCAGGTTTTCGTTCATTATGTTTGTCCTCCTGAGCATTAAAATAGTACACATTCAGTTTATGACTACCGTTCTTGATCATCAAGGGTATCAATGAGTGTAACCGCGCCTTACTGCTGGAAGACGTTCATTTTTTGTAGATCTCCCAAAAGTCACGGTAGGCTTCTCTGCCTCCCGCCAGTACCGAGCTGCGGTGGTGAAGTTGGAGGCTTTCGCCCTGCATGGTTGTGATTAGGCCACCGGCTTCCGTGACTATCAGCGAAGCTGCGGCATAATCCCAGGGGGCGAGGCTCATCTCAAAAAACAGCTCACACCGCCCACAGGCGATGTAACAGATGTCAAGGGCAGCAGATCCACTCCTACGGACATCAAGTGCGTTTTCATATAGAAACCTGGCCAGGGAAAACGTGGCATCCGCTTTGGTCTTATCATAAGGCGAGGACCCAAAGCAAACCAGGCCGTTTTCGAGGTTACGCTTGCTGGCTGATATGCGTTTGCCGTTTAAAAACGCCCCCTTGCCCGCTTCGGCAGAAAACAATTCGTCCAAGTATGGATTATATACCAAACCTAAGAGCATCTTTTCTTTATAAGCCAGACCTACCGAAACCGCGCTGTGACAATAATTCCAGGCAAAATTGGCGGTACCATCGATAGGGTCGACGATAAAGCAGTATCCATCTCTGTTTAAATCTGCATGACTGCTTTCTTCACCGATAAACTGGGCTTTGGGAAGCACTTTCTTAAGTTCATCGCAGAGCATTTCCTGGACGGCTATATCATAGGCGGTCACAAAATCCCCGGGGCTGGACTTCTCCTCCAAATGGGTTTTACTCATATCGGCCGAAAGTATTATATCACCGGCTTTTCTTACAATAGCGGACAACTCGTTAAGCATTTGTTTCCTCCGTACTGTCTTCATGTTCTCATTTCCTGGTTTTCACCAGTTATATAATATCACCTTTGCCTACAACCTTATCGGGAATACCTCTCACCCGGCTTCCCCTTTAGCGGCAAGAGAGATGTGGCGGCCTATGTCTGCAACATTGGGGAAAGCCTGGCGACCGCATTGGTCCGAAGCATAATTGGTTGATTTTACCGGTTGCGGCCTCTACAATCAATGGTTTTTCTCCATTTATTGGTATATTAGGGGCATGCGGTAACAGTCATTCTTATACACAGTATAAATGAAGGTTTGAAGTGCATCATATTAGAAGCATTTAACACCGGTCAGGAGGTATGAGCATGGTAAGCAGCATGACCTTTGTCGGTGCCGGAATTCAACTTCTTTTATCACTGGGAATTCCGATCATAGTCTTATTCTATCTTCGAAGAAATGGCCTTCTGTCTTGGAAAGCACTCGGCGTGGGGGCGTTAGTGTTCATCCTTTTCGCTCAGGTGTTGGAGGCGGGCGTCCATACGCTGATGATTGACAAAACTACCATGCGCCTGAAATTCACCGACAACCCGTACATTTTTGCCGTATACGGCGCGTTGATGGCTGGTGTGTTTGAAGAGGTAGGTCGATACCTGGGCTTCAAGACGCTGCTCAAAAAAGAGACCGAGTTAAAACACGGTCTGTCATTGGGGTTGGGACATGGTGGAATTGAATCGATCCTGATCGGAACACTGACGGCAGTAAACATAATCGTCTATGCCGTAATGATAAACTCAGGAACATTCATGTCCAACATACCACCGGACCAGACAGCAACCATGGCCCAGATTAAAGAAACTTTAATAAATACTCCGTATTACATGTATATTGTCTCTGGCCTTGAACGGGTTATGGCCTTGACCGCCCACATCGGACTGACCATGATTGTGTTTTACGGTATCCGCTTAAAACAAATCAGGTATCTATTCTATGCCATCCTTCTGCACGCGCTTTTGGATATGGTACCCGCTCTTACCCAGATACAAATAGTAAAGAGTGTTTGGGTTGCCGAGGGGTTTGTTTTCATATTTGCCATCTTCTTTGGGATCGTAGCTTATCGAATAGCGACAAAGTTCCTTGGGGAGTCTTCAAGTAGTTAATTCAAGGAACTTTAATCTTTGTTAAGCGCCTATTGACCAGGGCTGTCACCCAACCCGGCATAGACAAGGAAATGAGAGGCATGCGTTGGTCAATCGCACGGGTGACTAGGTCGGGAAGGTCGGAACCCGCATTAGGCTTGGTCAGGCTTATTGAGACACTGTTTTCACCGGAACAAACACTGGGAATAATAGACCGCCGCTGTTTATCGGTCCCAGCTGTGCAACCACCCGAACCAGTCCTATGTTTTGATTCACTGGCTGGCAATTATGAGACTGAACTTGGCCCAGTTCTTCGATTGCAGGACAGCGTCAAGGCTGGCGTCCAAACTCTGATGATCGGGAAGCCACCAGTCGCCCGAAATTTAAGCCTTGAACGAGTTACCAGTTTTATATTTAGTATAGCTTTCGCTTCCCTTAGACTTTTCCTCACCACACGGACTTATTGGTTATCTTCTAGGTACTTTCTCCCGGCTGGACTGATCTCCCAGATACCGCGAGGAGAATCATTTCTCAGAAAGCCCTTATCCACTAAAACTTTGCGTGACCACTGGGCGGTGTTACGCCAGCGGATGGTATCGGGGTCGGAAGGTAAGGGATCATAATCAACATCACTTAACACATGTTTCATGCGAAGCTCGAGCTCATTCAATACCTCCCCGATATTTGCTGATCCGCCTTTGTCCATTAGGACTGCTAATATGGGAATGCGAAATACAGGTTCACGGGTCCGCATCCCCCGCTGCAGCCGGCCCGAACGACGTTGCCTGCTGGCAGGTTCGGGATCATTTGTTGCACCCGGTTCAGCACTTGAGTCGTTTATGTCTTCCGAAAATAACAATTCCCATTTTTTCTGTAGCTGAAGCACTTCTTCGCGAAAGGCAAGAATTGTGGTAGCTCGACTTACCAGTTCACCTGCTCGAACAAAATCACGTTCTTCCCACGCCCTAACGTTAACTTTTTCAAGCAAAGCAACTCGGGATTCAATCTCCTCCAACAGTATTTCAAATGCTGCGGAAACATCGTCGGTTCTATGCAATTATATCTCACCCTCTTTGCAATGACATGGTGCTGCTTGAAGATCAAGCGGTAAAATCATTCATCGTTTTGCAGCAATTCCCAGGCAACTACTAATAAATCCAAGGCTTCCGGATGTCTAAGTTTCCTGGCATCCAGATCCTTAATTCGAAACCGGTCCAATCCGTCGGCATCCTTAAAGATCCTTAGCAATTCGATAGCATGCTCGGCATTAGCCACCTCATAGTTCAGAACGTTCTTGAAAGCTAACGAATCCTCAATACAGTGGTTTTCAATTATATAACGAATAATATGAATATCCGAAGTGTACATCTTAAGGAGTGGTTTATTAAGAGCTTTCGCAAAGCTCTGCACTCCATGTCTGCTATCTTCCCCGTCATCTGAACGTCCAATATCATGATATATTGCGGCTACCGAAAGAACAAAAATATCATCCACTTCTACTTCCAACAAAAAACAAAGGCAAATTGTAAGCATTAAAACCCGTTTAGTGTGCGTTAAACCGTGGTAATATGAGGCAACGAAGTCCTCTTCCTGAATAAAGCCGAGAAATTGTTCGTAGATTTTCAAGTATGAGTTCTGTTCAAGTATGGCGCGTATATAATCTAAGTCCCAAAACTCAACTAATTCCGCTTCAAATAATTCGTCCTCATTCTCCGAGGGAATTATAATAACTTCGTCTTCTCGGCGATAATCTATATAAGCTACTATTTTGTCTTGGTGAATCCATGTTCGGTAAACATCACCGATCCCCGCTATCCTACTGAAGCGGCATGCAAAGTAAACAGCAGTCGCAAGATTAAGGGTCCATGAATATGCTTCATCAATGTCTGTCGACTGAGATGACATTCCCCGATAAACCTCAACAAAGCCATGTTCATTAACTCCTGGTAAGACCAAAGTTTCCATACGGCTTAATTTTATAAGATTAAGCTTATCATCTGTAAGAACATCAAAATTGTATTCAGTTCGACTATAGACGTTTTTGAAAAGGCCGTATATTTGATTCACTGGCAAATCGTTTAGCATCAATAAGAACACCTTAAGGGCAATCCTTTTGTCTATGAAGCAACCAAAAATGTATTCATATTGGCCGGCTTCAAGCATTTTACGCGCATCTGTTAGCATACTATTGATATTATTCTCCCAGTAAGATCCAGGTGCGTACTGGTCAATATCACAATAAACAAATCCCTTGTAATAAACCACACAGCCACTGGGGAGGTAGAAAAAGTCCTCTGTACAAATGTGGGTTGATTCTATGTATTGGCACCATTTATCAAGGTCAAAATGATTCTCGTCAATCACATTGCGGTCCAATACCGAAAACGGTATATGACCCCACTCATCGAGTTGGTCACGCATGGCCGCAGTAATACTATCAATTATGTCCATAAGCATCTCCTGGTAATTGTCCCAAAGGTTATTCCCATTCACATTAAAACTCGTGACGGCAACACCTTTCCCCTACAATTCCTTTATTCGTTTATCGGCCTCGGCCTGCAATCGACGGAATATTCGATCGACGGTGAGTATCCTCCCGGCATGTGCGTTCACTACTGGCTAACTGTTCAGCGGCAGCAGTTGCGGACTCCATTTAGTCAGCATACATCTTTACGAGATTACATAAACATCCGTCCATGAGAAATTATCCATTCCGCCAACTTGCCACTGTTTTTCTGCATTTCAATCTTTGATCCAGCGGACTTCTGCATATTGGCATTCGCGGTGAATATATTGATAAAATCCCACATGGTTGCACCATGTCTGAACGGACTATTAAATATATTCCAAGTGCGGGTGCAGTAGAACGATAGTTTTACCAGAGATCCCGGTCCCCCCATAATAATCCGGTTGTTTCCGTGGGAAAGTCTCACTGCCAGCAGTTGTTGATCAAAGCAGCAGGGTTAATCTATACTCTGCAGGAATTATCTTGCAGGGTATTGCAGAAAGAAAAATCCATCACCTTCAAAATATGTCCCGGGAGAGGACGAGCTTGAAAACTTTTGAAACGCTCTATAACGAGCTGCAAAAACTCATTGGCATAATCTTGCTACACCTCGACCCACTCGCCTACCGATGTAAAGTACATTCCGGCCTCTTTAACCTTTTCCCCGGTCAGTGATTCCCAGAATCTCGTGTAAAGCTTGACTTGCGGAGCATAGTAGACTGTTAGTTCCTGCAGTTTTTCGGGACTGGTGATAGCATCGGTTTTGTAGTCGGCAATCACCCAGCCTCCTGCTTCCTCGAAGACCAGGTCAATCACCCCGTTCACGATTGTTCCACCTGGTATCCCCAGAGAGTCATCCGTTACTTTATTCGAAAAAGGAATCTCCATAAACCGGCGTGAACTCTGAGACAGGCGCTGCCATAGGGAAGATTTCGTGATTCCCTGGAGCAACAAAAGGACTTCGTCCTTTTCTTCCGGGGACCGCTCCTCTTCAGCTAGAGCGTTTTCGACCAGGAGTTCCAGGTCAGGTACCGGACCCGCGGCTAAAGCGGCCAGAACCCGGTGGATGACCAGTCCCCAACCAGCACCTTTGCCGGTTTTCTCAGCAGCAGGCCGGGTCGAAGAGCTTTGGACAATTTGCTTCACCGAGGTTATGGAATAGCTCGGGGCAATAATGGCGGTATTGGATTCGAAAAACCTCTTTCGAGCGTTCTGCAGGTCATCAGGTTGCAGGTTAGTCCGGTTAGGGGTGTCAGGCTTTTTAGCCTTTACATCTTCCAACTCCGGCAGCCCGGAACAGAATCCTTCCAGCTTTACCCACGCACTTTTTTCGGGTTTGCCCTCGTAACAGCTGACCACCAGCAGGTTTCTGGCCCGGGTGGCTGCCACATACAGGAGGCGTATCTCTTCCGCGGCTGTGTATTCCATTTCCTTCTCCAGGTGTTCTTCCCACTGTAGTGGGTAACCCAATACCTGGGAGCTGTTAAAGGGGCCTTTCTTCTCCACCACGTAGTAACCGACCGGTATTCCTGCTTGCCGGTCAATGTGACTGGACGGTTCGCGGTTGACCGTTTTGCCAGGGTGGGCCAGGAAGACTACCGGGGCCTCGAGACCTTTGGCTTTGTGGAGGTTCATCAGGCGGACTGCATCGTCCATCTCCGGGAGGACGGTTATGTCCTCCTCTACTCCCTGTTCGTAAAGGACCTCCAGGTATTCCACGAGTTGCGATGGGGAAACCCGTCCCGAACGTTCGGCGGCAGCCAGAAGCTCTTGAGCCTGGAGCAGATATCCGGCCTGGCTTTTGCCCAATTCTCCTGCGGCTGCAATGGGCAGAATTCCAGCTTCCACGGTGATGCGCTGCAAGGCCACACTGCCGGGCAGACGGTCAAGATATACCCGAAATCTTTGGAGCATCTCAAAGGCTGCCGAGAAAGGCTTGGCATCCTCCGGTGCCAGGGTTTCCGGGACCGGATATTCATAGTTAAACTGTCCCCAGGCCCGGCGAAAACGCAACAATTGGTTGTCGCTGAATCCGAAGAGGGGCCCTCGCAGGACTGCCAGTAGTTTGACCGGGTTTTGTGGATCAAGCAAGACCCGCAGAAGCCTGATCAGTTGGAGGAGTTCGCCTGAGGTGGAGAACCCGTCGCCACCTGACATCTTATAAGGAATACCGTACTCTTCGAGGGCCTGTGCATAGACGGTCATGTGAGCCTTGTAACGGAAAAGAATCAGGAAATCCCGAGGCCGCGCACGACCGTCAGCCCCGTCGGCTGTTTCTTCCTCAGTTCGGCTCAGGGTGATACCATCGTCCAGGGCAAAACGAATCCACCGTGCAATTCGCTGTGCATCCAGGGCCGCAATTACCTCTTGTTTGTGGCGATCTACTTTCGGAATAGAGATTTTCCGAACCCCGCACAGGTCTCCAGAGCCAGAATCCCGTACTGTGTCCAGCCGGGCGAAGCTGGCCTGATATTGATCAGATTTCGGGGGAAGCAGGTTGGCAAACGACTGGTTGACCCATTCCCCTATCTCTTTCACGGAGCGGAAGTTGGAGGTAAGGTTCAGCACCTGGCCACCGGCCTTTTCAATCAACCGTTTTGCTTCGTTATAGGTATCGATGTCCGCCCGGCGGAAACGGTAGATGGACTGCTTGGGATCACCGACCACGAACAGGCTGCCTGGCCGGGGGGTAAGTTGCCGCCAGTCGGGTTCAGTGGTATCCTGCCCGGTAAGATAGAACAGGATCTCCGCCTGCAGGGGATCGGTGTCCTGAAACTCATCTATCAACAGGTGGGTGTAGCGGCTTTGAAAGTATTCCCGGACCTCCGGGTTATTTTTGAGCATCTGCAGGGCGAGCATCAGGAGGTCCTGGTAGTTTAAGCGGGCGTCCTCAATCCGCCTCTCCTGGCACCTTGTAACAGCCGGCAGGACAAAGTCGATCAGCCTCTGGTGCCGGTATTCGCGCCACTTTCGCAAAGTCGGTTTTACATACTCGTCCTGGAACAACTCATAGGCCTTTTTTACTTCTTTGGCATCGTCGGGCTTATCCCAGCGGTTCAGGGTTATGTTCCCCGTTTTTTCCATGATCTCCAGCACCCGCAGGAATTTCAGGTCATCACTGGTACCCAGGAATTCCAGACGCTGTTTCACCTGGGCCAGGATGGTCTGCAGAGAATCAGGGCCCCTCGGCGAATCGCTTTGCGGCCAGCGTTGGGCAACCAGTTTCATCAGGGCGTCGAGTTCGGTCTTCACTGGGCCCAGATGGGGATAAGGCACTGCCTGGCGAATTACCTCAACCTCCGGATACATACAGAGGGTCACAAAAAGCGGTTCCAGATCCCGCATATCGATATCAATTTCGACTAGCGATTGGATGGCCCCAGGATTCTTCACCCGGGTATCCATCAGGTATTCCTTCCAAACCTGCCGGCAGAACAACCGGTCCTCCAGTTCATCCATTTCCACAAACCCCGGGTCGAGCCCGGCCTCAACCGGCCTTTCCCGCAGAAGTTGCCCGCAGAATGCATGAATGGTGCCGATGCAGCAGCTGTCTATATCCTTCAGAGCCTGCGCCAGCCGCTCCTTTTTGGCTGAGTCGTTTTCTTTCCTCAGGGCTTTTTCGAGCGAAATCTGCAGACGGCCCTTCATCTCGGCAGCCGCTTTCCGGGTAAAGGTTACCGCGGCTATCGTGGAGATCTGGCACTTGCCTTCCCGTACCAAGGCCAGCATGCGGGATACCAGGCTGGCAGTCTTGCCGGAACCAGCCCCGGCTTCCACCAGCAGGCAGCTATCAAGATCAACTTTTATCTGTTGTCGGGCCGCGTCGTCGGTTAATTTCATGGCTTTACCCAATCTGCATCACCCTCCTCCAGGGCTCCAAAGCCACCTCAGTCGCCAGCAGGGTTTTGATTCGAGAAACTGCAGCCGGACCGCCACAAATCTCAATATAGTCGCAGTACCCGCAGGGTTCTCCATCTTCAGCAGCTGGGAAAACCCCGGTTTTCAGCAGGTCAAACAGGTGGTTCAGGGCCTCCAGAACCACGGCTCGTTGGTTCTGGCAGCGGACTACCCTGCGGCCCTCCCCCCTTTCGGTGGGAAAGTAGTATCCGGCTTCCTGGACCCGGGGATCAGGGACCCCCTGGGTCGCCAGGATCTTCTCGGCTGCGATGGAGTAGAGGGCATGCTGCACCTGACGCCCTCGGCACAGGTACTGGTGATCTGCATACTTTCGCGAGCTCCCGGTCTTGTAGTCCCAGACCGCAAAGCTGCCATCGTCTTTCCGATCGATACGGTCGATCACACCCCGCAGGCGGATTTTATCGCCGGAACCCAGTTCAATCTCTACCGGGTTAGCCAGGCCAATCCCGGCTTCGTTTACCGTATCCCATCCCATCCCAAACGGAACCTCAAAGTACCGGGGATGGTATCCAGCAAACACCTTGTCATGACCTTTGAGGAATAGCTCACAGCATTCCAGAATCTCCTCGGCCTCCAACTCAAAAACCATTTCATCGGGGGGAGGTATCTGATTACGATAGGATTTAATCTTATCCTCTGCCATCTGTCTCAGGATCGGAGAGTGAAAGGTCACATCGATTTCCTCACCGTTTTGTGCTATGCCGCGCATAAAATCACAGTACAGCTCATGCAGTAAGTTCCCCCGGTCGGCAGCCTGCAGCCAGCGGTCAGGGTCGTATTCAATACTGTCCGGCGGTTTAACGTCTAAAATGTATCTAAGAAAATACGAAAAAGGGCAACCGGCCAGATGCTCTATCATGCTGCAGGAGAGAGTCCTGTTCATATGCCGGCGAGGATCATAATCGGAGGGTGACACCTCCACCAACCCGTCGTACTCGCTCATAGCGTCTCCACTCCGGGCTTTTTGTGCTACAAGCGCCTGATGCAGACCGGGATAGGATTTGAGGATCAGAGGTATCGCTTCTACCTGCTGGTCAACGACTGCCTGCAGCCACCATTCTCCCTCATCGAGCAGGTGATCGGTGCGGGATGTAAACCCAGCCGGTTCTTTCAGTACCTTTGCTAAATCGCTGTAATCGAGGGAGCCGTCTCCCTCAAGCTGGCGCCAGGCTTTCAAGAGCAAAAATGCCGGGTGCTGTGAACGGTTCTGGATCAGGTCGAAACAACTGCAGCTCAGGGTTACCCGGCCTTGCCGAGCAGCCAGGCTCAGTTCCATCATTTTCTGATTCTTTCTGGGCCGGACTGAGGCCAGCTTGAGACCCGGGTGCAGACGTGACCGTTCCGAATCCAGCAGCACCGGATCCTGAGTGCCCCGTCCAGGAAAATTCCCGGAATCCAGCCCTACGACGCAAGTAACCGGCCGGGCGGACCATACCAGGTCCCGATAATCAACCAGATGCAGGCAGCCAGGTTGGCTGGCGCTTCTCCCTACCCGCATGGTACATATCAGGTTCTCAATTCGTTCCAGGGCATCGTTAAGTTTTACTTCTACTCTGTTTTCCCGCTGTTCCAGCCGGTCAATGATCCCGGTCAGGGCGGAGTTGTCAAACTCATCCCTGGTTTGAGACAGCTTCCTGACCAGCGACGCCAACCCTCGTTCCAACTGATCCAGGGGTACCCTGTTTTCCGCGTCCGGCTCAGGTATTGCCTGTAGTAAATCATTTAAGATGGAATACAATTTGGCAGCCAGATGCGACTGCAGCAAGTCCTCATGCTGCCCACTGTCGTTATCCTCGTCGTAATCCCGGCTCAAAGCCCGGTCTTTCAGCCTTACCGCCAAGTCGTGCAGACAGGTATACCTCTCCCTTCCCCAGCCAATACCGGCACGGTGGAGGAGTCTTTCCGCAGTAGAAACGGACATCTCGAGGCCATCCGGCCCGGACCAGGTTATATTGCACTCCTGCAGCAGGTTAATGAGCTGCGTGACCCCAAAGTCCCGCCTGACCCATTCAATCAACCCCAGGAGTATACGGCCAGACCGGGTCATGGACGCCGGGATTCCCTCGAATACGGTAAGACCAAAGCCCAGATTACGGGCCAATGACCAGAAAATTGGTATGTATTCGCTGGAGCAATAGGCCACTGTCACCCTATCCAGCGGTGTATTCTTCGAATTCAGACGGCGTAACACCTCGCGGACCTCGTTAACCATGCCGTAGGCGTTAAAAAGTTCAACCGTCACCCGTCCCAGGTCCGGGAAAATCAAGTTATCATCTGAACTTGTGCCTGCTTCCAGCAGGACTCGCTGCCCGCCCGAAGAAAGGAGGTTCAGTAGACGTTCTTCTAACGGCGATAATTCCAGGAATGAAGGAACCAGGTAAATCCGACCGCCAACCGGATTCCCCTCGGTCAGAATATCGATCGCCATTTGTATTAGACCCGGAGAGTCGACCAACCGGTTTCTATCCAGATAATCTTCGTAGCTCTTCGATATTTTTTTAAGGTCCCGAGCTTTTTTGGCAGCCACAAACTGTGTCTCTCTCAGTTCTGTTGCCTTAATCCCGCAGTAACGGAGCTCGAATATGGAAGAAGTCAAGGCGGAAACCAGACCGGTCAGCCTCGTCTGCCCGGAAAAGTAGTCCAGTTCGCCATCGGCAATCAGTCCGTTCAGGATACCTTCTACTACCTGAGCGGCACCCTGCTGGTTCAAAAAGGTGTATCCCCGTTCAGCCATCCGGCGTGCGGCCACCTCAAATGCCAGGCCGGAAACCGTTGATGGCAGGAGGTTGATCCACCCCTGCGAACAACTAGCCAGGGCATTCCTCAGTTCGTACCCCGCCAGATATGTAGGAACCACCAGAATCTTTTCTTCAAGCAAATAAAACTTACAGGCCTTATCAAGCTCGGCAATTAACCTGTTCAAGCTAACACCCCCTTCAGACCCTTCAGGTATTCCCCATTTCTTCCTTCTATCCCTGCTATATTCATTTCCATATATACATATTGCTGTTATGTCTTACCCCACAGTCTGCTTCTATTTTCTCCGGTCTTAATGACAACAGCAGGTCACAAGAATAATTCCTTGCCAAATAGACACATGGAACCAATTAAAAACGTCACAAGAACACCCTGTAATGCCTTTATCTCTAGGGACTTGTGACGTTAACGGTTTATACGACCGGGAAACCGTGGCTTTCCATGACCATATTCTCGATAATATCCCTGCTCCTCCGTGAAGCGGCTTTCACCGCTACACTTACCGGTCCTGGCCACGGTCCATTTTTACCCGGCACATTGGCGTTTTAATCCTGGTTGTCGTTAATGCAAAACACAGGCAGGAACAACCCCTCGGTTGAGTCTTCCCATTTCAAGCTGACCTTCTGGTCACATTCTACCTGTTCTGGGCGACAGTCTACTATATTGGTTAAAAACGAGGGGCCCTCGTCGAGTTCCACCACCGCGACTACGTAGGGAACCCGGTTTAATACGGCCGGATGAAAGGCGCGGCGGAATACCACGTATGAATAGATTTTTCCCTTACCCTGCGATTCGACCCACTCATGGGCGGATGACAGGCATTCGGGACAAATAAACGAGATAGGGTACCGTATATGTCCGCAGGCTGAGCATCGCTGGAATAACAGATGCCGTTCCCGGCAGCCCTGCCAGAATGGGGCTGTATCGTCACTGATTCGGGGTGGGAGCTGATAGGTTATTTCACTCATTCTGGTCAACCCCTTTCCAATACCATCGTGCAGTTGCTCTGCAGCACACCACCATTGTCGGTAACCAACATCAGATGCGGAGTCTTAGTTCCCGGTAAGATACCCAGTTGACGCTCACCGCAACGGCCCATCAGCTGCATAACCGCCTCACTGACCGGCGTCATCCCCATGAAATAGGCCTCCGAAAGCATCCCGCCAGATGTATTCAAAGGCAAACTGCCCCCGGGCCCGATTCGTTCCGGCGTAAACCAGCCTTCACTCTCCCCGGGCTTGAAATATCCCAAATCACGCAGCGTATGCTCAACCGTGAAGGTAAAGCAGTCGTAGATCTGGCAGGCGTCAACATCGTACGGCTCAATCCCGGCCATCTGGAAAGCCCGGCGTCCGGCCACGGCTGCCGCGCTCGCTTCATCTTTGTTCTTCAAGCGGAAGGGTGAAAGGGGAACATTCGACTCACCGACCCCCCGAATCATAACCGGTGGGTGCTTAAGATCCTTGGCGCGCTTGGTCGTGGTTATTATTACTGCCCGGCCACCGTCACTGACTGGAACCGCGTCCAGGGTGCGAAAAGGTTCAACCACCAACGGATCGTTAAAATAGTCCTCCGCGGTCAGCGGCTTGTTGTACATACCCGCAATAGGGTTAAGGTTGGCCCACCGTCGTTGGTTAACTGCGATCTCCTTCCATACATGCGGTCCGGTACCTTCATCGTGCATCGCCCGGCGTGCCACCATCGCGTATTTGGCCAGGGTACTGAAGTCGCCGAATGGAGGCAGCTCGTTAGCTGAATTACCAGTGTTGGGATCAAGTTCAGTCATAAAAGCCCGCCGACCTGAGCGGGCATTATCAGCATAGGAAACCAGCACGTACCGGCAAAACCCCGCCTCCAGCAGGCCGATGGCGTGAGTTAGCCAACTGCGATAACAATCATACTCCTGGTTCAAAGCGACTGGACGTATGCCAAGTTGCTCCGCCACCAGGAAGGCGGTAGTATCATAGTCATTGTTCACCGGAGGAAAATGCCGGTACAAGAACAAACCATCAATATCTTCCTTGCGCAAGCCCGCGTCTTTGATCGCGTTCGCACAAGCTTCCAGATGGAAGCTGAGCATGGTCCGTCCCGGCACCTTCCCCTGCGGGGTGTACCCGACCCCGACAATCGCATACTTGTTTCTCAGTCGCTGATTGTCCACAAATTCTCACCCCCAATTTTAATGATGTTACTTGACAGCGTTAGCCGCAATCTGCACCGCATCCCAGACTGTAGCAAACGGTGGTGCGTAACCCAGATCCAACAAACCGAGTTCCTCTGCCCGCATACCGCGGTCGATCGCAACGGCAAAGATATTGACCCTTAAGGCGCACTCTTTCTTCCCCATCAGCTGGGCCCCCAGCAAGACGCGCGTCACCGGGTCATAGCATAACTTGATGGTCAGCGGCACCGGCTCCGGGTAATAAGGGGCGTGTGACAATGCCTTGACTGTTACGGCCTTCACTTCTATTCCAGCCATCCGGGCATCCAGTTCGGTGATCCCTGTCTTCGCAAGCTCCAAATCGAGACACCGAAGCATAGCCGTCCCCAATGCGTTTTCAAAAGACACTGGCTTGCCCAGGATCGCATCAGCTGCCAGACGCCCCTGTTTGTTGGCATTGGTACCGAGCGGCAAATACACAGGCCGCTTCAGGATCTTGTGCATAACGGTCGCACAATCACCTGCCGCAAACACATTCGGAATCGAGGTCTGCATCATGCCATTAGTGGTGAGGGCACCGTTGTTCTCCTTTTTAATTTCCGTATCTTCTATAAACGAGGTATTGGGACGAACACCGACCGCCAGTATTACCATATCCACATTATAGGTCTGGTCGCTGCAAATCAGGCCTTGAACACGGTCGTCCCCTAACAGTTCCACCACCCCTTGACCAGTATGAACCTCAACACCGTGACGGGTTAGTTCCTGCTCGACGGCTTCTCCAAATTCCTCGTCAAACCCGTTTAACAAATTGGGCATCGCCTCGAAAATGCGTACTGTTTTATGCTGCAGCACACATGCCTCCGCCAACTCAAGTCCAATGTAGCCGCCACCAACAATCGCCACATTTTTAACTTCCGGCAACTGTAGGTGCGTCTTAATGGCGTGGGCGTCAGACAATGTTTTTACCGTAAAAACTCCAGGCAGGTTCGCCCCGGGAATCGGCGGTACCTTAGCCGAAGATCCGCTGGCAACAATCAGCTTGTCATAGGGTTCGTCACGGTAGGTCCCATTAGGTATGTCCAGTACCGTAATGTACTGCTTCGCAGGATTCACTTTTACGACTTCGTGTTCCAAGTTTACTATGATGCCAGACTTTTCGAACTCCTCAACCGGCCGAATCCGCATCAGATCGAGATGGGGATTCAGGTCCGCGATATAGTACGGGATCCCGCAGGCACCATACGATACCTCACGCGTCTTTTCAAAAACCACGACCTCAATGTCCTGATTGCTGCGTTTAAGGCGCGAGGCAGCACTCATACCCGCCGCGTCTCCGCCAACTACCAATACTCGCATGCTTAATCCTCCCTTTCAACAAATATGAATGGGCCGATAAATTACTAATTGCATTTCATCAGTTATAGTTCACGGCTTGCAGGTTCGTTAAAGACTGCTTTTAAAAAAGAATGTGGTTCCATGATGTTGTTCCATAGAATACTTTGAAAACCCTCTTAAATATATAGTTGTTTGTTGTCAATTACCGGTGCGTTTTCAAAAGTTTTTTAAGTATAGTTATAAGGAACCATAGATTGTTATTTCCATTTCTTTATCAAGCATGAGAAGCTGGCTCATATTGTGTCTTCAATAAAAATGTACTATAGTCAGCTTAAAGGCTTAAGTTAGGGGGGTTACGCTCCTATGCAGGCCAAAGAGTTGAGACTCAAATGGCATGAATACCACGACAAACCCCAAACGAGATATCAATTAAGCCCTGCCATTAGAGAATCATGGCAGCGATGTGACCGCCTTAAAGTTGACCCCTTCATGAAATCCAATCCCTTCGTTTGTTCTCAATATGAATTAATTCAATCGATCGAAAAACACCAGTACCTTATTGATGGGTGTTTACCGGTCATGGAAAACCTTTTCCACTATATGGCCGGTTCCGGCCAAATTATAGGTTTGCTTGATACCAATGCCGTGATGTTGAAAGTCATAGGAGACTATCAATCGATTGAATGGGCAAAAGGTGCCAATTGTATTGAGGGATCAATCTGGGCGGAAAATTTGGTTGGAACCAATGGAGCAAATCTAAGCATAGCATCGGTTGATCCTACCTCGATATTCGGTTGTCAGCATTACTGCCTTTTTTCGACGGTGGCCTCAGCTGTAAGTGCTCCGATAATGTATCAAAACCGCAAAATCGGAGTCCTGGTAATTACCGGTCCTTATGAGAAGGTTAACTACCAGACACTAGGCACAGTAGTATCTGCCGTAAACCACATCACTTCCAAACTGGCTCTCGCCCACGCATTAAATTATAACAACATTTTTCTTCATAACGTTTCCGAAGGAATTATGATACTTGACAACTTTGGACATATAACCTACATCAACGATAAAGGTGCGGATTTATTGTTACTGCTAGCCCATAATATCCAGCAATAGACGGCGTTAGTTGTCCAAAAGTTGACGGATATAGCGTCCAACAATTGCCCCGTGGGGGTAGGGAGAACTAACCCAGCTCTCCCTGGATGACCAATTTCACCATGTGATCGTCGATAATTCTCCGATTGTTCTGCGCTCCATAGAGCAGGCAGTGAGTGCAGACCTTGTTAACCATCCTTGCTGCTCCACCGGAGAACTTAAAAATCTCATCGATAGCGTTATCGGAGAAGATATCATGGTCAGCACCTGCATATTCCAGGTGTCGTTTTACGTAGTCTCCAACCTCAGCCCTGTCAAGATGAGGTAGCCTACAAATCAGGTCAATTCTTTGCCTAATTGCCGCATAAGATTGAAGCTTGAACCTTTCCCAGAGTTCGTTCTGACCAACCAAAACCAATGCCATGGGACTCTGAGCATCCATTTTGAAGTTCAACAAGAACCGGACTTCTTCAAGCATCTCCTTATCCAACAGATGGGCTTCGTCTACGATTACTACCGGCTGTAGCTTGTGGATGCCCTTCATCAGTTCAATCTCTTTATGCAGCTGACGTTTGGCATCGCCCCGATAGAATTTGGCTTCACACCCTAACTGCTCAAGTAAGCCTTTGTAAAAATGCCTCGGTGTAAGCTTGGAATCCGCCAGGTACATTACCATGAATTTAGTATTATCCAGGATATCTTTAAACCTTCGAATAGTTGTGGTCTTTCCTGTCCCACAGTCCCCGGTTACAACTGCAAATAGCTGGCGTTCTGCGGTATATTCCAATCTCCCTAGGATATCTTCAACCAGGTGCGACTGGTACAACTGATCGGTTGGGATATCCCTTGAAAACGGGGTTCTGTTAAACCCATAAAAACCCTCAAACATTATCTTCGCCCTCCTTCCGAACTTTCCGGTAGGAGACGACCGGGATGGGAGATTTCTTACGCTCATAATTCTTTTTGGCTGCGGCACTTAGTAACCGTGATGAATCTGCTGGTTCCGGCAGCAAATGCTCTGGCAGCCGGGGTCTTTTTCCGCTGTGCTCTCCAATCACTATTTGGCGCACCCTGAAGGGTTCATGGCCTTCGTATTCAATGGTTAATTCGCTGGTATCAGCCGGGTCATAAATAACACTTACTTTGCACCCGATAAAGGTGAGTCCGACTTCATACTTGTGCCCTCCGAAGCTTATGCAGCCTGATTTGTCCACTTTTCGTTCTTCGCAATGCATAAAGGCGCTAGCCAGTGTTTCGGGGTCTATGTATTTCAAGGGATGTTTGTCACTCTGATAAGCAGCGGAGGGAGTAATGTTCCCGCCCAATCCAGTGTGTGGTTTATGCTGATAACATTCCTCCAGCCACACTGCAAACAGTTGATTCAAGTTATCCAAGGTTTGCGGTTTCTCCAATGATACCTCTGCCAGGAACGAATCTACCAATCTATTGAATCTCTCCGGTTTTCCGGTCGATTCAGGAGAATAGGGCTTGGCATAGAGTAAGCGAATACCCATTTTAGAACAAGCTCTAACCATCCATTTAGTCCGGTATTGACTGCCGTTATCAAAGTATACTTTTTCGGGCACTCCGTATTTCAGAACTGCCTGCCGGAACGCGTCTTCTACAATGATTTGATCGAGCATGGGATAGAACTGTCCATGCAGGATAAGCCGTGTAGCGTCATCGATGAAGATTACCAAGTAAACTTGTTTCTTACGTCCATCCTGGCCAATAGGCAGGTATGGGCCATATTTGATATCCGAATGCCATAATTGATTGCGATATTTCTTTTGATAACGACGGGCAGCGGTGCCGCTTTCAGCGTAAAGCTTCATATGTCGGGCACTGTACCCACGCTCCGCTAGTTTTTCCTGCAGGGTACTTCGCTTGATTTGCCCGGGCTCGGCTAACCCTTCCCACTCCAGGATCTGAATTATCTGAGATATGCTGCGGCTCGGTACCTGCCTGCGTAACAGGATGGCTTGTTCAAGAATTTCTGGTGGGATGGCTTCACTGATCCGGTAACCTCTCTTGCCGTTCGGCTTTAGTCCGGAAAAACCTTCTCTTCGATATTGGGTTAGATAACGGCGCAAGGTTCGTTCTGATATCCCGGATTCTTCACATATCCTGGCTTTAATCTGTCGGGCATGGGCATTATCTAAACCCTCGGCCAGAAGTGGAGATAACAGTTGCATCCGCTGGGCAGCAATTTCCTCGGCTTTCTTTTGGTCCTTCATGCTGATTTCCTCCTTTGTCAGGTTTCAGCATGAGTCTATCCCATATCCATTACGGACAGAATGCCAAACGGGTATGTGGCCAAAGATTTAAATTTGCTATCGGTCGGACAATTCTCGCCAGCCATCCCGGGGCATCTCCAACATGATGCCATATTCTCTGGAGCTTGGACTTTGGAAGTAGGGATGCATCGTTCACAGATTCATTGCCATATCTGATCTTGATTGATTCCAGGCAGCCTTGAAAGTAATCAGCCAGGTTGTTAAACCAGTATCGCCAGCGGCCTAGGGTTGCTTCATCAGCCGGTATGCTTAGTCCTGGCTCTCCGGTTACCACTGCTTCAATACTCTCACTGACGTGGCGCTTGTATGGAACAAGTTTGTCGGGGAGCTCGTGATGAATGCGTCTGCACTCAATGCATCGCAATCTGCGGATGACCAGGCACATTTTTTGCCCCTTATCATTAATACAGATTCGCTTTCTACTGCCGATCACTTTCAACCGTCCATTACAACATGGGCAAGAATTCTGTTCCTCGCTCCTAACGAAAAACACCCTTTTCGGGGTTTTCTATTAGCTCATAATCTGATACAATGACCATGCTTTTAGGTGGGACGTCCTTGGTGCTATTGTGGCGCATTAGCACAACAAACAGGGACGTCTTTTCCTTTCTTAAGCTATGGTCATTATATCCGGCAACTCTCGGTCAGGCAATTCCATCAGCTTTCGGTCAGCTTGGATTGGCATTAACAATTTATTCAATGTGAACAAATTCGCAGTGTTCGGACGCGCTATAACAGATATTTTGGACAGGAATCACGACAAAGAGTATTTCACCAACCTCCTTTCTAAAGATAATCCGGTCAGTGAAATCATTTCAGTATTAATCAATAACCAGAATAGAAGATTTCATATAAGTTACAACCCAATACACAGCCCTTATCCATTTCATTCTGACCGAATGATATTGCTCCAGGAAGAAAAAGAGGTATCCCATATTGCAAGTAATAAGCGAAACAGAAGCGTTCAAACGAATAAATCATCCTTAGCCGTTAACGATAACAACGTTGCCAAGGCCCATTTTGAAGATATGATTGGAAGTAGTCTAAATTTTCTTCGCATCATTAACATCGCCAAAAATACTGCCATATCATCCTCCAATGTACTCCTGCTTGGGGAAAGCGGCACAGGCAAGGATATTATGGCTCAAGCCATTCATAACGCCAGCCCTCGTAGAAATCAACCGTTTATAGCGATTAATTGTGCCGCCATACCACGCGAATTAATAGGCAGTGAATTATTTGGTTACGAAGAGGGAGCCTTTACTGGTGCCAAGAAGGGCGGTCACTGCGGTAAATTTGAGTTGGCCAACAGCGGAACCCTTTTTTTGGATGAAATAGGTGATATGCCTCTAGACCTGCAGGCAACCCTACTCCGGGTACTTGATGACAAGACTATAACACGATTGGGCGGGACCAGATCTATCCCTGTAGATGTAAGAGTTATAGCCGCAACCAATAAGGATCTGGAAGTTGAAGCGAGAACCAAGAAATTCCGGAGCGATCTGTATTTTCGGTTAGGTGTTAATAGAATTGTAATTCCCCCATTAAGAGAACGGTCAGAAGACATAATTTTAATAGCGCGCCACTATATCAGTAAGCTATGCGATCAATTGAAAATACCAACCTTGGAATTAGAACCGGCAGTAATAGATGTCTTCATGCATTACCACTGGCCCGGCAATATCAGAGAAATACAAAACGTACTTGCAGGAGCGATTAATTCGTCTTCCGGAAACCACATCTCGTATGAATCAATTCGTGACTACTTCGGAGGAAAAGTTGACAGCCGTCCCATCAAGCCTGAAACGGATGCTGCTACCATGTCTGAGACGGTGAGGGAAATTGAAAAGCAATACATTTTGGATTGCCTTGAAAAGAACCGCTTCAGTAAAATAAAGACCGCGAAAGCTCTGGGAATATCTCGACAAACCCTGTATCGTCGTTTAAAACAGTACCAAATAGATTAGATTCTTTTTAAACGGCATTTCCAATTGCCATTTCATTCGTTAGACTTTCTTTGTATAGGACTGAACCCATAATCCTAATAATTTGATCCATAAAATGGAGGGCGATTTAGACTAAATTTTCCGTCTCTTTTTCATATGTTTTTGGCCTACTTCCTAAAAGTAGGGTAAAATTAATGTAGAGAAATGGGGAATGGTTGCATCCAATTGGGCGACTATGGTCATAATAAAGCTAGGTGCATTAACTTAAGGAAGAGTTGAATATGAGAAAATTCAACATGCCTATCAATAAACTTGAAGATCTTGTATTTTTAAAGGGACTCCGTCTGGATTTTGAAAGCATTGCCGATTTAATCAGCGTCCGTGCCCGTGAAATACCAGATGCCCCTTATGTATACTTCTACGATGATGTCATCACCTACCAACAAATGAATGAACGATCCAATAAGGTTGCCAACTACCTGAAGTCCACGGGAGTCAGGAAAGGTGATAATGTGGCGTTCATGATTTCGAACTCGCCCGAGATATACTATTCCATGTTTGGGGTTCAGAAGCTGGGGGCAATTCCCCTGCCGCTCAATTATATGTTAAAGCCTCCAGAAATCTCTTATGTTTTGAACGACGCAAAACCCAAGGTGGCCATAGTCGGCAGTGAATTTATGGCCGATTTCGCCCAAGGATATTCCCATGCCCAGCAAAAACCGATTGTTGTGGAAATCGCAACAGGAATTGACCATGGTGCTGATATTACAGAACAGACATTGAGCGCCATACTGCATTCCTACCCATCTGACGAAGCCCTGGTGAAGCAGAGCCCCAATGACCCTTTTTTGCTTATTTACTCGTCGGGAACCACTGGGAGGCCCAAAGGGATCCTGCTCTCTAACAAAGGGGAGCTCTCCGTGTGCCTGGACATGACACGGATCGGTATATTTAATGGTGATGACGTGATGTTGAACGTTCTTCCCATGTTCCATGTCAATCCTCTATGTGCCTGGACTTATCCGATCATTTATGCAGGAGGAAGTCTGGTGTTGCGGAAATCATTCTCGCCGACCGATTTCTGGCCTTCCTTGACCCGTTACGGTGCAACCTTCTGTATGGCAGCACCCGCTATGTATGATTATATCTACAACTCAATCGATCCCCATACCGTGGATTTGCCGAATCTTAAGCTAAGGATTGCTTTTAGCGGCGCGGCCCCGCTGCCTGCAGAACTCATTTGGGGTTTCAAAGAAAAATACAATGTGGATATTATTGAGGGATATGGACTGACTGAGGCAACAGGGGTTTCAACCTGTAATCCGCCTCTCGGTAAGAAGAAGTTCGGTTCTATAGGGATGGCATTCCCGTCACAGATTGTTGAAATCATGGACGACAACAACAACGTATTGCCCCTGGGTGCACGAGGTGAGATTTGCATTTGGGGCGAAGCCAACATGCTCGGATATCTAAACAAACCGGACGCCACCAAAGAGACCCTTAAGGATGGCTGGCTGCATACTGGTGATGTGGGTCATATGGATGAGGAAGGATATATATATATTGTCGATCGTAAGAAAGATATGATCTGTCGGGGCGACGAGAATATTTACCCACGTGAGATTGAAGTTGTTCTGGAGAGCAATCCGAAGATATCAGAGACGGCCGTTGTTGGAGTGCCGGACAAGGTACTGGGCGAACGGATTAAAGCGTTCGTTATTCCAAAGGTGGAGGGTTCCATGACCGAGCAAGAGGTCAAAGATTTTCTGAAAGACAAGCTGGCAAAAAACAAAATTCCGGAATTCGTTGAATTTAGAGCTGATTTCCCCCGCAATAAGGCCGGTAAGGTCCTAAAGAAAGAACTAAAGAAAGATTTTCGCAGTAAGCGGCAATATGCTCATCGCTCACCTCATTATCGATAAGCAAGTATGACATTTTGCATCATCCTCTTCAAGTTCCGGCTTACTACAGAGGCCGTCACCTGTTTCCCCGAGCTTTCCCAGCCTATCAACAATAGTGTCTCATCCCGTACAATAATAATTTTGTCTCCATTGCCGATTGCATGTGCTGGTTTGTAGCAATTTTGAAACGCTTTGTAACATATGCCAATCAACCTACAGTTTGTTTACAAATCGAATACCGTATTATTCACATATGTCCGGCGTATCATCTTTGTTACGTTATGTAACTAAATAATATACGCGAATGAAATAACCAGGCAGCAGTATACAAATATCCATTGGACAGAATACATTAATGTTCTTCAAGAAGTCAAGAATGCCTATTCTCTGGGATTTCAAGCAAGATAAGATATATCCTTGATTGTGTGCATATGTGGCATGGATCTTGCTATTAATTATTAACAATCAGCGCTTTCTGATAAAGCGTGCGGCTGGTTATGCTGACCGGATAATGCCGAGTCACGACTCAATCCAGGTCTGGATGGCAGACCATTGGAGCTCCCCGATGATTTTGCCTGGACGGTGAAGGGTTACCACCCGGGACACATTTTGCAGGATGTCGTACCTCGGCTTAAGAAGATGGGAATCAGCGATGAGCAGACGACCTGATGCTGGTGGAAAACCCCAAACGATTCTTCGGATATTGATGCTTAATTTCAAGGCATTACAATATCACAACCAAAAATTACTGATTTGGAGGTATCACTGATGGCAGAAATAATCAAAATGCCTATTATTGAACTCGAAGATCAACCGTACCTGAAAGGTAAGCAGCTTGAATTCGATAGCGTGTCAGAGATGTTCGTGCAACGAACCAAAGAAATCCCAGATACTCTCTATGTCAAGTTCTATGATCAGAAGATCACCTACCAGCAAACTAACGATCGCGCTAACAAGGTTGCCAACTTCCTAAAGGAAAAAGGAGTTGGCAAAGGGGATATCGTTTCGGTGATGGTTATGAATTCCCCCGAAGTATACTACACCATGTTTGGAGCGCAAAAACTTGGAGCCATCGCGGGTGGAGTCAATTACATGCTGAAGGGCCCGGAAATAGCTTACGTTATTGACGACTGCAAGCCCAAAGTGGCCTTTGTAAGCAGTGAATTCATGGCCGAGTACGCCCGGGGATGGGAAATGGCCACCCATAAGCCCTTGGTGGTAGAAGTCGTAACCGGAGTCGATCATGGAACTAACGTCGCCTCCCTAACATTGTCAGAAATTCTGAACTCTTACCCGACAGACGAAGCTCTGGTACCCCAATCCCCGGATGATCCCTTTATGCTGCTCTACTCATCCGGCACAACTGGAATGCCCAAGGGTATCCTGTTGACCAATAAAGGTGAACTCTCCATATGCCGTGATATGAACCGCATTGGTTTGGTGACGGGCGGAGACACCATGATGATCCAACTGCCCATGTTCCACACCAATCCCCTTTGTGTCTACACCTATCCCATGGCTTACGGCGGTCAGACCATTTGCATTAGAAAAGCTTTTTCGCCGACCGAATTCTGGCCCGCCATTATTGAACATGGGGTCACCATCCTCATGGCTGTTCCTACCATGTATGACTATGTCTATAACTCGATTGACGCCAGTACCGTTGATGTGACCAAACTTAAACTGAAATTTGCATTTTCCGGTGCCGCCCCTCTGCCAGTCAACCTTATCGAAGGCTTCAAAGAGAAATTCAATGTCGTTATTGTTGAAGGGTATGGTTTGACCGAAGTTACCGGAGTCACCACCGTTAATCCTCCACTGGGCAAACGTAAATATGGATCCATTGGAGTAGCTTTCCCTGAACAGGAAATTGCCATCATGGACGATAACAACAATGTTCTTCCGGTTGGAGAAAAAGGCGAAATCTGCACCAAAGGGGATGCCAACATGTTTGGCTATCTCAACAAACCGGAAGCAACCGCCGAAACCATAAAGGACGGATGGCTCCATACCGGTGACATGGGCTACATGGATGAAGAAGGATTCTTCTACGTTTCCGGGCGTAAAAAAGAGATGATCAACCGTGGCGGTGAGAACATTTACCCGCGCGAAATTGAGATTCCATTGGAAAAACACCCGAAGATAGCGGAAGTAGCAGTTATTGGTGCTCCCGACAAGGCCTTGGGCGAGCGGGTGCGCGCATGTATCGTACCGTTTGAGGAGGGTTCACTAACCGCTGACGAACTAAAAGAATACTTGTCTGACAAAATCGCCAAATACAAAATCCCCGAGTATATAGAATTTATGAAAGAACTGCCCAAGAACCCGACCGGCAAGATTTTAAAGCAGGAACTGAAGAAGATGTTCGAATAGTATTCGAACCGGCAGTCCATCGATTTAAAACCTCCGGAACTCGCAAGGGCTCCGGAGGTTTTTTCGCTTCATCTTTTTGGTAGTGTCATTCAGTTAATCTCCTTCCCCCGCGATAATGACGCGCTATGCCGATCACAACCAGGACCGAAAATTTCAGGAAACAATGGTGAAGCCCAATCATAAAGCCCAGGAGGGATCCTCCCTCACCGGCGACTAGATTGCAACAAAGAAAAAGCGGACACCTGAGTATCCGCTACAAGATTATAATATAAGCATATTCCAAGAGATCACTCGTTATTAATCCTACTAAAACGCTCCTTGCGGTCGGTCTGTTCCAAAAGGGTGTTCATCAGGTCTTTCCCAGTCTTGGGGATATCGGGAGGAAGCTCTCTTTCCTTCATCGTCAAAGCTTCGCTGGGACAAACAGTGGTACACAGACCACAGCCAATGCAGCGCTGGATATCAACCGCGATGATGTCTTCGTACGGTGAGATTGCCCCTACTGGACAGCGGTCCTCAGTGCACAGCATACAACCAATACACTGGCTGTCATCAAAACTGACCTCATAGCTGGAGTTTGCCAGCGTATTGGGACGAGCCAGGACCGTTACGCCCTGGAGGTTAGCACAGCAACAGCTGCAGCAGTTGCAGATCGACATGGTTTTCTCGAAGTTGTTGAATGAGTGCACCAGCCCGGCTTCCTCCGCGTCCTGCAAAATCTGCAGTGCTTCTTCCCGCTCAATTCGCCGGGCCAGACCCCGGTCCACCAGGTATTGGGCAATGCTTCCCACATTTAGGCAGTTATCCAAAGTATTATCGCAGTTCCTTGCAGAAGCGCGGCAGGCGCAGGTGGTCACAGATATGTAGTCGGCCTGGTCAATGACCTCGTAAACCTGTTGATAAGGGAGCAGTCCCGTAGTTACCGGTACCGCCTGTTGGACCGGAACCACCCGGAACAGAGGAGTCGGAACCGAATAGGACTCCACGGACCACTGGTGCCATAACCGGGCCAGCTCATCGTAATCGACTATGCGATCGCGTCTCATCAGCGTATACTCCATAAACCCAGGTACAATAGGCATGAGTGCGTACCTGGTTGGCTTTCCTTCTCTGGTTTGTCCCAAAATAACTCCCCGGTTCGCCAGGTCCTCCAGGGCCCCCTCCAACCTGGTCTCTTCCCATCCGGTCCTGGCAGCCAGCTGGGAAACCGTCTGCAGGGTAAACTTAAGATGACAGGCGATCTCCGCTTCCTCCGGACTAAACAGCATTCGCAGGATCTTATCCATAGTTTCCGTCTCTGGTGCCCCAGGCGGACAGGCGTCAAGGCGTTCTCTCAATCGCGCATAAATATCCAATGCTAACCCTCCCTTACCACGGTTACAAGACAACCGGCAGTGATACAAGGAATCATCCTTGAAGAGTATATTCGCTCCTAAGTTCAGAATTACCTTGTGTCTGGGTACCTCTTAAAGTATTGCTCAACTCCGTCGATAACTCCTTGAGCAATCTTCTCACGGTAGACTTCGGTGCTCATTTTTTCTCTTTCCTTATCGTTAGAGAGATAACCCAATTCGACCAGGCAGGAGGGTATTAGTACTTCACGGGTCATAACGAGGGTTGTATCGGAATAGGTTCCACGGTCCTTTCCTTTGGTAGGCACGACGATCGATTGCTGTATGTATTCAGCCAAGGCACTGCTCCGGGAATTTGTATCCGGATTGAACCATGTTTCAATGCCATGGACGCTGGCATCATCGTGTGCATTTAGATGAAAGCTGATACAAAGATCCGCACCGCTCCTATTTACAATTTCCGCCCGCTCTTCTAACGTGACGGTTTCATCCACTTCTCTGGTCATAATCACTGTGTAACCTTGTTTGACCAGCTTTTCCTTGATTCGAAGCGCCAACTCCAGAGTAATGTCCCTTTCCAGAAGGCCGCCATATACGCACCCTGGACTACCTTCACCACCATGTCCTGGATCAAGCGCTATGTATCCCTTGGACACGACAGCATGCTTGCCATCAGTGGTGGTGGACAGTAGTCCTGCAGCAACCTTTGCTAATGCAAAACAGGCCACTGCCAGCAAAAGGAAATATAGACACAGGCGTATTATTGACCAGCGCCTTTTGCGTTTTAGGTGTTTCTCTTCAACTAAATACATCATCTCTTGCTGCCTGTTCTGTTCCCGTCACTACCGCACTATTACTGTAAATCTTCGCAAAACCGCCGAAGGGTCAGGAAGTCTTCCTGCCTGTTACAACAAAAAACTGCCCGCATTCAATATAACAGGCAGATGTTATCATTTTGTCGATGAGTTGTTACAAAATTGTTAAGGTTTCTGTTTTATAATGAGGATGTTTTCACCCCCTGTCGGTCAACACCGAATAACCATACTGGAAGTAGCCATGCATAGCCACCTTGGCCGCTGTTTTATCCTCCGCTTCCAGGGCCTCAATGGTCTGCCGGTAGTACCGGGCAATAAGCGGCGGGTCTTCCATCAATGCTTCAAACAGTTTCAAGGTCAAGCGTGAACAGCCGTTGGTAACGTCCAACCGGATTTTACTTTACAACCACCGGCACCCCGGTATGGTCACGGATGGTCTTCGCCAGGGATTCGGCTTCCTCTGTCTTCATGAAGGAATCCCGGGCATAAGCGGCCTTACGGCCAAAGCGGAGACTTTTGGTTGCGCCCAGGGGATGGTAGGGCTCCAATTCAATCCGCATAACCCCCAGCAGTGAGTTAGCTACGGATGCTATGCCCAGTGCGTGCTCTTTACGGTCATTCTTACCGGGGATCAAGGGACAGCGGAGTATAATCGTCTGCCCTGCTTCTGACAGTATCCGCAGGTTTCGTAGTATTGAATGGTTGGAAACGCCGGTGTATTCGAGATGACGCTCCGGGTCCGTCTCCTTAAGGTCATACAGAAAAAGGTCCACCTGCTCCATCACTCGCCTAATGACCTTTTCGCTGCAGTAGCCGCTGGTTTCCAGGCAGGTGGAGAGACCCCGCTCTTTCGCGAGCCGCAGGATTGCTTCGGCAAAGGCGGGCTGAAACAGCGGATCTCCCCCGGAGAGGGTTATGCCGCCCCCGCTGGTCTCAAAAAACGTCCGGTCTCTCTCGGCCTCAGCCACTACCTCTTCCGCGGTCATCTCCCGACCGACGACCTCCAAGGCGCAGAAATTGCAGGCCTCTACACAGCGCCCGCAGCGGGTGCAGTTGGTCCGATCATACTCGTGTCCCCTTTCTGTCAGCTGGTGGCACCCTCGGGAACAGGTATCGACACAGCAACCGCAGCTAACGCATTTGGCCGTCAGGAATGAGATCTCCGGAAGTCGGTTGAACCCCTCCGGATTGTGGCACCACTGACAGCGGAGCGGGCAGCCTTTCAGAAACACATTAGTTCTGATACCCGGCCCATCATGGATTGAATAGCGCTGGATGTCAAATACTATTCCTGCCACCGTCATGTTACGTCCATGCCCTTTCCACCTCAGAGAGAGGTTCGCGCAATAATCTCCTGCTGCTGCCACTCGGGTAAGTTGACGAAGTATTCACTAAACCCGTAGAGACGCACCGTCAGAGTCCGGTGGGCATCTGGATTGGCCATGGCCGCCTTCAATGTCTCCTGGTCAGCAACGGTAATGGCGATGTGGAGTCCACCCATCTTGAAATAGCCCTTAATTAAGGAGGCCAGTAGTTCAGGCGTTACCGGTGATGAGAATGTGAGGTTCACCCCACCACAGGCTGTTCGCTGGAAGGGCAGCTTGGCCAGAGAGGTAAGCAGAGCGGTGACTCCTTTCTTGTCGGCCCCGTAGACCGGAGATTGGTTCTCACTGTAGTGTTCCCCTGCCATCCGGCCATCCGGAGTGGCGCAAAGTTCCCGGCCGAAGGTACGGTGGTGGTATAGCGAATAAAAACCGCCCACTGGGATGTAGCCTTCTGGCCAGTCAATCTCGTCAAGTGCGTCGAGGACTGCATTCATGGCCGGAGCCGCGTAACGGTCCCCTTCTTCGTCATCATTGCCGAACTTGGGGAACTTGTTCTTAAGCTCCGCCTGCAGGAGCGAGTGCCCGGCAAAATTACCTTTCAAAATCTGCACAAACTCTGGCAGACTATAGCGTTTTTCCTTGAACACCAGCTTGTCAATGGCTGTTATGGAGTCGATCACCGTGGCCGCCCCTGTGAAGTAGGCGTCTATCAGATTGAAGTCCACACCGCCTTCCAGGGGATATCGGCAACGGTCGGCACATTCACCAATGAACATGGCATCAAAGGTATGACCCACTCGGTCCCAGCTACGCCAGATTGAGGCGTTAGTCAGTTCCAGGTCCAACTGATCCTCTATATGACGCTTGGCCGTGGCTTTGAACGCCTGCAGGAGCTCGTCAACGGACTGGTAGTCAGGTACTGGTCCTTCACCGATTATCCCCAAGGCCTCGCAGAGCCATTCCGGAGTGGGGAAATACCATTCATTGCGGGTAGTGCGCCAATTGACTTCCACGTTACAGCAACCGGAGAATGTAAAGTCTGCCGCTACCTCGGGCGGTAACCCTTTATTTTTCAGGGTGTTATAGATAAGGCGGTCATTATAGGCGTGCATCTTGTCCGTAACAATAGACATGGTGCGATATACCTGTTGTGCGAAAGCCGGATCCGCCTGAGGATCAATACGTGCCACCACCACCGGTTCGGGCATATTAGAAATCTCCTCCGCACGCAAAAAGGCAAAGGACAAAGCGTTTGCCTGGGAAACTCCGTTGGCATCACAACCGCCCAGTGTCATATACTGCTTGCTGGAAACGCTGGGAATAGGCTTCGCCTTATAATTATAGGTTCCGATTCCGCAGATCTCGTTGGGCTTTATCAGGAAATGAGCCAGAAGCAGGTCGGCTTCCTCCTGGGTGTAGACGCCATCCGCCAGATCCTTCTCGTAATAGGGCAGGAGGTACTGATCGATCCGGCCAAAACCATAATCGCGCGCACCGGCATAGCAGCTCGCAATCATATGCAGAATCCAGATCGACTGTAGGGCAGAAAACAGGTCATAGGCAGGATTCATTGGCACTATCTCAAGAGCGCGAGCCATCCGCAGGAAGCGCTGCTTCGCCTCACCCTCAGACTGCGCAGCTTTCTTAGCCGCTGCCTGGGCATAGCGCTTAACGAACGCATCCACCGCCTCCACCTGGATCCGGGCATTCTTGGCAAAGACCCGGGATTTATGATCCCCCAGTTCCCTCGCCCGGCCTTCGATATGCCGCAGAATACCACCCACACCCAGCCTTAAGATGTCTGCCCAGCGGAAGTGCAGGTGTCCCGGATTATCCATAACGTCTGCATTGGGTACCCTCCAGCGCGGCTCGGCGGGAGCCTCCACCATCCGGCCGGCAAAGACATCCTCATCCTCGATTGGGGTTGACGCTTCCCCGAGTATCTCAGCCAGCAACCGCGCATAGCTGGGCCGCCGCATCAAATCCCGCTTGCCATACCGGTTCAAAACTCTTTCCCGCTCGTAAAAGCAAGTAGTGTTGTCAGAGTTTATGTACTTATCTTTGAGGGCATTTATTATAGCCAACTCCTGAGCTATCAAGATAATTCTCTCCTCTCCCCTGTTTTCCGTATACCATTAATCTATCCATAATTTACTTATTGGTACTACCAATGTAGCATATACGGTTTACTCGTTAAATATATTTCAAATTTTCCTATTTAAAATAACAATGTAGCCTACCTGGGCCATATCAAGTAAATCGATCTTTCCAACCTTGCATTTACCACATTAACAAAACGGTTTATGATGGAAACAGAACCCCAATGTCTGAATGAGAGATACAATCATAAATTTGATGCTAATGTGATAGATTCGGCGATGGGAGGCTATGCTTTGATGTCTGAACGTGTCTTTATGTCTAAACCTTCCGCACGCGTCGAGCGCCTGCGCAAGACCTATCTACAGAACGCGAACCTTTCCCAACCCATTTACACCATTTACGCCGATCGTGCCATTACCCGAGTAATGAAGGTAACCGAAGGTGAACCCATGGTCATGCGCCGCGCCAAGGCCTTTGCGGCCGTGGTGGAGGAAATGCCCCTCAACATATACCCGGATGAACTCCTGGTGGGCTGGATAGCCGGTAGGCCTGACGCCACTGCTGCCTGTGCCGAGCAGCGCGGAGCCAAACTGGAGCTTCAGCTTGATCATATTAAATACATAGCAGAGGAAGACCGTGAATCTTTGCGGGAGGAGATTATCCGGTACTGGAAAGGGGATGGCGGCTGGCGCAAGAACTGGGGCACGCAGGCCTACCAGATGATGCCGGCGGAAACCCGCCATGTCCTCTATGGAGATGCCGACCCTGAGGGAGAGAAGGCCTGGATGGTTAGCCTCTCTGATCCTCACGGTAGTCCTTACATCAAGATTCCTCAGGAAGTAGAGGTATTGGGGCGAGGTATTATAGATGAGTGGATGAGGTGCCAGCATATTGGTCATTCCAGCTTTGGTTATGAAAAGGTCTTAAAGAAGGGTTTCCTGGGTATAAAAAAAGATGCTGAGGATAGATTGGCCCGCCTCGATACGACTGATCCGGAAGAACTCCGAAAAATCCCATTCCTAAAAGGGATTATCATCGCAATGGAAGCCGCCGCCGGAATTGGCAGGAGATTTGCCAATAAGGCCAGACAGGCAGCAGAAGTGGAGACTGACGCGGCTCGCAAGGGCGAACTTCAAAAGATCGCGGAAATATGCGACCAGGTTCCGGCTAATCCCGCCCGTAATTTCCACGAAGCTTTGCAGTCGGTGTGGTTTACTCAGATCATGAATTTCTGGGAGACGCCCCTGATCCTGTCGGTTTCACCGGGCCGTGCTGACCAGTATCTTTATCCCTATTACCAGCAGGACATAAATGAAGGCAGGCTAACCAGAGAAGAGGCCCAGGAGCTGCTGGATACCTGGCTGATGAGATTTGCCCAGGATGCCTCGCCGTTCCTGCCCCATTCCGGATCCGCCTTTCATATAGATGTCGGCGGCCTCAAAGCGGACGGCAGTGATGCCGCCAATGAGCTGTCATTCATGATGCTGGAAGGTATGATGCACACCCGGATGCTGGAACCCAATATTGGAGTGCTGGTCCACAGCAAAACCCCCGATGATTTCCTGATCAAGGCCTGCCAGCTATGTTCACTGGGAACCGGGCATCCCATGTTTCTAAATAACGACGTCTTTGTCGAGAACCTGCTGGCCCGTGGAACCCTGGGCGGTCCGCCAGTGCCTATAGAACTTGCCCGCACCAGCGGCGCTATTGGATGTAACGAGCCCCACATCCCGAATTGTGAATCGGAGTTTAATATCGGAGCGGTCCTGCCCCTGCCTGCGGTCCTGGAATTGGTTTTGTGGAATGGTTGGAGTCCATTCCACCAACAACAAATGGGACCTAAAACCGGCGACCCCCGGAGTTTTAAGACTTTCGAAGAGTTCCAGCAGGCGTTCATCAAACAATTGGAGTATTTAGCCCGCCACTGCGCTGTCGCCATCACCTGTTTCGAACTGGCCATGGCCGAAATGTACCCGACCGTCTACCAGTCAGCCTTGATTGAGGATTGTATTGAAAACGGGATTACCCGGGAATCAGGCGGTGCCCGTTTCAATTTTGGTCCCTGCATTGCCACGGTAGGGGGAGTGGATGTGGGTGACTCACTGGCAGTGCCATTAAGAGGCTGGTATTCGAAGAGAAGAAAGGTAACCATGGATCATTTGCTGTCTGCTTTAAAGCATAATTTCGACGGGCACGAAGAACTGCGCCAACAACTGCTGCAGGTACCCAAGTTTGGGAACGATGATGATTATGCTGACCGCCTGGTGGCCTGGGTAATGAAAGTGTTCAGCAAGGAGGTTGTCAAACACAAGAACACCCGGGGTGGTCACCTCCTGCCCTATCAGAACCCGCTGGCCGCCTATTACAGCTATGGCAAACTGATTGCTGCACTACCATCCGGCCGCAAGGCCTGGGAACCTCTTTCGGACGGTATATCCCCTACCCGGGGAAGTGATATCAACGGTCCCACGGCGGTGCTGAATTCGGTAGGCAAGGTCGACAATGTCTCGATGTTTTTCGGCCAGACGCTCAACATGAGGCTAAATGCCCAGATTTTCGGTTCCTCGGAAGGGGTACACCGACTCGCCTCGCTGATCCGGACCTTCATTGATCTGAAGATCCATCATATTCAGTTTAACCTGGTCTCTTCAGAAACCCTGCGGGCTGCTCAGGAAACACCGGAGGAATACCAGGACCTTATGGTCAGGGTAGCCGGATACTGTGCTTACTTCGTCAAGCTGGTCAAACCACTGCAGGACAGTATAATCGCCCGGACGGAGCACGGGAGGGGTCAGGCTTGAATTATTCACTTACTTGTTGACATTTCCCTCGATCAGGCACTTTCATGAAAACAAGCGGTACCCAGTAAATGCCGGGTACCGCTGTAGAGTCGAACAACTGGTTCTATTTTTTAGTAAACAATTCAAGGCCTAACCCCTGATTTCATTTTTGCGATTTCTTCATCCCGTAGTACCCTGCGTAAAGCCTTACCTACCGCAGAACGCGGTAAGGAAGTGCGGAATTCAAAGGACTTCGGGATCTTATACGCAGCTAATTGCTGGCGGCAGAAATCAGTCAAATCCTCAGCCGTGACGGTAGCATCGCTGGCTAGCACCACAAATGCTTTGAGCGTTTCTCCGCGGTATTCATCAGGTATCCCAACCGCCATGGCATCGATCACCTGCGGGTGCTTTAACAGCACTGCATCGACCTCCTGTGGATAAATATTAAATCCACCAGCTATAATCATATCTTTGACTCGGTCTACTATAAAGACATACCCGTCTTCATCCATGTAGGCAATGTCCCCCGTATGCAGCCAGCCGTCCCTAAGCACCTGGGCGGTTTCCTCCGGGTCGTTCCAGTACCCTTTCATTACCAGGGGTGACTGAATCAATAACTCTCCGGGCTGTCCAAGAGGTACGTCCTCTCCCGTTTCGGTGTCAACAAACCGGAAATCGGTGTCTGGGAAGGGAATACCTATGCAGCAAGGCTTGGCGCGCCCCTTAAATGGCTGGGAGGTTCCAAGAGAAGTGGTCTCACTCATCCCGAACCCCTGGCAAACATGAATATGCATATCCCGGGCTTTTTCCAGGAGTTCCATGGTACACGGTCCCGCACCAGGATTGATCACATTAAACTTTCTCGCCAAATCCAGTTTTTCAGCTTTGGGATGGTTAAGAATAGCGGTAAGCATTGTAGCAACGGTGGGAAAGTACCACGCCTCAGGAATTTTTTCTATCCTGTCCATAAACTCGTTTACTTCAAAACGGGGAAAAAGTATCTGAGTTGACCTTGTAATTGCAGAAACAGCATTGATACATATTTCTCCGAATACATGGAAATACGGCAAAACCCCAATGATAGCCCGCCGCGGCACCGGAATTTGATCGACAATTGGCTTGGTCCACTCCTGAAGCTGGTATATAGCTGCCACCAGGTTACGGTGGGTTAATGTGGCCGCCTTGGGCACACCGGTGGTTCCTCCCGTGAATTGAAGCACAGCGGCATCTTCATATGGGTCTATTGGAACTGCCGGAGGTTTTGTGTTTGTGTTTTGCTCTAGAAACTGGGTGAAATGATGCCAATCAGGTCTTAATTCCAATTCTTCGCGGGTACTTACACCCTGGCCTTCAATAAAATCGGATAGGCGGGTGACTATTACAAAGGGCAAATCTATCATATCGCACAATTTATGAACATTGGGAACCGCCCCATCAAATGTTACCAAGCCGGTCATCCCCGTCTTTTCGAAAAGAACCCTTAATTCATCCGTTGTGTACAAGGGATTCAGGTTGACTACGATGGCCCCCACCTGCAGTAAGGCCCAAAATGCAATAACCAACTGCGGGCTATTGGGCAGCATTAATCCTACCCGATCCCCCTTCTTGATACCCGCACTGATAAAACCATTAGCAAGACGGACAGTATGCAGATACAATTCCCAGAATGTAATCCTGGTGCCATAAAAGTCGGTGGCCGCCTGATCAGGGTCCAGGGTTGCTGCTATGTGCAGTACCTCGTAGGCGGGAATGTGAGGATAATTAAGCGCAGGCCGAACTTCGTTGTCGTAGTTTTTAAGCCAGAATCTCCGTTCCATAACTTCAGGTGTCAAAAACGCCATAGTATAGTCCTCCCATCAAATTCATTTCTTCAACCAGCTGGGTTTAATACTGGGAAGGCACAAGCACTCCCGGCCATTGTATAACGTCCTGAATTATAGGTTTCCTGGTCTGTTTACCCGCGCGCAACCATGTCTAAACGAATGATTACGATTAATTCAATCGGTTGCTCAGCTACTGTTAAAGAATAAGTGCGAAACTGATGAGTTTTAGTGGGAGGAATAGGCAATTATGGTATCGTTTTTAAGGCGCCATTATATGGGCACTGGGAATAGTTGATGTGATTTCAAGACGTTAAGTTAAGTCTGACTGCTTTTGCATCTCATAATATCGGTTTTAACTCCTGGTCATTCTGGCCTCCTTTCTCTATATTGGCTTTGCCAATTACAATAATCTCTGTCCATTTAATCAATATGCAAATTCTGTGCAAACGGGGAACCAAGGTACGGCCCCGGTTCCCCTTTTCTCTTATCCTAGAACATTGTCTTCAGTTCTTTCTTCAGGATCTTGCCGGTCTGGTTCTTCGGCAGCTCAGGCATGAATTCCACCAGCTCAGGGATCTTGTACCTGGCGATCTTGTCTTTCAAGAACTCCTTGACCTCTTCTGCAGTCATTGATCCAGGTTCCCGCAAGGCTATGCAGGCCCGTACCCGTTCGCCCAGGTGCGGATCAGGGGCCCCAATTACTGCTACCTCCAGTATCTTCGGGTGGTTTTCCAGCGGTATTTCGATCTCCCGCGGGTAGATGTTCTCTCCACCCCGGTTGATCATCTCTTTCTTGCGCCCGTGGATATAAACATAACCCAGTTCATCCATATGGCCGATATCACCGGTATGCAGCCAGCCGTCCTTGATGGTCTCGGCGGTGGCCTCTGGCTGGTTGAGATAGCCTATCATGTTAGCATAGCCTCTGATGCAGATCTCTCCTTTTTCCCCGTACGGCAGGATGTTGTTATCGTCATCCATGATCTCAACTTCCTGGTCCGGAACCGCATGGCCGATGGAACTCCAGTTCTCCGGCATATTTACGGTCTGCAAGGACATCCCGGTAGCTTCAGTAAGTCCGTAGCCATCGATTACGGTAACTCCGAACTTCTCCTTGAAGTTCCTCACCAGTTCTACTGGGAAGGGAGCGGCTCCGGCAAACGCGTACCGGAGTTTCAGGCGGGAGCGGTCAATAGTGTCAGGGTCAACCGAGTTGTATACATAACTGTACATGGCTGGAACCATCATGCAAACGGTTACTCCATACTGCAGCACAGCCGGCCAAAAATCATCCGGCGCAAATCGTCTGCGGACACAAACTGAAACCCCCATATAGAGTTGCGAGTAGGTAAATATACAGAGGGGGTTGGTGTGGAACATTGGCAGAACTACAATTGAGATGTCCCCGGGGAAAAATGCATTCATCTTAACTATGGTCTTGCCCATACCCAGCTGAGCGCGATTCGGCAGGAGAATCCCCTTGGGCATACCAGTGGTACCGGAGGAATAGAGAAGCATATACGGGTCTTCAAGACCCTGCGGCACCAAAGCCTCATCGGCGGGATAGCTCTTAAGGATCTCCTCCAGGGTAGTTTCAGCGATGGTTTCTCCATGGTCCACGCCGGTTACTACCTCAACTACGATCGGCTTGTGATCTGCCATGCGGTAGCCATCACAGAAGTCCTTCATGAACTCGCTGTCCACGAAGGCCACCTTGGGTTTGGAGTCGTTGAGAACATGCGCAATCTCCGGGCCTTTGAGCATATAGTTAACGCCGCCGGCTATTGCACCCAGTTTCTGCGCCCCGAACATGGTGTAGTATACTTCCGGCGAGTTCAAAACCATTACCGAGACTACATCCCCTTTGGTAACCCCTTTCGCCTTCAGGTAATTGGCTACCTTATTGGCTCTCTCATTGGTTTGTTTGTAGGTAACCGCTTGATCGTAGTAATAGACCCAGACCAGGTCAGGCGTCTCTTGTGCTCTCACCGTAATCATCTCGGCTACACTTTCAAATTCGGTACGACGCCCTTTCATCAGTGGGGACTCTTCCAGGGTTACAGTTGGTCTTACCAGTCGTTTGCTTTTGTCGATCATAAATACCTTCCTTTCAATAATTTATTTTCAAAATTTAGTGTCAATCTTTCAACGTATATGGGTTACTAAGAGTTACTGGGCCAGACCTTGACCAGCGCCGGTAGGAGGAACCGGGCCGTGCCAGGTTTCAGCAAGTTTGGGCTGACGACCAAGTAAAAGAAGGTATACTGCCAAAACCACCGCAGCAACACCTATAAACGCCCACCAGATAGGTACCATGGTACCGGTCGCGTCAAAGAATGCGCCGGTAACCGGCATCGCCAAGGCCAATCCCAGGGTCATGAAGATGTTCATAAAGCCGTAAATGGTTCCATAGTCCAAGTTTCCAAACAGGTGACTGATAACGTATGAGGGATAAACAGTGGTATACGGTACTGCCAAAGCGTAGGTAAGCGTGAACAAGGCAACAATAATCAAAGGTTTAGCATTGATGAAGGCTACACATGATAACATAAACATTGTTAAGCAGAATATGATTGCCACTTTGGGTCCCCACTTGTCCAGTATGGTACCGAGCAGCAGCTTCGTCAGTACCAGGATCCCCATGTAAACACTTATAACTGTGGCACCAAAGGCGGCTGTATGCCCCAGATCCTGCATGAATATCGGGATGTTGTTCTGCACCGCTACTTGGATTCCGTTCCCAAACAACAGGACGAATCCCAAAAGCCAAAACACCGGATTTTTTATGGCCTCGCCGGCAGTCAGTCCCTTTAAGCCCGGCCCCGCAGTCACACTGGTACTTTCGCCTGTATCACCCAGAGGACGAAGGCCCTTCATTGAGGGATGCAGTTTGACCACAAACAAAGCAAAAGGCACTGTGGTTACCAGGAATACCACTCCCAAACCGATGAAAGCCATCTGCCAGCTGTAGGTTTGGATAAAATACTGTGCCAGGGGGTTACAGAGCATACCGCCTACCCCGCTGCCGGTCATGGCCAGGCCTATGGCCGTTCCCCGCTTTTCAACAAACCAGTTGGTGCAGAGTACCGAGGCAGGCAGGGTTGAACATGCCGTTCCAAATACCCCCAAGACAACGGCAACTATATAGAAATGCCATAGTTGCGAACACTGGGAAAAGGCCATAAAGGCGAGGCCTGATACCACCAGACAGACGGTCAAAACCGCCTGGGTGTTGTATTTGATGAAGATCCTCCCCATGAAAGGAAAAGTAATCATTAAAGCCAGGGACATCAATGTAAAATACAGTCCCAGAGGCCCGCGGTCAAAGCCCGTACCGTTCAGGATCCCACTGAACAAAACCCCATAGGTGTTAATAAGAATTCCTAAACCGGAGAACATAAAAAACCAACAGGCTACCACAATCCACCAGCCATAAAACATTTTTCCCTTTTGTTCCATTCCAACACACCCCTCATTTTTTATTTTGGTCCACTAAAACCTTGTGCAGGTCCGGCTGAAAATAAAAACCTCCAAACTCCCCCTCCTTTTCACCCCCTCAACGCCCTGATTGTAAGTTCACCAGTCGGCATTTCTGATCATCGTTTTCGTTTTTCGAGCCACCCCCCCTACTACGTACTGGAGTTGGGGGTGCTCAAAAGCACCCCCTGTAGGCTTCCCTCTCATTTGGAAAGGGGTCAGGAATACATGGTTTAGTGCAATGATGCCATTCTGGTTCAATAGTGCCGGGTGGCAGTCAACCTATCTAAAGGCTGTGTAATCAAGCATTGGCTCGCTTGGCCGCTTCCCCTTTTTTGAGGTCTTGGCGCACAACTTTGTAGGTTCATATAACCAGAGTTTGGTATATTGTCCCTCAGATCCTGTTCTTTTCACGGTATGTTTCGCAGCAGTGCCATCAGTCTATCCCCAAAAGCACAAATGAAACTTACATGATAGATCTATTGCAAATTCCGTGCCAGAATATTTACGCAATTAAATCCGCCCGCTATCGGCGGATTTTCGGGATTTTAGGACAATGACATAAAAAGACAACAGGTGTTACCTTTCGCATCACCTGTTGTCTTTCTGGACAGTGGGGTCAGGGCTCAAATTATTTACTCACTACTGATGTAGATGATACTTTGCAATTTTTTTGTACAGGGTTGTTCTGGCAATACCCATTTCATTAGCAACCCGGGTTATGTTACCATTGTGACGTTTCAAAAGACTTACTATGAGGCTTTTTTCGTACTCTTTAACCGGTATCTCCAAGGGTGCAGACCTTCTCTTCGTCAATATTTCCGGAGGAAGGTGGTCAATGGTTAAAACCCGTTCATTACAGACGTTAACCACTCGTTCCAGTACGTTTTGCAGTTCGCGGACATTCCCCGGCCAATCATAAGAGTTGAATACCTCCCAAACCGCCTCATCCACTTCGGATATCGGTTGTTTTTTAAGCTTTGTGCATAAAGATCCAATAAAATGTGACACCAATAAAGGAAGGTCATCTTTGCGTTCTCGCAAGGGCGGGATATTGATAGTAAAAACATTAAGCCGGTAAAATAAATCCTGTCTGAATTTACCGCTCTGGACCGCCTCATTGGGGTCTCTGTTGGTTGCCGCAATAATCCGGACATCAACCGGAGTTACCTCATTACCGCCAATCCGGGTGATGGTTTTGGTCTCCAGAACTCGTAATAGGGTCGCCTGTAGATCCAATGGCATCTCCGCGATCTCATCCAATAGGATGGTTCCACCCTGGGCCAGTTCAAATTTACCGATCTTGCCGCCGCGCCGGGCCCCCGTGAAAGCCCCATCCGTATATCCGAACAACTCGCTGGCAATAAGCTCTCGTGGAATCGCCGCGCAGTTGATGGCTACAAAAGGACCTCGGTGACGCGAACTGGCATTGTGAATCGACTGAGAAAAGACCTCTTTTCCAGTTCCACTTTCACCTAAGAGCAACACCGTTGAAATGCTTCCGGCCGCTTTACGAGCCAGATCTACTGTTTCCAGGAATTTTCTGTTTTTACCAACTATATCAGCAAAAGTCAGGCGAACATCGGATCCGCCCATCCGCTGGGCCAACCGCTCGGCACGTTTTATGGCAGTGGCCACCAGGACCATTCCCTCGTTCGCCCCGTCAGCATAAAGGGGACGGGTGGTGAGGAGGTATGCTCGGGTACGGTTATCTGTACGGACATTTATTTCATAGTCCGTAACAATACGTTTATTTAGCACGATGTTACGGACCTCCAGGTCCTCGGGGCTTACCAGGTCCAAAAGGTTTTGCCCGGTTTGATGTTGGTTAACCTTCAAAACACGTGCAATGATGCCATTCATGTGGGTTATATTAGCCGACGAGTCAATGGCCACTATTCCTTCGGAAATAGACTCCATTACCGCATTTTTGTAGTTGGTGGCAGACTCCTGAGACCGCAGAGCCTGTTGCAGCTTAATTTGTGTCTCGATGGCACTAACCGCCGTTACCACCATACCCAGAGTATGAGGATAGATCCGTTCGGAGGGGCTGGCGATATTAAGTGTTCCGATGATCATTCCCGCAGGGTCGTGGATCGGTGCCGCCGAGCAGAACCATGGGTGAAGCATCCGGCAGTAATGTTCGCAGCCCCGGACCTGAATCGGTTGATCAACAACAAGGGTTGTACCTACGGAATTGGTCCCTACTGCCTCCTCACTCCACAGGGCTCCTGGTATACAGTTGGCCCAGCATCCTATTTCCTTGACTTTGCCGGATCCGATCACTTCGAGCAGACAACCCTGATTATCGGAAAGAAAAATAAGATCCCCCTTATCCGACGCGAACTCGTACAGGTTTTGCATAACGGGTAAGCAGATAGCAATAAAGTCCCGCAGCAGGTTTTTATGCTGGTCCAACGATTCTCCCTGAAAAATGATCGGTGCTTTCATCGGCTGGAAGCTAACCTGGTTATTTCTGCTCCTCTCCCATGAGTCAAAGATAATCTTACGCAGACCAGAACCATCGACTTTGCCGCCAGACATGTACTTATTCCATAATTGCCGGATTTGCTCCTGGGATATACCGAGATCTGTCATGCATCGCACCTCGACTTTAGTATTTGTGGATAATGTGGTAGGCCTTTATCAAAAACCTTGTGGCAATATGTCACAGTGATTAATGTACTTTTTCGTTCAGTGTTATTTTATCATACACTGCTTTATGGTTTAAGACTGTGATTCGGCCCACATCTCCTTGCGCAATATCCACCGTTCTTCCCCTTTGGGGGGCTCGCTCGAAATCATCCAGTTGTATTCCAGATCAAAATCAAAGAGGGGGGATGTCCCCCCTCTAATTGACGATCCTTCTTTTGTCTATCCCTGCTTACTACCTCAGCAAGGCACCTCCGGTGATCAAGCGCTGCATGTCAGCCACACCTTCGGTCTGCACGGAACCGGACACTCGTGGTGCAATCTGTCACAAATAAAAGTTGCAAGTTGGTTATTAAACATCGATCATCAGTAGGAATGTTGCCACAAGCTTTGAGTCAGCTGTCCGCAAAAAGACCATTCTGGCTTCAAGTTGTTCACTCAGATTACTCACGGCCAGAGCAGTCTTAAGGGATTGTCTACAACGGTTGATTGAAACGCTGTTGTGTTGGCCTTATCTAAGCTTGACAGATATTGATCGTAAGCCGTTTGGTACTTGATGTATACACTCCAAAGATCAGGAAAGCAGTCATAAGTTGATAATTCATACAGCAATATGTTTAAAACAGTTCTTACATAGTAGTTTAAATTGGCAGTTATTCCCCATATACGGAGGTCGTGAGCCGCACTATGTACAATTCTATTTCGTATACGGTAAATACGGGCCAAATGGTGATTGATATCCCGGTAGTTTTTATCAATAGCAGCTTTGATTCTCTTTGGATCTGTTACTATATCCGAAAACTGTCGTAACCTAAAGTCGAGCAATGGGTTTTGGTTCACAGCATTTAGCAACGTAGCCAACCTTGCCTCATTCCTGCAAAGTTCAATTAAATCTGGTACGTTGCGGTTTCTGAACGGTGGTATAATTTCAAATGGCAACCGGATATTCAAACGACGAACATTTTCAACTACATCTCTACCTAATCTGTGTACATGATTTAAAGCCAAGGTTTTTGGTAAAAAATCGGCCATTGGCTCAATAATGCTTTTATGTCTTACCCCGCTTCGAATCAAATGCTCCAGTGCAATCCACAGATTCAAAAATCTTTGTTCAACACTTACCGCTTCGTTACTAAGGCGGAAATACCTTAGGCTTCCTGTTAACTTGTCTTTTGATTTCCGGTCAAGAACGGTAGAATCCCTTTCCCCAATCGCCGGTATCAAGATACAGTTCGGCGATTTTCATAGATTCCGGTAAAAAGAGCCCGCCGGTAGTAAAAGCAATGTTGTACTTGTCGGTTTGCATATCCATTTCATCCCTTAATTTATATGGCCCGAACTGGAACCAAGTTATTAAAGACTTCTCTATCAGGTAGATAACTACCTCCTTCAAATTCCCAGTAACGGTTCTGATTTTCTTTATGTACCTTAACCCCACAGTGATTGCAGAAACGACAGTCGCCAAAAGAAGTGATTCCCGAACCGAGTGATATCAAGACCATCAAATCATCAAAAAATCAGTTTGTTACCCAAATCCGCGCTGACATACGCGATAACCGCGCAGTACGCCGCACGGTAAGCATTCCCGGATGGTTAGATGGCAACAAGTGAAGGCATTAGTTTATCTAAAGTTCTGCAGGAGGCTTTAAAGGAGAAACTGCGGGTTTAGTACAAAATCTCTTGATACACAGTTCAGTTTGGTATCCTATCTTTTGGCCTGCGGCATAATCTCTTGTTCGACTATTGTATGGAGACGATGTTATGCTGGTTGTCACCTATATTACCTGGGCGATTATTTAAAGCTTGATCCTTCTCTTGAAGTTAGTCTCCCATTCCATTGATCTTAGAATCTTAACTACCCTTTATCCCAAATAACGATTCTGATTATGCCATTCCAGAAATTCGCGCGAAGGTCTTTCGATCGTGTTTTGTGGAACCTCACGAAGCTTACTCCCATGCAAAGCATAGTAGTCTCGGCCATTGCCAAAGTCCTCTTTTATTTTTTTGCTAACTTCAATATGGAAGTCAGGCGAAACCGTCATATATCCCCGGTCAAACAACGTATGAAGGTCCTGCCGTAAAAGAATTCCATTGGCAGGATGGTGGGGACCTTGCTGGGAATAAGGTTTGATGTGTGCAGCTTCGAGAACAGGTAGAGTTTTTTCCCCGGTGATTGCACAACGTCTATTGTATGCCTCCGTTACCACGACGCGAAATGCACCTTGCCCCAAGCGAGGGTATACTATATGTCCGGCACCATACCGCTCCCCTTCCTCCTCGGACCAAGATGTATTTTGATTGAAGCCATTGATTTGCCTGTTTTGAAGCTTTTCTTGGACCTGTCTCACTAACGACTTGCCAATGAAAGTATCGGTAGCGTAAGATTTGCCTTGGACAATATTGGAATTCCAGTCTTGAGGAGCGGGGATCCAATCTGAACGGTCAAAGAAAAACGGAGAGGCTAATACAATACAACCAATAACCGGGTCATGTTCAGTATGAGGGTCGGTTCTGCGATAACGGTGAATTGTCCGTAGAAAAGCAGAATAGTCAGAAGTACCATTTTTATTACCGAAAGTCTCCCAGGCAAGTGAGACCGGGAGACGGGAATAACGGACGAAGAAGCCACCACCCGCAATAAAGTTTAATGGGCTATGTAATTTAAATAGAAACATCCCTCCGGGTTCTATTGCTCTAAAATACTTTCCTCCTGGTCGCCAAAAATTGACCTCATCTGGTTGATGCTGGGCGAGAAAACTATACCAGTTGTTATCGGTAACACCTATGTAGAGCTTCATTTAAATAAACACCTGCACTGTTCTCAATAGCGGCAATGTAGCCTTTCAGAAAGCGAACTAAACGGGAACTAACCACCAGGACAAAAATGTCTGCATTTTGAATTTCTCGAATCAGTTCGGTCAATGTCGTTAGGGAAATAAACACTGGTACCGTCGTTTGAGGAGCGACAAACGTTACTCCTCTTCCCCACCTACCAACTCATAGACTTCAGGATACTTCGATTCAGACAGGTACGAGACGGTTCGCTGGTTGCCTTCCATGGACCCAGAATCTACGGCATACACATATCCGTCAGGCCAAATAACGAGTCCACCCTTTAATGAGTCATATTCATAGAAAAAGATACTTATCATCGCTTCATCCTGAATTCTCAGTTGCATAAAGTCGACGTCTTCATCCTTACTCAGTCTCTTGACGGGGATGGCCTTGACTTCGTCTAACAACTTTCTAATGTAATCTGAATCACTAATCTCGATGCTTTTTTGCTCACTGGATCCTCGAATAACCTTAATAGTCATTAACCTATCTTGGTCTAGTATCAGCTTTCCAACGGTGGTTGTTTGGCTGTCTGTATCAATCCGGTTACAGCCGGCAATAAACATGGATATTATTAGTATGGTGATTAATAACCATTTTCTGTCCATCTTACTTGCCTCACCTTTTTTAGCAGGCAGGTCTACTCAGAACATAGACGCATCTTGCACTACCGCCGGTGTTTTACCACATATTCCCCATTTCTTTCTCTAATCCCTGCTTCTTCCTTCCCTACAACTACAGTATTTAATCAAAATCAAAGAGGGGGGATGTCCCCCCTCTAATTGACGATCCTGCTTTTGTCTATCCCTGTCAACTACCTAAGCAAGGCACCTCCGGTGATCAAGCGCTGCATGTCAGCCACACCTTCGGTCTGCTCGGAGATGATGGCATCGCGGTAAATACGCGACACTTTGTAATCATCCATAAGTCCATAAGAGCCGTGTACGCCTACAGCCAGGCGCGCTACGTCAACACCGCACTCGGCCACAAAGGCTTTGGTCATAGCTGCTTGCTTGGCGAATGCCATTATATCTTTGGTGTTGTCCGCCAACCAGGCAAGCCTGTAGGTCAGCCAGCGACAGGCTTCCACTTTCTCAGCTATTTTGGCGATAGCCACCTGGATGGTGGGGAACTTGGCGATGGTGCTATCCCGGTGCGCCTTCTCTTTGGCGTACTTGATGCTTTCCTCTAATGCGGCCTGCATGCCGCCCAGGCTGCCGGCACACATCCCAACCTTACCGTACGAGATGCCGGCCAGCAGAACCGGATAACCTTGGCCTTTAGGTCCCAGAACCGCTGATGAGGGAACCCTTACATCTTTAAGGTAGACATCTACAACCTTACTGCCGTGGATACCGATTTTCTTCCAAGTTTCGGACACTGAATAACCCGGGCAGAACTTGTCAACCAGGAATGCTGTAGGATGGCCGGTCTCCGAATCCTTGGCAAAAATCACAATAGGTCCTGGCAGGTAGGCAGCGGAGATAAACCGTTTTACTCCGTTGATGATATAGTCATCACCATCTTTGACCGCGACGGTGCTTATCTGCTTGGGATCGGATCCGGTAGCCGGTTCGGTAAAAGCGAAGGATGAAATCCATTCGCCGCTGCCGGCCTTGGGCAGATATTTGGCCTTCTGTTCGGGATTCCCGAAACTGGCGATTGAACTGGTTCCCAGGTAATGCACGGAGTAGAGGCCGGAAACACTGCCGTTAGCCCGGGCAATCTGTTCGCAGGCCAGTACATAAGACAAGTATCCGGCACCGGTTCCGCCATACTCTTCCGGATAGGCGATGCCGAACAGTTCCAGTTCAGCCATACCCTTCAGTATTTCATCAGGGATCTTACCTTCACGTTCAATTTGGTCGGCAACCGGCATGATGTTCTTTTCGGCGAATTCGCGGGCTGCTCTCTGGATCAATTCCTGCTCTTTGGTAAGTTTAAAATCCACTTATTTTACCTCCCCAATAGTCAACTCTATCCTTTAATATTAGCACAATGCCAAGAATCTTCCTGCCTAAATGTCAATAGGCCGCACTCATGGTACCAAGACTTTTTTATTCGGTTCCCGCCTTTAACGCCTCGCTCATGGAAACCGCGTTGACCTTCTTTGCACAAAGCAGCTTGCTGAGCTGATAAGTCAGCATGATGGCCACAAAGCAGACCGACACATAAAGCGGACTGATAATCGTTGGCAGCACCATATTTATCATGGCACCAAGGTATCCGTACATGGCACCCATTGACGCTGCCATAACCGGGATACTGATAACAAATCCTGCTACTATCACCAAAGTTGAGCTGTTCAGTATCAGGGACTTGATTTCACGGCCTCGGTAGCCAAATATCTTAAACAGCGAGATGGTGTTTTTGTTTTCCTCAATTATCAACGAGGTAACCAGATAGATGATAATCAAGCCCACCACAGATGCGATAAGGGTCATGGCCACCACCATGGAAACCATCGGTCCCAGCAGTTCATCCATAGCGTTGGCAGTCTCGCTTAACGACTTGGTTCCCGAAAGCTGCTCTTCGGGAATATCAAGCTCTTTTGTGCTCCAAAGCCCCAGGTAGCTGTTTTCGGGAAGTCCCAGCTGTGCGTTAAACTCATCGATGGGCATGAAGATAAACTGCCCCGCGTAGGAGTCAGCAACCTCATTAATATGAAAAGTGTACTGTCTCCCATCCTGCTTGTTGATTAAGCTTACGTTATCGCCTGCCTCAATGCCCAGTCGGTCAGCCAAAGGCTTGGTAATGTTGGTCTGGTTATTGGGAAGCGGCCGGCTGGCGTTGCTTTTCAAGGTCAAAATGGTGGAATTCGGCTCCACGCCGGTTATATAAAACTCAATTTTTTCGTTGTTTTCGGGATAAAACCTTCCGGCGGAGAACACCTCCGCCCCTTCCGGCGCTATACCCTGTTGGATGTCCTTAAAGGCGTATTCGTATTCAAAACGGTAGGTGTCCTCGGTACTGTTTTTGAAGACATAGTCCATGGAGTTCATGATGGTGAAACCCAAGAGCATAAGCACTGACGCGCTGGTTATGCCGAAAAGCAGGAGCAGCAACCGTGAAATACTTCTTAACTGCTCCCGCAGCTTAAACTTGGTGCTGAATTTAAACCTTTCCAGATTAATAGCACGTTCCAGGGCATTGACACCCGTCTTCTGTCTTCCGCCTTTCATAAGCTCGGCTGGTGACCGTCTCAATTCGAACCGTATAACCAGATAGCTGCTGACACCCAAAAACAGCACCGGCGTCAGTATTCCGATCAATACATTCAAAGCCTTCAATTCAATGCCAATCACGGGAACATTATAATATGAAACCATGGCCATAACTGAAGGTGCGATGGACGGCAAGGCCAGCAGGCTTCCTATTGCCCCACCTGTCAAGGCCAGCAGCAGAGGAACCGCCATATAATGGCGCATTAATTCACGCCGCCGGTAACCTTGCGCGTAGAGTGTCCCGATAATTACTGATTCATTGCGAATTGTACGCCATATTATAATACCAATGATTAAGCAGCACAGAAGAAACATTGCCGCCGGTATCGGTATGCTCATGGTCTTTAAGCCGGTTATGGATGCCCAGGCCATTCGGGCGCGTTTGTTGTTCATAATGTCAACCCAGTCAGACTCGGTTATGCCTTCTTGGTGTAAACGCTCCCTGAACTGCGACCCCTGTTTATTGAGGCTCTGCGTCCGGTCATTAAAGCGGACGGAATAATTGCGAAGAGCATTGTCAATACCCGCGAAGTCCTCACGTATTATCACGCCGACACCAAAATTGTCGGGCGAAACCATGATGTCATTTACGTTTTTTAGCGGATAGATGTAGTGCGGCAAGGATACATAACCTACGACCGTAAAGATTTTATCTGCTGCTTCTATTTGACTCCCCAGTTGATAACCATTTGCTTGGGCAAAGGCGGGATCAAGCAGTATCTCTCCCGACCCGGAAAGCGCCCGCCCCTCAATGACCGCCGGGATATTCAGCCTTTCCGTTTTACTGAGCAGTCGCAGGGTTAGCGTGTCGGAAAGGGCGGCGTCGTAACTTAAGGACTCTTCAATTATCGCGTTCGCAGCTCGTTCCAGGTCAGCGTTATCAGATATCGCCTGGTCGGTTCTGAAGGACAGATCTTCCTGCCTATGCCCCTCGGTAAACGTGGTGACCAGGGTGTCGAGATTCTGGGAAATCCCCGCCGCCACAATAAAGGTATAACTTCCAATGATGATAAGCAAAAGAACCCCAATATAGCGCAGTGGGTTTTCTTTCAATATCCGAAGAACTCGCTTATTTAATGCCATCACCATTCAATCCTTTCCGCCGGAACCGTCATCTGATTAACCGTATCTTCTGCGATTTCCCCGCTTCTGAGCTTAAACACCCGGTTGGCCATAGCCGCAATCGCAGCATTATGGGTTATCATTAGGATGGTTGTTCCGTATTGTTGATTCACCTGCTGCAAGAGCTTCAGGATGCTGCGGGACGTATAATAGTCGAGGGCACCGGTTGGCTCGTCGCAGAGCAACAGCTGCGGATTCTTCACGATGGCCCTGGCAATGGATACCCGTTGTTGCTCGCCACCGCTAAGCTCCCGGGGAAAGCGGGGTTTTTTATCCTGCATATCCACTGCCGCCAAGACTTCGTCGGTGTTAAGAGGCATTTTACTGATGTTGGAAACGACTTCAATGTTTTCCCCGACCGTAAGATTAGGGACCAGATTGTAAAATTGGAAGACGAAACCGATGTCCCTGCGTCGGTACTCGGTCAACTGATCATCGTTCAAATTGTTTATCTCGACTCCGTCAACCATGACCTTGCCGCTGTCGCCCCGGTCAATGCCCCCAATTATATTCATCAAGGTGGTTTTTCCGGAGCCTGATGGTCCCAGGATGACACCGATTTCCCCCTTATCAAGTTTCATCCCCACCCCCTTCAATACTTCATTTCTAACCACGCCCGAGGTGTAGCTTTTCTTCAAGCCCGAAACATCAATAAACATTTATTGTGCCTCCCTTTTATAAAAACAGCGTTTCATTATGTCAAAGTATTCATCCCATTCCTGGAACACTTCCAGGCCGACATTTTCAATGGAATTCACTTTATCCCTTTGCTCCTCAGCAAAGCTCAGTATGGTCCAGTTAATAATATTGATGGTTTTTTGAAGATCAATGTCTTCCCGGAATTTGGTCAAATCTATATTCCTATAGCCTCTTTCCAAACCACTGGCAATGAGATGTTTACCTATTTTATTGACTTCAGATTTTACCTCAGCAGCGTCCTCATGGACTGCAATCTTTAGAAAATCAAAGGCTTGGGGAAACTTTTTATAAATCTTAAATTTAACTAAACCGATCGCTTTCGTTCGTTTAAAAAAATCTGTCTGGTTCCAGTCAACTTCATCGTAGATTTTCTCGATAACCTCATTCACATAGTCAAGCAGGAATAAATACAGGCCCTTTTTGCTGCTAAAATAGTTGAATAATGATACTTTGGATATTTCTGCTTCCGATATAATCTCATTCGTGGAAGCCTTTTCATAACCATTGCGGGCAAACTCTTTAAGAGCCGCATTTATAATGCGTTCTCGTTTTTCCGGTTCCAGACTGTAAAATTTGGAGTAAATGTTCGCCACCTCACTTCTTCGGTTATATAAACAGCAATGACCAGGGTGGTCATTTTTCATAATATAGCAAATGACCACCCTGGTCAAGCCGTGGTGAATCGTGACCCCAATAAGCAGGATTGAAACTCCTCATCTAAGCCGATTCAAACGAAACCATCAGCCGTTCATGGCAGGAATTAGCCAGGATAACTGGTAATTTTCACCATGCTTGTATCCTTAAATACGTCACAACACTTCAAACCAATATTTCGGTGTTTGGGTTAACGCCTTGTATAGTATCATGGATGATATAAAAAGAATGGAGTAAAGAACGGATGAAGAAATCAGAGGTTATAAACAAGGGGCTCGATGATACGGTCTTTCAAATCATGTGTTCCCGCTTCACACAGATCCCGACCCTGCAGACTCTCGGCGTAAGCCTGATTTATCTGGGACCGGGAGAATGCAGTATGAAACTTACGGTGGTTCATGATTATACGACCGTCAAAAACCGGCTGCACGGCGGAATCATTGCCACCCTGGCGGACAGTACCATGGGATGGTCAGTTGCTTCCCTGGGCCGGGTGGGATCGGTAACCGTTGATATGAACATTAACTATTTTGCACCCATCTATGAGGAATCCGAACTCATCTCGGAGGCTTATGTGATCCATGCCGGGCGGAGCACGGTGGTAGTGGAAGCTAACCTGTACAACCAGGACCGCAAGCTGCTGGCCAAAGCCCGGGGTACATTTTACGTAACCGGCAACACCGCGATAACCGGAGCTCATTAGACGGCAAGTGCCTGAAGCCGGCATGTTTTCAATAATATCCAGTGTCTTCTTGACCATTACCGCAACCTCAGCCCTGGTGACCGACGTAATTCGCCTGGAGCGAGAATTTTCCTGGCAGAAACCCAAGCTTTTAGCTGACAGGGGAGCCGGGAATTAACAAAGGGAGAGGTTGCCTTCCCAGTATTCGTAGTCCTACGAAAAATGGAAAAGCAACCTGCCCCTTTGACTTTTGCTTGAGGTCCGTCTTCTTTATTACTTGGGTCCGTGAGTCATATACGGCGGGTCTTCATTCATCATGACATCCAGAATGTGTTTGGAATTTCTTCTTTTCATCTCCACCATGTTGACTCTTGATTTATTAAAGGTTTTCGCGTAGGCGACAGCCTCGGCGATAGTCTCTTCGGCATTTTGGCAGGCTTTAATTATTACATTATGTTTTTCCAGTTCCGTTGCTGTGACCCTTTCTCCGGAGAGCAGCAATCTGATGAAGAAATGGTAAGGCATAATACGCTTCATCCACTCGAGCATAGACGGAATAAACTGAATGCCCAGATCAATTTCCGGTAAGCAGAAGTAACCCCGGTCAGCTCTCATAAACCTGTAGTCACACGCACCGGCCAGCATAGCTCCGTTGCCGAAAGCATGACCGGTAACAGCCGCTATGGTTGGAACCGGCGCAAACAGCATGGCTTTAAAGACTTCATGGTTTTTTTCCAGCCATTTGTTTATGGAGGTGAAATCCTGCTCGCCGGCCTTCTTGGTCATCCATTCGACATCAACACCCTGGCTGAAGTTCTTGGGGTCACTCGAAGTAAGTACCAGCGCTTTGATATCACTGTCTGCCATGATTTCCTCATAGGTAGCCAGCATTGCTTCGGCCCAATAAAGATTCTGCCTGTTCTCGCCGTTATTCATTATCATGATAGCAACAGTACCGTCTTTTTTCCATTCTACGAAAGACATGATTACCTCCTGATGCGTTCATTTTTCGTAATTTATAGTATATCACAATACAATTGCAGGTTTTACAATTTGGTTATTCGAGCAGAAAGTGAGGGGCCATGGATAAAACAACAGGTGTGTTATTCTACGTCACCTGTCGTTTTTCGAACAGTATCGTTTGTCAATCTGCGCCCCGGAAGAAGTTTAAACAAAGGCCAGTATAAGCGGTATAAGAATGGTAAGGATGCGTTTTATGACTGTCATTCCGCTACAGAGTTGGTTGAACTGCTATCTATTTGTACCGTTCAGCAATAGCCAGGGCCATCTCGCGGACCCTTTCCCGGAGATCTTCTGGTTCGATAACTTCAACCTGGTGACCCCACTGCAGAATCCAGCTAACCAGCTCAACATGACCGCATACATTGAACTCCAATACGACGGAGCCGTCCGGGCATTCTTCGGCAATTGACTGGGAACGGTGGTAGCACAGGTTTTTTACCCGTGGCGCCACTTCGGGGGAAAACTTCAAAGTCACCCTCCTTACCTCATCATCAGAATAAACACCCCAGCTGTCGCCAACATAGGACTCCACTGTAAAGTCCCGAGGGTATTCAAACCTCTCCCGGTCCCGGGGGTACACCTTGAAGATCTGATCAACCCGGTATATTCTTATCTCCTTAGCACCCTGGTTCCTGGCAATGAGGTACCATACACCCCGTTTGCACAGCATGCCCAATGGTTCCACCAGCCGGTCCAACCTTTCGCCGGTAATCTTCTCATATACCATGCGGATGCAGTAGCTTTCGAGCACGGCCTTGACCAGGGTACGGAAGGTTTTGCCAAATTTCTTCGGTTCGGCCAGGGTGTCCTTGACGCTGTAAAACCGTTGGCGAAATACATTGATGTTCTTGCCCTGTTTCTTGAGGTAGGCTTTTCCGATCTCTTTTTGAGCATAGGCTACCGGCTCATCCATGACTGTATCTTTCAGTAGCGTCATGCCAAGATAAACAGCGGCAGCCGACTCCGGCATCAGCCGTGGTATGTAATCCAGGTTCAAGCAGTACTTTTTGTTCGCCCCCTCTGGTCGCCGCAGGCCGGCATGCCTATCCGGCAGACTTTCACTGAGGAGATTTATGTCCCGGTAGATCATCCTTTTCAGGGCCGTACTGCTTCTGGGGGTTTCCATAAGCTCTTCATAACGGTTTCTGATCTGTTCGAAGGTCAATCCCCCGTCTTCAACCGCTTCAAAAAGAGAGGTGTATAGATAGATCACCCGCTCTACCGCCGAGACATTCTTCTTCCCTGTCTTTTGGGCAATCCGGGACTGGACTTCGGATACCGTAATCCAGTTACCCTGCCGCGTCACTTTGAACCTGGTTCCGTCACAAACCTGCGGGTCATCGATCAAAGCATAGAGCACATGATAGAGACTGGCCGGTTTGATCTTTAGTTCTTCGGTCAGGCGCTCTATGCTGACTCCAGGGTTATCCTTGATGTAGCTCTTTACTTTATCACTGCTTGAGACAACCTTGCTGACCAGTGTAGTCATCGAATCACCTTCCGCAGATTAATCTGATCCCAGGAAGACGCGATTGCCAATCCTCGGTAGATAGGCCGACCACCGGCTGCCTTCCTCCTCAGGCACAGCATTCTCAAACTTATAAATATCGGCGTCCATCATGTCGGCCAGGTGCAGCACCCTGGCCTCGATGAACTTGGGCCGCTTGGGCGACTGCCATTCGTACTCCCCGTGATGGCTGGCTATCATGTGCAGGATGCGGTTGCGGAACTCCTGGTCCCCGATCCCGCTGCTTTTTATTAGCTCTCCAACCATCTCAATCCCCAATACGATATGACCCAGCAGCTTACCCTCGTCGGTGTACTGGATCCCCGGGGCGAGATTCATTTCCCGGATCTTGCCCACATCGTGAAGCAGGGCCCCGGTAACCAGAAGATCGGTATTGATCTCCTTTCGCTGACTTCCTACCATTTGGCAAATTTTCATTACCCCCAGTGAGTGTTCCAACAACCCGCCAGGGTAATTGTGGTGTATGGTTTGTGCGGCCGGTGAATAACAATATGGTGCAAACCATTGGGACTGCAGGAATAACTCAGCCAGCCGTTGACAGGGGCCCGGTTCAAGTAAGGCCACAATATCCCGGAGCTCGGCTGCCAGTTCACTGATCCGGAGTTCATCAATAACCACGAAGTCATCGTTCTGGTAATCCTGAGTCTCGGTGATATCGGTGACGTGTATTTCCAGGACTTCATTAAATATGACCACCTCTCCGGTAACGTGCGCTACCCGTCCGCTCCGGAATCCTCTTCCCTTGGCCTCCGCCTGATCCCATACCTTGGCCTGTATCTCGCCGGTCCGGTCAGCCAAGGTCAAGGCCAGGTACTTCCCGGAAGCTCTTTTGAAATTGAGGTATCTCTTGCCGGTCACCAGGAACTGGCTCTCTACCCTGTCCCCCATTTTCAGATCCTTTACATACTGTTTCTTTTTCATATAGTGCCGCTCCTTGCCCAGATTGCAGTACCGCATCAATCCCGATTAACCCGAGGTAAAAGTCATATATCAGTTACTTATACAACCGCTGCTATTTTCCTGCTTGCGACCCATTTATTAACACGGTACTCTGCTGCTGATTATTCCCTGGAAAGGTGACAACATCCTGTCAGTTAACTAAATTATTAATACTGCCATTATGCGAGAGGGACCAGTATGTTAGTCGGATCGATCCGGTACGGTATTGTATTCGGCAGTTGCTGCCTAACAGCGTTTGACCTTGAAACATAGAAGTCATGTATAATTGAGGCCAAGGAAGGGTATATTTGACCTGTTTAGACATAATCAGGCAGGAAAGGGAAGGTTGTCTTGAATTATCGGAGCGTCTGGTACGTAGTTATTAAGTCCTTGATATTCATAGGGGTCTACACCGCTTTTCATTATGCTCACCCGGTTTTGCACTGGCCTGTATTTGCAGTCTCGGAAGCAGTCTGGGAGCACATAAAAATTGGCTACTTTGCCGCCGCGCTTATGGCTCTTGTAGAATGCATACTACTACTGCTGACCAGGACCTATGTATACTCCTGGTGGCGGTTCTTCTTTTCTCGAATTAGCGCGGTTCTCCTGGTACCAGTATTGCTATTCCTGCTTTTCTACCTGCCGATTTCTCTCTTTGGCAAAATTACCCCTAACTGGCTGGAAATCGTATTCGTTATTACGATCACTGTGCTGTCCGCCTTGATGGCATTCCATACTGAAAATGAGATTTTGGACTTTCCCTGGGAATTCAAGCCCTCTTTGCTGCTGCTTCAAATTATGATCTTAATCATTGCAACCTTACTGTTCATTGCATTTACCTACAACGCTCCCTATTACCCCCTGTTTACGGAAAGGTAAGGCCAGGCTGCACCTTGCTGAGTTTATCATCCGCTTTTGATTCCCCTGCGAAAACCCCAAAATATGCTGTTTTAATGCATAAATATGTGGGAGCCGGTTGACGTAGCATAGCAGCAACACCCTGCGAAGGCGAACGTTGAAAGGGGGCGAGCCCCACGGGAATCACTTTTGGATTCAAAAAAAGATAGAGGCGAATACAGTGCCCCTATCTTTAATCGAATCCCAATTTAATGCCTTTTGTGCTTTGCTTGCCAGTAATTCCTACTTAAACAATTCCTTTAACTCTTTCTTCAAGATTTTGCCAGTCTGGTTCTTAGGCAGCTCAGGCATGAATTCCACCAGCTCAGGGATCTTGTACCTGGCGATCTTGTCTTTCAGGTACTCCTTGACCTCTTCGGCAGTCATAGAGCCAGGCTCCCGGAGGGCTATGCAGGCACGCACCCGCTCGCCCAGGTGCTGGATCAGGCGCACCGATGACTGCGACCTCCAGTATCTTCGGGTGGTTTTCCAGCGGTATCTCGATCTCCCGCGGGTAGATGTTCTCTCCGCCCCGGTTGATCATCTCCTTCTTGCGTCCGTGAGATGTAAACGTAACCCAGCTCATCCATCCATGGCCGATATCACCGGTATGCAGCCAGCCGTCCTTGATGGTCTCGGCGGTGGCCTCTGGCTGGTTGAGATAGCCTATCATGTTAGCATAGCCTCTGATGCAGATCTCTCCTTTTTCCCCGTACGGCAGGATGTTGTTATCGTCATCCATGATCTCAACTTCCTGGTCCGGAACCGCATGGCCGATGGAACTCCAGTTCTCCGGCATATTTACGGTCTGCAAGCGACATCCCGGTAGCTTCAGTAAGTCCGTAGCCATCGATTACGGTAACTCCGAACTTCTCCTTGAAGTTCCTCACCAGTTCTACTGGGAAGGGAGCGGCTCCGGCAAACGCGTACCGGAGTTTCAGGCGGGAGCGGTCAATAGTGTCAGGGTCAACCGAGTTGTATACATAACTGTACATGGCTGGAACCATCATGCAAACGGTTACTCCATACTGCAGCACAGCCGGCCAAAAATCATCCGGCGCAAATCGTCTGCGGACACAAACTGAAACCCCCATATAGAGTTGCGAGTAGGTAAATATACAGAGGGGGTTGGTGTGGAACATTGGCAGAACTACAATTGAGATGTCCCCGGGGAAAAATGCATTCATCTTAACTATGGTCTTGCCCATACCCAGCTGAGCGCGATTCGGCAGGAGAATCCCCTTGGGCATACCAGTGGTACCGGAGGAATAGAGAAGCATATACGGGTCTTCAAGACCCTGCGGCACCAAAGCCTCATCGGCGGGATAGCTCTTAAGGATCTCCTCCAGGGTAGTTTCAGCGATGGTTTCTCCATGGTCCACGCCGGTTACTACCTCAACTACGATCGGCTTGTGATCTGCCATGCGGTAGCCATCACAGAAGTCCTTCATGAATTCGCTGTCTACGAAGGCCACCTTGGGTTTGGAATCGTTGAGAACGTGTGCAATCTCCCGGCCTTTTAACATATAGTTGACACCACCGGCTATAGCACCCAGTTTCTGCGCCCCGAACATGGTATAGTAGACTTCCGGTGAGTTAAGGACCATTACCGAGACTACATCCCCTTTGGTAACCCCTTTCGCCTTCAGGTAATTGGCTACCTTATTGGCTCTCTCATTGGTTTGTTTGTAGGTAACCGCTTGATCGTAGTAATAGACCCAGACCAGGTCAGGCGTCTCTTGTGCTCTCACCGTAATCATCTCGGCTACACTTTCAAATTCGGTACGACGTCCTTTCATCAGTGGGGACTCTTCCAGGGTTACAGTTGGTCTTACCAGTCGTTTGCTTTTGTCGATCATAAATACCTTCCTTTCGAACTTAGTTCCAAGTCGGACATCACTTATCAACACAGGTCAGTTGCTTAAGTTACTGGGCCAAACCTTGATCAGCGTTGGCAGGGGAATCTGGACCGTGCCAGTTTTCTGCAAGCTTGGGCTGACGACCAAGTATAAACAGGTACACTGCCAGCACTACCGCAGCAACACCTATAAATGCCCACCAGATCGGGACCATAGTGCCGGTCGCGTCAAAGAATGCTCCGGTAACCGGCATCGCCAAGGCCAATCCCAGAGTCATAAATATGTTCATAAAGCCGTAAATGGTTCCATAATCCAGGTTGCCAAACAGGTGACTGATAACGTAGGAAGGATAAACAGTAGTATAAGGTACCGCCAAGGCGTAAGTCAGCGTAAATAAAGCAACAAATATCAACGGTTTAGCATTGATAAAGGCTACACACGATATCATGAACATTACCAGGCAGAATATGATCGCCACTTTTGGGCCCCATTTGTCAAGTATGGTCCCCAGCAGCATTTTAGTCAGCACCAGGATTCCCATATATATACTTATTACTGTGGCGCCAAAAGCAGCTGTATGCCCCAGGTCCTGCATGAAGATCGGGATATTGTTTTGTACTGCCACCTGGATACCATTCCCAAACAAGAGGACGAATCCCAAGAGCCAAAACACCGGATTTTTTATGGCCTCGCCCATAGTCAGTCCCTTAATAGTAGGCGCTGCGGTTGCACTCGTACTGGTTTCACCGGATTCTCCCAATGGCCGGAGGCCTTTCATTGAGGGATGCAGCTTAACCACAAAAAGGGCCCAAGGCAACGTGGTTGCCAGGAAGACCAGTCCTAAACCAATGAAAGCAGTCTGCCAGCTGTAGGCACTGATCAGATATTGTGCCAGAGGGTTACAAACCATACCACCGACCCCGCTGCCAGTCATAGCCAGACCTATGGCCAAACCCCGCTTCTCAACAAACCAGTTGGTAGGTAAAACCGAGGCGGGCATGGTTGAACATCCGGCTCCAAATACACCCAGGATAATGGCGACCACATAGAAATGCCACAACTGCGAACACTGGGAAAAGGCCATGAAGGCAAGGCCTGATGCCACCAGGCAGACCGTTAAGACCACCTGGGTGTTGTACTTGACGAATATCTTCCCCATGAAAGGAAAAGAAACCATTAACGCCAGAGACATCAGGGTGAAATACAGCCCCAGAGGTCCCCGGGCAAAACCGGTATCCTGCAGAATTCCGCTAAACAAAACCCCATAGGTGTTTATCAGGATCCCTAAGCCAGAAAACATGAAAAACCAACAGGCTACGATTATCCACCAGCCGTAAAACACTTTCCCTTTTTGTTCCATTTCAGCACACCCCTTATACTTTAATTTCACATCAGAAAGAGAGTCGGGCTTTGTACAGTTATTACTCTATTCCCTCACCCCCTACAACCGTAATGACAGGTCAATTATTGGGCCGGATTATCCCGATCAACAAGGCAGTTAACCTGTACGATCAGCACAATCGTGACCACGGGGCTCAGAAGGGGCCCAGGGGCGCTTATGTAAGCGCCCCGCACGGGCTTGCCTCCTATCTATTGAAGGGAGGATCGAACCAAGCTTGTTAAGTAAACCCGCATCATTTTGGTGGGGTTCCAGTTATGGGGAAAGCCTGAAGTCTTGCGATTGACAATCCTAAGCGTTTGCCCGTTTAGCAGCTTCTTCTTCTTTCAAATCCTTACGCAGTACCTTTCCTGTATTACCCTTGGGCAGGCTGTCGCGGAATTCTATATGGCGGGGATACTTGTAATGAGCCATCTGTCCTTTGGCCCAGTCAATCAGCTCCTGTTCAGTGACTTTACCTTTGTATTCGGGATTTAGAACTGCGAACAGCTTAATCTCTTCCCCTTTGGTTTCATGAGGTATGCCGATGGCACAGCACTCCATAATGGCGGGATGAGCATACATGTATTCTTCAACCTCTGCGGGAAAGACACTGTAAGCTGATACCTTGATCATCTCCTTGAGCCGGCCGCAGACATACAGATAACCCTTTTCATCCATCTTTACTATGTCTCCGGTACGAACCCAACCGCCCTCCAGGAAAGTTTCCGCAGTCGCTTCCGGGTTGTTCCAGTAGCCAATACCGCAACTGTCGGATTTTACCCAGAGTTCACCTTCCTCGCCAATCGCCACGTCCCGGCTCAGGTCCTTGACATCGGCGATTCTGATATCAGTCTCGGGAACAGGCAGCCCGATGCTGCCGAATATGTTGGCATCCATAGGATTCATAACCGTGGTGGCGCAGGTCTCACTCATACCGTAACCTTCGGTCAGACCTATACCCATGGACAGGTATTTATCGGCTATAGCGGTCGGCAGGGCTGCACCACCGATACCCAACTTAGTCAGACTGGAGATGTCATACTTGCCAAAGGCGGGATGGCTGGCCATCATTATAACAATTGGGGTGGCAATAACTGTGTAGGTTATCTTGTAACGTTCGACCATCTGTAAAAATGCTTCGATATCGACTCTGGTCATAATGACCAGTTCGCTACCGGCATACATGGCGCAGTTGACCACATCATTCAAGGAAGTTACATGAAACATCGGCAGAACTGCAACCTGTACATCGTCGACAGTCAACTCGACGTTCGCAGCATGAATCCAGGCGCCATTGACCAGGTTCTTGTGGGTAAGCATAGCTCCCTTGGGCCGTCCGGTGGTTCCCGAGGTATATTGCAGCATTGCCAGGTCATTGATATCAACGTCTTCAAATCCGATGACAGGATCTGCGGCTATGAAATCCTTCCAGGCTATGACACCAGGGCATTCAACCCCCCGGTAGCTCAAATCATCAGGAAACGCGGGGTATGGGTTCTCAGGCAGGTATTCGTCGAGTGAGGTTACGATAACATGCTCAACCGACGGTATGGCGTCTTTTATTTCTATGTACACCGGAACAGCTGATTCCTCGATGATCATAACTTTAGCGCCGGAATCGTTAACCATATAACTAACCTCTCCGGCTTTGTAGGCCGGGGATATTGCAATTACTATGGCACCCAGGGAATGGGCTGCATACAAGGCTATAGCAAACTGCGGACAGTTCTGTAATCCCAGGTAGACGCGGTCGCCCTTTTTGATTCCCAACCTCTTAAGGCCACCAGCCGCCCTCAAAATCAGGTCTCTATACTCGTCCCAGGTGATCTTGCGGCCATAGAAGTTTATGGCTGTACGTTTGCGTAACCGCAGGGAGTTGTTGTAGATGTGCCGAAATAACGGGTCCTTGCCGTGAAAGTACCCTTCTTTGAACCACATTGATGTGTAGTTCTTCTCCCAAAACCTGTCCCATGCTTTGATTTCCAACTGATACAACCACCTTTCCTTGCTGTTGCTGCTGCTGCAACTTCTTAGTTATTTGATAGTTATCTAAATTATTTTATTGCAATTCTTGTGCCAGCTTGGCCACAGTTTCGAGTCTAGTCTGGCTCAAGGGGGAAACTCGACAAATTGCCGGTTTCTTTGTGGTTATTAAACAAAAACAAAAAGACAACATGTGTCGTTTGGCAACACATGTTGTCTTTTCAAACAGTAACAGACTGTATCAACTGGATAATTTGTGACAATAGGGTTAATTTTTCGGTTTATTTTCTTTTGGTGATTCTATCCAGGGTTGCCTTTAGTTGTTTGATAACGGCTGGATTGGTAAAGGTCTTCACCAATTGGCTTAGATCAAACGCATCTATCCCTTCCCGAGCCCGTTGTGCAGCGTATTTCCTTTGTATTGCCTTTAACGCGATAAAGGGGCGGTTCGGCGTATCGATATACTCACAGACTTTGGCTTTGGCTTTCGCCAACAATTCCGCTTCGTCAACCAGTTCATCGAGGATACCCATCTCCAGGGCGACGGGCGCAGGAATTCTCTGACCGTTGTATATAACTTCTTTCCAGTTCTTATTGGTCTCCAACCCAAATCTCATTATCTCCGCATGGCAGGGGGATAGGGACATGCCGAGCTTTATCTCTGACATTTGCACCTTTAAATTGGGGTCATTTTTCATCATCCGGTAGTCACAGGCCTGAGCTATGATCAGGCCCCCCGCACTGGCATGGCCATTCAAGGCTCCAATGACTGGTTTGGAACAGGTGAAAAGCTTGTAGAATACCTCCTCTTCATATCGAAAAAAGCTTTTAATATGCTCCGGTCCTTCAAAAGAACTAAAGACGCCGAGATCAAACCCACTGCTGAATATGTTGGCGGTACCGGTAAAGATTAAGCCCTTTAATTCCTCTTCCGCGTTTACCCGGTCGATAATATTTTCCATGCCCTTTAATACTTCGGTATTAATCGAGTTTACCGGCGGGTTGTCAATAGTAAAGATGGCAATGTTGTCCTGGATGTCAATTCTGTAAGCCAAAATTCCAACCTCCCTTATTGTTTGACGTATCTAAATAGAGCTGACTGTTTTCAATTATACCGCTTTTCGACACGAATTGGTTTACGAGTGTCGACATCAAGTAATATTTAAGGCAAAGTATCGGACCTGTCAATAAACAGTAGTGGGGATCTGTATACGGGAAAGACCAACAGCATTGCTGTCCTCCTGTCCTGACTCTCCCTCGTTATGATGACTTTCTAAGGAACACCATGGTTATGTCATCGGACTGTTCTGCTCCCTCAGTGAATTTTCTCACATCATCAAGCACCGTCGGAATGACTGAAGGGGCCGAAATGTTGACGGTGGTATTCAGGATACTCTCAAGGCGACTCTCCTGGTACAGGTCGTTCTGGTTATTCATAGCCTCGGTTACTCCATCGGTATAAAGGAACAGGGAATCACCGGACTCCAAAGCCAGGCTTCCCTGTTCAAATTGCGCCTCTTCAAATACCCCTAAAGCCATACCTTTGGTCTTTGGCAAGGGGATTACTTCCCCGCTCGCCCGCACTATGTAGGGGATATTGTGGCCCCCGTTGCTGTACTCTATCTGGCCGGTTTTAGTATCGAGAATACCGTAGAATGTGGTGACAAACATGTTCTGCGAATTGTCCTGGCAGAGCAGGTAGTTGACCGCCCTCATGGTTTCACCTGCTGGCAGGCCTGATTTGCCAGTAACCCGCAGGACCGTTCGGCTGACAGCCATGAACATGGCAGCCGGTACACCCTTCCCTGATACGTCGGCTATGACAAAGGCCAGTCGGTCCTCATCAATTAAAAAGTAATCGAAGAAGTCTCCTCCTACCTCCCGGGCCGGGGTCATAATAGCCTCGATATAGAAACCGCGAAATTCGTTGTTCTGCGATATCGGACGGGGCAGGAAAGTTTGCTGGATCTCGGCGGCGATGCTCAGTTCCTCTTTCAGGGAGGTAAACTTGTCTCTCAACTCCAGGGCCTTCTTGAGGTTGTTAATCTCATTCAAAGACTTTTGAATAGTGGCATCCAGATCCTGAAAGTCTATAGGTTTTGTAAGGAAGTCGAAGGCTCCGCGGTTCATTGCGACCCGGATATTGTCCATGTCGCCATACGCTGATACAACAACGGCCTTGAGTATTGAGTTCCGATCATTCAGCTTATTAAGGAGAGTCAGTCCGTCCATCTCCGGCATGTTTATGTCCGTCAGTACCAGATCGATTTCCGGGTCCTGATTGAGCTTCTGCAGGGCTTCCACCCCGTTGTGGGCAAAGCTGAATTCAAACTCCTTGGCCCGTATCTGGCGGCGAAATCTCTGCCGGATCAGGAGTTCCAGATCGGCCTCGTCATCCACTACCAGTATCTTATAGGTCATCCCCAACCGTTCCACCTTTCATAGAAAAATACCTATCAAGCATTCTGCCTCAACGATCGGCTCGTTTGCCAAGTTTTCGTTCCGCCGCAAAGCCGATCTCAACAGGCGCAAATTCCACTGGATCACCGGCACTTATCCCTTATGCCTGCTTCTTGGGCAGCGTGACAATGAACTCAGTGTATTGACCATCTTCGGTTTCAACCCTCATCTCACCTTGATGGCTGTTCAAGATATCAAAACTGATCGAGAGTCCCAAACCGGTTCCCTGTCCGGTTGGCTTGGTGGTAAAGAAGGGCTGGAATATCTTTTTCACCACCTCTGGTGGCATCCCGGTTCCATTATCCCTGATCCTGATCTCAACCTTGTCCCCCAAGTTCCTGGTTACAACCGATACCTGCGGGTGGTAGTCATCACCTGCTGTCTTCTTCTTTTCGTTGGTAGCGTAACAGGCGTTGTTTACTATATTCAGAAACACCCGGCTGATGTCCTGGGGAACCAGTTCCACCGGGCCGATCGATTGATCATAGCTGGTCTTAAGGTCGATATTAAAGTTGGAATCCTGCGCCCGCAGTCCGTGGTAAGCCAGTTTGGCGTACTCATCCATCAGAGCGTTGATATCAACCGGTTGGAAGTCTCCGCTCTTGCCCCGCGCATGGAGCAGCATCCCGCGAACAATGCTGTCCGCCCGTTTCCCATGCTCATTAATCTTGGAGCTGTTCTGCTCCAGGTCCTGAAGGATCTCCTCAATATAATCCTGGGTTTCCTGGTCAAAAAGGTCCTGGTGACTCCCCAGTTCCTCCCGGAGTTCCTTAACCAGATCGACTGAGAGCTCAGCAAAATTATTCACGAAATTCAGGGGATTCTTGATCTCGTGAGCGATACCTGCTGTCAGAGCACCCAGTGAAGCCAGTTTCTCCTGGGTGATGATCTGTTCCTGCATAGACCTTATCTGTTCCAGGGACTGCTCCAGTTCCGTGTTCTTGACCTTGAGTTCCCGAGTTCTCTGTTCCACCAGTGCATCCAACTGCTCGTTGTGTTCCCGCAGCTCAGTCATCAGCTGGCGATTGCTCTGGAATATCCCGCTTATGGTCTCAAACCAGGGTATCCAGGGTTTGGGGACCTCTGGAACTGCTGTCGCCTGGTTGTTGCTTTCATCGCGGATATGTTTCACCAGCAACTCAGCAGGGGTGATAAACTCCCGCCGGGTAGCCGAAATGGTAATGATTGTTATGATAACCAGGCCCAGTATCAAAACGACAAAACCCAGGCCCATTTTGGAGAGCAGTGACAGGGTCAGTTCAGATTCGGGAGCCACAAACACCAGTTTCCAGGGTGCGTTGTGTAGATTCTGGTAGAAGAACACATAGGAGTCCTGTTCCACCGGCTGCATAGGCCGGTGACTGAACAGCTGCGCCAGATCGTCCTGAATAGCTTCCGGGAACGCGGTCCTGGCTGAATTAACCTTATTGTCCGCGGACACCACTATTTCAGGATGGGCGATCAACTGATTGTGGTCGTTAATCAGGAATACAGTGCCATACCCGGGCTCAAAATTGGTTACGAAACTGTTGAGGAAATCAAGGGTCAGATCAAGGTTGATAGTACCCATAAACTCATCATTATGATATACGGGAGCCCCACAGGTAACCATCAGTCCCTGTCCGGTTTCGTCGACATAAGCCTTGGTCCAGAAGGTCTTACGTTCCGGGTTGTTCTCCGGGATACCCAATTGGTAGTATTCCTTGAAGAAAAGCCGGTCGCTGGCGGACAGGACCGAGGAGTGCGCCCACGGAAAGGCAACGCAGAAGACATTCTTTGAATAATAATAGATCCAGGCAGCATTGGGGATATTGTCCTTCGCAGCCTGCAAGGCCGAGTTCAGCTCCAATGCCATATCTACTTCCCGGTAGTATTCCAGGGAGCGGTTTCGAATCGATCCAGTACCGGTAAGATTGCCCACTACTTCGGGGCTGTACGGATCACTGAGCGAATTCAAGGAGAAGATGCCTGTCTCAGGATCATCCTTGATCTGCATAAACAGTGGAGTAGGCTGGTGTTCGGGGTTAAACCGCAGGTAGTGCTCCGCCTCAATCCGCATGGTGTTAATATGTTCGGTGGTACTCTGCAGTTGGTGGTCCAGGTTCATAGCGTGTTCCTGAAACCTGTCGGTTAGAAGAGAGACCTCCTGATTCCACAGTGAGGTATACTGCAGGTAAAACATGCCCAGCGATACAATAAACAGCACCCCAAACGTCACCCACATGATGGTGCGGTACCGTTGAAAAAAGTTCATGATAACACTCCAGTATGTATATTCCGAGTATTTAATTATTCATTCACCTTGATCTTCGCTTTTCCTTTTTTTACAGTGAATATTGGAGTTTGACGAATTGCGGGTTGTATTCCAGGATCTTTTCAACCGCCAAGCGGGTCAGGGTTCCGGTTACATCCGAGCACCTCATCCTCCCGGTCGTGTTCATCGCCATTTTACTGAATTCCCCCAAAACATCGGGGTTCGAAAAATGATAGGCTTTCCCCCAGTTACGCAGCTGGACTTCCTGACACACAGTATGGCCGAAAAGCTTGACCATCTGCTGCCCTACTTCTGCCACCGCTTTATTAATGAGTATCATCTTGTTATTATCCTGCTCAACATCCTCCCTGGTAAACCCAAAGCTAAAGCTGATAGCCGCGGCGGCACCGGCCATAGCGCCACAGGTACCAATTGCCATATTACCGGTTCCTCCCGTAAGTCCTACAGTGGCCTTCCAGATATCCCTGGCGAGCTGGTCGTCTGCGTATCCCAGAGTATCCATTATCGCAGCGAAGGTCGTCGGGGCACAGGCACCCCATTTGGGCAGGTAATCATATCCCCGGCGGTAAGCGTCCTCCAGCAGACCAACCCTTAATTCCTCGGTCAACTGTAACGTCATCAAAATTCCCTCCCCTATTTAACCGGTCACGAACCCCCGTTCGGCAACAGCAAGCTGTTTCCGATTTATACATGTTCTTTAATAATTAAACTACATTCTTAACACTCATCACAACTGCCCCTCAGATAAAAGACTGTCAGCATATACAGTCAGTTATTGGTTTGATGGTTTTAAACCTGAATAATGCTGTTTATGCATTCATACCTAACGGATTATAACTTTTCGCAGTGAGATCAAAAAGGTATTGATAGAAAATGGTGAATGATGTTGGTATTGATAACCTGAATTCTGAATCTCTAAAGGATTGACCAAAAACCGACATGGAAAAATCAATTCTAAAAGGAAGTTTAACCTATCATGTCGAAACTACCTTAGATAGCCTCGGGAGGATTGCAATTTGCAGTATCAACACGTCTTAATATTTTTTAATATCTTAATTTTAATACTTATTTTTATCCTGATTAAGGATTCCCAAAAACGAAGGTTATTCGTTGTTTCTACGATATGTGCATACACTCTGGCTGCAATTCTTCCTTATATGTTGGCACGGACTTCACTCACCTTCACAGCTCTGTTTTACGCCCTGGCTCTGGGAGTAGTATTTCTCCTGGCCTATCAACAGTATAAATCCGCGGTTAGTAGAACAGAAGAGGAAGCAACTGCAGAGATTGATTCCGAGGGAGAGGAAAACACTGTCCGGGATGATGTCGATTTGATCACCGAATCTGAATCATTGGTTCAACCTGAAACGCCAATGGTTGAATTAGAAATAGGCGATAACATTGCGGACGAACCCGTTGAAGTTGTGTGTGATGTTTACGAAGCCGAAAAAACTGAACCCGTTGATGACCGGGATACAGGCGTCAATGGTGAAATTGAAGATACAGCAGCGGGCCAGGACGAGCTTGATAGCGCCATAATTACTGAGCCCGTTGAAGTTGAGCGTGACCTCGATGAAGGCGGAGAAAACAGGGCCATTGATGAACTTGACGAAAGCCTCGAGGATGGGACTGAATATACTGCAGAAGACCCGGACAATCTCAGTATCAGCCCAACCAGTGACAAGCCTGCTGAGGCTGACACTGGTAAAGTTGAAGCAACCGAATCCGGTGACAATGTCACTGGCTTGGAAACGGAACTTCTGGACCCGGCGGCAGCGCAGGATGAACTTTTTGTGGATAATGATATTTTACCGGAGCAGGAAACAAGTATCACCGGTTATGACGAGTTGACAGAAGAGAATGCGACACCCGTTGAATTGGTTCCCGTGGAAGAAGATTCCCATTCCATAAGGGATGTTGCTGAAGAGGGTTTTGCTGACGAAGATGATGTGGTAATGAAATCCACAAACACAGGAGTTCATATGGATATTGAGCAATTAATAACCGAGGCTTTTGAAGCCAGGGCCCGTGGCGATTACCTCGAAGCTCTTACTATTCTGGAGACTATCCTTGAGCAAGAGCCACCAACAGAGATAGTAGAACTCATACTTGATGATATTGAGGTATTGTTTGCCAAGCTGGCATCATAGAGACCACGCGGACTGTGATATATTCTATTGTCCGGTTGTCTCTCCATAAAAACCATTGCGAAATCTTGCCCGGAGGGTAATTGACCTTTAACCCTGTGGGCAGGATTGTGATAAGAATCAAAAATTCCTATTGGAGGGTTGTTTGATGCGAAGTATTGATATTAAGGGGTTGGCTGTATTTGACATCGCCAGTGGGTGCGAAATCGGAAAAGTCACCGAGTTATTAATCAATGCCGAAAAAAAATCTGTTCAATATCTGGTTGTCGACGTTCCCAACTGGTATTACGGGGCCTACGTTATTCCTTTTGCCATGACAGAAGGAATTGGTAAAGATGCCGTTATGATTGAATCAGCATCCATAATGAAAAAGTTGAACGAGGAACCGGAGGCCATTACTCTGGTTGAAAGCGGCGTCAGTTTGATCGGCAGCAAGGCACTGACCAAAAAGGGCAAGTTCATTGGGAGAATCAGCGAAATCTATATTGACGAGGATACCGGGCTAATAACCGGTTGTGAACTCATTGACAACATTACAGTCAAAGGAATAATCCCCGCCAAGTCAGCTTTGACCTTTGGTAAAGATGCATTGATTGTTGAGGAAAAAGTTGAAGACAATTTATTGAGCACCATTGACGACGTTGACTCGGAGACTGTTCCCAGTGCTCCCGAACCTGAAAAGGCCGCAGTCCCAGTCGAAGCCGGGACAGACGAACCAGCCGCAGTTGAAACAGAACCTGTTCCTGTTGATCCCGCACCGGAATCCGACCAGGTTGCTGATAAGCCCAAAGCGGTTCAGCTGTATGAACAGAAACAACGCGAGTACCTTCTGGGGCGGGAAGTCAAGAGTGACATCTATGATGACAATGGAACCCTGATAATTAAAAGTGGCCAAAAGATCACCGAGGAGATCCTCGATATAGCGGTTTCGTCCGCAAAGCTGAAAGACCTTTTATTCCACGTGTAAGATTAAAGTTGGCGGTTTGGTGGTATGAAGTACACATTGCTTTTATTGCCTCTCATTGTCGCCTTTCAGCTAATCCTAAATATTTTTATCGGTGTTGTTTGGATTCTGCCGGGCAACGCCCGGGAGATTCCTTATGGGATCAAAGTGGATGGCAGGGATGTAAGCGGATTTGAACCCGCCAGGGCGGTTTCATACCTTAAGACCGTCAAACGCAACAGTCCTATTACCGAAGAAATCATCCTTACAGATGGTAATAGGGAATGGCCGTTGGCGACAAGAGAGTACAAGTTCTCCTACGATCACGAAAAGACCATCGACAATTTGGTCGCAAAAATGGAAGAAAACAAGGGTGCTGACAGGATCATCGAATTGTTAAAGCTGCAGGCCGACCCTGTGGATATGCCTATGGTTTTTTCCTGGGACCAGGACCAGCTTCAGGATTATTTACAATCAATAAATGATGAGATTTATGCTCCCGCCCGGGATGCTGTGTTAAGACTTGCCGAGGGCGGGATTTCGATTGACAAGGAGACAGCAGGCAAGGAAATTGACTATGAAAAGACAATTGATCTGATTCTGCAGACTATACAATCGGAAACACCAGGACCAGTTAGTATCGCAACAAAGGTAATCGATGCCCGGATTACGAGTGAAGATCTAAAGATGTTTGACGCCGTCTTGTCATTTTTCGTGACTGAGCTGAATAACAATCAGAACCGGTCCGTCAATATCCGTAAAGCAGCCGAATTGATCGACGGAACCGTACTGATGCCCGGCGAGGTGTTTTCTTTCAACGACCGGGTTGGTGAACGGACCAGGGATAATGGCTTTAAATCCGCACCGGTGATAGTCAGGAAGCAGATGATAAATGACATAGGTGGTGGAATATGCCAGGTGTCATCTACCCTGTATAACGCATCGGTACTGGCCGGATTGCCCATTCTCGAACGGCATCCGCATTCACTCAACGTAAAATACGTACCAAACGGTCAGGATGCGGCCGTTCTGTACGGCTCACTGGATCTGAAACTGCAGAACAACAAATCAAATCCGATCAGAATCAGCAGCATAGTGCAAGACAACCAGCTGATGATAACGATTCTTGGCAACCATGCCGACAAAATGGAAGAATAGGTTCAGATTCTTCCCCCAAAGATTCCGCTCAAGGCATGGGGAGCGTATGTTCCCCATGCCTTTCACGTCTCTCAACCCATCGACGAGAATCCGGCAGATGAATCTGTTCGATCTGTAACCGATCAACCTCCCGCAAAGCTCGCCCTCATCATCGGTATGGTTTTGGCTCTTTGGGGCATTTCATTTCTGATGCCCAACATAGATTACCAGCACCATATATAGCCAACCAGCCACAGTATTAAACATGACGCAAAGCCGCAAAATATATTGGACATTTAAAAAGGAGGTGATTATGAGTGGGCTGCAGAGAACAGGATATAAGAGAACAAAGAGAACGCATTGAGCGGGAACGTAAAGAACAGCAACGCAGAGAAGAAAACAGTCGCGATGATAACCGTCAGCAGAATAAGAGATAACGTCATCAGGTTTTGTAAGTTTCCGAAATTCAGTAACTAGCCAGTCTGATCCCCGTGTCTCATTCAGTGGGACACGGGGACAGGTTCGCTATCCCATTTTTTCTGGTCAGCAAACCTGTCTTCTGCAAGTTCGCACCCGGTATATCATTCGATCGATCCGTCGGTGAAGATTAATCCGAGTTCGATGTTATTATCCCGGGTTCTTATTTTGCCAACTGTGGTGTTCAGTTTCATCCCTGTCTGAGGGTCCTTAACCTTCAGGTGTCCTGATGCCCTGAGTCCATTGGGATAGCGAACGATACCGAAGGTCAAATAAGGCTGGTGGAATCCCTCGGGAAGGTTGTGTAAACGAGTCCAGGTGAGCAGTTCACACTCGCCCGCCATCAATATGGTGTTAAACGAGTCTCCTCCACAGTGACGGCACAGATAATGCCTCGGGTAATGAAGCTCATCGCAGTTCTGGCACTGGTAGGCGTAAAACCGGTCATTCATATTGATTCCCTCCTGGTTAGCACAGTGGCGACCACGTTGTTGCCGAAGCCTCCAAAATTTATGGCCAAACCGGCTTTAGCGTCCTTGACCTGGCGCTCCCCGGCCTCACCCCGGAGCTGTACCACCAGTTCGTGGATCTGGGAAACCCCGGTCGCTCCGAGCGGGTGCCCCTTGGCTTTCAATCCTCCGGAGGTGTTAATGGGTATCCGGCCACCGATCATGGTCTCCCCGCGCCGTACCGCCAGATGGCCCTGACCTCTGGGGAAGAACCCGGCCTCCTCTGATTCCACAATTTCCAGAATGACAAAAGCGTCATGCAGTTCAGCCACATCAATGTCCTGCGGCGTAAGCCCCGACATGGCATAAGCCCGCTGGGATGCCAGGCGCACTGCCAAGAGATCAGTCGGCACTTCCCGCTCGGCGACGGTGTGGGTATCGGTAGCCTGACCGATCCCCCTGATCTCCACTGGTTTTCTGGAGAAACGGTCAGCAGCATCCATGGCACATAACACCAGGGCCACCGCACCGTCTGAGATCGGACACACGTCATATAAACGAAGGGGTTCCGCCACATAAGGGTTTCTCGCCCCCTCGCCGAATAGCTTTTCATCCGTCAGCTCAAAATGAAACTGAGCCAGCGGGTTATACATGGCATTGTGGTGGTTCTTGATTGCCACCAGAGCCAAATCCTTCTCCGTAACCCCGTAGCGGTCCATATAGAGCCGGGTAAACAGTCCCGCCACAGCCGGCAGGGTTAAACCATAAGGGTATTCCACCTTCGGGTGCAGCAGGGTAGCCACCAGATCGGTACACCTTCTGCTGTTAACCGATCTCATCATCTCGGCACCAATCACCAGCACCACATCGCACAACCCGCTCGCGATGGCTGTATAGGCAAATTTTACTGCAGAAGCCCCGGATGCCGGCCCGTTCTCTACCGTCTCCGCCATCGCCGGACGGAGGTTCAGCGTATCAACCAGAGCCGATGCCACCCCGCTCTGGTGGTTCAAGGTCTGCGCACCCATAGTCGATAACAGCAGCTGGTCTACTTGTCCCGATCCCCTGCGGATTCCGGCATCCTCCAGGGCTTCGACCGCCGCCTGGCAGCACATATCGATGAACGATCCGTTCCATTTGCCAAAACGGGTATGGCCCACCCCAACGATTCCAACTTCTCTTGCCATCATACCTCTCCTACCTGCATGTTTTACCGGTCTGCTGACACAACTACACTATAACCTATTTCGGGGACACCATGCATCAAATGCATCACTGCATCATTGTGCATCATTGGGGACAGTCCCCGTGATGCAGTGATGCAGTGATTTTACCTGAGTTTGCCGTGGATTGCGAGCCAGATGCAGGGGGGATCGTTCGAGGTGCGCTCCACCCGGTGAAGTTCATGAGCCGGGATCAACAGCCAATCCCCCTTTTTCATCTGCCGGGTGCTTCCGTCCGGCCAGGCCAATTCGGCTTCCCCCTGCAGCAGCATCACCAGTTCATCCCGGTCCTGGTCATACCAGAATCCCGGTGGTGACGCCTGGCCGGTGGAGATGATGCGCTCAACCAGAATACCCCGATCAGGCAGCAAAGATTCAACAAATTCCTCTTCCCCCAGTTCTCCCGGTATAGTAAACAGATTCAAAAAATCATCCCTTTCCTTACGGTCGAAATGCATCACGGGGACAGTCCCTGTGATGCATTTTGCATCATGGGGACTGTCCCCGTGATGCACTCGGCGTAGTATTTGGGGGTGAGTTTTTCGCCGGTAGCCTTTTCAATCATCTCATTCCAGTGGTATCTCAGACCCAAGGAGAGAAGCGGAACAGTAGAACCTGTACAACCTGACCAGGTGTCCCGGTTCAGATTCCCCGCCTTCCTTTGGGGTCAGGGCGGAATTCCTGAATATAGCTTACCCCCAAAAATCCGCGGTTTATGGCTGAGCTGTCCAGTAGATGCCGCATATCGATAAATTCGCCGTTGTCCACCACCCGTCGTATCTCTTCCTCGATATTTACTGCCTTTGGTGCCATCGGCATCCGGCTGAAGACAACTGCATGGTTGTGCAGCTGCAGGTCATTACCGCCAACATTGGCCGGGTTGATGTAGAATACGGCATCGAACTGGTCCTTGTCGTAGTAGGAAAGGTCAGCAGTCAGGTCCGCACCTACGCCGCAGATTAGTCCGGTCACATCAGTATGACGGGGAGTATGGTCAAACTCAAACCATTCCGCCGTATTTGAGGGCGCGGTTACCATCTCTCCATTAGAGGGGGCAAAATCCACAATAGGTGATTTCAAGATACCCGATCCGAAAACGGATGACATCTGGGCTCGAATCGCCAGCCCGATAACCCCGTGAAAATCAGGCCGCCGGCTGCGGGCCATCTGAAACAGGGTCCGGTAGAGCGTAGTTATGCTGGTACCGCCTTCTTCACAGCTATCAAACATCATCAGTTCATTGAATCCCCCGCTGATGGAGACATTGAAGCCGGTGCGCAGGTTCACCTGCCCGGTATCTTTCTTGGGAATCAGAAAGTCCGGGGTATCGTGGCCGTCGGTAGGCAGCCAGACCATGGTTCCACCTATGGTCATCATCTCCCCCATAATCGGAAAGTAGTCCTCAAGCTGATTGCCCAGCCCGCCTAAACCGATGGAATACTCGGTCTCCGAGAATTTCTTGGAACAGAGATGGTCCACTGAGACCCGGGAGTACAAAACGTCCTTTACATCACCCATCACCAGGACTGCTCCCGGTTCTCTGCTCCCGGGGATGAAGCGAAAGGTACCGCACTCAGCATCGAAAGTCTCAAGTTTATCCCAGTTCTCCAGATAACGCTTCTCATTTGTGACCTGACGACAGAACTCGAGAGCCTCATCGGCCGATACAAACTGGGGAAGCGTCGGTGCAAATCCAGCCATCTCAATGACATCCCGGCAGTAATCCTGCAATCCGGCCAGGGCCAGAACCCCGTCCCGCTTACGGAGGTTTTTGTACAAGGCGAGGATAACCCGAAGGCCGGCGCTGCTCAGGTAATCGACCCCCGACATATCCATTATCACGCAAATAACCTGCTGGTTGCTAAGGTTCTGGTCAATAACCTTTTGCAGTTCACCACCATGAAACGCGTCCAGCCTGCCCTGCAGAGCCAGTACCAGAGTCTGATCCTCAATCCTGGAAGTGATTTTCATTATGTATCTACTCATTTTCCGGAATAGTTAACCGAATCGTTTCTTGTATATTCTGATATTACTGTTCATCCCACTGCCCTTCCCTACAATGTTATGTTAACTAAACAAAAGACGCTGCTTCTCAACCTTTTCCAGTTCCTCTCCCCGGTCCGCCGTCAAATCAATGCCGGCAAAGTCACTGGTTGTGGGCAGATTAGGGTGCAGATCAGGTGTAAAGTCTTTCATGGCTCCCCCTGTTAAGCCCCGGCGGGAACCTCTGATTCAGGCGATGTATCGCTGTTGCCGGGAGTGGGTTTTAGGTTGTCCTGTTGGGACTCCTTCACGGTCACCTGCGATTTATTTCCTGACTGGCGCTTCCAGTCGCCTTGGGAATCAGCACTATCCGCCACTCTGTTCCGTGAAGTCCCACGGTATTCCAATAAGCGGTCTTCTTCAATACCTGCTGCCGGTTCTCGTCCCAGAACGAATAAGTGCCGCTGCCGTAACGGTTACCGGTTACCTGTTTGCACAGATTCAGCAGATCGGGGAACGACTGGTACAACGGGTCGGTAAATGTGTTGCGGCCAATTTGGGCCGTATCGCTGTCAAAGAGTATGAAGCCGTCCTCCTGCAGCACCATCATCTCAAATTCCGGGTAGGATTTCGTAAAGGGGGCAAACAACTTTCGCGCTTCCAGCAGCATGCTGACGGAACCTGCCAGTTGCCGGTCAGAGGAGAATACCGGTCTTTCCAGGTCGGCGGCCGCAAAGCCCTCCACTGCCATAAAGGCATTGCTGAGGACCGGAGCTTTCGTCTTGTGGAGTCTTAGCACCTGTTCCTGCTTACTGATGTCTGAGCCCTCATATTCTTTATACTCCCGGGGTTCCACGGTGGTCATGATCCCCTGGTGGTTCACCGTGCAGGTGTCAAACACTCCCTCATGAGCGGAAGCCAGTTGATTCAGAATCGAACGCGTCTGGTCCCCGGACAGGCCGGTCTGGGAGATCCTGTAGGCAGCCAGGGCCAGATCCCGGTCCATGGAGTCAAGCTGGTCCTGCACACGTATCCGCAGGACATGCAACTCTGGACACACATCTGGTGAAAGGTTGGGCTCCTTGCTGATCTGCAGAATCTTTTCTGTCATTACCGCCAGCTCCGCCCGGGTTACCGGCTTCTGCGGTTCAAAGTTTCCCGCCGGAGTACCGGTGATGACCCCCTGCTGATAGAGGGCCTGAAGGTACCCGGTATACTCAGAAGAAACACCGGACAGGTCCTTAAAAGGCAGGGCACTATTGTTGACTGGTTTTATTCCCGCCATATCCGCCAGCCATAAGGCCGCCTGCAACCGGGTTGCCGGTTCCTGCGACGTTATGTTAACTAATGACTGATTCACTGGAGGATCAGCCAGTTTCATGGCTACTGTTGCCGCGTCCTTCTGGCTGACCAGGTTGCCCGGCCGGTAGCTGCCATCCGGGTATCCCCTCACCAGTCCGATAAGCTTCAACCGGTTGATGCTGGTCGCCGCCCAGTGATTGAAGGTATCGGTAAATCCCGAAATCTTATCCCTAACCTTCTTTACCAGTTCATACTGCCAGCCCCGGACCGCAGCTGAGGTCGGATAGGCAAGTCCATATCCCTGATCATAGAGGTTGCCTTTCCCATTCGCGGTGGGTATGGCTGCCGGCAGTTTCCCCTGCGGGTTGGTCTCCCCAAAAACCGTTTTAATTCCTGCAGGGACATTGGGGCCCGCTGCCCGCCCATATACGCAGAGATAGGCTTGAGCCTCCGGTATGTACATGATGTCGTAGGGATTGCGGATCGCCATGACGGCGGTAGGCCGGTTAATCAGGTTGGTATAATTGACCACGTCCAAGACAAAATCGGGTATCCAGTGTTGGCCGGGACTCCGGGTGGTCATATTACTGCTGTAGCTTCCCAATACCACGTAATCAGCCGCATCAATAGCGGCCCTCTGTTCCGCTGTCAGAGCCTTCATCTCGGTGTAAGCGAAAGCTTTGATATCCACCCCGGAGATGGCCCTGGTGTTAACAATTTCCTGCAGGGTTTGCACCATCGGATCGAGATACTCCTCCCAGGGTGCCAGGATCACGATCCGCGACTGGTCCCCTAATTCAAACGGCAGGAGGTTATTATCATTTTTCAGCAGGGTGACTGCTCTCTCCGCCAGTTGCTGGCCTGCGAGCAGATTAGACGAACGTCCCACCACCTCACGAGTCTGTTGCAGTTTATTGTCCAGGTTGGTCGTGATGCCCGTTCCCGGTTTTAGACCCTTCTCACCGATGTGGATGATCCCCCGCTTTGCCTTGAGAGCGAGGATCCGCTCGACGGACTGGTCAATCCTACTCTCCGGAATCTCCCCTTTCACTATCGCATCCAGCACCGCGTTATATGCCTTGTCCAGATCGGCCGGCATGAGAATGATGTCACTCCCTGCCCTTATCGCACGGACTACTGCCTCTTCGGTGCCGAAATTATCATTAATCGCGTTCATCCCTTTCAGGGCATCGGTGATGATTACCCCCTCGAACCCCATCCGGTCGCGCAGGAGGTCGGTCATTACCCGTGCCGAAAGGGTGGCTGGAACAGATATCTCCTTGCCATCCTTCAATGACTTCGCCTTTGTGTTATCAATAGCAGGGAAGGTGACATGAGCGGACAGTATCATGTCCACTCCCTGGTCGATGGCCATCTGGAATGGCTTCAGTTCCACCTGCTGCAGGCGGTTCAGGTCATGGGGCAGCATAGGCAGGGCTAAATGAGAATCAACCGCTGTATCACCGTGCCCGGGGAAGTGTTTGGCGGCGGCGGCTACTCCTGCCGAATCAAGCCCCTTTATGTACGCAACCGCCAGTTGACCAACCCTGGCTGGATCAGAACCGAATGAACGCACCCCGATTACCGGGTTGTCCGGGTTGATGTTGACGTCCGCCACCGGGGCCAGGTTAACATTGATCCCCAGGGCTTTCAGCTCTTGTCCGGTTATCTCGCCGGCCAGCATGGCGTCCTTGGTGGAGTTAATAGCTCCCAAAGCCATGTTGCCGGGCATCATGGTCCCATACTCGATCCGGGCGACCAGCCCCCCCTCCTGGTCAATGGCCACCAGGAGCGGGACCTTTCCGGCCGCTCTCTGCAATTGATCCACCAGCCGCACCGTCTGATCGGCGCTAACCACATTCTCCTTAAAGAGGATGACCCCGCCGGGGCGGTACTTCTGGATCACCTTTTCTATATCCGGGTTGATCTCCACCACATTCTTACCATCCCATTGCCGGAAATCAACCATAAACATCTGCCCGACCTTTTCCTCCAGGGCCATCTGGGATATCACCGTCCTAAACTGATCCCCCTGACTGGAAGGAACGGCCAAAGCGACACTGGGAATCAGAATGCTGGACATCATAAAGCCAACCGCTAGAACACCAATCAGTAATCGGGTTCTTTTAATAAACAACATATACACCTCCCCTTAAAACTAACGCCGGATAAACACAAACAGCAGTGCCGTTCGAAAGACAGTCTTGCCATTATGATTATCTGCATTCAGTCACCCCGATTCCGCCAACCGCGGATTGCCACTGCCCTATCTGGGTCACATTTTTCCTCAATCGGCTTGATTACGTTAGCACTTCCGTCTTACCTGGGGATTGCATGCAAAACCATTCTCTTGAATCGTCTGATGTTATTGATTCATAAGCATAACCATGGTTAGGATATTTGAGCTGCCTTTCCGTTGATAATGGACCTCATCCATAACCCGGCGGATCAGCAAGACCCCCAGTCCTCCAATCTTCCTGTCCTCCAGCTTTGCATTGATGTCGGGTTCTTCCAGGGCCAGCGGGTCGAATGGAACCCCTTCATCAATAAGCTGCACCGTAAGGCGGTCGTTTTCACTCGAAACCCGAACCGTTACTGTCCCGGGAGGCTTCTGATAGGCATAACTGCAGATATTCATTACCGCCTCCTCTACCGCCAGCTCGAGATGCATAATCCGTTTGGGATGAACACCTGCCATTTCGGCTAAACCAGACACGTGTTCTACGACCACGGGGACCTCCTCAACATTTGCAGGGAATACCTGCTCGATCATATCAAGATTCACTGCTATCCCTCCAGTTAATGGATTTGGGGGTCTAACGAGCCAATGACAGGGTCGACAATTACCTGATTGAATCTACCGGGGGTTTAAAAGGAGTTTAATGCATCCTCCTGGGTTGAATAGATTGGGAAAATGGAGCTAAAACCGGCGATATCAAAAACCTCTCTGACATGACTCTTGAGGCCTGCAAGGACGAGTCTGCCACCTGCGCCCTTAATCTTCTTGGCAGCCATGAGGAGTACTCTCAGCCCGGCACTACTTATGTAATCCAGGGATGAAAAGTCCAGTACCATTTTGATTTCTCCACCCTCAATTGATCCCGACAGATGCTTATCCAGGGTACTCGATGTACTGGCATCCAGCCTTCCCTCGAGTCCCAGCACGAGGATATCATCCTGCTTCCTCTCACTTATACGTATCACCGATCGTAAACCCTCCTTAACCAAATGGTTTTATCACTCAAGTTACATAGTAACGTAACTCAGGGTCACGTCCTTAATCACCTTTCTCTGCTCTTCAAGTATTTAAGAACCAGAATGGTGATATCATCTGATTGGGCCGCACCGGCGGCAAAACTGCGAACCGCAGTCAGGACATCTCCGGTGGTTTCTTCGGCACTGGTCTCCTGATGGTTTGCCAAGGTTTCAACCAGCCTGTCGTCGGTAAACAGGTTACCCTTCTTGTCCATGGCCTCCGTCACTCCATCAGTGAACATCACCAGCTGTTCACCTATTTCCAATACAAGCTCCACCAACTTGTAGCTCACCTCTTCAATGACTCCCAGAGCAACTCCTCCCGCGGACAGATTCTCAATGCGGCCATTGCTCCGCACTACATAGGGAGGGTTATGACCTCCGTTTGCGTACTGGATCTGGCCGGTACGGGTATCCAATATGCCGCAGAAAACGGTAACAAACATCCCCGTATCATTATCACGGCACAGGGCGTTATTCACCCGGAACATCACATCCTGGGGACCGGTGTCCCGGTTTACCTCCGCTCTGAACAGGGTCTTGGTGACAGCCATGAAAAGTGAGGCCGGTACACCCTTTCCGGAAACATCTCCAATTACAAAAAAGAGATGTTCATCATCAATAAAGAAAAAGTCATAAAAATCGCCGCCAACTTCCTTGGCGGGTTCCAGAATCGCGTTGACCTCAAACTCCGATCGTTCAGGAAACGGCGGGAAAATACGGGGTACAATACTCATCTGGATGTCCCTTGCCACCAGGAGTTCTCCCTCAATCTGTCTTTTCTCGGCTTCAGTGGCTCGCTCTTTCATAAGGTTGGCAATAATGAAGGCAAAAACCCCCATTCCCAGGGCATTGGCAACCACCATGGGGCCGATTACGGTTCTTACTACTACCACTGCCTGGTCAAAGGGGCGGCTAAACAGAAGTGTCAATCCCATATGTACAAGTTCCACCACAATCGCCAGGATTACCGCACCGGTGACCCCGACAAATTTTCCCTTCCTCCACTTGTACACCAGACCGGCCATCACACCCGCCACAATAGTTGCCGTGGAGCAGGCCATGCAGGTGAATCCCCCCTGCAGGAACCGGTGGGCCGCACCAATCAATCCGGCACCCAGGCCCACCCATGGCCCCCCAATAAGCCCGGCAATAGCCGGACCCAGGTCACGAATATTGGCTATGGCATCGAAGACCTTAATCCCGCTGAGGGTGCCATAAATCGAAAAGGTACCAAAGATCATGACCAGGAGAAGCTTGTTGACGGGGGTTAGTTTCTTTTCCAGGATTTCTGTGTAGAATTGGCTGCGGGTTATTACGTAAGCAATTACAATTATTACCGCCATGCTGTTAATGAGGCTGATCAGAAGCTCTATCAAAGAATCCATGAACTTAACCTTTCTCTTCAGATTGGATGAAGTGCATAAATATCACAACACCAACGAGGGTTTCGTCAAGAGTGGAATCGCATTCTAAAGAAGTCCTTTCCTTTACAGGATAATTCGTCCTTCATGGTAGATTTCCTTGTAGCAGATAAACATATTTTTGTATGGATGGGGGGGCACCTTTTGGACCCGGGGGACCCGGACAGGCATCGCTATTTCGGCCTATTTCGGGGACACCATACCAAATTAGGTATTTCGGGTATTTGGAATTTCGGGGATGACATGTTTTGGGGGATAACCTATCTAGGGGACACCATACTAAATTATTCTGGCAGGCCAGAATAATTTAGTATGGTGTCCCCGAATTATCCCGATACTGCTTACTTCATCCGGCGTTTGAATCCGGACTCGGCTACCAGATGGTCCACAAACTGGCTGGCGGTACGTCCGGAGGGACCAGAGTGGCTTTTCTCCCATTGCAAAGCCTGCTTCACCAGTTCCTCGTCACTCAGGTCCAGATGGTGACGACAGGCCAATCCCCGGACAATTGCCAGGTAGGACGGCTGGCTGGGATAGGGAAAGGTTATGGTAATGCCGAAACGATCAGCAATTGAGAGCTTCTCCTGTACGGTGTCATCCCCGTGTATCTCATTGAATTCACGATCACTGAACAATTCTTTTACAATATGGCGGCGATTGGAGGTGGCATAAATAAGGGCATTGCCGGGAAGTCTCTCCATTCCGCCTTCCAAAACGGTTTTCAATACCTTGTAATCGACCTCATAGTCCTCGAAGGACAGGTCATCCACAAAGATTATGAAGTGAAAGGCCCGGTTACTGACACGATTAAGTATGACAGGCAGGTCATTAAGATACTGTTTGGGCAGTTCAATAATGCGCAAACCCTGATCACAATAACGGTTCAACAGTGATTTAACCATCGAAGTCTTTCCTGTACCGCGTGGTCCATAAAGCAGGACATGATTGGCCGGCAGGCCAGATAAAAAGTATTGAGTGTTGATATCCAGTTCCGCCTGTTGCTGTTCCAGACCGATCAGGTCCTGGGGACTGACCACATCCGGTCGGCTGATCCCTGTAAGACAACCATCTCCACCAAGCTTCTCCCAGCGAAAAGCCCGATAATGCTGGAAGTGTCCGGTGCTGTTGGCATGACAGTATGCTGCCACCTTATCAATATCCTCTCCCCAGTTGGTTGAGCCCAGAAGCACCAGGGATTTGTCCGGTGATTCCTGCTCGGAAAACATCATTTCTTCCCAGGTAAAGAGGCTCAAGCCGGACTCCACCATAAGGTCTTCCCCGATCCGTTCAATGGCAGCCCGCCGGATGGAATCTGCCGGCGTGAGGAACACCTGCTGCAGACAGATCAGGTCATGCCGGACAGCCTCACAGAGCGAAGGGCTTATCTCATAAAGCGGCATGTATTCAGCCTGACGTGAAAAGGCGTTCTCATCGGCCAGCACTGCGTTCACCAGGTATCTCTGCCAGGCATTCGGCCAATTTCCCGGTGTTGGATGGTTTATCAAGCTATATACAAATTCATGATAGGCATTTAGGGTATCGATGACCGTTGACGGATATAAGGTAAGGGTCTGAAGCAAATCAAGAAAGCTGGTAATTACCTTATCCTTCAGCAGACCGCGGTAGACCACCAGCCGGTGGGCTGCTTGCTGCGACTTGATCAGGTCATGCAACCACGGATGGTCCATATTGAATGGTCTAAGTTGTGCGTTGTTCATTGTAAAATCACCTACTGTATTATTTGTCGTTCATCCTTGGTGGACTTTGAACCGATCCCGGTCTGACACTCAAAGTTCTCTGTCCAAATGCGGAAGAAATCCTTCCGGGCTAAGCCAGGTTGAACTTTCGCTCTCATAATTATAGACCTAACCAGCATTTTCAGGAAACCAAAACCGCCCGAAGGGGCCGACCTTGACTCTTCACTAATCTTCTCACAATACTGAATCCGATCGTGCTAAGCGGTTGTTTTCTCCAATAGGAATAATATTTTGCCGGTCAAGCGAAGAATATAATCATCAGCTTTGATTGGAGCCGGGATGTGTATGTACCAGACACCTGATACCCAAACTGATCGGTGGGACTCGGACCTGGATAAGCACCTGTATCAATACACCCACTATGAGAAGATAATACCGAAAATCCAGGAGAGATTGCTGGAATTAAAGGGTGAACGCCAGATAATGAACGGATCAGAATGGCGCGCCTATCAGGATGAGAAACAACAGGTTTTGACTCGCACCATTGACCTGCAGATACTCTACCTGGAGGAGTGTCAACAAAAATATCTACGGGTTAGAAAGAATGTGGAGACAGCCATCGAGGTGGAACTTAAGAAACCAAGGTATCGGAAGTTTATCAACCTCTACTGGGGAAGCGGGCTGTCCAAAGCCGAGGCCAGAAAGCTGGTCATGCAGGAGTTAGAACTATCCCAGACTACCTTTTACCGCTGGCGCAAGGCCATACTATCGAAGTTTGCAGAGGATTAACGGGAAACGGAAATCGATCCTGCATCAAAAGAAAAGAAGCAGAGTGATCCTAATCGACCACCCGCTTCCTAATCTCATTATCCCCTATCTTGACACAAACTGCAGGGTAAGACAATTACCGCGTCACCAAACACCCCCGGCCACTACAATACAGTATCCGTAACATCACCTTTGGTGTCGTTATTTCCGAAGAGAGCATAGAATCCACACCCCAACCCAAGGGCAAATACGGCGACCGATATAATCCAGCCAACATAAGGCAGATGAACAACCAGCATCAACAGAACCAGAACCGCAAACCACAACCAGGATTGCTGCATGTCATATCTGACTCTCAACAGATCAGCCAGGTAGAGGGAAACTACCAACTTGCTGACGTACAACAAAAGTCCATAGGTGATGAGAGCAATTATCCCCAGAGGAATTCCGATCACCGTAATCATCGCCAGTACCGCCAAAATCGGAGCTGCAAACAGCAGCAGCAGGCCAATCCCCGCAGCTGATAAAACCCGCTCGCGAGCAGGCTGAGTCAGACTATCCCAGAACTGCGGGCGCATTTTCTTGAACAGCGCATAGATGATTAGTATTCCTGCCAGACTGACCAGGAAACCACCCATAGACCAGGGAGATTCATGCGTAACACTGGTTTCAGTTGTCTCTGGTTTCCAAATCCGCCTTCCTCCAATCTGGGCGTTTTCACTGATGTAGCCTTCTTCGTCGCTGACATAAGTGAGGTTTCCGCCGATAGAAGCACCATCGGTTACGTTCAACATCCTAACGTACATGTCAACGTTTTTGGCAACACTGCCGTTCAGGAAAAAGTTCTCGCTCCAGCTAAACACACTGCCATCAATTGAGCCATCAAGATTTATTGTAGAGCAACCTGCTACCAAATCCCCTGCAATAGCAGCCTCTCTTTCCAAATACAGCGAATCACATACAAGGGTGGCCGATCCCGTAATAGGTCCCTTTAAACGTATGGTCTGGCCTAATGCCCGAACATCGCCTTGAACCGTTCCTGAAACGATCAGGTTCCGGGCTGCTCCTATGATATCCCCATTAACCGATCCATTTACGGTAATAGTTTCGGCCGCCACATAAAGATCACCATTAATAGTCCCTTCGATCCGAACTTCATCCCCGGCTAAGAACGTGGAGCCTTCCCGGGTCTGATCGGCCGTGACGACAACAACCTGGTCCGCCGCAGCAGCCATAAGACCGCCAACCGGTAACATGATAATTCCCAGCAGCAAGAGAAAACTCAGAATAAGACGAGGCACTTTCCGCACTGAAATCACTCCCCATTTACAATTGCCTATTCCATTATACCGTTGATGAAGTGACAGTCAGCACAAAACATTTTTCTTTTTAACTGGAAGTGTTGGCGTTTGTTTCTGCTGAATCTGAACCCCCGTTACAAAAAGAGAAGCGGTGTGACAATTCAACCGCTTCTCAGAACTCAATATTATTTTTCGACTGCAAGTTAGTCCTTATCAATTCACGCTTAGTTCGTAAACCACTGAGTTACGTACAGATAACTCCCTTCCTTTACAAACCCAAGTCCTACCTTTTTGAAATTCTTGTTCAGGATGTTGGCCCGGTGTCCGGGAGAATTCACGAACCCGTCGTGAGCACTTTTGACTGACATGTGCTTGGCAATGTTCTCACCTGCGTAGCCGTAACTGATTCCCAGACTGCGCATCATATCAAACGGACTTCCATAAGTCGGTGAATCATGGCTGAAGTAGTTGTTGGTGGCCATGTCCTGCGACTTAAGGGTGGCACCTTCACTCAGCTTGGCATCCAGTTTCAAAGCCGGTAGGTTCGCGTCAGCCCGTGCAGCGTTTATATAGCCCAGCATTTCCGCCTGCATAGCACTGGCGTTTACCGTTGAACCAGCGCCAGGTTTCGGAGTGGGATTGGTAACCGTCGGACTCTGCTTAACATACGGTTTCACGTAGTCGTCGATGACACAGCCGACTGTGTCATTGGTGAGTTTAACCACGTACCAGCCATCGATTTTGCCCAGTACTTCCATGACATCCCCTCTATGAAGGGTCTTTATGATCTTGTGATTGGTACCTGCTCCGGTGCGCAGGTTAAGGTTATTGGATTTTACCTGGATCTGATCGATGTTGGATGCAGTGAATTTCCCGGCGACATCTGGGCCAAGGGGATTGTAAAGAAACATACAGAGGGCAACCGTTACAATAATTGCTGCCAGTTTTTTAAGCATACGTTTATCGCCTCCTCTTCCCTAAGATAAACTAACACCCGCATTCATGGCTACATGTGGATTTTTCCAAGTAAATGGTAAGCTCCAATTTACGGGCCTTTTGGGAGGGGCTCTTTTCTGTGATAACCCCGGGTGCGGCCGGTGACGGGTGTACTAGCGTATCTTGTTAGAAATATATTCTTCCGGTGGGGCTCATTAATCGTGCAAAACCAATGGTCGGAAGAGCCGACTCCATCCTCATCGCCGCATTATCTTTCCCCTCATCATCCTCTGCTGACACTGTCCCCCTTTTAACCACTGACAAAAAAAATTCCCGGGAAACCCGGGAATCTTTGCTATTAAAACCTGTATTGTCTGGCTTCTACCGTAGCAGGCCGCCCGAGATAACCATCCTCTGGACTTCGGAAGTGCCTTCGTAGATCTCGGTTATCTTCGCATCCCGCATCAGTCTTTCTACCTTTTGACCTTTGATGTAACCATAACCGCCGTGGATCTGAACCGCCTTGGAAGCATGGCGGGTAGCCATTTCTGCGGCAAAGACCTTGGCCATTGCGGCCTCTTTGGAGTAAGGCTGGCCCTGGTCTTTCAGGAAAGCGGCGTGATAGGTCAGGAACCTGGCCGCGGAGATGTCAGTTGCCATATCGGCAATCATCCATTGGATAGCCTGTTGAGCGGAGATGGGTTTGCCAAATTGGATCCTCTGTTTGGCATACTTGATAGACTCATCCAGAGCTGCCTGGGCAATCCCTACCGCCTGAGCTGCTACTTCAATGCGGCCGTTATCCAGGGTCGACATAGCGATTCTGAAGCCCTGGCCTTCTTTTCCGAGCAGGTTTTCCTTGGGAACCCGGCAGTCCTTCAGGATAATCTCAGAGGTCTGGGAAGCTCTGATTCCCATCTTGAGGAAGTGTTGACCCACCCGAAGCCCAGGGGTGTCACGGGGTACAATAAAGGCACTCAGACCTTTGGTACCTTTGGACTTGTCAGTGGACGCAAAAATAACAAAGGTATCTGCAACCGGGCCGTTGGAAATAAAGGTCTTGGTACCGTTCAGCACATACTCGTCCCCATCAAGGTCGGCGGTAGTGCTTCCCGCAGCTACATCTGATCCGGCACCAGGCTCGGTTAAAGCAAATGCCCCAATATGTTCACCTTTGCACAGCGGGGTCAGATACTTCTTCTTCTGATCATCGTTGCCAAAATAGGCAATCGGTCCGCTGGCCAATGCGGTATGACAGGAAAGGGTAAACCCGGTAGCCGCACACGAACGTGAAAGTTCCTCAATTACCACTGTAAAGGTCAAGTAATCGGACCCCGCTCCCCCGTACTCCTGGGGATAAGGTATGCCCATCCATTCCATCTCCGCCAGTTTGGCAATTACTTCGGCGGGGTAACGGCTGGCCTCATCTATCTCCGCAGCAATTGGATCAACATACTTTTCTGCGAACTCGCGCATGTTGGCACGGATGAGTTCCTGTTCTTCGGTCAGTCTGAAATCCACTTTAACCTCTCCCTTCTTAATTACATTCTTCTGCCGTTCCTGGATGACTTTATCAGTACTGCCTTGAATTCTAGCCCTCGTGCTGTTTACGGTCAACTGTAATTAAGGCTTGTCTCTCCTCGGCCGTCTGATAATCGACTCCCTGGCGCCACTATTCTGGATATTTATATAACCATTATACCAGTACCGGAATCGGTATTCATTCAGGAGTTGTTATAGATGGTTCGTTTTTTCACCGGACTAGCAACCGTTTAAGGCCCAACCCCATACAATATTGGTAACTAGGCATATTTTTACCACGTGCTTTTTGACAAGTACCCACCCGGAAAGGAGGGATTCAATGCTTCCGAGAGTGGCGATGGCCAATGTTCGCGGTGGTCCCCTCGCACCCCAAATAAGGGGTAAGGTGACTTTCAAGGATGTACCTGGAGGTGTTTGGGTAACAGTTGATATTACCGGACTGCCGCCGTACCAACCGGCGAAAAACGGGAACCCTATAGGTCCCCATGGTTTCCATATACATGTAAACGGAACCTGTGCAATAGGCGATCCCCAGGACCCTTTCATGGCCGCTGGCGAACACTGGAATCCGACCAATCAGCCCCATGGCAATCATGCCGGGGACTTTCCAGTCCTATTCTCCAATAATGGCCGGGCCAAAATGAACTTCTTAACTAACCGTTTTAAAACACGGGATGTTATCGGTAAAGCAATAATAATTCACCAGAGTCCTGATGATTACCGCACTCAACCCGCAGGTAACGCCGGAAAGCGCCTGGCTTGCGGTATTATCAGGTAGTCTCGGAGAGGCTGATAGCTTTTTTCAGCTATCAGCCTCTTCAAGCACCTCCGGAATTCCCTCTAAAACGTCCGCCACCTGATAAGATGGCAATTGCTCAATGCCCTTCAATTTCCTTTCAATGCGGCGTGACTTGCCAGCCGCTTTTTCTATGGTACTGCTTGCCTCCTGAATCTTTTTCTGAGTCCGGTCCAGGGCCTGCCCGAACTTGCTGAACTCCGTTTTTACAGCCCTTAAGAGGGTCCAGACCTCACTGGAGCGCTGCTGGATAGCCAGCGTGCGAAAACCCATAGAGAGGCTGTTTAAGAAAGCCGCCATAGTGCTGGGGCCGGTGATATTGACCCTAAAGCTGCGTTGGATCTCTTCCGTAAGCCCCGGCCGGCGGGCGACCTCAGCATAGAGGCTTTCGGTAGGGAGAAACATTATCGCAAAGTCAGTAGTGTTCGGCGGGTCCAGGTATTTTTCGTAGATCTCCCGGGCCTCAGTCCTAATTCTGTATTCCAATTGTTTGGCTGCTTCCTCGGCCGCTGCCTGGTCCCCATTCTCATTGGCATCCACCAACCGCAGGTAGTCCTCCAAAGGAAACTTGGCATCAATGGGCAGCCAGACGACCTCTCCCTCATTTCCCTGTCCGGGGAGTCTTACCGCGTACTCCACCCGGGCGGTACTCCCTTTTTTAGTACTGACGTTGGTCGCATACTGTTCAGGTGCCAGAACCTGTTCCAGGATGTTACCCAGCTGTACCTCACCCCAGATGCCCCGGCTTTTTACATTGGTAAGCACCTTCTTTAAATCCCCTACCCCGGTAGCCAGCGCCTGCATCTCACCTAAGCCTTTATTAACCATCTCCAGCCGGTCACTGACCAGCTTGAAGGACTCCCCTAACCGAACCTCCAGGGTTGAATGCAGGCGTTCGTCCACAGTGGACCGCATCTGTTCCAGCTTTATATTGTTGTCATTCTGTAAAACGGTAAGCCTTTCTTCAATGGTCTGTCGCATGTTTTCCAATCTCTGCTCATTATTCATAGCCAGCTGAGACAGTTGATTGCCAAACAGTTCCAGCTGCCGGTTCTGCAATGCCGCCATTTCCCCCATCTGCCGAAGATGAGAAGTGTTCAGCTCAGTAAAGGAACGGCTTAGTTCCTCCCTCTCCAGCCGGAAGTAGACAGCATTTTCTTCCCGGTTCCTGGCTATTTCCTCCCGCAGATATCTCTCCAAGCGGTTCTGACTTCCCTCGAATTCACGGATGCGTGATTCCAGGTAGACAACTGATGGCGACCGCCGTAGAACGACCAGGAGCAGTATAATAATCAGGCAATTAAGCACCAATAAGACACCAATCAAGTTCTGCAGCAAAAGATAATTCCCCCCATAGTATTACATTCCGATCCGATCTGCTGTGACAGGTACTGGTTTCACTGGGTTGTGTGAATGGTGAACGTTGAATTGACAGGATTAACTTTGGAATTGCAAAACACTATGCCTGGTTGGTTTTCTTCTTGTTGGCCTGGGCTGACTTCAACAAGGAAGCACACAGGTGATATGACGACCATTTCCCTCCGGTTATGTAGGTGCTAAACGGCTTTTCGGGAAACAGGGTGCGATCAATCTGCCGCAGAGAATACCCCTTATTGAATAGCTCTGCCACCTTGTCTCGCGTTTCCAATAGGTAATGGAGTTTCTTTCTCATCACTTCCTTGCCCTTTTTCCGTATGATACCGGCATGACCACAAAAAACAGTATCAAAATCCAGGGCCAAAACCCTTTCAAATGACTCAAAATACAGTTCTGCCGATTCACCCGGATCCCACTGAACCGGATGAGGATTAACAAACAGGTCGCCGGTAAAAAGCCAGCCCTTCTGCTTTTCATAATAGACTACATGATCGTCGGTGTGGCCTGGAGTAGGAATAACCTCGAAAATATGGTGTTCCCGCTCTATTCTTTCCGGCAATGGCTGCGATACAAAAGGTACATAATTCCCCCAGCCCAACCGGCGGTGCCAGGGAAGAGGTGAACCTTTGGCCGCTACCGCAACCGCGTCACGATGAATGAGCACCTCGGCCCCTTTACTCTTGGACAGCCATGCAGAAAGACCTACATGGTCTTCGTGCAGGTGGGTCAGAGCCACCTGCTCAACTGGAACATCCTGCAAAAAAGGGATGGTTTCCCTTCTCAGATTCCGCGGACCCGTGTCAATCATGAGACCATCCACTACATAAAGACACGCCTTCAAGGGACTTCCGAATAAGCTCAGCGTGCCGCGCGCCAACTGTACACTATCGTGAGCCTCGATAGATAACATATTGAAATTCCCTCCCGCTGTACTGAGCTGTGCTGACGCGGTGGGCCGCACCGATAAAGTCAACGATCTCAGGACCCTGCGTCTTAGCCAGACTGGCAGTTCTGCCAAAACAGCGCAGTAAAACCTCGAGTTTTGGATCGTATTCTGTCCATTAGGAAGTTAAATGTCTACCTTTTTCATGCCCTTTAGTGACCGGGAGGCCAGTTCCTGATAAATCTGGACTCCAATTTTGGTATACATCACTACATTGTCCGAAACCTCGCGAACCTCACTGGCCGGTACTCCCGCTACCATCCGCTTTGGAGCCAGCTTGGTGTTGTTTTTTACAACACTCCCGGCAGCTATGATACAGCCGTCACCTATTTCACAGCCCATTAAAATGGTAGAGTTGATTCCCACCATCACGTCTTCACCCATAACTAAAGGACCATGCAGCATAGCACCGTGTCCCACGAGGTTGTTCTTGCCAATGAAGGCCACCGTATCTGGATCCGCATGAATTATGGCGCCATCCTGAATATTGGTTCCATCACCTATTTTTATTTTCCCGCTATCAGCTCGCAGGACGGCGGTAGCGCCGATATAACAGTTTTCTCCAATCTCTACCTCACCGATTATTACCGCTTCCGGGTGCACAAAGCTATCCTTGCCGATTTTCGGTACCTTCCCCTCGAACTCATAGAATGCCAAGTCCGTGACCTCCTATCTTTGTACTCATTCAAGGTAATTCTATCATTTATCGCCCTTGTCTGTAACTGGAACCGAAAACAAACGGAATCAACTACTTATATACGCTCCCCGTATTAACTCCCTGAGATTGGATACAAAAAACAGCATCTCCCCGTTTTCCTTAAGAGATGCTGTTCGTTACGTGATTATGTAGGTTCAGACCATAAGGGAATTCAGGTATTGCATAATTCCACTGGCAATGGCCTGAGCCGCCTGGTCCTGGAACGCTGGATCGTTCAAGAGGACCTCCTCATCAGGATTGGCCAGGTATGCGGTCTCAACCAAGATGGCCGGGATTTGGGTATAACGAACAACTACGTAGTTGTTCTGACGGACACCGTTGTCTTTCCTGCCCAGTGTCCGTATGAGGCTGTCATGCACTATACTGGCCAGTCTGGCCCGTTCACCGGCTTGAGCAACTGCCACAGGGTCGCCTTTATCAACATAGTAGTAGACCTCGGTCCCATTTGTACTCGGGTTGGTGGAACCGTTAGAGTGAATGCTGACGAAAGCTGCAGCCTGTGAAGAGTTAGCAAAATCAACCCGGTCATTAAGGGAGATATACCTATCATCATCACGGGTCATCAAGACCTCAAAGCCGGCTGCTCTTAATATATCAGCAGTCTTCCTGGCCACACTCAGGTTGACATCCTTTTCGTAACTGCCGCTGTACCCTGTTGTACCAGGATCATGTCCCCCGTGTCCTGGATCCAGGACCACCCGATTGGCCACCGTTGTTGGCGGTGGCTGATTGTCTGGGGGTTGACCTGGAGTCTCTGGTTCAACCGGGCCGTATCCATCGGGGCCAGTACCCGGAGTACCGGGTTCATTGGCTGGAGGATCAGTTGGCGTCTCGGATGAAGGCGGAATTTCTCCAGCATTCGCCACCTCAGGATTCAATACCCGGGCCAAATATCCTGCCAGGTAAGCCACTCCCCGCGAAGTCTGGACCTGGTACCATCCTTCCCGTTCACCCAGCAAAGTCAGTTGATCACCTTTTTTCACCTGGCCCTGACGGGTATAGTTGGTCCCCGGACCCTGACGGAGATTTACTGTATTCCCGGTGACCTCAATCTTGGAACCACTGGTACCATTGGCCGCGCCATTACTTACTTCGCTGCCAGGTGCAGGGGTTGCCGCAACTTGAACATAGTCAGCATGAATCCAACCAGTACTGCCATTGCTGAGACGGACATTCAGCCAGGACCCCTTCTGACCCAGAACGCTTATCGTGGCTCCCCTGGTGACCGATCCTGTCTTGGCGTACTGGGTACCGGCACCGGAACGGACATTAACCACCGAGCCGGTAACAGTTCCGGTCTTGGCCTGTACAGTACCTGGATTGGTGTTTGCCGGTGGAGCAGTGGTAGATGCACCAGAAGTTTTGACATAGTCGGAATGAACCCATCCCGCAACCCCGCTCTTCAGTCGGATACTCAGCCAGTTCCCATTTTGGCCAACGATCTCCACCTGAGCACCCTTTAACAGAGAACCCGTTTTAACGTGGTTGGTCCCCGGGCCATCCCTGATGGTCAAGACTGAGGCGGTAACCGTTCCGGTCGCTGCCTGGGCTTCCACTGCAAAAAGGCCCAAGCACAAAACAACCGGGATCATCAACAACAGAAACCTTCGAATTCCCAAGAAACTTCGGGCAAACATAGCAACTACTTCCTTAGTTTTTGCTCATGTTTGCCATTTCGACATATCCCTTCCGGCATCCTGCTTGATAAAAAGGAATTTTGTTGGAAATTATTGCGTTTCTCAGGGGGGCAATCTTTAGAGGATATATAAGTGGTAAGCTACACTGTATAGTCCTTAGCTTTACGCTTTAACAACTTGGGAACTGTAATCCTGCTGACCATCAAATAGGATAGCAGTATAAGGAATGCAACATAAACCCATCCCACCAGACCAGGCGCCGAAAGGACCAGCAAAGCCATCAAGCCCCCGGCAGCAGTTATTGGGACTCCAATAAAGTAATCGGATATGTTCAAGACATTGAATCTTGCCAGACGGTAGGCGCCGCACAGGATATAAAGAATGCCCGCCGCAATTGCCAGACCGCTCATAAACCCGGGTGTCTGAAAAGGCTGCAGCAGACCAAGAGCCAGGAATACCGGAGCCACCCCAAAAGACACCAGGTCCGCCAATGAATCCAGTTCCTTGCCAAAATCGGAGGAAGCATTTAATTTGCGGGCCATCGTTCCGTCCAGGAAATCCAGGACCACCGCAATTAATACAAAAACCGCTGCCCACCTAACCTGGTGGTTAAAGGTGAACATCAACGAAAGAACCCCCATACCAAGGTTCATTAGAGTAACCGCACTAGGCAAAAACATCATGTCACGAACCTCCCGAGTATTGTTACTCCACCCTTCACCTTATCGCCGGGCTTAACCTCCAGAACAACATTCCGGGGCAGAAATACTTCAGTACAAGATCCGAACCTTATGAGACCGAATCTCTGCCCTGTATTTAACAGGTCGCCCTCTTTCGCCCAACACACTATTCGCCGTGCAATAAACCCGGTAATCTGCACCACCAGGACCTTGCCCCAGGGAGTCACTAATCCCAGGCAATTCTTGGAATTAACATCTCCCGCATCTTTTCGGTTGGCCATTACAAACTTTCCCGGAATCCGTTGAACAAAATCAACGGTGCCCTCACACGGACTGCGGTTAACGTGGACATTAAAAAGGCTGAGGAATATGCTTACTTTTATCGCCTCCTCATCCAGATACCGGTCTTCAAACTGCTCCTGGACATTAATAATAACTCCGTCGGCAGGTGCGACTATTATATTATCCATATTTGGCACTACCCGAAAGGGATTACGAAAAAAATAACCGGTAAAGAGCAACAGAATGGTCGGCAGCACCGCCCACCAATGGAACAACTGGTAGGTTATTACACTAAGTACGGCTAGAACCGCCAAGAATGGCCATCCTTCCTTAGCTACCGGATATTGCTTCATTTTCTCCCTCCCACAGTTCATCATCTCCGAAAAAAACTCTCCTTGCCTTCAACATCTTCATTATCATAATATGAAAACCAATCTTAGTTAAACCCCAAACTGCAGAAATTCGCTGATACCCAGAATTGGACGCCTTGCAGTATCATAGCATTTAATCATTACCCGTGACACTGCCAAATTCCTGTTTTACCCCGATCATCAGAGTTATAATTGATAAATCCTTACCCATATTCGCCGAATAATTAAACCATTCCTTTTAAAAGATGCTAGTATTTCTTAATAAACCCATACCCAATAGTTTGATTTTTCGCATGACAATAACGATTCCCCTGCGAAAACCCCAACCGGACTTGTTTGGACGCATAAATACGTATGGGCAACACCCTGGGAAGGCGACCGACTTAGGGGGCGAGCCCAATGGACGGGGCGAGAGACCATTGAGCATGGATGCGAATTGGCCCGATACCCCGTTGGTAGTAAGACATGTCACAGACAGAACAACCAGGAGCTGGAGATTATACTGCAGCTCCTGGTTGTATTTACAGTGTAGAAGATTTGCTGGCAAAAAAAGGCCTCTGATTACATACCTTAATCAAGTTCTGTGAAACCTTGTTCTGGTTAATCGTCTCCAAGCAACTAAGCAGGTAAAACAGGAATCGTAATACGGTCAACGTTGGTCGGTTCGATTTTGTATTTACCTTCGGACATCCCTTTTACAATCTCCATCGCCTGCTCATTAACCGGTGTCGGGACTCCGTATTTCTGTCCCCATTTACAGATAATGCCGTTATAGGCAGTTTCGATTTCGGGTATACGCCCGGCTTCAATGTCGAAGAGGATTCCGGTTTTTATGTTCCGGTGTGGTGTAAGCAGCTTGGAAAACAGCGGCAGTTTTTCGGTCCGCTCTGTCTGGGTGCTGAAATCCAACTGCGTGATATCAAACCCCTGCAGCGGTTCAGGTAACACCCCGGCGGCTTTGGCAACTGCCAGCGATTCCTGCCAGATATGAGCCGCACAGGTTAAGGCTTCGGGAGTATCAAGGACGTTGCCGTAGGTGCCGGCAACTACAGCTGACATAGTGCTGAAGGAACAGTTGATGGTCAACTTGGTCCAGCGAATACCGATGAGGTTGGTGGATTTCTCAGGAATACCGGCAGCGGACAGTATTCTTACGATTTCGTCCACCCGGGCGGTATCCTTCCCGTCAGTCTCACCAATATCATAACTCATACGATCCGGAGTTGATGTCAGTTTTGATACCCCTGGTTCCATCCAGGTTGCTCCCCAGCCTACTATACCGCCAACCGTTCGTTCCTTCCCTACCACTGCGGCCACCGCATCTTCGGGAATACCGTTCTGCATTGCCACAACTACTCCGTCTGATTTCAAATGTCTGGCCACGTACGGGAGGGCGCTGTCATGCTGGGTGGATTTGACTAAGTAAAAGAATATGTCGTATTCCCCGGACATTTGGTCAGGGGTCAAGGCCCTGACGGGCTGAACCAGGTCCATAAGTCCGATAATTTTGGCTCCGGATTTGTTTAGGGCTTCAACATGCTGGGCATTGGAATCGATCAGGTCCACTTTATAACCATTCTTGGTCAACAAAGCTCCAATGATGGTGCCTAATGAGCCCGCCCCCATAACTGCCATTCTCATATTGACTACCTCCAATCAAGTGTATCCCCTACTGAATATCGTGCTATGATTACATATTGTTGCGACCTTGGTCATGGTGGCTACTTCATTACTCGAAGGATTTAACATCAGTTTCAATAAAGAACGGGGGGCTCCAAGTCACAAATACTTTTGACCCCGGACTAAGAAATGACTCCGACTCGACTAAGTGCTGACCTCCTTTGCCAGGTGATATCAGATGCTATATGTATTGTATATTCTATCATATTTTGTCGATTTCGAATAATTTTTGTGTCGGTTGTGGCTGCGTTGCGTCAAATGAGTCCCAACATTCTGGTCCCTGGTTCATTTTGAGGACTATTTCGGGCGATTTGTCCAGGCAGGCCCCCTAGGTCTATGAGCATACCCAACGATGCAGCTGGATGGAAAGATCCACCCAATATGTTACGATATGTAATAGATAAGACAGCACTGTTGGTTCGAACTACGCAGGATGCTTATGCATATTCTTAATCAGGGGGGAGGATATTGTGGTCAAATCGAAGGTTGCCCGGGTATTAATAAAGCTGGTATTGATTTTTGTCGCCATAACCATATATTTTTACTTTCAACACCCAGTCCAGTACCGGTGCACTAACCTGAAAGCTGTGTTCCCCGTTGGTGATATGACCCTGGTTCTAGACGATATCCGCATTTCGGATCTGGACGAAGACAAGCTCAGCGGGAGATATAGAGGCGGTGAAATCCCGTGGATTTACCGCATGATCTTGGAAGCAAATCTTCCTATGGATTGGACCATAAAGCTTACCGACATAGTTGCATTCTATTCCCGCCCGCCCCGTACCGGCGGTGATGTGGCTCACATGTCGAGTTCTCGGGAATCCTGGTCTACCCGGCAGATGTTACGGAATCCCGTAAGCACAGATGACTCGAGACGTATTGGATCTTTTCTCACTTTTGACATGTCAGTCCAGGATGCTTCAGCGGTCAGAGGCGGCAACTTTACGATACGGCAACAACTACTGTACGGTGGAATCGTCATGGCACCTTCAACCTTGATGATCTTGGGAAAACAGTTTGTTCTTTCCATTACCGATCAAGCCAACTAATAAGGCCAGCTACATCTACTTTACCCCGCGCTGGGACCAAGGAACGCCTTATAAAATGGGGTGAGATCCCGGTTGGAAACGGATCCGGTACTGAGCCGGCAGAGAGGTCATATCATCGCACGGCTACATACGCGGCAACACGCGATGCAGGCCATAGACTGTATAATGACCGGCGGCTGAGAGACAGAATTTGAACATCCCCACCTGGCCAGCAGTTTCCAGGATGCCGACATCAGGTACACCGTCGAGTGGGTAGATTATCTGATGGTCTATCATGGGCGCGTATCGGGTGACTGCCGAGCCTGTCAAAGTTCCTCAATGAAGACAGGACCATTTTTCGAGTCGGCATATCCGATACGAAGCTCGATCTTCTATGTCGTAAAGAATAGCGATGAGAGACAAGCTCTATATTGTCAGGGTACATGAACCTATACGGCAGGCTAGTTACCGAGTTATATCTCTGACCAGGTTGATGGCCAAACAGTATTAGGTCCACAGTAGTATCTTAGCACTGTTCTGTATTTACTTATCTGGCAACGAAGAAAAACGGCCGCTCTTCCCATAAGGACGGAAAAGCGGCCATTTGTTTTTCTTGAGGGACGATTATGGGATGGCCTTAGCCAGCTCGTCACGGAATTTGGGATGCGCGATGCCGATCAGGGCTTCGGCTCGTTCTCTGACACTCTTCCCTTTCAAGTTAACCGCACCGTACTCGGTGGCCACGTAATGCACATCACAACGCGAGGTGGTGACTACGGACCCGTGGTCCAGATACGGGACGATACGCGATAGCTTGCCACCGGCTGCGGTTGAGGGCAGAGCTATGATCGATTTTCCGCCCTTGGAAAGGGTGGCCCCGCGTACAAAATCCACCTGTCCGCCGACTCCGCTGAACTGCAGGTTTCCGATAGTCTCAGCATTTACCTGGCCATACAGGTCAACCTGGAGTGCTGAGTTGATAGCGACCATTTTATCATTTTGGGCGATAACTACCGGGTGGGTGACTTTTTCGACCGGAAGCAGGACTACATCGGGGTTGCCGTCAGCATAGTCGTAAAGTTCCTTCGTTCCGAGCAAAAAGGTGACTACCGACTTGAATGGCATGTAGGATTTACGAGAATTGTTTATGACCCCTTTACGGAGCAGGTCCACAGCTCCGTCTGAAAACATCTCGGTATGTAGACCCAGATCCTGATGTTCCGTCAGACAGCTCAAAACCGCGTCTGGGATGGCCCCTATTCCGATCTGGAGGGTGCTTCCGTCTTCGATCAGCCCGGCTACATGCCGGCCGATAGCCTGTGAAACCTCATCCGGCTGCGACCTGGGGACGGTAGGCACCGGACGATCCCCTTCCACCAGGTAATCAACCTGCGAGACATGTATCATAGGCTCACAATTGGTGCGGGGCATATTGGGATTTACCTCCGCCAGCACCGCCCGGGATGCATCCATCATGGCCGGGGTATATCCTACGGTTATGCCCAGACTCATATACCCATCGGCATCCGGTGGTGAAACCTGCATCATGGATACATCTGTTTTCCAAATACCATTACGCCAGCATTCCGCCATTTCATAGAAATACATCGGCACATATTCGGCTCGTCCTTCTTTTATGGCCGCCCGAGTAGCATCAAAGACGAATATGTTCCGCAGTTTGAAATGATCCGCCAGCTCAGGGGCATAATGAGGAGCGTTCCCCACCACAATGCCGTGTAGAATGGTGATACCGGACAGCTCCTCAGCATGCTCGACAATGACCTCGGGTATGACTTGGGGGAACCCACAGGTCATGGCTCCGCCTATTATATCGCCGGGCCGGATCACCCTTTTTATTGCTTCCTCAGCTGAAACCACTTTGTCCTTGAACCGAGTTTTCCAGTCCACTCCCTTATCCCCTTTCGCAGCTAAAATTGGAACTATTATTTTAAATATTTGTACCTAACCATAATACCATAGCGCTTGGTGCGGAGAAAACGGGAATACTCGGGGTTCAGTCAACAAAGCCATTGGCCTTCAGGGTATCCCAGACCTTGATGGCAATAAACAGGTTAACCCGGCTGTCCATACTGGAAAAGTTGATCCCCAGTAATTCTTCTATTTTATTGACTCTATAGTAAAGGGTGTTTACATGAATAAACAGGCTGTCAGCGGTACTCTTCATATTAACGTTGGAATCCAAGAGCTTACGTAAGGTCGGCATCAATTCCCCATCAGTTTTTTCGTCATATTCAATAACTCTGCCCAGCATTCCCCAGCAAAAACTTTTAATATCCTGAGGGCTCTGACAGAATATCGGATAATAAATACCTAGGTCGGAAAACTTCTGCACATAATGATGCTCATTCAATAACCGGGGCAGTGTTAACGCAATCCTGGCCTCGTAAAAGCTTTTTCGCAACTCATCCAGGGGATAAACCCGGCCACCCCCTTGAGCTAAGGATAAGCTAAACTTTTTCTCGAGAACCGCTTTGTATCTTATCATAGCCGGCCAACTGAGGGGCTCATCAAAACTGTCTCTATTGGAACAAACCGGGATTACCATAGCCAGAGTGTTTGACCACGTGAGAGGGATAGCTTCAAATTTGTCTTTTTTAAGACATTCATAGAGATATGAACGAACTAACTGCATATTGATGTCAGCCGATTCCTCTTCGGACTCCACCAGGGTTACGAAATAAGACCGGTCCATTTCCAGACGGTTTTCGCTTAGTCTTGCAATATCACGAATACTCGCATTACTGTTGTTAAAAAGATATTCAGCTAGCTCCCTTTCAAAGTGCTCACTTTCTTTGCGCAGTTTTGCAAAATAGCATTTAACGGCCAGCCTGGTTTGACTCAATACCGACAATGCCTGGGATATTTGTTCTACCGGAATACCTTGAGCGATTATATAGGCGCTGGAACCGTTATAGCGCACCCGGTAATAAAGATATCCATTGCCCCGCTGGTAAAAATAGTCTCGTCCTGCAATAAGGGCGGGAATAGAAACAAAAACATCATCAACCTCACTGGAATTACTAACTTCCAAGGGGTAGTGTATATGTCCATCGTGGTCAGTAATCACTATAGAATGCTTAAGATTGCCTTCGACATACTTCGCGATATATGGCAAACCCTCATCAAGCACTCCATCTATTAGATGATACACGGAATTTATTGCCATCATAGACACCATGACTCACCTCTTACACAGTAGTGATACTGTATCAATGGATATGCAAAATATGTGCCAACAGCCTGAGAACACTGCAGACCCCGATATATCGGTCTTGGATGCGTGTTATTTATTACGATTCCGTCTCATATTGAACCATCAGACCCTAATTCTCCAAAGCAATATGTGTTAAAATAAGAATATCTGGTTGTGGTATCTGATTAAGGAGATTGTACAGTCCTAAGAGGAAGAGAGGTGTTCATGTTGAAACTTGTCGAAGACCTGCTCAGTCCCATGGCTAAAGACCGCCTGGATACGCAGCCTGGCAAAAACGACCTTATTCTAATGAACAAAATCCGCCAGCATAAGGATGCCCTTGTCAAACAGCGTCTTGATGTACAGAAGGCAGATTTGGTCAGAACCAATGTAGTCGATTCCTGGTTGAGATCTTATAACCACGGCATGGATCCTTATACCTATAATTATGGCCCCGTGTTGGACAAACATGCTTTCCAGGAAATAACGTATAAAAAAGATCTGCTGCTTATGGCTGCCGACCCGTATATCTGCCAATTGGAAGCTATGCTGTCTGACGCCATTGTTCTGCTATCAGATGAAGACGGTGCTATGCTAAGGGTAATCGAAGGCAATGAATCACTTAGAAGGCAAAATGAACGATTCAACCTTACACCCGGATCAGTTTGGAATGAATCCACAGTAGGTACTTGCGCCCACTGCATAAGCCTGATTCAAGGTACCCCCATACAGATATGCGGCCCCGAGCACTATTTTGAAAAGTACGAAGAGATATCCTGCTCATCAGCCCCTATTTTTGATGTCAACTATAACATGGCAGGTTCTTTATGTGTTGTCACTTCGAGCTTCAGCAAGCAGAGTTCTCAATCGTTAGGTCTGGTAGTCTCTATGGCCTGGGCGATTCAAAATCAATTTCATCTGGCTCTCAATAATGAATTCATCAACTTAACCCTGCAAGCAACAGACGAAGCCCTCATCGTTCTCAACAATAACGGGATCATTACTAAAGCCAATCCGGCCGCTGAACAGATGTTTCATCATATGACTCAAAATATAACTGGAAACCGTATAGAACTTCTTCTCGGCGAACAGCCTTTAATTAGGTCGGTAATTGAATCAGGCCGGCCTGTTCATGATGCAGGAATTAAAATAGATCATCCTGACCAACGGCTGCTGATCAGCTCGATTCAGCCTCTGAATGACCGCTCTGGCAACAACTTCGGCTGTATAATCACTTTGAAAAGGAACCGGGACAAGACTACAGAAATTCGTCCTCAAGCCCCGAATATAATACTCGGCTTTGATGAAATAAAGGGAAGCTCCCTGGAGATGCAAAAAACTATTAAAGTTGCCCGTAAGTTCGCGAAACTGGATGCCAACCTCTTACTCCAGGGAGAAAGCGGCACCGGGAAAGAAGTATTTGCCCAGGCTATACACAACAGCAGCCGAGCAAATGGCCCCTTCATAGCAGTAAACTGTGCAGCTATACCTGCGAATTTGACTGAAAGCGAATTGTTCGGGTATGAGGGAGGCGCCTTTACCGGTGCAGAACGTCAGGGACGTGCCGGCAAATTGGAATTGGCCAACGGGGGAACTCTCTTTCTGGATGAAATTGCCGATATGCCTTTACAGCTTCAACCAGTGCTGCTCCGTGCATTGGAGGATAAGAAGATAATGCGTGTGGGTGGAACCCGCTACATTCCAGTGAACTTCAGGTTGATTGCGGCTACCAACCAAGACCTGCAAAAGCTGGTTGAAAAAGGTCAGTTTCGCTCGGACTTGTACTACCGCCTTAAAGTCTTAAGAATCAACATACCCGCTTTGCGGGAACGTGTTTCTGACATCCCTGAGCTGGCCCAATACTTTATTGGCAGTATTGCCAGTCAACAGCGGATCGCCCAGCCAACTCTGAGTGATACGGCGGCTATGTGTTTGTTACGCTATCAATGGCCGGGGAACGTAAGAGAGTTGAAAAATGCGATGTTCTACGCTATTAACGTCTGTGAAGACGGAGTAATCCGCCCTCAGGACCTACCGGAGGAAATAACTGCTGATATCGGACTTGATTTGTTGGAAGACAATGATTCTAATCTGGGCCAGGTGCAGCCAGCATCCAACCTTTCCATGAAAGAGGTTGAGCGGATAATGATAATGCAAACTTTGGAGCAGACCGACAACGTCTCCGAAGCAGCCTCACAGCTTGGCATGAGCCGTTCCACACTCTACCGCAAAATCAAAGACTACAAGTTGCTTAAGAATTAAAGCGGGCCGGTTAAGGCCCGCTTTAATTAGATGTTTTTAATACCAGGTTTAATTTAACCGTGTTTTAGTATGCTCTTTCCGGCCAGGTACCCGAAGGTAAAGGCACGGCCATGACTGTTACCGGGCAGATTTACACTGTAGTCATTGGAATAATAACATCCGGAAGCGTTACCCGCCGCATACAGTCCCGGAATTACATTTTGCTCTTCGTCCAGTACCTGCAGATTCTCATTAATCTTCAGGCCGCCCAGGGTTACCAATAAGGCTGTCCCCAGGGGAGAAGCATAGAATTTTGGTTTTTCAATGGTTGTTAAACAAGCAGACCGTTTTCCATAATCCTCATCTACGCCTTTCTTGGCCAGTTCATTGTAACGCCTCACAGTAGCCAGGAAATTGTCTTTTGGAACTTCCATTTTTGCAGCGAGCTCTTCAAGGGTATCGGCACTTCTGATGAAGCCTTTTTCGATATACTGCTTTACATTCTCCGGATTGTGGAAATTGGTTCGCATATCTTTACATGCTACTACCTTGAAAGACGGGGCCTCTTGCGGCCACTTTTCATCCCATACAGTCCAGCGGGCATTGCCCGGTTGCTGGCGTTGTGCATTAGATAGATAGGCATACGGCAGTTCCTCATTGCAGTAGCGCAGGCCGCGTTCATTGACACTTAACCATGGCTGACGCATCAGAGCATCGGCCAGAATCGGTGCACCAGGAACGGCAAAGTCAAAATACATTGGAGCATGCGGGAATTCGTCAATAGCGGCTCCGATCCACATGGCCATTTTGTGTCCATCGCCAGTGTTGATGGGTCCGTTTACCATCTCAAACATGTTGGCGTGAATGTACTTGGTGGAAGGTATATAGTACTCGCGCATTTCCTTGTCGGCATTGTAATCCCCGGAACACATGATTATGCCCTTAGTGCCGACATATTTCTTGTAGGCACCTTCTTCTCCTGCTATTACCGCAGTAACCCGACCTTTATTACCGTCTTCCCTTACCAGCTGAACTGCGGGAGTCTTGTAACGGATATCTACACCAGCATCAACACAGCCCTGTTTCAACGCATAACGCATAGATGCTGTCCAGGGATCGGTACCCTTGGGAGCATCGTTCTGAGCCACATCACTGGGATCCATTCTGAAACTCAAAGTGGGGAAACCTTTAATGGTGGTTCCGGGAGTAGCGGTTTCATCAATGGGTACTGGTTTGGGCTTGCAGCCATAACTCTCAGCCTTGGCCATGATCCAGTCTGCAACTTTACCACTGTGATCGGCCCATAAGGAGACCACTCTCTGGTTGCCTTTGTAGGCATTGTAGCGCATGATTTCCTGAACGGCATCCATCTTATTTATCCGGTTGTTGATTTTTAATTGCATTTTGCTGTCTATTGCACCGTAGTCATTACCGCGGAAGTTTACCTGTTCAGTTTTCTCCAACAGGATTACCTTGGCGCCCTCCTCAGCTGCCGACATGGCAGCACATAAACCTGACATCCCGCCACCGATGACGATCACGTCAGCGGTAACAGTTTCGGTAATTTTGGAATCCGGTATTGGTGGGGGTGCTTTTAAGAAGCTGGGAAGGTTTTCGGCTGCATCGGTCCCGGTTCCCGGGGTACCAGATGGCTCCTCCCCACATCCAGACAGAATTCCAGCAGTAGCAATTCCTACTGTTCCAATGGCAGCACCTTTAATGAATGTCCGTCTAGTAAAGCCTTTTTCCTGCTTCTCTTCACTACTCATCAAATCTACTCCTTTCCTGCATAATTACCGTTCATTAATCAATGCTGTATTAAAATCTAAAGCGGTTAGTACTGGTGCAGTCTTTACAATCAGTGTAGCACTCTGAAAATTTACAAACATCGTGAGGAATTACGAACCTTTGGGCAAAACACTGTATGTTAATCCAATTGGAGAAGAACCCTACCCATTGGAGGCTATCACGAGAGTTTTGTTAAATCTCTGTAGGTGAATACAATGGCAAGAAAACTATGATATTGTAGAATAAGTTCATAACATATTAGGAAGTACTGTGCATGTCCCCTTAATTCTTACGTCTTTTTAACATACCGTTAGGAGGTTTCCAATGGAACGGAAGAGTTTTCGTGAAAGATTTCTCAATAAACGGGTTATTCTTATCGCAATAGCAGCAGCTATAATAATTGGTGCCGGCACTACCGTAGGGTTATTGAAAGCCAGTGAAAACCCGTCCTTCTGCGCCAATTGCCATATAATCAAACCATATCATTCAACCTGGAGTGAGAGTTCTCTGCTGGATCACAAGCATGCTGAGGAAGATGTAACCTGTCAGGAATGCCATCACAACAGCATACCTGAAAAGGCTATGGAAGGCTTAAACTATATACTCGGTAATTATGAACTGCCTTTAGAAGGTGGCCCTGAAGAGGGAAGAAGCTTCTGCCTGGATTGTCACTCTGAGGACGGAGAAGGTTCCAGTTGGGAAGAAATCATAGCCGCTACCGATTTCGCGGAATCCAATCCGCATGATTCCCACAACGGTCTGCAGGATTGCAATGTCTGCCACAATATGCACGAACCTTCCCATGCATTTTGTTCTGACTGTCATATCTTTAGCTGGATTGATGATTTGGATGAAGAAGCATGGACAAAATCCTGGTAAAAGATCTTTTAAATTTAAATCAGATTACCATGCCGAGGGTTATAAAGCGGGTTTTGGATGCATAGATATTCGTCACCAGACTTCGTATGGGATCAAACCAGTATAAATAGTATTTAAGGGAGTATTTGCTCCCTTAATTATTTACAGGAGCCTATTTGGACCAATATTAACCTTGACGATTAAATACAACTTAGACTGTATAACAAATCCAATGTCAAATAGATTTATTTCGAGTACAATAAGCCATTGAACGGAGTTCAATACGGGAGGGTCAAGGCATATGCAAGTCATGCATAGGATGTATAACTTCATATCCTCTATGAAAACCGGATTGGTCTTGTTGCTCCTGGTAGGGTTGGCTTCGGTGATTGGCAGTTCTGTTCTTCCCCGGACCTTTTCTCAGGCCCCGGTTTTCCGACTCCTTTTGCTCCTATTGCTTTTGAATATGATTTTTTGTACGGTTAACCGCATTCGACGTACTTTGCGATTCTTGCGCAACAAGCCGGGAAGCAAAACCTGGTTCCGTCACCTGGGGAGCCTGTTACTCCATCTGGGTATAGTGCTGATAATAATAGGCGGCATTATTTACGTTGCCTACGGTCAGCAGGAAAGAATTCATTTATTTGCCGGTGAACAGGTTAATATGTCGCAGGTGCTGGATATTGACGATCCTTTTACCCTGCAGTTGGATGACTTCAGAATAGAGTTCAATGAGGATGGGTCTCCATCACAGTATGTTTCCGAGGTTACCATTCTGGAACAGGGACAAAAGGTGGATCAGGCAGTGATCAGTGTGAACTACCCCTTGAATTACCAGGGGGTTAAGGCCTATCAGACCAGCTTTGGCTATCGGGTTAATGCTGATTATATTGCTGAAAACGGTGAGGAAAAGTCGGAGAGTTTCCTGGAGGGCGCCCGGCTTAAACCAGGGGGTACGAATCGGACGGTTAAGATATACAAGTATATACCTAACTTCAATCCGGAGTATGGTATGAAGACGATTACTATGCGCCCTGACAATCCGCATGTCATATTTTCGGTTTATGAAGATGATAAGCTTCTAGGGGTCGGAGCCGCCAAGTTTAACGAACCTGTCCAGATTGATGACAAGGTAAATATATCTTTCACTGGGGTAGAACCATATACAATTCTGGAGGTCAAGTACGATCCGGGACTGCCCCTGGCCATGGTTGGCGGAATTATACTCATGCTGGGTATATGCCTGGATGTGCTGGCCGCTCCAGTCAGAAAAAAATCGGTAAATACTCAGCAATAAGGCAATCTTTTGATGGGGAGTGGACATCATGGGAACCACAATGGCGATTATCATATATGGAGTGCTGTTTTCTTACCTGTTGGCAGGGGTGCTCTATTTTGTGGGCAATAGGACCAGCAGGAATACCATTTTTAAATACGCACTGATTCTGGCAGTAGCGGGATGTGTACTTCACTTCACAGTCCTGGTTATGAGAACTTTTTTGACGGGAATGCTCCCCTTGACCAATGGGCTGGAGTTCCTGTTAAGTTTCACCTGGATAACGGTCCTGATGTACTTGATACTATCTTACCGCTATCGGCTAAATGCTGCCGGAGGCGTAGTAATGCTGATGTCAGCTTTGATGGTGTTTGTGTTGACTATATTGATGAACGGCCAACTGGGAATCGTGACTCCGCTGATGCCAGCTTTGAAGAGCCCCTGGCTTACAGTGCATGTTATTACCGCGGCAATATCTTATTCTGCTTTTACCCTGGCTGCCGGATTGGCAATAATTCAGTTCTTCCCGGTAGGCTCGGCTATAGACGATGACTACATCAACCTGCTTGTCAAAGGCGGTTTTGCCCTGCTCTCCTTATCCATTGTTCTGGGAGCCATCTGGGCAGAACAGGCCTGGGGACAATACTGGTCTTGGGACCCGAAAGAGACATGGGCGTTGATAACCTGGCTTATCTATGCTGTCTACCTGCATCTTTATCGCAATCGGGAATGGAGCGGCAGTTACGCCCGGTGGATGGTCATTGGCGGTTTTCTTCTGGTAATGTTCACATTCTTCGGAGTCAATTATCTTTTGCCGGGATTGCACAGCTATGCATAATGCGTGGCGTCGTGGTTGTATTTCGGCGTGAAAAAGGGAGGGATGTCTTGTGTTTGGTTTGATTGGAAACCTTGGTCCGTGGGAATTGGTGCTCATAATGGCTATCGTTCTGATTATTTTTGGCCCTGGGAAACTCCCGCAACTGGCTGAATCCATGGGCAAAGCAATTCAAAGTTTCAAGAAAGCTCAAAAGGACGAACCGGAACTGGAGGATAAAGCTTAGATCTCAATCACCATAACTTACAAAAGGAATGCGGCTTAGCCGCTAATCATATTGAGCAATAGCATTGCCGCATTCCTTTTGCAGTATTTACGCAATCGGGTTTAATAACCTCATATGAAGAATTACTTACAATAGTGTTGTGGTGTATTATTATGTTAAGCGGCATCATTACACTCTAGATTGGAAAGGAAGGAAAATCCATGTTTGGTTTGATTGGAAGCCTTGGTCCCTGGGAATTGGTACTCATCCTGGCTATTGTGCTGATTATTTTTGGTCCTGGTAAGCTCCCGAAGCTGGTTGAATCGACTGGCAAAGCAATCAAGAATATCAGGAAAGCTCAGGAGGATGACCTGGATTAATCAGACCGACAGCCGGGCATGGCCTCCGCTTATGGCCTTCTGGCCCTTGTTGTTGACAACCTGAAAGAACAACTCCGTAGCTTGGTCTTTTTCTAAACGCTGCAATAGTTGGATACTGATACTGGTGCCGGGAAGGACCATCCCGCCAAACCGTGCCGACAGGAAGCTTAGGCGCGCCGGGTTGCCCTCGGCCTCGCGATTGATCAGTTCGCGCACGGCCAGGGCCAGGGTTGCGGTTCCCTGATAGATAACGCCGGGAAGGCCTACTGAGCGGGCAAACCGGGGCGAGGTATGTATGGAAAAAACAATGTCGGTGCAACCGTCGTATACATAAGGCGCTTCTTCGCTGATTGGGACGTTAACCTTCCAGGCTTTGGGCGAGTTGACTGCATATCCCGGAACCACAGGCAGGTTTTCCCCACCTTTGCCGCCATCATTACACTTGACCCCTCGCATCAGACCGCCAACATATTCAGTTACTACGGGATTCCCATCCTGGTCCTCAACCGGCAGCTTGAAGACTATGTGAGTGCCGGCCTCATGGGGCATCACCGCCAGAACTTCACCGCGTATTACTACCCTGTCTCCGGGCTTAAGAGGCCGGAACACCTCCAGACATTCCGTGTAGTGTACCACAGTCTGAAAAATCTCTTGAATCCGAGGGATCTCCACGTATTGATGCAGGTTCTGCTGGATAGGCCACGTCAGGGCCGCCACAAACATTGGGTGAGCTATCAATCCTTCCGGCCTGCTGTCATTAAAGTAACAAGGATTGGTGTCGCCTACTGCTGCGGCATAGTTGGTTGTCCGTCTCCAGTTGATTTCGGTCCGGTATTCCTTGAATTTCAGCCCCACGATATCCGATGAAATATGCAAATAAATTCACCCCTTCCTGAAATCTGGTCTCCCGGTTAATACTGCAAAAAACTAAGGGCAGGTTGATTCCTGCCCGCTAGTTCATAATTCAAACATATCAGTCACTATTATGAAAAGTCAATTGCATTCATGCCTGCAGGGCCTTTTCGCTGCCCCGATTTGATCTTTACCGATCAGTATTACCCTCTCTTCGCCAGTTCTTCATCGCGCAGTACCCTGCGGAGGGCCTTGCCAACTGCTGATCGGGGCACTTCATTTCGAAATTCAATCAATCTTGGCACCTTATAGGATGCCAGCTGCTCCCGACAGTAAGCAATTATCTCTTCTGCAGTTGCCTCGACCCCTTCCTCTAATTGGACAAAGGCCTTGGGGACCTCCCCGCGGTATTCGTCTGGCACCCCTATGGTAATTACGTCTTTAACCTTGGGATGCTTTAATATGACCTCGTCGATCTCTCGAGGGTACACGTTATAACCCCCGGATATTATCATATCTTTGGAGCGATCAACTATGAAAATGTAGCCATCCTCATCCTGGTAAGCAATGTCGCCAGTCTTGAGCCAACCGTCCTCAGTAAAAACCTTGGCGGTTTCCTCCGGGTTGTTCCAGTAACCTTTCATGACCAGTGGCGACTTGATCCAGATTTCACCTGGCTCGCCCAGCTTGACCTCCTCACCGCTTTCCGGGTCCACGAACTTAACATCGGTATCAGTAACCGGCATCCCTATGCTGAGCGGTTTTTTCAGCCCCAGATAGGGGTTGTTGATCCCCAAGCAGGTGGTCTCGCTCATACCAAAACCTTCCGCAATGAATATATTGAGAGATTTGGCCTTTCTCATCAGTTCTTTGGGCAGCGGTGCCCCTCCACTGTTAAGAATTCCGACTACCTTGGCCAGTTCTCTGATACGCGGGTGGTTGATGAGCGCAGTAATCATGGTTGGTACGGCAGGAAAATACGGAATAGCTTCGAACCGCATTACAGTGTTCATCACTTCATCAACATCAAAACCAGTCAATATTACCTGGGTGGAACGGGTAACCACTGAAAAGCAATTGGCACAGATCTCACCATAGATATGGAAATAAGGCAATACTCCAATGATATGCCGCTTATGGACCGGGTAAAGATGGACGATTGGCTTAAGTAACTCGTCAACCGCGTAGGTTGAGCAGACGACATTTCGATGCGTGAGTACGGCACCTTTAGGAGTACCGGTTGTTCCACCGGTTAGCTGGATAATAGCAGGATCTTCCTGGTTTATTTCCACCTCTGGTGCTGCTTCATTAGTACAAGACTCTATCATCTGCGAAAAATGATACCAGCCATTCTCCAATCCCAGTTCTTCTGGAGTGCTGACCTCCATTTCATTACGGTAATCTGACAGCCTGGTTACAACAACAAAAGGAATGCTTACTTCTTTACATAATTCCTTTACTTTGGCAACCTGGGTTTCAAAAGTAACCAACCCGGTTATCCCCATGTTAATAACGTTGGTCTTAAGTTCTTCCTTGGTGTACATTGGATTCAGATTGACAACGATAGCGCCGATCTGGAGCAAAGCCCAAAAGGTAATCACGAACTGGGGACAGTTAGCCAGTAGAATCCCCACCCGATCCCCCTTTTTCACTCCAGCCTCGAGCATGGCATTGGCCATACGAATCACTTGAAATTGAAGTTCCCAGTATGTGATCTGTGATCCATAATAATCGATGGCCGCACGGTCAGGTTCAACATTAGCTGTAATCCGCAGTATTTCATAGGCCGGAAAAAGCGGATACGTCAAGGTCGGTCTAACATCGGGGTCATAGTTCTTTATCCACCATCTGTGTTGCAAATCGTTCGCGGTAGTCATTTTCATACCCCTCCTCTTAGGATCAACTTCCTGAGTTCGGTGAACTCAGGAAGTTGTTGTATTCTGCCTGGGGCAGCGACCACAATGGACAACAGTATAGACAAATAAACAAGTGATTACTTATTTGTTTCCTTCATCTTCGCTATCTCTTCATCCCGCAGGATCCGGCGCAGTGCTTTACCCGTATTTGTTCTGGGCAGTGGTTCCGAACGGAACTCGATTAGGCGCGGGACCTTGTAAGCAGTTAAATGCTCCCGGCAATGGGCGATCATTTCTTCGGCAGTTGCGCTTTCCACTCCTGGTTTCAGCTGGATGAATGCTTTAACCGTTTCCCCCCGGTATTCATCGGGAACACCGATGGTCATAGCATCAGCGACTTTTGGATGTTTAAGCAAAACCTCATCGACATCGCGAGGATAGATGTTGAAGCCACCGGCTATTATCATATCTTTGGTACGGTCTACGATGAATACATAACCCTCTTCATCCATATAGGCAATGTCACCGCTCTTGAGCCAGCCGTCTTCGCTGAATGCGTTGGCGGTTTCTTCTGGTTTTCTCCAGTATTCTTTCATCACATAGGGACCTTTCATCCATATCTCCCCAGGCTGGCCCAGAGGAACATCGTTGCCATCTTCATCGACAATGCGGACAACCATGTCAATGAAGGGGACTCCCACACTCCTGGGCTTCAGCCTGCCGAACGGAGTACTTAACGCCAGGGCCGCTGTTTCACTCATCCCATAACCCTCGAAGAAGTTAAAATCGTTTTGCCGGCATTTGTTTATCAGTTCCACCGGTGCCGGAGCTGCTCCCGAGCCAGTGTAGATAAACTTGTCATGCCAATCGATTTCCTTCATCCGGGGGTGGTAGAACAGGGCCTGTATCATGGTCGGTACTGCAGGCCAGTACACGAATTTATCAAATTTCTCAATGGTGTCGAACACCTCATCAATCTCAAACCTGGGTAAAATCACCTGGGTGGTGGTATTGAAGGCTCCATAACAGATACAGCAGACCTCACCATAAACATGAGAGAAAGGAAGGATGCTTAGTACATACTTCGCATCAATGGGAGTACGATCCATCATATCCTTGGTCCAAAGAACGACATTCATCGCCGCGGCAGTTATGTTGTACTGGGTTAGGACTGCACCCTTGGGGATGCCGGTGGTCCCTCCAGTGTACTGAATTACCGCAGGATCATCGTATTCAATATCGACTACGGGAGGCATCCATCTCTGGTCGGTTTCCAGAACCTGCGAGAAATGAAGCCAGCCCGCCTCAAGTCCCAATTCTTCAGGGGTACTGACTGGAACATTGGGCATGAAATCCGACAGTTTGGTAACTATGACAGTAGAGATTCCCGCTTCTTTATTCAACTCTTTTATTACTGGAACCAGCGGATCATAAGTAACGAGGCCACTCATATCTGCATCTGCAAATAGGAACTTTAGCTCTTCTGCTGTATACAACGGGTTGAGGTTGACCACGATGGCCCCAGCCATAAGGGTCGCCCAATAAGTAATCGTAAATTGCGGGCAGTTGGGCATCAGAATACCAATCCGGTCACCCTTCTTAATCCCCCTTTCCACGAATACATTCGCCAGGTGACACACCATCTGGTATTGCTCGTAGAAGGTTATTTCGGCTCCATAAAACCAAGTAGCGGCCTTTTTGGGGTGATAGACAGCGGCATCACGCAAAATGTAATATGCGGGATTCTTAGGATAATTGATAGAAGCAGGAGTCTTCCAGTTGTAACTTTTTAACCAAAAGCAACTTTCATAAATTGATGCCATTTCATTACCTCCACTGTTTTGTTGTCAAAATAATTACCCTATACGGTCAGTGCTGTCCTGATAAATCCCCCCCTTTTTGCATTGACCAGCATATAAGACCCTGGGTTTAAAATCTTGTCCCCATTTAATCCACTGCAATAGTTGTGCCAGACAAAACTTAAAATTTAAATAATTCTCCAAACCGCCAATTTTGCCTATTTGATATACAAACCAGTGATTGGAGGTATATAATAAAGTTGTAAATATATATCATTTTGAGACTCTATGGTGTATTTTGGGTATCACCTTGAGACCGGAAGTGGCATTACATTTTGTTGGCGCCTGTAAAAAGGAGGTCATGATGCCGAAAAGCATTGATGAGATGGTTCGTATTTGGAAGTCATTGCGTGAGACCGGTGAGTATGAGGGGATAACCATTTCCCGGGATATACGCAATTCATGGGAACGCAGCGCACACTACGGCGTGGACCCTTATAAGAAGTGCTGTGATGTCGTACTTACTCAATCGGAATTAAGAAAGCGAAGAACCGTCAGCCGGTCGTTATTGGAACAAGCAACTGTAATGATGGCAAATTTGAAAAAGTTCACGGAAGGATCAGGTTTCATTTTTACTCTGGCGGATAATCAAGGCTATATCCTGGCGCGGTCCGGGGACGATGAATCCCTCAACTATGCAGATCATGCAAAACTCATTGAAGGGGCCAACTGGTCAGAGCGGGTAATGGGCACTACTTCAGGTTCGGTGGCTGGATATACTGGAGAACCGGTTCAGCTCATCGGCTATGAATACTACTGCTTATTCACCAGGTTTTCAATCAGTTCATCATCCCCCATCTTCGATCCGGAGGGATTTATAATCGGAATGCTCAATGTTACTGGACCATACCACCCGGTCAACCGGCATACTATGGGAATGGTGGTAGCGGCCGCCCGGGCCCTGGAAAAACAAATAGCCCTAAAAACAGCTCTCCAGCAAAGTGAGATGAACAACCTCTACAAAACAGCAATTATGGATTCTATGTCCGATGGAGTCATCACTCTGGACCGTAAGGGACGGGTAATTCACATGAATGCCCTGGCGGCTCAAAACCTGGGTATCGAAAATCAATGTGTAGTGGATCATAAGCTGCAGGACCTGATGTCCCCAAATAATGAACCCTTCTTTTCCGCGATCTCCGATAATAAGCAGCTCAACAAACCACTGGAGATCAGGCGCAGGTATGACAGTGTCAAACTGACCGTCAGCTGTACTCCCCTTACCGGCAGGAATGGCAAATTGTTGGGTACGGTAGTTATTCTTCAACCCATCCAAAAGTATAAACGCCTGATAGAAAAGGTATCGGGGACCAGGGCCAAAATTACCTTTGATGATATTATCGGTCAGAGCAGAGAGTTTGGTTTTTCACTAAAGCTGGCCAAGATAGCGGCCAAATCGGACTCCAACGTACTATTGTTAGGTGAAAGCGGCGTGGGTAAGGAAATGTTCGCCCAGGCCATCCACAATGCCAGCGATCGTTGTCTTGAACCATTCTTTGCCATCAACTGTGCCGCTTTGCCCCGGGAACTGATATCCAGCGAACTGTTTGGTTACGAAGAAGGAGCCTTTACCGGTGCCCGCAAGGGTGGAAATCCCGGAAAGTTTGAGCTGGCCGACCAGGGTACGCTCTTCCTCGATGAAATCGGTGAAATGCCATTGGACATGCAGGGTACGCTGCTGAGATTTTTGGAAGAGGGGAAAGTAATGCGTCTGGGAGGGCTGGAAACCATACCCGTCAATGTTCGTATAATTGCCGCCAGCAATAAGAACCTGATGGAGGAGGTCAAGAAGGGCCGTTTTCGCCTGGATCTTTATTACCGGCTCAAGGTTATTGATATTGACATACCTTCATTACGCGAAAGACGCGATGACATTCCCATGCTGGTTAAACATTTCATAAAAATTATTGGCCCCAGGCTAGGCAAAAACATAAGTGCAATTGATGATGAGGCCATGGATGTCCTCCTCGCTTACGACTGGCCAGGTAATGTAAGAGAACTCAACAACGCTATTGAACGGGCTATCAACCTGGCAGGCGGTAATGTCCTGACCAAACAGACACTGCCTTATGAAATCAAAACAGGTAATGACGAATCATTACCTCCGTGGGGAAAGAGCCTGCATAAGAATATTGTCGAAGAACGGTTGATTCGGAGTTGCCTGCAGAAATATCAAGGAAACCGGAATCTGGCAGCAAAAGAATTGGGGATTTCCCGTGCTACTATATATCGCAAAATCAAGAAGTACTCGATCAATCAGTATTAGAAAGGCATGGCCAACCGGTAGACTGGCCATGCCTCAGTATCCTGACAAACAAACCTAATTCTTTTCGCCGCGCCGTTCAGCCTCTTCCGCCTTAAGGATCTTGCGCAGGATTTTGCCAGTGCCGCCTTTGGGAAGCTCTTTTCGGAATTCGATGGTTCGAGGGTATTTGTAAACCGACATCTGTTCCCTGGCCCAGGCAACCAGTTCCTCTTCGGTAACCTTTCCTTCCCAATCGGGCTTCAGCACCACAAAGGCCTTGACGTCCTCACCCCGGTAATCATGAGGAACACCAATAACAGCACACTCACTTATGGCCGGGTGCTTGTAAAGGTATTCTTCTACCTCGGCGGGGAATACGCTATAGCCTGATGCCTTGATCATTTCCTTCAATCGACCGCACAACCAGACGAAACCGTCCTCATCAATCCTGGCGATATCACCGGTCTTTATCCAACCAGGAGCAGGAAAGGATTCGGCGGTATCTTCAGGCTTATTCCAGTAACCAACCGCCACACTGTTATCATGGACCCAGAGCTCACCTTCCTCACCCATCGGCATATCCTTGGAGTTGTCAGTTGGGTCCACAATGCGGATATCGACCCCAGAGAAAGGCAGGCCAATGCTTCCCGGTTTAATCCACCTGGGTATCGTCTGAATAACAGTGGATACGGTTTCGCTCATACCGTAACCTTCCGCCAAACGTATACCAAGGTTGAAGTATTTCTGTTGAACCGCTTCCGGCAGCGGGGCACCGCCCATCCAGTACAACCTCCAGGTACTCAAATCATAATTTGCAGCTTCGGGGTGATTGATCAAAGCAATATTCATAGTTGTTATGGCAATAAAACTTGTAATCTTGTACCTTTCGAAAGCCTTCAGGGCCGTCAGCGGGTCGAAACGCGCCAGAACCACAATGGTGCTGCCGGAATATACCGGAGAAATCATGTGGCCAACCATTCCAGTGATATGAAACAGCGGTAAGGCAGCCAGGTTAATGTCATCCACACGGGCTGCATTATGGGAGTACATGATAGCTTTCCACAGGAGGTTCCTGTGCACCAGTATCGCGCCTTTGGGATGACCGGTGGTACCGGAGGTGTACTGAAGCTGAGCTACGTCCTCCAGGTCCAGCTTCTCGGGCTGCTCAATGGGATCGGCACTGATAAACTCCCGCCAGCTTATTGCACCAGTACACGGTGGGTTATCAGCGACGATACCATCGGGAACTGGAAGTGTCGGCACTTCCGGCAGGTATTCACCAAGTGAAGTCACCACTACACCACTGACAGAGGGAACCTGGTCACTAATACTCTCGAATATATGATAAAGTCCATCCTCCATGATAACTACCTTGGCACCGCTATCATTCAGGGCATACTGTAATTCACCCTGCTTAAACATGGGACTGCCGGGAACCACGATAGCCCCTATTGCATGTGCACCCCAGTAAGAAAAAATGAATTGAGGGCAGTTCTGCATTCCCAGGTAAACCCGGTCACCTTTCTTAACTCCCAGACGTCTTAATCCACCCGCAACTTTTAATACCATGTTCTTGAACTCTGTCCAGGTGAATTCGGTCCCGTAGTAGATGATGGCAGGCTTATCGCGAAATTTATAAGCGTTGTAGATCAGGTGTTGAACCACCGGGTCCCGCCCCATGAAAACGTCTTTACCCAGGATATAGTCTGTCTGATAATGCTTTTCCCAAATTCTTTCCATTGGTTTGAATTCCATAATGTCGCCCTCCTTTTGCAATTAAACTGTGTCCTGTACGTCCTTTGGCATTAGACTTTTCATCAAATCCGACATCAATATAAGAAGCTGATCACCGAAATAATCCATCTCAGCCCCGATAATCATGGGTCTGAAAGTCTACAACTATCGAACTATGAAATATGAGTACAGTGTTTAACAGATTGTTGCAGGAAATGAGCGGCATAATCGTTCTAATACATGATTTGCAGGAAGAAATTCGAGATGTAATTCGGTTAATCCCAATTGTTTTCGGTTTACCACCTCCCTTGACTTCTTAAAAGTATTCGTTGAAATATTGACACAACCCTTTTTGTTCAGAAAATTTAAACCACGCGATCGATGATATATATGGAGTAATAATGCTCTTTCTTATTCCCTTGCTCTTTTCATACTTCCGAAATGTTTCGCTGCATCTGTTTGAACTTTGAATCTGATGTATGTGGACAAACACGCCCAACATATCAAAAAAAGCGGTACTTGACAATCAATTGATGATAATTGTCGAAAGTGTATGTTATTTGTCTGTTGGTTGAAGATATTGTTTGAGTTAACATGAAGATGGTGGCAGCACGATTTGAAAAAGGAGGGATTGGAATGAATTTTGTTCAGTTAGCGTTAGATAATATTAACAAACACGGCGAATACGTTTTCCTGAGTTTCGAAGATCAAGAGTATACCAACGTCGAAATCGAACGTCTTTCCAATCGGTTGGCTCACGGCCTGGTTAAGAAAGGACTGCAAAAGGATGACCGGGTGATTGTATTTCTTACGAATATACCTGAGGTTATTATAAGCTACCAGGCTATTATTAGGGCGGGAGCAATTGCAGTGCCCGCCAACCCGGCACTCTCCCCCCAGGAATTGGCCTATATTATTGATCATAGTGAAACCTCCATCATAATAACAGCTGACGTCCTGACACCCACAGTTCGTAAGGCCACCGAGATTTCTTACCAAAAACCATTGGTTTTAGTAGCTGATTCATCCCGTGAATACACCTCTTTGGCGGATTGCTACGCAGATGATGATACTTTTTTAATGGTTGACCAACCGCAGGATGCCACTGCAGTTATGATGTACACTTCGGGGACCACCGGTACCCCCAAAGGGGTAATGTTAAGCCATCACGGTCTGTTGACGAAGACGAAGGGTAATGCGATACAGATGGGGTATATTAACCCTGACGGAAGCCGGTTAATGGAAAAGCAAAGCACATTGGCAGTACTGCCTTTGTCTCACATTTTTGGCCTGGCGATTATGGGAGATACCTATTTAGCCGGGGGAACCATATTCCTTATGTCTGGTTTTAATGTAGAAAAGGTCCTTAAATGCATGGAAGAAAAAGAGATCACCATCTTCGGAGGTGTTCCTACCATGTATGCCATGCTGGCAGCTTTTCCGGAGGCAGAAAAGTACGACATCAGTCTGGTTGAGCGCTGGGCCTGTGGTGGTGCACCACTATCACCAGAAATACGTGAGGCTTTTGAGAAAAGATTCAACAAACAGATAATGCAGGGATACGGGCTTACTGAAACCGGTGCCGGTATTACGGTACAGCGGCACAATCGCCCGAGGAAACCTGGATCATCCGGTCTGCCGACACCCGGTGCGGAAATCCGCATTGTAAATGATGAAGGCCAATCTCTTCCTCCAGGTGAAGTTGGCGAAATCATTGTCAGAGGACCATATATAATGAAGGGATACTACAGAAACAAAGCGGAAACCGAACGTGCTATAAGAGATGGATGGCTCTATACCGGAGATGTTGGTTACCTGGATGAGGAAGGCGAAGTATATATTGTTGAACGGAAAAACGATTTGATTATCCGGGGTGGCTTCAACATTTATCCGAGCGAAGTGGAGAAAGTTCTGACCAGCCATCCCGATATCAGTGATGCCGGTGTATTAGGGGTTCCCGACGAGCGTTACGGTGAGAAGGTGTGTGCACTTATTGTGCCGAATAAGGGAGCAGTCATCGATAAAAAGGACATCCAGCTGTTTTGTCGGGAGAAACTGGCGAATTACAAGGTTCCAAGTTATATTGAGTTCCGTGACAGCATACCTAAAAACCAATTGGGTAAACTCCTGCGGCGAGAACTCCCGGCCCTGGTAAACCCCGCCGACTTGGTGGAGGTTAAGTGGGATTAGAATTAATCGTTTCATACATTGGCAGTTATTTTTCAAGTAGGCATAGCCCGGGGGTATACCCCGGGTTTGTTGTAAAGAAACAAGGGGGACGGCTGTCCCCCTTCTACCAATTATCGTTCCATTTTCGTCGGCCACTTTTCTACCACTTTATCAGCCAGCATACCTTCCGGATACTCCCACCCATCAATGGTAGGACCTGCGACCAGGATAATATTTTTTCCTGATGGCACCTCGGCACAAGCGATAGTACAGCCATTGACGACCAGGACGACATCACAACCAGCGAAGTCGAAATACTCATAACTGTAATCACCGGGCAGTTTCTGCATAACTCCATTAACCAGCCGCTTCCTGTTTATAAAGGGATTGCATCCACCACAGTATTTGATGCCAACTTTCATAGCAGCAGTGATGTTAATCTTCCTTTTCGCAATCGATCCCGCAAACGTTTTTGGCCAGCCGTTTAAGGTGCTCCAGGTTGGCATCTCTCAGCAGCATCACTCTCTGTGCTTGCGGTGAACCGGCTCCATGCATGGACTCCACCAGAGATGTACCACCGGTAGCATTCTCAATCAGTCGGCCCATTTTTATTCTGTCCATAGCCGGCACATTTGCATTCCCCTGGAAATACTTCTTAATGATCGGGCCAGTTACGGGATCCGCCAGATCCTTCTCCGACGGCAGAGTAGCAATGAATCCTCCGGTAATGTCATGAGCCAAACGGCAGATTTCATAGTGATAGCGAGTTATATTCTGTTTGGTTATATTGGCATAAGTGGTATGGGGGTAATAGTTACCCGCCGGCAGTGCACGCGATTCATAACCCGCCGCCAGAGAACTGGCATGCATGGTTTCGTTCATAAGCACCATCTCAATGATTTTGTCCTTGATATGACTGGCCTTGGGCACTCCATTGTAATCGGCCATAACAGCAGTAGCTCCAATCAGCACATCGATGACACCGGCCTTGCAGGCTCCATAATTCTGGCGATGGTAAGTGGCAAAACGTTCTACCATCATGCCGACAAATTCAGTTTCCCCAAACATGAAAACCCGTTCCCATGGAACAAATGCGTCATTGAATACCACCAGGGCTTCACCGCCAACGACTCCGTAGGTGGGATTACCCTGATCCAGTACGCCCAGTTTGCGCTCATCATTAGTCTGCCGGCCAAATATCAACATAACTCCGGGGCTGTCCAAGGGAAGCGCAAAAGATACCGCATAGTCCTTATCTTCCGGCTTCATGGCTACTGTGGGCATAACCAGTATCTCATGGGAATTGGCGGCTCCGGTCTGATGGGCTTTAGCACCCCGGACTATGATTCCATCTTCCCTGGTCTCAACTACGTGAACAAAAAGATCGGGATCCGGCTGCTTATGTGGGGGAAGACCGCGATCACCCTTGGGATCTGTCATTCCGCCAACAACCATCAAGTCATTCTGCTGTATATATTTAACATAATCACATGCTCGGGCATGATAATTAGTGCCGTACTTCTTGTCTATCTCATAAGAAACACTGTAAACGGAGTTCATGGCGTCCCAGCCCACACAACGCTGGAAACAGGTACCGGTTTTTTGTCCGATAGCTCTAAGAAATTTTGCTTTCTTAACCATGTCATCCTTGGATTGTTGAATGTGGGTAAAACGGTTGATCTTTTCTCCGGTCAGATTCGATGTTGTGACAGCCAAATCCATAAACTCAGGATCAAAGGCCATATCATAGGTTAAGGCAGCAGTATTGATGTGTGGTCTGATATAAGGGTTGTCAACTATGTTTTCAATTTTTTCTCCCATAAAATACAGTTCGATTTTCAACTGTTTAAGGCTATCAATGTATTCCTGCCCGGTCTTCATCAAAAATCATCTCCCTTGTATTCTGTGACCATTTTAGGTTCTTTTATTATCATACTGTAAACTGCCGTGAAAATGGGCGAAATAGTTGAACTTTTTATGTTAATTTGTCATCTTTCGGAGACTTGGCTGCCCTGCTTTAGAATTACAATGCCTTGCAGAACTGCTGACGGTCGGCATGGAAAGGGTGTGGTACAGTGCTTTTCAGCGATCAAGCTTATCATATACCACAGCGTCCATCTTTGGCATAATGATTGATAAGCCGCCGGCATACATCAAAGTAATGAGCTGTGCAAACAGCAATTACCCTTCCGATGCTAATAGTTGATCTAAAGAAAATGTTGAAACCAACAATGAACAAGTCAAGGAGTGTAACCTGCTATAACCCGATTTTGATCACGTTTTTCTCCCCTCGCTCCCTGTTGAATAACCTGTCCCTTATGCAGGGAGATGATTATATCACCAAGTAATCTGGAGTCTTCTTCGTCGTGGGTGACAATCACCATAGGAATCTGCCAGTCATGTTTGAGCCTTAGTATCTCCTGGCGAAGATTCTTTTTAGATTGGTGATCCAGGGCGCTAAACGGTTCATCCAGCAACAATAATTGAGGTTGTGAGATCAAAGCTCGCGCTAGTGCAACCCGTTGCTTTTCGCCTCCGGATAACTGGCCGGGATAACGATCAATCAAATGCAAAACACCAAATGAATCCAGAACCGCAGTAAGATCAAGGGCCGGGCTTTCCCGGGATGGCGTTCTATTCCTGCGTAATCCGTAGACCACGTTCTGCTTCACCGTCATGTGCGGAAAGAGGGCATAATCCTGAAAAAGATAGCCTACACGGCGATTTCTGGCCGGTATATTAACATCAAACTGTGAGGAGTATAGAATGCTCTCTTCCAATTCAATGCTGCCCTTGCTGGGAGACCTGAGACCGGCGATACACTCAAGGATGGTGGTTTTTCCTGCGCCTGAAGGCCCCCACAATACCAAAATCTGATTGTTGTCGACCTGGAAATCTACGTCCAGGTCAAAGTAAGGTAATTGCTTTTTAATTGATACCCGCAGCATTTTTACTTCCTCTCTTCAGCATAATTAATACACCTAATGCAGGCGTCGCTTATTCCACCGGTTCACCATAAAGATCAATAGAAAACAAAAGACCGTGATTATACCTACCAGGGTGTTGGCGGTAGCCTTATCCCCGGATTCAACCGCAAAATAGATAGCCAGGGGTATGGTCTGGGTCTGACCGGGAATGTTTCCCGCCACCATCAAGGTCGCGCCAAACTCCCCCAGGGCCCTGGCAAACGCCAGCACAAATCCAGACATGATGCCCGGCCAGGCCAAGGGCAGGGTAACGGTAAAAAATATTCGCAGTTCCCCCGCTCCCAGTGTCCGCGCTGCTTTTTCCAGATCAGGATTGACACTGGCAAAAGCCGCCCGGGCACTTTGATACATGAGGGGAAAGGCCACCACTGTAGCTGCCATTACCACTGCCCCCCAGGTAAAAACCATCGTATAACCAAATCTACCAAACAACTGTCCCAACGGTCCATTGACACCGATCAGGACCAACAGCACATAGCCAACCACCGAGGGAGGCAGTACCAGCGGAAGCGTGATCGCCGCTTCCAGCAGATCACGCCCCCAAAACCTTTGCTTTTCCATCAAACGGGCCAGCGGCAAGGAAGTAATGGTCACGATTATAGCGCTTATAACGGCTACTCGAAGAGACAGCCATACCGGGAACCAGTCGTTCAAATGAATAAGCATGTCCATATCATAAAGGGTCAAATCCGTATTTGGTAAAGACGGCGGCAGCTTCCGAACTGCTCAGGAACTCGGAAAATGCCTGGGCAGCGGATTGATTTTTGCTGGCTTTAACAATCGCCATAGGATACACGATGGGGCTGTGGGATTCCTCCGGGGCAGCGGTTATCACTACAATATCATCCACCTGGTATGTATCAGACATATAAACCATCCCGGCTTGGGCATTTCCGGTTTCAACATAGTTGAGAACCGCCCGGACATCTTTGGCGAAAACAATCTTGGGCAGCAGCCTATCGTAAAGCTCCATGGAGGTTAAGGTTTCCTCGGCGTATTTGCCGGCCGGTACCGTCTCCGGTGTGCCAATACTGATTTTCTTAATGGATGGGCTGGTAAGGCCATCAAAATCTTCGAGAGCAACATCCCGGGCCGCAATTAAAACCAGTTTGTTGCCCAAAAGGTCCCGGCGGCTCTCTTTAACTATAAGATCCTTTTCGGCCAGGGCATCCATCTGTTTCTTGCCAGCGGAGATAAAGAGGTCGGCCGGGGCCCCCTCCTCAATCTGTTTCTGCAGGGTTCCCGAGGAAGCAAAATTATAGGTGATTTCAACCTCAGGATGCTTATCGGCATACAGTTCTTTAATCTCTTTGGCGGCATCCTGCAGACTGGCAGCCGCAGCAACGGTCAACTCAATTTTTTCCGATTCCGTTGGTAGATTGGAGCTTTCAGATTTCGAACAGCCGCTCACCAATATTGCCATTAACAGCAGTATGTAGACAATAATATTCCTCTTCACATTTGTCCCTCCCAAATTATTGGCATAAATCAGAAACCTGGTGTTTGCCGAAACCTCCCTTCTCACTTTATATAACTAAACATCACTTAACTTAGAACAGTACGTCACTCAACTGCACTGTACATAACACAACTTAATAATAACAAAATTTATGATAAAATGGTATATAAAAAAGAATATGCGGAGGTGAAAGAATGAAAAAGGATTACTCTCTTACCCCGGAAGAGGTTGCAGAGATTCTAAATATTAAAAAGAACACCGTATACGAATTGATAAAACGAGGCGAGTTGGCTGCTTATAGAGTAGGTCGCAAGCTAAGAGTTGAGCGGGAAGATGTGGAGGCCTACAAAAAACGTCGCCGGGAATCGGTTCAACTTCCCGTAGCGGCTTCTCCTCCTAAGCCTAATCTACCTGTGAGAAGTGAGGATAATGATATTCAGCCTTCCATATCATCAGGGCTGGTTCTTTATGGACAGGATATGCTGCTGGATATTTTAGCCCATCACATAGAAGATAGTTCAGACGGGATCAGGGTTTATCGAAAACATGCGGGCAGCTTTCCAGGCCTGATGGCACTATATGAGGGACGAGCGGATGTTGCCAGTTCTCATTTGTGGGATTCCGATACTGATTCCTACAACATCCCCTATGTAAGAAGGTTTTTACCGGGTATTCCGACAATCGTAATTCATGTGGCTGTACGTATGCAGGGTTTTTATGTGAAGAAGGGCAATCCTCTCGGAATCAATAATTGGGAGGATCTAACCAAACCCGGCTTGCGGATGGTCAACCGGGAACCAGGTTCGGGCACCCGGGTGCTATTGGACGAAAAACTACGGCAGTTGGGAGTAAACCGGCTGGAGATAAATGGTTATCGTAATTGGGAAACATCTCATACCGCTGTTGCTATAGCCGTTGCCAGAAGTCTGGCTGATGTGGGAATCGGAAATCAAAAGGCAGCCATGCAGGTGGAAGGCATCGAGTTTGTCCCCCTGCAGCAGGAGAGATATGAACTGGTTATCAAGGAAGAAGATATGAACAAGCCAACCGTGCAATCGCTCCTCAACACCCTGAGATCCAGTTCGTTCAGGGAGGAGATCGAAGGTCTGGGCGGATACGGTCTGGGTGAAATGGGACGGCTGGTGGCTCGAATATAGGAACAAGCCCCGGTTTTTCAGGCCGGGGCTTATGATCCCATCGGTTTGCCTATCGAGCTTATCTACGCCAACAATTTTATCACGTATTCACCCTTGAAGTGGTCAATGGTGGTGAGCACCGGAACCGGAGCCGCCTGTCCCAGGCCACACAGACAGATCTTTTTCATGTTGTTTCCGAGTCTGCTCACCAGGGCCAGATCGGCAGCCGTGGCCTGACCACTGCCCATTTTCTCCATCAGCTCATGCATCCGTTTGGTTCCCTCACGGCAGGGAGTACACTTACCACACGATTCATGCTCAAAGAATTTGGCGATGCGGGTTACAACATCAACGATATCTCTGGTTTCATCCATCACAAACACCGCACCTGAACCCAGGGTGGCTCCAATGGCACTCATTGAATCGAAATCAATAGGGGTATCAAGCAGGTGTTCCGGGATGAATCCTCCTGAAGTTCCGCCGATTTGCACCGCTTTGAATCTACGATTTCCGGGAATACCACCACCCAGGCCAAACACGACCTCCCTGATAGGTGTATTGGTCGGCACTTCGAAGAAGGTCTTATTTACTACATCTCCGGTCAGGGTCACAACCTTGGTTCCCGGATAGCCAGGAGCACCGATACCTTTAAACCACTCGGCACCCTTCTCCAGAATTACCGGTATATTGGCGAAGGTTTCCACATTGTTGACTACGGTCGGTTTGCCCCACAGTCCGGCAACACCCGGAAACGGCGGTTTAAAACGGGGTTCCCCGCGATGACCTTCGATGGATTCAATGAGAGCCGTCTCCTCACCGCATACATAGGCCCCGGCACCCATCCGGACCTCAATATCGAAGCCTCCCAGGACACCTGCGTCTACAGCCTGCTTAATGGCCTGATTCAGTTTATCAACCACATATGGATACTCACCGCGGCAGTAAATGTATCCTTTGTTCGCTCCTATGGCATAGCCACATATTGCCATGCCCTCCAGTACACTCTGAGGATCATTCTCCATTATAATCCGATCCTTGTATGTTCCGGGTTCCCCTTCGTCTGCATTACATACCACGTATTTCTGATCAGCCGGGGTCATATAACTAAAATCCCATTTCATCCCGGCATTAAATCCTGCACCGCCCCGTCCACGCAACCCGGAAGCCTTGACCTCTTGAATGACGTCCCGCTGGCTCATGGCCCGGGCTTTCTTCAGGGCCTTGTAACCGCCGGCATTGATGTAATCTTCAATCTTAAGTGGGTCAATCTTGCCGCAGTTACGCAACACGATGCGCATTTCCTCAACCATTATTACCCTCCTCTCTATTTGTACTCCGCAAGAATGGCCGCAACACTGTCTGCGGTCACATTCGCATAGGGTTTGCTGTTGATAGTTATTACCGGAGTCGACTGGCACTGTCCCACACACTCAGCAAACTCCAGCGTGAATCTTCCATCGGAAGTGGTTTCACCCATCCTTATACCCAGCTCTTGTTCCAGCATTTTTATAACTTCGTCAGCACCAGCTATATGACAGGGAGCACTCTCGCAAATGCGAATTACATTGCGGCCTCGTTTTCCCACCTTGAAATAGGAGTAAAAGGTTGCGACTCCGTATGCTTGCGCTTTCGGCACCTTGAATGCCTTGGCTGCTGCTGTCACGGCATCCTCAGGAATATATCCATAACAATCCTGGACAGCATGATAAGCCTGAATAATCCCGCCGGGTATATTCTTATATCGGTCAACGATTTCCTGATATTCAGACATTGCCGGGTTCACCTCCTGTTGATTGTTCCTTTCGCTTTGGGTAAATCGCAGAATGAGCGAGATTCAGCAGGATAACTGATACCTCTGACCCGGCCTCCAGGGGAGGATGTCCCGCCGGCAGGTCAATTAAGGCATTGCAATTAATATATGACCGCAACATGCTGGATTTTTGCCCGGGTAACACCTCGACTTTCCAGGTATTCTCATGGATTGTGGCATGGGCTCTCAGCAATCGTCGGGGACCGCCAGCTTTATCGAAGGAGTTGGTCGTTACCGCCTTAATATGCGGTATAAAGGGCGTTAATCCCTGTAAGTATCGCACAACCGGAGCTGCCAGCATATGATAACCGACCATACACGCCCCTGGATTTCCCGAGAGACAGATGATCATTCGGGAATCCCATAACGCAGCTCCCGGGTGGCTGCCCGGTCTGATTTTTACTCCCCAGAAAAGCGTTTCGGCTCCGATCTCCTCCAGCAATTGACGTGCTTCATCGTATTCCCCCGCATGGGTTCCACCGGTGACAATCAGTACGTCAATTCTGCCAAGCATCTCCATAACCCGCTGGTTAAGCAAGGAACGGTCGTCCCCGGCCGTTTCCACGGCCACCACAATACCTCCATCGCCATCCACCAGTGAAATCAGCAACGGGCTGTTGCTATCCCGCACCTGGTCCGGCAATGGGTCGTTCTGCCAGGGAATAATCCCCTGGCCGAGACTGAGAATCCCAACCTGAGGTCGACGGTGAACCAGTACCTGTTTATAACCAAACGCCGCCATTATACTGATCAGCCCTGAATCGATCTGGTCTCCAGGCCTGGCCAGTATGGTTCCACCCCGCAGATCCTCGCCTGCAGATTTCATATTTCTACCTGACTTAACCTCTCTGGAAAACGTTACGTAACCATCTTCAACCTCAGCGTGCTCATAGGGGATTACGGTTCGGGCAGCTTCCGGTACCACACCTCCGGTGACTACCATACAGGCTTCTCGGGGTCCAATCATCAAGTCAATGACTGCCTTTTCCAGAAGCCTGAACTTGACCCCTACCAGTTTTTCATCACTAACTGCAAAACCATCAACTGCTGACTGCCGACAGGGTGGCAGGTCATGCCTGGCGGTGACTTTCTCTGCAACAACTCTTCCCCCGGCATTGGCGAGTGGCACCCACTCCTTGTCCAGGGGATTGAGTGCTTGAATGAGCTGTTTTTGTGCTTCTACCAGTTCAACATCAAACTTCATGTCCCTCGTCCCTTCGTCACTTAAACCATCGTAGTTTTGCCGAAAGTGCAATTGGGATAATGGCAGACCAGACAGTCCTGGCACAGACCGCCATGACCCATAAGAACTATATCCTCGCGTTCGATTCGTTCCCCGGCAAAAATCCGAGGCAGAATAAGGTCGAGGATGGTAACCTTGTTAAATAATGCCCCGGCTGGTATACCGCAGATAGGGACATGGCCCTGGTAGGCCAGCATGAACATCGATCCTGGAAGTACAGGAGCTCCATAGAAAACAACCTCGGCCCCGGAGGCTCTTATCGCCATGGGGGTGACATCATCAGGATCAACTGACATCCCACCAGTAACCAGAATAAGTTCTGCACCCTCATTAACCAGGTAACGGATTTCCTCGGCAATAACGTCAACATTATCGGGAACAATTACCTGGCCTATCATTCTGGCTCCAAAAGGTGAGGTTTTTCTGCGCAACAGGCTTCCAAATCCATCTTTAATCCTGCCAGAATAAACCTCTGTCCCCGTAATAACAACCCCGGTCCATAACGATTGAAAAGGTTTTACGGACAGCAGATGCTCTGGAGGCTGACAGCATATCTTTTCAGCCTCATCAAGCTTGCTGCGATGGACTGTCAACGGAATTACTTTGGCTCCGGCAACTACCTCCCCTTTTTTGACCACCTGGTTGTTATGCAGGGTAGCAATAGCCAGGTTTTCAATACGATTGATCATATTCAAACGATCAACTCGAACCTTGAAAATCCCGTTATACTGGGCAACGATGTTGACTTTGCCCTGATTCGGTTCCTTCCAGGCCAATCCTGGTCCGGCGGCATGCCGGGCCAACCGTAAAGCGGCCTCATTCTCGTGAACATGTTCCGGAGCCGGTTCCCACACATAAACATGCTCTTTTCCCAGTAGCCTCAATCTGTTAACGTCACCGGGGGTGATAATATCTCCTTTTCGAAATTCGCGATTCTTCTGTTGCCCGGGTATGATTCTGGTCATATCATGGCAGATGGTCATTCCCACGGCATCACCTACCGGTACTTTTCGCATAATCAGGCCTCCTGAAGTTTCTCTACCCTGACCCCACAGATTTTGTATTCACCGGTTTTCGTTATAGGATCCACAGCGGCGCTGGTAATAGCATTGGTTGGACTCTCCGCATAGTGGAATGACATCCAGATAAGTCCGGGCGGTACCCGGTCGGTTACCTTGACCTTGGTGGTTATTTCACCACGGCGCGAAGCAACCCGGACCTTCTCGCCAGTCTTTACTCCCAGGCGGTCTGCATCGTCAGGGTTGACTTCTGCCATCTCTTCCGACCAGATGCTTTGAATGCCCGGAGAATATGGGGTAGTAACATTATAGTGATAGAGGATGCGACCGGTTGAAAGCAGGAATGGATATTCCTCATCCGGCGATTCACCCGGTGGTATGTGATCAATCGCCTGGAATAGGCCCTTGCCGCGGCTGAAAGAACCGGAATGCAGATAAGGTGTCCCGGGATGATCCAGATTGGGACAGGGCCACTGCATACCCTTTTCTTCCAAACGACTGTAGTTAATCCCGGCCATTGATGGAGTCAGGGAGGCCATTTCATCCCAGATGGCCTGGGGATTGGGGTAATTCATGGCATATCCCATTCGATTGCTTAATGCCATAATGGTCTGCCAGTTGGCTTGCCCTGGAAGTGGGTTGATGGCTTTGCGCACCCGCTGGACCCGGCGTTCGGTGCTGGTGAAAGTGCCGTCGGTTTCCGCAAAGCTGGCCGCCGGCAGTATCACATCGGCATATTCAGCAGTTTCCGTGAGGAACAGCTCGTGAACCACCAGGAATTCCAGGTTAGCCAGTCCGGAACGGATATGGTTACTGTTCGGGTCGGTCAAAACCGGGTTTTCACCCAGGATGTACATCGCCTTGATTTCTCCTTGATTGGCTTTATCAAACATCTCTGGAATCGTAAGACCCAGTTTGTTGGACAAGGGTACTCCCCATGCGTTTTGGAATTTATCATGGGCAGCCGGGTCGGTCACTCTCTGGTATCCGGAGAACACATTGGGGAGAGCTCCCATATCACAGGCTCCCTGAACGTTGTTCTGTCCACGGATGGGATTTACCCCGGTGTGCGGGCGTCCCAGGTGACCGGTCAGCATTGCCAGGTTGGCGATGCTCATTACGTTGTTGGTACCGCAGATGTGTTCGGTGATTCCCAGCGTATAGAAGGTCATAGCCTTGTCTGTAGTTGCATACAGACGGGCAACCGCATAGAGATCATCCACTGGGATACCAGTCATTTCTGATACCAATTCGGGCGGGTATTTTTCAACGGTTTCCTTCAAGGCCTCAAAGTTGTCGGTTCTCTCCTCGACGAACGCCTGGTTATGAAGTCCTTCTTTGATGATGATATGCATTAAGCCGTTAAGAAGAGGAATATCGGTACCGGGTTTGACCCTGAGCCAGTAGTCAGCTTCTTCGGCCAGTTCAATCCGCCGCGGGTCAACCACGATCAATTTGGCTCCCCGACGAGCGGCCTGTTTCATCTTGTAGCCTATAACCGGGTGAGCTTCAGTGGTGTTGGTTCCAATCAACAAGAGCAACTCGGCTCCTGCGATTTCATTTATGGAGTTGGTCATCGCTCCGCTTCCGAATGAAGTAGCCAGACCGGCTACGGTGGGAGCGTGTCAAGTACGGGCACAGTGGTCAACATTGTTGGTACCCATAACCGTCCGGGTAAACTTCTGCATCAGGTAGTTCTCCTCATTGGTACAACGGGCAGAACTAAGAGCGGCAAAAGCATCAGACCCGTATTTATCTTTGATTTCCGCAAACCGGACAGCTATCAGGTCCAGGGCCTCATCCCAGCTTGCAGGTACGAATTCACCATTCTTTTTGATCAGTGGGGTGGTGAGACGTTTTTCATTATGAATGAAGTCCCATCCAAACCGGCCTTTTATACATAACGAGCGGCCATTGACCACGGCATCGGCGCTGGTGGTCACTCCTACCACCCGTCCCTCATGTACGCGCAGATCGAAGTTACATCCGGTTCCACAGAAGGGACAGGTGGTCCTCACCTTTTCCAACTCCCAACGGCGTGCGGTTCCCTGCATTGATTTCTCAGTCAGGGCCCCGGTGGGGCAGAAGGCTACACAGGTCCCGCAGAAGGTGCAGTCCGATTCCACGTAAGGGACATCACCACAGGTAGTGGCTTTGCGGTCAAACCCGCGGTTGGCGAAATGGAGATTGTCTTTGCCTGGCAGTTCGTTACAGGCGCGAACGCACAGGCCGCAGAGTATGCACTTGTTCATATCCCGAACGATAAAGGGGTTGCTGTCATCCAACGGATAGCTGTGCCGGGCTCCTTCGAAAGGACTGCTCTTGACCCCATAACGGTAACAGTACTTGGCCAGACTGCAATCGCCCAGCTTCTCACACGTCATACAATCAAGGGGATGGTCGGCAATCAGCAATTCCAATACGGTTTTTCTGGCTTCTACTACGGCTGGGGTTTCTGTTTTTACCACCATTCCCGAAGCTGCCTGGGTGACGCAGGACGCAACCAGATTGCGCATTCCTTCAATCTCCACCACACAAATGCGGCAAGCCCCGCAGGAACTTAGTTCCTTATCATAGCAGAATCGCGGAATGTGTATTCCCGCCTGTTCAGCCGCATCCAAAACCGTAGTTCCGGATGACACTTCAACCTCCTTTCCATCAATAGTAAGCTTAATTAGGTCCACTAATCATCACTCCTATTCAAGAACTCATATTTTTCAGAGTCAATAGAACAAAAAAACCAGCTGATTGGCTGGAAGGTACTCACCCACACATGTCCACTTCCCGGATTAAAAGGTATCCAGGCAGTAATGCTACGTGTGATTTATTGCCCCTTTCCTAGCACGGGAGGCCAACCTGTTTCCGGGTTAACCCATTGGCTCAGCACCATAGCCAATGGCCTTAGGTACACAAGCTCGGAGTTGTCTTTACATAACCGATACATTTACTCTTTCAGGAATCAATCACCTCCTAACAGGGTTGGTTGGTCCGGACCTGATGGTTAGCCGCCAGGGCCACACAGATGCAGAACCCTTATCCCCGTTGCTTTTTTGGCTTATCTGCCTGGCAAGTGATCAACATATCCTTATGCCAGGAGATAGTTGACGGAATAGATACTATTGAAACAGGATTCTCTCACCATGGCTGTAAACGGTGAGCTGGCTCCCCCGGGCGAAACCCACCACTGTGATCCCCAACTGTTCGGCCAACTGTACCGTATACATGGTAGGAGCCGATCGCGATAAGATCAGAGGCAACCCGGCCCGAGCCGCCTTGATAAAAATCTCTGAGGCTATCCGCCCACTTAGAACCAGGCACTTGTCATCCGGGGTTAAACCATTAAGAAACATATGCCCTAAAGCCCTATCAACCGCATTGTGACGGCCAATATCCTCGTAGCGTACCAGGAGTCCATACCCGTTACCCGCCAGAGCCGCACTATGCACCCCTCCGGTCAGGTGAAAGGATGCTGACTGCCGGTCCAACTCAGCTATCCACTCCAGGAGGTCTTGAACATGAAACCGGTTTTCGTCGTTCAGCAAAGCCTTCGGGTTTGGTGCGGAAGTATTGTTAATCCGGGAGGGTTTGCGGGCAAACGTTTCAACCCACACGGAATCCTCAGCCTCATCGCACCGGATTGATTTGATCTGTCCCGGGTCTTGAATCAACCCCTGACTGAATAAATACCCTATGCCCAGCTCCGTCCAGTAACCTGGTGAGCAGGTAAGGGCCGCTATCTGGGTTTCATCCAGATATACTTTCAGGGTTTTCTCCACCACGATTGAGGTCTGGGTTGATTTGGCTGCACCATCCCGGTAAAGGATTATGTTATGCTGCTGGTAAATGCCCGGCACTGCCATTTATTGCTGCCCCTTTCATGGAGTATTGTTCAACCATCAAGTTATCTCTCTTACAGTTCAAATGGATCTATTTACACCGTGAAAAACGTAAAAAGGACGAGTCGTGAAAAAAAGACTCGCCCTTGCAGGTGACCTGAATCGATTCTCCTTTCCACACTGGGAGGCGCATTCGTTTCCAAATGCACCCTAACGGTCCATAATCCATAGTAATGCCGTAGGATACTGGACTCGGAGAATATGTGATTTTCGGAACAAACGCTGGTTCAATAGTTCAGCAAATACTCTGGTGCAATGTATTCTACATATAACGCCATATTCCTCCCATGGAAGAATAGTTTCTTTTACTGCTTTTTCAGACACCACCGCCGGTTCACAATAAATCACACCATTACGATATGGAACCTTTACCTGCTCTTCGATAAAATCCGGAAATCGGCGATTTGAATACGGTATTTTCCCGGGAAAATAATCATATTGGGGTGGCCTTTCAGCAGATACGGGGCACGTGCTCGCCCTCCAGCATTCCCAGTATCCGCTGGGCTCCCAGTTCAGTTTCAATCAGCACCATTCCGGCAGGTCCAAAACTTACAGAGCCAATAATGGCGGCTTTCTCCGCCCAGGGAAGTCGACGCAGGTCAGCACAGATATCGCCGGCCATGTCCGGTGAGGCGAAGATCACCATCTTACCCTCATTAGCCATATAAAGCGGGTCCATCCCCAGCATGTCGCAGGCCCCTTGCACAACCGCAGACACCGGGATATCCGCTTCTTTGACCTGTATGCCCAGCCTGGCCTGTTCTGCAATCTCGTTCAGGACCGTGGCCAGTCCGCCCCGGGTGGGATCGCGCATACATCTGATGGCATTTCCGTATCTTTCGGCAACCTCCGCCAGTTGATAAAGGGGGGCACAGTCACTTAAGGCGGGAGTGTTGAAGTTAAGGCCCTCTCTCTGCGCCAAAACCGCCAGACCATGGTCACCAACCTGGCCGGTTACGATTACCTTATCCCCAGGCTGGATCCGGGTCGGCCGGTAGTCGATTCCCTCGGGAATCAGCCCGATTCCGGTGGTGTTGATAAAAACCCCATCTGCCTTACCCCTTTCCACCACTTTGGTATCACCGGTAACCAGCTTTACCCCGGCCATCCGGGCAGTTTGGTCCATGGACCAGGCAATTTGCCGGAGGTCGGAAATAGGCAGCCCTTCCTCGATTATGAAGGCTGTGGAGAGGTATAGGGGCCGCGCCCCACAGGCCACCAGGTCGTTAATCGTTCCACAGATGGAAAGCTTGCCGATATCCCCTCCGGGAAAGAAAAGCGGAGTGATGACAAATGAATCGGTGGACATCGCCAGCCGGCCGGCTTTTATATCGAATATGGCTCCATCCAGCATGCTGTCCATAATGTCATTATTCCAGGCTGTCTTAAATACTTCGTCGATCAGGCGCTGGCTCATCAACCCGCCACTGCCATGCGCCATCAGCACGCGGTCAATCTTCATTTGATTCCTTCCTTCCCTGGTGAATAACGATAATAAGCGGCACAGGAACCTTCCTGGGAAACCATACAGGGCCCTACTGGCTTTAAAGGCGTACAGGTCCGTCCGAAAAGGGCACAATCAGTCGGGAGAATCTTGCCGGTCAAGACCGCTCCGCAGGCACAGCCCTTAATCGGAACCTCCTCCATTTCCCCTATGTCAAATCTCCGGCGGGCATCCATAGCGGAATATTCCGGGCGTAACTGCAGTCCGCTGTCAGGGATCAGGCCCAGTCCGCGCCATCGTGCCGGAACTGGCTCAAACACCCGGTCAATGATATTGAGTGCTGCCTGGTTGCCGCTTGCCCTAACCACCCGCCGGTACTGAATCTCCGCCCTGGCTTGAGACCTCTGCAACTGGTTGAGCAGCATAAATATCCCCTCCAGGATTTCCACCGTTTCAAATCCGGTGACAACACAGGGCTTCCCGTATTTTGCCGCCAGTTCTTCAAAGGGCTTTATACCGGTTACAGCTGTTACATGCCCGGGGCAGATCAGACCATCGATCTCGATTTCCGGGTCAGAAAAGATGATTTCCAGGGCCGGAGGAACCAGTTTATGCAGGGAAAATACCGAGAAGTTCGACAGGCCTTCTTCGCGTGCCTCCTCCAGGGTAGCCGCCACCGCCGGGGTGGTGGTTTCGAAGCCGATGCCTAGAAAAACCACTTCCCGATCCGGGTTTTTCCGGGCCACCCTCAAGGCATCCAACGGCGAGTACACAATGCGGATATCAGCTCCCCGGCTGCGTTCCTCCTCCAGGCTGCTCCGGGTGCCCGGAACCCGCATCATGTCGCCGAAGGTCAAAAGAATGATGTCTCTCAGCCGCACCATCTCGATGACAGCGTCTATGTCCCCCTGGCTGGTCACACATACCGGGCAGCCCGGCCCGGACAGCAGTCTGATGTTGGGGGGCAGCAGTCCGCGGATTCCGCTGCGGGCGATGGCCATGGTGTGAGTACCGCATACCTCCATCAGGGAGATGTTCTGGGTCACGGATTTGATCGCATTTAGTAAATCCTGATTATAATTCAGCATAGCGAAGCACCTCCAGCAGGCACTGCATGGTCTCCTGGGCGGCACTCTCGTCCATGGTCTCCATGGCAAAACCCGCATGGATCAAGACGTACTGACCCAGTTTAACATCCGGGGTCAGCCGGACACTTATCTCAGTTTGGTTGCCATTTACGTCCACAACTGCCCGATAGTTTTCCTTCAGTTCAATGATCTTGCCTGGTACTCCTAGACACATTACTTGCTCACCTCACTGGCGATAACTGCCTGCCCCAGAGATAGGCCGCCATCACCCGGCGGTACCTTCTGGTGATGATAGACCATGAATCCCTGGTCAGACAGCTGTTTTATCAGGTTTATCAGCAGTATCTGGTTATGGAAAACTCCTCCGCTCAGAACTACTCTATTCAAGCCGGTTTCATCCCTGATATTGAGTAAGGTAGATGTGAACATCCTGACCAGTGTCAGGTGAAATCTCATCGCCATACTCTCCACCCGGCATGACTTTTCAATGTCCGCTGCCAGTTCAGGCCACATGGGCAGGGCATCCATCACCCAGCAGTTTCCCTGCTTCTCCACAACAAATCCATAGCTGCTTCTCTCCTTTGGGTCTGCGCAGGCCTCCAGTTCAATGGCTGCCTGTCCCTCGTACCGGTTGATCCCGCAAATCCCCAGAGCGGCTCCTACCGCATCAAAAAGTCGGCCACAGGAGGAGGTGAGCGGTTCCCGGTTACCAGGTCCGATCCGTTTAACCAGCAGGGCCATTTCCTGCGGGTTTAAACCGGCCAGGAGTCGCTCGGCCCAACTAAGACCCGCTTCACCCAGGGCGGAGTAAAGATAAACCAGGGCCATACGATAAGGTCTTCGGGCAGAGACGTCACCCCCGGGCAAGGGCAGGTATTTCAAGTGGGCCACCCGGCTGAACCATCGATAGTCACCCCGCAGGATCTCGCCTCCCCACACGGCGCCGTCAGTCCCCAGGCCGGAGCCATCACAGATTAAACCCAGGACTTCACCCTGCAGGTTGTTTTCCGCCATGCCGGAGGCCATATGAGCATGATGGTGCTGAACCGCTATCCGCTGAACATTCTTTTGTTCCCGGGCCCAGCGGGTGGTCTGGTAATCCGGATGCAGGTCATGAACCAGCACCCGGGGTTCCACTTCCAGCGACCGTTTGAATCGTTCAATCCCCTGCAGGAAACTAACATAGTTGTGGTAGTGATTGAGGTCTCCCCAGTGCTGGCTTAAGTACGCCTCCCCTTTTCGGGTAATACAGAAGGTACTCTTCATTTCGCCCCCCAGAGCCAAAACTGGCTCAGCTTGACCTCCAACCGGTATGCTCCCCGGGACAAATCCCCGGGCGCGCCGCAAAAGGTGGACGGTTTTCAGCCTGGTCATCTGCACCACCGAGTCATCGCAGGGGTTGTAAATGTCCCGGTTGTGCAGGAGAAAGAAATCCACCACACCGCCCAGCTTTTCCAGGGCTTCCTCGTTATCGGTTATCAAAGGTTCATCACTGATGTTAGCGCTGGTCATCACCAGTATTCGCAGTTCATCGTCAAACAGCAGGCAGTGCAGAGGAGTATAGGGCAGCATCACCCCCAGAGTTTTCAATCCGGGATGAATGGCCTTCCGCCGGGAGAGTACTGTCGGATCTCCTTTCCAGTATCACTATCGGTCCCTGGGGTGAACTGAGCAATCCCTCTTCCCCGGCATTGATGACACAGTGCTGGTAGGCCGTCGCCAGATCGCGAACCATCACCGCAAACGGCTTGGCATCGCGTCGCTTGCGCTGTCGCAGCCGCAGGACCGCGTTCGCATCCAGGGCATTGACCGCCAGGTGGAAGCCTCCCAATCCTTTGACGGCCACGATGTACCCGGCCTTGAGCAGGTCGCGAACATCTTTATCAACCGGCTGGTCCTGTGAATCGACCAGGGTCATCCGGGGTCCGCAGGCCGGACAGGCATTGGGCTGGGCGTGAAATCGCCGGTTGAGCGGATTGTCATATTCCGCCTGGCATTCCGGGCACATGGGGAAAGATGCCATGGTGGTCATGGCCCGGTCATAGGGAAGATCTTTAATAATGGTGAAGCGGGGGCCGCAGTTGGTGCAGTTGGTGAAAGGGTATCGGTAACGCCGGTCCTTGACGTCACTGACTTCCTGTTGGCACCGGGCACACATGGCGATATCAGGGGAGATCATCGCCGTTGTCTTCCCATCATCATGGCTCTGTCTGATGGTAAACTCATTAAAGCGCCCTGGGCTGATCTCCGACATCTCGCAACTGCGGATCAACGCCCGGGGGGGTGGTTCGCTTTGCAGTCTCTGCATGAAACCGCGCAGGGATTCCTCTTCTCCCTCCACTTCCAGAAATACTCCTGCAGACGAATTAAGGACCCATCCTTTAAGGTCAAACTCCATAGCCAGGCGATAGACATGGGGTCTGAACCCTACACCCTGGACGATACCGTTTATTCTTATGCTGTAGGCTTTAATACTCATCCCAATAATCCCGCTTTAATAATTGTATTGTGTTCATCTGTCTCATTATTCCCCTTCTGGATACACAATCCAGTCCTGCTTCTTCCTTTTTTAGGTCAATGCTTGGTAAAAAGCGGCAATAATCAGGTATGCGCAGGGCATCAAGGGTGGATATCAAATAACCGAAGAACCGAATCTGTAAACCACCCTTGCTTTAGGACTTTCAACATCTGAATTATTCCCTTGCCAACTGGCATTCAGTTTGAGTTTTAACCGAAAACTTGATGCTCACACCAGCATAGCCGCGATTTCCCGCTGAATCATCTCTACGATTTTCGGAAGCTGTCCGGCAACACAGGGAGTCAGTTTCAATCCCAGATCCACGGTATGCGGCTCCACTCCGTAGACAATTACCCGCGGGTTGTACCCTTGCAGGTTCAGCATATACATGGCCTCCGCAAAGCTTAGCTCGTGCAGGGATGCAATATTGGGGTTTGGCTTAAGATCCATTTCATCCAGGGGTACCCGGTAAATAGTTCCCGGTTGGCCCCCGGCGTGCATGGCATCAATGACGATACACTGATCCGCCTGGCTGAAGTAATCGAGCAGATCGTAGCTGTGAGTTCCTCCGTCGACCACCTCTACCCCGGGCGGCAGATCCAGCTTTTCCAGCATCCTGACAACGTGTACCCCTACCCCATCGTCCTGCATCAGCAGGTTACCGATACCCAGGACCAGAACTCGTTTCACATCCGAACCCCCCATGATCACTTTTGTCCTTACGCTTTATCCTCATGATAGCCGTGATGGAAATCCGCCAGAATCTTGCCGGTGAACATCGATTTCAGGATGGGGATCCCTTCCGCCACATCCAGATAGACATGCAGCATTACAGTCAGTACAAACAGCCAGGTAATGATATAGTGGATCAGGCGAACCGTCAGAAACCCGCCAAACCAGCCTGACAGCCCCAGGAACAGGTGCGGTTTGTAAAGTATGAAGCCGGTGATAATCATAAGGATCGCCATTACCAGCCAACCGGTATACATGGCTTTTTGCCCGGGGTTGTACTTCCCGTAATAAGGATGGTCCTTGGCCAAAAACAGGTAATATTTAAGCATACTGGGAAGCTTTTTAGTATCTTCTATAGGACTGTAGACGATGTTCTTGGCATCCCTGGCCGCGATAGCATAATAGACTCTTCCCACGACCCCCACTACCAGAACATATGCCATAGCAAAGTGGAAGCCCCGGGCGGTATCCATACTTGAGAACAGCCGAAAGGTCTGGGGTGCATGAATATAAAAACCGGTCAGAGTCAACATGGTGATGGCAATCATGTTGGTCCAGTGGAATATCCGGATCCATAACGAATGCCTCTTCTCCATCTTCTTAAGCATTTTTACACCCCCTAGTTAATCGCAAACTGGCTGATCGTCTTTTTATTCGGGGTCATAACGTGGATGGCACACCCGTAACACGGGTCCATAGACCGAACGATTCTAACCAATTCCACCGGATTTTGGGGATCAGCTACACTGGTTCCCACGATGGCCTCTTCCATCGGCCCGCGTACCGTGGCCGCACCGCTTCCGGTCCGGGGTCCCGAATTCCAGGTGGTGGGCACCACGGCATTGTAAACCATGGTTCTGCCGCCGGAACTGATCCGGTGCCAGTGACCCAGAGCCCCGCGCGATGCCTCACATAGTCCTACCCCAACCACTTCTTTTTTAGGCAGCTCGTGCGGGGTACATACCGGTTGACCCGGTTGCAGCTGCAGGACCCACTCCTTCATGGCTTTGGCAATCTGAGATGTTTCGCGTGCTCTTGCTAAGTGACGCCCCATAACTGAGAAGGCTTTATCACCCAGGGCTACTATATCAGGGTTTTTGGTAACCCACTGGCGAGCCAGTGGTCCTACTTCCATAGCCTCGCCGTTGTAACGGGGGGATTTAATCCAGGAGTAGGCGCCTTTTTTCTTGGCGTCAGCGGTGACTACTGCCACATCCGGGGTATTACCTCCGGTATCATCTGCGTACCAGGAATGAGTCACCTCTTCGGTTATCAACCCGATATCCAATTCTTTATACTGTCCCCTAACATAAACTCCACTGTCCCAGAATTTCTTTTTCTTTACATGATCCAGGCCTTCTTCTTGCGGAAAACCGCCGTAGCAGAGGAAGTTCTGGCAGCCAGCTCCAATGGAGAACCAATCTGAATAGACCCCGGCCACTGCCTTGACGGTTGGGATGTACTTGGTATCGATAAAGGTCTGTATCTCTTCGAGATAGGCCAGGAACTTGTAAATCTTCGATGTGTCCGGAACCTCTGACACGCCACCGGGTACAATTGCCTGGACATGAGGCATCTTGCCTCCCCAGATGGCAAGCATTTCCTGCGCCTTTCGCCGTATGGTAAGGGCCTCCAGGTATATGTCCACCGCCTGGGCGTTAATGTCAGCCGGTAAACGGTAGTCGGCTTCATACCGGGGCTTAAAAGGAGCCATGTCGGGTCCCTTCACATAGTCCAGGGCTGCCAGGTGGAAGAAATGAAGGATATGCGACTGAATGTAGTTAGATCCGAAAATCAGGTTTCTGATGATGCGGCCGTTGGGCGGCGGTTCAATACCCATGGCATTGTCGAGAGCCAGTATGCCTGCAGTGGCATGCGATGTGGGACAAACCCCGCAGATTCTCTGCATGATCTGCTCGGCATCACGCGGATCCCGGCCCTGCATAATAAGTTCCATGCCGCGCCACAAAGTACCGCTGGTCCAGGCATCTACTACTACGTTTCCTTCGACCTCCACCTCAAGTTTAAGGTGACCTTCAATTCTGGTTACCGGATCAACAATGATCTTTGCCATTTATGCCTCACCTTCCTTCGCTTCGTCTGCCTTTTTGGGACCGATCCTGCCGGTGATTACGTTTCCAGCCAGGTGTCCTGCAATACCGAGGGCAGTTGCGCCACCCAGCAGAAGACCAATCTGGTCAGCAGTAACTGATGTCGCCGGTCCTACCGGCATGTCCGGCATCCTCTCGTACATTGGCCAGGCCGGGAACTGGGGTTCGGTGCAGCCGATACACACACCACCGCATCCTACACACCAGTTGTTGCCGTTGTTCCACAGGCGGGTGGTAGCGTCGCAATGGGCATACGGGCCCTTGCATCCCAACTCCAGCATGCAGCCCATCTCACCAAAGGTCTTGGCAAATATGGCGTTGTCAAAGTATTGCCTTCTCTGGCAGTTATCATGGATGATCCTTTCAAAGAACATCTTGGGACGTCCAAAAGCGTCCACTTCCGGAATGTCGTTGTAGAGAAGCACATGAGCAATGGTCCCAACCATCCAATCCGGATGCGGTGGGCAACCAGGTACATTGATGATAGGAACATTCTTTACCACCTGGGAGACTGGTTTACAGTCCGTGGGATTAGGGCTGGTAGCGGGAATTCCTCCGTAAGAGGAGCAGGTGCCAAAGTTTAGAATGGCTTTCGCCTTGCTGCCAATGTCTTTGATCAGTTTTTCGAATACTATGGGCTCTCCATTTTCTTTTTCTCCCACCATGCAGAAGCGCCCCTCAGCACCGGTGGGAACCGCGCCTTCCACCACCAGGAAGAAGTTCTTCGGGTTGGTTTCCGCTACCTTGTAGACTGCTTCTTTCAGGGCCAAATCTCCGGCAGCTGCACTGATATTGGGGTGATAGGTCAGGCTGATGACTTTGGTCAAGACCTCTTTGATATCGGGATGTACCGTATTGAGCAGTGAGATGGAGCATCCGGTGCATGATGCCCCCTGAATCCAGATTACGGGTGGGGCGCCAGCTGCAACTGCTTCCTTCATGAAGGGAGCCAGATAACTTGATAACGATATTACCGCAGCCGAACCCGCGCACATTTTAAGAAAATCGCGTCGACTCAGTTTGGTAGACACTTTTGATATTCCCTCCCCAACTGTTGTTTTTGTTGATGTCACCATTCTCTACCAGATTCAGAATAGTCCCTTTATACCTCAGCTCTTTTAATCTTCACCTCCTCCAAGAGCCATTCGATCCAGTCCTCAACCCCTTCTCCAGTACGGCCTGAAACCAGAAATACCGGTGCCCGGGGGTTGATTTGGGCCAGGTCCCTCCGGAAACACTCCACGCTGAAGTCGGTGAACGGCAGGAGATCAATCTTGTTCAGGAGGATGGCCCGGGCCTCCCGGAATATCAGAGGATACTTCAGGGGTTTATCATTGCCCTCGGCGGTGCTTATGACCACCACTTTGAAATCCTCCCCCAGATCAAACTCCGCCGGGCACACCAGATTGCCGACATTCTCAATGAAAAGCAGATCCAGGTTTTCTCCGGACAGGCTCGTAAATGCCTGACTGACCATCCCGGCATCCAGGTGACAGGCACCTTCGGTGTTGATCTGTACCACCCGCACTCCTTTTTGCTCAATACGCCGGGCATCCTGGTCGGTATAAAGGTCACCCTCGATAACTCCCAGCTGCAGCCTACCACGGAGATGCTCTATGCTCTTTTCCAGCAAGGTGGTTTTGCCTGAGCCGGGTGAGCTCATCAGATTAACCACCAGGATTCCCTGCCGGGTGAATACCCCACGGTTCCTGCGAGCCAGGAGTTCATTGGCTCCCAGGATATTGGTTTCCATACGAACCTGAACCATCAGTTCTCCTCTCCTTCGTAGTAATCCAGGTACAGTTCCCGGCCCTGAATTATCTCAATACCGGTTGAATTGCACGATGGACAGACAAAACAGTAGCGGTCATGCATTTGAAAAGCCTGCTGGCACTGCTGACAGCTGCCGATAATTTCTCTTTCTTCGATCTCCAGATTTGCGTTCTGAAATAAGTCCTCGGTGGCTTTGATAGCATCAAATGCGAAATGCAGGCTATCAGGAAGGGCCATGGAAAACTTGCCAACCACCAGCTTTACTCGATTTACTTTCTTAATGCGATTCTGGACAGCGCTGTCCTTTACCATTTCCAAAACGCTTTGAATCAAGGCGAATTCATGCATTACAAACACCTTTTTCTAGTCTTTTTACTCCATCCTATGGATGTACTCTGCAATCATAGTCCACGGTTCTCCCATTAAAAAATCCAGCAAAGAAATGCTGGATCACTGCGCGTATAAACAAACGCCAAACCATAACGGAGTACGCATATTTACCGCTTACCTCAGCATCTCCTTTTCACAATGGAAGGCACACCCGTTTCCCGGTATACCCGACGGCCTGAAATTCATAGCGTTCATCGCCTCCAGATCTTCAGGCTCGGAGACTGGCTATTCTTTTATCCATTAAAAAATCCAGCAAACGAAATGCTGGATTACGATGCGCATTAACAAACGCCAAACCATAACGAATACGCGCCTGTTATCGCTTACCTCAGCATCTCCTTTTCACAATGGAAGGCATACCCGTTTCCCGGTATACCCTGACGGCCTGAAATTCATAGCGTTCATCGCCTCCAGATCTTCAGGCTCGGAGACTGGCTATTCTTTTATCCATTAAAAAATCCAGCAAACGAAATGCTGGATTACGATGCGCATAAACAAACGCCAAACCATAACGGATACGCGCCTGTTATCGCTTACCTCAGCATCTCCTTTTCACAATGGAAGGCATACCCGTTTCCCGGTATACCCGACGGCCTGAAATTCATAGCGTTCATCGCCTACAGATCTTCAGGCTCGGAGACAGGTTTATTATTTTTTTCACAATCTTAATTCTTGGATGATTCTATAAAAGATTGCAAACTCCTGCAAATAATATAATTCTTTTTTTAATTTCTATATACCCCCGAAGACCCATTAACGGCAATGTGCGATATAAATCCATCTAACCATGAGTATACCGGTGTTTATGATCGTGTTCCCCATGAGTGTGGGTATATTCTTCGATCAGGTTAACGGCGGTGAGGAGCGATTTGTCTTCCAGGGCCTGCTCACTGGGGCCGTCATAGACCAGTTGGTGATCTTCAGACAGGATTATGGCCCGCCTGGATATCGCATGAGCCAGGTCCAGGTTGTGAGTGGCGATAATGATGGTACGTCCCATGCTGTTCAGCTGCAGCAGCAATTCTATCAGCCAGCGCTGGGTTTTCGGGTCCAGACCATTGGTGGGTTCGTCCAGGATCAAAACCTCTGGGTTGAGAATCAGGGCCGCGGCCACGGCTACCTTTTTCTTCTCCCCGCCGCTCAGCCGGTAAGGGGAACGCTCCGCCAGACCCTGGAGGTTAAGCATTGCCAGGATATCGTCAACCCTGGTCTTTACTTCTGCCGAGCTCAATCCCAGCTGGTTGGGGCCATATGCCACCTCATCCCAGACCCGGGTATTAAAAAGCTGGGCGTCGGAGTTCTGAAAAATAAATCCTATCCGTCGGTGGTATTGGCGGGCAAAGCTGCTGTCTTCCAACAGTGCTTCGGTAATTTCCTTTCCAAAAGCCCGGATGCGACCCGCAGACGGGAATAAGAGGCCGCAAAACATCTTTAAAAGCGTGGACTTGCCGGATCCGTTGGCACCCAGGAGGCATACACTATCGCCGGCGGCAATCTCCAGGTTAAGGTCCTGAAACAGGTTTTCCGTCCCGGGGTAACGGAAGGCAATTCTTTCGAGCGTAAAAACTGGTGTTGACAAGTGAATCCTCCAATACTATATAATCCCCTTACCGGTCTTGACGCCCAACCCGGGCTTGCGGCAACTGACACCTGTCGTCTATTGGCCACAGTTTTTGTATAGGGCATGCCTCAGGAAACGGTTCAGGCGCCTCCCCCGTGTAACAGCGGGCCACCATGGCCTGATAGACCTCCTCAGACAGTCTCATGCTGCGAGCAAACAAGGCTGCAATCGAAGAACCTACCTGCGCCCGCTGCCCCGAAACCGGCATCTTGCCCACGGTCCGCAAACGACGGGCCTCAAACATTTCCAGGGATACAGTTAAGAGCACAAACAAGTAGCGATAAGTCATTTCGATAATCATAATAAAAAATGGCGGAATTCGCAGCACCCTCAGCGATTTAAAAATTTCCGCCGCCGGTGTGGTCATCAGCAAAAGAACCCCCATGGACAGCGAAATCCCCACTCTCAGAAACAAAAGAAATACCGCGGTAACTCCCTGTCTGGTTACAAACAGTGCTGGTGGCCAGGTGATTCCCAACCACCGGTGAGCTTCACCCCACTGGCAAATCATAAACAAGGGCTCGCCATCCACAAATATGTTAAGGACCACCGGCGATGTGAAAAGCAGGGTGATAAGGGGGACAAATCCCCAGATCCGCTTTTGCAGAACCAAGACCGGTAATCGAGACAGATACATAAGAATAACGGTACCTACCCATAAAGCTATCAGTAACGGGATAGACCTTACTACACTGGCCCCCACTATCAGAACCAGCATTGCGATAAGCTTCGTTTCCGGCCGGGTCCTCTGCAGCAATCCCTCCTGCCGGGCATACCGCTCGGTCTGCATATCCTCACAGATTACCGCCCGCATTCGGCGTATACTCTTGATCAGGAAATTACTCCTTTTTCCTTTGACTGACGGTTCGATTACGTTATGCGGTTGTGGTTCCTCCATCATCCAATCCGGAAGCTGCATGAGATCTCCTTTCACAGGTGAAGCGATGAATAATTTACTCCCACCGATGCAGTTTGAAGCCTGTTTAGGGACAGAACCCGAGGGTTGGGGTTAATTCCGGCGAACGGACGTTGGGTCCGAATTGCGCAACACCCTGCGAAGGTGAGGGCGGAAAGCAGCCGAGCGACAGGAGGTCGCGAGCCCGTCTTTGAGACATGGACGTCGAATAGACGGGGTGCTGCTTTCCGACCGAACCTGAGCAGATGGTGTTGCCAATGCAGGACCCAGGTAGTGAGCGGAATTAACCCCAACCCGCCGCCCACCCGCTTGACCACATAGACGCAGGCAAACCGAACCGTCCTCACCGGTCTACTCTTTCACAATTTTATATAAGATGCCGGTTATTCCGGCTACCAGGATGCATCCCACCAGGGCTGAAAGTATGTAGCCGCCTGCTGACTGGGCGAAACTGGCGTCAAGCCCGGGAACACCGTAATCAGGCAGGGGGCTGTGCTGCCAGAAATCAGCGAATTTTTCGAGGCCCGCGGGAATGAAGCCCACCTCATCCGGCAGCTGATCCAGGCCCCACTCTCCAAAGGCAGTTCCCGTAGCCAGGAGGCCCAACGGTGACAGCAAAATAAAGAGGCCCAATACCATCCACAACTTACGGTATTCTCTAAACATACTCACTCCCCCCCAATCCGTCTGCACCAACCCTGCCCGGGGAGCCACCAGAAACAATTTCCGGATAATTTTTCGCAACAAACCAGGTCCCCAGGGCCGTAACCAGGCCTTCCACAGGCCCGGCCAGGATAAGATGCTCGCTCATCATGGCTGCCACAGTAACCTTCAGCGGCACTGGAAAGTACAGGGGAGTTCCATCAGGGGCCTGGAACAGATGGTACTGGGATCCAAATTCAACCGCCGTAACCAGGGCGGCTGCATTCAAGCCCACATAGCCCGCAATAAAAGCGGCTGCCAGGGCCCGGTTCGAGAAAGCATCAGCTTTACCTCTGATAAGCCGGTAGGTGTAATAACCAACCATCGGCATAATAAATGCGATGTTAAAACAGTTGGCTCCAATAGCGAGAATGCCCCCATCTCCAAAAATCAGGGCTTGAATGATAAGGGCAACCGAAACCCCAATACAGGCTGCCCATGGTCCGAGCAGTATGGCCAGCAAGACTGCTCCCACCGCGTGTGCTGAACTGCCTCCGGGAATGGGCAGATTAAACATCATAATGGCAAATGAAAAGGCAGCTCCAATTGCCAGTACGGGCACTTCCTTCTTTTTTAGACTGGATTGAACTTTCCTTACCGCCACCCCCATGACCGGAATCATAGCGACCACAAATGGTACCGCCGTTTGGGGGCTAAGGTAACCATCCGGTATGTGCATTGATACGCCTCCGTTCTATAATATCACCGGGTTTCTGCCAATAAAAAACCATGAAAACCACCAACCTGGCCAATGGCGATAGGTTGGTACCTTCATGGTACCTCTTGTGAATTCATGGCATATTGGGTTTCAATTGGTTCTGTAATTAGTCTCCTGCTCTCCCCTCCTTATGTAAACTTCTCCATCAGAAAACGACGCTTTCATAGCGCAATTATATCTGTTGTTCGCGACTATCAACATTTTTCCTGCCGGGAAGAAAAATGTTGGTGACAACTGCTTCGTGTAATTGTCACTCCCAGGGTAGTAATTCGGCTATTAAAAACTCTTGACCAGGGTAAAAGTGCTGGTAGTATTCTTATGCGTTACGGAGAATAAATAGTTGCCCCGGGCAGTGAGAAATATTCTTCCGCGACCCTCTTCGTCCGTCTTTATGCGATGGGGGTATTCCCGGTGATGTGTGTTGGCGTAGGTCACCCTTACCTCGGCCCCCGCTACCGGTTCTCCCCATGATAGTACCTGGAATTCGTAGTTTTCCCCCATTCGGGCATGGCTGTAGCCGGCCGGAATAATCTCCAGCGGCAATCCAATGGCCTGCAGGCCATGGTGGTGGTGATGCCCAATTTCCAGCACTACTTTGCCATACAGTTCATGGTCCCCGCTCTGCTTAGCGTAAATCTGCAGCAGTCCATCAGCTTCCTTTCCTAAGTTTATCTCCGTACTCCCATGGTGTTCCTGCACCGGAAACTGCCGGGTAACACCATCGTTGACCACAAAGGCCTCAAGATCATCCCGGGAAAATCCACCTTCGGACTTCATATTATAGCCCTTCAAAACCCGCAGAATTACTTCCTCTCCGGCATGGAAGTGGCCATGATCAGTAGCAGGTTCAAGCCATATCTCTTTAATGTGTTCCACTCCCGATACCTCAGGAATCTCCTCCAGGAGTATGCGGTGGCGAACCAGTTCCATCTCCACAATGCGGGCCTTGATAACTCGCCGTTCTCCGAATACGCTCTCCAGAAAAATGCTGCCGTCTTCGCCCGGTACAATCCGGTCAACCCTTTCCATCAGCAGCTCTTCCTGACCGGCTTTGCTCAGATAGACATTGGACTCACACAAGTTACTGACCCCCATTCTCCGCCAGACAGCCGGGGCAAACCGGGCCCTGGACGGTTTCTGTCGCCTTTATGTCCATAACTCCTTCGCCGCAGATCACACACTGGATGGTAGCATGAATCCTGGCTTTGCCCGGGAATTCAAAATCAATCTCCTTCCAGTCAAACAGGTCTTCAAAAGGGGTGCTCATCAGCCGTTCGAATATCACTGCGGTCAAATCCTCTTTTTCCGCCGCTTCGGCCTCCGTTAAGCTGGCCTTCCGGGCCAGTTCACGATACCGGCTTGACTCCGGCCCGCGGTTACCCCCAAATTTCTGGGCAATACGAAGGGCCCGTCCTTTTTCCCGGCTGGCGATTGTATACACGTTTTTCCCGTAATCATTAAAGATCAGGTTGCCCTTTCCGAAGGTGCACCCCAAAATTGCCTGTATGGCGTCAACCCCGCAGGAATTGGTTTCAACCACTGCCAGCAGTTCCTCATCTACATCCGGATTAACCTGCAGTTCCTGCAGGGCGAATTCCGCCACCCGAATGCCCATTAACAGACCGGGGCAGATATGACCGTGAAACTGAATCGCTGATTCCACAGGGGGCATGTTCTTACACAAACCAAATCCCACCTTTCCTGCTAATCATAATATTTCCACCGGATTTCTCAAAACCCAGTGTGCTCATTCAATAGTTCCCGCACCCGTTCCACCAAACGCTCCACCTGCAGGGGAAGGGATTCGCCAATCGTCCCTACAATATCCAGCCTCGACCGGTTCAAAGGGATGAGAACCTTTATCGCATCCGATGATGCAATGGCTTCCGCCATCCGGGGACTAAGCTCACCACCCAAGGAGTTTGCTGCTATTATCGCCACTGAACCTACAATACAGTCAACCCGGCCGGCATTAAAGACCACCGCATTCTCCCCACTGGCGCCCTCATTGGCACCGGCTTTAAGCATCGCTGAACTGGCCACTGCATTAGTCCCCAAAGCAAATATATGTACCCCGGGGCCGAGCTCCTGACGCATCTTTTCAACGATCAGGCGTCCAATTCCTCCTCCTTGTCCATCTACAACCGCAATTCGCAATCCCACCCCACCTTTCCTCGATCCTCCACCTCGGCTGCGTCAAGCCAAACAACGGAAACACTGCCGTTTTAACTGGTCCGTAGATTCGTGGCACCGGCACGATTGTATCGTTGTGTGGACAATTAACACAGTCGATTCTGGGCATTATGGATCAGCAGCAACATTCAACTTACTTTAGGTATTATACCCGAAAGACAAAGACTACCATATTTAAATAGTAGTCTTCATCTATATTCAATCCGTGTTTCTATGCAAATTTAAACCAGAAAACTACACCGTCACCACTATTCTCAGCACCATGGGGAAACTTATGCAGCTGCAGAATTTTACTGCTGATTGAAAGTCCCAGACCGGTACCCTTAGTGCTGCCGCGTGATGCATCAGCCTTTTTGTAGGGCTGCCAAATTTCTTCTTTCTTTTCCTCGGGAATATGGCTGCCGCTATTAAAGAATTCCAGGGTATCACTCCCTATTGTTATGCGGATGATACCACCGTCAGGAGTGCTCTCCAGCGCATTTACAAAGAAGTTGTCAATTACCCTGTCAATTAAAGTTCTATCGGCTTTGGCAACTGCCTCACCCTCAAGATGCGTTGTTATTGATTTCTCATTACAGATGTGCTTATAACGGTCTATTATTTCGCCACAGACTTCACCAAGAGATACATCCTCAAATCTGATTTGCGATGAATCTGATTCTAATCTCGATAAATCAAGCATCTGACGGATTATCTTGTCCATACGGTCTACGTTACCCTGGATATTCCCTGCATAATGTTCTCTTTTTTCGGTATGGATACTTTCCATAAGGTTTTGGGCATACCCCGAAATAATACTCAAAGGAGTTTTCAGATCATGGGCCAGGGCATTCGTCATTTCCTGACGCTTTTTATCAAGCTCCTCTCTTTTCCTATAGGTGTTATAAGTTTGCCTCGCCAGGATCATGGCCACGATAATAAATGTTATCAGGCAGCTTCCCCACACAAAGGCCAATGTACCAGCACATTTATCCCATAGATTAACCTCCCGGGCAATGACCGTCCAAAATTCACTGTAAGGGTGGTCCTCATCCTTCATATTCACCGTATTCCGGTAAGGCCATGGCAGGTAATACCGGTAACTCAGCAGGTTAACCCTTTCACTGAAGATGGTCCCTACCATGCCTACCGAACCTTTTAATCTCTCCGGATCCTGCACCACCTTACGCAGTTCTATTTGTGGGGCGCTGTTCCGATTAGGGTGAGGAGCGCCCTGGATACCACCATGCTCAAAATAGGGCAAGTTTTTGGTATTTTGATAGCCGGAGACATAGACAATCTCATTGGTATGTATTCCACCGCTTGAAGTTACATTGCCGTCTTCGTCAAAGTCCCTGGCATACATGGCAACAATATTTATTTTTTCCGGAATAAGCATTTCATTGTCGACCCATAAGCCTTCCAAATGAACCGAATACCCCGCCAGGTCTCCTTCCTTTTTCGCCTTTGGTTGCGCGTATAAATAGTTTTTAATTTCCTTCACTTCTTTTTCACTAAACCAGTCTTCCGGATTTAACAATGCATACCCGGTATACTGTTTGCCTCCTTCCGTGCGCTCCGTATAGCTGCATAACCAGTAGCCGCTCGTACTAAAAATCAGATTGTAATCACCCGTGAATACTGCCACTTCTGACCCTAACAGATTGAACAATGATGAGTTCCTCACGAATTCTTTTTTTACCTTTGCCATATCCGTAATCCGATTGTCACTATCCAGGTAATCCCTCAGGACATCTTCAACAGCGTTATTAACCTGCATAGCGTACGTCCTTAGTTCCAGACCTTGCGCTTTCCTTTCCTGGGCTATCAGGAATATGCTGAAACCTGTCATGAGCACCAAATAAGTAGCTAAAAAGGCCCCTAAGATACGGCTATAAATGATGCGCTTTGTTGGGTTCTTCCTCATATTTCCCCCTCCAGTTTGTAACCTTTTTTATACACAGTCTTAATTTGAGTGGCAGCATCCCCCAGGGCCTTGCGCAGCTTCCTGACATGATTGTCCACCACTCTGTCATTCCCTTCGAAATCGTATCCCCAAACCCGGATGATAAGGCTTTCGCGGCTCACCAAGTGACCGCGATTCTCCATGAGTATCTTTAGAATGGCGAATTCCATGGGGGCCAATATTACTTCAGATTCATTAACATAAACCGTACAGCGATAAGGATTCAGTTTTATACTGCCCGCCGTCATTATTTCGTTTCTTACCGTCCCTTTGGAACGTTTGATTAATGCTGTAACCTTGGCATAAAGCTCGGCCAGCGAAAAAGGTTTGGTGACGTAATCGTCGCACCCGAGATGATACCCGTGCAATCTGTCATTCTCCTCATGCCGAGCAGTGATAAAGATAATCGGGACATCACTCTTTTTTCTAAGCTCCCTGCAGATCGCAAATCCATCCACCTCCGGCAGCATGACATCCAAAAGCACCAAGTCATAATCGTTTTCCAGGCATTTATCCCGGCCTTCATTCCCGGTCGTGGCAGTGTCCATATGAAGCGTCCCCCCACTTTTCTCGGTAAAATAATCGGAGACAATTTCGATCAGCTGGGCATCATCTTCAACCAGCAAAACCTTGAAAGCCATTTTTTCACCTCCCGGTATTAGGTTAGTACACAAATGTATCTTTTCTGTATCCTTTTAAAACTGTCAGCGAGTTATCATTTCCATTATTCGCAAAAGAGTCCCCAATACAATAAACATGTACTGGAGACTCTTTGGTCCAAGTATTCTATTAACCCTGCAAAAACCCTCGTTCCAACACAAGTCGTCCAGGTCAGTATCAGGCCAGGTTAATCAATAATTCAACTCCGCATACTGCAGCATGTTCCGGCACAGGTATAGCGTCAGCAGGGACACTGGTGTATTTACGATCGCCATCACCAGGAAGATCGTGAAATTTTCACTGAGCAGCACCAGGTGGGAGCTTATCACCATTGCAAGACCCACTCCCGGCGCGGCCAGCACCACCATGACGACAACATACAGCAGGAGGACAAGTACCTTACTGGCACCGCTCCAAAAGCGTTCCACGACAATATTTCCTGCGGCGAACAGCAGAGCAAAGCTAATCCGAGCCAGTATACACGCACAGACATCGGGCCAGCTTAAATTCAATATCATACCCACCGGGACGAATATCACAACTGCTTCCAGCACTGTCCCCGGCACCATTTCCCGCAGATTTTGTACCAATTTTGCGAAAGGCGGCTCTGGCACCAGATATATGAAGGGCTTGGTCAGTTCCTTGTTGATACGACCCAGCGCGGTGGTGAACACCTGCATATAGGTGGCAAGGCCAAATACAGCCGCGATGCCGCCTTCCCGCATGAACAAGGCCATGATGATGATAATTGCGGCAAAAATCAGCGAACTGCGGCTAAGCAGGAAAACGCTCCCGCGACGGTTCTCAATTTTATGCTTGTAGTAGAACGTATCGGCGCCCCACCCTTTACCAATTCCAGTCCTGCCTATCCGCACCTTGTCCGGAGCTACTTCCAGGTTGCCCTCTCTGTGCGCGGCCGCAACGGATTGCGTAAATTCGGCGGTTTTAAGCACATCCTCGTACCAGTCCCGGTTGGAATAGTTTATCATGCAGACCAACAGGACCAACCACGCTAAACTGGTGAGCAGGCCGGGAACAAAGCTTGCTGCGCTAAGCGAAGCGGCAAAGGTCCAGCCCAACCAGCCACCAACCGGAAAACAGCGCACCATGAGACTGTTACCTACAGTTACTGCCGCGGAAAGGACGCCCTCCCCGGCGTGTTGCCAAACGTAAAACCCGGCATAGAGAACCAACATCCCGGTTAGTAAATAGAACACCGCTTTCAAACGATTCCTCAGAACTTCATCGCTGCTGGTGAAGGTGTAGATGGTCATGGCCGTTATCTGTCCCAGGAAAACCGTAGCCACATATCCCATGAACAAGCTGAACAAGACGATATAGGACACACCGTAAGCGTTTCTCAACCAACCATATTGGAACAGAATGACCAAACCCAGCAGCAAAGAGGTATTGATCTGGCGAAACAGCCCGTAGAACAAAACCCGGGACCGGCTGAGCGGGGCTGGAAATATCAGATTCACGTCCGGCATGGTAAATATAGAACCGCCCCTGGAAAAGCCGTTCTGCACCGTTATAAGGAACATCAGGATATAAAACGCGGTGGCCATGGCCGTTAACTCCGCAGGATCGCGGAATCCGTCTCTTCCCGCACGGGCATCGCCGGCAGTCAAAGAGAATACCACCAGGCCAAGAAGAAACAGTACATAAATCAGCCGCACCGGTTTCTTAAACAGTTCTTTGATGGCGTTTTTCAGCCGGGTCAGATATAGATATGGTAAAGCACCAATCATTGCGCTTTGCTCCCTTCGGTAATCGCAAAAAAGAGTTCCTCTAAACTCTGGACCTCTAGGTCCTCCGGTTGATTATACTTGGTGGCGGCGAAACGGCCGTTTATCATGATATGGGTAGCGTCCCAATAATCCTCCACGCTGTCGATCATATGGGTGGAGATGAGCAACGCTGCCCCCGCATCCTTTTGTTCCCGGAACAATGCCTTCATCTCTTTAATGGCGTGAGGATCGAGACCTACCATTGGCTCATCGAAAATGATCAACTGGGGACGATGTGCCAGGGCGCAGCAGATGGATAGTTTCTGTTGCATGCCTTTCGACAGCTCCTTGCCCAGCTTGTCTTTCTTATCCGCCAGCTCAAAACGCTCCAAAAGCTGTTTTCCGTAGCCGTCATCTTCCATGCGGTAGGCCCGACGAATGAATTCCAGGTGCTCCTCTATGGTCAGCAGATCATAAACCGCCGGAGTCTCCGGGATATAGCCCAACAGCCGCTTGGCTTCCGGAGTCTTGTTGTTGTATCCTCCAACAGTGATCTTGCCATTGAATCGCAACAGCCCGGCGATACATTTGATGATCGTTGATTTTCCGGCCCCGTTCGGTCCTAGAAGAATTGCGATCTGTCCCGCGTCCACCGTAAAGCTGATATCGTCATTGGCTACAACCTTGCCGTATTTCTTGGTTACGTGTTCGATTTGCAGCATGATACCCTCCAACAAAAAGGTTTCTATATGGTCATAACGTATCTCATTTGCAGGAACACAGTCATTATAACTTGAATTAAGTTATATTTGGCATTTCGCTGGTTGTCAATTTATGTTAGCCCGAAACCTTTGTAATCTATACAGAATAGTCGTGGGAGGAAGTCATTGTTATGGAAAGGAAACCGCCTGAAAATAAAGGGATTGATGAAAAGCTTTTTCACACATTATGCGCTCAATTCGATGCAATCCCGATACACAAGACCTTGGACATGAGCATTATATATTTTGGCCATGGGACTGCAGCTATGAGAATGGTCGTAGAGCCGGAATATACCACCATTATGGGAAGGTTGCACGGAGGGATCATTGCCTCTTTGTTGGATGATGTTATGGGATGGTCTTACAATACTCTGGGTAAGTTCGGTAATGTGACCATTGACATGACCTTAAACTATTTCTCTCCCGTTTTCCAGGGAACAGAACTTAGAGCTGAAGGTAATGTGGTTCATGCTGGTCGGTCGATAGTAGTAACCGAAGGCACCCTGTATGACAATAATGGAAAGCTCATCGCAAAAAGCAGGGCAACGTTTTTTGTTACCAAAAACACCGATATAATTGGGGCCAATTAAACGAGGAAGCAATCCGCGCTCTTCGGGGATGTATCGCCAAGAAACCGCGTATTGAGCGCGGTTCTTGAGCAGGGTCACATGTTACAAAGATGGTTTTTGGCGTGGGATTTAATCCATTCGATAAGTTCAATACTCTGCCCTGCTCACCTTCAATATTCGTTGCTGCCGTCCGCTCATGGATACTGACTTCGAGAAATCCGACCTTGGGCGGCAACAAATAAACAAAATTATATTCTTTTAAATCTCTCGTAATCTTGCATATAGCTTACGTTCAAAATAAAGTGCAAATCCGCCAAGCGCCACAAATGATGCAGACTTTGTAATCAGCATGGGCAAAGGTAATTCTATTCCCGACAGATACTGGCATACTGACTGAGGTATCATCATAATTCCAATGATAATGCAAAGCTTTAATATAGCAGCCAAGGCAACTATACCAATGGGATCTTTCTTCCCAAGCATATGCAAACAGATAAGACACAGAGGTGCAATGATTCCCATATCTAAAACATAGGTGATTTCCGTCGTATAAACGCCAATCAATTGCAATGGTCTACCACTAAAAATTGTGGGAATAATATCGGGAAGCCATGCAACAATCAGAGCTATACCGATGACAACAAGGTATACTTTCAGTCCTTTTGTGAGCGGATAATTCATTTTCCCCAAGTCAATCTCTCGGAAAATCTTAAACATTCCAAACAAAGTACACCCAAATAAGGCAATGTAAACCAAGTGTAATTGATTGTACTTTACGCCAAAAGCGATGCTTGCTGAATAGTAAAAAGCAACCGCATAAAGCGCCATCAAGTTAAGTCTATTAATATTCGAATTGCCTTTTTTCTTTTTTGTTAAAAATTGAATGAAAAGCGGAACGACAACAAATAGAATGCAAAAATCAGTTCCTATTAATATTGGCGCTTTGAAATACGTGTCACCTGAGTAAATACCACTGCCGAATATTGCCACAGTATCTCCGTATTGGTTTACAACGTCAAAGCTTTTGGTAAAGTCCATGGAAAGTATGCCAAGCAACGAACAAATACCTAGCATCATGATTATGACTATACTTAATAAATCAACTCTCGTTTTAATCATGATACCCTCCTTCCCACCGGGATGTTCTTCTTGAAACAGTATTTCCGTTCTCTGCCACCCATCCGTCCATTCCTCACTTAAACAGTCGACCATTCCCAGTCTGCGTGCTAATTCCTTTTTATTTACAAAGCATATGGAATCAATCCGGTTGGCGGCTAGTTACAGAACCGGGCACTATGCTGCACTTGGCAACAAACCTGAGTTTGCCTATTCCGAATATCGCTAAGAAACTAACCTCGCCTTCCCAGCCATGAACACGGCCTTAACCATGAAGTTGTTCAGTTTGCTCTGAGTCATCCACCACAAAAGTCCTCCACCCCCAACCAGGAACATCAACGCCCGTCTTGCCTCATCCTGGGCTCTTCTGAGAAAATCAATGTTTAAGAATTGATCTCCGCTTTCCTCGATTAGGCGGTCGACTGTGGGATGGATTCTTTTTGTATGAGGTTTTTCAGGACTTCATCCACCAGTGTCCCCCCTCTTAATTTGGAGATGCCTTAAGTATTTCATCTGGATGTGATTGATTGGTGTCATATTAATATCATTTTCATCATTCTGGTAGCAATATCCTTTATTGTTTAAAAGTACAGAAGTTCAGGTGGAGGGACAGAAGCTTGCAAATAGTCAAAAATACAATTTCTGGCGAGGTGTACGGGAATGATATCTTTGTAGGTATCTTTGTTGGATTTCCGATTACTCGACCCACCGACACTCATTTTCTACTAGAGTTGTCGTCTAATGTCAAACGCAGAGAACCATGAGCAGTTTCGTGTGGGATACCCATCGCCGTAAGCACGTTAGAAGGTACTAAAGAATTCGAGGCACACGCTGATCCGCTGGAAGCCATAATACCATAGCTATCCAGCATTAGGAGGATCGACTCCCCTTCTACAAATTCAAAACATACAGTATCTTACCAACAGTTTGCACAGCATCGGTATGAAACGGGGGCTTTGCCAAAAACGCCCCATATGCGTATAGCATCCTCGTAGTGCCTTAACGCAACCTGCACCTACTAATATGTTCAAAACTGCCCCTCCCTTATTTGGAAGTGCCCCCAATGCCCTACCAGAAAAAAATGATAACAAGCGCTTCTCAAGAAATACGATGGTTGGGAAGCACATTACTTTATATACAAATGTTTTGATTTATCTCTACAATTTTGCTGTAATAGCTCGTATTTCCCTCATTATCGAACTCGCTAAACCCTGCGCTGACTAAACCCTTCTTAATAGCATCTCGTTCACTACATTCCTCAGTTGTCATTAATGTTACCATACCAGAAATTTTGATTTCATGATCGTTTATCTTATATACACGTAGGTCCTCGCTGAATTTCTCCAATTCGTGACTGTTAACTATCCACACATATGCAGTGTTTGGGTTAATGTCAATTACACGATCCCAAAAGCAATACACCTCACAGCCTATTTCTATCCTAATGTTGTTATGGTCAATAACTGGTATTTGTTTGCTCACCCACAACCAATGATAATCGCCTAATGCGTATGCTGGGCCAGAGTTTAAAAAAAAGTTGATTTCAATCTTCTTCCGAATATCATCTCCAGGTATATGTATTTGAGTCCGGAATTCAGAGATTTGCCAATGTTTTCATATAACAATTAGGAATATCTACAATAAAGGATTATTTCATTATGGGCGCGAAATAATTATTTAAATCTTGTATTTTGTAGAGGAAACGATTTAAGTGTCACCAAAGATTTCAAAGCCAGCCAAAGGTCTGCTTATCCCATTAGTAATCTTTATAATATGGTTTTCTGGCTCCGCCTTAAACTTATGGAACTCTTATATAATTCCGTCACCAATGAAGACAGCAGTTGCTGCCGAGCAGTTGATTACAAAAGGGATACTATTTAAACATGTACTTATCAGCCTGTATCGAGTATTTGCCGGCTTTTCACTTGCCTTCCTGATCGCTTTTCCTCTAGGTATTATTCTGGGCATGAACAAAAAACTACTGCCCTATTTTGAACCGAGCCTTGAGTTCATTCGCCACATTCCTCCTCTTGCCGTAATTCCAATGCTAATACTTTGGTTTGGGATTGGAGAGACATCAAAACTAATAATTATTGTACTTGCGTCCTTTTTCCCGATATTTCTTAATACCCTAAACGGGGTAATTTATTGTGACAACAAGTTGTTGGAGGTTGGTCGATCGTTTGGCTTTAATGCTCGCGAGCAGTTTACACGAATAATCCTGCCAGCTACGCTCCCACATATATTAATGGGCATGAGGATTGGTTTGGGCTATAGTTGGAGATCCCTCGTAGGCGCAGAGCTTATTGCAGCCGCCGCTGGTATCGGATACATGATCTTAGATGCAGAGCGTTTATCAAGACCGGACATCATAATTGTCGGTGTTTTAACAATTGGTGTTTTGGGTTCAGTTATCGATTACATATTTTTTAAAGCAGCAAAATATTTAACACCGTGGAAGGACAGTGAGATAACACAAAATGGCTGGGGTTAAGATAACCGGACTGAATAAAACCTATTTTATTAAAGGGCAGGTAATTAGAGCTCTAAACGACTTTAATTTAGAAATTGAAGATGGAAGCTTCACCACTATTGTTGGAAAAAGCGGTAGTGGTAAGACCACACTGTTGCGCCTGCTGTCTGGTTTAGAAGAAAAAACATCCGGAAAATTGGAATTCTATTTTGGCGATGGGAATCACACCGCATCTTCAGAGAGGGTCGGAATTGTTTTTCAAGAACCAAGGTTGATGCCTTGGTTAACTGTAAGGGAGAACATTGCCTTTTCCCAATACAAAAAGAGGAATGAGAAGATAAATATGGAGGTGGTAGATGAGTATTTAGAAATTCTAGGACTTCAAGGTTTTGGGGATGCCTATCCTTCTCAGATTTCAGGGGGCATGGCTCAGCGGGCGGCTTTAGGACGCGCATTATTCTTCGACCCGGACATTATTCTTATGGATGAGCCCTTCGGTGCCTTGGATTACTTTACAAGGAAGAAACTACAGAACGAAATAATGGAACTGTTTATTGCCCAGAAGAAAACATTTATCCTGGTAACTCACGATGTGGAAGAAGCAGTTTATCTGAGCCAAAAGATAGTTGTTCTCGATGAGGGAAAAACAGTCGCGGAGTTTGGTATTGACCTTCCATACCCGAGGCAGCCTACAGACCATGAATTCTTGGCCTTAAGGGAAAAGACATATCAAGCCATAACTGAATCAAATCATTGTTAATGTATTATTTTGAATAATTATCAAGTTGTAAACGGAGGTAGCATAAATGTTTGGTAAAAGAGTAAATCCCGCTATTGTTATAACATTGACAGCTTGTTTCGTATTTATGATGTTTTTCTCTGCAGGATGCGCAAAGGACCCCAAAGCACCCGAAAAACCAAAGGAAATAAACATTACATATGTTAAGAACCCGCTAAACGTCCCGTCTATTGTTGAAAAACACGAGCAACTGTTGGAGAAAGAGTTCGGCAAAGATGATATAGAAATCAATCTCCTTGACCTTACTTCTGGATCTAAACAGACCGAGGCCGTTGCTGCCGGGTCTTTGGACATCTGCAACGCACTTGGTGGTACGTCAGCAATATTGGCGGCAGCTAATGGTGTGGATTTGAAAATAATAAGCATATACAGCAGAGCTCCAAAGGCTTTTATGCTGGTCACAAAATCACCAGATATCAATAGCATTGCTGATTTGAAGGGCAAAAAGGTTGCCGGACCGAAGGGCACCGTGCTTCATCAACTCCTTTTAACCGCACTGGCGAAAAATAATATGGCAGCAGATGACGTTCAGTATATTGTAATGGAAGTTGCCAACGGTGCTGCCGCTTTGTTAAATGGGAGCGTAGATGCGGCTCTTGTGTCAGGCGGTACCGCCATTATGGCGCAAAATGCGGGAGCGAGGGTGTTGACTACCGGAGAGGGCCTGATAGAGGGTACCATAGTGGTTGCTGTTAGAGGTGATTTCTTAAAAAATTATCCTGATTTAGTGCAGAGGTTTAAAAAGGTGCAGCAGGCCAGTCTGGATTATATGAATAACAATCCTGAAAAAACCTACCAAATGACTGCCGAAGAGATTGCCGCTTCAGTAGACGATGTAAAGCTGATGTTACCTTGGTATGACTTCGATCCGGAGATTAAACCTAGTGACATTGAGGAATTGAAACGGACACAAGATTTCTTATTTGACAACGGGATGCTGCTAAACAAAATTAATATTGAAGACATCATAGCAAAAAACTAACCACATTCAGCAGAGGGGAATAAAGTGGCAGATAAGTTAGTTTTCAAAGACAGGGTAAATATTGTAGAAATAACATATGAAGACATGATCAAGTACCACGGTCGCTTTCATATTGCCGGAGTCGCTATGGCATATAAAGTCCTTGAGCTTGCATTCTCAGTGCTTTTTAATGAGGGCGAGATTCCTTCAAGGCGGGAAGTCAGATTTCTTACCGGTATCGGAATGAACGGCACAGGAGTTATTGATGCAGTGGAAATGGCCACAAGGGCCTGGACAGGGGGAAGGCTGACCGCGGATTGCGATGTTGTTAAAGACAAGCTGGCGCCGGATGCACCTAACGGGGGAAAGTACTATTTTGAGGTTGGATATGACAGCCGGCGAATAGAGGTTTCTCTAAAAGACGGTTTAATACCTGATGAGTTCATAGTTTTATCCCGAAAAGCTCACATGGGTAACATCAGCCAAGATGAAATAGTAAGACTGCAGCGGATTAAAGAACAAATCGCATCGTTTATTATGTCAACAGATGCAAAGGATTTGTTTGATTACACCATTAGAAAATAGTATGGCCTGGCCGCAACTTCCCTGATATTCGATTGATTGTAACCGAGCTGACATATTTTATATTTCAAAGAACCGGTCGCCGTAGTGAGCTGCCGCGCAAGGGCTCACAAGGGACCGGTTCGTCTTGCTTTCAACGAATCCAACTATATTGTTGAATGTTTGACATCTCAAACGGTTGCCATTCTGTGCTTCAGTCTAAAACACCAAGGTTTTATCTGCATTTAGCAATGTCTCAGTTGCGTCATACATATTGGTCACTTCACCAACTTGAAGCTTTTCTTTTAACGTAAAATAATCCAGACATGTGCCGCATGACAATATCTTTACACCCTGTCGTTCAAGTTCACGCAAGTGATCTAATACTGGCGATCCTTCGGTGCTTAAATAAACACCACCATTCATAAATATCAGGTGACTAATTCGAGAAGCTGATTCAGTTAATGTGTAAAGAAAACTCTTCATTAATATGGCGCCTAATTCATTACTTCCTTCGCCAAAGAACTGTGATTTGATTAGGATAGCAATGTTTTTTGATGAAGCATCTTCAACATTTGATGTGTCTGATTCCTTAATCATATGAATATGCCGCTCTGAACCTACCTCCTCTACAGTAAACCGGTATCCCTGGCTTGTTGCCAGTTTGCACACATTTTCCAGAGAAGTAGGATTATCCACCAGGGTTATGATTTCTTCACCACTTTTTTCATCCATAACGCGTTTCGTCAAGATGACGGGTTGCGGGCAAGAGAGTCCCCGAGCGTCGACTGTTCTACTCATATTTATCACCTTTCCAATGTATGATCCAGTTTTCTTAGTCTCGCTAAGATTTGATCTAAATCGAGTGAGTAAGTTTTCGCGACTTCTTCCAATGGATCAAACAGGTTATTACATAATAGGCAACAGCCCGCTTCATCATCGTATTGATGAAAAACTTCTTCTGATTGCGGGCTTAACTCTACAATCTCTAACAAGCTCATTGCAGGAGTAATTAAGGTCACTTTTTCCTCCATCTATTTGATCATCACAACATTTACGGTTTTGACCAACCTGCCTAACCACTCAAGTGCTGCGATATTTCCACTCTCTTCTGGCTAGAGAAACGATCTTGAGAATCTGAATGTTACTTTCCTCAATGATTTGTTTGATCACCGGCAGGTCAACTTCATCCACGATCAAGGAAATACCGCAGCTCTTACTGGCTTCTCGCGGAGTCGGAGAAATCATGGCTTTGATGTTGCACTCGTCAAGTTTTTTCTTAAGAAGCAGTCCCATATGATGATTGGGGAATAATACATACCAATCATAACTACTAGTATCCAGTTTAAAGACCTACTTTCTCAGCATCTCCAGAAAAGCTTCTACTCTGGTCCGGAGCTGCTCAAAATCCTGCTCGCTGTAATCTGTCTCGATGTGTATAACTGGCAGATTACGCTCAGTCAAAGCCTGTTTGACCAGGTAACTCTCCGTAGAATAAAGGTTGCAGAACTGTAGATTGGTATCAATAATCCCATCCACCTTGTATTCATCGGCCAGACGGATAATATCGTCGATCCTGGCGGAATTTGGCGTGAAACAAGCGCAATTGGTCTTCATATATCTTTCGGCCAGTGCCCGAATCTGTCCTTCCAAAGTAGTGGCTGACTCATCAACCAGGTTTTCAAAATAGCGGGTACCGGTACATGATTCTTCAACCACGACTGCTGCACCGAGACTCTCTACAATATGATGCAGTTTCCAGTTGGGTATGGCCATAGGGGTGCCGCTGATCATGATGCGCACAGCGTTATTCGGGAAAACGCCAGTTCCATCATTGATTCGCTGCTCCAGTTCGTCAGCCAGGTTATTGGCCATCTGGGCTGCCCGCGCAGGATCATCATAAAAGTTGATCTGGGTTACCAGGAGAGCGTCTTTACCGCTGATGGGTACCGGTGAAGCTTTTCGGGCATTGTAAACCCGCTGCAAAGCCCTGCGCTTGTTGTTTATCAGTTTAATGGCCTCTCCCAGCGATTCGGCGGTAATCTTGTTGCCGGTTACTTTTTCTACCACGCCTATGAAATCCCTAATTTCAGCTTCAAAGGCAGCGATATCCCGTTCTCGTTTCATCTGCGGGATATCGATAATGTGCATAGGCACTTCACGACTCAGTATCTCCCAGGCTTTCTTCTTTCCATCGCAGGTAGTCTCAGCCACGTACATGTCAGGAATTAGAAAGAAGGGACAGGTTTTATCCAGTCTCGCACCTACGGAAGCTTTGATGAGCGGGCAGGTATTGGCTGGCAGCACTTTTTCTCCGCCGGATACCCAGAACTGCGATCCCCCGCAAAGTCCTGCAGCGATTCCGCCGGCGGCAAAGACCACCTCATCCGGGACATATACGCAGAAGGTTCCGAACACCTTCCCGCCCTCTTTTTGATGTTGCAGCATCTCTGCCGGTCTGACCCCGTGAATCTCGGATACCACAAAATCATAAAAATCCATGCCCTTCGGACGGTTTTGCTGGGTGAGGTAAATACCTCCAAAAGCCTCAGGGAGTACCTCGCACAGAACGTCATGTTGCTCCAGATCCATCCCCAGTTTGGCCCACATTTCCCGGTAATCTGCCATTTACAATTCCTCCTCTTCAATATTGATCGTACTTTCCAAAAGCAACTTGCTTACTATGGACAACCTCTCTTAACCTCATCTAACCACTTTCCAATGCCAATAAAGCCGCGCCCAAAGCACCCGTGTACTGACAAGCTTCGGGCACCATAATTTCAGTTCCGATCTCTTCCTCCAGCGCACGCTTGACACCCGGGTTGATTGCCACTCCCCCGGTGAAAGCCACCTGTTCTTTGATTCCCATACGTCGTGCCATAGCTGATACTCTTTTCCCTACCGATTGGTGCAGACCGGCGATGATCCCGCCTTTGGGGTTGCCGCGCGCCAGCGACCCGATAATTTCCGATTCAGCAAATACCGTACACATACTGCTGATTGTTTGCATCTGTCCAGGATCCTCCGCATCTCCCAGTTCACTGACATCCAACCCCAGAGCAGTAGCCATCACCTGCAGGAACCGGCCGGTTCCCGCAGCACACTTGTCATTCATGGCAAAATCAACCACCCGGCCCCGCTCCTCAATGCGGATGACCTTGCTATCCTGGCCCCCAATATCAATGATGGTGCGGACCTCGGGGAAAAGCTCAGCGATTCCTCGCGCATGACACTTGATCTCAGTAACCGTTTTGTCGGCATGATCAAAAGCTACCCGACCATATCCCGTAACATATATCCGTTCAACCTGACCTGAATCTAATCCTGACGCTGCGAGAAGCCGCTCGATAATCGTTTGTCCCGCGTCTCGGGGGCTCCACCCAGTAGGAATCAGCGCCCGGTAATGGTGGTCATGGTTAAGAAGGTAACCTTTTGCGGCCACTGAACCGATATCAATGCCGATTGTTATCATATCTCAACCATCTCCAGCATTGCTTCTATCCGAACCTTAAGACTCTCCAAATCGGAATTGGAATAGTCACTTTCCAGGTGCAGGCAAGGAAGTCCCTTGGACTTCACCAGTTTGCCTACTTCAAAGGCTTCGATATTATAGGTATGACAAGCTTGCCAGGTTAAATCGATGACCGCATCTGCGCGGAAATCATCGATCATCTTGTCTAATAACTCCAGGCGGTTGGGATTGGGACTCATGCAGGAGCAGGGAATGGCCAGATACTTTTCTGCCAAGGCGACAATGGGATCCGCCACGTTCGTGTTGGTCTGCAATTCCAGTGTCTTGTAGCCCGAACAGTTTTCCATGGCCACGATATTGGCCCCCAGTTCTTCGGTCAGACGGATTACTTTTTCAGTACCCAGACCCACCGGACAGCCGGTCAAGAGTACCCGGGGTGCCTTTGTCTGCCTGTTCTTCGGCTGATTGGCGGCATCCCGAACCATTGCATGGAGGTTTTCGATCATCTCTCCTTTATTGCTGCTAAAGCTGCGGGACCAGGCAGCGGTGAGTATTTCCATTCCGCTTAGTGGTGGCGGATCGGCTCGGTTTAGATCGAACATGGCCTTGATAGCCCGGTTTTCTTTGTTGATAACCTCTACGGCGTCCCATATGTCTTGGTCGCTTATGCTGACCTGCAATTCTTTCTCTAAACGGTTTTTTAAACACCGCAATTCTTCCACCCACAGATCAAATGATGCATTGGTGTTATTTACATGGGGAAGCTGCATTACGTGGACCGGTTTCAGGTCCTGCATAATTTCAAACATCTTCTTTTTTCCATCGCAGGTGGTCTCGCCCACGATGAAGTCAGAAAAATGAAAGAACGGGCAGGTATCTGTGACGGCAAATCCATAAGAGGATTTAATTAATGGGCAGAGGTTGCGCGGCAAGGTTTCCTCCGCAGCAGCAATCGGGTTCTCACTCGTTCCGCAAAGCCCTACTGGTATTGCGCCTGCTGCCAAAACCAGTTCCTGGGGGCAATAGGTGCAATAAATACCGACTACTTTGGTGCCGTTCTCCTTGGCCTCTTTAATTCGCATTAGGTTCACTTCTCTGGCACTGGCGAATCCTTGCATAAATTCATCTAACATAATACAGAAATCTCCCTTTTATATAGATATAGTCCGCGGTGCTTTCTAGTTGTTAGAAGTCATTCTTTATAGCCTCGCATGCCTTTTACCAAAAGGGCATACGGCGACACATAGCCCGCAAACACATCGCTCAATTTCAATGCCCCACTCCTTTTTACGATTCTCCATAAAATTGAAGCACTTGACCGGGTCCAGCCTCTCATCATCAGCTTCTCGTTCGTCAAATTCCCGCCCTTTTATCGCCCCGGCTGGACAAGCCAACTGGCATATTTTGCAATTGTGACAGGCTGATTCCATCGGTTTCGAAGTTTGAAGCGGAGCATCAGTAAGGATGCTGGCCAGTCTGACCCTCGGTCCATCCTGTGGGGTAAGGAAAAGACCATTCTTGCCTATCCACCCTAATCCGGCTGCTCTGGCCACTAACTTATGTGATATGAGTGCAGCCAAACCTTCCTGATATACACCATAGGAGGCCGGGACAGGATAGGCCTTCCAGCCCTGGTTTTCTAGATAATTGGCTATTCTTGCGGTGCCAGTATTCTGCACGTAGTCAATCGCATAATAGGCGTAATTATGAAAAGAAAGTATTTTGTCGCGCTCCTGCTCCTCAATACTATCAACAACTGCATTCGAAAGACGTATGACCAGGGAAATTGCCCGGGGGAATTGATTTATAAAAGGACCACAAAAGCTTCTCATGTAGGTGTGAAAACGCGTCAGGTCTGCAAAACCGCAATAATCCCAACCATAGGCAATAGCCATATCCGTCAATTGTTTCTCTAAATGCATTTCATCTCCATTAATCCTGGTTATATTGCCAATCGCGCCCGAGTTGAAATAAGTCGGCTGTTCTGTAAAACAGCCGACTTTATTGCGAGCTGAAATTAATGCCAGGTTTCGTATTCTTTGATATTCTCCTTAGTAACCACGGCTAGCGGGCTATTGACCTGCTCGGGAACTTCCATGGCCTGAATAGTTTTCAAGGCCAGCAAGATACCGGCTTTGGCATAGGCGTCCATGGAATAGGCAATGCTTCCGTCTAGCTTGCCAGCCTTTATGGCCTCTTTGGCCTCATCGATGAAATCTACCCCAAAGACGATTTTACCCTCTCTTTTTCCTGCCGCGGTCAGAGCGTCAGTGGCCGCCAGGGCCATTACATCGTTACAGCAAAAGATTCCTTTTATATCCGGATTTGACTGTAGAAGGTTGGTAGTAATATTGTATGCGGTATTCCGATCCCAATTGGCTGGTTGGATAGAAACCAGCTCGATCCCTGGAGTGTTTTCAAAAACCCTTTTCGCCCCGGCTGTTCTGCCCTCGCTTTGTCCTGCTCCGGGTATTCCCTGAATAATGGCGACTTTTCCGCCGTCCTTACCTATTTTCTCAACAATATACTCTGCAGCCTTTTCGCCTTGTTCTTCAAAGTCCACTGTGATACGACCATCCAGGTAGCCGCCAGCTTCGGTAAGTGAATCCACACTAATGCCAGGCCCCAGATTCACTACTTTGATCCCCTTTTTATTGGCCGCCACTACGCCAGGCACCAGATTGAACGGCTCGATAGGAGACACAATTAGACCTTCATAATCCTTGGCCACCATGGCTTGCAAGGTTTCCAGCTGAGACTTGGTGTCATTCTCAGTAGGTGCCGCCATAATTTCAACGGTTACTCCCAATTCTTTGGCAGCTCGTTCATAAGACTCTTTGAGTGTGACCCAATAAGGATTGGCCAGCGTGATGACCAATATGCCAATTTTTTCGCCTTGCTGAAGTTTGGGCAGCGGTTGCAACTGGTCCATCAATATTCTTTCATTTTCAGCCACCTTGTCATCATAGACATTATCGAGCGGCTGCTTCTCGTTAGTAGTATTGCTCCCACATCCTACTATGGACAACAAAAAGGCTCCTAATAAGAATAACGCAATTAATTTTTTACTACGTTTCACTCTAATCCTCCTTTGTCACATTTACGTATCCTGAGGTATTTCTGAGCCGTAACTCAGAAATGATGACCGCCACCAGGATAATTAAACCAATGGTTAGCTGCTGGTAATAGGATGGTATGTTCAAAATTGTCAAGCCATTACGTAACATCCCCAGCAATAGACATGCCATCACGGTTCCAGTGATGCTTCCTCTCCCTCCCTTCATATCTGTACCACCCAAAACAACTGCAGCGATGGCATCTAGTTCCAACATCCAGCCTGCCAGTGGCTCAGCTGTGTTCAAACGTGCAGTGACCACTAATCCGCCTACAGCTGCGGTAAATCCAGAAATAGCGTAAACCACAGTCTTATAGGTTTTGTGTGCAACACCAGCCCGGCGGAGAGCCTCCTCATTTCCACCCAGAGCCAAGGTATAATAACCCAGTTTTGTCCGATTTAAAACCAAGGCTGCCAGTAAAGCGAGCAATATCGCCATTAAAATAGGCGGATTGACGGGACCAATATGACCGCTGCCCCACCAGGTAAAGTTTTGGGGAAACCCGTATATGGGTATGCCCTTGGTGAGAATTAGAGCAACACCCCTGGTTACCGACATGGCAGCCAGGGTAACGATGAAGGGGCTAATATTTATCTTGGAAATTAACAGACCATTAAACATACCGACAGCAGTTCCGGCCGCTAAACCCAAGCAGACTGATATCTCGACAGATAATCCGGAATGCAGGGCCAAAGCCATACAGACTCCGCTCAGTGCCACGATAGCTCCGACCGATAAGTCAATTCCACTTGTACAAATGACAAATGTCATTCCTACAGAAATTATTACGAGCAAGGCACTCTGGTCCAGGATGTTGCGCCAATTATCCCAAGTCATAAAGAACGGTGATGCCTGATTCAGCAGAGCGGCCATAATAACAAGGACCAGGCCAAGTAGAATTTGGGAAAAGTGTTCGTTCCATGACCATAATGAGTTTCTAATTTGCCGCATTAATCTGCTCCCCATTTGCACCACTTACCATAAGCTTAGTGCCCATAATATATTCCACGATCTGACTTGGCTTACAATCTACAGTGTCACGCAAAGCGACAACCTGACCATGCCGCAGTACGCAGATGCGCTCCGCTAGCTCAAACACGTGATTAAGATTGTGGCTGATCATAACAACCGCCATGCCCGCGCGAGCCAATTCCCGTATCAATCCGATGACTTTAGCGGACTCCTGAACCCCCATGGCCGCAGTAGGTTCGTCAAAGATAATAACATTCCCCCCCTGGATGATAGCCCGAGCTACAGCAATCCCCTGTCTTTGTCCTCCGGACAAAACGCCTACCGGCGTTCTTAATGACGGGATATTGATTTGCAGTCTGTCCAATACTCGACGGGCTTCCTTTTCCATTCGGCGGCGGTCGATCATGAAGCCACCCCAAACCGGTTCCCTGCCCAAAAAGATATTGCTGACTACATCCCGGCAATCAACCAAGGCCAAATCCTGGTACACCGTTGCAATGCCCAGGTTAATAGCCTTTGTTGGTGATAGATAATGATAGGTTTGCTCTCTGACTTTTATGTAGCCGGAGTCAGGTGTGACGGCTCCTGCCAATATCTTGATAAGAGTACTCTTGCCGGCTCCGTTATCACCAACAATTGCTAATATTTGACCTGCATGTATATCAAGGCTGACATCCAGCAGAGCAGTTATGTTTCCATATGATTTGCTAAGATGCGATACACTAACCACAGGACCGTATGTTTTGGCAGCCATAATTCACTCTTTCCAATGTAACCGGAGAAATGTATAATAACTATTAGTTATACATTCTATCTCTTTGGGTTATGTTGTTGTAATTTTAACTTCAAACGTTGTTTTCGTCAATGCCGAACATCTAGTGCCCGATTTGGTGATCATAAGTTTTTTTGTATGGGAAGGAGAGTATGTCCATGCAGAGCTCAATAAATTTTGTCGTTGAAACAGCCTTATTGGGCCAAGGGCTGGTTTCCGTAAGCAATAATCAGATACAAGAGCTGTGGCCAGATGATGCCCTCGTCGCCTGGCTGCAAAAAGGACGCATTATTTTAGGATCAATAGAGGAATTTCTTTATGATCAAGACCAAACTGAATCCTGGAGAAGACTAGACGGGTTGACCCTGCATAAGGGTATCAAAGAAGGGGTTAATGGGTTTCTCACCGCCTCAGCTACCATAGCAGTTGCCCGGGATTTGGGGTGTCCGATAGTTGTAAGCGCAGGCATAGGGGGAATTGGAGATATTATTGAGGAACGACTTTGTTATGACCTTCCTGCCCTGGCGAAGACGGAAATAACTCTCGTGGCGACCTCACCCAAAGACATGTTAGATATTCCCGGAACTATAGGCTGGCTGCACAACAACAACGTAAAAACATTTGGCGTCGGTACAAAGTATTGTGATGGTTACGTGTTCGTTGGGCAAAAAACGCAACTTATGCAGGCACTAAGCCGTGATGAGTTCGGTTCAATAGCTCGAGGGCATAATCTGATTTTGAATCCGATTCCCCATGAAAAGAGGCTTCAAAAATCCGACTACTTGTACGAAGCAATTAAGGCAGGCAAACTCGCGGAACAAAAAGGTGATCATTACCACCCCGCTGCCAATCAACGACTGGATGAGCTAAGCCAAGGACGGTCTTCGATAATCCAATTGGAATCACTTATTGCCAATATAGCTGTTGCACGAGAAATCTCAGCGTGTCCAAATTAATGACTCCCCCCAAAACCCCCAAACCATCTGGCTTGGAAGTGGCTGTTTCCGTCACTTGACCTTATCCAAATAAATATCGCCAATGATGGAGCGAAACAGTCGCAGCAATTCTGGATCGAATTGGGTTCCACTGCATCTTTCCATTTCTGCCCAACAGGCCTTAACGTTTTTCTTCCTTTGATATGGACGATTAGATTTCATTGCATCAAATGCATCAGCAACACAAACCATTCTGGCAGAAAGAGGGATTTTTTCGGAGGGAACAGAGTAATATCCTTTTCCATCGAGACGCTCGTGGTGCAGCAGAATCATAGGTTCTAACTGGTGTGCCCAGTCATATTGAGAGATGAGGTTAACGCCAACTTTAGGGTGTTTCTCGATTAATTCCCATTCATCTTTTCTTAATTTACTTGATTTATTCAGAACTGAATGCGGTATCTTCGTTTTCCCAATATCGTGGAATAGTGCCCCAAGGCATATTATATAAACGTGAGCGTCAAATACCGAACACGTCGTATCAGTTACCCATGGGTATTCTCTTTTTTGGGCATTCTGCAGTCTTGAGGTAGAGAATCTGACCATGGCAAAAGTGTATCAATCACGGCAGCGTCTTTAAGATCCACATTCGGCAACCGCTCAAAAAGGTACTCCAGATAATTGTACGGCTTGAGGTTATTCTCCTTGGCCGTTTCAATTATGCTGTAAATTATCGCACTTCCCTCAGCACCCCTGGGGGTATTTGCGAACAAGAAGTTCTTTCTGCCGATTACGAACGGCTTTATTGACCGTTCAGCACGATTGTTATCTATCTCCAACCGGCCATCCAGCAGGAAATGGGTTAGGTCGTTCCACTGGTTAAGGCAATAGGTAATGGCCTCACCGAATGCACTCTTGGGCAAGGTTTGTTGGCGCTGTCTTTTTAGCCAGTTGTAAAAGTCCTCAAGTAACGACTTGCTTAGTTCCAACCGCTTTTCGTAGCGCTCCTTGTCGGAAACGTCCTTAAGCTGCTTTTCGATAGCAAACAGTTTATTGCAGTAATTAAGACCCACGCCAGCAGCTACCGGCTTATCTTTTTGGGCAGCCGGGAGTGCCTTAAGGGCGTCAGTAAATTTCCGGCGCGCATGGGCCCAGCAACCAACCAACGTTACGTCAGTTAGCTTGCCATAACCGCCATAGCCATCAGTCTGCAGATATCCTTTAAAGCCAGATAAAAAATTGTTCGGGTGTTTGCTGGCTCTGGTTGTCTGGTAATCGTAGAGAACTATTGGTGGACCTTCTCTTCCGGTTCGATACAGCCACATGTAGGATTTTGATTGAGCGGAACGCCCTGGTTCCTTTAGAACCTGCAGGGTTGTTTCATCAGCATGTAGTATGTCGTGCTTTTTTAGCTCCTCATGCATCCGCTGGTAAATAATCTTAAGCCATGGATCTGCTGCACCAAGTACCCAATTGGCCATGGTCTGACGGGATAGACCAATGCCCAACCGAGAAAACTGCTGTTCCTGACGGTACAATGGCAGGCTGTTGGTGTACTTTTGATCCATGATGAAAGCTAACATTGAAGGAGAAGCTAAGCTGCCCGGTAGTATAGGCGTCGGCATTTCGGCTTTGATAATCGGTGTTTTGGTAATTTCGGGCTTGCATTGCCGACAGGTATATATGTGCTGGATATGCTTGACTACTTTAACCTCGGCCGGAATTATCTTTAGTTCCTGCCTGACCTGGGTGCTCATCTCATGCAGGGGGCCTTGGCAGCAGGGACAGATTTGCTCGTCTTCCAGCAATCGGTATTCAATCACTTCAACCGGCAGGTCCTTTAACATCTCAGCTCTTTGACCAGGCCGCTTTTTCTGTCGGTCATAGGTGATGGTTTCGATGGTGGGTTCTTCAATGCTGGGATCAGCGGTGGTTTCAGCCTCATTGAACAGGTTTATCTGCTCAGGAGAGGTTTTCTCACTGGAAGCCCCAAACTGTCTTTGGCTGCTCAAGCGAAGCTGCTCTTCGAACCATCTAAGCTTGGCACTTAGCTCAGCATTTAGCTGTTCAAGCCTAAGGTTTTGCTCTTCAAGCATAAGAATCTTATCACTGAGTTGCTCAATTTTCTGGGCGGGATTATCTTGCATTTCCATACTAATATTTTACCATAGAACCGCCTCAAAAGAGCCGTAAAACCTGAATAAATCAGGGTTTTTCTTAAATAATTGTGCGTTCTTTGACTGCTTTGTGAGCTTGGTTTTGTTTAAGCGAAAGACCATCTAAAAGCCAACGTAATTCCCGGTAGCTGATTCGGACTGTGTCATCATTTGATGTCGGCCAGTTGAATTTGCCTCGCTCCAGGCGTCTGTAGTGTAACCAGAATCCATTGTGGTCCCATTGTAGTATCTTTAGCTTGTCTCGCTTGCGATTGCAGAAGACATATAAGCAAGGGCTAAATGGATCCTATTTAGCCCCCCAATGGATTTGGAAGAACTCCTTGTAGCGTGATAGCATAAGAACAGGCAGGGGGTTATTTTATGAAAAAGGCAAACAAGTATTCGGATGAACTTAAAGAACAAATTATTCGCGAATGTCAGGAAGTAGGTAACGTAGCTGTAGTGGCCCGCCGTTACGAGATATCATCCAACACCATACACACCTGGATCAAGAAATACCGGGAACGTGGCACTGCAAAAACGTTGAAAAAGAATGGCTTTAAAGACCTTAATACCATGTCGGAACAGCTAAAGAAAGTAAGCACCGAGAACGATCAGTTAAAACGTTTAGTGGCCGAAAAGGAACTAGAATTAGCAATCCTATGGGAATTACGAGATAAAACAAACCCCAGGTAGCCGACAGAGCAGCCATTGCTGATAAGTGGATCCAGGAAGGTTATCCCTTGATTACTGTCCTGCGCTTTGTCGGGCTAAATGTATCCACTTACTATTCCTTAAGACGACCAAAAAAACATAGTAAAGACGGAGCAAGAAGACCCGGAAGAAAAGTACCGGGTTACAGCATTAGCCGTCAGGGAGAGGTTGTTAATGACGACACTGTAAAAACCATGCTTCTTGAGCTAATTGAGGGGGACGGGTATCCCTATGGCTATCGAAAACTGACTGTTGAACTGCAGGAAGATAAAAACCTGATTATTAACCACAAAAAGGTATACCGGTTGTGCAAGGAACTAAGAATCCTAAGACCCCAGAGGGTTTTGAAGCCATATCGGCCTGGGCAAATAGGCCACAAAAGAAAAGCAACTGACTCCAATGAACACTGGGAAATAGATTTAAAGTACGGCTACATTAAGGGTATTAGCCAGTTTTTTTACCAGATATCCATTATAGATATCTTTGACCGAAGCATTGTCGAAAGCCATATTGGCCTTAGTGCCAAAGCAAAGGATGCTGCCCGTATCGTAAAGCTTGCTACAGAAAAAAGAGGAGTTGAACCAGGTCGGTTGGTTATTCGTAGTGATAACGGACCGCAGTTTAAAGCAAAGGCATTTACTGAAGCACTTCATGAGCTGAAGATTACACATGAACGTATTCCGGTGAATTCGCCTAACCTAAACGCCTATATTGAGTCTTTCCATAGCATTCTGGAAGATGAATGCTACAGCAGACATGAGTTTGAAACCTTCCAGGAAGCTTACGAAGAGGTGAATAATTACCTGGACTATTATAACAACCGTAGACGTCATGGCAGTATTGGTTACCAGGCACCAGCTATTTATTACCAGAAGCACGCTAAAGGGACGTCACACAGCGTTTATGCCGCGAAAGCCGCTTGATATGGGGGGATACCCTCTGGCACAATCCTGCGGGCGGGAATACCCGCCACCTCCATTAACTAGGGTTATTTCCGCCTATAATAAGGGAGTCCAGAGGGTATAGGGGACCCCATGTCAAGCGGACCGTGGAATAAACGCTGAATTCAGCAGGAATCTATTTAGGCCGGATCATTCACAAGGATATTCTCCATAATTGGGGGTTTAACCCGAAGTCGCTTCAGGGCTTCTTTGAAAGGGGTCCCGACGGCTACGATTACAGTCCAGTGGGAAGGATCTTTTTGGCGGCCCTTGACTCGTATGTAGCTAATAATCGATACACTATCAGGACTTATAAGAATCATACCTCCCTGTGGGGCGATGGCATCAATGATATATCCCTGATAAATGATCCTGATATCCGTCTTATTTTTAAGCGCATCTTTGAAGCCAGTGAATCGGTTACTGCCATATTTCTCGATGAAATGAGGCGAGGCAGCAGTGATGAGACTTATCTGGAATACGTAGAAACATTTCCGGGCGCACTCCGCTACCTGGTGCATACCCCAAGTGGTTCCGAATTCATTAAGATCGAGGTTCTGGCGGGCCATGAAAGAACTACGCTGGAAAGATTAGGCCGGAAAATCTTCCCTTAGAGGTGATAGCGTGAATGATGCGAGATTATTACAGCATAAAAGGATACTGCTGACTACCCTCAGTGCCTCGCCCCGGCCCGGTGTAAACTACCGGTTCGGCAATCAAGTGGTTACGGCTTCTCAGGCACCGGTAGCCTTAATCAAGCTGCTGCCGCCGGCGGAACTGCCCGATCAGGTCATTATCCTATGTACGGAAAAGGTTGGTAAAGAACAATATGAGCCAGTCCGGAGATTATTAATCGAACACCATGACCAACTGGCAGCAGAAAGTTCGGTACCGCCATTGGAGGTAACGAAGGTGCCTATCCCAGACGGGGTAACCGTTGATGAACTCTGGGAGATCCTGAAGTCGGTGCTCCAGTCGGTACGGCATAACTCCGAGTTGACCTTGGACGTGACCCATGGCTATCGTTCCTTTCCGTTCCTGTATTTTACTGCGTCGCTGTTTCTGAAAGCTCTACGCGGGGTACAGATAAAGGCCGTATACTATGCCATGTTGGAGTCAGCCGGTGACGAGAAGCCAATAATTGACCTTTCTCTCTTATTGGATATGATGGAATGGTTTTATGCTACGCGAATCTTTAACCAGACCGGTCAAGCTGGCCCCCTGTGTGATCTCTTGCATCCCTTTGGAGAGTCACCCTCACATCTTAACGGTAAGGATAAAGCCCCCTACAGTCAGGTAAATGCCCTGCGCAGCGCCCTGGAAAAGGTATCTGCGGCCTACTCTCAGGCCCTTCCGCTGGAATTGGGACGCGAGTCTGAGCAGCTCTTACGGAAAACAGCCAAGGCTATTCCCCCGCACATGGAACAAAAAGTTCCGTTAGCATCGGAACTGTTCGGTGCGATCAGTGGCTTTGTGCAGCCGTTTGCTCTCCCTGCTGTCAGCCAGAGGGCCAAATGGAGCAAAAACATTGAGCTGAGCTTGAATGAACTGCAGCGACAGGCCCTGATAATTGACAGATACCTGGAGCAGGGTCACCTCAATTATGCTCTGGGGATGATTCGGGAATGGATGGTCTCCTGCGCAATGTATCACCAGACAGCTTCGGCTAACCGTTCATCCGCAAACTGGTGGATAGACTCGGATACTCGAATGGTTATGGAACGTAAGCTCTCCGTTTTAGAACGAATATGGAATCCAAGGAGGCAGGATCCTGCAAAAGACCTGCTGTCCCCGGAACAATGCTGGCTGGCTGCCAAGTGGGGTTTTCTGTCTCGTAAACGCAATAAACTGGCTCATAATGGTTTTGATAAAAACCATGTGCTGCAGTCCCCTCAGCAGATTCAGGATATTCGGAACGAATGGATAGAGTTAAAGGACTTCATGTCCTCACAAGCTCACTGGAACCTTCATATTAAAAGAGGACACGGAACCCTTCTCCTCTCCCCCCTGGGGCTCTCGCGGGGTTTGCTCTATTCTGCCTTACACCACATCCGCCCGGATGAGGTGTTTATCGTCACATCCGAAACATCATCAGAAGCAATTGATGAGATAGCCCGCCAGGCCGGGTGGAAAGGCGATATCAATCATTATATAATGAGAGAACCGTTTACTGGTTTCTCTGAGGTGAAAGATATAAAGGCGGCCGTGCAGTCAGCCATCTCCCGGCGTGAGCGGGTAATCGTCAATATTACCGGCGGTACCACGGCGATGCAGTACGTAGCCCAACAGGTGGCACAGGAGTACCGTTGGGGTGGCATTGAAATTGAATTGATAGCGCTGATCGACCGTCGCCCGCCCGCTGAACAGGTAAAAAACCCTTATGTGCCAGGGGAGATAATTTACTTAAAGGATAACGATAGTTGCAAGACATTCTGACACTCCTTCATTCCAACCTGCCCTCCGGCCTTCGAAACACCACGTACCTGGTCGGAGGTTACATACGTGACCGCATCATGGGATACATACCTGATGATATTGACTTGGTGGTTGAAGGCCAGGCAAGGGAAGCAGCCCACCTGGTGGCCTCAATACTATCGGGCTCTGTGATTGAGCTTGATCCTTCCCGTTCAATTTACCGGGTGGTGCTCAATGGCCGACACATTGACCTGGAAGGAGCGGGAACGGGAAATCTTATGGGCAACCTGGAAAAACGCGATTTTACCATCAACGCGCTGGTCCTTCCCTTGTCTGATTCTCTAAATACGAACTGGCAGAAATGTATATTAGACCCGTACGACGGGCTGGGTGATATACGCAGCCAAATCGTGCGGGCTGTTTCCAGAACCGCCATGGAAGATGACCCGCTTCGATGTCTTCGGGCCTTTCGCATTGCCGGGAAACTGGGATTCACAATCGAGCCCGGGACCCTTGCCCAAATCAGGCAGTCGGCTCATTTGATCAAACGTTGCGCAGGGGAGAGAATCTGGGAGGAACTTGCGGAAATCCTGTCACTCGAAAAGGCGAGCAGCCTTTTGCGGCTGATGGATTCAGAAACTGCGCTTTTTGAAAGCATATTTCCGGAAATAATCCCCTTGAAAGGACTGCAGCAGGGTGGGTTCCACCAAGAAGATGCCTGGGTTCACTCACTCAATACGTTGGAGTGCGTGGAATCACTCATTATTGATCCCCCCATGGCGCCTCAGACTTTCGCATACCTGCAAGAGAAACTGGCTGGTTCCCGAACCCGATTGACAGTATTTAAGCTGGCCGCTTTGCTGCATGATATCGGCAAACCAAATTGTCAGGTTCAGAAAAGTCCCGGCCGTTTCTCATTTCATGGGCATGATCAGGTAGGAGGACAGATTGTCTCTCCGATCGCTCACAGATTAAAAATGAGCAATCGCGAAGCTGATCTCCTGAAGGTTCTGGTTAAGGAACATATGGCCCCCCTCACCCTTTACACCTCTTCCCCCACTGCCCGGGCACTGCGCCGTCTGTTTCTGCGATTGGGGCAGGATACAGTCGGGGTTTTATTACTCTCGCTGGCGGATTATATGGCTACCAGAAACGAGAGCAATGAGGCAATTGAGGCTTACCGGGATTATGTTTCCGGTGTATTATCCACCTTCATAACCAGGGGTGATGAGTATACTAAAAGAGCTGCGCTATTAAACGGCTATGAGATCGCGGAGATCTTGGATACTAAGCCGTCACCAATCATTGGGCAGGCTATTGAGGCACTTGCAGATGCTGAATTTGATGGCATAATTGCCACCAAAGAACAGGCAATTGTGTTCCTGCTACACTGGGCCGCTAACTTAGATGATTCCTATCAGGGCTAGACCTGTCTCGCTTTTCCAACCGTTCACATAAGAGCATTTAGCTTGCCATGTAAATCTCCGACAGAACCCCACCTTATAACAAAGACCCACATGAAAGACTGAAAGATTACAAAAAAGGTCTTCAGTAGCTTCCTCTCCATTAGTACCAAAGGGCAAACCCTCAACAATAGATAGAAAGCATTGGCCAAAACCGGCGCTGGCGATTAAAGACTAAGCGATTGCCTCCTGAGGGAGCATTTCTCATTTTTTCGGTCGCGGGCTACTCGTGATAAACAAATTCCATCCCACATGGATAAACCGTCTCGTTGGCATTTGGACTAAAACGAACATCCGCCACTGGCAAGGGCTATCCCTTGTTTCCGTCCCCTTGCGGGGTTAAGTCATTTGAAACCGGTGGGCAAAGAGAAAAGACGGGATTCCGCTAGACATGGTTTCCGTCCCCTAACGGGGTTAAGTCATTTGAAACCCTGTGTCCCGGAAGCCTTGTCTGACCGGGGCTGAAAAACCGTTTTGCGGCGGACGCCGGTTCCGGGACTCATTTTGACCCTTCCCTTCTTATAAATCCTCAACAAACGCCGAGTTTTCGGCTGCGGCTGCCAGACATGGAAAATTGGCATTTGTGCCTTGTCGCTTCTTACATTTTCATGCCACTGGGTATATTTCCATAAATCAGGTACAAACTCCTTCCATTATCCCCTTAACAATTACCTGCTTTTGGTTGCCTGACCGGAAAACTTGCTGTGCAAGCAATCCGGTTGGCAGCTAGTTACAGAATCGGGTACTGTGCTGCACTTGGCGGCAACCCGAGTTTGTTTACTCCTGATGTCGCTAAGCAACTAACCTCGCCTTCCCGGCCATGAACACGGCCTTGATCATGAAGTCGTTCAGTTTGCTCTGGGTCCTCCACCACAAAAGCCCTCCCCCTCCAACCAGGAACATCACCAAAAACGGGAAGGAGACGAAAAAGGCCATTACTGTAGAAGCACCTGCGTATGTACCAAAGGCAAAGCTCACCCCTAGTAATAAAGATATTGCTTTAAGCATAGTGGACAGAAAAAGATAGGCTCCAAAACCTGTACTGGCAATTAAGGCCTGGGCAATTGCCAATGCGGAAGTTGTCTTAATAAGCGTAAGCAGTGCTTCTCCAGTCAGGTTATCCAATCCGGTCGCCCGGCGCATGGCCTCTTGTTCACTATGGCTGAGAGCTTCAACTTCCTTTTGTAGAAGTTCCGTTACTTTCCCTTCATCGTCCGGGCTGAGCTTGCGAACATACTGTTTGATCATCTCCAATTGCTCTTCAAGGCAGGATTGGTATAGTCTGTTTTCCAATTCACCCGGGCTTAAGGTCTTCCAATTCCGTATCTTAAAATGTTTAGCGAGGGTTTCCAGGTATTTTTGAGATATCTCATCCATACTGCTGGTGCGGGGCAAGCCCACTAATTTGGCGATGTCTTCTTTAAGATAGGCCCGTATTTCATAATCGCAGAGGGTTTGCATTTCTTCCATCGTCTTATCAATGGTAGCTTGGAGCTCAATGACTTCCCAATTGCTTTTCTCGTCAATATCTTGGATCCGTTCCTGCCAATCCTCTTTGCCTGCTTTTTTGGCTAACCCGGCCAACTGATTCGCGGTCCAATTTTTTGCCTTCAAAGTTCCTTTGGTTGCACTTTCCTTAATGACTGCCAGGGTATTGAAGCTTTCTAACTGTGCGAGGAGACGGCGTTGCTCTTCGGTGTCCATTTTATTAATCCCGGCGAAAAACAGCATGAATATCAACCCCCTCAAATCGTTCTTTAACCCAGGCTTTTGCGGCTTCCAGTTCGCTGGCCATACAGAGACTGAATACATCATGGCTGATTTTGAATGCCCACACCGAATTGCCCAGCAGCCAGATCCGGTCGTCAACTAAGGTTCCATCTACCAGAGATCCGAAAAACGGAAACACTACAGATTTAGGCTGTACAACATCCAGGGCGAGATGAATGCCAACTCCAAAAGCGTAACCTCCTAAAGCAACCCCGGTGATCTTCTGTCCAAAGCGTTCAAGCAGACCCTTATGGTTTCCCTGAGTCCACCGGCGGTAAAGGTAGCGTAGAATCGCCAGCCCAATTGCGCTATGAAACAGAAAGTACCTGTGATTTCCGATACCCAATAAACTTATATCAATATCTGGAGCGGTCAGTCCCTCACTTAGCCCAAACAACCCGACAGGTACCAGGACCGATGCCTTGGCAGCGTTAACTCCCGAATTAAGCGCCCTTCTTGCCTCATCTTGGGCTCTCCTGAGAAAATCAATGTTTAAGAATTGATCTCCACTTTCGTCGATAAGGCGGTCGATGGCTACAATAGATTTTTCGGTGTTTTCATGAGCCATGCGCTGTGGGATGGTTTCTCTTTGTATGAGGTTTTTCAAGACTTCATCCACCAGTGTCCCCTCCATTTTTTATTTGGAACTGCCTCAAGTATGTCATCTGGATATGACTATTGACGCAATAGATCTTTAATACCATTTTCATCACTCTGGTAACAATATCCTTTTTCGTATGCAATTATAGCAATAGATGAGCCCAGGTGGGGGGACACCAAGTGTCATAATAGTCAAAGATGCAATTTCTTTTGCGAGGTGCTACAGGAGTGATGTTCCCTGATCTTTGCTAGTTGCTGCCATCCGTATCCCTATATGTACAGATAAAAAACCCCGAGCAGACAAGTGGAGAAAGGTTGGTGCGACCACTGGTTAAAATAAGAGAAATCTCTCTCGAATCGGCACGCAAGAAATCGAAAAAGCCGCATTTCTGCGACTTAAGCGCTACATACCGCCACCCATTTTGCCACCCACCTGCCACCATGCTAACAAACAAGTGCGGATACTACGGGATTCCCATGGAAAGTGTCTGTCCCTCTTTAGATTTAATCAAATACGTCGAAATGCCCAATTTTCAAGGTTTTATGCCAAAATTAGTGGTGGAGGCGGAGGGATTCGAACCCTTGACCCCTGCGTTGCGAACGCAGTGCTCTCCCGCTGAGCTACGCCCCCACTTGATTAAACCATTTCATTCTGCGCCAAAGCTTTGAATATCAAGGGAACAATTTGTTTCTTGCGAGACAGGACCCCTTTCAGGAAGACCTCTCCCTGGTCGGCATCTTCAAATATTCTTCGGCCGAGGTCGCTTTTCTCTCCCGCAATCAGCAGTTGAGTTCCCTCTACAAATATATCAGTAACCATTAAAAACATCAAATCATATCCGCGCGTTTCGCTGATTTCATGCATGGTTTCCTTGATTGCCGGGATATGCCGTTGCAGGAGTTTCATGTCGGCGGTTTCTATCTGGGCGACCGCGAAGGTGACATTTCCATACCGGTATTCTTTCAGATCCTCGTTTATTGCCTGGCGGGTATCGTTGATATCCAACGGGGAGGCTTCACGGAAGATCTCCCTTCCCCAGGCCTCGATTTCCAGACCGCTCAGAGCCGACAGCCACTTCGCCATCTGGCGGTCCTTGCCGGTGGTGGTGGGAGAACGAAAGATCATGGTATCCGATAGGATACCTGCCAGTAAGAGTCCGGCGGTAGCCTTATCGGGTACCTGGCCCTTTTCCCGGTACATCTCGGTGATCAGAGTGCAGGTCGCACCCACTGGTTCATTGCGAAAGTATATCGGGGTGATGCTCTCCAGGTCACCCACCCGGTGGTGGTCTATTACCTCCAGGAGTTCGGCTTCCTCTACCCCGTCAACGGCCTGGGTCTTTTCATTATGGTCCACCAATATCACCTGCTTGCGTTTCATGCTTAACAGGTGGTAACGGGAGACCATGCCCAGAAACCGGTTTTCGTCATCGGTGACCGGATAATTGCGGTAACGGGTTTTCAACATCATTTCCCGGGCCTCCGCAACGGAATCATGGTCATCAAATATGATCAGGCTATCAGTCTTCATTATCTCGGCCAGCCGGGTATCAAAGATCGCCTGTACCTTATCACCAGCTTCATCCGGAGAGCTCAGATCCGCCAGGCCGTCCATCAATATCATCGCCAGGTCCCCGATGGTGACCAGTCCCAGCAGGCGTTTCTCAGCATCTACCACGGCTACGGTCTTGGATTTGCGGTTGCGCAGCAGGTTGCCTGCGTCCTGCAGACGCATATCGGGACTGAGCACAGCATCTGGTTCTTCTTCGGCCAGCAAATCCTCTACCCGGGCCCTGACATCCTTTATTCGCACCGGGGGTTCAATGCCCAGCGTTTGCAATATATGGCTTGTCTCGCGGTTCAGCTCTCCTGCGGTTCCTGCGATGACGTTGGTTTCACCCGCTAATTGTTTCAGTCTGGTATAGGCAATGGCAGAAGCTATAGAGTCCACATCGGGATTTTTATGGCCAATTATGATAATGGGGTGTTTCTTCATAAATACTCCTTAAAGATCAATGTATTCAACCGTGGTTCCTTCCTCTCCGTAACTAAAGAGGACCGCGTACCACGGTTGGGGTGCTGCGGGCTCTCGTATCCCCGCCAGGGCCAGTACATCCAGGGGGAAAACCTCGATCCTTGGTTTAAGTGAGCCCCGCGGCTTTTCCATCAGATTGTCCTGCTCTCTGAGATAGGCTTTGATTCGGGCCCCCTGGTCTTCTATAGTTGTCCTTCCCAATTGCAGCGGAACATTGAGGTGGCGGTTGTTGAGTACAAAATCGAACATCAGCAGCTGGGTATATGATAATGAGTTCTTCGGATCGATCTGCGACAGGAAGTCTGCCATGATAACGTACAGTCTTTCCCGCTTAGACGGTTTACCGTCTAAACCCTGGGATATAAAATAGTCAGCCAGCTTCTCATAGAACCTGAAAGCGTTGCCCTCAAACAGCCTTGAAATACTGTAAGCCAGGGTATAGTCAAACACATGGCTGTTATAATACCTCTGCAACAGATCATCGATTATCTTCAACCTGCTCATCTCACTGAAACTCAGCCACCGGTTGGCCAAAACCTCATAGGGAGGGTACTCCTTGTAGACGTAGTCCCACCGGGGGGCCTCCTCCCGGATGGCGGTCCCTTTCAGTAGTTTGAGGAAACCGAGCTGGAGATAGTCAGGCTGCAGATCATAGACCCAGTTGAAAGACTCGCCCAGAGACTGGTAGTCTTCCTCCGGCAGACCGGCAATCAGGTCCAGGTGAATGTGGATGTTCTTCCTTTTCATCAGGGCCCTAATGTTATCCGCCAGCCGGGTCAGATCCTGACGCCGATTGATCTTTTCCAGGGTGTTGGGATTGATGGACTGCACCCCGATTTCAAACTGGAACCGTCCTGGTTTGACACTGGCCAGCAGCTCCAATACTTCATTGCTGAGGGCATCGGCCACGATCTCAAAGTGAAAGTTGGTTTCCCCGGGTAATTCGGCCAGGAACCTCATGAGTTCAAGAGCACGCTTCGGGTGACAGTTGAAACTGCGGTCCACAAATTTTATCTGGGGAACGCCCTCAATTACCAGGGCCATTATTTCCTGACGGACCCGGTCCAGGGGAAAGTAACGCACCCCCCGGATGGTGGAAGATAAGCAGTAACTGCAGTTGAAAGGACAGCCGCGCGAGGTTTCATAGTATAGTATGCGACTATCAGGGATGCTCGGAGCTGGACCATAAGGCAAGGGTATCCGGTTCAGGTCCTTCACCAAATCACGGTCCGGGTTTTCGATTATATGATCCCCCTGTCGCCAGGTAAGACCCGCTATGCCGTTACCGTCCCGGCCATCCCGCCAGGCCAGGAGCAGCTCGCGGAAGGTCTCTTCCCCTTCTCCCCGAACCACCATATCAATAGAGGGGTGAGCCTGCAAAAGCTGAACCGAATCATAGCTGACCTCCGGCCCACCGGCGACAATGACCACCGATGGCAGAACCTTTTTCAGGTTTTGAGCCAGCCGGAGGGTGTCCTCGATGTTCCATATATAACAGGAAAAGGCCAGCATCTCTGGCTGAGCCCTGACGATGGTACGCAGTATATGGTCCAGGGATTCATTGATGGTGAATTCCATCACCTGGTGGGTCTGTTCGATTTGGTTCGCCACCCCGGCCAGATACCGCAAGGCCAGGTTGGAATGAACATACTGAGAATTCAAGGTTGTCAACAAGAGCACTTAAGTCACCTTTTACGCACATCCCGCAGCCGGCTCACCACCCAGAAGAGTACGATGGCAACCAGCGCGAGAATGATAAAAACATCAAATTTCTCAAAGATGGACCGTATGTAATTCCAGTTGTCTCCCATTTTTACTCCGGCATAGACAAAGACCAGCGTCCAGGGTATAGAGCCGGCAATCGTATATATAAGGAAGCGGGTAAAGTCCATTCTGGTGATCCCCGCCGGCAGGGATATGAAGGTTCGGATTACCGGCATGAACCTGGCCCAGAAGACGATCTTGGTTCCATACCGGGAAAACAGATCATCAGCCCGCTCGACATCATGTTCTCGTATCAGGAAGTACTTGCCGTATTTCAGAATAAACGGCCGGCCTCCATATGAACCTACCACGTAAGCTATGGTTGAACCAAGGGTGCCTCCCAGGAGTCCGGCCAAGACCGCCTCCCAGTAACTCATGACCCCTTGCGATACCAGATAACCACCGAAAGGCAGAATTATCTCCGAAGGCAGTGGGAAACAGGCACTTTCCAGGGCCATCCCCACTACTATCCCCCAGTATCCCCAAACGGCCATGTATTCCGTAGCCAGAACGTATAATGCCTCCAAAAACTCAAACATGTTATCTCCTTTGGTATGGGCCTGGCGGCTTAATCTTCACCGACAATCAGGAATTCGGTTTCCAGATCAACCCCGTACTTTTCCTTCACCCGCTGCTGAATAAATGAAACCAGAGCGAGCACATCCCGGGCCGTGGCCTGGCCGCGGTTGACGATAAATCCGGCGTGTTTGGATGATACCTCCGCATCTCCCACCCGGTATCCTTTTAGCCCCAGTTCATCAATCATGGGACCGACAAACCTGCCCGGAGGCCGCTTGAAAACACTGCCGGCGGACGGGAACTCCAGGGGCTGTCTCTCCTTGCGCTGCCGGGACAGTTCCTGCATCCTTTCCTTAATCAGATGCGGCTCCTCAGGATGCAGCTCCAGTTCAACCTCCAGCACCACATAACGAAGCCTTTGAATGATGCTGGAACGATAGCCAAACTCCAGCTCGGATTTCTTCAGCGCTAGCAGTTCTCCAGCTTCATTGAGCACAGTCACACTGGTAACCACCTGACTGAATTCCCCGCCGTACGCTCCCGCGTTCATATGTACTGCCCCACCCAGGGATCCGGGAATCCCCTCGGAGAATTCAAGACCTCCTAATCCTTGTTCTGCCGCCATCGCGGCCAGATGGGAAACCTTTACCCCCGCCTGGGCTTTTACCTCAATTCCGTTGAACTCGATTCGATTAAAGTTGTCACCAAGTTTAACCACCAGTCCCCGGAAGCCTCCATCCCTCACCAGGAGGTTGCTTCCTGCGCCGATGACCAAATAAGGAAGCCCTTGCTTCCTCGCCCATTCAATCACCGAGATAACCTCAGCGACCGATTCCGGCATCACCAGGACATCGGCGGGTCCGCCAATATGGAAGGTGGTATGATCCCGCATAGGTTCTTGATACTTGATCCTCTCTGCTGGCATAAGGTTCTCTAAATTCATTTATGCGCTCCTTCGGTCTTATTGCCTACCTGCACGGCAATGGTAGGGGCCTCCGGCATAACAACTATGGCAGGATTCTCCCCTACCTGCCGGTAAGCATACTCCAGGGCTTCTTCAACCGTTGAACGGTGAACCATAAAGGTTTTTTCTACCGTAGCCTGATCCAAACAGCTTACCAGGACCACCTGGCATTTCTCCAGGGTGCGGCATATGGCGTAGGCCTTATGTCCTCCCAACTCGAAGTCGTTCATAAACCGCTGTTTGATATCCTCCGGGGTCTGGGCTTCATTAACCCAGCGGGCAAAGGTGTCCTCGCCCAGCCCTTCCTGACACCCGGCCACCAGGATGATAACCCCGCCTTCCCGCACCGCCTGCACCGAGGATTCCAGCGCTTTCTGGGCCTGGTAGAGATTGATGTCCTTGGGATAGCCTCCACAGCCGCCAATAACAATGTCAGCCGGGCTTTCCAGGTTACAGAGGATGGCTTCCTGACAGATGGCAACCCCTTTTAACCAGGCCTTCTCCATATCGCCAGCTACCGCCGCAGCTATCTGTTTGCTGTCATCGGTGATCACGTTCACTATGAAATCAACCCCGGCCCGACGCCCGCCCTCCAGCAAGAGGTCATTTACCGGGTTATCCTTGATATTTCCCAGACACGCCCGGGGATCAGCCATCAGGGCGTGGGTGGCAGTTATAGCAGCGCGGCCTGCGGTTCCCGGTATGATCGATTTGCGTCCCCCGGAGTAACCAGCTATATAATGAAGGCCAATCACACCGGTTGTAATGACTATATCAGATTCTTTTATCAGACGGTTAACCTGTACCTCAAAACCATCGCGCAGCGTGCCGAGGCTGACCAGGTCCCGATCGGGACAATGGTTAACCACCCGGTGGCGTTCACAGATTTCCTCGCCGTACATGGCCCGGCTTTCATCAGCAGTCTGCTCCCGGTGTATCCCATTGGCGATCAAAAGTGTTACCTGATCATCTGCTATCCCGGCAGACCGGATCTCGCTCATCAGGGGTGGCAGAATCTTATCATAAGGGGTCGGTCTGGTTATATCGTTAACCACGATTACCACTGACCTGGCTTTTCTTTGAGCAATTATTTCCCGCAGTCTCGGTGTGCCCACCGGGTTCTCCAACGCTCTTTCCACCGTCAACGGAAAGCCACCGGCACTGTCAAAGTCCTTCCGTCTAAGAACCGCTTTTACATTCTTATCAGGCACCGAAAACGATATCCTATCCTGAGCAAATTTCCAGGTAAAGTCCATCATTACCACCCTTCACCCAACTATTATACCAAAGACCTTCCGCTGGACAAATAAACCAGTATTGAAAAGGTTTCGGGGGCAAGTTGGGGATTGGTCTTTACTTGCAGACTATGGCACCCATTGTGATGATGTCCCCCGAAATAGCTGTCCGAAATACTCTCACGCATTTAGGAAATCCGATTCCGATTGTGACTGCATTCACGAAGATTATGTTATAATTAGGCCTGTAATCATGTAAAATCCTGTGATGGGGAGAGTGCGATGGAGCGGAATGCCTTGAAAAATCATTTGAAAAATATGTTGGGAGCAGACAAGGTCCTGACTGAGGATCTCGACCTTCTCTATTACTCCTATGATAGTTCTTTCCTGACCAAACTGCAGATGTCGTCCCCGGATACCGTGGTTCTGCCGCGTTCAACCGAGGATGTGCAGAAGGTCATGCAGTTTGCATATGAAAACAGGATCCCCGTTACCCCACGAGGCGCCGGGACCGGTGAAACCGGTGGCAGTGCGCCTTTAAGCGGTGGTATTGTCATGGATTTATCGACCTGGGACGAGATTGTCGAGGTGGATGCCGCTAACATGCAGGTTACGGTGCGGCCCGGGGTGATCCATTCCGACCTGAATGACCACCTCGCCCAGTATAATATGTTCTTTCCGCCTGATCCGGGCAGCAGTAAGATGTGTACCATCGGTGGTATGGTAGCCAATAACGCCAGCGGTCTGCGGGCGGTAAAGTATGGCTGTACCGAGCAGTATATCCTGGGTCTGGAAGTGGTCCTGCCTGACGGGCAGGTAATTGTAACCGGCGGTATGAAATCCAAGGCTATCAAAAACGTGTCCGGGCTCAACCTGACCAAGCTTTTCGTGGGATCTGAAGGCGTACTGGGTGTAATCACCCGCATCCGCCTGCGGTGCTTCCCCAAACCGAAGGCACGCGGTATTATGATGGCGGTTTTTGATAAACTGGATGATGCCCCGGCAACCGTCCTGGAGGTTTATCGGGCCGGTATCCTGCCCTCGGGAATTGAGATTTTGGATTCATCAGCGATTAAAGCTGTTAATCAGTTTAAGCCCCATATAAATCTTCCCGATGCCGAAGCGATTCTGCTCTTTGAAGTGGATGGCAACCCTCCCAGTGTGGAATGGGAAGGAAACACCATCGTAGAGATTGCCCAGAAACTGGCGCGACAGGTGGAATGGTCCACTGATCCCCAGCGGATGGCGGCTCTATGGGAAGGAAGAAGTGTAACCGCTACGGCCGCGGCCCGGGTTCGTCCTGATGGCAGCCGTGTTTTTGCGGGTGAGGATATAAGCGTTCCCCTGGCCGGAGTAGCCGATGCCCTGCGCAGGATCAGGGCCCTGGGCGAAAAACACGGGGTGCAGGTAGTCAACTACGGTCATATAGGTGACGGCAATGTGCATACCGCCCCGGTTATTGATCCTGAGAACCCGGCGGAGGTGGAAAAGGTCTTGGGACTGGTCCATGACATTCACCTGTTGGCAATCGAGCTTCAGGGATCGACCACCGGGGAACACGGAGTGGGTGCAGTGCGCCGCGAGTATGCGCGCCTGGAACATGGGCCCGCGGTTGACGTAATGCAGAGTATCAAGAAGGCTCTTGACCCCCACAACATCATGAACCCTGGAAAACTGTTTTAGTAAAACTGTAGGGTAAGACAAACCGGCAGTTGCCAGTCGGATTGCCGGGGCAAGGATTCATAATTGAGGCACTGTGTTATTTAAGTGCTGTTTATATATTTGCCGGAAGTGTGGCTGAGGAGGATTTTGGTTAGTGGACTTTCGAGAACTACCCCCGGTAAAGGATCAACTTAAGAAGTGCGTACGATGTGGACGTTGTCGAACAGTATGTCCGGTTTTTGCGGAGATCCGGAACGAAACGGTCGCGCCCCGGGGCCATGTTTTCATGGTACAGGCCCTGCGGGATGACAAGGTGCAGCCGGAAACCCCGGTTTATGACCGGCTGTCCAACTGTCTCCTGTGTGAGACCTGTTCGATCAACTGCCCGTCAGGGATAGAGATACCAGAACTGAACAAAGCAGCTCGTTCTTACATTTATGAGAAGAACCCTTCGGCTATTAAGGATATATTTTTGGACCGGGTATGGACCAACCCGACCCTGATGAAACTGGGCGGATTGTTCATGTGGACGGCCAACAAGTCCGGTTTGCAGAAGGCGGCCCGCAGTCTGGGCCTGACCAAGCTCTTACCGGGTGACCTGTCGGAAGCGGAGCAGATAATGCAGGATGTCCCCCGTCGTTCAGCCCGCAGCATCCTGCCCGAGGTAAGCAAGGCGAAGGGTGAAAAGAAATACCGGGTCGGATATTTCCTGGGCTGTGGAACCGATCTCTTTTCCCCGTCAGTAGCGGAGGCTACAGTCAGTGTCTTGACTTCATGGGGCTGTGAGGTTATTATCCCGCGGGATATGAAGTGCTGCGGGGTGCCGCATGCCGCCAATGGCAAGCTGGACAGCGCCCGTAATCTGGCTGTTCATAATCTCAAAGTATTTAACAGCCTGGATCTGGACTATATTGTAACCGATTGTGCCTCGTGTTCAGCTGCCATCTCGGAAAAGAGTCTTCACCTGCTGCTGAATAACCAGGGCCATGACGAGGAAATCGAGAAGTTCTGTTCCAAGGTCTATGATCTGAACAAGTTCCTGCTCGAGGTCCTGGAGATCAAACCCCAGGGACTGACACCGGCCAATATCAAGGTTACTTACCACGATCCGTGTCACCTGGCCAAAGCCCAGGGGATTCGTCAGGAACCTCGTGACATTCTGAGGATGATTCCGGGACTGGAACTGGTGGAGATGAAGGACTCTGATCGTTGTTGTGGTGGTTCAGGAACCTTCGCCATCACTCATTACCCGTTATCCATGAAGGTCCTGGAAAAGAAGATGGACTCCATCGCCAATACCGGAGCAGATGTAATCGCCACCTGCTGCCCCAGCTGCACCATGCAGCTTAAACATGGCACCAATATTTATCACTACAACGCACCGGTGAAACATCCGGTAGAGCTTCTCGCGGCAGCGAGCACGGGCATGGAAAACTAGAAAAGCCGGCTATTGGGTTTTGAGAATTGCATATGATATCGGGGGCCCTTTAAAGGGCCTCTTACTATTTCGGGGACACCACATAATATTGTTTGTCACGCAGGCGAGTTAGCAATTTCGTAAGGTATCCCCGATTTAGCCCACCAAGACGATGTGTGAAGGCGGGACCAAGAACCTGTCCCCCGGTCCCACTTACAGCATTCTCTGCAGGGTGTCAGCATCAGCTGCCCGGGCCAAAGCCTCCTCCCGCGAAATGATCCCTTTCTGTACCAGATTGCGCAGGCTCATATCAAGGGATATCATGCCGAATTTGGCACCGGTCTGAATCTGGTTGATGATCTGAAAAGACTTGCCTTCACGAATGAGGTTGCGAACCGCTGGTGTTGCCACCAGGATCTCAAAAGCCACTACCCGACCGGGCTTATCAATTCTGGGAATCAGCTGTTGGGCTACTATCCCTTGAATGCTGTTGGCGAGCTGAACCCTGATCTGCTGCTGCTGGTGAGGCGGAAAGACGTCAATTACGCGGTCAACGGTTTGGGCCGCACTGGATGTATGTAAGGTGCCAAGAACCAGGTGACCGGTTTCAGCAGCGGTCAGAGCTATACCGATGGTTTCCGGGTCGCGCATTTCCCCCACCAGAATTACATCAGGGTCTTCACGTAGAGCCGCTCGTAAAGCCGTCGCAAATGATTCCGAATCCTGATGGATTTCACGCTGGTTTACCAGACTTTTTTTATGGTGGTGCACGAACTCAATCGGATCTTCCAGGGTTAAAATGTGACAACGGGCCTCGGAGTTAATGAGGTCAATCATTGAAGCCAGGGTAGTCGACTTTCCGCTTCCAGTTGGTCCGGTTACCAAAACCAGTCCCCGGGGACGCCGGGCCAGATCACCCAGTACATCCGGCAGTCCAAGCTCCTGAAACGAAGGGATCCTGGTGTTTATCAGACGCAGGACCAGCGATACATTACCCCGCTGCATAAAAGCATTAACCCGGAAACGTCCCAGTCCCTCAATCTCATAGGAAAAGTCCAACTCATTGCAGGATCTGAATTGGCCGTAGCGATCAGCCGGAATAACCTGGTGAGCGAGGTCTTCAGTGGCTTCGGGGGTCAGTTTGGCCAGGTATGAATCATCCAGATTCAGTTTGCCCTCCCAAAACGGGTCATCAAATGGGAGCAGCGATCCATGCAGGCGAAAGGCTGGAGCACTATTAACACTCAAGTGTACATCAGAAACACCAAGTTCGAATGCCTTTTCCAGAATTACCTTTACATCCACCTTCACAACCTCACTTTCCGTACTGAATCGAAAGAAGTCACCTCTCGCGGGGCGGAAACCTTAACTCCGGCGGTCCAGAACACTTTGGGCGATCTCCCGCAGGAACCAGCTTTCATCACCAAATCCCTCCAGAGAATTTATCGCCAGCTTGATACTCGTTTTCGCCATATCCCGGGATTCGGACAGACCATAAATTGATACATAGGTAGCCTTATCGCTCCGGGCATCGCTTCCCACCGGCTTCCCAACTATGTTCTCGTCCCCTTCAACATCCAGGATATCATCGGTTATTTGAAAGGCCAGTCCAAAATGCTGCGCAAAACGGTCCAATGCCAGCAGCTGTTCTTCACTGGCTCCAAAAAGCATAGCCCCGGATTTGAGAGCAGCCTTGAACAACGCTCCCGTCTTGTTCTGGTGCATGAACTGCAGGGTCTCAGCATCGACTTTTTTATTCTCCGACTCCAGATCAACCACCTGCCCGGCGATCATCCCCTGACTGCCAGCAGCATGGGCCAACTCACTCCAGGCTCTCATAATGTTGGCTGGAAGTATCTCCGGGTCCGCAGCCATGTAAACCGGTAATTCAAACGCGCGGGTAAGGAGGGCATCTCCCGCCAGTATAGCCATAGCCTCCCCAAATACCTTGTGACAGGTAGGTTTGCCCCGGCGCAGGTCGTCATCATCCATGGCCGGCAGGTCATCATGAACCAGCGAATACGAATGGATGAATTCAATGGCACAGGCCAGAGGCAGGGCCTTCTTCATATCACCGCCAGCCAGTCTGGCTCCTTCCAGGACCAATATGGGTCGCAGCCGTTTTCCCCCATCAACCACCGCGTAGCGCATCGCCCGGTGAATAACGTCCGGTCGGGTGCGGGCATCGGGGAGCATCTTGTCCAGAGCATCCTCAATCATTTCTCTTCTGTTTCTCAGTTCCTGTTCAAACTCCATGACCGACTCCTTTGCCGGCACCGCTAAAATGATGCCAGTACCACTTTAATCACTTGTAACAATAGTACAAGTACACTATAACGTGATTATTTCCTGAATGCCAGGGAAATGAAAACGACCGGACCAAAGAATTGGCACAAATTCTTTCTAATACACGTAAAATATGTACAAAAATGATGAGAGGATGAACGAAATGGTTCCAAAAATCAAAATCACCGATGAGCAGCTATTGGTTTTGGCTGGCGTTTTTGCCGCGTTTCTCACTAAAGAACTGAAGAAAAATGAACTGGAAGTCCTGGGCAATCTCCTTCAGGCCCTGGGTTCCCTGCTCACCACCGCCGCTGCCAAGAGATAATTTGATTCCAGATATTTGGTCTGTCACCGCAATTCAATTGTCCAATGCTGACGGTCGGCAGCACTGCCTTGTGCAATATTGACATTATTGTCTCATGTCCTGACTCATATTGTGTCTAAATGGATCTAGCGCTATACTGTAATCAACAATTGGCAAGGAGGCAGCAATGAACAAGAAGGAACTGCGGCGCAGATGGGAGGATCTCCACACGAGTCCCGAGCTTAGAGCAACGCTACGGCCGGAAATCCGGGACTCGTGGGAACGCAGTTTTCAATATCGCGTTAACCCCTATCTGAAAGAAAATCCATATGTGCTTAACGGTTCCGACTTTCAACTGGCTCTGGAAAACGCCAGTTACCTCATAGAAACATCCCAACCCGTAATGAGCATCCTATCGGAGTTCGTAGCCGGAACCGGTTTCATTGTGTTGTTGACTGATGCCAACTACTGTCTGTTAAAAATCTCTGGTGACGACGAAACAGTTAAGTGGGCTAACCGTGGCCTTTTGGTTGAAGGTTCAATGTGGTCCGAGGATATGGTCGGCACCAACGCTTGTGCCCTTAGTATTGCCCTGGCCCGACCTATCTCAGTCTATGGTTACGAACACTTTAATCTCTTTTCTCACATAGCCACCAGTTCATTCGCCCCCATCCTTGATCAAGGCAAGATCGTCGGCAGTCTTGGCATGGTGGCCCCCTACGACAAGGTGAGCAACCACTCATTGGGGATGGTCGTTGCGTCGGCAATGCATATCCAATCCAAGATGAATCTGGAACGGACAACTCGTTATCACGAAGTAATTATGGACTCCATGTCTGAAGGGGTAATGGTAGTAGATTACAATGGCCTAATAACCTACATGAACGGCAACTGTGCACGATTCTTGCAACAACAGAACCAGACGGTTATTGGCCGCCATATATGTGACTTGCTGGGATACAATCCCGATAACCAGTATTTTATCAATATTGTTACCCAGGGCCGGGTAATAACCGATGAAACCGTTTTGCTCACCATAGGCAAGGACAAGGTCCAATGCAATATCACCTGCAATCCCCTCAACAACCCCGACCCTTCGCAAGGTGGGACGGTGGTGATTATTCGGGAGATCCAGCGGATCAACCGTTTGGTGCGCAACTGGATCGGCGGGGGGGCCAAAATGACCTTTCATGATATTGTGGGTAACAATGCCAAGTTTCAGCAGGTTATAAACATTGCCAAAGCAGCAGCCTCTTCATGCTCCAATGTGTTGCTGCTGGGAGAAAGCGGTACGGGTAAAGACATAATCGCTCAAGCAATGCATAACTCCAGTCCACGCCGCAATAACCCCTTTTTGGCCATCAATTGCGCTGCGCTTCCACGGGAGCTGATTGCCAGTGAACTCTTCGGTTATGAAGAGGGAGCCTTTACTGGAGCCAAAAAAGGAGGCAATATCGGCAAATTTGAATTGGCGGATCAGGGCACGATTTTCCTGGATGAGATTGGCGATATGCCTCTGGACCTGCAGGCCTCCCTGCTTCGAGTATTGGAAGAGAAAAGTGTAATCCGGTTGGGTGGCAACAAGCTGATTCCGGTTAATGTCAGAGTCATCGCAGCGACCAACAAGGATCTGGACCTGGAAATCAGCCGTAACCGGTTCCGTCGTGATCTGTACTACCGTTTGGGGGTTATCCGGATTACCATTCCCCCGTTACGGGAACGTCCTGATGATATCCAATTGCTGGCCGAATATATAACGGAAAGTATATGTAAACGCATTAACAAACCACCAATGAAATTGTCATCCGAGGTTATTGACGTATTTCTGAAGTTTGACTGGCCGGGTAATGTCAGAGAGATGCAGAATGTGCTTGAAGGCGCCATTCAGCTGGCAGCCGGTTCGGTTATTACCTATGACCTGGTTCGAGACTACTTCAGTCAGATCGGCGACCAGAATCCGGAACCATTACTCAGCCCCGGCAGTGAAGACCTGACAATTTCCGCAGTTGAAAAACAGATGATTCAAAACTACCTGGAGAAATATAAATACAATAAGACTGAGGCAGCCAAGGCCCTGGGAATGTCACGCAGAACCTTATACCGCCGGTTAAAGGAGTACAATTTGTTGTAAACGCTATATGAATCACCGGTATTGCAAAATATGCTGTTAATGTATAATGTTGTGTATATAACATTCTTTTACGTTCCCCGTCACCACAGTCTGGTCAGTTTGGAGGCCGCAATGAATAATAAAAACCATACCGGTGAGCAACCTCCGCACGGGTCAGCAGATATTGTCAATGAAATCAAAGTGACTGATACCCCGGAAATGATTCATAGCAGTTCCGAAGACTTATTTCAAACCCTCTTTGTCAGTTCACCCATCGGAATCTTCATTGTTCAGGATGGCAGATTTCAGGCTGTTAACCCCCAATTCCAGGTTCTTACCGGTTTCAGCAGTTCTGAGTTGTATAATCTGGACTCAATGACCATTGTTTTTCCCGATGACCGCAGCTTTGTTCGGCAAAATGCAACCCGTATGCTGAAGGGACAACAGACCACTCCTTACGAGTACAGGATTGTAACTAAAGGCGGGAGTGTTAAGTGGATTCTGGAAACGGTTGCCTCGATTCGATATAACGGCCGTCCTGCCTCTCTGGGAAACTTTATGGATATTGAAAACCTGAAACAAACTGAAGAGAAACTTCGCTTCCTTAGTATGCATGATCCGTTAACCGGGCTCTACAACCGAATGTATTTTGAAGAAGAGATGAACCGTGTCCAATCGGGTCGTTTTTATCCCGTTGGACTTCTGGTGTGCGATATTGATGGATTAAAGCTGGTGAATGATTCCCTGGGACATGATTCTGGTGACAGGCTGCTGGTTTCAGCTTCCCAGGCCCTAAAGAAAGCATTCCGCGAAAGTGATGTAGTAGCCCGTGTTGGAGGTGATGAGTTTGCCATTCTTCTTCCCAACGCTCCTCCCCCGGCGGTCGAAAACGCCTATCAAAGGATACATAGAGCGATTGAAGAATACAATTTAAGCCAGAAAGTCCCTCCACTCAGCATTTCATGCGGTTATAGCATGGGAATGAAACCATCATCCAAAATGATTGATCTTTTCCGTGAAGCGGACAACAACATGTACCGTGAAAAGCGGAACCGAAGACTGACCGTTCGGTCCTCGATAGTCCAAAGATACAAAGAAGTCCTCCAGGAGTTGGATTTTGCCGCAGACGGACATTTTAAGCGGTTACGACAGCTGGTTGTCGCCTTAGGTACAGCAGCAGGATTGAATGACAAGGTTATATCAAGGCTGATACTCCTGGCAGAATTCCATGACATCGGCAAGGTGGGCGTGGACAGTCAGATCATTTTCAAACCGGCCATGCTATCCCCGGAAGAAATGTCTGAAATGCGTCGTCACTGTGAGATTGGTCAACGAATAGCCCTGATTTCCCCGGACCTGATGCCGATCTCTGACCTGATTCTGAAACATCACGAGTGGTGGAATGGAAACGGCTATCCACTGGGATTACGCGGCAGGGAAATCCCGCCAGAATGCCGTATTCTGGCCATCGCGGATGCCTATGAAGTGATGACAAGTAATCGGCCGTACCGAAAGCCGCTGTCTCATGAGGAGGCACTGGCAGAGCTGCAAAACGGTTCTGCTTCTCAGTTTGATCCTCACCTTTCAGAGCTGTTCCTAAGTCTTCCCCGGACGGTTTTCCCTACCCCTCTATGACCTTCCCCTTGTCGAGGCATTCTTAAAAGTATACTATTTATCCAAGGAGGATTAATAAAATGTTTGAAACTATTCGACCCGGTCTTTTCAAGTTGGAGATTCCCCTCCCAGGTAATCCACTGAAAGCCGTCAACTCGTACGTTTTCAAGACCCCGGACCGTAATCTGATCGTTGATACCGGTATGAACCGTCAGGAGTGCCTCGACGCCATGATGACGGGACTCAAGGAACTCGATATTGATTTATCCATTACTGACCTGTTTATAACCCATATGCATGCTGATCATTCGGGGCTGATTTCTCATCTGGCAACAGAGACCTCCAGGGTTTACTGCAGCCAAATTGATGCTGATATCATCAACTCTACGGATGGCTGGGAGGACATGCTGATTTATGCCAGCCGTAGTGGATTTCCCGATGACGAGGATGCTATAAGACAGCATCCGGGATTCAAATATGGGGTCCGCAAATTGATTGAATTCACCATAGTCAAAGACGGAGATCTTATCAGTATTGGTGACTACAATTTCCGCTGTGTGTCCACTCCCGGCCATACCCAGGGCCATCTGTGCCTCTATGATCCGGATAAAAAGCTTCTGCTTTCAGGAGATCACATTCTGGGCAAAATCACGCCCAATATCTCCGTGTTTGCTGACGACCAAAACCCTTTACAGGAATACCTTGACAGCCTGAGCAAGATCTACAGCATGGAGGTAGACCATGTATTGCCGGCACACCGGTTTCTCTTTGACAACTGCAGGGACAGAATCGATCAACTACGGCTGCATCACCAAAACCGGGCCAATGCAATTCTATCAGTTTTGGAGAAAGGTCCTCAGAACGCTTTTGAAATCGCTTCGCAGCTTAAATGGGATCTAAGCTATAAAGAATGGGACCAATTCCCCATTACCCAGAAGTGGTTCGCCACCGGAGAGGTAATATCACACCTGAATTACCTGAAGGCCCTGGGCAGGGTTAAACAAGACCCAAGTTCCGATACCATCAAATTCAGCTTAACCTGATGGTGCTGTTAATCATTCTTTACAATTAACACCTCACAGCAATCGTCCCCATGGTTGAGGTTCTTGAGGTGCTTTACTGATACCGATATGGTTCTGGCAAACAATCCCTGGGCAAGCTGCTCATAGGAATAAACCGTGACGATGCCGCAATCCGCCACACCAGCTTTGGCGATCATTTTCTGGGTTTCACAATCGGTAACCCGGATCCTGATGGCATTACCGTCCAGGGATACCTGCCGGCCTTCTATCTTTAGTATCTGACCCATAATATCAATGGCCTCAATAAAGCTTTCTGGCCAGACCGGGTCAGTTATGTAATCAGTGCGCAGTTTTTTGCCAAAAACGTAAGAAAAGTGCCGCCATGCCTCTACATCCAATTCCCAGGCTTTTTCAACACCCAGCCTTTTTGCTGCTCCAAGGAACCAGCCACCGTCCAGGCGGGTAATCGCATACTGAGCAATATCAACTAACTTTTCATTCGACAGACCCAAGTTAATGCAACTCCTTTAACTATTCCATATATTTTTCGACAACGAATTCTATGTATCTATTATGGTTCTTTTGCCGAAATGCCGCTACCCCGAAAGTAAAATAAACACGTTTTGAAGCAGTAATTGTTTGAATTCACTATTGATCTGTGAAACAGTTCATGCTTGATTCCCCTGCGAAAACCCCAAATTATGCTGTTTGAATGCATAAATATGTGGGAGCCGGTTGACGCAGCATGGCAGCAACACCCTGCGAAGGTGAACGACGAAAGGGGGCGAGCCCCATGGATGGGGCGAGAGGGCCACTGAACATGGACGTGAATTGGCCCGGTCCCCCTTTCGTCGTGAGGCAAGCAGTTGGTGTTGCCCAGGCAAAGTCTGGCGACGAATATTTATGCGTTCAAACCTACGAATTATTACTTTTCGCAGGGGAATCACGCTTATATATTATCTTTGGACAATTTGCTATAATTTAGTAAGGTAGTCCTATATGCAATATCGTGCAATTTCATAAAGGGATTATTACCAAACCCTTTCCGGTGTCAACGAATCACAAAAAGGAGAGATTAGATTGGATTGTTTGACCCAAAGCAATTTAAGGTCCTTTGAGAGATTTGCCCCACATTTGGTCGAAACATATGAACAAGGTGTCATTTTCCTGATAACTGATTTGGAAAAAATCACTGCAAAATACCATTCAAAAAACTTTGATCTTCCGGTTATGAAGGTGGGCAATCCCCTGGAAAAGGACGGGATGGTCGAAAACTGCATCCGGCAGAAAAAGCCGGTGACCATGGACTTTGTAAGAGCCAAATACGGTATTCGGGTTCATGCAGAAGTACTGCCGATATTTGACGATAACCTGCCGGATAAGATGATTGGTACCCTCAGTATTATCTATCCCGCTGAACCGGTTGTAGCACGGGCATTTCCTCACCTTGCTCCTATGCTCTCAGAGATGTTTCCCGAGGGCGCTTTTATCTATATGACTGGTCGTCACCGATACAGCCACCGTCAGTCATCCCAAAAGTTTGATATGCCGGATGTACAGCTGGAGGCCGCAATTCCGGAGGGCAGCATCCCGTGGGAGGTTATCAAAAATCAAAAGCCGGTATCCCGGGAATTGGATGCCAGTCAATATGGGTTTCCGGTGCTGGTGATGAGCTATCCCCTGTTTGAGGCCGACAGTGACGGTAAACAGAAAATCACCGGTACTTTTGGGCTGGCATTACCTAAGACAACCGCTCTTAAGCTCCGCCAAATGTCCGATAATATGGCCAAAGCTCTGGAAGAGATCGCAGGAGTTGTGCAAGAGGTAGCCGCTTCAGCAACCGAGGTTTCTTCAAACTATCAGAAAGTGGATTCGAACATCAACGCGGTTCATTCCCTATCCAATAACATTAACGATGTTATGGGTTTTATCAAGCAGATAGCCGATGAGACCAAAATGCTGGGATTAAACGCTGCCATAGAAGCCGCCCGGGCTGGAGATGTGGGGCGGGGTTTTGGAGTGGTAGCGGAGGAGATTCGCAAACTGTCAGATGATTCCCGGCAGACAGTAGTGAAGATCCGTGAATATACCAAAGAGATCAGTGATAAACTGGATGAAACCTCATCCTTCTCCGAAGTCTCACTCCGTACCAGTGAAGAACAGGCCGCCGCCACCCAGCAGCTGAATGCGAGTATTGAGGAGATTTTGGCCCTGGCCCAGGAACTGGAGACCATATCCAAGATCGTGTAAAACGATTGCCTAACCCTTGCTCAGCCGTAAATGTAACTTTTCAAAACAGCCTTCTGGAAGATACCCGGAAGATGTTCACCAACGTCAGTTATTGAAAAAGACCCACCCCGGATAACAGGGTGGGTCTTTCGTTTACGTTATATCAGTGGCAGTTCTATTGCCGGCGAAAGTCCTTAGTAATCAAAGATTTCATCCGGTGCTTCAATTACTGACATATCACCAATCTTGATGAGCTCAGCGATGAACCATACGTTGGGTACTGCGTTGTTGGCATACCAGCGGGCAGACATCACTTTGCCCAGGTAGAAGTTGTAGTCATAGTGGTCTTTGCCCAACTCAGCCATACGTTTCAGAGCAATTCTGGCTTGATCCAACAGGAGGTAACCGCAGTATAGTTGTGAAGTCGCGGTCAGAATCCGACGGGCATAAACTCCCATCAGGCCGGCTTTGCCAGAGGTTGCATATTTGAATATGGTTGCCTGCAGCTCACGGTATGCGTTGAGGGCCTTCTCCAGATGTGCCATCTCTTGATCAAGGCCTTCCAGCTGCCCCTTATTAGCGGCAATGAAATCCGCGATTTCTGTTAGCAGAGCGGCAAAATCCTGGCCCTTATTCTGGTTCCATTTGCGGCCAATCAGGTCCATGGACTGAATGAAGTTAGTACCTTCCCAGATGGACCAGATCTTGCAGTCGCGGGTGGCATTGGCAGCAGGATAGTCTTCGCAGTAGCCATAACCGCCGTATGATTGCAGTGATTCAGCAGTCAGAATCCAGGCCTCGTCACTGGGATATGCTTTGCAGAGCGGGGTTATCATGTCAATTTTTCTTATCGCCCATGCTCTTCTTTCCGGATCTGGTGCCCATTCCCGGATATCCTCGTAATAATACCCTTTGGCCAGGAGTGCCCGGCACGCTTCGGTGGTAGCTTTGTTCATCAGGTACATCCGCTTCACATCTTCATGTTTGTCGATGGTTACACGGCCTGCTTTGGGATTGGTCATCAGGCGGCCTTGAACACGCTCTCTACCATAAGCTACGGCGTTCCAGTAGGCGTTGGCAGCTACAGCGGTGGAAAGGCGCCCGGTATCCAGGCGAGCTTCGTTCATCATGTTGAACATCTGCTTCATTCCCTCGCCAACACCGTTCTCGTCAGGAGGATTGCCCAGCAGCCAACCGCGGCAGTTGTCGTTCTCACCAACAACCAGCTGCGCGGTAGCTGATCCTTTAAGACCCAACTTGTGTTCAACGCCTGCACACTGTACATCGTTGTCCGAGAGGGTTCCATCTTCATTCACCCAGTATTTGGGCATAATGAAGAGTGAAAGACCTTTGGTTCCAGGTTTTGCGCCTTCAACGCGGGCCAGGTACAGGTGAACGATGTTTTCTACGTCATCACGATCACCAGCGGTTATGAATATCTTCTGGCCTTTTAATTTATATATCCCAGGCTCATCCGTAGGATACGCCTTGGAAAGTAGTTCACCAACGTCTGAGCCTGCACTGGGCTCAGTCAGGCACATCGTTCCCGACCAGGTGCCATCGAATAGCTTGGGAAGGAATCTTTCTTTCTGTTCATCGGTTCCATACTTCTGTATAACTGCAGCGGCTCCGGAACCCGATCCTACATAGGGCATAAATGCCGGGTTGGCAGCCGACTGAATCTCTATCAACAGTCCATTTAATACGGTAGGCAGTATGCCTTCAGCGCTATGGTCGATGTTGCTGGTTCCCCAGCCGTTATCCTGCATATACTTGTAAACTGCATGGAATGAGGGCGGTATGAGGGCTTTGCCGTTTTCATAACGAACCCCGATTTCATCACCTTCATCAGCGGTAGGAGCAATAACCTCCGCCGCTATCTTACGGACCTGATCAATAATGGTATCAAAGTCATCTTTGCTATAGTAGTCTTTAAACTTGTCAAAGCCCAGGATCTCTTCAACTGGAAGCCACTCGTTAAGAATGAATTTAATGTCGCGTGTGTTATAAGAATATTTGTATGACATGCGTTTCTCAACTTCCCTTCTTATACCAGATTTTTAAACCTTAATACCTCTTAACCACGGCGTCCTACATATTTAATTACCTTGCCAACCACCCCCTTGTGCAGCAGCCATCCCTTCTTAAGGTTAGATACAACTCTCAATCGGTTTGTGACCTGTCCTTGAATCATAGATTCCTGTCATCGACACAGTTAGACAGATATAAGAACATTTCGGCAGATATTGTCTAACTCCTGCTTTGATGTCAATACTGTTATCTGGTAACTGTTAGTCGTTGTTCGATTGAGAATGAGTGTTTTACTCAATGGCCAGTCCGCTACAAATGAATGGTTAAGGGGATCTGTATTTATTGTTAGGGACCTGGCGTTGGCCAGGTCCCTAAACAACAAGTCAGTTACAACGATAACAGATTACTTAACTAGCTCGAATATGGTAGCTGCACCTTGGCCACCGCCGATGCACATGGTTACCATACCGTACTTAACATCCCGTCTTTCCATCTCATACATCAGGGTAGCAGTCAGCTTGGCTCCGGTTGCACCCATGGGATGCCCCATAGCTATAGCGCCGCCATTGACGTTTACGATTTCCCGATCAAGGCCCAGTTCTCTGATACAATACAGAGACTGTGATGCAAAGGCTTCGTTTAGCTCGATCAGGCCGATATCCTTGAGTTCCAGGCCGGTCCGCTTCAATACCTTGGGTATTGCAAATACCGGGCCAATTCCCATTTCATCTGGTCCGCAGCCGGCTACCGCGAAGCCAACGAACTTCAGACGCGGTTTGATTCCCAATTTAAGGGCTGTTTCCTTTTCCATAACCATGACTGCTGCCGCACCATCGGTGGTCTGGGATGAGTTGGCAGCGGTTACAGTACCGCCGGGTACGAAGGCCGGACGGAGTTTGGCCATGGCTTCGAGACTGGCATTATGTCTGATACCTTCTTCATAATCGTACATGATTTCCTGGGTTACTGGTTTGCCATCCGGGCCCAGCGTCGTAATCTTTACCGGTACCGGTACGGTTTCTTCCTTGAATTTGCCAGCTTTTTCAGCCGCTGAACATCTTAGATGGCTGGTTACCGCGAACTCGTCCTGCTGTTCCCGGGTAATGCCATAACGGCTGGCTACATTCTCTGCAGTCTGTCCCATGCTGGTGTAAACCTTGGATACCTCAGGATCCATTACCAGATCCGGGTTCGGCCTGGTTACGCCGCCCATGGCGATCATGCTCATGTGTTCAATGCCGCCGGCCAGTATTATGTCGGCGCGGTTGGCAATGATACCCTCGGCTGCGAAGGCAATGGCCTGCGAACCCGAGGAGCAGAAACGGTTGACGGTTACCGCAGGTACACTCTCCGGAATCCCGGCGTAGCGGGAGGTGATCCGGGCAGTGTTCATGCCGCAGGCTTGTTCCGGGGTAGCCGCACCCCAGATAACGTCATCTATCATTCCGGCATCAAAATTGGGGCCGCATCTTCTGATGGCTTCTTCCATACAGAGTTTTCCAAGGAATTCTGGCCGGGTGTCTCTCAGGGTTCCTCTCGGAGCCTTACCACCGGCAGTGCGTACTGCTGATACGATAACAGCTTCTCTCACTTGTCTTACCTCCCCGATTTATTAATCCTTGCTAAAAACCTTAGTTCCGCAGAGGCTTACCGGTTTTCAGCATGTGAGCGATGCGCTCCTGAGTCTTGGCTTCGCCACAAAGGCTTACGAAGGCTTCTCTTTCCAGATCCAGGAGATACTGCTCGGTTATCGGTGCACCTTTAATTACATCTCCACCGGACATAATGTCAACTATCTTGCAGCAAACCATCCAATCATACTCACTGATGACTCCTGAGAGTTTCATGCCCATGGTTCCAACTTTTATAAGTGCAGTTTCGTTCTTACCGGGAGCTGCGAACGGTCTGCTGATCGGTGCAGCATAACCAGCCTCTGCCATATCGAGAACCCGCTTTTTGGCATCGCCGATCAGGAAGTCGGGGTTCATGGTAATCCCGTCAGTGGGTTTAAGATATCCCAGTCCCACAGCCTGCTTGGCACTCATGGAGGTGGCAGCCTGGGCTATATTCTGGAAGTTGGCCATTAAAAAGTCTACCGGGTGAGCCATTGTCCCTTTAATTCTGTCAAGGGCTCTCATGGTCATTTCTTTGATTCCGCCGATTGAAACCAAACCTGCACCTATTTCAATCAGACCAATAAAAGACTCAGCGGCGGCCTGTACTGCTGAACCGTGCATTATCAATGCGCAGCCGGCACCCAGTGCTTTACCGTGGGGAGCCACTACAACTGGTTTATCCGAGTATTTGAATGCCATCAAGGTATCCTGCATCTTCTTCAGGCTGGCATCGAGGGCGTCCCATGCTTGGTTTTCGATGAATTTGGCGATTTCGCCAAAGTCCAATCCCGCAGAGAAGTCCCTGCCGGCACTGTTGATTACCATACCTTCCCATTCAGGCTTCTTCAGCTCAGCCTGAGCCTGGATCATGGCGTCAACCAGTTCTGCCGTAAAAGCTGACCTCTTGGTGGTCATATTGAAGCACAGAACTCCATCGCCGATATCATACAGGGTAGCAGCGGGAGTGGAGAATACCACCTTGTTTTGGGCCTTCAACTCAGGCAGAACGATAACTTCAGGTTTGTATGTAACTGGAACATACTTCTTGTCAGGAATCGAATAGTAGTACTCAATTCCGTTCTCGTATTTATAGAAGGCAGTGATCCCGGCATCAAACATTTCGTGTACCCACGGAGCCACTGAGCCGCCTTCAGCTTCAATGCGAGCCACATACTTCGGCAGGTCCAAGCCATCCCACACTCTGAACGGACCGGCCTGGTGGTTGTAACCCCACTCCATAGCACGGTCACAGTTGATAATATCATCAGATATTTCGGGTATCTTCTTGGTAGCATACTGCAGGGTACCGCTATTAATCTTCCAGACCAATTGCGCTGCTTTGTCATCACCTTCATAGAATGCTGCCAGTTTTTCCGGCAGAGTCTTAGCAGCCTTGGCCTTTTCCAGGCTGGGGAAGTCAGCAGGTTTCAGGGGTCCATATTCATAGGTAGCAGGATCCAGCATCAGTTTTTCTTTGCCGACTCGCTTATAGAAACCACCCTTGGTCTTGTTCCCCAGTATCCCTTTCTCCACGTTCTTCCTGAAGACTTCCGGTACGACGTAGAATTGTTTGTCTTCGGGATCGGTCAAAACATCATGTATCGACTGGGTACCATTAACAGCGATATCAAGTCCAACCAGGTCCATCAAACCAAAGGCACCGGTCTTCGGTCTGCCCATGGCCGGACCACAAATGTCATCAATCTCCGAGAAGGTCAAGCCCAGTTCGTCCATCAGTTTGCATACAGTCGGGCCGCCCTGGTTGCCAAAACGGTTGGCAATAAATCCGGGGGTGTCTTTGCACCAGACAATGCTCTTGCCGAGTTTGCGCTCACCAAAGTCTGCCATGAACTGCATGACTTCCGGCAGGGTGTCTTTGCCAGGTATAACTTCCAGGAGCTTCATGAAACGAACCGGGTTGAAGAAGTGAGTCCCCATCCAGTACTGTCTGAATTCGAGAGGCATATCCTCAGCCATAGTGGTTACTGAAATGGTTGAGGTATTGGAACTTACGATGGTTTGCGGCTTCACAAAAGGAGCGATCTTATTAAGTAAGTCTTTCTTTATTGCGAGGTTCTCCGGTACAGCCTCTACAATCCAATCAACTTCGGACAGCCATGCCAGGTTGTCCTCCATATTCCCGCAGGTAACAAGGTCGGCGTCTTCTTTGTTCATGAATTGACGAGTCTTGATAGCCAGGGCCTTATTGCTTTCGGCTATTCTGTTTCTGAAGGCCTTGCTTTCCGCCTTTACTCCCTTGGCCTGATCTGCTTCAGTATACTTGGGTACGATGTCCAGAAGGTAACTAGGAATTCCCGCATTGGCTAGTTGCGCAGCAATACCACTTCCCATGGTTCCCGAGCCAAGAACTGCGGCTTTTCTAATCCTTTTCTTCACTGATTCTACCTCCGATCTTACAGGTTAATTCCTTTAGACTGGCACTTTGGCAATAAGAAATGATGGTGCCAACTAGGTTGGTGGAACCCTTAATACAGTTCTGCAACTCCCCTCCTTTCTGGACTTCTAACCTGTCCCAATAATGTGCTATGCAACTCCCATGCCAACCGGGCAACCATATAGAACAAGCCTTTTATCCCCGGTCTCTGGGAGTTTAGCCAACAACTTAATAATTGCCACGACAATTGTCGACGCAATTTGTGCCTCGAGCACCATGACATGTGTCAATTGGTTCCATTGGTTGTGATTTACGTCACAAATCGGGCTTGAATAATATGTAATTTTGACTGTTCCTGGAGCCTTGATTTTTATTAGAAATATTGACTTTATTTGGTCTAACCTGTAATAATCCTATAATTTGCCTATATATTTACATCTATCGTGGTATTCTGGTTTATCGTCCAATTGTATCATAATAAGACTTCTACTAATTTCCGAGGTTTCCTCTATTTTTTTGATGAAAATTGATGTCGTTTATTGTCTACTGATTGCATACCATAAAAAGTCAATAGTACCGGGCGTGCGATGCATTATTCTTCAGGAAGTATCTTGCCTACCAATCCTGGTTCATGGCCCGGCACTATACGCTCGCGGCTGCCCGCCAAGGCCAGCACCTTCCATACGCTGTCATACCAGTCGCTCAAATCAGTATGAATCCCCGGAGGATAGAACGCATGATCAGGTTGGGGAGTGCAGGCAATTCTATTACCCATCATGTCCGTGTACTCAGAAATTCCGGGATAGATGTTGAGCCAGCAATAGAGCAGGTCACCGGCCAATACGTATTTTCCTTTACTGGTATTGACAACTATAGCCTGCTGGCCCTTGGTATGCCCGGGGACCAGGATAACCTCCACCCCATCCTCCACTTCAAAACGATCCTCCACCAGGATCAGGTCCAGGCGTTCCAGTTCTTTCAAGGTCTGCGGGTTATAGAGTGAACGCTGAATCGGTAAGGGTGATTTGGCGTATTCCCATTCTTTCTTCTGCAAGATAAAGCGGGCCTGAGGAAACAGGCCCACATTGTCAGCGTGGTCAAAGTGAAGGTGAGTCAGAATTACGGTATCTATGTCTTCCGGTTTAAGCCCGATTCCGGCCAATGCCCGGGCAACCCCTTCCGGACCCCCGACCCCGGTGTCAACCAGTATCTTCTGCGTACCTCCCTCGAGATAGAAAACCAGGGCCGGACCTGCCACGGGAGTCACCATATCCAACAGATGAGTTGTTGCACCTTTTAGCGATCCCATCACGCCGACCATAAGCGGATAAATTCGATACTCTTTAATAGTCCTTTCCTCCCTAATGAAACATTTGCCTTATTGATTCCCCTGCGAAAAGTAATAATTCGTAAGGTTGAATGCATAAATATTAGTCGCCAGACTTCGCATGGCAGCAACACCATCTGCTTGTCTCACGACGAAAGGGGGACCGGGCCAATTCACGTTCATGGTCAATGGCCCTCTCGCCCCGTCCATGAGGCTCGCCCCCTTTCATCGTTCGCCTTCGCAGGGTGTTGCTGCCATGCTGCGTCAACCGGCTCCCACATATTTATGCATTCAAACAGCATAATATGGGTTTTCGCAGGGGGATCACTTCCTTAATAGTTAACTGTTTATTGGTTGATACGATTCGGTGCGGAAATCATAATAACACCTGGTCCCGTCAATTTCTTTATAGAAAGAATCGCAGCCCTTGGCCAGCATGGTCTCAATCCGCTCCGGAACCGGTTTTCCCTCTTCCTTCATCCTGGCCACAGTCTCTTTGACTCCCAGACTGTCCCAGGCCTGGAAAGGAGTAAGTCTCCAGAAATAGCCCCAGCTCATGGCGTTGTCAATGTCCATGATGGTGTCGCATATCTCCAACACACGGTTGGCCGCATATATCAGATCACTGGCTACAACCTCCCAGGCAAACAAAGAACCCCGGTCATTCTTGTCAGATACCAACACCTTTAGTCTGTCAGCCGGGTTGTCCAGTTTTTCTGCCGCTTTAAGGCACGGAAAATCAGGAGTTATCTTTTCCCGGTATTCCAGCGTATCCAGATCGAGAACCATTTCCTTGGTGGAGCCGTCTTCGTTTACCACGGTTTTGTAATAACCCTGCCCAACTTTAGCCCCGAGCAGTCCTTTTTCGATCATCCGCTCTGCGTATTTGGGATACTGGAATATATCCCGGCGCTCGTCATTCGGGACATTGGCGTAAAGATTTGAGGTCACATTAAAATTGGTATCAAGACCAATGGCATCCGAGGACCTGAAGACCGCTGTCCGCAGTCTGGCCATGGCGTGACCGCATAAGGCATCCACCTCTTCTATCCGCATTCCCATCCGGGCAGCCAGGTGCATAGCATTCAAGCTCGTAGCGGCGCCCATGCGATTGGCGATAAAATTGGGCGTATCCTTGCAGATCAGCACATCTTTTGCTAACCGGTCCGTGAGGAAGGTCTTCATGAACTCAACTGCTTCGGGAAGCGTTTCCACCCCGGGGATAATCTCCAGCAACCTGATATAGGTGGGCGGATTAAAAAAGTGAGTTCCCATGAAATGTTGTTTGAATTCATTGGTCATCCCGGCGGTAATCTGTTTAATTGGAAGTCCTGAGGTGTTGGTAGTAACAATACTGTCCGGACGCCGCAGCTTCTCGATCTTGGCGAAAAGCGGCCGTTTAATTTCCAGTTTTTCAATAATGGTCTCCAGAATCCAGTCATAATCTGCGACCTTGGGCAGATCATCGACCAGATTTCCGACCTTTACGCGAGCAAAACTCTCCTCGGAGGTAAAGACCGGACGGCGCGATTTCAGCAGCTTGTTCAACGCGTTGATTGAGAGCTGGTTGCGCCACTCAGGAGATGCCTCGGTCAAACCCTGCTCCTTATCACTGGCCGTAAGTTCTGGAGGCAGAATGTCCAGGAGGAGAACCTCGATTCCGCAATTGGCCAGGTGAGCAACAATACCGGCTCCCATAACACCGGAACCGATTACCACGGCATTTTCAATCTTAAAACTCAAAGCAGATAACTCCTTTCACACACCTAATTTGAGGACTCCAAAACATACACTGACTGAGGTCGATTCCATAGGCTCAACCTCAGTCAGTCAATAAACGAATAGATTAATCGTCTGAAACGCAGGTGAGCAGCAGTAAGTACAACTATGTTATAACCATCTTTTTTATTCTAAGGCCTAAGCAGATGCAGTGACGCCGCCCTCAAGCATAATAGTCTGGCCGGTGATATATCTTGAGGCCTCGGAGCTCAGGAATACCACCACTCCTTTTATGTCATCTTCCTCTCCCAGCCTGCCCATTGGCACACGGGGAATAACCAGGTGTTTGTTCTTTTCCAGGAGTCCACTGCTCATGTGAGTGGGGAAGAATCCCGGAGCGATGGCATTGACGTAAATGCCGTAGCGGGCCCATTTTACTGCGAGGTCCTTGGTCATGGTAACAACCGCACCCTTGCTGGTGTTGTAGGCAATGGTATTTTGGGCTTCCGGCTGACTGCCATAGAAACCAGCTACTGAGGTGATATTGATAATCCTGCCTCCGCCCTGCTCCTTCATCACTTTGGCGGCCATGGCCGAGAGTTGGAAAAGACCGGTTACATTCAAATCCATGATTTGATGCCATTTGTTCATGGGATAGTCCATGGCATCCGCCGCCCAGGTGTAACCTGCATTGTTCACCAGGATATCAAGTTTGCCGAATTCCTTCACTGTTACATCAACCAGGTTCTGACAGTCTTCGGCCTTGCTGACGTCGCAGGCTGCCGGAATGGCTTTGACACCCAGACCCTGTAATTCTTCACAGAGCGCGACACAGCGTTCAACCTTGCGGGCTGCTACTACCACATTGGCGCCAGCCTCAGCCAAACCCCGGGCCATATAGGCACCTAAACCTATAGAACCCCCCGTTACTACAGCAACCTTGCCGGACAGATCGAACATGTCCTTAACATTCACGTCTCACAACCTCCTTTGTCTTACTGGTCCCATCTGCAGTTAAACGGGTTGTTTCGCAAAATAACCAGCTTAACTCAGACAAGATTGAGCGATAGTTACTTATGCAAGAATTATACCATTTACCGCTATCATCCGGGCTATATTCCGAGTTAGAGAGGTAAGCTCCGGTGTACTGCCCAACAGGCTGTCATGGCACTGTTATTAGATGAAAAATTGGCAGAGGTGAGTTATGATTGGATTATGTGAAGACCGGTTCGGTATTAAAACTTAACCCATGATTTTGAGAGGAGGAATAGCTTTGGCCGAGATTAGAAAGGATTTGCTAAGGGACAGCTGGGTGGTGATCGCAACTGGAAGGGCCATCAGGCCGACAGATCTTCCGGTTCCAGCCCAGGGAAAGCCCTTGAAAGCTCAAGGTTTCTGCCCATTCTGTGAGGGTAACGAAGCGGTTACACCACCGGAGATAATGGTCAATCGTAAGCCCGGTACCGAGAAAAACGCTCCTGGTTGGACGATCAGAGCCATCCCCAACAAATTCACCGCATTCAGCCGGGATACCGAATTTGCCACCGTAACCAACGGCATCTATTCCTTCATGACCGGATTCGGTTCTCATGAAGTAGTAGTTGAAACCCCGGAACATGATATAGAGCTTCACCAGCAACCCGCAGAAAAGATCTCAGAGATAATTGAGATGTTGAAGAGACGCCACCTGGATCTGGCCAAAGACCAAAGGATCAAGTTCATTCAAACATATAAGAATAAGGGCCTTTTCGCAGGTGCCTCTCTGGGGCACAGTCACATGCAGATTGTGAGCCTGCCTTATGTGCCCAATGAGCTTAAGGGCCTGGAAAGCTATCTCCAGGCCACGGGTAACTGTCTCATATGCGACATGCTTAAACAGGAAAAACAGGACCAGGTAAGGCTGGTCCTGGAGTCAGAGAATTTTATTGTAATATGCCCATTTGCCTCTAGATTTGCCCATGAAACCTGGGTGATACCCAAAAATCACGCCCGGGATTTCGGCGATATTCCCGCAGAACAAATTCCGGAACTGGCTGATATCCTGAAGAAGCTGCTCAGTTCCATGGTTGATATCCTGAATGACCCATCATATAACCTGGTCATAAACACCGCCCCGGTAAACGTGGAAAATGGGCCAGATCATCACTGGTTCATTGAGGTATTCCCCCGTCTGATTGTCCAGGCCGGATTGGAGGTTTCAACCGGATACTACATGAATCTGATTTCCCCTGAGTGGGCAGCAGAAACCCTCAAAGAGAAAATCTCCCAATTGTCAGACTAAGGCTTTTGAGGAAGCAGGGTGGCAATCGCCCTGCTTCCTATCAGATTGATTGTAACCTCCCACCCGACTTCTCCCTTTTCAAATTGCAGCCCGATACAGCCTTATGGACGGGCCGCACACCACATCTTTTCGCATCCTGTGAGCCGGCATCTGCTCTCCCGTTTCCGGTGTTCATACCTGCCTGCCGAGGGGAATAAATTGCGCACTTCTGCACACTCTAAATACAACAAGAGCAAGGAGGTTTGAGGTTATGACCCAATTCTCAACGAGAGAACTGCTGTACCTGGATGACACCACCAAACTGTTCGACTCCATTGAGAAAACCTGTCAACATGCCCTCAGCGAGATAACCGACCCTCAGATCAAGGGTATTATCAGCGCCATGAGCAGTCAGCACAAACAATGGATGCAGAGTACTGCCAGCCTGGTAACCAAAAGTACTTTACAATAAGGAGGGATACAATTGGCCAGAGAAAGTGAATGGATGGGAATCCTGCTTAATCAGCATAAACTCGCTGCCAGCATGTTGACCAGCGGAATTCTGGAAAGCAGTAACGACCGGGTACGTTCCCACTTCAAAACCCTGCTGGATGGTACGTTGCAGCATCAGAAGGACATCTACAACACCATGAGTCAAAAGGGATGGTACCAGATTCAGCCTGCTCCCCAGGATGTTTTCAACAACATTCGGCAGAGTATGAGCAGTATACAGCAGATGCAGTAGATTACGGTATACTTAACTGCATGAACTTTGATAAAGGGTTGAGACGATAGCCTCAACCCTTTAGTTGTGTTTGGGGCGGCATGGACAGGGCGAGAGGGCCACTGAACATGGACGTGAATTGGCCCGGTCCCCCTTTCGTCGTGAGACAGGCAGATGGTGTTGTATCATGTGAAGTCTGGCGAAGAATATTCATGCATTCAAACTTATGAACTATTGTTTTTCGCAGGGGAATCATCTTGTTCTCCCCGTTTTCGGGATACTATAATGATAATGCGATCTAACTAAAAGGGGAGTTCCATGCAGCCTTCGATTCAAAAGCTGACCCGGGCCGGCTTAATAGCCGCCCTATATGTGGCCCTGTGCCTGGTCTTTAATGCTACCAGTTTTGGCATCATACAGTTTCGGCCAGCTGAAGCTCTCACCGTTCTCCCCATACTGTTTCCCGAATCTATTGCCGGCATCTTCGTGGGAGTATTGTTAGCCAATGTCGTGGGTGGTGTTGGCCTGGTTGATATCATTTTCGGACCCCTGATCTCACTGGCGGCGGCTTACCTTACCTGGTACCTGCGCCACAGTATACTGGCTTACCTGCCACCTATCATTCTGAATGCATTCCTGGTCAGTCTCTACCTGCATTCATTCTTCAATTACCCCTACTGGCTCTCAGTCGCATCAATCGGTATCAGCCAGACAGCAGTTATCCTGCTGATCGGCTACCCCCTGATAAGCTACTTAAGAAAAAGACTGTAATTGCATCACGGGGACAGTCCCCGTGATGCAATCAATATTTGCCCAGGACGTGCCGGGCGATGATCATCCGCTGTATCTGGTTGGAACCCTCATATATCTGAGTGATTTTGGCGTCCCGCATCATTCGCTCTACCGGGTATTCGCGGCAGTAGCCATACCCTCCCATCAATTGAACGCAATCGGTACACACCTGCATACAGACGTCGGATGCCATTTTCTTGGCCATGGCGGCCTCCTTGCTGTGGGGCAGTCCCTGGTCCTTCAGCCAGGCCGCACGGAAAACCATCAGTCGTGCTGCGTCCAGATCAGTTGCCATATCCGCCACCATGAACTGTACCCCCTGGTTGGCGGCCAGGGGACGATTAAACTGATGCCGTTCCTTGATATACCTGGTGGTGTATTCTAAGGCACCTTCTCCGATGCCAAGGCCCTGGGCGGCGATGGTGATACGTCCCCCATCAAGCAATCCCATGGCTACCCGAAATCCCCCATTCACCTCACCCACTACATTCTCCCGGGGAACACGGCAGTTTTCAAAGAACAGCTCTACCGTGGGTGAACCGTTGATACCCATTTTCTCTATAGGTTTACCGATGGTGAATCCGGGGGTTCCTTTCTCAATTATCAGACAGGTTATCCCCTTGCCCGGACCCAGCGAGGGATCGGTTTTGACAAAGGTACAGTAGGTCTGGGCAACTCCGCCATTGGTCACAAAAATCTTGCTTCCATTAACAATGAAATACTCCCCTGATTCTTCGGCCTTGCACTTGATAGAGGCCGCATCTGAGCCGGCACCGCTCTCGGTGAGGGCATAGGCCCCGATGATCTCTCCAGCCGCCAAAGGCCGCAAGTATTTTTCTTTCAGGCGTTCCGAGCCATAGAGATTCAGGCTCATACAACCCAAACCGGTATGTACACTGATAATAACTGCCGTCGAAGCACAGGCTTTGGCTATTTCTTCCACCAGTATGACCAGGTCAAGGTAGCTTCCCCCTGACCCTCCCCATTTTTCCGGGATGGCAACCCCCGTCAATCCCAAAGCGGCCAGCTTATTCCAGGTTTCCTGCGGAAACTCATGATTCCGGTCGGTGTAAGCGCCGAGTGGTTCTATCTCCTTTTTGACAAATTCGCGGACGGTTTTCTGCAGCATTAATGACTCCTGACCTAATTGAAACATCATCCTGCCCCCCTTTAAAGGCCATCAACTTTAATCAGCAGGGCATCACCCTGGGCGGCTCCGCTGCAGATTGCGGCCACTCCCAGTCCCCCACCCCGGCGTCGCAGTTCATAGATAAGGGAACCGATTATTCTGGCTCCGCTGGCGCCAATGGGGTGTCCTAAGGCAACGGCACCGCCATTTACATTTACTCTCCGGTCAAGATCTGCATCGTCCATGCCCAGTATTTTGCGGGCACTGATCAAAACCACCGCGGCAAAGGCTTCATTTATCTCCAATAAGTTGATATCTCCCAGACTCAGGCCCTGCATTTTGAGGAGTTTTTGCACTGCCAACCCAGGAACAGTGGCAATGTACCTGGGGTCGGCTGACACTTCGGCATGGCCCAGGATGGTTGCGAGCGGCTTTACGCCCATTTCCTCCGCCTTTTCCCGGGCCATAAGCACCAGGGCCCCGGCCCCATCATTCACCGACGGGGCATTTCCGGCCGTCACCGTACCCTCCTTGGAAAAAACCGGCGGGAGCTTGGAGAGGGCTTCCAAACTCGTATCAGGCCGGGGGCCCTCATCCCGGTCGACGACCACTGACGGTTTAGCCGGTGCGGATAAGGCCACAATCTCCTCCCTGAGGTAACCCTTTTCCATAGCTGCCAAAGCCCTGGTATGTGATCGCAGGGCCCACTCGTCCTGCGCCTGACGGGAGATCCCCATCTCAAGGGCCACCTCCGATCCATGAACCGCCATATGGCGGTCATAGAAAGGACACCACAGCCCGTCATGGACCATCAGGTCGACCACTTTCTGGTCAAACATTCGGTAGCCCCAACGGGCTTTGGGCATTAGATATGGCGCATTGGACATGCTTTCCATTCCGCCGCCTGCCACCACATCCACCTCACCCAACGCTACCATCTGGGATGCGAGACGGATGGCTACCATCCCGGAACTGCAAACCTTGTTCACCGTAATCGAAGGGACATGGTAAGGGATAGCCGCGTTCTTGGCCGCCTGGCGGGATGGTATCTGTCCACACCCCCCCTGAAGCACCTGTCCCATGACCAGGTACTCAACATCTTCTCCAGACAAGCCGGCTCTTTTGATGGCTCCGGCAATCGCCAACCCACCCAACTCAACCGCAGACCAGTTCTTTAGCGCACTCCCAAACCTGCCAAAAGGCGTTCTGGCCGCACCGACAACAACAACCTCTCTCATTTTTTCTCCTCCCCCACAATTTTGGAAATTGTCTCTTCTATGGCTTCATCGTTCTATATATATCCTTTTATGTTATTTGTAAGTTATAAATCCATTAATTATATATATGTAGGCCAATTTAATACATCTGCGTTCGTTGAATAATCCATTAACCGGATTAATCCGACCCAAAAAAATACATTCAGCCGCCGCGTTGCTGACCTTTGTTTGGGCATAAATGATTAAAGGGGAAGGCTTTAAACCTTCCCCCTGATCGAATAACAAATTAAAGAGGCTGACCCTCTCTCCATTTTGGGATTTGGGACAGCCTCTTTATTTCCTTCTCCGCTCCAGCTGCAGCAGTTTTACGGTTTCAGGCCCAGTTCTTCCCACCCTTTTTTCATGCCCCGCAGCTCAGCATCACTGATGCCATACATGCTCGCTACCGCCTTGGTCAGGATTTCCGGATCTGCCCCTCGGGAAACACTTTGGGCGGCCTGTACAACCATGTCTTGAAGAGGTGACCCCGTATACAAAGGAATTCTGATAAAGTTCAGGAGGTTGGGGCCAGCAAAATTCTTACCTCCAACAACGGAATAGGATGAAATAGCATATTCCACGGGAAGGCTGTTAAGTATCCCTGCCAGATACCACGCTTCCTCCCGCGATCTACACGCCACCATGGTATGGGTTTCCTGGGGGATCACTGGCCTTTCTATCCCTTCCACTACTGCGGCCTTCATCCGATTACCAAAACGGTGCCATACAGTCTTGTAAGGTGCCAGGGTATACTCGCCGACATTGAACATGGAATAGAAGGGATCAGTCTTCTTAAAATAACGACGGTAAGCTGCCCGGTTACTCAGTTCTGTTGCAAACTGTTGCAAGTAAGCCAGGGTTCGGGGAAAATTACGGGCCATAACAATCAGGTTTATCCCCCGCCGGGTTAAAGGATCCTGCGTCAGAATAATATGTGCTGAAGGGCGCACCTGCCATCGTGCCACATCATGGCCCTTCAGCAAAGGGTAGACCAGGTTGTCCTCGATTACCGCTTCGACAGTCTCAATCTTTTTCCGCGACGACTCAGTCAGATTTCGAATCCGGACCATCCCTGACCGCGGACGGTCAATTACTTCCACCCATAAGATCCCGTTAGCACCGCCGGTATTGGCTCCTTCCCTGGCCTGGTAATCTGAAGCCCCCATTACTTTTAGCAAGCCTTCACGACAACCCTCCCCATATGTCATCCAGGGTGATTGCAACTCCGCCTGGTTGACTGGTTCAGCCATCAAATCCAGGATCTCATTTCTCGGATGCATTTTATCCTTACCATCGGACATGCGAGTCCACAACCGGTAAGGAACTGGATAAACTGTTGGCCGGCCTTTCTCCAGATAGAGAATAGCCGTGCGGTTTGATGCGCTCGCAAATGGCCGGAGACGGCAAAGATCCTCAACCATCAGGACCTTGATTTTTTGGCCTCCAGGAAGGGTAAACGCGCGAAAGCCCTCAGCAGCACCACCGGACTTAAAGACCCCCTGGGTAATGAGGAAGGCCATCTTTCCTTGTGGTTTAAGGAGCCGGTCAGCACTGACCAGCGTCATCAAAGTGGAAAGGTCTTTTTTCCCCTTGCCCAAAATGGTATCCATCCCGCTGTGACTGAAAAGCCCATACTTTTTCCACGAATCCAGGGTAGCCAACCGGTATTCCGGCGAAAGGGATTCCCAATTAATCCAGGGAGGGTTCCCAACCACATAATCATAGTTGGTTAATCCCGGGGGCATCTTCGATTCACCCCACAGGCCCTCGTCATCACTTAATATGACATCATGCTGGTATACCGGAATCTCTAACTGTTTTCGGAAGCCAACCCGATAGCCGGATGCAATCAGGCAGTTAACCTTGGCAGCCAGCACTGCCAGCGGGTTAACATCGATACCTGCCACTGTTTCCCAGCAATCTATGTAATCTTGACCAGATCTTTTCCTTGATATGGCCTCCACCAGAAAAACCCCGGAACCACAGGTCGGATCGATTATGGTTTCATCCTTTTCACCGTAAAAGCCTACCTGGTCCAGCATATGCCTGACCAGCCATTCAGGAGTATAGTGTTCTCCCATCGCATGGCGTATCTTGGCCGGAATCAGGTTCTCATACAGGGGACGGAAAAGATCCCCTTCAAGCCCAAAATCCAATTTCCTGATGGATTCCAACAGCCCCAAAAGGGGGTCAGGCATTCCCTTGATTTCAAGGCTGCAGTTCAGCGGACAGCCCTCAAGCCGGAGGTTTGCAATCCCCATTGGTTCAAAAGCCCTTCCGTTAATCAGCGATTCCATTTCAATATCATCAGCAGGCATATCTGTTCCGCGCGTAAGGTAACTCCAGGCCACCAGAAGTACCACCAGAACGTAATAAATCTGCTGACAAAACAGCCTTTCATCAGCGGTTAAGTCCGGCTCATCAAACCTCGCGGGGTTGGGGTTGCTTGATTCCTTGACCAGACTGGTGTATGTCTGCCAATCTTTCAACACCTGGGACCGGTTTCTGGTTTCAATCAGCTGATTCTCCAGATATCTAATAACCTGATCACCAATACGTGAACCGGTTCCCGCCGTCTCAATCAGTTTTTGTGACCAAGGGTTTAACCTGGTCCGTTTATTGTCACTCATCTCTGCACATCCTTAATAATCGCACCAATCTACTCTCTTAATAGTTTGTTTAGTCATTATTGATAATATAGAATAGTATAGGGATACCAACAAGCAGCATCTTCTCCGCCAGCAATCATTGAATGCCTTCAATAAAACAATAACAGCCGCCATGTCATCTAAGCAAATCTTCGCCATTTTCCGACATTTAGTTCTCGTTTCCTCCTTTATTCACCCCGTTTCTCTTGACAGGTAGTCCCAATTGACCTATACTTCTTTATAAAAAGTGATTCCTAATATCACGTAAAAACGATAGGAAAAGAGAGGAATTGTTGTTATGATCAAATCAAGACTCTGTGACTTAACAGGAATCAAGTATCCCCTCATCCAAGCCGGTATGGGACCTTTCGGCACCAACCAACTCTGTATCGCATCAGCGAATGCAGGCGTGTTAGGATTAATCAGTTCGAGCGGTGTCACCACCAAAGATGAGCAGCCGCAAATATTTGATTTCTTCTGCCGTTCTGGCGGTGCAGATCCCTCGGCCGATTATGAAACCATCTTGAGAACCATCTTCAGAAATACCCTCGAAGCCACCAGGGAATCCCAGGGTATCTTTGGCGTTAACGTCATGGTATCAGCTGAGATGAGAGATTTTGCTGAAATCATCATTGGCACCATGATCAAAGTCCGCGAAGAAGATGAAGAAATGAAGAAACGGTTTAAGGTTCTGGTAACCTCCGCTGGAGACCCCCTGCCCTGGACAGATGCAGTCAAGAAGACCGATCTGGTGTGGGCACACGTTATGCCTTCCGTACAGGCTGCAAAACGCTGTAAGAAAGCTGGCGTTAATGTAATCGTGGCTTCCGGTCATGAGGGTGGGTTCCACACTTCATGGGATCCTGTTCACTCCATAGTACTGCTCCCCGCCGTTGTTGATGCAGTCGCCGACGCTGACACTCTGGTGGTTGGAGCCAGTGGTTTTTCCGATGGCAGAAGTGTTGCCGCAGCTTTCGCTCTGGGTGCGGATGGTGTTCAGATGGGAACCCGTTTCCTGGCTACTCAGGAAAGTGACTTCCATCCCAACTGGAAACAGGCTGTTGTTGACTCGGGCGACCGCGCAACCCTGATTGCCCGCGGTTTTGTTGGCCCTGCTCGCTGGCTGAAGAATGACAGAAGTAAGCAGCACGCAGTAAACACCCTTAAGAAGTCCCCCGGACTGTACATTGGGGTTCCTGATGACTACGAAACCGTTGATATGTCATTGGTAGAGTTTGAGCACGAATCAATGAACGCTGTTTACGCTGGAGACAAGGATAAATCCATGTTTGCCGCCGGCGAATCTGCACAGCGCATCAATGATATGCCGAAAGTTGCAGACCTGGTAGAAACAATTATGACCGAGGCAGAAGCAACCCTTAAGAACCTTCCCGCCCTGGTAAAGTAATTTAACTTCATCAGGTAACTCACCGTAAGCTTTACGGTGATAGACTAGAGTAACCAAAAGCCCTTGGTAAGCTTGAAGCTAACCGAGGGCTTTTTATTTTATGCGTAGATTTTATTGCCTCCAAAGAGGTCTCGTCTTCCCATAAGGCACTATATTCCGGAGTAGTTGCTGTTTTCTACCAGGGGTTGGGTTGATAGTCCCGGTAAACGCGATGCTCACCTGTTTACAGCAGCCACTGGTGTTAATTGCGATTACATCACCTCTACGGGATCCCCTTTCGTTATTCTCCCGCCTTTGAGGACCCTGCAAAACAGTCCTTCGCTTGGCAGCAGACTTACTCCCAGGGTTTTGGTCACTATACTGGGATGGTCCTCTTTGCCAACCTGGGTTACCTCCAGGACGACATCCTGACCCAGCCTGATCCTGCTGCCAGCTGTTAACTTGGAAAGGTCCATGCCCTCAACCAGTATATTCTCGGCGAAATCACCAGGGCCAGCATTCAATCCGCAGCGCTGGTTGGTTTGTTGGACACTGTCCCAGCTTAAACAGGTTACCTGACGGCCCCAGTCCCCGGCGTGGCCATCATTTTCGATCCCATAGTTTTCGATAACATCAGCCTCGGGAACCTCTCTTTTGAGCTGTCCTCTTTCCGGACTTATCGAAATCGCATAGATTGTGCCTTTACTCACCATAACAACTCCTTAATGACCGCATTCACCGTGGTGCTGGTGATCGTGGCATACTGCGCCGGTCGATTTCAGCATGCCTTTCAAGTAAAGCTCAGCAGCCGCCCGGGCCTGTCCCTGCGCCCCGGTGATCACTTCAATATTTTTTTCGTTAAATATTTCTATAGCGCCGGCACCCATTCCTCCGGAAATGATCACGTTCACACCCAGATCGTTAAGGAAGTTGGGCAGGAATCCCGGTCTATGGCCCGGGTTGGGTATCGACTGGCTCTTTACAATCTGGTCGTTCTCGGCATCAAAGATTTCAAAGCATTCACAGTGACCAAAGTGTTGGGTAACCATTCCACCCTCGCTGGCCACTGCTATCTTTAATTTGTTCCCCATTTTAGGTTCATCCCCTTTGTCTTGTTCTGCTGCTGTCGGTACATTTCCTTCTTCCAGTTTTTCCGCTATTCTGACGGGCCACTCACCATCAAAATGCTCAATCAAACCCCGGTCACAGGCCACTGCGATATTCGGGTCAATCGGCAGCCGGGCAAGGACTTCCAGGTTGTACTTTTGGGCTATTTCCTCAATGTGGCTCTCGCCAAATACGTTGTGTTCCTTACCGCAATCCGGGCATTTAACATAAGCCATGTTTTCTACTAAACCGATAATCGGTATGCCCATCATCTCTGCCATCTTCACTGCCTTGGATACTATCATGGACACCAGTTCCTGCGGCGAGGTTACAATAATGATCCCATCCAGGGCCAGGGACTGGAAAACTGTAAGCGGTACATCCCCGGTCCCGGGAGGCATATCTATGAACATGAAATCGACCTCACCCCAGATTACGTCGGTCCAGAACTGCTTAACCGTCCCCGCCAACAGGGGACCTCTCCAGACAACCGGGTCAGTGTCGTTATCAAGCAACAGGTTAATCGACATGATTTCAATCCCGGTCCTGCTGGTAACCGGTAATAATCCATCCTTACTGCCTGTAGCCTTCTCCCTGATACCAAAGGCCTTTGGTATGGATGGCCCGGTTACATCAGCATCGAGAATCGCTGTCTTATAGCCCCTTCGGCTCATCATTACCGCCAGCATCGAGGTGACCAGTGATTTACCAACCCCACCTTTGCCACTCATTACGCCGATTACTCTTTTGATGTTGCTAAGCTCGTGCGGACTAGCTGCAAAATCCGGTTTCCCTTGGGCACCAGGGCCCTGATTTTGGTTCGAATTAGTGTTCTCGCTCATTCTCTTACTCCTCACGCATTTAGTATTTTTATGGTTTCCCTAAAGACCTCTTCAGTTGCCCGTCCCGCCGGACAATCAATATCAACTATGCTTAATCCATTATTGATGGCTTTTACCGCCACGGGATCAAATGGTATTCTCCCAACATAAGGCAGGTCAAATTTTTTGCATAACGCTTCGATCCTTTCAGTAATCTCAAGATTCGTATTATACTTGTTGGTGCAAACCGTGATCTTCATTTGAAACTTCTCTGCGGTTTTAATGATGCGTTCCAAGTCACTGATACCTGAAATCGAAGGCTCGGCAACAATCAGAACCATATCAACACCACTCAAAGATGCAATGACCGGACAGCCGATTCCTGGCGATCCATCTATGATCGCCAATTCAGCACCGACATCCACTGATCTCATCTGTTTCTTGACCTCGGTCACCAGCATTCCCGAATTGCCGCTTCCCATTTTTAATTGAGCAGTGGAAAACACCGTATCACCTGCATAGAGCATAAGCTCTCCGGCTATGGCGGGTTGAAGGGACACGGCTTCTACCGGGCATACCGCCTCACAAACACCGCAGCCTTCGCAGCCATAATCGTCGACCGTGTACCGGCTTTCCTCATCCACATGAATGGCCTCAAAACGGCAATACTGCCGGCACAAATCACACTGCAGGCACAAATCCTGATCGATTTCGGCTTTTGGCAGACCGTAATAATCTGTGCGTTGGGGGTCAGATGACCGATTCATAACCAGGTGAAGATTCGGGGCATCTACGTCACAATCCGCATAAGCCTTGGCCCTCGCCAGTTTTATAAACGCACCGGCAATGGTTGTTTTACCGGTGCCGCCCTTGCCACTAAGGATTAATAACTGTTTCATACCTCCACCTCCTTAGTGACCTTTTGCAGCAAAGCAGCAAACAGCTCCTGGTATTTCCCGTTTACCCGGGCTGAAATAAGAGCATTTGAATTCAGCCTGCCCAGTTCCTCGTCAAACGGAATCTTCCCTAATACTTTGATTCCATTATCAATGCAATACTCTTCCGCCGGGTTCTCTCCATCAAGGCACTTGTTCAGAATCACTCCATGTGGTTTGCCAAAGAGTTTTACCAGTTCACATACCATATTGAGATTGTGAACCCCAAAGAGGGTAGGCTCTGCTACCAGGATGCAATAGTCTGCATCCTTGATACTCTCCATGACAATACAGGCACTACCGGGCGGACAGTCAATAAAAGTGAATTCCCGCTCCTCAGGAACATGACTTAAAAGCTTTTTGATTATAGGGATACCGGACGCTTCACCTGTATTCATAATCCCGGTAATGACCGCAACTCCTTCCGAAGTACCTCTCTCTATTTTGCCTATGACCTTGTCTCTTTCCGAGAGGGCTTTCTCGGGACATAACAGAACACAACCTCCACAGGAGTGGCAGACATCGTCAAATATCATCAGTTTGCTGCCAATGTACGCCAGCGCATTAAACTTGCAGAAATCAACACACTTCCGGCAACCGTTACATAACTGATCCTCCACCACCGGAATCTTGATGGAGATTTCCCCGGTCTCTATCCCCTGCGGCTTGAAAAAAAGATGCCCGTTCGGTTCTTCAACATCACAGTCGATATAGGTGGAGCCTTCTACGGTTGCAGCCATATTTACCGATATAAGCGTCTTTCCGGTCCCCCCCTTACCGCTCAGCACCGCAATCCTCATAAAATCATCTTCCCCCATGGTTATGAAAACCGGCATGGATTTCATCGAGCACCGGCAGCTTGCCGTCGGTAAATGCCTCGATGTTAGCCTTGATTGAATCAGAAACCGTCTTGTAAATCTTGATATTGGCAGCCGTTATCACCGCAGCGGCATTTTCCCCGCACCGGGGGGTTAACAGGGCCTTCGCCTGGCTATCTACGATGGTTTGAGCAGCCTTGATTCCTGCACCACCTTGACTGGCCACCGCCGTATTATCCAGGAAAACATTTTCCTTGGACTCGGTATCATAGATTAGGAAATACGGTGCCCGTCCAAAAGACTGGCATATATTTGATTCCATCGAATTTTCTTCAACCGGAACTGCTATCTTCATCGTCAGCCTCCTTCAGTTCATTTTTTCTTATTACTTGATCTCCGTTTAATCATCATGGCCCCCCGCCCGACCTGTGTCGACGGCATCCATTGCCTCTGCAGGATTTACCTTGACCCTCACAGAGCTTGTAAGCCCCGCCCTCAATCTTCAACACCTTTCCGTCCACCAGGGACTCGGCCAGTTTTTTTCTGGCTTCGCTGTAGATTCCCTGAACAGTTGTGCGGGCGATATTCATTCGCGCGGCACACTCCTCCTGAGTAAAACCTTCCAAGTCAATCAGCCGTATGGTTTCATACTCCTCAACGGTCATAGTAACATGGTCATGAGCTTGAGGGGCGTTAAGTGGTCCAAACCGGGTGCTTTCCGGCAGGCAACACACTTTTCTCCATTTTCTCGGCCGTGGCATAATATCTACTCCTTATCAGCAGAGTGGCAGGAGCGTTATCCTGCCACCCACCTTTTCGCTTAGGAACTCTCCAATTCCTTGTTAATGAGATCCAGTCTGTGTTCGAGCAGACGCTTTTCCTCTTGCAGCAGGTCCTTTTGAGGCACAGCTGTCGCCGGGCATCCTAATCTTCCAAATCCTCGGCCCATGCCTCTTCCAGGTACTCTACCTATACCTCTTCTCGATCCTCTGCCTGGTCGCATTCCCCGACCAATGCCGTAACCAGCAGAATCCGCTCCGGAACAGTATCCTAAACCTCTGCCTGTCATTGATCCACGTCCCATTGGTCCGGTACCATCTCCTCTTGGCATATATAACTCACCTCCCGATTGCTTTCTGACATATGTCGCTTTCACTTCTTATTATACCCTATTTACGACATATGTCATTAACTTTTTTTGAAAAATAAACGGCCGACAGGCCTGGGATGGTTCTTTCTCCTGGCTAAGGCAGGAAAAAGAACCGTCTCTATGCCTGAATGTGTTTCCTTGACATGCAGGAAGTGGAGATTGATTAAAGAATTGTTATTATGGTCGATTTAATTGGGGGAGGTTCGTAGTGAGTGATAATTGATGTTCATAGCCACCTGGGCGACATTCTGAACCTTGGGGGCGGGGGTCTAATCGATAGAAAAAACGTCACCATGGAAAAGATGTGGGATCCTCAGACCCTGAACGAGAAACAGCTTAACCGTTCCTTCGGTCTGGGCGCGTTAGCCTACAAGGTTACCGAATACTGGGCAACCAAAGCCCAACGGGCTCGCAATGCCACGGCTACGTTAGAGAATATGCAGAGATCTTTGGATGAAGCCGGCATCGATTATACGGTCTGTTTGCCCATTGCTCCTTACGTTACCTTTGAGGATCTGGTTAAGGCCAGGGAAAAAGATGCTCGCATTTTGCCATTTACCAGTATTGACTTTACCCGCGATTATGATATTAGTGCTCAGATAGAGGCGGATATGGCTCAGGGTGCTGTGGGCCTAAAGCTGCATCCTATCATTCAAGCCGTGCCGTTAGATGACTCGCGAGTGATAGAGGCCCTCCAGGCCTGTTCCCGGCTTAAGCTGCCGGTCTTGATTCATTCCGGTGTCTCCTCTTATTACCTGGGCAAAGAGAAGTCTCGAAACGTACCATCCAATGGACGAATAATTCACATCGACAAAGTAGTTCGTTCCTTTCCCCATGTAAACTTCATAATAGGACATGCCGGTCTTTTTCAGGTAAAAGAGGTATGTCAGAGGATGAACGGATTGCCGAATGTTTGGGTGGATACCAGCTTTCAGTCACCGGGAACCATCGTCAAGCTCATGAAGGTTTTTGGCCATGACCGGGTAATGTATGCATCCGACTGGCCGTTTGGCAACCGGATGCCGCATATACAAACAGTAAAAGTCGCCTGTAGGGGCGATAAGGATCTCGAAAACCTATTATATTTTGAGAATGCCAGCAGGTTTTTGGGTTTAACCGGGAAATGAAGAGTCACTTCCCGGCTATTGCTGAGTCAAGACCAGTGGTCCGTTTTTGGTTATCGCCAGGGTATGCTCATACTGTGCTGACAACTTGCCGTCTGCGGTTCTTGCTGTCCAACCATTGGGATCTATTTGGCAATGCCAGGTTCCCTCGTTAATCATTGGTTCTATCGTAATGACCATACCTTCCGCCAGTCTCAAACCTCTACCCGGAGAGCCAAAGTGAGGCACCTGCGGGTCTTCGTGTATCGTTGGCCCTATACCATGACCAGTAAAGTCTCTTACTACCGAAAACCCCTGCGACTCCACATAAGATTGAATTGCGTGCCCGATATCTCCAATCCGGTTGCCGATAACCGCTTTTTCCATTCCTTTGTAAAGGGAATTCCGGGTAACCTCCAGCAGGCGTTTTGCTCTATCGGAAATATTCCCCACTGCAAAGGACCAGGCGGAATCTGCCAACCCACCATTTAAGTTAACAACCATATCAATAGCCACTATATCGCCGTTCCTTAAAGGGGTCTTGCGAGGAAAACCGTGACAGATTTCATCGTTAACTGAAGCACAAGTAGCGTATGGGTATCCTTTGTACCCCTTCTGTTCGGGCGTTGCCCCATGCTTTCTTAAAAATTCTTCAACAAACCTGTCAATCTCAAGAGTAGTGATACCAGGTCTGATTATTTTGGCGATCTCTCGATGGCATGATGCCAGCAGTTTTCCAGCTTCATGCATCCTGTCGATTTCCTTTTGGGTTTTAATAGTAACCATTTGTTCGCTCCTCTCAATTCCGGCTCATGTTTATCTGCCATCGTCTTGCGGATTAATGTCGCTAGATACCCGCTCTCGTGAATACCTGTTCCTGTTCACCCGATTTAACGGTTCTACCATGTACAAAGAAGTAGATCACCAGGCATGCCAGGGCCACAAATGACACAACCGTATACATCCCTCTGTAACCGGTAAAAGGTATAATAAACCCGACCAGCAGGGGGCCAATGCCCATACCTATATCAGAAAACATGAAATAGGTGGAATTCGCTAAACCCAGGCGGTGCAGCGGAGTAATTTTTACAGCAATGGCCTGGGTGCTGGATTGTATAGCCCCAAATCCAAGACCGACCAGAGCCGCGGCTAACAGCAGCTCATATCCGTGATAACTGCGGCTCAGTAAAAACACCCCACTGGCAAACACCACAATGGCCAGGTACATAATGGAGTTTTCACCCTTCAGATCGAACACTCGGCCAACAACCGGCCTCGAAACCAAGACCAAGGCAGCGTATACGATAAAAAAGAAGCTGGCCGCATCAACCAGATGGATTTCCTTTGCATACACCGTGAGGAAGGAAACGATGCTGGAATAACCCAGGTAGATCAGCAGGCAAACAATTGCAATCGGGATTACTCTAGTCTCAACCAAGTTGCTGAGTTTAAATCCCTTCGTCTCTTGCAGCTGCTCTTCTGTATACACCCTCTGGCGTAAAGATAAGAAAGGCGACAGCAAAAGGCTGACACCTGCAACCAGCGAACAGGCGACGAAAATCATGCTGTAACTGCCATGCTGACTTAGAAAAATGCCAACGAAAGGGCCAATGGCGGTAGCTACTGTCTGGCTTAACGAGTAATATCCTATGCCTTCGCCTCTTCTTTCCGGGGGTATAATATCCGAGACGATGGTCGCTGCTGCCGTAGTGGTAATCCCAAAAGCCGCACCATGAAAAAAGCGAACCAACAATAGGATGATAACGCTGTTTACCCCAAAATAGAACAGCGTCATGACCAGACAGGCTACAACTCCTACGCCCAGCATCTGTTTATAGCCAACACGCATCATCCATTTCCCGGCAAACAAACGTGCAATGAGTGCGCCGATTATGAATATACTGGCGGCAAACCCCGCTTCACCGGGTGTTGAGTCAAACGTTATCATCGCATATTCAGAGACTATGATCATTAACAGATAGAAGTTCATGGCGGTTAACAAATTAACCAAACCAATGATTACATACTCTTTTGTCCATAACCGTGTTTCTGCCAAGACCTTTTCTGCCTTTCTAACCCTGGGGTGACTTCCGTGTGTCTCTTTATTTGCCAGTCGCAAAACCAACTGCCAATGGTACGATTAATCTGCCATTTGGAAATCAGCCGTTGTCAAGTATAATTAGTATCGTATCTGCCGGTGCATCCAGGACTCATTCGTCCCGCGCCGGCCCTCATTACATTATGACCTTTCATGCAGAGCTGGTTCAACTTTATTTAACACGCTAACTCCGTTTTACCTGCGTATACTGCAGAGGGGGATTCTATGTCTGTCAAAAAGACCCTGACCGACCGGTTACAGCACTTTAAGAGATTAGAGGACGAATACGCCCGCAGCTTCAGGGCCCTAAGCAACCTCCGTCTGATGGTCGTTCTTGCAGGGATTATCGCTTCTGCTTCGGCCGGTTATCTGGGTAATCTGCTGCTCGCCGGGTACGTATCTTTGCCCTTCCTGACAGCGTTTTTCATTCTGATCTGGAAACACCGCCAGGTAGAGTATAGATTAAAGACAGCAGGGGCCATGGTTGCCATCAACCGTCAATACCTGGACCGGATAAGCGGAGAGTGGGTGACCTTTGCCGATGATGGCCAGGACTTTGCGGCCTCTGATCACCCTTATACCAATGACCTGGATGTTTTCGGGCCAAAATCATTGTATCAGTGGATATCGACGGCCAAAACCTGCAATGGCCGGCAGCAACTGTATAAATTGCTGGCTAACCCCCCAAAAGATCTTGATACTATCGTTGCCCGGCAGCGAGCTATCAGGGAACTGGCCAAGCGGCTTGATTTCTGCCAGAACTTGGAGTGCCGGGGAGTGATAAGCGGTATGGCAGCACACAACCCGGAAGAACTGATACGTTATGCCGAAGAGCCACCATCTGGGGGAAGTATCATAAGATTTATCCGGTTCCTGCCCATACTTACCGTTTCTGCATTCGGGTCTTATCTCCTGGATTGGACCCCAATTCACCTGCCAGTCGCCCTCCTGATCGCGCAGACCTTTATTGTATTTGGGGGATATAAAAAGGTTTCAGTGCCCCTGAACCGGGTATACTCCTTCAAGGAAAGCCTGGGAGCTTTCCGGGGCATGCTCGAACTTATCGAAACTGAACCATTCCAGGACAAGTATTTATCCACCCTGAGAATGAAATTATTCGATCAAACCGACTCTGCTTCGGCTGCCATGAATCGTCTGGAGAGTATATCGAATGCGATTGACCTTCAATACTCCATCTATCACCTGGTTTTTAACATTATCTTTTTGTGGGATATCCAGTGTGCCCTCAGGCTAATTGATTGGAAATACCGCTATGGGCAAAGAGTAGGAGGCTGGTTGGAGGTACTAGGCACCCTGGAGGCACTGTCCAGTCTGTCGGTTATTTCCCATATACACCCGGATTGGGCCTTTCCCGAGATTGAGGATCAGGGCCAGAAGATCGCAGCCCGGAGTCTCGGCCACCCGCTGCTGCCCCCGGAGAAGTGCGTACGCAACAATATAGAAATTGATAATTACTCCAGTATTGTGACCGGATCGAATATGTCCGGAAAAAGCACCTGGCTGCGGGCCATCGGTGTAAACCTGGTTTTGGCCTATGCCGGAGGTCCGGTTTGTGCCCGCAGGTTTCGCTGCTCTATCATGGACATTTACACCTCCATGGAAATACGCGATGACCTCCTCGAAGGCGTGTCAACTTTTTATGCCGAGTTAACCCGGATAAAGATGATTCTGGATCACTCCCGTCTGGGGAGGCCAATGCTCTATCTTATAGATGAGATCTTTCGGGGGACCAATTCCCTGGACCGGATCACCGGCGCCCAGGTCGTATTGAGAACCTTGAGCTCTAATGGAGTTATCGGCCTGATATCGACCCATGACTTTGAACTGTGTGAACTGGAAAAAGAGCCCTGGTCGAATTTCAAGAACTACCATTTTGAAGAGCAGTACCTCAATGGCGGCATACAGTTTGACTACAAGCTGCGCCCCGGCAGGTGCATTACTTCCAATGCCCGGTATTTGATGAACATGGTGGGTATCGATGTAAAAGACAAGTAATCAAAACCGCGTAAATTTGGTGGCTTGAGTAACGCCAAACCAGGATTAATGCCGCGGATTAGAGTTCAATGGTGCTGAGCGGCAAACTATATAAACCGTTTACCCTTTCCTAAAGACTGCTGCCAACCTTGTGAGGCCCTCCATCATGATTCTGGTGGGGCAGGCCAGGTTCATCCGCTCAAAGCCGGCACCCTCTTCGCCAAAAAGATAGCCTTCATCGAAAAATACTTCAGCTTCCTTATGCAAGAGTTCTTCGAGCTCATGTCTATTTAGACCGATACCTTGAAAGTCCATCCACTGCAAATAAGTTCCTTGGAGTTCAATAACCTTGATGACCGGTATTTCGGTCTCGATAAACTTTTTCAGTTCCAGATGGTTGTGGTAAACAACCTCCAAAAGCTGCTCCAGCCACGCCTCGCATTCCGTATAGGCTATCTCACAAACCTTGTACCCCAGGATATTCAATGAATGGAAGCCGTTGGAGGCCATAGTGCGTATCAACCGTTTGCGGATTTCCTCATTGGGAATGATGATATTGGAGGTTTGCATGCCTGCCAGGTTGAAGGTCTTGCTCGGGGCTGTGCAGACAATCGTGTTGTTGGCCAATTCTTCCGAGATATTCGCCAACACGGTATGTTTATGGCCCGGCATGATCAAGTCAAAGTGTATTTCATCGGATATAATCAGGAGGTTATTCCGCAAACAGATTTCTCCGACCCTGGCCAGTTCTTCCGGGGTCCAGACCCGCCCTACCGGGTTATGGGGACTGCAGAACAGAAGAACTTTATTCTGAGGATTGCGGGCTTTGCGCTCCAGGTCATCAAAATCAATGAGATAGGTCGAACCAGTATAGATCAGCGGGTTCTTGACCAGAGTACGCTGGTTTCTTTCCGCGGCTGCGTAGAAGGGATAGTAGACAGGTGTCTGGATAATCACGCCATCTCCCGGATTGGTAAGGGCCTTGACGGCCAGAAAAAAGGCACTGACCACTCCCGGTGATCCAACGATCCATTCCCTTTTAATCACCCAGTCGTGTCTTCTTTTCATCCAACTGCATACCGCATCCAGATAGCTGTCGGTTGGTTGGGTATAACCCAGAATGGATGAATCTATATATCTCTTTAAACCCTCCACAATTTCCGGTGGGGTCTTGAATTCCATGTCGGCGACCGAAAATGGAACCACTCCCTGGGAAACGTCCGGATTCCATCTCCTCATCTGCTCCCATTTACTGGACCCGGTATTGGTCCTGTCAATGACGTTTTCAAAATCGTATTTCATTCCACTTATCATATCCCCATCTCCATCACCAATCGATAAGGAAGGGAAAATACTTCCCTTCCTAAATGCCGTATCCTTGACACCACACTATCGCTTACCAAAACCTGGAGATCGACCGTTGGGTCCGAACCCTGCAACACCCTGCGAAATCGAGGGCGGAAAGCAGCCGAGCGACGGGAGGTCGCGAGATAAGTCCTTGAGGCATGGATGCCTCAAAGACGGGGTGCTGCTTGGAGTCCGAGATAAGCAGTTGGTGTTGCCAATGAGGACCCGGGAAGCAAACGGACTTTTTCACCAACTATCTAGTCTGGAACTATCATGACTTTAATGCAGTTATCCAGCCGGTTTTGGAAAACCCGGTAAGCTTCGAGGATGTTGCTCAGTTTGAACTCGTGCGTCACTATAGGGGTCGTATCCAACCGTTTGAATTCTATCATCTTAACCAGGTGTTCCATCTCATGCAGCGAGGTATATCCGGAAACCAGGGTCAGGTTATTGAAAAACATCCGTCCCATGTTAAACTCAATCTTCCAGGGGCTGATACCGATTACGGAAACCGTCCCACCCTTGGCGGTGCAGGCCAGGCAGTTATTGATAGTCTCAGGGAAGGCGGCAGCGTCGACGGAAACCTGAGTTCCGACTCCATTGGTGATTCTTCTTACTTCTTTTGCAGCATCGGTAGTCGAGGCGTTTATAACATGGGTGGCTCCCAGTTTAAGGCCCGCTTCGAGGCGGTAGTCCTCAAGGTCAACCAGGATGATTCGTGAGGGGGAGAACAGCTTGGCGGAAGCGACAGCACACAATCCCACGGGACCCGCACCAAATATGGCAATATCTTCCCCCGGTTGGGGTTTACCGTTGATCACTCCGATGTACCCGGTAGATAATACGTCTCCCACTAAAAGGACCTCTTTGTCGGTAACCGAATCAGGAATATGCACCAGGTTATGGTCGGCTAAAGGCATGCGAACATACTCTGACTGAAGTCCGGGAAGGTTTCCCTTGATCCGGCCATGACCAAAGAGGGTATTCATCTCGCAGGCGTAAATACGTCCCTCCCGGCACTGGATACAGTCTCCGCAGGCAATGCCGGCCGGGATAACCACCCGGTCACCCGGTTTAAACTTGGTAACCATACTGCCTACTTCTTCAACCACACCAACACCCTCGTGACCAATAATGAACCGGTCATTGGGGTAAAGAGCAACTTCGCCAGTTATGAAGTGGATATCGCTGCCGCAAATCGAGGCGGCAGAAACTTTAATGATAGCGTCTGTAGGGTTCTGCAAGGTTGGCTTTTCAGTTTCCTCCAGGGATAACGTCAGATCTTCGTTTAAAAACAGCGCTTTAATGATAAACACCTCCAAAATTACATCAGTTGGCTTCCCGAGACCGAAAGGCATGGCCAACAGAAGACAAAGATAATACCTGGGCTTGACCCAGGTATACCGCACCAACAATTATCAATAATTTCTGCTTTTTCGAACGTCATTCCTGCCCGTTTTCTAAAAGAATTCCCGGTAAACATTTGGCATCTCATGGACTCCCACAATCCACACCGCTTATGACACTTCTTCCAGAATATATTGGGCAATATTGCGACAGTGGTCACTTACCCTTTCCAGGTTGGTCAGCATATCCAGGAACACGGCTCCGTTACTGCCGTTGCATTTCCCTTCATTAAGTCTTCGAATGTGGTTTTTCCGGTAATCTTCTGTAAGATCGTCGATTTCTTCTTCCAAAGGCAGCACCTGTTCGGCGGCCGCCTTGTCGTGGTGTTCCAGGGTTTGATAGGCTAAAATTAATGCATTTCTTGTAATTTCAATTATGTTGTCCAGTTCCTGCTGAGCTTCACCGGAGAAACTGACCTGATTCTTTTGCGCATAGTCTGCCTGCTCAATTATGTTCTCGCAATGGTCGCCAATCCGTTCGATATCATTTAGGGACTGCAGAATTATGTTGGCGCTGATCGATTCGGCCATCGATAACTGCTTTCGTGAAGCCAGCACCACGTAATCAGTTATTTCTCTTTCCAAACGATCGAGCCCTGCTTCCAAAGCTTGGCTCTTCTCCAGGGATTCCTCCTGGGGGTTTTTGAAATGATCAATTGCATTATGGAAGGCCTCAAAAGCCATCCTGGCCATATGCAAAGTTTCTCGTTTCGCCTGGGCCAGGGCCACGGGCGGGTTGTTCAGGAACCTGCGGTCGATATATTTGGTCCGGTAAGGATCCTGATCTTCATCTCTGTCCGCAATCAGTTTGGTGACGATACATGCCAGAATAGCTACGAATGGCAATTGTATCATGGCATTACTAATATTAAAGACCGCATGCGTTTGGGCGATCTGCAGTTTTATATTCAGGGTATCCCAGGTGCCGGTAAAACCAGGCAGTAAAATAAACAAATAATTGGTGAACCAAACGACCAGCTTTTCAAAAAATCCCATCAGGAATAAAGGCAGGAAAATTATGGTTCCCAGTACATTGAAGATAGTATGGGTAAGGGCTGTCCTTCTGGCCGCCACACTAGTTCCAATACTGGCCAGCAAAGCCGTGATGGTTGTACCAATATTGTCTCCAAAAATGAACGGAACTGCCTGCTGATATGTTATAGCCCCCTGATACGCCAGCTGTTGCAACACACCAATTGCCGCACTGCTGCTTTGAATTACCACGGTCATGAACGCCCCGATGGCCACCCCTATCAGGGAGTTATTATCTACACTGGTCATCAGAGAGGTAAAGAAGGGGACATCCTTCAGAGGCTGCATCCCGGTTCCCATAAGGGTCAATCCAAAGAACAGAACTCCAAAACCGAATAAAGTCTGTCCAACCATTTGGGTTCTTTTAACCTTTGAGAATAGATATATAAGGGCACCCAAACCGAGAATGGGCAGGGCATAATCCTGTAGGTTGAAACCAATCAGATAGGCGGTCACCGTAGTACCTATGTTGGCTCCCATTATAATTCCGATGGCCTGGCGCAGAGTAAGCAACTCAGCATTTACCAGCCCGACGGTGAGAACGGTAGTAGCACTGCTGCTTTGGATCAGACTGGTAACCAAAACACCCGTCAAGACCCCCCGGAGCGGGCTGCGGGTTCCTTTTTCGAGAATCGTCCTCATTCTGTCTCCGGCCACCGATTGCAACCCATCCGACATGAATCGAAGGCCGAATAAAAATAGGCCTAAACCGCCAATAAACGAAAATAGGATTCCTGATAGACCTGCGGGCAAAACAAATTCCTCCTACGTTAGCCAAAAAAATCTCAATCATAACCAGTATACCTCAACGAGGGGTCTCCATGCACACTGTATTCTTTTCTCCCGAGTACAAACATTGAGATTCATTGTTCCCTTTGGCTCATGCTATCAGGCGTTGCCCGGTTCGATATTAATATAAAGAAGATTCCCCCGCGAAAAGTGATAATTCGTAGGTTTGAATGATAAATATTTTTCGCCAGACTTCGCAGGGGGAATCAAAGAAGTATTAGGTGATATCGAGGAAAAACCCCCTGTTTTGCAGGGGGTTCCCATGTTTTTGCTTGACGATCATTTGGTATTCACATTACCGGTTACGCGATCTTCTCCACCCGGCAGGGTATACGCCGGTGCATGGGCGTGCCCATCTCATCGCGGTCCGTGGTCTTCACCAGTTCGTTGACATTGACGCCGTATTTCTTCCCGTCATATACCAGGCCGCCGCCGTGGGGGATATAAACGCAGCCAATGGCAGCCCGCGGACTGATTTCAACCGGGATCTCCACCGAGGAAGCTATGGTGGTGACCCGCACCATCTCCCCATCAGCAACCCCCAGGCGAGCGGCGTCAGCTTCATGGACCAGCAGAGTGGTCCGACCCCGGGTTTTGTTCCATTCCGGGTTGCGCAGGGTGCTGTTGATGTTGGTCTCCACATGAAGTCCCGAATGAAGAATCATCGGGAACTCGTCGGGCATCTTCAACGCGGCCAGTTCGGTTTCGATAGTAGCCGCTCTGACCGGCTCCAGCAGTTCTTCGATTTTTATAGCCAGTTTTTTGTCTTCGGTCTTGAGCATGCTGAAATTGTCTTCCTGGAACTTCGACAGTATCAGCCCCTGGGGATGTGCCAGGATGTCCTTGAACATAGCCTCGATCATGGTGAAATCTGCTGGATAGCCCATGGCAACTGCCCCGGCTTTGAAGGCTTTACTGCTGTTGACCAGGAGTCCCACAACCATCGCCTGGTTGACGGAGCCGAGCGCATGGCCCAGAGTCTCGGCCATGATCAGGGGCATCATCCGTGCATACGCCGGGTTTTCTTTGACGAACCGGTTCAATGCACCCAGGTACGCAGTGATACCCTGCCGACCGACCTCATAGAGTGATTCCGGCAGCTTAGGCAGAAAGCCCATGGCTTTGGCGAGCTCCAGCAGAATGGCGGCCCCTTCTTTACATTCATCACTGATTGGTTCCACCACCGGCTGCCGCAGCTGGAAAAACGCCTCCGGGTAGCTGGAAGAAAAGTTGGTCGCGTCGAACGATTCCAAATAGCTGAGGCAGGGCAATACATAGTCGCAGGCCTGGGCGGTTTCACTGTAAGCCACCTCCAGGCAGACTGACAGTTCCAGGGCCGCAAAGGCCTCTTCGTAGGCTTTGGTGTCGGGATAGGCCCGCAGCGGGTTGCAGGCGCTGACGATCAAGGCCCGCAGCCGTTCGGGATGGTCGTTCAAGACCTCTTCCGGGAAAATGGCCGGCGCGAAAACGCCGCAAACCGGGAATGCATTGTGCTTTACCGTACGCCAGGTCTTGGGATCACGCTCATCGCTGTGGCTCCCCATGGGGTAGAGACTTGCCGGATAGATCTGTCCGCCCTCAACACAGTATCGCCCACAGATGGCCCGCAGGATGTGGATCATATAGTTGTTGATGGTGGAATTGCGGTTCATATAGATGCCCAGATCCTGATGGATGCAGGATTTGGTCTTGGCGATCAGACGGGTTACCTCGACTACCGTATCATAGTCCAGACGGCAGACTTCCTCCACCGCCCGGCGGGCATCGAACCCATCGAATAGAGGCAGTACCTCCTCCAGGCCGTTGACATGGGCCTCAATAAAAGCGGTATCCTGCCAGTTGTTATCCAGCACGATGCGGATCATGGCCTTGAGCAGCATGGCATCCGTCCCTGGCCGAATGGGCAGATGAATATCCGATCGTTCGGCGGTTTCCGAACGGCGGGGATCAATGACGATAAGTCTGCGGTTGGGATCATTCTTCAGATCCTTGATCAGCTCACGGGCACGCTGGTGCTGATGACTGAGCCAGCCATTCCAACCCCAGGCGACCACCGTATCCGCATGATGTACATCCGGTACACTGATCACACCCTGCCGGCCGCATATTCGGCCTTCGACCCAGAAACTGTTGGAGAACTCCTGGGCCAGGGAGGAATAATAGTAGCGGGATCCCAGGGCCCCCAGCAGGCGCAGACCCACTCCCACCTGCATCTGCCCGCCCAGGGCCCCACCGCCCATGTACGAGATGGCTTTGGGTCCGTAGGCCTCTTTGATAGCCAAAAGCTTAGTGCTTATTTCACTGATCGCCTGGTCCCAGCTGATCCTTTCATGTTTACCGTTGACCTTCTTCATAGGATAGAGCAGCCGGTCGGCATTATTCTGGTAATGAGCTATGTTAAGTCCCTTGCGGCAGCAGTAACCCTGGCTGCGCAGATTGCTCTTGTCACCGCGAACCTTCACTATCCGGTTGTCTTCGATTTTCATCTCCAGCCCACAGTTAAGGGAACAGAGCATGCAGCTAGCCTTTTTCCATACCTCCACCCGAACATCTCCTCTCCTCATTTAACCTCCGAGCTAATCGATTCCGCTGTGTACCGGTCCGGTCTTATTAACGGTTGTTGTTACACCCCCCTGGTATTCCCGAATCAACCTCTTGTGACTGATCACCAGCCTACAGTTCCCGCTCCAGAGCGTCCAATACTCTTTCAAAATCAGGCGTTATAGATAGCATAGTAATATTTTGTTCTGGTGTTATTATCATAGCATCTATTATTGTGAAAATAATAGGCCTGTCAGTCGCTCCCAGATGGTTGAACCCGGTCACGGCGGGGCTGTGTCAGGAATGTAAGGTCGGTATTATCCTAACCGTGGCTTTGGCAAGCAGATAAGGCCGTATTAGGGGTTCTTGAATCGTCCCCCAGCAAAAACCCCATCGGGTTATCGAAACAACTACTAATTCATACTCAGCTTTTCGATGGCTGATTTTTCGTCCGGCAGGAAAAATATATCCTTTCCTTGGTTACTCTCATAAAAAAAATCTTTGAGGCTCTTACTGGTATACCTGGTAAAATCCCCGATAATGGCTATCTTCACATAGTAATTAATAAACTTTTGCAGTATTTCCCCGGCGAGTCTGGTCTTTAAGTCAAAGAAGTCTTCACATACCGCTGATTTATACAAAATGATACGATCACAGCCAGTTTCATATCTTACGGTGGCCACAAAATCCAAGGCTGACTGGACATCCCCGATCAATATTTCATCACTTTTTATAATCGCAATTTCTCTGCCATTTGCTTTTATCGTACTTATTTCCATAATATCCCTCCATCTGATATTGGAGCCCCCTCTGGTGCTTCTGACTTCTTCATATATTTCCCTGGTTCCTGCCACAATTTACCTATACCTGTTGAAAAGCCGATTAAGATCTACATCCTAATCGGCTTATATTCCCATATTCGATTTAGCACTGTGTCCGCAAGAGTGTAACCCTCAAACCCCAGGGGAATCAGAATTCATGAAAGCGACTATGCCGTTGGCAATGCCCAGTGCTGCTCGACTTACAAAATCCTGGCTTTGCAGTAGAGCTTCTTCGGTGGGATTGCTTATAAAAGCTACCTCAACCAATGCCGAAGGCATCAGCGTGTTTCTTAAAACCGACAAATTGGATTCCTTCACCCCGCGGTCAATTCTTGACAGCCTGGAAACCAGTTCTGTCTGTATGGCCGTGGCTAACCTGATCCTCTCATCACGCTGAGCGAAAAGGTCTGGATTACTGGCCGGAGCATAGAAATAAGTTTCGGTTCCGGATATGGATGACCGCTCACTGGCGTTATTATGTATTGACACAAAAAGACTGGCGTTTAACTGATTAGCCATGTGACTGCGTTCTTCCAGACCGACAAAATTGTCAACCTCACGAGTATACACAACCGTAATGCCCTTTTGCTCCAGCAAGTCCCCCACCCGCTTAGTTATTGCCAGGTTAACATCTTTTTCCTGAAGGGTTTTTCCGCAGGCACCAGGATCGAAACCCCCGTGTCCGGCATCCAGAACTACTATTTTTTCCTGGGGCTGCGGTTCAGGATCGGGTGTACCTTCGTCGGAAATGGCTGCCACCAGCCAACCCGCTACCCAAGCCGTTGTGCTCCCGCGGCTGACCTGAAACCAGCCATCCTGTTCGTCCAGGACTTCAAATACTTCACCTGAAAGAGCACGGCCTACCGTCGCGGTAAGCGTTGAAGGTCCATTTCTCAGATTAACCTGGTCAGCATTTATCTTTACCGCTGCCGGTTTCTCCACTGAAGCATTGTCTATATAGACGGTCTTGGTTTTGCTGTCCCAACTGACCCTGCCGCCAAAGGCTTCACCCACTAAACGGAGCGGCGCCAAGGTTCGACCATTTACTATCCGGGGAGGAGCATCCAGGATGCAGGGGTTGCCATTTACCACCGCGGCACTCGAGTTAATCGGCAATATGACTGCGATAGCGCCCTTGCTGGCGGTAACAACACGGCTATTGGCGTCCCAGTAGACATCGGCTCCCATGGCTTCAAATATACTCCGTAATGGAACCATGGTACGGGAATTAATAATAATTGGCGCGACTTCAAACTCCAGCTGTTCTCCATTAAGGATAACCCGCGGGGAGCTTGTGGCCGCAGAAGCAGGTGGAAGCCATGGTCCTATAACGAAAGCAGAAATTATCAGCAAAACCAGCCATAGATTTTTGAGGATATGTAAGCGAGTAGTATTTTTCATGACATTCCATAATTCAACAATATACCGCTGAATCCTGCCCCAAAAACCTGGTAATTAACGGAAGCTAAAGCCGATGGGATAACTGGGAATGTTTTGCCTGGTCCATTTCAAGGCTATTCACCATGTTCCAGAACCGGCTTTAACTCCTCAAAACCTTCTCCATGGGCTTGCCTTTTGCCAGTTCGTCAACCAGTTTGTCAAGCCAACGGATTTTCTGCATCAGAGGCTCTTCGATTTTCTCGACGCGATGTCCGCAAATCACACCGGATATTTTGGCGGCGTTCGGGTTGATCTGCGGGGCTTCGCTAAAGAAGGTTTCGTAATCGATATTTTTTTCAATTTGCGCTTGCAAACCAGAATCGTCATACCCCGTCAGCCAGCAGATCACAGCATCAACCTCAGCTTTGGTGCGCCCTTTGCGCTCCGCCTTTTGGACGAGCAGCGGGTAGACTTTCGAAAACGCCATCTTGTATACGCGGTTGTTGGTCATAAAGTATCACTCCCTTTTGCTTCTCGCTTTACTTTTCACCGCACGATGCCGGTGTTAGTGTGTCGCTGAAATACCTGTTTAATACGCTTAACAGTTTGCTGAATGAGTGACCTTCAAATGCTTTTATTAATAGTTCAACATTGCTGTTTTCCTAACCTGCACTGGGACACACTGCATCAAACATCCAGATAAATTGCCGCACCAGGCTTGACCGCAAACGGGCAAATACCATCTAAGCCATCTCCTATTTCCAATCTGATCTTGATATGCGAGAATTATAGGAGATTTAAATGCGAGGATTATGGTCATGAATAAGTATTTGTCGTCCTCCCGGGCCCAACAACTGTCACCCTTTATTGTCATGGAAGTGCTGGAAAAAGCTCAGTCCATGGCCGCCCAAGGTGAGGATATCATCCACCTGGAGATTGGAGAACCGGATTTTGATACCCCCGAACCGGTTAAAGAAGCCGCTTTGCGAGCGATTAAACAGAATGACACCCATTACACGCATAGCCTGGGCAAAATTACCCTGCGGGAAGAGATAGCTCGTTATTACTGGAAAAAGTACCGGGTTGAGATCTCGCCTGAACAGGTTATTGTAACTTCCGGCACCTCTCCGGGGATGCTCCTGGTGTTCTCCGCGCTTCTGGAGCGAGGCGAAGAGATTATCCTCCCGGACCCCTATTACGCCTGCTACCCGAATTTTATCCGTTATGTGGATGGGCAGCCGGTATTCATGCCCGTAAACGAGGAAGATGCGTTCAAATACCGCCCGGCGGACATAAAAAAGCATATAAGCCCGCTGACCAGGGCCATCATGGTGAACTCCCCCAGCAATCCTACCGGAAGCGTATTCAGCAGGAGCGAGCTCGAGTCCCTGGCAGGTTTGGACCAATTTATAATATCAGATGAGATATATAATGGGCTGATTTACGAAGGTGAAGAGCATAGTATTCTCGAATTTACCGATCGGGCGTTTGTCATCAACGGTTTTTCCAAGCTGTACGCTATGACCGGCTGGCGCCTGGGATATGTCATTGCTCCCCCTGAGTATATCCGGTCCATGCAGATAATGCAGCAAAACCTTTTTATATGTGCATCATCCTTTGCCCAGGAAGGCGGTATAGCCGCTCTGCGGGATTGCGATAAGGAAGTGCAGGAGATGCTGGGGATCTACAACCAGCGCCGCTTATATTTACTGGAGCGCCTTAAACAAATGGGTATAGCCACCCGGCATGATCCCAGCGGAGCTTTCTATGCCCTGGCCAATGTAAAAGAGTATACCAACGACTCGTATGACCTGGCTTTTAAAATCCTGGAACAGGCCAAAGTAGCAGTAACTCCAGGTATCGATTTCGGAGCCAACTGCGAAGGTTATATTCGTTTTTCTTATGCCAATTCCCTGAGCAATATCAAAGAAGGGCTGGATCGTCTGGAAGTTTACTTAAAAAGCTGCAAGTAGGTATTTCAGCGTAATATTAATCGTCTTCAAAATATCGTACGGATTGGTGTTGGCACCAGCTTTTTAGATTGAATTCAGGCCACTTTATCCAGTCGTTCAAATCTTTTAACGAAGTGATTTGTTTTGGATAATGCGTCATTTAAGATTCATCTAATCGAGGGATACATGTCCAACATTTATCTCTTGGAATACGAGAATGGCTTTTTGATGCTCGATTGCGGCCTCCGTACCGATATCGGTCGCATCGAAGCCTATTTCCGTGCTATCGGCCGTTCACCGGCGGACATCAAGCTGTTGGTTGTTACCCACCTTCATCCTGACCATGCCGGCAGCGCAGTAGTGTTGCGCAAAAAATACGGCATCCCTTTGGCCGCTTCTCCCCATATCGACCGGTGGTATGCCGGCCCGGGCGGGGCCATACAGCATATAATCGACTGCTATTTGACCCGGAGGGCCCTGGTACATACCGGAAAGAGCGGCAAGGGAATCTTTTTCAGCCGCATGGTGCGCCCGGATTTCTATCTGCAGGACGAAATGACTCTTCCTTATTTTGAGGATTGGCGGGTCCTGCTGATCGCCGGCCACACCACTCATGATGTGGCCCTGTACCATGAGCAGGAAAAGATGCTTTATCCGGCGGATTACATCTGCCATCTCAAAGGGAAGTACCTATTGCCGGTACCGATTTTATTCCCGGAGAAAGCCGAGAAATCCTTACAGAGATTGGCCCAATACGATGCCAGAACCATCATTCTCGCCCACGGTGACCCCATTTCGACGGATAATTCGAAGGCCATATTCGAGCACATGTGCAGCAAGTTACTGGCCCCGCAACCGGAATGGGCTACCAGCGTTAACCGCATGTTCCTTTTTTCGTCGGAAATCAGGAGAAATAGATGATGTAGAAATTCGCAGCCGATAAGGGGTGTGGTTCAACGGATAGCCGTTCTGCTATTCAAGGTTACAACCTTTTTTCTATCCCTCGATATGTTACGTTACCAATACCGCGCACTCTACGTGCCCTGAGGATTCAAAAAGCATTTTGTGGTGCTGAAGAATGTCTCCGCCCAGGCGTTATCGCAACAGTTCCCTTGCCGGCTCATTGAGCACAGGAGTATGATATTCCGGCGTAAAGGATAGTTTATCTAATAAACTCGACCCGCCCGGCGGTTTCAAGCCGCAATTTTTCTGCCAAAGCTCATTCTACCGCCAAAATGAAGCTTTGTTCTCTTAAACTTTGTGATGGCGGTAGATCGGGGAATCTTCTATGAAAACAATCACCAACAAATTACCAGGCGTTCTGATTGCGGCCGTCATCGCGATCCCGGCATGGCTGCTTGGAAAATCGTTTCCCATCATCGGCAGCCCGGTACTGGGTATCCTGTTCGGCATGATACTGGCTTTCTGGAAACGGCCGGTCATATTTGACGATGGGGTAAAATATACGTCAAAAAAACTGCTGCAATACTCCATTATATTGCTTGGCTTCGATATGAACCTTTATATTGTTTTTAAAGTCGGCAGTCAGACGCTCATGCTAATGTGTTTTACTCTGACTGCGGCATTCGTGACTGCCTTTATAACAGGAAAACTGCTGCAAATTGATGGCAAAACCACCACGCTGATTGGAGTCGGCACAGCCATCTGCGGCGGTTCGGCAATCGCGGCGACTGCTCCGGTTATACACGCTGACGATGAGGATGTGGCGCATTCTATTTCAACAATCTTTCTGTTTAACGTGGTTGCAGCATTTTTGTTTCCTTTTCTCGGACATGTATTGGGAATGAGCGACCACAGCTTCGGCATGTGGACCGGGACCGCAGTGAACGATACGTCTTCGGTCGTCGCGGCAGGTTATACGTTCAGCAATGCGGCAGGTAACCTCGCGGTTATCGTGAAGCTAACAAGAACGCTAATGATTGTTCCAATAACGATTGTCCTTGCCCTTTATACATCGAGAAAAATAGCCGGCGGTAAATCCGGGAGCAGCTACAGTATCGCGAAAATATTCCCCTGGTTTGTGCTTGGGTTTGTAGCGGCCTCCGTTGCTAACACCTTCATACCCACGCCGCAGGGCCTAGGCAGCTTTCTCGCTCAGGTAGGAAAGTTTGTCATAGTTATGGCGATGGCTGCCATCGGTCTGAACACCAATATAATAAAACTCGTAAAGACCGGCAGCAAGCCGATTCTATTGGGATTTATCTGCTGGGTCGTATTATCGTTGACCTCACTCGCAGTATTAAACATATAACCAACACTAGAAAAGGCGGGAACCATCACCGAATGTGACGTGCAGCTGTTCAGGCGGCTGATTGGAAAAGGTCACACATGGCCTTACTGTTTGGACTTACAAAGTTCTGCCGAAACAGGAGATCATTTCGGACACAGCATCCAAAGTAGTAACAGTCGTGCGGACGTTTTCTTGGACAATTAACGCCGTCTATTGCTAGATTCTAAATACTGCCCTCTATGAAAACTTAACTTGATTTCTGCCATCAGCTTTTGCTTGGTACAAAGCTTTATCTGCAAATTTAAACAAATCTTCATGTGATAAATTATTATTTGGAATTATAGAAGTAATCCCTATACTTACAGTGACATAGCTACTCACGGTTGAATGGGCATGAGGAATATGAAGCTCCTCAATTTTTTGCCGTAACATATCGGCAATCTTTATGGCTTCTTCTTTTTCTGTCTCGGGTAATATGACGATAAATTCTTCCCCACCGTAGCGGGCTGCCATGTCCGCTGAGCGTGATAATGAATCCCTAATGGTTTGTCCAATCTTAGTCAGACATTCATCCCCTGCTAAGTGCCCATAATAATCATTGTATTCTTTGAAATAATCAATATCCAGAAGTATTAAAGCAATGGGTCTTTGATGCCTTAGGCACCTATTCCATTCCAAATTTATGGTATCGTCATATTTTCTTCTGTTCCATAATTTTGTTAAAGGGTCTTTTAATGAAAGTTTCTGAAGTTGTCGGTTTACTTTTTCCAGTTCAAGTCTTTGTTCTTCTATTCTTTCATTTGACTCAACTAATGCTTCAGTACGCTGTAATACTATTTTATCCAGATTTGTATTTATCTCAGTAGGCTCTGCCGTCATAATTTCCTCTTGTTCCAAGGAGTCAGAAAATTTCTTGGCTAACAATAATGAATTTGCAAATGCGAAAATGAGTTGCCCTGCAGAACTAAGATTACCTGTCCTGAACCAAGTTCTTAATAACACATGCCCATTATCATTCATCCACACATTTGTAAAAACAATGTCATTTATGGCAGCCAACAAAAATGCCGAAGCACCTAAGATAATCAGCCAGCTATCCTTTTCTTTATGGATAGAAATTTTAACTAATATGCCAAATAAATATATGATGGCAATGATGGTCCATATTTGGTATAAAGGGTTGGCAACCGTGAAGATTCTCGCAGGGGTGAGAATAATCAAGATTCCAAAAGCCACCCCAATAATTTGAGCCATTTTAATCATACGAATATGAAAATATGTAGGAAAAACCGACAGGAAGAACATCAATATCAGCGGTACCCCTAAATAGTATGTCAGCGTCATTATCTTATGGGCAATTTCCCAGCTGAATCCGGGAAATAAATATATTAAAAAGCATTCTCCTACCAGCAAAGTCCTTACTCCGATTAACACACAAAAAGCCCCGAAATATAATGCAGAGGTATTCTTTCTTCTAAAGAAAAACAAGGCAAGATGATATGCTCCTAGAACTATTAAACATCCAAATACGAGGATATCATTGGCTACACTCTTGTATCGCAGTCTAAGGATTTGTTTCTCACTGCCAAGCTTTATGCTTTCCAATATCCCCCCACTACGGTGATAAAAATTAGAAACCTGAATTACGATCTCATTATTCCCTTGTTGTGCTTCAAAAAAAGCAACTTGAGGTAAATACTGAGGTATCATGGTATCTCCACTTTTACCCGCGGTTCCTGCAGTGGCGTTCAATTCCCCATTGACCCATAATTCATATGCAGTATGCAGTCTCGGAATCTTTAAAGCTAATCTTTCATTTTTATCTGTTATAAAAGTCAGTCGATAAGTTGCATAACCATCTCCGGGAATAGTTCCTTCGTCCGTTATGTATTTATTCCAAGAGCTGGGGATAGGAATATACCCGGTTATTACACCAGTTTCCAATTCACCGGGTTCCAGGAGTTGATTCCAATAAAACTCCCATTCTCCATCTAATTGAATAACATCATTCTCAAACTGTAATTGAGTTAAGTCTATAATTCCATCTTCGGCTTTTGGACGAGGATTGGATAGTTGGCTGGAGCAGCCTGCCAAAACGAGTAATGTAATTATCATCATAACGATCAGAAATAACTTGCGATTATACACTAAAATCCCCTTTTGTTTCAGCACATCCTGATTTAGCTAGTATTCTTAAATCGACCATTACTGTTCATTATTACAGTTTTGTCCGCAAAAATCATTAACCCTTGTTATCAATCCAGGAGCCAATTGAAACAATAACCCCAACAATTATAGCGATTGCTAATATTAGTTTGTAAAACGGATTTTCGTCTTTGTATTCATCGTCTCCTTTAACCGCCTGTTTTTGTAAATACAATTGAGAAAGTACTAAAACTAACGCTGTTGAAACCAATAAACCTCCGTATGTTAAATGTTCTTTACATTTGGATGCTATATAACCCAAGCTAAATGTCAAGAGCTCTTTACATTCAGGCATGTCATGCGGATGGGGATATTCCGGTTAAGCAGTAGTATCTTTACGAACTCACCGTTGCCTTTGGGATTTCTGGCTGCCAGACTAAACCCTACCTTCGCGGTTACTCCTCCCCAAGGGAAACTCACGGTATAATCGAATGGCTGTGAATATAGAATTCTTCCTGGCTTGGCTGGTATTTTTTCTCAAGTCTTTCCAAACCCTCGTCAAAGCGCTCAGCTTCCTGTTCATCTATCTCAAATGCCGGGCTTTGATAGTAAACCCACTTTCTTCCGTCCAAGACACCTGGTTTGAGTTCTTTTACCATCATTGCCGCCGGGTATGTTCCATTTTCAAGACAGACATTGTACTTTTTGCAACTCTTAAAACCGCTGCTTACATAATTATTCGGATTACCAAATATCACAATCACATCATAACCAAGGGCGGCCGCCTGTTGAAAGGAATACTCCATTAGTTTTTTCCCATATCCCTTTCTCTGATATTCCGGCAAAATGGACACTGGACCGAAAGTAAGTATGTCCTTTTCTTCCCCAGACTCATCGATTAGTTTTGTTTTCGTATACATGATATTCCCGATGACCTGGTCATCAACCTCAATCACCAGATCCAATTCCGCCAGAAAGTCTGGGTGGGATCGCATAACATGAACCAAATAGTGTTCAACGCATCCCGGAATATATAAATTCCAGAAAGCTTTCCTGGTGATTTCTTCTACTCTCTCATAATCTGATGCTTCTTCATTCCTGATCTTAATCATATTGTTCATTTGTACACCTCCGATAATTTACCTAAGACCAATTTTTTGCTTATTATTATTGCTATCTGCTCAATACATTCCTGTTTGTAGCTGCGAAATTGATGATTTAAGTCTTAAGCAAATTACTGCCGCGATTCAGCGACAAAAAAGTTCAAAGTAGCCTTCTCACATCCTTGATCGGTTCGCAACGGTTTGAGGTTCGAGGGAACATATCAATCAAAATATGGGCTGGAATCAGGTATTGGTACAATTCTCTACAAAGGTACAACATGAACTTTTCATTACGAAACGCATTAGTTGCTTCCTCTCTATCTGCATCACATACCTTCATCAATACGCGCAGGATTTCTTGGTCCTTAACTTTTGCTTCATACAAAGCAGCAGTTAAATCAAGTGTTCACTCCACACCCAAAGCCTTAAATACAGCTTCCTGTGGGGTTGAGTAAAATATCAGGCTGAATGCGCCAATGAGGTCTGCCGGAACCGTACTAAGTTCGGCAGCAGATGTTATTGGAATCAGCACCTTCTTCGCTCCGGCATCAAGGCAAACTTGCAGGACGCTTGCCAATTCCTCGACCTTGAGAATTGTGCCGCTGATACTTATTTCTCCAAGCACTGCGAGGCTTGATAGCGTCGGCTTACTGAGTGCGCAGGATGCAAGTGCTATGACGGACGGCAACGTCAAAAATTTCGTCATCCCGATACCGTTAAGGTCTTGGTAGTTGATAATGTAGTCTTTCGTGGTGGTGCTAATTGCCCCGCTTATCTGGTTTCCGCTGGCTTTTAGAAAGTTAAACGCCGTGTTTGTGGCTTCTTTTGCAGCACGATCGGTACCCAACCCTGTACGCTCGAACTTACCATTGCCTGGGAGCATCTGCGTTTCAAGGCGGTACACGCCTATCATTCCGTTCTTGCCCTGGGAAATGGTATAGACGTTGCCAGGATTCGTCAGCCCTTCAGGGATTAACCTACCACCGCCTTGTTCCGGCACGGAAACATAGCGTTCCTCGAAGGATTCATTGTCGATATAAGAGAAGTTCACGTCGTAGAACTCCATGCCGCCGATTTTCTTCAACTGTTCTTTAACACGGCGACGCATTTCGAGGGCGAAGATCAGGATTTCCTCAATATCCTCCTTGCTAAATTCACCGTTGGGATAGAGCAGCTTAACGAAACCTGACACGATCTTGCGGACGGCGATGACATCACGCTGGTTCAGGTTGCTGCCAAAACGGAAGTATTTGTCACATACATCGCCGAACGGTTCTTTCCTCATCTCGCGCATAAACTCAGCGAGGTAATCCGTGATAAAGCCATAGTCGTTGGTAAATGATTCGGGGCGGTATTTCGGTATCTCCCAGCCAGGGATGTAACAGTGCATCCGGTCAAGAAATGCCGTATCATACGCCATCGCTTCGGGGAATGGGTCAAAAAGGTGCGAGGTTTTCAGCAGCACATCTACGCTTTGGTTGATATTACCAACAAAGACCATTGATGCATACGCTGCTTTTTCCTCCTTGCCACGTGCAAAAGAGCCAGAAGCCATATAATCCTTCATGATCTGAACGCCGTCTTTGTCCTTGAACGTTATGCCCGCTACCTCGTCAAAAGCCACGCAGTCCCACAAACCCACAAGGCCCACCTGCTTGCTCGACATATTATAGAAGAGATTGGCAACCGTCGTCTGCCCGCCGGAAACGAGAATACTGTTGGGCGAAATTTCCTTATACAGATGCGACTTGCCCGTGCTGCGGGGTCCCAGTTCACAGAGGTTGAAATTATTCTCAACCAACGGAAGCATACGGGCAAGTTGCAGCCACTTCTCCCTGGTTGAGAACCTGTCAGCTTCCATACCGGTGGAACGGAGCAAGACGGTAATCCATTCTTCTTTTGTAAACTCACGACGACCATCCTTGATTTCTTCCATATCAATATACGGCATCTGAATGGGCGTGAGTTTCATGATACGAATCGGTGTGGACTTCTTGTCTTCCTCGACGAACTCATATTCCAGACCAATAATGCACCAAATACCACCGCAGAGAAGGCGGTCGTATTTCGACACATAGCTCGACGAAATGGGTATACCACGGACGCCGAGGTTTGAAAAGTCGGCTTCATAGCGGTCGAGTTTGATATTTAGCTTGACGGTTATGCGGTCAATCACCGTGTAACTGCCGCGCTCGCGTAAGCCAGACAGTACCTTTTGGGCCTCGTCTGGGCGCACGAAATTCTCAGAGAGGATCCGTTTAACGTTCCTTACACCTTCCTCAACTATGTTCGGGTCGTCGGAACTACAATACTGCCCCAGTAAAAACTCCAAGACGTAGACAGGAACATTCGCGCCTTCTTTAATCGCCTTGGTCAGATCTTTACGGACAATCCTACCGTCGAAATACTTGCGCAGTTTACGATAGATTACCTCATTCGCGTCATCTATTTCCGGTGCATAGCTTATCTTTTCTAAACCCATCACGAAACCTCCTCTTACAGGTCAAACCCGAAGTCATCGGCAAACGCTATGTCGATGCGGAACTCGATCTCATCTGGCACGTCTGTATCGTTGGCGATGACAAGGCGGTAGATTTTATTTCGGTTGAACTGCATTTGCTTCAACGTAAACCTCACGCGGAATACGCGCTCGGAGGCATTGCTGCTCGACCTGTCTGCAATGACCGTCTGAGTATCGCTGACGGGAACGCCTACCTCGTCCGTGAAATGTAGAGTGTATCTGCTCGCCTGCACCTTTTCGCCTACGGGTTGCTTCTGTAGGAAGTCAAGGGAAAAGATTAGGTTCGACACTTTGCGGCTCTCGGAAATCAACGATAGCCCCGGATTCTGAACTTCGACATATCCCTTGTAGTCAGAGCGCATACCCTTGTAGACGACAACCGGCACGACCATCTCCTGCATACTGATGCCGCCGTGTACGTAGTTCTCGCCGCCACCCTGAACTTTGATGCGGACAGTATCCTGCGGAGCATATCCTTTCATCGGAATACCGCCAATTTCACGCTCGGTTCTGACGGGCAAGAGATAGTTTGCAGAAGTTTCAGGCGCCACAAGGGCGTAACGCCGGCCGAGTTCGTATACCTCGCCGTTAAAGGTCTGGCGACTGATTTTCTGGCTTTCCGCAAGTGGTTTGTAAGTATAGAGAAAACCGTGATCAGCAGTGATTAAGATGTTAACGCCGCTAAGGTCGTTGACGATTATTTTGATGAGAGCATTCAACTCTGAAATAGCTGAATCGCATGCTTCGAATACCTTTGTTTCAGTGGCGGGCTTGTCACCAAGTGCGTCAATCGTATTGTGGTAAATATAAATAACTTCCTTGCCCTGCACCAAGGCGCGGCGTTCCGGTTTCTTCATATGGACCAAGTCTATATAGGTGACGGCTACGCTGTTGGGGTTTGCAGCGCTGAGAACAGCACTACGATTAACCGTACTTCCCGTCGGATTGCCGTCAACGGATACCTCCATTTTGTCGCTGACAGACATCTCTTTACCCGGAAGCAACCCCGCCATGCCAAACTTTGTAATGCTCGGAAACACGGCTTGTACCGCCTCAATCGTTGCCTTGCCCTTGGTTGTATGACTGAGAACTTCAGAGAGTTCGGCAGCGACCTCAAAACGGAGGGCATCGGAAATTACCACAAACACGCGTTTGCCCTTGCTCACGTTCGGGGATACGTATTTGCGGTAGAAATCCCGCTGTTTATTTATTTCAGAAACATAGCCGAGGGAATCCAAATCACCCGCTATGGCATTTGTCCAATTCAAGGTAAGTTCTTTCAGGAACCATTCGCGGTATAAGCCCTCAACCACATCGGAACATTTCTTCAATGCGTCCTCCAGGAGTGTATTGGGGGCTTTCAGGGTATTGCCGAAAAAATAATGAAAATGCCGGTAATGGCTGTCCATTTGGTAAGCATCAGTCGTATAGAGTCTCCAGATCTTCGCCGGCTCCACGAGGTGGAAACCCTCGATATGGGCCAGGTAGAATTCCTGCATCTTGGCGATATAGTACAGGCTTTCAAAGTAATTGACAGTCAGGTTGTACCATCCCGAAGTGCGGCGGTTCTCCACCGCTTCAAGGATTGAATCAACCTTGATAACGCGCTCGCTGATTTCTTCATAGAAACGCTTCAATATGCTCTCATTGATTGCAGGGAACGTGTCGCTTTTCAGTAGTAAACTGATCTCAGTCTTGTCGAAGCGTTCGGCCAGACGAAGTTCCCGCTCAACGTGGTGGCAAATATCGATTAAATACTGACTACCATTGCCTCGCTGCCATTCGTGAACCAGCTGGTAGCAGTATGCCTTGCAGGAATCACTAACAAACCTCTCCAAACCACGCAATGCGGAAGCAGGCATCGTCTGCGACAGAGCCGTGATTAAAATATGCGCGGCAAGGTCAGATAGCGGACGGTCGTCCGCATTGACATAGCCTGTGTATTTCTGCACCAACTGCCAGAATGCCTCGATATTGCCGAACTTCTCAATATTGGCAAGCGGGGCGTTATTTTCTTTATCCAAGCCCACTGTCAGCACGGCGATGATTACATCCTGTGCCGAGCCGCCGTTCAATCCGCACAACACTGCCATAATGTCGATATGCAGAGCAAGCGGGGTCTGATATGACTTTCCAATTCTGCGGAGTTTTGCCCTACGGTCTTTGCTGTTAAGAAACTTGGCGTACAGCTTCATAGTCTTTCTCATAGCTGAGGTCGGCTCGACAAACAGTTCCTCCATCTGGATTGAAACGAGGTCGGCGCGGAACTCCTCGCTGTACAGCTTGATGTCAAGGAGCCAGTCATCCTTTTGATCTTTCTCATAGATGAGGGGATCGTAGACGAGGTAGTCGCTGGTGAGGTCATCCGCCGTAAGAAGCTTCTTGACGGCGAAGTTGTTCTTGCCGGTGAGTTTTATGAGTATCACGCCGTCAAGAACCAGCTCGTCAACCGCCTCGGCAAACTCGCCGTCCTCGTCACGCCAGAAGATGATGCGGCGTTTATGAAATTCCGGCAAAGGAGCAGCGAACCGTTCCGCAAGCCTTGATTTTATGGTTTGTGATAACATCGTATCCTCCATTAGATCTTCGCCAGAACGTCGGCGAAAATCTTATAGTTATTCTTCACACCATCGTCTAGGTCTATCGTAATGTTCTGATCGGCGAGGTGATGGACCTTTTCCTCATACACGCTGATTTCCCGCGCTTGCTCGGAAAGTTTGTTCTGCTGTTTTAGCAACCGCGCTCGTTCTGCACCTGTGGCGGTGTTCAGCGCACTTGCGATGTGCGAAAGCTGGGTGCGGTATCGTTCCTGTTGCTCGTGGACGTAGTCCGTCCGCAGCTTGGCAAGCAAATCCCGCGAGTAGCGGTGCATATAGATTAACGCCTTGAATCCATTCTTTTTGCCGCTGTCGAACAGCCAGTATATCGGGCGTTTCTGGTATATCTTGCAGTGGTCTTTGTAGAAGTCGCTCAGGAAGTATTTCCGGATGACCTCGCGTGGCGTGCCCTTACCACCGAGCGCATCAGCGATGAATTTCAAGTTTTCTTCCAGCGTGTCCGGGCCGTAGACCGTTTTTATGAAGTCCACGAACCGCCCCACGATATCGTCATCGAAATACTCGTCGTCGCAAATGGGGAGGATGTTGTCCTTATCGGCAGGGAAAGTCTTATATTTGCCCGCGTCCCATACACCGCCCGCGTAGGCAAGCCCCTCGACATCCAGCGAGTACCGCCCGAACATACAGCCCACGGCATAGCTGATCAGCGACCGAATCTCGCGCCCCATGTCAGCACGGCGCACAGTCACGTCCTTGTCTTCGACTTCCGGCGTGAGTTCGCCAAGTAAGCCATAAATCTCAATAAATATGCGGTTGAGTTCTTCCTCGTTTTGTTTGAGGGTCTCAAACCGCTCCGCCGCTTCGTGTTCCCACTTTCCAAACGCCGCCGCGATTGTGCGTTCGCCGCAGATGAGCGGGTGGCGCATGAAGTCCCATGAAGTTTCAAAGGAGTCCCAATCCGAGCGGGAAAGGGAGATGCTATTTTTAGTTAGATCTTCTATTGCTTCGTTACTACTTCTAATTATTGGGAGCGAAGCGATGTGTCCCGATTCATAATTTAGAGTAGGACTTATTGCACTCAAGTAATTCAGGGAAACAACTGAGTTTAGAAACGCTAAGTAGTATTCAAAATTCGCTTTTGGTAATAATGCTTTTGCACCGCTACCAAAAATCGCTTTATCAGCAACGCGCATTGACGGTTCACCGCTTGATATTCCAGACCAAGTTATTATTTTCTTAAAATAGCAATCTGTGTTAAATAAACGGCGTGACCAGTGTGTAGTATTTGGGTCTTTGGGATTGTGAGTTACCCAAAACTTAATATCTGAGCCGTTATTTTTCCAGTTGACAACATATTCCATATTACCGTACCATTTACGAAAATCTCCGCCTTTTGCAATCGGATACCAAGTGCTTTTCGAGATTTCTGTTTCTTCAATAGTAGATGTGTTAAATGATATATAATTCAGATTAACCTCAAACCAATAGCGTAAAAACCTGTTGTTATCACCAGTAGTCAATCCACCTCGTACTTCTTCTAAATCACCAAGAAAAGCACAATTATCGAAAGCGGTTAGGGATTTTTCCCTCACCCAATACGCCACGGGGCTACCGGGTATCTTGGCGAAGTTGTCGGCGGTGGCAGTGTGGCGGTATTCGCCGCTTAAAAACGCCGTTTCTTTTTCATCTTGACTGCCGAAGTCTACCAAGCGAGTATATGTCCCCATATAACCCGCCGTTTTACGGGCAGACACCACAAACGTCGTGGTCTGCACGACCTCGCCGCCGATTTCCTCAAACGCCCGCGCCCCAAGATGCGCCATATTGACAATATCGCGCTGTAATAGTTTGACGCGCAGTTTCTCATAACTCGACAGGAACATCCAAGCGTGCTGCGTAATCATCGCCTGATAGCCGCTTGGCTTGATAAGCTGACCGCAACGCTCGATAAACACCGCGAACAGATCGCTCTTGCTGTCGGGGTAGTTGTTCTTCACAAACTCCGACAGCTTCGGCCCCATACCCGAACTGCCCATATACGGCGGATTGGTGACAACCACGTCGTACTTCTGCGCGAGTAGTCGTCGGAAATGCCAAGTGTTAAGCTTTGTATCATAACTTCCGTCAAACAGCGTCATTTGCTGCTCTTTCGGCTGTTCCGGCATCGGTTCGAGTTTGTCCACGCGAACGAGTGAGCCGTATTCCATACCGTCCGCATAGCCTGTCGGCTCGTACACCTGTGGTCGCACTCCGAGGGTCAGAATTCGGCGGTTGTACTGTCTGGCTTTCATCATCAGTGCGAAATAGGCAAGTTGATAGGCGCGGCGATCTATTTCCAAGCCGTAGAGGTTCTTTTCCAGAATTAGCTTCGCCGCGTCGCGCTCGGAATAACCCTCGGAGGTGTAAATCTGCATCAGCAGGTCAAAGGCGTACACCAGAATATGACCGCTGCCCATGCAGGGATCAATTACCTTAATGTCCTCCGGCGATTTCACTGCATTCTCCGTGCGCAGAACACGCAGGCGGTCCGCAACCTCCGGCGTTTGCTCCGCCTCGTCGAGGTAGTATTTCCAGCCCTCGCGGAGCGTACTGTTCGGGTGGGATTCCAGCCACAGCCGCCCCAGCGAGTTCTCCACCATATAGCGGACAATCCAATCCGGCGTGAAAAGCTGCGTTGCGGCGGGGATATTCTCTTTCGTAATCTTGATGTTCTTCTTCAGTCCGTCAAACACCGCCTGTTTCGGTTCGGTGTTGTAATACTGATACAACCAACCGATTATTTGCACGGCGTCGCGGAAATCTTCTTCCGGGATATCCTTTATAAGCCGTCCGATAACACTCTCCGGCTTCAGGATGTTGTTTGGCAGGAGCATCTCCGTATAACTTCCCAGTTTCTCGAACATTTCCGGCAGGAGCGCGTGCAAAGCGTTGCACTGCGTAAGCAGGAGGTAGCGGTAGAGTTCCTCCGTGGCGTTGGCGTTGAGCAGTTCAGATACTTTGGCCTTATCCAAACCCGGAAGGTCGAGATGCAGCACATTCGTGAGGATTTCTGGATTGAAGTTGCCGCTTGAGTCTGAAAAGACACGGACATGGGTCGGCAAAAAGTCGTTGACCTCCATATACCGCAGAGCTACAAAGCGGTTGAACCAAGTGTACGCAACTTCCTCAATAGCTTGTTTGTAGCCGTATTTCCTTATTTCTGCGATAAATGAGCTTCGTTGCTGCTTCTCATCGGCGGTCAGCACACGTCCGGCAATGACGGTGGCGTTCTCTTCACCATAGCCCTTTTCGCTGATGCCGTATTGATAGGCGCGCTGCTTTACCTGCTCGATAAGTTCGTTCCGCGCCCAAATGGCGTATTTCTGAATAGCGTTTTTGTTCATAGTTCATTCCCTCTCGGTTAGATAATCTGTATGCTGTCGTTTGCCTCAAGCATGGCGTAGAGCTTTTTACGGATACCCTCAAGATACTGATCCGCTTCCTCACGTGAGGTCAGTCGTTTGACTGGGAATACATCGTAACGGCGTATTTGCGTACTCTTCTGGGGTTTAGGTTGTTCCCCGCCTGCTTTATATGGTGCGGGGGGTTCGTGTATCATCGTTTCAATCCGCTTACAAACTTGGTCTTTGTAGTTGAGCAGCTGCGTAATCATTGCGTCAAGCATGGTGAGGCTTGTTGCCTTGGCTACTTTCTGCTTGTATTCTGTAAAACGTTCATCGGATTTTCTCACTTCATCCTTCGTTTTGCTTCCGACTACCGCCAGCGTGTGGACATCGCCCATACACTGTGTGATGATGCCGAGAACTTCCTCCTGCTTCTGCGCAAGGAGCGTCCCGTAAGCGGTCTTTACGCCCTGCATCAGATCGGGTAGGTCTTTGATCCTGGCGTAGGGCTTCGCCATCGCCAGGATCGAGGAGATATCCCGAATCTTTTCAGTAGCATCAGCATCCGTAACAAAGTAGTCACGTTCGTTTTGCAAATCACGCTCTAACTGCCTGGCTATGTCAAATATAGTTCGTTGGGACTTGAAGAACGTCTCAACTTCCTCCATATCTTCGGAACTGTTGTAGAGGTCATCCTGCCTGGCAACCAAGCGTGTAAGAAGGGCTACATTATCCCGCTTCTGCGAAAGGATGTCGCTGATCAGGTCGCGGGCGGTGGTGACCACTTCTTTTTGCGGATACCGGTCGAGTTTGTATTCATCCAGGAGTCTTTCGTAGTGAGCAAGTTTCTGCCCAAGTGTGTCTTTCACGAAGTATATAAGACCGTCTTCGTCTTCAGGGATTCCCATCTGACCAAGCCAGTCGCGAAGGAAGACGATGCTCTTACGCATCAATTCCTCGCTCGGTGCAATTCTTCGGCTCACGTTAGCCTTTTCTATTTCTGACTTTTTGCGCAGATAACCGACAAGGTTTCTGTCGTCCTTGCCCACAACAGCGCCACCATATCGGATTTCAATCTTCTGTGAAACAATAAGTCGTGCGATAATGGCGGCGATATCCACCTCGCGCCAACCATACGGTATTGCCTGATAACGTCGATGCACGTCGCCCATCGTAACGGGAACGTGGCTTATATAGCGTTCCTCCAGCCATTGACTTACCTCATTCAGGGCGTACTCGTTATTTGCTCCTTGCCCTGCAAAACCGCCTTGTTCCGGCTCGCCGTTAAGTATTTGCAGAATATCGGCATCGCTTTCCCTGAAAACATTCACATAGTTTAGCTTGGAATATACACTCTCTATCAATTGTTTTAGGGCTTCGTCAATCTTATTTCTTGCCTCGCCATGTTTTATATCAACCTTTTCGCCGCAGATAAAGAATGTGCCGTCCACGATAGCCTTTTCTATCTGCTTCTTGGCGCTTTCTTCAAGCGTCCGTGCCTGTGCCTGACGCTTGCGGATAATATCCTGTATGCTCTCGGGCAACTGAGACACGTTCTTCTGCTTGATGTATTTGCGAATCTTTGCAGCGGTTTCGAGCTCTTCGAAGTATTGCACCGCGCTTGATAGCAGGACAATCGTTTCGTTGTTGGCCTGCGAGTCCATTATCAACTTGGCATCCGGAGCATTGTAATAGTCACTGGCAACGGTGACGAAACGCAGGCGAACGCCGCCGGTCGCCGCACCGACAAGGTTATCATCGATATATTGATCGTAGGCGAAGTCGTGCTTATTGTATTTATATTTCTTGGTAGGGTAAATTTCAGAAAATATCGTCCGTCCGATGCTCGCAACGATCGTCGCGCTATCAACAGTCGTATTGCGGATGTCGATGGCGATGTCCTGTTCCTCGTCCGTCAAGAATGAGTAGGTGTCGCCATTGCGTGCGACGTAATTCTGAGCTACCAAACGTTCCAGCGACATTGCTATTTCACGGCGAAGGTTTATCTTGTCTGTTCGAATGTCATCCACCATCAGAATAGCTATATTGTCGATGTTCGCTTTAATATCGTCGATGTAGCGCACGAGGTAAAGCAGTTTCAATACGCTTACGTCACACTGTTCCAAGCCGTCGTGGTTGTCGGCAGCGGTCTGGGAGCGGTCAATTACTCGTCGTATCGGGCTTTCAAGGAAGGTATGTGCCGTGTCGTAGAATAGCGAGAAAGGCACAATAGCATTCTCATCTTTGCCCTGTACCTTCTGTGCCGCCTCCTGGAAACCAGAGAGCATTGAACGCTCGCCGCCGGAGAGATGTTTACCGGAGTTGCCATGCTTACGTATTTCGGCGAGGACTTTTTGAATGATGATGAACTGGTAGGGTACAAACGGGTATGTAGCGGAAAACTCCACGCTGTCCGCATAACCCTTGATGTCCAGTACTGCATCGTTAAACGTAAAGAGATTTTTCAGAACTGCGTGTTCTTTGTCATAAACCAACCGCAGAAGCCTATCGGCATCTTCAGTTTTTTCGAGGAGACGTTTTTTTATTACTTCGTCCACCGAAGCAGAGGACAGCGACAGGCGGGTGTTGAAACGCCCCTGAATCTTAGAGAAATCGTCGCCGCTGATTTTCACCACCGAGTCGATGGCTTCCTGGCTCGTGACCATTATCCATACTTTGCCCCGGCACTTGCTGCCGACTTCCTCGACAATGGATTGCAGGTTTATCATCAGGTCGCTGTCGTCACCGATGTATTGTCCAACCTCATCCACGCAGAAAAGAAGACGGAAGTTCTTACCCTTGCCATCAACGTAGGATTTGATTTCCTCAACCAACTGTTTAATGCTCATATCGGTATTTTCTTCGCTGTTGAACCAGTTGCGGGCTGCGATTTCGCTCATGCCAAGGACATTTTGCAGGACCGACACGATGTCATCCTCAAAGAAAGCCCAGGAAGCGCGGTTCTCCAACCACGACCCTCCGTTGATGTCTTCAAACGCCATGCGGAATGCCTCCGTCTTTCCCTGCTTGTCAATGAAGCGTTCGAGTTTCGCTATTTTCAAGTCCTCGCCGTAGAAGCCAAGGTGGTTGTAGAACACCTTGGCGAAAACCCTTAGGACTGCAGTTTTGTCTTTGTTAATGGGTCCCTCGATGTCGATGTTAAAGAGGATAGACTCCGTGGGGATATTCGTGCAGCGGACGACTGTAGCGTACATCATGGGATCGTCAAACTTGTCTTTGAAGAAATCCACGGTTGTTCTGTCACCAACTTTAGCGTTCGACAGAAGGTAGGACATAATTTTAAGAAAGTGGGATTTACCGCTTCCAAAGAAGCCCGAAATCCAGACCCCTATTTTGTCAGTCGGGTGGTCGATGGCCTTGGAGTAGTTATCAAAAAAAGTGCTGAAGTGGCGACGGAGCTCTTTGGTGATAATATACTCGCTGAGCTCCTGTATTAGACTCTGCTCATCATCCTGTGCCACTTTGATAACGCCGTTAATATCGCGGTTAATGTCCTTTTGGAACATATTCTGAATCTTCATGTGCTTCCCTCCCCGTTAAAGTAGATTAAAGGCCCGGTAATAGTTCCCGTCATGGAACTTCTCGAACAAGATTAAGCTTTGCCCGTTAAACTCTCCCGGATAGAACATTACAATTGGTATATCCGAGAATGCCTGCTGCATACTGTCGAGCATCTTGTGGGACCTCATAAAAGGATACACTTTCCCAATGCCCGTCAAAAACAGCACATCACCACGTTTATGCGGCTCATATTTCATCTTGGCCAGGAATGCCTCCTGCGTGGCGACCTTCTGTAACTGAGCGAGGACGTAGGCCTTGCCTTTTTTCTCTTCCAGCTGTGGCACGGCGCCAAGCACACGCTTCTCATCTAAAATCTCAAGCAGAATCTTGTACATATCCAGCTCTATGACGCGATAATCATCGGACGGACTACTGACAAGGCGTTCGATGTAGTCACGGACGACTAACTCGTGCTGCGGTGCGTATTTGAAGACGTGTATCCCGACCTCGTTCGATAATCCCTTGTTGGCTAGGAAATTCGCATCGGAGATTCGCGCTTTGATTCTATCCAATTCTTGTTTAATGTCAGCCATAGTCACACTCCTACCTGAAACAGTTAAACGCAGAGAGGGCAGCCAAGTCGTGGTTTTCACGAATGCCGCTTTCCAGTTCAGCGCTGATTAAAATGGGGTTTAGCTCGTGAGCGCGGAAGCTGTCGAGCATCTCGGTTTCGATCAGGCATTTGGTCAAGACCTGTTTCAGTTTCATTATCGTTTGCTCGCTCCAAGCGGCGATATCATCGTTCTGCTCACGGAGCCGTGAGAAGAAGACGTTGATGTCTTTCTTGGTGTAAGTAAAATCTTGCTGGCGATACTTCTCGCCGATGAGGTCGATCATAAACTCACGGACAAGGCGGTTGTATCGCATCATTGCATAGAGATTTATTTGCTTTGCCACTTCGACGGGTGCGTTGGCCAATTCGTAGACCAGTTTCTCGTTGCCCAGGGCGACAATTCTCCTATGACAGGCTCGTGCTAGCTTTGATATCTTCCGTTCGGTCGGGTACTGGAATAGGTTATCGCTTTTTATATGTGCAATTATTTTGGCAATCGACTTTCCCTCAAGATACTGCTTAGACACAATCCTCATTTCGTAGAAGAGGAACTGTTCTCCAGTCAGGCTGCTGTTGTACGGCATATTAATGTCCATAATGTTTAATCACCCACTTACATGCTCCTCTGACCCGGTGTCATCAGCAGATTATTCAATCTTGGCACTCTTGCCGCTGACAGCCCAGGCGTCCAGTTCGAAATCTTGAACTTGTACTGTTTTCTGTGCCCATGCCGGGCTCTCTTGCTACCTTATCATCGGCAAGTGACACCATAGCG